>CAWBMC010000001.1:0-1186717 GCA_963789895.1 uncultured Actinomycetes bacterium
CTGTTCATGTACTTGGTTCGGTTAGAGCATTGCTGGGACGTTGGTTCCCCATGCCAAGTTCGCGGGCACGCGGCTCCCGACGCTCGAAGCCTGGCCGCTCGACGCGATTCAGCCGGGCGCGGCCACGCTGATCGAGCGCAAGGCCGGCGACGCGGCCACCTGTGTCGCGTTGCTGGAGCGCAAGGGGCTCGTCGATCAAGTCGTCGTGCAGGCCTTCGACTGGCAGTTCCTCAAGGACTGTCGCGACTGTCGCCCGAGCTGGCGCTGGTCGCGGCTAGGTGGCGAGGAGCTGTCCGACGAGCGGCTCGACGAGATCGCCGGCTTCGGGGCCGTCGGCATCGGGTGGCACGACGAAGACGTCTCCGAGGCGACCGTGCTGTCGGCCCACGATCGGGGGCTCAAGCTCTGGGTCTGGACGGTCGACGATCCGGCCCGCGGGCACAAGCTGGTCTCCTGGCGCCGCGACGGCATCATCACCAACGTGCCGGCCGCGATGCGCACGGCGCTGAAGGCTCAAGACAGCGAGTAATCGTTCGCCCGGCGGGGTCACTCGCTCACGCGGGCGCGACGGCGACGAGCCTCCAGCTCCGCCGCACTGAAATCTAAATCCGGCCCCGCGCGGATCTGCTCTGCACCTCGGCCAGCGTGTCGATTTCGCTGGTCGTGTTGTACAAGGCCAGCGAGGGTCGCACGCGTGCTGTCGAGCCCGAACCGGCGCAAGATCGGCTAGGCGCAGTGATGCCCGGCCCGTACGGCGATGCCTTGGCGGTTGAGCGCCTTGCCGACGTCTTGGTTGTTGTGTCCCGCGAGGACGAACGACAGCACGCTGGCTTTTTCAACGGCCGTGCCAATTAGCGTCAGGCCTTTGACCCTGCGGAGGGCATCGATGCCGTATTGAAGCAATTCGTGTTCGTAGCGATTCACCAGCGCCAGACCGATCGACTCCAGATACTTGAGCGCAGGCCCCCAGCCCCACGGCGTCGGGGATGTTGCCCGTCCCGGCTTCGAAGCGATTCGGCGCCGGCTGGTAGGTCGACCGCTCGAGTGTCACGTCCTGGATCATGTTGCCGCCGCCCTGCCAGGGGAGCGTCGCGTTCAGCAGCTCACTCTTGCCGTAGAGCACGCCGAATCCCGGTGGGGCCGTAGATTTTGTGACCCGAAAAGGCGAACCAATCGGCGTCCAGCGCCTGCACATCGGTCGGCAGGTGGGCGATCGACTGGGCGCCGTCCACGTAGCACCTTCGCGCCGTAGCGATGGGCGATCTCGATCATCTCCCGCGCAGGCGTGATCGTGCCCAGGGCGTTGGAGACCTGTGAGAAAGCGACGATCCGCGTGCGGCGGTTCAACAGCCGCTGAAAGTCGTCGAGCTTCACCTGGCCGGAGTCGTCGACCGGCGCCACGCGCAGGTTGGCTCCCTTCTCTTCGGCCAATTGCTGCCAGGGCACGATGTTGGCATGGTGCTCGAGGTGGGTTATGAGGATCTCGTCGCCGCGACTCGACGTTCTGTCGGCCCCAGCTCTGCGCGACCAGATTGATGGCTTCGGTCGCGCCGTCGCACAAAGATGATCTCGCTCGAGTCGGCGGCGTTTATGTAGCGGCGCACCGTCTCGCGAGCGTCTTCGTACGCGTCGGTCGCCCGCGACGGCGAGCTCATGGGCGGCACGGTGTATGTTCGAGTTCTCGTGTTGATAAAAGCGGACCAGCCGCTCGATGACCGCCTGGGTTTTTGCGTCGTGGCCGCGTTGTCGAGCCAGATGAGCGGGCGTCCGTTGACTTGCTCCTGAGGATCGGGAAATCGCCGCGGATGGCGCGTACGTCGAACTCGCGGCGGCCCGACCAGGTGTCGGTGCGCGTTCCGGCGCCTGATCCGGCGGTAGCGGGCGCGGCATGCACGGGCGCGAGCCTCGGCGCAGCTCTTCCCGGCCATGATCGAGGCCGGCGTCTCGCGCAAGAAGTAAAAGGGGGTGGCGGCGTGGCGCCCGGCCGTGGGCGTCATCCGGGCTCCCGGCCGATGCGCCAGGAAAGGCGAGCCACGCGCGATGGCAACAAAGCCCAAACGCGCTCGTCCTCCGCGTGCAGGAAGGATTCCGAGCGGCCCGTCAAGGATCGGCGTCGCACCCAGCGGCGAGCCTGGCGGGGGGCGTCGGGCAACGCGTCTGGGCCAAGCGGCTTCGCTCGGTCCACCACCTGGGAGTCCACGATCCGTTGCATCAGGTAGCGATCGGCCGAAGCCGCCGCGGGCCGCAGCCGGCGTCGGAATCGACGACGTGGCAGTTGCAGACGACGAAGCGCCGAATCCGACGGGCACGGCGCTGCCAACGCCCGAGGGAGCCGCATCGAGCGGTCGCCGTTAGCCGAACGGTGCAGCACGGAATGCACACGCTGCTCCTCGGCCGCATCCAGCGTTGTCGACGAGGCGCCACCGGCGAACGACCCGGTTGCGGCGCCCGCTGGCCCCGTGCGGAGTAGCCGACGTCGGCACTTGCATGCCGCCGGGCGGCGTCGAGAACAATTGATTCGCCCAACGCGTCAGCTCGGCGTCGGACGGCAGCCCGCGGGGGCTGCGTCGCTCGAACCAGCGGGTTGGCCGGCCATCTTGCTACTTGTAGTCATGGTACTTGCCGATCTCGACGTTATCGAGCACGCCCAGCGCGTCTTCGGTCATGATCACCAGCGAGCAATACAGCGAGATCAGGTACGAGGCGATCGCCTTGCGGCTGATGCCCATGAACCGGACCGACAGGCCCATGCCCTGCTCGCCGGGCAAGCCCGGGCTGGTAGAGACCGATGACGCCTTGGCGGCTCTCGCCGATGCGCATCAGCAGGATGCTCGTCTTGCCGCCTTCGATGCCGCAGCTTGTCGCGACGGGAAGATCGGCAGGCCGCGCCAGGTGAGGAACTGCGAGCCGAACAGCGTGACGGTCGCCGGCGGCACGCCGCGGCGCGTGCACTCGCGGCCGAACGCGGCGATCGCCAGCGGATGGGCGAGGAAGAACGCCGGCTCCTTCCAGACCCGGGCGATCAGCTCGTCCAGGTCGTCCGGCGTCGGCGGGCCGCGTGCGCGTCTTGATCCGCTGCGCGGGCGCGCAGTTCGTCAGCAGGCCGTATTCCTTGTTGTTGATCAGCTCGCTTTCCTGCCGTTCCTTGATCGTCTCGATGGCCAGCCGCAGCTGCTCGCCGATCTGGTCGTGCGGCACGCTGTACAGGTCGGAGACGCGGGTGTGGATGTCGACGATCGTCGTCACCGCGCTGAGCATGTACTCGCGCGGGTTCTCTTCGTAGTCGACGAAGGTCTCGGGCAGGTCGCGCTCGTCGCGGCGCGGCGCAGGCCACCAGCACGCGCGATTCGTCCTTCACCTTGTTGAGCCGGTAGATGCCGGCTTCGACCGGCACCCACGGCAGCAGCTGCGTCAGCCACCGCGGCGTGATGGTCGACATCTGCGGCGGTTTTGGTCGCGTTGGCAAGTTGCCGTGCGGCCACGTCGCTCAAGGCCAATTGAGGAGCTTCTGCCATGTTCTTCCTTCGAGTCGCTGGAGCCATTCCGCGTCGGGTGCGTGGCGCGTCGAGTCGGCGAACGTCGCGCATGGTCTAAGCGTGATTGTGTGATCTCAAGATGCCGCCGCCGTCGTCGAACGCTTCCGTGCGGAGCTTTGGCCTGGGTGATGTTGCTGCCGGGCGGCACGCTGCGCGTGACCCAGACGTTGCCGCCGATGATCGAGCCGCGGCCGATCGTGATGCGACCGAGGATCGTGGCGCCGGCGTAGATCACGACGTCGTCTTCGACGATCGGATGCCGCGCGGCGCCCTTTCACCGAGCGCGCCCGACTTCGTCCTGCTCGAACCGCTTGGCGCCGAGCGTGACGGCCTGGTAGAGCCGCACGCGCTCGCCGATGATCGCTCGACTCGCCGATGACCACGCCGGTGCCGTGGTCGATGAAGAAGCTGCCGCCGATCTGGGCGCCGGGATGGATGTCGATGCCGGTGGCCGAGTGGGCGATTTCGGCAATGATCCGGGCGACCAGCGGCACGCCCAGAGCCGATGGAGCGCGTGCGCCAGGCGATGGTGCGTGATCGCCGTCACGCCGGGGTAGCAGACCAGCACCTCGTCGACGCTGCGGGCCGCCGGGTCGCCGTCGTAGGCCGCGTGGATATCGCTCTCGAGCAGCCGCGGACGGCCCAATCGCGATGCGAATGATCGCGTGATGGCAACGGCACGTGCGTGGATTTCGTCAGCGTCGGCGGTTGCTCCGCCGAGAACGCCAGCTCGCGGCGAATCTGGCTGACGAGCTCGCGCAGCGTCTGATCGAGCGAATTGCCGACGAAGTAGTCAACGCCTTCCTCAGAAAGCTCGGGCATTCCCAGGCGATTGGGAAACAGCGCACCGGTCAGCTCGTCGACCACGCGGGCGAGCGTCTTGGGCGAAGGCAGCTTACCGCGCAGCCCGGCGCCGACAGGCGTCCCCGATGGCGGATTTCCATTCAGCCCGTAGTTCGGCAACGACGCCGTTGAGGTCCCAATCCATGGTCGACTAGCCAATCGCACGACGACTGCCCGGTTCGGCGGTCGGTCCGCGCGGCGGCCAGCGCTCGCCCCGGGCGAAATCCCTACCAGCGGCCCTCGGCGTTCGAGGGACTGCCAGCCTCCGGTTCGTCCAGTCGGCTAGAGCACCCTTAGGTGCTGGCAGTAGTATTGAAATTTCGCCCAGGTTGTCAACTCGCGCACAAAGACCGCAAGTTCCGGTCGCAACTAGCTTGCCGCGGCCCCATGATTCGGCGAGTTCTTGGACCGCACCGCGCTACGTCGGCCAGGAGCGGCGGCAGGATAGTCATTTCCGGGGGGGGATCCGAAGGCTTCCACGCAGGCACTCGGATGAACATCGCTCGAGAGATCGCCCTCTCCGGGACGCCCGCCACCGGGGGTTCCGCCGCCGATGCCCGGGTGCGTCACCGAGGTGAACTCGTCGTCGGATTCCGTCGCGTTGGCCATGGTGACCAAGCAGGTCGCACCAGTCAAAACTTGCTCGTCCGGATTGCGTTCCGTCATGTTCCTGCATACTCCCAAGGCATTGCTGGCTCCCGGCGACCGGTCCATGCGGCCGCACCGGAACAATGTAACACGGCAGTTCACAGTGGCAATTGGGCGTTGCCGCGAGCCGCTACTCCAGCCCCGAACAAAACGGTTCGCGTGCACCTGGTGCTGGCGCATGTCGGCGAACCCACGATCGAGGGCTCAAGCTCTGGGTCTGGACGGTCGACGATCCGGCCCGCGGGCGCGAGCTGGTCTCCTGGAGCCACGACGGCATCATCACCAACGTGCCGGCCGCGATGCGCACGGCGCTGTCGAGGCTCAGGACAGCGAGTAATCGTCCGCCCTGCGGGGTCACTCGCTCACACGGCAGGGTCGACGCAAGCGACGCCTCTCCGTACGGTCGACCTGGACGATCACGCCGTCTTGGACGACAACGCGCAGCTCGCCGAACGACATGCCGCGCAGCAAGGCGCCGATTTGTTCGAGTGCCTGAGACAATCCCGAGGTGTCCTCGGGTCGATCCGCCGGGGGCAGAGCGGTATCAGGGATTCATGGCGTCCGAAATACGCAACGGCCATGCCGGCCCCGATCCGGCCCGATGAGCCTCCGCACCCATCGCCCCGAGACGGACATCCATCTCGGAGCACGGAATCGGCCCGTGATCCCTTACGGATGCGAGGCACCGCACAACTCGCAACGCGCAGCGCCTCGAGGCGTTTGGCATCCGATTTGCAAATTTCCATCGACGGTTTGTCCCTCGGAGTCACGACTCTGAACCGTTTCCCGGATCAGACGCCTTTCCCACAGGCGCTCGTCGTGGTTTTCAATCCGCGACCGGCGCGGTCCCAGCCGCGCCGGTCTCACGTTGCCCAGCGGAACGTCGAGTCGGCGTTCCTTGGGATGGCCGGCAGGTCCCACGCGGCGCTTGATTGCCTGGGCCTTGGGCCCGGTGCTCTGCTCGGTGTTGATCGCGGCGACTCGGTGAAGCGCTCTAGGATGTTTCGCGGTGCAGCACATGTCGCGCGGCGGCCCCAGCGGGGCGGTCGCCAGCGACACAATGGGCGCGCCCGGGGCCGCGATCCGCTTAGGGATCCTCGATGTGGCGGTACCGGGCCCAATCGATCTTCAACTTGCGCATGCGCACCCGGAGGGTGTGCGGATTGATGCCCAGGAGCTGGGCCGCCACGTCAGGTCCCTCGATGTGACCATGGCGGCGCACCAGGCGGTCTTCGATACCGGTGATGGCCACGTCCAGCGTCGGCTGACCTGGCTCGGGGGTCAGCGGTGGATAGGCAACCAGCGGCGGGGCCGAGTCGATCGAACGGCGTCGACCACCGCGGGGCGGGCCGAGCGCCGTGGCCACTTCCAGCCGCTTGCCGTCGCCGAGGATCACGGCCCGCTCGATCACCGCCGACAGCTCGCGCACGTTGCCGGGCCAGGGATAGGTGACCAACAGGTTGATGTCGCCTGGCGAGGGCAAAATCAGCGGCATGCCCAACCGCTGCGCGGCGCGGGCGGCGAAGTGCGCCGCCATCGTGGGAATGTCTTCGACCCGATCGCGCAGCGGCGGCAGCCGCAGCGGAAACACGGCCAGGCGATACCATAGGTCTTCGCGAAAGTCGCCGTCGGCGACCATCGCTTGCAGGTCGCGATGCGTGGCGGCGATCACTCGCACGTCGACGGTGCTCTGCCGCTCGCCGCCGACGCGCTCGAACGAGCCGTCTTGCAGGATCCGCAGCAACCGCACCTGGGCCGCCAGCGGCAGTTCGCCGCACTCGTCGAGAAACAGCGTGCCGCCGTCGGCCCGTTCGAACCAACCCTTGCGATCGCCGACCGCGCCGGTGAAGCTGCCGCGCTCGTGACCGAACAGTTCCGAGTCGACCAGTTCCGAGGGAATCGCGCCGCAGTTGACTCGCAGGAACGGGCCGCTCGGCGCCGCGACGAATGCTGATGGATCGCGCGGGCGACCACTTCTTTGCCCGAGCCGGTCTCGCCGAGGATCAGCACCGGCACGTCGGTGCGGGCGACCAGCTCGACGCGCTCCATCACCGGCTTGAGCCCGGTCTCGGCGCCGACGATCGACTCGCTGATGTCGTGCTTGCCCAGCGCGAGAGCAGCGAGCGGTTGTCGGCTTCGGCCGCCTCGCGCAGCGCTGCGAGTTCGCGCAGACGGCGATCGTTCTCCAGCCAGACGGTGAACGGCTCGAGGAGCTGGGCGAGCATCTCCCGGTGCCGGGGGCGAAACTGGTGCGGCGCGATGGGCCACGAACAGCACGAGGCCGACCGGCCCGTCGTCGGTGTTGAGCGGACCGACCAGCACGTCGCCGGCGACCTCCTCGGGCAGCAGGCCGTGCGGCGCCGCGGCATGATGCGCGGCCGCCGCGTGGTAGAGCTCGCCGACACGGCACCAGGCCAGCAGGGCTTCGAGCTGTTCCGGAGTGCAATCGGTACGCTTATTGCTATTGCTGGGAATGCTTCCCGGTCGGCAACGGCCGATCGCAACGGTCTCGACCGAGCGGCAGCGTGTCAGATCGAATCGCCGCACCAGAACCAGGTCGATTCCCAGGCGTTGGAACAGCAGCGGGGCGCTTTCCGACAGGGCGGCGCCGATCTCGACATGGCGGCAGGCTTCGCGCCAAACGTCGAGCAGTAGTCGGTGAAAGTGTTCCACGGCAGGCCAATTCCAGGTTATTTAACGGCCACAGCCGTCATATATGCTAACTATCGAGTATATATCACGGCTATCAGCACAAAAAGTCGCCATCAGGCGGCTCTTTTTACCAGTTTAACACTTCGGCACAGAGCTTGCTACCTTAAAACATCAGTACCATTACCATATTAGTTAACAATTCTGCTAGCAGGCAGATTCAAAGACAAGGACCGAATCATGCGCAAACTTTTAGGTGCTCACAGCGACTGGGTTTTGTTGTTGGGTCTGCTGATTGGGGCCGTCGCCAGCGGCTGCGGCAAGTTGGAGAGCAACTCCGTTGCCAAGCCGGTGGAGCCAGCCACCCAGGACGGCGCAGCGGCCGCGGCCGACTCGAAGGTCTCGAGCGAGCCGGTGGAGCTGCTCAACGTCTCGTACGATCCGACGCGCGAGCTGTGGAGGCAACTGAACGCCGCGTTCATCCCGAACTACGAGAAGCAGACGGGCAGCAACGTCACGATCAAGCAGTCGCACGGCGGCTCGTCGAGCCAGGCCCGGCCGGTGATCGACGGCCTGGAGGCCGACGTCGTCACGCTGGCCATGTGGCCCGACACCGACGCGATTCGCCAAGGCCGGCCTGATCAACGAGGGCTGGGAAGAGCGGCTGCCCGAACGGCTCGCTGCCCTACTCCTCGACGATCGTGTTCGTCGTCCGCAAGGGCAACCCGAAGGAGATCAAGGACTGGCCCGACCTGGTGCAGCGAGGGCGTGCGAAGATCATCACGCCGAACCCGAAGACCTCGGGCAACGGCAAGCTGAGCTTCCTGGCGGCCTGGGGCAGCGGTGCTAGCGCGGCGGCTACGGAGGACGAGGCCGCAGCAGTTCGTCGACCGAAGCTGTACCAGCACGTGCCGGTGCTCGACTCCGGCGCCCGCGGCGCGACGACGACCTTCGCCCAGAAGGAGATCGGCGACGTGCATCTGACCTGGGAGAACGAAGCCCACCTCGAAGTGCACGAAGCCAAGGGCGAGCTGGAGATCGTCTATCCGCCGGTCAGCATTCGCGCCGAGCCGCACGTGGCCGTGGTCGATGCGAACGTCGATCGCAAGGACACGCGCGACGTCGGCCGAGGCGTATCTGAAGTTCCTCTACACGCGCCGAGGCGCAGGAGATCATCGCCAAGCACTTCTATCGCCCGATCAAGCCCGAGATGCTCGCAGAAGCATTCGCGAGCCGCTTCCGCCGATCGAGCTGTTCCCGATCACAGAAGATCGCCGGCGGATTGGGACGAGGCCGACAAGCAGGTTCTTCGCCGAAGGCGGCGTGTTCGACCAGATTTACTCAGCCAGCAGGCCAAGTAGACGTCGCTGTCGTCGCGCTCGCGACTCGAACGACTGCGATGTCGCACATCGAATCGCCGCGTGCTGCCCGGCTTTCTCGCTGAGCCTGGGCTACACGCTGCTCTACCTGAGCCTGCTGGCTGCTGCGTTCCGCTGGCGGCCTGCTTCGCCAAGGCGTTCTCGCTGACCGTGCGACCAGTTCTGGGCGGCCGTGTGGACGCCGCGGACCGCGCGCCGCCTATCAGCTTCACGTTCGGCGCGTCGCTGTCGTCGGCGGCGGCCAGCGTCGTGCTCGGGCTGCTTGATCGCCTGGGTGCTGGTGCGCTACGAGTTTCCGCTGCAAGCGGCTGTTCGACTCGCTGGTCGATCTGCCGTTCGCCCTGCCGACGGCCGTGGCCGGCCTGGTCTATTCGAGCCTGTACGTCGAGAACGGCTGGCTCGGCCAGTTTCTGGTGCCGCTGGGCATCGAGGCGGCCTACTCGCGGCTGGCCATCGTGCTGGTGCTGACGTTCCTCGGCATTGCCGTTCGTCGTCCGCACGCGTGCAGCCGGTGCTGGAAAGCCTGGACGCCGACACCGAAGAAGCCGCCTGCCTGCTGGGCGCCACGCGGCTGGCAGACGTTTCTGGCGCGTGATCCTGCCGACGCTGCTGCCCGGCGCTGATGACCGGCTTCGCCCTGTCGCTCGCCCGCGGCGCTGGGCGAGTACGGCTCGGTGGTGTTCGTCTCGGGCAACATGCCGTTCAAGACCGAGATCGCCCCGGTGCTGATCGTCGCCCGGCTCGGAAGAGTTCGCCTACGCCGAGGCGACGGCGATCGCCGTCGTGCTGCTGGCGATGTCGTTCGCGATGCTGGTGCTGATCAACCTGCTCGAACGCTGGAGCAAGCGCTACTATGCATAACGCTACGCACCATCGTCGCAGCCGTCGGCAGCGCGCACGCCGCCGCGACGCGCGCAGCGATCCGCTGCTCGGTGCGCTGGGCGCTGATCGCTGCTGGCGCTGGTCGATCGATCGGCGTGCTGATCGTCGTGCCGGTCGTCAACGTCTTCTACCAGGCGCTTGCGCGCGGGCTTGGCAGCGTACTGGAACAACCTGGTCGGCGATCCCGACACGCGGCACGCCGATCCTGCTGACGCTGATCGTCGCGCCGGTGGCCGTGGTGGCCGAACGTCGATCTTCGGCGTGGCGGCGGCCTGGGCGATCGCCCGCTTCCGCTTTCCCGGCCGCACGCTGCTGACGACGCTGATCGATTTGCCGTTTTCCGTCTCGCCGGTCGTGGCCGGGCTGATGCTCGTGCTGCTCTTCGGCCTGCAGGGCTACTTCGGCCCCTGGCTGCGCGAGCACGACATCAAGATCATCTTCGCCATCGCCGGGGCTGATCCTGGCGACGACGTTCGTGACGCTGCCGTTCGTCGCCCGCGAGCTGATTCCGGTGATGGAAGCGATCGGCGCGGAGGAAGAAATCGCCGCCGTCAGCCTGGGCGCCAGCGGCTGGCAGATGTTCTGGCGCGTGACGCTGCCGAACATCAAGTGGGGCCTGCTGTACGGCGTCATCCTGTGCAACGCCCGCGCGATGGGCGAGTTCGGCGCGGTGTACGTCGTCTCGGGCCACATCGCCGGCCAGACCGACACGATGCCGCTGCGCGTCGAGAAGCTGTTTCAGGAATACAACAACCCGGCGTCGTTCGCCGTGGCCTCGCGTGCTGACGCTGCTGGCCCTGGTGACGCTGGTCGTCAAGGTCGGCGCTGGAACGCAAGACGCGCCGCGATCTGGCCGAGGCCGCCCGACTCGACGACCGTCACGGAGGAGCACGCATGAGCATCTGCCGTCAAGAACATCACGCAAGCGGTTCGGCAGCTTTCACGGCGCTCGACAACGTCAGCGCTCGAAGTGCCCAGCGGCTCGCTGCTGGCGCTGCTCGGGCCCGTCGGGCTCCGGCAAGACGACGCTGCTGCGGATCATCGCCGGGCTGGAAGTCGCCCGACGCGGGCACGCGTGCTGCTACCACGACGAAGACGTCACGCAGCCGCGCGCCCGCGACCGCAACGTCGGCTTCGTGTTCCAGCACTACGCCCTGTTCCGGCACATGACCGTGTTCGAGAACGTGGCCTTCGGCCTGCGCGTCCGCAAGCAGCCCGAAGCAGAAGATCGACGAGCGCGTCCGCGAGCTGCTGCACCTGGTGCGGCTGGACGGACTGGAGCGGCGCTATCCCTCGCAGCTTTCCGGCGGCCAGCGGCAGCGCGTGGCGCTGGCCCGGGCCCTGGCGATCCAGCCGCAAGGTGCTGCTGCTCGACGAGCCGTTCGGCGCGCTCGACGCCAAGGTGCGGCAGGAGCTGCGGCAGTGGCTGCGGCGGCTGCACGACGAAATCCACATGACCAGCGTCTTCGTCACGCACGACCAGGAAGAGGCGTTCGAAGTGGCCGACCAGGTCGTGGTGATGAACCAGGGCCGCGTCGAGCAGGCCGGCACGCCGCACGAAGTGTTCGAGCATCCGGCCAACCCGTTCGTGATGGACTTTCTGGGCAACGTCAACGTGTTCAAGGCCGCGCCCAAAGCGGGCAGGCCGTGGTCAGCGAGGGCCTGGTGCTGGATTACCCCGACCCCGACGGCGATGCGACCCGAGCCACGGCCTATCTCCGACCGCACGAATTGGACATTCAGCACCACCGCAATGGAGTGCCCTCCTTGGCGGCTACCGTGCAGCGGATCTGGTCGGCGGTCGGTGATTCGCGTGCATCACGAGCGATTTTGCCATGGGGCTCAACGTTGAACTAAGTAAGGAACGCTACGACGAGTTGGCTTTGAAAATCGGCGATCGGGTGTTTGTGTCACCCCGCCAATGGCGCATGTTATCGCCGGAGCCGCTGCGGCTGACCGATCTGCCCTCGTAGCCCGCTCGCGACGGCGACGGCGGCACGGTGTACGATCACGGCATGGCGCGATCTCGGAAAACTGCGGACGCGGGCACGGCAGCGCCCATCGGTCTCGACCTGGGGGCTGATCGTCGTGACGCTCGCGGCCTTTGCGGCGAGCTTCGCGGCCACGAAGTGGTATCGACAGGGCAGGGGGGGGACTCCGGCGCTCCGGAGGTCGCCTCGCGGCCGCAGGGCCCCGCGCCGGAGGGGATGGTCTGGATCCCGGGCGGCACGTTTCAGATGGGGTGCGATTCGCCATTCAGTTGGCCGAACGAACAGCCGGCACATCGAGTCCGCGTGGATGGCTTCTGGCTCGACGTCACCGAAGTGACCAACGTCCAATTTCGCGAGTTCGTCGACGCCACGGGATATTTGACCACCGCCGAAAAGGCTCCGACCGTCGCAGAGATTCTGGCACAGTTGCCGCCGGGAACTCCGCCGCCTGCATCCGAGTAGCTGGTGCCGGGATCCTGGTGTTTACGCCGCCGGACCACGGTGCCGCTGGATGACTTCTCCCAGTGGTGGACTGGACCCCCGGGGCCGATTGGCGACATCCCGAAGGGCCGGATAGCCGAACTTGACGGGCCGCGAGAATCATCCCGCGGTGCACATCGCCTGGACCGACGCGCGTGGCCTATGCCAACTGGGCCGGCAAGCGGCTGCCGAGCCGAAGCCGAGTGGGAATTGGCAGCCCGCGGCGGGCTGGACCGCGAGCCGTATTGTTGGGGGCACGAACTGCGGCCCAAGAACCATTGGCAATCGAACATCTGGCAGGGCAACTTTCCCAACGAGAACACCGCCGGCGACGGTTTTCGCGGCACCGCGCCGGTCGGCTCGTACGCGCCCAACGGCTATGGCCTGTTCGACATGAGCGGCAACGTCTGGGAATGGTGCTCCGACTGGTACGCCGCCGAACTGTACGCCAGCGGGCGGGCAGCCATGACGAAAATCCACAGGGACCAGAGCAGACCGTCGATCCGCAGCGACCGTTCACGCCGCTGCGGGGGCAGAAGGGCGGCTCGTTCCTGTGCAACGAGTCGTATTGCTTGCGTTATCGTCCGAGTGCGCGGCACGGCTGCAGGCCCGACACCGGGATGTCGCATGTGGGTTTCCGCTGCGCGAAGTCGGCCGAGCGGTAGCGCATAGGTCTCGACGCCGCCCAACTCGTAGCGGCGGATCTTGCGGTCGAGCGTCGAGCGCTCGATGCCGAGGATGTCGGCGGTCCGGCTCTTGTTCCAGCCGGTGCGGTTGAGCGTGGCGAGGATGTGCTGGCGTTCGATGTCGGCGAGCGAGACGGGCGTCGGAAGCCGCGGGCGTCGCCGGCGGCATCGTCGGTGTCGCCGGCCGTCGGCAGCGTCGAGAGCACCAGGTCGTCGGCGTCGATGTACTCGCCGCGGGCGAGCACGACGGCCCGCTCGATCGACGTTCTTCAGCTCGCGGACGTTGCCGGGCCAGCGGTACCGCAGCATCTCTTCCATCGCCCGCGGCGTGAAGCCCTTGATCTTGCTGCCGGTCTCGGCGACGAAGCGGCGCAGGAAATACTCGGCCAGCTCGGGGATGTCTTCGGGCCGCTTGCGCAGCGGCGGGCACGACGATCTCGAGCACGTGCAGGCGGAAGTAGAGGTCGCGGCGGAACGTGCCTTCGGCGACGTCCTTTTCCAGGTCGCGGTTCGTGGCGGCGATCACGCGCACATCGACCTTGATCGGCTCGCTGCCGCCGACGCGCTCGAACGGATGCCCTTCCAGCACGCGCAGGAACTTGGCCTGCATCGCCGGGCTCATCTCGCCGATTTCGTCGAGCATGAGCGTGCCCTTGTCGGCCGCCTCGAACTTGCCGATCTTGCGCTCGGTCGCGCCGGTGAACGCGCCTTTCTCGTGGCCGAACAGCTCGCTTTCGAGCAGCGTCTCGGAGAGGGCGGCGCAGTTGAGGCAGACGAACGGGCCCTTGCGTGCGCGGGCTGGAGATAGTGGACGGCCCGGGCGACCAGCTCCTTGCCGACGCCGCTCTCGCCGCGGATCAGCACGGTCGCCCGGCTGGCGGCGGCGCGGGCGATCTCCTGCGCGACTTGGCGCATCAGCGTCGCTGCGCGCCGACGATCTCGCTCTGCACGCCCAGCCGCTCGCGGAGCTGCGACGTTCTCGTCGCGGATCTGGTTGAGGTTCTCGGCCAGCTCCTGCTGCCGGCTGAGGTTCTCGAGGGCGACGGCCACCGTGTCGGCCACGGCCAGCGTGAATTCGAGGTCGTCGGGGTCGGGCACTCGCTCGGCGTCGGTCGAATAGAGATGAATCACGCCGAGCACCTTGCCGTCCGCGGCGGATCGGGGCGCAGATGACGCTGGTGGCGAGGATTTCGCCCTTGCTGTCGCGGCTGCCGAGCTGGCTGTCGTCCATCACGTTGCGGGCCAGCACGGCCTGGCCGTCGCGCATGACGGTCGAGGCCAGGAACTGCGAGACGCGATGATAGCGGTGGGCGCGAATCGCTGCGCGAGGCGACGACTTCCAGGTCGTCGGCGTGTCGGCTTCGCCGTCGGTCGCGCGGCATGCAGCAGCACGGCGCCGGCGTCGACCTGCGTGCCTTCGAACAGGCCGTCGAGCGCGACGTTGGCGAGCGACACGACGTCGGCCGCCTTGGCCAGCTCGAACGCCAGCCGGCAGAGGTTGGCGGCGGCCCGGCCGACCTTCGGCAGCGGACGTCGGATCGTCTTCGTCTCGCCGGCGGCTCGAGGAACCGGCTTTGCCCGCGGCGATGCGTGATCGTCGTCGGCTCGTACGCTTCGAGACACTCTCGTGTCGATCTCGTCGGTCGCGAGCCGTCGGCCGGCTCGTCGTCGTCGGCGCGCGTCTGCGCACCGGCGCGAGCGACCGCGTGCGAATCGGGAAACGCCTGCGACAGATCGTGGACGAACGCCAGGTGCGAGTTGCCGATGCGAACGACGTCGCCCGGCTGCAGCGAGTAGTCGCCGCTGAATGCCGCTGCGCCGTCGACCAGCGTGCCGTTGCGGCTGTCGAGATCGCGGAGCGTCCACTGGCCTTGCGACTGGAAGACTTCGGCATGGTTGCGGCTGCACCGCTCGTCCTTGACGACGATCTGGTTGGTCGGCGCGCGGCCGATCGTGACCGACTCGCCCGGGCACGAGCCGAAACACGTCGGTCCATTTCGAGCCTTCGCGAATAACCAGGTAGGCCAGCATGAGCAATTCGCCGGGACGACCCTCCTCAGCCGCCTTGAAACTTGTCCGCGGGGACCCCTGGCCCCGCGGCCGTAGGTCGCGAAGAATGACCACCGAGAGCTCGGCTGCAACTCCAATTATACGCAGCCGACCGAGCTCGGATGTCGGGAGAAATCCGCCTCGGGGGATCAAGCCCCCCGAGGGACAACACGAAACCCGCTCAAGTTGCATCAACCTAAGGTGGGGAGTAGGTTTACGGAGAGGTGTTGTGCTGGGGTCGAACGCCGCTCGAAGTGTCGCGGCACGGCGCTACCGTGGCCCATTCCAGGACACAGAGACGCTGAAGAGAGAGAGGACCGGAATGTTTCAATCACTCGCGGTGACGGCTGGCTGGCGGCACGAATCGTGCTGCTGACCGCCGTGGCGCTGCTAGAGCCACGTTGGCTTTCACCAAGACGACGGCGACGGCGGAAATGACGACAACAACAACGACAACAACACGACCACGGTCATCAATGCCGGATCGGCCGTGGGCGGCATCGCGATCGATGCCGGCGGCATGCTCGACAACGCCGATGTCGACGCCACGGGTCAACTGCGGGACATCCGCAGCAAGATGCTGAGCCAGGTCCCCACGGACATGGAGCAGCCATCGGAGGAGCGGCGAGGCTCGCTGCGCAAACTCGAAGCGGCCATCGACGAGCATCTCAAGGCCGGCACGCAATTGCCCGAGGAGATACTGCTGCTCGGCGGACTGCAGCGGCTGAAGTACGTGCTGGTCTATCCCGACCAGCAGGACATTGTGCTGGTCGGATTTGCCGAGGGTTGGCGGATCGATGAGCAAGGCGAGATCGTCGGCAAGACGACGGGCCGCCCCGTGATGCAGTTGGACGATCTGCTGGTCGCGCTCCGTTCGGCGATCGCCGCGCCCGGCGTGATCAAGTGGATGTCGGCGGCAACGGCACCACGACCGTGACGCTCGACCTTGTCGGCAGCCCGGGCAACTCGATCGTGCTGAACGGATTGGCCGCAATCACCATCACCGTGGCGGACTTCATCTTCTTTTAGAGCGCAGGAGCCGCGTATTGGACCCATTCCGCCGGCTCGACGCCATGCGGCGGTCGAAACTGTGGAGTATTTCCCGGCAAGATTCGTCGTCCAAGGGAATGAAAGTTGCGCGGCGATAGAGCGTCGAGCCGCAAATCGGAATCATTCTGGCGGAGGGAATTTGGGGCCCCTCGACAAGCTCGGGACCGAGGGCTTCGGCGAGGTCGTACTGGTGGTACGGCCGCTGCCGAAGACCGAAGGATTTGCCGCAACCGGCAGAATGGTTCCGATTTGTGGCTCGCCGCTCTAGGCTGACCGCGCCTTCATCGACCACGTCGCCCGGCGCTTCGGGCGGAACTCCTGCCGGGGTGGTGGGGACTTTCGGGAAGGACACCCTCCCTTCATCACATTGCGATGAGCTTGTAGCCATGTCGGTCGGGCTATGGCATGCTCGAAGCGATGAACCGTTGGTCGTTCGCCACCCGGCTGCTCCTGGCGCTTGCCCTGTTCGGGTTGGTGATTGGGCCTGTCACTGCGTCGGCGGCGGCGCCTATCGCCGCGCAGGCGATGGCGTCGATGCCCGATGGCATGCCCTGCTGCCCCGACCAGGCGCCTGTCGTCCCGGACTGCGCCGAGGATTGCGCGCTTGCCGTTCTGTGCATGTCGGTTTGGGCAGCATCCAGGCGCCGGCCCCGCCCGCGTTCCTTTTCTCTGCGCCGGTCGGCGATAAATTCCTGGGCGGAAGGGATGTGGTCCTTTCCTCGCTCGCCGGCGAGCCGCCGCCCGACCCCCCAAAGCCTGATTGTCACCGGCGCTCCTTGCGCCTGAGCCCGTGCGGCACATCGCTGCGCGGGCAAGCTCGCATGGCGTTCGCCATGTACAAGCGGTCACCGACAGTCGGGACACGAAAAGCATGAAATACTTCCACCGCGCAGCGATACCGGCGCTCGCATCCGCCATCCTCGCTTTTCAGCCGGCGCAGGCCGGCCGCGATGAAGACTACGAGTTCCAGCTCGTCGAACGCGAGATAAGCAGGGCGACGATGCGACCGTCGCCGTGAAGCTGATCGACAAGCGCACCAGCATGCCGGTCGAGAACGCCGTCGTCTTCGCCACTCGCATGGACATGGAGCCGGATGGGATGGAGGCGATGACGTCGCCGGTCGAGGCGATGCCGTCGACGAGCCCGGCGTCTATCGCTTCCGGACCGACCTCACCATGGCCGGCGGCTGGCGCTTCTCGATCGCGGCCAAGGTGCAGGGCGAGACCGGGACGGTCGTCGGCCGGCTGGTTTTCGAGGCCTCGAAATGAAAGGCCTCGGCATATTCCTGGCGCTTGCCGTGACCGCGGCCGGGACAGGCTTCGGCGGGTATGGGCCGGACAGCAGGGTCTGTCCGGCCCTGCCGCGCTGGAGATGATCGAGGCGGGCGCGATGCGCATGCTCGAAGCGGGGCAGGAAGCAATGCCCGCCGCCACGCCGTCAGGCCGGGTCATCTACTACCGTCACCCGGACGGCGATCCCGCCTATTCGCCGATACCGAGAAAGACCGATGACGGCCGCGACTTCGTGGCCGTGCGCGCCAGCGAGGATGTCGGCTTCGACGAGGCCGCAAAGGCCGCGCCGGAGATGGCCGCCGCCGCATCGCCGGCGGACCCGGTCGTCTACTACCGCCACCCCGACGGCGATCCCGCCTATTCGCTGGCACCCAAAGAGACGGAGGACGGCCGCGATTTCATGCCCGTGCGCGCCGGCGAGGATGTCAGCTTCGACGAGACCGCAAAGGCGGCGCCGGACATGGCCGCCGGGACAATTCGACCGGAAAGGCTCGGGCGAACGGCAAATCCTCTACTACCGCAACCCGATGGGCCTTGCGGACACTTCGCCGACGCCGAAGAACTCGATGGGGATGGACTACATCCCCGTCTACGCGGACGAGCAGGACGGCTCGACCATAGAGAGTTCGGCCGGCAGGCTGCAGCGCACCGGGGTCAAGACCGCGCTCGCCACCAGGCGTGCCATCGTCGGCAAGTCAGGGTGCCGGGCACGGTCACGCTCGACGAGCGGCGCGTCACCGTGGTCGCGCCCCGCACCGAAATCTTCATCGAGGAGGTGGCCGAGGTCACCACCGGAGAGGCGATCGAGAAAGGCCGCCCGCTGGTGCGATTCTTCGCCAGGGAGATCGCCGCGGCAGGCGCGCTCTATGCGGCCGACCTCAAGAGCGGGGCCGGCAACGGGGCCGCGGGCGGCAGCCTGCAGCGCCTGGAAAATCTCGGCGTTCCGGCCGAGGCGATCGCCGAGATCGAGCAGACGCGGAAGGTTCCGATCTCGGTGACGCTGACCGCGCCGCGCGACGGTGTCGTGCTCGAGCGCAACGCCATCGAGGGCATGAAGGCTGCTCCTGGAGACGTGCTTTTCCGCCTCGCCGATACCTCGACCATGTGGGTCCTGGCCGACGTGCCCGAATATGATTTGGGGATGGTCCTGCCTGGCGCCTCGGCGACGATCCGGGTGAGGAGCCTACCGGGTCGGACATTCAGCGGCCGCGTCGGCGTGATCTATCCTCAGGTCAGCAGCGCAACGCGCACGGCACGCGTGCGTGTCGAAATCGCCAATCCGGACGGCCTCTCTGCTGCCGGACATGTATGCCGACGTCGAGATCGCGACCGGGGATGCCAAGCCCGTCGTGACCGTGCCCGACAGCGCCGTCATCGACACCGGTACGCGGCAGGTGGCGATTGTCGACAAGGGCGACGGCCGTTTCGAGCCGCGCGAGGTCAAGATCGGCGCGGCGCGGGCGGGGCTCACCGAGATCACGGACGGCGTCGCCGAGGGCGACAACGTCGTCGTCGCGGCGAACTTCCTGATCGACGCCGAAAGCAATCTGAAGGCGGCGCTCGCGGCTCTACGACCGGGGAGGCCGGGCAATGATCGCCCGTCTCATCGCCTGGTCGGCCCGCAACCTCGTGCTGATCTTCGTCGGGACCGCTCTTCGCGGTCGCGGCCGGCCTCTATGCGCTGCGCACGCTGCCGCTCGACGCCATTCCCGATCTCTCCGACGTGCAGGTCATCGTCTACACCGAATATCCAGGCCAGGCGCCGCAGGTCGTCGAGGATCAGGTCACCTATCCGCTGACCACGTCGCATGCTGACCGTGCCGCGCTCGAAGGTGGTGCGCGGCTTCTCCTTCTTCGGCGTCTCCTTCGTCTACGTGATCTTCGAGGATGGCACCGACCTCTATTGGGCGCGCACCCGCGTGCTCGAATATCTGAACGCCGCGGCAAGCGCCTGCCGGCGGGCGTCACACCGGGCCTCGGTCCCGATGCGACCGGCGTCGGCTGGGTCTATCAATATGCCGTCGTCGCCAAGGACATGACGCTCGCCGAATTGCGCTCGCTGCAGGACTGGATGATCCGCTACGGCGTCTCGAAGGCCGAGGGCGTCGCCGAGGTCGCGAGCGTCGGCGGCTTCGTCAAGCAATATAACGTCGTGGTCGATCCGAACCGCTTGCGCGCGCACGGCATCTCGCTCTGTCGAAGGTCCGCGATGCGGTCCGCGCCAGCAACATGGATGTCGGCGGGCGCACCGTCGAGCTGTCCGAGTTCGAGTTCATGGTGCGCGGCCGCGGCTACCTCAAGAGCGTCGCCGACATCGAAGACATCGTGCTGAAGACCGATCGACGGCACGCCGCTCCTGCTCAAGGACGTCGCGCGCGTCGAGCTCGGCCCCGACGAGCGGCGCGGCATCACCGAGCTCAACGGCGAGGGCGAGGTCGCGAGCGGCATCGTCGCTGCAACGCTTCGGCGCCAATGCGCTCACCGTGATCGACAACGTCAAGGCGCAGCCTCGCGCGAGATAGCGCCGAGCCTGCCGAAGGGCGTCGAGATCGTCCCGGTCTATGACCGCTCGCGAGCTCATCAAGCCGCGATCGAGACGCTGAAGCAGCACGCTGATCGAGGAGAGCATCATCGTCGCGCTCGTCTGCATCGTCTTCCTGCTGCATGTGCGCAGCGCGCTGGTCGCCATCCTCATGCTGCCGGTCGGCATCCTGATGGCCTTCGCCGCGATGAAGCGCGCTCGGGCTCGGCTCCAACATCATGAGCCTCGGCGGCATCGCCATCGCCATCGGCGCCATGATCGACGCCGCCATCGTCATGATCGAGAACGCCCACAAGCATCTGGAGCGCGCGCCGCCGGACAAGCCGCGCATCGAGATCCTGATCGAGGCGGCGAGCGAGGTCGGCCCGGCCGCTGTTCTTCAGCCTGCTGATCATCACGGTCTCCTTCCTGCCGATCTTCACGCTCGAGAGCGCAGGAGGGACGGCTGTTCAGCCCGCTCGCCTTCACCAAGACCTTCGCCATGGCGGCGGCGGCGCTGCTCTCGGTGACGCTGGTGCCGGCGCTGATGGTGCGTCTTCGTGCGCGGGCAGATCATCCCGGAGCAGAGGAACCCGATCAACCGCTTCCTGATCTGGCTCTATCGCCCGATCATCCGCGGCGTGCTGAAGGCGAAGACCGCTGACCATCCTGCTGTCGCGCTCGTCGTCGCTCGGCGTCACGCATCTGGCCGGCGCGGCAGCTCGGCACCGAGTTCATGCCGCCGCTCGAACGAGGGCACGCTGCTGTACATGCCGACGACGCTGCCGGGCCTGTCGGTGACCAAGGCGGCGCGAGCTGCTGCAGATGCAGGACCGCATCATCAAGTCCTTCCCGGAGGTCGCGTCGGTCTACGGCAAGGCCGGGCGCGCGCTGACCGCGACCGATCCGGCGCCGACCGAGATGTTCGAGACGATCATCAACCTGAAGCCGAAGGACGAGTGGCGTCCGGGCGTGACGCGTCGACAGCCTCATGGCCGAGATGGACAAGGCGCTGCAGTTTCCCGGCGTCTCGAACGCCTGGACCATGCCGATCCGGGCCCGCATCGACATGCTCTCGACCGGCATCCGCACGCCGGTCGGCGTCAAGGTCTTCGGCACCGACCTCGCCGAGATGGAGAAGCTCGCGCGCGCAGGTCGAGGCGGTCGCTGAAGACGGTGCCCGGCACGTCCGAGCGCCTACGCCGAGCGGGTCATCGGCGGCTACTACCTCGACATCGACGCCGGACCGCGCGGCGCTCGCGCCGCTACGGCCTCGATGGTCGGCGACGTGCAGGACGTGATCGCGACGGCGCTTGGCGGCGAGACCGTGACCACGACGGTCGAGGGCCGCGAGCGCTACGCGCGTCAATATTCGCTATCCGCGCGACTTCCGCAGCGATCCCGCAGGCGATCGCCACGCGAGGTGCTGGTGCCGCTGCCCGGCGGCGGCACCGTGCCGCTCGGCGAGGTGGCCAAGGTGCAAGCTCACGCGCGGTCCGACCTCGATCCGCACCGAGAACGGCCAGCTCGCCGTCTACATCTTCGTCGATATCCGCGACCGCGATCTCGGCGGCTATGTCGCCGAGGCGCAGCAGGCGGTGGCGAGCGAGGTCAAGTTCCCGCCCGGCTACTACGTCGCTGGAGCGGCCAGTTCGAATATCTGCGAGCGCGCCGAAGGCGCGGCTGAAGATCGTCGTGCCGCTGACGCTGCTCATCATCTTCCTGCTGCTCTACCTCAACTTCCGCCGCTTGACCGAGACGCTGATCGTCATGCTGTCGCTGCCGTTCGCGCTGGTCGGCGGGGTCTGGCTGATGTGGTGGCTCGGCTTCAACATGTCGGTCGCGGTCGCGGTCGGCTTCATCGCGCTCGCCGGCGTCGCCGCCGAGACCGGCGTCGTCATGCTGATCTATCTCGATCACGCGCTGGCGGAGCTGACGGCGGAGCGGCGCCGCGCGAGGGCAGCGCCTTCACGCGCGCCGATCTGCACGAGGCGATCATGCTCGGCGCCGTCGAGCGCGTGCGGCCGAAGATGATGACGGTCGTCGCCATCATGGCCGGGCTGCTGCCGATCCTGTGGAGCACGGGCACCGGCTCCGAGGTCATGCAGCGCATCGCCGTGCCGATGATCGGCGGCATGGTCTCGTCGACGGTTCTGACGCTGGTCGTCATCCCGGCGATCTATGCGCTGGTCAAGGGCTGGGGCCTGACGCGCGGAGCACAGGACGGGGCCGCAGCGGAGAGGCCGGTTCGCGTCGGCGAAATGCAACGATGATCGATAGAGCGTCGAGCGATATATAGGACCCATTATGCCGGAGGGAATTTGGGGCCCCTTCGACAAGCTCAGACCGAGGGCTTCGGCGAGGTCGTACTGGTGGTACGGCCGCGGCCGAAGACCGAAGGATTTGCCGCAAATTCACCCGGCAGAATGGGTCCTATATATGGCTCGCCGCTCTAGTCGGGCGGAGCGGAGCGGCGGACTCCTGCCGCCCGTCGTCCTTGCCCGGGAGCTTTCGCAGCAGCAATGCCGAGATGCTGCGCGCGGCCGCACTTGACGGCGTCGGCAACGCCGCTCCCGGTTTCGGCCGATCTGGAAAAGGGCGGCGCCCCCTGAAATTGGCTGCGCGCTATTTGCCCGGCGCGGTTTCGGCGGACAATCCGGCCGGAAGGAATCTGTCCGATTTATCCGACAAATAGGCCGGGAACACTTTTACCTCGGCGCGTTTTCGGCGGATGATCCTGCCGGAGGAAACTGTCCGATTTATCCGACAAATAGGTCGCGGGTTTCCGACCGTTGGATGCAAGGGAGGATAATCATGAGACGGAAGATTCCGCTCGCGGCATGCGCCGCGGCGTTGATGCTCGGCGTCCCGCATGCGTTCGCGCAATCCGGCGGCGTCGAAAAGGCGGTCGGCGGCTACACCTTCGAGGACGCGGCGAAGGAGAACCCGCGGCACGAAGGACTTCCATTCGGCCGACGGCCATCTGACCTTCGCCATCGTGACGCACACCGCCGGCAACGGCTTCTTCGATCCGGTCTATGTCGGCGCCACCGTCGCCGGCAATATGATCGGCGCAAAGATCCTGCTGCTCGGCTCGGAATCGCCGACCGACGATCCGCAGCGCGAGATCGAGATCCTGAACCAGATCGTGCAGGACCCGACCATCGACGGCCTGATCATGACGACGCCGCAGGTCGGCGCCTATAACGACATCGTCAAGGCGGCGGAGAAGAGCGGCATCCCGATCGCCACCACCAACTCGTTCGACGGCACGCATCCTCAACCGCAACGGCATCAGCCACACCGGCCAGGATGCGTCGGCCGCGGCGATCGGCGGCGAGGCGCTCGTCAAATGCCTGGCCGACAAAGGCATCGACGCGCAACCGCAGCTGCCGCACGACCTCCTTCACCGCCTCGAGGTTGTTCTTCACGATCGTGTCCTCGAGCCGCTGCGACGTGTTCTTCGAGCGCGAGCCGACGAACCGGCCCGTGTTGACGTCGATCACCGTGAAGGCCTCGGCGTAGTCGAAGATGAGATAGCCCCCGGACGGGAGGTCGACGCGACGCTCGAGCGTCGAGGCGATCTCCTTCTCGACACCGAAGCGCTCGAAGAGGCGCTCCTTGTCCTTGTCGCGGTGGACGCGCTCGAGCATGTGCGGCGACGTCTTCTTCAGGTAGCCGACGATCCGCTTGTAGGCGCGGTCGTCGTCGACGTGCGCGGCGAGGAAGTCGCCGGCGAAGAGGTCGCGCACGATGCGCAGCGGGAGCTCCGCCTCCTGATAGACGAGCTCCGGTGTCGTCGCAGCCTTGGCCCGAGCCTGGATGGTCTTCCACAGGCGCTGCAGGAAGACGAGGTCGCGTTCCACGTCCTCGGCCGAGGCCCCCTCGGCCGCGGTGCGCACGATGATCCCGCCCTGCTTGGGTTGCAGGTCCTTGAGGATGTCCTTGAGCCGCTGCCTCTCGCCGTCGTCGAGCCGGCGTGACACACCGAGGCCCTCGCCGTGCGGCACGTAGACGAGGAACCGACCCGGCAGCGAGATCTCCGTCGTCAGCCTCGCGCCCTTCGTCTTCATCGGATCCTTGACCGCCTGCACGAGGATCTGCTGACCGCGCTGGATGAGATCGGTGATCTTCTTCCCCTGACGCTTCCCCTCGAGCTCGGGGACGACGATCTCGTCCACGTACAGGAACCCGTTCTTCTCCAACCCGATCTCGACGAAGGCGGCCTCCATGCCGGGGAGCACGTTGTCGACGGTGCCCAGGTAGATGTTCCCCGCGATCGAGCGACGCTCCGGTCGCTCCAGGTACACCTCGGCCACCTTTCCGTCCTCGAGCACGGCGACGCGCTGCTCGCCGACGTCGACGGAGATCAGGAGCTGGCGATCCGCGGCGGGTAGCGGCGCGCGCCGCGGCGGCTGCTTGCGCCGACGGTCGGACGCGCGTGGGCGCCGGTTGGCGCTCCCGCTCCCCTGGCGCTCGGGCTTGTCCGCCTTCTCGGCCGGTGCGGGCGCCTTGCGCCCACCCGCCTGCCTGCTCCGCGCCGGTGTGGCGACGGCATCCGTGTCTGCGTCCGCGTCGGCCGTCATGTCAGCCGGCCGCTTCTTGCGCCCACGCCCGCCGCGGCTCCCGCGACGGCGCCTGCGACGCTGCGCCTCGGTCTCCCCCGCGGGCCCCTCGCCGGCTCCAGTGCCTTCATCGCCCGCCGACCCGTCCGGGGTCGCGGTTCCCTCCACCGGCTCAACTGCCGGGGGTGCTTCCTCCCATGCGGCGGCGTCCGCCGCCTCCGTCTCTCGCTTCAGCCATCGAAACCAGGGCAAGCAATTCTCCTCGTGTCAGCGCGCGCCGGCACGGGGCCGCCTCCGGGGCGACCGGCCTCGCGCAGCGTTGGATGTCGAATACGTCGGCCATCGGCCTCTGGCCGAAGGCTACCAGCAGCCCCGCCTCGCGCCCGGCCGGCCGGATGGGGTGCTCAGGCCGCGGCCGGCCGCAAGCGCGAGCGACGCGCCCGGACGGCGCGCAGACGCTGGGAGAGCCGCGCCCACGCCCACGGCTCCAGCTCCCCGTAGCGGGTCTCCGATTGACCTCGCGTCGCCTCGAGGTATTCGAACCAAGCATCCGCCTCTTCGATCTGCAGCAGCTCTTCGGCAAGCTCGATGTCTGGCACGCACGTCCCCTCGGAGTTGGAGTCGGCGCCATCCTAGGACCGGGTCCGGACGGACTGGACCTGTCGAGTCAGCGGACGCGGGCGGCGAGACGGCCGAGGGCGAACGTTGCGCCGCCGGCGACCGCAGCCTCGAGGAGGGGCGTGCGAAACGGGAGCCGCCGTACGAGGGAGCGAGCAGCGAGACCGACGGCGAGCGCGGCACCGAGCTCCGGCCCGACGGCGACGCCGAGCGCCTGTTGCGACGACGGCGCCGGGTTGCCGGCCGTGACGTCGAGATCCCGGAGCAGCCGCGCCTGCAGTGGCACCAGCACCGGCAGCCGGCTGGCGGTCAGCCAGGGTGCCGCCGACAGACCGGCCGCGACACCGGACGCACGGCGCGTGAGCGCGCGCTGCGTCGCCTCCCGAAGCACGGGCAGCCGCGCCGCGAGCGCCGCGGCGTCGCGTCCCAGACCCCGCACGACTGCGGTTGTGATCTCGTCCACCGGGAACCCGGCACCAGGCGCGCAGAGGACGACGTCCTCGGCGAGTACGTACGGGGCGGGGACGTTCTCGGCTCCCGTCTGCACGGCGACGGTCGGCACCCCGGCCCGTGTCGCGGCACGCAGCATCGCCAGCTGCTCGGCGGCCGGCTCGCCACCGAGGATGCACACCACGACGGCTGCCGCTGCGGGGTCGCCGGAGACGCGCACGAGACCGGGCTCGCCGCCCTCCGCCAGGAGGCGAGCGAGCTGCGGCGCCAGCGGCCCCACGATCAGGAGCGACCCGGTGGGGCGCGCGCCGTCACCGGCCTCGCGCACGAGTCGCAGCACCGCTCCGGGTGAGAGGCCGAACAGGTTCATCGCACGCCGAACAGCTGACCACGCGCATGGATCGACTGCAAGATGCCGATCGCGACGAGGTTGGCGACCATCGAGGAGCCGCCGACGGAGACGAATGCGAGCGGGATGCCCGTCACCGGCGCGATCCCCATCGTCATGCCGACGTTGATGAACACCTGGAAGAGGAAGCCGAAGACGATCCCGGCCGCGACGACGGCGCTGTACAGATCGCCCGCGACCGTGACGACTCGCAGCCCCCGCCACACGACGAGCAGGTAGAGCAGCAGCAGGATGGCCGCCCCGAAGAAGCCCCGCTGCTCGGCGAACGACGCGAACACGAAGTCGGTCGCGTGCTCGGGGAGATAGTCGAGCCGGGTCTGGCTCGCCCCGGCAGGCCCGCGACCGTCGAGCCCTCCGGCTCCGATCGCCGTGATCGACTGGGTCACGTTCCAGCTGAGGCCGCTCGGGTCGACGTCCGGGTTCACGAACGCCGTCACGCGGCGCGCCTGGTACGGCTGCAGGACGTCGATGCCCTGCGAGGGGAGGAACCAGAGGACGCCTGCGATGAGGAGCACGCCGGCGGCCAGGAGGACTCCGAGGTGGAGCCAGCGGACACCGGCCACGAGCAACACGGCGACCAGCGCGGCCGAGTAGACGAGCGCGGTGCCGAGATCCGGCTGCAGGAAGACGAGCGCCATCGGGATCGCGGCCAGACCCACGGCGACGAGCACGGTCGAGAACCGCCGGACGCGGCGCGCACGCTCGACGAGGAAGCCCGCGATGGCGAGCACGAACAGCACCTTGCCGAACTCGGACGGCTGGAACTGGAACGGGCCGATGTCGATCCACCGCCGCGAGCCGCGGATCGCCTCGGCGGCGCCGAGCACGAGCACCATGAGCCCGATCGTGAGCCCGTAGACGAACCGCCAGTGCCGCAGGTACAGCCTCGGCGGTACGGCGATCGCGACCACGAGGCCGACGACCCCGATCCCGGCGGCGATTGCCTGGCGCGTGACGAAGTAGTCCGGCTCGCCCGGCACGTCGAAGCGCGTGATCCCCGAGACCGCCCACAGGCCGTAGCCGACGAGCGCCGCGGCAGCGAGGAGCAGCACCCAGTCGAGACGCCGCAGCAGGGCGGCGAGCCCGGTCGTGGCGCCCACGCGTGACGAGAACGAGCCCGTCCTGGTGCCGGCGTCGACGATCAATCCGTCTTCACCGCCGTCTGCAACCCGCCCTTGATGCCGAAGAACTGCGCGATCACGCGCATCGCGGCAGGTGCAGCGGCCGTGCCGCCGTGCCCGCCGTTCTCGATCACCGCACAGACGACGATGCGCGCCTCGTCCGACGGGCCGTAGCCGCACCACCAGGCCTGATCCTCGAGATGGTCAGCCGGGTAGCCGGGCA
Source organism: uncultured Actinomycetes bacterium (assembly GCA_963789895.1). Lineage (GTDB taxonomy): Bacteria > Actinomycetota > Thermoleophilia > Gaiellales > Gaiellaceae > Gaiella. The sequence continues at coordinate 27,393 of CAWBMC010000001.1, forward strand.
ACGGCACGACCTTCTCCGCCGTCCCCGTCTTGCCCGCGATCGGGATCGGGTAGGAGCCGAAGATCCCCGACGAGGTGCCGTCGCGCGAGTGCGTGGCGGAGTAGAGCCCTTCGCGCACCACCTGCAGTGCCGCCGGGTCGACGCCACTGTCGGTCGGCGGAGCGGCTGCAAAGGTGCGCTCCACGACGGGCCGCTGGCCGTTGGCGCCCGGTGTCTCGACATCGGCCACGACGTACGGCGTCACGAGCTTGCCGCCGTTGGCGATCATCGCGTAGAAGCGCGCCATCTGCAGCGGCGTCACGCTCACGTCCTTCTGTCCGATGGCCAGCTGGATCGAGTCGCCCGGGTTCCAGGCACGATCCCAGTCGCTCTTGAACGTCCGCTTGCGCCAGGCGGGCGTCGGCACGAGCCCGTCGGACTCGCCCCCGATGTCGAGACCGGTTGCCGCACCGAAGCCGAAGACACGCGCCCAGTCCTGCAGGCGGTCCCACCAGTCGTGCCCGCCCGTGTAGAAGCGGTAGCCGACCTCGTAGAAATAGGTGTCGCACGACGCGGAGAGCGCCTCGGTGAGCGTCATCGGCCTGTTCACGTACGGATCCCAGTTCTTGAACACCTGCTTGTCGAGGCCGTACTCGGCCTGCGGTGTGCACTGGATCGGCGTGTACGGCGAAAGGAGGTGCTCCTGCATCGCGGCGAGCGCCGTGACGGGCTTCCAGGTGGAGCCCGGCGGATACTCGACCTGGGTGGCGCGATTGAGGCCCGGGTAGTTCGCCTCCTTCGCGGCCTCGTTGTCGACGAGGGGCGCGATCTTCTCCGGGTCGACACGACCGACGTAGACCGACGGCTTGTACGTCGGGTAGGACGCCATCGCGAGCACCGCACCCGTGTTCGGGTCGAGCGCCACGAGCGCGCCGCCGTTCGCCGCGTACGACTTGTTTGCCCGCGCTGTGTCGATGCCGAGCCGGAGGGCCTGCTCGGCGGCAGCCTGGAGGCGCAGGTCGATCGTGAGCCGCACGGCGTGGCCCGGCCGCGGATCGCGGCGCAGCTCGAGCGGGCTCTGCGGGTGGCCGAGCGAGTCGACGCGGATCTGCGCCAGCCCCGCGGCGCCGCGCAGGTACTGGTCGAACACCGACTCGATGCCGGACTTGCCGAGCTTGTCGCCGAGGAGATAGCCCTGCTTCGCCTTTCGCTTCAGCTCGTCAGCCGAGATCTCGCCGACATAGCCGAGGATCTGCGCCGCCAGCGACCCGTAGCGGTAGTCGCGCAGGTACGTCTGCTGGATCTGGACGCCGGGGAACTCCTCCTGGTGCTCGTAGAGGTATGCGACCTGGTCCTCGTGCACGGCCGTCTTGACCGTGATCGGCGTCAGCGGGGCGACGAGCTGCGCGTCGACCTCCGCCGCCAGCCGGCCGGTGGGCACGTCGAGCACGCGCGACAGGTGCTCGATGATGCGGTACCGCCCCTGCTTGGGAAGGTCGCCCACCCACAGCTTGACGGCTGTCCCCGGCACGTTCCCGACGATCACCTTGCCGTTGCGGTCGACGATCGTCCCGCGCGGAGCCTCGAGGCGGATCGACCGAAGCTGGTTCCCCTGGGCCGCCTCGAGGTACCGCTCGCCCTGGAGGGCCTGCAGCGACCAGAGGCGGAAGAAGAGGACGGCGAAGATGGCGATCGCGAGCGCGCCGAGCATGCCCACGCGGAGCGCGAGACCGGGTGTCAGCCGGTACGGAGCCTGGACCCCCGGGTCGGGTGGCAGGAAACGGCCGGAGGGCGACCGAGGCTCGCCGTAGGGAGCGTTAGACAACGAGCTCGACCTCACGCGGCGCGGTCTCCGGCGGCGCCACACCGACGACGACGCGGCACAGCCGGTACACCGGCCAGGTGAGCGCGAGGTCGAGCACAGCGGACGGCAGCACCGGCGGCAGCGCGAGCCGCGCGGAGACCGTGTCCCCGAGCAGGAAGTGGACGAGGTAGCCGCCGACGCCGACCAGCACCGCGATCACCGCGACGGCGAGGTACGGGGCGTACGCCCTGCCGCGGCCGCTCGTCTCCGCGTAGCGGCCCGACCAGTGACCCGCCACCGCCAGCAGGAGAGACGAGACGCCGAGGGTACCGAGCGTCGCCGTGTCGACCAGCAGCCCGCCGACGAAGCCGGCGACGGCCCCCGTCACGGCCCCGCGCAGGAGCGCCACGCACACGACCGTCACGAGGAGCAGGTCGGGGTAGCCGCCGGCGACCTCCCAGCGGGAGAGCACCGCGACCTGGAAGATCGACGCCACGAAGACGACGACACCGACGCGAAGTGTCGTCACGACCCGCTGCCGCGCGTCTTGGGGACGAGAACGAGCACGGCGTCGAGCGAGCGGAAGTCCGCATACGGCTCCACGAGCACCTGCTTGTAGAGATCGGTGTCGGTCTGACCGACGCTCGTGACACGGCCGATCGGGATCCCGCGCGGGTAGAGGGACGTGAGGCGCGGCGACTGCCAGCCGGCGGTGACGACGGTGTCGCCGACGCGCACGACCTCTTCCTTCGGCACCCGGTCGAGCACGAGCGTCGAGCGCGACGCGCGACCGTGCCGGACGATGCCGTTCGCGCTGGTGCGGACATCGAGTGCCGAGACGGCGCTCTGCTCGTCCGTGAGCAGCGTCACCCGCGCCGTCGACGGAGAGACACGCGTGACGAGCCCGATGAGCCCGTCCTCCGTGACCACGGGGTCGTTGCGCCGCACGCCGTCGTCGGAGCCGACCGCGATGTTGATCGCCTGCGAGAAGGCCGCCGCGGGTCGTCCGATCACGGCGGCGGCGAGACCGGCGAAGTCGCGGGGGAAGCGGGAGCCGTCACGGAAGCGCAGCAGGGCGCGGAGCCGTGCGTTCTCGCGCAGCGCGAGTTGCGACTGCGCGAGCTGCTGACGGAGCGCCTCGTTCTCGGCCGCGAGCCGGTCGGCGTCCGACCGGGCGCTCAGGAGCCCGTCGGCCCACCGGTACAGGTCCTCGAACGGCTCGGCGACGCGGTCCGCGGCGACCTGGAACGGCCGCAGCGCGTCGGCGCCGGCGTTCTGGGCGCGCGTCAGCGGCCCGTGGTCGCCTTCGCGGAACGACGCCGTGATCAGGGCGATCGCGAGCAGGACGAGCACACCCACGACCACGCGCCGCCTGAGCGCGGTGGACGAACGTGAGGGCAGCTGACCCGCGGCGTGACGCCGGACGCTCGCGCCCAGCACCGCCGGACGTGCGGTGCGGTTTCGAGGCACTAGCAGGTCAGTGTAGCCAGGGCGCTGGAAATCCCGGCTCACTCACCGGCCCTCCCGCTGCAGAGGGAGCCCGGCCGTCTCGCCCGTGGCGCTGCTACCCGCCGTAGCGGCGGCCGCCGTTGCGGCGCGCCTTGCCGCGGCTGGCGCGGTGGATCGCCTCGAACTCCTCGAGGCTGCGACCGGAGCCGACCGCGACGCACGTGAGCGGGCTCTCGGCCAGATGGACCGGCATCTGCGTCTCGTGACGCAGCCGCTCGTCCATCCCCTGCAGGAGCGCGCCGCCGCCGGCGAGGACGATGCCTCGGTCCATGATGTCCGCGGCGAGCTCGGGCGGCGTCTTGTCGAGTGTCGACTTGATCGCGTCGATGATCTGCGAGACCGGCTCGTCGAGGGCCCGCCGGATCTCCTCCGACGAGATGATCACCGTCTTCGGCAGGCCGGTGAGCATGTCGCGACCGCGCACCTCGGCCTGCAACTCTTCGTTGAGACGGAAGGCGGAGCCGACCTCGAGCTTGATCTCCTCGGCGGTCTGCTGCCCGACGAGGAGCTTGTACTCCTTCTTGATGTGGTTGACGATCGCCTCGTCCATCTCGTCGCCGCCGACGCGCAGCGACTGGGAGACGACGATGCCGCCGAGCGAGATGACCGCCACCTCGGTGGTGCCGCCGCCGATGTCGACGATCATGTTCCCGGTCGGCTCGGCCACGGGCAGCCCGGCGCCGATCGCGGCCGCCATCGGCTCCTCGATCAGGTAGGCGGCGCGTGCGCCGGCCGAGAGCGTCGCCTCCTCGACGGCGCGCTTCTCGACCCCGGTGACGCCGGACGGGACGCAGACGACGACGCGCGGGTGCGCGAAGCGGTGCTGGTGCACCTTCTGGATGAAGTGGCGGAGCATCTGCTCGGTGACGTCGAAGTCGGCGATGACGCCGTCCTTCAGCGGGCGGATGGCGGAGATCGTCCCCGGCGTGCGCCCGAGCATCCGCTTCGCCTCGACACCGACCGCGTGCACGTCCCCCGTGCGCTGATCGATGGCCACCACCGACGGCTCGGAGAGGACGATGCCGCGACCGCGTACGTAGACGAGCGTGTTGGCCGTGCCGAGGTCGACCGCCATGTCGCGGCCACCGAACCCGGTCATCGAGCGGAAGATGCCCACGGGAGGCGGAGTGTAGCTAGAGACTGCTTGAGCGGGGATTTGCAGGCGGTTCCGAGCCGGCCGTCGGTTGGCCAGGCTCGCCGCGCCCGAATCCGCTCGCGACAATCGGCACGACATGTGGCATGCTCGATGCTCCCCGACCGAGGAGGTGCCATGGCAGGTGAAGCCCTGAAGGCGCTGGTGCGCCGGGAGCTCGAGGAGGTGTACGGCGCCGGGGACCTCGACCTGGTCGACGAGATCGTCGCTGCCGCGTTCGTCGGGCACGATCCGGCACTGCCCGAGCCGATCCGCGGTCCTGCCGGGGTGAAGGACGCCGTGACGCTCTACCGCACGGCGTTCCCCGATCTCCGTCTCACGATCGAGAGGCAGGTCGGCGAGGGAGAGCTCGTCGTCACGCACTGGACGGCGAGGGGGACGCACCAGGGCGAGCTGTTCGGCATCGCCCCGACCGGCAAGCAGGCGACGGTGACGGGAATCAGCATCGACCGGATCTCGGACGGAAAGATCGCCGAGGACTGGACGAACTGGGACACGCTCGGCCTCCTGCAGCAGCTGGGCGCCGTACCCGCGCCCGCGTCGGCCTAGGCTGCCGCGCCAGACCGAGATGCGAGGAGCCGCCGGGGCGGCTCTTCGCACTTCGCGCGCAGCAGGAGCTCGCTGCCCGCGGTGGAACGGAGGGCGCACCGTGTCGCTCCAGTTGCCGCCGCCCGCGCACATGCCGTGCTCCGAGTGCGGCGCGTCCGTCCCGCGGGGCGAGGAGGACGCGCATCGCTGCGAGCCGGAGCGCCGTCTCGACTACGTGATGTTCGAGCTCCGCTCGGAGGTCGACGGGTTCGATCGCAGCCTCGGTGAGTACCTCGACTCGCCCCACGGGCGCTTCGAGCAGTGGGATGCGGAACGTCGGCGCGCGAGCCCCGACGCGTAGACGCGCATGAAGGGACGGCAGCCCGCCGAGCGACGCGGCAGCTACGAGAGCCGCAGCAGCCCGGGTGCGTGTCGCTCGAGCAGGTCGACGAGCAGCGCGGCGGGCAGACCGACGACGTTGAGGTAGTCCCCGTCGATCGCCGCGACGAGCCGACCGCCCAGACCCTGGATCGCGTATGCGCCGGCGCGGCCCTCCCACTCGCCGCTCCCGACGTAGCCGTCGATGTCGGAGCTCGTGAGCCGTCGGAAGGTGACACCGGTGACGGCATGCTCGACCGCCTCGACGCCCGCGGTGAGAAGGCAGACACCCGAGACCACCGTGTGCGTCAGCCCCGAGAGCTCTCCGAGCATCCGCGCGGCGTCACGTGCGTCCGCCGCCTTGCCGTAGACGCGGCCGCCCGCGTGCACGGTCGTGTCCACACCCAGGGTGATCGATCCGTCCCGATGCACCGAGCGCGCCTTCCCCTCGGCGTGCGCGCGCACGAGCGCGACGGGGTCGGCATCGGGTGGGTCGTGCTCGACGTAGGAGGGTGCGACGACCTCGAACGGGATGCGCAGCTGCTCGAGGATCGCGCGACGCTGTGGCGACGTCGAGGCGAGCACGAGCGCTCGCGGCGTGGCGACGGGGTCAGCCGTAGCCACGGAAGTTCCTCGCCACCTCCGACGTGTACGCGCGACCGAGTCGACCGCCGTGCTCGGCCAGCCAGGCGTCGAAGCGGTCGCGGCCGAGCGGCGGCTCGTCGGACGGACGACGGGTGAGCGTCCTGACACGGCGGCCGCGGTCGAGCAGTTCCTCGGCGATGTACCGACCCGTGAACGAGAAGGCTCCCGTCACGACGTCGACATCGCTCATCGCTTCGCGGCGACCCAGATCTCCTCAGCCGGCCACTGCCGCCCCCACTCTGCGGTCACATAGCCGTAGCGCGGATGTGTCTCCGCGTCGTCGGGGGCGAAGCAGCTCGACGAGGTCGACCACGTCGAAGCCGTGTCGCGGAGGAGCCGGATCCAGTCCCCGTGCGCCGAGGTGAAACTCGATGCCGCTGTCCGGCCACGTGAAGCGGTGCATACCGCACTGTGGTCGCTGCAAGGACGTGGTCGCGGGGTCGTCGGTATCCGGCGAGCAGAGGATCACGAGCGTGCTGTTGCGCAGGAAGACGAGCCGCCCACCCGGGCGCAGCAGCCGGTACGCCTCCGGGATCCAGAGGTACGGATCACACCAGATGCTGGCGCCGTACTCCGAGATCGCGATGTCGAAGCTCGCGTCGGGAAGACCGGTCGCGACGGCATCTGCCTCGACGAGTGGAAACACAAGCCCCGTTTCTCCCTGGCAGCGCGCGCGGTGGCGAGCTGAGCCGGTGTGACGTCGACGCCCACCGGTCTTGCGCCGCGACGCGCCAGCCACGCCGAGAAGTACGCCGTGCCGCAGCCGAGCTCGACCACGTCGAGCCCCGCAACATCGCCGAGTACCCCTACCTCCCGCTCCGGTACGTCCCAGAGGCCCCAGTCGATCTCCTGCTTGGCCCAGGCCGCGGACGCCTGGGCGTCGGTGTACTCGGCGTTGGCCTTCGTCCAGTCCTCGCGGTTGGCGAGGGCGTCTGTCGAGAGATCGGTCGATCTCGGAATCGTACGGGCCGGGTGGATCCGACCTACAAGAGGCCGTCGGGGAAGAACAGCTTCAGCTCGCGCCGCGCGCTCGCTCTCGAGTCGGAGCCGTGCACGACGTTCTCGCCGAGCAGGGTCGCGTAGTCGCCACGGATCGTGCCCGGGGCGGCGTCCTTGGGGTGCGTCGTCCCCATCAGGCCGCGGACGCCTGCAATCGCGTCCTCGCCGCGAACAGCGAGGGCGAGCACCGGGCCGGAGGTGATGAAGTCGACGAGGTCGCGGAAGAACGGCTTCCCCTTGTGCTCGGCGTAGTGCTCCTGCGCGAGCGCCCTGGTGATCTTGAGCAGCCGCGCGCCGCGCAGCTCGTAGCCGCGGCGCTCGAAGCGGGCGACGATCTCGCCGCAGAGCCCGCGGCTGACGCCGTCCGGCTTCACGAGCACGAGTGTGGTTTCGATGGCCATGGCGGCCGCGGAGTCTAGCGGGGTTCGCCGACGGTCTCGCGGGAGGCTGCTAGGCAGCGCTCGCGGCGCGGGCGAACCGGCTGTAGCAGGTCAACGCCGTCGAACGGTCGTGCGCGGGGATCGGCGTGGCGCAGTGCGGGCACGCCTGCCAGATCGCCTCGAGCGGTGCGCCGCATTCGGCGCAGGCCTGCTTGAGACGGGTGGTGCAGACGGGGCAGACGAGGAACGAGGCGTCGACACGCCCGCGGCAGACGGGGCAGCGGAGGTCGAGCTCGGCGAGCCGCTCCTCGATGGCGCGCATCTCGAGCTCGCGCTCGCGCCGCTCCTCGAGGTACTCGGGTGGGCGGAAGAAGAGATAGAGAAACGGCCCGAGGAACGGGACGAGGCCGAGCAGCGCGGCCAGGGCGACGAGCCAGGGGTCACCGATGCGCCTCCTCGCGTCCATGAACGTCCAGAACGCGGTCGCGAGCCAGAGGCAGACGACGAGGACGATCGTGCCGTTGCGCGCCACGTCCCAGGCGTTCGCGTCGGAGAGAGATGCGGCGAGATTCGGCGTCACGGTGTCAGATGAGGACCTTGCCGAGGATATACCCGACCGCGAACGCGATTCCGACGATCGCTGCAACGAGGACGAGCGCGAACGCCACCGCGCCGAGACGATCCCTCGCCCTCATCACCGCCATCCGGTCACGCCTCCGCTAGATGGTTTCGAGCTCGGCCAGAAGATAGAGCGAGCCCGTGACGAGCACGCGCGTGCCGAGCTCGTGCGCTCGCGCGAGCGCCGCGTGTGGTGTGTCGACGGCCTCGACGCGCGCGAAGTGGCCGGTGGCACGTTCGGCCAACTCGTGTGCGCTGAGGGCACGCGCATTCGACGACGTCGTGGCGACGAGCGTGTCACCGAGCACCGCCAACTCGGCCAGCACCGCGTCGGCGTCCTTGTCCCGCAGCAATGAGACGCACAGGACGAAGGGGCCCGGCCCGAGCGCGTTCGCCAGCCAGCGGGCACCGGCGGGATTGTGTGCCCCGTCGCGGATCTCGTCGGGTCCCCGGCGCTCGAGCCGCCCCGGCAGGGCGAGCGCCGGCTCGGCCGAGATCGGATGCCCGGCGAAGGCCTCGGCCGCCTCTCGCGCCCCGCCGATGCGGACGTCCGCGCCCGGAACGAGGTCTGAGTATCTGTTGTCCGACATGACAACTATGCTCTCGTCGTGGACAACCGCAAGCTTCTCGTGAGCGATCTCCTCCGGCGTCTCGCCCAGCACATCCGTGTGCTCCGACGACACGTTGGTGAGCAGCACGACACGGGATCGCAGCACGTTCGTCGCGTCGAGGCGGCCGCCGAGACCGGCCTCGACGACGGCGACGCCGACTGCCGCCTCGGCGAAGGTGGCCAGCGCCGCAGCCGTGATCGTCTCGAACTGGGTCGCGCCGAGCCGCTCGGCAGCGGGCCGGACACGCGCGAGCGCCGCCTCGAGATCGACCTCGTGCGCATCGATCGTGATCCGCTCCGACCACGTGCGCACGTGGGGCGAGATCGTCGCCCCGACATGCATGCCGTCGGCAAGGAGCAACGCCTCGATGGTCTTCGTCGCGGTCGACTTCCCGTTCGTGCCGACGACGTGCACTGCCTCGTAGGCATTCTGCGGGTCGCCGAGCGCCCCGAGCAGAGCGTGCATGCGCTCGAGCCCGAAGCCGTCGGCCGGCCACGGCGAGAGCGACGCGAGCCAAGCGACGTTGGACCGGTCAGCCGCCAAGGGCGTCGAGCTCGCGCCGGTACCGGTCGAGCTTCTCGCGCTCCGCCGCGACGACCTGCGCGGGCGCGTTCCCGACGAACCGCTCGTTGGCCAGCATCCCCTCTGCCCGGCCGATCTCCTTGCGCAGCCGCTCGAGCTCCGCCTCGACGTCGGCAGTCGCGTGCTGGCGCCGCGGCCGGACGACAGCGTCGAAGATGCGGACCTCGTCGTCGGATGCGAGCTCGACCTGCACGCCGCTGCGCCGGAAGATCTGAGCCGCCTCCTGGACGCGGTCGAGCGCGTGCAGGTCGGCCGCGAACGTCGCGTCCGGCTTGGGCCACGGCGACACGATCAGCCGCTCGTGGCGGTTGGGCAGGTACGACCAGATCTCCTCCGTGACGTGCGGCAGCACGGGGTGGAGAAGCGCAAGCAGCCGCTCCAGCGCCGCGAGCGCGGTCGCCCGGGCGTCGACGTTGCGGTCGTACAACCGCGGCTTGATCGCCTCCGCGTACCAGTCGCAGAAGTCGTCGAAGGTGAGGTGGTAGAGAGCGCTCGTCGCGCTTGCGAAGTCGAACCGCGCCCACGCATCCTCGACCTCTGTCCGGGCGGCATCGAGGCGGGCGAGCAGCCAGCGCTCTTCGACCGACCGCGGCTGGAGTGCGGGTGTGACGTGCTCCGTGGTGGAGAGGATCAGGCGCGCCACGTTCCAGAGCTTGTTTGCGAGCTTTCGGCCCTCCTCGATGGCGCCGTACGAGAAGCGAACGTCCTGGGTGGAGGAGATCTTCAGCAATCCGTAACGGGTCGCGTCTGCGCCGTACCGCTCGACCGGCTCTATCGGGTCGATCCCCGTGCCCAGGCTCTTCGACATGCGACGCCCATCGGTGGCGAGCACCGTCGAATGGATGATCACGTCGGTGAACGGGACCTCGCCCATCGCCTCGAGGCCGGTCCAGATCATTCGGTTCTCCCAGAGACGGATGATCTCCCGCGCCGTCGAGTTGACGTTGCCGGGGTAGTAGCGCGCCAGCTCATCGGTCCGGTCGGGCCAGCCGAGCGTCGCGTACGGCCACAACGCCGAGGAAAACCACGTGTCGAGCACGTCGGGGTCGCGCTCGAGTGGGACACCGACGCCGGCCTTGGCCTGCGCGTCGGCTTCGGCCGGCGCGCAGATCGCCTCGCCGTCCGGCGTGTACCAGATCGGCAGCTGATGCCCCCACCAGAGTTGCCGTGAGAGACACCAGTCCGGTGTCCCCTCGAGTGACGCGATCGCGAAGCGATGCTGCGACTCGGGGTGGTAGCGGACGCGCTGCTCCTCGAGGGCTGCAATCGCTGGAGCAGCTGGCTCGGACATGCTGCACCACCACTGGAGGGAGATGAGCGGCTCGATGCGGGAGTGGCACCGCTCGCACGTGCCGACCGCATGACGGTAGTGCTTGCGCTCCACGAGCCAGCCCCGTTCCTTGACCCAGGCCAGGATCGTCTCGTCGGCCTCTGCCTGCGTCTTCCCCGCCAACGAGCCGGCGTTCTCGTTCATGCGTCCGTCCGGACCGATCACCATCGGCTCCGGCAACCCGTGATCACGGCCGATCTCGAAATCCATCGGATCGTGGCCGGGTGTCACCTTCACCGCTCCCGAGCCGAACTCGGGATCGACGCGGTCGTCAGCGATCACCGGCACGCGCCGCTCGACGACCGGGACGAGCACGTCGCGGCCGATCGCAGCCGTGTAGCGCTCATCACCGGGATGAACGGCGACGGCGACGTCTGCGAGCATCGTCGCGGGTCGCACCGTCGCCACGGTGACACCGTCCGCGCCGTCGCCGTCCGCGAACGGGTACCGCACGAAGCTCAGCGTGTCGTCCATCTCCTCGTGGACGACCTCGAGATCGGAGATCGCGGTCTGGTGGAACGGGCACCAGTTGACGATGCGGTTGGCGCGGTAGATCCACCCCTTCTCCCACAAGCGCACGAAGAACGTCATCACGGCGCGGACGTAGTCGGCGTCCATCGTGAAGCGCTCGCGGTCGTAGGCGAGCGAGCAGCCGAGCCGCCGGAACTGGCTCATGATCGTGCGCCCCGTCGTGTCGAGCCACTCCCAGGTTCGTTCCACGAATGCCTCGCGTCCGATGTCGTGACGCGTCAGCCCTTCCGCCGCGAGCTGTTTCTCGACGACGTTCTGCGTCGCGATGCCGGCATGGTCGTAGCCCGGCTGCCAGAGCGTGTCGTAGCCCTGCATCCGGTGCCAGCGCACCAACGCGTCCTGGATCGATCCGTTCAATGCGTGCCCCATGTGGAGCTCGCCGGTGACGTTCGGCGGAGGGACGCAGATGACGAACGACTCGTCGCGACGCTTGCCGGCACCGGCGGCGTAGAGGCCCTCGGCCTCCCACGTCTCCTGCCAGCGGGGCTCCACGCCACTCGGGTCGTACAGCGGCTGCATCTCCGTCGCCATGGAGCGAGAAGTGTACGGAGGCCGGCCCTCGCCGAACTGCGCTCAGCGGTGGCGACCGGCAACCACGAGCGCCACGCCGACGGCAAGGCCGACGGCGACGAGCGCGAGCTCGATCAGAGCCCGCGGCGAGCCGAGACCGTCGCGATCGACGAGCACGACGACGAGCATGACGAGCGCGAACGCGATCAGGATCGCGCCTCTCTCGCGGTCGCCCATCAGCTGCGAAGGATGAGCAGGGTGCTGGTGCCGTGTGCGAGCAGCCGGCCGGCGGCGTCCTCGACCCTGGCCTGCGCGGTGGCGGTGGAGCGGCCGACGTGCACCGCCTCGGCCGCACAACGGACGACGCCGGTCTCGGCGGTGATCGCGCGGACGAAGTTCGCCTTGGTCTCGAGCGTCGCGTAACCCGCGCCCGCCGGCAGCAACGACTGCACGGCGCAGCCCGTGGCCGAGTCGATCACGGTCAGCGCCAGCCCACCGTGGACGGCGCCGATCGGGTTGTAGTGGAACTCCTGCGGCTCGAAGGAGAACACGGCCCGACCCTCGTCGACCTCCACGAGCGTCAGGCCGAGCGTCTCCGCGATCGGCGGGGGAGGCAGCGTGCCGTCCATGATCGCGCGGAGGAACTCGAGCCCCGTGCGCCGCGGTGCCTCCGCCGCGGTCTGCGCCGGGTCGTGCCAGGAATAGGTGCGGACGCGACCGTCAGCTGCGCCCTGACGCGGGTTCGACGCCATCGAGGCGGACGATAGCCCGGGGCACAGCCCCGGGCTCGAGAGCTACGCCTCGGCGACCGCGCCGAGATCGTCCTCGTCGACCTCGCCGCCGCCGTCGGTGACGAGCGTCGGCTTGAGGTCGCGCGCGATCGTGTCCTTCGTGATGACGCACTTCGAGACGTCACGCCGCGAGGGCAGCTCGAACATGACGTCGAGCAGCGCCGCCTCGATGATCGAGCGCAGGCCGCGCGCGCCGGTCTCGCGTGCGAGCGCCTTCTCGGAGATCTCCCAGAGGGCGTCGTCCATGAAGTGGAGCTCGATCGAGTCGTACCCGAAGAAGCGCTGGTACTGCTTGACGAGCGCGTTCTTCGGCTCCACCAGGATGCGGACGAGGTCTTCCTTGTGCAGCTGGTGCACGGCGGAGACGACGGGAAGCCGGCCGATGAACTCGGGGATGAGCCCGAAGTTCATGAGATCCTCGGGCATCACCTGCGAGAGCAGCTCGGCGGACTCCTCGGAGTGCTTCGACCGCACCTCGGCGCCAAAGCCGACGGCGTTCTTGCCGATGCGGCGCGCGATGATCTTGTCGAGGCCGGCGAACGCACCACCACAGATGAAGAGGATGTTCGTCGTGTCGATCGTGAGGAACTCCTGGTGCGGATGCTTGCGCCCGCCCTGCGGCGGCACCGACGCCACCGTGCCCTCGAGGATCTTCAGCAGCGCCTGCTGCACGCCCTCACCGGACACGTCGCGGGTGATGGACGGGTTGTCCGCCTTGCGCGCGATCTTGTCGACCTCGTCGATGTAGATGATCCCGGTCTCGGCCTTCTTGATGTCGAAGTCGGCCGCCTGGATCAGCTTCAGCAGGATGTTCTCCACGTCCTCGCCGACGTAGCCCGCCTCGGTCAGTGCCGTCGCGTCGGCGATCGCAAAGGGAACGTTGAGGATGCGTGCCAGCGTCTGCGCCAGCAGCGTCTTCCCACACCCCGTGGGGCCGAGCAGCAGGATGTTCGACTTCTGCAGCTCGACGTCGCCGTCGTCCTGCCCCATGCGGACGCGCTTGTAGTGGTTGTAGACCGCCACCGCGAGCGTGCGCTTGGCCTCCTCCTGGGAGACGACGTAGTCGTTCAGCACCGCATAGATGTCGCGTGGCCGCGGGAGGTTGTCGAGGTCGAGCGTCGTGGGTGCGGCGAGCTCCTCGTCGATGATCTCGTTGCAGAGATCGATGCACTCGTCGCAGATGTAGACGCCGGGCCCGGCGATCAGCTTCTTGACCTGGCGCTGGCTCTTGCCGCAAAAGCTGCAGAGCAGCTGCTCGTTTCCCTCGCTCGCTCGGGCCACGTCTCTCCTTTTACTCCGATTCGCCGCGCTCGGCTACCCGCGCGGGCTCAGCGGTGGGTGATCACCCGGTCGATGAGGCCGTACTCCACGGCCTCTTCCGAGGTCATGAAGTAGTCGCGGTCCATGTCGGTGCGCACCTGCTCGACGTCCTTGCCGGTGTGCTTGGACATGATCTCCTCGAGTTTCCGCTTCAGCGCGATCGTCTCCCGTGCATGGATCTCGATGTCGGAGGCCTGTCCCTGGTAGCCGCCCCAGACCTGGTGGATGAGCGTCTTCGAGTTCGGCAGCGCCATCCGCTTCCCTGCGGCGCCTCCCGCGAGCAGCAGCGCGCCCATGCTCATCGCGACGCCGACGCAGATCGTCGACACGTCCGGCTTGATGAACTGCATCGTGTCGTAGATCGCGAGACCCGAGTACACGGAGCCACCCGGTGAGTTGACGTACAGGTAGATGTCCTTGTCGGGATCCTCGGACTCGAGGTGGAGCATCTGCGCGATGATCAGGTTCGCGATCTGGTCGTCCACCTGGGTGCCGAGGAAGATGATCCGCTCGTTGAGCAGACGCGAGTAGATGTCGAACGACCGCTCGCCGCGCGACGTCTGCTCGATGACCATCGGAATCAACGGGCTCATCAGCTCTCCTTGCTGCCGGGTGTCCACAACTTCGTCTCGCCGGCGGGCTTTTCCTTGTCCGGCGTCCAGATTGCCTCGCGGGCCTCAGCCTGCTCGACGGAGATCGGCTTCACATCGGCGGCCAGCCGGTCGAGCGCGGCGCGCAGGCGCAGGTCCTCGCGGAGCGATTCCTCATGGCCGTGGGCCCACACGTCGGCGATCACCGCGTCCGCGTCTTCGCCTGCCACCTCGGCCTGCTCGCGGATCAGCGCCTTCACGTCGTCGTCGCTGACGGTGATGTCCGCCTTCTCGGCCACGGCCTCGAGCGCGAGCTCACGCGCGACGGAGTGCGCCGCCTCGGCGCGGATCTGGGCCGAGAGCAGCTCGGGTGTCTGGCCGGTGACCTGGAAGTACGCGTCGGGTGTGATGCCGCGGCTCGCGAGCGAGCGCAGAAACCCCTCCAGCAGCTCACGAGCTCTGGTCTCGACCAGCGGCCCGGCAGCCCGCACGTTCGACGCCTGCACCAGTGTGTCGACGGCCGCGGCGCGGAAGGCATCCTCGATCTCCTGGTCGAGCGCGACGCGGATGCGTCCCTCGATGTCCGCGCGGAGGTCGGCGAGCGTGTCGAACTCGCTCGCGCTGCGCGCGAGGTCGTCGTCGATCTCGGGCAACACCGCCTCGTTCACGTGCTTGATCGTCACGGACACGTTCGCCGTCTCGCCTTCCGCCGTCTCGTAAGCGACATCTCGCGTCTCGCCGGCGCTGGCGCCGACGAGCGCGGACTCGACGTCCTCGACGAGCCGGCCGGCACCGAGTTCCACGACGGTGTCCGACTGCGCCTCGCCGCTCGGGGTGACGAGGTCGACGACGAGCGTGTCGCCCTCACGCGCGGGCCGGTCGTCGGCGGGCACGAGCTCGGCCACGGTGCGGCGCAGCGCGTCGAGCTCCGACTGTACGAGCTCCTCGGGCACCTCGGCCTCGGCGCGCGGCACCTCGAGCGTCGTCCAGTCGACGATCTCGGGTGTCGGCTGCACCTCGATCGTGGCAGCAAAGGACCACGCCTCGTCATGCGAGGTGGGCAGCGCGTCGAACTCGTACTCGGGTGCGGTCACGGGACGCACGCGCGTGCGCGAGGCGGCACTCCAGAACCAGCCGCCGATGTGCGACTCGATCGCCTCTGCCCAGATCCGGTCCTTGCCGACCCGCGAGACGAGCACCGGCATCGGCACCTTTCCCTTGCGAAAGCCGGGGATCTTGACCGACTCGGCCAGGTCGGCGGTCGCGTGGTCGACGGCGTGCTCCAGCTGATGCGGCGACACATCGACCGTGATGCGGACGCGGTTTTCCCCGAGCTCTTCGACCTGAGTCACCCGGCCATTCAAGCAGGACCCGTGCGACCGGCAGCACGGTCGTCCCTCGCACGGCCCGGCCGCGAAGCGGCCGGCTTCAGGGATCTTCGCGGTCAGAAATCGCTACTGGGGATTCTGACCTGCGAGCGAGCGGAGCATGCGGGTGAGAGGACTCGAACCTCCAAGGGCCTTGCGGCCCACCGGGACCTAAGCCCGGCGCGTATACCGTTCCGCCACACCCGCTCCGTCGCAGCGTACCCGGGTCGCGGGGGTCCTTCGCCGCGACGCGGGCTACGCGCCGTCGCGATCCGCGGCGTCGGACGATCAGCGCCCGAGCAGCAGGCCGACCGTCTCCCGCACCGAGTCGGCCACGAGCCCGGCGAGCGCCACGAGCGCGAACGCCGCGAATGCGACGAACGGCTCGTGGGCCTGCACGACGAGCAGCGCCGCGAACGCCCCGACGACGACGGAGGCGATGGCGAGCGGTCGTCGTGTCGCGCTGCCGAGAGCGAGGCCCAGGAGGAAGACGGCCGCGAACACGATGACGCCGAGCGTCATGCGGCGAGGGTAGGACCTAGACCGGACGGACCGGACCGATGTGTCGTGTCAGGCGGCCAGCGACTGCGACCGCAGCGCGGATGCAGGCCACGACGGCGTCCACAACGGCTGGGTCGAGCTGCGTGCCGGCGTTGGCCTGCAGCTGCTCGAGCGCCTCGGCCTCCGACCGTGCCGGGCGGTGCGCCCGCGGGGACGTCATCGCCGTGAACGCGTCACACGCCGCGATGATGCGCGACGCGAGCGGAATCTCCTCGCCCCTGAGACCGTCGGGGTACCCGGTGCCGTCCCAGCGCTCGTGCGTCGAGCGAACGATCGGGCCGACCGAGCGGAGCGCGGGCGATGCGGCCAGGATGCGCTCGCCGACGACACTGTGCTGCCGCACGAAGACCCACTCGTCCTCGTCGAGCGGCCCGGTCTTGTGGAGGATCTGGTCGGGGATCGCGATCTTGCCGATGTCGTGTAGCTGGGACGCGCGCGCCAGCTCGTCGAGCTGCGCCTCTGCGAGCCCGAGCCGGCGTCCCGTGGCCGTCGCGAGCTCCGCCACACCCTGCAGGTGAGAGTGGAGCCCGGGCTCGCGCTCGTACAGGGCCGCGAGCAGCAGCTCGTGCGGCCGGTCTCGCTCGGTGCGCTTGCCGTGCTTCTGGGCATACAGCCGTTCGTCCGCCAGCCTCAGCGCACCTTCGGGATGGCCGACCTCGTCCGGGATGAGAACCGCGCCGAACGAGCAGCCCACGTCGAACCCCTCGCCCGTCTCGGAGAGCGCCACGATCGACTGCTCCAGGATCTGCCCGACGCCGTCCTCATCGATGTCGGCCAGCATGCAGAACTCGTCGCCGCCGAGCCGGTACGCGCCGCCGCCGTTTCCGTCGTCGACTGAAGCCTCGAGCTTGCGGCCGAGCCGCGCCAGGAGCGCGTCTCCGGCCGGGTGGCCGAACGAGTCGTTGTAGCCCTTGAACCCGTCCAGGTCGTAGATGACGAGCAGCGTCGCCGTCGTGCTCGAGGCCTCTTCGCAGCGGCGCTCCAGGTCGCGGAGCAGCCGGCGTCGGTTCCCGAGGCCGGTGAGCGCGTCGGTGATCGCCTCGCTCCGGGTGAGCTCGAGCAGCCGGCCGTTGTCGCGGAAGGTGAGACCGAGCCGCACGAGCACGCAGAGGATCGTCGCGAGCGCGAGGGCGATGGCGAGCAGGTTGACCGGCTCGAAATGGTCGATCCCGAGCACGGCGGCGGCGACGAGCGCGCACACCGCTGGGACGACGAGCAACGCTCGGCCGCGCACGTCGACGCGTCTGACGCTTCGCGTGTCCTGCCACGCGGCGACACCGATGAGAAGCAGCGCCGCCGGCCAGGCGGCATCCAGGGGTTGGCCCTCGACGTAGCTCTCCTTCGCGGTGAGGTAGAGATAGATGCTGTCCCCACAGGCGAAGAGCAGCAGCGAGGCGCCGAACAGCCACCACGCCCAGCCAGGTCGCCAGCCGGTGAGCGAGAACGCGGCGATCACGAGCGAGAGCAGGATCACGTCGCCGAGCGGATACGCAAGACCTGTGGCGACCGTCGACAGCGGTCCGTCGGTGATCTCGAGCACCGCCTGGACGATGACCGCGCAGCCGAGCGTCGCCGCGGCGAGCGCCGCCGTGACGCCGTCGATCCAGAGACCGGTCGTGATGCCCGTGAACCGCGCGCGGAAGAGGAGGATCAGGCCGACGTAGGCGGCCGGGTAGAACCCGAGCCAGAGATAGTCGGCGATCGAGGGATAGGGCGCGTTCGGGTCGTTGCCGATGAACAGCACCCAGGCGAACTCGCCCGCCGCATACAGCGCCATCGCCAGAGCCATCGCCGCCCAGCCGGCGCGTTGACGCGGAACCGCGATCGCTCTCGCCACGGTCAGGAGGACGGCGCAGACGACGAGCGTGTAGTAGACGGGATAGTCGAACGCCCACGCGACGCGACCTCCGTCCGGGATGACGGTGTGGACGACGAATGCCGCCAGGGCGATGCCGGCCGCGACCTGCGCGACCGTGACCGCGCGATGGGTCCCGCGCCGCATGACCATGACTGCATCGGCAGTCGGAAGCCATTCCTGAAGGGCACCCCGACGAGAACGAAGGTGGCGGACGGGACTCGAACCCGCGACCACCGGGACCACAACCCGGGGCTCTACCAGCTGAGCTACCGCCACCGCGCGAGGCTCAGGATACCGCCGGGTCGGCGCACGGCGGAGCGAGGCGTGAACCCGCCTCGGCGGTTCGCGGTACCGTGAGGTCACCGGCCCCGTAGCTCAGTGGATAGAGCGGCAGACTTCGAATCTGCGAGCGGTGGTTCGACTCCACCCGGGGCCACTATCGCGAGTGTCGCGCGCGGCCGTGCATGCGCTGGGGCGGGGGCTTAGGCTCCGTTGATGGCGGCGTGCCCTTCCTGCGGTCACGAGAACCGGGACGGTGCGAAGTTCTGTGAGGAGTGCGCGACGCCGCTCGATGCCCCCGCGCGCACGGTGGCGGAGGAGCGGAAGGTCGTGAGCGTGCTGTTCTGCGACCTCGTCGGCTTCACGGCATCGTCGGAGGCGGCGGATCCCGAGGACGTGGACCGGATGCTGACGGCCTACGCGGAGATGGCCCGCGCCCGGATCGAGGCGCATGGGGGTGTGGTGGAGAAGTTCATCGGGGATGCGGTGGTGGGCGTGTTCGGGGTGCCTGCGCGCACGAGGACGATCCCGAGCGGGCTGTTCGGGCGGGGTTGCGGATCGTGGAGGACGCCGAGCAGCTGGCGGGCGATCGGCGAGGCGCCGTTGCGACTGCGGGTCGGGGTCGAACACCGGCGAGGCGCTCGTTCGCCTCGGTGCGAGCGCGGGCCTGGGTGAGCGGGTCATGTCGGGGGACGCGATCAACACCGCCTCGCGGATCCAGTCGGTCGCACCGGAGATGGGTGTGGCCGTGGGTCTGGCGACGTATGAGGCGACGGCTGCCGGTGTTCGACTACGAGGAACTCGACCCCGCCAGCCTGAAGGGGAAGGCGGAGCCGGTCAGGGTCTTCCAGGCGAAGGCAGCACGCGCTCGGTTCGGCACCGACCTGACCCGCGCACGCACGACACGCCGTTCGTCGGCCGCGAGATCGACCTCGCGCTGCTGAAAGGAATCTTCGACAAGACCGTCGCCTCGAGCTCGGTGCAGCTCGTGACGGTGTCTGGGTGAGCCGGGGCTCGGCAAGAGCCGGATCGTGGCCGAGCTCGGCGCGTACATCGACGCCCGACCGGAGCTCATCACCTGGCGGCAGGGCCGCTGCCTCCCCTACGGGGAGGGAATCAGCTTCTGGGCGCTGGGGGAGATCCTGAAAGCCCACACCGGCATCCTCGAAACCGACCCGCCCGCCGTCGCCCAGGAGAAGCTGGCGGCCGTGCTGCCCGAGGGTGAAGAGCGGGAGTGGTTCCGACAACGGCTTGTTGCCCCTGCTTGGGATCGAGGCCACGCTCCACCGCGGAGCGGGACGAGCTGTTCACGGCCTGGCGCAGGTTCCTGGAGCAGATCGCAGACGAGCGGCCCGACCGTGCTCGTGTTCGAGGACCTGCACTGGGCCGACGAGGCGCTACTCGCGTTCCTCGAGCACCTCGCCGACCTCGCCGAAGGTGTTCCCCTGCTGGTGGTCGGAACCGCCCGGCCGGAGCTGTACGAGCGGCACCCGAATTACGCGGTGAGGCTCCGCAACTCGACGCCGATCAACCTGGCGCCGCTCATCCCAGGAGGAGACGGCTCGTCTCGTGTCCGCGTTGCTCGACGCGACGGTGATGCCGGCCGAGTTGCAGCAGCCGATCCTCGACCGCGCCGAGGGCAACCCGCTCTACGCCGAGGAGTTCGTGCGGCTGCTCAAGGACCGTGACCTGCTCGAACGGTCAGGGCTCCAGCTGGCGAGCTCAGGGACGGCGCGGAGGTGCCGTCCCCGGAGTCGGTGCAGGCGCTGATCGCCGCGCGTCTGGACACGCTCGATCCCGAGGCGAAGTCGCTGCTGGCGGATGCTGCGGTGATCGGCAAGGTGTTCTGGGCCGGAGCGCTGGCGGCGATGGGCGAGCGTGACCCGCACACCGTCACGAGCACGCTGCGAGAGCTCTCGCGCAAGGAGCTCGTCCGTCCCGCGCGACAGTCGTCGATGGCGGGCGAGGCCGAGTACTTCTTCTCGCACATCCTCGCCCGTGACGTCGCCTACGGCCAACTTCCGCGGGCATCCCGCGCCGACCCGCCATGTGGCGGCCGCAGCCTGGATCGAGTCGAAGGCGCCCGAGCGGGTCGAAGACCTGGCCGACGTGCTCGCCTACCACTACGCCACCGCCCTCGACCTCGCCCAAGCCGCCGGACAGACCGAACAGGCGACGGAGCTGGAGCGCCCGGGCATTGCGCTTCCTCGTCCTGGCCGGGGAACGCGCCCTCGGGTTGGACACCACTGCCGCCCTGGCGAGTTTCGAGCGGGCGCTCGCGCTCACACCACCCGGGCATCCGGAACGTGCCGAGACGCTCGCACACTTCGGCGAGGCCGCCTCTCACGCCGGACGCCTCGGCGAGGCGAAGGAGGCGCTGGAGGAGGCGATCACCGCCTTCGAGGCCGCAGGCGAAATCCGTGCGTCCGCCCGGGCGATGGGCAGGCTCAGCCACGTGCTCCGGACGTCTCGCGGATCCGCGAGCCGTGGACGCTGGCCGCTCAGGCTCTGGCGCTGCTGGAACCCTTGCCACCAGGCGCGGAGCTCGTCGCCGCGCTCACCGAGCTGCGGAGCCAGCGAGGCGCCTGCAGGGAAGGAACGAGGCCGGCCATCGGTTACGCCGAACAGGCGCTCGCCCTCGCTGAGCAGCTTGGGCTGGAGCGTCCTGCGCGCGCACTCGGCTTCCGCGGCATGGCGCGCTGCGATCTCGGCGACGCGGGAGGGCTCGACGACCTCCGCGAGGCGATCGTCGCTCGCGACCCGGGCCGGACAGGGGACGGAGGTCGCGCTGACATTGCACAACAACCTCGGGCGTGACTCTCTGGACGTTCGAGGGGCCCACGCGCATCCCTGGACATGCTCAACGCGGCGCGGACCGCCTTCGCACAGGCCCGCGGCCTGACAGCGGCGCTCGCAGACGCCCACGACGAGCACGCTCGATCCGCTCTTCGACACGGGCGAGCACGACGCAGGCGCTCAAGCCCTGGCCGCGGAGCTCACCGACCGCTTCGAGGCGAGCGAGGCACTGTGCTGGACCTCTCTGCGGTGCGGGCAATGCGAGTCGCGAGATCCTGACCCTGCGCGGGCAAGCCGCGCAGGTAGCCGACACGCTCGATTGGCTCGAAACCAGCCATCCGCGAGACCGTGTCAGCGCGAGCTACATCGTCTGCGACCTGGCCGCAGCCGCCTTCGGCCGCGCGGCACTCGGACAGAACGACGAGGCCGCCGCTCTGCTCGCCGAGATCGAGGCGAACGCCGGGCCCGCGAGATCCCAGTACTACGCCATCCTCATGCCGGCGATGGTGCGCACTGCTCTCGCGATCGACAACCCGGAACTCGCCAAACGGCTGGTGGCGAGTGTCGAGCCCCGTCACCCGTACGGCCAGCACGCGCTGGTCACCGCGAACGCCGCCGTCGCAGAAGCCGTCGGGGACCTGGACGCCGCCGCGAACGGGTACGCCGATGCCGCCGAGCGCTGGCAGTCGTTCGGTGTCGTTCCCGAGCAGGCGTTCGCCCTCCTCGGCCAGGGACGCTGCCTCGTCGCCATCGGCCGAACCGCTGAGGCCAGCCCCGTCCTCAACCAGGCCCGCGAGATCTTCCAGGCGCTCCAAGCAGCCCCAGCCCTCGCGGAGACCGACCTGCTCCTCCAACAGCACACCGCGCTCAGCTCGTAGCGGACGGCGGGGGCAACACGGAGGGCAACACGACCCACCGAGATCAGCCGAGATCGATCACTCGCGTCAGACGACTCTGACACGCTCTCAGCCTCGAAAACCCAGATCAGCCGAGACCAGCCGAGATCGGCCGACCCAACTTCGAATCTGCGAGCGGTGGTTCGACTCCACCCGGGGCCACTCGTCGGAGCGCCAGTGTTCAAGCGAGATGGTTGCCCGGCTCGCGTGCCACTGGACGATGGGGGGCAACGCGTCGGGCGACACGGCGAGCTGGCGCCCTTTCCTTGCGGCCTTCCACGGCCAAAGCCTCCTGGGCTGCTCGAAGGATGGCGCCCGTACGCACGTGGCTAACCGATTCGGAGCGACTCGACGATCTGCCGGATCTCTTTCTTGAGCGACGCGGTCAGCCAGCCTTTCGCGACTGCGGCTGCGATGAACAGGCGCGTGCCGTCCACGTCGACGAGCCAAACCTGCATCGCGTCGCCCGCATGCATGTGCCAGAACGCACCGCCGAGCGGGTAGTTATCCCAGCTGTAGAAGAACCCTGGGTCGCAGCCGACGTTCTTGCGAACTTTGAGCGCCACGTACTTCGCGGGGTGCCCGCCCAGCGTGACGTCCGAAGGCCCCTTGACGAGCTCGGTGCCGGGCGCGGTCGCCACTGCGGCGGCGAGAGCGGTGGCCGACCGACCGATCGGCCGGTTCAACACACGGGCGCACGGATCGGCGTAGTCGCCGTCGGGGAAGCTCGTCCAATAGATGATCACCTCGGCACCTTGCGGCCCCACGATCGACCTGTTGAGCGAGATCGGCCCTCTGGGGTTCTTGCCGGAAGCGATTGTGAACCGTTCCCAGCCGCCCGGCACCTTGAACGAGAACCGAACGCCGTTCTCGGTCACCTTCTGCCTCCCGGGTTGCTGCGCCATCGCCGCGGGCGACGACGACGGCGAGAGCAGAGCGATGCCGACGACCGCAACGACAACCACGGCGTTGGCCGCGATAGCCACCCTGGCGACGTTGCTCATCTTGGCGAACGTTCGCATCGTGCTCCTCCTCTTTCGCAAGGCAAGAACTCTTGACGCAACGCTAGGAAGACGCTGCCGCCGGGACTACGGTGGCGGCAGGCAAGTGCTCCGGGAGGCTGGCCTCCCCGGAACGGTGTGCTGGGCCGCTTGACGCTGCCACTGCGAGCGACACCGAGAGCCGTTGGGCTCCATCTTCCGAGATCGACCGAGAACGACGACCGGCAGACGGCGACGCCGCTCCCAGCCTCTGAAACTCAGATCAGCCGAGACCAGCCGAGACCGGCCGACCCGACTTCGAATCTGCGAGCGGTGGTTCGACTCCACGCGGGGCCACTGGCCACTCATCGAGGGAGTAGGGACACGGGCGACCCACCCTGCGCTAGGCTCGGGGCATGCGCCGCTCGTCCGCCGCTCTCGTGCTCGCCCTGGCGCTGCTGGCGGCGGGGTGCGGCTCGAAGGACAGTGCCGAGCCGACGTCCACGGCGGACTGGGCCGACGGCGTGTGCTCGGCCATCAGCACCTGGACGACGTCGCTCGCGTCGGCGGCCGACTCCGTCAAGACGAATCCGTCGACCGACGGGCTCAAGAGCGCGGCGGACGACGCGAAGTCGGCGACCGAGACACTCGAGTCCGATCTCAAGGATTTGGGCAAGCCGAACACGCAGGCCGGTCAGCAGGCGCAGGACTCGATCGAGCAGCTCTCGAGCGACCTGAAGACGGATACGGATTCGATCAAGACGGCGGTGGACGGCATGTCGGGCATCAGCGGTCTCGCCACTGCAGTGGCCACCATCAGCACGACCCTCGCGACGATGAAGGACCAGGTCACCTCGACCTTCGACAGCCTCCAGCAACTCGACGTCAAAGGTGAGCTGACGATGGCATTCCAGCAGTCGAGCGCCTGCCAGCAGCTCACCAGCTCGAGCTAGCCGGCGATCACTCCGTCCCGCAGTGGTTCGACGCCACCCGGGCCCCCATCCGTTGATCCACGCTAGAGGCGTTCTGGGGTGGACGTGCTGAAGACGCGGGCTCGGAAGCGATCGGCGAGGCGGCCGAGCTCGTGACCGGCAGGGCGTCCCCCGTCGATGACTGCGACGACCGCACGGGTCTCCGCGCGAACCGCGCTCAGGTTCGCACTCGTCCCGCGATCGCCGAGGCACCGGCAGGCTGCCGCCGCGAGCACCGCCAGCGCCGCGTCGAGGCACTCGCCGGCGGTGCGCTCGCGCGACCAGGCGAGGAAGGATGGCGCGGTGACGTCGTTCTGACCCGGGCCGCCGCGGGGCATGACGACCGGCTGGGCGGCAGCGCGGGCCTCCTCCGAGTAGCCGACGGCGACCATGAGCAGCAGGCGAAACATCTCGTCCTCGTCCGTGAGCACCTCACCGGTGCCGAACGCGAGCCGCTCGACGTGGCGTTCCGCGAGCTGGCAGAGATCGGCCCAGCACACGGCAAGCTGATGGAGCGCCGCCGGCGCCGCGGCATTGTGGTAGCCGCCCGTGCTCAGCACGCGGCCGTCCGGATGGCCGCTGGACGGCGGCAGGTAGACGGGGTTGTCGCTGACGGAGCGCAGCGAGACGGCGGCGACGTCGGCGGCTGCGGCGCTCGCACGCTCCACCTGACCGAGCACCCGTGGCAGCACGCGATACGCGACCGGGCCCTGATGGGCGCGGCGCTCGGCCGTGTCGTCCAGCCGTGAGCGCAGCTGCCGTAGCGCCCGCGCCTCGTGGTCGTCACCCCAGAGCGCCTCGAGCGCCTCGTCGTAGGCTTCGAGCGGCGCCTGGAAGGCTTCGACCGAGAGCGCGAAGACGTCGTAGGCGAGCCGCAGACGCCGCTCGGCGGCGACCGTTGCGTCGGCGATGAGCGCGGCTGCGCACGGCGAGCCGTTGATCAGCGCCATCCCTTCCTTCTCGCCCAGTTCGCTCGACTCGATCAGAGGCCCGAACAGATGGCCGAGCGCGAGGATCTCGCCCGACCCACCATTGCCCTGCAGCGGCACCGCCGGCAAGGGGTCACCGTCGAGCAGCGACGCCACGGCCTCCACCAGACGAGCGCTGACGGCGGCGTGCCCCTCGAGCAGGTTCGCGAGCCGCGCCAGCACGATGCCGCGCACCACGCGCTCCGGCAGCGGCTCGCCGAACGACGCCCCCCGGAACGCGGCAGCCAGCGCCTGACGCCGGCGCTCCTCGTCGTCGAGACGACCACCTGCCCGATCGCCGTAGCCGCTCGTGACGCCGTAGACCGTCACCTCGGGTCGGGCGAGCAGCGCGAGGAAGGCCTTGCGGGTCGCGTCCGCACGCTCGAGGGCAGCGGTCTCGATCCGCACCGCCTCTCCGCGCCACGCAACCCGTTCGAACACCTCGAGCGTGATCTCGTCACGCGACCCGAGCGCGAGCGCCATCTCGAGAACCTACAGCGGGAACGAGGCACCGCACGATCGGCCACGCAATGCTGCGCGCCACCGGGTTCTCGAGAGGCCTCACCGCTAGCGGTGGTGGCTACTGGCCGGCGCGGCGGCGGATCCAGTATCTGACGAAGTAGATCGGCACCGTGATCGCGGCAGCGAGGAACGTCGCGATGCCCCAGGCGGTCGCGTGGCGGCTGCCGTGTCGGCTCGCGTGCGCGAACACCCCCATCGAAATTGCGGCAGCAAGAGCGACGGCCACGACGAAACTGACGGGGTCTGGTGCAGCCACCCAGCGCACGATAGGCGTACCACTTCGCCCGTGTCAGCCAGGCCGTATGGTGAAGCCGTGAGCCCCACCGAAACGATGCTCGCCGCCCGCTACCAAACCGCCGGGCCGGCCGCCGGCGAGCTGGAGATCGTCGAGCTGCCGCGGCCACGGCCCGAGCCCGGCGAGGTGCTCGTGCGCATGATCGTCTCCGGGGTGAACCCGACGGACTGGAAGTCGCGCCGAGGCGGGGGGACGGCGAGTGGCTTCGACAGCGTGATCCCGGACCAGGACGGTGCAGGCGAGATCGTCGCGGTGGGCGACGGCGGCGACGCCGGTCGCATCGGCGAGCGCGTCTGGCTCTGGGAGGCGCAGTGGCAGCGCTCCCAGGGAACGGCGGCACAGTGGATCGCGCTGCCCGCCGAGCAGGCGGTGCCACTCCCGGAGGGGATCTCGCTCGACCAGGGCGCCGGCCTCGGCATCCCTGCCATGACCGCACACCGCTGCCTCTTCGCCGACGGGCCGATCGACGGCGAAGCGGTGCTGGTGCACGGCGGCGCCGGGGCCGTCGGTCATGCCGCGATCGAGCTCGCACGCCACGCCGGGGCGCGGGTCGCGGCGACGGTGAGCTCGGCGGAGAAGGCAGGCCTGGCCGTGGCCGCGGGCGCCGAGCTCGTCGTCGACTACCGCCGCGAGGACGTCGTCGGCGCAGTGCGAGCCTGGGCGCCCGACGGCGTGGCGCGCATCGTCGACGTGGACGTCGTCGCCAACCTCGCGGTCGACGCTCAGGTCCTGGCAGCGGAGGGCGTCATCGCCGCGTATGCCGTCTCTCGAGATCCGGTCGTGCTCGGCCGCGAGCTGATGGTGCTGAACGCGGTGCTGCGCTCGGTGCTCGTCTACACGATGCCCGCCGAGGCCAAGCGCGCGGCTGTGACGACGATCACCCTGGCGCTTCGCGACGGCGCGCTCAGCCAGCTGCCGGTGACCCGCTTCCCGCTCGAGGAGATCGCCGCCGCACACGATGCCGTCGAGCAGGGCGCCGTCGGCAAGGTGCTCGTCGACATCCCGCCACCGGGCGACTGATCAGAGCGCTTCGAGCAACTCGCCGACCGTCTCGACGGCCGCGTCCGGACGCTGCCGGGGCGAGAGGCGTGTGAGATCGGCGGTCCGGCTGATGCCGCTTCGCACGAGGATCGTCCGCGAGCCGCCGAGATTGCCGAGCGCGATGTCGAGACCGACGTCGTCGCCGATCACGGCCAGCTCCCGGGACGGCAGGTGCAGCCGCTCGACGATCTCGCGCACCGCGGCACGCGACGGCTTGCCGACGACCACCGGTCGCGCACCGCTGACCTTCGCGATCGCCGCGGTCACCATCGCGCCGCGGCTGAAGATCGGCCCGTCCGCGCCCGAGTAGGCGGCCACGTAGCTCGCGGTCAGGAGGCGTGCGCCGTGCACGAGGGCACGGGCCGCCCGCTCGAGCGCAGCCATGTCGACCTCCGCCGGGTGAGCGACGAGCACGATGTCGGCCCGCTCCGCCCTCGCGGGGTCGACGAGCGCCACACCGGCGCGAGCGAGCCGGTCACGTGTCGCCTCGGTGCAGAAGGCGAGCACGGAGGCACCGGTGTAGCGACGCCCGAGCAGCGAGATGGCACTGCACACCGGTGTCAGGACCTCGTCGTCCCGGACGTCGAGCCCCCCGTCGCGCACCTCGCCGGCGAGCACCTCGGGCCCGACGTGACTCGCGTTGGTGAAGACGACGAACGGCCGGCCCGAGGCGCGGATCGCCGCCAGCACCTCGGTCGCCCCGGGGATCACCTCGTGACCGCCGTGCGTCCGCTGGATCAGCGTGCCGTCGAGGTCGAAGACGAAGCCGCGGACGTCGTGCAAACCGATCACGACCGCCGCCAGACGAGCTTCGTGTCGCTCTTGGCGAGGCTCAGGTAGGCGACCGACGGCCGCCGCTCGATCTCCTGCAGCAGCCTGACGAGAGGGCTCCGGCGCGGTCCCGGCTCCTGCGGCCGTGCTCCGTGCAGCATGCCGTCGACCTGCTCGGCCGGCATCGTCAGGCGCAGCAGGAGCTCCTCGTCCGAGATCCCGTGACCGAAGCGCTCGCGGGCGCCGTCCAGGCTGAGCGGCTCCACGCGCCGCAGCTCGGCGGCTCGCGGCAGCGAGAGCACCCGGTCGGCCACGTCTGGCGCCGGAGGTGCCGGCGGCTCCCCGAAGTGCCCCAGGAAGTAGCGGACGATCTCATCGGGCACGTCCGCGTAGCGCTCGGCGCCGCGGTGGAGCGCCATGACGTTCATCACGGCCTGCGTGACGAGAAACTGCGCATAGGGGGTGACGACGATCGGGTACCCGAAGTCCGCCCGCACACGTCCGATCTCCTCGATCGACTCGTCGAAGAGCTCGGGCCGCCGGATCTCTTCCAGCTGTCGGCGCATCGTCGTGACGACGCCCCCCGGCAGCTGGTGGTGGTAGTAGCTCGCGTCGTACTC
Source organism: uncultured Actinomycetes bacterium (assembly GCA_963789895.1). Classification (GTDB taxonomy): domain Bacteria; phylum Actinomycetota; class Thermoleophilia; order Gaiellales; family Gaiellaceae; genus Gaiella. The sequence continues at coordinate 55,576 of CAWBMC010000001.1, forward strand.
CGCCGGCATGCCGAGCGGCAGCCCACGCTCTAGCGCGAGCGCGCGGAAGTGGTCGGACACGACCCGCAGGGCATCGGTGTCGAGCCGATGCGTGAAGCCCGAGGCCCCGAGGTTGCGCAGGGTCGACTCGGTCGGCGGCTGGGAGGTGCCGTTGCCGAGCGGCGCGACCGCGGTGTGCACGGTGCCGAAGCCGAGGCCGCAGCCCTCGAGGTAGACGAGCGGCGCGAGCCCGATCGTGCAGTGGCTGTGGAGCTCGACCGGGCGACCCGCGAACGCGCCGACGAAGAGAGGTGCCAGCTCACGCACGCGGTCGACGGTGAGCAGCCCGCCCGGATCCTTGAGGTACAGCCGGTCGACGTCGGGCATCGCCGCGACGGCAGCCGCGCGCGTCGCGTAGTGCGCGTCGTCGTGGACGTCGCTGATCGAGTAGGTGAGGCCGATCACGACCTCCTCTGCCCCTTCCTGCTTTGCGATCCGTGCGATCTGGGCGAGCGCCCGCGGGTCGTTCATCGGCTCGGCGATCTGGACGCGGCGGATGCCGTTGCGCACGACGAGGCGGAAGGCGAGCCGGATCACATCCTCGTGCGCGGGCTCCCACGAGATGAAGCGCATCCCGGTCGTCAGGAACGTGAGCGGAGTACGCGGCATCGCGGCGGTCATCGCTCGGATGCGCTCCCACGGGTCCTCGCGGTGGAAGCGGACCGAGATCGCCATGTGGGTGCTCGACGTGAAGTCGAGGGCGTGGTGACCGACGCGGTCGAGCGTCGGCGCGATCGAGACGACGTCGGGCGTCGTCAGACCCGTCGCGCCCCAGAGGCTCTGGTTGCCGTCGCGCGTCGTCGTGTCGACGATCTCGATGGAGGTCGTCATGCGGGCTCGACGCGAAAGAGCGCCTGACCGTACTCGACGAGCTCAGCGTTCTGCACGCAGACCTCGACGACCGTCCCGGCGACGCCCGCCTCGATCGAGTTCATCATCTTCATGACCTCGATCAGGCAGACGACCGTGTCGGCCGCGACGGTCGCGCCGACCTCCACGTACGGCGGCGCTCCCGGGGCCGAGGCCCGGTAGAAGATGCCGAGCATCGGGCTGTCGATCGAGTGCGGTGCCACGATCGCGTGGCCGCCGGACCCGCCTCGTGACACTGCGTCACGAGGTGGCGGGACTGCTGGGGCGGCGGCCGGATGGTCGGCGACCCCGGGCGCATGGTGGCCCCGGCGCACGTGCAGCTGGAGCTCCGGCGTGTCGATCAGCAGCTCGTCGAGCGGCGACTCGTCGATCAGCCGCAGGATCTCGCGGACGTCCTCGTCGCTCAGGCCCACGTCAGGAGCCGCCCGCCGCGTCCGGAGCGACGCCGAAGGTCTCCATCACGAGTGCGAGCGCAGAGACCCCGACAGGCCCGTGCGTCCGCGGCGCCACGGTGACCGGTCGCGCCTGCAGCACGGAGAGCACGCCCGCACCGTCGATCGCCCACTCGACATCCTGATGGCAGCCGAAGTGCCGTTCGACGTCGTGCGCCACACCCGCCAGCGCCGCCAGGCCCCGGTCGTCCAGGCAGGCGGTCTGCGCCCGCTCGGCAGGGACATCGAGGCGCGTCGCGCCGACGCCGCCGGGATCGGGCCGGTACTCGATCTCCTTGGCGTTGATCGTCCGGCGGACGACCTCGCCCGTGACCTTGCTGACGATGTACTCGTCCGGAGTGACATCACCCCCGACGACCCCGAGGCCAAGCCCCCAGCTCGCGTTGATCGCGACGACGCTCGGATCGCCGCTGACCGGGTTACAGGTGAACATCACGCCGGCGATCTCGGCATCGACCATCCGCTGCACCGCGACCCCCATCGCCGCCTCCCGTGACTCGTCGCCCAGCCGCGCCCGGTAGGTGATCGACGGCGGGCTGTGCAGGCTGGCCCAGCAGTCCCGTACCGCCAAACAGACGCGATCAGCGCCACGCACCCACAGGTAGCTCTCCTGCTGGCCCGCGAACGTGGCCTCGGCGCTGTCCTCCCCCAGGGCGCTGGAGCGCACAGCCACGGGTGTGTCCGCCTCGCCGGCTTCGGCTGCCAGCACCGCGTACCGCTCGAGCACCTCGGCCCGCACGTCCGCGGGCAGATCCGCGCCACCGATGGCGTCCGCGATCGCCGCCGCCGCAGAGCGAACCGCGTCGATGTCGTCGATGTCGAGCCCGGCGAGCGACCGCGCGAGCACCTTGCGCAAGCCGGTTTCCTCGAGAAACGCGCGATAGGCATCGGTCGAGATCCCGAACCCGCCCGGCACCGGGATCCCAGCCGCCAGGAGCTCCCCGAGCGCGGCGCTCTTGCCGCCGAAACTGCTCTCGTCCGTCGAACGCAGCTCGGCGAGGGACGCCGTCGTCCGGGTCACGCAGGCCCCTCGTCGAGGATCTCGACGACGCCTGTCGATCCGTCCACACGCAGCAGCTGGCCGGTCTTGATGACTGCGGTCGCCCGACCTGTGCCCACGACGGCCGGCTTGCCGTACTCCCGGGAGACGATCGCAGCGTGTGACATCACGCCCCCGATGTCGGTCACGGTCGCCCTGATCTTGGGGAAGATCGGCGCCCACGCCGGCGAGGTGATCGTGCAGACGAGAATCTCCCCCTCCTGCACCGCTCCGAGCTGCTCTGGATCGTTGAGCACACGCGCGCGCCCCTCGGCCGTGCCCGCGGACGCCGCCGCGCCGACAAGCCGCGTCGGCGCCCCGTCGACCGACTGCGCCCACTCCTGCAGACGCTGCGGCGTCACGCCCCAGAGCATGACGGCCATCGGATCGGTGACCGCCTCGGGCATCGCGCCCAGCGCCGGCGGCGGCGTCCAGTCCCCGAGCTTGCGGAGCAGCTCCCGCCGGCGGGCGACGATGGGCGGCCAGTAGTCGGGCCCGAGCGGCGGGCCGCCCGTGGCCCACATCAGGCAGAGCTCTTCGAGCGCCCCTGCAACCTCGTGGGTGCTGAGCTGGAACACGTCCTCCGTATCCGCCAGCCACCCGTGCCGCGCGAGCACCGCGCCGAACTCGCGGATCTTGTTGTAGAAGCGGGTCAGGAACCAGTAGTCGCAGAAGAACTTGTGCTCCTCGACGTACGGGAACACGGTCCTCGAGAGCCCGAGCAGCTCCTGGAAGGGCTGGCGCGCGTCCTCCGGCAGCAGCCCGTTGTACGCCTCGGCGAGCCGGTCGCGCTCGGCGCGCAGCCGCTCGACCGGACGCTCGACGTCCTCTCCCGCGGCCAGGGCGGCGACGTGTGCGACGAGCGACGCATAGGGGATCGTCGGGTCGTCGAGCCAGCTGCGATAGGTGTGGTAGAGCCCGTCGCCCGTCGCCATGTTGAACCACGGGTCCTTGACCTGCTCCAGCTCCTCGAGCCACGCGCGGCCGGCCTCGCCGGCCCCGAGCTCCGCCTCGATCTCGTCGGGGGTACGCCCCTGGACGAAAACGCCTCCGAGCCCCGCGTCCACCGCGAGCCGCGCCAGGCGACGCAGCTCCGCATCGGGACGGAAGAGCAGGACATCGATGCCGGCGATCATCTGCGCGATGTGCTGCTCGGGGATGTCGGGCAGGTGGGCCCGACAGAACTCCGAGAAGGTGAGGTAGGCCCCGTAGCCGAGCAGCAGGAACTCGAAGTGGTGCTGCCACATGAGATCGCAGCAGTGCAACGCGCGCCGATAGGCGTCGAGCAGGGTGACGTAGCTCGACGTACGGTCGGTCTCGAAGATCAGCTCCTCGGCCTCGTACTCCGGGAGGTCGGGCACCTCGAGCTCGGTGATCTCCGCGATCAGCGCCTCCATCTTCGTGCGCCAGGTCGCGTAGAGGTCGTCCCAGTTCGCGAAGTAGTGGCCGGCGCGACGCTGGAAGTACTCCGCCCGCTCGGCGATCTTGGCCGGGTCGGTGACCGGATTGACGGTGATGTAGACGTAGCCGTTGACGATCCGGTAGTCGACGCCCATCGCAGGCGGCACGGCAAAGGCGCGGTTCTGCCAGGCACCGACGGCCTGGTAGGGCGGGTCGATCGAGACGACGTCGAACGCGGGCATCGGCAGCGGGAAGTGCATCGAGTTCCAGAACCACAGCCGCCCCTCGTCGATCTCGCGCCGCTGCTCGGTGAAGACCGAGTAGTAGGGGTAGAGATCCTCCCAACCCTCGCAGCCCGGCGGGGTCTCGATCGAGAACGGGCTGGGAAAGGCGCCCACCGTGCCGGCCGATGTCGTCATCCCGACCTCTCCTCCTGCCCGCCGTTGCGGTGGGCTCGACCAGAGCGTAAATGACGCCGGCTCCCCGCCCACGGTCGCCATCGCGCGAGGCTCGGCTCCGCCGAGCGAATGCCGAGCGCGTAGGCTTTGGCGCAGAGTCCGTCACGAGCAGCGAAGGAGCCAGGATGAGCCGGAGGACGATCGCGTTGACCGTGGTGACGGCCGTGCTGGCCTTCACGCCGGCGATCGCGCTCGGCAGCTCGGCCGGCACGGCGAGCAACTCGCAGACGTTCACGGATTCGGTCGGCGAGGATGCGGCCGCGCCGGACATCACGACCACCGCGGTCTCGAACGACGACTCCGGGCTGATCACCTTCCAGGTCAACCTCAGCAACCGGCCGGCGCTGACCGCTGACATGCTCTTCCTGATCTTCGTCGACAGCGTGCAAGGCACCGGCGACGCGCAGAGCTTCGGCGCCGACTACGCGATCCAGCTGGAGCCGTCCGGCGTCGCCGTCTTCAAGTGGAACGGCTCCGACTACCTCTTCCAGCAGACCCCGTCGCTGTCGTACACCTACGGAACGGCGGGCCCCACGATCAAGGTCAACGCGTCCAGCCTCGGCAATGCCCGCACGCTCAACTTCGTCGTCCTCGCCAGCTCCGGCCTCACCGTCGACGCGAACGGCGACCTCAACTTCGATACCAGCCATTCGGACCTGGCCCCCGACCGCGGGCGCGGCACGTACGGCTACCAGGTCATGATGACCCTCTCCCTCAAGCCTGCCGGCTTCGCCACCAGCCCGAGCCCGGCACACGCCGGCCAGGCGTTCTCGGTCGGCCTCGCCGCCACGCAGAGCGACACGGGCTCGTTCGTCCAGAAGGCGACGATCACGTGCACGGCGACGATCGCGGGCAAGCCCGTCGCGCTGAAGGCGCGCCGTCTCGTCAACGGTGTCGCGGCGTGCGTCTGGCAGCTGCCGAAGACGGCGGGCGGCAAGACGATCCGCGGCACGATCGCCGTCTCGATCCCGGGAGCGTCGCTGAAGCGGAGCTTCTCGGCCCGGATCTCCGCGTAGGGCCGGATCCATCCGGCCAGCCGGTCAGCGGCCGACGATCGCGCCGCCCAGCGTCCCGCCGAGCGTTCCGTCCTCGTAGCCGAGCAGGCCCGATGCGGCCATGGCACCGCTCACCGTGAGCACGCCGTCGAAGGCATAGGGTGGGCCGAACGCGGTCACACGCACCGTGCCGCTCAGCTCCACACCGCGCGCGACGCTGTACCGCTGGAGCCGGAATCCATCCTCGATGAGGACGAGTCTGCCGCCGTAGACGCCGGACGCCTGCGAGGCGCCGCCCAGGAGCAACTCGAACCAGATGGCCTCGGCGTCGTGGACGGTTCTCGTTGCAATGTCGAGGGTCTGCCGCGGAGTGGCGCGCGTCTTCCGGGACGCAGGCGGTAAGGCGGGCACGGTGGCGATGTACGGCTTCGGGCGGGCACACGTGGCCGAGAACGGCTGACCGAGCATCCACAGCCGCACCATCCGGAAGGCACAGAACGACGAGTCCGAGCCCAACACGCTGTGACCGACACCGGGCACGACGATCAGCCGCGCCTGCCGGAAGCGCGAGGCGACATCGGCCGCACCGGCGGTCGGTGTGCGCATGTCGAAGCCGCCGTTGATCACCAATACCGGCACGTCCGGGAGCGGCCCGGGACCGAGCCAGGGCGCGCCGGTGGGTGCCGGCCAGCGGAGACAGTAGTCTGCGAGGCCGCCCTGGACGGTGTACGGGCCGAACGGGCCCTGTGAGCCCGCCGGCAGCGCAGCGAACGCTGCCGTGACAAGCGCCTGGCGACCCTCGACCGGCGTGCTCGCCGGCCACGGGTGCGGGCCGTCGGCGCAGTCGGTCGCCGTGAGAAGGCCGATGCTGAGGTCATCCGCCGAGAAGGTGGAACCGGTCTGGTAGAGGTCGAAGGCGCGGAGCAGAGGCTGCGTATTCCCTGCCAGGGCGGCGTGTGCGACGGCGGGGAGCTCGGCGGCGAGGCCGGGGTCGAGGTCGGCCTCGACGACCATGGAGATGAAGTCGACGCCGATCAGCTTCACCGTGCGCGACGACCCGTTGGGCCGGCGCACCGTGCCCTGGATCGGCTTGGCTCCGAGCTTGTTCGCGAGACGGACGATGTCCCCGGAGGCGTCGCTCGTCGCCCCGCGGCACACTCCATCGGCGCAGTAGCCGGCCCACGCGCCCGGCATGGCGCGCAGCGTGCTGCCGTTGAACGAGTCGTCGCGGTCCGGTGGCACGACGGACTCGAGGATCAGCCGGTCGACCCGATCCGGGTGGGCATACGCATACGCCCCCGCGAGCTTCGAGCCGTAGGAGATCCCGTAGAGGGCGATCCGGTCGAGCCCGAGCGCCTTGCGGACGTCCTCCGTGTCCTCGACGTGCTCGTCGGTGCCGTAGAAGACCCGCTGCGGGCCGATCGCGTCGGCGCACGCGGCGACGAGCGCTCCCTGCTGGTCGGTCGTGAAGGGCCCCTGCAGCCCTGGGCAGCGCAGCACACCCGAGGCGCCCGTGCCGCGGTTGTCGAAGGCGACGAGCGTGTACCCCGGGAAGAGATATCGGTACTCCTCGACGCTGGACAGCGACGAAAGGCCGAAGACGCGGGCCGACCCCTGGCCGGGGCCGCCTGCGACGAGGAAGACCGCGCCGCGGGGCGTTCCCGCTGCGGGCAGGTACTCGACATGGAGTCTGACCGTGCCCGGCGTCTGCCCCGAGCGGTCGAGCGGCACGACGACGTCCGTGCAGAGCAGCCCCGGTGTCTCGCCCGCGCAGGGCGTCGCGGCGGCGTCGAGCGTTCGTGTCAACGGCGCACCAAGCGCGGTCGCCCGGTCGGTCACCCGAGCCCGGCCGAGCCCGCCGGCGAAGCCGGTGAGCGTGGGGCGGCCGTGCACGAACGCCGCGGACGCGGCACGCCCGCCGGCAGCCGCTGGGTTCGCGACGCGAGTCGGCTCGGTGCCCCCTCCGCTCGACGAGACGATCAGTGCGAGCGCCGCGAACAGCATCAGGACGAGCGCCGCGAACAGCGGCTGCCGCGCGCCACGCACACTGCCCGCCACGGCGAGATGGGAGGTCCTGGTCATGCGGTCGTCGGAGCGTAGCTGGCGGATGGCGGCCGGGGCATCCCTACAGGGGACGGCCAGACATGCCGGGCTTGTAGCCTCCACGACCGTGAGCCTCGAGGGCACGCGACACACCCGGTACGGCTGGTGGCTCGAGGATGCCGGCCCCGTCGAGCCGCAGGCACCTCTGGCAGGCGACGCGGTCGCCGACGTCGTCGTCGTCGGCGGCGGCTATCTCGGCCTCTGGACCGCGTGGCAGCTGAAGCAGCTCGAGCCAGGGCTCGACGTGGTGCTCCTCGAGGCAGGGGTGTGCGGCCACGGCCCGAGCGGCCGCAACGGCGGGTTTGTCTCGACGCTGTGGGACGACCTGCCGATCCTGCGCGACCGCGTCGGCGACCGTCGGGCGGTCGAGGTCTGCCGCGCCTCGGAGCGCGCGGTGCACGGGATCGGCGCCTGGTGCGACAAGACCGGCGTCGACGCCTGGTATCGGGCCGGCGGCACGTTGCAGGTGGCGACGAGCGAAGCGCAGCTGGGCGACTGGGACGAGGTCGTCGACGCCTGCCGGGCCGTCGGTGCCGCGGAGGAGGCGGTGCGGCTCACAGCCGACGAGGTCAGGGCGCGCTGCGCCTCGCCGGCGTTCCTCGGTGGAGCCTTTCTCCGGGTGGCGGCGAACGTCCAGCCGGGCCGGCTCGCGATCGGGCTCCGGGCGCAGGTGATCGCGTCGGGTGCTCGCGTCTTCGAGCACAGTCCGGTGCGCCGCCTCGCACGGGACGGGGTGGCCGAGACGGACGCCGGGGCGGTGCGCGCCAGGGCGGCCGTGCTGGCCGTGAACACGGCGACCGGGGGGTTCTCGGGCTACCGGCTCGCGGTGGCGGTGGCGTCGAGCCACATGGTGATCACCGAGCCCGTCCCGGACGTGATCGAGGCGGCCGGCTGGGACGGCGGTGAGAACATCCACGACTGCCGCACGCTGCTGCACTACTTCCGCACGACGAAAGACGGGCGCATCGCGCTCGGCTGGGGCGGCGGCCGCATGGGTCTCGGCGGTCGCCACCGCGAGCGGCTCGACGTCGACCCCGACGCCACGGCTCACGCCGAGGCGACGCTGCGGCGCTTCTTCCCGCAGCTCGGCAACCGCCGGGTGACGCACGCGTGGGGTGGGCCGATCGATGTCTCACCCACGCACCTGCCGATCTTCGGCAGCCGCGGGCGGATCCACCACGGGTTCGGCTTCACCGGGAACGGGGTCGGCCCCACGTATCTCGGCGGCGAGATCCTGGCCCGGCTCGCGCTCGACCGGCGGGATGAGATCACCGGTCTTGCCCTCGTCGAGCCCGACCGCAAGCTCTTTCCCCCCGAGCCGTTCCGCTACGTCGGCGGCACCGTCATCCGGGAGGCGCTGGTGCGCCGCGACGCCGCCGTCGACGCGGGGCGGACTGCGGATCCGCTGACCCGCTTCGTCGCTTCGCTGCCGCGACGCCTCGGGCTGCGCCTGCCGCGCTGAGAGCTCGAGGGGGCGTCACAGGACGCTGAACGGCGCCACGGCGCGTCGCCCGACGTTCCCGGCGCCGTCGGCCGGCACGCATGCCATGCGATAGCGGCCCGCGGCGAGGCCGTGCGTCCCGAACGACAGCGTGCTCGGGCCGGCCGTGAACTGCGACCGCAGCCGCCGCACGGATCGCCACCCCGACGGCGCGGAGCGCTCCAGCGCACAGGTGACGGTTGCCAGCTCGGTGAGGCGGAACCGCAACGTCGCCCGCCGACCGGACGTGACCGGCGACGGCGTCACCGCGAGGCCACTGAGCGTCGGGGCCGTACCGTCGGTGTCGTCGTTCCGGATCGTCCCGACCGCCGTGGCGCGCTGGAGCATCGCGTTCCGGGGTGCGGAGAGGACGACGGCGAACGTCTCGTCGCGTTCCACCTGACGATCTCCGAGCACCTGCACGGCAACGGTCCTGGTCTGCTCGCCGGCCGCGAAGGCAAGCGTGCCCGCCGCAGCGACGAAGTCGGAGCCGGAACGGGCGGTGCGAGCGCGCGTCGCGTAGGAAACGCTGACGGGCTTCGCGGCCGCGGTGGCGAGCGTGACGGAGAACCGGACGGCACGCCGGCCGGCGTTGCCCTCGCTCACGGACCGATCGGCGATCGACAGGGCTCCCTTCGCCGAGCCGCTGGCGACCGCGTACGCGGCGGCAAGATCGATCCGCCCGCTGCCGTACGTGTTGTTGGGGACCGCCGTTGCCGTATCGCCGCCGCAGCCGTTCGTCGTCGTGCGGTGCAAAGCAGTGTCCTGCAGAAGCTTCTCGGTCGCGTCGACGTTCCCCACGAGCTCGGGCAGCGCCGACCAGAGCAGCACCACCGCACCACTGACGTGCGGGGCGGCCATCGAGGTCCCGCTGAGGAAGCCGAAGCCGGACGCCGTGACGGAGCGGATGCCGACGCCCGGCGCCGCCAGGTCGGGCTTCATCCGGCCGGACCCGTCCGCCTGAACGGGGCCACGGCTCGAGAAGAACGCGATCTGATCCGCTGCGTCTGTGGCACCGACGCTGACGGCGGAGTCGTAGACCGCGGGTGGGTCGGTCACCGTGCCACATCCCCGGTCGCCGTCGTTCCCGGCCGCGACGGCCATGAAGATGCCGGCCGCGCGGACGTTGTCGACGGCGGCCTGCAACGCGCCGACGGAGCACCCCTCCTCGGGCGGGCACGAGTACGAGTTGCCGATGGCGTTCGGCCGCTTCGACGGGTCGGGGTTCTGGCCGTCGAGATCCGTCGGCGCGAGGAAGAACTGCAGGCACTCGATGTAGGTGCTCGGCCGGCCGACCCCCTCGTCCATGTTGCGGCACGAGATCCAGCGGGCGCCGGGGGCGACGCCGATCTGATTGCCGGCACCGTCGTCTCCGACCGCGGTGCCCATCGTGTGCGTCCCGTGCGAGCTGCTGGATGCGTCGTCGTCGCAGGGGGCGCGCAGGCTGAAGCCACAGGCGTTCGTCCCGTTGCCGTCGATGTCGCCGTGGACCGCATCCCACCAGCTGTAGGCGTGGTTGGCGGTGGTGCCGTCCCAGCCCCGGTACTGGCGCTTGAGGGCAGGTGCGTCCCAGTGAACGCCCGTGTCGGCGTTCGCGTAGACGAGGCCCTGTCCGGTGAAGCCCTTCGCCCACAGGGCCGGGGCACCGATCCGCTGCACGTTCCACTCCACGCCCCGCGGGGCGGCGGTTGTCGCGACGGCCGTCTCCAGCGTGTCCGCCGCCACGCCTGCGAACGCGCGGTCGGGCTCGATGGCTGCCACGTCGCCGCGCCGGGCGAGCGCCTCGACCAGCCGGCGGTCTCCGGTGACCACGAGCGCATTGACGACCCAGAACGCGCGGAACGGCACGCCCCGCTCCCGGAGCATGGCACGCACGCCGCTCTGCGCTGCCGCCGCCCTCCGGAGCGCGGAGACCGCGCGCTCCCCCTGAGCGGTTCGGCTCGACGCGCCTGCCGTCGCGCCGGCGACGTTCGCCTGTCCGTTCAGGACGACCATCACGTGCGCCTCTCTGCCCGCCGCTGTGTCGGCGGCCACCCGCGGGTCGATCTTGGCAGCGAAATCGGTCCCCACAGCAGCGCCGCCGGCGGCCACGACCGCGGTCACGAGGCAGGCGACGAGCACGGCGCGCGTCATGGCGTGAGGGTAGCGACCACCCGGCGTACGGTTCGTTACGTGCGGCGAGGCGACCGCAGCGAACTGACGACGTCGTCGAGCGTGCGCGCCGGGTCGACCTGCTCCGGCGCACCCCGCGCGAGCTCCGAGCGCGACAGCGCCCGGAAGACGTCGGCCATGGCCTGGAACAGCGCCGGTGTCAGACCCGCCGCCTCTTGCGCGGCTGCGATCTCCTCCATCTCGCCGACGTACCGCCCCGCCTTCGAGGCAGCGCTCTGTAGTTGCGGCGAGGCGCCGTCGACGAGGTCGGGCCGGCTGCGACGCAGATCCTCGACGACCGCGTCGAGCACGCCGTTCGCGTGTGCGGCCGAGAGCGCCTGGGCGAACAGGGCCACGCTGCCCTTGTAGACGGAGGCGGTGGACATCTTGACGGCCGAGGCCAGGCCCACGTCGTCTCCGACGACCCGCCACACGATCCCGGGCCCGCCGAGCGCCGCCACCTCTGCGGCGCGACCGCCGGAGAGGTAGACCCGGGTCTCGGCCTGTTCGCGAGGCGGCGGGCCCGAGATGGAGCCGTCGACCGCGTCGAGACCCGCCCGGCCGAGCTCCGCCGCGACGGCACGGGCCGTGGACGGCGCGATCGCGTTCAGGTCGGCGACGAGCGGGGTGGCGGAGCGCCGGGCCGCCGCGTCTGCGATCGCGGCGGCGGCGGGTCGCGATGCGGCGGGTGGAACGATCGAGAGAACGACGTCGGCGATCTCGACGACGTCGTCGAGGGTGGGGAGCACCTCGGCGTGCGCTCCCGCCGCGAGGCCGCGCGTCCGGTCGCTGCGACCCTCGAGCGTGACGACCAGGCGGGAGCCGCCGGCCGCAAGCGAGCGGGCCACGGCACTCCCCATCGCACCCGGCGACACGATCCCGACGACCACGAGGCCAGTATCACCGCCAACCTGCCGCTCGTGTCGTCGCGGTCACGGGCGCCGGCGCGACGACCGATTACGCTTCCAGCGAGCGCCCGTAGCTCAGAGGACAGAGCGGCGGACTTCTAATCCGCGGGTCGGAGGTTCGAATCCTCCCGGGCGCATGAGGGTTCATGCGGGATGGCGGCGCTTCAGCGCCCGACCGCGGTGCAGGGGGCAACCGACGGGGCAACCGGGTGGGAGATGCAAACGGTAAGGGGAATGGCGACCCCCTCGCGCGCAGCGGCTTCCTAACCGCGTGCGCACGAGAGGTCGGCGGGTCTTCCTCTGATGGGGCCGTGGTGGATTCAGAACCAGCGACCTTTGCGACTGGCTCCGCTAGTAGCTCCACCCGGCCCGGGCGACTCTTGGGGCATGCTTGCGCTCGTGCTCCGGCGACGCCTGACGATCCCTTCCGGTTCCGAGCCGGCCTGACGTGCGGATCTACGTCGCGGGCGCTCTCTTCTCCGAGGCCGAGCGGGCGTGGCTCGACGGACTTGCAGCGAGGCTTCGCGGCGAGGGGTTCGAGTGCTTCGTGCCGCACGAGCAGTTCGGCGAGCTGACGGAGCTCACGCCCGCCGAGGTGTACCGCGTCGACGCCGAGGGCGTGCGCTCCGCGAACGTGCTGCTCGCCTGGCTCGACGGGCCGAGCATCGACGACGGCACGGCCTGCGAGATCGGGATGTTCGCCGAGCTCGTCGAACGCGACGAGAGGCGGTACCGCGGCATCGTCGGCCTCGTCACGGACCTGCGCCTCGAGCGACGGAGGGGAAACGCGGCCGGCGACGGGATGAACCTCTTCGTCGCCGGGGCGATCGAGGCCTGCGGACGCATCTGCTGGTCGGTCGACGAGGCGGTCGAGGCGCTGCGGGAGCTCGAGTCGCAGCCCCGCTGACTGCGATCATGCGGCCGGATGGACCACGTACGGATCGACAAGTGGCTCTGGGCGGCGCGGTTCTTCAAGACCCGGAGCGCAGCCACGGAGGCGGTGCTCGGAGGTCGCGTGCAGCTGAACGGGAGACGGGTGAAGCCCGCAAGGGAGGTGCGCGTCGCAGACACGCTCGAGATCCGCCGCGGTCTCACGCAGTGGACGGTCGTGGTTGCCGGGTTGAGGTTGTCTCCGCCTCGGCCGTGGAGCGCGAGCCGGGCTGCAGCCCTGGCGAATCGAAGATGATCTAGCCGTGCCGGTCAGACCTCTGAGCGACGTGCGAGCGATCGCCGCCACCGCGGTGGGGCTCCTGCTGGTGTCACTCGTGGCGCTGGCCAGCGGCGGGTCACCATGGCACGCCGGCGGCCGGCAGGACGTCCCGGTCGGCGTCGTCCGCGCGCTCGCCGCCGCCGCGGGCGCGCTCGTCATCGGGTCGCTGCTCCTCGTCTGGGTCGGGACGCCCTCGGTGGAGAAGCGCCGGCGACGGAGGCGACGGCTCGGTGCGAAAGACCTCGAGGGGCTCGGGGCGTCGCTGTCGGCGGCCGGGAAAGCCGCTGCGATCGTCGGTGGAGCGATCGGCGTGTTCCTGCTCCTCGCCCTGCCGTTCCTCGTTCCCAATGCGGCGACACCGCCCGGCGCCACGCCCGGGAACGCCGTGCCGCGCGGCCACGCGAGCAGTTCCGCGCCGGCGGGACATCCGACCTCGACCGCGCTGACGTGGCTCGTCGTCGGCTCGGCGGCCGCGCTGCTCCTGCTCGCGCCGGCGGCAGTCTTCGTCCGTCGTCGGCGCGCGCGGCGCGAACGTCGGGCGGTTGTTCCCGATGCGGCGGCGCGGGTCGGCTCCGGCCTCAGGCGGTCGCTCGCAGACCTGGAGTCCGAGCGAGACCCGCGGCTTGCCGTCCAGCGCGCCTACGCGCGCATGGAGGAGTCGCTCGGCGAGATCGAGCTCTCGCGAGCGCCGGACGAGACCCCGACCGAGTTCACGGCCCGCGTCCTCCGAGTGCTCGGCGCGAGCGCTGCAGCAGCGTCCGACCTCACCGGCCTCTTCGAGATCGCCCGGTTCAGCGACCACCCGATGGACGAGGACGACCGCCGGCGCGCGATCGCGTCGGTGCGGCGGGTCGAGGCGGAGGTGGCGCCGCCGTGATCGCCCGCCGCCCATTGCTCCTCGTCGCCGCCGGTTGTGTCGCGGCGACCGCCTTGGGTCTCGTCTTCGGGCAGGGCAGGACGGTCGCGCTCGCCGCCGCGCTGGCACTCGCCGCCGCGCTCGCCGCCGCGACCGCGCTGGAGCTCCAACCCGCGCAGAGGCAACAGCCACCGCCGCGTGCGCGGGACGACGAGATGCCGTTGCGGCTGCGCCAGATCGTGGACGTCCTGCGGGAGGGCGAGCAATCGGAGTTCGGCGTCGACCGGTCGCTCCGGCCGCTGCTCGTCCCGATCGTCGCCGCACGCCTCGGACGTCGTGGCATCGACATGGCGCTCGCGCCCCGGCGCGCGCAGGAGCTGCTCGGCGACCGGCTGTGGGAGATCGTCCGTCCCGACCGTACGTCGGCCGCGAACCGCGTCAGCCGGGGTCTCGCCGGCGACGACCTGCGAGACGGCGATCGAGCGGCTGGAGCAGCTGTGACCGACGGGCCAAGGGCAGGCGTCGCCGTCCAGGAGCTGGCGACCGCGGTGGCCGACGCCGTCGAGCAGGCGATCATCGGCAAGCGAGAGGCGGTGGAGCTGGTGTTGTTCGCCCTGCTCGCCGACGGCCACGTGCTGATCGAGGATCTCCCAGGGCTGGGCAAGACCCTGCTCGCCCGCTCTTTCGCGCAGGTGTGTGCGATGGACTTCGCCCGGATCCAGTTCACCCCGGACCTGATCCCGAGCGACATCACCGGGGCCTCGATCTACGACCGCTCCAGCGGCAGCTTCACGTTCGAGCGCGGGCCGATCTTCACGAACATCCTGCTCGCCGACGAGATCAACCGCGCGCCGGGCAAGACGCAGGCCGCGTTGCTCGAGGCGATGGAAGAACGGCAGGTAACGCTCGAGAACACGACGCGGCAGCTCGGGTCCCCCTTTCTCGTCCTCGCGACGCAGAACCCGATCGAGTACGAGGGGACGTACCCGCTGCCGGAGGCGCAGCTCGACCGTTTCCTCGTCCGCATCGCGATCGGCTACCCGTCGGAGGACGCGGAGCGCGACATCCTCCTCGAACGCTCCCGTCGACGGCGCGAGCGGATCGAGCTCGAGCCCGTCTGCGACCAGCAGGCGCTGCGGGCGATGCAGGCGGCGATCGAGGAGGTGCACGTCGCCCCGCCGCTCGCCGAGTACGCGGTCGCGATCGCGCGCGCGACGAGGGACTCGCCGCAGCTGGCCGTCGGGGCCTCGCCGAGGGGCTCGCTCGCGCTGATGAAGCTGGCCCGCGCCCGCGCCGCGTATCTCGGCCGCGACTTCGTCACGCCGGACGACATCAAGGCGGTATCGATCCCCGCCCTCGCGCACAGGCTCACGCTGGCGCCGGAGCTCTGGGTGCAGCGGATCGATCCGGCCGAAGCGGTGCGGGCGGCCGTCGCGTCGGTTCCGGTGCCGGTCCTGGACGAATCGTCGTGACGTTCGAGCAGCGCGCCGTCGTCTGGTTCGTCGTCGCTTCGGCCGGGCTCCTCGCCGGCCTCGCGACCGCGCAGCCGGCGCTGGTCGCGGTCGGGGCCGGTTTCCTGGTTCCGCTGTTCTTCGGGCTCGCGGCGCGGCCGCCTCGGCTGCCCGAAGCGACCGTCCGGGTCTCGGCCGATCGCGTGATCGAGGGCGCGCGGGTCGAGCTCGAGCTGACGCTTGCCGCGTCGGACGCATGCCCCTGGCTCGACGTCGAGCTGCGGCTGCCGGAACGCCTCGATCGGGGCGGAGCGCCCACGCGGCGCGTGCTCGCGCTCCATGCGGGCGAGACGCGGACGCTCGAGTACTCGATCAACTGCCCTCGCTGGGGCGCCTTCCGCATCGCCTCGATCCGGCTCTCGGCACGCGATCAGCTTCACCTCCGTCGCGCCGAGCTCGTCGTCGAGCCGACCACGACGCTGCGGGTCTACCCGTCGGTCGAGAGGCTGCGACGGCTCGCCGGGCCGCGGGCGACACGCCCGGTAACCGGCAGCCGTCCGGCTGCGGTCGCCGGCGAAGGCATCGAGTTCGCGGAACTCCGGTTCCTCGCCCCCGGCGAGCGCGCCCGGAGGATCAACTGGCGTGCGACCGCCGCCCGCGGCCGGCTGCTCGTCAACGATCGGCTGCCCGAGCGGAGCTCCGACGTCGTCATCTTCCTCGACGCGTTCGGAGCCGCCGCGACGAGCGCGGCGAGCACGCTCGACGACGCCGTGCGCGCGGCCTCATCGCTGACCGATGCCTATCTCCGCCAGCGCGACCGCGTCGGGCTCCTCCGCTTCGGCGGCGACCTCGAGTGGATCATCCCCGGCTCGGGCCTGCGCCAGCAGTATCGGATCGCGGACACGTTGCTCGAGAGCGAGCTCGCGCGAACGTATCGCTGGCGCGACACGAGCCTCATCCCGCGCCGAATCCTCCCGCCCCAGTCGCTGATCGTCGCGCTGACGCCGCGGCTCGACTGGCGCGTCACGCGCGCGCTCCTCAATCTCCGCCGCCGCGGCTACCAGGTCTCGATCGTCGAGGTCGATCCGCTCCCGTACCTCGCCGACGCCGAGGCCGCCGCCGGGCCGATCGCCTGGCGAACCTGGTTGCTCGAGCGGGACGCCGTCCGAACGCGGCTCGCCGGCGCGGGGATCGCGCTCGCGTCGTGGGGACCGGACGAGCCGATCGCCGCTCCCGTCGAAGCCCTCGCCGCGGCACGATGAGCGGGAGGCGATTTCGGCGCGCCGCCGCCGCTGCGGCGCTCGGCCTCGGCGCCGTCCTCGGTGCGCTCGCGGTCCTCTACGGCGAAGACGTCCCCGTTTGGAGCATTCCGCTCCTCGCCGCCGCCGTCCTCATCTTCTTCGAGCTCGTCTCTTTGTCCCGCGGCCCGGCGCCGGACGCGGCGGTCGAGCGACCGGCTGTCACCGCCGTCCTGGTGGGGCGCCTGCTCGTCGCTGCGCTGCTCGCGTTCGCCGGCGCGACCGTCGCCCTCCTGGCGGCCGCTGTTCCCGCCCGACACGGCCTCGCCACCGGGCTCCTCGGCGCCGCGGCCGCGGCGGCGCTGTTCCTCCTCGTCGCGGCGGTCGCGCGGCGGGGCGGCGAGGCCTGAAGACCAACGGCCGCGTCCGGCGCGATGAGCTCTGGCGCGATGATGCGCCCGTGTCGCGCATCCTCGTCGGCTACGACGGATCGGACGGAGCAGCCCACGGACCGCGCTCACGAACCGGTGGGGCAACCGTGGGGCAAGCGGACAGACAGAACCCCACCGAACCAGACCGAGGCCAGATCTGCATGCATGCTGGCGTCGATCTCGGTAAATCTCGCCCTACCTGGGTAAGGACCGCACTTCTAATCCGCGGGTCGGAGGTTCGAATCCTCCCGGGCGCACCTGAAATACCTGAAAATCAGCGAAGTTTGGGATTCTGTATGTTGTCCGACTTGGCGTACTGAGCGTTCGGAACGTGCACGGACTCGCTCATCATCGCCTGCTCGACGATCTCGATTGCTTCGAGCGCACAAGGAATGTCGGCCGGTGGTCGTCCGGACGGCCGCTAGCCGCGTCGACTAGGCTCTGCGCGTCGAGCGAGGAGCGGGCTAGCAATGGCCGACTACACGATCAAATCGCTGTCCGAGGTCCCTGACGTGCTCGGGGACTACCCGGGAGAGATGCGTCTCGCCACCTACGAGATCGATGCCGAGCAGGCGGCCCTGACGTGGCGGCGCATGCCGGCGAAGACCGGCGGGAAGGGCTCGTATGGTCACCGTCACAAGACGCAGGAAGAGATCTATCTCGTCGTCTCGGGAACGCTGCAGTTCAAGCTCGACGATGACGTCGTCGACGTTCCCGCCGGCACAGTCGTCCGGGTCGCACCCCGCGTCGTACGTTCCGTCTGGAACGAAGGGCCCGACGACGTCGAGCTCGTGATCGCAGCGAAGAAGATCGATGACCCACGAGGCGACGCCGAAACAGTCCAAGACTTCTGGCCCGAGTAGCCCGCAGGGAAAGAGCGCCGGCTGCGGAGCCCTGCCGACGCGAACAGACCAGCAACAACCATCAGCCGACCCCATGTGGGGCCGGCCAGGCTCCTGCTGCTGGTGCCTACATTTCCATCTCCATCGCTTCCGCGACTTCGACGGTGCCGTGTTCGAGGTGCGGGCATTCCTTGGCCACACGATCGACAGCTGCGCGAACGTGTCGGATTGTCCGACAGTTACACAGCCGACACCTTCGCCGGCCGCTCGGGGCCCGCTAGACGCGGGCGATCTCGACCCTCTTCGCGCCCTCCAGCCGCATGCTCCGGCAAACGGCGAAGAAGGTGTCGGCGTCGTAGAGCCGAGCGAAGACGTTTACTGCGATCGGCCCCTCGGGCATCGAGGGCGTCGCGTCGAAGTCGTAGAACCAGCAGACCTCCGAATAGTCCTCCTCGATGCCGTAGCCCGAGCCCTTCTCGACGGTGAGAAAACCGACATCGCCGGGCCCGACGATCGTTGTCGCGTGCTCGCGCGGTGGCCCGAGCAGCGCCGGAAGGACGAGGTACACCTCGCTTCCCGAATAGATCCCGTGACGCGCGGAGCCTACGGCGGGCAGCGCATCCAAGACGGCGCCGCACGTCTCCGGCGCCTGCTCCCGGAGTAGCCGAGCCGACGCGGCGACCCCGTCGTCGAGGAAGCGGAAGACGATCTCGTCCTGCACGCGCACTACTTACCACGCCCGCCCGCCCAGGCCAAGGCGGCCGTCTCTACTGCCTGCTGGAGCCACTTGCCGTGAGAAGCTCGATCCGCGGGTCGGAGGTTCGAATCCTCCCGGGCGCATTGGGCGGTGAGCAGTCGCGGCATCGGGGCCGTCGGGCACCGGTTCTCGTTCCAAGTGGAACGAGAGCGTGCCGAGAGCGTGCCAATTCGCAAATGGACACTTTCGGGCGCGATCCGCGGCCGGTACCAGGGAGGGGACGCATTCCTCTCCCGATTGGAGCTGCCATGCCCCGAGTTCTGACCCCTCTCCTCGCCACGATCGTCCTCGCAACGGCGTTGCTCGCGGCGCCGGCCGCCCACAGCGCCTCGCCCGATCTGGTGGTGAGCCAGGTCTACGCGGGTGGCGGCAACGCCGGTGCAACGTTCACGAACGACTTCGTCGAGCTCTTCAACCGTGGGACGGCAACGGTCGCGGTCACCGGTTGGACGATCCAGTACGCCTCCGCGACCGGCACGTCGTGGCAGTCGACGGCGCTCTCCGGATCGGTGCCGCCCGGCGGCTCGTACCTCGTCCAGCTCGCATCCGCAGCGGCCGTCGGCTCGGCGCTGCCGGCACCCGATGCGACCGGGACGACCAACCTCGCGAACGCGGGTGGCAAGATCGCGCTCGTCCGCGACGCCACGCTCCTCGACGTGCGGCGCCACCGCCGGAAGCTGCTCCGCGAACACGCAGGTTGCGGATCTTGTCGGCTGGGGCTCGGCGACCGACTACGAAGGCACCGCGGCGGCGGCCGGGCTCGCCAACACCACCGCGAGCACGCGGGCCGGCGGCGGGTGCACGGACACCGACGACAACGCGGCAAACTTCACGGCGCAGTTGCCGGCGCCGCGCAACACGTCGACGCCGGCCGCCGTCTGCGGCACGCAGCCCCCGCCCGCCGAGACCGCTGCGCAGGGCGCGGCCGTCGACATCGACATCCAGCCCGTCCTCTCGATCGCGCTCGAGCGACCGGGCCTCAGCTTCGGGCCGGCCGCGGCGGGCAGCTCGCCGGCTGCCGTCTCCGAGCGGGTGACGGTCGTCAGCAGCAACGCCGCAGGCTACGCGCTCACCATCCACCGGTCGGCGTTCCTCCCCGTCGACCTGCCACTGGGGATCGCCGCGACCGCCCCCGGCGGCGGTCAGGTCGGCGCGGTGCTCGCGGGAGGCGCGACAGCCCCGATCCCGATCGCCCCGCAGCCTGATCTGCTGATCGGGACGACGGCGGCACGCAGTGCCGCGAGCGGGGACGTCTGGCCGACGAGCGTCGGATTCGTGTCACCGCTCCCGGTCGTCGCACCCGGCCGCTACACGGCGACCGTCACGTTCACCGTCATCGGCCGATGATCCGCATCGCGGGCATCGTCCTCGCGTGCTCCGTGCTCGTGCCCGCCGCCGCGGGCACGAGCAGCACGCGCTCGCCCGTGGCGCTGACCGCGTCGCCGTCGCGGGTGATGCTCGCCGGCACCGGACGCGCGACGATCCACATCGCCAACGCCGGCAGCCGGCCGATCGCGGTGGACGCGCAGCGTGCGGGCTTCGCGCTCGATCTGCGTGGGCGCCCGAGGATCGTCGCCCGCAGCGGCCCTCGCGCAGCCACCTCCTGGCTCACGGTGCGGCCACGTCGCCTCGTCCTTCGCCCGGGTGCGAACGCATCTCTCACCGTCGCGTGCGATGCTGCCACCCCGCGTCGAGCCGGGGGATCACGACGCGCTCGTGCTCCTCACCACGCGCCCGCAGCGCGCCGCGGGCGTCGCCGTGCGGATGCGCATCGGCATCGTGGTCGTCGTCCGCGCACCGGGCAGGATCGTGCGCCGGCTCGAGTTGCGCCGGCTTCGCGTGCTGCGGGCGGGGCGCGGCTCGGACGCTCGAGCTTCTCGTTGTCAATCACGGCAACGTGACGGAGCGGCTGGGACGCGGGCGGATCGTGATCAGGCTGGTGCACCGAGGTCGCAGGTGTCGCGATGCTTCGACACAGCAGCCGCCAGCTGCTCCCGCGGACGAGAGGGGTCGCGCTGTTCCCGTATCGCGGCCGTGTGCGGGGCTGGGTGACGGCGCGCGTCAGCGTCTCGTCGGGCGGCGATCGCGTCCAGCATCGCGCCTTCCGGCTCCGCCTGTGATCGTCAGGGGGCCCCGGCGGTGGGCTCGACTGCAGGCGGGTCGAGCCGGCTGCCGCCGAGCAGCTCGCGCAGCACGACCTGGATCGCCGCGGCGGCCGGGATCGCGCCGAGCGCTCCGATCACGCCTGCGAGCTCCGCCCCGATCAGCACCGCGACGAGCACCGCCAGCGGCGAGAGACGCACCGCCTTCCCGTAGACGACGGGCTGCAGCACGTGGTTCTCGAACTGCTGGTAGACGACGAAGAAGATCAGCACCACGATCCCCGACGTGGTCGAGTCGAGGAAGGCGACCGTCGTCACGATCACGGCCGCGATGGTGGCGCCGGCGAGCGGCACGAGGTCGAGCAGGGCGACGATCAGCGCCAGCGCGAAGGCGAACGGCACGCCGAGGATGGAGAGGACGATCGCGGTGGCCGTGCCCGCGACGACGCTGATGGCGAGGTTGCCGGCCACGTAGCCGCCGATCGCCCGGTACACCTCCGACCCGATCCTCCGCACGCGCGGCTCGTGCCGCTCGGGCACGAGGGTGTAGATGCGCTCGACCCACGACGGCCCTTCGAGCAGCATGAACAGGGTCAGGAACGCGATCGTGAGGATCGCGACGACGGCGGTGACGACGCCCTTCGCGACACCGACCGCCGTCGAGGAGAGGCCGAGCACGCCGCCGACGCCGCTCTTCTCGATCGCGTCGCGGATCCGCTCCACGATCTGGTAGTCGCGCTCGAGGAACCCGAGCGGCCCGCGCCCCTTGGTGAGATCGTCGACGTAGTCGGGGACGGCCTGCGCGAAGTCGTTCACCTCCTTCACGAGCGTCGGCACGAAGGTCGCGCCGATGGCGACGATGAGACCGAGCGCGACGAGGAAGACGATCGCGACCGCACCACCGCGCCGCCTGATCCCGTGCCGCTGCAGCCAGTCGACGGCCGGGTTCGAGCGCGGTGGCGAGGAACGCTGCGATCACGATCCAGAGGAGCACGCCCTTCGTCAGCCAGATCAGCCAGAGGGCGAGCCCGCGGTCGCGAGCACGATCCCGATCACGACCAGGATGGCCCGCGGGCGGAAGCGGACGATGCGCTCTTCCATCGCCCGTCGAGGATAGGAAGCCGTCCAGACGGCCCCGAGATCGTCCGCTCTTACGAGGCGCGCACGACGAGCGGCCTTGCACGGCTGCCCGCTCGCGTCGACGACGCGTGCGCCCGAGGCGTTCTTCGGCGTCACCGTGAGGGTGGTCGCCGTGACCGCCACCTCTGCGTAGCCGTACTGGTCGACGGCCGAGCAGGCGAGCCCGAGACCCTGCGGCGGCGGCCGGCTTGAAGAAGAGCGCGTTCACGAACGCGCCCGAGCCGGGCGAGCCGAGGAACCCGTCGATCTCCTTCGCATAGGTGTTCGTGGCGACGGGACCGGTGACGACCTCGCGGATCCCGGTGCCGACCGGCGTCGGGCCCTCGAGCGTCGAGAGCCGGATCTCGCCGATCAGATGCGCGTGCGTGTCCGTCGTCAGCACGACGACGTTGCTGACGTTCTGCAGCGCCTGAGCACGCGCGTCGCGCTCGCTCGCGTAGCCCTCCCAGCGGTCGTACGGGAGGGCGTACAGCTGCAGCAGCGGCACCTCGTTCACGATCACCTTGAACGTCGCCGTCGAGGCGCGCACCGCCTTGAGGAAGGTCGCGAGCTGGCTTGCGCCGAGCATCGTCCGGTCGGGAGCGGCGATCTCGTCGAGGCACGCCTGCGGCACCGGCTGGGCCAGCGCCGGAGCGATCTGCGCGAACGCCTGGCGCACGGCGAGGGGTGCGGTCGGGGCGAGATCGTTGCCGCAGGCCGCAGTGGCCTTGGCGCTCCGGAACGACCGCTCGTCGAGGAAGAAGAGCTCGACGTTCCGTCCCCAGCGGAAGGTGCGGTACAGGCCGGTGGCCGGCGAGTACGTGACGGGCGCGTAGTCGGTGAAGGCCTTCACGCCGGCGCGGTAGATCGCGTCGCCGTGCTCCGCGCGGGAGAAGTCGTTGATGAACTCGTGGTCGTCCCAGTGGCTGTAGAGGCCGGCGGAGGCGCGCAGCCGCCGCAGCGCGGGGAGCGCCAGCCCGAGGCGGTACTTCTCCCACTTGGCCGCGATCGTGCGGGCGACCGGCGCGCCACCGACCTCGGAGTCCGAGTAGATCGTGTCGCCGAGGTTGATGTTGAAGAGGTTGTTCTCCTTTGCCATCCGGCCGTACGTCTCGAAATGGTTGAAGGCCGGCTGGCCGGACGGGCCGGGTGTCGCGTCGGCGTCACCGGAGACGGCGAAGCGGACGGCGGACGTCAGCGGCCGCGCGCGGCGCCGTGACGAACGTGCCGACCTCGCTTCTCGCGGCACCCTGTACGAACGCGTACCAGTAGCGCGTCGCGGGCGGTGAGCCCGCCCACCGGCACGCGGACGGTGCGATCGTCGGCAGCGCGGGCACCGAGAGGGAACACCCGTAGGCCGGGACCGGCGACCGACGTCTCGGTGACGTGGATCTTCCTGTTGCTCGAGACGCCAAGCACGAGACGACCGGCGTTCGGCGCGCGTGTCCAGAGGATCGCGCTCGTCGGCGTGATCTCTCCCGCGGCGACGCCCTCGGCGAACTGGGCGCCCGGAGCGCCGAGCGAGGTCGCGGCGAACGCGGCCGCACCGATCAGGGCGATGGCGACGCAGAGGCGGCGCACGACGCGAGGGTACGGCCCACCCGGCCCCGGGTCAATCCTGGTCGGGGTGCTCCTGCTCGGAGAGGAAACGGAGGAACCAGAACCCGAACACGCAGAAGAAGACGAGCGACTGCTCGGTCGCCATGGAGATGCCGCCGAGCTGCTGGTCGGTCAGCCGCGACAGCCCCCACAACCGCTCGGGCGCGTCGGCATAGGCGTCGTAGATGGGGTTCGGCACGAGTGCGAGCACGAGGCCGAGCGGCGCGGAGAGAACGAACGCGGCGAACACGTACGCAGCCCGGCCCGCGCTCGACAGACGGTGCGGGGCGTCCTGCCAGACGCACCACCACATGGCGAGCCCCGTGGCGAAGTAGCTCGCATGCTCCAGCGCGAGCAGGACACCGCCGCTGTCGAGGGCGGCGTCGTACAGCACAGGCAGGTGCCAGACGACGTAGGTCCCGACCCAGACCGGGAGGGAGACGAGCGGGTGCGTGAGGATGCGCAGCGGCGTGTTCGCCGTCAGGCGGAAGGCCAGCCCGGCCGGTATCCCGAGGACGAGCAGGAGCGGCGCCCACTCGGCGAGGACGACGTTCTGCAGCAGGTGGATCCAGAGGAGGTACTCGACCGCGACGGTGTCCCATGGGGTGACGAAGACGACGACGATGAGGCCGCAACCGGCGAGGAAGCAGGCGATCCGCCAGAGAGGCGCGGGCGTGCGGCGGACAGCGATGAGGTAGGCGGCGGCGAGCACGACGCCGGCCAGCGCCTCCGGATTCCACGACCACGCCCCCGGGTGCACGGCGCTACGCTAATAGGAGATCGCGCGGGTGTAGCTCAGTTGGTAGAGCGTCAGCCTTCCAAGCTGAATGTCGCCGGTTCGAGCCCGGTCGCCCGCTTTCATCTTCGTGCGACGCGCGGCACGAACAGTCCTGGCTCGTCCCGATCATCCAAGCCTTCCGGGCTGGAACGGGTCAGCGGCCGCCGGCGGAGAAGTGCTGGTAGTCCCTGGCCCCGTTCCAGCGGCCACCCCAGCCCCAGCCGACGGCGTCGAAGGCGCGCACGAGTGTGCCGCCCTCGACGGCCATCCCTGGTCGCGCCGGGCTACGGCGCAGGTACGGCCGGCTGGCGGCGTGCGACGTCGTTCCGTCGCTCGTCACGTACGGGTTCTCGATCGGGTTCACGTCGATGGCGCGCCCGTACGCATGCTCCGACCAGCGTGTCGTGCCGTCCACGTACCTGCAGTTGAAGGCCGACGTGTTGTCGGCCTCGATCGAGCGGTAGTCGCTGCCGCCGTACACGTCGACGGGTCGCAGGCGCCGGATCGGGAAACGCGCCGCGTAGAGGCGCCGGAAGACGCGGACGACGGCGGGGGCGGCATCGCGGTGCACGATCAGCGTCCCGCTGCGTGAGAGGCCGTCGAAGCCCCAGTAGCGCAGCGAGACGGCGCGGAGATCGCGGAGCGGCACCGGACAGCCCGGTCGCCATGAGACGCCGGTCATCCGGGCGGCGAGCGCCGGCCCGATGGGGCGAACGCTCGCCGCGAACCGGGGTTGCGCCGCTTCGCCCGCACGACCGAGCGGGACCAGCGCTGCAGCCGCAAGAAGGGAAACGACCAGCGCCCGGCGAAGCACGATCCTGGCAGAGTAGCCCCGCCTGTGGCGGGGCCCGGAACGGGAGGTCACGGTGGGCAAGCCAGCGCTCGGAACTCGCCTTCTCGCGGAGTTGGTGGGAACGTTCCTGTTCTTCTTCCTCGGGTTCAGCGGCATCGCCGCATCTGTTGCGATCGTCGGCTCGATCTCCCCGCTCGGCATCGCGTTCGGCTTCGGTCTCGGCCTCGCCCTCGCGATCACCGCGTTCGGCCACATCTCCGGCGGTCACTTCAACCCGGCGGTGACGGCCGGTCTCACGATCGCCGGCAAGCACCCCTCCCACGAGGTGATCCAGTACTGGGTCGCACAGCTGATCGGTGGGTTCCTGGCCGTCGTCGTGATGGCGATCGTCTACTCGAGCAACGTGACGGACGCGCTCGACACGAACCCGGGGGTCGGGATCAGCGACTGGGGCGCGCTCGTGCTCGAGATCGTCACCACGGCGCTGTTCGTGATGGTGATCCTCACCGTGGCAACGGACGCACGGGCGCCGTGGAAGGGCGTCATGGCGCCGCTGCTGATCGGCCTCTTCATCTTCACGGCCGCGACGACCGTGGGGCCCACGTCCGGCGGCTCGTTCAATCCCGCCCGGTCGCTCGACCCCGTGCTCTGGAACCAGGACTGGGGCAACGTCTGGATCTACCTGGTCGGCCCGCTCGCCGGCGGCATCCTCGGCGCCGCCATCTGGGTGACGCTGATCGGCAAGGGAGCCGAGGAGGCGACCGCCTAGAACGCATGGGAGAGGATGTGCGGTGAGGGCGCCCCGCCGGGCGCCCTCACCGCGTTCGGATCCCGCGCCGGGAATCCGCGAGAGCGGATTCCCGGCTTGCGGATAGATCGGGGCGGGCGGATCTGAACCGCCGGCCTCCCGCTCCCAAAGCGGGCGCTCTACCAGGCTGAGCTACGCCCCGAGATCCTCAGTCTAGGCGACAGGCGGGCCGGCTTCGGACGGCTCGACCTCGACGAGGACGTCGTGGAAGGCGCAACCACCGCCGAGATCCGTGAGCGTGTCGTTCGTCAGCGCGTTGGCGGACGTCCCACCGGGGGAGAGCGAGGCCCACCAGCCCGACGGGAGCGCGACCAGACCCGGCGGCACCTTCTCCCCGACACGGGCGCGTGCGAGCACCGAGCCGCGGTCGTTGAAGATCCGCACGGCGGCGCCGTCGCCGATCCCGCGTGCGTCTGCGTCGCCGCGCGACAGGTCGACCGGCATCTCCCCTTCGGCGGCGAGATGGCGGGGCATGTTGGCGTACTGCGAGTTGAGAAAGTGGAGCGACCACTTCGCCGTCACCAGCTGCAACGGGTACCGGGCCGCGAGCGCGGGGTCACCTGCTGGAGACTCGGCCGCCGGAACGTAGCCGGGGAGCGGGTCGTGCCCATGCGCGGCGAGCGCGTCCGACCAGAGCTCTGCCTTCCCCGACGGTGTCGCGAAGCCACCGTCCGCGTACGGGCGCCAGTCGTCGCCGACCGCCACCCGGGCGTAGCCGTCCTCGAGCAGCCGTTCCCACGTCACGCCTTCCAGCAGCGGATCGTCGCTCTGCAAGGCCGTTCGCACGAGATCCTCGTCCGTGTCCGCAAACAGCTCCGGTTCGAGGCCCATGCGCGCCGCGAGCCGGCGAAAGATCTCGCTGTTCGGCAGCGCCTCGCCGAGCGGCTCGATCGCCGGCCGGTTGAGCGTCAGGTAGACGCTCCCCCACGAGGGCACGAGGTCGAGATGCTCGAGCTGGGTCGTCGCCGGGAGCACCAGGTCCGCGTGCGCGGCCGTGTCGGTGAGGAACTGCTCGATGACGACCGTGAAGAGATCGTCGCGCCGGAGCCCTTCGAGCACACGGCCCTGGTCGGCGGCGATCGCGGCCGGGTTGGCGTTGTAGACGACCAGGGCGCGGATCGGCGGGTCGAGCTCGCCGAGCGCCCGGCCGAGCTGCGCCATGTTGACCTCGCGCACCGTCCCGTCCTCGAGGTCGGGGCGCTCGACCGGATCGAGGTTCAGCGGCGACCAGGCGGCCCACGCAGTCGTTCCGACGATGCCGCCGCCTCGTTCGCGCCAGGCGCCGACGAGCACCGGTAGGCACGCGATCGTCCGGATCGTCATCCCGCCGCGCTCGTGGTGCCCCATGCCGATCAGTGTCCGGATCGCCGCCGGCCGCGTCGTCGCGTAGGCGCGGGCGAGCTCCACCACCTCGTCCGCCGGGACGCCGGTGATCGACGCGACCCGCTCGGGCGGATACTCCTCGAGTCGTGTGCGCAGCTCGTCGAAGCCGTGCGCGTGCCGCTCGAGGTAGTCGGCGTCGTGCAGCCCCTCGGACACGATCACGTGCATCAGACCGAGCGCAAGCGCGGCGTCCGTACCGGGCCGGGGTCGCACGTGCCAGTCGGCAGCGTGCGCCGTCCGGGTCTCGACCGGATCGACGACGACGACGCGTGCGCCGTTCTTGCGCGCCTCGGTCACGAACGGCCACAGGTGCAGGTTGGTGACGATCGTGTTCGTGCCCCAGAGGACGATGAAGCGGCTGTGGCGGATGTCCTCCGGGAGCATCCCCTTCGTGCCGCCCTGGGTGGCAGCGAACCCCGCTGCCGCGGACGAGCCGCAGATGGCGCGCGTCAGCCTCGTGGCCCCGATCCGGGCAAAGAACCGCCTGTCGAGCGACGCTCCTTGCACGATCCCCTGCGTGCCCATGTAGCTGTAGGGCAGCACCGCCTCGCCGCCGTGCTCCGCCACGATGGCGCCGAGCCGCGACGCGGCCTCGTCCAGCGCCTCGTCCCACCCGATCGGCTCGAAGCGTCGCTCGCCCTTCGCGCCGACCCGCCGGAGCGGCTGCAGGACACGGTCAGGGCTGTAGACGCGCTCGAGGTAGTGGTTCACCTTCGCGCACAGCCGGCCCTGGGTGAGCGGATGCTCCTTGACACCGCGAAGACCGACTGCGCGCCCGTCCTCCACCGTCACCTCCCAGGCGCAGGTGTCCGGGCAGTCGTGCGGGCACGCCCCGCGGATGACGCTCAGAGGGCGACCGGTCGCCGTCGACATCCGTCGAGTGTGGGTGAGGCCCGCGGCGCCGTCAAGGCGCGACAACGACGACGAGCTGTCTCGGCCCGTGCACACCCTCGACACGGGTCAGCTCGATGTCGCTCGTCGCAGAAGGCCCGGAGACGAGCACGATCGGGCGGCCCTTGCGGGCACTCGGCTCGAGCCGCTCGAAGAGCTCTGGCACCGTCTCCACGACCTGGTCGCCGCGCACGATGCAGACGTGCAGGTCTGGCACGAGCGTGATCGCTCGACGCCCCTGACCGGTGCCGCCGTCGAGGGCGAGCGTCCCCGTCTCCGCGCAGGCCGCGGCACACGTCGTCACCACCGCATCGCACGCGTCGAGCGTGGGCGGGTCGAGCCCGTGATCGACGATCAGCTCGAACCCGCCCGGTCGCAGGTCCGACGCCAGGTCCGGGGCGACCACCACCGACCGCACGTCACGCTCTGCGAGGACGTCTTCGACAGCCTGGCGGACGTCGGTGGTGACGATGACCGCGGCTCGGTACTCGTCCAGCCTGCGCACGAGCAGATCGATGCGCTGGGCTGCGCTGAGATCGCCACCCCGGCGGTAGGCGCGGGGGACTTCGATCGGCTCGTTGGCCGCGACGTCGGCGAGCGCGGCACGCACGCGCCGCAGCACCTCGTCACGCGCCGTCGGCACGACTCTCCCACCACTCGCGGAACGTCTCCTCGGGGATGGCCGGCAGCTCGCGCGAGTCCCCCCAGCCTGCCAACGGCCCGAAAAACCAACGCACCCTTCCGTCACGCACGGCCGGCCGTTGCAGTCGCCGCGTACGCCGCTGGGCACGCTCGTAGCGCTCGACGGCTCCGAAGACGCGACCGAGCAGCCGCAGCGATGCACCCTCGGGCCCTTGCCGCTCCGCCGCCACCTCTTTCGCACGCTCGTGGACGAGCACGCGCGGGATGTCGATCCGCACCGGGCAGACGTCAGCGCAGGCGCCGCAGAGCGTCGACGCGAACGGCAACGAGCCAGCCGGCCCTCGCTCCCCGGACAGCTGCGGCTGCAGGATGGCGCCGATCGGCCCGGCATAGACCGTGTGGTACGCATGCCCGCCGGTCTGGCGGTAGACCGGGCACACGCTGATGCAGGCGGCGCACTTGATGCACCGCAGCGCCGCCCGCCCCTCCGGATCGGCGAGCGCCCGGCTGCGACCTGCATCCACGAGGACGAGGTGGAACTCTTGCGGCCCGTCCCCCGCCCGCACGCCCGTCCAGAGGGACGTGTACGGGTTCATCAACTCCGCCGTCGCCGACCGCGGCAGGAGCTGCAGCAGCACGGCGAGATCACGCCACTCGGGCACCAGCTTCTCGATCCCCATCACCGTGACGAGCGTCTGCGGGAGCGTCGTGCACATGCGCCCGTTCCCCTCTGACTCGACGACGCACACCGCACCCGTCTCGGCGACCGCGAAGTTCGCGCCCGAGATCGCCACGCGCGCGCGGAGGAACGCCTCCCGCAGGTGCAGCCGGGCCGCCTCGGCCAGCTCACCAGGTTCGTCACCGAGGCCCGGCCGGCCGAGGCACTCGCGGAAGAGCGCGGCGATCTCGCTCCGGTTCCGGTGGATCGCCGGGACGAGCAGGTGTGACGGCCGCTCGTCGGCGAGCTGGCAGATCAGCTCCGCCAGATCCGTCTCGATCGCGTCGATACCCGCGGCCGCGAGCGCGTCGTTGAGCCCGATCTCGTCGGTGACGAGCGACTTCACCTTCACGACTTCGCGCGCTCCGGTGTCGCGGACGATCGAGGTGACGATCCCGTTCGCCTCGAGCGCGTCGCGCGCCCAGTGGACGCGACCCCCGGCGCGCGTGACGGCCGTCTCGAGCTCTTCCAGGAACAGGTCCAGCCGGGCCAGGGCTCGCTCCTTGATCGCGGCCCCGGCATCACGCAGCTCCTCCCAGTCCGGCGTCTCGGCGATCACGGCGGCGCGCTTGGCCCGGATCGTGTCCTGGGAGACGCGGACGTTCCGCCGCGCATCGCGGTCACGGAGCGCAGCCTGCGCGGCGAGCGGGAACTCGACGGGCTGCGCCGACCGGGACGCCGGCCCGACGCTCACGACGCGAGCACCTCCGCGAGGTGCAGCGCGCGGGTGGAGGCGCCGCGGCGCTCGAGCCCGCCGCCGATGTGCATCAGGCACGAGCTGTCGCAAGAACAGACGGCATCGGCGCCCGTCGCCAGGACGCTCTGGAGCTTGTCGTCGAGCATCGCGCCCGAGACGGCGGCGTTCTTCACCGCGAAGGTGCCGCCGAAGCCGCAGCACTCCGTCGCCTCGCGCAGCTCGCGCAGCTCGACACCGGGCACGGCTCGCAAGAGCCGCTCGGGACCATCGCCGAGGCTGAGCACGCGGAGCGAGTGGCAGGTCGGGTGATACGCGATCGACCCCTGGAACCCCGAGCCGACGTCGAGCACACCGAGCCGCCCCACGAGGAGCTCGGACAGCTCGAGCGTCGCCGCCGCCGCCCCGGCAGACTCCGGGGCGAGCTCCGGCACGTGCGTTCGGACGTGACCGGCGCACGACCCGGATGGCGTCACCACCGCATCGAAGCCGGCAAAGACCTCCCCGTAGCGTCCCGCAAGCGCTACGGCCTCACGCGCGTAGCCGGCGTTGTGGTGGAGCTGCCCGCAGCACGTCTGCGCACGGGGGAAGACGACCTCGACGCCCAGCCGCTCGAGCAGCTCGACCGTTGCCCGTCCGACCTGCGGGAAGAGCGTGTCGACCAGACAGGTGACGAAGAGCGCGACGCGCATGACCTGGAGACAATCGATCCTCGATTGTCTCCAGCCTAATGGCCTTAGCATCCACCCGTGGTCGACGCACCGCTTCACGTCCCCGGCGCGACACAGCGCGACCGGCGCGCCGGGCTCGGATACGCGATGACGCTCGGCGCGGCGACGCTGTTCGCGGTCAACGGCTCCGTCTCCAAGCTGGCGCTCGACGCGAGCGGGATGGGCACCCTGCGTTGGACGGAGCTCCGCTCGACCGGAGCGTTCCTGGGTCTGCTCGCGGGGTTGGCCCTCATCGCCCCCGGGCGGCTGCGTGTCGCCCGCCGCGAGGTGCTGCCGCTCGTCCTGTACGGCGTCGTCGGCTTCGCGTTCGTGCAGTGGCTCTACTTCGTCGCCATCTACCGGCTGCCGATCGGCATCGGGCTGCTGCTCGAGTTCACGGCACCGGTGCTGGTCGCCCTGTGGGCCCGCTTCGCGTGGCACGAACAGGTTCGAGACCGCGTCTGGCTGGCGCTCGGTCTCGTCCTGGCCGGGCTCGCGCTCGTGGCACAGGTTTGGTCGGGTCTGACGCTCGACCGGGTCGGGGTGGCTGCCGGGCTGCTCGCGGCGGTCGCGCTCGCCGTCTACTACCTTGCGGGCGAGCGGCTCGTGGGGGCGCGCGACCCGTACTCGCT
Source organism: uncultured Actinomycetes bacterium (assembly GCA_963789895.1). GTDB lineage: Bacteria > Actinomycetota > Thermoleophilia > Gaiellales > Gaiellaceae > Gaiella. Next base: position 87,126 of record CAWBMC010000001.1, read on the forward strand.
CGTCTGCGTCGCCATCGGAGCCGCCGCGGGCTTCTGGGCGGTCGTGCAGCCGTGGTGGAGCTTCCCGTTCGACTCCCTCGCCGCCGACGTCACCCTCCCTGGCGCCCTCGTCGGCGCCACCGTGCCCGTCTGGGCGCTGGCGCTGTGGACGATCGCGTTGGGGACGATCGCGCCGTTCGTGCTCTCCGTCGGTGCTCTGCAGCACCTGCCCGCGACCACCGTCACGATCGTGGCCACGTTCGAACCGGTGGCGGCGGCGTTCGTCGCGTGGGTCTGGCTCGGCGAGACGCTCATCGCCGTCCAGATCCTCGGCGGCGCCGTCGTCCTCGCCGGGATCGTCCTTGCAGAGACGTCGCGCTAGATGGTTGATTCCGGATGGGCGTGCCCGCGGGGAGGGCATGCGCCAGCGCGCAGGCCCCCAGCCGCGGGTGCGATCCATTCGGGATCGACCATCTGGCTCGCGTACGCTGTAGACGTGGTCGAGCGCGTTCTCCTCGCATCGCCGCGCGGCTACTGCGCGGGTGTCGAGCGCGCCGTGGAGACGGTGGAGCAGGCACTCGAGCACTACGGCGCGCCCGTGTACGTGCGCAAGCAGATCGTCCACAACATCCACGTCGTGCGCGATCTCGAGGCGCGCGGCGCGATCTTCGTCGAGGACGAGAACGAGGTGCCGACGGGTGCCGTGGTCGTCTACTCCGCGCACGGGGTCGCCCCGAGCGTCCGCGACAGCTCGCGACAGCTCGGGCACGACGTGATCGACGCCACGTGCCCGCTCGTGACGAAGGTGCACGTGCAGGCGCGGCGGTACGCCGCGAACGGCTACACGGTCGTCCTCATCGGCCACGCCGGTCACGAGGAGGTCGTGGGGACGATGGGCGAGGCGCCCGAGGCGACCGTCCTCGTGCAGGACGTCGCCGAGGCCGAGGCGCTCGACCTGGCGCCGGACGTCGCCGTCGCGTACATCACGCAGACGACTCTCTCCGTCGACGAGACGGCCGAGATCATCGCCGTCCTACGGCGCCGGTTCCCGCAGATCGCGGGTCCGAAGAAGGAGGACATCTGCTACGCAACCTCCAACCGGCAGTGGGCCGTGAAGGAGATGCTGACCGAGATCGACCTCCTGCTCGTGATCGGCTCGCGGAACTCCTCCAACTCGAACCGGCTCGTCGACGTCGCCCGCGCCGGCGGCGTGCCCGCCTACCTGATCGACGACGAGGCCGAGATCGACGAAGCGTGGCTCGAGGGCGCGCGCACCGTCGGGGTGACATCAGGCGCATCGGCACCCGAGCGACTGGTGACGCGCGTCTGCGACTGGTTCCGCGACCGCGGTGTCACTCACGTCGAGGCATTCCGGATGGTCGACGAGGACGTCACGTTCCGGCTCCCGGTCGAGTTGCGCCGCGAGCTCGAGTTGGCCGAAGCGCGCGACTAGATGGTTGATTCCGAATGGGCGTGCCCGCGGGGAGGGCCTGCACCAAGCAGCGTGTTCGGCTCGATCGGTGTGCAGGCCGGATCGCCTGGATGCCGATCGAGACGGACGCGATGCGCAGCGTGCAGGCCCCCAGCCGCGGGTGCGATCCATTCGGAATCAACCATCTAACGCCGTGACCTCGCTGTCGGCGATCGTGCCCGCGACCGACCGGCCGCCGACCCTCGATGCCTGCCTCGCAGCGCTTGCCGATGCCGGCCCCGACGACCTGATCGTGGTCGACGCGCCGGAGCGATCCGGGCCTGCAGCTGCGAGGAACGACGGGGCGCGACGCGCGGCCGGCGACATGCTCGTGTTCGTCGACTCCGACGTGCTCGTCCACGCGGATGCGCTCGAGCGGATCCGGGCCGCGTTCGCCGCAGACGAGCGGCTTGTCGCCGTCTTCGGCTCCTACGACGACACGGTCGCCACGCCGCGGCACGGTGGCAGCGTTTCGCAACCTCCTGCACCACGTCGTGCACCAGCGCTCGGCCGGTCGACGGCAGGGACGTTCTGGGCGGGGCTCGGCGCAGTCCGCCGTGACGCGTTCGACGGCCGTCGGCGGCTTCGACGCCGCCCGCTACCCGCACCCGTCGATCGAGGACATCGAGCTCGGAGCACGGCTCGCCGCTCACGGGCGGATCCTGCTCGATCCCGCCGTGCAGGGGACGCACCTCAAGGAGTGGACGCTCGCCACCATGGTGACGACCGACTTCTCCCGACGCGGGCATGCCCTGGGTGCGTCTGATGCTCGAGCGGCGCGAGCTGCCGGCGACCCTCAACCTCGGCGCCCGTGAGCGCGCGAGCGCGCTCGCGGCCGTCTGCGCGACCGGGGCCCTTGTCACCCGCCGGCCGGTGCTCACGGCTGCGGCCCTCGTAGCGCAGGTGGCCCTGAACGCAGACCTCTACTGGCTTCTGCTCCGACGTGCCGGGGTCCGGAGGGCCGCTGCCGGGGTTCCGCTGCACGCCCTGCACCAGCTCACAGCGGCCGCCGCGGTGCCGGCGGGCGCCGCACTCTGGGCCTTCGCCGGGCGAGCGCACGCCGAGCCCGATCCGAGTGGACTCACGCGGCCGTAAGGGGCCATGCGCGCGTCTCGACGTCCTGGCGGCGCTGACCGAGTCCGATCTGCGCGCGCGGTACGACCGGGGTCACTGCACCAGGACGATCGCCGGCTCGTCGCCACCGTCGCCGACGAGCTCGACCGCGAGCGTCTCGGCCTTGATCCACTCCTCGTGCTCGAGCAGGTCGGCGTCGCCGGCGGGGATCGTGAGGCGGATGCGATCGGTCAGCTCGAGCGCCGGCTTCCTTGCGCATCGTGTTCACGAGGTGGGTCAGCTCGTTGACACGCGCCTCTCGGGCGAGCTCGTCGTCGAGCGTCGTGTCGAGCGCCACCGTGACGCCGACGTCGGCCGCCACCGCCCAGCCGCCTTCACGGCCAGCCCGCTCGACGAGCACCTCGTCCGGCGCGAGCTCGTGGCCCGCGGCGCGGAACCGACCGTCGTCGAGCTCCTCGAAGTCGCCCGGCCTGCGAGCGCGGCGCGCACCGCGGCGAGCTCCTTGCCGAGTCGCGGCCCGAGCAGCGGCAGGTTCGGCTTGACCCGCAGCTCCGCGTCGACCGTCGCCGAGCTCGACCTCCTTCACGCGCAGCTCGTCGCGCGATCACGTCGACGTGCGGCGGCGATCGCAGGTGCGCCCTCGACGACGAGGCGCCGCAGCGGCTGGCGCACCTTGAGCGAGGCCGGACTGCCGCGCCTGGTGGCCGAGCCCGACGACGACGCGCACCTCCGCCATGCTCGGCGAGCAGCTCGCGCGTCGGGCGTCGGCGTCGACGGGCCAGCCGGCGAGGTGGACGGACGACGGCGGCGTCCTCGCACGGCGCGCGTGAGCACGCGCCACAGGTGGTCGGCGAGGAACGGCATCACCGGGGCGATCACGCGCAGGCCCGGTGACGAGCGCGTGCCACAGCGTGCGCGAGCGCCACCTCGTCGCCGTCCCAGAAGCGTCGGCGCGAGCGACGGATGTACCAGTTCGAGACGTCGTCGACGAAGCTCTCGAACGCCCGCGTGACGTCGACGGTCAGCCAGCGCTCGTACGCCGGCCGTGGCCTCCTCGACCAGTGCCGCGCGTGCGCTCCACGAGCCACCGGTCGAGCGGTGCAGCTCGTCCTCGCGGGCCCGCTGTCGAGCTCGTCGCACGTCGGCTCCCAGCTCTGCGATCGTTGCGCGTAGCGGACGAGGAACGTGACCGAGTTCCAGAGCGTCAGCAGCCTGCGCTTGATCTCCTGCGCCGGGCCGAAGCCGAAGAGCAGGTTGCGGTCGGGCGGCTGCGCGCAGTACTGCCAGCGCATCACGTCGGCGCCCATGCGCGCGAAGGCATCCGGAGCGTCGATCGTGTTGCCCCACGAGCTGTGCATCTCGCGCCCGTGCTCGTCGAGCATCTTCTCGTAGCCGAGCACCTTCCGGTACGGCGCCCGCCCGACGAGGGCCACCGACATGAAGAGCTGCGAGTAGAACCAGAGCCGGATCTGCTCGCGCATCTCCGAGACCCAGTCGGCCGGGAACCACGTCTCCCAGTAGGCGTGGTCGGGGAGGTCGGCGGTCGTCAGCCCCTTGGCCGCGCCCGTCGCGTACCCCTCGTCGACCCACGTCGTCGTTCTGCCAGCCGAGCGTCGAGAAGGGGACGATGCCGGCGTCGAGCCAGACGTCGCCGACTTCCTTCACGCGCCGCACCTCCTCGCCGCAGGCCTCGCAACGGATCGGCACCTCGTCGACCCACGGGCGGCGCAGCTCCTCGAGCTGCTCGAGACCCGAGAGCGGCACGCTCCTCGAGCTCAGCCTTCGAGCCGATCACGTTCAGGTGGCCGCACGCGCACGGATAGAACGGCAGCGGCAGCCCGTAGTAGCGCCGGCGCGAGATGTTCCAGTCGCCGAGGTTTCGCAGCCAGTCGTCCATGCGCTTGCCCATGTACTCGGGCGTCCACTCGACCTCGGCGTTGGCGGCGAGCAGCTGCGGCCGCAGCTCGGTGACGGCGATGAACCAGTCGTCCGCGAGGCGGAAGATGAGCGGCGTGTGACAGCGCCAGCAGAACGGGTAGCTGTGCTCGACCGTCGTCGCCTCGACCAGCAGCCCGCGCTCCTCGAGGTCGCCGACGATCTGCTCCGCCGACTCGGCGGTCGAGCTGCCGTGCAGCCAGCCGTACTCGGGATAGAACCGGCCGGCCTCGTCCACCGGTTGCAGGACGGGCAGGTCGTGCTCCTTCGACAGCTCGAAGTCCTCGGAGCCGCAGCCGGGGGCGATGTGGACGATCCCGGTACCGGTGTCGAGGGCGACCTCCGACCAGGGAATCACGCGATGCTCCACCTCGCCACCCGGACCGAGCGAGTCGAACGGCCCTGTGTAGCGCCAGCCGACCAGCTCGGCGCCGCGTAGGCGCTCGACGAACGTCTCATCCGGATGCAGCGCGACCGAGACCCAGTCGCCGTTCTGCTGCCGGCCGTATTCCACCTCCGGATGCACCGCTGCGGCCACGTTCGCCGGCAGCGTCCACGGTGTCGTCGTCCACACGACGACAGCCTCCCCGGGGCGGTCGAGCAGCGGTAAGCGGACGCGCAGGGACGGGTCGACACGATCCTCGTAGTGGCCGTGGAGCTCGTGCGCGGAGATCGAGGTGCCGCAGCGTGGGCACCACTCCGTCGAGCGATGGCCGAGGTACAGCCAGCCACGCTCGTGCATGAGCCGCAGGAAGCGCCAGATGTACTCGATGTTCGTGTCGCTGAACGTGTAGTAGTCGTTGCCCCAGTCCATCCACTGGCCCAGCCGGATCGACCCGTCGGTCAGAGCACGCGAGGACTTGACGACCACGTCGCGACACCGGCGTGCGAACTCGGCGAGCCCGAACTCCTCGATCTCGGGTTTCGAGTTGAGCCCGAGCGCCCGTTCGACGCCGACCTCGATCCAGAGTCCCTGGCAGTCGAACCCGTTCTGGTAACGCTGGTGGTATCCCCGGAGCGCCTTGTAGCGTTGGAAGACGTCCTTGAGCGTCCGGCCCCACGCGGTGTGGACACCGAGCACGTCCCGGTTGGCCGTCACGGGGCCGTCGACGAAGCTGAACCTCGGCCCGTTCGCGTTCTGCGCACGAAGCGCCGCGAACGTCCCCTCCCGCTCCCAGATCTCGAGCAGCTCGCGCTCGAGCGCGTCGTGGTCCGGCTTGTCCGGCAGCGGTGCGAACATGCCGTCGATTCTAGGTGTCGCCCGGGAAGACTCCCGGCGCAGGCATCGTTTGAGGGAGAAGACAACCCGGGTGTCGGAGCCAGCGGCCCGACACGAGAAAGGAACCGATGGGAACACCAGTGACCGAGACGACCTTCGAGCAGGAAGTCATCAACAGCGAGATCCCCGTGATCGTCGACTTCTGGGCGGAGTGGTGTGGCCCGTGCCACGCCGTCTCGCCCGTGCTCGACCGGATCGCAGAGGAGCGCGAGGGTGAGCTCAAGGTCGTGAAGGTCAACATCGACGAGGAGCGCGGCCTGTCCGACAGGTACGGCATCGCCTCGATCCCGACGATGATCCTCTTCCGCGACGGCGAGCCCTCGAACGCCGTCATCGGCGCGCAGCCGAAGGGCGCCATCGAGCGCGCCCTCGGGCTCGCCTCGTAGGCGCAAGCGTGGGATCCGCTCACGCGGATCCCACGCGCGCAAACACCGACAGCAAGGAGCCCGCTACGCGGGCACAACCACCGCCGGCTCACTGCCGGCACGCTCTCCGCCGGCCCACTGCCGGCAACGCATTCCTGCGCGCGGTGACCCCCCGGTTGTCGATGGCGGCGCGCGGTTACGGTGTCCGCGTGAGCGACCGAGACCAATTCGACGTCGCCGTGATCGGCGCCGGGTTCACCGGCACGATGGTCGCCGTCCATCTCGTCCGCGATCCGCGATGGCCGACTCTCGCATCGCCGTCGTGGAGCGAACCGGCCGGTTCACGGCGGGCGTCGCGTACGGCACCGCCTACGAGAGCCACACGCTCAACGTCCCGGCCGGCCGCATGAGCGCCTTCGCCGACGAGCGCCGACGACTTCCTCGAGTTCGCCCGCACCCGGGATCCCGAGGTCACCGGCGGCTCCTTCGTGCCGCGCCGGCTCTACGGCACCTATCTGGAGCAGCGTGCTCGGCGAGGCCGAGCGGAAGAGCCCCGACGACGTCCACCGCATCGCAGGCGAGGCGACGTCGGTCGAGTCGGGAGCCGTGGGCGCTCGCATCGAGGTCGACGACGTGGGGTCGATCGTCGCGCGATCGGGTCGTGCTGGCGATCGGCAACTTCCCGCCGGCGAATCCCTCGGTCGCGGACCCGTCCTTCTACTCCGATCCACGCTACGCACGCGATCCGTGGGCCCCGACGCGCTCGACGGGGATCCGGACGAACCGGTGCTGCTGGTCGGCACCGGCTTGACGATGCTCGACATCGCGCTCGCGTTGCGCGAACGCGGGCAGCGTGCGGTCATCCACGCCGTCTCCCGCCACGGATTGCTACCGCAACCACATCGTGACGCGGCGATCGCCCCGCCTCACCATCCGCGGCCCGCCGACCTCGACGAGCTGGCCGCGCACGACGGCCGGGCCTGCTCCGCAGGCTGCGGGACGAGGTCGACGGCGCGGCCCAGGACGGGATCGACTGGCGCGAGGTCCACACGTCGCTCAGGGCCGACACGCCCGCGCTCTGGATGTCGCTCAGCCGGCCCGAGAAGGAGCGCTTCCTGCGGCATGCCCGCCCCTACTGGGAGACCCACCGGCACCGGTCGTCGCCGGGAACGGCGGCCGCGATCCAGCGGCTGCTCGCCTCGGGCGACCTGCACCGTGACCGCAGCGAGCGTGCTCGGCTTCGAGCCTGCGGGCGACCTGGTCGACGCTCGGCTGCGGCTGCGCGGCCGGGCGGCGGAGGTGACGGTCCGCGTCGGCAGGGTCGTGAACTGCACCGGGCCCGAGACCGACCTGCGACGGGTCGACGAGCCGCTCGTAGAGCAGCTGCTCCACGGCGGGCAGGCGATGCCGGACCCGCTCGGTCTCGGGCTGCAGAGCACCGACCGTGGCGAGCTGATCGGCGCCGACGGGCGTGCGAGCGACCGCCTCCTGCTCGTAGGCCCGCTGCGCAAGGGGCTGCTCTGGGAGAACACTGCTGTCCCCGAGCTGCGCGTCGAGGCGGAGCAGATGGCACGGTACCTGAGCAGCGTTCGCGACGTGACCGGGGCAACGCTACGGTAGGGGCAATGCCGAGATTCGTCCCCGCCTCCGTCGCCGAGTTGCAGCGCGTCGGCCTGTTCGGCGCTCTGTCGGGTGCAGAGCTGACGCGTCTTGCCGAAGAGACTGAGCGCATCGAGGTCGCCTCCGGCGGAGGCCTTGGCGGCACGGAGACGACCGTGGACGTGCTGCTCACCGGCCTCGCCCGCGGGACTGACGGGATGCTGCGACCGGGTGACGTCGCGGCGGGGCCGGCCACGGCGGTCACCGCGTGCGTTGTCGTCCGGTGCGACCGCGTCGCACTCGACCTGCTGCTCCAACACTGACCTCAGGCGAGGAGCTCGGCGAGCACCGCATCCGAGAGCCGCGCCCACGCCTCCTTCGCCCACTCGCCGAACTCGCGCGTCGTCAGGCAGACGCAGGCGATGTCGCGGTCCGGGTCGGCCCACAGGAAGGTCCCGGAGCCGCCGAAGTGGCCGAACGTGCGGGCGGACGTGAGCGTCCCTGACCAGTGCGGGTCCTTCGACCCTTTGATCTCGACGCCGAGCCCCCAGTCCATCGGCTTGAAGCGACCGAAGTCGGGGAGGATTCCGTCGAGGCCGGGGAACTGGACGCTCGTCATCTCGGCGTTCGTCTCGGGCGCCACGAGTGTCGGCCGCAGGAGCTCGCGGCCGAGGGCGAGCACGTCCTCGACGCTGCCGTGCATGCCCCCACCGGGATGCCCGGACGGGTCGAGGTGCAGGCGCAGCGGTTCGCACACCGCCCCGTGGACATAGTCGGCGAACGGCATCGCGGCGCGGGCGGCGAGGTGCTCGCCGAGCACGCGGAAGCCCTCGTTGGAGTAGACGCGGCGCAGGCCGGGCGGCCCGATCGGCACGTCGCCTTTGAACGGGAGACCGGAGGCGTGGGCGAGCAGGTGCCGCACCGTCGAGCCGGGCGGGCCTGCGGGCTCGTCGAGGTCGAGTGTGCCTTCCTCCGCGGCGATCAGCACAGCGAGAGCGGTGATCGGCTTCGAGACCGAGGCGAGCAGGACGGCGCGATGCGTGTCCCCGCGCGTGGCGAGCGTCGTCCCGACTCCGGTCACGCCGGCTGCAGCGAACGGAGCCTCCCAGCCGTCGATCTGGAAAAGAGCCTGCACGCCGGGAGATACTAGGTATCGATGGAGCGACGACTGATCTCCGGCCACTCGCCGTACGAGCCCGTGGTCGGGTACTCGCGAGCCGTCGTCGCGGGCGACCGCGTGCACGTCTCGGGCACCGCTCCCATCCCGAGCGACGGCTCCCCGCCACCCGAGGGCGTCTATGAGCAGGCGACGCTCTGCCTGCAGATCGTCGCCGAGGCGCTGGCACGTGCCGGGTCAGGGCTGGAGCAGGTCGTGAGGACCCGCGTCTATCTCACCGACGCGTCCTTCTGGCCCGAGTTCGCCCGGGCGCACGGCGAGGCGTTCGGCGACATCCGCCCGGCGAACACCACTGCCGTGGCGCAGCTGCTCGATCCCGCATGGAAGGTGGAGATCGAGGTCGAGGCGCTGCGGGGATGAGACGCCCTGTGTCGACCCCCCATTCCACGTCCCTGGTCGGCGCCGGCCGCGCCAGCGGCCGCTTCAGGGGTGTTCGCGATCCCGGGTCTGCTTCTGCAGACGCGGGATCTGCGGGGGTGGCATGACCGACGAGCTGCAGGCGATCCCGCCCTCCGTCACCGGCAAGGGATCGTTCTACGCCGGCAGCGTACTGGAGCACCGCTTCGGCTCGAGCGCGCCGTACACGCTCGGCGTGGAAGAGGAGTACATGCTCCTCGACGACAGGACGTTCGACCTCGTGCAGCACATCGACAGCGTCCTCGCGGCGACGCACGGACATGAGCTCGAGACGCGCATCAACGCCGAGCTGATGCAATCGGTGCTCGAGATCGCGACGCCGGTGTGCTCGACGGCCGGCGACGTGCTCCGCGAGCTGACCGCGCTCCGCGCGTACGTGCAGGGGGTCGCGCACGACCAGCGGATGCGCGTCGGCTCGGCGGGAACGCACCCGTTCAGCCTCTTCGAGCGGCAGCGGATCACGGCCCGTGACCGCTACCGGGCCCTGATCGACCAGCTGCAGTACGTCGCCCGCCGCGAGCTCATCTTCGGCATGCACGTCCACGTCGCCGTCGACGACGCGGACAAGGCGATCAAGGTCATCGGCGGCCTGCTGCCTCACCTCGCGCCGCTGCTCGCGCTGTCGGCGAGCTCGCCCTTCTGGCGCGGCGAGCCCACCGGTCTCGCGTCCAGCCGGCAGACCGTGTTCGCCGCCTTCCCACGGTCAGGGCCGCCGCCTCGCTTCCGCGACTACGCCGACTACGCGGAGGTGGTCGGCCAGCTCGAACGCACCGGGTGCATCGCCGACTACACCCACATCTGGTGGGACATCCGCCCCCACCCGCGGCTCGGCACGATCGAGATCCGCGTCTGCGACGCCGTCACCCGCGTCGAGGACGCCGTCGCCATCGCCGCGTACTGCCAGGCCCTCGTGAAGCAGCTCTGCGAGCGGCACGATGCCGGCGAGGAGATCCCGTCGTTCCACCGGATCCTGACGAGCGAGAACAAGTGGCTCGCTGCCCGCTACGGTCTCGAGGCGCCGGTCATGGACCTCGCGACCGGTCGCCGCAACCGGATCCCGATCGCGCAGCTCGTGCGGCGCACCGTGCGGGAGCTCGAGCCGCACGCGCGCGAGCTCGGATCGGAGCGTGAGCTCGAGGGCGTGCGGGAGATCCTCGAGCGCGGCAACAGCGCCGAGCGGCAGCTGCGGATCTGGAACGCGAACCACGACATCGTCGAGGTCGCGCGCGAGATCGCCACCGCCACCGAGCTGCTGCCTGCGGCAGCCGCCGCCGGCTAGCGGATCACCACCGGACGGCGCAGCGACCGTACCTCGAAGCTCCGCCGATCGACCGTGGCGAGCAACCCCACGCCACGCTGCGTGAGACGGAGCGACGGTGCACCGGCCGCAACGCTCATGCGCACGTTCCACGTCGCCTGCGCTACGCCCCGCCAGGGAAGGTCGATGCAGCGCGCACTGGCGTTGACCGTGTCGAGTGCGTGGACGAACGCGGTGCCGTTCGGCCTGGCGTAGAGCGTGTACGCCCAGCGGCCGTCGTGCGTGGTGGCGCGGGTCGCCGGCGAGCCCAGCATCTGCTCGTCGGGCTCGCGCCGGTCGACGACCGCGCCTGGTCGCGGACGACCACTCGCGACATCGATCACGCGCACGCGGTAGACGGGCGTCCCGTCCGATCGCAGCGCCCGGTATTCGATCGCATACACCAGCGACCCGTCGGGCGAGATCGCGTCGAACGACCACAGGCCCCGCAACTCGATCGTCCTGATCACCCTCAGTGAGCGAGTGCGAAGCACGGCGAACTGCGTCACGGTGGTGGGGTCGATCTGCCAGGCGAACGAGCTCAACACGAGCGTCCGGCCGTCGCGGGCGAGCCCGTCGGCGCTGCCGTCCCAGGCGACGGACGGGACGCCGAAACCGCCCTTGAGGTTCGTGTAGTTGACGATCCTCCCGTCGCGGACGCGGACGGCCTCGACCACGGTTCGGGGCCCCGAGGCCACCGCCACGTAGCGCACAGCTCCGTGGGGCAGACGGACACCGTCCCAGCCGATCGTCACCCCGGGTGCGGGGCCGCCGTCGGCGGCAGCGATCTCCGCGACCGCGGTCGACGCCACCAGAGCAGCGACGAGGAGCGCGAGCGATGACTTCATGAGCGACCTCCTTGTCTCCTGCCGACGACGACACATGCGTCGTGGGCAGCGCGCGCCACCCGCCGCACCGAGCGCACACCTCCACGACGATCGAGCAGCGCGAGGGTGCCGCGACCGAGCGAGGGCGTCACGGCGCGCTCCCAGCCGTACGTGACGTTGTACGAGCCGGACGGGATCGCCGCCTCGTGGACGAGGGTGCCGTCCTGCCGGTGCACCCGCAACGTGCCGCTGTCGCCGCTCGCGACGAAGGCGAGCGCGCCGACGAAGGCGACGTGCTGCGGCGACGCGTCCGCGGGGATCTCCGCGACCGGCCGGCGACCGTCTGCCTCGTAGACCCACAGCTTGCGGCCCGCCCCCGAGGTGACCCACACGTGCCGGCCGTTCGGCGCGAAGACGACGTCGTGCGCCCGCGCCGGCGGGCGGATCGTTCGCACGAGGCGGAGGCGGCGACGGTCATCCACGGCGAGGACAGCGATCAGCTCTGCCTTCGTGCCGAGCGCCGTCCACACCGTCGACCCGTCCGGGCTCAGAGTCAAGTGACGCGCCGGGCCGGGCACCGGTATCCGGGCGGTCACGCGTCCCGCCTTGACGTCGACGGTGACGACCTCGCGCCGACCCGAGTCGGTCACGAACACGACGGGCCGGTCACGGTCGGCCGACGCACCGGTCGTATCCGGGGCGAACGCTGCCGTGTAGCGCGGCTCGCTGAAACCCGCGACCACGTCTCGCACCCGGAGCGTCGGCGCGTGAATGATCGAGAGACGCCCCGACGCGGTGTGCGCGACGACCGCCCAGGTCATCCACACGGCCTCGATGCTCCGCGGCCCGGGGAGCGTGCGCACGCGCGCGATGACGTCCCCGGTCGAGAGGTCGAGCGCGACGACGTGCGCCTCCTTGTCAGCCGTGACGAGCGCGAGCGGCGTCCCACCCAGCCGTGCCGCCATGGCGCGGCCGGGCAGCGCGAGCGCGAGTGGCGCCGCGGCGGCTGCGGTCAGGAGCTCACGTCGGTTCATACCGGTGGATACGTTCGTCAGGTGCAAGGAGGTCCCGGGACCTCCGGGGCAGCCACGTCCGTATCCCTGGCGTGGACCTCCGGTGGTCGCTCGACCGTATGGTCCTGCGGTGGCGCGCGCAGGACGGGACGAGCGTGCCTGGGTGCGCGGCGCCCAGCGCGGTTCCGCTTCGGACCTCGAGGCGCTGTTCCGCGCACACTGGCCTCGGGCGCATCGCGCCGCTTACCTCGTCGTCCACGACTCGGCGCTCGCCGAGGACATCGCCCAGGAGTCGTTCCTGGCCGCGGTTCGCAACCTCGACCGCTTCGACCGCCGCCGGCCGTTCGGCCCGTGGTTGCACCGGATCGTCGTGAACCGCGCCATCGACGCCGCGCGTGCCCGGGGTCTGCGCCGCGAGACGGAGCTCGGGGACGAGGACGTCGTCACGACGACCCCGTCCGGTCCCGACCGGACGGTGCTCGCAGCACTCGCCGGGCTCCCGCCCGACCAGCGCGCGGTCGTCGTGCTCCGCTACGTGCTCGAGTACACGCCTGGGGAGATCGCGCGGCTTCTGGAGATCCCCCGCGGTACCGTCAACTCCCGGTTACGCCGCGGGCTCGACGGCATGCGCCACCAGCTGGAGGACGGCGCGTGAGGCGCGAGCTCTCCAGCGTCCAGGTGCCCGACGCCGACGGCGCGTCCGAGCGCGCCTGGGAGCTCGTGCGGGCCGCATACGCCGAGCGGGAGCGAGTTCCCGAGCCGAGCCGCGTGCGCCCGGTGGCGATTGCGCTGGTTGCCGCCTCCGCCGCCGCCGCGCTCGCCGTCGCGAGCCCGCCGGGCCGGGCCGTGGTCGAGCGCGTCCGCGAGGCCGTCGGCGTCGAGCGTGCCGAACCGGCGCTCTACGCGCTCCCGACACGCGGCTCGCTGCTCGTCGCCTCGGACGGCGGTCTCTGGGTCGTTCAGCCCGATGGCTCGCGGCGCAGGCTCGGCGCCTACCGCGAGGGCTCGTGGTCGCCGTTCGGACGCTTCGTCGTGGCGACACGGTCGCACGAGATCGCCGCCGTCGAACCCGGCGGGAAGGTCCGCTGGACGCTCGCACGCCCGGCGCCGAGCGGCGCCGCATGGGCCGGCACGCGCACCGACACGCGGATCGCGTACGCGGACCGCTCCGGGATCCGTGTCGTGGCAGGGGACGGCACCCGGGACCGACTCGTGCTCCCCCACGCTCGAGGCCCGGTGGCCTGGCGGCCGGGCTCGCTTCAGGAGCTTGCGTACGTCTCGCGCCGGGGTGTCCGCGTCGTCGACGTCGACACGGGCCGAGTGGTGTGGGCCACCGAGACGCGCCCGTCGGGCCCGGTGCGGGCGCTCGAGTGGTCGAGCGACGGGCAGCGGCTGCTCGTGCTCCATCCGACATCGCTGCGCGTCTACGACGCGCGGGGACAGGTCGTCGCGCAGGACGACCCTTCGGATGCCACGAAGGACGCCGACGCGGCCTTCCGCCCCGGCAGTCATGACATTGCGGTCGTCCGTCTGCACGGCTCGCAGAGCACGGTCTTCTGGCTCGCGACCGGCACGCCGCTCTTCAACGGCACCGGTGCCCTCGACTCCGTCACGTGGTCGCCGGACGGTCGCTGGCTGCTCGTCACCTGGCCCACCGTCGATCAATGGGTATTCGTACCAGGCGCCGCAGGCCGGCGCCTTCGCGCCGTCGCGAACGTCGCCGTCCAGTTCCGGGCGCAGGCCTTCCCCCGAGTCGAGGGCTGGTGCTGTACGGAGTAGGCTGGCGCCGTGCTCACGACAGGCGACCTCATTCCCGCCGCAGCCCGCGTCTGGGTGACGGCCACCGACGGCCCGTCGACGCTCGCACAGGCGCTCCCTGACGAAGGGCTCGCACTCCTCTGCTTCTACCCGTTCGACTGGTCACCCACCTGAACGAGCGAGCTGCGGCTCCTGCGGGACAGGAGCGCTGACCTGGCCGCGGCCGGCATCCGTCCCTTCGGGATCTCGCTCGATTCCCCGTGGTCGCACCGCGCCTGGGCGGAGTCGCTCGGCCTCGGTGACACGGTGCCGCTCCTGTCCGACGCGCTCGGGGAGGCAGCGCAGGGGTTCGGCGTGCTGGGCGACGTCGACGGCCTGCGAAAGGCCGACCGCACCGCCTTCCTGATCGAGGACGGGGTCGTCCGGTCGTCGTGGCTGCTCGGGAGGGAGTTGCCGGACGTCGAGCTGATCGTCGCGGCGTCGTCGTAGGGTCGCCGGCCGGCAGGGGAGCGTCCGCGAGACGAGAACCTTCGAAGCATGCGGGAGCGCTTCTCCAGGCAGAGGCTGGCAGACATCAAGCTGCGCGGCGCGGTGTTGCTGATCGTCGCGGTGGCCGCGATCGCGGCGATCGTGGCCGCCTTCGTGGAACGCATCGTCGACCCGGGCATAGGGTCGGTCGGTGACGCCCTCTGGTGGGCGGTGGCCACAGTGACCACGACGGGCTACGGGGACGTCGTCCCGACGAACAGCGCCGGACGCGTCGTCGGCGTCCTGCTGATGATGGTCGGCATCAGCTTGATCCCGACGATCACGAGCCTCATCGTGTCCGTGTTCATCGCGCAGCGTCAGCGTGAGACGACGGAGGAGGATCGGCGCCACCGGGAAGAGGTCCTCCGGCGCCTCGACCTGCTCGACAAGCACCTCGCCGCCTCAGAGCGCACGTCGGGCTGACACGTCTGCTCGGGCGTCGTGTTGAGGCATTCGTCTTCGTCACCGTATACCCATATGGGGTATACTGACGTGGTCGACGGAGGGCAGCGTGACCGCGATCGCCCCACAGCCGGAGCTCGACCGCGTTCGTCTTGAGATCGAGGGAATGACGTGCGCGTCCTGCGCGACCCGCATCGAGAAGAAGCTGAACCGGCTCGACGGTGTCGAGGCGACCGTGAACTACGCGACCGAGGAAGCCGCCGTCTCGTTCGACCCGGAGACGGTCACCGTCGACGATCTGCTCCAGGCCGTCGAGACGGTCGGCTACCACGCCGCGCTCGGCGGCGACCTGGCCGAAGCGTCGTCCACGCGGCCGCTGCTCGTGCGCCTGGTCGTGGCCGCGACCCTGAGCGCTCCACTCGTCGTCCTTGCCATGGTGCCCCCGCTGCAGGTCGACGGCTGGGAATGGCTGGCGCTCGCGCTCTCGACGCCCGTCGTGTGGTGGGGTGGCTGGCCGTTCCATCGCGCGGCAGCCCTCAACGCGCGCCACGGGGCCGTGACGATGGACACGCTCATCTCGATCGGCACGTTGGCCGCCTGGTCGTGGTCGGCGGTCGTGCTGCTGGGCACCGTCGACGCGGACACGTACTTCGAGGTCGGAGCGGTGATCACGACCCTGATCCTGCTCGGCCGCTACCTCGAGGCGCGCGCGCGAAGCCGCTCGGGTGAGGCAATCCGCGCGCTGCTCGAGCTGGGCGCCAAGGAGGCACGCGTGCTTCGCGGTGACGAGGAGGTGCTCGTCCCGATCGACCTGCTCCAGGTGGGCGACATCTTCGTCGTCCGACCCGGGGAGAAGATCGCGACAGACGGCGTCGTCGTCGACGGCGCCTCGGCGATCGACCAGTCGCTGCTGACCGGGGAGCCGGTGCCCGTCGAGGTCGTGCCGGGAGACGCGGTCGCCGGCGCGACGATCAACACGTCCGGGCGCCTCGTCGTCCGCGCCACGCAGGTCGGCGCCGACACGGCGCTCGCGCAGATCGCGCGACTGGTGGCGGAGGCACAGGCGGGCAAGGCGCCGATCCAACGTCTCGTCGACCGCATCTCGGCGGTGTTCGTCCCCGTCGTGATCGGGATCTCGCTGGCGACGCTGGCAGGCTGGCTCGTGCTCGGCGGCAGCGCAACGGACGCGTTCACCGCGGCCGTCGCCGTCCTGATCATCGCCTGCCCGTGCGCGCTCGGCCTCGCCACGCCGACGGCGCTCATGGTCGGCACCGGGCGCGGAGCCCAGCTCGGGATCCTGATCAGGGGCCCTGAGATTCTGGAGCAGACGCGTCGGGTCACCACCATCGTGCTCGACAAGACGGGGACGGTGACCGAAGGTCGCATGTGGGCGACCGACGCAGTGCCGGCCGACGGAACGAGCCGCCGGCGAGCTGCTGCGGCTGGCCGGGTCCGCGGAGGCCGCGAGCGAGCATCCGATCGCGACGGCGATCGCGGCGCTTGCCCACTCCGAGGTCGACCACCTCGACCCGGTGGAGAGCTTCGCCAACCGCGCCGGATCGGGCGTCGAGGCGATCGTCGACGGGCATGTCGTGGTCGTCGGCAGACCGGCGCTGCTCGCCGAGCGTGGGCTCGCCCTGCCACCGGAGCTGGCGGCCCGCGCCGAGGCGGCGGAGGTTTCGGGGCACACGGCCGTCGCAACCGTCGTCGACGGAGCCGTCGCCGGTCTGTTCGTGGTCACGGATCGCGTCAAGCCGTCGTCGGCACAGGCGATCTCCGACCTGCGCGCGCTCGGCCTCACACCGGTGCTGCTCACCGGCGACAACGAGCGCGCGGCGCAGGCCGTCGCGGCCGAGGTCGGGATCGAGCAGGTGATCGCCAACGTCCTCCCCCACGAGAAGACCGAGGTGGTCTCGCGCCTGCAGGCGGCCGGAGAGGTGGTGGCCATGGTCGGCGACGGCGTCAACGACGCCCCCGCGCTCGCGCAGGCAGACCTCGGCCTCGCGATCGGCACCGGTACCGATGTCGCGATCGAGGCGAGCGACCTGACACTCGTCTCCGGCGACCTTCGCGCCGCAGCGGACGCGATCCGGCTCGCGCGCCGAACGTTACGCACGATCAAGGGAAACCTCTTCTGGGCCTTCGCCTACAACGCGGCCGCGATCCCGCTCGCGGTGGCCGGTCTGCTGAACCCGATCGTCGCCGCCGCCGCGATGGCGTTCTCCAGCGTCTTCGTGGTCACGAACAGCCTGCGCCTACGGCGCTTCCACAGCCTCCGGGAGGACACCTGATGCACGGCTATGCCAAGGACAAGGACGCGCTCGTGAGACGGTTGCACCGGATCGAGGGGCAGGTGCGCGGCATCGAGCGGATGGTCGAGGAGGACCGCTACTGCATCGACATCCTGACGCAGATCGCCGCCGTCAAGACCGCGCTCGAGACCGTCGGTGCGAAGCTGCTCGAGGATCACGTCACGCACTGCGTTGCGCGGCGCGATCGCCTCCGGTGACGAGCGTGCGGCGACCGCGAAGGCGACCGAGTTGCTCGAGGCGGTGCAGCGGTTCGTGAGGACGCGCTGAGCGCTCGCGGCGCTACATGCCCATCGCGTGGTACCCGGCGTCGACGTAGAGCGTCGTCCCGGTCACGTTGCGGCCGTCGGCCGACAGGAGGTACGCAGCGGCGGCGCCGCAGTCGGCGGCCTCCATGTGCCGATGCAGCGGCGCGCGCTGCTCGAACATCTCTTCCATCGTCGTGAAGCCTGCGATCGAGCGCGCGGCCAGCGTCCGCACCGGTCCTGCAGAGATTGCGTTGACGCGAATGTCCGACTGCCCGAGATCCCAGGCGAGGTAGCGGACGGACGCGTCGAGGGTCGCCTTCGCGACACCCATCACGTTGTAGTGCGGCACCGCCCGCTCGCCGCCGAGATACGTCATCGTCACGATCGAGCCGCCGCCGCGCGCCTGCATCAGCGGCTCCGCGCGCTTCGCAGCCGCGACCAGCGAGTAGGCGCTGATGTCGACCGCCAGCCAGAAGCGGTCGCGCGGCGTGTCGGTGAACCGGCCCTCGAGATCCTCCGCCGCCGCGAACGCGACCGAGTGCACGAGGCAGTCGAGACCGCCGCCGAACGCCGTCGCAGTGTCGGCGAACACCCGGTCGAGGTCCGCGTCCGAGCGGACGTCGCACTCCCCCACGACGTGGCCCTCGACGGACTCGGCCAGCTCCCGCACGCCCTTCTCGATCCGCTCGCCCTGGAAGGTGAAAGCGAGCTCGGCGCCTTCCTCGTGGAGGCGTTGTGCGATCGCCCACGCGATCGAGCGCTTGTTGGCGACCCCCAGGACGAGCGCCTGCTTGCCGTCGAACCTCCCTGCCACGCCGCGATCCTACGGTACGCTCGCGCGCGACGTGGCGGGCGAACGCGTGGCGGTGGTGACGGGAGCGTCGTCGGGGATCGGCGAGACGACCGTGCGTCTCCTCTCGTCTCGAGGGTGGCACTGCGTCCTCGTCGCGCGCCGCGAGGAGCTGCTGCGCACGATCGCCGACGAGGTCGGGGGCGAGGTGGAGGTATGCGACGTGGCCGACCGCGAGGCTGTCGACGCGACGGCGGCGCGCGTGCTCGCACGCCATCCGGCGATCCACCTGCTGGTCAACAACGCCGGCATCCCGGCGCGCGGCTCGTTCCTGACCATCGAGCCCGAGCGGATCGAGGCGGTGGCACGCGTCAACTACCTCGGGAACGTGTGGTGCACGCGCGCGTTCCTGCCAGGTTTCGAGGCCGCGCTCGCCGCCGGCGGGCGCGCCGACGTCGTCAACGTCGTCTCCGTCGCCGGCACGGTCGCCTTCGCACCCGCCGGCCCGTACGCGGCGGCCAAGCACGCGCAACTCGCGTTCACGCGCTCCGCCGGAGTAGCACTGCGTCGACGCGGCATCGGCTGCCATGCCGTGCTGCCGGGATTCCTCGAGACCGAGACCTTCCCGCAGCACGCGGTGTTGAAGAGCCGGCTGCTCCGTCGCTTCCTGACCGACACGGATGCAGTCGCGGCGGCGATCCTCCGCTCGGTCGAGCGCAACCGGAACGAGATCACGGTGCCGTGGTTCCCCTACAGGATGATCACCTTCTGCCACGCCGTTGCGCCCGGGCTCGTGACGAGGCTCGGGGCGCGTTTCACCTACCACCGCGGCGAGCAGCACGTCTGATCCAGCTGCGCGCGCTTCGCGGCCGCAAGGCTCTTTCTCCGCAGGTCGGCGGCTAGCCGCCCGGCTTGCGAGCCACGTACCAGCCGACCTCGACCTCCTGGACACCGGCCGGTGCGAGCCGATGGAGGCGCTCTCGCTCGGCACCGGTGATCCCGGCGAGCTCGAGGTAGCGGTCCATGTCGCGCCGCTCACGCGTGACCTCGTTCGAGACGACGATCAGGTCGTTCGCGTCGAGAAAGCCACGGATGTCAGCGTCGGGCAGCAGCCGCTGGTGCGACGAATCCCGGGCCCGCTCGAAACGATCGAGCTCGAGCGATGCGATCGGGTCGACCGCACCGAGCTGATCGATCACGAGCACGATCCCACCGGGCCGCGTCACGCGGGCCAGCTCGGCGACCACGAGCTCCGGTCTCCGCACGTGGTGGAGGACGCGCAGGCACCCCGCGAGATCGAACTCCCCGTAGGCGAACGGAAGCGCCACCGCGTCGCCGACGAAGAACGTGCAGTTCCCGGGGCACGCAGCGCGCGCCGCCGCGACGTAGGTCTCGTCGGTGTCGACCCCGACCAACTCGGCCACGTGACCGGCCAGCGCGCATGCAAGCGCGCCCGTGCCGCAGCCCGCGTCGAGAGCGCGCTCGGCACCGTGCAGCGCCGGCAGCAGCCGTGTCAGCTGCGCTTCGAGCTCGACGGCGCGCTCGCGCTGCAGCGCAAGCTCGCAACTCGACACGGTCAGCCATCCGCCACCACCATCTGCGCCCGCGGCGCGCGTGTGTCGAGGCCACAGGCGATCTCGTACGCGATCGTCCCCGCCACGCGCGCGTGCTCCTCCAGCACGACCCCGTCCCCGATCAGCGTCACGGGCGTTCCCGCTTCGACCTGCCCGGGCGTCTCGACTGCGATCACGTCCATCGAGACGGTACCGACCACACGGCGCCGCTCGCCGCCGACGAGCAGCGTCGTCCCGCTCATGTCCCGCCGGAACCCGTCCCCGTAGCCGACGGGGACGAGCGCGATCCAGGTCGGCTGGTGGGCGACGAACCGGCGGCCGTAGCCGGTGCTCTCGCCCGGAGCCAGGAGCTTGGACCCCGCCACCTCCGATTCCCAGCGGAGCGCCGGCCGCAGACCCCACCCCGCCGGCCCTTCGCCGAAGGGCGAGACGCCGTAGAGGGCGATACCGCAGCGTGCCGCGTCGAGTCGCGACGAGGGAAGCGCCAGTGCAGCGGCGCTGTTCGCCGCGTGCCGGGGCAAGTGAGCGTGCTCTGCCGTCGCCTCGAGGAACCGCTCGAGCTGCAGCTCGGTGAAACCGAGGTCGGCGTCGGCGTCGGCGAAGTGCGTCATCAGGCCGACGACGTTGCGCGTCGGACGCGATCAGCTCCGACAGACCCCAGCGGCCCATCCCCGTATCGATCTTGACGTGGACGGGCACGCCTTCCGGAATCCGCTCCCCGGTGGCGACGAGCTCGAGACCCGCGTCGCGCGCCTCGGCGACCTCGGTGTCGTCGGCGGGACCGAGCACCAGGATCCGGGCGCCCGCGACGGACGGTCGGAGCGCGCGTCCTTCGGCCACGCTCGCCACGCAGAGCGCCGTGGCACCGCCCGCGAGCGCCGCCGGCCCGACAGCCGCCGCTCCGTGACCGTAGGCGTCGGCCTTGACAACGGCCCACAGCTCGGCCCCGGCGAGCGTATCGACCAGGGCCCGTGCGTTGGCGCGGATCGCGGCGAGATCGAGGGTGAAGACCGATCGGCCCATCACACGTCGCGAACGAGATCGGGGCCTTCCGAGCCGAGGATCTCGACATGCACGACGTGATCCTAGGCCCGGGAGAGGGCCAGCCGCCGGATCCGGCCGGCCGCTACTGGTACGTGGTCTCGCAGTTCGAGAACGTGTCCGTCCCCGGGCCACCGATGCAGACGTCGGTGCCTGCGCCTCCGTTGATCGCATCGTTGCCGGCGCCGCCGACGATGCAGTCGCTGAGATTGGCACCGTTGATGGTGTCCACGGCGGCGCTGCCCAGGATCAGGCTCGCGTTGCCGTTCGGGTCGCTGATCGCTCCCGAGCCGGTGAGGATGCGCGCCAACGTGATGCCGGCGCACTCCGACGGCTTCACGTTGTTCACGGCCATCGCCTGGGCGACATCGTCGGCGCGGCTCGAGGCCACCGTGTTCGTCGCCGTGACCGCGATGCCGGCGACGCGCGACGAGCACGATCATGGAGCCGGCAAGCCGCATGCGGCGGAAAGGTCTACGGCGGCGCGACCGCGGCTTCATCGTCCACGTGCCGGCAACGCGGCACCGAAGGAGACGCCCGTCGACGGCGCCGTGAACCGGTAGACGGCGACTCCGTCGTCCACCAGGTAGACGTCACCGCCGCGTTCGGCCGCGTGCAGCACGACGCGGTCGTAGTGCTCCGCGATGCGTGCCAGCTCGTCGGCGGTCGCGATGTCCGTCACCCAGCGATCTTCGGGAATGGCGATCTCGGCCTCCACCACGCGCCGGCCGAACCGGTCGCGGATGGCTGTCGCGGAGTCGCGCTGCCTCGTCAGCGCCCACAGGAGCGCACCGAGCGCGACGAGAAGCGAGACGGCGACACCGAGCCCGCCGAGCACACGTGCGCGGTCGACGGCCAGTGCGACCGGTCCCAGACGGAGCGACGACGGCGCCGACGCGACGATCGACCCGCTCTTCCGCACCTCCCAGTCGACGGCCGCGCCGTTCGCCTCTGCGGCGGGGCGGAGCCCAGTCGCGTCGAGCTGGAGCGCGACGGTGGGCTCGTACCGCTCGTCGACGACGGTCGCGCCCGTGTACCCGGCGAGCTGCACCGTGGGCGCGAGCGAGACCGTGAACAACGTTGCGGTCGACCCGGTCAGCCGGCGCATGCGCTCGACGAGCGCCCGCACGGCGCGGAGGTCGATCGTCCCGCTGACCCGCGCCGCGGAACCGCTGAAGGGCTCCTCCGGCGCGAGAGGGACGCGCCGCGACCAGCCCTGACCGTCCGAGACGACTGCGTCCAACCCGACGCCGCCGCGCACGTCGGCCGGCCCTCGCGATTCGAACCGGTACGTGAATGCGACCTCGAGTCGCCGCACGAGTCGGGTGAAGACCGTGTCCCCGGTCGTGACCCGCCCTGTCGGATACACGGCCGACCGCCTCACGTCGGCTCCGTAGGCAAAGGTGCCGGTGTGGGCCCACGCGTCGGCGACCGTGACCTGGCTGGTCACGGGTCTCGTCCACGCGGCGACCGCGATGACGGCGAACAACGCCAGCGCTGCGGCGGCACCGACCGCGACGGTGGATGCCGCACCCGTGGAGATCCCCGCGGCCGGGCCGTTCGGCGCTCGCCGCCTGTCGCGCGACGTCACCCGTCCGCCGACGAGCGCTCCGAATGCGAGCAGGAAGACGAGGAAGGCGAAGACGGCCGGACGCTTGAGCGCCGCCAGCGGACGCCCGACGCCGGGCACCCTGAACCACAGTGCGCCCACGATCCTGTCGGGTGTCGGGTGATCGGCGTCCCGGTAGCCGTTGTTGTCTCCTTTGACGACGACCCGAGGGCCGTCCTGGGCGACGATCCGATGCAGGACGTTGCGGTCGAGCTCCCGGCTCCGATAGAGGACGACGTCGCCGATCTCGTAGCTCGCGTGTGCGCGCGTGACGACCAGGTCGCCCGCGTGGATGGCGGGCTCCATGCTCGTGCCCGCGGTGACCACGTATCCGGTGCGCCCGCCGATCTGGGTTGGAGCGAGCGCAACGAGCGCGATCCCGAGCGCGGCGAGCGCGACGGCGCCTGCGAGGAATGTGGAGAGTCGACGTGGAGTCATGGCTGGATCGGGATTTCGCCCGGGCGGAGGGCTTTCCCTCTCGCCCGGACGACGACCCGTGGCTACTGAACTGCGATCACGCGCAGCTGGTCGACCGAGACGACGGTCGGCTCGGACGCCGCGGCCCAGTCACACGACACGGACGTCCCACCCGTGACGGTGCAGTCCTGATAGGTGCTTCCGCTCGCGACGGCCTTCACCTTGACGCTCGTCGCCGCCGCGCTGAGCGTGAAGGCGACCTTGTCGACCTTCGTCGGATCGGTCGAGTTGAGTGTGTAGGCGATGCTCGAGACCGTGTACCCGTTGATCGTTGCGTTGCCGTCGCCGGCATACGAGGTGGGCACGGTGTTCGTGGCGGTGAAGCCGTACGCGGCGGCTGCCACGACGAGCGCCAGCACCGCTGCCAGCACGAGACGTCGCCTGGGCTTGCTTCTCATGTGACGGGTCCTCTCTTCGGATCACGAAACAGACGACCTACAGGTCGGCCATTTCGGTGATGGCGCCCTCCCCCGAAAGGGGGAACGCGAACCGAACGAGTGATGGGCCGGGCCGCTCAGGAAAGCGCGGCGGGGAGGGCCGCCACCACGTCGGAGGCGACGAGCCCTGCCTGCTGTGGCACCGACGCGGCTGCGATCCCATGGGCGACAGCAGCCGCTGCGGCTGCGGTGGCCGCGTCGAGCCCTTTGGCGAGGAACGCGGCCACGACCCCGGTGAGGACGTCGCCGCTGCCGGCCGTGGCGAGGGACGGGGGGCCGAGATCGCACACGACTGGCGCCGCCCCGGGTGCCTGCACGATCGTGTCGGCTCCCTTGAGGAGCACCACCTGCCCGAACCGCTCGGCACCGCGGGCAGCGGCTTCGAGGCGATGCGCGCCGATCCAGGCGGCGTCGACGTCGAGCAGGCGCGCGAGCTCTCCCGCGTGCGGCGTCAACACCGTCGGCGCCGCACGGTGGATCGGCTCGAGCCCGAAGAGCGCGTCGGCGTCGACGACGGCCGGGAGATCGACCTGCGCCAGGATCGTGGCCACCAGCGCGCGGGCCTCGGGTGTCCGGCCGAGACCCGGCCCGAGCGCCAGCGCGCTCGCGCGAGCCAGGTCGTCGGCAAGATCGTCGAGCGGGGCGTCCCAGTCGAACCCGCGCTTCACGGGCTCGAGCGCGAGCGTCTCGGCGACCGCGAGCGAAGCGCGCGGCACGGCGAGCGTCACGTAGCCGGCATCGGCCCGGAGCGCGGCCGTGGCGGTGAGCACGGCGGCGCCGGTCATGCCCGGGGATCCGCCGACGACGAGCACGGCGCCCGCCGAGTACTTGGAGTCATGCGCCGCGCGAAGCGGGACCGAGCGAAGGATGGCATCGGTGGCGCGGTGGGCGGCCGTCTCACCCGCCGGCAGACCGATGTCTGCGACGACGACGCGGCCGGCATGGAAGCGGCCCGGGGCGACGACGAGGCCGACCTTGCGCCCGTGGAAGGTGACCGTCAGCGTCGCCCTCACCGCGGCGCCGGCGATCTCACCTGTGCTCGCATCGACACCGGAGGGCAGGTCGACAGAGAGCACCGGGGCTCCGCAGGCGTTGATGCGCTCGATCAGCGCCGCCGCGTCGGGTCGCGGCGCGCCGCGGAAGCCGGTCCCGAAGAGCGCGTCCACGACGACGTCGAACCCCTCGGGCTCGTCCGTCTCGACCGCCTCGCGGCCTGCCTCGCGCAGGACGCTGGCGGCGATGCGGCCGTCACCACCGTTGGCCCCACCTCCGCAGATGACGCCGAAGCGTCTCGCGCGCGGGAAGGTACGCATTGCCTCCCGCGCCACGGCCGCACCGGCACGCGCCATGAGCTCCGCCGCCGTCTCGGGATACCCGGGGTGTCGCTCCTCGGCGGCCCGCATCTCGGCCGACGTGTACAGAGGCTCGAGCGCGGTCACGATCGCCACGGGGGTGGCGGACGCTCGACGTCGGCGACGCAGACGGCTCCCGCCATCGTGTGCGAGTGAGTGAGCGACACGTCGAGCTCGTGCAGACCGACCCGCTCGGCGAAGGCAAGCGTCTTGCCGCTGAGCGTCACGCCCGGCTTCTGCCGCCCGACGATCTCGATCTCCTTCCAGGTGAACCGAACGCCGCAGCCGAGCGCCTTGCCGACCGCCTCCTTGCCGGCGAAGCGCGCCGCGTAGCTCTCCGCCGGGTTCCGCTTTGCGTCGCAGTAGGCCTGCTCGGCCGCGGTGAAGCACCGGTCGCGGAACCCGGGGCGCTCCAGCGCCTTGCGGATCCGCTCGATCTCGATCAGATCTGTGCCGATGCGGACGGGCATCAGCGCTCCCGCTACCACGCGCCCGTAGGGGCCGGATACATCCGGCCCGGCCGCCCTCGGCGTTCGAAGACGGCCACGCGATTACAGCGACCGCTCGAGCCAGTCGGGAAGCTGCGCCACCGAGCTGAGGACGACGTCCGGCACGACCGCCGACGAATCGAGCGCTTCCGGGCGGAACTTGCCCGTGCGCACGAGTGCCGTGCGCATGCCGAACGCCTGCGCTCCGCGTATGTCTGCCTCGACGTCGTCGCCGACCATCCAGGTCAGCTCCGGCTCGGCGACGAGCGCGTCGAGCGCCGCCGCGAAGTAGGCCCGGGACGGCTTGCCGAGCACGGTCGCCTCGACACCGGAGGCGTACTCGAGCCCCGCCACGAAGGCGCCGCCGTCGAGGAGCGGCCCTCGCTCGGTCTGCCACCAGCGGTTCTTGTGCAGACAGTAGAACGAGGCTCCGGCCTGGAGCTCGGCGAAGGCACGGGCGAGATTCATGTAGCTGAAGACGTTGTTGGGCTCGACCGACTCGTCGCACCCGCCGAGCAGCACCGCGTCGGCCCCTTCGCCGACGAGCTCGACCCCCTCCAGGTCCGGTACGACGGTGGGCATGACGAGTGCCAGCACGCGCTTGCCGGCGAGCTCGCGCGCCGCCGCGATCGGCGTCGTCTGCAGCTCGTCGTCGTCGAGCTCGAGCCCGAAGGTGCGCAGCTCCTCGACAAGCATGGCCCGCGGCTGGGTCGAGTTGTTGGTCACGAAGCGGAGCGAGTGGCCGCGGTGCCGCAGCTCGGCCACCGCCTCGACGGCCCCGGGGATCGGCGTTCCGGAGACGTGCAGCACACCGTCGACGTCCAGGAGAATGCAGGCCATGGAAGCAGCGTAACGTGAACTCGGGCGGCGTTGCCTTCGCGGGCGAGATCTTCGGCCGGACACGCCACACGACGCAGCGCGAAGGGGTTCGGCGCCCGTACCGGCGAGCGCGAGGCGCCGCAGCGGCGGGCGGTGACGCCACGACCGCGCAGGTGATCGAACGGGGTGAAACCCGCGACACCGATCAGCGAGGACACCGATGCGCGGCCGGCCTGAAAGGTCGACGCTCGGTGTGCCGCCGACGCGCGGCGCGGCGGTGTGGTTCGAATCTCGGTTGGGAGGATTCCATGGACAGAACCGCACACGCACCCGAGGTCGGGGACCTCGTCGTCATCACAGGCCACCGCGTCGGTGAGCAGGAGCAGGTCGGCGAGATCCTCGAGGTGATCGGAGACCCGGCGCACGAGCGCTACCGCGTCCGCTGGGACGACGGTCGCGAGAGCGTGTTCTATCCGGGCAGCGACGCGACGATCAGGCACACGACGCGCCGACGCCCGTCCACGAGGAGGATGTCATGAGCGCTCGAACGACCCAACACGGCCTGACCGACCTGCTCGACCAGGCAGCGATCGCCTACGAGCTCATCGAGCACCCGCGCACGACGACCGCGCGAGCCGAGGCACGCGTCCTCGGCATCGAGCCCGAGGAGGTCGCGAAGACGGTCGTGCTGACGACGCCGAACGGCTTCGTGCGCGCCGTCGTGCCGGCATCCGAACGGATCGACCTTCGCAAGGCGAAGGCGGTCCTCGAGACGGAGGATGTCGGGCTCGCGTCGGAGGAGGTGCTCGCCGGCGCCTACCCGAGCTTCGAGCTCGGCGCCGTGCCGCCGCTCCCCGGCGACAGCGGCGACCTCGTGCTCATCGACCGGAGGCTCTGCGAGCGCGACACCGTCGTGCTCGAAGCAGGCACACACAAGACGTCTGCGCGGCTCAGGACGGCGGACCTGGTGACGCTGTCCGGCGCGCGGCTCGTCGATCTCTGCGCGAGCTGAGCGTGAGCCGGCCGGTCGGCCGTGAGGCGGACCGGGCGGTGGCGAACCGCGCGCGTGTCGTCGTGCTCGGTACGGCCTCGAACGCGACGAACGTCGAGCTCGTGCGTCATTGGCGCCAAGCCGGCATCGATGCCGCGCTGGCGTCGCCGCTCGACCGTCTTCCGGAGGGCGGCGTGGCCATCGGCAGGCTCGACGTGCTTCCGACGCTCGACGGGGTCGAGCCCGGCCTGCTCGCCCTGCTCTGGCTCGAGCGGCGTCGCGTGACCGTCGTCCTCAACACGGCGGCCGCGCTGGTTGCCGTGCACGACAAGCTGCGCACCGCTCGACTGCTCGGGAAGGCAGACGTACGCCACCCGCGCACCGCAGGCTGGAGCGGCATCGGCGCGCCACCGCTCGAGCCTCCGCTCGTCCTCAAGCCTCGGTTCGGCAGCTGGGGACGCGATGTCGTCCTCTGCCGCGACGAGCGGGAGCTGCTTCGTGCCCTCGCCGTCGTCCGCGGGCGGCCCTGGTTCCGCCGGCACGGCGCGCTGTTGCAGGAGGTTGTGCCGTCCCCCGGCTACGACCTGCGGCTGATCGTCGCCGGCGGGCACGTCGTCGGGTCGTCCCGCAGGATCGCTCAGGCGGGCGAGTGGCGAACGAACGTCTCGCTCGGCGCCAGCCGCCAGCCTGTCTCGCCGCCCTCGGAGGCACGGTCGCTCGCGATCGCGGCCGCACGCGCAGTCGGCGCGGACTTCGTCGGCGTCGACATGATGCCGAGCGGCGTCGGGTACGTGGTACTCGAGCTGAACGGCGCCGTCGATTTCGACCAGGGCTATGCGCTCGACGGTAGCGACGTCTACCTCGTGGTCGCGCGGCGGCTGGGTCTGACCTCGACGCTCTGATCGGCGCGCATGCGCATCCGCCCCGCGACGGCCTCCGGGACGTCCGCTGTCGACGGCGCGGGCAGCGCGCGGACCGGTCCGGTGGATAGGGCGTTGACGAGGGTGTTCACCGGACCGGGCCCGGCCCCGATCCGGTTGACTTCACGGCGAAGGACGTCGAGGGGCACTCACGCCCAACATCGAGGACACGCAGACGGAGGTACTGAACGGGCATGCCGGGTTCTCGGCAGCGAGGTCGTCGCCACGGTGGCGGCACAGCGGACGGTGCTGGTCGGGGGAGCGATGCCGCTGACCCGACGTCGTTCGAACGTGCCGAGCCGGAATCCATGCGGGTCACACGGAGTGTCTCCATCCCGCTGACGGAGATCCGGCTGCGCACCTCCCGGTCGAGTGGGCCCGGCGGGCAGCACGCGAACACGTCGGAGACCCGGGTCGAGGCGAGCCTCGACGTGACGGCGACGGCAGCGCTGACGGAGACGCAGCGGCGCCGTGTGCTGGCGCGCACAGGCCCGGTGATCCGCGCCGTGAGCCAGGACGAGCGCAGCCAGGCCCGCAACCGCGAGCTCGCCGTCGAGCGCCTCGTGACAAAGCTCCGCGAGGCGCTGCGCGTCGAGCGCCGGCGGCTGCCGACGGCGCCCACGAAGGCGGCGCGACAGCGACGGCTGGAGGAGAAGCGGCGCCGCTCCGGTGTGAAGAAGCTGCGGCGAGAACCGGGCTCGGATTCGTGACGGTCACACCCGAGCATGTCGTGCCGCTGCTCAGCGGCACCTTCGGCCGGCCCTACCTGTACGAGCCCTCGTGCACCTCGACGCAGGACCTGCTACGCGGCACCGACCTGCCGCACGGGGCGGTGGCGATCACCGAGCACCAGACGGCCGGGCGCGGCCGCCTCGGCCGATCGTGGGAGGACCGCCCGGGTCGCTCCGTCTTGTGCTCCGTGCTCCTGCTCCCACCAGGCGGATCGCCGGCTGCGCAGCTATCGCTCGTCGCGGGACTGGCGGTCGCCAAGACGGTCGAAGGGTGCGCCGGCCGGGCGGCGCAGGTGAAGTGGCCGAACGACGTGCTCCTCGACGGCACGAAGGTGGCCGGCGTCCTGCTCGAGACCGACGGTGGCGCCGTCGTCTGCGGGATCGGCATCAACGTCAACCAGACTGCAGCGGCGCTCCCGAGCCGGCCGGCGCTTCCAGCCGGGTCGCTGCGGATGGCGACGGGTCGCGATCACGACCGTGGTGCGCTCGTCGTCTCGCTGCTCGAGACGCTGGAGCACCTGTACGCCGACTGGGTGACGAACGGCTTCGCCGCAGCGCGACCGGGTCTTACCGCCCGCGACGCGCTGCACGGCAGACGCGTACGCGTTGGCGCGCATACCGGCGTCGCGGACGGCCTTGCCGACGACGGCCGGCTGCGCATCCTCGCCGACGGGTCGGCGCAGCTCGTCGAGAGCGGCGAGGTCGAGCTGCTGGATGCTCCCCGCTGAGTAACGTCAGGAGTCGCGGGCTTGCACGTGCTCGAAGCCGAAGCGACCCTTGATGCACAGGTTGCCGCGGGTCACGTCGTGGTCGTCCGGGCTCGTCACCTTGACGATCGTGTTGTCCTGGACGTGCAGCTCGAGGTTGCACCCCACACCGCAGTAGGGGCAGATCGTCTGCGTCACCGTCTGCTCCGCCTCGCGCCAGTCACCGGCCTCGCGCAGCTCGTGTTCGGACCGGAACATGAGCGCGCCGGTGGGACAGACTGCGATGCAGTTCCCGCAATAGACGCACGCGGAGTCGGGCAGCTCCGCCACGTACTCGGTGGAGATGCGTGCGTCGAAGCCGCGACCCGCGACGTGGATGGCGAACGTGTTCTGGTACTGCTCACCGCAGGCGTCGACGCACTTGTAACAGAGGATGCACTTCGAGTAGTCGCGCACGTAGAGGTCGTTGTCGACCTTCACCGGCTGGTGCACGGTCGCCGCGGTCTGCCCGTCGGGCTCGACGTGGACGCCGGTGCGAGCACGGTCGCGGTCGGCAACCGGAGGTGCGGCCGGCCCGAACCGCTCCGGCGCCGCGTCGTAGCGCGTCAGGTAGCCGGGCGCCGCGGGGGTGGTCTCCAGATCGACGGACGAGGCCAGCAGCTCGAGCACGAGCCTGCGCGAGAGCCGCACCCGCTCGGAGTCGGTGAGCACCTTCATCCCCGGCTCGACCGGGCGGGAGCAGGAGGGGACGAGCACGCGGGCCCCTTCGACCTCGACCACGCACACGCGGCAGACGTTCGCCGGCTCGAGCGTCTCCCCATAGCAGAGGGTCGGCGTCTCGATCCCGAGCTGACGGCAAGCGTCGAGGATCGTGGCGCCCTCGAACACGCGCACCGCGCGGCCGTCGACCTCGAGCTCGACCATACGCTTCGGGGCCAGGAGATCGCTCACCGGAACACCTCCAGCCGCTGGATGGCCGACTCGATCGCACTCGACGCCGTCTGCCCGAGCCCGCAGATGGAAGCGTCCCGCATGCACTGGCCCACCTCGCCGATCAGCGCCAGCTCACGCTCGACACCGCCGTGCGTGTGACCGGAGACGAGCCGCGCGAGCGCCTCCTGCTGGCGCACGGTGCCGACGCGGCACGGGACGCACTGCCCGCAGGACTCGTTGCGGAAGAAGGCTGCGATCCGCATCAGAAAGCGCGGCAGATCGACCGTGTCGTCGAGGACGAGCACCACACCCGAGCCCAGCGTCGTGCCCGCCTCCCTGACGCCCTCGAACGTGAGCGGCACGTCGAGCTGAGTCCGGGCCGAGAAAGCTGCCTGCGGCACCCCCCATGAGCACGGCCTGAAGCTCTCCCGTGGCGCCACCCGCGAGCGTGAGCAGCTCCTGCAGCGTGGCCCCGAACGGCACCTCGTAGACGCCCGGCCGCTCCACGTGGCCGGAGAGGCAGAAGAGCTTCGTCCCGGTCGAGGCGTCGGTGCCGACGCCGGCGAACTCAGGCCCCGACCGCAGCACGACGTCGAGCACGTTGACGAGCGTCTCGACGTTGTTGACGACCGTCGGCTTGCCGAACAGACCGACCTGTACCGGGAAGGGAGGCTTGTTCCGCGGCTCGCCGCGGTTCCCCTCGATCGACTCGAAGATGGCCGTCTCCTCACCGCAGATGTAGGCGCCGGCTCCCTTGCGGATCTCGATCTCGAACGAGAACCCCTCACCGAGGACGTCGTCGCCCAGCAGGCCGCGTCGCGTCGCCTCTACGAACGCGTGCTCGAGCGCGTGTTGGGCCTGGGGGTACTCGCCGCGGATGTAGACGAAGCCGCGTTCGCAGCCGGTCGCGTAGGCGGCGATCGTCATCGCCTCGACGACGGCGAACGGGTCGCACTCCATCAGCACGCGGTCCTTGAAGGTGCCCGGCTCCGACTCGTCCGCGTTGCAGACGAGGTAGTGCGGCCGCACCGGCTGACGAGCGACAGCCTCCCATTTGACCCCGGTCGGGAAGGCGGCGCCACCACGACCCTGGAGCTTCGAGTCCTTCACCTCGCGGATCACGCCCTCGGGCCCGAGCTCGATCGCGCGCCGCAGCGCGGCGTACCCGCCGTGCGCGCGGTATTCGTCGAGGCTCGCCGGGTCGACCCGGCCGACGCGCCGCAGCAGCCGCAAGGCCGGGTCGCCTGCTTGCGGCAGCGACGTCACGGGCTCGGCAGGCGGATCCCCGCCCGCCAGCAGCGCGAGCACCGCGGCGGCGCTCGTCGGCGCCGCGACGCTTTCGAGCGGCGCCTCGCCGGCGACGGTCAGCATCGCTGCCGGCGCGCGGTCGCACTGCCCGAGGCACGGGCTCCGGTACCACGTCGCCGAGCCGTCCTCCGAGAGCTCGCCCTCAGCGCCGAGACGCTCCTCGAGCTGCGCGATCAGCTCCTGCGAGCCGTGACAGCGGCACGCGAGATCCTCGCAGACGTGCACCACAC
Source organism: uncultured Actinomycetes bacterium (assembly GCA_963789895.1). Lineage (GTDB taxonomy): Bacteria > Actinomycetota > Thermoleophilia > Gaiellales > Gaiellaceae > Gaiella. The sequence continues at coordinate 119,211 of CAWBMC010000001.1, forward strand.
GCGCCGGCCGCGGCTCGACCGCGAGCAGCGCGTAGAAGGTGGCGACGCCGTAGGCATCGGCGGGCGGGATCGTGAGCCGGCGGCAGAGGTCGTTCATCGCGCCGGGGCTGATCCAGCCGATGCGCTCCTGCAGCGACCAGAGCGCCGGCAGCAGCAGGTGGCGCTGCGCACGGGCGTCGTGACCACTCGTCGCCGTGTTTCCCTCGGGCCCCGTGCGGCGTGCGCCTCCGTCCCAGCCGCTCGATGGCGGCCCGAGCACTGCGTCGAGCGCTGCCCGCTCGTCGGGGGTCGGCTCGGCGTGCGGGACGAGGCTCAGATCCACGCGGCTACCCGGCCACCGTGGCCGGCTCCGGGACCGCCGTCGCCCGACGGTGATCGGCGGGTTCCAGCTTCTCGACCCGGATCGCCGCCGCCTTGAACTCGGCCGTGCCCGACTTCGGGTCGGTCGCGTCGATCGTCAGCTGGTTCACGTCGACCTCGTCGGGGAAGTGGAGGGTCATGAACGCGAGCCCGGCCCGAAGCGACGGATCGATCCGCACCGGCGCCTCGACCGAGCCGCGCCGCGAAGAGACGCGGACGACCTCGCCGTCCGTGACGAGCAGCCGTGTGGCATCCTCGGGCGACAGGTCGAGCGACTCGCCGCGGTGCAGCGGCGAGCGGTAGAGGTTCGACTGCACCCCGGTGTTGTACGACTCGAGCCGCCGGCCGGTCGTGAGGCGGATCGGGTAGTCGGCGTCGAGTGCCTCGAACGGCGGCTTGGCCTCGACGACGCTGAACGGCGCCAATGGCCCCTCCACCGGATCCGCCCACAGCCGCGCGTGTAGGAACTGCGAGCCCGGATCCTCCTCGTCGGGGCAGGGCCACTGGATGCCGCCGAGCGCCTCGAGCCGGTCGTAGCGCATGCCGCGGTGCATCGGCGACAACGAGCGCAGCTCGTCCCAGATCTCCTCGGCCGTGGGCTGCCCCCAATCGTGGCCGAGACGCCGGGCGAGCTCGCACAGGATCCACGTGTCGTCGCGGGCCTCACCGGGCGGGTCGAGTGCCTTGCGGACGCGCTGCACCCGCCGCTCGCTGTTCGTCACGGTCCCTTCCGTCTCGCACCACGACGCGGACGACGGCAGCACGACGTCGGCCATCTCGGCCGTCCGCGTCATGACGATGTCCTGCACGACGAGGAAGTCGAGGGCGCCGAGCAGCTTCGCGGGCATGGTTGATGTCCGCCTCGGACTGGGCGGGGTTCTCGCCGATCACGTACAGCGTGCGCAGCTCGCCGCGCTCCATCGCGTGGAACATCTGCGTCAGGTGCCAGCCGTAGTGCGGGTGGATCGGCACGTCCCACGCCGCCTCGAAGCGGCCTCGAGCCTCGTCGTCGCGCTCGATGTCCTGGAAGCCGGGGAGCTTGTTCGGGATCGCACCCATGTCGCCGCCACCCTGGACGTTGTTCTGGCCGCGCAGCGGGTTGAGCCCCGAGCCGTAGCGGCCGACATGACCGCAGAGCAGGCCGAGGTTGATGAGGGCGAGGACGTTGTCGACGGCGTTGTGGTGCTCGGTGATGCCGAGCGTCCAGCAGATCATGGCGCGGTCGGCGCGGGCGTAGGCGTGCGCGGTCTCGCGGATCACCTCTGCGGGGACACCGGTGAGGCGCTGCCCCTCCTCGAGCGTGAAGGGCTCCACCGAGGCTGCGTACTCCGCGAACCCGGTCGTGGCGTGCTCGACGAAGGCGCTGTTGGCGAGGCCCGCGTGGATGATCTCGCGCGCCATGGTGTTCGAGAGGGCGATGTCCGAGCCGACGTCGAGCCCGAGCCAGCGGTCGGCCCACTGCGCCGACGAGGTGCGGCGCGGGTCGATCACGTGAAGCTGCGCACCGTGGCGCACGCCCTGGAGGAGGTGGTGGAAGAAGATCGGATGGGTCTCGCGCGCGTTCGAGCCCCACAGGAGGATGACGTCCGTCTCCTCGATCTCGCGGTACGACGAGGTGCCGCCGCCCGCTCCGAACACCGTCGCCAGACCGACGACGCTAGGCGCGTGTCAGGTGCTGTTGCACGAGTCGATGTTGTTCGTGCCCAGCACCTGGCGCGCGAGCTTCTGCGCCAGGAAGTTCATCTCGTTCGTCGCCTTCGAGCACGAGAAGATGCCGAACGACGTCGTCGCGTCGTTGTCGCGGGCGCGGGCGAAGCCGGCGGCGACCACGTCGAGCGCCTCGTCCCAGGATGCCGGTCGGAGCGCATCTCCCTCGCGGAGGAGCGGGGTCGTCAGGCGGCCCTTCGGCTTCGGCATGGCAGCTCTCCTTTCCGGGGATCCGGCGCTTCCATCGTGGCCTCCCGGGCGATCGGAGTCAAACAGAGTTCCTCGACGGATCAATAGATGGTATCTATCATCTTGGGATCGTCCTTCGCCATCTCACCTACCTCGTCGCGCTGGCGCGTGAGCGCCATTTCGGACGCGCCGCGGCCGCGTGCCACGTCTCGCAGCCGACCCTCTCGGCCGGGATCAAGCGCCTCGAGGAAGAGATCGGGTTTCCGATCGTGCGCCGCGGTCACCGCTTCGAAGGACTGACCGGGGAGGGCGAGCGCGTCCTCGAATGGGCGCAGCAGATCCTGGCGGACGTGGAAGGGCTGAACGTCGAGGTCGGCGCGCTGCGCGGCGGGCTCGGTGGTCGGCTGCGGGTGGGCGCGATCCCGACGACGCTGTCGTCCGTGTCGTCACTCACCACCCCGCTCTGCACGCTGCACCCGGCCGTGACGGTGACGGTGCAGTCGCTCAACTCGATGCAGATCGAGCGTGGGCTCGAGGACTTCGAGCTCGATCTCGGGCTCACGTACCTCGACTGGGAGCCGCTCGTCGGCGTGCGTGCGCGACCGTTGTACCGCGAGCGCTACGTCCTGCTCACGCAGGCCGACGGTCCGTTCGGCGCTGCGGAGAGGGTGCGCTGGATCGATGCGGCGACGGCGCCGCTCTGCCTCCTCACCGAGGACATGCAGAACCGGCGCATCGTCAACGCCATCTTCACCGAGGCGGGCGGCGCCCCGCGCCCGGGGATCGAGACCAATTCGATCACCGCGCTCGTCGCGCACGTGCGCGACGGACGGTGGTCGAGCGTGATGGCGCGAGCGTGGCTGCACGTCTTCGACGTGCCACCCGACCTGCGGGCGATCCCTCTCGTCGACCCGGAGACGACGCGCTCGATCGGGCTCGTCTGGCGCGACCGCGATCCCGAACCGCTCCTCGTCCGCGCGCTCCTCGACGTCGCCGACGGGCTCGACCTGCAGGCGGCCCTCGATCCGGTCTAGAGGGTTGCGACCCGCTCGAGATCCTCGGGCGTGTCGACGTCTGCGAGCAGTCCTTCATCGACCGTGATCACTGTCGCGTTGACACCGCGTAGGGTCAGCTCGCCGCGCGTGAGGCGCTCCTCGAGCATCGGCAGCATCGTCCTCGCGTAGGCGCCGGGCAGCGGGCCGGTCTGCGGCACTGCGACAGCGTCGCCGAGCGCCATGAGGACATCGGCGGTGACGAGTGGGCAGTCGACGGGGAGGACGACGCAAACCTCGTGGCGAGCCGCCCGGAGCCCTGCGACGACTCCGAACACCGGCGCGCGCCCGTGGGCGCCGTCGTCGAGAACCGGCATCGGCAGCGGCAGACGGTCAGCCGCCTTCCCGACGGCGATCACCTCGTTGCACGCCTCCGACAGCACGCGCCACGCGCGGTCGGCGAGCGTCTCGCCGCGGAAGCGGGCCAGCGCCTTCGGCGAGCCGAACCGCTCCGAGGCGCCACCGACGAGCAGGACGCCGGTGAGCGGAATCAGCCCCTCGGGCACGGTCCGCTCAAGACACGACCCGCCGTGGCTCCGTATAGACGTTCGTGCCGCCGTTACGTGTGAAGCCACAGAGCGTCAGCCCGCGGTCGGCGGCGAGCTCGACGGCAAGGGACGACGGCGCCCCCACCGCGACAATGACTGGGCACCCCGCCACGGCAGCCTTCTGGACGAGCTCGAACGAGAGGCGACCGCTGACGCAGAGAACGTGGTCAGCGAGCGGCAGCAGTCCCTCGCGCAACGCCCAGCCGATCACCTTGTCCATCGCGTTGTGCCGCCCCACGTCCTCCCGCAGGCAGAGCAGCTCCCCGGCGGGCGTGAACAGACCGGTGGCGTGCAACCCGCCGGTGACGGCAAACCCGGGCTGCGCGGCGCGTAGCGCGTCGGGGAGTGCCGCGACGACGTCGAGGGTGACGACCAGCGGGCTGTCGACCCGGCGCGACTCGACGGCGACCGCCTCGAGCGCGCCCTTCCCGCAGACACCGCACGAGGACGACGTAAAGAAGGAGCGCGTGATCCGTCCGAGATCGGCGCCGGGCGCGTCGACGTCGACGGTATTCGCAGTGAGATCGACCGGCAGGCGCGCGTCGAGGGGTGCCAGCCCCTCCGTGAGGCAGAAGCCGAGGGCGAGCTCCTCGTCATGGCCGGGCGTCCGCATCGTCACCGCCACCGAGCTGCCCTCGACGCGGATCTCGAGCGGCTCCTCGACGGCGACGCGGTCAGACGTCTCGGCTCCGTCGGGCAGCCGGCGGACAGGGACCGTCGTCGTGGCGTGGGGCGGGGCCGCGTGCTCGCTTGCCATGCCGAAACGGTAGCCCGCTACGCGTGCACGGCAGCGCGGTCGAGCACGTCGAGGAACGCCCGCGACCACTCGGCCAGGTCACCCCAGCCGCGGCAGGAGACCATGTTGCCGTCGACGACTGCGGCCCCGTCGACGTACTCGCCGCCGGCGGCCTCGATGTCGGGCGCCAGCGGTCCGTAGCCGGAGCTGCGCCTGCCCTGGAGCAGACCGAACGCCGCCGGCACCTGTGGGCCGTGGCAGAGGGTGCCGACCGGCTTGTCCTCGGCGAAGAAGTGCTCCACCAGGAGGCGCACGTCGGGATCGACGCGGATGAACTCCGGCGCCCGCCCACCGGGGATGACCACGGCCGCGTAGTCGCCGGGGTCCGCCTCGGCGAACGTGACGTCCACCGGGCACGTTCTCCCCTGTCGCTCGACGTACGTGTCCCAGTCGGGCTCGAAGTCATGCACGACGAGCTTGATCGGCCGTCTCGTCGGGGCGGCCACATGGGGCTCGTGACCGGCCTCCGCCAGCCGGTACTTGATGAACATCGTCTCGAGGTCCTCGGCCGCATCGCCGGCGAGGATCAGCACCTTGGCCATCGCTCCTCCTTCGGGCGTCGGCCCGATCCTACGCTTGGCGGCGCCGGAACCCCAGGTGCCCGGCCGTCGTGGACCGGGCCGGATGTATCCGGCCCCTACTCGACGGTCACGGTCTTCGCCAGGTTCCTCGGCTGGTCGACGGGGAGGCCGCGGAGCCGCGCGATGCGGTAGGCGAGCAACTGCAGCGGTATGACCGCCAGCACGGCCGACAGGAAGGCCGGTGCCTTCGGCACGTAGATCACGTCGTCGGCGTGGTGCTGGATCTCCTCGTCGCCCTGCGAGGCGATCGCGATCACGTGCGCGCCGCGGGCGCGCACCTCCTGGATGTTCGAGACGATCTTGTCGTACACGCGCTGGTGGTGCGTGGCGATCACGACGACCGGCGTGAATTCGTCGAGCAGTGCGATCGGACCGTGCTTCATCTCGCCGGCCGAGTATGCCTCGGTGGGGATGTACGAGATCTCCTTCAGCTTCAGAGCGCCTTCGAGCGCGACGGGCAGGCCGATGTTCCGCCCCAGGTAGAGGAAGAACGGCCGATCGTGGAAGCGCTGCGCGATCTCCTCGATCGGATGGTCGCCCTGCAGGAACTCGTCGATCTGAGCCGGCAGCCGGTAGACGGCGTTGACGATGAACTGCAGCTCACCGGACGACAGCGTCTCCCGCACCTGCGCGAGCTTGAGCGCCACCAGGAAGAGAAGCGAGAGCTGAGCAGTGAAGGTCTTCGAGGCGGCGACGCTCACCTCGAGGCCGGCGCGCGTGTACAGCACCGAATCGACCTCGCGCGTGATCTGCGAGCCCATCATGTTCGTGATCGCGACCGTGTGCGCGCCCATCTCGCGTGCGAGCTGCATGGCGGAGATCGTGTCGCGGGTCTCGCCGGACTGGGAGATGCCGATCACGAGCGTGTGCTCGTCCAGCACCGGGTTGCGGTAGACCCACTCCGACGCGATGTCGTGCTCGACCGGCACGCGCGCCCACTCCTCGATCGCGTACCGGGCGGCAACGGCCGCGTGGTACGAGGTACCGGCCGAGAGGATCACGATGCGGCCCAGACGACGCAACTCGTCGTCGTCCATACCCAGCCCTTCGAGTACGAGCGTCCCGTGCCGGGCGCGGTCGCCGATCGTCTCCTTCACGGCATCCGCTTGCTCGTAGATCTCCTTCAACATGAACGTCTCGAATCCACCTTTTGCCGCGCCCTCGTCGTCCCAGTCCAGGATCATCGTCTCGTGCTCGAGGGGCGCCCCGTCCGCGGCGCGCACGAAGGCGGCGCCCTCAGCGGTGATGACCACAATCTCTCCGTCGCCGGGGAACTGCACCGCTCGCGTCTCGCTCAGGAAGGCGGCGGCGCTCGACGCGAGAAACGTCTCGCCCTCGCCGAGCCCGACCACCATCGGGCACTGAAGGCGAGCTCCCACGAGCAGGCCGGGATGGTTGCGATGGATGACGACGAACGCAAAGTGCCCTTCGAGCTCGCCGTACGCTGCACGGACGGCCGCCGCGAGATCACCCTCGTAGTGCTCCTCGACGAGGTGGGTCACCGTCTCCGCGTCCGTCTCCGAGGAGAACGTGTGACCGGAGGCGACGAGCCGCTCCCGCAGCTCGCGATAGTTCTCCACGATGCCGTTCAGAACGACTGCGACCTTGTCCGACTCCTCGGCCGCGAGGGGATGCGCGTTCGCCTCGGTGACGCCGCCGTGGGTCGCCCAGCGCGTGTGCCCGAGGCCGGTCGTCGCGGGCGACGGGTCGTCGCCGGCCAGGCGCTTGAGGTTCTGCAGGTTCCCGACGGCGCGCACGTAGCGAAGGCCGTCCTCCTCGAGGAGCGCGATCCCGGCCGAGTCGTACCCGCGAAACTCGAGCCTCTCAAGTCCGCCGAGCAGCAGCGGCTTGCACTCTCTCGGGCCGACGTATCCGATGATCCCGCACACGCTCCGGCCCCTCGCTTTCTGTCGCCCCCGTCGGCCTCCCGACCTGGAGCGGCCGGCACCTACATCGTGTCTTACGCGGGTGCCCGGCCACCGTCAACCGGCGGCGGGCTCCTGCCGAACGAGTTCGGCGATGCTAGCACAGAGGGTCGCCGCCTCTCCTTCGTCCTCCATCTCGGCGAGTACCCGGACGACGGGCTCGGTGCCCGAGGGACGGACCAGCACACGCCCCGATGAGCCGAGCTCGGCGTTGCGGCGATCGACCTCAGCCAGCACCGCGGCAGGCACCTCGACGCGCGCGACACGGACGTTCTCCTTCGCCTGCGCGTAGCGCGGCATGACCGCCACGAGCTCGCTCAATGGACGGCCGTCGAGACACGCGCAGAGGAGCAGCGCGGCGGCGAGGCCGTCACCGGTCACGTGCCCGTCCAGGTAGACGACGTGTCCCGACTGCTCCCCGCCGAGCACGCCGCCCTCGCGGCGGAGTGCCTCGAGCACGTGGCGATCGCCCACGTCGGTGGTCACGACCCGGATGCCGCGCTCGGCCATCAGCCGGTGGAAGCCGAGGTTCGTCATCGAGGTGACGACGACGAGCTCGACACCGAGGTGGACGGCCACGATCGCAACGATCTGGTCGCCGTCGACCGGGTTCCCGGCGGCGTCCACGGCCAGCATGCGGTCCCCGTCGCCGTCGAACGCGACCCCGAGGTCGAAGGAGCCCTGCGCCACGACCGACCGGAGCAGTGACAGGTCGGTGGCGCCGCAGCCCACGTTGATGTTCGAGCCGTCCGGGTCGGTCGCGACGGGAGTCACGTCGGCGCCGAGCCGCTCGAACACCGCCGGCGCGATGTGCGAGAAGGCGCCGTTGGCGCAGTCGACGGCGATCCGCACGCCGGTCAGGTCGGTGCCGAAATGCTCCACCACGTGCTCGACGTAACCGCCGACCGCGTCGTCGGCGTGCTCGATCGCGCCTGAGCCAGTGCCAGTGCCGTTCCCGGGCGCTTCGAGCAGCGCCTCTATCTCCAGCTCCTCCGCATCGGAGAGCTTGTGGCCGTCGCGGTCGAAGATCTTGACGCCGTTGTACTCCGGCGGGTTGTGGGACGCGGACACGACGAGGCCGAGATCCTGGGCGAGCAGCGCAACGGCCGGCGTCGGGAGGATCCCCCCGAGGACGGCGACACCGCCCGCCGACGCGATCCCGGCCGCCAGCGCCTGCTCGAGCGCGACGCCCGAGGCCCGCGTGTCACGTCCGACGAGGACACGGCCGCGACCTGACCAGATGGTTGTCGCACGCCCGAGCCGTTCGACGAGGTCGGGGGTCAGCGTCTCCCCCACGACACCGCGCACGCCATCCGTTCCGAAGTATCGCCTGGTCATGCCCTGGTGCTTCGAATGTGGGACGGTCCCGCGCCCACGAAGAGAGGGCGAGGCAGGCCTCGCCCCTACCGCTTCGAGAACTGGGGCGCTTTCCTGGCCTTGTGCAGACCGGCCTTCTTGCGCTCGACCTTGCGCGCGTCGCGCGTCAGGTAGCCCTGCCGCTTCAGCGGCACCCGCAGCTCGGGGTCAGCCTCGACCAGCGCTCGTGCGATCCCGTGCCGCACCGCGCCCGCCTGGCCGCTGATGCCGCCCCCGTGCACGCGGATGCGAAGGTCATAGGTGCCGGCAGCGCCCGCCGTCTCGAGCGGCGAGAGCGCCAGCACGCAGAGCGTCGCGCGCGGAAAATACTCCTCCAGAGTGCGCCCGTTGACCCACGTCTTCCCGTCGCCTGGGCGGAGGATGACGCGCGCGACCGAGGTCTTGCGCTTGCCGGTGCCGAAGTATTGAGCGATCTCTGCCATTAGAGCTCCAAGGTCTTGGGCTGCTGGGCGGCGTGTGGGTGGTTCGGGCCGGCGTATACCTTGAGCTTCGTGATCTGCGCCGAGGCGAGCTTGTTCTTCGGGAGCATGCCCTTGACCGCCTTGCGGATCACCTCGGTCGGGCGCCGCTCGAGCTGCTCGCGGAGCGTCCGCTCCTTGAGACCACCGGGGTAGCCGGTATGCCAGCGCACCATCTTCTCGTCGAGCTTCTTGCCGGTGACGTGGATCTTCTCCGCGTTGACGACGACGACGAAATCGCCCGTATCGACGTGGGGTGTGTACGACGGCTTGCGCTTGCCACGCAGGGTGTCCGCGATCTGGGTCGCCAACCGTCCGAGCGTCTTGCCCTCGGCGTCGACGAGGTACCAGTCACGCTGAACCTCGCCCGGTTTGACGGTGGTGGTCTTCATCACGCAGAAAGAGGGACGGTCGTGCGACCGCCGACGCCGGAGTCTAGCAGCAGCCGGGCGCTGTTCAGCGACAGCTCATGACCTCGTCCGCGCGGAGGATCGTCGACCGTGGCAAGCTCAGCTCGACAGCGCGCGGGCGGCGTGGCATGGTTCGGGTGCGATCGAGGCTCGGGGCGCGACAGCGCCGCCCGCCTGGACAGAGTTGAGCCGTCGATCCGGTGAGCGCGGGCCCTCAGGCCCGCGCTACCATCTCCGGCTAGCGAATACGGGGAGCTCGGGGCAGCCGGGCTGAGAGGGTGGCTACTGCGCCACCGACCCGCAGAACCTGACCTGGGTAATGCCAGCGGAGGAACGCGTGGTGGGCACGGAGACCGTCGTCGTCGTCGCAGCCGGAGAAGGCCCGTCCACGCTGCCCGCGCTCCCCCGCGACGCGGTCGTGATCGCAGCGGACGGCGGGCTCGACCGCAGCCGGGCGCTCGGGCTGCGCGCGGACGCCCTCGTGGGCGACCTGGACTCGGTCACGGATGCCGCGCTCGAACAGGCGAAGCGTGACGGTGTCCGGGTCGTGCGGCATCCCGCCGAGAAGGACTTCACCGACCTCGAGCTCGCGATCGATGAGGCGCTGGCGCTGCAGCCGGCCCGCCTGGTCGTCGTCGCGAGCGCCGGCGGCCGGCTCGACCATCTGCTCGCCGCACTGCTGTTCCTGGGCGTCGACACGCTCGCCGGGGTCGAGGTCGACGCCTTCGTCGGCGACGCACTCGTCCATGTCGTCCGCGGCGAGCGCGTCCTCACCGGCCGGCCGGGAGAGCTCGTGACGCTGGTGGCGCTGCATGGCTCCGCCGCGGGTGTGACGACCGACGGGCTCGAGTACCCGCTCCGCGACGAGACGCTCGCCCCCGGCTCGAGCAGGGGTGTGTCGAACGTCTTCTCCGGCCCGGAGGCGCGGATCGCCGTCTCCGACGGCGTCCTGCTCGCGATCCGCCCCGACGGGACGAAGGGAGGCCGATCGTGGTGAGGCACCACAGGGTCGTGGTGGTCGGCGTGCTCGCCACGGCGCTGGCCGTTGCTGCGGCCGGATGTGGCGGCGGCGAGGACGCCGCGACACCGAAGGATGTGGTGCTCGTCACGCACGACTCGTTCGTGATCCCGAAGGCCACGAAGGCGGCCTTCGAGCAGCAGACCGGCCTCCGGCTCCGCATCCTCCAGGGCGGCGACGCCGGCGAGGCGCTCAACCGGGCGCTCCTGACCGCGGGTGACCCGCAGGGTGACGTCCTCTTCGGAGTCGACGACAACCTGCTCTCGCGCGCGCTCGGTGAGGACCTCTTCGACAGCTACACGTCGGGCGAGCTCAAAGCGGTCGACGACGCCTACGCGACTCCCGACGACCACGTCACACCCATCGACCACGGCGAGGTCTGCCTCAACGTCGACCGTGGCTGGTTCGCAGGGCACGGAATGGCCGCCCCCACGAGCCTCGAGCAGCTCACGCTGCCGCGCTACAAAGGGCTCCTCGTGGTCGAGAACCCGGCCACCTCGAGCCCGGGGCTCGCGTTTCTGTTCGCGACCGTGGCGCGCTTCGATGATCGCTGGCAGGGCTACTGGCGCAAGCTCGTGGCGAACGACGTCAAGGTGGTCGACGGCTGGGAGGAGGCGTACACGCAGCAGTTCTCCGGCGCAGCCGATAGCCCCGGCAAGCGGCCGATCGTCGTCTCGTACGCGACCAGCCCGGCCGCCGAGGTGATCTTCGCCGGCAAGCCGCTCACGGTCGCACCGACCGCCGCCGTGGAGGACGGCTGCTTCCGCCAGATCGAGTACGCAGGCGTCCTGCGCGGCGCTCACAACGAGAAGGGCGCCCGTGAGCTGATCGACTTCATGCTCTCCGAGCGCTTCCAGGCGGGCATCCCCGGCACGATGTTCGTCTACCCCGTGCGCGCGGGGGTGCCGCTGCCGGCAGCGTTCACCGAGCACGCGATCCAGCCGGCGGCACCGCTGACGCTCTCGCCGGACGCGATCGAGCAGGGACGCGACGCATGGATCGACGAGTGGACGCAGATCGTGCTGCATTAGCTCGTGCCTCGGCGCCCAGTCCTCGACAGGTTCCGTAGGCCCACAGCCCGCGGCCGACGCCCGGCACGAGCGGGCCGGACAGGTCCGGCCCCTACGGGCGCGCGCCTGGGTCGCTGCGCAGCGGCCGCCGTCCCGCTCGGCTTCCTCGCGGTCTTCTTCGCCTGGCCGCTGGCGGCCGTCTTCGAGCGCAGCCTCGTCGCCGACGGGCGTCTCGATCTCCCCTTCGACGTCCTCGTGCGCCGCTCCACGGTCGACGTGGCGTGGTTCACCCTCTGGCAGGCGCTTGCCTCGACGGCCCTCACGCTCGCTGCGGCGCTGCCACTCACCTGGGCGCTCTCGCGCTTCGCCTTTCCCGGACGGCGGCTCGCCGAGGCGCTCGTCCTCGTCCCGTTCGTCCTCCCCACCGTCGTCGTGGCGACGGCGCTCCTCGCGGTGCTCCCGACCGGGCTGGAAGGGACGGTCTGGGCCATCCTCCTCGCCCACGTGTTCTTCAACGTCGCCGTCGTCGTGTGGATCGTCGGCTCCTTCTGGTCCGAGCTCGACGACCGCGCCTGGGACGCGGCTGCCACGCTCGGCGCCGGCGCGTGGCGGCGGCTCCACACGGTGACGTTGCCGCTCCTCGGGCCTGCGCTCTCCGCCGCGGCCGCCATCGTCTTCCTCTTCTGCTTTACCTCTTTCGGGATCGTCATCATCCTCGGCGGCCCGCACTACGCGACGCTCGAGGCCGAGATCTACAACCAGGCGGCACGCGCCTTCGACCTGCGCACAGCCGCCGTGCTGTCGCTCCTTCAGCTCGCGGCGGTGACCGCCGCCGTCGTCGTGACGGGACGTCTGGAAGCGCGTCTCGGCGGCGGGCGCCGCCGGCGGGGACGGCCACGGCCTCGGCCGCAGGGTGGCGACCGGGTGACGGTCACGGTCGTCGTCGTCGGATCGCTGACGCTGCTCGCCGTCCCGATCGTGGCGCTGGTGGAGCGGTCGCTGTCGGTCCCGGGCGGTCACGGCTTCGATCATTTTCGGGCCCTGGCAGAGGAAACTCCGGCACTGCTCGTCGCCCCGTGGCACGCGATCGCCAACTCCCTCCTGTTCGCCACGGTTGCGACCGCGATCGCGCTCGCCGTCGGTCTCCCGGCCGCGCTCCTGGCCACCGGCGGGCGCGGACGCGTGCTCGGCACGCTCGTGATGCTTCCGCTCGGGGCGTCGGCTGTGATGCTCGGCTTTGGCTTCCTGCTCGCCTTCGACGAGCCGCCACTCGACCTGCGTTCCTCCCCGTGGCTCGTCCCGCTGGCACAGGCGCTCGTCGCGACGCCGTTCGTCGTGCGCACCGTGGCGCCGGCGCTCCGCTCGATCGACGGCCGTCTGCGGGACGCCGCGGCCGTGCTCGGCGCGTCGCCGGCCCGGGTACGCCGGGAGATCGAGCTGCCGCTTCTCGCGCGCGCGCTCGGCGTCGCGGCGGCCGTCGCGTTCGCCATCTCGCTGGGAGAGTTCGGCGCCACGCTGTTCGTCGTCCGTGCCGACTGGCCGACGCTGCCAGTCGCGATCTTCCGCTTTCTCGGACGGCCCGGCGCCGAGAACGTCGGTCAGGCGATGGCGCTGAGCGTCACGCTGATGGCGCTCACGGTCGCGGTGGCGCTGGCCGCCGCCCGGGTGACGAGCGTGCGCGGGTGGCGCCGGTGATCCGGGTCGAAGCGGTCGACGTGACGCTCGCCGGCCAGGAGATCCTGCGCGGTGTCGACGTCGAGGTGGCGGGCGGCGAGACGCTGGCGCTGCTCGGCCCGAGCGGCTCCGGGAAGTCGACACTGCTTCGCGTCGTGGCCGGTCTGCAACGTCCCGACCGAGGGCGCGTCGTCCTCGACGGCACGGACGTGACGGGCGTTCCCGCCCACCGGCGCGGCGTCGGTCTCGTCTTTCAGGACGGCGTCCTGTTCCCGCACCGCGACGTCGGCAGGAACGTCGCCTTCGGCATCCCCGGGCTGACGGGCCGCGAGAGCGATCGTCGCGTGGCGGAGCTGCTGGAGCTCGTCGGGCTGACGGGCTACGAGCGCCGCGCCACCGGAACGCTCTCGGGTGGCGAGGCGCAGCGCGTCGCGCTCGCTCGCGCGCTCGCGCCTGCTCCACGCGTCCTCCTGCTCGACGAGCCGCTCGGATCGCTGGACGGGCCGTTGCGAGACCGGCTGCAGGACGATCTGCGGGCGTTGTTCGAGCGTCTCGAGCTCACGGTCGTGCACGTCACGCACGACGCCGGCGAGGCGTTCGCGCTCGGGCGCCGGGTGGCGGTGCTCCGTGACGGACGGGTAGCGCAGGTCGCCACGCCCGACGAGCTCTGGCGCCACCCCGCGAGCGAGTGGGTGGCGCGGTTTCTCGGGATCCGCAACACGCTGCGCGACGGCAACCGCATCGCGGTCGTCCGACCCGAGGCTGTGCGCGTGGCACCGGGGGACGCAGGCGTCGTGGTCGCCTCGGAACGCCGCGGCCCGATGCTGCTGCTCACCGTGCGACGGGATGACGGGCTGGAGCTCGAGGCGGCGACGACGGCGCTCGACGCGCCACGGCCCGGCGAACGGGTCCGGATCGAGCTCGACGCGGCCGGCGTGGTCGAGGTTGCATCCGACCGCGACGGCTCGTGATCCGTCGTCGCGGCGTCACCTCTCGTGCGACTCGTCCGCGCTCCCCGCAGTGGCGGCGGCGGGATCGAGCGCGGACGAGCCGCAGCGATGGAGCGCACGGAAGGAGCGCCGCATGACGATTCGATCGGCGTCGCGCGCCGCCGCTTGAAGCCCTCGTGTCAGTGATCGCGAAGCGGTCTGCTAACGCTCTGCCCGGCACGTCTGGTCGTCCGCACCGACGAGCCGGTCGAAGAGCGCGTTGAAACCGGCGTCCCGGGCGGCGTCGTACCGGCCGAGCGCTGCACCCTCCCACCGGACGACCGGCGTGACGCCGGGCCCCATGATCGTGACGCGATGGCGCGTGCCGTTCCCCGGCGCCCGCGGCGTGTCGGCGGGATAGCCCGGCGGCGGGTCCTGCGGGACGAAGCTGAAGCAGAAGGCGCCGTTGCGCAGGTGCATCACCTTCGCGGCGGCGCGCTCCCAACCGGGGCCGTAGATCGACCCGAACGTGTCGATGTACGCGTAGCGCGCATACGGATCGGAGCGGTTGCGTGTCGGCGTCGTGAACCCGTGCACGGGTACGCCGCGATAGCCGAGCCGGCCGAACAGTCCCTGGTAGCCGCCGCCGTAGGTCCAGTTCGGAGACACCTCGAGCACCGGCAGCGGCCCCGACCAGTGAGAGATGTGCACCTCGGCGGCGCCGTGACCGGGGAGGAACGGGTCGACGCCACGCATGGGCAGGAACCGTCGCCACCGCTGCAACGCCCAGAACGAGCCGTCCGGGGCCCTGCACGCGGCGACCACGAGCGGCAGTGCGGGACCGTCGTAGGGGCGGCAGCGATTCGAGAACGTCCGCCACACCTGCCGTCGATACTTCCGCCAGCCCCCCGTGTAGTCGTAGCGGAACCGCACCTGGGGTCGCTCCCGGCTCGGCGGGAGCGCGTTGACCGCACCCCAGACGAGAACGTGACGGCGCGCACCGTCACGTCGGGTGTAGCTCACGAGTGCCTCTCCCCGCCCGTTCACTCGCAGCGAGACACCGTTCACGTCGACGTCGCCGAGCTTCTCGCTGGCCAGAGCGGCCGGTGCGAGCACAAGGGACGCGAGCGCGGCCAGGCAGGCGACGGCGCGCATCGGGCCACGGTAGCGGGTCGTCGTCGCGCCAACCGCACGAGGGCGCGATGGATCCCGTCCTACGGGAGTACGACCGTCATTCCCATTCGATCGTTGCCGGTGGCTTCGAAGAGAGGTCGAGGGCGACGCGGTTCACGCCGCGCACCTCGTTGATGATCCTGCTCGAGATCGTCTCGAGAAGCTCGTGCGGCAGCCGGGCCCAGTCGGCGGTCATCGCGTCTTCGGAGGTGACGGCGCGGATCACGATCGGGTAGGCGTAGGTGCGCTCGTCCCCCTGGACGCCGACGGAGCGGACCGCGGGCAGCACCGCAAAGCACTGCCACAGCTCGCGGTACAGGCCTGCCTTGCGCACCTCCTCGAGGAGCACGGCGTCGGCGGCCCTGAGGATCTCCAACCGCTCCTCGGTCACCTCGCCGATGATGCGGATCGAGAGCCCGGGGCCGGGGAAGGGGTGCCGCCAGACCATGCGCTCCGGCAGCCCGAGCTCCTCGCCGACCCGGCGCACCTCGTCCTTGAAGAGCTGGCGCAGCGGCTCGACGAGCTTCATCTGCATGTCGGCGGGAAGGCCGCCGACGTTGTGGTGCGACTTGATCTTCGCGGCGACGCCCACCTCCCCGCCGGACTCGATCACGTCCGAGTAGAGCGTCCCCTGCACGAGAAACCGCACGGCGCCGAGTCGTCCCGCCTCCTCCTCGAAGACGCGGATGAACTCTCGACCGACGATCTTGCGCTTCTCCTCCGGGTCCGTGACGCCGACGAGTCGGGTCAGGAAGCGCTCCTGTGCCTGCACGTGCACCAGCGGCACGTGGAAGTGGCCGTCGAACGTCTCGACGACCTGCTCCGCCTCGTTCTCGCGCAAGAGCCCGTGGTCGACGAAGACACACGTGAGCTGGTCGCCGACCGCCTTGTGCACGAGCAGCGCGGCCACGGCCGAGTCGACGCCGCCCGAGAGCCCGCAGATGACCCGCTCCGACCCGACCTGAGCCCGAATGCGCTCGACCTGCTCCTCGATCACCGCGGCGGGTGTCCACGCCGGCGCCGCCCCGACGACGTCGTAGAGGAAGTTCTTGAGGATCTGCTGCCCGTGGGGTGTGTGCCCGACTTCGGGATGGAACTGCACCGCGTAGAGCCCGCGGGCGGGATCCTCGAACCCGGCCACCGCCGTCGCCGGGGAGCTGGCGGTCACGGTCGCACCGGTGGGCGGTGCGACGACGGAGTCGTTGTGACTCATCCACACCGTCTGCTCCACCGGCAGGTCGCGAAAGAGAGCCGACTCGGCGAGGGTGACGTCCGTCTTGCCGTACTCGGAGACGTCGTTCGACTCGACCTCGCCGCCGAGGTGCTGGGCCATCAGCTGCATCCCGTAGCAGATGCCGAGCGTCGGGACGCCGAGCTCGAACACGCCGGGGTCGACGTCGGGCGCGCCGTCTGCGTAGACGGAGGCCGGGCCACCCGAGAGGATCAGTGCGGAGGGGTCGCGTGCAGCCACCTCGGCGGCGGTCAGTCGATGCGAGACGAGATCGGAGTACACGCGTGCCTCGCGGACCCGCCGTGCGATCAGCTGGCTGTACTGGCCGCCGAAGTCGAGCACCAGCACCGGCCGCTCCTCCGGACCGGGCTCCGTCCCTGGGAACGGGATCACCTGGGCCGGCTCAGGCACGGCGGTAGTTCGGCGCGTCCTTCGTGATCGTGACGTCATGCGGATGGCTCTCGCGCAACCCCGCACCGGTCATGCGGACGAATTGTGCGTGTTTCATCGCCTCGATCGTGGGAGCGCCGCAGTAGCCCATCGCCTGCCGCAGCCCGCCGACGAGCTGATACACGATCGGCGCCAGCGGCCCCTTGTAGGGGACACGAGCCTCGATCCCCTCCGGCACCAGCTTCTCGGCGTCCTCGACGTCACCCTGGAAATAGCGATCCTTGGAGAACGAGCGTGCGCGCATGGCGCCGAGCGAGCCCATGGCGCGGTACTCCTTGAAGCGCTCGCCCTGGACGATGAGCACGTCGCCCGGTGCTTCGTCGGTGCCGGCGAGCATGGAGCCGATCATGATCGCGTCGGCCCCGGCCCCCACGGCCTTGGCCACGTCACCGGAGGACGTGATGCCGCCGTCGGCGATCACCGGCACGCCCTCCTCGGCCGCGACGCGAGCGCAGTCGTAGATCGCGGTCACCTGCGGCATCCCGACCCCGGCGACGACGCGGGTGGTGCAGATCGACCCGGGCCCCTGGCCGAGCTTCAGCGCATCGGCGCCGGCGTCGATGAGCGCCTCGGCCGCAGCGGCCGTGGAGATGTTCCCGGCGATCACCTCGACGTCACAGCGGTCCTTGATCGCCCGCACGATGTCCACCACACCGCGGGAGTGGCCGTGCGCGGTGTCGACGACGAGCGCGTCGACGTCGGCGTCGACGAGCGCCGCAGCACGCTCGAGCGCATCCGGCCCGACACCGACGGCGGCCGCGACCCGCAGGCGGCCCCGCTCGTCCTTCGTCGCCAGCGGGTACCGGACCCGCTTCTGGATGTCCTTGACGGTGATCAGGCCCTTGAGCCGCCCGTCCGCATCCACGATCGGCAGCTTCTCGATCTTGTGCCGGCCGAGGATCGCTTGCGCCTCACGCAGCGTCGTACCGACCGGTGCCGTGACGAGGTCGCGGTCCGTCATCACGGCGGACACCGGTTGCGCCGGATCGGCGCCGAAGCGCAGGTCGCGGTTGGTGAGGATGCCGACGAGCACGCCCGCCGTGTCCGTGATCGGCACCCCGGAGACGCGATAGCGCGCCATCAGCTCGAGCGCGTCACCGACGAGCGCGTCAGGCGGCAACGTGACCGGCTCCACGATCATCCCCGCCTCGGAGCGCTTGACCTTGTCCACCTCCGCCACCTGGTCGGCGATCGACAGGTTGCGGTGCAGGACGCCGATGCCCCCCTCGCGGGCGAGTGCGATCGCGAGCCGCGCCTCGGTGACGGTGTCCATCGCCGCGGAGACGATCGGGATCTCGAGCGCGATCGTCCGCGTCAGGCGCGTGACGATGGAGACGTCGTTCGGGAGAACGGCAGACTCGGCCGGGACGAGCAGGACGTCATCGAAGGTCAGGCCTTCCTTCGCGAACTTGCCGTCGAAATCGTCCACCGGGTGCGGAGAGCGTACCAAGGGTGTCTGCTGGTCACGTTGGGTGCGCGTGGTCCCGAGCGGCACTTCAGGTGCCCGACGCACCCGGGCGGGATTATCCCGCCCCTACGAGGGAACTGCTTGCAGCTCGTGCACCTCGACCGCGGCAGCGAGGCGCCTGGCCTCGGCGGGGTCGAAGCAGCCGCCGCCGACCTCGAGCACGGACGCCGATCCGGTCGCCACTGCCAGGCGGAGCGCATCCTCGGCGCCGACGCCGTCCGAGCGGGCGGCGAGCCACTGCGCCAGCAGGGCATCACCGGCTCCGACGACGGACACGGGCTCCAGCTGTGGCGCGACGGCGCGATACCGCTTCGCGGTGCGCTCCTCGCGCACCAGGGCGAAGCATCCTGTCTCGAGGGTGATCTGGACGTTGCGTGCGCCCATCTCGGCGATCGCGTCGAGCGCCCAGAGGAAGTCCTCGTCGTCCTGGAGCTCCTGACCCACGAGCTGCTCGGCTTCGTGCTGGTTTGGGGAGACGAGCCACGGCTCGGCTTCGAGCCCTCGGCGGAGCGGCTCTCCTTCGGTGTCGAGCACGACTTGCACGCCCCGCCGCGCCACTTCGCGGGCAGCCTCGGCGTAGAAGCCCTCGTCGACGCCGCGGGGCAGCGATCCGGCGAGGACGACGGCATCGGCGCCGCGGGAGAGGTAGCGGAGCTTATCCATCAGCATGCCGAGCTCCGACGGGGTCACGCGCGGGCCCCATTCGTAGATCTCGGTGTGGGTGCCGGAGGTCGGGTCGAGGGCGAGTGTCGACGTGCGTGACTCCTCCCGGATGCGGACGAAGTCGTTGAGGATCGCCTCTGCGGTGAGCTCCTCGACGATCCGGGTGCCGGTCCGTCCGCCGGCGAGACCGGTGGCGACGACGGGCACGTCGAGCCGCTTCAGCGCCCGCGCCACGTTGACGCCCTTGCCACCCGCGAGGGTGACGACCTCGCTCGCGCGATGCCGGTGCCCGAGTTGCAGGATCGGCACGGTGAGCGAGCGGTCGAGCGCGGCGTTGAGCGTGACGGTGACGATCATGTGTCGTACCTCCCCCCCTCAGGATACGAAGCCGGCCAGGTGATGCATCGTGCGACGTGCCACGAACCCCGCTTTGCCGACGGCGTCCGGCTCTCCGATGTCCCTTTCTGCGACGAGCGGCGCGCGCGCGACGAGCCGGTCGCCATCGTAGACGAGCACCTGTCCGAGCCGGTCGCCGCGATGCACGGGGAGTGCGAGCACCTGTGGGACGACGACGCGCTCGACGAGCGGACGGCGTACGGAGGCGGGCCGGACGACCGAACGCATTGCGACGAGGCCGACCGGGTCGAGCCCCCACCCCGGGTCGGCCGTCGCATACCGCCGCCGGGCGTCCACGACGAGCACGGGACGGTACTGGGCCAGCCCGAAGCGCAGCAGCGACTCGAGGTCGTCGTTCCGCGCCTCGCGTGAGCGCGCGCCCAGCACCGCCGCGATGACGGTCGCGCCTCCGGCCGTGGCGGCACCGACCTGCGACCAGCCCGCCTCGTCGGTGTGCCCCGTCTTTCCTCCGGCGAACGACGACAGCCGGGAGAGGACGTCGTCGGTCGTCGTGACGGTGCGGTCGCCCGCGATCGTGGCAGTCGTTCGCCGGGCCCAGGCACGGACGAACGGCTGTCGCAGCGCGACGCGGAGCAGGTGGGCGACGTCGCGGGCGGTCGAGTAATTGCCCGCCTGGTCGAGACCGTGCGGGTTCGAGAAGTGGGTGTGCGCAAGCCCGAGCGCTCTCGCCTTCGCGTTCATCAGGGCGACGAAGCGCGCCGTCGATCCGTCACCGACGTGCAGCGCGAGAGCGGCTGCGGCGTCGTTGGCGCTCGGCACGAGCGCGCCGATGGCGAGGTCGCGCACCGTCATCCGCTCGCCCGCGCGGAGAAAGAGGCTCGACTCCCCGATGTCCGTGGCCGCACGCGAAACGACCACCACCTCGTCGAGGCGCGAGTGCTCGAGTGCGACCAGGACGGTCATCAGCTTGGTGATGCTCGCGATCGCGTGCCTGCGGTCGGCGTTACGCGCAGCGAGCGTCGTCCCGTCGATCGAGCTCTGCACGACGTAGACGGGAGCGCTCACCGGCGGCGCCGTGCCGGCCGCGGCCGTCGCGGCTGCCCAGGCGATCGCGGCGACGCCGAGCGCAAGGGCTCTCACCATCCGGCAGCGCCCCAGACGGCCTCCGCGAGGCGCGCCGCCTCGGCTCCTGCGGCCGCCCTCCAGTCGTCCTCTCCGTCCCGGTAGGCGTAGATCACCGACCGCGACGCACTCACGAGGGCGCTCGCCGGGCCGGAGGTGAAGGCGCGCGCGACGTCGGCCGGCGTGGCTCCCTGCGTGCCGACCCCCGGCAGCAGGATGATCGCCTGCGGCATCGCGCGGCGCGCGTCGCCCACGACGCGCGGGTAGGTGGCGCCGACGACCGCTCCGACGCTCGACAGCCCACGCTCCCCGACCAGGTCGGCGCCCCAGTCCGCGACGAGCTCGGCGATGTGGTGCCACAGCGGGCGCCCGTCCGAGAGCGTGGCCTCCTGGATGTCGGCGGCGCCGGCGTTCGACGTGTGGACGAGGACGAACACACCGGCGCCGTGCCGGCGGCACGCGGCCAGGAACGGGTCGACGGAGTCTCGTCCGAGGAACGGGCTCACCGTGAGCGCGTCGGCGAGCGGCTCGCGCGCGCCGCGCGGCTCGAGGAACGCAGACGCGTACGCGCGAGCGGTCGAGCCGATGTCGCCGCGCTTGCCATCCGCGACGACCAGCAGCCCGACATCCCGTGCGTGCGCGCAGACCGACTCGAGCGCGGCGGCGCCGTCCGCGCCCAGCGCCTCGAAGAAGGCGACCTGTGGCTTGACGCCGACGACGTACGGCGCGACCGTGTCGACGATGCCGCGGCAGAACCGCTCGACCGCGGCCGCCGCGGCCGCCTGCCCGCCGCGCGCCTCGCCTCGCAGCTCGACCGGGAGGAGATCGACGCGCGGGTCGAGCCCGACGATGAGCTGGGTGCGCTTGCGCTCGACCGCCTCGGCGACTCGGTCCGAGAACGGCGGCACGGCGTGTGGCGCGTCCGTCACGCCGCCAACGGTACCCCGTCCACGGCGGCGGCAATCGCGGCAGCGTCGAGCGGTACGACCCTGAGCTCGGGTGTCGGCCGTCGCAGGAAACGCGCCACGACGAGCACCTCGTCGGCGTCCGTCGCGGCGACCGAGAGCTGCGCGCGGCGCGCCTCGGCAAGCGCCGCCACCGCCTCCACGAGCGCGCCGCCGCCGCGGGGCAGCAACCGCTCGCAGGCGACCCGGCCGCAGGTCACGAAGAACGCCCTCGTCGCGCCCGGCGGGCGGCCGGGCGCGAGCACGCAGCGCTCGAGCCTGCGGGCGCTGTCGAGCTCCGCCAGCGTCTCGACGACCTCCTCGAGCGCCCTCAGGCGATCGCGGAGGCGTGCCGCATCCTCGAAGCGCTGCTGGCCGGCAACGCGCCGGAGCCGCGCCCGCAGCGCCGGCAGCGCCGCCGCGGGATCGTCGTGCTCGTAACCGTCGAGCGCTCGCGCCGCAGCCGTCGCGGTCCTGCGGCGGCGCAGCGGCCCGAGTGGCCCCGGCTCCGACGTGACGCGCCAGCGTGCGCCGAGGCGCTCGAGGTAGACGTGCCGGTCGGGTCGAGCGTCGCGCGCGTTCGCGGGCGGTCGGAGCTCGCGCAGCAGCCGAAGCTCGACGAGCGCCGCCTCGAGCTCCGACCCGGTCTCCTGCCACTCGACCGCCGCGAGCGCGGCCAGCGCCCCTTCGACCGCGGGGCGCTGGCGGCCGCCCGTGAAGTAGGAGCGCAGGCGGGTGCGCAGGTTGCGCGCCCGTCCGACGTAGAGGGGCTGGCCATGAACGTCGCGGAAGATGTAGACACCGGGCGAGGCGGGCGCCCCGGCGACGAGCGTTCGCTTGGTCTGCAGACGACGGGCACGTGGTGCGGACAGCTCCACGAGGTCGGTCACGGTGCGTGCGCCGCGTTCCTGCGCGAGGCCGACGAGGTGGAGCAGCACCTCGGCGGTGGCGCGGGCGTCGGGGAGCGCACGGTGGCACGGCCGTGTGGCGACGCCGAAGAAATGCGCGAGCTCCTGCAGCCCGACGCGGCGCAGCCGCCCCTCGAGCAGGCGGCGGGCGAGCCAGACGGTGTCGACCACGGCTCCCGCGACGCGGCGGCCGGTGATTCGCTCGACCTCGCGGTCGAGAAAGCCGAGGTCGAAGGGCGCGTTGTGGGCGACGAGGACCCCGTCCGCTGCGAAGGCGAGGAAGCGCCGCACCGCGTGCTCCGTCCGCGGCGCGCCGCGCAGTGCCCGGGGTTGGATCCCGGTCAGCGCAGCGATCGGTGCCGGGAGCGGCACGCCGGGGTCGACCAGCGTCTCGAAGGTGTCGGCGAGCTCGAGGCGGTGCACGCGTTGAGCGCCGATCTCGCAGATCCGCGCAGCACCGGGCCGGAGACCCGTCGTCTCGAGGTCGAAGACGACGAACGTCGCCTCGTCGAGCTGCGTGCTGTCCTCGCCGCTCTCGGCCAGCCCGACGAGATCGCCGCCGCGCCAGGCGAGGCGGGCGTCGCCGGTGACGACCTCGTCGAGCAGGGAGCGGGCGATCGCGGTCGGCGCGGTGGCGAGCGCGAACAGCGTGCGTGCGGCGTCGTCCGCCGGCAGCGGTCCGTGCCGCGCGTGGATCAGGTCGACAAGGCGATCGGCGGCGTCGAAGGAGAGCTGCACGTCGTGCAGCCTATGCGAACATACGTTCGCTTACAACCGGGCCCGGCTCAGCCCGAGGGACACGACCCCGTTGCGTAGCTGGCGTAGTCGGTCGGGCCGATCACCCAGGCCCAGTGTCCGTCGACGGCGAACACGTGCACGGTGTGCGTGATGGGCTGCGCGGACGCGATCCCGGGCAGCTTCAGGAGGTAACGCACCATGACCGCCTTGCTCTGCACCAGCTTCGTCCAACCGGGCACCGTTGCCTGCTCGTCGCTCACCGACACGACTGCGATGCTCCGCACCTCTCCCTCCAGCGGGGCTTTGCGCTCGCACTGGACGTAGCGGGCGCGTGAGACGACCTTCCGGTGCAAGGGGTGCAGCGTCTGCCACGCTGCGCCGGGCTCGTGCCGATACACGGTGCGGACGAGGGAGGTCGCGAAGGCGCCCGGGTCGTCGCTCGGCTCGTCGCTGCCGCCGCAACCGGCAACGGCGAGTGTGCCTGCCAGCGCAACCAGGGCGGCGTGCCGGTACATCGGAACAGAGTACTCGGGCTCGCAGCGCGGACCGCTGCCACGCGATCCGTCGCTTGGGGAGCCGCGACGGGTTCTCGCGCGCTGGGATCCGCAGGTGCGGATCCCAGCGCGCGCTTCAGCTACTCGCTAGCTGCCTGCTTCAGCCGCGATCCGGATTGACTGCCTTCTTCAGCTGCGATCCGGCCGAGAACTTCGGCACCGTCGCGGCGGAGATGTGCACCGGCGCGCCTGTGCGCGGGTTCACGCCCATGCGGGCGGAGCGCTGCGTCGTATGGAACTTGCCGAACCCGGTGAAGGTCACCGAGTCGCCGGCCTGAAGCGTTCCGGTGACGACTCCGAGGAACGCGTCCACGGCCTCCCCCGCGTCACGCTTGCTGAGGCCCGCCTTACCGGCGACGGCGTCCACGAACTCCTGCTTGGTCACTGCGTCTCCTCCTGGTCGTCGTGGGATCTCTGACGGCCGCCAGCACCGTACCAAGCCGGCGGATTCGGCTCAACCATGCGGGCTCCCGACATTCGGACGCACGGCCAGCAACTCGCCGGCGCGGTAGAGCGACTGCAGCCGCACGCCGCTTCGCGCGAGAGCGTCCGAGCCCCCCTCTTCCCGGTCGACGACGCACACCGCTGCGCGGACGACGAGCCCGGCCTCACGGAGCGCCGCCACGGCTTCGGCGAGCGCTCCGCCGGAGGTGACGACGTCCTCGACCAGGCACACGACGTCGCCGGCCTCGTACGGGCCTTCGATCCGGTTTCCGGTGCCGTATCCCTTGGTTTCACCGCGGACGATGATGAACGGGAGTCCGGACGCCATGGACGCCGAAGCGGCCAGCGCAACCGCTCCGAGGGCCGGGCCGGCGATCCGCGTCGCCTCCGGGGCGGCGCGCTCGATCGCCTCGGCGAGCCGCTCTCCGAGCGCCCGCAGGAGCTCCGGATCGGTCTCGAAGCGGTACTTGTCGAGGTAGTACGACGAACGCTTGCCGGAGCGGAGCAGGAAGTCGCCCTCGAGCAGCGCGCGGGCGACGAGGAGACGACCGAGCTCGTCGAGGGCCGGTCCCGTGTCCATCGGCGCCCGAACCTAGCAGACGCGAGCGGAGTTCAGGACTCAGGCGACCGCCTGGGCGGGAGAGAGCGGCTTGCGGCTCCCGCGGACGGCCTCGGCCACGAGCAGCCGAACGGCCGGCTCGAGCGGCTCGAGCGGCAGCGTCTGCGCATCGGCGTAGATCTCCAGCAGCCACGATCCGTTGGCACCCGTGGCTGCCCCCGCGAGCACCGACCGCATGCCGAACTCACGCAGCACCACCTTCTCGGCCTCGTCGGCGAGCGGGTCGTCACCGTGGACGACGAAGCTGCCCCCGCGCAGGATGGCCGCGGTGCTGGGGTAGTCGGCCACGAGCCAGACCTCCTCGGCAGCCCCGAGCTCGCGGCGCCAGGCGCGCCCCGTGCGCGCGTCGATCATGAAGACGACGTCGATGCTGCCGGTGCCGGTGGCGCAGAACGAGATCGCGGCCCGGGCCGCATCCAGAGCGTCGATCGCGCGGCAGGCGAGGTCCTCGAGGCGATGTGGTACCGCGGCCCGCGCGAGCGGGCCGTCGAAGGCTTCCACCGTGTCGGCAAGCAGCGCCGCCACGTCGAGGGCCGACTCACCGTCGCGCAGCCGCCTTCGCGCCGGTGCCCCGGCCGCGGGGCGGCGCCAGTCGACGACTGGTCTGGGATCGGCGAGGCAGACGCGGCTGCGGCCGCCGCGCTTGGCGGCGTACTGCGCCGTGTCGGCTGCACGCAGCAGGTCGGTCGGCCGTGTCACACCCATGCCCAGCGTGGCGACACCGCATGAAGCGGTGAGTGCCGGTCGCTGCTGCGCCTGCAGGGCTGCCAGCAGTCGCTCACCGAGCTCGACCGCGTCTTCGGCCGTCACCCCCGGCAGCAGCAGGCAGAACTCGTCGCCGCCGAGCCGGTAGACGAGCGGGTCATCTCCGGGCGCCTCCACAACGAGCGTTTGCGCCAGGCGCCGGAGCGCGGCGTCGCCCGTCTGGTGGCCGTTGGCGTCGTTGAGCTCCTTGAGGTTGTCCGCGTCGCAGAGCAGGACCGCGAGATCGACACCCGCGTCGAGGCTCTCCTTGACGACGAGCTCGAGCCGTTCCTCGAGCGCGCGGCGATTGCCGACCCCGGTGAGCGGATCGCGGAAGGCGAGGTCGGCCATCCGGGCGAAGAGCTCCGTGCGTCCCACGGCTGCGGCCACCTGCCCGGCGATCGTCTGCAGGAAGCGGAGGTCTCGTTCCGAGAACTCGGGCAGCGACGCGTCGCGGCTCGCCCAGATCTCGCCCCACGCCGCGCCACCGAGCATGACCGGCACCGCCGCGCACGAGTGACGGCCGAGCGAACGGAGAAGGGCGTGCTCGACCTCGAGCCCGTCGGGGTCGTCGAGGCTCGTCACATATGAGCAGCCGTCGATCAGCAGCTGCCGCAGGGCATCGTCCGAGTCGAGCCGGTAGACCTCGTCCCGCGGTCGGCGCTCCTCCCCCTCTGCGAGCTCGCCGGCGTTGACGACGACGCGGAGCACGCGGGCATCGGCCTCCCAGCGCGAGATCGAGACGGAGGTGGCGTCGAGAGCGGCGCAGGCCTCCGCAGCCGCGACCTCGACGAGGTCGTCGAGGCTCTCGACGGCCGCGACCGCCGAGACGACGGTGATCAGGGCGTGCACTTCCCGCTCGAGCCGACGCGCCTCCCGATCGCCGGCATCCGCATCCACGAGCGCCGACACGCCCGTCGACACGGCGGTTGCACTCAGGACGTTGCCGTGCTCGTCGATGCTGTCGAGCAGCGCGGCCACCACCGCCGGGTCGAACTGGGTGCCTGCGTGACGTCGCAGCTCGTCCCTTGCCTCCGCAACCCCGAGGGCGGAGCGGTAGGGGCGATCGCTGACGAGGGCGCTCCACGTGTCACAGGCGAGGACGATGCGTGAGGCGAGCGGGATCTCCTCGCCCGCCAGACCGTCGGGATAGCCGTTGCCGTCCCACCGCTCGTGCTCGTGCCGGACGGCTGTCGCGACACCGGAGAGCCCCGGGAGCGGTCGCAGGATGCGCTCGCCGATCACCGGATGCTCGCGCATCAGATCCCACTCCGGCTCGTCGAGCGGGCCGCGCTTGTGGAGCACGTTGTCCGGCACGCCGATCTTGCCGATGTCGTGTAGGAGCGCGACCGCCTCGACCTCGGCGACCAGCTGCCGCTCGAGCCCGAGGCGCCCCGCCACGGCGACGGCGAGGTCGTGGACGATGTCGGAGTGGGTCCCCGTGTAGCCGTCGCGCGCCGCAAGCGCCGTGGCCAGCGAGGCGACGACTGCCCGATACGCCTCTGCGGCTCGCTCCGAATCCTCGCGGATCGCCCGCAGTGCGCCGGCCAGCGCCTGCTCGCCGTCGCGAAGCCCCTGTGCAGCCTCGAGCGCCTCGGCGCGCAGGTCGTCGATCGGTCTCTCCACCGGCATCGACCGCATGTATCGGCACGCTCGAAGCCGTTCCGTAGCGACCGGCGGACGTTCAGACAGCCTGGAGCTGGTGCGCGAGCTGCGCTGCCGCCACCGCGCGGTGCGAGTGCTCCCGCTTCCACGCGTCGCCCAGCTCCGCCACGGTCAGCGTCTCTCCCAGCGGGACGAAGATCGGGTCGTAGCCGAACCCCTCGGCGCCGCGCGGTGGCCCTTCGACGATCGCGCCTTCGAGCGTGCCCTGCACGCCTATCTCGCGGCCGGCGGGGCCGATGGCGACGATGGCGCAGACGTAGCGGGCCTGCCGGTCGCTCTCCGCCTCCAGCTCGGCCAGCAGCCGGGTGACGCCGTCCGCCGCCCAGCGGGCCGAATCGACACCGGGCCGGCCGTCGAGGGCAGCGATCTCGATCCCCGAGTCCTCACCCACGACCCACGCATCGCCCGAGGTGTGCTCACGCGCGAATCGCGCTTTGGCGGCCGCGTTCTCCGCATGGGTCGCCCCCGTCTCCGGCGGGTAGTCGCTGCGCTCGAGCGGGGCGATCTCCCAACCGGGCAGCGCCCGGCGCAGCTCCTCCAGCTTGTGCGGGTTCGTCGATGCGAGCACGAGCTTGTGTTGAATCAACACAAGCTCAGAGCGACGGCGCCTCGGCCGCCGCGCGCTGGGCGGCGCCGAGCTCGGTGATGCCCCGTGCGGCGAGATCGAGCATGCGATCCAGGAGCTCGCGAGGGAACGGCTCCCGCTCCGCCGCGGCCTGAACCTCGACGAGCCGGCCGTCCGCGGTCATGACGACGTTCATGTCGGTCTCGGCGCGGGAGTCCTCGGAATAGTCGAGGTCGAGCAGCGGCTCGCCGTCGACGATTCCCACGGAGACGGCGGCGACCGAGCCGCGCAGCGCCTTCGTCAACCCGAGGCGGTCGAGCGCGCGATGGGCGGCGACATAGGCGCCGGTGATGGCGGCGCACCGGGTGCCGCCGTCCGCCTGGAGCACGTCGCAGTCGAGCCACAGCGTTCGCTCGCCGAGTGCCTCGAAGTCGCACACCGAGCGCATCGCCCGCCCGATCAACCGCTGGATCTCGACCGTCCGCCCGTCGGGCCGTCCGCGTGTCACCGCGCGCTGCGTCCGCTCGCCCGTCGACGCGGGCAGCAGTGAGTACTCGGCCGTCATCCAGCCGCGCCGCTGCCCGCGCAGCCAACGGGGGATGTCCTCGTCCACGGTCGCGGTGCAGAGCACGACGGTGCGCCCCTGTGCGTAGAGCACCGACCCGTGCGGCTGCTCGAGGAAGTCCGGCTGCAGGTCGAGTGGCCGCAACTCGTCCGCGCGGCGCCCGTCGGCTCTGACGCTCATGCTGCCTTGGTCTCGAGGTCGGCCGTGGTGACGTGCTCGACGTCGCCGATCGGTAGCTGCAGAAAGCGACGGCCGCTGGCCCGAAACGCGTCGGGGTCTCCCGTGGTGAGGAACCGGTACGAGCCCTCGCGGCGTGGATCGTTCTCCAGCCGCTTCCGGCGCAGCGTCTCCGCGACCTCGGCGGCGGTCTCGTCGGCGGAGAAGACCAGCGTCACGTCACGGCCGAACACGCGCTGGAAGATGGGACGGACGAGCGGGTAATGCGTGCACCCGAGGATGACGGTGTCGACCTCGGCGGCACGCAGCGGGGCGGCCACGTCGCGCACCGCAGCCACAGTGTCCGCGGAGAACGGGTCGTCCGCCTCGATCAGGGGCACGAGCCGTGGGCACGGCACCGCGTGCACGGTGACGCCGGCGTCGACCGTCCGGATGAGCTCCTCGTACCGCCCGCTCGCGACCGTCGCCTCCGTGGCCAGCAACCCAACACGGCGGTTGCGGGTCGCGCGCACGGCGGCGTGGGCCTCGGGCTGCAGCACGCCCACCACCGGCACGGACAGCTCCCGCTGCAGGTCGGGAAGCGCGGCGGCCGTGGCCGAGTTGCAGGCCACGACGACGAGCTTCACACCCTCGCGCTCCAGGTGGCGTCCGACCTCGAGCGCGAAGCGGCGGATCTCGTCGAGCGGCCGCGGGCCGTACGGAAGCCGGGCGTTGTCGCCAAGATAGACAACGTCTTCATGTGGCGCGGTGACCAGGACCTCGTGCATGACGGTGAGCCCGCCGACACCGGAGTCGAAGATGCCGACCGGTCTCGGGTCGACCGGGGCAGCCGGCGCTGGGCTCGTCATCCGCAGGATTGTACGGGGCAGCTGCGCTGCATCTGTACCGTTCCAGCTCGTGACGAAGCTCGTGACCGCCGCGACGGCCGTGTTGGCGGGCGCGCTCGTCGCCGTCGGCTACGCCGGCGCTTCCACACAGGAGGACGTCACGATCCTGGCGGCGGACGGCACGCAGCTCGCAGCGACGCTGTTCGTCCCCGACGGCTCGCCGCCGTCGGGCGGCTGGCCGGCTGTGGTCTTCCTGCACGGGCTCGGTGGCGACCGCTCGTCCGCGATCGCCATCGCCCGGGCGATGGGGGTCGTCGGCGACGACTACGTCGTGCTCGCCTACGACGCGCGCGGCCACGGCGAGTCAGGTGGCCTGGTCGGGATCGACGGCCCGGCCGAGATCGGAGACGCGCGCTCCGTGTTCGAGTGGCTGCGCGACCGCCCCGACGTGGCGGACGGCAAGATCGGCGCCTGGGGGATCTCCTACGGCGGCGGCGCGGCGTGGAACTCGCTCGTCGCGGGTGTCCCGTGGGCGGCGCTCGAGCCGGTGATCACATGGACCGACCTCGGTCGGGCACTGGCGCCGCAAGGCCTCGTGAAGACAGGCGTCGTCGCAGGCTTCATCTCCTCGCTCGATCCCGCCAAGCTCGACCCGTCCGTGATCGCAGTGCGGAACGTCGTCTTTGCGGGCGGCACCACCGGGATCCCCGCATTCGCGGCCGCCCGCTCCTCCGCGACCCGGTTGCGGGGAGTGAAGACACCCGTGTTCATGATGCAGGGACGCCGCGACTTCGCGTTCGGCCTCGACCAGGTGCGCGTCCCCTGGGTGGCGCTGAAGGGGCCGAAGCGGCTCTGGCTCGCCAACGTCGGCCATGCACCGTCCTCGTTCCCCGCGGCCGACACCGCAACGATGCTCGACGAGGGGAAGCTGTGGTTCGACCGCTTCCTGCGCGGGATCCGTAACGGCATCGACGGATCGAAGCCCGTCATCCTGGCCGCATCCGGCTCGGCGAGAGTGTCCCGCCTGGCAACCCTGCCCGCGACGACGAACCGGCGCTTCACGTTCGGACTGACGGCGCCCCGCACGATCGCCGCGAGCGGCAAGGTCGCGTGGCGGGGCGCCCCGCTGTCGACGCCGGTCGAAGTGTTCGGCGCACCGGCCGTGCGGGTGGACGTGCGCGCGACCGGCGGCTGGTCACGCCTCGTTGCGGTGCTCAGCGCGCGCACGCCGGCCGGGAAGGAGATCGTCGTCGCAGGTGGCGGCGTCCCGCTGCGAACCGGTCGCGCGACGGTGGCGATCCGCCTCATCGACCAGGCGACGTTCCTGCCTCGTGGCTCTCGGCTGGAGCTCACGCTCGCGTCCTCCTCGCTCGCGCAGAGCCCGGCCAACCTGCTCTACCTCGATCTGCCGCTGCCCGCCGCGGCGCGGGCCACGATCACCTCCGCGCGACTGACGCTGCCGTCGCTCGTGACGCCGGTGAGTCGATGACGCGCGGTCTCGCGGTGGCGCTCGTCGTGGCGCTCGCCGCTGTCGGCGTGGCAGGCGCGGCTCCACGGGCGGACCCCGGGGTCAGCGCCACGGAGGTCGTGATCGGCGGCACGGTGCCGCTCTCCGGTGAGGCGGCGGCGTTCGGCTCCGTCGGCCCGGGCGCGAAGGCGTACTTCGACTCCGTCAACGCGAAGGGCGGCGTCAACGGGCGCAAGATCCGTTACATCTTCTACGACGACGGCTACAACCCCGCGCAGACCGTGCAGCAGACGAGGAAGCTCGTCGAGCAGGACCGGGTCTTCGCGCTGTTCAACGTGATCGGCACGGCGAACAACCTCGCGATCCGCGACTACGCGAACGCGAACAAGGTGCCGCAGCTGTTCTCGGGCGACGGCTCCGAGGCGCTGGCCGCCCCGGGCCGCTACCCGTGGACGATGGGCTTCCTGCAGAGCTACCGGGGCGAGGGCGCCGTCTACGGGCGCGACCTCGCCAAGCGCCGGCCGAAGGCGAGGATCGCTGTACTGCTCGAGAACACGGAGCTCGGGAAGGACATGACACGAGGTCTGTCCCGGGCGATCGCCGGCAAGGGGCCGAAGGTGGTCGCGTCCGAGAGCTACGAGTACACGGCCACGGACGTCGCCTCGCAGGTCTCGAAGCTGAAGGCATCCGGCGCCGACACGCTGATGCTGTTCGCGACGCCGAAGTTCATGCTCCAGGCGATCGTGGCCGCCAACAAGCTCGGCTGGCGGCCGCAGCTGTACATCGCGTCGGTCTCGATCGAGCCGACGATCATGGGCATCGCGCGCTTGAACGCGCCGAGCCTGACGAAGGGGGCGCTGTCGATCGCCTTCTTGAAGAACCCGAACGACCCCATCTGGGCGAAGGATCCGGCGCTCAAGCTGTACCGCTCGATCATGAAGCGGTACAACCCGAGCGGGAAGCCGACCGACGTCTACAACTGGTACGGGATGACCGTCGCCTGGTCGATGGTCGACGCGCTGAGCCGGGCCGGCAAGGCTCCCACGCGCGCGAGCCTACTCCGGGCCGCCCGGTCGATCGACACGCGGGCCAACCCGTTCATGCTGCCCGGCATCCGCCTGAGAACGTCGCCCCGGGACTACTTCCCGATCGACACCGTCTACCTCTACCGCTACGACAACAAGCAGTGGGTTCGCGCCAGCGGCCTGCTTCCCGCCCGGTGAGGTCGTCACAGGGCATGCCCCGAGATGAAGATCGGGGCTGGCCGCCTGTTCCCCCGAAGGCTCGTGTGGGAGGATGACGCCGCTTGCAGACCACGACCGGAGGACGCCCCGTCCGAACGTCTGACCATCAGGAGGGATCGATGAAGAAACGCTTGCTGGCAGTCGGGACGACGCTCGCGATGGTCGCAGCTCTCGCGTTCGCCGCCGCCGCCTACGCCGCATACACGTCGGCGAAGCTGTCGGTGTCCTACCCAGGAGGCGCGACCCGCATCGTTGCGTCCTCGGCCGTCGGCGACGATGCGACCGCGCGTTCCGCGATCGTGATCCCCAGCGGCACGGGCATCACGACGACGGCCGCGCCCGGCACTGCGGTCGGCACGGTGAGGGCCCAGGTCAGCGCGCTCGCGCTCGGCGGGGCGCTGCTCCCGCTCGAGGGCAACATCGTCGTCGCACCCCCGGGCGCCGTCCCCGCCGCGAGCCAGACGGCCTGCATCCAGACGGCAGTGCCATCCGCCACCTATCTGCTCGTGCTCCAGGCCGCGGGCCAGACGATCAACCTGCCTGCGTACCTGATCCCCACCACCGGCCCGCAGACGGCACTCGGGCCGGCGCAGCTCGTGTTCTGTCTCGCCCCACCGGACATCCCGGTCGAGAAGGGCGGGGCCACGTTCGGCGCCAAGTTCCTGAGCGCCGACCTCACGTTCAAGGGGGTCTTCACGCCGCTCACGTCCGCGGTCTGGATCGCCTTCTGGACGCCGTGGCAGGCCGGCAACGGTCAGATCAACGCCGCCGGCACCGTTGCCTCCGTCGACGGGATTCTCCCCGCAGCGGTGACGCTCAAGGGCAAGCGGGTCAAGGGTCGGGTCGTCCTCACCGGGAAGGTCAGCCTCGCCGGCGAGGGGCTCGACAACAACGTCAAGATCTGGGGAGCGGTCGGCAAGACGGGGCTCCGCCTCATCAGGACGGTGTTGGCGAAGGAGAACGGGACGTTCACGGTGACGCTTGCGAAGACCGCGAAGCAGAAGAACTTCCAGGCGCGCAGCACGAGCCCCGAGGTCAGCGTCTCGGGCGACATCGCGAAGGTCACCTGCGACGCGGCGTTCCCGAACAACGGGCTCGGCGTCCCCTGCTCGTCCTTCACGATCGCAGGGTTCGCTGTGAAGTCGAAGCTCGTCACCGTCCGCTAGGGCGAGCCCGACAGGATCCGCTGAGAGAGGGCCCGCATCCGGCGGGCCCTCTCTCGTATCGTGGGTCGCGTGGAGGCAACCGTCCGCATCGGCACGTGCAGCTGGGCCGACGAAGGGCTCCTCCGCGCCTGGTATCCGCGCGGCGTGTCGACGGCAGAGAAGCGGTTGCGGTACTACGCCAAGCGCTTCGACACGGTCGAGGTCGACTCGCCCTACTACGCGCTTCCCGACCCCGCGGTCACCGGGCGCTGGGCCTTGCGGACACCGGACGGGTTCGTCTTCCACGTCAAGGCGAGCGCGGCGATGACGTGGCACGAGGGCGAGCCGACGGACGACGCGTTCAGGGCCTTCCGGGGCGCGCTCGAGCCGCTCGAGCTGTCCGGGAAGCTGCGCGGCGTCCTGCTCCAGTACCACCCTCGCTTCACGAAGACGAAGGCGGCCCTGGCGGAGCTCGCCCGCGCGCCGGAGCGGCTGGCGCCGCTCGTGCCGCTGGTCGAGTTCCGGCACCGCTCGTGGCTGGAGGAGGATCAGCGGGCCGACACGCTCGGCTTCCTCGAACGGGAGGGACTGGCGTACGTCTCGGTCGACAGCCCGCGGACACGCGCGTCGAACGTTGTGCCGGCAGTGGCTGCGGCGACGCACCCGGTCGCGTACGTGAGGTTCCACGGACGGAACGCGCAGACGTGGAACATCCGCGGGGCAACGAGCGCAGCCGACCGCTTCGACTGGCTCTACGCGCCCGAAGAGCTCGCGGAGTGGGTCGAGCCCGTGCAGCGGCTGGCGTCGGAGGCTGACGAGGTGTACGCGCTGTTCAACAACAACCGCGACGACTTCGCCCCGCGCGGCGCCGCCACGCTCCGCAACCTGCTCGACGAGGCCGGCATCGCCGCCACCGGCGGCGTCGAACCGCCACCGACGGAGTTGCGCCTGTTCTGAGCTTGGGCCGGAGCGAGGCTCGGTAGATTGCGCCCGTGCGCGTCCTCTCCGTCGTCCACGACCCGTCGCGCACCGGCGGCGGCGGGCTGTTCGAGACCGTGGCGGAGGAGCGTGGCCACCGGCACGAGCGGTGGGTCGTGCCGAACGGACCGCACGACGACGACCCGACCGCGTACGACGCGATCATGGTCTTCGGTGGCGCCATGCACCCGGACCAGGACGCCGAGCATCCCTGGATCCCGGGTGAGGCTGCGTTCATCGGCGCCGCGCTCGCGGAGCGTGTGCCGCTGCTCGGCGTCTGCCTCGGCTCGCAGCTGATCGCTCGTGCCACGGGTGCCCTCGTCGGCCCGGCCGGCGTGCCCGAGGTCGGCTGGCACACGGTCGAGCTCACCGGCGCCGGAGCCGCCGACCCGGTGCTCGGCACCCTGCCGCTGCGGGTAGAGGCGTTCGAGTGGCACTACTACACCTTCGAGCTGCCCGTCGGCGCCGAGCTGCTCGCCTCCAACGCGACCGCGCACCAGGCGTATCGGATCGGCGACCACGCCTGGGGGATCCAGTTCCACGCCGAGGTGACCCGCGAGATGCTGGACACATGGTTCGTCGAAGGTGAGCGCGAGCTGCCCCGGCCGGTGGCGGAGCTGCGGGCGGAGACCGACCGGCTGATCGGCCCATGGAACCGCCATGGGCGGGCCTTGTGCGAGGCGTTCCTGCAGGTCGCGGTCGAACGAAGGCCCTGAACGTCACCGCGCCGCAGCGACGGTCACCGCGGGCAGATCGGCGTCCTGCGACCACTCGTGCCACGACCCGCGATAGTTGCGCGCGCGGTAGCCGGCAGCCTGGAGGATCTGCACGGCGACGGCCGAGCGGCCCCCGGAGTGGCAGTAGGCGATCACCTCGCTGCCGGGCTCGGCGCCGACCACGGCGCGCACCTCGTCGAGGGCCAGGCTCAGCAGCTCGCCCACGTCGAGGTGGCGCGCCCCGGGGACGTGCCCCCAGCGCGGATCGCACGGAGCGCCCAGACGACCGTCGTACTCGGCCGCGCCGCGGACATCGAGCAGGACGAGGCCGTCCTCGCCGAGCCGGCCCGCGAGCTCCGCCGTCGTCACGTCGCTCACCGCGGCAGCCCGGCCACCACGTCGAGCTCGGCGGCGACGGACTCTCGCCCGGAGACCGCCTCGAACCACGCATCGAGCGCCGGCCACGACGTCAGGTCGACCCCGAGCAGCTCTCGTGCCCGGATCACCCAGGGCAGGTAGGCGACATCGGCCAGCCCGAAGATGCAGCCGGTGAGAAACGGCATCGCGGTGAGGAGCGCGTCGAGGCTCTCGAGCTGGTCGGCGAAGGCAGTGGCTGCACCGGCCTCGCCCCGGCGCATCGCGTAGTACGGCCGCTGGAAGTCGTCGAAGCGAAAGATGATGAACCGTGCCGCGGCCCGCTCCGCAGGGTCGGCGGGCAGGAGCGGCGGCTCCGGGAACCGCTCCTCGAGGAACTCGTCGATCACGGCGGACTCGGGAAGCACCCAGCCGTCCTCCTCGACCACGGGAACCCGTCCAGCGGGTGGGTTCTTCTCGACGATCCACGCCGGGCGATCGTCGAGGTCGATCACGACGACCTCGTGCGGCACCTGCTTCTCGGCGAGGACGATGCGCACGCGCGCACAGAACGGGCAGCGGGGCGCGTCGTACAGGGTCAGCACTAGCTAGGCCACCTCGAAGCCGTAACCGGTGCCCTCGAGCCCGAGCACCGCCGCGATCCCGGCCAGCAGCTCGCGTGGCGGGGGCAGCTCGGACGAGCTGGCGGCCGTCCGCGCGACCGCCTTCACGGCCGCCGGGTCGGCGCCTGTCAGGCGCGCGAGCACGGTCGGGTTCGCCGCCATGCCGATCACGTCGCCGGGTGGCAGCGCGCCGTAGAACTCGGGCACCGAGAGATACTCGTCCACGATGCCGCCACGCTCGTAGGCGACGACGCGAACGACGTGGTCGACCTCGAGAGCGACGGCGATCACCACCGCGCCCATGCGTTCCGAGAGCTCGCGCGCCAGGCGTCGCATGGCGTGCGGATCGCGATCGGCGACGGGGTCGTAGACAGCCGTCCAGCCGTTTCGCGGGCCTTCCACACGTGACCCCGGGGACCGGATGCGGCGGGCGAACTCCGCCGCGGTGCGCTCGACCCAGGCGCGGTCGTCGGTCTGCACGTGGACAGAGGTGAACGAGTCGGCCTCGCGCGCCGGGGCGAGGCGCTCACGGAGCTGCTCGACCGGTGCGGCCAGGACGACCAGGTCCTCCCGGAATCCCCAGCGCTGGTAGACGCTGCGTGCCACGGCGTTTCCGGCCCCCGTCTCGAGCTTGACGACGGTCACGCTGCCGTCGAGCGCCGCGACCGCTTCGCGCAGGAGCGCGGTGGCGACCCCGGCCGAGCGCGCATCGGGTGCGACGTACAGATCGGTGATCTCGGCGACGCTCGCATTTCTCCGTCGCACCAGCGCGAACCCCACCGCGACACCCTCGGCCTCGGCGACGAAGGCATGCTCCGTCGCGACGATCTCCCGCACCTCTGCGAGCTCGTGCTCGAGGTCGACGTGGTCGTGCTCACGCGGCGGGACCTCCGCGAAGAAGGCGCGATACAGATCCTCGACGAGTGCAAGGTCGTCTGCGCCGGCGAGCCGAACCGTCATCGGCGTCAGACTACTTCGTGGAGGCTCTCACGCAGCGACGCCGGCGCTGCGCGCCGCGTCGCGAACGAGCGTCAACTCCGGTCGCGCGGCGAGGAGCAGCATGGCGTGGCTCCAGGCGAGCGGAAGCACCCACGCCGGCGACCCGTCGTCGAGGACCTGCTCCGGCAGCAGTTCGAGCGGCGTGGCACGCGAGGTGACGTAGGCGAGCGCACGCCGGTGGGTCTCCTCGTCACCGGCGAGCCGCGCGTAGAGACCGTGCCACAGGGTCGCGATGAGCCAGACGTTGCCGCCCGCGTAGTTGTCCTCCACTTGGCGCCGCAACCCGCCGCACGGCGCGGTCAGCGCCTCCGCCACGGCGGACGCGGTGGCGCGCATCCGCTGTCCGCCCGGCTCGACGACGGCGTACGGCCACGCGAGGCCGAAGAGCGAGCTGTCCAGGCGCGCATCCACCGGGTCGACGCTTCGCACGTGCCGGTTCGGGTACGGGAGCAGCCGATCGAAGGCGCTGCCGGGGGGAGCGCCGAGCCCGTCCGCCCGCGCGACGTTGACCGCTCGCACGTAGTGCGCATGATCGTCGCTCCAGAGACTGTCATCGATCGACGCGGCGAGCCGGTCGGCCGCGTCCCGAAAGTCCGCCGCGTGCGCCGGCTCGTGGCGCTCGGCCATCGCGGCCGCCGCCCGCAGCCCTCCGACCCCGGCGGCGGACGAGTAGGTGTGCTGCCCGTCGCACTGCTCCCAGAGGTCGACGCTCGCCCGCAGCAGCCCGTTCGCCGGATCGACGAACCGCGCCAGGAACAGGGCACCGTCCCGTGCAGCGGGCCAGAGCGCCGCGTCGAGCTGCTCGTCCTCGAGCTCGCGCCAGGCGGCGTCGAACGCGAACAGGCACACCCCGGTCTCGTCGACCTGGTGCAGGCCCCAGGACGGCGCGAGCGCCCCGTCGCACCAGTACCGCTGCAGCCACAGGCCCTCGGGAGCCTGATGCCTGGCCAGCCAGCGCAGAGCCGCCGCAGCGGCGTCGTGTGACCCTGCCGCCAGCAGCCCGAGCGCGACGAAGGAGAGGTCGCGCGGCCACACGAACCCGTAGCCGCCGCTGCGGACGAAGTCCGGGTCGAGCTCGGGCGCCGCGATCACCGCCCCGGTCGCGCGGTCGGTGAGTGTCTCGAGCACCAGCAGCGAGCGCCGGTACACGCGCTCGAGGTCCGGCACATCGGCGACGGCGTGCTCGGGTGGGGACGCGGCCTCGACAACGCGGGCGTCGTGCACACGACGTTCGGCCTCGACGGCGTCCGCCGGCAGGGAGAGATGGTGACGCAGGAGCGTGAGCGCCTCGTCGGGAGACTCCCCGAGGCCGACGAGCAGCCGGACGCCGCCGTCAAGCGTCCCGGTGACCCTCCCCTCGAACGGCGCGCGGTGCACGAGCACGTCGAGCGCGCGCTCCGCCTGCGGGCCGCCCGGCGCGAAGGACGTGACGGCGCCGTCGTGCGACGCGCCCTCGGTGCCGCCGAGCGCGATCGCCAGGGCCACGCGCCGCCGGTAGAAGACGACGGCACCCGTGGCGGGGTCGACGTACGCTGCCAGGTGCCGTGCCCCGTCGTCGAGCTCGGGGCGGCAGCTCACCACGAGACGCGACCCCGCGGCGGCGCTCACACGCCGCACGAGCAGCGGGTCGACCGGATCGACGGCGTCCACGATCTCGACGGTCTCGCCACCCGCCGACGCCACCGTGTGCAGCACGCCGCTGTCGGGCTCGTAGCGCTGCCTCCAGTCTCCGAACGGCGGCTCGTCGAGCCACCGCACGGAGGCCCCGTCCGCGAGGCCGAGGCGCAACAGGCCGAGGTGCTGCTCACCGTCGACGGACGGCCAGAAGAGGCCCTCGACCTCCCCGCGCGCCGAGAGCGTGACGAGGAGCGAGCCGTTGCCGAGCACGGCCGCCGGCAGGAACGCCACCCGGCGCCCGGTCGCGTCCGGCGCGCCGGCTGGCGTATGCAGCTGTGTGTCGCGCCGCGCCGCCGACACCGTCATCGTCGTACCACGGCCTGGACGACGGGGGAGACGGACACGGCTCCGCTGCTCGACCGTGCGACGGCGACCAACTCGACCGTCTCCCCCTTGCGGTAGCCCCGTGGGTCGACGAAGACCCGATACGGGGCTGACGGGTCGACACCAAGGCGCCGCCAGCGCCCGCCGGTGCGCCTCTGCGCGACGGAGACGCTCGCAGGATCGGCCCCGACGCCTGTCACCTCGATGCGCTGGAGCGTGGAGAAGTCGTCCGGCGCCACGGTCACGCGGAGCTTCCCGACGGAGCGGCGCGGCAACTCGGTGCCCGCGCGCAGCAGAAGGGCCCCGATCGGCGGCACCGTCACGGTGAGACGACCGTCGACGGCAGACGTCACGGACGTGGTCGTCCCGAGCAGGGCAGACCAGGTCGCGGAGGGTGTCGCCGTCGGCACAACGACCTGCTGCGCCGTCCCGGTCGTGTTGAACGCCGCCACATACTCGCGGCGGGCGGCGCGGTCGAAGCGGCTCAGCACGAGCACGCCCTCGGAGGCGCGGCGCATTGCGACCGCGCCGGTCGCGAGCGCCGGGTGTGCGGCGCGGAGCGCCGCCAGCTTCCGGAGGCCTGACCCGACCGGGTTGCCGACGACGTCGAAGGACGATCCCGTGCCGATCGGTGGGCTGCCGACGCGCTCCTCCGTCTGCCAGCGGGCGACCTGTGTCGGGAACATGTCTTGTCGCGCCTGCTTGTCGCCGCCCGAGCCGATCACCCCGACCTCGTCACCGTACGTCACGACCGGCGCGCCGCGCAGCAGGTAGAGGAGGCTGTACCCGAGCAGGACGCGGCGCACGAGCTCGTCGCCGCCGGCGTTCGACTGGTCCGCGATCAGACGGGCGGCACGGCCAACGTCGTGGTTCCCGAGGAACGTCGCCGGCGTCGGCATCACTCCCGCCGGGAGGTTGAAGTAGTCGTCGTCCTCGAGCCGCGCGACGATGCCGCGCGGCCCGGCCGATCCGCTCGCGTACCGCACGAGCGCGTCCCAGAGCGGGAAGTCGATCACGTTCGGCAGCCCACGGGCACGGACGTACGTGGACAGCTCGACGGCGTCGGTGACGAACGCCTCGCCGAAGATCTGGAAGTCGCGTACGCCCGCCGC
The DNA here is from genome assembly GCA_963789895.1 of uncultured Actinomycetes bacterium. Taxonomy (GTDB): domain Bacteria; phylum Actinomycetota; class Thermoleophilia; order Gaiellales; family Gaiellaceae; genus Gaiella. Next base: position 159,099 of record CAWBMC010000001.1, read on the forward strand.
ACGCGCCGCGGCGCGGACCCGGGGCACCCAGCTCCCGAAGAAGGCACGGTCGACGTGCTTGGCGGTGTCGACGCGGAAGCCGTCGACCGCGAACCGGCGGATCCACGAGGCGTAGACGTCGGCGAGGCCGCGAACGACCGCGGGCTGCTCCGTGAACAGGTCGTCGAGCCCGTAGAAGTCGCCCTGCTCGAAGCACTGCTCGGTGCAGGAGGCCCAGTCGATGTCGCCGCGGTTGTGGTACCGGCGCACGTCGTTCAGCCAGGCAGGGCGCTTGGCGTTACGGTCGGGCGGCAGCAGCACGGGGGTGCGCGGGAAGCTCGACGACGAGAGGCACGGGAACGTCGACCCGCCCGCGTACCGCGCCGGGTCGAAGACACGGCCTCGGCAGTCCTTGTACGGCAGGTCGGAGTAGACGGCGCCGCCGGGCAGCGCGACCACGTCGGCGGTGTGGTTGACGACGACGTCGAGGTAGACCTTCAGGCCGAGCGAATGTGCGCACGTGACGAAGGCCGCGAAGTCGTCGTCGGTGCCGAGGTGACGGTCGACATGGGTGAAGTCCACGCCCCAGTAGCCGTGGTACGAGGCGCTCGATCCCTGCACCCAGCGCTGTCCGAGCACCGGGGTGACCCAGATCGCGGTGAAGCCGAGATCCGCGACCCGACGCAGGCCGCGCTTCGGGTCGCGGCAGCCGCCCGTCAGCCCGCGCAGGTCCCCGCCGTGGTACCACCCCTCGTCCGCGGGGTCGTAGCCCGTCGCGACGCGCGAGCCCGACGCCCCGCCGCGGTCGTTCGCGGAGTCGCCGTTGGCATACCTATCCGGCATCACGAAGTAGATGCGCTGTCGCGCCAGCGCGCTGGTGCGCGGCGGCGCTGCGAGCGACGCCAGGACGGCGCCCGCCGGCGGGGCTGCCGGGGAGACGGGGGCGCCGGCCGCCTGCGCTGCGGCCAGCACCAGCATCAGCACGGCGGCGGCGATCGCCACGCTAGCGGAGCGCCGCACCCGTTTCCTGGTCGAAGAGATGGAAGTGGGAGGCATCGACGGCGATCCCGACCACTTCGCCGACGCGTGGGAAGATGCGCGGCGGGAACGAGGCGACGAGGTTCGGCCTGGCGGCGACGATGCTCTCCTGGTCGACGGCCTCGAGCTCGTCGACGTGCTCGACGCTGCCGATGGACTCGGCGTCGATGTGGAAGTAGCAGATCGTCTCCGAGCCGAGCGCCTCGACGTTGACGAGCGTCGCCTCGATCGCCGGCAGCTCAGCGTGAGCCGTGGCGGGGTGGAGGTCGTCGGCGCGCATGCCCACCACCACGTTCCGGCCCGCGTAGCCGGCGACCAGCGGGTAGCGCTCGAGTGCGGCGTCGGGCAGGTCGATTCGGGTGTCGCCGACCTGGACGTACACCCGCCCGTGGTCGTTGACCACGGTCGCGACGAGCAGGTTCATCGGCGGGGTGCCGATGAACCCGGCGACGAAGAGGTTGGCGGGCTCGTCGTAGAGCCGCTGCGGCGTGTCGATCTGCTGCAGCACCCCGCCGCTCATCACCGCCACGCGGTGCCCCATCGTCATCGCCTCCACCTGGTCGTGGGTGACGTACACCGTCGTCGTGCCGAGGTCGTGCTGCAAACGGGAGATCTCACCCCGCATCTGCACGCGCAGCTTCGCGTCGAGGTTCGAGAGCGGCTCGTCCATCAGGAACACCTTCGGCTGCCGGACGATCGCGCGCCCCATCGCGACGCGCTGGCGCTGCCCGCCGGAGAGCTGCTTCGGCTTGCGCTCCAGGTACGGCGTCAGGTCGAGCATCTTCGCCGCCCACGCCACGCGCTCCTCGACGACGTGCTTCGGCGTCTTCCGCAGCCGCAGGCCGAAGGCGATGTTGTCGGCGACGCTCAGGTGCGGGTAGAGCGCGTAGTTCTGGAACACCATCGCAATGTCACGGTCCTTCGGCGACAGCTGGTTGACGACGCGGCCGCCGATCTCCACCGTGCCGTCGCTGATCTGCTCGAGCCCGGCCAGCATGCGGAGGGCCGTCGTCTTCCCGCACCCCGAGGGCCCCACGAGCACGAGGAACTCGCCGTCGCCGATCTCCAGCGAGAGGTCCTTCACGGCATGGAAGCCGTTGTCGTACACCTTGTCGACGTCCTTCAAGACCACTTCAGCCACGACACGCCTCCCTCTCTCTCACCCGATCCTCCAGGCGTGGAACGCGGGCCCGGTACCGGGGAGGACGACCGCCTCGCCGTCGGTCTCCGCCGGCTCGCCGGCCAGCGGCTCGAGCTCTGAGCCGCCCAGCTCGTCCGCCCGCAGCCTCAGCGGCGGGCCCTCCGCCCGCCGCGCGAGACAGAGCACCCGCTCGGACGCCGTCTCGCGCAGGTACGAGACAGCGTCGTCGTCCACGTGCACGTAGCGGATCCCGCCGTGCGCCAAGGCGCCGCTCCCGCGGCGCAGCGCGATCAGCCGGCGGTACCCCTCGAGCAGCTCCGTGTCCCAGGTCTCGGGCATCGACCACGGCATCGGGCGCCGCGCGTCCTCCCCCCAGTCGCCGCCCAGCCCCAGCTCGTCGCCGGCCCACACCATCGGCACCCCTGGTGTCGTCATCTGCATCCCGAGGCCCACGAGGTGCCGCTCGCGCGCTCCCGCCACGACCGCAAAGCGCGCGGTGTCGTGGCTGTCGAGCAGGACCCACGAATGCAGCACCGACGGCCACGGCACGCCGGCGCGGAAGGCACGCATCGTGGCGACGACCTCGTCCCCGTGAAGTCGTGGAAGCTCCGCAGGGATTCCGAAGAAGTCCGCCACCCGTGGCGGGAGCCCCTCGCCGCGGAGCCAGCACCACACGGGGCGCATGAAACCGGGGTAGTTCATCACGCCCTGCCACCCGTCGCCGCGCAGGTCACCGCGGGCGTCGTAGTTGTGCTCCGCGACGAGCACGGCGTCCGGTCGCGTCGCCACGACGGCGGCGCGCACGCGTCGCGCGACGTCGGCCGTGAGGTCGATGCCGCTCTCCCTGCCGGTCACGTTGGCGCAGTCGATACGCCAGCCGTCGAGGCCCTCGGCGCCGTCGAGCCAGTGCCGCACAACACTGTCCCGGCCGTCGTAGAGCCGGCGTGCGAGCTCGAGCGAGCCGTGGTTGAGCTTCGGCAGCGAGGAGGCGCCGGCCCAGCCCACATACCCGTGCGGCAATGACTCGTCGAAGAAGAACAGCTCCCGCTCCGGTGCGTTCGTGGCGGCGCTGGCCGCGCGAAACCACTCGTGACCGCTGCCCGCGTGGTTGAGAGTGAGATCGCCGACCACCCGCAAACCGCGGGCGTGCGCGGCTGCGACGAGCGACCGGAGCGCCACGTCACCGCCGAGCAACGGATCGATGCGGTCGAACGAGTTGGCGTCGTAGCGATGCGCCGATCCGGCCGGGAAGATCGGCGTCAGGTAGAGCACCGTGGCGCCGAGCGCCTCGATGTGATCGAGGTGCGCCTCGATGCCGGCCAGGTCGCCGCCGTACAGCTCGTGGCCGGAGGCGGCGCCGTTGCCGTTCGGTGGCGTGCCCCAGTCGCGCCGCACCGCCCACTCGGGCGTCTCGGCGGCGCGGCCCGAGGTCGCGAAGCGATCGGGGAAGACCTCGTAGACGACCGACTCGAGATGCCAGTCGGGCCCGCCGGCGCCGACGGCGATCACGAAGTCGTCCGCGTCGGGGAGGTCGAACCGGTGCAGCCCGGAGCCGTTCAGCCAGGCGTAGCCGACATCCGCGCCCGTGAGCAGCCAGCGGTACCGAGTGCGGACGTTGAACGCGCGGAAGCTCGCCCGCCACCAGCGGTCGGTTGCCGTCTCCTCGTCGACGACCGCCGGCGCGAACCGTGGCTCGCCGTCGTACACGTACCGCACCGCGACCTCGTCCACCCGGGTGCGCCGCGGGACACGCAGCCGGACGGTGACCGTGGCGCCGAGCTCCTGCGGAAGCTCGAGCACATAGAGGTCGGAGCCGTCGTGGTGCGGAGCCGTGAGCAGGGCGCCGCTCATCCCTTCACCCCACCGGTGAGGCCGTGCACGATGAACCGCTGCAGGGCGAGGAACAGCAGGAGGACGGGGATGGCCATCAGTGCCACGCCGGCGCAGAACGGGCCCCAGTCCTGGCCGTACTCCCGTGACACGTACGTGAAGAGCCCCACGGAGAGCGTGTACTTCTGCGGGTCCTGCAGGAGCAACGAGACGATCACGTACTCGTTGAGGGTGGCGATGAAGGAGAGCAGGCCGATCACCGCGAGCACGGGCGCCGCGAGCGGCAGGATCACCCCCCAGAAGATCTGACCGGCCGTCGCGCCGTCGACCCGCGCCGACTCGTCCAGCTCCATCGGGATCGAGTCGAAGAACCCCTTCATCAGCCAGGCGTTGATGCCGAGCGCGCCGCCGAGGTACACGAGGATCACGCCGGCCCGCGAGTTGAGCCCGATCGCCGGGAAGATGTCGGAGACCTCGAGCATGATCAGGTAGATGGCGACGATCGCCAGGAACTGCGGGAACATCTGGATCAGGAGCAGCGAGAGCATCCCGGTGCGGCGACCGCGGAACCGGAACCGCGAGAACGCATAGGCCGCCATCGCGCCCAGCAGCACGGTGAAGATCGCCGTCGCGCCGGCGACCACCATCGTCGTCGCGTACCACTTGAGGTACGGCTCCTGATCCGACGAGAGGATCGTGCGGAAGTTGTCCAGCGTGAACCCGCTCGGCAGCAACGACGAGGTGCTGAGCGACGGGATCGGGTCGACCGCCGCCGAGACGATGTAGATCGCGGGGAAGACCGCGAACGCGATCGCGGCCAACGCGACGAGGTACCGCCACCACAGGTCGCGGAACGGCGGGCGGCCGGGCGGCGGCGCCTCGAGGTCCCTGATCTCCTCCGCGCTGCGGATGACGGCCTCCCCCAGCGCCGCGCCTGGGGCAGGGGTGCCGGGCAGGGCAATGTCGCCGGAATCCGTGCTCATGCGAGGTTCTCCAGTGCCTTCGTCCGCGTGAACGAGACCGCGGAGATGGTGGCGATGATGAGAAAGATGACGATCGAGACGGCGCTCGCGAGGCCGTAGTCGGCACCGCCCGACGCCTGGAAGGCGAGCTTGTACGTGTAGCTGATGAGGATGTCCGTCGAGCCGGCGACCACCTGGTCCTCGGAGTAGGGGCCGCCGCGGGTGAGGAAGTAGATGTTGTTGAAGTTGTTGAAGTTGAATGCGAACGACGCGATCAGGAGCGGCGCGACGGTTACGAGCAGCAGCGGGAAGGTGACCTTGCGGAACACCTGCCGCGGGTTGGCGCCGTCGACGCGGGCAGCCTCGGTGAGCTCGTCCGGGATCGCCTGCAGCGCGCCGGTGCAGACGAGGAAGAAGTAGGGGAAGCCGAGCCAGAAGTTGACGAGGAGGCACGACACCTTCGCCCAGTTCGCGTCCAGCAGCCATGGGATGTCGGTGCCGAGCGTGCGGTTGACGAGACCGAAGTCGTCGTTGAGGAGGCCGCCCCACACGAGCACCGACAGGAAGGCGGGGATCGCGTACGGGATGATCAGCAGCGAGCGCTGCATCCCGCGCAGTCGTAGCCCGGGCTTGTTGAGCGCGATCGCGAGGAAGAGCCCGAACGCGAACGTGAACAGCACCGAGAGCCCGGCGTACACGAACGTCCAGAGGAAGACGCTGAAGAAGGGATCGCGGACGAGCGGGTCGGTGAAGATCTTCTTGAAGTTGTCGAACCCGACGTTGATCCGCCAGCCCTGCTCCAGCACCTGCCCCGAGGGATCGGCGTACGAGCCCTCTCCGTTGTCCGAATAGACGACGCCGGTCTCGACGTTCGCGAACGTGTCCTTGACCGGGTCATAGCGCAGCGTCGGCGCCAGCTCGACTGCGGTGCTCAGACCCTCGGCACGAATGAAGGTGTCATGGTCCACCGGCACGACGAGGTTCGTCAGCTCCTGGTCGATGCGCGCGAGCTGGTCGCCCTGCAGGACGTCGAACCCGTCCGCTGCCGTGATCACCCCGTTCTCGATGGTCACGTCGGAGGGCTGGAGCGGCTCGATCCCGTCCTCGGTGCCCACGTACGCCTTGCCCGACTCGGCGTCGACGAGGAGGAGCACCAGCGAGCCACGCTTCTCGGCGGGCGTCATCTGGTACGACCGCCCGTTGGCGGGTGGGACGAGCGACGCCTCCTGGATCGCCGCGATCGCCTCCTCCTTGGTCAGGTTGTGACCCGTCGAGTAGTTCGTGAAGGCGATGCCGGCGTTGTAGAAGATCGGCAGCAGCTGGAAGACGACCAGCAGCACGGTGCCCGGGACGAGGAACTTGAGAGGGATCGTGCGCCGCCCCGGGAGCAGGTAGACGGCGTCGATCCCCAGCGTCGCGAGGAGTGCCGCGATGGCGAAGATCCACTTGCCGTTCGCCAGGAGCCCCGCGAACGCCCACACGCCGAGCGCGTTCGCGAGAGCGAGAAGAACGTACTTCGCGACCACCCCGACGCGCCCCGAGAACAGCGCGATCAGGCGTGCGACGAGCGACGGCTTGGGGACGGCACCGCCTCCGCTGGGCAGAGACGGGAGGCTGCTTGGTACCGAGGTCACGCTCCGGCTCCCTGTCTCGGTGTGGGACGACCTTACGGCGGAACACGGCTCGCGTGTGGGGGGCCGGCCGGCCCCCCACACGCGGGCGCGATGTACCCCGCGCCTCCTACCCGATCTTCAGCGCAATCGCCTTCTGTGCACCGATGAAGGAGCGTCGTGCCGGCAGCGCGCCCGCCCCCTTCGTCGACCGCACCCAGGCCTGGCCGAGATCCGACCACACCGATGCCATCTGCGGGATGTTCGGCATCGGGTTGCCGGCCGCAGCCGCCTTGGTGAAGCCACGCTGGTACGGGTCCGTGACCTTGGCTGCCGCACCCAGGTTGGCCGGCAGTCGGCCGCCGACCGAGTAGTGGGTGAACTGCGGGCCCGGCTGCATCATGTAGTTGCCCACGAAGTCCTTCGCGAGCGACTCGACGCCGTGCTCCGCCGCGAACTTCGTCACGAGCAGCCCGCCGACACCGGTGAACGGCGCCGTCGTGCACTTGTTGTTCGGGAAGGCGGAGACCGCGAACTTCATCCCCGCCTGCTTGATCGAGTCGAGGTTCCACGGGCCCGTGACGTAGAACGCGGTCTTGCCGGTCAAGAACAGCGTCTTCGCGATCCCGTCGGTGACGCTGGAGCGGATCAGGCCCACCTTGTTCCAGCGGTCGATCGTCGGCGCGTTGACGAGGAACTTCTTGTTCGCCACGCCGATGTCCGACGGGTCGAGGTTGCCGGCGGCGTTGCGGCCGAAGACGTAGCCGCAGAGACCCGTGAAGAACGGGTACATGTGGTACGCATCGCCACCCGAACCCTGCTGCACGGCGATGCCGACCGGCGCCTTCGTCTTCTTCTTGACGGCCAGCGCCGACGTCTCGAGCGCGGCCCACGTCTTCGGCACCTTCGCGAGCTTCGTGTTCGTGATCAGGGCGACGTTCTCGATGTACAGCGGCGCGCCGTAGAGGCGCTTCACCGCGATGCCGTACGAGAACGCATCGATCGCGCCCTTCGGGAACTGCTTCAGCAGCGCGCTCGACACGGTGAGCGGGACGATCGAGCCGTTGGACGAGAGCTCGCCGATCCAGTCGTGCGCGCCCATGATCACGTCCGGGGCGGTCTCGGCCTGGGCGGTCCTCACCTGTGAGCGGATGTCACCCTGCTCCTTCTGCACGACCTCGACCGTGACGCCCTTCGTCGCAGCCCAGTCGTTCGCGACCTTGGTCAGCGCCGGGAGCCTGTCCTTGTCCACCCAGATGCGGACGGTCGTGGCGCTTCGGGCGCTCATCGCCGCAGTGGCGGCGACGGCACCGATGACCGCCACGGCGAGGGTGATCCCCAGCGCCCGCAGCGTGCGGCTACTCAACATGTAGTGCCCTCCTTGGCGTTCGGCGCTTCGTCGCGCCGTCCCTTTGTGGCGCCTCTGCGCCTCGAAACATGTTTCAACATGGTGAAAGGCCAGGCCGGAGAGTACTCCGTCGCGTCGATCCGGTCAAGGATGACGTCGCCCGTCGACAGCGGTACGATGCGTCTCTTCCGTCGATGACGCTTTCACGGACGTGAAAGTATCGCGCGACGAATCGTCGATCCCACCAGCGAGCACACTCCGAACCGAGCACCATGGCCAGCCTAAGAGACGTCGCCGACCGAGCCGGAGTTAGCGTCGCGACCGCCTCGCGCGTCGTCAGCGGCTCCGCGCCCGTCCGGCCCGAGACCCGCGAGCGCGTGGAGCGCGCGGTACGTGACCTGCTGTACGTGGCTCCCGATCGCTCGGCCCCGACCGGGGCCATCGGGCTGCTCGTGCCCGAGTTCGGCAATCCGATCTTCGCGGCGCTGGCCCAGGCGATGGAGACGCGAGCGACGAGCGCGGGCTTCGCTTCGATCCTCTGCAACACGGGCGGCTCCGCGCTGCGCGAGCTGGACTACGTCCACATGCTGCTCGCCCGACGCGTGGACGGGATGATCTTCATCTGCGCCGAGATCACCGACGTCCGTGGAGAGCACGTGCACTACGCGCAGCTTCTGGAGCAGGGGGCGCGGCTCGTGTTCGTCAACGGGACGAGCGAATCGCTGGACGTGACGTCCGTCGGCGTCGACGAGCGCGCCGCGGGGCGGCTGGCGACGGAGCACCTGCTCGAGCTGGGCCACCGCAGGATCGGGTTCGTCGCCGGCGAGGCGTATTCGCTCCCGACGCGCGAGAAGCTCCAGGGACGGGCCGACGCGCTGCGCGCGGCAGGCGTCGCGCCGTCGGGGCTCGTCGCGAACGACGCCTTCTCCGTCGCGGGCGGGCGCAGGGCGCTGCGGATGCTGATGACGAACGACGACCCTGACCGCGCCACGGGGGTCATCTGCTCGAACGACCTGATGGCGATCGGCGCGCTCCAGGAAGCGGCGACGCTCGGCCTGCGGGTGCCGGATGACCTCTCGATCGTGGGCTTCGACGGGATCGACGCGACGACGTGGACGCAGCCGCCGCTGACCACCGTGGAGCAGCCGATCTACGAGATCGCGGAGACGGCGATCCAGGCGTTGCGCGCCCAGATCGACGACCCGCTCCAGGCGCTACCCAACTACGTCTTCAGGCCCCAGCTGCAGGTGCGGGGCACGACTGCGCCACCGCCGCCGTAGTGGAGCCGGCCGCGACCTCGCAGGCGGTGCCCGCCGGCGCCGCCACGGACCTCGAGGCGCGGGTCGCCTTCCTCGCCGACCGGCTCAGCGACGGGCTCAGGCCGCTGGCCGCGGTCGCCTACAACTACGTGTGGAGCTGGCTGCCCGACGGAACGGCGGTCTTCCGCGACGTCGACCCGGTGGCCTGGGAGCGGTCGGGGTGCAACCCGGTGCGGTTCCTGGGCGACCTCCGTCCGTGGACGCAGGAGGCGGTGGAGCGGGATCCCGCATTGCAGGAGCGGATCATGGCGCTGGCGGGCGACGTGACGGCGTACCTCGCGCGAGACCTCCGGCCTCGCCCAGGGGTCGACGGGCCTGTTGCGTTCCTCTGCGCCGAGTTCGGCGTGCACGCGTCGCTGCCCCTCTACTCGGGCGGGCTCGGCGTGCTCGCCGGCGACATCCTCAAGGAGGCCTCCGACCAGGGCCTACCGCTCGTCGCCGTCGGTCTCTTCTACCGCCGCGGCTATCTGCGCCAGCGGATCGACATCGGCGGCGGCCAGCACGAGTACTGGCCTGTGTGCGACCCGGACACGATGCCGCTGTCGCGGGTCGTGTCGCCGGACGGCCCGCCCCTCGTGATCGGCGTGCCGCTGTTCGGCCAGGAGACCGTCGCCCAGGTGTGGCGCGTCGAGGTGGGCCGCGTCCCGTTGCTCCTGCTCGACACCGAGCGCCCGGAGAACGACGCCGTGCAGCGCTGGACGACCGCCAGGCTCTACGAGCGCAGCGTGGCCGTGCGGCTGGCGCAGTACGGGCTGCTCGGGATCGGCGGCGCGCGGCTCCTGCGCGCCGTCGGCGTCGAGCCGAGCGTCGTCCACCTGAACGAAGGGCACCCCGCGCTGGCGCCGCTCGAGCTCGCCGCCCACCAGGTCGAGGCGGGCTCGACGTTCCACGACGCGCTCGCCGACGTCCGGCGCAGGACCGTGTTCACGACGCACACGCCCGTGGCGGCGGGCAACGAGACGTACGCCCGGGAGGAGCTCGTGGCGGCCTACGCAGGGCTGCCCGAACGGCTCGGCATCGACCAGGAGACGCTGGTGGGCCTGTGCCGCACGGACCCAGGCGATGCGGCCGAGCGACCCGGGATGACACCCCTCGCGCTTCGCGTCAGCGACCGGCGCAACGGCGTCAGCCGCCTGCACGGCGAAGTGGCGCGCCGGATGTGGCAGCCGCTGTTCCGCAACGCCCGCGCCTCCGACGTCCCCATCGGCCACGTCACGAACGGGGCCCACGTGCCGACCTGGCTCTCGGATCCGATGCGTCGTCTGCTGACCCGCCACCTGGGCGACGGCTGGCTCCGCAACGGTGCCGACCCGGGCGCCTGGAGCGGCGTACGAGCGATCCCGAACGCCGAGCTCTGGGCGGCGCGCTGCGAGGCCCGCGAGCAGCTCGTGGGCTGGGCCCACGAGAAGGGCGAGCAGGACCTCCTGCTCCGCGGGGCGCAGGTCGCCGACGTGCGGAGCCTGGCCCGCCGGATCGAGCCCGACGCGCTGACACTCGGCTTCGCGCGACGGCTGGCGACCTACAAGCGCCTCGGCCTCCTGGCCCACGACATCGCGCGCCTGCGGCGCATCCTCGACGGGCCCCCACCCGTGCAGCTCGTGATCGCAGGGAAGGCGCATCCAGCCGACGAGGTCGGGAAGGCGACGCTGATGCGGCTCTTCGAGCTGCTCGAGGCCGACGACCACCTGCTCGACCGGGTCGTCTTCCTCGAGGACTACGACACGGAGATCGCGCGCCGCCTCGTGTCGGGGTGCGACGTGTGGGTCAACCTGCCGCGCAAGCCGATGGAGGCGAGCGGCACCAGCGGCATGAAGTCCGCCTTCAACGGCGGGCTCCAGCTGAGCGTGCTCGACGGCTGGTGGGCGGAGGCGTACAACGGCGCCAACGGCTGGGCGATCCCCGGCGACGAGGCAGCCGACAGCGCGATCGCGGACGCGAGCGACGCGGCCGTCTTCTACGACATCCTCGAGCGCGACGTCGTGCCGCTCTTCCACGACCGCGGCGCGGACGGCGTCCCGCACGGCTGGTGCGAGCTGGTCAAGGAGTCGCTGGTCACGTGCGGGCCGGCGTACAGCGCCACCCGGATACTCGAGGAGTACGTGGAGCGGCTCTATAGGGCGGCCTGATGGCCGCGCGCCGCTCCGGGAACAGGTCGAGGTCGCGCGCCCCGCGCGCAGGTCGGCCGGGGGCCGCCGCGGGCGGGCGTGGCGTCGGCCCCGCCGTGTCAGGGCTCGACGCGATCGGCGCACCCCGCTCAAGCGGTGTGCTGCTCCACCTGACCTCCCTCCCCGGTGGACGTCTCGGGCCTGAGGCGTACCGCTTCGTGGACTGGCTCGCCGCGGCGGGGCAGTCGTGGTGGCAGATCCTTCCGCTCCACCCGCCGGACGAGCTCGGATCGCCGTACAACAGCTGCTCGGCGTTCGCGAGCGCGACCACGCTGCTCGAGGCGCCCGACGCGCCCGTGCCCGAGGAAAAGCTCGAGCGCTTCCGCGCGCGCCAGGCCTACTGGCTCGACGACTACGCGCGCGCGACCGGAGCGGACGCGGCGGCCGGCCAGGTGCGCTTCGAGCGGGAGTGGCGAGCGCTTCGCGCGTACGCAGCGGCGCGCCGGGTGCGCCTCATCGGCGACGTCTCCATCTTCGTCGCGCGCGAGAGCATCGACGTCCGCTCGCGGCCGCGGCTGTTCCTGCCTGACGTCGTGGCAGGCGTCCCACCCGACGCGTTCAATCCCGAAGGTCAGCTCTGGGGCGGCGCGCTGTACGACTGGCCGACGCTGCGACGCACCGGGTACCGCTGGTGGGTCGAGCGCCTGCGCCGCGCGCTCGAGCACGTCGACATCGTGCGGATCGACCACTTCCGTGGCTTCGTCGCGTCGTGGGCGGTGCCGTCGGGAGCCGCATCAGCCGTCTCCGGCCGCTGGCGCCGGGGCCCAGGCGCGGCCCTGTTCCGCGCAGTAGCGGCGGAGCTCGGTCTCCCCTTCATCGCGGAGGACCTGGGGCGCATCACACCGCCTGTCGTCGCGCTCCGCGAGGAGCTCGGTATGCCCGGCATGCGCGTGCTGCAGTACGCCGTCGACGGAGGACCGGACAATCCGCACCGGGTCGAGAACCACCCGGACGACGCGGTCGTCTACACGGGCACGCACGACACGGACACGGCGGTCGGCTGGTGGACGTCGTTGACGACGGCCGAGCGCTCGCGGCTCGGTCTCGGGACGGCCGAGCCGCACTGGGACCTGATCCGGCTCGCCTTCGGGTCGCGCGCCCGCATCGCGATCGTCCCCGCCCAGGACATCCTCGGGCTCGGCAGCGAGGGCCGCATGAACACGCCGGGGAGCTACGAGGGCAACTGGTCCTGGCAGCTCCAGCCGGGTGAGCTCGACGACAGCCTTGCCAGGCGCCTGCGTCGGGAGACCGGGGCGGCGGGACGTCTCGCCGCCCGCGCGGCCGGCGCTCACGCCTCGAGGCCTGCGGCGACGTCGTAGAGGTCCTCGAACGGCTCGAAGGCGACGCCGCTGCTCTCGAGCCAGGCCGCGAGCCCGGCGCGTGCGAACAGGCGATCCGCCGCCAGCGCGACGCAGCGGTCGGAGATGCCGTCCCCCGCGTAGGCGAACGACCCGAGCCCGGACACCGCGTCGCGCTTGCAGCGCTCCCCGCAGACGGAGCACACAGGCGAGTCTGCGAACGACGCCTGCCAGCCGCCGGGCTCGGCGCGCACCCGGTTCGCGACGAGCCGCACCCGGACGCCCTCGCGCGCGAGCACCGGCTCGATCAGCTCGTGGAAGCCCGCCGAGACGACGAGCGGGTCGCGCCGGGCAACGAGCGGGGCCAGCCCCGGGCGCACGCGCACGGTGTCGAGCAGCCACTCGACGACATCGTCGAGGGGCGCAGTCACGGTCGCCATCTCCGTCGCGATCGCCTCCTGCAGCGTCAGGCGGCGGCCGATCTCGTCCTCGGCGGCGTGAAAGACCTCGAGATCGCCAAAGCGCTCGATCACCATGTGCAGCGTGTCGACCTCGGTCACGGTGCCGTCCCAGTCGAGGACGAGCTGCATCAGCGCGGCGCGACCGGGTCGCCGACACGGACGTCACCCGGGGTCACGACCTCGCCCCAGACGCCGAACGGCAGCGGCTCCTGCGTCTCGACGTCGCCGCGGTACGCACCCAGGACACGGAGGGTGTCGAGCGTCACCTCGCCCGTGTCGGGGTCCTGCGTGGTGACGGCGCAGCGGCCGCAGTGGGCGAGGGGACGAACGACGGCCGAGCCGATCGCAACCCGACGCCCGAGCCAGGCGTCCTCCTCGTGCGGCTCCGCCCCTTCGACGCCGATCAGCATCCGGAAGCGACGCTGGTCGACCGGCGCGCCGGAGCCGGCGGCGTGTCGCAACCGCTCGAGGGAGGCGGTGGAGACGATCGACACCGCCGCCTGTGAGCCCCGGTCGTGTGCCTCGCCGGGCGCGACTCGCACGAGCCGCAGCGACCGGCCTGTCCACGTCGAGAGCGCCTCGCTCCACGGGCCCTGGACGATGCGGCCCGGCACGAGCCGCCCGTAGAACGAGGTCGTCACGGAGACGCCGGCGGCCGGCTCGCCGACGGCCTCGGTTCCGTCCGGAAACACGAGCCGGAGCACGTGTCCGTCCTCGTCGGACTCCGCCTCGATGCCTGCCAGCGCCGGCTCCTGCTTGCGATTCACGAGCCGGCCACCGGCGTCGATCAGGTGGAAGAGCCGGTCACCGCGCGCGCCCTGTTCCGTGAGCGTCGTCTGCTGGAGGTTGCGCAGCGCGAGCCCCTTCACCGGTGCGACGGAGATCCAGGCGACAGCGCGCGTCGTCATGGTGCCAGGGGGCAGTCGAGCGACCCGAACCCGTCGATCTGGAGCGTCACACCGCCGTCGGTGACGCCGTCGAGGACGACCGCCGGCGGCCCCAGGAGAAGATCCCCGGGTCGCAGCACGGTGCCGGCGGCGGCGAAGGCAGCCGCCTGCTGCCAGTCGAACGACGGCACGACGCCGTTGACGCGCGCATGCCCACTCCAGTCGAGCGAGGCCCCGAGCGAGGCCTCAAGGCCAGCCGGCATGAGCTCGTCAGGTGTCACGACGACCGGTCCGATCGGGATGCCGAAGTCGGCGTCCTTGGGGCTGGGCAGACCCGGCGCGTGCCACTGCACGCAGCCGGTGAAGCCGCCGATGGCGCCCTCACCGCCGACGACGGCGGCAAGACCACCGCGGGCCGACAGGTGCGAGGTTCGCCTCGGCACCGGAGCGTTCGGCCCCACCACGGCAGCCGGGTTGCCGAAGACGAACCGCTCCTCATGCGCGAAGACGCGCACCGCCGGGGGGTGCAGGACGGGCGCGAGGAACGTGACGTCGTCGAGCGGGTATTCGGCGTGCTCGCGCGCGCTGGCGCCGCCGGTGAAGAAGTGCTGCAGCGTCTGCGCCGCGAGATGGACGACGCGGTCGCCGTCGACGCGACCGACCCACCCTCGCTCGAGCGGCGTGTCGTTCGGATGGAACATGCAGAGACGCATGGGGCTGATTCAACCGCAACCGCGCTGGGCCGGATGGATCCGGAGGCTAGGGCTCCGTGTGGACGATCACGTCGGCGATCCCGCCGACCGCCGCGCGGATCCGCTCCTCGACACCGCTCGCGCGACGGTGTGCCGCGTCGAGCGTCGTCCCGGGCTCGAGCCCGAGCGTGAGGAACACGACGAGCCCGTCATCCGTGTCGAGGACCCGGAGCTCACGCGGCTCCTCGCCGGCGACGTCGCGGACGAGCTGCGCCAGGTCACTCTCCTCCGCCGTCACATCGTGCCCTTCCGCCTGCTCGCCGAGCGGCTCGAGGTGCGTCTGCACCGCCACGACCTCCGGCACCGTGCGCACGATCGCCCGCTCGACCTGCTCGGCGACCGCATGCGCCTCCTCGAGCGGGAGCGTCCCTGGCAGTTTCAGGTGCAACGACACCTGGGCGCCCGCCTCGCCGACGCCGATCACGGACAGGTTGTGGATCTCGCGGACGCGCGGCACGGTGGCGGCTGCCGCGCGGATGCGCTCGTCGAGGCTGCGGTCTGCGCTCGACGGCTCGACGTGGACGACGACGTCGGCGCCGGGGAGCGAGCGTTCGAGCGCGGCTTCGACGCGGTCTGCGTCGGCGTGCCCCTGCCCGACGGCGGCACCCGGCGAGACGGCGATGACGACGTCCGCGAAGGCCCGCCCTGCCGCCTGCCGGAGCCGCAGTCGCCGGAGCTCGACCGGCGGGTCGAGCGCTGCGATGGCAGCCCGAGCGGCGTCGACGTCGTCGGCCGGGGCGCGGTCCATGAGCACGTCGACGTTGCGGCGGCCGAGCCGGAAGGCGGCGAGGACGACGAGGAGCGAGACGAAGAGGGCCGCGACCGAATCGCCCTCCGCCCAGCCGGCGCGAGCGGCGACGAGGCCTCCGAGCACGGCGAGCGTGCCGACGAGATCGCTCCCGAAGTGCAACGCGTTCGAGAGCAGAGCGGCGCTCTGATGCCGTCGCGCCGTCCGGTAGGAGACCGTCGTGCGCGCCACGTCGATCGCGATCACCACGAGCGCGGCGAGAAACGCCCACCAGGCGGGATCGACCTCGGTCTCGATGACGCCGCCGATCCGGAGCAGCGCGAGCGTGCCGACGGCGACGCTGAGGATGCCGAGAAAGGTCGCCTCGGCGAGCGCCGCGAGATGCTCGGCCTTCAGATGCCCGTACAGGTGCGTCGCGTCGGCGGGCTTGCGGGCGTAGCCGACGGCGTAGAACGTGAGCAGCGCAGCGACGAGGTCGGTGCCGCTGTGCGCCGCCTCGGCCACGAACGCGAGGCTTCCCGAGGCGAGGCCGGTGGCCAGCTTGATGGCGATCAGGCCACACGCCGCGACGACCGAGGCCAGGGCGGTACGCCGCTCCGGGGTCATGGCCACCCGGAAAGGCTATTCGCCCGGCGCCGTGGGCGTGCCCCAGCGCCGTGCCAGCAGAATCCCGGCCGCGATCAGCGCGCCGCCGGCGATCTGCACAGGTGTCAGCGTCTCGGAGAGGAGCACCACGGCGAATACGGCCGCGACGAACGGCTGCAGGTTCGTCGCCAGCGTCGCCCGCGCGGGCCCGATGCGATCGAGCGAGCGGAACCAGAGCATGTTCGTGACGACGAGCGGCCCCAGGGTCGAAAACGCGAGCAGCGCCCACACCTCCCAGCCGAGGTCCCACTGTTGTGAATTGGTCTGCGGCCAGCCGGTGATCGCGATCGGCACCCAGGCACCGGTGAGCACGACGGCGCTGATCCGCGACGGCGAGTAGCGGCGCATGAGCGGCGTGATGGCGATCGAGTACACGGCCCACGTGGCGGCGGTGAGAATCCCGAGCAGCACCCCGCCGGCGTCGCCGCTCAGCTCGCCACCCGACCCGAAGGCCACCAGCCCGACCCCGGCGAAGGAGACGACGGCGCCGACCCAGAAGCGACGTGAGAGATGCTCGGTTCCGAGCGCCAGCCCGATCAGGGCCGCAAACAGCGGCGTGGCGGCCAGGATCAGCGCGATCACCGAGGCCGACGTCGTCTTCAGCGAGTACACGAAGCCGATCTGGTTCACGTAGAGCGCCGCCACCGCCGCAAGCACGAACGGAAGGTCGGCACGCGCGATGTGCAACGTCCGCTCGGCGACGATCGTCAGCGCGATGAAGATCAGCGCCGCGAGCCCGTAGCGCACCGTCGCGTACGCGAGCGGCTGGAAGCCGTGCGTGAGGATGTAGCGGGTGACGGTGAGGTTGAGCGACCAGAGCGCGATCGTCCCGAGGAGCATCAGCTCGACGGTCGAAGGCCTGCGCACCTGCCAGACGCTACTGGTTAGGCTTCGAAACCGATGTCCGAGCCGACCATCGACGATGTCGACGCCCTCGTCGGGCCCGCGACGCCGCACTTCGCCTTCCAGATCCGGGCGCGGGTGCGGGAGCTCGTGGACGGGCTGGCGGAGGACGACCCTGTGCGCCGGTACGCCGAGGAGCGGCTCGACCAGCTCGACCGGCTGGGCTTCGCATCGAGCCTCGCGGCCAACTCGGAGAACCCGGAGCCCCGGTCGCGTCCCGGCTGGGAGCAGATCCCGTCCTCGGCACCCGCCTCGGCCCCGTTGCCGCGGAACAGCACGGTGTGACGGACAGGATCTCCAGCCTGGACGGCGGCACCGTCCTCGTCACCGGCGGCTCCCGGGGAATCGGTAAGGCGATCGCGCTACGGCTCGCCCGAGCCGGGGCGGCGCGCGTCGCGATCGGCTACTTCCGCTCCGACGACGCGGCCGAGGAGACTGCGGACGAGCTCCGCGCGCTGGCCACCGAGCCGGTGCTCGTACGCGGCAACATCAGCTCCCAGAAGGTGCTCGAGCAGGTGGCGGCACTCGGCCCGCTGCGCGTGCTCGTGCACAACGCGGCCACGGGCGTCCTCCGGCCCGCGCTCGAGACGGAGGACAAGCACTGGGACTGGACGCACCACGCGAACGCGCGGGCGCTGCTCTCGCTCGCGCGCGTCGCGGTGCCGGCGATGCCGTCAGGGTCGTCCATCGTGGCGGTGTCGAGCCTCGGCTCCACCCGCGTGCTCGACGACTACACGCTCGTCGGCACGTCGAAGGCCGCACTCGAGGCGCTGGTGCGCTACCTCGCGGTCGAGCTCGCGCCGCAGGGGATCCGCGTCAACGCCGTCTCCGCGGGGGTCGTGGAGACGGGCGCGCTCGATCACTTCCCGAACCGCGAGGCGATGCTCGAGATGGGCGCTCGCAACCCCGCCGGCCGGATCGTCACCGCCGACGACGTCGCGGGTCTCGTCGCATTCCTTTGCTCGACGGACGCCGACATGATCCGCGGCCAGACCGTGGTCGTCGACGGCGGCTGGAGTCTGCTCGCGCGATGAGGCTGGTGCCTGCCTTCAGGCAGGCACCCGGGCCTTCACTCCTGCATGAAGCCCTGGCGCGCGGCGGAGACGAGCGCCACCGCCTCGGGGAAGAGGACGCGCATCGCGTCGCGGAGCGCCAGCGCCTGCTCGTCGACCGTGCCCGTCACCTGCACCTGGGAGAGTGCGGCCGTGGTCAACTCGACGGCCGTGTTGAGCGTCAGCGTCGCGAACTGTTCACGCTGCGCCTCCTTCACGCCATCCGCCTGCTGCTCGGCGAACTCGCGGAGACCGCGGAGGATCTCCTCCGGGTCGCCGCCGAACGGAAAGAAGCCACCGCCTTCCATCCGACAAGCGTACGCGACATCAACCCCCCAGCGGCAGCCGGTAGCCCGCCTCCACCTCGTGCCACAGGTCCTCGACTGCGCCCTGGGCGCCGCGCATCGCGGCGGTGAACGGCGAGCCGCTACCGGGCTCGCCGAGCGCCTCCTCGAGCCGCGTCGTGGCGAGTGCGATCGTGTCGAGCCGGGCGGCGCTGGCCAGCTGCGGGGGCGCGCCGAGCGTTCGCTGCAGGTTCGCGGCGGCGGCCTCCGCCGCCTCGATCCCCGGTGGGCTCTCGGTGAGGCGCAGCTGCACGAGCTGGGCACGGAGCTCGTCGAGGTCCCCGGGAAAGGCGGCCTCGACGGCCACCTCGCAGAGCGCTGCGATGGACACAGCGTCGCGGACGAGGGCACGGTCGGTGAGCGGGCGGGCGTCGTCGTCGACGGCGACCCAGCCGCGGGCGCCCTCGGGGGCGCCGAGCGCGCAGAGATACACGCGTGAGCCCGAGCCGGGGAGCGGCTCGCAGGCGAGCACGCCGACGACTCCCTCACCGTCCCGCGCGTGCTCCGACACCGCCTCCGCGATGCGTGCGAGGTCGTCCGGGAGCGCCACCGTGCCAGGATAGTGACCCGATGTCGGAGCGACGCCGTCACGCCACGCAGCTCTTCGCTCCACTGGGACCGACATACGACCGCGTCGGTGCGACGCTCTCGCTCGGTCAGGATCCCCGCTGGCGGCGGTTCCTCGTTCGCCGCGTGCCGCAGGACGGCGGGCACGTGCTCGACGTCGCCACCGGCACCGGCCTCGTGGCGGCCGAGCTCCTCGCGCGCGGCTTCCGGGTCACAGGGCTCGATCAGAGCGACGAGATGCTCGAGCGCGCGCGCCGGCGGCTCGGAGGACGTGCGACCGTGGTGCACGGCCACGCGGACGAGCTGCCCTTCGAGAGCGCGTCGTTCGACCACCTGACATTCACCTACCTGCTGCGCTACGTCGACGACCCGTCGGCGACGATGCGCGAGCTGGCGCGGGTGGTGCGACCGGGGGGCACGGTGGCGATGCTCGAGTTCGGTCTCCCTCACGGCGTCTGGCACCCACTCTGGCGCGCGTACGTCGGCGCCGTGCTGCCGGTGGCGGGGAGGCTGCTCTCGCCGGGCTGGCACGAGGTCGGGCGGTTTCTGGGCGGCTCGATCAGGCGCTTCTGGGCCGAGGTGCCGGAGCCGCGGCTGCTCGAGCTGTGGCGCGAGGCCGGGATCGCCGGGCCGCGCCTGCGCAGGCTCAGCCTCGGCGGCGGAGTCGTCGTCTGGGGCACGCGGGCATGACCGAGCCCCGCCCCGCCTTCTACGCGCTCGAGCCCGGCGGCTGGCGCGACTACGTGACGCTGCTGCACCCCCCGTACACCGCCTGGCACCTCTCGTATGTCGTCATCGGCGGCTGTCTCGCCCCGGTCGTCTCGTGGTCACGGCTCGGCCTGACGGTGCTGGCCTTCGCGCTCGCGATGGGGATCGGTGCCCACGCCCTCGACGAGTTGCACGGCCGCCCGCTGCGGACACAGATACCCGACCGGGTGCTCGTCGCGCTCGCCGTCCTCTCGGTCGCCGCCGCCTGCGCGATCGGGATCGCCGTCGCGATCGACTTCAAGCTCTGGCTGCTGCCGCTCGTCGCGCTCGGCGCCTTCCTCGTGCCCGCGTACAACCTGGAGCTCTTCGGCGGTCGGGTGCACACGGATCTCTGGTTCGCGCTTGCCTGGGGCGCATTCCCCGTCGTCACAGGCTACGTTGCCTGCGCAGGCACCATTCGGGCCGAGGCGCTCCTCGCCGCGGCATGGGCGACCCTGCTCTCCCTCGCGCAACGCCGCCTCTCGTCCCCGGTACGCCGCACCCGCCGCGTCCTGACATCGGTGGACGGCACCGCCGCGTTCGCCGACGGCTCCACCGAGACCCTCACACGCGAGAGTCTCGCCGCCGCCCCCGAGGCGGCATTGCGACTGCTCGTCTGGTCGACACTGCTCGCCGCCGCGGCGCTGGTGGCACTGCGGATCTGACATCGAGTGGTCTCTCCGGTAAGTCCGGTGCTGCTTGGGCGAGCGAAAACCGAGCAGCGCTAGGACGCAGGGAGCCCCGATATCAGTGGATATCGGGGCGACTGAGGACGACGCGATGCGAAGCGTTTGCAGCCGACCAAGCAGTGCCGTATTTGCCGGAGCGACCACTAGCATCTTCCTATGCTCCTCTGGGCGCTCGTTGCCTCGCTGGTCGTCGCAGTCGTCGCGGCCGTCGTCGCCTGGGCGTTTCTCCGCCGCTCCCGGTTGCGCGCCGCGGACACGGAGCGCGTCGTCGAGGCTGCGCGCGCCGAGTTGCGCGCCGTCGTCGCCGAGGAGACCGATGCCCACAGGGAGGAGATCCGCCGGGCGCTCGCGCGCGAGCGCTCGGAGTCGCTCTCCCAGCTGGCCGCGGAGGAGCGGCGGCTGGCCGAGGAGAGCCGCGCTGCCTTCGTGGAGCGCGAGCGTCGCGCGGGGGACGTCCACGCCGCCACCGTCGCGGCGTCCGAGCGTCGGCTCGAAGAGCGGCTGCGCGGCTTCGCCGACGACCTCGACCGCGCGCAGCGCCACCTCGAGGCACAGCTGGAGCGGCTCGCGCACCGGCAGCGCGAGGCGATCGCGTCGGTCGAGGCGAAGCTCGAGGCCGAGGCGTCCGAGGTCGGTTCGGCCGCGGATGAGCAGCGTCGCATCGTGCTGCGCTTGCGAGAGGAGCTCGAGCGGGCCGCCGGCCAGGCGGTGACCGAGGCGCTCGACGAGCTCGAGGCGCAGACGGTCGAACGACGGCGCGCAATCGCGGAGATCACCGAGCGGCTTCGTGCCAGGGAGGCCGCGGTGGCCGAGTCGGTCGAGCGGGCCGAGACCGACGTCCGTGCTCGGCTCGACGTGTTGCTCGTCGAGTGGGAGCGCCGCCAGACCGACCGCCTGGAGCGCGTCACCGAACGCGAGGTCGAGCGCCACGGGCAGATCGCGGCGCAGGCCTACGACGAGCGCATGCGCGAGATCCGCGAGGAAGCCGCAACCCAGCTTCGTCGTGAGCTCGACCGGGCGGTCGACGCGCTGGCACACGAGGAGCTCGTGCGCCGCGTCGGCGAGCTCCCCTCCTGACAACGGGGCCGGCCGAAGCGCCAACCAGGGTGGGAAGCGGCGCGGCCGCGAAGCGGACGCCTTCAGGGATCTTGCTCTTGCGCGTGCGGAATCCGAGCGAGCGGATTCCGCGCTTGCGCCAACAAACCAGCGGAAGGGAACGTCCCAAACACCACGAACACGGGCGGCACGATGGCGGAGACGACGGAAACCGAGCTACAGATCGAGAGCGAGAGCGAGCGCGCCAAGGTCGAGGGCTGGCGTCTCCACGTCCTCATCGAGGCGGGTTTCCCGCTCCACCTCGCCGAGCGGCTGGCCGCCAGCGAGGCCGATCTGCATACATGCGTCGAGCTCGTCCGCCGCGGCTGCGAGCCGCACATCGCCGCCGAGATCCTTCTGTAGCTTGCCGCGCAAGCGCGGAATCCGCTCCCGCGGATCCCGCACGCGCAAGAGCAAGATCCCTGAAGGCGTCCGCTTCGCGGCCGCGCGGCTCCCCACCCTGCCTGCCGCGCGACGCGCTCGTAGATGCGGAATAGGCTGCGGGAATGAAGGTCGAGCCTGTCGTCTACGGCGACCGCCGTGTCTACCCGGTGTCCGCGTTCAACCGTGGCCTCGCCTGGTACCTGGGGCGGCTGCCCGTCGTCTGGGTCGAGGGAGAGGTGACCGAGCTCCGCCGCCGCCACGCGTGGGCGAACGTCTTCCTCACGCTGAAGGAGGGCGCCACCGGCACGTCGCTCCCCGTCACGATGAGCCGTCGGGCGTTCGACCGGCTCGACCTGCACCTGCAGGAGGGCGAGCGGGTCCACGTCGAAGGCAAGCCCGAGCTGCACCAGGCACGAGCGACCCTCTCGCTCCGCGCGTCCACGATCGAGCGCTTCGGGCTCGGCGAGCATCTGGCCGCACTCCAGCGTCTCGAGCGCACGCTCGCCGCAGAGGGTCTCTTCGCGGACGAGCGAAAGCGGCGCCCGCCGCTCCTCCCCCGGGCGGTGGGGCTTCTCACCGGTGTCGACGCGGCCGCGCGCGGCGACATCGTCACCGCGATCACGACCCGGTTCCCGCCTGCGCGGATCGTCGTCTGCGAGACGCGCGTCCAGGGCCGGGGCGCGCCACGATCGATCGTCACCGGGCTCCAACGGCTTGCCGCTCATCCGCAGGTCGACGTCGTCATCGTCGCCCGCGGCGGCGGCAGCTTCGAGGATCTCCTGCCGTTCAGCGACGAGGCGGTGGTGCGCGCAGTCGCCGCCTGTCCGGTGCCTGTCGTCTCGGCGGTCGGTCACGAGCAGGACACGCCGCTTTGTGACCTCGCCGCCGACCTCCGCGCCTCGACGCCCACCGCGGCGGCACGACTCGTGGTGCCCGAGCTCGACGGGCTGCTGGCCACCCTCGCCCGCGCCAGAGCCGATCTGACGCGCGGTCTGCGGCGCTGCGCCGACCGCGACCGCGATCGTGCCGCGCGCGCGGCCGATCGCCTGCACGTCGCCCCGCAACGATTGCTCGAGCGCCGCCGCGTCGCGCTCACCGCCGCCGACGGGCGCCTGCGGGCGCTGTCGCCGCGCGCGACGCTCTCGCGCGGCTACGCGATCGTGCGCAGCAACGGCGCAGTGCTGCGCCAGGCGACCTCTGTTGCCCCCGGTGCCGGGCTCGAGGTCGAGCTCGAGCACGGCGCGCTCGGGGCACGCGTCGAGGAGGTGAGGGGGTGAGGGGGTGAGCGAGGTAGGAGCCCCGTCGTTCGAGCAAGCGATGACACGGCTCGAAGAGATCCTGCACAGCCTCGAGCGGGGCGACGTCTCGCTCGACGACGCGCTGACGCTCTGGCGCGAGGGCGACGAGCTGCATCAGCGCTGCGTGGCGCTGCTCGCGGCTGCCGAGGCACGAATCGAGGAGCTGGAGCGGCCGCCTGATGACAACGCCGGCGGCAGCGGGTAAGGTCGCGCCGTGGCCAAGCCCTCGGTCGAGCTCATCCGCGGCGTCCCTCTCTTCGCCGACCTCGACGACGCCGAGGCAGCCCGTCTCGCAGACGACTTCATCGAGCGCCAGTTCGGCGCGGGCCAGGCGATCGCCACAGAGGGTGAGTCGGGGCTCAACTTCTTCGTCGTCGAAAGCGGTGAGGCCACCATCACGGTCGGCTCAGACGAGGTGCAGCGGCTGCACCCGGGTGATTCCTTCGGCGAGATCGCGCTCGTCGACAAGTCGGCTCGCTCAGCGACCGTCACCGCCGTCACCGAGATGCGCTGCCATGCGCTTCCGGTCTGGAGCTTCCGCTCGTTCGCCCAGACACACCCGGATGTGACGTGGAAGCTCCTCGAGCTGCTCACCGAACGCCTGCGCGCCGCCCAGGCGCGGGCGGGCGGCTAGCCGCCCGACGCACCCGTCCGTGACGTCTGGCACGCCCTCGACACCCGACCGGGTGCTCGTCGCGCGCTGCAGGCACGGCGAGCCGGCTGCCTGGGAGGAGCTCGTGGAGCGGTTCTCCCGGTACGTGCACGCGATCGCGACGCAGGCGTACGGGCTCCGCGGCGCCGATGCGGAGGACGTCTTCCAGGAGGTGTTCTCCCGCGTCTGGGAGCGTCTCGGGACACTCCGCTCCGACGACGCGGTTCGGCCGTGGATCGCGCAGCTCACACGACGGTGCTGCGTCGACCACCTCCGCGCCCACGGCCGTGAAATAGCGATCGACGAGCTGGACGAGCGCGCTGCCGACGACACGGTTCCGGCTCTCGACGAGGCGCTCACCGTGCGAGACGCCCTCGAGGCGCTCAACCCGGAATGCAGCGAGATCCTCGACCGGTTCTTCGCACGCGACGAGAGCTACCGCACGATCGGTGAGGCGCTCGGCCTCCCCGCCGGCACCGTCGCGAGCCGCATCAGCCGCTGTCTCGGAAAGCTACGGTCCGAGCTGGAGGGAAGAAATGCGGCTCCGATCACGTCCGGTGGACAGGTGACCCGATGACGACGTACGACGAGGAACGCATCGCTGCACTGCTGCGGCGCCTTCCACCCGCCCCCGAGGGCTGGGTGCAAGCGGCGCAGGAGCTGCCGGCGGCCCGCCAGGGGCTCGATGCGATCGTCGTGCGCGCGGAGCTCGATGCGGCCTATCGCGCCGCGGTACTCGCCGACCTCGAGGCCGCGCTGGCGGCCGCAGGCGTCGAGCCGAGCCACGTCGTCGTCGACCACCTGCGCAGACGCCTCGAGGCGTGACGGGCGAGCGTGCAGCGACTGCTTCGGGTGGGCTTGCGTCCCTCCCGGTTCAGGACCTGCTCGACGCGCTCGAAGCACCCGCGCCGTCGCCGTGCGGCGGCTCGGCGGCAGCTCTCGTCGCCGCGATGGCAGCCTCCCTCGTCACGCTCGTCGCCCGGCGCTCGAGCGAGTGGGCGGACGGACCGGGGGTCGCCGCGCAGGCAGTCACGCTCCGTGAGCGCCTCGTCGAGCTCGCCGACGAGGACGTGCGGGCGTACGCGGCGGCGATGGAGGCGCTCGCTGCCGCACGCGGCACCGGGGGCGATCGCGACCGGATGCTCGGCGTTGCGCTCGAGCGGGCCGCCGACGTGCCGCTCGCGATCGCAGCCGCCGCGGCCGACGTGGCCGAGCTCGCCGCGAACGCCGCCGCAGCCGGAACGCCCGCATTGCGTCCGGACGCGACAGCCGCCGCGCTCCTCGCCGAGGCGGCGTGCCGCGCCGGCGCCCGGCTCGTCGAGGTGAACCTCTCCATGCTCCCCGACGACCCGCGGCTTGCGACCGCTCGCGACGACACGGTCGCGGCGGCGCGCGCTCGAGGCAAGGCGCTGGAGGACGAGGAGTGAGCAGCCCGCTGTTGCCGGCGTGGAGCATCACGGCGGAGGACGTGGCGTCGCTCGAGCTCCCCTCGAGCTGGCCGGAGCGGGTGACGAGGGAGTGGGCGCTCGCCGACTCGACCGGTGCCGGCGTCGACGTCTGCGTCCTCGACAGCGGCGTCGAAGGCGCCCACCCGCTCGTGGGCGAGCTCGCCAGCGCCGTCGCCGTGGTGTTCGACGACGACGGGCAACCGGTGATCGTCGCCGACGACATCGGCGACGTGTGCGGGCACGGGACCGGCTGCGCCGGCATCGTCAGGTCGATCGCACCCGACAGCCGTATCCACTCGGTGCGGGTGCTCGGGTCGGGAGCGACGGGAACCGGGGATCTGATCCTGGCCGGCCTCCGCCACGCGATCGAGCAGGGCTATCGCATCGTCAACCTGAGCCTGTCCACCACCAAGCGCCGCTTTGCCGAGCTGCTGCACGAGCTCGCCGACGCCGCGTACTTCCAGCGCACGGTGCTCGTTGCCTCAGCACACAACATGCCGGTGGAGAGCTACCCGTGGCGCTTCGCGTCGGTGATCTCGGTCGGAAGCCACGAGGGCGACGATCCGCTCGCCTGGTACGCGAACCCGAGTCCGCCGGTGGAGTTCTTCGCGCGCGGGGTCGATCTGGACGTCGCCTGGCTCGGCGGGGGGACGATGCGCTGCACGGGCAACAGCTTCGCCGCACCCCACGTCGCAGGCATCGCCGCGCTCGTGCTCGCCAAGCACCCTGAGCTGACACCCTTCCAACTCAAGAGCGTCCTCTACCTGACTGCGTCGAACGCGGGAGGCACGGCATGAGCGACGACGAGCTGCGCCGGGCCGCCGCGAGCGGGCTGCTCGGGACGGAGGAGACCCATCGTGCACTGCTGCAGTCCGTGGTCGACACGGCGCGCGCGATCTTCAAGGCGAAGGCGGCCTCGGTCTTCCTCCTCGACGAGGAGACCGACGAGCTCGTCTTCGAGGCAGTGTCGGGCGAGGGCGAAGACGACCTGGTCGGGATGCGGTTCCCGTCGAGCACAGGTCTCGCCGGCTGGGTGCTCGTCACGCGCCAGCCACTCGTCGTCGACGACCTGCAGGCCGACCCGCGCTTCGCACGGGAGGCGGCCGAGTCGACGGGGTACGTGCCGAACGCGCTCGTCGGCGTGCCGCTGCTGACCGACGATGCCGCGATCGGCGTCCTGTCCGTCCTCGACCGCCCGCTCGACAAGCCGTTCGCGACGGCCGAGATGGACCTCTTGACCCTGTTCGCGAACCAGGCGGCGATCGGGCTCGACCTGCTGCGGCGCGGCCGCCAGGCCCGCGCGCTGCTGGAAGGTGACGAGGACGGAGCGGCGGCGGTCGTGGCCAGGGTCGCCACGTTGCTCGAGCGCTCCGACGACACCGGTGACGGGCTCCGGCTGCTGGAAGCGCTCGAGGCGCTGCTCAGGCGGCTCGACTAGAGACGGCGCCCGCAGGAAGCACGCAAACGCCGGGGCTCGCGCCCCGGCGCCCACGCGCGGGAAGGAGTGTGGTGGACAGCTTGCCCCGCTGAGGCCGGCTACTCCGTGGGCCGGTCGACGTGCTGGCCGTGCCGCTCGGTCTGTGCAACGTGGCGGTGACCCTCGAAGTCGTCCTCTTCGCCCTCGCTGGTCTCGCCGTGCCGGTCGATCGCGTCGTCGGCAGCGTTCTCCGTGGCGGCGTCCTTGCTTCTCTCCAGATCCTCCGACATCTCCCGCTCCTTTCTTGCCTGCCGGGCCTCGAGTCCGAGGTCCGGATCCTGCCCACATGACGGTGCAGAGGGGTGAAATCTTCCCTCCGATGTGGTGGTCTTCGCAACTACTGTGACAGGCCCGGGGTCGAAGGGGGTGCGCGGACGCGTCGCAGAGGCGACGGGCACCCTCGTCCGCTCCTTCCGAAACCCCCAGCTCCGCAGGCTTCAGCTGGCGTGGCTGGGCTCGGTGATCGGCCACTGGTCGTACCTCGTCGCGCTCTCCGTCTACGCCTACGACAAGGGCGGCGCGAGCGCAGTCGGGCTGATCTGGGTCATCCGCCTCGTTCCGGCGGCGTTGCTGTCCCCCGTCCTCTCGACGTTCGCAGACCGGTACCGCCGCGAGCGCGTGATGGTCGTGGCCGACATCTTGCGGGCCTTGCCTGATGGGCGTCGCGGCGCTCCTCATCGCGGTCGACAGCCCGGCGGCCGGGGTGTACGCGGTTGCCGTCGCGGCAACGGTGGTGGGTGTCGTCTTCCGGCCGGCGCAGGCGGCGCTGCTGCCGCGGCTGGCCCGCGACCCCGCCGAGTTGACGGCTGCGAACGTTGCCTCGAGCACGATCGAGAGCGTTGCCTCCTTCATGGGCCCGGCGATCGGAGGCCTGCTGCTCGTCGTCACGAGCACCGAGGTGGTGTTCGCACTGAACGGGCTGACGTTCGTCTGGTCGGCCATCCTCGTGCTCGGCATCCGCGCACAGCAGGACGGCGAGACCGAGCACCGCGAACGGCCCGGCTTCGTCCACGAGCTGACCGCCGGGATCGGTGCGATCGTGAAGGACCGCAACATCGCCGTGGTGACGGGCCTCTATACGGCCCAGACACTTGTCGCCGGTGCCATGAACGTGCTCGTCGTGGTCGCCGCCTTCGACCTGCTCGACGCGGGGGACGCAGGCGTCGGGTACCTCAACGCGATGATCGGTATCGGCGGCATCGTCGGCGGTCTGCTGGCGCTCGTCCTCGCCGCCCGCGGGAAGCTGGCGGCGGACTTCGGCATCGGCCTCGTCCTCTTCGGCCTGCCGCTCGCGCTCGTCGCTCTCGCCCAGGTGCCGATCGCCCTCGTCGCGCTCGCCGTGCTGGGGATCGGCAACTCGATCGTCGACGTCACGGCGCTGACCCTGCTCCAGCGGATCGTCGGCAACGAGGTGCTGGGGCGCGTGCTGGGAACGCTCGAAGGCCTGCTGCTGGCCGGGATCGGGATCGGCGCGCTCCTCGCCCCCGTCCTGGTCGACGCGGTCGGGGCCGAGGGGGCTCTGATCGTGGCGGGCGCGATCATGCCCCTGCTCGTGCTCGTCTCCCTGGGCCGCCTGCGCGCCATCGACCGGTTTGCGCTCCGCCCGGCGCACTTCGAGCTCCTGCGGGGCGTGCCGATCTTCGCGCCGCTCGCCGAGCCCGTGCTCGAGCACCTCGCCGCGTCGCTCGACGAGGTGCCCGCTGCGGCCGGCACCAGGATCATCCGCGCCGGGGACGCGGGCGACCGCTTCTACGTGATCGAGTCCGGGGAGGTCGAGATCGAGGGGCGGCGGTTCGGGCCCGGCGAGTCGTTCGGTGAGATCGCGCTCCTCCGCGACACACCCAGGACGGCGACCGTGACGGCCGCCACCGATGTCGTGCTCCAATCGCTCGACCGTGACGAGTTTCTCGCCGCGGTGACGGGGCACGAGCGTGCGCACGCCGCCGCGGAAGAGGTTGTCGCGGCCCGGCTCGGGCACCTGTCAGGCGCGCAGACGCTGCTCTAGCCGTCTAGATGATCGATGCCGCTTCGACCTGATCGGGTGCAGGCTCGGGGTCCGGCTCGCCCTCGACGAGGGCGTTCTCGGCGGAGTCCTCCTCGTCTTCCTCGATGCTCCGCAGAGCGGCGAACGAGAGCCCTTCACGGGCCAGCATCACGAGGCCGACGCCGACACCCACCGACATCTCGACCGCCTGCAGGACGATCCCGAAGGCGAATCCGGTGGCGTAGGCGACGCCGTAGCGCCGGAGCGGTAGCGCGACCGCCGCCTGCAGGAGGCCGATGTTGCCGGGCCACAGAGGGAAGATCGTCGCGACGTTCATGAGCAGGAGGACGACCGCGGCCGCCGGCAACGGCACGTTCATGTCGAACGCCGCGGTCACCGCCCACACGGCCAACAGCTGCAGTATCCAACCGCCGGTCTGGAAGACGATCGCCACGGCTGCCTGCACAGGCGCTCGCAGGACCGCAAGACCCTGCCGCGCCATCGCGAGGAGCCGCCGCACGGTACGTGGTCCCTCGTACGTCCCGTGCCCCGCGTGACGCCGCGCGGCGAGGACGGCAACGGTGAGGAAGGCCATCCCGACAAGGCCGAAGATGATGAGGCTCGTCTCCGCCCAGTGCGGGATTCGAGCCGTCAGGAGCACGTAGAGAACGAGCAGCGAGACGGGGAAGAGGTCGAACAGCCGGTGCGAGAACACCGTGCCGAACAGCGTGGCGCTCGTTCCCGGCCCGTGGGGCAGGTGGCGGCGCAGGACAGCGACGCGTGCGAGCTCTCCCGCTCTGGCCGGCAGGACGGCGTTTCCCAGCAACCCGACACCGAAGGCCGAGAAGACGTGGCGGAATTGGGGTCGTGGCTCCGGCAGCGCCTGGCGGATTGTCACGTGCCACGAGATCGCCCGGGCGAGCACCGAGAGGAGGTTGAGCGCCAGCCCGGCGACGATCCAGCGCCACTGCACGAAGTCGAAGGAGTGGTAGACGTCGCTCCACTCCGGGCCCCGCCACCAGATTGCGAGCAGCGCCGAGCCGAGCATCGCGAGCACCAGCAGCCCGCGCGTCCACGGGTTGCGGAAGAAACGCGACAGCGACCTCATGCGGCTCGGCTCTCGACGGCGCCGAGGACGCGCTCGTAGACCGCCTCGAGCCGTCGCGCGATGTCCGGCCACGAGTACCGCTCCACCGCGAGCGTGCGGGCCGCCGCCCCCATCGCGGCGCGACGCTCCTCGCTCTCGAGCAGGTCGCCGACCGCGTCCGCGAGCGCGGGTGCGTCGTCGGGCGGGACCGTGACCGCAGTCCCGGGCGGTGACAACCTCGCGATAGCCGGGGATGTCCGACGCGACGACCGGTGTCGCGCACGCGAACGCCCGGGTCAGCACCATGCCGAAGCTCTCACCCCCGAGCGACGGTGCGACCAGCGCCTTCGTCGAGCGCAGCGCGTCGGTGAGCTCCTCCTGCGAGAGAAAGCCCCTCACGTCGATCCCGTCGTCGGCGACACGCAGCCGGGAGAGCAGCAACCGCACCGCCAGCGGGTCGGCGCCCACCACCTGCAGCCGGCAGCCGGTGCGGTCCCGGATCTGTGGCCAGGCCCGCAGGAGCACCTGCAGGCCCTTCCTCGGCTCTTGCCGCCCGGCGAACGTGATCGTGTGCTCGCGGCCGCCCGGGTCTGCGTGGTCGGGGACGAGGACGCCGTTCGGGATCACCTCCCATGGACCGTCGAGCCACCGCTCGACGGACGCGCGCGCCTGTTCCGAGACCGCGATGCGCTGGTCGACACGCTGCATCAGAAAGCCCCAGATCCTCATCCCCCAGCCCATCCAACCGAGCTCGCCCGAGGCGTGGTGCGTGGCGACGATGGGACACGTCGCGACCGACAGAGCCGCGACGCAGATCGCCGGCGTCATCGGCTCGTGCAGGTGGAGGAGGTCGAACCGCTCCCTGTCGAGCACGAGGCGGATCCGTCGGACCGAGCGCGGGCTGAGACAGATGTTCGGCAGCGAGCCGTTGGCCGGCACGATCACCGACCGGCCGACCGGGATCACCCGTGCCGGCGGGTCGCCGTGACGACCGACCCTGGGGTGGAGGGCACGCGTGAACTGGCCGGGCGGGTCGTTGGCCATGATCAGGCGCACGTCATGCCCGCGCGCCTCCAGCGCCGATGCCTGCAACTCGGCGTGCTCGACCACTGCTCCCCAGAACGACCAGGAGAACGGCACGACGATGCCGATCTTCATCGCCGGGAGACTATTCGCTCGAGGGCAGTCGGCGCGACGTCGGTATCGTGACGTCGTGCGCTTCGAGGGCGTCCACCACGTCACGTGCATCACCGGTGATGCGCCGGGGAACGTCGACTTCTACGCGCGGGTGCTCGGCCTGCGGCTCGTGAAGAAGACGGTGAACCAGGACGATCCCACCGTCTACCACCTCTTCTACGCCGACGAGGCAGGCAGCCCGGGTGCCGACATCACGTTCTTCGAGTACCCAGGGTCCCGGCGCGGACGGACGGGCAACGGCATGGTCCACACGGTCACGTGGCGCGTCGCCGGCGAGCAGGCGCTCGACTTCTGGGAGCGTCGGCTCGCCGCAGAGGGGGTCGCCGCCGCTCGTGCGGATGGCAAGCTCGGCTTCGACGACCCGGAGGGTCTCGGTCTCGAGCTGGCGGTCGTCGACACAGCCGATGCGCCGCTTCGCGCAGAGCACCCGGAGGTGCCCGCCGAGCATGCGCTGCAGGGCTTCGACGGCGTGCGCGCGTTCTCGGCAGACCCGGAGCGAAGCCGGCCGCTGCTCGAGGAGGTGCTCGGCTTCGTCCCGACGGGAGACGGGCGCTTCGAGGCGCGCGGTGACCACCGCAGCGGTTTCTACGCCTACGACGCGCCGCCGGCGTCCGGCGCCGGCGTGCCGGGCGCGGGCACGGTGCACCACGTCGCCTGGTCCTCGACGATGGAGGACCACGAGGCGTGGCGCACGCGGGTGGCCGCCGCAGGGTTGCATCCGACGACGGTGATCGACCGCTTCTGGTTCCGCTCGGTCTACTTCCGCGAGCCCAGCGGCGTCCTGTTCGAGCTCGCCACGCTCGGCCCGGGCTTCACGGTCGACGAGGACCCGGAGCATCTCGGGGAGGCGCTGATCCTGCCGCCGGCGTTCGAGCATCTGCGCGAGCGGATCGAGCCGCAGCTGACGCCGATCGTGAATCCACGGGCGGCCGCGAGCCGAAACCCGTAGAGGTGCCTCGCCTCAACGCCCTCACGCGCCCTCCTGCGGGCGATCCGCAAGGTGCGCTTGTGCTGTTGCACGGCCGCGGCGCCGACGAGCACGACCTCTACCCGCTGCTCGACCTCTTCGACCCCGAGCGGCGCCTGCTCGGCGTCACCCCGGGCGCACCGCTGCGGTTGCCACCCGGTGGACGTCACTGGTACCGGCTGGGCGGGATCCCGACACCCGACCCGGACACGTTCCACGCCTCCGTGCCGCTGCTCGCCGAGCTGCTCGAGGAGCTCCCGGTCACGCTCGACCGAGTCGTCCTCGGCGGTTTCTCGCAGGGCGCCGTCATGAGCTGGGCCATGGCCCTCGGCCCCGGGCGACCGCGTCCCGCAGGTGTGATCGCCATGTCGGGCTTCCTGCCGCGCGTCGAAGGGTGGCCGCTGGCCAGCTCGGGCCTCGACGGCCTCCCCGTCGCGATCGCACACGGCTCGCTCGACCCGGTCATCTCGGTCGACTTCGGGCGGGAGGCGCGGCACGCGCTGTCCGCTGCCGGCGCAGATGTTCTCTGGCACGAGAGCCCCGTACCGCACGCGATCGACCCCGAGGTCGTGCCGCAGCTGCGCGACTTCGTCGCCCGAGTCCTTCCTCCGCGCTAGCGGTCAGGCCGCGCGGGTCTGGTCGACGACCTCGCGCAGAAGAGCGCGCGCGTCGGCCGGCTCCGGGATCAGATGCTGATGCCGAGCCGGCCCGGTCGGGCGCCGCGTGCCGACGTGGACGCTCACCGAGCCGCTCGGCAGCGCCGCGTACATCTCCTGGTCGGTGCGGTCGTCGCCGATCGCGAGCACCGCGTGACCGCGCTCACGGCCGTCGGGGAACAGCCCGCTCACGTACATCCCCTTGCTGATGCCCCGCGCGCGCACCTCGATCACGCGGTGACCGGGGAGGATCTCCGCGGGCACGCCGGGTAGGAGCTGCTCGATCGTGACCAGGAGCTCTCTCGCCCGCCAGCTGCCGTACTCCGGCTCGGCCTGCCGGTAGTGCCACGTGACGCTGCACGCCTTGCGCTCGACGAGCGTCCCGGGCACCTCGGCGGCGACGCCACGGAGCAGGCGCTCGAAGCGGGGCAGCCACGAGAGGTCGACCTCGACGAGCTGCCGCCATTCGCCGCCGGGCGCACGCGCCACGAACCCGTGCTCGGCGCACAGGTTGATCGGTAGGTCGCCGAACCAGCGCTGGAGCGAGGCGCGATCGCGCCCGCTGACGATGTGCACGTCGGTTGCCGGCAGCGCCGCGAGATCGCCCAGCAGCCCGAGGATCTCCGGCGTCGGCGCGGCGAGCTCGGGGTGCGTGACCAGCTCACGCAGCGTGCCGTCGTAGTCGAGCAGCAGCGTCCGCTTGCGCGCCTCCCCCACCCGGCGGGCCAGCGCCTGACGGGCGTCGGGCGAGAGTAGCGTCGCGGCCGCGATGCGGCTGCGGCGGCGGGCGTGGCTGTCGAGCCGGTCGAGAAAGCGTCGTGCCCAGCGTTTGCTGTCGAGCTGCCGCACGCGCTCACCCATCGTCTCGAGGCGCCGCCGCCGCTCGCCCGCGTCGAACGAAAGCGCCTCCTCGAGCTTGTCCGCGACGCCGCCGACGTGCCACGGGTTGATGAGGACGGCGCCGGGCAGCACGTGGGCAGCCCCGGCGAGCTCGGACAGCAGCAGCGCACCGTTCCATCGGCGCGGCAGACCGGGCGCCGCCTGGCAGAAGGCGAATTCCTGCGCCACCAGGTTCATCCCGTCCCGCAAGGAGGTGATGAGCGCAACGTCTGCCCGCCGGTAGAAGGCGACGAGCTCGGAGCGCGAGATGCTGCGGTGCAGATACTCGACCGGCGTGATGCCAGGCTGTCCAAAGCGCCCGTTGATGCCGGACACGAGCCGTTCGATCTCGTCGCGCTGCGCTCGGTACTCGGGGCTTTCGAGCCGGGACGGCACGAGCACCTGCAGGAGAGTCGTCGACCGCGCCCGCGTCGGGTCGCGCTCGAGGAACAGCTCGAAGGCGCGGAGCTTCTGCCCGATCCCCTTCGTGTAGTCGAGCCGCTCGACGCCGACGATGAGCGATCGCCCTTCGAAGCGCCGCTCGAGCTCTGCCAGGTCCGCGGCGGTGGCCGGATCTCGCAGCGCCTCCGTGAAGCCTGCGGTGTCGATCCCGATCGGATCGATGCCGATACCCACCTGCCGCCCGCCGACCTCGATCGAGTCGGGAGACGAGTCGAGACCGAGCACGCGCAGACAGGCCGAGCGAAAGTGTCGCGCGTCGTCGGCGGTCTGGAACGAGAGGTAGTCGGCACCGAGCAGCCCTCGGAGCACCGCCTCGCGTGCGGGCAGCAGCCGGTAGACCTCGCTCGAGGGGAACGGGATGTGGAGGAAGAACCCCACCGCGAGCTCCGGTCGTGCGGCGCGCAGCATCGACGGCACGAGCATGAGGTGGAAGTCGTGGACCCACACACGGCCGTCCTCGCCGGCTGCGACTGCCGCCGCCTCGGCAAAGCGCCGGTTGACGTCGACGTAGCGCTGCCACGCCTCCTCGGTGATCCGCAGCCGGTCGACGAAGTAGTGAAAGAGCGGCCACAGGGTGTCGTTGCAGATGCGCCCGTAGAAGCCCTCGATCTCGTCCTCGTCGAGGAAGACCGGGTGCAGCTTGCGGCGCTCGAGAGCACGACGCACGGCGCGTGTGCGGCCCGGCGCGACCGGCGCACCGGGCCAGCCGACCCACGCGCGCAGGTCCTCGACCGACCCGAGGGCGGAGACAAGCCCGCCGGAGCTCGGCTCGAAGCTCGTGCGGCCGCCTTGCGAGACGAGGCGCACGGGTAGGCGATTCGAGACGATGACCACATCGCCCGTCCGGGCGCGTCGCTCGCTCTCCACTCGCCCACCGCCTCCGTTCGTTCCGATGCCTGTGGTGGACTGTAGTCGTGGCCGTGGGTCTCGGCATCGTCGGCAACTGCTCGTTCAACGCGCTCCTCGACCGCGGCTCGGTCGAGTGGCTGTGCTGGCCGCGGCCGGACTCCAGCTTCGTGTTCGGGCCGCTGCTCGACCGGCAGCGCGGCGGCGCCTTCGTCGTCGAGGGCGTCGACGCGGCGGAGGTGACACAGGAGTACGTCGAGAACACGAACGTCCTCCGCACCGTGTTCACGGGCGCAGGCGGCAGCTTCGAGCTGCTCGACTTCGCCCCGCGCTTCTCCCTCTACGACCGCTTCTACAAGCCGCTGATGCTCGTCCGCATCCTGCGGCCGCTCGACGGCGAGCCCAGAGCGGTCGTCCGCTGCCACCCCGTCTATGCCTACGGCGAGTCGGAGGCGAATTGCTGGCGCGGCAGCAACCACTTGCAGTTCACCGATCTGCCGACGCCGGTGCGCCTGACGACGAACGTGCCGCTCAGCTACATCGAGGACGAGCGCGCGTTCCTGATCGAACGCGACCACCACCTGGTGCTCACGTGGGGACAGCCGCTCGAGACCGGGCTCGAGGAGACGGCGGAGCGGTTTCTCGAGCGGACGGTCGACTACTGGCGGCGCTGGGTGAAGGGGACGCGCACCCCGCGCGACTACCAGCGGGAGGTGATCCGCTCGGCACTGGTGCTCAAGCTGCATCAGTTCGAGGACACCGGCGCCCTGCTCGCCGCGACGACGACGAGCATCCCCGAACACCCCGGCTCGGGTCGTACCTGGGACTACCGCTACTGCTGGCTCCGGGACGCCTACTTCACGCTGAACGCGTTCGAGCGCCTCGGGCACAACGAGGAGATGGAGCGGTTCCTGTTCTTCCTGCGCAACCTGTGCGAGGAGCGCGCCGGCGAGCTGCAGCCGGCATACACGATCTCCGGTGGCGAGCAGGCGCCCGAGCGGGAGCTGACCTGGTTGGACGGGTATCGCGGCGAGCAGCCCGTGCGGGTCGGGAACCAGGCCTTCGAGCACGTCCAGAACGACGTCTACGGCGAGATGATCCTCGCCGTCAGCCGACTGTTCCTCGACGCACGGTTCGCCGGCGAGGTGCCACCGAACACCGCCCTCGACCTCGTCAGCGGGCTGCTCGACCAGATCGAGCGGCGACTCGAGGAGCCAGACGCAGGTCCGTGGGAGCTGCGCGGGGCGACGCGTCTGCACAGCTTCAGCGTCCTCACCCACTGGGCGGGAGCGCAGCGAGCGGTCGAGGTCGCGGAAGCCCTCGGCGACGACGGGCTCCGCACCCGGGCGCTCGCCGTCCAGGAGCGGGCGGCGCATCTCCTCGAGACGCGCTGCTGGAACGACGAGCTCGGCGCGCTGACGCAGGCGGCGGAGGGAACGCACCTCGACGCGGTCATGCTCCTCGCGGTGCAGCTCGGGTTCTTCCCGCCGGATGACCCGCGCGCCGACGCTCACGTCAACGCGATCCAGAAGGCGCTCCGTGTCGACGGCGGCCTGCTGCAGCGCTATGCGGCGCCCGACGACTTCGGCAAGCCGGAGGCAGCGTTCGCCGTGTGCTCCTTCTGGCTCGCCGAGGCGCTGGCTCTCCTCGGTCGCCACGACGAGGGACGCGAGCTGTTCGAGCACCTGCTCTCGCTTCACAACGGCCTCGGTCTCTACAGCGAGGATCTCCTGCCCGGCACGCTCGAGCAGAGCGGGAACTTCCCCCAGACCTACAGCCACGTCGGCCTGATCAACGCCGCCTTCCGGCTCTCGCGGCGGTGGGAATAGACTCGCCACGCATGACGATCCTCGCGGGCGAGCGCCTGGCCGAGCTCCACACGCACCTCGGCGGCTCGGTGGCCTCCGACATCCTCTGGTCGCTGGCGCACGAGCAGGGCATCGCGCTCCCGGTGAAGGACTTCTGGGAGTTCGACTCGCTTGTCACCGTTTCCGACCCGCGCGGTGTCGAGAGCCTCGACGCGCTCGATGCGATCTATCACTGGACGGAGCTGATCCAGTCCTCGCCGCTCGCGGTCGAACGCTCCGTGCACGGCGCCATCGGCGGCGCCTACCGGTCGCAGGGGATCACGACGCTCGAGCTGCGCTTCAACCCGATGAAGCGCAACCGCAGTGGCGAGCGCGACCTCGACCACATCATCCTGGCTGCGATCCGCGGGCTCGATCTCGCCGGGCTCGAGTACCCGCAGGTGCGCGCCGGGCTGATCCTGATGATGGATCGGACCTTCGACCGGCGGCAGAACGAGATCATCGTCGAGAAGGCGATCCACTGGGCTCCCCGCGGCATCGTCGGCGTCGACATCGCCGGCCCGCGCCCCGGTGGTGCCCGCTACGACTACACCCAGCTCGAGCCGATGGTCGAGACGGCACGCGAGGCCGGGCTCGGCGTCACCATCCACGTCGGGGAGGAGGGTGGCGCAGTCGGGCGCGAGGAGATCGGCGAGGTCGTCGAGCACCTGCGCCCGGACCGGATCGGTCACGGCATCCTCGCGGCCGACGACCCGGAGTTGATGCGCCTGCTGCGGGAGGCAGCAGTCGTGCTGGAGATCTGTCCCACGTCGAACCTCTTGACGAAGGCGCTTGCCGACGAAGACGCGGTGCGGGACACCGTGCGCCGCTTCGTCGAGCACGACGTCGCGTTCACGATCGCGACGGACGGCCCCGAGATGATGCGCACGCATCTCCGCGACGAGCTGGAGCTGCTGCACCGCATCGGCGCGCTCGACGAGGACGGGTTGCGCCAGGCGAACGCACGGGGTCACGCAGCGAGCTTCATAGGCCGCACGCCCGTCGCAGCTTGACGCTGGCCCGGGAGCGAGACTCTGCGTGTCAGAGGCAGAGGGCCTTACCGCACCGCCATCTTCGCCGTAGCCGCGGGGCGGTCGCCGGCCTCGTCGTCACGCGATTCGCAGGGGTACGCTCGAAGGCGATGCGCGTCCCGTCGGGTGACCACGACGGAGCGCATGCTCTCGGCCCGGGGGCTACTTGACCCAGAGTTGACTGAGCAAGGCGCCCCACTGCGGGTTGTATTGGTAGTTGCCGACACGCTTGGAGACGAAGTCGGCGTTGCGCTGATTGGTGGTCGGCAGGAGCGGGGCTTGCACGAGGATCTCGTGCTCGATCTGCTGCCAGAGCAGCGTTGCGGCGGGGGGGTCATGCGCCTGGAGCGCGGTCGCGCGCGCCATCTCGGCGTCTATCGCCGGGTCGCAGAACCCGGACAGGTTGCTCGTCTGGTCGGGCGAGTTCGGGACGTAGGCTCCACAGCTGAGTAGCGGCGGGATGAAGGCCGACGCGACCGGTAAGTCGGCAAGCCAGCCGCCCCAGCCCATCTGGGCGGCCGTCCGGCTGTCGCCGACCTTGTGGAAGTAGGGACGGGGACTGGACACGGTGCGAACGATCTTCAGAGTCGCGCGGAGGCCGATGGATTCGAGGAGGGATGCCATGTCTCGCCCCGCCCGGGCCTGTCTGGTCGGGACCCACACGGTCACCTGGGCGCCGGTGGCACCTGCACCGGCCACCAGCCTCCGCGCCTTCTCGGTGCCTTGCACCCCGCCCGACAGGTAGAGGCATGTCGGCGTGTAGCCCGGGAAGTTGGGGGGCACGACCTGGCAGGTCGGGGCCGCCGCGGGTCCCTCGCTCGCCGCGAAGGCGTCGGGGTCGAAGGCATGGTTGACGGCGCGCCGCACGCGGACATCGTCGAACGGCGCCACTCGGGTGTTGAGGAAGAAGAACATCGTGTTGAACGAGGTGTTGAGGTGCAACTGGCTGGGGTAGCGGGCGACGAGCTGCTCGAGTTGCTCGTTCGACACCGGAGGTCCCGCCGATGCGAGCATGACGTCGGCGCGATCGCGCTCGACCGCACGTACTCGAGCGGACATCTCGTCGAGCCCCCGCCGCCAGGAGAACGAGATCGAGTCGGGGAATCCCTGCGGCTGCGCTTCGGCCGACCACTCGCGGAAACGAGGGTTGCGAACCAGTCGCAGCACCTTCGCCTTGGGTGCGTACTCTGCGATCCGATAGGGGCCGGTGGCCGGGACGGGTTGCGTTCCGACATCGTGCGACGGCGTCGCTGCAGGGACCGCGTATGCGAAGGGGAGCGCCAGCTTCGGCAGGAAGTCGCCGTCCGGTGCCGCAAGCCTGAAGGTGATGGTTCGCGCTGCGCGGTCGGTGACGATTCCGCGAGAGAGGCGACAAGGCTTTCCTCTCGCGCATCGGTCGGCCCCGACGATCCCCGCGTAGTACACGGCCCCGGGCGAGCCGAGCTCGAAGACCCGTTCGAGGGCCCGCCGGAAATCCTCCGGCTGCACGGACGCCCCGGTCGAGTAGCGGACGCCGGGACGGAGCTGGAATGTGTATGTCGTCCCTCTGTCGGTGAGGATGGGCAGTGACTCGGCAAGGTCGGGTACGAGTTGGGTGCCCTGGACTCCTCCGACCTTCCGGAAGCCGACGAGTCCGTCGTTCGTCAAGAGCAGACTCCCCCAGCCCGCCGCGGTGTACGCGAGTGCAGGGTCGATGAAGTCCGCCGCGCCTGCGAGGACGGTCAGCTTGCCACCGCGGTGCTGTGTGCCACGTGATCCGACGGTCACGTACGCCCCCTGGGGCAGCCATGCAACATCCTGCGGCGGGTTCCCAAGCGACACCGACTTCACAACGCTGACCGTCGTCGGATCGATGCGCGACATTGTCCCGTCGCCTTCGTTCGCCACCCAAATGGCGCCCGGGGCGGCGGCGATCCCGCTTGGTCTACGACCGACTGCGACGGTTCCGATCACCGCGCCCGTGCGCGGCTCGATCTTCGAGACGGTGCCGTCCGCGCGATTCGCCACCCAGACGGCGCCGGCGCCGACGGCAACCGCGGCGGGATCGACCCCGACGCCGATCTCTTTCACGATCCGACCGGATCGGGGATCGAGGGCGATCACCTTGCCGGACGGTGGTGAGACGACCCAGACACGTCCGAATCCGACGGCGATCCCGGCCGCGCCGACGACTGCGGGAAACGTCTTCGTCACACGGCCGGAGGCGGGGTCGATCCGCGAGACGGTGCCGTCCGTGGAGTTCGCGACCCAGACCGCTCCTTCCCCGGCTGCGGCGCCGCTCGGGCCGTTGCCCACGTTGACCGTTTGGGAGACTCGGTTCGACACGGGATCGATACGTGAGACGGTGGCATCCAAACCGTTCGCGACCCAGACGGCGTCTGGTGTGACCGCTACCCCGGCCGGTCCGCCGCCGACCACGATCGTCTGCCGGACGTCGTTCGTGGACGGGTCGATACGGGAGACGGTGTTCTCCCCCGTGTTCGAGACCCAGATCGCGTCGAGTCCTGCCGCCACCCCGCCGGGAGCGACGCCCACCGGGATCTCGGCCGCGATCTCGCCACCGTCGGGATCGATCACGCCGACGGCGTTCGCGCCGACGGAGGCGCTCGCCCTCGACCCACCCCCCTGTGTCAGGAGCACGCCGATAGTGACGCCGACGACCGCTGCGGCAAAGGTCGCGCCGACCAGGACGCGGCGACCTGGTCGTCGCCAGTTCGCGGCCAGCTGCGCGGCAGCCGCCTGCGCCAGTTCTCCTTCCCGACCCTCGAACGGGGCGGGTGCCGCGGTCTTGAGCTCCGGGAGGTCTTCCCGAAGCCCCGGCGCGACGATCTGGTAGAGGCGCTCGGGCTCGTCCAGGTCCTTGAGCTGGTGCTCGCCGAGGTCGCGCAGCGAGACGTCGGGGATCGGATCGTCTCGGAGCAGCTCGCGCGCGGTCTGTGAGACGAGCACCTGACCACCGTGTCCTGCCGCGCAGATTCGCGCTGCTCGGTGCACGCCGAGGCCCACGTACCGCTCGCCCGCTGCTGCAGGCTCGCCCGTGTGGATGCCCATACGCACCCGGACCTCGCTGCCCTCGGGCCATGTGTGCGCTGCCAGCCCACGCTGGCAAGCGATCGCTGCCGCCACAGCATCCTTGGCCCGCCGAAACGCAAAGAAGAAAGAATCGCCCTGCGTGTCAATCTCGTGCCCTCCCTGCTCAAGGAACGCCGCGCGCAGGATCCGCTGGTGATCCACGAGTGCCACGCCGTAACGCTCTCCCCCCAGCTGCTTGAGCAGCTGCGTCGACCCCTCGATGTCCGTGAAGAGGAAGGTGACGGTGCCAACCGGCAGTTCGACCGAGCTCACGGGACGAGTGTTTCACCGAGTTCCGCGCGACGCCAGGGCCGCGGTGCCGGAGGCCCGCTCGCCGTGGCTTCCCTCACGTGCACGCGCACTCACGCGAGGCGCAGTGGGGACTGGTGGCGATCTCCCCGCGTCCGCCAGCGGCACCGTCCCAGATGATCGGGTGCTCAGACAAACCGGCCTGAACGAGAGTTCACCGAGCCGGTGGCGCTTTCGTCCACTCAGCCCACGGACCTTCCGCTTCCGCGTAGAACCCTCAGGCTGAGCTTCGACCTAGTCGCGCTCCGTGCTCGGTGCGTGGAGGAACCTATGGCCGTGAGCCGACAAGGTCAAGCCTGCCGTTGATCGAATTGGCGCAGTTTGCGCTCTTCTTCGAGTTCAGCGAATCGTCCACCGAGGTGCACCGATGGCGCACGTGACAACAGCTCCACCCGCCGCGGCGCGCTCGAGTCAGATTCGTGTCAGATCACGTAGACACGCACAGTGATCAAGCCCGACCATGCCGGCTCATGTGCCTTCGCGGCCGCGAAGCGGACGCTTTCAGGAGATGTTCGGGTGCAAGGGATCCGCGAGAGCGGATCCCGACTTCTCGCGTCGGCGAGAAGTCGCCTGCGGGCAGAACGGCCCTGGAAGCACCTCACCGCCGGCGTCGTTGACACGTTGTATGGACATGAGGCCGCCCTCCCGCATCGCACTGTGGACGGCCCTCTGGACCGTGTACCTCGTCTGGGGCTCCACGTACCTGGCGATCAAGGTCTCCGTCGAGACGTTGCCGCCGCTGCTGTCGGCGGGAGCACGCTTCGTCACCGCCGGGCTACTGCTCGCGGGTGCGTTGGCCGCGTTCGGCCGGCCACTTCGGGTGTCGCGGCGAGAGGCGCTGGCGGCCGCAGGTCTGGGGGTGGCGCTGCTCACCTTCGGCGTCGGTGTGGTGACGCTCGCGGAGACACGCATCGACTCGAGCCTGGCGGCGATGATCGCGGGCTCCGTGCCGCTGCAGGTCGTCCTCATGCGCACCGTCTCCGGCGACAGCGTCGCGCGCCCGACACGGCTGGCGGCCATCGTGGGCATCGTCGGCCTGGCACTGATCGTCGTGCCGCAGGGCTCGCACGGCGGCTCGACGGCGATCGGTCTGCTCCTGATGCTGGGAGCGAGCATCTCGTGGTCGACGGGCTCCTTCGTCTCACGGCGGCTGTCGCTGCCTTCCGACCCCTTCGTGGCCACCGTGTACGAGATGGTCGGTGGCGGTCTCGCGCTCACCGCGCTCGCGCTCGTCCTGGGTGAGGGACGGGATCTCGGCCACGTCTCGACCGGGTCGCTCCTGGCCTGGATGTACCTCGTCGTCGCCGGCTCGCTGGTCGGCTTCACCGCCTACGCCTGGCTGCTGCGCAGCGCGCCGATCTCGCTCGTCGTCACGCACCAGTACGTCAACCCGCTCGTCGCGATCGTGCTCGGCACCGTCTTCCTCGACGAGCGCCCGACAAGCGCGATGCTGGCCGGGGCTGCCGTCGTCATCGGAGCAGTGTTCGTGACCGTGCGGCGGGAGCGGCAGCCCGCTGCTCCACGCGACGTCGCCGCGGCGCCCGCGAGGGCGCGATAGACGCGGGCCGGATGTATCCGGCCCCTACGGAGAGCCAGGCACCGGGCGCTGCAGTCAGCTTTCGACCTGTGTCCGTTGGTGCGAGAGGTATTCGAGCAGGTCGGAGCGGGTCAGGATCCCGGCCGGGCGCCCGCCGATGGCGACCACGACCGCGGCGCTCGGCCCCGAGAGGTCGGAGAAGACGTCGTCGAGCGACGCCGTCACGTCGACGGCAGCGAGCGGCGGCTGCATGGCGACGGCGACGTCGTCGTTGAGCGCGTCAGGGTTCTTGAACACGCGGTCGAGCAAGGCCCGCTCCTGGATCGAGCCGACGACGTCCGCGAGCGACTCGGCCGGCTCGTGGCGGACGACCGGGAGCTGCGAGATCCCGTAGCGCTGCATGAGGTCGATGGCGGCGCCCACCTTCTTGTGCGCGTCCACGACGACGAGCTCGGGCAGGTCGTGCCCCGGCTCGCGCTTGAAGCGGAGCACGGCCTCGACCGTCGGCACCGGTGCACGACGCTCCATGAACCCGTACTGGATCATCCAGTTGTCGTCGTAGATCTTCGACAGGTACGAGCGGCCGGAATCGGGGAAGGTCATCAGCACCCTGGCGCCGGGGCCGAGCCGCTCGGCGACCTGCAGCGCCGCCCAGGCTGTCGTGCCGCACGAGCCACCGACGAGCAAGCCCTCCTCGCGCGCCAGCCGCCGCGCGATGAGGAACGAGTCGCGGTCGGAGACGCGGATCCACTCGTCGACGACCGCCGGGTCCATCGTCTCGGGCCAGGTGTCCTTGCCGATCCCCTCCACGAGATAGGGGTGCACGGGATGCTCGCCATCAGCGGTGAAGACCGAGCCCTCCGGGTCGGCACCGACGATCAGCACCTCCGGCTTGCGCTCCTTGAAGAAGCGCCCGATGCCCGAGATCGAGCCGCCGGTGCCGACGGAGATCACGATCGCGTCGATCTCCCCGCCGTCGGTCTGCTCCCACAGCTCCGGCCCGGTGGTCTCGTAATGTGCCTGCGGGTTTGCCATGTTGGAGTACTGGTCGGGCTTGAACCCGCCCGGTATCTCCTCGGCGAGCCGGTCGGAGACC
Source organism: uncultured Actinomycetes bacterium (assembly GCA_963789895.1). GTDB lineage: Bacteria > Actinomycetota > Thermoleophilia > Gaiellales > Gaiellaceae > Gaiella. The sequence goes on from CAWBMC010000001.1 coordinate 202,908, forward strand.
GAGTAATAGCTCTCCGGCGAGTCGTGCTCGACGGCTGTCGGCGTGATCACCACCTCGGCGCCGTACGCACGGAGCGTCGAGATCTTCTCCTGGCTCATCTTGTCGGGCATGACGAAGATGCAGCGGTACCCCTTGTGCGCGGCGGCGATGGCGAGGCCGACACCCGTGTTCCCCGACGTCGGCTCGACGATCGTGCCGCCCGGGAGCAGAAGCCCGTCGCGCTCGGCGGCCGCGATCATCGACAGGCCGATGCGGTCCTTGTTCGACCCGCCCGGGTTCATGAACTCGAGCTTTGCAAGCAGCATGGCTCCGGTCTCTCGACCGAACGAGACGAGGCGGACGATGGGGGTGTCGCCGACGAGGTCGAGGACGGTGGGGTACTCGCGGGGCACCGGCCGGAAGCCTACGGGAAAGGCCGCAGGACGGATCAGCGGCGAGCCCGATGGCCCGCGGCGACGCTGCTGCGATCGTCGGAGCATGAACAAGGACGAGCACCGGCCGCTTTGCACGATCGAGCTGATCGCCGAGGGGCACGGAGAGCGATGCCCCGGCGAGGCCTGCGCCTTCTGGGAGCACGGCTGCGCGCTCGCCAGAGTCGAGGATGAGCTCGCGGGTCGTCCCGAGGTGGCACAACTCCTGCTCGACCTGCGCCGCGAGATCGAGTCGGGCCGGGAGGTGTCGGTCGACGAAGCGCACGTCCGGTTTGCCCACGTGCTGAACGCAGAGGAGGACATCGAGCCGGAATACGCGCGCGGCGGCCCGGACGGCGGCGTGTCACCGGTGTAACGAGCCTGCGCCGTCAGTGGCGGAAATGCCGGCGGTGCGTGAGCACCATGGCGGCGCCGGCTTCCTGCACGGCCGCCGTCACCTCGGCGTCCCGCTTCGAGCCGCCGGGCTGGATCACCGCCGCGACGCCGGCCTCGAGCGCGAGCGCCGGCCCGTCGGCGAACGGGAAGAAGGCGTCAGACGCGAGCACCGCGCCGGCGACCTCGTGACCGTTCTCGCGTGCCTTGGCGAGCGCGATGCGCACTGCGTCGACCCGGCTCATCTGTCCCGCTCCGACGCCGATCGTCATGCCGTCCCGGGCCAGGACGATCGCGTTCGAGGTGACGTGCTTGACGACCGTCCAGGCGAGCAGGAGGTCGGCCCAGGTCGCCTCGTCGACGTCGCCGCAGGCGACGTCCATCGACTTGCGGGCGACCGTGCCCACGTCCTCGCCCTGCACGAGCAGGCCGCCGGGCACGCGCCGCAGGTCGAGCTCGGCGCCCTCTCCGGCGCGACGCTCGACGTCGTCGAGCACGCGGACGCCGGGCTTCGCGACCAGCGCCTCGAGCGCCTGCTCGTCGTACCCGGGCGCGAACAGCACCTCGATGAACTGCTGCGCGAGCGTCTCCCCGAGCCGTGACGAGACGGCCTCGGTGAGGACGACGACGCCGCCGTAGGCGGAGACCGGATCGGACGCGAGCGCTTTCGCGTAGGCCTTCTCGATCGTCTCCGCCACGGCCGCGCCGCATGGGTTGGCGTGCTTCACGATCACGCAGGCGGGCCCGTCGAGCTCGTCCGCGAGCGCTCGCGCGGCGGTGAGGTCGTTGAGGTTGTTGTACGAGAGTGGCTTGCCGGACCGCTGCTCCACGCGGGACAGGAGATGCCGGCGGGCGCCGCGCGCGGCGTAGTAGGCGGCGGGCTGATGTGGGTTCTCGCCGTAGGAGAGCTCGAGCTTCAGGTCGAAGGCGAGCACGAGCGTCTCGGGCGCGGGTTGTCCGCGCTGCAGCCACGACGTGATGGCCGCGTCGTAGGCTGCGGTGGTGGCGAAGGCACGGGCGGCGAGGAGCCGGCGCGTCTCCACGGACACCGCACCCGTCCGTCGCAGCTCGTCCAGCAGCGGCTCGTAGTCGTCGGGACGGCACACGGCGACGACGTCGGCGTGGTTCTTCGCTGCCGCGCGGAGCATCGCCGGCCCGCCGATGTCGATCTTCTCGATCGCGTCCTCCCACGAGACGTCCGCCCGGGCGACGGTGTCCTCGAACGGGTACAGGTTGACGCAGACGAGATCGAGCGGAGCGATGCCGTGCGTCTCGAGATCGGCGATGTCCTGCGCCACGTCGCGGCGGGCGAGGATGCCGCCGTGCACGGCCGGGTGCAGGGTCACGACCCGGTGGCCGAGCATCTCCGAGAAGCCGGTCAGCTCCTCGACCGGAGTCACGGCGAGCCCGGCATCCGCGAGAAAACGGGCCGTGCCACCGCTCGCCACGAGCTCGACGCCGAGCCGGTCGAGACCCTCCGCAAAGGCGGCCAGGCCCGTCTTGTCGTAGGCGGAGAGGAGCGCCCGCTTCATGCGATCAGATCCTTCACGACCTCGGGCAGCAGGCGGTGCTCCACCTCTTTGATGCGCGCGTGCAACGTCTCGACGGTATCCCCGGGGAGCACCGGCACGGCCTGCTGGCGCAGAACAGGGCCGGTGTCGACCCCCTCGTCGACGAGGTGGACGGTGGCGCCCGTTTCCGGGACGCGGGCGGCGAGCGCCTCCTCGACGGCGTGCAGACCCGGGAAGGCCGGGAGCAGTGCCGGATGAACGTTGACGACGCGCCCGGGGAAGCGTTCGAGGAACGACGGCGTGAGGAGCTGCATGTAGCCTGCCAGGACAACGAGGTCGACACCGTGCAGGGCGAGCCAATCGGCCATGTCGGCATCGCGGATGACGCGGTCGGGGTAGGTCTGGAGCGGGAAGGCGGCTGCCGGCACACCGGCGGCGGCGGCCCGGTCGAGCGCGCCCGTGTCGCGAGCGCTCGAGGCGACGGCCACCACAGGCAGGTCGGCGTCCAGCAGCGCCTGGAGGTTCGACCCCTCGCCGGAGGCGAGGACGCCTACGCGTCCGCCCACGCCACCCCGTCCACTCCGGCCTCGACCCGCCCGATGACGAGGTCGTCCGTCGAGACGTCAGCCGCCGGCACGACGACGCAGTACCCGATGCCGAGGTTGAAGACCCCGCGTAGCTCCTCCTCCTCGACTCCCTTCTCGGCCAGCCAGCCGAACACGACGGGTCGTTCCCACGCGGCCGGGTCGACCACCGCGCCGAGCCCGTCGGGCAGGACACGCGAGAGATTGCCTGCGATGCCGCCCCCCGTCACGTGTGCGAGCGCCCGCACATCCGCGCGACCGCGGAGCGCACGTACCTCGTGCAGGTAGAGGCGCGTCGGTGGAAGCAGCAGCTCGGCGTCGATGTCGTCCGTCCCGACGAGACGCCGGACGAGAGAGAACCCGTTCGCGTGGATCCCGGCCGATGCGAGACCGACCACGGCGTCACCCGTCGCGACACGCGAGCCGTCGATCAGCCGCTCGCGCTCGACGATCCCGACGCAGGTGCCCGCAAAGTCGAGCTCCTCCTCACGGTAGACACCTGGCAGCTCCGCCGTCTCGCCGCCGAGGATGGCGCAGCCCGCGTCGCGGCAGACCTCCGCCGCACCCTCGACGAGCTCGGCGACCTGCTCCTGGTCGATCCTGTTGGCGGCGACGTAGTCGAGGAGCACGAGCGGGTCGGCGCCGGTCGTGAGCACGTCGTTGATGCAGTGCGCGGCCAGATCCATGCCGCACCAGCGCAGCTTTCCCGCGCGGCGCGCCAGCACGAGCTTCGAGCCGACGCCGTCGGTCGACGCCACCAGCAGTCGTCGCTCGTCGAGCGCGTAGAGACCCGCGAATGCCCCGAGAGCCCCCACCACCCCGGCGGTTCGAGTCGACTCGACAGCCGCCCGCAGGCGCTCGACGATCGACTCGGCCGTGGCGAGCGAGACCCCGGCGGCGGCGTAGGTCTGTTCGTCCCCGTGCACTCAGACGGGCGTGCCGGCGGGCTCGAAGCGGAGCTTCTCGACACCCTCTGCCGGGACGGGCGTCGGGTAGGCGCGGGTGAAGCAGGCGTTGCACACCGCCGATGAGGGCTGGCGCGTGGCCCACTGCATCCCCTCTACCGACAGGTAGGCGAGCGTGGTGGCGCCGATCAGCTCGCGCATCTCCTCCACCGAGCGGTGCGCGGCGGCGAGCTCGTCCTCGTCGGCCATGTCGATCCCGTAGAAGCAGGGCGACACGACCGGCGGCGAGGAGATGCGGACGTGCACCTCCTCGGCACCGGCGTCGACGAGCATCTCCACGAGCTGCCGCATCGTGTTTCCGCGCACGATCGAGTCGTCCACGATCACGATGCGTTGGCCGGCGATCTCGTCCAGCGGGTTGAACTTGAGGCGGATCCCCTGTCGTCGCAGCTCCTGGTCCGGCTGGATGAACGTCCGGCCGACGTAGCGATTCTTGATCAGGCCTTCGTCGTACGGGATCCCCGAGCGCTTCGCGAAGCCGATCGCCGCGGGCGTGCCCGAATCCGGGATCGACATCACCACATCTGCGACGGCGGGCGCCTCCTCGGCCAGGCGCTCGCCGAGGCGGACGCGTCCCATGTGGACCTCGCTGCCTGCGAGTCGCGAGTCCGGGCGGGCAAAGTAGACGTGCTCGAAGACGCAGGCTGCGTGACGGCCGGCCGGAACCGCCTGCGCCGCGTGCAGCCCGGTCTCATCGACCCAGACGACTTCACCGGGTCGCACGTCGCGCACGAACTCGGCGCCGACGAGGTCGAGGGCGCAGGTCTCGGACGCGACGACCCAGTCGGCGCCGACGGTGCCGAGGGACAGAGGCCGGATCCCGTGCCGGTCGCGAAAGGCGACGAGCGTCCCGTCCGCGACGCCCACGACCGAGAACGCACCCTCGAGGCGGCGCATGGTGGCAGTCACAGCGTCCGGTAGCTCCCCCTCGGCGTGCGCCAGCAGCGCCGCGATCACCTCGGTGTCCGACGTCGACCCCAGGCGCACGCCGCCGGTGAAGAGCTCGTCGCGCAGCTCGGTGGCGTTGACGAGGTTGCCGTTGTGCCCGAGCGCGACCGTCCGCACCGCCCCGCGGTGCATCACCGGCTGCGCGTTCGACCAGTGCGCGCCCCCCGTGGTCGAGTAGCGCGTGTGCCCGACGGCCACCTCGCCCGGCAGCGCCTGCAGCTTTTCCTCGTCGAAGACGCGCGGCACGAGCCCCATCTCGCGAATGACGGTGATACGACCGCCCTCCGAGACTGCGATCCCGGCGGATTCCTGGCCGCGGTGCTGCAGCGCGAAGAGACCGAAGTACGCCAGGCGGGCCACGTCTCGCTCCACCGACCGGATCCCGAAGACGCCGCACATCTAGTGGTCTCTCCGGGGAGTCCGGTGCCTGTTCGTCGGCGAAAACCGAGCAGGCCTAGGACGCAGGGAGCCCCGATACCTACTGGTATCGGGGCGACCGAGGACGACGGCATGCGAAGCGTTTGCAGCCGCACGAAGGGGTGCCGGAATTGCCGGAGAGACCACTAGGTCGCCCACGCCTCCTCGAGCTCGCGCAGCGGCACCCCGCAGAGCGCGTCGCCGCCGACCTCGCCGATCCGGCGCAACGCGATGTCCGACCCGAGCGGATCGACCTCGCTCTCCAGCGCCAGGTGTTCCGACGGAAGCGCGATCACGGCGCGACCACCACCTTCCCCGAACAGCACTACCGGGTCGTCCGGCAGGTCGAGGTGGGCGCCGATCCCCGAGAAGAGCGCCATCTCCGCGAGGCAGACGGCCAGCCCGCCGTCGCTCACGTCGTGGACGAGCGACGCGTGCGGTGCGGTGCGCCGCAGCAGCTCGACGAGCGCCGCCTCGGCGGCAAGGTCGAGTGCGGGCGGGACGCCGGACACCTCCCCGTAGCGCGCCTGGTACTCGGAGCCGGCCAGCGACGGTCCGCCGGCGGTCGCGAGCAGGAGCACGTCGCCGTCTCGCCAGCCCGCCGGCACGCGGCGGACGTCCGGCACGAGACCGACACAACCGACGACCGGTGTCGGGTGGATCGAGACGCCGTCGGTGTCGTTGTAGAGCGAGACGTTGCCGGACACGACCGGTACGCCGAGTGCTTCGCAGGACCGCGCCATGCCCTCGATCGCCTCGGCCAGCTCCCAGCCGATCTCCGGCTTCTCCGGGTTGCCGAAGTTGAGGCAGTCCGTGAACCCGAGCGGCTCTCCTCCGACGCACGCGACGTTGCGCGCCGCCTCGAGGATCGCGAGCGCGCCACCCGTGAACGGGTCGAGCGACCCGACGCGGCCGGTGCCGTCGAGCGTGAGCGCGAGCCCACGCCAGGATGGGCGCAGGCGCAGCACGGCTGCGTCCAGACCGGGCCGGCGCACGGTGCGGGACTGCACGAGCTGGTCGTAGCGCCGGTAGACGAAGGCGCGCGAGCGGAGGTTCGGCGACCCGAGCAACTCGAGCAGCGCGTCGGGCGTGGACGGTGCCTGCGTGATCGGGACCTCGGGCGGTGCTGCGCGTGGCTCGCGCTCGACGGCGTAGCGCGGGCACTCCTCGGTCAGGAGGTGCGCGGGGATCTCACCCACCACGTCGCCATCCCAGAGCGCTCGCAGCAGACCGCTGTCGGTCACCTCGCCGACGATGGCGTGGTGCAGCTCCCAGCGATCGCAGACCTCTCGAACGTCCGCCAGGAGCTCGGGCGTGACGATCGCGACCATCCGCTCCTGCGACTCGGAGATCATCACCTCCCACGGCTCCATCCCCGCCTCGCGCAGCGGCACACGGTCGAGCTGGACGTCGATGCCGTAGTCGGCCGCCATCTCGGAGAGCGACGATGCGAGACCTGCCGCGCCACAGTCCTGCAGCGACAGCACCAGCCCGCGCTCGACGAGCTCGACGGAGACCTCGATGAGCTTGTTGCCGGTGAACGGGTCACCGACCTGCACCGTTGGCCGCTTGTCGGCGTCGTCCTCCCCGAGCTCGGAGCTCGCGAGCACCGACGCGCCACCGATCCCGTCCCGGCCGGTGGTGGCGCCGTAGAGCACGACGAGTGCGCCGGCGGCGGTTGCCTTGGCGCGCATCAACCGGTCGGCAGGAAGAAGCCCGACGCACATCGCGTTGACGAGACAGTTCGACGCGTACGCGTCATCGAAGACCACCTCGCCCCCCACCGTCGCCACGCCGACCGAGTTCCCGTACCCCCCGATCCCGCCGACGGCGCGCGAGAAGTGGACGTCGGGCGCGCCGAAACGCAGCCCGTCGAGCAGCGCCACCGGGCGGGCACCCATCGCCGCGATGTCCCGCAGGATGCCTCCAACCCCCGTCGCAGCCCCCTGGAACGGCTCCACCGCCGACGGGTGGTTGTGGCTCTCGACCTTGAATGCGACGGCAAGGCCGTCCCCGAGGTCGAGCACCCCTGCGTTCTCCCCCGGCCCCTGGAGCACGCGCGGCCCGCCGCTCGGCAGCCGGCGCAGGAGCAGCGCCGAGTGCTTGTAGCCGCAGTGCTCCGACCAGAGGAGCGAGAACACCGCGAGCTCGAAGTCGTTCGGCTCGCGATCCAGCAGCGCGACGATGTGGTCGAGCTCCCCGTCCGTGAGGCCGAGCCGGCGGTGAAGCGCTGTTTCCGCGACGGAGCTCAGGACGTCATCCTACCGGGTGCCTCGGAGGCACGACCTCACCGTCTAGGGTCGATCCGTGACGCGCCGCGATGCGCTGCTCCTGCTCTGCCTGTCTGCTCTCTGGGGCTCGTCCTTCATGTTCATCTCGCTCGGGGTGGACGACCTCGCGCCGGCGGTGGTCGCCCTCGGACGCACGGTCGTCGGCACGCTCGTGCTGCTGCCGCTCGCGCTCGCGCACGGCGGCCTGCGGCCGTTGCGGAGCGCCCTCGTGCCACTCGCCGTCCTGGGCGCGCTCAACAATGCCGTCCCGTTCTGGCTGCTCGGGTACGCCGAGACGCACCTCGACTCGGGGCTCGCCGGCGTGTTCATGGCAGCGGCGCCGATCGCGACGGTCGCTCTCGCCTCCCGCATCGATCCGAGCCAGCGGGTGACAGGGCTTCGCCTCGTCGGGATCGGGATCGGGATCGTCGGCGTCGCGCTCCTGGTCGGCGCACAGCGCGGCGGCGACCTCCTCGGTGCGCTGGCCGCCGTCGGGACAGCGACCTGCTACGCGATCTCGGCGCTCTACGCCGGCCGCACGATCCGCCATCTGCCACCGCTCCAGATCTCGGTCGGCCAGCTCGCCGTCGCAGCAGTGATCATGGCGCCGTTCGGCCTCGCGCAGCTCCCCGCCGAGCCGCCGCCGGCGGGCACGATCGCCGCCGTGGTCGCGCTCGGCGCACTCGGGACGGGTCTCGCCTACCTCCTCTACTTCCGGCTCATCGCGAGCGCGGGGGCTTCACGCGCGATCCTCGTCACCTACCTCGTCCCGGCCTTCGCGCTCGTCTACGGGGCCGTGTTCCTCGACGAGCCGGTGACGGCGGTCGCCCTCGCCGGTCTCGCGTTGATCCTCTGCGGCACCGCGCTCGCCACCGGGCTCGTCCGATCGCGGAGTGATTGACGAGAGGGCGAGGCAGGCCTCGCCCCTACGATGGATGCGTGACCAGGTACTGGCCGTTATTGCTCGTGCTCGCCGCCGTGTGGGGCGCCTCGTTCCTGTTCATCAAGGTGGCGGTCGAGGGTGGACTGGAGCCTGCGACGCTCATGACAGGGCGCGCGCTGATCGCGGCGGTGGTGCTGTTCTCGTACCTGTCGGCCACGATGGGGGCTCACCGCGCCGCGGCCGAGCTCCGCGCGGCGTGGCTCCCGTGCCTGGTTCTGGGCGCGGTCGGTGCTGCGCTCCCGTTCTGGCTCGTCGCGTGGGGCGAGAAGCACATCGATTCGGGCGTCGCCTCGATCGCACAGGCCACGGTGCCGATCTTCACGCTCCTCCTCGGCTGGCGCTTCCTCCCACACGAGCGTGTTCGCGCCGCACAGCTCGCGGGGGTCGCTCTGGGGCTGGTCGGCGTCGCCGTGCTCGCGGGCGCCGACCCGGCGGGCGGCTGGTGGGCCGTGGCGGGGACGCTCGCCGTCGTGCTCGCATCGCTCTCGTACTCGTCGGGAAACGTGATCGGGAAGCTGAACGTCCACGCCACGCCGGGTCCCGTCCTCGCCACCGGCTCGATGCTCGCCGCCGGCCTGTATCTGCTCCTGCCCGGTCTGTGGCAGCTCCCCGACGAGGCGCCGACGGCGGCCGCCATCGCCTCGCTGCTGGCGCTCGCGCTCGTCGGCACGGCGTTCGCGCAGCTCGTCTTCTACCGCACGCTGCGCCTCTTCGGATCGAACCGGGTGAGCCTCGTCACGTACCTGATGCCCGGGTTCGCGCTCGCGTACGGCGCGGTGCTCCTCGACGAGCCGATCACCGCCGCGGCGCTCGGCGGGCTGGCGCTGATCCTGCTCGGCGTCGCGCTCGGATCGGGCGCCCTGCGCGGACGCCGGGGCGCCGTGTCAGTCGAGGCTGAGCACCCCGTTTCGCCCTAGCACCTCAATCCTGACCTCGGGTGCGACAGCCGCCGCGAGCCTGCGGAGCTCTTCGGGTGGGAGCGCCGCCCCGGCTCGTCGCGCCGCACTCCAGGAGAACGGGCTGTACGTGCCCCAGTGGATGGGGACGCACACCCGCGGTCGCAACAGCGTCAGCGCCTCGGCCGCCTTCTGCGGGTCGAGGTGACCCGGGCCGACCTTCGGCCCCCACCCGGCGACCGGCAACAGCGCCAGATCGAGACCCTCGCCGATGTCGGCCATCCCGGCGAAGAGATCGGTGTCGCCCGCGAAGTACACCGTCCGCGAACCGCGCACGAGAAAGCCGAGCGACGGCGCCTTCGTGCCGAGCGGGCCACGATCGGCGTCGTGCTCCGCCTCCGTGGCGACGATCGTGAGCGCGCCGATCCGCACCGAGTCCCCCACACCGACCTCGACCACCTGCTCGAACCGGCGCTTGCGGAGCAGGCCGCCGGCACCCCGTGGCACCACGACCGGCACCGCGCGCCCGAGTCGTTCGAGCGACGGGAGGTCGAGATGGTCGAAATGGACATGCGAGACCAGCGCCGCATCGACGCCGCGCAGGGCTCGGGCGTCCGCCGGCCAGGCACGCCGGAGGTGCATGACGCGCGGTCGCAGCACGGGATCGGTGAGCAGCTTCGTCCCGTCCAGGTCGACGAGCACCGTGGCGTGCCCGAGCCATGTGACGCGGCGTGGGTGCTCAGCCTCGCTCACGTGTCCGTCGTTTCGGTGGTGCGCCGCTCCAGGAGAGCAACGTCGAGGATCGCCGCGGTGGCGTGCACGAGCACGAGCGTCTTCGCCGCCATGTATCCCGTCCAGAGCAGGAGCCAGGCACCGACCAGGAGGAGCCACCAGCGCGCGGCCTGAGACGATCGGGCGGCGTCGCCGACCGTGGTGACGAGCACCGCCCCGACGCCGTGACTCGCGAGCGCGTCGCCGACGCCGTCCGCGTCGGTGAACCCGAGCGCGCCGCCGAGCAGCAGCGCGAGCGCCAGCAGCCAGAAGAAGAACCGGTACGCGACACCGCCCGCCAGGACGGCCGCCGCGACGCGCCGATCGCGAGCGGAGATGCGAAAGCCGACGCCGGGGGCGTCTCGGGCGCGCGCGGGTCGCCGTCCGCTCGCATGTCCGGATTGAACCGCACGGGATGCCCGGCAGGAGACGGTCGGCGGACGCCGTACATTCGCTCCGTCACCGTAACGAGAGGAGTTCCATGTCGTCGTTCGCGCTCGATGAGACCCAGGTGAGGAAGGATGCAGGCGGCTTCTGGTGGCTCTTCCTGCTCACCGGGATCCTCTGGCTCGTGATCTCGCTGGTCATCTTCCGGTTCACCTATGTCAGCCTGTCGTCGGTCGCCTACCTGTTCGGCGTCGTCGCGATCTTCTTCGGCGTGAACGAGTTCTTCGCCCTCGGCGCCTCGTCTACCGGCTGGAAGATCGTGCATGCGCTGATCGGCGTCCTCTTCGTGATCGCCGGCGTGATCGCGGTGATCAACCCGTTCGACACCTTTGCCGCTCTGGCGGGGTTGATGAGCTTCTTCCTCGTGCTCAAGGGGACGTTCGACATCGTCGTCTCCTTCGCGACGAAGAACGACATCGCGGTCTGGTGGCTGCAGCTGCTCGTCGGGATCGTGGAGATCCTGCTCGGCTTCTGGGCGGCGGGCTACTTCGGCCGTCAGGCGCTCCTGCTCGTGATCTGGGTCGCCGCGGTCTGCATGGCCCGCGGCATCACCGAGATCATCTTCGCCTTCAAGCTGCACGGCGCCGCAAAGGGCGCCTGACCCGCGCGTAGGATCGTGACCGTGCACGGCACGGTCACGATCCGGCGCGCCACCCCGGCCGACGTGCCGTTCCTCGTCGGGCTCGTCACCCACGACGAGGTGGCGCCGTTTCTCGCCGCCGTCCGCCCTTCCTCAGCCGAGGAGATCCAGGCCGAGATCGAGCGGGCCTCGGCCGAGCCGGACGCCTCCGGCGTCTACCTGATCGAGGTCGACGGCCGGCCGGCCGGCACGATGTCCTTCGAGCGCGTCAACCGCCGCTCGCGCATCGCGAACCTCTGGGGTCTCGCGCTCCACCCGCGGTTCCGCGGGCACGGTGCGGCCGACACGGCGGCCCGGCTGTTCCAGCGTCACCTGTTCGACGAGCTCGGCTTCCATCGCCTGCAGCTGGAGGTCTACGGGTTCAACGAGGCGGCGCTGCGCCACGCCGAGCGATCCGGCTTCGTGCGCGAGGGTGTGCGCCGCCGTGCCTACGCCCGCGACGATGGCTGGGTGGACGGCATCCTCTTCGGGCTCGTCGTCGAGGATCTCGGCGAGGGAGACCCAGGGCTCGACGGCTGAGTATCAGGCAACCTGAGATTAGGAAACCTTTACCCGTCTCATAGGCGATTCTCATCCGGTCGTCCTACGCTGCCCGCATGGACGAACACACGCACGACCACACACACGAGATCGACGATGAGAGCCGCCTCACGCGTCGCAGCTCGCTGCTCAAGCTCGGTGGGCTCGCCGGCGCGATCGCCGGCGGCTCCGCCTGGGGTCTCGATCAGGCTCGGGACGCCGAGGCGTCGAGCGCCGGCCCGGCGGCGGTCGCTTCCGGTCTCGTCAGCTGCGTCCTCTCGCCGGAGATGACCGAGGGCCCCTACTACCTGGACGGCGACAAGGTGCGCCGCGACATGCGCGAGGGCAAGCCGGGCGTCCCGCTGACGGTCCGCGCAACCGTGATCGACGTCTCGACCTGCAAGCCGATCAAGGGCGCCGCCGTCGACCTCTGGCACTGCGACGCCGGCGGCACGTACTCCGGGTTCTCCCAGGAGGGCACCGAGGGCCTCACCTTCCTGCGCGGCATCCAGCGGACGGACAAGAACGGCGTCGCGCTCCTTCAGACGATCTACCCCGGGTGGTACTCGGGCCGCACCGTGCACATCCACGTGCAGGTGCACGTCGGCGGCAGCGTCGTGCACACGGGCCAGTTGTTCTTCCCGGACACGCTCACCGACGCCGTCTACAAGCGCTCCCCGTACAACAGGCGGGGTACCCGGCAGACCCGGAATGCAAACGACTCGATCTTCGTCAACGGCGGCAGCAAGTCGATCCTGAAGCTGACGAGACGCGGCAACGGCTACATCGGCAAGGTGTCGATGGGCGTGCAACGGGGTTGAGCCCCGCTGGCGACGCCGGCCGTCGCCGGCGCTGCTAGAGCTTGCGGATCTCGTCGCCGGCGCGGACCGTGCCGGGCTCGACGACCCGGGCGTTGACCCCGCGCAGACGGAGCGACCGGCCCACCGGCGAGTTGATGAACCTGAGCGCGTCCGAGCCGAAGCGGGCGCTGAACTTCGCGCAGCCGGTGTGCGGCTCGGTCGTCACCTCGACCACCGTCGAGCCGACGGCCAGACGTGTTCCGGGCGGAACGTTGTCCTCGCTCAGGTCGAGGTCGACGTACAGCTGGTCGCCGGCGAGCGGCCAGCGCTCGCGCTCCCGCGCGACGAGCGCGATCAGCCTCGCGTTCGTCAGCGTCAGCTGCGCGAGCGGGTTGGCCGATCCATCCGAGGTGCGACTCGAGCCGCGGGCCTGCCACGCGTCACCGACGAGACCCTCGTCGAGATCGAGCTCACCCGCCTCGAGCACCTCGCGCTCGTTCTCGGCCGGACGTCGCACGATCAGCTCTACCGAGCCGCTGTCGGCGGGCGACCGGCGGATCTCCTCGAGACCGGCCTCGAGCTCCTCGCGGGTGACGTACTCCACAGCCGTCAGCCTAGATGGTCCGATCGCCGCCATCGGTCCGGCATGCCTGCGAGGATTCGGCGCTCATGACGCGCGCACGTGCCTGCCGGCTCGCCTGCCTCGTGATCGCCGTCTGCGGCACGCTGACCTGGTGCGCGACCGCGTCGGCCGACCTCGCCGACGAGACCGCGCTCGCCGAGCGCTATGCCCCGGTGGTGCGCCTCGTCGAGCAGCCGGAGGAGTGCGGGCCCGGCGAGCCCTACATCCCGACGGACGTGAACGTGCTCTTCGGCGACCCGACCGTCGCCCTGCGCGGCCCCTGGAACCGCACCGACCTCGTCAAGATCGGCCCCGGCGCCGCTGATCTCGCCGACCGCTACGAGTACCACCTCGACTTCCCCGGCGACCCGCTCGACGCGGGGTGCAGCTACGAGCAGTGGGCACGCCGCCTGACGGCGGGATCGTCGCCGACCGTCTACGCGCACGTCACCCACGAGGCGGAAAGACCCGAGCAGGTGTCGTTGCAGTATTGGTTCTTCTACCCGTTCAACGACTTCAACAACACTCACGAGGGCGACTGGGAGATGATCCAGCTCGTCTTCGACGCTGCGGACGCCCGCGCGGCGCTGCAGGCGGCGTCCCCGGCGAAGGTCGGCTACAGCTCGCACGAGGGAGCGGAGAGCGCCTCGTGGGACGAGGACAAGCTCGAGATCGTCGACGGGACGCACCCGGTCGTCTATCCCGCGGCGGGCTCGCACGCGAACAAGTACACCGATGCGCTCTACCTCGGCAGCTCGGCCGACGCCGGCGTCGGTTGCGACGACACGCGCGGGCCGCACGACGAGCTGACGCCGAAGGTGAAGACGATCCCGGGCGATCCCGCGGCGGCGAAAGCCGCCTTCCCGTGGATCGCCTTCGAGGGACGCTGGGGCGAGCTGCAGAAGGCGTTCTTCAACGGCCCGACGGGCCCGAACATGAAGACGCAATGGGAACGCCCGATCGAGTGGTCGGACGACTGGCGTGACGTCAGCTACGCCGTGCCGACGGGGGGTCTCTTCGGCACGAGCGCGACCGATCTCTTCTGCTCGGGCGTCGCCACAGGGTCCGAGGCGCTGATCCGGCTGCTCCGCAACCCCCTCCCGATGCTGATCTTCCTGGGCAGCGTCCTCGGGCTCGATCGTGCTCCTCGCCGTCAAGGCAACCTGGACACCTGTCGCGCCGCTCCGCCTCGGGCGGCGGCGGAGCTGGGGGCAGATCCTCGCCGCCTCGGCGCGGATGTACGTGAAGCGCGCCCGGCTCGTGCTGGGCATCGGGGTGATCCTCATCCCGCTGGCAGTCGTGATCACGGCGGCGCAGTGGCTGCTGTTCCGCGCTGTCGACCTGCTGGGCTCCGTGACCGGCGAAGCGGCCGGCGCGTTCGCCTTCCTCGCCGTGGTGATCGGGGCAACGCTGACGGTGCTCGGCCTCGGGCTCGTGCAAGCTGCGACGGCGTGCGCTCTCGTCGAGATCGACGCCGGCCGGGAGGTCGACGCGGTCGGTGCCTACCGGCTCGCGCTGCGCCGGATCGGGCCGCTGCTCGTGGGCATCACGATCTTCGTCGCCGTCTGGCTCGCCCTCACCGCGACCACCGTCCTGATCCCCGCCGCGATCTGGCTCGCGATCCGGTGGTCGCTGCTCGCCCCGGTCATCGAGCTCGAGGACGAGCGCGCGATCGCCTCGCTGCGCCGCAGTGGCCGGCTCGTCAGCCGCCGCTGGTGGCGGGTCGGCTCACTCGTGGGCGTCAGCGCCGTGGTCGCCCTCGCCGCCGGCCCGTTGCTCGGGGCGCTGCTGATCTTTGCTACCAGCGCGCCGCTGGCGCTGCTCAACATCGTCGCCGGCGTCGTGTACGCGCTGGCGATGCCGTTCGTGGCGCTCGTCACGGTGTACGTGTACGTCGACGCGCGGGCCCGGCTCGAGCTCGAGGCGTTCGACTCGCGGAGCGAGCTACCGGCGGAGATCGATCTGCCGGCAACGGCCGGCTGAGTCCGGACGTGTCTAGCCGGGGAGGGCCTCGAGCTGGCCGCCGTCGATGGCGCCGACGAGCGACGCGTGGTCGGCCACGACCTGGTCTGCGTAGAGCCTCGCGAAGCGCGCGACGGCCTTCTCGAACCGGGCGCTCTTGCCGAGGTAGCTGCTGATCACGACCGGGTCGCCGGTGCGGGCGTGGGCCCGCGCGAGCGCCCAGGCGCAGAGCGAGCCGTAGCGGGCGAGGTTGTCGTGCTCCATCACCGCGGGGTCGCCCGCGCCCTTGACGTCCCACAACTGACGGACGTAGTACTGGCGCCGGCTGACGGGCGCGGTCGACCATCCGAGGAAGATGTCGCTCGCCGCCTGGGTGAGGCGCTGGCCGGACACCACACGCCGTCCGTGATGCTCGTCCTCGGGCGACGCCCCGGCGACGGGCTCCAGCACGGACGCGCCGGCTTCCTTCACCTGGAGCACGAGCGGGTCGCCGCCCGGCCGGTCAGGCCCCTCGAACAACGCCACCCAGCAGCGCGTGCCGACACTGCCGAGGCCGACGGCTTTCCGCGCCACGTCGACGAAGCGGAAACGGTCGAACAGCGCCCTGTGACGGTCGGACAGGGACTCGTGATATGCGTCGATCGCCCCCTGCACCTCGTCGAGCCCGTACCGCGTGTCCTCGAGCCGGACGATGAGCGGGGGGTCGTCGACGAACCGCGGCCGACCGTCCACCATCTCCGTCAGCTTTCGGTAGGCGCGCGCGTGGGTCTTGCGGCGGGCACGGGCGATGTCCCGGCGCACGAGCCGCCGGTGCGGGCTCGGAAAGTACGAGACGACCTCGTCGATCGCGATCCGCGCGTACCAGAGGTCGAGCGCCGGGAGGTCCGCGTACTCCGCCATGTGGATCCGGTACGCCGCCACGGCACGCGAGATCGCTCGCTCGCGGAGCTCCGCCGGCGCCCCGTTGCCGCGCATCGCGATCTCGAGGCTGGCGGCAAGTCGCTTGACGTCCCATTCGAACGGCGCCGGGTGTGTCTCGTCGAAGTCGTTGATGTCGAAGATGACGTTTCGCTCGGGGGTCGCGAACTCGCCGAAGTTGAGGATGTGGGCGTCCCCGCAGGCCTGCACGCGCAAGCCGGTCGTGGGGGTCGACGCAAGGTCGAGCGCCATCACGTCGGCGGTGCCCCGCAGGAAGGCGAACGGCGAGGCTGCCATCCGTGCATGCCGGATCGGAACGAGCTCCGGCACGCGGCCCACGGCGGCCGCCTCGATGGTGGCGATCGGGTCCCTGCGGCCGAGAGGCGGGTCCCACCCCGCGTGGCTCTCCCGGGGCACGCTCTCGCGGAGCGCGCGGCCGCGCTCGCGGCGCTCCTCGAAGGTCTCGCCCATCCCGCCCACACTATCGTCGGCCCGCTGACCGATCGCGCGCCGCCGGCGTCGGGGGCGCGGGCGCCGGACGGCAGTTCCGTAGGATGGAGGCCATGAGCGCTCGATACCTACACACGATGGTTCGAATCACCGACCCAGCGCAGAGCCGAGAGTTCTACGAGGCACTGGGCTTCACGTTCAGCCGCGAGATGGACATCGTCCGGAACGGAGAGACGGAGGCGACGAACTACTTCTTCTCGATCGGCGACGCGCCCGACGTGTTGGAGCTGACGTTCAACCACGACGGCCGGGCCTATGACAACGGGACCGGCTACGGTCATATCGCGATCGGCGTGGAGAGCATGGACGAGACGCTCGCCCGTCTACACGAGCAGGGGATCGAGCCTGAGCGCCCGCCCTATCAGGTGACGGCGGGTGGTTCCTTCATCGCGTTCGTGCGAGACCCGGACGACTACCGCATCGAGCTCGTCGAGCGGTCCGCCTGACGCAGCGGCCAAACCTGGCACACGACCGAGCGGTGGCGGCCCACCTCGTCGGGTGAGCCGCCACCGCCACAGCCGTCAGGAAGCGAGCGCCTTCGCCTTGATCGAGTCGAACTCGGCCTGCGTGATCGCGCCCGAGTCGAGCAGCCCCTTGGCCTTCTCGATCTCGGCGGCGGCACTGCCGCTGCCGGCGGTCGACTTGATGTAGTCGTCCATCTGCGCCTGCTGTGCCGTCATCTGCTTGACGTTCCGTTCGGTCATGCCGTCGTGGTTGACGATCAGGTAGATGAAGACCCCGAGAAACGGCAGCAGGATCACGAAGATCAGCCACAGCACCTTCGTGAACCCCGACGTGTCGTGACGGCGGAAGACGTCGGCGAACACGGTGATCAGGATCCAGAACCAGATCACCCACATGAAGATGATGAGCATCGTCCAGAGGATGTCGAGGAACGGGTAGTCACTTGCGACGAGCATTTGCCTCCCTTTCGCGGTTACTGCACCGGTGATCCGCGGGGACGCATCTCCGCGGATCGCAGCGGATCATCCCATGCCGTCATACTTGGCGACGGTGGACGGGACGATCGGCGCCTCACGGAGCTCGACTGTGGGCCACGCCGACGAGAAGCGACTCGCCGCCGAGGCGGCGGCCGAGCTGGTCGAAGACGGGATGACCGTCGGGCTCGGGAGCGGGTCGACGGTCGGCTTCCTGCTCCCCGCGCTGGCGGCCCGCCGCCTCGAGATTCGCTGTGTCGCCACCTCGCCCGCCACCGAGCGCGCGGCGCGGGAGCTCGGGCTGCGCGTCGAGTCCTTCGCGGGGCCCGACGCGCCGACCACGCTCGACCTCGCGATCGACGGCGCCGACCAGGTGGCGCCCACCGGCTGGCTCGTGAAGGGCGGTGGCGGCGCTCACACGCGCGAGAAGGCCGTTGCGGCGGCGGCGGACCGGTTCGTCGTGATCGTCTCCTCGGAGAAGCTCGTCGACCGGCTCACGCCCCCGATCCCGCTCGAGCTGCTCCCGTTCGGCCTCGCGGCGACGCTGCGGCGGCTCGAGCCGGTGCGGCTCCGCGGCGTGCCGCCGAGCCCCGACGGAGGCGTGATCGCCGACTACCTGGGCGAGGTCGGTGACCCACAGGCGTTGGCCGCTCGGCTCTCGGCCACACCCGGCGTGATCGACCATGGCCTCTTTCCGGCCGCCATGGTCTCGGACGTGATCGTCGGGCGCGGCGCGCACGTCGAGCGCATCACCCCCTAACGCTCCCCGGCCGCCGCCGCGTCGGCGATCACCGTCGCCTCGCGCGCCGCCACCCGCCCCCCCGGTATCGACCGGTCGCCGGCGAGCAGGCGCCGCAGCGCGTCGACCTTGTCCGCTCCGGTGACGAGCCACAGAACTCGGCGTGCGTTGTCGAGCGCCGCGTAGGTCAGCGTCATGCGGCGCCAGCCCAGGTAGACGCCCGTCACCGCCACGAGGCGATCGGTGAGGTCGAGCACCTGATCGCCCGGCACGAGCGACGCGGTGTGGCCGTCGGGCCCGAGACCGAGATGGACGAGATCGAGCTGCTGTGGGAGCGACCTCGCGTACCGCGATGCTGCCCTGTCGAGGTCTTCCTGTTCCACCGGCATGGGATTGATCTGGGCGCCGATCCCGGCCGGCAGGCTCGCCAACAGGTGCGTCAGGTTCCGGTCTGGGTCGTTCGCGGGCGCAACACGCTCGTCGACCTGGAAGATCGCCGTTTGCTCCCAGGGCATCTGCTCCCGCGCCAGGTGCGTGAACATTGCCCACGGCGTGTGGCCGCCACTGACGGCGAAGGTGAACCGTCCGCGCTCGCCCACGGCGGCGCGCGCCTGCTCGGCGACGAACGCAGCGGCCCGTTCCGCCACGGCCCCCGCGTCGGGGAGAACCTCGACCGTGGCCGTCACGTGGCTTTCTCGTCGTGCCCACCGAATTGCTTGCGCATCGCGGACGAGCGCCTTGCTCGCGAAGTCGTCCAGCCCGCGCGAGGAGAAGCGCGAGTACAGCGCAGCGGTCAGGACGGGGGCGGGCACACCTTCCTCGATGGCGGCGATCGACGTCCAGCGCCCCTCCCCCGAGTCGGAGACCCGCCCGGCGTACTCCTCGAGCGTCGGCGACTCGAGCAGCGCCTGGGCGGTGAGGTCGAGCAGCCACGAGCCGACGACGCTGCCGCGCCGCCAGACCTCGGCGACCTCGGTCGTGTCGATCTCGTAGCGGTAGAAGTCCGGGTGCTCGAGCGGGCTCGTCTCGGCGTCGGCAGACTGCCTTCCGCTCGCCCGCGTTGGCGTTCCTCAAGATGTTGAGCCCCTCGGCGTAGGCGGCCATGAGCCCGTACTCGATCCCGTTGTGCACCATCTTCACGAAGTGACCGGCGCCGTTCGGCCCGCAGTGCAGGTAGCCGTTCTCGGCCGTCGTCGGCTGACCGGTGCGCCCGGGGGTCCGAGGCGCCGAGCCGACGCCCGGCGCCAGCGTCGCGAAGATCGGGCCGAGCCGGTCGACGACCTCCTGCTCACCGCCGATCATGAGGCAGAAGCCGCGCTCGAGCCCCCAGACGCCGCCACTCGTGCCGCAGTCGACGTGGTGGATCCCGCGCTTCGCGAGCTCGGCCGCGTGCCGGAGATCGTCGTGGTAGTAGGTGTTGCCGCCGTCGATGATCACGTCCCCGGGCTCGAGCACCTCGGCGAGGGCGCGAATCGTCTTCTCCGTGATCTCGCCGGCCGGGACCATGACCCAGACGGCGCGCGGCTTGTCCAGCTTGGCAACGAAGTCCTCGAGCGACGAGGATCCCACCGCTCCGTCGGCGACGACGGCCGCGACGGCCTCCGGGAAGACGTCGTACCCGACGCAATGGTGCCCGTCACGGATCAGCCGCCGGACGATGTTCGCACCCATCCGGCCGAGCCCGACCATTCCGAGTTGCAGGGGGGTGTCAGTGGCCATCTCTCGCTCCTCGCGCAGGATCTCGTTCGGGTGCACCAACGTATACGAGGCGATGTGCGCAGGCGGCGCATTTCGGTGAGACTCCACGTGTGACGCGGACCGGCGACGACGGCGACCCGGGTGGCACCGTGCTCGCCGCAGACGCGCTCGTCGTCTTCGGGATCACGGGCGACCTGGCGCGGAAGATGACGCTGCCGTCGCTCTACTTGCTCGAGCGCCGCGGGCTTCTCGACTGCCCCGTGATCGGGGTCGCCGTCGACGATTGGTCGACCGAGCGCCTTCGCGACCACGCGCGCGCGTCCATCGACGCGGCCGGTGTCCAACTCGACGAGGACGTGTTCGGCCGCTTCGCGGCGAAGCTCTCGTACCTGCCGCGGCGACTTCGGCGACCCGGGCACCTTCGACCGTGTGCGAGCCGCACTGGACGGAGCGAGGACGCCGGTCTTCTACCTCGAGATCCCACCCTCCCTGTTCGGGCCGGTCGTCGCAGGGCTCTCGCAGGCAGGGCTCACGGCGGGTTCGAGAGTGGTGCTGGAGAAGCCGTTCGGGCACGACCTCGCCTCCGCACGGGAGCTGAACGAGCAACTGCACGCACTGGTCGACGAATCACAGCTCTACCGCATCGACCACTTCCTGGGGAAGCTCGCAGTGGAGGACATCCTCTTCCTGCGCTTTGCCAACACGGTGCTCGAGCCGCTGTGGAGCCGGCAGTTCGTCTCCTCGGTGCAGATCACGATGGCCGAGGACTTCGACGTGGCGGACCGCGGCCATTTCTACGACCCCGTCGGAGCCTTGCGGGACGTCGTCCAGAACCACCTGCTGCAGGTGCTGGCCATGGTTGCGATGGAGCCGCCGACCGGGCGCGGCGTGGACGTGATCAACGACCGCAAGCGCGACGTGTTCGTCGCCATGGCGGAGGCCGATCCGGCGCACTACGTGCGCGGTCAGTACAAGGGGCTATCTCGACGTGAACGGCGTCGCGTCCGGATCGCAGACGGAGACCTTCTGCGCCATGCGGCTCGAGATCGACAACTGGCGCTGGTCCGGAGTGCCCATCTTCATCCGCGCCGGCAAGGCCCTGCCGACGACAGTGACCGAGGTGCGGATCGTGTTCAAGCACCCGCCCCGACTGGGCTTCAGGGCCCGACAGGCACCACGCCCGACACCGAACATGCTCGTGCTTCGCATCGGCCCTGTGCCGGGCGCGCGCCTGAGACTCCAGGCGCGGCAGGCCGACGCCGAGACGCTCCGCGACATCCATCTCGACATGGACTTCGCCTCGCAGGGCGGTGCAGGGGCAACGCCGTACGAGGACCTCCTCCACGCGGCGATGGTCGGCGACCGCAGCCACTTCGCGCGCGAGGACGCGATCGAGGAGACCTGGCGGATCGTGCAGCCGCTGCTCGAGGCGCCGCCGCCCGTCGAGACCTATGCCCCCGGCTCGTGGGGCCCCGACGCAGCCGCGCGCCTCCCGCACGGCGACGGCGGCTGGCACGAGCCGTGGTTGCCGGCGTGAGCGCCGGCACGGCACGCCCGCTGGTGGCCCTGTTCGACGTCGACGGCACGCTGATCGACACGGGCGGCGCCGGTGGCAGGGCGTGGCGGACGCGTTCGCCGAGCTGCACGGCGTCCCCGCGGACATCGTGCAGTTCTCGGAGGCCGGCCAGACCGACACCCACATCGCCGCCACGACCTTCACGGCGGTCGTCGGACGGCCGCCGAGCCGTGAGGAGCTGGGACAGCTGTTCGCGGACTACCTCCTGCACCTCCAGGACGAGGTGGACGCGTCGCCGGGCTATCGCGTGCTCGACGGCGTCGTGGACACGCTCGCCCGGCTGATGCGAGCCGGTGTCACGCTCGGCATCGTCTCGGGCGCGCTGGAGGGGGCGGCCCGCGATCAAGCTCGGTCGCGGGAACCTCAACCGCTTCTTCGTCTTCGGCGGCTACGGCTCGGACACACAGAGCCGCGCGGCCCTGACCGAGCACGCGATCGAGCAAGGCGGCCGCGTTGCACGGCGAGGTCGTCGACCCGGCCGAGGTGTTCGTCGTCGGCGATACGCCGAACGACGTCGAGGCGGCGAAGGCGGTCGGGGCGGTGTCGGTCGACGGTCGCCACCGGCAACTACACGGTCGAGCAGCTGCGGGCTGCGGGCGCGGATCACGTGCTGCCGTCGCTCGAGACGCCGTTCCCCGGCCTCGCCCTAGCCGACCCGGCTAGCCTATGCGCGGTAGCGCCGGATCAGCGCGTTCGTCGAGCTGTCGTGTGCCAGATCGGGCTCCTCCGCGCTCTCGAGCTCGGGGATGATCCGCGTCGCGAGAGCCTTCCCCAGCTCGACACCCCACTGGTCGAAGGAGTCGATCCCCCAGATCGTCCCCTGCGTGAAGACGCTGTGCTCGTAGAGGGCGACGAGCGCTCCGAGCGCCTGCGGGGTGAGCTGCTCGGCGAGGATCACGTTGCTGGGCCGGTTCCCGTCGAACACGCGGTGCGGCACGACCGCCTCGGCCGTGCCCTCGGCCCGCACGTCCGCAGCGGTCTTGCCGAACGCGAGCGCCTCGGCCTGCGCGAACACGTTCGACATGAGGATGTCGTGGTGGTCGCGGAGCGGATTGCAGAGTCTTGCCGAAGCCGATCAGGTCGACCGGGATCAGCTTCGTGCCCTGGTGGATGAGCTGGTAGAAGCTGTGCTGGCCGTTGGTGCCCGGGCTCGCCCCAGAAGACCGCCCCGGTCTCGTAGTCGACCGTGCGGCCGTCGAGCGTCACGTGCTTGCCGTTCGACTCCATCGTCAGCTGCTGCAGGTAGGCGGGGAAGCGCTTCAGGTACTGGCTGTACGGCATCACGCCGACGGTCTGGGCACCGAAGAAGTCGCCGTACCACACGGCGAGCAGACCCAGGAGCACCGGCAGGTTGCGCTCGTGCGGGGCGGTGCGGAAGTGCTCGTCCATGGCGTGAAACCCTGCGAGCAGCTCGCCGAACCGGTCGGGCCCGACTGCAAGCATCGTCGACAGGCCGATCGCCGAGTCCATCGAGTAGCGGCCGCCGACCCAGTCCCAGAAGCCGAACATGTTGTCGGTGTCGATCCCGAACGCCGTCACCTCGGCCGCGTTCGTCGAGACGGCGACGAAGTGCTTCGCGATCGCGGCCTCGTCGCCGAGCCGGGCCAGCGCCCACTCACGCGCCGACCGCGCATTCGTCATCGTCTCGAGCGTCGTGAACGTCTTGGAGGAGACGACGAACAACGTCTCCTCAGGCTCGAGGTCGCGGGTCGCCTCGACGAAGTCCGTCGAGTCGACGTTCGAGACGAAGCGGAACGTCAGGTCGCGCCTCGTGTAGTGGCGCAACGCCTCGTACGCCATCACAGGTCCGAGGTCCGAGCCGCCGATGCCGATGTTGACGACGTTCCGGATCGGCCTGCCTGTGTGCCCCGTCCACTCGCCCGAGCGCACGCGGTCGGCGAAGGACGCCATCCGGTCGAGCACCTGGTGCACCTCCGCGACCACGTCGACGCCGTCCACGAGCAGCGAGGCACCCTGCGGCATCCGCAGGGCGACGTGCAGCACCGAGCGATTCTCCGAGACGTTGATCCGGTCGCCCCGGAACATCGCCTCCCGGCGCTCGGCCAGCCCGCTCTGCTCCGCGAGCTGGAGAAGCAGAGCCATCGTCTCGTCCGTGACCCGGTTCTTGGAGTAGTCGAGGTACAGCCCACCGCCCTCCGCCACGAGCCGCTCGCCGCGCGTCGGGTCGGCGGCGAACAGATCGCCCAGATGCAGGTCGCGGACAACGCCATGGTGCCGCTCCAGGGCCGCCCACGCCGGCCGCTCGCGCAGCGGCGTCAGGGCCGCAGGCGTGCCCTCCGTCCCCCCTGACGCACCGCTTGCCGCTGTCACCCGGGTCTCCTCTCTCGATCACCGTCGTCTTGCTCGTGACTCCCCGCGAGTCTCGCAGACCCCTGCCCGCCGCTCCATCGTCCCGGCCGAGATCGACCGGCGGAGTGCGTTAGTCTCCGCCCGTCCCGCGCCGGAAGGGGAGAGCGATCGTGAGCGAACCGCTGACCGCGGGTGTCGACCTCGGCGGCACGAAGATCCAAACGGTCGTCGTGCGGAACGAGGAGGTCGTGGGCGGCGTCCCTGACCAGGCGGTGTGGGGGCTCGCCCTGGGGCTCGCCTCCGCGCAGAACCTCATCGACCTCGAAGCGATCATCATCGGCGGTGGTCTGGGCGACCGGCTCGGGCCGCCGTTCGTCGAGCGGATCGTCGAGCAGATGCAGCCGCACCTGTTCGCGGACGACGACCCTCCGGTTGTCCTTCCCACGGAGCTCGGAGACCTCTCCGGCGCGGTCGGTGCAGCCGTCCTGGTGGGCGGATGACCGCCGACGCGTCCGGCGCCCGGCCCGCGCCGCAGAGCGCGGCGGCGCCGTCGCCGTTTCCGCCCATCGCGGACTACGCCTTCCTCTCCGACTGCCACACCGGAGCGCTCGTCGCGCCGGACGGCTCGATCGACTGGCTCTGCGTGCCAGGCTTCGACGCGCCGAGCATCTTCGGCAGCCTGCTCGACCGCGAGGCCGGCTCCTTCAGGCTCGCGCCGTACGGCGTCTCGCACCCGGTGTCACGGGCGTACGAGCCCGGCACGAACGTCCTCGTCACGACGTGGAGGACGCCGACGGGCTGGATCGCGGTGCGAGAGGCGTTGACGCTCGGACCCCGCGACCACGACGACGTGGTCACGCCGCACACGCGTCCGCCGGCCGACGACGACGCAACCCACATGCTGGTGCGCACGGTCGAATGCCTCCACGGCCGCGTCGAGCTCGAGCTCGTCTGTGAGCCGGTGTTCGACTACGGTCGCGAGCCCGCGGTCTGGACGCTGGTCGACGACGGACGCCACGCCGCTGACGCCACCGCGGCGGGACGGACGGTCCGCCTGCGGTCGGATCTGGCGATGGGGATCGAGGGGAACCGTGTTCGCGCGCGCCATGTGCTCGAGTCGGGAGAGCGCGCCTTCTGCGCGCTGTCGTGGGAGGCCGACCTCGCAGCGCCGGGGAACTGCGCCGAGGCCGAAGCGTCTCTCGCCGCGACGGCCGACTTCTGGCGCAGATGGGTGGACGGGGCGCGGATCCCGGATCACCGCTGGCGGGAGGCGATCCAGCGCTCGGCGCTCGCGATCAAGGGTCTGACGTACATGCCCACCGGCGCAACGGTTGCCGCGCTCACGACGTCGCTGCCGGAGACCCCGGCGGGCGAGCGAAACTGGGACTACCGATACACGTGGATGCGCGACGCGACGTTCACGCTGCGCGCGCTGCACTGGCTCAACCTGAACTGGGAGGCTGACGAGTTCATGCAGTTCGTCGCCGACCTGGAGACGAACGACGACGGCGCCCTGCAGATCATGTACGGGATCGACGGACGTCGCGACCTGACGGAGAGCACGCGCGACGACCTCTCCGGCTACGGGGGCGCTCGCCCCGTGCGGATCGGGAACGGCGCCTTCGATCAACGGCAGAACGACGTCTTCGGGGCCGTGCTCGACTCGATCCTGCTCCACACACGCGAGAGCGAGCGGCTCCCGCGGCGCCTGTGGCCGGTCGTCGAGTCGCAGGCGGCCTGCGCGATCCGTATCTGGCGCGAGCCCGACCAGGGCATCTGGGAGGCACGCGGCTCACCACAGCACTACGTCTCGTCGAAGATCATGACCTGGGTCGCGCTCGACCGTGCCGCGCACCTGGCCGAGATTCGCGGCGACGCCGGCCTTGCGGAGGAGTGGCGGGCGACCGCGGGCGAGATCCACGCGGACGTCCTCGCCCACGGGGTCAGCGACCGCGGTGTGCTGCGGCAGCACTACGAGACCGACGCGTTGGACGCCTCGGCCCTCCTGGCGGCAATCCTCGGCTTCCTGCCGGCCGACGACGAGCGCCTCCGCGCCACGGTGGAGGCGATCGCGGGGGAGCTCACGCAGGACGGGTTCGTGCTTCGTTACCGAACCGAGGAGACCGACGACGGGTTGAGCGGCGAGGAGGGGACGTTTCTGATCTGCTCCTTCTGGCTCGTGTCCGCGCTCGCGGTCGTCGGTGAGGAGCAAAGGGCCCGCGACCTGATGGAACGGCTGCTGCGCATCGCGACGCCGCTCGGGCTCTACGCGGAGGAGTTCGACGTCGGCACGGGCCGGCATCTCGGGAACTTCCCGCAGGCGTTCTCGCATCTGGCGCTGATCGAGGCGGCGGCGCGGATCATCCTCGCCGAGCGCTTGGCCGCCGCCTGGTGAAGGCTAGGGGGTGGCGGCCGCGGCGCCGGGCCCTTGCAGCGCATCGCGCCAAGTGACCAGGACGCCGTGCACGGCCGCCGCTCCGACGACCGGCTCAGCCGGGAGCGGCAGCGATACCGGGTGCAGGAGGAACGGCCGCGTCTGCGGCCCACCGAGGCCGCCGTGGAACGAGATCAGCTCCTCGAAGGCGCAACCCTCCTCGAGCACGGGGTCGTAGAAGCTGCCGATCATGAGGTCGGCCACGTGCGCGAAGCCGTCGGTGCGCAACAGGTGACGGGATGCGTTCGGTGGGAAGCCCGAGAGCGGGTCGTCCCCCTCGATGCGGCCGTCCGAGAGATAGTGGGCGCCGCCACCGGCACCGAGCGCAACGGCGCCGTGCTCGGCTGACCGGACGAGCACCCAACCGACGTGCGGATGCTCGCGGAGGGCGGGCAGCAGCCGTGGGTGTCTCTCGTCGATCTCCTCGAGCGTGAGGCGGCGGCGTTCCTCCATCAGGTAGACGAGCCCGAGGTTGCCCGAGCCGAGCACGATCACGTCCCGGTCGGAGACGTCGTTCTTGGCCTTCTTCTTCTTCGCGCCGCCCCCGGTCGCCTCGCCGACCGCGAGCCCCACCATCGCGTTCTGCTCGTCGCCGCCTGCGAAGTCAGCCACAGCGCCACTCTCGAGCGAGCGTTGTACGAGATCGTCGAGGCCGTAGCCGTTTCGCTGCTTGAAGGTCGCCCCTTGCGTCTGCCCGTGGTCCGAGAGGACGACGATCTCGTAGGGGCGTGGCGCGAAGCGGCGCGCCCGGTCGATGCGGCCGAACTGCTGGTCGAGCTTGCGCAGCGCCTCCAGCGTGTCGGCGCGCTCGAGCCCCGAGTGGTGCGCCACCTCGTCGTAGCTCGAGAAGGTCGCGTACACGGCGGCGCGGCCACCCATCATGTCCTGCAGGACGCCGAACACGATCAGGTCGCGGACGATGACGCACATCGCGCCGCGCATGAGCGGGTAGATGCCGCCACGGTGCCCGCGGGGCTGCACGTCCCGGCGGATCGCTCGGAAGGCGGCGACCCACTCGAGGATCACCTCCCACCCGAACAGGACGAGCGCCCGCGTGACGTTGAATCCGTTGGCGAAGAACGCCCGGTAGCCGGGATTCGCCTTCTTCTCCGCCTCGATGCGGCTCACCGTGAGGATCACGTGGTCGGCCTCGCCGGACAGGAGGTTGCCGCGGCTGGCGCCGCCGTTCGTCAGCAGCCCGATGCCCGTCGCGTGCCGCCGCTCGATCTCGGCGCAGTCGGCGGGAGCCGAGCAGGTCATCATCGTTCCCGTTTCCTTCTCCACCCACCGAAACGCGGGGATGTCGTCGTTCGAGCCGAGCAGGATTCCCGCCTGGCTCGCGCCCGTCTGCGAGGAGAGATCCGTCTCCCATTCGGCGAGGCGGTGCGTGTCCTCCGCCAGCCAGCGCGCCATCGTGGGCGCGTTCCCGTCGCGCATCGCCCGCCGCAGGATGGGGAGCCCGAGGCCGTCGATCTCGAGGTAGATGATGCCCGGCACGTTCGTCCGCTCGACTCCGCCCTGGCGCCGTGCGATCCGTTGCACGACGCGGAGCGTGTACGTGTCGTCGTCGTTCGTGCCGAAGAGCACCTCGAGCACGACCGAGCCACCGGCTGCGACGAGCGCGGTCAGCAGCGCCCACCAGAACGAGTCGACCTGGATCGCGCTGTCGCTCAAGTCCGAGGCGAAGAGGAGCGCGAACGCGTCGATCACGAGTACGCCGACGAAGCCGATCACGAGCGTCAGGGGAAGGCGCAACGCCGCGAGGATGGGCGGTAGAACGGCGTTCACGACCGCGACCACGGCGGCCACCACCACCGCTCCCCAGAAGCTCGGGATGTCGACGTGCGGCACGATCGCCGCGGCGACGAGCAGCGCGAGCGCGGAGACGAACCAGGAGAGCACGAGCCGCACCGGCCGGAGGCGTGGCGCCTCGGGCGTCCACCTTGCCGGTGCCCCGTACGTGTCGGTCATCGCGCTCGCACCCTAATCGTTTCGCGCACTCGCTTGACAGCCTGTGTGCTCCCACTAGAGGATGCGCACCATGTGCTGCGCCGTCCTCGTCGCCATCGGCCTCGGCCCACGGCTCGCGGTCCTTCTGGTCTGGATTTTCGGCGAGCGCGTTCAGCACGCCTTCGACTGGTGGGGCTGGGCGCTCCTCGGCCTGCTCTTCCTGCCGTGGACGACGCTGGCCTTCCTCATCGTCTGGGATCCCGCAGGGCTCTCGGCCGGCGAGTGGATCGTCATCGCGCTCGGCTTCGCCCTCGATATCGCGACGTACAGCGCCCGCGCCGCAAAGGGTCGAACGAGCTACTACTAGGGCTGAGGCCATCTCTCAGGATGTGGCCGGGCGAGGCAGGCCTCGCCCCTACGCGCCGGTGGGCTCGGGTGCAGCGCTCTCGAGCGCCGCGTTCGCGGCGGCGACCTCCTCGCGGCGGGCCTTCGTCAGCTCCTGGATCACGATCTGGATCGTGGCGGCCAGCGGCACCGCGGTGAGGGCGCCGAGCACGCCGAGCAGCGCGCCGAACAGCGTCACCGCGACGATGATGAAGAACGGGGAGAGGTTGACCGCCTTGCCCTGGATCTTCGGCGTCAGGATGCTGTTCTCGACCTGCTGGTAGACGAGCACGACGACCAGCATGATGATCGCCGCGGTGAGTCCCTCCTCAGCCCAGAGCGTCGGCACGAGGATGAAGCCCGCGATCGTGGCGCCGATGTTGGGGATCATGTCGAGCAGCCCCGCGATGACACCGAGCGCGACCGCGTAGCTCGAGCCGAGCAGCCAGGCGGTGACACCCTGCGTCGTGCCCGCGATCGCCGCGATGATGACGACGCCGATCGCCCAGCGCGAGACCGATTCCGTCACCTGCTCCCACACTCCGAGCCAGCGCGCGTCGCTCCCCGGCATCAGCACCGTCGCCAGCGCCCGCTTCAGATTGGCGATGTCGCTGAGCAGGAAGAGGCAGATGAAGAGGATCGTGAAGCAGGCGAGAAAGATCGCGAAGAAGTCGCCGGCGACCCCGAGCACGGCCGAGATCGCATCGGGAACCGACGCCGACACCTGCTGAGCGCCGTCCTGCACGTTGCCGGCGGCGCCCGAGTCGCCGAGCCACGAGAGCTCGTCCGAGTTCTGGAGCTGCTGCACCGTCGCCGGCAGATCCTGGAGGAAGTCGCGCACGGAGCCCACGAGCGGCACAAGCAGGAGCAGCCCGAGCAGCGTCACTCCCAGCGCGGTGCCGATCACGGTCACCGTCGCCGCCAGCCCACGCGACATGCGCGTCTTCGCCATCACGAAGCGCACCGGGTTCTCGAAGACGAGCGCGAGGAAGATGCCGACGAACACGATCAGGAACGTGTCGCCGATGGCCCAGAACGCCGCCATCAGGCCAATCGCCACCGCGACGACGATGATGGTGCGCATCGGCAGGATCAACTCGATACGGCGTGCCCCCGCCACCGGCGACTCCATCGCGCGAACCCTACGCCCCGGATCGGAAGGAGACGTGCCCGCGTTCGCTGTAGGCTGACGCGGGATGGGTGGAGACGGGTGAGCGGCACGATCTCGCCGCTCGACGACGGCCTCGGCCTGACGCTTGCGCACGCCGAGAACGGGAACGCGGAGCTGCTGCTGGAGCCGGCGCCGCTCGCCGTCGTCGACGACGAGCCGCCGCCGTTCCTGCACGGTGGCGCCCTCGCCACCTGCGTGGACACAGCGGCGTGGTACGCGGCGAACAGCGCCTCACCTGGCTCATGGGTCGTGTCGTCGCTGACCCTCGACTGCCTCCGCCTCGCGCGTGCGGAGCCGCATCTGGTGCACGCGACGTGCCGCAAGGCAGGGCGCACGCTCGCCGTTGCCGACGTGGAGATCGTTGCGGTGTCCGACCCCGCCCGAGTGGTCGCGCTCGGTCGCGCGACGCTCGCTCGATCCGCGGGCTGATCGAGCGAGCGGCCTCAGCGCCGGACCCACAACCCGCGGTCGGGCCGGCCCAGCATCGCAGTGCCGGTCTCACGCGCGCGGTCTCGCGAGCCGTCGTCGAGGAAAAGCGCCGGAGAGGTGCCGTCCGTGCGCGCCAGGATGAGGCACGCGGTGTGACCGGCGACGGCCTTGTCGTCGCGCGCGAAGGCCGAGCCACGGCGATAGGCGGCCAGGAATCCGTCCGCGAGCGAGCGCAACTCCACTTCGCGATCGGGCCAGTGGACGGCCGAGAGCACCACGAAGGAGAGGAAGAAGCCGAGATCGAAGAGCGGGTTGCCCATGTGCGCGACCTCGAAGTCGAGCACGAAGCGTCCGGACTCCCCGACGAGCATGTTCTTCATCGCGAAGTCGCCGTGGACGAGGCAGGTGCGCTCCGTCCGCAGCGCGTCGCGGTACGGGGCGATCGCATCGGCGAGCTCCGGTCGGTTCCGCATCACCGCCTCGTGGAACGGCCGCACGCGTTGCTCCTCGAACGACTCCAGGTCACCGAAGTCGTGCTCGAGGCCGTGCTGCCCGGCCGTCTCGCGATGCCAGGTGGCGAGCACGGTGCCCGCCCACGCTCCGAGCTCCGGCTGCACGGCGCCGCCCGCGACCGCCGCCTGCCAGTTCTCGGCGCCCTCGATCAACTCCATGGCGACCAGGTGCCGGGCTGGATCGCTCGCGAGCACGGCCGGAACGGCTCCCGGTGTGAGCGCGCCGCAGAGGGTCATCGCCGCCGCCTCTGTCTCGGTGCGCGTCTGGCTGGCAAGCCACTCGTCCGCCACGCGAAGCCGGGGCAGCGCCTGCTTGACGACGAGCGCCACACCCGAGCCGCGCACAGCGAGCACGCTCGCGGAGACGCCGCCACGGAGCTCGGTCACGGTGAGCGGCACCCCCGAGCGCGCGAGCCCATGCCCCACGAGCCAGGGAACGACCGTCTCGGGTGTCAGCTCGAAGCTCACCCGGCGATCAGCTCCGCGGCACGCTCGGCGACCATCACGACCGGCCAGTTCGTGTGACCGCGCGGAAGCTGCGGGATCACCGAGGCATCGACGACGCGCAGCCCGGCGAGCCCGCGCATGCGGAGCTCGGGATCGACGACCGCCTCCGGCTCGACGCCGAGCGCGCACGTGCCGACCGGGTGGTAGAGCGTCTGCGACCGCAGGCGCAGATGGGCGCGAAGCTCGTCGTCCGTCTGCGCGGCCTCGCCGGGCAAGAGCTCCTCGCGTGCAAACCGGCCGAGCGGCTCACGCCGGACGAGGTCGCGCGCCAACCGGAGGCCGCGCAGCAGGACGCGGGCGTCGTCGCCCTCCGAGTCGGTCAGATAGCGCGGGTCGACGATCGGTGGGTCGGCAGGGTCGGCGCTCCGCAACCGCACCTCGCCCACCGAGCGTGGCTGGAGCAGCACCGCGGCCACCGTGATCCCGTCCCGCGACGGGCGCACCAGCCCTTCCTCCTCGAACAAGACCGGGGCGAAGATCAGCTCGAGATCGGGCGCGGCCAGACCCGGATCCGTCCGGACGAACGCGGCGGCTTCGGCGACGTTCGAGGTCAGCGGCCCGCGCCGGAGGAGCAGCCAGGAGAGGACGTGACGCACCCGCTCGGCCGTGTAGAGCGTCTCGGCACCTTCGGTCGCGACGAGGATCCCGTTGGCGAGATGGTCGCGCAGCCCCTTTCCGACCCTGGGCGCGTCGACGTGGCAGGTGATGTCGAGCGCCTCGAGCTCCTGCCGCGGCCCGATGCCCGACCGCAGGAGCAGCGCCGGCGAACCGACGGCACCGGCTGTCACGATCACCTCCCGTTCGGCGCGAACGTCTTCCAGATGACCGTCGAGGGCGAGCTCGACGCCGACCGCTCGCTCCTGCTCGACCACGATCCGGGTGACGAGCGCGTCGGTCATCACGGTCAGGTTCGAGCGCCGCAGCGCCGGCCGCAGGTAGCCGTCGGCAACGCTCCAGCGGCGACCGCGTCGCGTCGACGTCGGCACCAGACCGACGCCCTCGTTGTCCGGCTCGTTGAGCTCCTGCCGCCGCATCCCCGCGGCGACGGCCGCGTCGACGAACGCCTCGCTGAGCGGGCTGCGGCGCCGTTCCCGCTCCAGCGGGAACGAGCCCGCGGCACTCCGCTCGTAGTACGGCAGCACGTCCGCCCAGCCCCAGCCGGGCGCCCGCCAGGCTTCCTGATCGGCCCGATGACCGCGCAGCACCATCATCGCGTTCATCGACGACGAGCCTCCGAGCATCCTGCCGAGCGGGAACACCACCTCGCGGCCGTCGAGCGCCTCCTGTGGCGCCGTGCGCAGCCCCCAGTCGACGGGGCTCTGGTAGAGCTTGGAGAACGCCGCGGGCACCTTGATCTCGAGCTTCCGGTCGCGCGGACCGGCCTCCAGGAGGAGGACGCTGGTGCCGGGGTCCTCTGACAGCCTCGCCGCGAGCACGCAGCCTGCCGTCCCGGCCCCGACGACGACGTAGTCGTGCACGCTGCGATCGTACGGCCACCACCATAGGATCTCGCCGTGCGCGATCTCCCCGTGGCGGAGTTCGGCTTCCCGGGCCCACTGCGGGACCTGCTCGTGGCAGCCATCCTGAGCGGCGCGAAGACGTCGACCACGGGCCTGCTGGAGGAATACCGGCGTGAGGGCACGCAGGTGGGCGAGGTCGGTGAGCGTGAGCTCGTCGTCGACTCCGCCGGTGTCGGCGTGGCGGTGATCGAGACGACCGAGGTCGAGGTGAAGCGGATGGGCGACGTCGACCTTCGGTTCGCGATCGACGAGGGCGAGGGATTCGACACCGTCGCCGCCTGGCGCGAGGCGCACGTCCGGTTCTTCACCTGTGACGAGATGGCGGCGGCTCTGGGCGAGCCGCCGGTCGAGATCGACGACGACACGCTCGTGGTCTGCGTGCGGTTTCGCCTCGTCGAGCGCCTCGACAGCTGAGACGGTTACGGCGCAGAGCCGTCACACACCAGTCACACATGGCCCGGCAGGATCGCGTCATGGCTCACGTGTCGACGCCCTGGGGCAAGGCGAGGACGATCGAGACCGTGTCGCTCCCTCAGCGCGTGGGCGAGAAGCGGTTCGCAACGGTCGTCGAGCTGCTCGAGACGGAGCGCGGCGAACGGCTCATCCGCTTCGCGTACACGACCGGCGGGCAGGCGCGGCGCGGGCCTGTGACGCTGCGCGAGAAGGAGCTCGGGCGGTTGCGCGCGGCGCTCGAACGCGCGCCCGCACTCCGCGATGCGTTGCTCGAAAGGACAAGAACACCATGAGCTGGTCCGGTCCGGGGGACGACGAAGACCTCCGACGGGTCGAGGAGCGGCGCCGGCGTCGAACCGGTCAGGACACCGCGACGAGCTGACGCTCGCGCGCGGCTGCCACGAGGCCCGCCATGATGGGCAGGCCGCCGACGGGGCCGAGCACCGGATCGACCGCGTGCTCCGGGTGCGGCATCAGCCCCATCACGTTGCCACCCTCGGACACGACGCCGGCCACGCGATCGCGAGCCCCGTTCACGTCCTCGACGTAGCGAAGCACGATCCGCCCCTGCCGCTCGAGCTCCTCGTAGATGGTGTCGTCGACGTACCAGTTGCCCTCTCCGTGCTTGACCGGGATCACGAGGCGCTCACCGACCTCGCACGTGGCCGTGAACGGCGTCTCGCTCGTCTCGACCACCACCTCGACGTCGCGGCAGACGAACTCGAGTTGCCGGTTCCAGCGGAGCACGCCGGGGAGCAGCCCCGTCTCGCACAGGATCTGGAAGCCGTTGCAGATGCCGAGCACCGGCCCGCCTTCCGCGGCGAACCTCGCGACTGCCTCCATCACGGGAGCCGCCCGCGCAATGGCGCCGCAGCGCAGGTAGTCGCCATAGGAGAACCCTCCCGGGAGCACGACGCCGGACACGTCGGCAGGCAGCTCGGGGTCGGCGTGCCACACACGCACCGGCTCTGCCCCGACGACACCGAGCGCGAGCGCCGCATCTCCGTCGTCGTTCGAGCCGGGAAACGTGACGACGGCGACCCGTGGTCCCGTGCTCACGCAGACCCCTCCGCGTCAGCACCGACCGCGATCTCGACGCTCTCGATCAGCGGGTTGGCGAGGAGCTCCGCGCACATGCGCTCCACCTGCCTGCGCGCCTGCGTCGCGTCGTCCGTCGCCAGCTCGAGATCGACCAGTCGGCCGACCCTGGCAGCCTCCACCGGGAAGCCCAGCCTCTCGAGCGACGCCTGCACCGCTTCACCCTGGGGGTCGAGAATGCCGCCCTTCGGGCGGATGAGCACGGTCGCCTTCACAGCACCGACTCGGGGTCGGACAGGTAGCGCTCGAATCGGATCCCCGTGAGACGCTCGAACGCCTCGACGTAGCGCTCCCGTGTGCCGGCGACCACGTCTGCCGGAAGCTCAGGCCCTGGCTCTGTCTTGTCCCAGCCCGCCTCTTCACACCAGTCGCGGGCGTACTGCTTGTCGAACGACGGCTGCGGACCGCCCGGGCGGTAGGAGTCGGACGGCCAGAACCGCGAGGAGTCAGGCGTCAGCGCCTCGTCGGCGAGCGTGACGACGCCATCCGCGTCCACGCCGAGCTCGAACTTCGTGTCGGCGACGACGATCCCGCTCGCCTCGGCGTGAGCCGACCCGAACAGGTAGAGGGCGAGGGCTGCCTCGCGCGCTGCCGCGTACCGATCGCGGCCGCAGAGGCGGGCCGCCTCGTCCTCGTCGATGTTCAGATCGTGACCGGAGACAGCCTTGGTCGCCGGGGTCACGATCGGCTCTGGCAGCCGATCGGACTCCACGAGCCCGGGCGGCAGAATGTGCCCGCACACGGCACCCGTCTCGCGGTAGTCACGCCAACCCGAGCCCGAGAGATAGCCGCGCACGACCATCTCCACCGGGAGCATCTCGAGACGGCGACATTCGAGCGTCCGGCCGTCGTCGTGCACCGCGAGCAGGTGGTTGGGGACGATCTCCGTCGTCCTCGCGAACCAGAAGGCCGACAACCCCGTGAGCACCTTCCCCTTGTCGGGGATGGGTGTCGGCAGCACCACGTCGAAGGTGGAGATGCGATCGGAGGCGACGAGCAGCAGCCGCTCGTCGTCGAGCGCGTACAGCTCGCGCACCTTCCCGGAGGCGACGTGTTCGATCTCAGGCACCGACAGCCACCGCCCGGCTCGCGACGAGCTCGTCCAGCCGCTCGAAGACAACGTCGACGTGCCGCGTGTAGGCGCTCGCGTCGAACACCGTGTCGAGCTCGACCCGGACGGCGATCGCCTGCTCGGCACGGGCGAGCTCGACGAAGTCGAGCTCCTCGTCCCAGGCCCGCATCGCGATCCTCTGCACCAGGCGGTACGCCTCGTCGCGGGCCAACCCGCTCTCGACGAGCGCGAGCAGGAGCCGCTGGCTGAAGAAGAGGTTGTGGCTCGATCCCATGTTCGCCCGCATCCGCTCCGGGTGGACGACCAGGCCTTCGACGAGCCAGGTCGTCCGGTCGAGCATGGTGTCCACGGCGAGGAACGAGTCCGGGATGACGACGCGTTCCGCCGAGGAGTGGGAGATGTCCCGCTCGTGCCACAGCGCCACGTTCTCGAAGCCGACGATCGCGTTCGCGCGGACGACACGGGCCAGCCCCGAGATGCGCTCGGCGGTGATGGGGTTTCGCTTGTGCGGCATCGCCGACGAGCCCTTCTGGTCGCGGCCGAACGGCTCCTCGACCTCGCGCACCTCGGTGCGCGCCAGGTGACGGACCTCCGTTGCGAACCGGTCGAGCGAGGACGCAAGCACGGCCAGCGCAGCCAGCACCTCGGCGTGCCGGTCACGCTGGAGGATCTGCGTCGAGCTGGGTGCCGGCTCGAGACCGAGCAGCTCACAGGCGACCCGCTCGACCTCCGGCTCGACGGCCGCGTACTGCCCGACCGCACCCGAGAGCTTTCCGACGCGCATCCCCTGAAGCGCGTGATCGAGCCGGGCGCGCTCGCGGTCGAGCGTGAACGCCCAGCCGGCGAGCTTCAGCCCGAACGTCGTCGGCTCTGCGTGGACACCGTGCGTACGTCCCATGCACACCGTGAGGCGGTGCTCTTCTGCGCGTCGGACGACCGCGGCGAAGGCTGCGTCGACACCTGCCACGATCAGCGCACCGGCCTCCCGGACGGCGAGCGCGAGCGCCGTGTCGACGACGTCCGAGGAGGTGAGGCCGTAGTGGAACCAGCGACCTTCGTCCCCGAGCCCTGCGGAGACGACATCGACGAACGCGGCGACGTCATGGCCGGTCTCACGCTCTCGGGCCGCCACCTGCTCGGGGCTCGGAGCCCGTGCCGCGGCGCGGATCGCGGCCGCGGCGCCGGCCGGTACGACCCCGACCGAGACCCAGCCGTCGAGCGCGGCGAGCTCGACGTCGAGCCAGCGTCCGAGCTTCGCCTCTTCCGACCAGATCCTGGCCATCTCCGGTCGGCTGTAGCGGGCGATCACCGCCTCGATTCTAGAGAACGCTCCCGTCGGGCCGACCCGCATGGTTGTGGCACTCTGTAGCGCGTACGCGTGGGTGGCCGGCGAGGGGCTTCCGGTACCGCGCGGAGCCCCGGCATCGTCGTATGTACGTCTCCACTGTCACCCGTGACCGCGGGAGGCGGCGAGTGCTCGCCGCCCTCGCAATCGTGGCCGTGGTCGTCGCCGCACTGGTCGTGGCCGCCGGCGCCCTTGCGCTCTCCGACCGCGGCTCGCTTCCGGCCCGAACGGTCGTCGGCGGGGTCGATGTCGGCGGCATGAGCCGTGCCGACGCGCGGCGAGCCCTGGCGGAAGCAGCGCGGCGGCAGCGCCTCGAGGCGATCACGCTCCAGGCTGCCGACCTCGGCGGTGACGGCTCGGTCACGGTCACGGGCGCGCTGCTCGGCGCAGAGCCGCGGATCGGCGAGGCCATCGCCGCAGCCGACGACGCCGGACTCCCGGCTCGCCTCACCCGCCGCCTCGGTCTGGGCGGCCGGCGAACGGTGCCGCTCGTGTACGACTTCGACCGCGCACTGCTCGATCGACTCCGCGACGAGCTCGACGCCACTCTCGCCACCGAGCCGAGCGACGCGACCGTGACACTCACCGCATCCGGAGCGACGGTGCAGCCGAGCGTTGCCGGGCGGTCGGTCGACCTGGCGGCTCTCGTACGTCGTCTCGACGACCTGCCGACAAGGGTCGAGGTGCCCGTTGCGGTGGTGACGCCCGCCGTGACGACGGAGGCCGCGCGACGCTCGGCCGCACAGGTCGATGCCCTGCTCGTCTCGCCTCGCACCGTGGCAATCGGTGCCACGAGGGTGAAGCTGACGCCGGCCTTCCTGCGCCGCGCGCTGGTGATCACACCGCAGAGCGGCGCGCTCGTCGTGAGCCTCGATTCCGACCTGCTGCGGCAGCGGCTCCGGCCGGCCTTCCGGAACCGGCTGCGGTCCCCTCGGGACGCCACCTTCCGCGTCTCCGGCACCCACGTCACGATCGCGCCCTCGGCGCCCGGCCGGGAGCTCGACGCCGAGGCGGTCGGACGCTCGCTGCTCGCGAACCCCGGCTCGACGGTGCATCGCGCCCGTTTCCGCTCGGTGGCGCCCGCGCTGACCACCGAGGAGGCGCGCGCTCTGGGCATCCGCCAGCAGGTGTCCGAGTTCACGACCTACTATCCCTGCTGCGCGGCCCGCGTGACGAACATCCAGCGGGCGGCACAGATCCTCGACGGCACGGTCGTCCGCCCCGGCGGCACGTTCTCCCTGAACGAGGCACTCGGCAAGCGGACGGTCGAGAACGGCTTCGTGCTCGCTCCCCAGATCCTTGCCGGCAGGCTGGAGGATGCCGTCGGCGGTGGCGTCAGCCAGGTGGCGACGACGATCTACAACGCCGCCTTCTTCGCCGGGCTCCGGCTCGACGCCCACCAGGCGCACCAGTTCTACATCTCGCGCTACCCGATGGGCCGCGAGGCGACGGTGTCGTGGGGCGGCCCCGAGCTGATCTTCACGAACGACTGGAAGGCGGGCCTCCTGATCAAGGTCTCTGCCTGGTCGACCGGCATCAACATCCGCTTCTACTCCTCGAAGCTCGGCCGCCGCGTGGAGACGGTCACGGAGGACCCGTACGCGTACGTGCAACCGACCACGCGCACGATCAAGAACCCGGCCCTGAAGCCCGGCGAGCGGAAGGTGCTGCAGGAGGCAGGGCCGGCCGGCTTCACCGTCGAGTACACGCGCAAGGTCTACCGCGGCGACAGGCTGATCAAGGACGAGCACTACCGCACGCGCTACGACGCCGAGAACGCGTACATCGAGATCGGGCCGAAGAAGAAGCCAAAGCCGAAGCCCAAGGCCAAGCCGGACGCGACCGCTCCGGACACGGGCGACGCGACGACGACGCCAGCGAAGGCCGGCACCGACACGACGCCGGCACCGACAGCTAGCGGAGGCTGAGGGTCAGACCGTCGGTCGCGGCCGCGGCGATGTCGGTCCGGCGGCGCATCCCCTCCCAGCTGACGAGATCCGCGGCCGCGTAGGCGGCGTCGCGTGCGGCTCCTATCGTGGTGCCGGTCCCGGTGACGGTGAGGATGCGCCCACCGTTCGTGACAAGGCGACCGTCGCGGAGCGCCGTGCCGGCGTGGAAGACGAGCCCGCCCGCCGCTGTCGCCGCGTCGACGCCGTCGATCGGTGTGCCGCGGTCGCCGCCGGCGGGGTAGTCGCGGGCGGCGAGCACGACCGTCACCGCAGACAGGTCGTGGAGGCCGAGCTCGACGCCGCCGAGATCGCCGACGGCGGCAGCGGCCAGCGCCTCGAGCAGGTCGCCGTCCAGGAGCGGGAGGAGCGCCTGTGTCTCCGGATCTCCGAAGCGGCAGTTGAACTCGAGCACCCGCGGGCCGCGGGCGGTGAGCATCAGGCCCGCGAACAACGTGCCGATGAAGGGCGCCCCGCGTTCGGCCAGCTCGCGCAGCACCGGCCGGTGCACGGTCTCGAGCACGTGCTCGATCTCGTCGCGGCCGAGCCCCGGTACGGGCGCATACGAGCCCATGCCGCCGGTGTTCGGCCCCTCGTCCCCGTCGAAGGCGCGCTTGAAGTCCTGCGCGGCCGGCAGCGGCACCGCGGTGACCCCGTCGCAGATGGCGAAGACGGATACCTCGGGCCCTTCGAGAAGCTCCTCGACGACGACGTCACCGCCGTAGGCGCGGACGGCCGCGAGCCCAGCCTCGAGCTCTGCGGGCGTGCGACAGAGGACGACCCCCTTGCCGCCGGCGAGCCCGTCCGCCTTGACCACGCACGGAGCCTCCGGGCGGTCGAGGACGCGAGCCGTCGCGACCCCCGCGGCCGCCATCACGTCCTTGGCGAACGCCTTGGAGCCCTCGATGCGGGCGGCGGAGGCACCGGGGCCGAAGACCGGGACGCCGCTGTGGCGGAGGAGGTCGCCGAGCCCGTCGACGAGCGGCGCCTCCGGCCCGACGACCACGAGCCCGGCGTCGACCGAGCGCGCGAGTGCGAGCAAACCTTCCGCATCGTCGGCGCCGACCGGATGGCAGGTACCGAGCGCGGCGATGCCGGGGTTGCCCGGGGCGGCATGCAGCTCCGCGAGCGACGACGACTGCGTCAGCGCCCACGCGAGTGCGTGCTCCCGTCCGCCCGACCCGACGAGGAGCACCTTCACGCGGACGAGTCTAGATGCGCTCGGAGACGATGGTCAGGGGAGCGCGAGCACGGCCTCGCGGCCGGCGCCGGTGCCGACGAGCGTCACGGGGACGTCGAGCGCGTCGGCGACGAACTCGACATACGCGCGCGCATGCGCCGGCAATGTCGGGTCCGTCGAGGTGCTCCCCCCAGCCCGGAAGCGTCTCGAAGACAGGGGAGCAGTGGTGGAAGTCGGACTGGTGCGCAGGAAAGTCCTCGGTCTCCGACCCTCCGGGGAGGCGGTAGCGGACGCAGACCGGGATCTCCGCGAAGGTGGAGAGGACGTCGAGCTTCGTCAGCGCCAGCGACGTGATCCCGTTCACACGAACGGCGAAGCGAAGCGCGACGAGGTCGAGCCAGCCGCAACGCCGCTGGCGACCCGTGACGGTGCCGAACTCGCCGCCCAGCTCGCGCACCTGCTCCTGCGCAGGTCCGTCGATCTCGCTCGGGAAGGGGCCCTCGCCGACGCGTGTCACGTACGCCTTGGCGACGCCGAGCACCTCATCGATGCGCTGCGGGCCGATCCCGAAGCTGACCGCCGCGCCGGCCGCGATCGGGCTCGACGAGGTGACGAACGGATAGGTGCCGTGGTCGAGATCGAGGAGCGTCCCCTGGCCCCCCTCGAACAGCACGCGCCGCCCGTCGTGGAGGGCGCGGTCGACGAGCAGCGACGTGTCGGCCACCCACGGCCCGAGCCTGGCGGCGTGGAGCAGCGCCGTGGCGAGGATCTCGTCGGCGTCGAACGGCTCGAACTCGTAGACGCGCTCGAGCCACACGTTCTTCTCCGCCACGGCCAGCTCGAGCTTCTCACGCAGGATCTTCGGGTCGAGCAGGTCCTGTACGCGGATCCCGATCCGCGTTGCCTTGTCTGCATACGCCGGCCCGATGCCGCGCCTGGTGGTGCCGATCTGCAGGTTCCCGAGCCTCCGCTCCCGGGCGCCGTCGAGCGCGACGTGCCACGGCATGATCAGGTGCGCGTTGCCGGAGACGAAGACGAGACCGTCGGTCGAGAGCCCTCGCGCCTCGAGCTCGTCGATCTCGTCGATCAGCACCTGCGGGTCGACGACGCAGCCGGCGCCGATGGCGCTGGCCTTCCCCTGGATGATCCCGCTCGGGATCTGCCGGATCTTGAACGTCTTGCCGTCGGCGACGATGGTGTGGCCGGCGTTGGGGCCGCCCTGGTAGCGGCACACGAGGTCGGACTCGGCGGCGAGCAGGTCGACGATCTTCCCCTTCCCCTCGTCACCCCACTGCGCCCCGACGATCACGGTCGAAGGCACGTGATTCATTCTAGGCACGCAGCAGAACGAGCGCGCCCGGGTCGTCCGGCGTTCAGCCGGCGAGGTCGGTGAACTTCGCGTACCGCTTGAGGAACGAGAGCTTGACCATGTCCGTGGGGCCGTTGCGGTGCTTGGCGAGGATCACCTCGGCGAGCCCTTGCTGCTCGGACTCCTCGCCGTTGTAGTACTCGTCGCGGTAGACGAAGAAGACGAGGTCGGCGTCCTGCTCTATCGAGTTGTGGACGACGACGTTCTCGGCTACGAAGTTGTGCAGGCCCTCGACGGTGAGGTCGAACACATCGTCCTCGCCGTCGGGCTCCACCGAGACGATCTCGTCCCAGTAGACGTCACTCGTGGCGAGCGCGGCGAGCTCGGAAGATCCGACGATGTCAGCCGCTGCAAGCGCTCGCTCACGGCTCAGGTTCGAGTGGTACAGCGTCGATCCGCAGTACGATGTTCCGAGGCGTCGCTGAAGCTCGCGCGTCGTGACTCCCGCATCGACCCGCGCCGGCTCGACGAGCAGCGTCCATGCCGAGCGTGGAAGAACGTCACGGTTGATGCGTCCGCGCCGCGACTCGAGGTCGATCCGCATGGCACGGCAAGACTCGGTCCGGCGGCTGCCAGTCGACCCGACCGAGAGAAGGAACCGCAACGCGTCGGCTTGGCCGGTGACGTCGATGCGATGTGAGGGCCGACCCTTACCCGACATCGCCACGAGTCGCCGCCGAGCGGTTATTCCGAGCCGTAGCAGGAGCGACAAGACACCGTCCGCCAACTGCTTGCTGGTCGTGTCGTAGCGGATGACGTGCGAGACGACGCCTCCACCCGCGGGCCTCAGGCACCCGTCGGTGGCCCAGAGATGCCGCAGGAACGTCGCGATCCCTTCCACCGGCTGGCGGAACACCTCGTCGGGAACGCGCTTCTCGAAGCTGCGCAGACCGAAGGCTCCGAGACCGTCGAGCCAGGCAGCGACCGGATTGCGAACTCCGTGGGTCAGATGCCCCGACGTCGGCAGGTAGACCTGGTACCAGCTCCGCTCCGGGGTGATGCGTGGTGCGAGGGCGTCGCCGAACACGCGCTCGGCGAGGTCGGCGACCAGGGCCGCGAGCTCGGGCTCTCGCGTCGTGTACTGGATGGCGTGCCGCGGCAGGGTGCAACCGTCGCCGATCAGGTGGCCGAGAAGCGCGAGCTCGTCGTTCGACATCGTGCGGTCGTCGGCGCCCCACCGGTCGAGCCGCCGTGGTAGCGCGATGCGTTCCCCCGGCTGCAACTCGTCCAGCCGCTTCCAGCCGTCGAAGGAGAGGAACTTGTGGTTCGCCGTCGCGCGGACGTTCCGTCCCAGGCGTGTCGTGAGACGGGAGACGGGCTTGCGGCCGGTCGAGAACGCGTTCGTGACGCGGCGCGGCTCCAGCTGCCAGGTCTCCTCGTTCAACGCCAGCACCTCGAAGTCGGCGCGCCCGACCAGATCGCGGATCGGCCGGTAGACGCCTTCGGCTGGGAGAAACACGCGCGAATCGCCGGCCACGCAGCCGCTCTCGCGCAGGTCGGAGAGGATGGGCCGCTTGTCGTGCCGTTGCTCGACCGCGCGGGAGAGCTGTGAGAGGGCGAGGATGGGCACGTCGAGGTCGCGGGCGAGCACCTTCAGCGAGCGGGAGATCTGGGACACCTCCTGCACGCGGTTCTCCGCGGTCGCGCCGGATGTCATCAGCTGCAGGTAGTCGACGATGATCAGCCCGAGCTTCGGCTCGCGCGACTTGAGCCGCCGAGCCTTGGAGCGGAGCTCCATCATCGTGATCGAGCCGGTGTCGTCGACCCAGATCGGAGCCTTCATGAGCTTGTCGCAGGCGGCGGTGAGCCGCGGCCAGTCGTCCTGTGCGAGCTTGCCCGAGCGCAGCCTGTTCGACTCGACCTTCGCCTCGCTGCACATGAGCCGCTGCGTGACCTCGGCCCTCGACATCTCGAGGGTGAACAAGGCGACGGGGGTCTCGTGGCGCACGCCGAGGTTTGCCGCCGCGCAGAGCGCAAGCGCGGACTTTCCCATCGACGGGCGCGCCGCGAGGATGATCAGGTTGCCCGGCTGGAACCCGGACGTGAGCCCGTCGAGGGCGCGAAACCCGGATGGGATCCCCGTCAGCTCCGCACCCGCCTCGTAGAGCTGCGTGATCCGCTCGAACCCCTCGAGCAGCAGCGTCTGGATGTGCGCGAAGTCGCCGGTCACCCGCTGCTGCGCGAGGTCGAAGACCATCTGCTCGGCGCGGTCGACGAGATCCTGGGTTTCTCCCGATCGCTCCTGTCCGAGTCGCGTGATCTCCTGGCCGACGCGGACGAGGCCGCGAAGCGTCGCCACCTCCTTGACGATCCGGGCGTAGTGGTCGACGTTGGAGGCGGCGGGGACGAGGGCGGCGAGCTCGGCGATGCGCGCCGTGCCGCCGACGGTCTCGAGCTCGCCGCGCTCGTCGAGCTCGTCGGCGAGCGTGATGGCATCGACCGGCTCGCCCTTCCCCCAGAGACCGAGCGCGGCCCGGTAGATCTTGGCGTGCGACTCGCGGTAGAAGTCGGACGCGTCGAGGATCTCGGTGACGGAACCGATCGCGGTGGCCGAGATCATCATCGCGCCCAGCACCGACTCCTCCGCCTCGAGGTTCTGCGGTGGCACCGGGGCGGAGGTGGTCAGGGCGGTGACGGTCACGGGTGGGGATCAAAGCGTCCGCGCGGCATTCG
This sequence comes from uncultured Actinomycetes bacterium, assembly GCA_963789895.1. Taxonomy (GTDB): domain Bacteria; phylum Actinomycetota; class Thermoleophilia; order Gaiellales; family Gaiellaceae; genus Gaiella. Next base: position 246,738 of record CAWBMC010000001.1, read on the forward strand.
TGCGGATACGGGTGCGCCGGACGCCGGAGCAGGGAGAAAGGAACACACGTTCGTATCCTATCCCCAACACAGGACGACTTGTCCCCAGCGGGGCACCGTGACTCTCGACGGAAACGTGCGCTCGCAGCGGGAAATGCGTCCCGGCGCGCACAGCCCTGTGGACAGGTCTGTGGAAGACATGACCGGCGCGGACACGCCGGTGTCGTGCGCTCGCTCGGGACCCGCGCGGGCGGATCGCGAGCGAGCGCCGCGGTCAGTCCTCGTCGCCTGCCGGGACGTCGCTGCTGTCGGCCTCGACCGCTTCCGCGGCGGCCGGCTCGTCGTCGTCCTCGGCGACGTCGTCCTCCTCGGCCGCGTCGAGCAGCTCCTCGAGCTCGGCGGGCGACGGATGCGTCTCCGCGGCGGCTGCGGCTTCCGCCGCCGCCGCTGCCTCCATGGCGACAAGCTCTTCCTCGGGCGGCAGCTCGCCGCCCTCGGGTACGACAACCGTCCGCACGTCGGCGACGACGCCTTCGTACACGTGCACCGGCACCGTGTAGCGGCCGATGCGCTTGATCACGTCGAGATCGAGCTTGCGACGGTCGACGCGCACCTTCGCGGTGCGCCACAGCTCCTCTGAGATGTCGGTCGGGGTCACCGAGCCGAACAGCGACCCGGTCGGGCCGGCCTTCACCTCGAAGCGGAGCTCGACCGATGCGAGCGTTGCGGCGATCTCCTCGGCCTGCTCGACCGACCGGGCCTCGTGCCGGGCTCGCTGTGACTCGATGCGGTGCACCTCTGCCACCCGCCCGGGCGTCGCGGTCTCCGCAAGCTTGCGCGGGAGCAGGAAGTTGCGGGCGTACCCGCGTTTCACGCCCACCACGTCGCCCTTGAGGCCGAGCTTCTCGACGTCCTGCAGCAGGATCACATCCATCTGGTTACCCCGCCACGTAGGGCAGCAGCGCCATCTCGCGGGCCCGCTTCACGGCGACCGCGACCTGGCGCTGGTGCCGCCTGCAGGCGCCCGTGATGCGGCGGTTGCGGATCTTGCCCTTCTCGGACATGTAACGCCGTAGCTGGTTGACGTTCTTGTAGTCGACCTCGTCGACTTTGTCCTTGCAGAAGTGGCAGCTCTTGCGCTTGCCGCCCGGTCCGCCGGGACCGCCCGGACGCTTGCGTGCCGGCGCCTTGGAAGGTGTCTTCGATGCCATGTCGCGTGTCTCCTAGAACGGGATGTCGTCGTCTGAGGCCGTGGCCGGGAAGTCGGCATCGCTGGCGGCGCCGGCGGTCGCACCCGCGGGCACGTACGTCGAGCCCTCGCCGTCACCGCGCGAGCCGAGGAACTGCACCGTCTCGGCGACGATCTCGACGGCCTCGCGCTTGTTCCCGTCCTGCCCCTCCCACTCGCGCCAGTCGAGACGCCCGTCGACCGCCACGGGGCGCCCCTTGGCGAGGTACTGCGCGCAGTTCTCGCCCTGCTGGCCCCAGACGGTGACCGAGAAGTAGTTCGGCTTGTCCGTCCACTGCCCGGATTCGTCCTTGCGACGGCTGTTGACGGCGATGCGTAGCGAGCACACGGGGGTGCCCGACGGGGTATGTCGCAGCTCGGGGTCTCGGGTCAGGTTCCCCACGAGCACGACGCGGTTGATGCTGGCAGCCATGGTTACTCCTCCTCGGGCACGGACGCGAACTCGACCTCGGCATGGTCGCTCGCGGGAGCGCCCACCGCTACGGTCTGATCCGTCCCTGTCCGCGAACGACGTGTCGCCAGATGGCGCAGGACGCCGTCGTCGATCTTCAGCACGCGCGACACCTCGTCGAGCGTCTCGGCCTCGCAGCTGACGTGGAGGAGGTGGTAGAAGCCCTCCCCCTTGCGGTCGATCTCGTAGGCGAGCTTGCGCCGGCCCCACTCGTCGTGGCGCTCGACGCTCCCGCCGCCCTTCTCGACCAGGTCACGAAGCCGCGTCACGACCTCCGCCTGGTTCTCTTCGGGCAGGTCGGGGTCGAGCAGCAGCAGAATCTCGTATTCGGTCACGGGTTCCCAGTTCTCCTTCCCTCGGTCTGAATCGGCCCCGCCGGCAGGCGACGCCGGGAACGAGGCGTCGCGAAGCGGGGCAGGAAGCCAGGCCAGAGTAGCAGCGACGCTCCAACTGTCGCCCAACGTGGCGGTGCCCGCCTGCCGGGCAGCCGCCTGAGCGCGAGCTAGATGGTTGATCGGAAATAGGCGTGCGTGTCGGGGAGGGCCCGCACCAAGCAGCGTGTCCGGCTCGATCGGCGTGCAGGCTGGTTGCCTGGATGCCGATCGAGACGGGCGCGATGCGCAGCGTGCAGGCCCCCAACCGCGCGTGCGTCTATTTCCGATCAACCATCTAGGATCGGTTCGTGCGCCGTCTCGTCCGGTGGCTGATCGGTGTTGCCAGCGCCCTCGCGATCTGGCGAGTCTGGTCGCGCCGTCACCGCCAACCGGACGTCGCACCGGAGCCCGATCCGGCAGAGGAGCTGCGCCGCAAGCTCGCGGAGACGCGCGACGACGAGCCGCTGATGGTCGACGAGCCGGAGACCCCGGAGACGCTCGACACGCGACGCGCCCGCGTGCACGCGAAGGCGCAGGAGGCGATGGACGCGATGCGCGAGGAGGAGCCGTGAGCGACGACCAGGTCGTCGCCGACGAGCTCCGCAGGCTCGCCGGCCGGATCGACACACTGCAGGCGGACGTCCGCCGGCTCTCCGGGCCGGCGCTGCCCCCGGCCGAGCCCGGTTGGGAGGACGAGCGCCAGGCGGCGGTGTCGTATGCCTGGCTCAGCTCGCTCGAGAGCCCGGCCAGGAGACGGCCGGCGTTGCCCCGGCTCCTACTCGAGATTCTCTTTCTCGCAGCGTGTGCCACGGCGGCCGCCGTCGCCGACCTCGACCGGGTGGCGCTCGGGGGGGTGATGGTCGGCGCCTGGGTGCTGGTGGCGCTGATCGAGTGGGCCTCGTCGCGCGCCGACCGGCGCCGCGACGAGCTGCTGTCGATACCGCCCCCGGCCCCTGCCGCCCCGGCCGCCGCCGACCCGTCGTGGTACGTGCCACCCGTCGAGCACACCCTGCATCAGAGCCCCGCCGCGGACACACTGCTGCCGAACGCGACCTCGACCGACTCCGCGACCGCGGTGACGCGGCTGCCCGCACCGTCGGAGGCGGAGGTCGAGGCAACTGTCGAGCGCCGGGCGACCTAGAGGCTGGCGGCGGCAGATCCATCTAGAGTCGGGCCATGCTGCTCGCTCGCATCGCACGACGGACTCGCGAGGTGTTCGTCGTGCTCGGGTCGGTCTGCCTCTTCGTCGTCGGCTGAACGGTCGATCGGGCTCCCGGGCGGGGCCGACGTGAAGCCGCTGTCGTCGCTCCGGCCTGCCGCCGCAGCCGATCTCCTGCCGGGCGCGATGCGATCTGAAGGTGGCTAATCGCCTCGGAGGCCCGCCCGTCGGTGCAGTGCCTCGGGGTCGAGAACGAGCGTCCGCCCCCGGTGGAGCTCGACCAGTCCGTCCCGCTCCGCCCGGCGCAGGACGCGGTTCGCGGTGGCACGCGACGTCCCGGCGAGCGCGGCCAGGTCTTCCTGCCTGAGCGGGACGGCGACCGGAGGTTCGCCGCCGTAGACACGGACGAGCTCGAGGAGCCGTCGTACGACCCGCTGGTCGGCGTCGACGGTATACGCCTCCACGAGCAGCTCGGACAGCCGCTGCACCTGCTCCGCGAGGAGCCGCACGAGCACCTCGTCGAGCGCCGCATGCTGCTGTGCGAGTCGCCTCAGCTCCGAGCCGCGCACGACGAGCGTCTCGCCGGGCTCGAGCGCGGTGACCGTCGCCGTCCGCTCCTCGCCGGTCAGCAGCGCGAGCTCTCCGAACGTGTCGCCCGGACCACGAATGGCGAGCGCGATCACATCCCCGAGCGCCGTGCCGATGGAGACGTCGAAGCGGCCCTTGGTGATCAGGTGGATCGAGTCGGCGGGGTCGCCGCGATGGAAGACGACCTCGCCGCGCCGGAAGGTGCGGCGGCGGGCGAGAGCGAGCACCGCGCGGACGTCGGCCTCGGGAATGCCGTCGAACAGCTGCCATGCCATGTGTGACGAGCTTTACACAACATGCGTGACCTGCGCGAACGACACGCGCGCCACGGGCTCCTAGGCTCGCCGCATGGTCACGCGACGCAAGGAGGCTCCCGTGGACACCCCGACGACACTCCGGATCCTGGCGGCGACCGCGGTCGTCTCTGCGCTCGCCGTCCTCATGACGAGCCCGGCGCAGGCGCGCTGGGTCGACGACAGCGCCGGCGCCGTGCCGACGACACCGAGCGTCGGCAACCCCGGCGACAGCGCGTGGATCGCGCTGGAGCAGGCCACCGCTGCACAGACGATCGGCAACCCGGGCGACGGCGCGTCCGCCTCGGCCACGCGGATCGAAGGGCCGCTCGCCACCTCCGCTGCATCTGACGGCTTCGACACCGGGACGTTCGTCGTCGTCGCCGGTGGCGCGGTGCTGTTGCTGGGAGCCGGAGCGCTCCTCTTCACGGCACGTCACCGGAGGGTCGCACTGCCCTAGGGATCGTCCCCAGCGGACGCGTGGAGGGCGGCTGCGGCCGCCCTCTCCGCGTGAAGCGACGGAGCGGCGCCGGAGTCGAACCGACCGAGCGTGGGGTTACCACGCCGCACAGGTTTTGAAGACCTGCTGGGCCACCGGGCCCATGCCGCTCCAGGGCTGAGCGTAGCGGCACCCCTGCGCCAAGCGGATGCTCAGGTCTTCTTGCGAGCGGCGGTGCGTGAAGCAGGTGCCGGCACCGTCGTCCCACGACTCTTCGGTCGTGTCGTGGCGGTCTTCGCGGGCGTGCGGCTCCCGCCGCGCGCCGAAGTCGAGCGGGCCGGCTCGGCAGACACTGCTGCAAGCGCCTCGCCGACACCTGCGACGACGGTCTCCAGCGCCGCGAGCCGCTGGCCGAGCTCGTCGGTCCGCGATGTCAGCTCGAGCCGTGTCGCGCGGGCCTCGTCGAGCAGCACGCGCAGGACCGTCTCGACCGATCGTCCGAAATCCTCGTCGTCGCTGCCATCGCCGCGGCACGCGTGCGCATGCTGCATCTCGTCCCACTGCTCGGCGAGCACGTCGGCGAGCCGGATCCGCTCGAGACCGAACCTGGCGACGCAGATCTCGCCCACCAGCGCGCCTGTCGCAGCGTGCTCGGCGAGCGCGACATCGAGCTGGTCGGCAGTGATCAGCTCCTTCTCGACCAGGATCCTCCCGATCCTCCGATGGAGGAGCTCGTTCGTCTCGTCAAGACCCTGCACGGCCACGTCGGAGCTCGGTGCCTTGCCTAGGCCGATGCGGCGCGAGGGGTCGCGGGTCGCTTGCCGGTGCGCGATCGTCTCGGACGCGCGTCGGTCGGTGTCCCGGCCGGCTTCGTGCTCGCATCGGAGCGTGTCTCTCGAGGTCTGGGCCGAAGCTCCGCGAGAGCGTCGGTGACGCCCACGACCAGGGTCTCGAGCGCGGCCAGCCGCCGTGAGAGCTCGTCCGTCTTCGTGGCCAGCTCGGCGCGCGCCGCCTCCGCCTCGTTCAGCAGCAGCCGCAGCTCTTCCTCGGGGGAGAGGCCGGCCGCCAGCTGATCGTCGTCCATCGGGCGCGCCGCCACCGAGACGTCGCTGCCGTCGTCCGCGGGTGTCGCATGCTGCATCTCCTCCCACTGCTCCGCGAGCGCGTCGGCGAGGCTCAGCCGGTCGAGCTTGAAGCGCTCGACGCAGATCTCACCGAGCGGCCGCCCGGTCTGCTGCTGCTCTCGAAGCCCACGCTCGAGCTGATCGGCGCTGATGAGCCCCTTCTCGACCAGGATCGTCCCGATCCGGCGGTACGGCATCGGCTGTGGGGCGGCGTCCACACTGCTGCTATCGGCTGGTCTGCGGCCGCGCTTGAGCCGCGGCGTGAGACGATGACGCCGTGGCCCACCTCGATCTGATCGAGCCGGAGGACGCGACCGGCCTGCTCGCGGACGAGTACGACGCCGCCGTCGCGCGTGCCGGGAAGGTCTTCAACATCGTCAAGTCGATGAGCCTGCGACCGGATGTCCTCCGGCGGTCGATGGAGATGTACCGGGCGGTCATGTTCGGCCCGTCCGGGCTCACGCGGCAGGAGCGCGAGCTCCTGGCGACGGTCGTCTCGGCGACGAACGAGTGCCACTACTGACGCCGCGCGCACGCCGACGACCTCCGTGCCGAGGGCGCATCAGACGAGCTCGCCGGCCACGCGGAGCACGACTACCGCGCTGCCGACCTCGACCCGAGGCGGCGTGCGCTCTGCGACTACGCGCGGAAGCTCACGTTGACGCCGGCTGCCGTGGGTCGCGCCGACGTCGACGCGTTGCGCGCACTCGGTCTCGACGACGCAGCGATCCACGACGCGATCCAGGTGATCGGCTACTTCAACTACATCAACCGGGTCGCCGAAGGCGTCGGCACCGACCTCGAGCACGACTGGGAACCGCGCACCTACGAGCCGTGACCCGGGGGGAACCGCTCGCGGGCCGCACGCCTCAGGACGCGGGCCTCGCCCAAGCGACGGGTCAGGCCGTCCTGGTCGAACCGCTCCAGTAGGAGCTGTGCGTCACGGCGCCCGGTGCCCGCGAGGTCGCGGAACCGGCCGAGCGTGATCTGTCCCGCGGCACGGCACTCGGTCACGAGGATGCCCTGTGCGACCTCGTAGGCTCCCGGATCGATCGCGAAACCACCACCGAGGCGCACGAGACGCCCTTCACGCTCGAGGAATCGCGCCAGGTCGGCGTCGTCGACCCTCGTCGCGGCGACCCCCGCCGCGCGGAGCGTTCGCACGATCTCGTCCGCAGCTGCGGAGCGCTCACCAAGGCTGCCGACGGCCCCCGGGAGGTAGAGCTTGGCGCCGCGACGCTCGAAGGGAAGCTGCGCCACGACATCCGCCGCCCATGGCTCTGACGGCACGGGCACGCCCGGGTCGAGTGGATCGGCACGCTCGACCCTCTGCCGCAGGTCGGACTCCAGCGTGTCGCGCCACGCGGCCGAGAATGCCCACGGGCCTGCACGCTCGATCCCGGCGAGCTCGCCGTCGAGAACGTGCTGCAGGGCGTCGACGTGGACGGGCTCGTGGATCGCCGCGGCGACATCGCCCTGCTCGAGCGACAGCATGCGTCCTTCGTCCCGGTGCCGCGGAGGAGCCGGGTCGAGCACGATCCCACCCGCGACCGTCGTCTCGCGACGGAGCACGACGCGGTCGCCACGGGCCGCGACGACAGGCTGCGAGAGTCGCAGCTGGGCGAACCGGTCGCCGACGCGCGCGACGCGCGCCGGCGTACGTCGGGTGCCGTGATGGACGGAGAGGCGGGCGTTGTCGGCGACCGGAACCAGCTCGTCGAGCACGACGTCGAGCCGATACGAGAGCGGGTACGCACCCGGGGCGACGATCGCGTCGCCCCGGTCCAGCGCGTTCCGCTCGACGCCCGGCAGGCTGAGCGCGACGCGCTGTCCGGCCTCGGCGCGGACGACCGGCTGGTCGTGCACCTGGACGCTGCGGACGCGTACCGGCCGTCCTCCCGGCTCGACGGCCAGGTCGTCGTCCTCGCCGATCGTGCCCGACCACAGCGTGCCGGTGACGACGGTGCCGATCCCGCGCAGGGTGAAGACGCGGTCGGCGAAGAGCCGCGCCGGCCGCTCGACGGCTCGCGGGGTGACCGCGTCGGCGGCGCGACCGATCGCGGCGCGCAGCTCGTCGAGGCCGACACCGGTCTTGGCCGACACCGGCACGACCTCGGCGCCGGGGACGAGCTCCTGCGCCTCGAGCACTGCCAGCTCCAAGGTCTCCTCGTCGACCGCGTCGGTCTTCGTGACCGCGACCACGCCCGTCTCCACGCCGAGGAGCCGCAGGATGGCGAGGTGCTCGTGCGTCTGCGGGCGGGCCCCTTCACCGGCGTCGATCACGAGCAGGAAGAGATCGATGCCGGTCGCCCCGGCCACCATCGTGCGCACGAAGCGCTCGTGGCCCGGGACGTCGACGAGCGAGAGCCGACGCCCGTCGGGTAGCTCGAGCGGCGCGTAGCCGAGGTCGATCGAGATCCCCCGCCGCTGCTCCTCCGGCAGCCGGTCCGTGTCCTTGCCCGTCAGCGCACGCACGAGCCAGGTCTTGCCGTGGTCGATGTGGCCGGCGGTTCCTACCGTCAGGCTCATGCGCCCCGTGCGCGACGGACTGCAGCGGCGGCGTCCTCGAGCTCGCCCTCGTCGAGGGTGCGGCAGTCGAGCAGCAGCTTTCCGTCGCGGACGACGCCGACCACAGGCGGGTCGCCTCGGCGCAGCGGCTCCGCCAGCGCGTCGTCGAGGGCGCAGGCGAACGACGGCAGCTCCGTCAGCGGAAGCGCGCCGCCGCCCACCCGGGCCACGGTCTCCTCGACGGTGCCACCGGTCAGCTGCGCCAGGCGCGCCGCGCGCGCCCGAACCGCCTCGAGCGGCGCCTCGAGCATGCGCAGCACGGGGATCTCGCGGCGCGCGCGCTCCGGGTCGAGGTAGAGCGCAAGCGTGCCCTCGAGCGCCGCCAGCGTCAGCTTGTCGGCGCGGAGCGCACGCTGCAACGGGTGGCGCCGGAGCCTCTCGACGAGGTCGGCGCGACCGACCACGATGCCCGCCTGCGGGCCTCCGAGCAGCTTGTCCCCCGAGAAGCAGACGAGGTCCGCACCCGCGGCCAGGCTTCCCTTGGCCGTCGGCTCGTCACCCAGCGGCACGAGTGCGCCGGAGCCGAGGTCGTCGACGAGCGGCAGCCCTGCCCCCTTGGCGATCTGCGACAGCTCGCCAAGAGCAGGCAGCTCGGTGAAGCCGACGACGCGGAAGTTCGACTGGTGCACCCGCAGCAGCACTGCCGTCTCCGCGCCGATCGCCCGCTCGTAGTCCTGCGCGCGCGTCCTGTTCGTCGTGCCCACCTCCACGAGACGCGCACCCGAGCGGGCGAGGACATCTGGGATGCGGAACCCGTCGCCGATCTCGATCAGCTCCCCTCGTGAGACGAGCACCTCGCGCCCCTCCGCGAGCGCCGCCAGGGCCAGCAGAACCGCCGCCGCGTTGTTGTTGACGACGAGTGCAGCCTGGGCCCCCGTGAGGCGCTCGAGGATCGACGCCAGGTGGTCCTGGCGCGAGCCACGTGAGCCGCGCTCGAGGTCGTACTCGAGGTTCGAGTAGCCGCCACCGACCTCGATCGCCCGTGCGATCGCCGCCTCCGGGAGCGGCGCGCGGCCGAGGTTCGTGTGCACGATCACGCCGGTGCCGTTCAGGACCCGGCGCAGACTCGATTGCCGTGCCGCGGCGAGAGCGGCCAGCGTGAGCTCGACGAGGTCGCCCGGATCACCGCCGGCCCGGATCTCGTCACGGGCGCGGTCGAGCACGCTGCGCGCCGCAGCGACCGTCAGCTCGTGCGGCTCGACTGCAAGCCGCGGATCGTCGAGCAAGCGATCCACGGACGGCAGATCCCGGAGCCTGGGCGGCATGCGCTGAGTGTAGGCCGCGTTGGCTCCTAGGCGGTGAGGCTCGGGAGCACCTCACGGAGGAGCGCGGTGAGGGTGTCTGCAGCGCCGACGCCGATCTCCAGCACGCGCTCGTGGTCGATCGGCTCAGGGAGGACGCCGGCCGCCATGTTCGTCACGCACGAGACGGCGAGGCAGCGAATCCCCATGTGTCGGGCGGCGAGCACCTCGGGCACGGTCGACATGCCGACGAGATCCGCGCCGAGCGCACGGAGCATGCGGATCTCGGCGGGCGTCTCGAAGGCGGGACCCAGCCACGCCGCGTAGACGCCCTCGCGCAGTTCGACGCCGAGCCGGTTGCCGGCCGCGAGCGCCGCCTCGCGCAGCGCCGGGTCGTAGGCGCCCGACATGTCGGGGAACCGCGGCCCGAGCGTGTCGTCGTTCGGCCCCGACCAGGGGAGAGGTGCCCTGCAGGTTGAGATGGTCGGAGACGAGCACCAGCTGCCCCGGCGCGAGCGAGGTGTCGATCGCGCCGCACGCGTTGGTGAGCACGAGCGTGCGCACGCCGAGCCGCCCGAGCACCCTGATCCCGAAGACCACCTTGGCCGGCGGGTGGCCCTCGTACAGGTGGGCGCGGCCCTTGAGCGCCGCGACAGGCACGCCGCCGAAGCTCCCGAGCACGAGCCGGCCGGCGTGGCCCGCCACCGTCGCGAGAGGCCAGCCGGGGATCTCCTCGTACGGGATCTCGACCGGATCCTCGAACGCGTCCGCGAACCCGCCGAGCCCGCTCCCGAGCACGACGCCGATCGCCGGCTCGAGCGCCGTGCGCGCGCGGATCGCCTCGACGGCAGCAGCGAGATCCTCGGTCACCGCGCGAGCTTAGAGGTCAGGCCGAGCCTTCGGCGAGGCGGCGGTCGTAGGCGGAGACGACCATCTCCACCGCCTCGGCAGGCTCGTCGGTGACCATCAGCAGCTCGAGGTCTGCGGGTGAGACCAGCCCGTCCGCGAGCACCTCCGAGCGAAGCCAGTCGAACACCTCGCCCCAGTAGTCCGTGTCGAGCAGCACGACCGGGAAGAAGCCGATCTTCCCGGTCTGGATGAGCGTCAGCGCTTCCCACAGCTCGTCCTGCGTACCGAATCCGCCCGGGAGGATGACGAACCCCTCGGCGGCCTTCACGAACATCGTCTTCCGCGCGTAGAAGTGCTTGAACGTCAGGGTGATGTCGCAGAAGCGGTTCCCGGACTGCTCGTGCGGCAACAGGATGTTGAAGCCGACCGAGAGCCCGCCCGCCTCCTGGCAACCACGGTTCGCCCCCTCCATCACACCCGGGCCGCCGCCCGTGACCACGGCGAAGCCCTTCCCGGCGAGACGCGCGCCGACGTCGCGCGCCGCCTCGTACCAGCGGGAGCCCTCCGCCACCCGCGCCGAGCCGAAGACGGACACCGCGGGCCGGTCGATCCGCTCGACCGCCTGGAAGCCGGCGAGGAACTCGGACGCGATCAGCGCCACGTCGCTGGCGAGCGTCCCGTGCCGCCGCCGCAGCAGGCGCCGGTCGAGGTCGTGGCCGGCCTCGCCCCCTGCCGGCGGATCGCTCACAGTCGGCTCTGCGGCACGTGTGCCGCGACCAGGCCCAGCACGAGCAGCGCCGCGGTGACGGCGGAAACCGTGGCGACGACCCACGCCAGCCGCCTCGCCTCCGCCGGGTCGGGCCGCCCGCCGCCGCGCCGCAGCACCTGCCAGGAGCGCAGCACGTGATGGCCGTCGAGGATCCACACCGGCGCGAGGTTCAGCAGGTTGAGCAGGAAGCCCGTGTAGGCGAGCGCGAGCAGCAGACGAGAGTCGCCGAGCTCACCGGCGACGAAGACGCCGTACGCCGCCGCGCCGCCGGCGACCGGGCCGGCGAGCGAGACGCGCGCATTGCGCCACGGGTCGAAGGGCGTGTTGCGCAGGGCGACGTACGCGCCGAGGAAGGGAATGAAGACGGGGAGTTGCGGGTCGAGCCCAAGACGGCGGGCCTCGACGTAGTGACCCATCTCGTGCGCGAGGATGAGAAGCACGAAGCCGACGGCGAAGGGCAGCCCCCAGATGAGCGTATAGCCGCCCACCGCGATGAAGATCCCGAAGAACTTGAGGGCGAAGACGCCGAACTTGACGAACAGCCCACCGAGCACGAGCAGCGGCGCGAGCAGCCGCCCGAGCAGCGAGGCGCGTCGCCGGTCGTGGTCGACGGGCAGCGTCGCCGGCTCGGGGGCGGTGATCGGCTCCGGCGCCGTCACCGGCTCGTGCTGGTCAGCGGGCATCTCTGGTCCTCATCGGCACGTGCTGTACGCCGCGACAGCCCCGCAAGCCTCTAGCTGCCCTGTCCGATCCATTCCTCGCCACCCTCGTAGATCTCCTTCTTCCAGAGCGGCACCGACACCTTGAGGGTGTCGATCGCGTCACGACACGCGCTGAGCGCGTCGGCGCGATGGGCGGCAGAGACCGCGATCACGACGCTCGTCTCGCCGACCTCGACGACGCCGATCCGGTGGTGGATGGCGACGTCGACGAGCGCGTAGCGCGAGCGCAGCTCGGCCGCGATCCGCTCCATCTCGGCCTCGGCCATCCCCTCGTACGCCTCGTACTCGAGCCTGACGACGTCGCGCTGGCGCGAGCGAGCGCGCGTCGTGCCGGTGAACGTCGCGATCGCGCCCGCCTCGTCCGAGGCGACCTCGCGGACGGCGTCGTCGAGCGAGAGCGGCTCATCCGACAGCCGGAACGAGCCGCCCGAGACGGGCGGGATCAGCGCCACCTCGTCTCCGTCCGCCAAGGACTGCTCGGGCTTCGCGTAGTCCCGGTTGACGGCGAACAGAAGGCCGGCCGGCTCCTCGCCGAGATCGAGCGCCGGCCAGACGTCGCCGACGACTGCTCCCTCGGGAAGCTCCAGCTCGCGCTCGCGGAGGCCCGCTCGCTCTCGTAGCCCGGCGAACAGCCTGACCGCCACCTTCACCGGCAGAGCGTATCGGGAGGTTGAACTCCCAGGGCGCTGTCATGTTACATCTGGGGCATGACCACGCTGCTGCCCCGGACAAACCTCAACGAGCAGGTCTACGAGACCCTCCGGCGGCGCATCCTCGCGCGCGTCGCAGGCCCAGGCGAGAAGCTGAGCCTGCACGAGCTCGCCTCCGAGCTCGGCGTCTCCCGCAGCCCCGTGCACCACGCGCTGACACGGCTCGTGTCGGAAGGGCTGCTGACCGTCAAGGCTCGGCGCGGCTACTACGTGACGCCGGTCACCTCGCATGCGCTCGAGGAGGGCTACGACGTCCGGGTCGCGCTCGAGCTGCACGCCGCCGAGCGCACGGTCGGCCGGCTCACGCGCGCCCAGCTGGCCCGTTTCCGTGAGCTGCTCGACGCGACGACGGCCGCCATCTCGCACGAGGAGTGGGACACGGCCAATGCCGCTTTCCACGAGTACCAGATCGACCTCGCCGGGAACGCGCTGCTCTCGCATTTCTACCGCGAGCTGTCGGTCAACCTGATGATGCAGGTGATCCGCGGCGGAAGGCTCGAGGGCGGACGAGTACCTCGTCACCGAGCACACACGCATCGTCGACAGCTTCGAGGCCGGCGACCTCGAAGCGGCTCGTGACGCGATCCGCACCCACGTTGCCTCGGGGCTCCGGATCGCGCTCGTCGCGCTCGAGCGCGCCGGCGGGGCGCTGTAGCGTCGTCGTCGCACCGCGGTGGCCGCCACGTGTTCGCCGTACGATTCGCTCCGTGACATCGAACCCTGACCGGCGTCTGCTCGAGTCGGGCATCGAGGTGAAGCCGGTCTATGGCGCGGCAGACGCGCCGGCCGGGGAGCGCGAGCCGCCGGGTGCGTTTCCGTTCACGCGCGGCCCCTACCCGGACATGTACCGGGGGAGGCCGTGGACGATCCGCCAGTACGCCGGCTTCGGCACGGCGACGGAGACGAACGAACGCTTCCGCCACCTGTTGGCGCAGGGTCAGATGGGCTTGTCGGTCGCCTTCGATCTCCCGACCCAGCTCGGCTACGACTCCGACGACCCGCGCGCCGAGGGCGAGGTGGGGTGCACGGGTGTCGCGATCGACTCGATCGAGGACATGCGGACGCTGCTGGAGGGCATCCCCCTCGGCGAGGTGTCGACATCGATGACGATCAACGCGCCGGCGGCGCTGCTGCTCATGCTCTACGAGCTGGTGGCCGAGGAGCAGGGCGTCACGGGCGACCGCCTTCGCGGCACGGTGCAGAACGACGTGCTGAAGGAGTACGCGGCCCGCGGCAACTACATCTTCCCGCCGCGACCGTCGATGCGGCTGACGACCGATCTCTTCGCCTACTGCGCCGACCGCCTGCCGGCGTGGAACACGATCTCGGTCTCGGGCTACCACATCCGCGAGGCGGGCTCGACGGCGGTGCAAGAGATCGCCTTCACGCTCGCCAACGGCATCGCCTACTGCGAGGCGGCGATCGCGGCGGGCCTGTCACCCGACGCGTTCGGCGAGCGGCTCAGCTTCTTCTTCAACGCGCACAACCACTTTCTCCAGGAGGTGGCCAAGTACCGCGCGGCCCGGCGGCTCTGGGCGGAGATCATGCGCGACCGCTTCGGCGCCACCAACCCGCGGGCGCAGGCGCTCCGCTTCCACGCGCAGACCGGTGGCTCGACGCTGACGGCGCAGCAGCCGGACGTGAACGTGGTGCGCGTCGCCCTCCAGGCGCTGGCGGCGGTCTGCGGCGGCGCGCAGTCGCTGCACACGAACGGGTTCGACGAAGCGCTCGCGCTGCCGACCGAGCACGCTGCGACGCTCGCGCTCCGGACGCAGCAGGTGTTGATGTTCGAGGCGGGCACGACGGACACGGCCGACCCGCTCGGTGGCTCTTTCTTCCTCGAGGCGCTGACCGAGGAGCTCGAGCGGCAGGCCCGTGAGCTGATCGCACACGTCGACGACCTCGGCGGGGCCGTGGCGGCGATCGAGCAGGGCTTCGTGCAGCGCGAGATCGAGGAGAGCGCATTTCGCTGGCAGCAGGAGGTCGAGCGCGGCGATCGTGTCATCGTCGGCGTGAACCGCTTCGCGGAGGACGACGGCGAGCCGATCGCGCTCCACCGGCTCGACCCGGCGGTCGAGGAGGGCCAGCGCGACCGGACCGCCGGCGTCCGCGCCGAGCGCCAGGCCGACGCCGCGAGAGATGCTCTCGCCGAGGTGTCCCGGGTGGCGCAGACCGACGAGAACCTGCTCCCGGCCATGCGGGAGGCGTTGCGGGCGCGCTGCACGATCGGCGAGATCTGTGGCGTGCTCCGCGACCTCTGGGGCACCTACGACGCGCAACGCGCGTAGGTCACCCGTACGATTCGTCACGGCCGTGGCACCCGAACAGCCGATACGCGCGCGCCCCCGCCACTCCCGGCTCTTTCTCGCGGTGCTCGCAACGCTCGGCGCGACCACCTTGCCGCTGCTGGGCGTGGCGCTGCTCGGCGGCGGCAGCGCCGCGGCGGGCACCACCGCGGCTCCGAGCTTCACGCGCGACGTGGCGCCGATCATCCGCGGCAAGTGCGCCGGTTGCCACCGGCTCGGCGGCATCGCGCCGTTCGCGTTCCGGACGGCCCACGACGTGTCGTCGAAGGCAACGCTGATCGCAGCGGCACTGCAGGCGCGGAGGATGCCGCCGTGGCTGCCCGGGCCGAAGTCCGCGCGCTTCGCCCATCAGGACGAGCGGACGCTGGGCACCGTCGAGCGCGACACGATCCTGCGCTGGGTGCGGAGCGGCGCCCGCGTCGACGGGAACACGGTCGGGGCGCCGGCGCGACCCGACACCACGCCGCGGGCCGGTGAGCGTCTCCTCCGGCTGACCGTGCCGGAGGCGTACACGCCGCAGTCGACCGGTGGCTCGACCGACGACTACCGCTGCTTCATGCTCGATCCGAAGCTGACCGGCGACGCGTTCGTCACCGCCGCGCGCATCGAGCCGGGCCAGACTGCACTCGTCCACCACGTGATCCTGTTCCGCGTGCCGCCCGAGAGCGTCTCCTCCGCGCAGTCGCTCGACCGCGCGGCTGCCGGTCCCGGCTGGAGCTGCTTCGGCGGCACCGGCATCGCCGCGCCGGGTGGGGCCGGTGGTGGCGCCGCGCAAGGGCTCGACAACGCTCCCTGGATCGCCGCCTGGGCGCCCGGCCGCGGCAGCGACCGCCTCCCCGACGGTGTCGGCGTACCGCTCTCCGCCGGCAGCCGCGTCGTGATGCAGGTGCACTACAACCTTCTCAACGGCCGCCGCCCCGACCGCTCGCGCGCGGTGCTGACCACCGTCCCTGCGAGCGCGGGCCTCGAGCCGCTCGAGACGACGTTGCTGCCCGCCCCGGTCGAGCTGCCTTGCGCGAAGGGCGAGTCCGGGAAGCTCTGCGATCGCACCGCCGCGATGTTCGACCAGGTGCGCAAGTACGGGCAGGACAACGCTCTCATCCCGGTCGGCCTCCTGCTGCTCTGCGGCAAGGACGCGGCCAACCCGCCCGCAGGGCCGGTCACGTTCTGCGATCGACGTCTCGACCGGCCCTCGACGATCTACTCGGTCGCCGGGCACATGCACCTCCTCGGCCGCTCGATCCGGGTCGAGCTGAACCCGGGCACGGCGCGGGCGAAGATCCTGCTCGACATCCCGCGCTGGGACTTCCACTGGCAGGGCTCGTACGTGCTCGCCACCCCGGTGCAGACGCAGCCCGGTGACGTGCTCCGGGTCACCTGCCGCCACGACGCCGCGCTGCGCCGGCAGGCCACGTCGAAAGCTGCCCGCACGCCCCGCTACATCCTCTGGGGCGAGGGGACGACGGACGAGATGTGTCTCGGCATCGTCCAGGTCACGCGCCAGTAGACGCGGCTTCGCGTCGTGCGCATCCTCCTCGTCTCGCAGATGTACCCGGGGGCCACGGCGCCGGATCTCGGCACGTTCGTCGCCGTGCTCGAGCGAGAGCTGCTCGCCCGTGGCCACGAGCTGCAGCGGGCGGTGATCGACCGGCGCGGTGGCCGGCTGCGTCATCTCGCCCTGCTCCGCGATGTCGCGCGAACGGCGCGGCGGTTCGAGCCGGACGTCGTCTACGCGCATTTCCTCGTGCCCGCCGGTCTCTGGGCGACGCTCGCCGGCCGGGCGCCGGTCGTGCTGACCGCCCACGGCCAGGACGTGGAGAACGCGCGCGCGAGGAGCGCCGTGCGGCGCGCGACGGCGACGGCGGTGGGGCGCGCGGCGGAGGTCGTCGCCGTCTCCGCCTGGCTGCGTGATCGCCTCGCCGACACCATCCCGGCCGCCGAGGGCAAGACGACGGTGATCGACTGCGGTGTCGACGTGGAGCATTTCGCTCCCGCCGACCAGGCGGCGGCGCGCACACAACTCGGCTGGCAGCCCGACGGCACGGCCTTCCTCTGCGTCGGCGCCCTGCACGAGCGCAAGAACGTGCTTCGACTCGCCCGCGCCTTCGAGCGTCACGGTGAGGGCGAGCTCGCCTTCGTCGGCGACGGCACGCTCCGGCCCGCGCTCGAGGGCCGCAGCGGGATCCGGCTCGTCGGCCCCGTGCCCCATGACGCCGTGCCCGGCTGGATGGCGGCAGCGGACGTCGTCTGTCAGCCGAGCCTGGCGGAGCCATTCGGGCTGGCGACGCTGGAGGGCATGGCCTCGGGCCGCTCTGTGGTGGCGACTGCGATCGGTGGGCCGCCGGAGTTCGTGAGCGCGGGTGCCGGGGTGCTCGTCGATCCGGAGGACGAGGACGCGCTCGTGGCGTCGCTCGGCGAAGCGGCCGCCCTCCCCCGCCCGAACGAGAAGGCGCGCCTGGCGGCGCTCGAGCACGACGTCAGACGGCAGGCGGAGCGGGTCGAGGAGCTTCTCCTTCGAGCTGCTCGAGATCGGCGAGCCTGACCTCGACGAGAGGTCTGACGGCTTCCTCGACCCCGGCCGCTCGAGCCGCGGCAAGCGCCTGCTCCCAGCTCTCGCGCACCTTGGCAGGGGCGACCCCCTGCTTGAGACGGTTGTCGCCCGTCACGAGCAGGTGCTGGATCTTCGCCCGCGCATCCGGTGCGGTCGCGTCGGGCTGTCCCTCGTTCCCCGCTGCCATACGGGGGAGGATAGACGGGCCGTTGCTACCATGGCCCGCGCGATGATCCAGCTGTTCGCCGTCCTCCAGGTGCTCATCTCGGCCGCGCTCGTGACGCTGGTGCTGATGCACTCCGGGCGGGACTCCGGCTTTGGCGGCATCGGCTTCACGCCGGCGTCGCAGGGCGGGACGCACATCGTGGAGCGGAACCTGACGAGGCTGACGGTGGTCGTCGCGATCCTGTTCGGGGTCAACACCATCGTGCTCTACCGGCTCCTGGCGTAGGGGCGACACGGGTAGACTCCGACGGCCTGCGCGCTGGTGGCGGAATTGGTAGACGCGCAAGGTTGAGGGCCTTGTGGCCTTAGGGCCGTGGAGGTTCAAGTCCTCTCCAGCGCATCGACGTGAAGGGGCCCCGCACGGGGCCCCTTCACGTCGATGCGATCTTCGTAGGGGCGAGGCCTGCCTCGCCCCACCACGGCGCTCCGAGACGACGCACCGGCCGGGGCCACAGCGCCTTGCAAATCGCAGCGGCGCCCTTCGCGGTTGACGCCGTCCGAAGAGGGATCTACCCTTCCTTGACGAACATACGTTCGTCAAGCGACCCCAGGGAGGCACCCCACTGTGCTCACCGCGCGACAGCAGGAGATCTGGCAGTTCCTCGTCGAGTACGTGGACGGCCACGGCTACCCGCCCACCGTGCGGGAGATCGGCGAGCACGTGGGGCTCGCATCGCCGTCCACCGTCCACGCCCATCTCGCGAACATCGAGCGCGCCGGGCTCATCCGGCGCGACCCGACGAAACCCCGGGCGATCGAGCTCATCGGCCACCGGCGCGTCGAGAGCGCCGCACCGGTCCCGATCGAGCAGGATGTGGCCCGGCTGCCGCTGCTCGGCCGTGTCGCCGCCGGCGGACCGATCCTGGCCGAGGAGAACGTCGAGGACGTCATCGCCGTGCCCGAGCCGCTCGGCCGTGGCGCCGACTTCCTGCTCGCCGTCAAGGGTGACTCGATGGTCGATGCGGGCATCCTCGACGGCGACACCCTGGTCGTGCAGCGCACCGACGACGCGAAGAACGGCGAGATCGTCGTCGCGCTCGCGGGCGACGACGAAAGCGCCGACGAGGCGACGGTGAAGCGCTTCTTCCGCGAGCCGGGCGGTCGCGTGCGCCTGCAGCCGGAGAACGCCGCGCTCGAGCCCATCTACGCCGATCACGTGCGTGTCCTCGGTCGTGTCGTCGGGGTCTTCCGGAGCCTGCGATGAGCGTCTCGCCGCTGGCACGCACGCTCGACCAGGAGCTTCTGGCGCTCGTTCGCGGCGCCAGCCTGGAGTGCCTCGTCTGCGGCGAGTTCATGATGCGCTTCGCGCACGCCACCGCCTGCCCGGAGTGCCGCACGATCCTCGCGGACGGTGTGGCCGTCCCGGAGCTCGAGCTCCCTTCGGTCGCGACCGAGGCGTCGTAGGGGCCGGATGCATCCGGCCCGTGGCGGCGCCGGCTCGAGAGCGCTACCGTGAACATGCAGGCCGGGTGACCGCGGGCGGCGGCTCGTCCGCCGTCCGAGGAAAGTCCGGACACCGCAGGGCAGGACGCTGGGGAAACCCCAGGCGGCGAAAGCCGACGGAAAGTGGAACAGAGAGGAGACCGCCGGCGGGAAACTGCCGGTAAGGGTGAAACGGTGGGGTAAGAGCCCACCAGCGACCGTGGCGACACGGCGGCTCGCCAAACCCCGTCCGGTGCAAGGCGAAGCAGGTCCCGTTGACGCGGCCCGCCGAGGGACCGGGTACGCCGCTCGAGCCTCCGGGCGACCGGAGGCCTAGAGAGATGGTCACCCACGACAGAATCCGGCTTACAGGCCTGCTACCGAAAAAGCCCTGGTGACAGGGCTTTTTCCATGCTCCAGATCCACCGGGCGGAATCGGCCACCTCACCGCCTTGCGGATCCTCCATCCGCACGGCGACGGGCAGATCGAGCTCGTGACAGCCGATTGCCTAGGATGGTCTCTCGTGCAAGACCTCGAGCAGACAAGCGACACCACCGCGGGTGCGACGCTCGCGCCACGGGCGTTGGAGCTCAGCCTGGAGCAGCATCGCGTCGAGCTGACCGGCTACTGCTACCGGATGCTGGGGTCGGCGTTCGAGGCGGAGGATGCCGTCCAGGAGACCTTGCTCCGTGCCTGGCGCGGTATCGACCGCTTCGAGGGCCGCAGCGCGCTGCGCTCATGGCTCTACCGCATCGCGACGAACGTGTGCCTCGACATGCTGCACGGGCGAGAGCGGCGCGCACTACCGGTCGACCTCGGGCCGGCACGGGAGCCCGTCGCAGCCAACCTCAGCACACTGCCGGACGCGGCCTGGATCACGCCGGTACCGGATGGCCGCGCCGTCCCCGAGGACGGTGATCCCGCAGACGTCGCCGTTGCGCGCGAGACGATCCGTCTCGCATTCATGGGCGCCTTGCAGCATCTCCCGCCGCGCCAGCGCGCCGTGTTGATCCTGTGCGAGGTCCTGCGGTGGCAGGCGGCGGAGGTCGCGGAGCTGCTCGAGACGAGCGTCGCCTCGGTCAACAGCGCGCTCCAGCGCGCCCGTGCCACGCTCGCGGCGCGGGACATCACCGCCGCCGACCCGTCACCCCCGCTGGACGAGGCCGACCGCGAGCTCCTCGCACGCTACGTCGACGCCTTCGAGCGCTACGACATGGACGCGCTCACGGCGCTGATCCACGAGGACGCGACGCAGTCGATGCCGCCGTACGACCTGTGGCTGAGCGGCCGCGAAGACATCCTTTCCTGGTGGGTCGGCCCGGGTGCGGGCTGTCGCGGCTCGCGGGTGATCCCCACGACGGGGGCGAACGGCGCACCCGCGTTCGCGCAGTACAAGCCGAGCACCACCGGAGAGGGCTACGAGCCGTGGGCACTGCAGGTGCTCCGGATCGTGAACGGCCGCATCGTCGAAATCACGTTCTTCCTCGAGACCGAGACGGTCTTCCCGCTCTTCGGCCTACCCGCCCGGCTCGACGCGTAGGCCGCACGACGACTAGTCGCGCAGGACGTTGCGCAGGCCCATGAACGCGACCAGGTCGAGCAGCTCATCCGAGGCGTGACGCAGCCGGACCAGGCAACCATGCCGGCCTGCCGCCAGCTGGAGCCGTGCGAGCGCATCGACCGTGACGGCGTCGGGCTCGACTCCGGTCACGTCACAGAGGGCGACGCCGGCGCCGCACCGGGTCAACACCGCGCAGACCCGCTCGCAGAGCCCGGGCAGGTCGGCGTGTGTGATGGGGCCCCAGATGGCGAAGTGGACCGTATGCGGCCCTGATGGACCCATCGCGATAAGGACCGCTCGGTCGGACCGGACTCATCGGTGCGTCGACCGATGAGTCCGGCGTTCAACCATCTAGGCCTGCTCGACGACGGTGGGCCCGCTCCTGTCGGCGAAGCGGTCGAGAACACCCGACGCGAGCAGCCGCGCGCGCGCCACCTGAGCATCCTCCGGGGTCGCGAACTCGACCTCGACGAACACCTCGTTGGGGTTCTCGACACTCCGGAAGAGCCGATACCCGAGTGCGGATTCCCGCGCCCGCGGTGTGTCCTGGTCGAACATCGGCTTCCAGGCCTCGTAGTCGCCCACGTCGATCCGCGTGAGGATGAACGCCATGGTCAGTCCTCCTTCTATTTTCGATACACATCTAATGTAATGAATTTAGGGTAGGGTACCCAAATCACGGGTTCCGTCAAGCCGAAGCGACGCTACGACTCCCCCCGCCGGCGCGAGCAGGCGGCAGCCACGCGGCGCGACATCCTCGACGCGGCGCAGCGGCTCTTCGAGCAGCAGGGCTACGCGACAACGTCGATGAAAGCCGTCGCAGCCGAGGCCGACGTTGCGGTCAAGACCGTCTACCTCGCCTTCGAGAGCAAGCGCGGCCTTCTGCTCGCGCTCTGGCATCTGCTTCTCCGCGGCGATGGAGAGCCTGTGCCCGTGGCCGAGCGTCCCTGGTTCCGCGAGGTGATCGAGGAGCAGGATCCGGAGCGTCAGCTGCAACTCAACGCGCGCAACTCACGCGTCGTCAAGGAACGAGCGGGCGCACTGATGAAGATCCTGCGCGACGCCGCCCCCGCCGACCGCGAGCTCGAGACGCTCTGGAACCGGATCCAGACCGAGTTCCATGCCAACCAGCGCTCGATCGTGGACAACCTGCACGAGCGCAACGCTCTCAGAGCGGGGCTCGGCGTCGGCGACGCCACCGACATCCTCTGGACGCTCAACCACCCCGACGTGTTCTGGCTGCTGGTCGACGAGCGCGGCTGGACGGCGGAGCAGTACGAGACGTGGCTCGCCGACGCGTTCTCGTCGCAACTCCTGGGGCAGCACCTGGAGGGCGACGAGCCCGTCACGGGCGGCGCAACGCCGTGACGCAGCCGGCGGCGAGCCGGCGCAAGCTGCAATGATGGCGCTCATGCGACGTGGGGCTGCGTGGCTCTTCACTCTGCTCCTCGCCGCCGCGGGCTCGCAGTTCGCGCACGCCGTCGACTACCGGCTCGTCCAGGGTGACCCCCAGGAGCGGGCCGATCTCCTGGCCGCAACCGGTCATGGCTATCTGGAATACCTCCCGCTCGCCCTGGCGCTCGGGCTCGCTCTGGTGCTCACACAGCTCGCCGTTGAGGTGAGCCGGGCACGGCATCACGCCGGCTGGCGCCCTCGCGTATGGGTCTTCGCGCTCGTCGCACCGCTCGCGTTCGCGATCCAGGAGCACCTCGAACGGCTGCTGCACGACGGGTCCGTTCCGTGGTCGGCCGCCCTCGAGCCCACCTTCCTGCCCGGCCTGGCGCTGCAGCTTCCGTTTGCGGTCGTGGCGTATGTCGTCGCACGGCTGCTTCTGTCGGTGGCGCGGACGCTGGGGCGATTCCTCGGCACCGTGCCCCGCGCTCGGCGGCTGCCTGTCCGCAGCCTGGACCCGTCGTCTGTCGCCCTGCGAGCGCCGCGCGTCGCGGCCCTCGCTCTCGGGTACGGCGTGCGCGGGCCTCCGCTCCGGGTCTGATCCTCGATCCGGCGCCATCCGCGCCCCGAACCAGGTGAGGAGCGTGACCGCACCACTGCGACATCACGTCGTGGGGCGGGTGTGTCTGGTCGTGCTCGCGGCGACGCTGTTCGCGCTCGCCGCGGCGCCGGCCGCGCTCGCCCACGCCAACCTGTCGGCGACCACGCCGGCCAATGACGCCGTGCTCGAATCGTCACCGGCGCAGGTCACCCTGCGCTTCGACGAGCCTGTCGAGTCTGCGTTCGGGTCGGTCCGCGTCTTCGACGGGCAGGCGAAGCGTGTCGACGACGGGGTAACGGTGCGCCCAGCGGCGAACGAGGTCGCGGTCGGCATCGACCGCACATTGCCGAGGGGCACGTACACCGTCGCGTGGCGGGTCGTCTCGGCGGACTCACATCCGGTTCACGGCGCGTTTGTCTTCCACATCGGCAAGCCCGGCGCCGGTGCCGGCGGCGTTGCGGAGGAGGTGCTCCACCGAGACAGCGGCTCCGCCGCTGTCTCGCGCACGTTCACCGCTATCCGCGGCCTCGGCTTCGCGCTCATCCTGCTCACCGCGGGAGGCGCAGGGGCGCTGGCGCTGTGGGTTCCCGGCCGCGACGGTGTCCGGCCGGAGCGGCGTCGTCTGTGGCTTGCCCTGGCGGGGTCGTCGATCGCCCTCGTCCCGGTCACGCTGGCGGCGATTGGTCTCCAAGGCGCATCGGCGGCGGGGCTCGGGCTCGACGCGTCTGTTCGCTGGTCGCTCGTGAACGAGGTTCTCGACACCCGATTCGGCAAGACGGCTCTGGCACGCGTCGTGCTCGCGGTGATCATCGCCACGCTCGCGCTCGTGGCCCGGTCTCTCGCCCGATGGTCGGAGCAGGCGCTCGCGCTCTCGGCCTGCTCGCTCGGCGCGCTGCTGGCCACAACGCCGGCTGTCGCTGGTCACGCGCGGGTCGAGGGCTCGCTCGCCGTGCTCTCGGATGCGGTCCATGTCGAGGCAGCCGCACTCTGGGCCGGCGGCCTCACGTTCCTGCTGCTCCTCTTGCTGTGGACGCGAGGCCGACGCTGGGAGGTGGCAGCCGAGGCGGTACCCGCCTTCTCGAGCGTCGCGGTCGTTGCGGTCGCGGCGGTGCTCACGGCCGGGGTCGTCAACGGCTACCTCGAGGTCGGGTCGTGGCACGGGCTGTGGGAGACGACGTACGGTCGCGTGCTCCTGCTCAAGGTCGGGCTCGTCCTGCCGGTGCTTGCGCTGGGAGCGTTCAACAACCGCGTCTCCGTCCCGCGACTGCGCAACGGGGCTGCATCCGTCGTCGAGCGACGCCGCTTTCTGCAGTCAGCGGTGGTGGAGTTGGCGCTGCTGACCGCCGTCGTGGGTGTCACTGCCGTGCTCGTCGCCGAGCCTCCTGCAAGAGGGAGGCAGTCGGCGGCCGGGCCGGTGTCGGTCGACACGCGCGTCGGTCCGTTCGACCTCAACCTCGTCGTCGACCCGGCCATCGCCGGACGAAACGAGATCCATCTGTACCTCCTCGACCGGGAGGGCCAACCCGCCACCGTGGCCGAGGCTCGGATCCTTGCCTCGCTTCCCTCGGCATCGATCGGCCCTCTCCATCTGAAGTCGACCTCAGCCGGGCCTGGCCACTACATCGTCACCGGAGCGTCCTTCCCGATCGCTGGGGTGTGGAAGCTGCGAGTCGAGGTCCGGCGCGGTGATTTCGACCAGTGGTCGACGACTGTTCCCGTCTCGATTCGAAAGGAGTCCTGAACCCATGAAGCAACGTCCTCTCACCGTGGTGGCGCTTGCCACCCTGTCGGTGCTGGCGTTCGCCGGCGCAGCTCAGGCGCACGTCACCTTGCATCCGAACGCTGTCCCGTCGGGTGCGTTCGTCGTCGTCGACATCAACGTTCCCAACGAGAGCGACTCCGCAAGTACCGTCAAGCTCGATGTGAAGCTCCCGCCGGGGATCCTCTCGGCGTCGATCCAGCCCGTTCCCGGCTGGCAGACTCGCGTCATCACGCAGAAGCTCGCCAAGCCCGTGAAGGTCGAGGACGAGATGGTCACGACTCGCGTCGACCGCATTGTCTTCTCCCGCGGCCGGATCGGTCCGGGCCAGTTCCAATCCTTCCCGGTGTCGCTGCTCCTGCCCGAGGCGAAGCCAGGAACGCTGCTCGTGTTCAAGGCGCTGCAGACGTACTCGAACGGCAAGATCGTCCGCTGGATCGACCCCACCGCCGAGGAACCGGCACCACAGCTCCTGATCCGCCCGGCGTCGTCACCGTCGCTCGACTACCCGGCGGGCGTCGCTGCTGCGAAGGCAGGTCTGGGGCACACGCTGAAAGGCGTGGCTGTCGGCTTGCCGCTCGGTGCCTTCGGCCTCTACCTGGCACTGCGACGTCGGCGCAAGGCTGGATGAGACGCGCGTTTCTCGCAGCTGCCCTCGTCGCGCTCGTCGCCGTCCCCGCCGCCGCCGCTCACGGCGGCGGCGGGGCACGCGGCTTCACGTCGACGGTCACCTCGATCACACCCGCATTGGCAGGGCTGACGGTCACGGTGCGTGACTTCGACGACCGGCTGCTGCTTCGCAACGAGACCGGGCAGACGGTGATCATCCTCGGCTACCAGGGTGAGCCCTACCTCGAGTTCCGGCCGGGCGGGGTCTTCCGGAACAGGCGCTCGCCGGCCACCTATCTGAACGACGATCGCTTCGGGAGGGTCGATCTCCCCGCCGACGCCGACCCAAAGGCCGCACCGAGATGGGAGCAGGTCAGCCCGCGGCCCACGTTCGAGTGGCATGACCATCGCATCCACTGGATGAGCACGACGATGCCACCGAAGGTCGCCGCGGCAAAGGACGAGCCTCATCACGTGTTCGACTGGAAGGTCCCCGGTCGCGTTTCGGGCAAGCCGCTGCTCATCTCGGGGACGCTCGACTACGCGCCGCTGCCGGGCCAGACGTTCCCGAAGGCGTTGCTGATCCCGCTCGCCCTCCTGATCGTCGGCGGCGGAGCAGCGGTCTGGCTACGACGGCGCCAGATGAGCCGTGAGTGATGCGAAGCCGCCTCAGACAGCCCGCAGGATGACCTCGATCGACGTGCCGCGGCCCGGCGCCGAGCGCAGGGTGAACCCGCCTTCGATCGAGACCGCGCGGCTGCGCATGTTCTTCAACCCCTGACCGGCGCCGGGCTCGTCGCCCTCGAACCCGACACCGTCGTCGCGTACGCCCACGACGCGCCGCCCGCCCCGCTGCTCGATCGTGACCCAGGCGGAGCGGGCGCCGGCGTGACGGCGGGCGTTGGCGAGGCCCTCCTGGACGATGCGGAAGATCTCGATCTGCTCGTCCGGTGCGAGACGAACGGACGGGTCGATGTCGAGCTCGACCTCGAGCACACCGTCGGCGGCGAGAAAGTCGACATACCGGCGCAGCGCCGCATCGAATGGCGCCGAGCCGCTCGCCGACGACAGCGCGAGGACGGCAAAGTGCGCCTCCTGCTGCGCCGCCGTGGATGCCTGCTTCAGCCGCGGCAGCATCTCGTCCAGCGGTGCGCCGCGCTCCAGCATGCTCACGTGGGTCGAGAGTGCGAAGAGGTACTGCGCGAGACCGTCGTGGATCTCACGCGCGACGCGCGCGCGTTCCTCGGCCACCGCACGACCGAACTCGGCGTCTCCGATCGCGCGCCAGACGCCGAACAGGAGCACTCCGTAGGCGAGGAGTCGCAGGAAGTCGCCCTGCAGCACGTATCCGGCCGACTGCGCCGGCGCGAGCACGTAGTGGAGGTCGGCGAACAGCACGAGCGTCAAGGAGAGCGCGAACCAGCTGTCGAGCTCGCGCCCGAAGCGGCGGAAGCGAAGACCGAAGCCGATCGTGGCGACGAGGGCCAGCACCGCGAGGGCTGCGAACACGACGACGGCGCCGGCGGCGCGTGCGCCTTCATCGGTGACCAGCGCCCCGTCGGCACCGACGGCCGAGAGCAGACCGGCGACGCCGGCGACCGCGGCCACCGCAGCGACGAGTGCGATGGCGAGCATGCGCGGGCGGGCCGAGAACCGCGCCGTCGTGAACGGCGCCGCCGCGACGACGGCGGCCGCGACGAGCTCGACGGCGAGCATGGCCCAGACCTCACGGTTGGCGACCTCGCCGTCGTCGAGCTTCGGCAGCACGCCGTAGACGAACGTCCCGAGCGCGATCACTGCAAAGGCGGCGGTGAGCAGGAGGTCGAGCGCACGTCCTTCGACACGGAACCGGATCGCGACGAGCACGGCGACCATCGAGGCGACGACGGCGACAGCGGTGTCGAGCACGAGGCGGGTCCAGGGCAGCGTGTACCCGCCGAGTCGATCGGACGCGGCGAGCGCGACGGTGGCAAGCGCGAGGATGCAGACGATCACGAGCTCGCTCACCAACCAGGAGCGATACGACGGGGCGTGCGAGGCGTGCACCTTCCCCTCATCGGCAGGCAGGGTGCTGCCGATAAGTGGATGGATGCCAGAGCGCATCCTCATCGTGGACGACCATCCCCTGACGCGGGAGGCGCTCGCGTCGCTCCTGGAGCAGCACGGCTTCGACGTCGTCGGACAGGCCGCAGACGGCATGGAGGCGATCGCGCTCGCCAGTCGGCTGCGCCCCGATCTCGTGCTCCTCGATCTCACCATGCCCGGCATGGACGGGCTCTCGGCGCTGCCGACGATCCGCGAGGCATCGCCCGAGACGGAGGTCGTGGTGCTCACCGCATCGGGGACCGAGGAGAACCTGCTCGCGGCGATTCGCGGTGGCGCCGCCGGCTATCTGCTGAAGAGCGAGCCGCCGGAGCGCATCGCCGACTTCCTCCGGGGCGTCGCCGGCGGCGAGGCGGCACTGTCAGGGTCGGTCGCACGGAGCCTGCTCGAGCGAGTCCGAATCGGCGGCCGCATGGGCGGCGGCGTGCCGGACGAGATCGGCCGCAGACTGTCCGCCCGCGAGGTCGAGGTGCTCCTGCTGCTCGACGAGCACCTGACCACCGACGAGATCGCGCAGCGCCTCTACATCTCGGAGCACACCGTCCGCTCGCATGTGAAGAGCCTCCTGCGGAAGCTCGGCGTCTCCTCACGGCGCGACGCGCTCGAGCGCCTCGCCGTCGCCCGCGGCTAGGGCTCTGAGCGATCCCCCACAGCGGGGGATACCGATCGTCAGCACCAGGCGATGGGCGCGATGGTCGCAATGCCGATACTCAGATGACGCAGGTTCCTTTCGAGGGGCTGCGGGGGAAGACCGCATCGGAGACGGCCGGGCCGCACCCCGGCCGTCTCCCTTTCCGCTCAAGCATGGGCTCCGGGGGTTCCCCCGGAACCCCCTCCTCACGGAGGAGATCCGGAGTTGAAGCCGTCGATGCTTGCCGCGACGAGCCCGGGCAGCGTGGCGAGGTTGTAGCCGCCTTCGAGCACGGCCGCGACTCGGGGCGCGAGCCCCGCGCAGCGGTGGGCCAGCTCGCGGAAGCCCTCAGCGGTGACACGCATCGCGCCGAGCGGGTCCTCGAGGTGGGCGTCGAACCCGGCGGACACGAGTAACAGCTGTGGCTCGAACGCCTGCACCGCCGGCTCGACGAGCGCACCGAATGCCTGGAGGTATTCGAGATCGCCGCACCCTGCACCGAGCGGGACGTTGATCGTCGTCGCGCCGCCCGTCCCGGGACCGCCGGTGCCCGGATAGAACGGCCACTGGTGGAGCGAGGCGAACAGCACCGACGGATCCCGGTGCAGGCACGCCTCCGTGCCGTTCCCGTGGTGGACGTCCCAGTCGATGATCGCGACGCGCTCGATGCCCATCGTCGCCTGCGCATGTCGCGCCGCGACGACGACGTTGCCGAACACGCAGAACCCCATCGCACCCCCGGGAAGCGCGTGGTGACCGGGTGGGCGGACGACCGCGAACCCACCGCGCTCGGCCGCCTCGATGGCGCAGCCGGCGGCACGGGCCGCGGCCCCGTACGTCGTCGGCCCACCGAGGGTGTCGCCGTCGAGCCAGGTCTCCGTCCTGATTCTCTCGACGGCTTCGACGTATTCGGGCTCGTGCACGCGCTCGAGCTCCGGACGTGTCGCCGGTCGGTCGACGGCGACACCAGGCCCGAGCGCGTCGAGGATCACGGCGATGCGCTGCTCGCTCTCGACGTGGCCGAGGTGCGCGGTCGGATGGAGACGCGCGAGCGTGGCGTCGCTGACGATCTCCATCACGTCTCGGTCTCCGCCGCCTCCTCGAGGCGGCGTGCCAGACCGTTGAGACCGAGCTCCCGAGCAGCGCCGCCGCCGGCGACCCAGTCCGGCAGGCAGTCGGCGATCTGGGGCAGCGGCGCACCCGCGTCGAGGGTCGCCATCGCCCGGTAGTCGCGGAGGGCCGCCGCCTCGGCCGCGAAGCGGCCGTCGGCGAGCAGCGCCCCCAGTGACCCGTGCTCGCGGAGCAGAGAGGCGGCGGTCTTCTCACCGACCCCGCGCGCGCCCGGAATGCGATCCGACGGGTCGCCGCGCAGCGCGATGAAGTCGGGCACCTGCCCGGGGTCGACGCCGTACCGCTCACGCACCTCGTCGGGGCCGACACGCGCCATCTCGCTGACACCCCGCTTCGGCTGGAGGATCGTCGTCGCAGAGCTCGCCAGCTGGAACGCGTCACGGTCGGACGTCGCCACGAGCGCGCGACCGCTCCGACGTTCCTCCTGCGCGACGGCCGCGGCGAGGAAATCGTCCGCCTCGAAGCCCGCTGCCTTCGCGTTCACGATGCCGGTCGACGAGATGAGCTCGGGGAGCAGGTCCAGCTGCTCGAGGAGCTCGGGGTCGAACTCTCGCCCGGACTGGTAGCCGGACAGCAGCTCGTTGCGATAGGTGGGCGCTCCGATCGTGTCCCAGCCGACGACGACGGCACGCGGACGCTCAGCCTGCCAGAGACGGAGCAGCATCGAGGTGAAACCGGTGAGCGCGTTGCCCGGACGGCCGTCTGCGCGGCGCACCGAGCGCGGCACCCCGTGAAAGGCACGATGGGCGAACGAGTCGCCGTCGACGACCAGGAGAGGCCGCCCGGTCATGCGAGTGACTCCTCGAGGGCGAGGATCGCGTCCCGCAGCCGGTCGGTGGCGACAGCCGCCGCCTCGCCGGCCGGAAGCGCTTCGAGATCACGGAGGTCGAGCGGCGATCCGTACGCGACCCGGAGCCGCGCCAGCCTCACGAGCCTGTCGGTGCCGGCGATCGCGGCGGGGACGAGCGGCACGCCCGCCTCGAGCGCGATGCGTGCCGCGCCGGTGCGCCAGCGCGCTTCGTGCTTCTTGCGCAGCCCCTTCACGCGCCGCGTCCCCTCCGGGAACATGACCACCACATGCCCCTCGCGGCACAGGCGGAGGGCGGTGTCGATCGCATCCTGGTCACGCTCTCCGCGTCGCACCTTGAAACCGCCGCCGGCTCGGACGACCACGCCGAGGGGAAACCAGAACAGCTCCGACTTCGCCATGAAACGCAGGAAGCGGCGCGGAAAGAGCGGCATCCCGAGTGGCCAGGGGTCGAGGTTCGACAGATGGTTGGCGGAGAGAACGTAGGCACCGTCGCGTGGCAGCTGCTCGGCGCCGCTCACGTCGAGCCGGAAGACGAGCCGCACGACAGGCCATGAGAGACCACCCACGAGGAGGTAGAGCCAGCTCGGGCGCGGGTTCCTTGCAGGCATCGCCGGCCAGGATACGTCGGCTTCGGACGATTGCGCCGCCGGGCAGCACCGCTATGGTGTCGCGCCATGACCAGGCTCGTGATCGTCGAGTCGCCTGCCAAGGCGAAGACCATCGCCGGCTATCTCGGCGAGGGCTACGTCGTGGAGTCGAGCATCGGTCACATCCGCGACCTTCCGAATCGCGCCTCCGAGATCCCGCAGGAGGACCGCGCACGCTTCGGGGCGCTCGGCGTCGCGGTCAACGACGGCTTCGTGCCGTACTACCTTCCCGACCCGGACAAGGCCGCGAAGATCAAGGAGCTCAAGCGCGAGCTCAAGAACGCGGACGAGCTGTTGCTCGCGACGGACGAAGACCGGGAGGGCGAAGCGATCGCGTGGCATCTCGTCGAGTTGCTCGCACCAAAGGTGCCGGTGCGACGGATGGTGTTCCACGAGATCACGCGTGACGCCATCCAGCGCGCGCTCGAGGACACGCG
This sequence comes from uncultured Actinomycetes bacterium, assembly GCA_963789895.1. GTDB lineage: Bacteria > Actinomycetota > Thermoleophilia > Gaiellales > Gaiellaceae > Gaiella. Next base: position 277,440 of record CAWBMC010000001.1, read on the forward strand.
CGAGATCGACGAGCGGCTCGTCGACGCGCAGGAGACGCGCCGCATCCTCGACCGCCTGTACGGCTACGAGGTCTCACCGGTGCTGTGGAAGAAGGTCATGCCGCGCCTCTCGGCCGGCCGCGTGCAGTCCGTTGCGACGAGGCTCGTGGTCGACCGTGAGTGGGAGCGCATCCGCTTCGTGTCCGCGTCGTACTGGGACGTCGTCGGCACGTTCGACCCGGGCTCGTTCGAGGCGCGGCTCGTCGCGCTGGACGGTAGGCGCGTCGCCCAGGGTCGCGACTTCCGCTCCGACGGCACGCCCGAGGGCGACGTCGTGATCGTCCGCGAGGACGAAGCGACCAGGCTCGCAGCCGACCTGGCGGACGCAGCGTTCGTCGTCCGTTCGACCGACGAGAAGCCGTACACGCGGCGCCCGGCGGCACCGTTCCGCACCTCGACGCTGCAGCAGGAGGCGAGCCGCAAGCTTCGCTTCTCGTCGCAGACGACCATGCGGGTCGCACAGAAGCTGTACGAGAACGGCTACATCACGTACATGCGCACCGATTCGGTCACGCTGGCCGAGTCGGCTCTCACCGCGGCGCGTGCGCAGGCGAGCGAACTCTACGGGCCCGAGTACGTCCCAGCCCAACCACGGCGCTACGAACGGGCCGTCAAGAACGCGCAGGAGGCACACGAGGCCGTCCGCCCCGCAGGCGACAGGTTTCGCACCCCGCAGGAGGTCGAGCGAGAGCTGTCTCGGGACGAGCACGCGCTCTACGTGCTGGTCTGGAAGCGGACGATCGCCTCTCAGATGGAGGACGCGCGCGGCCAGACCGTCTCGTTGCGGCTCGGCGCGACATCGTCGAGCGGAGCCGACGCAGAGTTCGCTGCGGCAGGGACGGTGATCACGTTCCGCGGGTTCATGGCCGCGTACCAGCCGGGCCGCGACGAGCCCGCCGAGGACGAGGAAGAGAGGCCGTTGCCGCACCTTGCGGTCGGGGACAGCCTCACGGCGAGCGACCTCCGGCCCGACGGCCACGCAACGACACCCCCGGCTCGCTACACGGAGGCGTCTCTCGTGAAGGCACTCGAGGACCGAGGCATCGGGCGTCCATCGACGTACGCGTCGATCCTCGGGACGATCCTCGACCGTGGCTACGTCTTCAAGAAGGGCACGGCACTCGTACCGACGTACCTCGCCTTCGCCGTCACGAGGCTGCTCGAGGAGCACTTCGAGCGGCTCGTCGACTACGACTTCACGGCCCGCATGGAGGACGATCTCGACCGCATCGCGGCCGGCGACGAGCACCGCGTCGAGTGGTTGGGGCGGTTCTACTTCGGGAACGGGGGCGAGCCGGGGTTGCACGCCCTGGTCACCGACCACCTGGACGAGATCGACGCGCGCGCAGTCAACTCGATCCCGATCCCCGGCAGCGACGTCGTCGTGCGTGTGGGCCGGTATGGCCCGTACCTGGAGCGTGGCGCGGAGCGCGCGAGCATCCCCGACGACATGGCGCCCGACGAGCTCTCACCCGAGAAGGCGGAAGAGCTGCTGGCTCGCCCGAGCAGCGACCGCATCCTCGGCGTCGACCCCGAAACCGGCCTCGAGATCGCCGCGCGGGACGGACGGTACGGGCCGTATGTGACCGAGGTGCTCCCGGACGGGGAGGAGCGCAAGCCGCGTACCGGCTCGCTGCTCCAGGAGATGTCGCTCGAGACGATCACACTCGACGACGGACTGCGGCTCCTCTCCCTCCCGCGGACGCTCGTCGCCCCCGACGGCGAGGAGATCGTGGTTGCGAACGGTCGCTACGGGCCGTTCGTGAAGAAGGGATCCGAGACACGCTCGCTCGAGAGCGAGGCGCAGCTCTTCACGCTCACGACCGAGGAAGCGCTGGCCGTGCTGGCGAAGCCGAAGGAACGCCGGCGCGGGGCAGCGAGACCGCCTTTGCGCGACTTCGGCGAGGTGGCAGAGGCCGATGGACGCAAGGTCGTCGTGAAAGACGGGCGATTCGGCCCCTACGTCACGGACGGCGAGACCAACGCGAGCCTGCGCCGCGGGGACGAGCCCGACGCGCTGACGATCGAGCGTGCGCTCGAGTTGCTCGCCGAGCGACGGGCCAAAGGACCCGCCACACCGCGAAAGCGCTCGCCGCGCAAGAAGTAGGCGGTAGCTGGCAAACGGCACGCGCCGAAATCGCCCTCACACGAGGGTGTGGACGCCCGGCCGTGAGCCGATACCGGAGATATGGCCACCGAAAGCGGTGCAGAGGTTGCAATCGGCCCAAAGCGTGCTAACCTTTCACGTCCGCCCGACGTCGTAGGATGTCGGGTGACGCCTGCCTCGAGCTCAAGCGTACGACGCGAATGACCCGTCCGGCCCGTCGGCCGCGGAATACCAAAGACCAGCGCGACGTTTCGAGTTTGTGACACGGTTAAGCACCGATTTCGCCCTGGAAACATCGGGAAAACCCCGGTACAGTCAGAGGAGCTTGTAGCTTCCGAAGACACACCCGAAAGGACTGAACTCCAGCTTGACGCAGAACCAGCTCATCGAACTGTTCGAGACGGAGCACCTGAGAGCGCTGATCGAGCGCTCCGAGGAGCGCGGCTGGGTCGACCCTGCCGAGGTGGAGGTGTTCGCCACAGAGCACGACCTCGCCGACGACGAGGTCGAGGCGATCACGCGCGAGCTCGAGGCGATGGGTCTTGAGATCGGCGCGCCGCAGACCGACGCCGCCGCCGAGAAGGAGAAGGACAAGGACGCAGCCGAGAACGAGGTCTGGGCTGCTGAGGCGATCACCGGCGCGGCGGACTCGCTGCAGCTGTTCCTCGCCGACGTCGGCAAGCACAAGCTGCTCACGGCCGCCGAGGAAGTGCAGCTCGCCAAGCGGATCGAGCGCGGCGACCCGGTCGCGAAGCGCCTCATGATCGAGTCGAACCTGCGCCTCGTGGTGTCGATCGCCAAGGGCTACCGTGGCCTCGGTGTGCCGTTCCTCGACCTCATCCAGGAGGGCACGCTCGGCCTGAACCGCGCGGTCGAGAAGTTCGACTGGCGCCGGGGCTTCAAGTTCTCGACCTACGCCACGTGGTGGATCCGCCAGTCGGTGCAGCGCGCCGTGGCCAACCATGCACGCACGATCCGGGTTCCGGTGCACGTCGTCGAGCGTCAGCAGAAGCTCTCCCGGGCCGCACGCCGGCTCGAGGTGGAGCTCGGCCGCGAGGCGACGAAGGACGAGCTCGCAGAGGCGACCGGCCTACCGCTGCAGCACGTCGACGAGGCGCTGGGCGCTGCCCACGCGTCGGTGTCGCTGAACCAGACGGTCGGCGCCGACGACGAGGGCGAGCTCGGCGATCTGTTCGCCGACCGCGAGGCTGCCGACCCGTTCGACGAGGCCGAGGAGTCCCTGCGGCGACAGAGCGTCCGCCGGGCGCTCGACGCTCTCCCCGAGCGGGAGCGCCGCATCCTCGAGCTGCGGTTCGGCTTCGAGGGCGAGCCCTGGACGCTCGAGGCGATCGGCCACGAGCTCGAACTGACACGTGAGCGCGTGCGGCAGCTCGAGGGCCAGGCGCTCTCGCGGCTCGCCGCGCTGCGCGAGCTCGCCTCGCTGGCGGCCTAGTCGCGCCCACCTTGATGCCCTGACTGACGGCCCTCGCGAGGGCCGTCAGTCGTGCCGATCTCCCAACTTCTGGCGAGCAGCCCGGTCATAATGGTGAACCGGTGGTATCCGGGGAGGCAGGTTCGCCGAAAGGAGCAGGATGGGTAGGTTGCTGAAAGTCGGCCTGTTCGTGTGCGTGGTATCGCTCACGGCAGCCGCCGCCGCACTCGCGGCATCTCACCAGACGCAGGTCAAGGACACGTTCGTCATCGGCGCGGAGGGCGATCCGATCCTCCTCGACGGCTCACTCGTGTCGGACGGCACGTCGCTTCGCGTCACCACGCAGATCTTCGAGGGTCTCGTGAAGAACAAGCCCGGCACCCTTCAGATCGCGCCGTCGCTCGCCACGAGCTGGAAGGCGTCGAAGAGCGGCCTCAGCTGGACGTTCGCGCTGCGCAAGGGCGTGAAGTTCACCGACGGCACCGTCTTCAACTCCGCCGCCGTGTGCACCAACTTCACACGTTGGTGGTATCGGCCCTCAGAGCTCCAGGGCGACGACGTCAGTTACTACTGGAACACGGTGTTCGGCGGCTACGCCAAGCCCGCACCGGGCGGCAACGGCCCGGACAAGGCCCTCTATCGGGGCTGCAAGACCGCCGGTCCGTACTCCGTGAAGATCATTCTCTCCCGGCGCTCGTCGTCGTTCCTCGGCGCCCTCGCGCTCGCGAACTTCGGGATCGCCAGTCCGACGGCGTTGGTGAAGTACAAGGCCGACGCGGGCACGGTGGGTGCCGACGGCCAGTTCCGGCCGACGGGGACGTTCGCGACCCAGAACCCGATCGGCACAGGGCCGTACAAGCTCCAGTCGTGGAAGATCGGCGACAAGCTCGTGCTCGTCCGCAACGACAAGTACTGGGGCCCGAAGGCGAAGACCAAGACGGTCATCCTGCGTCCGATCTCGGACACGACCGCACGTGTGACGGCGCTGCAGACGGGCGAGGTCGACTTCGCCAACAACCTCACGCCTCAGGACGCCGCGGTCGTCAAGTCCAACTCGAACCTGCGGCTGCAGTACCGGCCGGCGTTCAACGTCGGCTACGTGGGCATCAACCAGAAGATCGCGCCGCTCAACAACCTCAAGGTGCGACAGGCGATCGCCTACGGCCTCGACCGCAAGTCCGTGGTCAGCGCGTTCTACGGTGGCCAAGGCCAGCTGGCGGACCAGTTCCTCCCACCGCTCGTGGAGGGCTTCGCCAGGAAGGGTGTGCCGCAGTACACGTACAACCCGACCAAGGCGAAGCAGCTCCTGCAAGAGGCGGGCGTGAAGATCCCGCTCGAGCTGGAGTTCTGGTATCCGACCGACAGGCCGCGCGGCTACATGCCCGACCCGCCACGCAACTTCCAGGCGTTCGCGGCGAGCCTCGAGAAGTCCGGTTTCAAGATCAAGCCGGTCCCCGGCCAATGGCGAGGCGGCTACGTCTCGGGCCTCCAGGGCGGCCAGGCGGCCCTCTACCTGTTCGGGTGGACGGGCGACTTCGGCGATCCGGCGAACTTCATGAACGTCCACTTCGGTCAGGAGACCAGTCAGTTCGGCTTCAATGACCCGAAGCTGTTCACGCTGCTGACGAACGCGGATCAGGAGACCGACAACGCGAAGCGCGTCAGGCTCTACCAGCAGGCGAGCATCTACGTGATGCAGAGGCTGCCGATGGTGCCGTACGTGCATACGACGGTGGCGCTCGGCTTCAAGAAGAACGTCAAGGGCTACGTCACGAGCCCGGTCGAGCTGGAGTCGTTTGCGACAGTCATAGTCGGCTAGAGGAAAGAGAGCGCCGGCGGACGGCAAAGCATGCTTCGCTTCGTCGTCCGCCGGCTCTTCCTGCTCGTCCCCATTCTGCTCGGGCTCTCGCTGCTGATCTTCTTGTGGGTCAGGGCGCTCCCCGGCACCCCTGCGGACGCACTGCTCGGCGAGCGTGCGACACCCGCCGACGTCGCGGAGTTCAGGCAGCGCTACGGCCTCGACCGGCCGGTGTTCGTCCAGTACTGGGAGTATCTGAAGACGACCGCCTCGGGAGAGCTCGGGACGAGTGTCGCCTCACACCGCCCGGTGACGACCGAGATCAAGGAGCGGTTCCCCGCGACGATCGAGCTGACGTTCGCGGCGATGCTGTTCGCATTGTGCATCGGGCTCCCGCTCGGCCTGCTCGCCGCGAAGCACTACGGCACCGCCACCGATCACGCGAGCCTCTTCGTCTCGCTGATCGGGATCTCGATTCCTGTGTTCTTCCTGGCGATCATCCTGAAGTACGTGTTCGCGCTCAAGCTGGGGTGGCTACCGAGCGTCGGCCGCCAGGACGTGCTCATCGATGCCGAGCACCCGACGAACTTCTACGTGCTGGACGGCATCGTGACGGGAAACCTGCAGGCGTCGTGGGACGCCTGCCAACACCTGATCCTGCCGGCCATCGCGCTCGGCTCGATCCCGCTCGCGATCGTGGCGCGCGTCACGCGTGCGTCGACGCTCGACGTCCAGAACGAGGACTACGTGCGCACGGCACGCGCGAAAGGACTACCACCGAGGATGGTCGACCGGCGCCACGTGCTGCGCAACGCACTGCTGCCCGTGGTGACGATCATCGGGCTCCAGTTCGGGCTCCTCCTCGGCGGTGCGGTGCTGACGGAAACCGTCTTCGCGATCCCGGGGATGGGCTCGTGGATGAAGGAGGCGATCCTCAACCACGACTATCCCGTGCTCCAGGGCGGGATCCTGTTCATCGCCATCGTCTTCGTGGTCGTCAACCTGATCGTCGACATCACGTACGGCTTCATCAATCCGCGCATCCGGGTCGGCTGAGATGTCCCTCGCCGAAATCGAACAGGTCGCGATCGAGCACGAGGCGCTGCCGACGGGGCTGTGGCGCGACTCCCTGCGCCGGCTGCGGCGGAACCCGGGTGCGATCGTCGGGCTCTCGGTGGTCGTGCTCTTCGTGCTGGTGGCGATGTTCGCACCCCTGATCGCGCTCTACCCGCCGAACGAGCAGGATCTCGTGCTCGTCGCCAACGGGTGCTGCCCGGGGCCGTCGTGGGGCCATCCCTTCGGGGTCGACGAACTCGGTCGCGACGAGTTCTCGCGCGTCGTGTACGGAGCGCGCTACTCGATGGTGATCGGCATCGTGTCCGTCGCCGTCGGTCTCTCGATCGGGATGCTGCTCGGCGCCTCGGCCGGGTTTCTCGGCGGGAAGCTCGACAGCGTGATCATGCGCGGGATGGACATCATGCTGGCGATTCCCGGGCTCCTGCTCGCGATCGGGATCGCCGCAATGCTCGGCCCCGGTTTGTGGCAGATCATGATCGCCGTGGGCGTCGCGACTGTCCCGATCTTCGCGCGGCTCCTCCGTGGCACCGTTCTCGGCCAACGCGAGACCGACTACGTCCTCGCATCGCGCGCGATCGGCGTCCCGAGACGCTCGATCCTCTCCAACCACATTCTCCCCAACTCGATGTCACCGGTGATCGTGGCTGGGACACTCGCCATGGCAACCGCCATCATCGACGTGGCAGGCCTCGGGTTCCTGGGGCTCGGTCCGCAGGACCCTGCGACACCGGAGTGGGGCACGATGCTGACGAACGCCGACCGCTACCTCGGCACCGCGCCCTTCCTCGCCGTCTTCCCGGGCCTTGCGATCGTGCTGGTGGTGCTCGGGTTCAACCTGATCGGCGACGGCTTGCGTGAGGCCCTCGACCCGAAGCTGCGTGGCCGTGTCTGAGCCACTACTGGTCGTGGACGACCTGAGTGTCGAGTTCTGGACCGACCGGGGCACGATCCACGCGGTCAACCACATCTCGTTCGAAATCGCGAAGGGTGAGACCCTCGGGATCGTCGGCGAGTCCGGCTGCGGCAAGAGCGTCACGTCGCTCGCGCTGCTCGGCATCCTCCCGCGCGCGGGTCGCGTTGCCTCAGGCTCGGCCCTGTTCGAGGGCCGCGATCTTCTCGCGCTCTCCGACCGTGAGCTTCAGAGCATCCGGGGCAAGGACATCGCGATGATCTTCCAGGACCCCATGACGAGCCTGAACCCGGTCATGACGATCGGGCGCCAGGTTCGCGAGGCGATCGAGGCTCACCTGCACCTCGGCCGCGGCGACTCCGAGCGGCGTGCGGCGCAGCTGCTCGACGACGTCGGGATCCCGAGCGCCAAGGCGCGGCTCAAGGACTACCCGCACCAGTTCTCGGGCGGCATGCGGCAGCGGGCGATGATCGCCATGGCACTCGCCTGCGAACCGAAGCTGCTGATCGCCGACGAGCCGACGACGGCGCTGGACGTGACGATCCAGGCGCAGATCCTCGACCTCCTCCGCCAGCTCGTCGCCGAGCGCTCGACCGCGCTGATCCTGATCACGCACGATCTCGGCGTCGTCGCGGGCACGTGCGAGCGGGTCGACGTGATGTACGCCGGCACCATCGTCGAGGACGGGACGGCCGCGCAACTGTTCGCGCATCCCCGGCACCCCTACACACTGGGGTTGCTGCAGAGTGTCCCCCGCCTGGATGCTGGGCGTCGCCAGCGTCTGCAGCCGATCACGGGCGCGCCGCGGAACATGCTGAGCGCTCCTTCCTCGTGCCCGTTCGCGCCCCGTTGTCGGTTCAGGGTGGAGATGTGCGACGAGCTGCTGCCGGAGCTCGAGACCCGGGACACGGGGCAGCGTGCAGCCTGCTTCAAGCCGGTCGCCGCCGATGAATGGCAGCGCTCGCGCCTCGGGGGTGAGGCGGCGTGACGACGGCGGTCGCAGCCAATGGCCGCCGGACGCTCGTCGAGGTGGAGGAGCTCCGCATGTGGTTTCCGATCAAGAGCGGGGTGCTCCTCGATCGGCACGTCGGCGACGTGAAGGCGGTAGACGGGGTGTCCCTGTCGATCAGACAGGGCGAGACGCTCGGCCTCGTCGGCGAGTCGGGCTGCGGCAAGTCGACGGTGGGGCGCACGATGCTGCGGCTGTATGAGCCGACCGGCGGTCGCATCACCTTCGACGGTGCGGACATCACGACACTCTCCGACGCCGACCTCCGTCCGCTCCGTCGTCGGATGCAGATGGTGTTCCAGGATCCGTTCGCATCACTCAATCCGCGCCATTCGGTGGGCCGCACGATCTCCGAGCCCCTGCGCGTCCATGGGATCGCCGGCGGCGAGGAGGCGTCCGCGAGGGTGTTCGAGCTCCTCGAAGTGGTCGGCCTGCCAGCCGACGCGGCAGGTCGCTACCCGCACGAGTTCTCCGGCGGTCAGCGTCAGCGCATCGGCCTCGCCCGGGCGCTGGCCCTCAACCCGGAGCTCGTCATCTGTGACGAGCCGGTCTCGGCCCTCGATGTCTCGATCCAGGCGCAGATCGTGAACCTGATGGAGGAGCTGCAGGCGGAGCTGGGTCTGACGTACCTCTTCATCGCACACGACCTGGCCGTCGTGCGCCACATCTCCGATCGGATCGCAGTCATGTACCTCGGGAAGATCGTCGAGGTCGCGTCGGCGGACGATCTCTACGAGAACCCGCTGCACCCGTACACGATCGCGCTGCTGTCCGCGATTCCGATCCCCGACCCGGTGGTGGAGCGCAGTCGCGAGGTGATCCGGATCCCCGGCGACCTTCCGAGCCCGGCGAACCCCCCTTCCGGGTGCCGCTTCCACACGCGCTGTCCGTTCGTGCAGCCGGGGCGGTGCGTCGACGAGGAACCTGTCCTGCGCCTGGTGGACGGTCACGACGTCGCGTGCCACTTCGTGGAGGAGATCAAGGCCGGTCAGATCCGCCCGCGCGAAACGTCCGGCGGAGCCGTTTTCCGGGCCGCCGGCTCGCTCACCCATTCGGGGGGATCCCCCTAAAGCGTCATCTCCGCAAGGCCGATACCGGAGCCGTGGACGCTGCTGAGCGTAAGGAGATCCTCGACCGCTACCGCGACCACAGTCGCCGCTTCGAGGCGGCCGCGGCACGTCGAACCTCGGGTCGGGCCGGATCGGTGATCCCGTTCACGCCGCCCGTCTTGCGCGAGCTCGAGCAGGAGCCGACCGCGCGCGAGATCGAGGTGCTCCAGCTCGTGGCCGACGGCCTCGTCAACCGTGAGATCGGGCAGCGCCTCTACCTGTCCGAGGAGACGGTGAAATCGCACGTGCGGCATCTGCTCGCGAAGCTGCAAGCACGCAGCAGAGCCCACGCCGTAGCTGTGGGCTTCCGGCGTGGGCTCATTGCGTGATCTGATTTCGGCCGTCGTTCCCTTCGCCTCCGCGCTATCTCCGGTTACCCCGAAAGAGGGATGCCGACGATGCACGCCGAAGCGAGGATCCGACGGACTACCAGTCCTTCACGCCGGCGTACATGACGGCATGAAGGAGGTTGCGAACGAAAGCCTTCCGCATCGCTACTCCTGGGTTGGGAACTGACGGCAAGAAAGATCGTATACCCCGTTTGAGGGATGTTCAAGGACACTATGACCGCCGCTGACTCTCGTCATCGCGCTCTTCAGGCCTACGTCGCCGCACTGGCTGTGTTGGCGATGGCTCTGGCCGGACGTTCTGGTTCAGCTGGGCTGTCGACCTCGGCAGCCCTTGGACGGTGCTCGCACTCGGCGCCACTGCGGCGATCGCCGAGCGCGGAACGGTCCGGCTGAGTGAAACGACCGAGCTGTCGATCTCTCCTGTCCTGACACTCTTTGCCGCTGTCCTGTTCGGTCCACTAGCCGGCGGCTTGGTCGGAGCGGCGTCGGAACTCGGAGATTCAGAGCTGTTTCAGGAGCCAACGCGCGGGCGGTCGCCTCGGCTCAAGTGGGTCGACGTACACGAGCACTCGATTCATCTCGGGCGCTGCCGATGGGTGCGATCGCTCAGACAGTTCAGGACCGCATCGCGAGCGACGTCGCTGCTGTCATCGTCGCGACGCTGAGCGCATCGATCGTCGGTGAAGCGCTGGAAGTCCTCTTCGCGACACTCACCAGCCGCCTGCGCGGCAATCGAACGCCGATCGCCCGAATGGTCGGTCCGCTGATCGGAACGGCCGTCTGCGTCTATGCCCCCACTGTCGCAGCCTTGACATTTGCGTACACAGAGGTCTCTCCGTGGACGGCAGCGCTCTTCCTGGCACCTGCGCTAGCTGCGCAGCGGCTGTTCAGCCTCTATCAGGAGAAGACGCGTCTTCTGGACGAGCAGATGCGGCTCGCAGATGACCTGAGCGCAGCGAACGAAACCCTCCGCAACGCGAACATGTCGTTCGCGGCGGCCCTGGTCCAGACTCTTGAGGAGAGCGATCGATACACGGCAGGTCACTCGAAAGCCGTCGCTATCTACACGCGCGACATCGCGATTCAACTCGGCCTGCCCGACGACGTGACGGAGCGCTGCGTATCTCTGCGGCCTCGTCCACGACATCGGCAAGATTGGCCTACCCGGCTCGCTTCTCAACAAGGAGGGCCGGCTGACCCTTGAGGAACGACGCGAGATGGAGAAGCACTCAGAGATCGGCGAGCGCATCCTGAGCAAGGTCGAGGCGTACGCCGACGTGGCCCTCATCGTCAGGCACCACCATGAGCGTATGGACGGAGAGGGTTATCCAGACAAGCTCCCGGGCGAGCAGATCCCGCCTCTGTCCGAAGCTCATTGCGGTCGCCGACGCGTACAACGCGATGACGTCAGATCGGCCGTATCGACGAGCGATGGACTATTTCGTTGCGCGCGATCGGCTTCTCCAAGCCATGGGCAGCCAGTTCGCGACCGACGTCGTGGTGGCGTTCCTGTCGGTGCTCGCCGAAGCGAGTGACGACTATCGCAAGGCTCGTGGTCCCGACTTCGGTCCGATCGACTTCTAGTCGGCCTACTCGGTGATCGCAGAGTCGCTCCCCCGAGAGGCACGCGGCGCCGCCTGACCAAACGCACCGCGCCGCCAAGGCGGCACGCGAGCGAATCCCGAGCTTGTCGAAAACATGATGAACGTGCACTTTGACCGTGCTCTCACTGATGAAGAGCTTTCGCCCGATCTCAGCGTTGGATAGTCCGAGACGCACTAGCTCATAGACCTCTCGTTCCCGCTTGGACAAGAGCGATGGTCGGATCGAGGCGGTCGGCGAGCGATGCTCCGAGTTGCTCAGCGAGTTCCTCATCGCCCGCGCGAGCGAGGAGGAACGCGGTTCGTTCGGTGGTTGCCGGCGTGGCAAGCAGAAGGGCGAGAAGAGCTGGATTCCCTCGATACGCAGTGACGACCGGATCGACCGCTCCAACGTGGTATGCGTGCTCAACCATGTCCTCTGCCAGGTCAGCCATGCCGGCTTGTCGCGACTTGACGGCGGCTACTGCGTAAACACACCTAGCGATTGCATGTGCCTCAATGCCATTCGTGACCTCTGTGGCGACTATCGCGCGAGCGATCGAGCCTCTTCGATGCGTCCGATCGTTGCCAGCGCAAGCGCGCGAGAGGCAAGCACCTCTCCCTTCATGCCTCGAAGTGCTGAGCCCAACTCCGGCGGTTCGATCGCGCAGGCTTGTGACGATTTGCCCTCCTGCAGCAGAACGCGAACTCCAATTGAGTAGGCGTTTTGCTCACCATTGGTGTCGTTACATCGGCGAGACTCGGCCGTAGCGAGTCTGATGTGCTCAAGCGCCTCTTCATACCTCTTCATTCCTGCCAGCGCAGCGGCAGACAGTCGCATGGCCGTAGGGGAGGGCGACGTCAATCCGAAACTCGCGAGCCTCTTCGATGAGAGTCAGCGCAACTTCAAACGAAGTCACATAGTCGCTCGCCAACGTCAGAGCCCAGGCGAACATGCTCCGAAACGAGCAGCGCGCGAACGGGTCCTCGACGGACGGCAGCAGCTCCGCGACGTGTCGAGCGTCTGCCAGATGTCGAACGAAACCGAACCTCAAGCCGACACTCAGCTGCTTGTCAACCATCCGCACTAGTTCGCGAGGGTCTCCCGGCTCAACTGTTCGTTCAAGCTCGTGGAGAAGATCGTGAGCGCCAGGTTGCTCGAGCGCTGCAGAGCACATGACCTGTCCCCAGAGCGCCTCTCGTTCGCCTGCACGATCCACGGCAGCCGTCTGAGCAAGTCGGTAGAAGTTGAGCGCCTCTTCCTCGCGTGATCCAACATGCGCGGAGCGCCCCGCAAGCGCAAAGATGCGAGAGGCAACGGTTCCTGTGGCACCCATATCAGGCGAGCGAACCGTCGCTTGGGCGATGGTCGATGCGGTGACGTGCCTCCCTTGTCTCAGAGCGACCTCGCCCTCCGCGAGCCGCATCAGCGGAGATCCAATTCGTCGTGCATGCCCACGCTTCACCTGAACATCCAGCGTCGCGAGGCGACCCGCGTTGAGGAGCTCGTCGAGGGCGTCGGCGACGAGAGGCTCGAGCTCGTCGTCCAGGGCGAAGCGGTCGACGACGTCGAACGCTGCGTCCCACTCCCGACGCTGCCGGTAGGAGGCGAGGGCGGCGGGCGCCACGAGGTCGAGCTCGGCACCCGCGTCGCGGCGGGCCCGGGCCTCGAGGAACGTCGCCGCGAGCGGATGAAGCTCGAGGCGGCCCTCGCGCTCGTCGAGCACACCGAGCGCAAGGGCCTCGGAGCACACTGCCACCGCGCGGGCCTCGCCCAGGAACTCGGCGGCGAGCTCGCGGTCGACGAGCGGTAATGCCCCGAGGATGGCGAGACCGGTGCGGACCGGAAGCTCGAGAGCTCGATACACCTCGTCGGCGAAGAACTCGTACAACGCCTCCGGGACATCGACGTCCGGCGCCGGTGCGGCATCCGCCACGCTCGCGAGGCCGATCACCGCCGGCCAGCCGTCCGCGATCGCGAGCAAGCCCGGCGTCAGCTCGGCGTGCCGCCCCGCGAGCACCTCCTCGACCTCGTCGACACTCATGGCGAGAGCGGTCTGGGTGATCTCCAGCACATCCCCGTAGAGGATGTTCCGCCCTGCCACCCACGACGGGCGGCTGCGCGACGCGATCAGCATCCGCACAGGCGCCCGGTGCACGAGCGTGTCGACGAACTGCTCGCTCGACGGCGACGTCGCGACATGGTGGTAGTCGTCGAGCACGATCCACGCGTCGTCCGGCCACTCGAGCAGATCGTCGGCGAGGATCTCGGCGAGCACGCCCGCCTCCCTGGCCGGATCCTGCGTCGCGGCCAGTCGCTCCTCGAGACGGCGCCCTGCGCCCGGAAGAATCTGGGCGGCGGCGGCAGAGAGACCACGGGCAAGCACGGCGACGTCGATCGCAGAGCGACGCGCCCGATACCACGCCGCTCGACGGCCGTCTTGCACCGTCCACTGTTCGGCGAGGATGGTCTTCCCGTAGCCCGCCGCGGCGACGAGGGTACGAACCCGCGCCTGGGAACGGTCAAGGGCCCGGAGCAGCCTCGGACGCTCGATGATGCGTCGCCGCCGCGCCGGGCGCGGAACAGGCGTTTCCCCCATCGGGGTCGAGGCTACTCCTGTGCCGCTCATCGGAAAAGCCGGCGCCCGCGGATGGCGAGGGCGAGAGCCGCGGGCGCCGCGCCGTCAGGCCCCGGGAGGAGGCCCGCCACGGGCGCTCGCGAGGGGATCCTCTCCGGTGAGGACGCGAAACGCCGCGGGGATGTGCCGCCTGCGTGCGACGCCCAACTTCCGTCGCAGGGTGTCGGAATGCGCTTTGGCCGTGCGCGGGGAGATCCCCAGCTGCGAGCCAACCTCGTCGTTCGAGCACCCGGCGGCGATGAGCGCGACGACCTCCCGCTGTCTCGCGGTGAGATCGGCACCTGGCTCACGAATGGCGTTGCTCATGACCAGGGATTCTCGTCTCCCTCGAACGAGGGATCCATTCCACGACGGGTGTAACTCTCGATGTAATCCGGCGAGGTCAGAGCAACAGCGCCTGGAAAGCCGCCATGACGCCGAACGAGGCCGCTCCCACACCGGCGACGACCCGCAGCGAAGCCTGCTCGAGCGCCTCCGGGAGAAGCTCGCGCCCCGCCATCCACACCATCGCGCCCGCGGCGAACCCGAGCGCCACCGGCTGCAACCCCGCGAAGGCCTCGACGAACAGGAACGCAGGCACGGCGAGCAGCGGCTGCGGGAGGCTCGAGAAGACGCTCCACCAGGCGGCCATGGGCACCGAGACGCCGCGCGGCACGAGCACCAGGCTGATCGCGAGCCCTTCCGGGATGTTGTGCACGGCGATCGCGATCGTGATCACGAGGCCGAGCGTCGCACCCTCCCCGAACGACGCCCCGACCGCGATCCCCTCCGCAGCCGAGTGCACCGTCATCACGGCGACGATCAGCACCGACTTCACCGCCGCATCGCCCCGCAAGCTGCCGATCGCGATGTGCCGGTCGTGATCCAGAAAGCGCCGCGTGACCATGATGAACGCCACCCCCACGACAACGCCGAGGGCGACGCGTGCCACGTCCACGCGAGCACCTTCCCAGATCAGCGCGGCGCTCGCCGCCAACATCACGCCGGCCGCCGCTGCGTTGGCGCCACCGAGCGCGCGTGCGCTCGCGGAGCGGAAGAACAGGAGCGGGAGGGCACCGAGACCGGTGGCGAGCGCCGTGACGAGACCGGCAACGAACACCGTGAAGACGTTGGCCGTCATATACGGCCGTCAGCGCCCGGCGGCGTACCCGTCGCCGCGGCCGTCCGAGCCGCCGACGAGAGCGCCGTCCACACGCAGGATCGCCTGACCGACCCCGAACGGGTGCTGGTGCTCGGCGCGGCGGACGTCGTGCCCGAGGGCGCGCAGGTGGTCTTCGTCGCGCCACAAGCCGGGCTCCAGCTCGACCGTGCGCCCCTCCTCGACACGCCAGCGCGGCGCGTCCAGCGCCGCCTGCGGATCGTCGCCGTGATCGACGAGCCGGACCACGACCTGGAAGTGTCCTTGCGGCTGCATCGCTCCGCCCATGACGCCGAACGGCCCGAGCAGATCGCCGCCCTCCAGCAGCATTCCGGGGATGATCGTGTGGAACGGGCGCTTCGACGGACCGAGCGCGTTCGGGTGCGCCGGATCCGGCGAGAAGCAGGCTGCGCGGTTCTGCAGCGCCATGCCCGTGCCGTCCGGCACGACACCCGATCCGAAGCTCTCGTAGATGCTCTGGATGAGCGAGACCGCGCAGCCGTCGCCGTCGACGACGCAGAGATAGGTGGTGCCGCCCCGCGGCGGCGTGTACGACGGCGGGTCGATCGCAGCGTCGCTGCGAAGCATCGACCGACGCGAGAGGAGCCTGTCCGCCGCCAGGAAGTCGTCGGGCAACGGCCCGTCGTGCACGACCGCGTGCGCGTCGGACAGCGCCAGCTTCATGGCCTCGATCTGCATGTGCAGGCCCGGCTCGAGCCCGTCGTAGAGCGCCAGCGCCAGCAGCGCCGCGGCCCCCTGGCCGTTCGGCGGCAGCTCGCACACCTCGACCCCGCGGTAGTCGAAGCGCAGCGGCTCCACCCACTCAGAGCGGTGCGCCGCGAGATCGTCCTCCGACAGCCACGTCGCGGCCGCGATCGCGGCGGCGAGATCGCCGTGGTAGAGGGCGTCGGGGCCCAGCTCCGCGATCGAGCGGAGCGTCCCGTCGAGACCCGGCAGCCGGAACCGCTCACCGGCGCGCGGCGCGGGCCAAGGCGGTCGCTCCGCACGCGACCACTTGTCGGCGATCCTCGCCGAGCAGGCGACCCCGCGCCCGGCGAGGTCGATCGCGGGCGCGAGCGCTGCGTCCAGCCCCAGGCGCCCGAACCGGGCCGCGAGATCGCCCCAGGCACGGACGGCACCGGGGACGGTCACCGATCGTGGGCCTGAAAGGTCGACCCGAAGGTCGTCGATCGTGGCGGGGGCTCGACCCGAGCCGTTCAGGCCGAGGAGCTCGCCGCCGTGCCAGACGAGCGCGAACGCATCCCCGCCGGGTCCGTTGTCGGTCGGCTCTGCGACGGTCAGCACGGCGGCCGCCGCGAGCGCCGCGTCGACGGCGTTGCCGCCTCGGTCGAGGGCCGTCAGCCCTGCCTGCGTCGCCAGCGGATGACTCGTCGCGACCATCGCCTCACCGGCGATCGCCGGCATCCGCCTCCAGCCGCTCGGGCGCGCGGCGCCGGGACGAAAGAGCGCGTCGAAGTCGACCCTCACGGGCGGATCGTCTCACGAGATGATCGATGCCACGAGATCGTGGCGTCGATCATCTAGGGTCGCCGGATGCCCGAGCTCGAGACAGACGTCGTCGTCGTGGGAGCCGGCATCGTCGGGGCGGCGACCGCGCATGCGCTCGCTCGAGGCGGTCACGACGTCACCGTGCTCGAGCAATACGAGGTCGGACACGACCACGGATCGAGCCACGGCTCCTCCCGCATCTTCCGGCTCTCGTACCCCGACGAGCGCTACGTGCGCTTGGCGCAGGCATCGCTCCACGGTTGGCGCGAGCTCGAGGAGGAATGCGGCAGCCCGCTGCTCGTGACCACCGGATCGGTCGACCTCGGCGCGTTCACGGCAAACGCACGCGCACTCAGCGCCTGCGGTGCCGCCTTCGAGGACGTCGACGCACGTTCCGCCTGGGACCGGTGGTCCCTCCACCTCGAGCCCGAGGAGACAGGGCTGCGCCAGCCGGACGCCGGCACGCTGCTCGCCGGAGCCGCTCTGCACGCATTCGTCGAGGGCGCCCGGGAAGCCGGGGCGACCATCCGGCCGCACACCCTCCTCACCGGCGTGGTGACCAACGGCAGGACAATCGTCGCCGAGACGACCGCCGGTGAGATCCACGCACGCATGGTCGTCGTCGCAGCGGGTGCCTGGGCTGCGGAGCTGCTCGGCCCGGTCGGCATCGAGCTCCCGGTCGTCCCGACGCGCGAGACGGTGGCGCATTTCCGCACCGCGGCGAGCGACTCGGTTCCGTGCGTGATCGACGACGCGACCCCCGCCGCCGAGACGGTCCGCGTCGCTCGGGCCGGAAGCCTCACCTACGCGGTCTCCTCCCCCGGCCTCGGCGTCAAGGTCGGGTTGCATCACTCCGGGCCGGCGACCACGCCCGGACGGCGCGAAGCACCGGACGCCGGGGTCGTCGACTGGGCGTGCGACTGGATGAGACGCCGCTTCCCCGGCGCGGAGACGGAGCCGGCGCTCGTCGAGACCTGCCTGTACACGAACACGGTCGACGAGAGCTTCATCCTGGAGCGTCACGGGCGCGTCGTCGTCGCCCACGCGTGCTCGGGTCATGCCTTCAAGTTCGCCCCCGCCATCGGGCGGACGGTCGCCGCACTGGCGATCGACGGCATCTCGTAGGTCGTCATCGCTTCCTGGCGACGACGTACGCGGCGACGTCCTGGATCTCTGCGGGCGTCAGCTGGTCAGCGAACGTCGGCATCGCGCCCGAGCCATTCGTGACCCGGTCGACGACGATCTCCTCCGTGAGCGGCGTGTCGCCATCGAGCGACGGCCCGACGTTCCCCGTCGCGTCCGCGTCCGCGAGCGTGTGGCAACCGCCGCAGCCGGCGCTCGCAAAGACCGCGCCGCCGGCAGCCACGTCGCCGCCCGCAGCAGCCGTCGTCTCGCTCGTCGTCTCGCCTGGGGGCGAACCGCCCCCATCCCCGGTCTCCCGTCCGACGAGGTAGCCGCCCGCGGCAGACGCGACCGCGATCCCGAGCGCCGCGAGCACGATGCCGACCTCGGCTCCGGCCACCGACCAGTCTCGTGGCGACCGCTGCGCCGGCAAGGGGATGCCCCGGTCGTCGAAGACCGCGACGCCGGACTTGCCCCGCACCGTCTGGAAGACGTTCCAGAAGAAGAGGGCTTGAGCAGCGGCCAGTATGAACACGAACGGCAGCGAGATGCGGGTCAGCGTGTCGTACTCGCCCGGCAGCACCGACCACCGGCGTGGTGCGCCGTCGAGCCCTTGCACGAGCCAGATGCCGAACACCGTCATCCCCGCCAGGAACGTCGTCCAGACGTGGATCCACGCGAGCCGCTCGCTGTAGAGCGCCTTGCCGGTGAGCTCCGGGAGCAGCGCGTAGGTGGCTCCGAAGATCAACAGCCCGATGTTGAGCATCGCCATGTGGTGGAAGTGGCCGACGATCCAGAGCGTGTTGTGCACGACCACGTCGAACGCGATCGTCGCGTTGACGATCCCCGAGAGACCCGCGAGCAGCCAGCCCACGAGGCCGAGGAAGAGCGCGGTCGAGGCCGGCGTCCAACGAAAGCGTGAGCGGTAGATCGTGAATCCGAGGCTGTACAGGGACAACGCGGACGGCAGCACGAGCGAGTAGGTGATCGGCTGCATCGCCGTGTTGATCTGCGCCTGCACTGTGCCGTCCGGGTAGTCGAGGTAGACGTGATGGGCCCAGACGAGCACGTTCGCGATCACCGCGACCGTCCACGCCACCGCGATCACACCGCCGGCGACCAGCTCGCGACCCGCGTAGCGGGGGATCAGCAGGTAGTAGGCCGCGACCGCCGGAAACAGCAGCAGGTACACGACCGGGTGTCCGAACCACCAGAGGATGTTCTTCGCGAGCAGGGGATCCGCCTCGCCGACCCAACCTGCCGACTGCAGGATCTGCCAGACGAGCAGACCGGCCAGCGGCAGGGTCGCGACGATCATGTCGAAGCCGATCACCGCGAGCGGGATCACCGGGTACGGCACCGATCGCGGGTTCGTCGCGAAAGCCCGCGGCCACAGATAGCCCCATCCCATCGCCACTCCGTACCGGCGGAAGACGTTCTCCGACACCGCATGGAGCGCGTCGCGGTTGCACGCGGTGTGGAGGATCCCGAGACACCACGTCACGATCGCGAGCCCCGCGAGCAGGACCGACAGCGAGAACAGGGCCGTCGTCAGATCTCCCCACGTTCCCTGCCCGGCAAACGAGATCGGGTACAGGAAGACCCACGAGCCGGCGTACTGCATCAGGAGCGTCGTCACCACGACCCCGGCTACGCCCGCGACCATCAGCCACCACGTGAGCCGTGCCATCACGAGCCCGAAACCCCTCGTCGGAAATCCCGACGCCGCGAGTACCCACCACGCGATGCCCATCACGGCGAAGCCGGCCCAGCCGACAAACGTGCCGAGGCCGTGCGCCGTCATCAGCGCGTACCAGTAGCCGTCACCCACGCGCGCGCCCGGTACCGCCTGGCTCCAGCGGAGCACGACGCCCAGGAGCCCCGAGGCGGCGAGAATGATCGTCGACCACGTCAGGTAGCTGAGAGTCAGCCGTCTCGCGACCTCTCGCTCCTCGGTCGTGATCACCGCTTCACCACCTCGAACGACGCGTTCATCTCGTGGTGTCGGGCGCCGCAGTACTCGAGGCAACGCACCGAGTAGGTCCCCGGCTCGTCGAACGTCCAGACGAGCTTCTGGGTGCGACCCGGAACGACCTGCGCCTGGGTCAGGAGTGCGCCGCCCGGGTTGTAGACGCCGAAGCCGTGGTTGACGGCCGGAGCGCCACCGGTGCCCCGCGTCTCGAGCCGGAACTCGACGGGGCGTCCCACAACGACCTCCGTCGGCTCGATCGCCCAGGCGAACTGGACGCCGACCACCCGCACCAGCTGGCGCCCCGCGCCGGCGCTCTCCCCGTACGGAACGTAGAAGATCGTCGCGAGCAGCAGGGCGAACAGCCCCGCCACGACGACGACCAGCCAACTCTTCTCCCGGCGCCCCCACACGCCTACGTCACCGGCGTCGGTCTCGCCCCTCGTCGAGGCCCAGATCCCGAAGGAGACCGCGGCCCCGATCGCCACCGCGATCGCATAGGCCACCGTGATCACGACCGCGGTGTGGCTCACGCGTGGATCTCAACGTCCCGCGATGTCCGCGGCATCGTGCCTTGCCACCGATCGCGTTGCGGGAAACCCGTAGTCCGCCGGCATGCGACCCCGATGTCGCGACGCCCACGGGGACGCACCATGCGAGCGTCTATGGGTGTCATCGTCGTGGCAACGGACGGCTCGGAGGCGGCAAGCGAGGCGCTCGCCGTCGCGATCGAGCTCGCCCACGAGGGAGGTCACCGGCTCGCGGCGATCACCGTGTGGCGCGCGCTCCAGGGCGACTTCGGTCTGGCCTATCCGCCGACGGCCGTCCTCGGCGACCTGCTCGACGCGGAGCGACGGCACGCGGAGGACACGCTCGCCGACGTCGAAGCGCGTGCGACCGCGGCGGGTGTGCCGGTCGTCACCCGCCTCGCGACCGGCGACCCGGCCGAACGGATCTGCGCCTACGCCCGCGAGCTCGACGCACGGCTCGTGATCGTGGGCACGCACGGCTACGGCGCCGTCATGTCGCTCCTGCTCGGCAGCGTCTCGGGCACCGTCGTGCGACGTGCGGCACGACCGGTCGTCGTCGTGCCCGCCGGGGCGCACGGGGACGCGGTGGGAGCCCTGAGTCGTGGATCGCGGCATTCGCGCCCGGATGACCGCCCGTCTCATCGAAGTCGTCGTCCCGCCCCGGCCGAGCCGGGCCCGACCGAGCACCGAGAGCACTCCGGGAAGGAGCACACATGAAGGTGTTCGCGTTGGCAAGCGCCGTTCTCGTCGCGTCTGTGCTCATCCTCGTGGCCACCGTCGTGGCAGCCGATCAGGCGTTCGACAGCGAGGCGAGCGCGGAGACGTCGCACGTGCACGCGGTGAGCGGCAGCTCGGGTGGCCTGCAGAGCTACGCAGGCGCCGCGGCGGAGAACGCGGCCGAGATCGCCGACGCGCATGTGCCCTATCCGGCGGTCTTGCCGCCCGTGCCGGCCGGCGACGTCGTGCGCGTGCGGATGGAGATGCAGGACAAGGTCGTCGAGATCGCTCCGGGTGTGAAGTACAACGTCTGGGCCTTCGGCGGCGAGCACAGCGCACCCGGTCCGATCGTCCACGTGCGTCAGGGACAGACGGTCGAGTTCACGCTCGTCAACGGCGGTGCCATCCCGCATTCGATGGACTTCCACGCCGCGCGCATCGCACCGAATCGCGCCTTCGTCGACGTGGCGCCCGGGGAGTCCTTCACGTTCCGCTTCAAGGCGGGCGACCCGGGGGTCTTCATGTACCACTGCGGCACCAAGCCGGTGCTGGCCCACATCGCGAACGGGATGTACGGCGCGATCGTCGTCGACCCGGCGCCGGCGCTCCCGAAGGCCGACCGCGAGTACGTCCTGGTGGCGAGCGAGTGGTACCTGAGCACCGACGGGCTCACCGAGCCCGCCTCGCTCGACATGGCGAAGGCACGCGCGATGCAGCCGGACTGGACGTCCTTCAACGGCTATGCAGCGCAGTACGTCGCCCACCCGCTGACCGCAGACCCCGGCGACCTCGTGCGCTTCTACGTCGTCGACGCCGGCCCGAGCCTGACAACGGCTTTCCACGTCGTCGGGACGATGTTCAATCGCGTCTACCCGAACGGGGACATGAACCCCGACCATTCACTGAGCGGCGTACAGACGGTCGACGTGCCGGCGGGCGGCGGCGCGGTGTTCGAGGTGAAGATCGACGAGCCCGGCCTCTACCCGTTCGTGTCGCACGCCTTCGCGCACGTCGACCTGGGGCAGGTCGGCATCCTCAAGGTGGGGAACCCCAAGGGCACCGTGACGCACTGAGGCCGAGCCGGCTACGACGTGTCGTCCAAGACACCATTCGCCAGGGCGTAGCGAACGAGCTCCGCCCTCGTGCCCAGCCCGAGCTTCTGCATGATGTGCGCCCGGTGTGTCTCGGCCGTACGCACCGAGATGAAGAGCTGCTTCGCGATCTCCTGGTTCGTGTGACCGAGCGCGAGCAGCCGCAGCACCTCGCGTTCGCGGTCGGAGAGCGGATCGTCGGCGGCGCGGCGGGTGGCCTCGACCTCGGCCTGGGCGAGACGCGCTCCGAGGGTCGGGTGGACGTAACGCCCCCCGTTCGCAACCTCCCGCACCGCCTGCACGAGCTCGGCGTCTGCCGCCTCCTTGAGCATGTACCCGGTCGCGCCGGCTGCGAACGCCTCGCGGACGTAGGTCGGATCGTCCTGCATCGACAGGACGAGCACGCGGGCGCCCTTCGCCGCCTCGATCATCTCCGCGGCCGCTTCGATGCCGCTGCGACCCGGCATCACCACGTCGAGGACGACGACGTCCGGCTTCTCGAGCCGGGCGGCTCTCACCCCCTCGTCGGCGGTGCCCGCCTCGGCCACCACCTCCAGGTCGCTCTCCCGCTCAAGCAGCAGGCGGAGCCCCGCGCGCACCACGGCATGATCGTCGACGATGAGAACGCGGGTCGTCATGGCGCCGGCAACTCGAACACCAGCGTCGCACCGCGGCCGGGCGCGGAGTCGATCAGCACGCTGCCGTCGAGCAGCTCGACCCGCTCGCGCATGCCGATCAACCCCAGCCGGTCGCCGCCCCGGGCAGGGTCGAAGCCTCGACCGTCGTCCTCGATCACCACCGACACGAGACCATTCTTACGGGTCAGGACGATGCTCACGTGCGTCGCGTCGGCGTGCTTGACGACGTTCGTCAGAGCCTCCTGCACGATTCGGTACACCGCGGTCTCGAGCTCCGGCGACAGCCTGGCCGCGCCGAGGCGCACCTCGACCTGAACGTCGAGCTCCGAGGCCTCTCGTACCGACTGGCCGAGGCGGCGCAACGCGGGCTCCAGCCCGAAGTCGTCGAGCGCTGTCGGTCGCAGCTCTACCGCCAGCCGCCTCACCTCCTGGAGCGTCTCGACCACGAGCGCGCGCAGATCGATGAGTGCAGCGCGCACGCCCTCGGGCGTGCCGGCCTGTTCGGCGCCTGCGAGACCGAGCAGGATCGACGTGAGCGCCTGCCCGGTCTCGTCATGCAACTCGCGCGCAAGATGTCGCCGCTCGGCCTCCTGCGCGGCCACCGCACGGCGGAGCGCGTCACGCGCGACGCGTTGCGAAAGGTCGATCGCAACTGCAGCCTGCGAGGCGAGCAGCGTCACAATCTCCTCGTCCTCCTCCGTGAAGTCGGCACCCTCGGTCTTCTCTGTCAGGTAGAGGCGGCCGTACGACACCCCGCGGAGCAGCACGGGAACACCGAGGAACGTCCGCATCGGTGGATGGTTCGGCGGGAAGCCGACAGCGCGCGGATCGGACATCAGATCGTGGAGGCGCAGCGGGCGCGGGTCGTGGATGAGGACGCCCAGCACCCCCTTCCCGGCCGGTGACGGGCCGATCGCCGCACGCTCCGCCTCCGTGAGCCCGTGGGTGATGAACCGGGCCAGGGTCGACCCCGATTGATCCAGGATCCCGAGCGCCACGTACCGCGCGTCCGTCAGCGCGGCAGCCGTCCGCACGAGCTTCTCGAGCACGGCCTCGAGGGACAGGTCTTGCGTGAGGGCGATACCCGCTTCCACGAGCGCGCGCCGGCGAGGGTCCGGGTCCACGGCACGATTATCCGTTGCCGGCGCGGGCCGCACGCCCGAGTAGGCAGACTCCGTACATGCCGCCCGTTCCACGGCCCCATGGCGCGAAGGGTGGCGACCGCCGTCGCAACCGTACGCTGGCCCTCATGCTCGGCGTCGCCGCGGCCGTCGCGGTGGCCCTGATCGCGGGCAGCCTTCTCCTCCGCGGAGGTGACGACGCCGAGCCGGCGCAGGTGGCCGGTGACACGGCGCTCGTCGACGGCATCCCGCAGCACGGCACCGTGCTCGGCGACCCCGCAGCGAAGGTGACGCTGTACCAGTACGAGGACATCCAGTGCCCGTACTGCCTGCGCTACACGGTCGATCTCCTCCCGCTGGTCGTGGACGAGTACGTCCGCACCGGCGCCGTCAAGGTCGACTTCCGCGGTCTCGACCTCATCGGTGAGGACTCGACGCAGGCGTTACGCGCCGTGCTCGCCGCGGCAAAGCAGGGCAAGGCCTGGCAGCTGACCGAGCTCCTCTACGCCAACCAGGGCGAGGAAGGCTCCGGCTGGGTGACCGATGTCCTGATCGA
Source organism: uncultured Actinomycetes bacterium (assembly GCA_963789895.1). Taxonomy (GTDB): domain Bacteria; phylum Actinomycetota; class Thermoleophilia; order Gaiellales; family Gaiellaceae; genus Gaiella. Next base: position 301,881 of record CAWBMC010000001.1, read on the forward strand.
CGATCTCGCGGCGTCGATCGACGGGCTCGATGTCGAGCAGCTCAAACGCGACGCCGAGAGTGACGAGATCACGGCGGAGATCGCAAAGGTGCAGGCCGAAGCGACGGAGCGCGGCGTCGAGGGCACGCCGTGGTTCTTCATCCGGCGGGCCGGCGGGCCGCTCGTCGAGCTCAGGCCGCAGAGCCTCAGCGCGGCAACGTTGCGCGCCGCGCTCGACAACGCGCTCAAGGGTTGAGCGACCGGGGTCTGCGGCTGGGCCTCGCCGCAGTCGCGGTCGCCGGCCTCGCCGTCGCCTCGTACCTGACGTACGTCCATTATCAGCCGGCCGCTCTCGTCTGCACCGGTGGCGGCGGCTGCGAGACGGTGCAGACCTCCGACTACGCGACGCTCGCCGGCATCCCGGTCGCGCTGCTCGGGCTCCTCGCCTACGCAGCCGTGCTCGTCCTCGTCGTGGTCGATACGCCGACGGCGCGACTCGCCGTCGCCGTGATTGCATCGTCCGCGGTCGGCTTCGCGCTCTACCTCGTCGTCCTGCAGGCATTCGTGATCGACGCCTGGTGCATCTGGTGCGTCGTCAACGACGTCGTCGTCGTCCCGTTGCTCGCCGCGCTGAGCGTGCTGCGCTTGCGCGCCTCGTAGGGGCGACGCCTGCGTTGCCCGGGCGAGGCAGGCCTCGCCCTACTACGTCATCGGGACCTGGCGCAGCACCTTCGGCGTCACGCGATCGAGGATCTCGGTGAGGCTGTCCCCGGTCGCCGTGATGCCGTGGTTGCGGAGACCGATCACGGCGTGCGCCGGGTCGGGCTCGCGGTCGATCAGCTCGGCCACCGACTCGGCCAGCTCCTGCGTTCCGCAGGGGTAGTTGATGTCGGTCGCGGCGATGCCTTCCATCCACGCGTGCACGTGCAGGATGGCGCCGACGTCCGGGTGGGCCTGGTAGATCATCCAGTGCTCGATCGCGTCGACGGACACGCGCCGCGCCTCGATACCGGGTGGCACGGAGAGAACGATCTTTGCGTTCTCCTCGTCGTAGCCGGACACGACCAGGATGTCCTCGCCGACCTTCTCGAGCGCCGACTTGTCGACACCGCTGGCGCTCATCCAGAAGCGCGTCGCGTCGAGCCGCTGTGACAGGTTGCCGTACGAGAGCCCGCCGACCTGGTAGAGGCGCATGACGTGACGCAGGTCACGCTCGGAGAGGAACTCGTGCACCGGGAACGGGGCGGGGAGCAGGTCGAGCTCCTCCATCCGTCGGCCGGCGAGAGCGAGCTCGGCGGTGTTCTCGTCGCCGTCCCACAGCTCCGGCTCGAGATCCGGGACGAACTCGTTGTCGATCACGAGCTTCGACTTGGCGAGCGGGGCGAGCCGCTCGAAGACGTCCGCCGGGTCGTCAGTGATGTGATAAGTGCCGCGCTCCATCGTCGTGAACCACACCCCGGTGCCGGGCACGCGGAGGACGACGACGTTGGCCAGCGTTCGTACGAGCATCGGATAGCTCGTCTTGAGCACGTCCTGCGGCGCCTCCGGCAGCTCGTAGAACGAGGCCGAGTAGGTGCCGCGCGACGCACGCCGGAACGCCTTCGGATCCTCGGCATCGAACATGTTGAGGACGAAGTCGGCGTCGGCGATGTCGTCCACGAGCACGAAGCCGTCCTGCTCGAACTCGGAGCCGATGCTCCGTACCCAATCCTCGTGGGCAGGCGACGTCGCCGTACCCCAGATCGCGTAGCTCCGCATCTGGGCGCAAGTGTACCGGCGCAGGACGTCGTCTCCCCCCGGGGACCGCCCGCGCGCGTCGCACGCACGCGAGCACCCCCCGAGCGGCCCTACCGAACGTAGAAGTCTGCGAACTGACCGGTCTTGTAATGACCCGGCAGGTTGCAGATCAAGGAGTAATGCCCCGGTTTGAGTTGAAGGGTCACCGTCCTCGCCTGTCCCGGTCTCACGCCGTCGATCTCGCCCGCGGCTCCGGACTCGTCCGCCTCGGCTCCCTTGAGCAGGTTCCCGGCGGGCCTGGCCGTCTTCAGGACGACGAATTCGTGCTCGAACCTGCCGACGTTGGTGACGATGAACTTCACCTTCCCTTTGGGCGCCCCCTGTGTCGCCGGAAAGACGGAGAACTCGTCCACTGTGACGGCAACGACCGGCTTCGACGTTACGGCGTTGGCGGCTAGCACGCCGATGGAGACGGCAGCGACCGCCGCGCACGCAACTCCTAGAACGAGCTTTCGCATCTCGTGGCCCTCTTTCTCTCGATGACCGGCTCACCTTCGCGTGTGGGGCCTGCCATGCTATCGGCGATTCCCCCGACTGGCGTCCGAAGAAAGCCGTCCCGTGTTGAGTTCGTCAGACGGCCGCGCCGCAGAACCGGAGCGCCGCGACGGCGATCGCCTGAGCACAGCGCACGAGGTCGGCGACCGGCACGTGCTCGTCGACTGCGTGGGCGACGGAGGCGCCGTCCCGGCCGAGACCCGAGGGACCAAAGCCGACGGCGGGCGTGTTCGCCAGAAGCGTGAAGGTGGCGCCGTCGTACCACGAGTCGAGACCGCTCAGTCGGCCCCCGACCCCGAGCGCACGCGCCGCGCCGGACATCGCCTCCACGACCGGCAGCCCGGGGTCGATCTCGAGCGGCATGACCGCATTCGGCCACCACGCCACCGTCGCCGGGCTCTCCGCGAGCCAGTCGTCGGCCGCGCACGCCGCTGCGACCGCCGCGGACACCTCCTGCTCGACGCGTGATCCCCAACCGTCGGAGTCGGCCTGCCCCGGGAGGTAGGTGACTGCGATCGTGATCCGCGCCTCTCCGGGGATGGTCACGGCCCAGTCGCCCGCGGTGAGCACGGTCGGGCGGAGATCGGGGACGCTCAGGTGCGGATGCCGAAGCGAGGGGTCGGCCGCCCAGCGCTCGCGCACCGTGCGCAGACCCTCGAGCACCACGTACGCCTTCTCGATCGCGTTCACTGCACCACCCTGGCGCCAGTGCGGATGCGCGAGCTCGGCGTGTCCCGCGCGGCCGGGGACGGTGATCGACGCGTACGTCGAGCCACGGCAGGAGATCCACGTGTCGAACCCTGTCGGCTCGGTCACGATCCCCCCGTCGGCGCGCACGCCCCTCTCGGCGAGCGCCATGCCGCCGGCGCCCGACGACTCCTCGTCCGTGTTCGTCGCCACGATCAGGTCGCCGGCGAGGACGCCGCGTCGAGCGAGGGCCTCGGCAGCCACGACCATCGACGCGATGCCGCCCTTCATGTCGCACGAGCCGCGACCGTAGAGCATGCCGTCTCGCACCTCGGGCGAGAACGGCCCGCTCGTCCAACCCTCGGCTGCATCCGCGGGGACGACGTCGATGTGTCCGTTGAGGAGCAGGCTGCGTCCGCCGCCGGTGCCGTGGAACCGCGCAGCGAGCTGAGGCCTGCCGGCGAAGTCGAGCCCCGGCGGCACCAGCGGGCGGCCGGCGAGCGCGGCGGCGTCCGGCTCGAAGAGATCGACGGCGAAGCCTGCCGCGCCGAGCCTGTCGGCCAGCCGTTGCTGCAGGGCCGTCTCCTCCCGCGGCGGGTCACCGACGTCGCGCGCGGTCGTGTCGAAGGCGATCAGCTCCGAGGCGAGGGAGACGATCTCCGCCTCGAGGTCGCCGACCTCGTCCACGAGCTCGCGCTCGAGCGACGACAGCGTCATCAGCGGAAGAGGTCGCGCTCACGTGGCATGACGATGTCCGCGCCCGAGCCGTCGCCCGCCGGAAGATCGACGCCGCGGACGATGGCGGCCGGGACACGATGAGCCTTTCCCAGCACGAGCTCTGCGGCGGAGGCGATCTCGTCCGCGACCGCGACCTGTGTCGTCTCCAGCTCGCGACCGTACGCGTCGCTCGTGCCGCGGAGATCGCGGAGTGGTGCGAACCCCGCCACGCCGAGCGCGACGTCGGTCGTGCCCTGGCGCCACGCTCGGCCGAAGCTGTCCGAGACGACGACCCCCGGAGCCACCCCGGTGAGCTCTCGCAGCCGCGCGCGGATGCGGCCCGCGCTTCGGTCCGGGTCGAGTGGAAGCAGCACGAGCGTCCCCGCCTCCGGCGCGTTGGACGCGTCGACCCCGGCCGAGGCGCAGACGAAGCCGTGGCGCGTCTCGGCGATCACGAGCGGGGGACGTGAGCGGACGACCTCCTTCGCCTCGCCGAGGATCACTTCGAGTCGGCGCGGGTCGCCGTCGGGCCCGGCGAGCTCGACGGCTCGCGGCGACGGCTCGACGTCCACCAGGTCGACGACCCGCCCCTCGACCTTCGAGACCGCCTTCTGCGCGACCACGACCACGTCGCCTTCGGCGAGGCCGGCGGCACGCTCCGCAGCATCGGCCAGCAACGCGCCGAGATCGTCGCCTGCGCGGAGTTCGGGGATGCCGTGCAGCGGGATGACGTGAACGCCGGCGCTCACGTCACGCCCGTGATCCGGAGGCCCGCGTGCGCCTTGTAGCGCTTGTTGACGTTGACGATCACGGCGGTCAGGCCTTCGAGGGAGCGCGCGCCGGCGAGCGGCCCGGCGTCGATCGCGCGACCGCTCGTGACGCGACCGGCGAGCTCGAGGAAGGCGGCCTTCGCGCCGGCGTCGTCACCGCAGACCAGCGTGTCCTCGTCCGGCGCCAGCTCGCCGCCCAGTTTCGATGCCGCGAGGGAGTGCAGACCCGCGATCACGGGTGCGTCGAGCTCATCCTGGATGCGCTGCGCGACCGAGGTCGCGGCGTCAGTGGGCCGGACGCCGCCGGACGAGAAGTGCAGCTCCGCCGCGACGGAGAGCACCGGTGTCGTGCCGATCGCGTCACGCAGCGCACGCGCGGTGGCGACGGCGGCGTCCGCCTTCGTCGCGAGCACGACGAGGTCGGCGACCCGGCATGCGTCCTCGTTGCTGGCGCCCTCCGCTCCGAGCTCCGCCGCCGCGGCCGCAGCCCGCACCGCGTCGCGAGAGCCGATCACGACGTCGTAGCCGGCCTCGACGAGCCGCCGCGAGAGCGCGACGCCGAAGCTCCCCGTGCCGCCGACGACGGCGACCTTCACGCGGCCGCCTCGAGCACCGTCGTCGCGAGCCGGCGTGCGGCGTCACGGTCTGTCATCAGTGTGTCCGCGGCGGCAAGGCGCACGGCGGCCGCGCTGACGGCGTCTGCGTGGTCGATGACGAGCGTGTCGATCAGCCCTTCGTACCGGGCGGCCACATGGCCCGGAGTGGTGCCGCCTGCCATGCGCTGGAGCATACGGTCGAGCGGGCCGCGCACAGCGCGGCCGCCGATCAGCGGGCTCACCGCCACGCACGGCACCGCGCGCGCAGCCAGCGCCTCGCGGATCGGTGCGACGGCGAGGATCGGTCCGATGGAGACATAGGGGTTGCTCGGCGCGATCACGATCGCCTCGGCGGCGGCGAGCGCGTCCAACACGGCCGCGACCGGCCGTGCGGCAGGAGCACCTTCGTAGACGAGGTCGTCCACATCGTCGCGGTGGCCGCGACCGACGAACCACTCCTGGAACGCGAACGTGCCGGCGGGTGTGACCACGTGCGTGCGCAGCACGTCGTCGGTCGCCGGCAGGAGGTGCGTGGCGACCCCGACAGCTGCTGTCAGGCGCGCCGTCACGGCGGAGAGCGGCTCGCCCGCGCGCAGCGCCTGCGTCCGCACCAGATGGATGCCGAGGTCGCGGTCGCCGAGCCGGAACCACGACTCGCCGCCCCACGCGGAGACCGACTCGAGCGCGTTCCACGTCTCCCCTGCGCGTCCCCAACCCCGCTCCTCGTCGTTCAACCCTGCGAGCGCGTAGAGCACCGAGTCGAGGTCGGGGGAGACGTGAAGGCCGAGCACCGAGACGTCGTCGCCGACGTTCCCGAGCACCGTCAGCTCACCCGCGGCGAGGACGTCCTGCAGCCCGCGCGCCAGCTTGGCCCCGCCGACCCCGCCCGAGAGGCAGACGACCTTCATCGCGCGTGGGCGAAGACGAGCTTGTGTTGATTCAACACAAGCTCGGTTCGGCGACCGAGCGGACGATCGAGGAGAACGAGGTCGTCGAGGGTGTCGACGTCGTGCTCCAGCTCGGGGAGCGCGACCGTCACGAGCCCCAGGGACGAGAAGCGCGCCGCGCTGCCGGCGCCGTAGAGCGGCGCGAACGCGCTCGGATCGGGCAGCGAGAGAGCGTTCGTGGTGCCGTCGGCGGCTGCGACGAGAGCCGGGCCTGCGGCCGCGAGGCGCGCCAGCGCCTGCGCGGTCGCGCACGGCAGGTCGGCGTTGACGACGAGCGCGTGACCGTCAGCGAGCTCCAGCGCCGCCGCGACGGCCGCACCCTGGCCGGCGCCCGGGTCGGGCAGGTGCCGGACACCGCCCGGCAGGTCGGCGTCGTCCCCCACGACGAGAACATCCCCCACGGCGAGCGCGGCGTCGACGACGTCGGCCAGCATTGCGCGCGCAAGCTCGGCGCGGATCTCCTCCGGCAGCCTCGTCTTGCCGGAGGCATGAAAGGGGACGACGACGAACACGCCGCGGAGCCTACGCGTGGGCGTGCGTCAGGCCGCGTGCGGAGCGGCGCCGTTGGCGCCCGAGCCCGGGCCGGACGTCGCCCATTCGCCGACCTCGAACCAATGCGTGCCCTCGAGCGCCGTGACCACCGCCGGGTCGGTGTGACCCGCGAAGTAGACGTGGTGCTCGACGTCGCAACACATCTCGACCTCGTCGAGAGAGACCTGGGGGATCCGTGAGAGTACGTCGAACGGCAGCTGCGCGTCCCTCACCGACATGTGCTTGAACTGGAGCTCCGGCGAGATCTCCATCAGCTCCGGCCAGTCGGGACACGTCTTGTAGCTCACCGCCGCTCCTCGTTCGCTGCCACGGTCCAGGTTCCTCCGAGACGCACGAGACCTCTGCCCTTGCCCTCCGGATAGACGACGAACGAGCACGCCTCGGGCAGGACGTGCAGGGTCCTGTCGTCACCGGAGACGATCTCGAGCGACACGTGGAAGCGGCCGAACTCGAGCGGTGGCTGCGGCACGTGGAGCGTCAAGCGCAGGTCGCCACCGTCGGTCGGCGCGGCGAGTGCCGCGGCGTCGACCTCCTCCTCGGCCACGAGCAGACCTGCGTCGTCGCGCACGTCGAGGCGCAGCCGCGAGAGAGCGCCGACACTGCCGTGCGCCAGCACCTCGAGCGTGAGCGGCTCGCCCGCGAGCAGTTGCTGCAGCGGCTGCCCATCCGCGTCCACGAGCTGAACCGATGCCACCATCGGCGCCGCCGTATCGCGCCGGCCGTCGCCGCCTTCGAGCTCGGCGAGCTGGCGCCGGTAGCGACCGAGCGCGTCGTGCGCGGGGCCGTCGAAGCTGACGATCCCGTCGTGCAGCAGGACCGCTCGGCGGCACAGCCGCTCGACCGCCGCTGCATCGTGGGAGACGAAGACGATCGTCCCGCCACGTTGCTTGAACTCGGCGATCCGCCCGAAGCATTTCCGCTGGAAGGCCTCGTCGCCGACCGCGAACACCTCGTCCAGGAGCAACGTGTCGGCGTCGAGGAAGGCGGCGATCGCGAACCCGAGCCGCATGTACATGCCCGACGAGTACGTGCGCACCGGGCGGTCGATCGCGTGTTCCAGCTCGGCGAAGGCGACGATCTCGTCGAACCGCTCGCGGATCTGCGCCCGTGTCAGGCCCTGGACGGATCCGTTCAGGAACACGTTCTCGCGACCGGTGAAGTCCGGATGGAAGCCGGCCCCGAGCTCGAGGAGGCTTCCGACACGACCCGCCGCCGCGACGCGACCCGTGGTCGGCTTGATGATCCCGGCCACCAGCCGCAGCAGCGTCGACTTGCCAGAGCCGTTGCGCCCGATGAGACCGACCGCTTCGCCGGGCTCGACGTGCATCGAGACGCCACGGAGAGCCCAGACCTCCTGTGCGCCGGTGCGACCGCGGGAGACGAGGAGCTCCTTCAGCGTCTGCGTGTCGCGGGCGCGGACGACGAAGCGTCGGGCGAGGTCCTCGGCGACGATCTCCCCCGCTCTCACCCGATCTCCTTCGTCATCGTCACCGCCGTCTCCCGGTAGCCGAGCGACCGGTACAGGCCACGCGCCACCCCGTTGCCGCCGAAGACGTTGAGCTCGATCGTGTCGAGGCCGCGCGCGCGCGCCTCTGCTTCGGCGAGCAGCATCGCACCCCTCCCCAGCCCGTGCCCGCGGCGCTCGGGCACGATCTCGAGGTCGTAGACGAACGCGCGCCGCTCCCCGTGATGCTCGCGCTCACCCATGACGAGGCTGCCGACGGGCTCGCCGTCGGACTCGATCACGAATAGCGCCGACCCGTCGAGCCCACCGGCGAACAGGTGGTCGACGTCCGCCGCCGCCTTTCGGTGCGCGTGATCCACCGCATAGCCTGCGTTCTCGACCATGTCCTGTGCGTACCCGGCGATGTGGCGCTCCCTGAAGCCGGGGAGCTCGTCGGGGCGCATCGGCCGCAGGCTGACGCTCACGTCGTGACCACGGCGAGCTCGCGTCGCACGAGACCGGCGAGCACCTCGACGAAGACGGGGTCGGCGTTCGGCATCTCGATCCGCGAGAGGCGCAGACCGAGCTCGCTCGCGCGGCGCGCCGCAGCCTCGTCGATGTCCCAGCGGATCTCGAGATGCTCCGAGACGAAGCCGACGGGGCAGACCAGGACGTCCGTCACGCCTCGCTCCTGCAGCGCGGCGAGATGGTCGATGATGTCCGGCCCCAGCCACGGCTCGCCCGTCGCCGACGCGCTCTGGAACGCGAACGACCAGTCCTCGAGCTCGGCCCGCTCCGCGACGAGCGCGGACGTCTCGAGCAGGCTGCTCTCGTACGGGTCGCCCGCGTCGCGGATCCGCTCCGGAAGCGAGTGCGCCGTGAAGACGACGTGGGCGGCGCCACCGGCCAGCGCGTCGAGGCAGCGCCCCGCCAGGAGCTCGACGAAGCCCGGCTCCTCACCCCACTCGCGCACCACGCCGGCCGTGACGCGGCCTGCGACGGCGTCGACGAACAGCGCCTCGTACTTCGCGACGGAGAGCGTCGACCAATGTGGCGCGAGCACGAGCCCGACGAGCACGTCCGCCCCGTCCGCGAGCGCCGCGCCGACCGCGGTCGCGATACGCGGCTCCCAGTGGCGCATGCCCGTATGGACAGGGATCGCGAGCGCGCGCTCGAGCGCGGCACGGGTCTCCTCGGTGACCCGGTTCAGCGGCGACGGGGTGGTGCCGTCGCCGACGCCGAGCGCCCGATATCGCTCGATCAGATCGTCGAGCAACTCGGGCCGGACGGGACGACCGCCGCGGATGTCCGCGTAGTACGCGGGCACGTCCGCCAGCCGGTCAGGGCTGCCATAGGCCATGAGCACGACCGCCGGCCTCATGCAGGCACCTGTGCTTCGGTGCGCTCGCGGACGAGTGCCACGAGACGCGTCAGCACATCGGGATCGGTGCCGGGCAGGACACCGTGACCGAGGTTGAAGACATGCCCGGCGCGCCCTCCGGCGCGGTCGAGGACGTCGCGCGACTCCCGCTCGACCACGTCCCACCCGGCGAGAAGAGCGGCGGGGTCGAGGTTGCCCTGCACCGCTCGATCCGTGACGCGAGCCCAGCCCTCGTCGAGCGGCAGGCGCCAGTCGAGACCGATCGCGTCGCCACCCGCCGCGGCGAGCTCCTCCAGCAGGTGAGCGGCGCCGGTGGCGAAGTGGATCGTGGGCACGTCGACGGCGTCGAGCACCCGCGCGCTGTGCGCCGACACGTGCGCGCGGTACTGCGCCGGAGTGAGGATGCCGACCCACGAGTCGAAGAGCTGGATCGCGTCGGCCCCGGCTGCGGCCTGTGCAGCGACGTAGCCGGCGAACACCTCCGCGAGCCGTGCCAGCAGCGCCTCCCAGACGTCCGGCTCGCGCAACATCAACGCCTTCGCCGTCGAGAACTCACGACTCGGGCGCCCCTCCACCAGGTAGGCGGCAACGGTGAACGGGCCGCCGGCGAACCCGACCAGAGCCTTCTCGGCCGGGAGCTCGGAGCGCACGTGGGCGATCGCCTCGATGACGTGGGCGAACGCCTCGGCCGGATCGGGGGAGTGCAGACGCTCGACGTCGGCCATCGTGCGGAGCGGTCGCTCCACCACAGGCCCGACCCCTTCGACGAGCTCGACCGGCACGCCCATGGCGAGCACCGGCGTCATGATGTCCGCGAACAGCACGGCCGCGTCGACGTCGTGGCGGCGCACCGGCTGCAGGGTCACCTCGGCGCACAGCTCGGGCGTGCCCGCCACCTCGAAGAAGCCGTGGCGCGCGCGGACGGCGCGGTACTCCGGCAGGCTCCGGCCCGCCTGGCGCATGAACCACACCGGGGTGCGCTCGACCGACCGGCGGCGCAGAGCGCGCACGAGAAGCGGGTCCGCCACACGGCTAGACTAGCCAGCGCAAGGCCGGAAGCCGCCTACGCGGCTCCCGGCCGCGCGAAGATCCCTAAAGGCGTCCGCTTCGCGGCCGCGGCGCTCTTCTCTCACGTCAAGCCTCTACAGTAGCCCGGCGATCGTGACGGTCGATGCGCATTCGGTCCCTCTCTCGCCTCGGTGGCTCGGCGCCGCCGCTGCGACGCATCGTGCCGGCGCCGTCGTCACGACGACGGTGCGGCTGCAGAACGTAGGGTCGGCGACCTGGCGCTCGCGGGGCGTCGAAGGGCTGCAGCTCGCCTATCACTGGCTCGATCCGCTCGGGAACCCCATCGTCTGGGACGGCGACCGAACGTCGCTGCCGGCACCGGTCCCCCCGGGCGCCGAGGTGGAGCTGACCGTCGCCGTCCGTGCACCACGCCCACCCGGCAGCTACCTGCTCCGTTTCGACCTCGTCGAGGAGCACCGTTTCTGGCTCGCCGAGCTCGGGTGCGAGACGCTCGACGTCGAGGCAGAGGTGGTGCCGCGCATCGCCGAGCGCAGGCTTGCAGCCGTCGTGCACGGCGGCGTCGCGCCGCACACCCAGGCGGCCCTCGCCGCCCAGGAGGAGACACTCGTGAGCGACGAGCCCGTGGCGGTCGCTCACCTCGTGGCGGGGGCCCTGCCGCCGCCCGACTGGTCACGCCGCATGCTCGACGCGCACGCGGAGGGATGGGCTGCCGTCGGACCGGCCGTCGTGCCCCGCGGAAGCCGGCTGGCGCGCGGCCGCGCGTCGCACCGGTTGGCCGAGTGGGCGCCGGCGGGCCGCAACCCACGCTTCGACGGACCGCTGCTCCTGCCGTCGCTCCTCGCCGGGCTCGACCCCGGCGAGCACCTCGGCCTGCCGTCCTACGAGGGCTCGGACGCGCTCTTCGACGGTCGCGTCACCGTCACGCTTCCGCCGCGATCCGGTCGTCGACCGATCTGAAGACGAGCGCCCCGAGCGCGAGTGCGACCGCGGTCGCGACGACGAGGTAGACGAAGTCGGCCACGGGCGGAGCCTCGCCGAGGTAGAGCGGCGCGCGGAACGACTCGATCGCCGGCGTCATCGGGTTGCCCCAGTGGATCAGGTCGACGAGCCACGGGTGCGTTGCCGCCCCCGGCAGGTCGTCGAGCTGGTACAGGATCGGCGTCAGGAAGAACCACGGCAGGAGCAGCGCGGAGACGACGAATTCCACGTCCCGCAGCACGGCGTTGCACGACGAGACCGCGAGCGCGAGACCGCCGGTGAAGAGGACGATGAGCGCCGCCACCGGCAGCGCGAGCCAGACCGTGGCGCGCGTGCCGTCGAGCACGAGCAACGAGAGGACGAGCACGACTCCGGTCATCACCACGAACGCGACGACCTGGGTGGCCACGACCGAGAGCGGCACCAGCTGACGCGGAAAGCGCACCTTGCGAATGAGGTTCGCGTTCTCGAGCATGCTGCGCGACGACGACTGCAGCGAGCCGGAGAAGAACGCCCACGGAGGCAGCCCACAGAGTAGGAAGAGCCAGTAGTCGTCCAGGTCGGTCGCCTGGGCCTCCCACAGCACCGAGAAGACGACGAGGTAGACGAGCATCAGGAGCAGTGGGAGCGCCAGCGTCCAGGCGAGACCCAGGACCGAGCCCTTGTACTTCGCGCGCAGGTCGCGCCGGAAGAGGCTTCCGAACAGCTCGCGGTAGCGGACGAGGTCCGCGTAGACGCCCATCCGCCCAGTCTAGGCTGACCCGCGGCGTACAGCCCGAGCCTCACCCCGAGGGCTGCTCTACCCTTTGCGGCGATGAGCGCGGCTGTCACGATCGCCGCCCTGCCCGTTGCCGCCGCCGTGCTCTGGGCCCTGCTGCGGTCGGCCCGGCTCGGCGACCGGCTCGTCGCACACCCGACCGGCGAGCGCTGGCACGACGCGCCGACACCGACGTTCGGCGGCGTCGGGATCACCCTCGGGCTCTTCGCCGGCGTCGGCTGCGCGCTCGCCGCGGGAGTCGTCGACGCGAGCGGCGAGCTGCTCGGCGTGCTCGGTGGCTGCGCCATCCTCTTCGTCGCGGGGCTGGTGGACGACGTCCGGCACCTGAGCCCCCTCGCCAAGCTCGCGGCGCAGTTCGCCGCCGCCGGCGTCGCCGTGGCCGCCGGTCTCCGCGTCGAGCTGATCGGCAACCAGGCGCTCGCCACGATCGTCGCGCTCGTCTGGCTGGTCGGCATCACCAACGCGTGGAACCTGCTCGACAACATGGACGGGCTCGCGGCGACGCTCGCCGCAGTCGCCTGCGGCTACTTCGCGATCGACGCGACCACCGCGCACGAGAACGACGTCGTCCTCGTCCTCGCGTTGTCGCTCGGCTTCGCCTGCCTCGGGTTCCTCCCCTTCAACCTGCGTCCCGGCCGGCGGGCGGCGGTGTTCATGGGCGACTCGGGCAGCCAGGTGCTCGGTTTCATGCTGGCCGCGCTCGGTCTCGCCGCGAGCTGGACGACGGCCGGCACGACGGTCGCGACGATGCTGCTCCCCCTGCTCGTGCTCGCGGTGCCGATCCTCGACACGACGCTCGTCACCGTCACGCGGCTGCGTGAGAACCGACCCGTGACGCAAGGCGGCAGGGACCACACCTCGCACCGCCTCGTCTACTACGGGCTCTCCGAATCGCGGGCGGTGGCGCTGCTCGCGATCATCGCGCTCGCGCTCGGCGCGACGAGCGTCGCATACAACGTCCTCGACAGCGCGCGGCTGACGATCGTCGGCGTCCTGCTCACCTTCGTGCTGCTCGTCCAGTTCGGCGGCTTCCTGTCCGACCTCAGCGAGCGCACGCGCCGCGGCCAGGCGGGCGACACGTCACTTCGCCACGCCCTCACCTTTGAGCCGCGGCGGCTCGTCGAGGTGCTCGTCGACTTCGTGCTCATCTGCGGCTCGTTCCTCGCCGCCTACCTGCTCGTCGTCGGCGACAAGGGGACGGAGCTGCAGCGCGCCACCTTCCTCGCCGCGTTGCCGGTCGTGCTCGGCGTCCGGTACGTGGCCTTCGTCGCATTCCGCATCTACCGGCGCGTCTGGCGCTACGCGACCTCGCGCGACGCTTTCGCGATCGTCGCCGCCGTGTTCGTCTCGGAGGTCGTCGCCTTCGGGATCGTGGTGGCGACGCGGTCGCTCGGGCCGTTCCCGGCGCGGGTGTTCCTCGTCGACGCCGTGCTCTGCACGGCCCTCGTCACCGCCTCACGCCTGACGCTGAAGGCGCTCCCTCACCTGCGGGCGGCGACGTCGGGCGAGCGCGAGCGCGTCCTCGTCGTCGGCGCCGGCCGTCACGGTCGCAGCGTCGTCCGCGAGCTGCGCGAGACGGGCGCGCGCGTCGTCGGGTTCGTCGACGACAACCCGGCCTGCGCCGGCGGCGGATCGGCGGCGTCACAGTGGTCGGGGCGCTCGACGAGATCGGCACGGTGCTCGACACGTCCCGCCCCGACGAGGTGCTCGTGACGATCCCCGACGCCGACGCCGACCGCCTGGCGGCCGTCGTCCAGGCGTGCGAGGCGGCCGGTGTACGCTGCCGCTTCGTGCACCGGCGCACGGAGACACCGGCGCGTCTCGCCGAGGTGACGGCCGAGTGACGTCGGCGACGGCCGCGGGGCCGCCGCGGTCGCGGTTCGACGCAGGTGTCCGCGGCCTCGACGTGCTCGTGCCGCTGCTCGCGGCGTACTTCGCGCTCGCGGTTCTCTTCGCGTGGCAGGCGTGGCACCGCGAGGTGCCGACCATCTTCACGGACGAGCTGGAGATGACTCAGATCTCGCGCTCGATCGCCGATACGGGGCTGCCCGGTCGCCGCGGCGAGTCGTACGGGTTCACCACCCTCGTGCCGTGGCTGACCGCGCCCGGCTGGTGGATCGGCGACACGGAGACCGCCTACGCGACGATCAAGTACCTGCAGGCGCTCGTCATGGCGGCGACGATCTTCCCCGCCTACCTCCTCGCGCGCACCGTCGTCTCGCGGCCCTGGGCGCTCTTCGCGGCGATCGCGACGATCGCCGCCCCGGCGCTCTCGTACGCCCCGATCCTCGTCGAGGAGCCGTTTGCGTATCCAGCGGCGACGCTGGCGCTGTGGCTGCTCGTGCGGATGGCGACCCACCCCACTCGGCGCTCGTTCCTGCTCGCCGCCGGAGGGTGCGTGCTCGCCACCGCGATCCGCTCGCAGCTCGTGGCGCTCCTCGGCGTGCTGCTCGTGCCGCTGCTCGTGCACGGCTGGCGGAGCGAGGCCATGCGCCGCTTCCGCTCGACCTGGTCGCGCTGGGATTGGGTGGGCGCCGTGACGCTGGCGATCGGCGCGGCGCTGTTCGTGATCGCGTTCATCGGGCATCGGTCCGCTGACTGGGCCTACACCACCGCCTTCTGGAAGGGGCGCATCGTCGAGTACGGCTTCTGGGCGGCAGGTGGGTTCGCGATCGGCCTCGGCATCCTGCCTCTCGTCGCCGCGCTCGCCGCGCTTGTGAGACCGCGGCAGGAGCTCCGCGACCCCGCCACCTTCGCGTATGTCCTCGTCTCCGGGTCGGCGCTCGCCTTCCTCGGCTTCTACACAGGTCTCAAGGGCGCCTACGTGTCGACGAAGCTCGGCAGCTACGTCGTCGAACGCAACCTGATCTACCTCGCACCCGTCGCGTACGCGTCGCTCGCCTTGCTGCTCGAGCGCCGCAACCCGCGCTGGTGGGCGGTCGTCGGCGCGACAGGCTTCGTCCTCTACCTCGTCGTGGCCGTCCCCCTGCGCCTCGATCAGTATCCGTACTACGAGGCGCACGGGCTCGCCATCCTGGCCTTCGCGAACCGTGTCTTCACGCTGCCCGAGGGCACGATCCAGACGATCCTCGTCGCCGTCACCCTCGTTTCGGGCGCGCTCCTGCTCGCCGTCGGTCTCCTCCGGCGCCACCGGCGCGCTCTCACGGCGCTCGTCGTCGCGTCCGCCGCCGCAGTGCTGGTCTGGGGCCTGACGAACGAGATCTACGCCGCAAACGGTGAACGCCGTTTCTCGGACCAGCTGGCCGCCAACTTCGTCCAGCCGCGCAACTGGGTCGACAAGGCGGTCGACGGCGGGACGGTGACGCTCGTCGGGCAGGGGTTCGTCGATGCGAGCGGCGTCTGGCTGACCGAGTTCTTCAACCGCTCGGTGAAGCAGGTGTGGAGCGTCGATCCACGCAGCCCCGCCCCACCGCCGGGCCCGACGGTCACCGCCGACCTTGCCGCGCCCGACGGGACGATGGCGCCCGAGCCCGGCACGGGCTTCGCCCTCGCGGTCAACGGCGTCCGCCTGCAGAGCCCCGTCGTGGAGCAGCTCGACGACGGGACGACGCTCTACCGCCTCAGCGGCCCGATCGAGCTGGCCGAGAACCAGACCGGCATCTACGGGGACGGCTGGATGGGACAACGGGCCGCGTACAACCGGTTCGACGTCAGCCGCGACGGCCGCGGCTTCGCCCGCGTGACCCTGTCGCGCGAGGCGTTCTGCACCGATGTCGCCGTTCCGAGCCGGATGCGGATCCGCTTCGGCCCGATCGGTGTCGGTCGCGACAAGCAGCCCGACCCTTGCGTCGGTGACGGCCTCGCGCGAGATCGTCCTGCCACCCTGCACGGCGCAGACGGTGCTCCTGCGGCCACCCGGCGTGCCCTGGCGCATCGAGGTGATCGCGGACACGTTCGTCCCGGCGGAGATCGATCCACGTCAGAGCGACCGTCGCGACCTCGGCGCACGCGTCAGCTTCGGCTTCGTCGGCCTGTAGATCGGCTACAGCGCGAGGAGGGTCTCGGGATGCTTGCGCACGAAGCGCGCCATGCCGCGGGCATGCCAGAGCGTGTGCCGCGAGAGAAAGCGCCGGTCGATGACAGCGGCGTAGGCGTGGCGCACGACGGCCTGCGGCACGTACCAGCGCTCCCAGCCGGCCCGCATGGCCCGGTAACAGAGGTCGATGTCCTCCACGTAGTGGCGGTAGCCCGAGTCCCAGCCGCCGATCTCGACGAGCATCGCGCGGCGCATGAGCAGGCAGGCGCCCAGCATCCAGTCGGCCTCGACGGGCTCCGACGGCCGCTCGTCGAGGAGGTAGTGGCCGCGCTGGCGCTCATACGGCGGGCGCAGCTTTCGCAGCGGCGTGCGGCGCACGATCGTGCCGCGCACCGTCGGGAAGCGCCGGCGCGACGGCTGCCAGCTGCCGTCCGGCCAGAGGAGCTGCGGCCCCGCGACCCCGCACCGCGGCCGCGTCTCGGCGAACTCCCGGAGCGCGGCCACGGCGCCGGGCTCGGGCAGAGCATCCGGCGTCACATCGAGCACCCACTCGCCCGCCGTGGCAGCGATCCCGAGGTTGAGATTCGCCGCGAACGGGAGCGGGTCGCGCGTTCTCGAGCACCCGGACACCGTCCGGCGCCACGCCGACCGAGCCAGGCCGGTTGGCCACGACCACCACCTCGTCCACCTGCGGCTGGAGCGCAGGCAGGAGCGCCGCCACCTCGGCCGCGTGACCGTGTGAGACGACCACCGCCGAGACGCTCACCGGTCGATCGCCTCGCGGTACACGGCAACTGTCGCCTTCGCCGTCGCGCTCCACGAGAATGCCCGCGCGCGCTCGAGCCCGGCCCAGGCGAGCCGGTCGCGATGCGCCAGCGCCTCGCGGATGCCGTCCGCCAGCCGTTCGGGCTCGACGATCACCGCAGCCTCCCCCACCACCTCGACCAGTGCCGCGTCGGGGACCGTGACGACCGGGGTTCCGCTCGCCATCGCCTCCAGCACGGGCAGCCCGAACCCCTCGTAGCGCGACGCCTGCACGAGGCATGCGGCACCGCGGTACAGCTCTGCGAGCCGCTCGATCGGCACGTATCCCTCGAGCCGCGCACCGCCCCGGCGCAGCTCCTCCGCAACCGCTCGGTCGCGTGTGGGGCCGACGACGACGAGCTCGAGCCCGACCTCGCGGGCGGCCGCCAGGGCGGCGAGCTGGTCCTTGCGCGGCTGGATGGCGCCTACCGAGAGCGCAAAGCCGCGCTCGTCCGCCTCGCCGGGGTGGAAGGCGGGGTCGACCCCGTTCGGCGTCACGACCACGCGGTCGGGGTCGGCGCCGTAGAGCTCGACGATGTCATGCCGGGAGCGCTGCGACACCGTGATCACGCGCGCCGCACTGGCGCACGGCGCGCGGGACGACACGCCGGAAGACGGCCCGGTCGCGCGATCTCATCGACGAGGGGTCGCGCTCGAAGGACAGGTCGTGCACCGTCACCACCGCCGGGCACGGGCAACGCAACGGCACCGCGTACTGCGTGTGCACGAGCGCGGCACCGAGCCGTCGCAGGAGCCGTGGCAGCGTCCACGACATGCGGAGCTCCTGCGACGACGTGCCGAGGTCGACGGTCTCGACGCCGTCCGGAACGAGGTCGGGCCGGCGCGTGACGGCGGCGATGCGCAGCCCGGCATCGGCCGCAACAGCCGGCAGCTCGCGCAGCAGGTTGCGGACGTAGGTCTCGTCCCCGGTGCGCTCACGCCCGAGGACATCCGCATCGACGACTACGAGATCCGTCACGTCAGCTCACGCCATAGCGCCTCGACGAGGTCCGCGGCATGCTGCCACGTAAACGCTCGAGCATGCTCGAGCCCGAGCGGGGCCAGTTGCGAGCGGCGCTCCACAGCCTCCGCGATGCCGGCCGCGATCGCCGCGGGATCGCCGGCCTCGACAAGCACCGCGGCACCGCCCGCGACTTCCTCCGTGGCGCCGCCACGGCTCGTCACCACAGGCGTGCCGCACGCCATCGCCTCCAGCACCGGCAGGCCGAAGCCCTCGTACAGAGACGGGTAGACGACGCAGCGCGCGCCGCGATACAGAGCCGCGAGCTCCTCGTCGGCGGGTCGCCCGACCCAACCGGGGACGTCGACACCACCCCAGCCGCGCGCACCCGCGACACGCAGCTCGACACCCGCGATCGAGGCCGCCTCGACCGCGGCACCCAGGTTCTTGCGAGGCTCGAGCGTGCTCACCGCGAGGACGTAGTCGCCGGCCGCCGCCGGGCCGGCCTGCGTGAACACGGGATCGATGCCGTTCGGCACGATCCGGATCCGCTCCGCGGGGACGTCGAGCAGCGCGAGCAGCTCGTCCCGGGTGAAGGCCGAGACGGCCACGATCGCGGTGGCGATCTTGACAGCGGACCGCAGGGCGACCGTACCGGAGACGCGGTGCCAGGCCGGGAACGCCTCCGGATGACGAAGCAGGGCGAGGTCGTGCACCGTCACCACGAGCGGCACGTGCGGGCGCCGTGGCGCACGGAACGTGGTGCAGTGCAGCAGGTCGAGGCCGCGCGACGCACGCCCGAGCGCAACCGGATACCACCAGGCGTCCCGCGCGACCGAGGCTGCACGGCCCGGCCCGCCGAAGGTGAGCGGCTCGAGCTCGAGCCCCGGCCGGCCCCCGAGCGCCCCGAGCGAGCCCGCTGACGTGACGCGCCGTCCCGGCCGCCGTCTGCGCCAGCGGCGCGACGTCGACGCCGACCCTCACGAGACGCCCTCCAGAGCGCTGTGAGCGGTGCGCACGGCCTCCCGCGGCTCCGGGTAGCGGAGCAGCGCGACGGCGCCGTCGACGTCGCACCACCGGTATTCGACGTGCTCCGCGTCGAGGGTCGGCTCCCACCCCGGCGCCGCCTCGGCGCGAAACGCCCCGACCTCGACCCGCTCGGTCCCGGCCGGGAACCGAACGCGGAGCTCTTCGGGCTCCTCCTCCAGCGAGTACGAGAGCCCCAGACCGAGATCGTGGACGGCCGCCTCGAGACCTGTCTCCTCGCGCAGCTCCCGCGCCGCAGCGCCAGCTCCCTCCTCACCCCACTCGACGCCGCCCGCGACGAGGTGCCAGTAGCCCTGCTGATCAGGTGACCGCAGCAACACGAGATATTCAGGCCCGGACGGAGCGGGGCGATGGACGACGATCGCGACCTCGAACGGTCGCCGCTCACCTGCCGTCACGAGCGCTCCTCGAGCGCGGCCAGCATGACGCGGGCGGTGGCCTCCCATGTGAACCGCGACGCGTGGGCCAGACCCGCCGGGGCGAGCTCCTCGCGTCGCGCGACGGCGCTCAGGATCGCGGCCGCGACGGCTTCCGCGCTCTCGGGGTCGGCGCGGACGGCGACCGCCCCCGACGCCTCGTCGAGCGACGGGTGCGCCGACGAGACGACGGGCGTGCCGCACGCCATCGCCTCGACCACGGGGATCCCGAACCCCTCGACCCGCGACGGGTACACGAAGGCCGACGCGCCCCGGTACAGGCTGGGCAGCTCATCGTCGCTCACGTAGCCCAGCTTGACGATGCCGGGATCGTCGACCGCGCCGACGTCACCCCAGCCGGCATCCCCGGCGAGCACCAGCCCGAGATCCCCACCGAGCCGCCGCCACGCCTCGACGAGCACCCCCAGGTTCTTCCGTGGCTCCAGCGTCCCGACCCCGAGCACGTACGGTCGCCCCACGTCGTACCGTGCGCCGCCCGGCGCGAACCCGGGCCCGAGACCCGGTGGGGCAACGACGATCTGCTCCGCAGGGATGCCGAGGGTCGCCGCGACGTCGCGGGCCGTGTAGGCCGAGTTCGTGAAGACGACGTCGCAGCTGCGGGCAGCGTTGTCGTACTTACGCGTGTGCATGGACACCGTGCGCGGCGTGCACCACTCGGGGTGGTGCACCGGCACGAGGTCGTGGATCACCGTCGCGCGCAACCCGCCGCTCTGCGGCGGATACATCCAGTCGGTGAAGACAAGGGCACCGAAGGAGCCCAGCAGGCGCTCGGCGGCAGGGTGTCCGGCGCGGCTCCAGGCCGTCCGCAGCGCATGGGAGGCGGGCAGGGGCCACAGGCGCGCGGAGACGCCGGTCCCGGCGAGCGCCGCGCGGATCCGGCCCGGCCCGCGCAGGCTGGTGGGCGCGAAGCCGAGCACCTCATGACGGCCGGCCCCGGCAGCGGCCAGGCCGCCCACCATCCCGCGCAGGTAGTTCCCGATCCCCGTGCGCGGGTGGGACAACGGCGAGACGTCGACGACGATCCTCATGCCTCGGGCCGGTAGGAGAATGCGTCGACGTGCACACCGAGCTCGCGCGTGTCGGTGGAGCCGGGGATCACGTCTGCCGGGACCGCGGTCGGCGCCACCGTGAGGCGCACGCTGCATGTTCCGTCGGCCCCGGGCGCGACACGGATCGGCAACGACGCGTGCTCGTCCGGTCGGAACCGAACGGACGCGCTGCGGCTGCCGCTGGTGGCGGTCACCCGCTGCGGCAAGGTGAAGAGACTCGGGTCTGAGTGGACGGCGACGGTGACGGCTCCGGGTGTGCATCTGAGCAGGCGCCAGGTGACCGCCGGGCCGGACCAGTTCCCGTCCGCGTAGAGACCGGTGACCGTCGCCCGCGACGAGAGCGGCCCGGTCAGCCGCCACAGCGTCGTGCCGAGCTCGTCGTCGCGGGCGACGACGACCCCGTCCGGAGTCACCGAACCGTCGAGCAGCGCATACGGCACGCGCACCGTTCTTCCCGTGGGATCGCGGTAGATCCCGTTCGCGCCCGCCACCACCTTCGTCTCGCCGACGCCACCGGGGGTCGGCTGGTCGACGTAGTAGACGTGGCCGACGCGCCGGTTGAAGAACTCGTTCATGTTGACCGTGAAGCGGTCGGCGTGGCCGGTCCACAGCGCGGCAACCTCGTCCCGGGCCGGGACCGCCTCGTCGATCCAATCCCGGTCGACCCCGCGGATGCCCTGGAAGAGCGCACCCGCGCCCGCTTGCACGAAGCCATGCGGGCCTGACCAGACGGGCTTCGACAGAATCGCGAAGAGCACGAGCAGCGTCAGCGGCACGGCGACCGCCCAGCGAGGCGGCACGAGCAAGAAGAGCGCCACCAGCCCGCCGCCGACGAGCGCCACCGTGAGCCAGTACTCGCCCAGCACGAGGTGCTCGTTGATCGTCCACAGGGGCAGCAGACCGGCGGTGTCCGACTTCGCCGGCTCGCCGATGAAGCGCGTGTAGGGAAAGATGAGCGGCAGTCCGAAGGCGACGAGCACGGCGCCCGCCGTCGCGACGAACGGCCGCGGCGCGCCCAGCTCCACCCAGGCGAGCAGGGCCACGACGAGCAGCGGCACCAGGAAGAAGAGGTAGCGGTCCTGGACGCGGTCGGAGGCGAAACGCGACGCGAACATCGCCACGGCGAGCGTGCTCCAGAGGACGAGCGACAGCGTCGCGGCGATGTGCTCCTGCAGCCGTGGCGGGAGCCCCGCGGAGAGCTCGCGCAGGAGGACGAGCGCGAGGACGGGCAGGATCCCCGCGTAGACGGTGAGCTCCTCGAGGTGCCAGACCCAGAAATGGAACACCGACCGGGCGTCGTAGCCGCCGTCACCGACGATGCTGTATGCGCCGAGCAGATCAGCTGGTGACAGGCCTCGGGCGGCCTGCACCGCGACGACGAGCGCCGCCCCTCCACCCAGCAGCGCATAGAGCGGTACGAACGGCCGCAGCTCCGCAGCGCGCCGCCTGACGAGCGCGAGGGCGAGCGGGGTGGTCGCAATCGCAGGCACGAACGCCACCGACTGCGCCCGCGTCGCGAACGCGACGCCGAGGCCGACGAACAGCGCGAGCAATCTCAACCAACCCGGACGCTCGACGTAGCGGAGCAGCAGCAACGCCACGGTCAGCGCGATGGGGTAGAAGAGGCTCTCCGTGGTGATCGTCGCCGTGTATGCCATCGACGGCACCGCGACTGCGATCGCCGCGCCGAGGAGCGCCAGCGACGGCCGCACGACACGACGTGCGATCAAGAAGGTGGGAATCGCCGCGAGGGACATGACGACGGCGCCGACGGACTTCGCGGCGGTGTAGGCGGTCGGCACCGCGTCGAAGAGCCAGTAGGCAGGCGCGACGAGCGCCGGGTAGAGAAGGCTGTAGCCGCTCGCCGGCAACTCCCGCACCGCGTAGCCCTGGCCGTCGGCGAGGCTCTTCGCGAGCTCCGAGTAGATGAGCTCGTCGACGAAGACGAACGGCGCCTTCATGTCGCGCACGAGCCAGAGCCGGATCGCCGCGGAGGCGACCACGATCGCGGTCAGCCACGCCCACGCCGGGACGCGGCCGACCCGCGCGCGGCTATCCACCGAGGTCGACCTCGGCCAACCGGTGGGCGATCTCGCGGGCCTCCGGGCTGCCGGGGTCGATGCCGACCTCGGCCGCCGCCAGGCTCACCTCACGCAGGACGAGGTCGTCGACGGCATCGCCGCCCGCCGCCCGCTCGAAGGCGGCCACGTAGAGGTCGGCGACGTGCCGGAGGTCGTGCTCCGTGGCGGCCAGTCGACGTGCCGCATCCCCCATCGCGGCGCGCACGTCCGGACGGCCGGCGAGAAGCTCGAGCGCAGCAGCGAGAGTGGCCGCTTCCTCGTCGTCGATCGTGACCTTGAGAGCGACGTCGTCGGGAAGCTCGCCGAACCAGCCCGTGTCCGAGACGACGAGCGGCTTGCCGAGCGCGAGCGCGCGGATCGCGGTCCCCGACGTCTCGCCCATGGTCGGGGAGCGGAGGTTGACGTGGACGTCGCACGCCGCCATCAGCGACCAGAGCCTGGTCTCGTCGACCCACCCTTCGTGGGTGATCCCCTCACGGTCGACTCCCAGCCGCTGCAGCCGCCGGTCGAGGTCGAACCCGGGCGAGACGGCGCCGACGAGCAGCAGCCGCGCGCCGGGACGCTCCCGTCGCAGACGCGTGAACGCCTCGAGCAGCTGTGGCACGCGCTTGCTCGCGTTGACATTCCCGAAGGCCCCGATCAGCGGGTCGCCGGCGACGCCGGCCGGCACGACCTCGGGCACGGGGAAGGCGGGATGGGGTACCACCGTCACCGTCCGGTCGAAGCCGGCCGTGCGCGCACGGTGACGGACGTAGTCGCTGTGGACGACGAGTGCGGTGGCCCGGTCGAGCACCTCACCGGCGAGGTGGAAGTCCTGAGGCCTGTTCTCCCAGAGCGGCGGGATGCGCTTGTCGAGCACCCCGTGCGCGAGCAGGCGTCCGACGACACCGGCCTCGCGCTCCATGGCGTCGAGGTAGCCGTGACCGTCGCCGCGGCCGACGGTGAGACCGGCCACGAGGTGATGGAGCACGAAGTCGTGCAACACGACGAGGCCCCGCGTTCGCCGAAGAGCGTCGACGATCCAGCCGTGCGCGTCCGGGTCGTTGCCTATATGGTAAACGGAGAGATCGGCCCCACGAGGTCGGCGCGTGCGACCTCGACGCACGACGTCCACCTCGATGCGCTCGCGCAGGGCGGGCACAAGCAGAGCCGAATAGTCGGCGATCCCGGACCGCTCGGGGGGCATCGGAGAGTAGTAGGCAACCCTCACACCGCTACCGCCACTCGAGGTGCGCGCCAGGAAGGACTCTGGTCATTCAAAAAACCCCGCACAGCAGGGGTTTTTGTACTTCGCTCTGCACCAGTCCATTCTAGTCGGCCATCCCGCCGGCGCCCGCGTATAGTCCCGCGTGGATGGAGCTCGAGGGCCGGTGGCACCGTGCGTTCGGGCTGACGGCGATCGTACTCGTGGCGATCGCCGCCGGGCTCGTGCTGCAGCCACCCGGGTGCAACCAGACAGCTCACTTCGCGCTCGTCAAGTCTCTCCTGGATCGGACACCCCGCATCGATCGATACGAGACACAGACGTGCGACGACGCGTTCATCGACGACCACTACTACGCGGCCAAGGCTCCGGGGCTCGCGCTGGTGATAGCGCCCTGGTACGGCTTTCTGAAGCTGTCTCATACGGCCGTCACCGACACGACGCGCTCGCTTCCCTGGCCGGCTGCGATGGTGGACATGAAGCGTGAGGCGATCTGGCAGGTGTCGGTCTGGGGGTCGACGCTTCCGCTCCTCGTACTCCTCTTGCTGCTCCGGTGGGCGGCCGGTCGTCTCGTCCCCCGGTACGGCACGATCACCGCGGTCACGGCTGGAGTTGCGACGCTGCTGTTCCCGTTCGGAACGCTCCTCTTCGCCCACGTCCTGTCGGCGGCGCTCGGCTTCGCCGCGTTCTGCGTCCTGCTGGTACTACGCGAGCGACCTGCCCCGTCCTCCGGCCTGGCGGTAGCGGCAGGTGCGCTCGCCGGACTGGCGATCGTGGTGGAGTTTCCGCTCGTCCTGACAGCCGTCTGTCTCGCCGTCTATGCGGGAACCACGCGGCACGCGGCACACCGCCTGGTCGCCTTCGGAGGAGGGGCCCTCGCAGGCGTGACGCCGCTTCTCGTATTCAATACCTGGGCTCTCGGGTCGCCCTTCAGCCTCTCGTACTCCAATGCGGTGATCGAGCCCGGAGCAAGCGGCCACGACGTCGTCGGCGCGAACGATCGCGGCTTCTTCGGTCTCACCGCGCCGAGCCCTCATGCACTCGTCGAGTTGCTCGCTTCCGGCAGAGGCCTGCTCGTGCTCACCCCGGTCATCGCGGCCGCAGCCGTTGGCCTGGTGATCCTGTCCCGACAGGGACGTCGCGCAGAGGCGTTGCTCGCGGGCGCTGTCGTGACGCTCTTCCTCGCGTACACCATGTCGTACTACCTCCCCTTCGGAGGCTGGGTGCCCGGGCCCCGATTCCTGGTGCCCGCGATTCCGTTCCTCGCCCTCGGGCTCGCCGCGGCCTACCGAGCGTGTTGGCCTGCAACTCTGTCGCTCGCCATCGTGTCTGCCGGGTGGATGGTGGCCGCGACGCTGGGCGAGCCGCTCATCGAAGGGGACGACTCCTTCGTCTGGCTCGATCGCATCCGGGACGGCGATCTCGTCCACACCCTCTTCTCGCGCGTCGGAGGCGGCGTTTCGCCGGCAGCAACGCTGCCCGTCCTCGCTGGCCTCGTCGCTGCGTTCGTCCTCGCCGTGTGGGACCTACCCCGACCGGCACCACAACCGCCGGCTTGGAGATTGACGGCTGCCGTCACGGCCGGATGGCTCGTGATCGCGTCCTCGGCACCCGATCTCCTACGCCTCGACGCTGCGACGGACGACATGGCCGGGGCGCTCTCGGTCGTCTGCACGATCGGCGCCGTCGGCCTCGCGTCCGTGGCCGCGTGGCGGGGCGACCGCCGCGCACTCCTGGCCTCGACGCCGTTGGCCCTGCTCGCCCTCCCCGCGTTCGGAGGCCATTCGAAGTGGTCGCTCGCCGTCGCCATGACGGTGCTCGTCGTGCTCGCCAGCCTCGAGCTGTTGGCAGGACGGCACGGTCGCATTGGCGATCCGGCGTCGTGAAGCGCCCCGCCCGACCTACGCGAGCAACCTTCCGAGGGCGCGGTCCCACGTCACCTCGGCGGCGAGCGCCTTCCCCGCACGCCCAAGCGCGGAAGCGACGTCGCCGTGCGTCTGCAGCCGGCGCAACGCGGCCGCTATCGCCTGCGCGTCGGGCTCCACGACCAGACCCGTCGAGCCGTCGAGCACGACGTCGAGCGGGCCGCCGGCGTCTGTCGTCGTCACGACCGGCTTCTCGAAGAGGAACGACTCGTACGGGCCCATGCCGAAGTCCTCGTCGATCGGAGCGTAGAAGGTGCCGAGACAGCGTGCGTAGAGATCTGCCAGCTCTTCCGCGTCGACGCGCCCGGTGAAGCGGACGCGGCCGTTCAGCCCTCGGTCGCGCGCGATGTCCTCGAGCCGCTCACGGTCGGGGCCTTCGCCCACGACGACCACCTCGAGACCGGGTGCGAGCGCCGCGGCCTCGAGCAGGAGGTCGATCCGCTTCGACCGGTCGAGCCGGTTCACCGAGAGCAGGTACCCGCCGTCGCCGTCGTTCCGGTATGCGAGCGCCTGCGGCGGGTGCGGCAGCACCTCGGCCACGAGCCCCGTGGAGCGCTCCAGCCGGCCCGCGACGTTCGACGACGTGGCGAAGAGTC
The DNA here is from genome assembly GCA_963789895.1 of uncultured Actinomycetes bacterium. Lineage (GTDB taxonomy): Bacteria > Actinomycetota > Thermoleophilia > Gaiellales > Gaiellaceae > Gaiella. Next base: position 328,132 of record CAWBMC010000001.1, read on the forward strand.
TCGACGCCTCGCCGAGCCCGACCCGGTCGAGGTCCTGCACCTGCCGTCGCACGGCACGGTCCTCCGGCGTCTGTGAGAACTGGCCGAGCTCGGTCCCGTCGAGCTCGTAGGCCTGCCGGAACTGGTGCACGAGCCAGACCCGCTTCTCCGGGTGGCGCACGAGATAGGAGGGGAACTTCGTCCCCACGACGAGATCGACGGGGCGGCCGTCCGACTCGGTCAGATCGGCGAGCCGCCAGAGAAAGGCCTGTGTGAGGACGCGGGCGCCCGGATACCACTTGAACGGCAGCGTCACGAGGTCCGCGTCGTGACCGCGGACGCGAAGCTCCTCCACGAGCTCGTCGGTGAAGATCTCGACCCCGCCCCGCGAGAACGGGACCTGGGGCCGGCAGACGACGATCCTCATCGCCGCTCGGCCCGCAGCGTGCGGACCTCGGCCTCGAGCCGGTCGACCTGGGCTTGGAGGTCGTCGATGAGGCGCAGCGTTGCCGCATTGAACGATCGTTGGTCGTACGCGAGCGGTTCCACGTACCAGCGCATCAGCCTCCGCAGCACCGCCTTGGCCGGGTGCCCGAGACCGCCCCGGACTCCCGGCCTGAGCCGCAGCGGGCGCTCGGCGGACACCGGCCAGAGACGCTCGGCCTCCTCGCGCGCAGCGTGGCGGTCGGCCGGGTCGGCGGGGCCGGAAGGATCAGCGCCGGAGCGCCGCACCTCCTCGCGCAGGGCCTCGAACAGGGCGGCGACGTCGACCTCTGCGGGCGCCGCGACGCCAGCCGGGACGCCGTTCTCCGTCGTCTCATCCGGCACCAGGGCATTCTAGCCTCGCCCCATGACCGGTATCGTCGCCCGCGTCATGGAGCCGCGCGCGAGATTGCTCGGCACGCTCGCCATCCTCGCGGTCGCGCTCGCCGCCGCGACCATCGTCCCGCAGCCCGGCTGCGGTCAGACGGCGCACGTCGCGACCGTCAAAGCGATCGCGAGCGGCACCTTCGCCATCGATCGCTACCGGAACGAGACCTGCGACGCATCGCTCATCAATGGGCACTTCTATTCCAACAAGGCCCCTGGTCTCGCCGTCGCCACCATCCCCTGGTACGGCCTGCTCGCGCTGGTCGACGAACGGCCAGTGACGACGGTCTCGCTCGGCTGGCCGCGAGCGCTGCTCGAGTCGCCGCCGGGCACGTTGTGGCGGATGTCGATCTGGGGCGCCGCCCTCGCTTCTCTGCTGCTGCTCCTCCTCGTCCGTCGAGTTGTCGACCGGCTCGTTCCCGGGTACGGAGCCGTCACCGCCGTCACGCTCGGCCTCGGCACGCTTGTGCTCCCCTTATCGACGATGCTGTTCTCCCACGTGCTGTCCGCGCTGCTCGGCTTCACGGCGTTTGCCGTCCTGTTCGCGGAGCGAAGCCGCCCATCGGGCCGACTCCTCGCGGCCGGCGGTCTGATCGCCGGTCTGGCGGTGACCGTCGAATACCCGCTCGCGATCGTGGCATTCGCCCTCGCCGGCTACGCGATTGCCGGACGCATCACCGCAAGACGCCTGCTCGCCTACGGCGGTGGGGTCACGGTCGGCGTCGCACCGCTCGCCGTCTTCAACACCGTCGTGCTCGGCTCACTGTTCCGGACCACCTATACGAACGCCACCTCCCAGCCCGGCGCGACGGGCGACGAAGCCGTCGGCGTGCACGACAAGGGTTTCTTCGGCGTCGATCTGCCCAGCCTGCGCACCGCAGCCGAGGCACTCGGGGGCGGGAAGGGTCTGCTCACCTTGACGCCGGTCGCCGCAGCGGCCGGTGTCGGCCTCGTGCTGCTCGCCCGGCGCGGTCATCGGCGCGAAGCCGTCGCCGCGGGCGCCGTGTGCGCCGCTTTCTTGCTGTTCAACGCGTCGTTCTTCTCGACCTACGGTGGCTTCTCGCCCGGGCCGCGCTACCTCATCCCCGCCCTGCCGTTCCTCGCTCTCGGTCTCGGCGCCGCCTACGCCGCCCGACCGACCGTCGTGCTCGTCCTCGCCATCCCCTCCATCGTGTTCATGAGCGCCGCCACGCTCACGCGTCCTCTGATCAGAGAGGACAGCCCTGGGCCCTGGTTCCGCATGCTCCAGGACCACGAGCTCGCGAAGACGGTGGTCACGCTTCTCGGGGGCCCGGCGGGTTGGTCGGCCGCGATCCCGTTCCTGCTGTTGGCCGGCTTCGGGGTCGTGGCCGCGGTCGCGACGATGCCTCGTCCCCGTCTGCGCCGAGAGGACGCGCGCCTTGCCGCGGTCGCGGTGTTCCTCGCGCTCGTAGTCTACGACGCCGGTCCGGACCTGCTCGGCACCGACCACGTCGGCGGCGGCTCGGCAGGTATGGCCGCCACCCTGTTGCTGTTGCTGGTCGCGGTCGCGATCGCCGTCCTCGTCCCCTCGCTCGGCTGGCCTGCGGTCGCTGCCGCCGCCCCGCTCGCGATCATCGCCTATCCCGGTGTGGCCGGGCACACAGTCGTGACGGCGCTGATCGTGCTCGGCGCCATCGTCGCGCTCGGGATCGCCGTCGCACGCAGCCCGCGCCGCCCCCTCCTCGGATGAAGGTCGGGCTCAGCATGCTCACTCTCGTCCCCGTGGCGCGCGCCGAACCTCGTCGCGCAGAGCCTCGAACAGAGCAGTGACGTCGATCTCGGTCGCGCCGCCGCGCCGCCAGAAACGCTGTTCTGCATCATCCTCTCCGGCACCGGGTCCGGCACCGCGGCATCTTGGATGCTGCAGCCGACTACGATCGCGCGGTGCTCGTCGGTCTCAGTCTTCTGACTCTCGTGCCGGACGTGTCGGGGGGAAGCGAGACCTACGTCCGCGAGCTGGCGCGTGCGCTGGGGAGGGTCGGCGAGCTCGAGTACCGGCTCTTTCTCCCCCGCATTGCAGCAGACGTCGACGGTCTTCCGGGGGAGGTGGTGACCGAGTACAGGGCCTCGCGGACGACCCCCGGACGGTTGACGGCGATGACCCTCGCGACCGTGCGTGGAGGCCGGATCCGGAAGCGATTCGGCGGTCTCGATGTTCTTCATTTCCCGCTGAGCGTGATGATCCCGCGCGTTTCGAGTCCGCCTGCCGTCTCGACCCTCCTCGACGTGCAGCACGAGGTACTTCCCGAGTTCTTCTCCCGCGCGGAGCTGGCGTACCGGCGCCGTGTTTACGGCTGGACCGTTCATCGCAGCGGGCTCGTCGTCACGATCTCGCAGCACGCCGCCGGCACGATCGTCGAACGACTCGGTCTCCCCGAGGACCGCGTGCGGGCGATCCACCTCGGCATCGACCACGAGCGCTTTCGACCGGGGACGGAGCCGCGCGGCGAGTTCCTGCTCTATCCCGCGCGCGGCTGGCCGCACAAGAACCACGCGCGACTCTTCGCCGCTTTGGCGCTGCTCCGGCGCGAGCGCCCAGGGCTGGAGCTGGTCCTCACCGGATACGAGGGGGCGGTGCCGGACGGTGTGCGATCGCTCGGACGCGTAAGCCAGGACGAGCTCGTTCGTCTGTACCGGACGGCTGCTGCGCTCGTCTTCCCGAGCCTGTACGAAGGATTCGGCCAGCCGCCGCTCGAGGCGATGGCCTGCGGCTGTCCGGTCGCCTGCTCAGACGCCGCCTCGCTGCCCGAAGTGTGTGGCGGCGCAGCACGGCTCTTCGACGCGACCTCGCCGGAGGACATCGCGACCGCCGTCGACGACGCCCTCCGCCGCTCCCACGAGCTGTCGCTACTGGGGCTGGCGCGCGCGGCCACCTTCACCTGGGAGGCGACCGCCAGGGCACACGACGCCGTCTACCGCGAGGCAGCGTCCTGATCGGCGAGTGACGCCACCTCGGCGTCGACGAGCAGCTCGACGAGCTCCTGAAAACTCAGCGTCGCCTGCCAGCCGAGCACCCCACGGGCCTTGCCCGCGTCACCCACCAGGTCGTGCAGCTCCGCGGAGCCGCGGCGGAGGCTCTCGTCCAGTACGACGTGGTCGCGCCAGGCGAGCCCGACACGCGAGAACGCGATCTCCACCAGCTCCTCGACCGCGTGCGTCTCACCGCTGGCGACGATGTAGTCCCCCGGCTCGTCCTGCTGCAGCATGAGCCACATCGCCCGCACGTAGTCGGGGGCATACCCCCAGTCGCGCCGTGCGCCGAGGTCGCCCAGCGGGAGCACCTGGGCGCGCCCGACACCGATGAGGGCGGCACCGTGGGCCACCTTGCGGGGGAGGAAGTCGAGGGGCCGGCGCGGCGACTCGTGGTTGTAGAGGATGCCCGAGCACGCGTACAAGCCGTACCGATGGCGGTAGCTCCGTGTGATGAAGTGGCCGTACGCTTTCGCGACGCCGTAGGGGGTGAGCGGCGACAGGGGTGTCTCCTCGGTCTGCGGCGACTCCAGCGGCTCACCGAAGATCTCGCTCGAGGAAGCCTGGTAGAAGCGGATCGCCGGGTCGACGTCCCGGATCGCCTCGAGCAGCGAGGAGACACCGACGGCCGCGAACTCTGCGGTGAGCACTGGCTCGTCCCACGAGCGCGGTACGAACGACGGTGCGGCGAGGTTGTAGACCTCGCTCGGACGGGAGCGACGGATAGCGGCGACGAGCGAGCCACGATCGAGCAGGTCGGCGTCGAGGAGCTCGAGGCGCCCGGACACCTCGACGAGCCGTTCGTAGACGGCCATGTGCCGGCGCACGATCCCGAAGACGTCGTAGCCCTCGGACAGCAGCAGCTCCGCCAGGTACGAGCCGTCCTGTCCACCGATCCCGGTGATGAGGGCACGCCGCAGCGGGCTCACTCCGATCGCTGGCCGACGGACGCCACCGGACCACACTAGCGTTGCCGTAGGATCGCCCGGTGTGCGGATCGCCCTGAGCATGGTGACCCTGGCCCCCGGCGCGATCGGAGGGGCCGAGCGGTACGCTGTCTCGCTGAGCAGGGCGCTCGTGGAGGCCGGCGAGGAGGTCACCTGCCTCGTCCCGCCGGAGGCCGCCCCGTCCGTGCTTCCGGCGCGAGCCGTGACGACTGGGCCTAGCGGGTCGAGCGGGCTGTCGAAGGCGCAACGGCTGGCGGTCGCGTCCTTGCGACCCGGGCGGCTGTGGTCGGCGCTGGGCGATCACGATGTCGTGCACTACCCGCTCACCGTCCCGCTCCCACGCGCGCAGCGCCCCTGGGTGACGACGCTGCACGACGTCCAGCACCGCGATCTGCCTGAGCTGTTCCCGCGCAGGAAGCGCATCTATCGCGCGCTCCTGTACGACCGCCCGGCGCGAGAGGCGGACGCGGTGATCGTGCCGTCGGCGTTCGTCCGCGACCGGGCCGTCGAGCGCCTCGGCCTCGATCCCGTACGCGTCCACGTGGTGCCGCACGGCATCGACCACGACCTCTTCCGTCCAGGGCCGGAGAACCGGGAGCCGCTGCTCCTCTACCCGGCCTACGGGTGGCCGCACAAGAATCACGGAGCGTTGTTCGAAGCGCTGCAGCTCCTCCGCGCCGACACACCTGAGCTCACGCTCGTGCTCACCGGCGGCGGCGCGCCCGGGCTGCTCCCCGCCGGCGTGCGGGATCTCGGGCGGGTGCCCGACCAGGAGCTGGCAGCCCTCTGCCGCAGGGCCTCGTGCCTCGTCTTCCCCAGCCTCTACGAGGGCTTCGGGCTCCCACCCGTCGAGGCCATGGCGTGCGGCTGCCCGGTCGCGGCCTCCGACCGCGGCGCGCTGGCCGAGACGTGCTCGGGCGCAGCCGTCCTGTTCGACCCCGAGAGCCCGTGCGACATCGCCGCAGGTATTCGGAGTGCACTCGACAACGCCGCCGGCCTGACCCGTCGCGGTCTCGAGCATGCGGCGCGGTTCACCTGGGCGCGCGCCGCGACGGCCCACGTGCGGGTCTACCGGTCGGTGGCGGGCTGATGCCGCGAGGCCTGCGCGCGCGATGAGGGTGGCGCTGACGCTCGAGCAGTGCTGGCACCGCGTTCCGGGCGGCACCGCGGTCGCCGCGCTGGAGCTCGCCAGGGCGCTCCGCGGCCGTGACGACGTCGAGCCGATCGGGGTCTCGGCCCGACACCGGCGCCCGCCCGCGGCCGAATGGCACCCGCCGATCCGGACCGTCTCGCTGCCGTTGCCCCAGCAGCCGCTCTACGAGGCGTGGCACTACCTCCGGCGACCGGACGTCCAGAGGGCCACCGGCCCGGTCGACGTGATCCACGCGACCGGGGTCGCGATGCCGCCCCCCACGGCTCCCGTCGTGCTGACGGTGCACGACCTGTCGTACGTCGCCTACCCGGAGCTCTTCAGCTCGCAGGGACTGCGCTTCTTCCGGCGCGCGCTGAAGCTGGCCCTCGACGACGCCGCCCTGGTGCTGTGCTCGTCCCTCGCGACCCTCGCAGCGTGCCGCGACGCAGGCTTCGACGAGGCCCGGCTCCGCCACGTGCCGCTCGGCGTGCGAGCCGATCCCGCGGCGCCCGAGGACGTCGAGCGTGTCCGCGCCTCGTACCGCCTCGAGCGCCCGTACGTCCTCTGGACGGGGACCGTCGAACCGCGCAAGAACCTCGCCGGCCTCCTCGCCGCGTACGCGTCGCTGGACGCCGACGTCGACCTCGTGCTCGTCGGGCCGCCCGGCTGGAGCGAGGACCTCGCGCAGCTCCTCGCCGGCCTGCCCGCGTCGAAGCAGGGACGGGTGCGGAGGCTCGGGTGGGTCCCGCGCGCCGACCTCGCGCCCCTCTACGCCGGCGCCGACGTCTTCTGCTTCCCCAGCCTGCTCGAGGGCTTCGGCTTTCCCGTGGTCGAAGCGATGGCGCAGGGAACTCCCGTCGTCACCTCGCTCGGCACGTCGACCGAGGAGCTCGTCGCCGAGGGCGGCGGGCTCGCCGTCGACCCCCACGACCCCTCCGCGATCGCGCGGGCGCTCGAGGCCGTCCTCGGCGATGCCGGGCTCGCGGGCCGCCTGTCCGCCGCCGGCCCCCGCCGCGCGGGCGCCTACACGTGGGAGAAGACGGCGGAGCTCACGATCCGCGCCTACGAGGAGGCGGCAGCCGCCTAGCCGCCGACGTCGACGAGCGGCAGGTGCGCGATCCGGCGGAACTGCTCGTTCAGGCCGAGGTGGACGCGCTCGTACAGCGGGGCGAAGGCATCCGCCGGCGCGACGTCGGCCACGCGCCCGGCCGCCGCCTCGCGGTCGACGAAGAACGCGTTCGCGCCGCGCGACTCGCAGCCGGCGAGCAGGTAGCCCTTGCGATCGGCGAGGAGCGCGAGCGCGGCGAGCGAGGCGCCGTGGTAGAAGCCGCTCGCGTGCGCCCGGTACCGGTCGAAGCCGGGTGTGTACGGGATCGTCGCCGCCCGCTCCGCCCCGAACGTCGCGTTGTACTCGATCACGACCACGCGCGGCCGCACCGATGTGATCGCCTCCCACACCCAGTAGTCGTTGCCGTCGATGTCGACGGAGAGCAGGTCGATCTCGGCGGGAGCGTGCTCGCGGAGCGTCTCGTCGATGTTGTCCACCTCGGCCACGTGGTGCAGGACGGTGCACCGGGAGGGGTCGGCCAGGGTGCTCGCGTAGAAGTCTCGCGCGTCCGACGCGTGCCGCGGGTCGCCGTCCATGAGGAGCCCCGACCAGCCGAAGTTGACGAGGAGGTTGGCCGCGCAGCACTCGCGGCCGTCGCCGATGCCGAACTCGACAAGGGCCCTGCTCTCCGCCCCCACGCGATCGAGGAGGTAGGCGATCACCCCGTCCTCGCCGTTTTGCGAGAAGACCCGGAGCTCCGCCCGCCGCAGCGCCGCGAGGGGCGCCGCCTCAGCCACCAGGCCGGGGTAGGCCTGCCGCAACACGGCGCCGCCGCTCCACGCGCGGTCGGCGGCGACCTCGCGCAGCTGATGCAGCCAGACCCACCAGCTGTCGGGCAGGACGCCGGTCGCACGGTCGCGCATGCCCCGTGGGACCCGGGTCCAGAGGCTCATCGGCAGGAGTCTAGGCGGGCCGACGGCGGGAGCTCAGGCGAGGGCGTGGAGATAGCGCCAGGCGGTGCGCAGCCCGCGCGGGCGCACGACGGCGAGCGCTGCCGCGTACAGGACGACGCCGACCACCGCTGACCACGCGTCGTTCCGCAGGAGCGCAGCCGACAGGCCGAAGGCGGCCGTTGCGAGCGCGCCGACGATGAGCACCACGCCGCCGAGCCCCGTGAGCGCCGCAGAGGCGGCGTCGAGCAGGAGCAGCATGGCGACGAGGGCGACGCCCGTCGACAGCGCGAGCGCGAGCGCGAGCCCGTAGAGCCCGGCGAGCGCCTGCCCGGCGAACGCCAGCGGGACGTGCACGGCGAAGGCCAGCAGGGCGATCTGCGGCAACCGCGCGCCGCGCTCGGTGACGAAGACGAGCGGGAACGTGGCGGAGATCCCGACCGTGACGACGATCCACGGCGCGAGCGCGAGCACGACGAGGCCGAGCTGGGTGCCGACGTCGTCGCCGTACGCGGCGCCGAGCACGCTCCGGGCGAGCGGCTCCCCGGCGACCGTGAACACGCCGACCGTGGCGCCCACCGCGACGAGCGCGAGCCAGGCGGACGCGACGACGTGGCGCGCCGCGGCCGGGCCGTCGACGCCCGCGCGCGTCAGCGGCACCGACGTGACGAGCGCCAGCGAGGACGCAGTCACCGCCACCACGGCGGAGCCGGCCAGGTACGCGTAGCCGAGGCTCGTCACGGCGCCTGTTCCCTCTTTCGCGGCTAGCGGCAGGCACACGAGGTACATGGCCTGGAGGGCGAGAGGCAGCGCCACGCCGGCGCCCAGGCCGGCGACCCTACGGCGCTGACCCTCGCTCACGGGTCGCACAGCGCGTGCCGGCATCGCCACACGCCTGGCGCGCACGATCAGCGCTACCGTCGGCACGGCGGCGGCGACGAGTCCGTTGAGTGCCACCCCCCACGCGACCGCCTCGATGCCGTCGTCGACCCGCCACAGGATCAGCGCCAGGCCGGCGATGCTGCCGACCGCGAACCCGGCTGCGGCCGTCCCGTAGTCGTCCAGGGCCGCCAGCGCGCTCGCCGCGAGGCCTGCGTAGAGCTGACCGACCGCCGCAACGACCAGCCACGGTAGCGTCGCCGCCGCCGCGGCGCGGGCCTCCGGCGGGCCGAACCCGGTGAGGAGCGCAGCGACGGGCTTCGCTGCGAGGATCGCGACAGCCAGCAGCGGCACGGCGAGGAGCGCGAACGTGGCGCCGAACGCCGTCGTCTCGCCGCCGAGGCGACCGTCCTCCCTGGCGCGTGCCAGCGGTGGGAGGAGGATCGCCCGCGCAGCCGTGGCGATCAACGCCACCACGATGAAGACGCCGTAGGAGGCGAAGAAGCCGTCCGTCGTGGCGCTCCGGCCGAACTCCCGCGCGATGATCACCCCCACGACCGCGGCAAGGGCCTGCTGCACAGCCAGCGCGACCGCCGTGACGGCGCCGCTCCCGAGCGAGCCCAAGCCGGGCGAGGCGGTACGCTGCGTGGCCACCGACGCGAAAGCGTACGCGCCATGCCGACCGACACGATCTGGACAGAGGCCGACATCGCCGAGCTGCGTGCCGAGTTCGGCGACGCATACGGCGGTCGCACCGTGCTCGTGACCGGGGCCGACGGGTTCATGGGATCGCACCTGACCGACGCGCTGGTGGAGCTCGGGGCGGACGTCCACGCGTTCGTGCGAGCCACGTCGAGTGGCGCGCTGAACAACATCGGGCACCTCCGCGGCCGACTCAAGGTGCATTTCGCCGACCTCACGGACAAGACGTCGATCGACTACCTGGTGCGCGAGCTCAAGCGCACCGTCGCCGACCGCCCGTTTGTCTTCCACCTCGGGGCCCAGGCGCACGTCGGCGAGTCGTGGCACCGCCCCTACGAGACGGTGATGGCGAACACCGTGGGGACGCTCAACCTCCTCCAGTCGATCGTCGACTGGGAGCTCGAGCTCGAGAAGTTCGACACCGCGGGCACGTCGGAGGAGTACGGGAACGTCCGCGAAGAGGTCGCCCACCAGCACGATTTCGACGATGCGGGGGCGCTCGTCCTGCACGAGCGCTCGCCGATCAACCCCAAGTCGATCTACGCCACCGCGAAGGTGGCGGCCGACTTCCTCACCATGAACTACCACGACGCGTTCGGCGTGCCGGGTGTTGTGACCCGGATGTTCAACAACTACGGGCCGCGCCAGAACCCCCGCTACGTGACCGGCACGATCATCACGCAGGCGCTCGTCCGTGCAGAGGTGGAGCTCGGGGCGCTCGAGCCGATGCGCGACTTCTGCTTCTGCGCCGACGGGGTCCGCGGTCATCTCACCGTCGCCGCGCACGGCCGGCCGGGGGACGTCTACGTGTACGGGCAGGGCGAGAACATCTCGATGCACGACTGGGTCGAGCTGATCCTCAGGCTCGGCGAGGAGCACGGCTTCTGGGGCGGCGACCGGCGCGTCGTGGTCGATTCCTCCCGCGTGCGCCCGGGCGTGACCGAGGTGATGGCCCTCCGCGTCGGGCACGACAAGCTGACCCGCGAGACCGGCTGGCAGCCGCGCGTCTCCTGGGAGGAGGGCGTGCTGCAGACGATCAAGTGGTACTCGGAGAACCGCGACCGCTGGTTGGGCCGCGTCGACTGGCTGCCGACGGGGGCGCCGCTCGGCACACCGAGTTGACCGGAGCCCGCAGGTCGGCACCGCTGGCCGCCGGCCTTGGCTGCCTGGTCGCGATCGTCGTCGTCGCCGCCGCGACGTGGCACGCCGACGAAACTGCGCTCTCGCCCATCGAACCCGACGGCGCCTGGGGCACCGCGTACCTGCTCGCCGTGCTCGCGTCGTTCCCGCTGTATGTCGGCGGTGCGTGGCTCGTGCGTCGTCACGGAGCTCCCGTCATCGCCGTGGCCGCCATCGCCGCAGCGATCCAGCTCACGCCTCTCGCAGCGCCGCTGCTCTACTCGACCGACGCCTATACCTACTGGGACTACGGGCGCATCGGCGCCGTCCACGGCGGCAACCCGTACGTCGATCCGCCCAGCGACTGGCCCGACGATCCGGCGTACTCGCTGATGGGAGCGCAATGGCACGACACGACTTCCGCGTACGGACCGCTGTGGACGATGACGTCGGAGGGAGTAGCGCTGGCCGCAGGCGACTCGGCCGACCGGGCGGCGTGGCTGTTCAAGACGATCGCCGCCGTAGCGTCCGTCGCGCTCGTGCTCGCGGCCGCGGCGGCGGCCCCGGCCGGACGGGCCTTCGCCGCTGCGTTCGTGGGCTGGAACCCCGTGCTCGCGCTGCAATTCGCCGGGGGAGGGCACAACGACACGCTGATGATGGCGTTCCCGGTCGCTGGGCTCGCGCTGCTGGCCGTCGGGCGGCGCCGCCTTGGGGCGGCCCTGTGGCCAGTCGGGATCGGCATCAAATGGCTGCCGCTGATCTTCCTCCCCCTGTTGGCGGCTCGCTACCGAAGGGGCTTCGGCTGGCGGGGACTCGCGATTTCAGCCTTGGCCGTCGCTGCGGTTGCCACGGGCCTGTACGGAATCCACTGGATCCACGCAGCCTCCCCGATCTCGAGCCAGCTGAAACGTGCCAGCTCGACGAGCATTCCGCACTACGCGGAGCTCTGGCTCGGGGTGCCGCAATACCGGGTCACGCAGGTGCTCGCCATCCTCTTCGCCGTCGCCTACCTGTGGCTGTTGCGCAGCGCCTGGCGCGGCCGGTCGCGCCTCGGCCTCACCGCCGGGCTCTTCTGCCTCAGCCTCGCCTGGCTACCGGCTTGGTACGTCGCCTGGCCCGTGTCGCTCGCCGCGATCGAGCGGGATCGGGCGGCGCGCTGGATAGCGCTCGGGCTCACCGCCTGGCTGCTCCGCGACGCGATCGCGTTTCCGTAGCGACTCCTATACTCGCGCGGGTGCCCGATCAGCTGCTCTCCGTCGTCGTTCCCGTCTTCAACGAGCTCGAGACAGTGCCTGAGCTGCATCGACGCCTCTCCGCTGCAGTGGCAGGGCTCGGACGTCACGAGCTCGTGTTCGTCGACGACGGGTCGACTGATGGCTCCTGGGAGGCGCTGCGCGCGGTGGCAGCCGGCGATCCGCACGTTCGGCTCGTTCGCCTCTCGCGCAACTTCGGCCATCAGATCGCTCTCAGCGCCGGGTTGGAGGCAGCCCGCGGCGCGGCAGTCGTGTCGATGGACGGCGACCTCCAGGACCCACCGGAGCTGATCCCGGAGCTGGTGCAGCGCTGGCACGACGGCTTCGACGTCGTGTACGCGGTCCGCGCGCGGCGCCGGGGCGAGACCCGCTTCAAGCTCGCGACGGCGGCTCTCTTCTACAGGATGATCAACCGGATGAGCTCGATCGAGATCCCCGAGCAGGCAGGGGACTTCCGGCTCATGTCGCGGCGCGCCCTGGATGCCCTCCTCGCGATGCCCGAGCGCGCCCGCTTCCTGCGCGGCATGACGAGCTGGGTCGGATTCCGCCAGGTCGGCGTCGAGTACGAGCGTGACGCCCGGTACGCCGGGACGACCAAGTACCCGCTGCGGCGCATGCTCCACTTCGCGAGCGACGCGATGACCTCGTTCTCGACGGCCCCGATCCGTACGGTCGTCACGCTCGGCTTCGTCTCCGTCCTCGTCTGCCTCGCAGCGCTCGTGTGGACGCTCTATCTGCGCTTCTTCACCGACGCGACGGTGCAAGGGTGGACCTCCGTGATCGTCGTGGTGCTGTTCCTCGGGGGCATCCAGCTGATCAGCCTCGGCATCATCGGTCAGTACGTGGGACGGATCTTCGAAGAGGTCAAGGCGCGACCGCTCTACATCGTCGCCGAGGTCGTGGAACGGGACGACGCCACGGAATGAGCCGCGTTCTGGTCACGGGTGGCGGCGGATTCCTCGGCTCGCATCTCGTCGAGCGCCTCGAGCGCGACGGGCACACGGTCGTCGTGGCTCGCCGGCGTGACTACGACCTGACCTCGATGGATGACGCGGCACGCCTGTTCGACGACGCGCAAGCCGAGCTCGTCTTCCACCTCGCGGCCGAGGTGGGCGGGATCGGCGCCAACCGCGCCAACCCCGGTCGCTTCTGGTACGCGAACCTGATCATGGGGGCGCACGTGCTCGAGCAGGCACGCCTCCACGCGACGCCAAAGCTCGTGATCGCCGGCACCGTCTGCGCCTATCCGAAGCTGACACCCGTGCCGTTCCGCGAGGAGGAGCTCTGGAACGGGTATCCGGAGGAGACGAACGCACCGTACGGGGTGGCGAAGAAAGCGATCCTGGTGGGTGCGCAGGCCTATCGCGCGCAGTACGGGACGGACGCCATCTTCCTCCTGCCGACGAACCTCTACGGGCCACGTGACAACTTCGACCTCGCGACGTCGCACGTGATCCCGGCCCTGATCCGCAAGATGCTCGAGTCGCCCGAAGAGGTCGTGCTGTGGGGCGACGGGTCGCCGAGCCGCGAGTACCTCTTCGTCGACGACTGCGTCGAAGGTCTCGTGCTCGGCGCCGAGCGCTACGACGGCCCCGATCCCGTCAACCTCGGCACCGGTGTCGAGACGACGATCCGTGAGACGGCGGAGCTCGTCGCCGAGGCGGTCGGCTTCGAGGGCCGCATCATCTGGGACACGTCGATGCCGAACGGGCAGCCGCGGCGAAGCCTCGATGCGACGCGCGCCGAGGAGCTGTTCGGCTTCCGGGCACACGTGCCGTTGCGCGACGGAATCATGCGCACCGTCGAGTGGTACCGCGCCAGCCGATGAGCGCCGCGGCGATCGCGGCCCGGCTGCGACCGGCCATGGGAGCACTCGGTCGCGCCTGCGACGCCATGACGGCCCACGTCCGCATCGCGCTCGCGACCATCGTCGCGGTACAGATCGCCTCGACGGCGCTGCTGTTCGCGTCGGTGGCGCACAACCGCTGGCTCACCTACCAGGGTGGCGACCAGATCTGGCTCGTCACGACGGGATGGCTGCTCGGTCAAGGCGTGCTGCCGTACGCGCTCGTCGGCTACGGATGGCCCGCCCTGCTCGCACCACTGACCTGGCTCACGGGCGCATCGTCGCTCGACCTGCTCCCCGTGACGACGGTGCTCCAGGTCACGGTGCTCGGCCCGATTGCCATCCTCGCCGTCTACGACATCGGTACACGGATCGCGGGCCGCGTGGCAGGGCTGTGGTGTGCACTTGCCTGGGTGCTCGCCCCCTATCTCGCAACCCCGCTCTTCGTCGACCGCTACCAGGAGGCGTGGACCGACCAGATCCTCGTGCAGGCGCTCGGTCTCACGCAGATGGCCGACTTCCCGTCCACTGTTCTGGTGCTCGTGGCGGCGGCGCTCGTGCTGCGGTCGCTGGAGGCCGGTGCGATCCGCGAGGCGGCGCTCGCGGGCGCCGTCACGGGGCTCGCGCTCGGAATCAAGCCCGCCAACGCACTCTTCCTGCTGGGGCCGGCAGCGGCGTACGTACTCGCCCGCCGCTGGCAACCGGCCGCGGTGTTCGCAGTCTCGCTGGCGCCCGCGTTGCTGACGTTGATGGTGTGGAAGCAGCGCGGTACCGGCTCGATCCCCGCCTTCAGCGCGGGAGCCGTGCATCTCGCGACGTCCTCGTGGGCCGACGTGCCGCTGGCCAACTCGTTCTGGGAGCGCTTCCCGCTCGACCTGGACGACTGGGAGCGGAACATGTCCAACCTGCGCGAGTTCTTCTGGAGCGCTCGCCTCGCACAGTGGCTACCGATCGCCGGCGCCCTCGCCGTGGCGCGCAAGTCGATCCCCGCGGCGGGCTTGCTCTTCGGCTGGACGATCGGCTACATCCTCGTCAAGGGGTCGTCGACGGTCGCATCCATCGAGTCGGGGAGCTTTTGGCGGCTCGTGATGCCCGCGCTGCCGGCATACGTCCTGCTGGCGGCCGCGATCCCGCTGCTCGTCCCCACGCTGGCACGCAGACTCGGGTCGCGTCTGGCCCCGGTCCCCGGACGCCGACCCAGCCGCGTTCTCGTCGTCGCACTCGTGCTGGCGCTCGCAATCGTCCCGGCCGCTTTCGTGCTGCGGGCCACCCCTGCCCGCGGGAGCGAGCTCGCCATCGAGGTGAACGACATCCTCGTGCCGGTCGACGAGGACACGGTTCACCTCCTGACGCGACGCGTCGGCGCCTCGCAGCACCTCACCTGGGGCGACACGACGCGCGCCGCACGGCCCTTCTACCGCGTGTATCGCACGGAGGGCAAAGGCCCGGACGTCACGTGCACCCGCGCAGGCGCGGATCGCTGCAAGCTGCAGATGGTCCTTCTCGGCACCACCCGGGAGAAGTCCTTCGTCGACCGCTCGCCCGAACCCGGTGTCTCCTACCGGATCGGCGTGGCCGCGAACTGGCTCGATGATCCGGCGCAGGGCGACGTGGTCGTGATCAGCCCGCCCGTGCCCGCCGCCGCGTGAGCTCCGGCTCGCGCGTGTGGTGGGGCGCTCTCGGCGGCGCGCTCATCGTTGCCGGTTGCTTCGTGTTCATGCGCGCGCTCGGGACGATGACGAACTACGACGAGAGCGTCTATCTCGCGAGCCTCGACGCCATGCGCCGCGGTCAGGAGCTCGGCAGCGAGATCTACACGAGCCAGCCGCCGGTCTTCTACTGGGTCCTGCGCGCTCTCGCACTTCCGTTCGACTCGTCGATCGAAGGGATCCGAGCCGGGTTCGCTGTGCTCGCGCTGGCGGGCGTCGCCGCCGCCATTGCGCTCGGCTGGAGGCTCTACATCCCCGCCGCAGGGGTCGCAGCGGGAGCGTTGCTGGTGATCGCGCCCCCGTACCCCTCGAATGCCCACGTGGTCGCAGCCGACGCACCGGCGGTCGCGCTCGGCGTCACATCGCTCGCCCTGGTTGCGTTCGCGCTGCGCAGCGCGCGCACTCGCCCCTTCGCAGTGGCCGCCGGTGCGGTGCTCACGGCTGCGGTGCTCACGAAGGTGCTCGCCGTGCCGTTCCTCGTGCCCTTCCTGGCCCTCACCCTCGCCGAGCGAAAGGCTCGGCAGGTGCTGCCGGCTGCAATGGCAGGCGCTGCTGCGGTCGTGGTGCTGGTCGTCGTGGTTCACGGCGGTGCCATCGACGACATCTGGCGGGGTGTGTTCTCCGATCACACGGGGAACCCGCAGCCGCTCAGCGTCAAGCTCGACCCGATCCGGCACTACCTCCATCCCCACACGCCGATCGCCTATCTCGCTCCCGCGGGCCTGCTCGCGCTGGTGCTCAGCCGCCAGGCACGGCGCACGTGGCCTCTGTGGACTCTGGTGCCGGCCTCGGTGCTCTTCCTGCTGCTGGTGCCCGCGCTGCTCGACCATCACCTGGTGCTGCTCTCGGCGGCGGTGGCGGTCTCGGCAGGCCCGAGCCTCGCGCTGGGTATCACCGCCATTCGTTCTCGGGCGCTCCGTGTCACGGCGGCAGCGCTGATGTCGCTGTTCGTCGCCGCCGGCGTCTACCAAGAGCAGCGGCGGCTGCACCGCAACGATCTCCCGGAGCGAGCCGAGATCGCCTGGGCCGTCGACGCGCTCGCAGCCACCACCCGGCCGACGGACGTCGTCGTCACCGACCGGCAGGTGATCGGGTTCCTCGCGAATCGTGAGACGCCGGGCCGGCTGGTCGACATCTCGAACACGAGAATCACCGGTGGCGGCATCACGGAGGCCGAGCTGATCGCGGAGATCGCACGGTCGCGGGCTGCCGCCGTGGTCGTCGACCGTGAGCTCCGAGACCTGCCGCCGGTGCTGGCGCGGTTGGAGGAGCTGTACCCGGTGCGGATCCACTGTGGTGAGGCGACGTTGTACCTCCCCGCCGGGTCGGCTGCACCGCCGCCGTGCCCGATCAGCTAGCGCACGTCCCGATCGCCGCGCTCAGGTCACGCTCTCGTCGGCAGCGCTCCGCTCGAGCTCTTCGACCCTGCGTCGGAGGATCGCGAACTCCTGGGCGAGCACAGTGCTCTCGTCGTCGAGCTTCGACAGCACGGTCGAGTAGTGGAGGAGCACGATGATGACGAACAGGATCGCCGCGGCGAAGAGGATCGCGGGCGGGTAGCCGCTGACCCCGAGCCAGCCGGCGATCGTGTTGAGCCCGTCGCGCCACGCCGAGAGCACAAGGAGGACGACACCGGTCACGAGCCAGAGCAGGGCGTAACGCTCCTTGAGCCGCCGGCCGCGGATCAGCTCGAGCACGACGAGGATCAGCACGACCGACGCCACGAGGGCTGCAATGGAGATGCGGACCGGGGTCATCGGCGCGCCTCTTCGGGGAGGGTGGGCTTCCTGGCCATGGCAACGAGCAGTGCGAGCGTCACCTTGAGCATGTAGTACACCGATCGGACGAACGTGATCGACGAGCGGCCGTGCTCGCGCTCGCGCATCGATACCTGCACCTCGAGCGAGCGCAGCTTGCGGCGGGCGATGAGCAGGGACGCCTCCACCTCCGGGTAGTCGCTCGGGTAGTCGTCGGCGAAGAGCTCGATCGCGCGACGGTTCAGCGCCTGGAAGCCGGAGGTGGTGTCCGTCACCCGCCGCCGGGTCAAGGTCGAGACGAGCCAGGCGAACCAGACGATGCCGATCCGGCGTGCCAGGGCCGGCCGGTAGCTGCCGTCGCCGTCGACGAAGCGTGAGCCGGTGACGACGTCGGCCTCGTCGCGCTCGACGGGGCCGAGCAGCTTGGCGAGCTCGTTCGGATCGTGCTGACCGTCGCCGTCGAGGCGCACGGCGATCTCGTAGCCCTGCTCGAGCGCCGCCTTGAACCCCGTCTGCACGGCGCCGCCGATGCCCAGGTTGTACGGCAACCGGACGACCGCCGCGCCTGCCGCCGCTGCCGCCTCGGCGGTACCGTCACCCGACGCGTCATCGACGACGAGCACGTCGATGGCCGGGTTGCAGGCGCGGATCTCTGCCACCACCCCGCCGATCGCGGCCTCCTCGTCGTGGGCGGGGACGATCGCGATGAGCCGGGGTTGCGTCACCGAGGTGCCGCCGGCGCCGTCAGCCCGACGAGGTCGAGCAACCGCGCCGCCCGATGCCGGTACGTGTGCTCGCCGAGGACGCGCTCCCGGGCACGCGCGCCCATCGCCTCGGCCTGAGCCGGGTCGTCGAGCAGCGACCTGTAGGCCGCGGTCGCCTCGTCGGCGTCGTGGACGACGAGCAGCTCCGACCCGACCTCGAACCAGTGCTCGATGCCGGCGTGCGGGTTGGAGACGATGGCGGCTCCGGCCGCGGCGAGCTCGAAGGGCCGGCAGGTGGACGAGCCGTGGACGGTCGCGTGCGAGCGACGCGTGATGTTGAGGTTGACCCGCGCCGCCGAGATGGCACGCGCGAAGGCGTTGAAGGGGACGTCACCGACCAGCCTCGCGTTTCCCACGTCGCCCTGGAAGTCGCGCCCCCCGAGCGTGAAGTCCAGCTCGGGCGACCGGCGGCTCGGCTCGCCGACCAGCGCCGCCATCCACTCGCGGCGGAACTTGTCGCCGTAGCCGTAGAAGAACACATCGGTCTCCTTCTCGACCGGCTGCGGTGCGAAGAACTCGGGGTCCGCGCCCCAC
The DNA here is from genome assembly GCA_963789895.1 of uncultured Actinomycetes bacterium. Classification (GTDB taxonomy): domain Bacteria; phylum Actinomycetota; class Thermoleophilia; order Gaiellales; family Gaiellaceae; genus Gaiella. The sequence goes on from CAWBMC010000001.1 coordinate 346,612, forward strand.
AACACCGCCTCCGCCCGGCGCGCGCCGAGCTCGAGCAGCCGCTCGAGCCCGCCCTCCGAGTTCGAGACGACGAGATCGTACTCGGACGGGTCGGCGCCGTGGTAGTAGTTGAAGCCCGTGTCCATGCCGCCGAACTCCGGCAGGCTCATCGGCACGTCGCCGTCGTAGAAGACGACCGGGATCCCGAACCGCTCTCGCAGCGCGGTGGGGATGCCGCGGAAATGAGCCATCGGCACGGTAAAGACGACAACCGCGTCGGGTCGCTCGCGCTCGACGAGCCGCGACAGGTGCCGCCTCCAGCGCGGCGTCACGACGCGCCAGATCGTCTCGCGCGTGAGCTTGTCGACCGCCGTGTCGTCGGGCGACTGCTCGTCGCGGCGCAGGTAGCGGTCGCCCTTGAGCCGGGCCACACCGCCGCGGAGCGCCGCGTACGTCTCCCCTTCGCGGTAGGCGGGGTTCGGCGCCACCCGCCACCAGGGCGACTCGACCGGCCTTCCGCGGTACGGGGTCACGACCAGGTCGACGCCCGCCTCGTACATCCCTTTCCACAGCTGCCACCACGCGGGGGTGCAGCCGTAGCGGAAGTCGAGGTCGACCGCAGACGCGACGGCGAGGATCCTCGGCGCTCTCATCGCGCGAAGTCTAGGGCGAGGGGTGGAAACACCCGCCTGCGTCTTCACAGAAGCGGCGCTAGTACGCGCCGCGCCCGCTGATCACTGCGGGGATCGTCTTCAGGATGATCGAGACGTCGAGCCAGACCGACCAGTTGTCGAGGTAGGTGAAGTCGAGGCGGACGAGGTCGTCGAAGGAGAGCCCCGACCGGCCCGAGATCTGCCACAGCCCGGTCATGCCGGGGAGCACGAGGCAGCGGGCCTTGTGCCAGTCGTCGAGCAGCTCGTGGTCGCGAAGCGGCAGCGGGCGCGGTCCGACGAGGCTCATCTGACCGCGTAGGACGTTCGCGAGCTGCGGCAGCTCGTCGATCGAGAACCGTCGCAGAACCTTCCCGACGCGGGTCACGCGCGGGTCGTCACGGATCTTGAAGAGGGCGCCCGAAGCCTCGTTTTGCTCTTCGAGGCTCGGCTGGAGCTCCGCCGCGCCGGCCACCATGGTGCGGAACTTGAGCGTCCCGAACTCCCGCTCGCCGACACCGACGCGACGATCGACGAAGAAGACGGGCCCACGCGACTCCAGCTTGATCGCCAGTGCGACCACGAGCCAGAGCGGGAGCCCGACGACGACGATGCCGGCGCTGACGACGATGTCGAAGCCCCGCTTCACGGCGAAGTCGAAGCCGGTCAGGATCGGCGGCCGCAGCTCGAAGAGCGGCACCCCCTGGCCGGGGACGTACTCGCCTTCGTGCACGAGCAGCTCGGTGGTGTTCGGCGCCAGCCGCACCTTCACTCCCTGCCGGTGCGCCTGCTGCACCACCTCGAGGACGGTGCGCTCGTCGTATGCCGCCTCGGCGAGCAGCAGCTCGTCCGGTCGCACGTGCTCCAGCACACGAGCGATGTCCTCGACCGACGAGCCGAGCCGCCGCAGGCTCTGTGAGCCGTCGCGCGAGACGACTCCGAGGAACTCGTACTCGATGCCGCCGCGGACGGCTGCCAGCTCGCGATACAGGCGGTGGAGGCTGTCGCCCTCACCCACGAGGACGACCCGGCGTCGGATCCCCGCCACCTTCATCGCCTCGAGCGAGACGGAGCCGTACGCCGCGCGCAGGATCCCGATCGCGATGGCGCAGGTCACAGCGGCCGTCGGGATGAGACCGCTCGTGCGGAACTCGTAGTCCGTGCCCAGACCGAACGCGAGCACGATCAGGGCGACGACGACGATCGCGGAAAGGAGGCGCCCCGGTCCGGCGCGGCGCTCGCGCGGCGCGTACAGGCCCGCCTGCGCGAAGACGAGCACGGTGATCGGGACGAGGAACTTGAGCCAGTCCCACTCCTGGCTCCAGAGGAGGTTCCAGAAGATCTCGTCGTCGTAGACGACACCGCGCAGGACGAGCGCCAGGTACAGACCGAGCGCGAGCCCGACGACGTCGAGCACGACGAGCGCGCCGACGGAGAGCGTCCGCCGCAGGACGACCTGGAGCGGCCCCCGCGAGAAGAGATAGATGCGCGAGGAGCGGACGTCCGCCGCCGGTTGGGTTGCCGGTGGCCCGGAGCGCGCCTGCGGCGCCTCAGGCGGGGCCTTGGCGGGCACGTCCCAATTCTACTGCGGGCCTGCGGCGGGTCCTCCTCCGCGCGTCACCGCTTCCCAGGCGAGCTCGGGCGCCGTGTCGGCCAGCAGCGCGGCAATCGCATCGAGGTCGGAGGCGCGGCGACGGCGCCCGAGGACCGCGAGGGCGACGTGGAGCACGGTGCGGCGGCGGCGATCGAGCAGGTCGGTGTCGTGCAGGTAGACGTGCACGACGGGCTGCGAGAGGCCCGACGGCCGTACGACGCGTGTCGCGAGATCGCCGATCGTGTGGGTGGTCGGCACGGCGAGAAACCGCGGCCCGGACCCCGTCCGGAGCCAGGCAGGTGCTTCCAGCTGCGCCCAGCGCTCCCCCGCGGCGAGGTAGCCGGGGCGTGTGGCTCTCGGTGTGCAGTCGACGTAGCCGAGATGGGCGCAGGCGATGGCGACGTCGTCGTCCGTGTACCAGCCGCCGCCGCAGAAGAGTGTCGGCTCGAGGCCGTGCTCGCGCAGCCAGGCGCCCTCGCGGCGGACCCGCGCACCCGCGTCGACGCCGCTCGTCGGTCGGGCGTGCGTCGGGCTCGTCCAGTGCGTGTGATGGCCGAACGGCCCTCGTGTGGCCGCTGCACGCGCACGCTCGAGCCACCGCGCCGCGTCTTCACCGGCAGTCTCGTCGGGGGGTCGCATCAGCGCTGCGACCGCAAGACCGCCCGTGCGGCGCTCCTGCAAACGCAGGAACGCGTCCCACACCCGGTCGTCGAGCGGACGCTCGACGTGGCAAGAGACGACCGCGTACTTTTCTCTCGACGTGCTCATGACCCCGGGACACATAGCACGGGCGCCCTCGTGAGCCGTCGCCGCGCCGTGCTCATCGTCGCTGCCGCGGCGGCGCTGCCGCGCCTCGCCGCGCTCGCAGTCGAGCGCGACACGATCCTCCACGAGTACGTCGAGAAGAGCGACACGTTCGCGCGGACGCTGGTCGCGAGCGGCACCTTCGGCTTCCTCCCGGACATCCCGTCGGCCTACACGCAACCCCTGTACGCGTTCTTCCTGGCCGGGCTCTACTGGCCGTTCGGGCCCTCGTGGGTGGTCGTCGGCCTCGCGCAGGTGGCGGTCGCCGTGGCGACGGCGCTCCTCGTGCTGGAGATCGGCAGGCGCCTGTGGTCGACGGGGGTGGGTGTCGTGGCGGCGCTGCTCGCGACGCTGCATCCGTACCTCGTCTGGCACGACGTCCATGTGAACCGCGAGATCCTCGACGGCTTCCTCCTGGCGCTGCTGACGCTGCTGGCGCTGCTGGCCTACGAGCGCCGGTCGCTCTGGCTGGGCGCCGCGGCGGGCGCGGTGACGGGGCTCGCCGTGCTCGGCAACTCCCGGCTTGCGCTCTTGCCCGTCGCGATCGCGCCCTACGTGGCCTGGCGCGTGCGTCCCGGGGCACGCGCGCTGGCGGCGGGCGCGGTCGTGCTCGTCGCGGCGGCGATCGTCGTGGCGCCGTGGGCGATCCGCAACAAGGCGCAGGTCGGGTGCTTCGCGATCACGACCGACGCACGGGCGCTGTGGAAGGCGAACAACGAGCACACCTACGGCGTGCTGGCCCGCGGCGGCTGGATCGACGACGTGCCCGAGCTCCCAGGCGTGCCACCGTGGCCCGAGCGGGCCGCCGAGCTCGGCCCCGGCGTCGCCCGTGACGTGGACGAGTGCGCGCAGATGCGCTTCTACCGCCGGCAGGTGACGACGTTCTGGCGCGAGCACCCGGACGAGAAGGCACGCCTGGCGGCGCAGGCGGTGGGGATGCTGTGGCGTCCGACGATCACGACCGAGACGGCCGAGACAGCCGGTGGCGGGACGACGGCGTTCGTGCGCCGCGTCGTCGAGCCGCTGTTCATGATCCCGCTCTACGCGCTCGCCATCTGGGGGTTGTTCCTCGCTCCGCGCCGCTTCATGGCCCTGGCCGTGCTGCTGCTCTCCTACAACACGGTCATGGCGATGGTCTTCGCCGGCACCGTCCGCTACCGGGCACCGTGGGACTTCCTGCTCGCGCTCCTCGCCGCACCGGCCGCCACGCGCCTGTGGCGGATCGCGCGCGAGCGGCTCTACGAGCGTCGGTCGAGCGCCGCACGGTAGAGCTCCGCCGTGCGGTCGGTGCAACGCTCCTGGGAGAAGGAGGAGAGCGCCCGCGCCCGCCCGGCTGCGCCGAGCGCGCGGGCGCGCTCCGGGTCCCGCGCCAGAGCGACGATCGCGCCGGCGAGCGCGTCAGCGTCACCGGGTGGCACGAGCAGACCGGTCTCGCCGTCGGCGACGATCTCCGGCAGCCCACCGACGGCGCTCGCGACGACCGCACGTCCGCGCTCCATCGCCTCGAGCGCGACCATCCCGAAGCCTTCGCCGAGCGACGGGACGAGCACGACCGACGCCCGCTCGAGCACCGCGGCGGCGCCGGGAACGTGGCCGAGCCAGCGCACGGTCCCGTCCAGGCCGAGCTGCGCGGCACGCGCCTGGAGCTCCGGCTCGAGCGGGCCGGAGCCCGCGATCTCGACTTCGAGCGCAGGCACCTGGCCCGACGCCGCGGCGACGGCGTCGAGCAGGGTCTGGTGTCCCTTGACCGGGATGAGGCGCCCGACCACGGCGACCCGCGGCACGTCGCCGGCGGGAGCCGGCTCGGGGCCGGGGACGATGCCGTAGTGGACGATCTCGAACGTGCTCTCCGCGAAGCCCTCGGTCTCCGCCAGGTAGCGCGCCAGCCCGGCGGAGATCGCGATGTGGAGATCGGCGAGCCTACCGACCGTTCGGTCGGCGACGGCGAAGGCGCGCCGCGACCGGAACGCGTTGAAGCCGTGCTTCGTGCTCGCCAGCACCGGCACACGGGTGAGACGACCGGCGAGCAGCCCGTGGAAGTCGGCGTGCACGAGGTGGGTGTGGAGCACCTGCGGCCGGTGACGGCGCACGGCGGCGACGACACGCCGAAACGCCCGTGGGTCGGCCGCCCGCCGCAGGTGGACGTCCTCGACGGGGACACCGGCCGCCTCGAGCCGTGTCGCGAACTCGCGCGCGCCCGGCTCGTTCTCGTGCAGCATGAGAAAGCGCACGTCGAAGCCGTGTTCCCGAAGCTGCGGCAGGAGGAGCAGCAGATGCGCCTCCGACCCGGAGATGCCGGCCACCTTCCCGACATGGAGGACCGGTTCCGTCACCTCGCCGCCACCTCGACGACGCGACGCGCCCACTCGTCGACGGAGTGGTCGCGCTCGACACGGGCACGGAGATCGCCCCCGATCGCCGCGCGGTCCGCCGTCGAAAGCGAACGGATGCAGCCGGCCAGGCTCTCCGGGTCGTCACGCTCGAACCGGAGCTCGTCCGGGAGGAGCGTGTCGAAGGCAGGGTTGGAGGCCAGCACCGGCAGGCAGGTGGCAGCAGCCTCGTAGACGACCTTGTCCGTCGCGCCGGCCCGCATGTTGTTGACGAGCGCGTCCGCACCGGCGAGCAGGGCGGGCACCCGGTCGCGTGGCACCGCGCCGGTGACGGTGACGCGGTCGCCCGCGCCGAGCTCTTCGACGAGGCGCTCGAGCTCCCCCCGGTGTGCGCGTTCCTCGGCGGTGAGCGACGGCCCGACGATGTCGAGTCGGACGCCGGCTACGAGGGCGGTGGCCCGCACGACGGTCGCAAGACCTTTCGCGGGAGATGTGCGGCCGAGCGCGAGGAGGTGGAGGGGCTCGCGGGGCGAGCGCTCCACGCACGGGAAGCCGGAGAGGTCGATGCCGTGACCGGTGGCGACGACCTTGCCCGACGGGTGCGGGAACGTCCGCTCGTCGACGGTGACGACGGCGCTCGAGAGCCGTTCGGCGGTCGCGAGCAGGCGGCTCGAGCGCCAGTGCGTGAACCAGAGCAGCACGCGACAGCCGAGTGGTCGCGCGACCGGCGCCGCGAGCACGGCGTAGATGGGGCACATGTGTGCGAGCACGAAGGCACGCCGTGGGCCGCGCGCGAGCTCGCGCGCGAGCGCGGTCTCGAAGCGCACGCCGCGACCGGCGCGCGTCGAGCTGCGGAAGAGGCGCACGGTGCAGTTCGCCGGCAAGACACCGTCGACGGCGCGGTCCGCCAGCACGCAGACGTCGTCGACGCGCGCGGCGAGGGCGCCGATCTTCGCGACGGTGGCGCCGAGCACCGGGCTCGTCGGATCGACCTCCTGCGTGACGAAGATCGCCCTCATCGACCCAGCACCTGCTGGACGAGCTCGCGTGTGCGGCGCGCGTACTCCTCGGGCGTCGCCAGCCACGCCTCCACGTCCCGCCGGGCGCCGGCCCCCAGCCGCGCCGCGAGCACCGGATCGCCGGCGAGGTGCACGATCGCGTCGGCGAGCGCCTCGGGCCGCTCCACCGGGACGAGGAGGCCGTTCTCGCCGTCGACGACGATGTCCGGAATGCCGCCGGCGCGCGCGCCGATCACGGCCCGGCCACGGCAGAAGGTCTCGACGACGATGCGCGGCAGGCCCTCGGAGCGGGACGGGAGCAGCAGCGCCGTGGCCTCGTCGACGGCGGCGGCGACCTCCGCCGTCGACAGCCGGGGTGTCCACCGCACGCGCCCGGGAAAGTCGGAGACCAGGCGCTCCGGCACCTCGCTCATCGTCCCCTGACCGACGACGTGCAGCGTCGCTGCGGGAACGCGCGTGGCCACGAGGCGCCAGGCCGCGGTGAGCACCTCGACCCCCTTGTAACGCTCGAGCACGCCGACGAAGAGGAACGAGGCAGTGTCGGGAAGCGGCGCCGGCGGTCGCTCGAGGAAGGTCTCCAGGTCCATGAAGGCGGGGTACTCGGCGGCGGGCTCGACGCCGAGCCCACGCACGATGCCCGACGTGAACGGCGACAGCGTGCGCACCGCATCCGCGCGGCGCACGGCGACCCGCGCCAACCGGTCGGCCATGGGCGCGAGGAGGCGCCTGCCGGCAGAGCCGTACAGTCGCGTCGGCGAGCCGGGGTCACCGTGGAGGTCGAGCACGACCTTGCTCGCGCTCCGCGCGAGACGCCGGCCGAGCAGCGCCAGGGCGGTCTCCTGCGCACCCTGCACCAGCATCGCGTCCGGGCGCACACGCCGCAGCTCCCGCGCCACGAGAAACGGGAAGCGGGCATAGAACAGCGGTCCGTCGAGAACCGGCAGCGGCCGGACGAGATGGAAGCGCGCGTCGGCGGCGCGAGTGCCGCGCTGCTCGGCTGCGAGGACGTGCACGTCCAGCTCCGCTCCGAGCGCGTCGAACTTCCGCTCCAGGGCGGGGCTGAGCGGCAGCGCGTAGCGCGTCCTCCCGGCCATCAGAAGGCGAGGCTTCACCTCCGCGCCACCGTCGCGAGCAGCGCCTCGATCCGCTCGAGTGACGCATCCTCCGAGAGCCCCGCCACGGACGGAGCCGCTGCCGTGGCAAGCCGGTCGCGAAGACCCGGGTCGTCGACGACGCGGCGGATCGCGACTGCCAGCGCAGCGGCGTCCCCGGGTGGGACGAGCAGCCCGTTCTCCCCGTCGCGGACCACCTCGGGCACGCCGCCGACGGCCGTTGCGAGCACGGGTGTGCCGACCGCGAGCGCCTCGAGCACCGTGTGCGGCATGTTCTCCCAGGCAGACGTCAGGAGCGCCACGTCGGCGGCCCGGAAGAGTCGCAACACGTCGTCCCGCGAGCCGGAGCCGAGAAACCGCACCCGGCTCTCGAGGCCGCGCTCGCGCACGCCCTGCTCGAGCCCGGCCCGCTCAGGGCCGTCACCGAGAAGCAGGAGCGTCGCCTCTGGAACGGCGTCGAGCGCGTCGAGCGCCACGTCGAGCGCCTTCTGCGCCGTGAGCCGCCCCGCAAAGGCCAGCACCGTGCCCTCCACACCGAGCTCGGCGCGGAGCGTCCCGCGTGGCGGCAGGTCGGGGACCTGCGGCGCCGGGTTCGGCACCACGACGACCCTCTCCCGGTCGAGCCCCCACCCGACGGCAACGTCGCGCAGGTACGCGCTCGGCGAGATGACCATCTGCGCACGGCGCAGAGCCCACGTACGCGAGGTGCGCAAGGCACGTGAGCGCGGTCCGCTCCGCGCGTCCTGGAACTCGTCCAGGCCGCCGGTGAAGGCGCCGGTGCGGCGCGCTCGCTCGTAGGCCTCGTCCGCGACGAGCTTCACGACGAGCGGTGTCCGACCGATGGCAGCGCCTGCGGCCGCACGACGCACCATGCTCGTGGCATAGACCACGTCGGCGCCGTGCGCCCGGCGTGCGACGAGGCGCGCCACCTCGGCGTGCCGCACCCCCCGTGGCAGCGAACGCCGCACCCATGAGACGGGATACGGCTCGGCTGCCGGCTCTGCGTCCGCCGTCGTCACGACAGAGACGCCGTGGCCCTTCCGCAGCAGATGGCCGGCGAGCGCCGGGGCGTGACTCGCGGGCCCACCGACGTCCGGCGGCCAGATGCCCGAGACGACGAGCACGTTCACGACGCCGGAGCGCTTCCCGACACGTCGCCAGGCCGTCGTTCGACGCCCGCCCCGATCCGCGCCAGCAGCACGGCCCAGGTCGCGGCGAAAGCGAGCACCGAGACGAGCACCGCGACGGCAGCGCCTGTGACTCCCCACTGTGCGCCGAGCACGACCGTCAGCGGCAGGAGCACGATTGCCTCGACTCCGTGAGCGACGACGCGCAGCCCGGGCCGGCCGATGGAGACCGGGAACGACTTCGTCCACCCGAGCACGAGCTGCAACGCCGCGGCGACGAGCACGATCCGCGCGGCGTCGACCGCCCCTTCGTAGGCCTCACCGAAGAACAGCCGCACGAGAAACGGCATCGCGATCATGAACACGGGCACAGCGACCACCATCAGCGCCCCGGCCGACACCATGTACCGTCGCACACCCTCGACGACCGACTCTTCGCGCCCCCGCTCCCAGTCGTGCGTCTGCTCGGTGAGCAGGATGAGGCGCACGGGTGCGCTCGCAGCCTGAAACCCCGTCTGCGGCGACTGCGCCACGCGCAGGAGGCCGACCTGGGTCGGGCCGGCGACGACGCCGAGCAGGAGCGGAGCGAGCGTCTGGCGCAAGGAGATGACGCCGGTGGCCGCGCTCGAGCGGAGCACGAACGACAGCACCAGCTTGCGATCCTCGCCGAGCGCCCGCTGTGGCACGTGGGGGAAGCGCCGGAAGACGGAGATGCCGAGCGCGACGGCGATCACGCTGGCCGCCGCCTGCGCCACGACGACGCCGGCGACGGCAGCGGTGACGCCGATCGAGGCACCGATCGCGATGCCGGCGAGCCGCAGCACGCCCGACACGGTCTGGTAGGAGCCGCGGATGTCGTAGCGGCGCTTGAGCAGGAGCGCCGACAGCCCGACGCCTTCGACCGCGGCGACGACGGGCAGCAGCGCCGAGACGAGCACCGGCCAGAAGAGCCCCTCGGTGTCGAAGACCGAGTCGGCGAAGGGCGCGAACGCGGCGACGAGGAGCCCCGCGAGCAACCCACCTGCGATCTTGAGCTGCACGCAGCGGGCGAACAGGCGTCGCAGACGGCCCCAGTCCTCCTGGACGACGTAGCGGAAGCCGATCTTCGTCAGCGTCTCCTCCACGGTGAGGTCGAGCAGCATCTGCAGGAACGACGCCGTCGCGAGCGCCGTCACCCAGAGCCCGAAGTCGTCAACCCCGAGCACGCGGGCGGCGACGATGGTGCCGAGGAGGCCGAGCCCCACCGACACGTAAAGGCCGGCGGCGGTCGCCGAGCGGCGCCAGAGGAGTCGCGACCGCATCAGGGGGCCAGTGTAGAGAGCGCGCCTCCGGTGCCCGCTCGCGCGCCCGGGCACAGCCCGGGGGCCATCTAGAGTCTCCGCGTGACCGCAGCGACGCAAAGCGGCGCTCCGCTCGGCGCCCGTGTCCGTGCGCTCGTGGCCGGCGTCCCCGCGGAGTCGCTCGTGCTCGCGCTCGCGGTGCCGCCGCTCTTCCTCCACGCCACCTACCAGCCGCACGTGTCGATCCCGCTCGCCTCGACGAGCGTTGACGTGACGCTGGCCGACCTGGCGGTCGCCGCCGTGCTCGCGGCCGCGGCCGTCCGCGCGCGTCGCGACGGTCTCGCGCCGCTGCGGCGGGCGCGTCCGCTGCTCCTGGCGGCGTTCGCCCTGGTTGTGATCGCGCTTCTGTCGCTCGCCACACCGGCGCTGCTCGGCGAGGACTACGCCTATGCCACCCACACGGTGAGCGCGCTCAAGTTCGCGTGGTACGCGCTGCTCCTGCCCGCGACGGTGATCCTCGTCAGAAGCGTCGCCGAGGCGCGGCCGCTGTTCGCCGCAGCGATCGGCTGGAGCGTCGTCGCGACAACCGTCGGCTCGCTGCAGTTCCTCGGCCTGGTGAGCGAGTTCGAAGGCAAGCGGCCCGGACAGCGAGAGCCTTCGATCGTCGGCATCCACGACTTCGCCGCGCTCTCCGGTGCCGCGCTCGCACTCGGCCTGGCCGGCCTCGCGCTCGGCCACGGTCGCCCGCTGGGCCCGCGCTGGACGATGCCGGCGCTCGTCACCGGCGGGCTCGGCCTCGTCCTGTCCGGCGCCCTGACGGGCACGGTCGGCGTCTGGCTCGCGGTCGGCGCGATCCTGGTCCTGGCACGGGCGCGCGGTGCCGTGGGCGGCAGGCACGCCGTCGCGGTCGTCGCGATCGTGCTCGCCGTCACAGCCGGGACGATGCTGATGCGCGCCACGGCGATCGAGCGCTTCGCCGAGTTCCTCGGACTGCGCGACCGGATCGAGGACACGCGCGTCGAGAGCTATGCGCACCGGACGCTGCTCGCCTACGTCGGCGGCCGCATCTGGCTCGGTCACCCGGCCGTCGGCGTCGGCTGGCAGGCGTCGTCGGAGGAGTGGGCCTACGGCCCGTATCTCGACGACGCGCGGGCGCGGTTCCCCGACGAGCCGGACGAGGCGTTTCCTTCCCCCGCGCACCCATGGGGCGTGCAGACACTGTATCTCCAGGTGCTGGCCGACATGGGCGTGGTCGGGTTCGCAGCGCTGGTGGCGCTGTTTGCGATCGCCGTGTATGCGGCTGCGCGCGGTGCGCGCGGCTCCCCGGTGCCGGTCGTGGGTCTTGCCTGGCTGCTCGTCGCAGCCGGCGTCTGGGCCGGGATCGGTCTCGTGCCGGGTATCCCGCTCGACGCGCTCACGTGGCTGGCGCTCGCCCTGGTGACCGTCCGTGGCTGATCCGCGCCTCGACCCCGCCCCGTCGATGCCGACGTACGCGGTGCGCGCACCGCTCGTCCGGTGGCTGGCGGACGAGGCGCGACGCGCGCACGGGGATCTCGGGTCTTTCCGACTCCTCGACGTCGGTTGCGGCGAGATGCCGTACCGCCCGCTGTTCGCCGCCTACGCCTCGTCCTATGTCGGGGTCGACCCCGTCGAGAACCCGCTGGCCGAGCTCCGCGGGCCGATCGAGGCACTGCCGGTCGCGGACGGCGCCTTCGACGTCGTCCTCTGCGCGCAGGTGTTGGAGCATGTCGACGACCCGGGCGCGGGAGTCCGCGAGCTCCACCGGGTCACCGCACCCGGTGGTCGCGTGCTCCTCTCGACGCACGGCGCGATGGTGTACCACCCGAACCCGGTCGACCTCTGGCGCTGGACCCACGCCGGGCTCGAGCGCCTGTTCGCGGACAGCGGCTCGTGGGCGTCCGTTAGGGTGACACCGGCCTCCGGATCCACCGCCTGTGTCGCCATGCTCACCTCGATCTACCTCGACCATCTCCTGCGCCGCGCGCACCTGACGCCGCTCTCGCGGCCGCTCGTCTCGGTCGTGAACCGCACCGCCGCTGCGCTCGACCGTCGCGTCGACCTGCTGCGCGAGCCGCGACCCGGCACCATCGCCGCCAACTACCACGTGGTCGCGGAGAAGAGCGGATGAGTGATCCCGTCGCAGCGACCGGCCGCGGAGCGGCTGCTTCAGGGATCTGCCGCCGCAGGCGGATCCCTGCGGCGGGGATCCGCCTTTGCGGATTCCCGCCTTGCGGACAGGGAGCGCCGTGAGCCGCACCGTCCTCGTCACGGGCGGAGCCGGGTTCATCGGCTCCAACCTCGTCCGCGAGCTGCTCGAGCGCGGCGACACGGTGCGCGTGCTCGACAACTTCTCGACCGGCTTCCGCGGCAATCTCAGCGAGCTCGAGGACGAGGTCGAGGTGGTCGAGGGCGACCTCCGCTCGTACGAGCGGGTGCACGCCGCGGTCCGCGGCGCCGAGGTCGTGTTCCACCAGGGCGCGCTGCCGTCGGTGCCACGATCCGTGCAGGATCCGCTCACCACGACGGCGGTCAACGTCGAGGGCACGCTCAACGTGCTGCTCGCCGCGCGCGACGAGGGCGTGCGGCGCGTCGTCACGGCCTCGTCGTCGTCCGTCTACGGCAACGGCGGCACGCTGCCACGCACGGAGGACCAGGCGCCCGACCCGATCTCTCCCTACGCGGTCGCCAAGCTCGCGGCCGAGCGGTTCTGCACGAGCTTCAGCCGCGTCTACGGGATGGAGACCGTGTCGCTGCGGTACTTCAACGTCTTCGGTCCCCGGCAGGACCCGAACTCGCAGTACGCGGCAGTCGTCCCTCGCTTCATCAGCGCGATCGCCGCCGGACGACCGGTCACCATCCACGGCGACGGGGAGCAGTCGCGCGACTTCACGTACGTCGCCAACGTGGTCGTTGCGAACGTCCGTGCCGCCGAAGCGCCCGGCGCCGCGGGCGAGATCCTGAACGTGGCCACCGGCGGCTCGGAAACGGTCGACAACCTCGCCGACACGATCGGCCGGCTGCTCGGAAAGCCCGTCGTCAAGGAGCACGAACCCACTCGCACCGGCGACGTCCATGCTTCCTGGGCGGACATCACCGCGGCGCGCGAGACGATCGGCTACGAGCCGGCCGTCGGCTTCGAGGAAGGGCTTCGACGCACCATCGACAGCCTTCTGGGAGGTGCGTCATGACACACGCGTTCGGCACACTCGAGGAGTTGGGTGAGGGCTACGGCTTTCGCAAGGTGCGCGCCGCCCTCGGCGTGACGGCGTTCGGCGTCAACGCCCTCGTCATGGCGCCTCACTACCCGGGTTTCTTCCACTTCCACGACGAGCAGGACGAGCTCTACTTCGTCCACGAGGGGACGGCGCGGTTCGAGGTGGACGGTGTCGACCGGGTGCTCGGCCCGGGCGGGCTCTGCCACGTCGAGTCGACCACGCCGCGGAAGGTCTCGAACGCCGGCGACGGCGACCTCGTGGTGCTGGTCGTCGGCGGCAAGGGCGGTTACGTCGGCCGCGACGGCCACCTCGTCGACGACGCCGACCTCGAGCGCAGAGCGTCCTTCGGCTCGTCGTAGAGGGCCGGAAGCCTACGACCCGGCGAGGTGCTCGAACGCCTCGCGTGCGTCCTTGCGCACCCACTTGCGCGTGTAGAGCCCCGACTGCCAGCCCTCGGGCCGCGCCTCGTCGCGCAGCAGGAACCAGATGAACACATCGACACGGGCAGAGCGGCGAAGCTTCTCGTAGGCCTCCGTCATGTAGTTCGCCTGGTCGGTCCAGCTCACACCGAAGACCTTGTCCGGCGGGTTCGTCTGGTAGCCGTACTCGGTCACCCAGATGCGCACGTAGCCGTACAGTCGTGTCAGCTCCTTGACGAGCACGTCGAAGTTGCCCAGCGTGACGGCGGTCGGCAGCTGGCCCTTGACCACGGGCGGCGCCGTCGAGGGTGTCTCGAGGCGGGTGCCGTAGTACGGGTGATGCGCGTACGCGTCGAACCCCGCAGCCCCCGCTGCTTTCATCGCACGCAGGAACGTGAGCGGCGCCACGGAGGGCCGGGCGGAGGTCGGGCTGTTGTTGCCACGCGGCGCAGTCACGCCGCAGGCCACCTTCGACGACGGCTGGATCGACTTGATGCCGCGGACGATCGCGTTGCAGATGCGGGCGTAGTCGCGCGCGCTCTGCACGACCCAGCCGCTCCCGCGACGCACGTACTGGGGTTTCAGGAAGACCGGGTTGTTCGGTTCGTTCCAGGCGATCCAGAGCCGGACGGCCGGAATCAGGTTCCCGTCCTCGTCGCGGCTCGTGCCGTCGTATCGTCGCGCGGCGGCAACGGCGAAGCGGCGCAGGTCGATGGCGCTGCGCGGCGCGGCGTTCCAGGTCTGCCCGCCGTTGGCCCACGCCGGCGTGCCGACGATGGAGAACATCGACTCGACGCCGGCCCGCTTGGCGCGGACCACGGCGCGGTCGTAGGGCCGCCAGTCGTACGCAGGGTCTTCGGGGTCGCTCGGATTGGCAGGCTCTTGCTGCGCGACCCCGTTCGGCCCGCCCCAGCGCAGGTTCATGCGCAGCAGCCGCGTGTTCATCTGCCGCAGGATCGGGAACACCCTGTCGGGGTTCCCGAACAGGAACTCGGCGTCGTCGTAGATCCCGGGTCGGATGAAGGAGCTGGCGCTGGCCGTCGGCGCGAGGACGAGCGCCACGGCGAACACGATCGCCGCGGCGAGCGAGACAGCCCTATGCACGCGCCGGTTCCCGGCGCAGCGAGTCCAGCGTGCGGCGCAGGCCCTCGTCGAGCTCGACCTCCGGCTCCCAGCCCAGCAGCTCGCGCGCGCGCGTGATGTCGGGCTGGCGCACCCGGGGATCGTCCTCGGGGAGCGCCTCGTAGACGATCTCGCTGCGGGACCCGGTCACCCGCAGGACGGTCTCGGCGAGCTCGAGCAGCGTCATCTCGTTCGGGTTGCCGATGTTGACGGGGTCGTGCTCGCCCGACTCGGCGAGCAGCACGATGCCGCGGATGAGGTCGTCGACGAAGCAGAAGCTCCGCGTCTGCGAGCCGGCGCCGAACACGGTCAGTGGCTTCTCCTCCAGCGCCTGCCGGATGAAGGTCGGGATCGCACGCCCGTCGTGCGGCCTCATCCGCGGCCCGAAGGTGTTGAAGATGCGCACGATCGCCGTGTCGACGCCCTGCTGGCGGTGGTAGGCCATCACCATCGCTTCGGCGTACCGCTTCGCTTCGTCGTAGACGCCACGCGGCCCGATGGGGTTGACGTGGCCCCAATACGCCTCGGGCTGCGGATGCACCTCGGGATCTCCGTACACCTCGCTCGTGGATGCGAGCAGGAAGCGGGCGCGCTTCACCTTTGCCAACCCGAGAGCGTTGTGCGTGCCGTAGGAGCCGACCTTGAGCGTCTGCAAGGGCAGGCGCATGTAGTCGATCGGGCTCGCCGGGCTGGCGAGGTGGTAGACGAAATCGACGGGCTCGGCGATCGCGATGTGCTGTGTGACGTCGTGCGGGAGGAAATCGAACGCCTCGTCGCGGAGGTGCGCGACGTTGGCCAGCGACCCGGTCTCGAGGTTGTCGACGCAGACGACCCGGTGGCCGCGGTGGAGCAGTGCCTCACACAGGTGCGAGCCGAGGAACCCGGCACCACCGGTCACGACCGAGGTGGGCATGAGGCGATGCTACCCGGCCCCGCGGGCGGACGATGCGATCCTTACGCCTTGCTCATCACCGGGAGAGGGCCGTGACGGCCCCCTCCCGGTGCTGAACCGGGTCGATCACCTCACGCGCAGCACGAACGAGCGCTGATGGGTGTTGCCGATCTGGTCGGCGACCACGATCGTGAAGCCGTATCGCCCCTTCAGGCGCGGCTTCCCGACCAGGGCGCCGGTCTTCGCGTTGAGCCGGATGCCGGGCGGCAGGTCGCCGTCCGCGACCTCGAACGTGAGCGGTCGCGCGCCGCCCTTGGCGACGATCAGGTTGCGGTAGACCTTCCCGAGGGCCCCGGGCTTGACCGTCTGGAGCGGAATCTTGAGCCGGGGGTTGACGAGAAGCGTCACCGGGACGTCAGCGGTGTTGTGGAGCACGTCGGTGACGGCAACGGTGAATGCGAACGAGCCCGCCGCCCGCGGCCTGCCGCTGATGACGCCGTTGGCGAACTTGAGGCCGCGCGGCCAGGCGCCGTCCTTGATCGACCACGTGTAGGGCGGCCGGCCGCCGGACGCGGTCATCGACGCATTGAAGTCCGAGCCGACGACAGCCGGCGGGAACTCCGGCGCGGCACCGACGAGCGCCTCGATCACCTCGGCGGTGAAGTTCTGGGTGTCAGAGCGGGCCCCGTCCGCGACGCGGACAGTGAAGCTGGACGAGCCTACGGCGGTCGGCGTGCCGCTGAGCACGCCGCTGCCCGAGAGGCCGAGGCCGGCGGGCAGCGCTCCTCCGGAGACGGACCAGGTCTGCGTGCCGCCACCGGTCGCCGTCAGCTGGATGCTGACGGCAGTACCCCGCGTCATCACCGGGACCGAGGTCTGCTGGATCACGAGGCCCTGCACCACACTGAGCGTGAACTGACGCTGTGAGTACTTGCGCGCATTGAGTCCGGTGGAAAAGTAGGACCCCTCGATGTAGAAGTTCCATGTTCCCGCCACGGTCGGCGTGCCCGTCAGAGCGCCGCTCCTGCTGAGCGAGAGGCCCGGCGGTAGCGATCCGTTGTCGAGCGTGAACTCGTACGGCGCCTCGCCGCCGCTCGCCGTGAACTGGTAGCTGTACGGCTGGCCGACGTATCCGATCGGAAGCGGCTCGTCGATGACGCCGAAGGCCGCCGCTCCGGCGACGAGCACGGCCGCGGCGAATGTCGCCAGTGGGAGGATCAATTTGAATCGGCGCATGGGATTGGGCTCCAGGGTTCGGGGACGCGTCCGCTGGCGCGTCCGGCTCTGTGTCTGCAAACCAGGGTACCGACGGCTTCCGGCACCCGTTGTCACCATCGACCGTGCTCCTTCGCCGCCTGAGCGACATCCCCTGCACGGGGTCGGCCGCTCAGGAGGGCCGATCGATGACGGGCACTGTCGCTTTCAGGGATGTGCCGAACCAGTCGGAGAGCGCTTCTCGCAGCGCGAGCGCGGCGGTGTCGGCGGGTTCGTCGATGGTTGCGGCCCAGGCGACGTGGGCGTCCGGGCGGATCAGGAGGGCGTCGGCCGGTCGGTGATCGGCTTCGGCGGTGTGGATGTCGATGCGATGCTGCCACTCTCGGGCGGTCTCGCGGAGGTCTGCGCGGTCGGCGAGGTCGAGGAAGACGGGCCGCGCGAGGTGCATCAGCTTGGCGACGCTCGTCGCGCCCCGGTCGGTGTGCAGGGGGAGGTCGGGTGCGAAGGTCCCGATCAGGACGTGGTGGTCGCGGCCGGGGAACGGGTAGCGAACCTCGGAGCCGGCCATGAGACCGCCGAGGCGGCGCAACGGCTGCTCATCGGCGAGCAGTTCCTGGAAGAGCTCCCGGAGTGCGACGGCGGCCGGGTCGTGACCGCGCCGGATGGCGACCTGGGCTTGCGCGTGGAGCATGTTGCGTGCGCAGGCGAGGCGGCGTTCGTCCTGGTACGTGTCCAGCAGGCCGTCCGGCGCCCAGCCGTGGACGTCGGCGGCCAGCTTCCAGCCGAGGTTGACGCTGTCGAGGAGGCCGGCGCCGAGTGCGACGCCCGGGGAGGGGAACAGATGGGCGGCGTCGCCGGCCATCAGGACCCGCCCGTCTCGGTACCGCTCGACCTCCCGGGCGTGGAAGGTGAAGCGCGTCAGCCGGGTCGGCTCTCCCAGGGGCAGCTCCACGCCCAGCACGCGGCGGATGCTGTCCCGGAGCTCGTCGACGGTCATCGGCTCGTCGTCGTCGTACTCGGTGGACTCCTCCTCGCTGGTGAAGAGCCCCATCAGCTCGGGATTGGTCGACCCGAGCGCGAACTCACCGTGTTCGGTTCGTGTGAAACCGAAGCTGATCCTGCCCACCCCGGCGACGTCGATGTCGCCGTTCTCGAGCACGGTCACGGACTCGGGCACGGTGACCTGTGCGAGCCGCTGGACCTCCGGGTACGTGATGCCGGGGAACGGGATCTCGGCCAGGTCGCGCACCCGGCTGCTGGCCCCGTCGCAGCCCACGAGGTACCGGGCGCTCACCCGATCCTGCCCGTCCGGCACCCGCACGTCCGCGGTCACCGTCGCGTCGTCCCGGCTCAGCCCGATGACCTCGTGGCCTCTGCGGATCTCGGCGCCGAGCTCGCAGGCCCATCCGTCGAGGACGCGCTCGAGGATCGGTTGCGGGAGCGGCAGCACCTCCATCGGGGGATCGGCCAGCATGCTGAAGTCGACGTGCATCCCGCCCCACGGGAGCCGGGGGGCCCGCGTGGCCGCGGTGCCAGCCGCTTCGAATCGCTCGAGCTCGCCACGGTAGCGCAGCAGTTCCAGGATCTGCCCGCTGAGACCGCCGGCCTTCGGGACGTCTCGGATCTGCGGCTGCCGCTCCAGCACCAGCGGTCGCACCCCGGCCAGGCCCAGCTCACCGGCCAACATCAGGCCGGTCGGGCCGGCGCCCACGATGATCACGTCGGCGTCCATCACTGGCCACTCTCCTCGCAGTCGTTCGTCGACAACAGCACACGCATTTCGCGACTTCATGAGCGGGGCGGCGGTCGTGAAGACCCGCCGCCGCGTGGCTCAGCTCGCGTCGGGCTCGTCCTCCGCGAGGATCCGGTAGAGCGAGCGCCGTGTCTCGGCGAGCACCCTGGCTGCCTCGGCAGTCTGCGTCGTGCCGCCCGCGTGCATGACCTGCTTGACGGCGATCCCGACCTGCCTCATCAGCTTGCCGAGCTCGCGGACTCCCTCGGGCACGCCCTCGCCGGCCAGCGTCCAGGGAGAGCCGAGCTGCTCCCGGTGCTCGTCGACGTGGCTGCGGCCGGCGTCGGTCAGCTCGAAGAGGTTCCCGCCGTCGCGGCTTTCGCTCCGGACGAGACCCTCGTCGGCCAGTAGCTGGAATGCGGGGTAGACCGAGCCGGGGCTCGGGCGCCACGCGCCCTCGCTGCGTGCCTCGATCTCCTGCATCACCTGATAGCCGTTGCGCGGCTCCTCTTCGACGAGGAGCAGGATCGCGGCTCTGACGTCGCCCCGGCGCATGCGCCGGCGAGGCCGGCCGCCCCGAAAGCCGCCGTGGCCGCGATGGCCACCCGGCCCTCTGGAGCCGCCGGGCCCGCCCGGGCCGCCGAATCCCTCGGGGCCTACTCTGTTGAAACGATCTTCTCTGTTCATGTCACGACAGTATTCGATATATCGTTATATGTCAAATCGCTCGAGGGGTCGCATCAACCGGCTGTGGCGCCCCATCCGCACTCCCGCATCGCATCTGAGTCGGCGAACGTTACGATCCCGCCGTGGATCCGGCGACGAGATAGCGGTATCGACGCGGCGATGCCGCGCGTGATTGGCGCAGGCGCCGAGGCTGCCTTCGAGGCGGCCTCGGACGCTGCGTGCCACCGCTACGACTTGGAGGTACACGAAATGATTCGTCAGAACCTCTTCTCCGACGCATGGGACGGAGAGAATGGAGAAGCCGGGACTCGGCGTCGAATCTTCTGGCGGCCGGACGACGCCAGGATGGGAGCAACGCTGTACGAACTGCCCCCCGACGCGCCTGAGATGCGGATGCACATGCACTTCGGAGCCGAAGAGATGTTCTTCGTCCTCAGCGGCCGTCCCGTCTTCCGGAACCAACACGGCGAAGAGGAGATGGCTCCGGGCGACTTCGTCTTCTGCCCCGAAGGACGTGCCGGACTTCACACGTTCAGCAACCCCACCGAAGAACCCGCTCAGATCCTCGCGATCAGCGCCGGGAGCTTCCCGGACGTCGTCGCCTACCCCGAACACGGATATGCATGGGTGGCGACTCGCGATCCCGATCCCGAGCTACTCGCGAGAGGCGGCGACCCCGGCATCATCGCTCGCTTCGAGATCCCGATCGAGTAGATCGTGCGTCCCGCCCGTATCCCGACGGCTGGGCGCATACGCTGCACCGATGACGGACGGTCGCGCGCTTCCAGCCGACGGGATCGAGTTCCTGCAGCGGCCGCAGCATGCGGTCATCGGCTGGGTCGGCAAGGACGGGCGGCCGTTCAGCGTCGCCACCTGGTACGACTGGGACGACGGCGAGATCCTCCTCAACATGGACGCCGGCCGGCGCCGTCGTGCCTGGCTCACGGTCGGTGCGCCCGTCACCCTCACCGCACTCGATGCCGAGGACTGGTACCGGCACCTGTCCGTCTACGGTGCGATTGCGCGGGTCGCCGACGACGCGAGCCTCGCGGACATCGACCGCTTGGCGCACCGCTACACGGGCCGGCCGTTTCGCAACCGGGCGAGCGCCCGCGTCAGCGCCTGGATCCGGATCGACTCCTGGCACGGCTGGGTCGACGCAGGGCCGTGGCGACCCGGCGCGACCTTCTGACGACCGCGGGCTGCTAGGACGAGCCGAGCTTCTTCGCCGCCCGTTTCTCGCTGCGGCGCATCTTGAGAGTCTTCTGTGGCGGCTTCTTGGCCGCTTTCTTGGGCTTCTCGGAACCTTTCGACATCACACGAGTCTAGCGCCGGGCGCCGGTGCCGTGGACGGCGCCGTCGGGTGTGAGGATGACGACCGGGATCTGCCGCGTCGTCCTCTCCTGGTACCTGGCGTAGCCGGCGTGTGCGGCTGTGATCGTGACCCACAGCCGAGTCCGTTCGTCGGCGGAAGCGGGTCTGAAGGTCACGTTCTGCCTGTCGCTGCCCGTGGCGACCACTGCGCGCGGGTTCTGCTGCAGGTTGAGCCACCAGTCGGGCGGTCGATCCGCTCCGCCGTTCGATGCGACGACGACGAGGTCGCTGCCGTCCCGGAAGAACGAGAGCGGTGTGGTGCGCTCCTGGCCCGATCGGCGGCCGGTGGTCGTGAGCAGCAGCACCGGCATCCCTGCCACCCTTCCGAGGACCCTGCCTCGGCTCACCCGATACACAAGCAGGTGCGCCCTGCTCAGGGCCTTGATCGTCGAGCGCCTGAGTCTCGACCGGAGCGCTGGCGCTGCGGGCCTCAGCGCAGCTCCTTGTTCGTCTCCTGGTCGAACCACATCGCGAAGAGCGTGAACTGCGTGCCCGAGATGAGCAGCAGTGCCACCAAGACGATCGTGGGCGTCGTGATCACGTTGCCGAAGAAGAGGCGCGACACGGCCACGATCACACCCAGCGCCAGTCCGACCGTCGTCATCAAGGCCCCGAGCACGTAGAAGAACACGAGCGGGTGAAAGTCGCGGATCACGTACTTCTCCTTCAGGCGCCACCAGAAGCCCTTGAACAGGAGCCAGGCGATCCGCGGTGCGACGCGCCTGATCTTGATGCCCGACCGCTCGCCGACGCCGTAGATCGGCCGCGACGGCACGTCACGCACGCGGGCGTTCGCCACGTTCAGGTGCACGAGCATGTCGTTCGGGAACCCGTAGCGGCGGTAGACGCGCTGCAGGTCGAGGCGGCGCAGCACGTCGAGCGACAGAGCCGTGTAGCCGGCCTGCGAGTCCGCCACGTGCCAGTAGCCGGAGGCGATCTTCGTCAGCAGCGACAGCGCAGCGTTGCCGAGGTAGCGCGCGCGGGGGATCAGCGTCCAGGCCTCACCGGTGAAGAGGCGGTTCGCCTTCGTGTAGTCGGTCTCGTCTCGGGCCACGGGTGCGACGAGGTCGATGAGCTCCGCCGGGTCCATCTGGTTGTCGGCGGCCATCACGCACGTGACGTCGATGCCCTCGTCACGACAGCGTTCGTACCCGGTCAGGATCGCGGCGCCGACGCCGCCGTTCACGTCGTGGACGATCACCTCGACGCGCGGATCGCCGACCGACCGCGCCTGCTCGACGGTCCCGTCGGTGGAACGGTCGTCGACGACGACGATCCGGTCGACGAACTCGGGCATGCCGCGGAGGGTCTCCGCCACCAGGAGCTCCTCGTTGTACGCGGGGACGACGACGGCGACGCGCTTGCCCTCGAGCATCCCGCTTGAGTTAGGCGCCCGCGGGCTCCTTCCTGCGCGCCGCGAACGGGTCCCACAGATAGGCGGCGAGGATCCCGGCCAGCAACCCGAGCAGACCGCCGACGACCATCGAGTTGCGGCGGCTCGTCGCGTCGGTGCGCACGCCGCGTCCTTCTTCGAGCACGCGCGTCCGCTCCACCTGCTGTGCGAGCGAGAGCAACTGCTCCGATTCGGTCTCCTCGGCGCGCAGCACCTGGCTCCGCTGTTCGTAGAACTGCAGCGTCGTGTTGATGTTCGCCTGGATCAACAGGCGCTCCGCGAGCGACAGGGTCGTGTTGCCCGCCAGCGCCTTCTGCTGGGCCTGCGCGGTGGCGATACGCTCGTTCGCCTGGTCGATCGAGGCCCGGGTCGAAGCAATGTCTTGTGCCAGGAGCCGCATCTTGTTGTCGACGTAGCCGGCGATCGCGGCATTGACGCTCTGCGCGAACGACGCGGCTGCCTTCTCCGCCTGTGCCCGCGTGGGCGCCCGCACGACAACCTCCACCAGCGGCGACAGCGTGCGGTTCGCGATCTGCCCCACCTGGACGATCGGCGCGGAGGTCACGTTCCCGCGCAGCTGCCCGGGCCGGAGGCCACTGGCCGCCGCAGCCCGCGCGATCGCCGCCTCTGAGCGGATCACCTCGCTGACGGCCTTCGGGTTCGTCTGCAGGCTGACGATCTGGCTGCCGCCACCCGGTGTGAACGGCTGGCCGAGATACATCAGCGTCTTCGCCTGGTAGACGTCACCGCCACCGAGCGCGACCAGCACGCCGAGTGCGGCGCCCACGACGAGCCCCACCACCGGCAGCCACCAGCGGGCGGCGATGCGGCGCCAGGCAGACCCGAGATCGACCTCGCGCTCGGCGTCGAGGTCGACCGTCTCCACGCGCCGGCTCTCCGTCATCGCGCCGCGACCCTACCAGCCGCCCAATCCCACTGAAGGCGCAGCCCGTCGGCCAACGACGTGGTCGGCGACCATCCCAGCTCGTCACGGATCAGCGTCGTGTCGGCCTTCGTGCGACGCTGGTCACCCGGCACGGCCGCCTCGACACGGAGGTCGAGCGTCCGCCCCGAGATGCGCTCCAGTTGCGCGATCGTCTCGCGCATCGTCGCCTCCTCGCCCCCGCCGACGTTGTAGACGACACCGGCCCGCCCCTGTTCCATGGCGAGCGCCGTCGCTGCGACCAGATCGCCGACGTACGTGAAGCTGCGGCTCTGCTCGCCGTCACCGAACAGCGTGAACGGACCGCCCTCGGCGAGCGCCGACACGATCCGCGGAAAGGCCATGTCCGGGCGCTGGCGCGGCCCGTAGGCGTTGAAATACCGCAGCACGACGACCTCGAGGCCGAAGCTCTGCTCGTACGCGCGTGCGAGGTGCTCGCAGGCGAGCTTCGTGATGCCATACGGCGACAGGGGTCGCGGCGGCGTCTCCTCGGTCGTCGGATAGCGCTCGGCTTCCCCGTAGACCGAGGACGACGACGCGAACACGACCCGCACTCCCGCGCGTGCGGCGGCCTCGAAGAGCCGCTGGCTGGCGAGCACGTTTCGCTCGAGGTAGAGCGGGAACACGTCGCCGAAGCTGCGCACTCCCGGTTGTGCCGCCAGGTGGAAGACGCCGTCGTAGCCGGCGAGCTCGAGCTCATCGGCTGTCAGGTCGACGCGCCGCACGTCGAGACCGCGCGCGTTCTCCTCCTTCAGCTCCGGATCGTAGAAGTCGGTGAACGAGTCGAGCCCGACGACCTCGTGGCCGGACGCGACGAGCTCGTTCGCGAGGTGGGAGCCGATGAAGCCGGCGGCGCCGGTGACGACGAAGCGCATCGCGGAAACGGTAGCGGTGGGCTAGACGGGCAGCACGAGGAACGTGACGGTCGGCACCGCGAGGACGACCACGACAAGCGCCGCGGCCGCGGCGCCGAGCCGCCCGCGCCGCCACAGCCACGAGAGCGCATACGCGCCCGCCACGGCGAGCACCGGCGCCGCGTTCAGCATGTAGAGCGCCTTGATGTTGTCCCCGTCCTGCTTCGGATACCGGACGAGGAAGCCGACGAAGGAAACGACCAGCAGCGCCACCGACAGCACCAGCGTCGCCGGCGCCGCGTCGCGACGGCGCCAGGCGCGACCGGCGAGCGCAACGAGACCGGCGAGAATCGCCACCGTCACGGCCAGCCCGGCGAGCGACTGGCGGCGGAGGGGCGTCGCGTCCCGGGCCGGCAGCACATCGGGCTCGTCGTGCAGCGCCGGCGGCACGCGCCACATCCGCCAGTAGTCGCCCCACCAGTCCGCGTACACCGTCGGCACGAGCACGTTGCGGAACCACGGCTGGTACGGGCGCCAGGCGACGTCTGACGGCGACAGGTCGAGCCAGAAGGAGACGGGGCGCCCGTGCTGGCGCCACTGCTCCGCCACCGGGCGGCTGTAGGCCAGCGCGCTGCCGTAGGTGTGCGCCTTCACGACGAGCCACGGCACGACGAACGCCGCCGCGGCGACAGCCACCGCGGTGAGGGTACGGAGCGTGGCCCGGTCGCGGCGCCAGAGCCAGTCGAGCGCGAGCCCGAGCAGCACGGCGGCGAGCGCCGCAAGTGCCCAGGTGCGCGTCAGGTTGGCGAGACCGAGCAAGACGCCCGCCGACAGCCCGACGCGCCAGCCCAGCCGGCGCCGGCACAGCGCGCGCACGACGACGAAGAGCGCCGCGGTGGTCAGCGCCGTGGCGAGCGGCTCCGGGTGGAAGAGGGCGCCGGCACGGACGAGCACCGGTGTCAGCACGGCGAGCAGCAGAGCGGCCAGCGGCAGCCAGCGCCGCCGCGGGAAGAGCTCCCGTGCGATGCCGTACGTGAGCGCGGCGATGGCGAGCACGCACAGCGCCCCGAAGAGCTGCACCGCGCGACCGGGCTGGACGACGCCGACCGTGTCCGCGCTGCGGTACAGCGCGCCCGCGACGAGGAAGAAGAGTGGCGGGTTGTGCCACACGTCCGTCTCGTCCGGGTGCGGCAGCCGGTGCTCGTCGCCGAGCACCTCCGCGTAGTGGGCCGAGGCGGTCGCGTCGTAGCCCTGACGCCAGGGGAACTGCCAGACGTTCCAGACGAGCAGGACGGCGAGCGCCGCGAGCAGCGCCACCGCGATGAGCCGCGGTGCCGCGGCCGAATTCACGCGACGTCCTACCCGCAAGGCGGGAATCCGCAGACGTGGATCCCCGCCGCGGAGATCCGCCTCCGGCGGCTTGAAGACTGCGTTGGGGACAGGCTTGAGCCTGTCCCCAACACTGTTCTCACGGCCGCTTCGCGGCCTGGGGCCGACCTGGAACTCCTCACGCTTCCCCGGGCTCGGACGCGAGCGGGTGCGGGAGCTCCTCCGCGAACGGCACCAGCGCGTCGCCGTCGCGGGTCAGGCAGAGATCGGAGAAGAAGCGGGTCATGACGATTCCCTCCCGGAACTCGCCCAGCCGCGGCTCCGGACGCTCGCCGCGCGCGAGCGCGAGCGCGAGCTCGGGGTAGCGGCTGCCGGCTGCGAGGGGCAGCGGGAAGGCACCCCCGAAACGCGGGTTCACGTCGGTCACCGGCAGCGACCCGTCCGGCTCGCGAAAGCACTGGATGTTGGCCGGCCCGACGATGCCCACACGCTCGGCGACAAAGGCGCCGTGCTCGATCAACTCACGGTCCTGGATCGACATGCCCTTGATGGACTCGCCGCCCTTCGACTGGATCATCGTGCGGGGGATCGCGTTCAGGCAGCGAGCGTCGAGGTCGCAGAAGACGTCGATCGAGAACTCCTCGCCCAGACACGCCTCCTGCACGAACGAGTCGACGACCGTGTAGCGGAGGAAGAACGCGAGCTCGTCGGCGTCCCCCGCCCGATAGATGTGGCGGGAGCCGAAGCCCTCCCGCACCTTGACGAGCACCGGGTAGCGCGCGTCGGCCGGCACCTCCTCCGGCAGCCATGAGCGCGGCGAGTCGATCCCGTGCTCGCCGAAGAAGCGATGGGCCAGATACTTGTCGCCCATCGCGCGGCAGACGTCAGGCTCGGGGACGAGAACGAGCGCGGGCGCCAGCGCGGTGCGGCTCTCGGCCAGCAGCTCCTGGTCGAGATCGGTGAGCGGAATCAGGAGGCTGACGTCGTGCTCGCGCACGAGCGCCGCGAGCGCGGACACGTACGCGGGATCGGTGACCCGCGGGACGAGCGCCATGCGGTCGGCGTGGTAGAGGGTCGGGGCGAGCTCGTTGCCGTCCGCCGCGATCGTCGTCGCGCCCGCCCGTGCGAAGGCGCTGATGATGTCGACCCGCTGCCCGGCGCAGGTGAAGAGGACGGCCGTCACGAGCCCTTCCAGCCTCCGGTGGAGCCCTTGTACGTACCGCCGAAGAGCGCCAGCGGGGTGCGGAGCAGGATCTTCGCGTCGAGGGCCGGCGATCGATGCTCGACGTACCAGACGTCGAGCTCGATCCGCTCGTCCCACGGCAGCTGCGCGCGACCGTGGATCTGCGCCCAGCCGGTGAGCCCCGGGCGCACGGCGAGCCGCTTGCGCTGACGCTCCGTGTACCGGTCGACTTGGTAGCGGAGCGTCGGCCGAGGGCCGATCACCGACATCTCCCCGCGGAGCACGTTGACGAGCTGCGGCAGCTCGTCGACGGACATCCGCCGCAGGATGCGCCCGACCCGCGTGATCCGGGTGTCGCCCTGCTCGACCGCGTAGCCGGCGCCTTTCGTCTCGGCACCGACCACCATCGTGCGCAGCTTGAGCAGCTCGAAGTCGGCGCCGTCCCGCCCCACCCGCGTCTGCCGGAAGAGCACCGGCCCGCCGCTTTCGAGCTTCGTCGCCAGCGCGGCGGCCGCCAGCAGAGGGCTGGCGACGATCAGCCCGAACCCGGCGATGGCGACGTCGACGGCGCGATGCATCAGCGTGTTCCCTCCGCCGCCTCCCAGGTGGCGGGCACGCCGCGGCGGAGGTAGTTCACGAGCGCGCGCACCGTCGCCCACGTGACGAGCGCGTAGTAGCGGGCGATCGGCACCCCGATGGTCGCCGCGACGACGAGCGCGAGCTGTCCTGCGAGGACGGCTGCGTAGAGCCAGCCCGATGCGACGAGCGCGGCGCTCGTCGACAGCAGCACAAGGTGAAGGATGCCGCTGGCATAGCGCAGCACCCGGTGCGACAGCACCTCGACGAGATACCCCGCCGGCAGCCGCCGCAGCATCGAGCCGCGCAGCGTGATCTCCCAGCAATGCTCGAACATCCGCACCTTGCGCCGGTACTCGGTCTCGTTCGACGGCGTCGGCTTCTCGAACGCGTGCGCCGCGGGCTCGTAGACGGCGCGCCGCCCGCTCTGCACCATCCGGTACGGAAGCGACAGGTCATGCCCCCAGCGGGGGTCGACCTCGACGTAATCCTGGCGCCGCAGCGCGTAGATCGACCCGTTGCCACCGGTGATCGAGCCGAGACGTGACTCCGACTCGCGGAGCCACATCTCGTAGCGCCAGTACGCGCCCTCGCGATTGGTCCCGGCGGCGGTCTCGAGCCTGAGCTGACCGCAGACGTAGGCGACGTCGGGGTCGGCGAGCGCGGCGACCAGCTTGCGCAGGGCGTCGGGCGCCCAGGTCGCGTTCGCGTCCGAGAACGCGACGACGTCGCCGGTCGTCTCGCGGACAGCGCGATTCTGGGCGGCAACCTTGCCCCCGCGCGGGCAGTCGAGGAGCCGCACCCGCGGCTCACGCGCCGACACGTCTCGCACGAGCTCGTTCGTCCGGTCGCTCGAGGCGTCGGAGGCGACGACGATCTCGACCCTGTCGGCCGGGTAGTCGAGCGCGAGCAGGTTCTCCAGGCGGCGCTGGATCACCGGCTCCTCGTTGTAGGCCGCCACGATCACGCTCACCGTCGGCTCGGCGGCCACGTCACCGCGCACAGGTCGCGTACGCACCCGGGCCAGCGCGCCGGCAGCGAGCGGGTAGCCGGCATGCGTCCACGCGAGCGCGCCGAGCGAGCCCCAGAAGAGCGCTTTCAGCACCAGCACCGTGCGAGTGTACGCGGCTCGGAGGGGCCGTCTGTGGGTGTCGAGGGTACGATCTCGCCGCGTGAACGTCGTGCCGGCCTGGCTGACGCCTCGCCGCACCGCGATCGCGGCGGCGGCGGTCGTGAGGACCCCCGACCTCGCCGTCCTGCCAGGCCCGCCCCGGCATCGTGGGGCGCCGTGAGCAAAGGTCCTGTGCGCGTGCTCCGGGTGATCGCCCGGCTGAATGTCGGCGGGCCGGCTCTGCACGTCTCCTACCTCACGCGCGGCCTCACGCCGCGAGGGTACGAGACGACGCTGGTCGCAGGTGACGTCGGCCGTGGCGAGGAGTCGATGGCCTTCGTGGCCGAGCGGGAAGGTGTCGAGGTGGTGCAGCTCGCGGGGTTGTCGCGCGAGCTGTCGCCGTTCCGCGATGCGCTGGCGGCCGTGCATCTGGCGCGTCTGATCCGCCGCCTGCGGCCCGACGTGCTCCACACCCACACGGCGAAGGCGGGAGCCGTGGGACGGGTGGCCGCGCTCCTCGCGGGACGCCGCCGGCCGCGTGTCGTCGTGCACACCTTTCACGGCCACGTGCTGCGCGGCTACTTCGGCACCGCCGGGTCGCTCGTGTTCCGCGTCATCGAGACCGTGCTGGCACGCGTGACCGACTCGCTCGTGGCAGTGAGCCCGGAGGTGCGCGACGACCTGGTCCGGCTCGGTGTCGCGCCGGCGCGGAAGTTCACCGTCATCCGGCTCGGCATCGATCTCGAGCCGCGCGTCACCTGCGACGAGCCGCCGGACGAGATCCGGGCTCGCATCGGGATCGCCGCCGACCGCTTCGTCGTCGGCTGGTTCGGCCGCATGACGGCGGTCAAGCGGACGGACGACCTGCTCGACGCGCTCGCGGCGCTCCGCGAGCGCGGGGTCGACGCGCTGCTCCTCCTCGTCGGCGACGGCGCTGACCGGGAGCGGCTCGAACGACTCGCGCACGGGCGCGGGCTGGCGCGCTCGGTGCTGTTTCTCGGCTACCAGGAGGACGTCGCGCGCTGGTATGCGGCGTGTGACGCGATCGTCCTCACCTCGGCGAACGAGGGCACGCCGGTGACGCTGATCGAGGCACTCGCCGCCCGCCGCCCCGTCGTGGCGACCCGGGTGGGCGGGGTCGAGGACGTGGTCGAGGAGGGCATCACGGGCTATCTCGTCCGGCCGGGCGATACCCACGCCATCGCCGAGCGGCTGGCCCTCCTCGCCGCGGACCCCGCGCTGCGGCAGCGCATGGGCGAGGCGGGGCGCGCACAGATGCTGGAGCGGTACGCGGTCGAGCGCCTCGTGGCGGACGTCGACCGGCTCTACCTCGAGCTGCTGCAGACCGCGTCCGCGACGACGCGGCGGTAGCGCTCGAAAGCGATCTCCTGGTCGGCTTCGCGCTCGACG
The DNA here is from genome assembly GCA_963789895.1 of uncultured Actinomycetes bacterium. Taxonomy (GTDB): domain Bacteria; phylum Actinomycetota; class Thermoleophilia; order Gaiellales; family Gaiellaceae; genus Gaiella. Next base: position 375,983 of record CAWBMC010000001.1, read on the forward strand.
TATTCGCGCCCACGCGCGCCCATCTCCGCCAGCGGGTACACACCGGTGGCTGCGTCTCGGATCGCGCCCGCGACGAGCACCGGGCTCCCGGGTGGCAGCACGATCCCGCAGCCGGTCTCCCGCGCGATGCGCACCGTCTCCGACTCGGGATCGGCGGCGACGATCACCGGCCGGCCGGCCGCCAGGATCCCGTACATCCTGCTCGGGACGACGAAACCGGCCAGCCCGCGCGCGAGCCCGACATAGTGAAGATCGGCCGCCGACAGCGACTCGGCCAGCACTTCCCGTGGTTGGTAGGGGAGGAAGCGGACGACGCCCGTCACCTCGAGTCGGCGCGCGAGCGCGGTCAGCTCCCCGTGGCGGGCGCCGAAGCCGGCGATCACGATGCGAAGCCGTTCCAGGTCGCGGACGAAGGTGGCGGCCCGCACGAGGCTGTCGAGATCCTGGGCGTGCCCGATGTTGCCCGAGTGCATGACGACGAACGCGTCTTCGAGCCCATGCTCGCGGGCCCACTCGTTGTCACGCGGCTGCGGCGTGATCTCGCGGGTATCGACCCAGTTCGGGATCACCGCGATGCGGTCGGCCGGCGTTCCCTTCTCCTCCAGGCGCAGCTTCATCGTCTCGCCGATCGCGACCACGCGCTCGGCCCGTTTCAGATAGAGGCCGACGAGGGCGCGCAACGCGCCGACGAGGGCGCGGCTCTCGAGTCGCTTCAGCCGCTCCGCGACCTCTGGGAACACGTCCTGGCTGATGACGAGCAGCGGAGCCCCGAACCTGCGAGAGACGATGAGGCCGACATCCCCCACGATCGGTGGGTCGGTCATGCAGAGCACGAGGTCCGGGCGCTCCTCGCGCAGGGCCGCGACGACGGAGTCGGTCAGGTACGTGACGTAGTTGGCGGCACGCAGGTGCAGCTGCGAACGCTCGTAGGCGGTCGACGAGACGCGCACGATGCGGACGCCGCCGCGTATCTCCTCGGCCGGCAGCTCGGGGTGGCCGCGCAGCCGCCCCGTCACGACCGTCACGTCGAAGTCGGTCGCGAGCGCCTCGCAGAGCTGGGAGAGAAGCTGCGCCGTCGCCTCGACACCCGGCCAGTAGTACTGGTTGAGGACGAGGATGCGCTTGCGCCCCTCCCGCATGCGGGAAAGGCTAGTCGGCGGGGTCGTCGCCGGCCGCCTCGCGGACGGCGCCGACGAACGAGGCGATGCTCGGCTCGTAGCCCCAGGCGGCGACGATCTCGCGGCTGCGCGCGCCGGCGGCGAACCGCGCGGCGGGGTCGAGGAAGCGCCCCAGCGCCGCCGCGGCGGCCCCAACGTCGCCCGCTGCGACGAGCGCGCCGTTCTCTCCATCGCGGAGCAGGTCCGGCGCTGCACCCACCCGGTCGGAGAGGACGAGTGGCAGCCCGCTGGCAGCGGCCTCGTTGACGACGACACCCCACGGCTCCCACTGCGAGAGGAGCGCGAACACGTCGGCGGCAACGTACGTCTCGATGATTCGCTCCCAGGCAACGTCGCCCACCGCAATGAGCCGGACATCGAGACTCTGTGCCAGGGCGCACAGCCGTTCGCGCTCGGGCCCGTCGCCTGCGAGCGCAACGACGAGCCGCCGGTCGCCCAGCGTGGCGGCAGCGCGGATCAGCGTGTCGAGCCCCTTTTCCGGCACGAGACGCGCCACCGTCAGCACCAGGACGTCCCGCTCGGAGACACCAAGAGCGGCCCGGAGGTCGGATCGTCGGTCGGTGAGACCGTCGGCGCGCTCCGCCCACGCGGCGACATCGATGGTGTTGGCGAAGAGACCCACACGGTCGGGGCGAGCCCCCGCCTTGACGAGCGACGAGCGCGAGAGTGTCCCCGTGGCGAAGACCCCCCAAGCGCCTCGGACCACACGCGAGACGATCGGTGCCCGCACGACACGCCTCCACGTCGCGCGAGGCGTCGCGTCGTGTGTCTCGACGATCAGCAAGTATGGCACGTTGTGACGACGCGACCAGGCCATCGCCGCCTGCGACGCAAAGGTGCTCCAGCCATTCGCCACGACCACATCCGGGCGGCTCCGGTCGAGCTCGCGGTGGATGCCGGGTGTGACGGGATACTCGTGACGCAGCACACGCCGCGCACCAGGGACGCCGACCCCGCGCAGGAAGACAGCGCGATGGTCGGGCTCGACCTGCCACGTCCGACTCGCCACGGTGCGCGCCGCGTAGAGAACGGTGAGCTCGATCTCCGGACGCCTCGCGATGCGATCGAACAGCGGCGAGCGATACGGCGTCGGCTCCGGCGAGACGACCGTCACGCGCACCGGACGATGCTCGCTCTCTGCGGCCCGCAGCGCCGCGAGCACCCGCGTTCCCTCGGCCCGAACCTCCCGCGCGACCGCACGACGCCGGCTTCGGTCGTAGACGCCTCGGAGCGGCAGCGCCGGATCGACGGCCATGGCGCGACGCAGGAGCCCGGCGCGCTCACCCGCCGCGGCACCGAGTGCCGCGCGCATCACGGCGCGGGCGACCGTGACGCGAACCGAGCCCACGTCGCGCCGCATCTCGCGGAAGCACCGGTACAGCGTCAGGTAGGCGTCGACCGCCTCGGGTGCCGACTCGGGCACGGGCTCGCCGGCACCAACGAGCCAGGCGAGCTCCGCCGCCTCGGCGGAGAGCTCCGGTGCGACCGCTGCGATCTGGCGCATCGCGACCTCCAGCTGGAACTCCCGTTGCCCACCGCGCTGGCGCTTCGACGTCTGCCCCTCGTGCACCCGCCGCAGCACGAGAGCATCCGACATGTTGTCACCTTCGGCAACAGTGAGGAGACGTGCCCAGAGCTCGTAGTCCTGCGCCTGCTCGAATCTCGGGTCATAGCGGAGCCCGTGCGTGTCGAGCACCGTCCGGTCGAGCATCGTCGACGGGTGGAAGAACGGCGAGCCGAAGAGTGCACGCCAACGGACGGCCGACGGGCCCGACGGCATCCGGTGCAGCGCACCGGCGCGGCCATGAGCGTCGATCTCGAGCGTGGCGGTGCCCAGAACGCCGAGGTCCCCACGGCGCATCCGGTCGAGCTGCCGGGCGAGACGCTCCGGATGCGCCACGTCGTCTGCGTCGAGACGGGCAACGAAACGCGCCCGCGCCGCGGCGATCCCCGTGTTCAAGGAGGCGGCCAGCCCGAGCCGCTCGTCGTTTCGCACCACGACCAGCCGCTCGTCGTCGATCGCCGCGAGAAGCGCATCCGTGCCGTCGCCCGACGCGTCGTCGACGACGACGAGCTCGAGCGCGGGGAGCGTCTGACGCAACACGCTCGCCACCGCCTGCCCGAGGGTCGTGACGGCATCGTGGGTCGCGAGGACGACGGAGACGGAGGGAGGAGGGACAGTCACGGGGCGAACGGTGACGGACGATAGCCTCTGCCGCGTGACACAGACCCGGCCGACGTTCGATCTCGTCGTCGCCACGCTGGGGAGGGCAGCGGAGCTCGATGCATTCCTCTGGTCGCTCGAGCGCCAGACCTACCGAAGCTTTCGGCTCGTCGTCGTCGACCAGAACGAGGATGACAGGGTCGCCGACACACTTACGCGCCATCCGGACGTCAATGCGCTCAGGCTCCGCTCGCTCCCGGGCCTGTCGCGCGCCCGGAACGTCGCGCTTCCCCACCTCGAGGCGGACGTGGTGGCCTTCCCCGACGACGACGGTCTCTACCCGGACCGCCTGCTCGAGAATGTGGCGAGCCTCCTGGCCGCCCGACCCGAGCTGGACGGCATCACCGGGCGTGCGGCCGACCCGCGCGGTGTCCCGTGGGGACGCTGGCCGACTGTCTCCTGCCCCGTCGAGCTCGACACGGTCTGGAACCGCGCCAACTCACTGACCGTGTTCCTCCGGCGCCGCCTGCTCGAGCGGGTGGGCGGATTCGACGAAGCACTCGGTCTCGGCTCGGGCACGCCGTGGCACTCCGGCGAAGAGATCGAGCTGCTCGTGCGTGCTCTCCGCTGCGGGGCACGGATCGAGTACGACCCTTCGCTCGTCGCCCTTCACGACGCCGCCGGGCCAACCCCGGCGGCACTGCGCGCGCTCGGCCGCCGCGACGGCGCCAGCGTCGGGTACATCCTGGCGCGCCACCGGTACCCCGCACGCGCGGTTGCGCGGATGCTGGTGCGACCGGCCGGCGGCACGCTCGTGTGGTTGCTGCGCCGCGACCCGGCCCTCGCGCGTTACCAGCTGGCGACGCTTCGCGGCCGGCTCACCGGTTACCGCGCCGGGCGCCGAGCCGGTGTCATCGACCTCGAGCGGTAGCGGCTGGCTGCCGCTTCGCGAGGAGCGCCACGAAGAGCTCTTCGTGGCGCTCGAGCCACGGGCCGAGCGCGAAGCGTGCGACTGCTCGTCGGCGTGACGTCTCACGGTACCGCGGCAGATCCGCGAGCACCTGCTCGATCCCCGCGGCGAGCTCGTCCGGCTGCGGAGGTTGCTGTCGGTCCCAACTCTCGGGGTGCGGCACACCGACCCCCGCCTCGGTCCCCACGAGCTCGACCGTTCCTCCACTGGCTGCATAGACGACCGGGACGCCGGCAGCCATTGCCTCGATCACGGCGCTCGGGCACGGGTCGTTCACCTTCGGATGCAGATAGACGTGCGCCCGGCGCAGAAGCGCGGGTGCATCGCGCTGCGCGTAGCGTCCGACGAGCTCGACCGAGCCCCCCAGCCGGAGCTCGCGGAGCAGCGGTTTCGGGTCGGCAGCGAGCCGACCGCTGACGAGCAGGCGAGCATCCGGATGTGTCGTGCGAAGCACCGCGAACGCGCGGAGCCCCAGCTCGAGCTTGTACGGCTGGTACTGGTCCCCCCCGAGCAGGACGACCGGACCGTCGGCGGGAGGATGCGGTGCGGGCGTGAACAGGTCGACGTCGACGGCGTTGTGGAGGATCTCCCAGGAGCCACGTGCCGAGCCGAGGAAGCGGTCCGCGGACCGTTGCGAGAACTCGCTCTGGTAGAGGACGTGGTCGGCGGCCTGCAACGCGCGACGCAACGGTCGGTTGATCGCCTCGGTCCGCTCGCCCGCCCACGCCGGGTAGCCGACACCGTCCTGGTTGAGCACGACGGGGACGCCCCTCCGGCGCGCGAGCCACAGCAGGGCGCCCAGGTCGCGCGGCAGCCAGGTCGAGCCCAGGTAGAGCAACGAGAAGGCGTCCGGATGATTCGGGAAGCGAGACGCAAGCCGCTGCACCTTCGCCGAGCCGCCGGCAACGGGATCGCCCGGTGCGGGGATGACGTCGTGGGCGTACGAGACGCAGACTCCCGGCGGGACGCTCCGCCCCGCGAGCAGACGTCCCCACCGCCGCGCTGCTCGCCCGTAGCGGCTCGCTCGCTCGACGCTCACGATCGTCGGACTGGATCGGAGCGGAAGCCCACTCCTGCGACGCTCGGCTCCTCGACCGGCCGGCCATCCGCCACGGCCTGCAGAACCGTCAGGTACCTCGGGGCGACGTTCGTGATCCGGTAGGGATTGTCCCTCGCTCGCGCCACGAGCTCCTCGTATGCAGGCAGAAGCCGTTCGAGCGCCTCGTCGAGCGCCCCTGCCCAGCGGACCCCGTAGTTCTCCGCCACTTCTGCGTTCGCCCCGGAATCCAGGTAGACGGCAGGGAGCCCGCAATTGATGCCCTCGATGAGCGCGTTCGAGCAGGACTCGTGCTCGGTCAGCTGGAGCACGACGTGCTGGCGCTTCAGCAGCGCCGCGAGCTCTCGCGGCGGACGCGCCCGGGCGGTGTGGATGGCACGGAAACGGGTGCCGTGCGGCACCCGACCGACGAGCGTGACGCGCAGGTCGCGACGCCCGGCGGCAGCGCTGTCGACGGCACGGTAGGCGGGGAAACCCTTGCTGTCGTCCGTCGACCAGGTCGAGATGACCACCCGCACCGGCGTGCCTCGGCTCCAGTACGTCCGCGGTGTCGGACGCCGCCAGCGATGCATGACCGTCGTGTTGAACTGCGTCTCGTCGACACCGTTGGAGATGACGCTGTGGGGACCTTCGAATCCCGAGGCGACGAACACGTCGCGGCTGTAATGGCTCTGGAAGATGGTGTGCCTGACATACGGCGTAAACTCGATCTGCAGCCGGTCGCCGACCACGACGCCGTCGACTTCCGTACGGAGATCCGGCGAGCCGCGGCCGCGGAAGCCGGTCTTGCGGTGCACGATCGGCACGCCGCGCTCCGCCAGTGCGCGTACACGCTCGAGGTTCATCCCCTCGGTGAGGGCGTTCACCAGCGCGACGTCGGCCGGGGCGAGCGGGTCGGTGGTGAATGCGGCGCCGTGGCGTCCGAGCTCTGCCGTCAGTGCGCGCAGGAAGGAGTTGGCGCCGCCGTATGGCCCCTGACGCTCGGTGAAGTTGAGGTAGACGAGCATCAGCGCCCGAGCCGATGCCGGAGCCGGGCGCGGAGCCGCGAGCGGGTCGTCGGTCGCGCCGGGGAGGCGTACGAGCCGAGTCGGGAGAGGTCCCGCTCGGGGCTGCCGGCGGAGAGCGACACCGGCGCTCCTTCGACCGGCCGCTCGAGGAAGGCGACGAGGTCGGGAACCTGCCGCTCGTAGGCATCGTCGAGTCGCGCTCGCAGCCCGGCGGCCAGCGTGGTGCGAAGCGACGGAGACGACGACAACCTGTCGAGTGCGCGGAACCACCCTTCGGGCGTCGCCACCAGGCACCCGGAGACGCCGTCGAGCACGAACTGCGCGAACGACGGCGTCACATCCGCCACGACCGGGATCCCGAGCCGGGAGAACGGGTAGAGCCGGCCCGGGTTCGACGATGCCTTGAGGCGCAGGAGGAAGTCGAACGGCTCGTACACGAGCCACGGCTCGGTCGAGGCGGTGAGCCGGAGTGCCAGGTCGCGGTGCTGCACAGGGAGCAGGTTCGGGACAAGCCCGATGTCGGCTCGGGCGAGCTGCTCGACGACGGTCGCGGGGAGGGATGTCCCCGGCGCCGGCGTTGGGTCGAGTTGAACATGACGCACCGTGACGAGGCTCTCGTCGGGGATGCCCTTCTCGGCGCGGCCGCTCGCCTCGATGTTGTAGACGCACACGAGCTCGACACGTCGCGTGCGTGCGAGCAGCTCGATCGCAGGACGAGCCGTGGCCGCCATCGACTCGAGATGCACGCGGTTGCCGTGGTAGCCGAGCACAACCGTGTCGCTCGCGCTGTGCTCCTTCTCGCGCGCCGGCATGACCGGGAACATGTAGAGCACGTGCACGTTGCGGTTGAGGCGCAGGAAGATCTCGCGCTGCTCGACCGAGCTGACCAAGAGGAAGTCGGCCTCACGAGCCGCGGCGATCCATTCACGCCGCGACTGCTTTGGATCCGCAAGCCCGACTCGGATGCGGGGGTTCACGCGCCGTGCTTCATGGAGCTCGTGGTCGTAGCCGAGGAAGACGGCGACGTCGTAGTCCTGATAGCGCTCCCAATCGTTCAGCGTCGCGTCGACGCCCGCTTCCTGCAGGCGCTGGCAGAGCCCCATGATGCTCGCCTGCGCACCAGCGCTCTCGGACCTCGTGTTGAGGACGATCCGCACGGCGCAAGGGTAGAGGACGTCCCCGCCGGGGCGGGTATCCTCGGGCCGATGCACAAGCGGCGTACGCACTTCGCGAAGCGGGTCACCCGCGTCGCGACGGCGATCGAGAGCCGGGGCGTGCGCGCGACGTACGGTCTCCACGACCGCGTGCTGTCGAATCGCTCGGCACGCCGCCACTTCGCACACGCACCTTGCGCTCTCGACACGACGCAGCAACGCATCGTCGACGAGATGCGCCGCGAGGGCTTCGTCGTCGTGCCGTTCGGCGAGCTCTTCCCCGAGCCGGCCCGGTGGGACGCCCTGGCGGATGTCGCCGACGCCTTCGTGGCGGAGACCGAGGACGGCCTCCGCCGTGAGGCGGCCGGCGAAGAGACAGAGCTGCGCCGCAGCGTGAAGACGTTCCTCGTCCGCAGGAACGCCTGGGGCGTCGACCTCGATCCCGGTGATCCCTGGCTGCAGCTCGCTCTCGATCCGCGCGTGCTCGATCTCGCCAACACGTACCTGGGCATGTGGTCGAAGCTCGAGTACGTCGATCTCTGGTACACGCCGCCGACCGACGAGGGCGAGCGCCAGTCGTCGCAGCGGTGGCATCGCGATTTCAACGACCGGCACCTGCTGAAAGCATTCCTGTACCTGTCCGACGTCGACGAGCAGGCGGGACCGTTCGAATACGTGCCGCGCAGCTTCCCCGGCGGCGAGCTCGGAGACCTCTGGCCGTGGTATCCGGGCTACAACGGCTACCCGCCCGACGAGGAGTTCGAGCGCCGCATCGCGGGCGAGCGGATCGAGACGTTCACGGCCCCACGGGGCACGCTGATCTTCTGCAACACCAGCGGCTTCCACCGTGGCGGCTTCGCGAAGGGCAAGCCGCGGGTGCTCGCCACCTGGACGTACTCGTCACCGGCGGCCCTGAAGGCGTTGTCCGAGCGGAACTACGCACCGCTGCAGGGAGCCGCCGCCGGTGCGCTCGCGCCGGCGGCACGCTTCGCCGTCGCCTGAGCGTCACGACGGTGCGAAACCGGCCGGGAGACGGAAGACCCTGCCGGGCGGGTTGACAAAGGTGAACGTCGGCCGCCACACGACGAGCTGCCGTCAAACCGGCGTCGCCGTCTTCGTCAGCGCTGCTCGACCGTCCAGTCGAGCAGCGGCCGCACGACACCGCGCCACTGCCCTGTGAACGTGCCGCGGGCGGAGTCGCCCAGACCGGGATCCTGCACGTGGAAAGCGACGGCGGCGCGTTCCTGGAAGTGGTGGTGGAGCTTCGGCGCCCCGATCGAGCACACGGCGACGTCCGCGCTGTAGATGCCCTCGTTGAGGAAGTTCGCCGGGATCCAGGCCGTGGCCACGTACTCGCCCGGGTCACACGGTTCCCGCCAGCGTCGATGCGTGTCGAAGACGTTGAAGGCGACGTCGCCGCGCCTGTCGACGAGCTTGAACTTCGGCATCACGGCCTCGCCGCGGCGCAGCACTCGGAAGGCGATCTGTACGCCCACGGGCCGGCGCACGTCTGCGGCGTCGACCAGCTGGCCGTCCTCGCCGACGACGCGGGCGAAGCGCAGTCGCACGAGGTCGTCTCCCGGGGCCGAGGCGTCGTCGGGCCAGACGCGGTTCGACCCGGAGCCGAGGCCCGACTGGAGGTAGCGCGCGACGACGTCGGCGCTGTCCCCGTCCAGCACGGCCTTCCCGCCCTCGAGCAGGATGGCGCGGTCGCACAGCTGCGCCACCGTCTGCATGTTGTGCGAGACGAAGATCACCGTGCGGCCCGACTCGCCGAGCGCCTCCATCCGTCCCAGACAGCGGCGCTGGAACTCGGCGTCGCCGACGGCGAGCACCTCGTCGACGAGCAGGATCTCCGGCTCGAGGTGCGCCGCCACAGAGAAGGCGAGCCGGACGTACATGCCGCTCGAGTACCGCTTCACCGGCGTGTCCATGAAGCGCTCGACACCGGCGAACTCGACGATCTGATCGAGCTTGGCGGAGATCTCGCGCCGTTTCATGCCGAGGATGGCGCCGTTCAGGTACACGTTCTCGCGCCCGGTGAGCTCGGGGTGGAAGCCGGTGCCGACCTCGAGCAGGCTGCCGACGCGCCCGCGGATCTCCGCCGTGCCACGCGTCGGAGCGGTGATGCGGGTGAGGATCCGCAGCAGCGTGGACTTGCCGGCGCCGTTGCCGCCGATCAGGCCGAGCACCTCGCCCTCCGCAAGCTCGAACGAGACGCCGTCCAGGGCCCAGACCTCCGCGTGGTGGCGCTTCTCGTGATGACGCCGCCCGACCTTCTTCACGGCGCCGACGAGCGAATCGCGCAGCGTGCCGTAGCTGGCCTGGAACTCGCCGATGCGGTACCGCTTGGCGAGACCGTCGGCGCTGATCGCGATCTCGGGCATCAGATCGTGTCCGCGAAGCCCGGCTCGGAGGAGCGGAAGTAGGTCAGGCCCAACCCCAGCAACACGAAAGCCACAGCCACGCCGAGCGCCGCCTGCCCGGTGACGGGCGCCGGCGTGTCGAGCACCGCCCAGCGCCAGCCGGCGATCACGGTCGTCATCGGGTTCAACGCCAGGATCCACTGCCAGCGCTCCGGTAGAGACGAGATCGCCACGGGAACACCGGAGAGAAACGGCAACACCTGGAGGAAGACGGGGATCGCGTACGGGACATCCCGGTACCGGACGTTGACCGCGGACAGGCCGAGCACGAGCCCCAACACCGTCACCGCGCCGAGCAGCAGGAAGGCGGGTGCGAGCAGGATCTGCGGCCCACCGGGCCATTCGTCCCTCCAGATCATCATCGCCAGCAGCACCAGGCACCCGATCGCGAGATCGACGACCGGCGTCAGGATCGCCGCCACGGGCAGCAGGACGCGAGGGAAGTACACCTTGGTGATCAGGTTCACGTTCGTGACCAGGCAGGCGGCGCCGCTCGAGAGCGCGGACGAGAAGTACTGCCAGGGCAGGAGACCGGCGAACACGAAGACGCCGTAGTAGACGCCGCCCGAGTCGAAGTTCGCGAACTTCCCGAAGATGACCGTGTAGACGAACGCGACGATGGCCGGCTGGAGGATGGCCCAGGCAACGCCGATCGACGTCTGCTTGTAACGGACGGCGAGGTCGCGCCAGACGAAGATGCCGAGCAGCTCGTGGTAGTGCCAGAGCTCGGCGAGATCGAGCCGAGGCCAGCGCGTTGCCGGGCGGATCCGGGTCGCTCGCGCGCCCTGTACCGGCTCGATGGTCGTCACCGTGGCCCCGAGGGCCTCGTCGAGATCTGCCGCCACGCCGCCTGATGCTACGCGAGGCCGTCGTCGGCCCTGCGCCGGGGAGCGGCAACAGCGCAGATCGCAACCACCGGCAGCGCCGGCAGCACGGGCAGCGCATAGAGCGGATCGGGGCGCCCGGCGAGCGCATGCACGACGAGCAACGTGAGTGCGAGGCCGCCGATGAGCGCGATCACGAGTGCGCCCCGCGGCCGCCTGACGACGAGCCCGGCGATGCACATGACGAGCCACACCCAGGTCGGCGGCAGCACGGTGCGCAGCTGCCCGAGCCGCCCGGCGAGCCACGCGTTCGGCGCGCGCGCACCGAGGCCCTCGTCCCACCGTCCGACCGTGCCCGTGATCTCGTCGTAGCGAAGAGCCACCGCCGGGTCGTCGTAGACGGTGGCCGCATCGGCGACGAGGCAGCGTGCGATCTCGTCGCTGGCGCACTGCAGGAAGCCGTAGGGGACGGCGTCGGGGGACGGTGGTTGCGCCGCGGGATTCGGAAACGGCTTGCCGTCGACGTCGATCGTCGGCTCCGGCTCGGGCCAGCGGTCGGGCTTTGTCCGGTGCTCGAAGGGGGGCAGGTCGCCGAGCCAGCCTCGAAGCGTGCGCCCCGAACGAGAGAGGTTGAAGCCGCGCACGACGACTGCTCCATCGAGGGTGACCTCGCGGGCGGCGTCGTGGAGCAGCGCGTAGTCGCTGTCGAGGCCGTCGACCCTGTCGCTGAGACCCGCCAGGCGAACGACCTCGTAGTTCTTCCCGGAGGCGAAATAGGTGTCGACGTCGACCCCGAGCCGCCTGTAGGCGGGCAGGGTGAGCACCTCGTCCTCCACGAGGTGTGCGAGCCGACGGGACGCGGGCCCGGCGTCCGGATCGATCTCGCCCGCGAGAAACGCCGCGTAGAAGGGCACGTTGAGCGCGCCCGAGCGGGAGACCGTCGTGTCGTCGTACCGGATGCCGTTCATCACGGCCCACAGCGCCAGTGGGACGGCAACGGCGGCGACGAAGGCGAGCGAGCGCGTCGCGCGCACGCGCCACGGGGCACCGAGCGCGAGCGGCAAGACGACCGCCAGCACAAGCACCTCATAGGATGGACGCGAGAGCGTCAGGGCGACGACCCCGAGCCCGAGTGCGACAAAGCGGAGCTGAGACGGGCGTCGCCACGTGCGCGCCAGCCCGAGCGAGAAGAGCGCGAGGCCCGTCGCGACGACCATGTCGCTCGACGGCTCGTGGAACGGGATCGCGTACGGCGCCGTCGCGAGGAGGATGACGGCGACGATCACGGCCGCACCGCGGGAGAACGTCAATGCCGTCGCTGCCCAGGCGACGATCATGACCGCGTACAGCACGCCGGAGACGATCTCGAGCGCCGTCGCGCCGCCGATCTGCATCGGGAGCCCGAGCACGAACGCGGTCACCGGGCTCCGCACCAGCATCACGAGCGGGAAGGGCGTCGACCCGTCGAAGAAGGACAGGTAGTAGACGAGGTAGTCCCAGGCGTCGCGACCGCGCTGGACGGGCCAGGCGAGCGCCTGGACGCCGTACACCGCAACTGCAACGGCGGCGAGCAGCATTCCCGAGCGCCTCGTGCCGACCACCGGCAGGAAACGGTCGTAGAGGCGGCGGAGGGAGGTCACGATGCTGCGGCGCTCGGCTCGCGCCTGTCACCGACGAGACCGACGAGACCGAGGAGCGCAAACGCGGGGAAGAGCGGCATCATGAACTCGTCGACCGGCGGGACCGCCAGCAGCGTCGCCAGGATGACGAGCAGCGCCCCGGCCGCGATGGTCAGCGCGAGACCCGACAACCTGGGTCGGCGCACGACGATCGCAATGACACCGACCACGAGCCAGAGCAGGGCGCGAGGATAGACCTGGCTGACCCGGTTGAGCCATCGCGCGGCGCTCGTCGAGCCGGCGCCGGCAGGTGGTAGCGCGAGTCCTGCGACGCGGGTCTCCAGGCGGTGCAGCCTCCGCAGAAGCTCGGGCTTGCTGCTGACCACATGGTGGTCGACGGGCGACGTCCACACCTCGTCGAAGGCGTTGTCGGAGCGTCCGAGCCAGTAGCTCACGCTCGCGGCGGGTATGGTGCCGCCCTCGCTCGGCCGGGGGAGCGGCTTTCCGGCAACCACCAGCTGCCCGCCGGCCGGCGCCGGCGTGGTTGCGGCGGGGAGGTACGGAAACCACTGAGTCAGCTGCTCGACCAACGATCGCCCCACACCGCCAGTGAAGGCGGCCGGGTGCCGCGCGATCGCCTCCCGCGCGGCGCGACGCAGCACCGAGTAGTCGCTGTCCCAGCCCCAGACGCGGTCCGAGAGCGACACGAGGTCCTCGTGGTATCGCGTCGTGGGGTGGTCGAAGAACTCGCGCATCGTGATGCCGTACGACCGGTACGGCTCTCGCACGAGCAGACGGGTGCGCACCGCCTCGCCAAGCTTCCTGGACGCAGGCCCGTTGCTGGGGTCGATCAGCCGATCGGTCAGGTAGACGCGATAGAACGGCAGCCAGGCACCTCCTCCCCGCGAGAGCGCAAGATCGTCGTAGCGCGCCTGGTTGGCCGCAGCCCAACCCGCAAATGCGACGAGCACGACCGCGGCGCTCACGACGGCCCACCTCGCCCTCCTCGCGAGCGGAGCGACGAGCACGAACGGGACGAAGACCAGGATCACGAGCACCTGGTTCGCGGGTCGTGCGAGGCCGATGAGCACGATCGAACCGCCGAGCACGACGAAACGTGCCGTGGACGGCCGCTCCCAGGCGCGGGTCAGCGCCAGGGCAAGCAGGGCGAAGAGAAGGCCGGTGACGGCGTCGCTCGAGTAGCGGTGGAAGAGCGCACCGAATGCCGGATAGGCGAGCAACGCCAGGACGAGCAGCACGGCGGTCGCGCGTCCGAAGCGGAGCCCGACGCGGAGCCAGAGCGTCACGGTGCCGGCGAACATGAGCGCGATCCAGACCCGCGCGCCGGTCGGGCCGGCGATGTCGAGCGGCACGCCGAGCACGGCCGGTGCAACCGGCATCCGCCACAGAAGCTCCCACGGGATGACGGACGTCCAGTGCCACATCTCCGCGTAGACGCGGATGTAGGTCACGTAGTCGCGGCCCTCGGCGACCGGCCAGACGACGCTTTCGAGTGCATGCACGACAAGCGCGGCGATGAACACCGCGGCCGCGGCGGAACGCGACGCCACACGCGCCAGAACCCAGCTCCAGGCCGCACGAGCGCGGGTCACTCGAAGTCCTCGTCGAGCATTGCGTCGACGGCGCGATCGGCCGCATGTCCGTCGATCTCGCCGACCACCTCGAGGCTCACACGGCGCCGCTCCTCTGCGAACTCGCCGGGTGCAGACAGCGAGCGCTCGATCCCGGCGGTCACCTCGTCGAAGGACGAGGCGAGAAGGAACGAGCCGGATTGCATCAGCTCGCGGTAGTGCCGGCCGAGCACGTTCTTCTCGGCCCAGTTGTCACCCGCCGGGGCACCCTCGTCGTAGACGACGCAGACCGACGGGCGGTCGTTGACGAGCGCGTCCAGCAGGATCGTGCCCGCGTTGGCGACAACACAGTCGACGTGCTGCAGGAGCGCCGCGAGCACCTCCATGTCGGTGAAGCTCGCCGGCTGCACCTGCACGCCCGGCAGGTCGCGCGCGGCCGCGAAGCGCTCCTCCCAGCGGGCATCGCGCGGATGCGGGCGGAAGAGGAGGGAGAAGCGATCCGCTGCGGTCTCCTGCCACCAGCCGACGACACGCTCCACGAATCGCGCCTCGTACGGCGCATTCGTCGGCGTGTTGCCGGCCACGAGCACCAGCGGGAGCCCCGGGTCGAGGCCGAAGGCGCGCAGCAGCGACTCGTACTCGTCGCGCGGGCGCTGCCGCTGGAAGACGTCCGTCTGCGGCCAGCCGGTGACGACGACCCGCTCCGGCGCGATGCCGTGATACCGCTCGAGATCGTCCTGCATGGCGCGGTTCTGGACGACGTACCGCTCGAGGTACGGAGAGAGCACACCCTTGCCGACGGTGTGGTCCCAGCTCGCCACGTACCCGATCGCGGGCAGGCGAAGACGCCGCGCCGCGGCCAGAAAGGGCACGCAGGCCCGCACCTGGAGGTTGGCGAGCACGAGCAGGCCGCAGTCCGCCTCGAGGCGGCGCTCGAGCGCCGACGGCACGTAGCGGCGCGGCGAGAAGAACCAGTGCGTCATCCAGCGCTCGAGGGTGGCATTGCGAGGCAGCGGCCCGGCCAGGGACGAGTCGAGGATGCGGTTCGGGTGGCCGGGCATCATCCGCTCGGTGTGGAAGCCGTGGTGCTCGTTGAACCGGATCGCGAGCGGGAAGAAGCCGATCCGCCGGTCGAGCCAGTTGTCGATCCTGCGCCGCGCCTTCTCGGGCGCCGGCGGCCGCCACGGCAGGAGCTCGGCGCCTGGCACGGTCGGGACGCCGTTCGCGTCGCGCCAGCGCGCCGAGGCCTCCTCGCCGAGGAGATCGACCGCGACGAGCCGATCGCCGAGGCGCTCGTGGAGCTTCGTGAGGATCCCGCACTGGACGAAGACCCGGGTCGCAAGCTCCTCGGCGAGGACGACCCAGACCCGGTTGCCGCTCATGCCGCAGCGATCACGCCGTCGACATGCGCCGCAATCGAGGCGCCGTCGAGTGAGTGCGCGCGCAGCGCCTCCGGCGGCGTGCCGCAGGCGGGCCACCCCTCGACGCCGAGCACCGTCAGGCTGCGCCCCTGGTCGAGCCCCGCCTCGGCCAGCGTGCGGCGGAGTGCGTCTCCGAGCGCGCCCACCGGAGCGTGATCCTCGACGACGACCACGTGCTCGTGGCCGGCGACCACCTCGGCCAGCCACTCACCGTCGACGACGTTGAGCCACGGCATCGCGACGACCGAAACGCGGCTCCCGCGCGCGCGAAGCAGCTCGGCGGCGGTAAGCGTCTCGTGGAGCATCACCGGGCCGTACGAGACGAGGAGCGCCTTGTCTCCCTGGAGCAGGGTCGCGCCATGGCCGACTTTGTGTTGATTCAACACATGGTCGCCCGGCAGCTCGATGTGCCGCGGCGACGGGCCGATCGCGAGCCTGATCGCGACGTTCCCCTCCGCTTCCTCGACCGCCCACCGCAGCAGCGCCTTGGTCTCCGTTCCATTGCCCGGATGGACAACGGTCATGCCGGGGAGCGCAGCGAGCAGCGACACGTCGCGCACGGACTGGTGGGACTTCCCGGGCCCCGCGGGGATCAGCCCCGCGTAGTGGAGGGCGTAGACGACCTTCGTGCCCTCGCTGGCCTGGTTGTAGATCTGCTCGTTCGCGCGCGAGGCGAGGAAGCTGGCGAACGAGTTGACGACCGGCAGCAGACCGTGGCGCGCCATCCCGGCGGCGGCCGAGACCATGTCCTGCTCGGCGATCCCGACCTCGAGGAAGCGGTCGGGGTGCGCGAGCTCGAACGCGCGCACCCGGCAGTCGGAGGCGAGGTCGGCGTCGAGCACGACGAGCCGCCCGTTCGTGGCGGCAAGCTCCTCGAGCGCCTCCCCGTAGGCGGCCGCGACGAACTCGGCGCTCTCCTTGAGGCTCGGTGCCGTCGCTCCTGCGCCGCTCTCGGGCTCACCCTGGAGCGACACGGCGGGCGTGTCCTCGAGCGGGGCCGGCTCGTCGAGCGACGGCAGCTCGACGCCGAGAGCGGCGGCCGCGGCCTCCACCCGCCCGAGAAGCTCTGCTCGCGCGGCGGCGTACGCCTCGTCGTCGGGCGCGCCGGCGTGCCAGCGGTACGTGCCGCCACCGTCGACGAGCGCGCGCGGATGCTCCATGAAGGAGACGCCCTTGCCCTTGACGGTGTCAGCCACGAGCGCCTTCGGGCGCGCGGGGTCGCCATCGCGGAAGGCGGCGAAGACGCGCCGCAGCGCCGCGTGGTCGTGACCGTCGCAGCGCTCCACCTGCCAGCCGAAGGCGACGAGCTTGGCTTCGAGGTCGCCGAGACCGAGGATCTCGTCGGTCGGCTTGTCGGACTGCAGCTCGTTGCGATCGACGATCGCCCAGAGGCTCCCGACCCTGTCGTGGGCAGCCGCCTGCAGGGCCTCCCAGTTCTGGCCCTCCTGCAGCTCCCCGTCGCCCGTCATCACGACGACACGGCCCGCCCGACCCAGCCTCCGCTTCGCCCAGGCGATACCGCGCCCCTTCGAGAGCCCCATGCCGAGCGACCCCGAGTTGGCCTCGATGCCGGGCACGCCGACATCGGGGTGGCCGTCCAGCCCGCCGAGGCGCCGCAGCCGCAGCAGCCGGTCGGCGGGGATCACGCCGAGCGCATGCAACGCCGCGTACAGCCCCGGCACGTCGTGCCCCTTGGAGGAGAAGAAGACGTCGCGGTCCGGGTTCTCGAAGCCGACCGCGGCCGTGTTCAGCTCGGCGAAGAGGAGGTGCGCGACGACGTCGAGCGCGCTGAAGCTGGAGCCGAGATGACCCGAGCCCGCGCGTTTCACCGCCACGAGCGCGTTGAGACGGCACATGTCCGCCAGGAGCGCGAGCCGCACGTCGTCGTCCCCGCCCGCGCCGCGCACCGCGTCGAACGCGCCACGCGGGAGATAGCGCAGGTCGGCTAGCCGCGTGGCCACGGATGGGCCGCCAGCACGTCCTCGACCACATCCGCCCCCCACCCCGGAGCGGAAGGGACGCTCAGGGTGCCGCCGTCGATCTGCGGCAGGGCGGTGACGAGCTCGTCGCGCCAGGGCACGTCGTCGACGTCGTACTCGAGGATGCGGGCGTTCGGGATCGCCGCGCACCACTGGGCGGAGATGAGCGTCGCGAGATGGCTGTAGTAGTTGTGGGGCGCACACGTGACCTCGAACGTCTCCGCCAGGTCGGCGATCTTCTTCGCCTGGTGGAAGCCGTTCCAGATCACGTCCACCGAGGCGACGTCCATCGCGCCCGCCTCGAGGAAGGGGCGGAAGCCGCGCGCCGTGTACAGGTTCTCCCCGGAGCAGATCGGCATCGGGGCGCGTCGGCGGACGAGCGCCAGCGCCGCTGTGTCGTAGAGGTCGACCTCCAGCCACAGGAGCCCGAACGGCTCCAGCGCACGCGCCACGCGCAGGATCCCCTCCGGCTCGAGGTTGAAGTTGAGGTCGACGACCGGTCGGGCGGCGCCGCCCGTGCCGTGACCGAACGCCTCGAGCAGCGCGACGAGCGCGTCGGCGATCTCGCCGGCGCGGATCGTGCCGCCGCCCGCGCCGAAGCCGGGCATCAGCACCTGAGGGTCGTCGCCCGGGACGACGATGTTCGTCTTGAACGCCTGGAAGCCGGCCGCCGCCACCTCGGCCCCGAGGGCCGAGACGTCTTCGTACGAGGCGAGCTTCGTCGTGCCCGTCACCTCCCAGGCTCGGGCCCGGGTGGTGCCGCAGTGTGACCAGTAGAGCGGGATCGTGTCGATCGTGGGGCCGCCGAAGAGCTCGTACACCGGGATCCCGAGCGCCTTCGACTTCAGGTCGAGCAGCGCGTTCTCGATCCCGGCGAGCGCCTTCTGGACGATCGAGCCGGGGCTCTGGCGCGTGTGCCGGTACAGCTCCCAGTAGATCCGCTCGACGGCGCGGGGATCGCGGCCGACGACGAACGGGGCCAGGTCGGAGACGACCCCGGCGAGCCCCTGCGGGGAGCCGTGCGAGTCGGTCACCTCGGCCCAGCCGACGAGGCCGTCCTCCGTCTCCGCGCGGACGAAGATCCACGGGCGCCAGCCCGCGTCGCAGAACCGCGTCTCGAGGCGCGCGACCCTCACAGCGTCGAACGATACGGCCACGTGCGGTGGGCGTACCGGAGAAGGGTCGCGTCAATCCGCGGCGGACGTGTCGAGCCGCACGATGCGCAGCAGGTCGCTCGAGAAGAGCACGTCGCCTCGGAGCTTGGGGATGCCGCAGATACGGGGATTGAGCACTGCGTACTCGACGCCGAGCTCACGCGCCCGCGCGGCTCCCTGTCTCCCGCCTTCGAGGATCGTGTACGCGTCCTTCGCCTGTGCGAGGTCCTTCCCCGCGACCGTCATAAACTCCGGGATTGCAGCGTAACTCGGCGCGCGGACCAGGTACGGAGCAATGAACGCGTAGCAGGTGTCCGTCACGATCGCCGGTGCGCCGTCCGGGTTGCCATCGCGCAGGTCGGCCGAGAAGGCGCGCAGCGCGGCCACCCCGCGGGCGTCGGCCGTGCGCCAGTTCGTTCCCTCAGCGTCGCCCGTCAGCGGGCGGATGCCGACGGCGAGGAGCGGGAGGCACACCACGATCCAGGCGAAGCGCGGGAGGAGGGTGGCTCCTACGCCGATCAGCGCTGCGAGCGGGAGCGCGAGGTAGTAGGCGGCCCGCCCGTAGTCCCACGCGACACCCGCCATGAAGAGGAGCGACGCCGCCACGACGCCCACCGTGAAGGCGCCGAGCGCCGCGAGCGCTGGGTCCGAGGCCTGCGTCGCCGCACGAAGACGCCGATCAACGCGAGGAACGCCAGTGCAAGCAGCCAGCGGCCGTAGGCGTGGGTGAAGGTCTCGAGGTCGAGCCGCGACCGAAAGTACGTCACGCCCGGTGGCCGCCCGAGCGCCGCGCTCTGTCTCGCAAGGTGCACGAGCACCAGGGAGCCCGCGACGGCCGCGATGAGGCAGCCGTCGACGAGCACGACCCGGACGGGATCGTGACGCCAGCCTGTCAGCCGGCCGCCTCCTCCGGCCGCCGGCACGGGCACCTCCGTGCGGACGGCGCCCCAGACGCGTATGAGGAGCACCGTGACCACGACGGTCCCGACGAGCACCGCGCTGGCGCGGTGGATGACCGCGGTGGCGACGAGCACGAACGCGACGAGGCCCTTGGTCGCCCAGTCCCGATGCCTCCGGTAGGCGCGCCCGATCGAGAGGAGCAAGAACGGGAACACGACGAGCGCGAAGATCAGCGCGATACCGTGCCAGGGCAAGATGTCCCTCAGTTGCGGCGCGACCGCCAGCGTGAGCGCAGCGACCAGCCCGGCGGCGCGTCCCCACAGCCCGGCCACGGCCGCGAACGCGGACAAGGGCATGAGCGCGAAGAGCACGGTGATGACCTGCGACAGCGTCGCGTCGGTCAGGCCGTCGAAGCGGCCGAGGCTCCCGAGGAGCGCCGCGGCCCCTGGGTCGCCTGGAAAGGGTCGCCCGCCGCCCATCCAGTACGGGTTCTCGAGGTAGAGCCGACCGTGCTCGCGCACCTCCCCCGCGTACAGGAGGTAATGCCCCCAGTCGGTCCCAAGCGGCGGGAAGCCGCCGCGAATCACGAGGTGGGACAGCGCGACAGAGAGAGCCGCGATCCCGGCGAGAGCCGCCACGACGGCGATCTCGCCGTGCCAGCTCCACGTTCTCTGCGCACGGGCCTCATCCGCTGTCGCCGTGCGCGCCGAGACGATGGCCACCACGATCGCCACTGCAAGGACGAACAGGCCCACGGAGAGCCTCGTCAGCGTGACGCCCGCCGTCGACAGGGACAGAGCAACGACCACGAAACCGCCGAGCGAAAGGGCCGGCAACGCCGCGAGCACGATCGCCGGAGACCAGTGGTCCCGCGGAAGCAGCGGGACGAGAAGCAGGCCGACCGCGAGCGCGAGCACCGCTGTCGAGCCCACGAGACGGTCGGACGCGAGAGAGGCCAGCGCAACTGCCGCTGCACACGTCGCGGCCACTACAGGCCACCACCACGCAAACCCACGCATGAGCCGCTCGAGAGCACTCACGTCATGTCCCCAGCGGTCGTGGACGAGACCCCGCGAATCATGGACATCTGGCGACCACTCTTCGCCACGCTAACAGCGACAGCCGATGGGACTCGCCGGGGACCCGGCTACGGCGGGGCGTCTTCCGCACGCGAGATGCAATAGACGACGCTTCCTCCCAGCACTGGCACTCGCTCGACGATTCGCTCGATCCGCTCGATCGCGTGCGGCACCTGCCCGATCCGCCCGGGACCGCGAACGCGGTTCTGCGCTCATCGATGCGCAGCCCCGCAGCGCGCACCCGTGGCTCGAAGCGCCAGGGCCGGAAGTGATCCTCGTCGAGGCCGGCCCTTCGCATTCGTTCAAGAGAGACGAGCATGAAGGGGTGGAAGATGTTCGGCTCGATCACGATCCATCGACCGGATGGCGCCAGGAGCCGGTCGACCGTACGGATCAGTGCGTCGACGTCACGCACGTGATGCACGACGTCGACGACGAACACCAGGTTCGCCAGCAGGTCAGGGCTCCATCCGGCGACATCGGCCACGCCGAACGTCAGGTTCGGAACACGGTGTGCCCGCCGGGCATGCTCGATCATGTCCGGCTCCACGTCGAGGCCACGGAAGGCGACGTCGGGGCGTGCCATCGCAAGGGCGGCAATCACGTCGCCATGGCCACAGCCGAGCTCCACCACGACTCCACCCGAGGGCAGGTCTCCTCGATCGTTCCCGCGAGCAACTGCTGGCGGCGCCGCTGCATGTGACCACGACGGCTCGCGGCGTAGTCCGCCGCGGACAGCTCGAAGTGGGTCGCAGGCAACAGGCGAGACTCACGAGGGAGAGCTGCGGAATCGGTGGCGCGCCGACGGCCGGTTCCACGAGCGCGGGTGTGCTGGGGTATCTCGCGGGGTGACATGTCTATCTGGGCGCGATGCCCGCCTGGGCCGCGCGACGGTCGAGAAGCAGCGTGACGGCCCCCGGAGCGGTAGCGAGGGCGTAGGCCGCACCGGCCATCAGGGCGACAAGTGTGGCGTCGGTGGCGGATACCCCGAAGGGAGCGAGAAGCGCGACAAATGCAAGCTCACGCACCCCAAGACCTCCGAGCGACACAGGGATGGCCGACAGCACGAGGACGGAGGGAAAGACGATCGCCAAGGCGGTGAACGCAACGTCGACGTTGACGGCCTCGCTGAGCAGCCAGGTCGTCGTCAGCACCAAGAGCTGGTAGCCGATCCCGGTCGGCGTGGTCGCGGCGAGCACCGGTACCGCAACTGACAGGCGTAGGCCCTCCCGAAGGTCACGGGCCGCGGGGACGAGCCGGCGCGGAATCACGCGCTTGAGCCTCGTCGGCGAGGAGCCGCCCAGCAGCAGGCACAGGAGTGCGACGGCGATCACGAGCACCAACGTGGCCGTCATGAGCGTTCTGACGGATGCAACAGGAGCATCGTCGAGCACGACGGCCGCCCAGGCGAGAACGAACGCGCACGCGACGACTGAGACTCGATCGATGATCACCGAGGCGTAGGCGCGCGTCCTGTAGCCGGCCTTCGCGCCGACCCAGCCCCGTACGACGTCCCCGCCGACCGCTGCCGGGAGGAAGTTCGAGGCGAACGCGGCGGCGAAGAATGCCTTCACCGCGACCAGACGCGTCGTCGGTACGCGCGCGGCTGCAAGAAAGCGGTGCCAGCGGACGCCGCCGAGAACCAGCGCCAGGACAAGGACGCCCACCGCGAGAGCGAAGAGCGCCCAGTTCCCGCTCCGGAGCTGCCGACCGATGGCGGCCAGGTCGACCTGGCTGAGCACGGCGAGCAGTAGGCCGATGCTGATCGAGGCCCGTAGCACGTACGACCCTGCAATTCGCCGCCCAACAGCTCGTACGCCAGGCATCGACCGGCGATGCTAGACACGATCAGTCCCCGCGGCGCGGTCAGGTCGGCAAGGATCGGGAGAGCAACCTCATGCGCGCTCTGCGACAAGGAGCAGACACGAGCCACGATGTGACTCCCTATCGTCGCCATCGAGCCCCACTGCAGCCAGACGGCCGACGACACGGCCGACGACACGGATCCAGCGCGGCGGACGCGTCCCCCGGATGCCCAGCGATCGCTGCAGCTCGATCGGGCTCCGACGCCTGCCGAGCAGCCTCACCAGCAGCCCGGCGGTGACGTTCGAGGCCGCGGCCCAACGACGCGTCTCCTTGGGCGTGAGGTAGTCGCTCTCGTGGATCAGCCTGAGTCCAGCATCAGCCAGCGCCTGGCGCCAGTCGTCGATGCCGAGGTACCGCACGTGCGCGAGCCGCCGATCGAGCGCGCAGTGATAGGAACTGCGGTCCGAGGCTCCTGTCGCAAGCCGTCCAAGGATGCCTGGCCCGCCGAGATTCTCGTGGAAGCCTTCGGACGGCACGGTGAAGACGAACCGACCGCCGAGACGCAGGACACGACCCACCTCGCGCAGGAGTGGCTCGAGCTCCTCGACGTGCTCGAGCACGCTGTTCGAGAACACGAAGTCGAAAGACTGGTCCGCCGCGCCGACCGACGCCCCATCCGAGCATTGCAGGTCTACGTAGACACCCCTCTCGGCCGCGCGGCGGAGCTCGTCGTCGTCGGGATCGAGCCCGGTGAGCAACCACCGAGCGTCGAGCTCGTCACCGATCAGCCTTGTCACCAGACCGTCGCCGCAGCCGACGTCGAGCCCTCGACCCGTACGGGGAAGCTCGTTGCTGGCAACGAGATGCCCGAGCTCGATCGATCGCCAGAGAGCAGTCGCCGGCTCTGCAGGAGCCTGATCGAGGTAGGCGCGCATGAGACGGCGGTCGATCGTCACAGGGCGACGTCGGACGATGTCGGGGCATGATTCGGGCAGGCAGACCGAGTCGGGTTCCTCCTCGCATCGGACACCTTGCCGGCGAGCATCGCAGACGGCGACGGCCCGCTCGTGGCTGCAATCGGACCCACACGCATATCATGGCCTCCGGGGCCGTCAGATCCGGCCGATAGGCCGTGCTACCGTCGCGACGGATGCAATCACGCCTCGAGGTGTCCGTCGTCGTACCCTGCCTCAACGAAGAGGCGGCCGTCGGTGACGTCGTCGATCAGGCGTGGCTCGGGATCCACCGCAGCGGCCGGACGGGCGAGGTGATCGTCGCCGACAACGGCTCGAGCGATGCGTCGGCCGAGATCGCAGCGGCGCATGGCGCACGTGTCGTGGTCGAGCGACGCCAAGGCTACGGGAGTGCGTACCTCGCGGGTCTCGACCATGCCCGTGGCGACTTCATCGTCATGGCCGACGCGGACGGCACCTACCCGGTGGCGGAACTCGGACCGTTCGTCGAACGTCTGGCAGCCGGCGACGACCTCGTCATGGGGTCGCGCTTCGCCGGCAACGTTGACCGGGGGGCGATGCCGTGGCTCAATCGGTATGTCGGCAACCCGATCTTGACCGGGATGCTCAATCTCTTCTTCGGCGTCAGGATCTCCGACGCCCACTGCGGCATGCGAGCGGTGCGCCGCGACGCGCTGGCCAGCCTCGACCTCCACTCGACCGGCATGGAGTTCGCCTCCGAGATGGTCTTCAAGGCGTTTCGGCGGGACTTCCGCGTCAGCGAGATCCCGATCGACTACCACGCGCGCATCGGTGACTCGAAGCTGAACCGCTTCTCGGACGCGTGGCGTCACGTCTGCTTCATGCTCCTCTACAGCCCGGCGTGGCTCTTCCTCGGCCCCGGGCTCGTTCTGCTGGCCATCGGTCTCGGGGGGATGCTCGCCCTTGCCAGCGGCCCCGTCGACGTGCTCGGCCGGACATGGCAGATCCACACGATGTTGGGTTTCGTCGCGTTCACCCTCATCGGAGCGCAGGTCGTGCAACTCTGGCTGTTCGCGCATACCGTGGCACGCACGCGGTTCGGAGCGGAAGCAAACCTCACCGACCGTATCGGCCGGCATCTGACACTCGGCCGCGGCGTTGCCGCAGGGTTCGGGCTCGTTGTCGTCTCGGTCGCGATCCTCGGCTCGATCGTCGGCGAGTGGGCGGTCGGTGGCTTCGGCGCCCTCGAGCACGAGTACACGACCGCCCTCGCGTTCACGCTGCTCGGCCTTGGCGTGCAGGTCGTTTTCAGCTCGTTCTTCATCGCCCTGCTCACGATGCGAACCAGTGACGAAGCCGTCCCACGCGGAGTCGTCGTCGCGGACGGGGTCGATTCGTCGCGCCACGCGCTGACCTCAGTCACGTAGCGGCGTGCGAGTCTGCTTGGTCTACGACCACCTCTACCCGGCAACGATCGGCGGCGCGGAGCGGTGGCTGCACGGACTCGCTCAGGCACTGGCCGGCGCGGGACACGACGTGACGTACGTGACCATGACGCACTGGTCGGCGGATCCGCCGGCGCTTCCCGGGGTTCGCGTCATCGGTCTCACGCCGCCCGGGCGCGTCTACCGGCGGGAGCGCCGGACGCTCCTCCCGCCACTCCGGTTCGGCTTCGCCGTGGCTCGCCACCTCGCGCGGCACGGCTCGCAGTACGACGTCGTCCACACTGCCTCGTTCCCGTTCTTCCCGCTGCTCGCGGTGGCACTGCTGCGCCGACGCCAGGGCTATGCAGTCGTCGTCGACTGGATCGAGGTCTGGACGGCGGCGTACTGGCGCCGCTACGCAGGACCGGTCTTCGGCACGATCGGCTGGCTCGTGCAGAAGGCGTGCATACGTGCCGAGCAGCGCGCGTTCTGCCTCTCGCGGATGCACGCACGCCGGCTCGTGGCGGAGGGCTACAAGGGCTCGCCCGTCGTGCTACCCGGCCTCTTTGACGGCGAGACGCGGCCGTCGGCACCGTCGAACGTCGAGCCGCTCGTCGTCTATGCCGGCCGGCACATCCCTGAGAAGCGCGTACCAGACCTCGTGCGGGCGTTTGCGGAGGCCCGTCGCACGCGACCGAACCTGCGGCTCGAGGTCTACGGGGACGGCACCGACTCGGCGCGAGTCGCCGAGACGATCTCGGTGCTCGGGCTCGACGGTACGGCACAACTCATGGGACGGCGCCCCGAGCACGAGGTGATGGAGGCCTTCGGTCGGGCGGCGTGCCTCGCAACGGCGACCGAGCGCGAAGGGTACGGGCTCGTCGTCGTCGAGGCGGCCGCGCACGGCACGCCGAGTGTCGTCGTCGCGGGCGAGGAGAACGCTGCGACCGAACTCGTGCGACCGGGTGTCAACGGGGAGATCGCGCCGAGCGCAGCGCCTGGAGATCTCGCGGACGCGATCGTGCGCGCCGTCGACGGAGGCGAGCAGCTACGAGCATCGACCGCGTCGTGGTTCGCAGAGAACGTCGACCGGCTGCGCCTGGCCAACTCGCTGGAGCTCGTCGTGGCCGCCTACGCCGATGCCGCGAACATCAGCTGATTGACCCAGGGTACGGCTCGACGTCGAGCGTGGGCAGTTGAGCGGCGCCGCTCGAGGCAATCGCCTCGGCGCGAATCCAGTCGTCCTCGTCGTCGACGTTGAAGCCCTCGAAGCCCGTCGTGAGATACGGCGCCACCACGCGCCCCTCGCGGGTGCCGTTCTCGCCTACGACCCGCGTCCAGGCGATCTCGAGCGCGCTGTTCTGCACGTAGACGGGCGGCAGCGCCGGGTACTGGCCGGCGTGCCAGGCGCTCTCGAGGTGCGACTGGTCGAGCAGAGGGCTCATCGTCCGGCCACTCTGGTCGACCGTCCACATCTTGCCCGGATGCTGCTTGACCGGCTCGACAGCACGGATCGAGTCGGCCTCCGGTGTGGCGAGCAGCTGCTCCAGCCCGCGCCGGATCACCTCGGGCCCGCGGAAGGGATTCGTCGCACGCACGATCGCGAAGAGGTCGTAGGTGTCCGGCAGCCGGCCGAGGAGATCGGCAATCCACTCGATGTCGGGCGACGTCGAGGTTGCGTACTCGGCCGGGCGAAGAAACGGGACGTCCGCTCCGTACCAGCACGCGACGTCGGCGATCGCCTCCGCGTCGGTCGAGACGATGACGCGGTCGAAGACACCGGCCCCGCGCGCCACGCCGATTGCGTAGGCAAGCAGCGGGTGCCCGGCGAGCGGTCGAATGTTCTTGCCGGGGACGCGCTCCGATCCCGACCGCGCTCCGATCAACCCGATCACGCTCGGCATGCGCTCTCCGCGTCGTCGAGCAGGCGCGCGAGGTCGGGGCATTGCACCCCAAGCCGGTGGGCGGCGCGCAGCACCGAGCCGACGATGGCGTCGAGCTCGGACGGCCGACCCGCGGCGACGTCGCGGGCGGTCGAGGTCGTCGCGTCGTCCGGCATGGCTTCGATGATCGCCCAGTGGCTGGCGGGACGGGTCTCCACGCCATCCGCCGCAGCGACGCGACACGCCTCGTCGATCGCGGCCGCCAGGCGGTCTCGCCAGCCCTGGTCGTCGCGCAGCTCTCCGACGGAGAGGCCGCTCGCGCTCGTTGCCGCGGCAAGGGGGGCGAGGCGGGCGAGCTTTTCCCAGAGCACCGTCCGCTCGTCGCCGGCGACCACCACCTCGATGCCGCCGGCCAGCAGTGGCGCGACCGCGCGCTCGAGCTCCGCGCCGCGTGACGTCCCCCGGCGACGCCGTGACGAGCGCCGATGCACTGCGCTGCAGCACCCGGGCAGGCGCGACGAGCTCGCCCGAGAAGCGCGAGATGGTCGCGGGCGCGATACGGGGCCCGAGGCGGCGACGGATCACGTCGGGGTGCTCGAGCCCGTTCAGCAGCGGGAGCACGACGCCGTCGGCGACGGAGAACACCTCGATCCGCTCGAGCGCCGCCGGCAGCGCCGGCGCCTTCACGGCGACGACGAGCAGCGAGACGGGATGCTCGAGCCGCTCGACCGCCTCGGGGCGCGCCTCGGTCACGACTCCGTCGTGGACGAGTGTGAGCCCACGCTCGCGGATCACGGCGACGGTCTCCGCCGTCCCCACGCAGACGGCCGCCGTGCGAACAGCGATCATGCCCCCAACGCCTCCGACACCGAGGACGGCTATCTCGCCGCCCGGCGGGGGCGTTGCCTGCTCCCGGAGGCCGCGCTCCACGTCAGCTATCGTACGCACGCTCCGAGCAGGCGCGCGCCGCAGACGGTGTGCGGCACCACCATGCCCCAGGCGAAACCTTGTGCGAGCGCACTGAGAGGAGCATCGCCGCCGTCTACGCGATGATCGAGCGATGAGCAGATCCGGTCGACTGCTCGAGGCACTGCTGGCGCTCGCCGCGTACGGCACGATCGCCGTCGCCGTCACCTGGCCGATCGCGGGGTCGCTCGGCTCCCTGGTGCTCGGTGTGGTCGACAGCGACTCGGGGACGATGATCTGGTGGCTCGACGTGCTCCAGCGGACGGGCTACGACCTCGTCGGGACGAGCCGGATCGCTGAGGTCGCGGCGCCGTTCGGCGCCGACCAGTCGAACGCGCTCAACATCCAGTGGGCCTGGCCGTTCCTCCCCGCCCACCTGCTGACATCGTGGCTCGGCGCGGTCTCGGCGTACAACCTCACGCTCCTCACCGGACTGACGTTCTCCGGCGCAGCGACCTACGCCCTCGCCCGGGCCCTCGGAACGGGCGTGCTCGTCTCGGGTTGGGCCGGGCTCGTCTACCTCGTGTTCCCCTGGCACGTCGAGCGCGCGATCGCTGGACACGCGTCGCTGATCCATCTCGAGTGCTTCCCACTCCTCGCACTCGCGCTCCTGCTGCTCGCCCGACGGCGGACGGGGTGGCGGATCGGACTGCTTGCGGGAGCGGTTCTGCTCTGCTGGTTGACGTCCGGCTACTACGGGGTGATGGCCGTCGTCGTCGTCGCCGTCGCGGCCGCCGCGTGGGCGCTCTGCCTGCGGCCCCTCGGACCGGCGCTGCGAGCGGCAGCAGCGGCGACCGGGGTGGCGGTCGCCGTCGCCCTCGGCGTCGCCGGCCTGGCGCTCGCGGGGGGCGGCGACGGCGGCGTGGGCGAGGTACGCCCGGTCGACAACGTGGTGCGCTTCGGCCTCCGACCCCTCGAGCTCGTGGTGCCAGCGCCGGCGAACCCGACGCTCAGCCGCGTGCGACCCGGGTTCTGGGAGACACGAAGGCACGGCTCGAACATCCAGGAGACGAGCAACTACCTCGGCTGGGCGACGATCGCGCTCGCCGTCTGCTGGCTCGTGCGGCTGCGCCGCGCGGTACCAGCAGGCGGCGAGCTCCGTCGCGTGACGGCGGCCTCCGGCACGGTCGCAGTCGTCGCGTTCCTCCTCGCGCTGCCCGGCGAGATCGAGCTGCTCGGCACCCGCTTCGCATGGATGCCGTCGCGCCTGCTCTACGAGCTGCTGCCCGCCTTCCGCGTGCCGTCCCGCTGGATGGCTGTCCTGTTCCTGGCGGTGCTCCTGCCCGCCAGTCTGGGTCTCGCGGAGCTTGTGCGCCTCGTGCGGGGGCGACTCCGGCCGTCGGTCGGGCCGGCTTTCGCAGCCGCGCTCGTCGTGCTGATCGCACTGGTCTCCGTCACCGAGCTACGCGCGACGCACCCGGGGGTGAGCTACGACCCCGCCGCGCTCCCGGCCGAATACCGACTCCTCGCTCGGGTGCCTGCCGGTGCGCTCGCGGAGTACCCGATGGTGCAGTGGGAGGACACGATGAACGGCGCGTACGTCGTCCGGCAGCGACAGCACGGACGCAACCTCGTCAACGTCGCGCCCTCTCCGTGGCGCAGCCCCGTGGAGGGGCTCCGGCAAGCACTCGTCGACCCACGGGCACCCGGTGTCGCCTCGACGCTGGCGGCGCTCGGCGCAACCGCGGTGATCACGCGACCCGATACGCTCAGCCGGGCGCTCGAGCTACCGATTCCGGAGCACGGGCCGCACCTCGGAGCCGGATTCGTCCTCGTCGGCGCGACGGCTGACGGTGCCTCCGTCTGGCGCGTCACGGCGGCGCCTGGCCCGGCTGTCGCGGCGGCCGACACCGGAGCGTTCGGCGAGCCACGGCTGGACGCCCGTGGCCGGATCGTGCAGGAGCTCCGCCGGCCGCGAGGAGCTATCGGACTGCGCCGGACCGACGGCGGACGCGAGGACGTGACCGGCATGCTCAGGCTCGTCGCCTACGCCGACGCGCCGCTCGATGCACTGATCGGAGGGGTGCGCGTCACTGCGACGCCCGAGGGCACGCAGGTGCGCATCCCGGTGCGAGTGCCGCCGGCAGGCACCGAGGTGCCGGTCGTGGTCGTCGACGAGACCGGGTCGCTCGCGATCGGCGCGCCGTGGGTCGAGAGCAGTGGCTGACGCCGTGATCTCCGTCGCGGCGCTGCTGGCGACGCTGACGAGCTCCGCGCTGATAGCGCTGCGACTCTCCAGCGGCTCCGTCGGAACGCTCGTGCTCGGCACGTACGTGACCTGGGTGGGGCAGATCGTCGTGCTCTCGATCGCGCTCTCCCCGATCCACGCTCTCGGGCGTCCCGGGTACCTGGTGGGCACAGGGCTCGTATGCGCAGCGGCGGTCGTTCTCCAGGTCGCGCGCCCGGCGCCGACGCCCGGCATCGCGACGACCATCCGTGACCTGGTCTGCGAGCTCCGGCGCGACCGGTTGCTGGCGCTTCTCTCCGTGATCGTCGCCGTCGAGCTCGTCTACGCGACCGCGATCGCGCTACTCACCGTTCCGGCCGACGACGACTCGCTCGAGTACCACCTCGCCCGGCCCGCGCTCTGGCTCCAGCAGGGGTCACTCGGCACCTTCGGGCAGGTCGTCGACTTCCGGCTGAACGCGTTCCCCCCCAACGCCGAGCTTGTCTATGCGTATCTGCTGTCGATCTGGGATGGCGAGCGCATCGTCGCAGTCGTGAACCTGCTCGCGGCCGTGGCGCTCACGACGGCGGTCGGTGTCGGCGCCCGCCGCCTCGGCCTCGGCAGGCACGAGTCGCTCTTCGGTGCGCTGCTCGCGGCGTCGCTCCCCGTTGTCGCGCTCCAGGCGCCGAGCACGCTGACCGACCTCCAGGTCGCCGCGCTCGTGAGTTGTGGCGCGGCGCTGCTGTTGCATCGAACGGTCGGCGACCTCGTGCTCGGTTCGACGTCGGCTGCGATCGTGCTCGGCGCAAAGGTGACCGGCATCTTCGCGATCCCCGTGCTCGGAGCCATCGCCTTGCTGACGTGGCGACCCGCCTGGTGGCGAGCGCTCGTCGCGGTCGGTCTGGCTGTCCTCGTCGGCGGCTACTGGTACGGCTGGAACGCGCTGCGCCAGGGGTCGCTGCTCGGCGAGACGTCGCCTGATCAGCGTGCCAGCACCGATCCGCTCGT
Organism: uncultured Actinomycetes bacterium; assembly: GCA_963789895.1. Taxonomy (GTDB): domain Bacteria; phylum Actinomycetota; class Thermoleophilia; order Gaiellales; family Gaiellaceae; genus Gaiella. The sequence continues at coordinate 406,696 of CAWBMC010000001.1, forward strand.
CGCCGTGGCGCAGATGCTGCGGATGGGTCTGAACGCGTTCGACCTCCCGGGCGCGGTCGGGCACGACATCTTCGTGTACCCGCTCGCAGCCCTTGCGCTGGCTGTCGCCGCCGCGCCCGCGGGGCTCGCGTCGCGGCGCAATCCACGCGGACCCGCTCGCGACCTACTCCTCGCGGCCGCGCTCGTGGCACTGATTCCCCTGCTCGCTCCGGCCGGGGAGCTTGGTCAGCGCGTCTACCGCAAGATCTGGATCAGCGCGGACCGGCTCGACCTCTCGAACCTCGACGGCGACCGCGTGGAGACGTTCGCGTCGAGCATGCAATCGGGTGCCGGGCCGGTCGGGCTGCTGCTCGTCGTGATCGGAACTGCCCTCGTCGTGCGGGAGATTCGGCGGGGGCGGCTCCGGCGTGCGGCGCTCGGGTTCGCGCTCGCTCCCGTGCTCTGGATCATGATGATCGGCGCGGCGGTGGCGTACTTCCGGTGGAGCGCCCGCTTCACCCTCCCCGGCTTCGCGCTCGCCGCGATGACGTGGGGGCTCGCGCTGCGCACGCGCTGGCTTGCGATCGGACTCGCGGCGACGGCGACCGTGACGCTGCTCCTCGCGTTCACGCACTTCTTCGAGAAACCGGCCGGGATCCGCCTGCTCGAGCCACGTACCGAGCGCTCCGCGTTCACGGCAACCCGCTCCGAGGCGATGGCCTGGGATCCGCGGGTCGTCCCGCTGCTCCGCTACCTCGAGCACGATCTGCCCTCGGACGCCGCTGTCGCCGCGTTCCCAGTCTTCTACCCGCGGCGGCCCGGGATGCCGCCGGATACGGCGCCTGAACTCCTGGCGTACACGGTCTTCGGCCGGTCGCTCGATCGCACGGTGTTCATCTCGTTCGACCCGGCCGAGGCGCTCCGGACGCCGGCCGACTGGTACCTGATCCCGTCCGACCGGATCGGCGCCTGCGTCGCCGGCTGGCGGCGTGTCGCGGAGCGGTCCTCGTGGACGATCCTGCGACGCGCTTCCGGCCGAGCCTGCTAAGACGACGCCGAGTCGAGACGCCGGTACACGACGACGGGACCCCTCCGCAGGACGGGTCGGAAGCCGAGGCGCTCGAGCATGGCGACGGGAACGCGCTCCCGCTGGGTGCTATCGAGGACGACTGCGTCGAGCCCGGCTACAGCAGCCCGCCGCTCCGCAAGCCCCCACTCCGTCGCCGGGGCGAACGGCACGAACGGCTCGGGGAGCGGGTAGAGCTCGCGACGATCCGCGAGCGGCGCGAAGTAGTGCTCCGGCACGGCCACCGCAGCGCCCCCCGGGATCGCGCGAACCGCCGCCTGCCGATCGGCTCGCAACGGGCGGAAGTCCCGTGCCTCCTGCAGTTCCGCGCTCAGCGCGCCCGCCGAGAGAACGAGGAGGAGTACTCCCGCGATCGCCGCCCCTCTCCTCCACGCCACTCGCCGTTCAAGCGGGACGTGCCCCGCACCGACCGCTCCGGCGAGCGCGAGGCCGGCCATGGGCACGAGCCAGTAGTGGTACTCGAGGCTGCTCTGCGGGTCGTACGCGGACAGCAGGTTGACGGCCACCCCGGGAAACGCGACAACCATCCAGCGCACCGCAAGAAGGCAGAGGCCTCCGGTACTCGCGAGCAGCAAGACGAGGATGCCGAGCTTCTCCAGCGAGAGCGTGGTCGCGACCGTGTCGATCGGGTGCTTCACCCAGTAGCCGAGAACGCCGGGCAGGCTGTCGCCCCGGTTGCCCGCGAAGTAAGACGTGAAATTGCTGCGCACGATGTCATTCATGCGCGGCATGACCACGAACATCAGCGCCGCCGACCAGGCTCCGGCTGCGACGGCGACGATGGTGCCGAGCCTACGCCGCCCCGTCCACGCCAACGCCACCCCGAGCGCGGCGACCGTGAACCCCGTGTCCTCCTTGACGCCCGTCGCCAGCACGAGCAGCAGGACGAACAGCCACAGTCGGCCCCGGTTGAGTGCGACCACCGACCCCACAAGCAGCGCGGGCACGAGCGTGTCGGGGTGGTAGTCGAAGAGGTTCGCCTTGACCACGACCGGCGAGACGAGCCAGAGGAGCGCCGGTGCCGCGGCGAACCAGCCACCGGCACCGTTCTGGCGCGCCAGGACGAAGAGCAACGGCGCGACCGCAGCGATCGCGACGCCCTGGACGACGAGCAGCCCTCCCGCCGCGATCCCGAGCGTCCCGAGCGGCGCCAGCAGCGCAAACGTCGGCTCGAAGTGGTCTTCGAGCATGGGACGCAGGGCGATGGTCCCGAACGGATCGTGGCCGTGCCCGAGCAGCCAGACGTACTGGGAGTAGGCGCCGAGGTCGTGCTCGGGGACGAACGCCTCCAACGCCACCAGGCTGACGACGGAGAGCGTCAGTGCGTAGACCACTGCTGCCGCAGCAACGATGCGGCCGGCCATCTCAGACACGACCGGGATCGGCGACAATGTTCACGTAGCGGACGTCCGAGTAGACGTCGAGCGCCTCGACGCCCGCCTCCTTCCACCCGTGCCGGATGCTTGACACCGCCGAAGCCCATGTGCGGCTCGCTGCCGTGGGTGCCGCCGTTGACGACCACGACGCCGGCCGTGGCCTCCTCGGCGAAGCGCATCGCGCGGTGGAGGCTGGCCGTGTGGATCGCTGCCGTGAGGCCGTACGGCGAGTCGTTGACGAGCGCGAGCGCGTCGGCGAAGTCGCGAGCCCGGTAGAGGGCGGCCACCGGGCCGAAGACCTCGGTGCACGAGAGCGGCGCATCGCGGGCAACGCCCTCGAGCAGCGTCGGCGCGAGGTGCCAGCCGGGTGCGTCCAGTCGCTCGCCGCCGCACAGCACGGTGGCACCCGCCGCCTGCCGCGTCACGGACTGCGCGCGAGGATTCCGTCGAGGCTCTCCTCGCGAGATGACCGGCTGCGTCGGCATGGCGCGCGCCGCCTCGACGAGGCGTGTCGCGAAACGGCTCGTAGACCGCGATCGAAGACGACGATGCGGCTCGCGGCGGCGCAGCGCTGACCCGCGTTGGAGAACGCCGAGGCCGTGCGACCAGCGGACGGCGAGCTCGAGATCGGCGTCGTCGCAGACGACGAGCGCGTTCTTGCCGCCGAGCTCGAGACACACCTTCGCCAGGCGCGTGGCCGCGCGCTCGTTGACCGTGCGCCCTGCGACGGCAGAGCCGGTGAAGCTGACGAGGTCGACATCCGGATGCCCCACGAGCGCCGCACCGGCCTCGGCGCCGAGCCCCTGAACGACGTCGAGCACGCCGGGCGGCAACCCGCAGTCGTGCGCGAGACGGGCGAAGAGGTGCGCGGAGGCGGGCGTGTGCTCCGAGGGCTTGAGCACGGAGCCGTTGCCGCAGAGGAGCGAGGGGAGCACCTTCCAGGCGACGTTCGGCAGCGGTGTGTTGAACGAGACGAGCAGCCCGGCGACGCCGACGGGCACACGCACGGTGAGCACGGTGCGGTGCGGCGGCGCTCGCCGGCATCGTCCGGCCGTAGGAGCGGCGCCCCTCGCCGGCGACGAAGAAGCCCATCTCGACCGCCGCGTCGGTCTCGCCCAGCGCCAGCTCGAGCGGCTTGCCGGTCTCGGCCACGACGACCGCCGAGATCTCCTCGCGCCGCTCCCGCAGCGCGAGGGCGATCTCGCGGACGAGATCGCCGCGCTCGACCGGCGTGCGCTCGGCCCAGGCGGGCTGAGCCGCGCGGGCGGCGGCGACGGCACGATCGACGTCCTCGGCACCGGAACGGCGACACGGCAGAGCGGCGAGCCGTCGGCGGGTCGCAGCTTGTCGAGCCATCCGCCGGCCACGGCGGGGACGTCGTCGCCCGCGATCAGGTTCGAATCTCGTCCGGGATCACTGGCGCTGGGTCACCACGCCGACCAGCCGCCGTCGACGACGACGTTCGCGCCGGTGACGTACGAGGAGGCGTCGGAGGCGAGGAAGACGACGGCGCCGACGGCCTCGTCGGCCTCCGTCATCCGCCCGAGCGGTGACCGCGCCGCGAAGGCAGCGACGAACTCGTCGAGGCTGGTCGTTCGCCATCCCGTGCGAGCGTCAGCGTGTTGACGCGCACGCCGCGCCTTGGCCCAGTAGGTGGCCAGGTAGCGCGTGAGGTTGAGGATCGCCGACTTCGAGACCGAGTACGCCGACCGGCTTGACGAACTCCTCGCCGCCTCGCGCCGGAAGTCGTAGAGCGACTGGTCCGGCGAGAGCATCCCGTAGATCGACGAGACGTTGACGATCGAGCCGCGCCCCGCACGCGCCATCGCCGCGCCGACGACCTGGCACGGGACGACGGTGCCGGTCACGTTCACGTCGAGCACGCGGTCGAGCGCCTCCACGGGATAGCTCTCGAAGGGCCCGACCTCCTCGGCGGGCGCGTCCGGCGGCGCGTCGACGGCGGCGTTGTTGACGAGCAGGTGCGGGACGTCCCAGGCGTCCGCGACGTCGGCCGACGCACGCGCTCGATCGCCGCCCGATCGGTGACGTCCACCGCGTACGCGCGGACGTCGCCGGAGGCCAGCGCATCGGACAGGTCGGCGGCTCCGCGGCCTGCGGTCGTCGCGATGTCGACGATCGCGACACGCATCCCGCGCTCCCACAGCCCCGCACGTAGCGTCGAGCCGAGCTGGCCCGTAGCCGCCCGTGACGACCGCGACCCGCCCGGCGAGGTCGAACAGCGGATCCGTCACGCCGCGGCGTCCTCGGCCGGCGCGAGGTCGTCCGCGGTGACGGCCTGGTCGGGGCGAGCGGCCGGACGAGGCGCGGCCGAGGATCTCGTCGAGCTCGTAGGGCGGCAGCCCGTCGCCGGCCGGCGACTTGATCGCGAGATCGTCCGCGCGCGAGCACGTGCCCGACCGGCAGCTCGCGTGCGGCGACGAGCTGCTTCCCCATCTTCCGCAGGGGCTGCTCCTCGGTCGGCAGCGGCCGCTTGACGCCGTCGCCGACCGCGGCCGGCACCCGCTCGAGGTCGCGGACCAGCTTGCGCATCCCCTCCGGCATGAGCGAGAAGGCGTGATCGGTGCCCTTCAGCGTGTGGCTGAGCGTGAAGTGCTTCTCGATCACGCGCGCGCCGAGCATGTAGGCGACGAGCGACATCGCGATCCCGTCCTGGTGGTCGGAGAGCCCGACGACGAGCTCCGGGTAGCGCTCGCGCAGGGTGGCGATCACCTGCAGGTTGAGCTCCTCGACGGCGGCCGGGTACGACGCGGTGCACTGCAGCAGGCAGACCTGGGTGTTGAGCGGCAGCACCGTCTCGACGGCGCGGTCGACGTCCTCGATCGTGGCGCCGCCGGTCGAGACGATCATCGGCTTGCCGAGCGAGGCCACGTGCCGGAGCAGCGGCGTGTTGCGCAGGTCGCCGGAGGCGATCTTGTAGGCGGGCATGTCGAGCTCCGCGAGCAGGTCGGCGCTCGGCTCGTCGAACGCGGTCGCGAAGAAGACGAGGCCGAGCTCCCGCGCGCACGCCTGCAGCTCCGCGTAGGCGCCGCGATCGAGCTCCAGCGCCTCGCGGTGGGCGCCGTAGGTGGCGCCGAAGCTGTTCTCGTTGTCGTAGGGGGCGTCGTACTGCGCGCGCGTGAAGAGGGTGCGGTTGTCGCGCTTCTGCAGCTTGACGGCGTCGACGCCGCAGTCGCGGGCGGCGCACGAAGAGCTGCTGGGCGCGCTCGACGCTGCCCTGGTGGTTGTGCCCGAGCTCCGCGATCACGAAGCACCCGGTGTCGTCCGCGATCCGCCGGCCGTCGATGATCAGCTCGCGCACGAGCCCGATGGTACTGGGGTCCACTGCTGGATCGGGCAGGCCCGTCATGGGGCGCAGCCGCTTGCGACGAGCTCCTCTTGCGATCTGCCACCCTCGATGCGGAGCGGACCCCGCGCCTTCCAGAGGACGAGGCCGGCTCGTGTGTCGGTCGCAAGCGCGCTCCCGTCGACGACGATGCCGTGCTGGGTGACCACGTACGGGGTCACGACGGCACGGCCGTCGTCGAGCACGACACCGCCGGTGTGGTCGACACGAGCCCGTTGCGGTGCGGCCGGCCCTTCGCCGCCGACCGTGAGCGCGCCGCGGACCGATCGATTGAAGAAGTCGGTCTCGGCGGACACGCGACGCTCGACGTCACTGCAGCGGCGCGCCACGAAGAGGACGGTCACATCGGCATCGCCGCCCAGGCGAGCGTCCACCCAGGCGAGGGCGCCCCGCGGTCCCGTGCCGCCCCCGGCGACATTCGTGAACGCGGATCGCCACGCGGGGAGAAGATTGCCGACCAGTCCGACGGTGACGCAGACGACGAGAATCCAGGAGCGACGACGCGGGACCAGGGCGGCGGCAGCCGCCAAGCCCAGAGTGAAGATCGCAGCCAGGGTCCAGATCGAGATCAGCGGCAGCCGATCTGCGACGAGGCCCGCCTTGCCCCACATCTCCGTGGCGACGGCTTCGAACTGGTTGAAGAAGCTGTCCACGCCGATCCGTCCGAACGGCAGCGTGAACACGACGACGACCGTCACGATCGCGCCGACAGCGAACGGCCGCCGCGGCCGCGGCATGCCCTCGTGGAGCCAGACCACGAACGCGAGCAGCCACAACGGAACCACGTAGAACAGGTACCGGTCGTGCAGGATCCGGTGGCCGTATTCGGTCGTCACGAACACTGCGACGATCGCGAGGGCCGCCACGTTGAGCCCGACGAAGAGCGCCGCGAAGGCTCCGTCCGCCGCCGAGCCGGACCGCGCCCGCACCCACGCACGGGTCAGGACCGTCGGAGCAACGACCATCGGTACGACGGCGAGGTACAGCGCCAGGCCCCCGATGCTCCGGACGAACCACAGGGCCACCTCCAGCGGTTCGTACGAGGTCGCGAGCACCGAGTAGCCGCCGAACGCCGCGCCGAGCCCCTCACCTGTCACGAGTGGACGTGCCAACCAGACGAGACCCGCCACGACTGCCAGACCTGTCGGCCAGAGGGCGAGCGGAGAGCTGCGCATGCGGGCGCGCTGAGCCGGGAAGACGAGCGCGATCGCGAGCGCCGCGAGGTAGCCGCCGAAGAGCGCCACGAGTTGCGGCCGCACGCCGATCGCCAGCACGATGCAGGCCACCGCGGCGAGCTGCCGCCCCACGGTCGGCCGTTCGAGGGCGAGCACCGTCGCCAGGACGGCCCAGCATGCAACCAGGTACGCGAAGCTCTCCGTCATCACGACCGACACGTACGCGGACGACGGCACCACCGTGCAGAGCGCCATCACTCCGACGCTCGGCCACGGCGGCAGCAGGCGGCGCGCAAGCAGGTAGATCGGAACGGCGGCGAGCGCGAAGAAGAACGCGTTGGCGACCTTCGCCAGCTCGTAGGTCACCTCTTGGTCGGGCGTCAGGCGAACGATGCCCGCGATGATCAGCGGGTAGATGGGCCCGTAGCCCCAGGGCTGATCACGGAACCGGAGCCCGTCGCCGTGCGCGACTGACACTCCGGCCTTCATGTAGTACAGCTCGTCGAGATACCACCTGGGTACTGCGACGAAGTGGGCCACGACCGCCCAGACGAGGAACGAGAAGAGCACCGTTGCGACCACAGCCACGCCGGGCGATACGGCATCGGTCATCGTCCGGCGTGCCACAGGGACCGGTGAGATGCTAGACGCAGCACCCGGCGGCGCTCGGCAGCGCAGGAAGCTGCGAGTGCCGCGAGAATCGAACCCGGTGCCTTCGAGCCTTTCGATTCTGATGCCCGTCTTCAACGAGGTCGCGACTGCACAGGCCGCGATCGAGGATGCCCTGACGGCGGAGCTGCCGGTCACCAGCCGCCAGGTGATCGTGGTCGACGACGGCTCATTCGACGGCACACGCGAGCTGCTCGTGAGCCGGGAGTGGCCAGGGAATGTGGAGATCCACCTGCACGAGGTCAACCGGGGGAAGGGGGCCGCTGTTCGAACCGCCCTCGACCATGCGACCGGTGACTTCGCCGCGATCCTCGATGCGGACCTCGAGTATCGCGCCGCCGATCTCGGCCCGATGATCACGCCGCTCCTCGACGGCGAGGCACGCGTCGTCTTCGGCAGCCGCGCGTGGACCTCGCAATCGGCGTTCAGCTTCTGGTACGTGCTCGGCAACAAGGCCGTCACGTTCGCCACGAACGTGCTCTACAACTGCTGGATCTCGGATGTCATGACCTGCCACAAGGCGATGCGCACCGACCTGTTCCGCTCGTTGCGCCTCACCGAGCCCGGCTTTGCGATCGAGCCGGAGATCGCAGCCCGCGTGCTCCGCGCAGGCGAGCGGATTCACGAGGTGCCGGTCGCCTACAAGGCCCGCGGCCGCGCCGAGGGCAAGAAGCTCACGGCGCTGGACGGGCTACGCGTGCTGCGCACGCTCGTTCGCTGTCGTCTGTGACCCTCTGACGCGCGCCGATCAACCGGCTGCGATGACGTCCTCGTAGGCCCTGATCAGACCGCGCACCTCGTCGTCGCTCGAAAAGCGCTCTTCCACCTGTCTGCGAGCGGCGGCGCCGAGGCGGGCACGCAATTCGGCGTCGCCGAGCAGGCGCTCCAGAGCCGCGCGCAGTGCTTGAACGTCCGCAGGCGGCACGAGCAGGCCCGTGACGCCGTCCTCGATCGCGTCGACAAGCCCCCCGACCGCGGTCGCAACCACCGGCCGCCCGTACGCCATGGCTTCCCGCGCCGTCATCCCGTAGCCCTCCCGCCGTGACGGGACGACGACCACGGCAGCGGCCTCGTAGTACGGACCGACCTCCGTCGGTGGGATGAACCCGGCCGCTTCCGGCAGGAGATCGCGCAGCGGGCCGTCACCGACGACGACGAGTGGCAGCCCCCGGGCGGCCTCCGCCAGCTCGCGCACACCCTTCTCCTCCGACAGCCGACCCACGTAGAGCGCGTGCGGTGGCTCGTCGGGCTCGGCGACGCTCGCCGGGATCTTCACCCCCGTCGGGATCACACGGACGTCACGTGCGCCGAGCCGCGCCGCCTGCTCCGAGAGCTCCCGCGACGCGCAGACGACGACACGGCAGCGTCGCACGAGAGGACGAAGGACCCAGCGCGCCTTTGCGGCGACGGCGGCGTCGGACCCCCACATCTGCAGCACCACGGGGCGCCGCGTCAGCAACGCCGGCAGCGCGCTCGGGATCCAGTGCGCGTGGACGAGGTCGGCGTCCCGTGTGGCACGCCGCGCTGCCCGCGTGAACGACCAGAAGAAGAGCGGCAGCACGAGCACGAGCCAGGGCCGGCGACGCAGGTTGTTGACGACGCCGTCCCCGTAGGCGACGCCGTAGTGGCGGAAGTCGGCGGGCGAGACGACCTGGACGTCGACCCCTGCCCCCTGCACCCGCTCGACCGTCTGCTGTACGAAGACGCCCGCGACGTCGCCCGCGTGGCGCGGGTACGACGTCGTCAGGACGACGACCTTCACGACCGCGTCGCGGCCAGGCGCCGCGCGAACACCGCCGGCGGCGCGATCGCGAGCAGGGCGAAGACGTAGAAGTAGTAGAAGATCATCGTCAGGTAGAAGGCGTTCGCGACGAGCGTGCCGACGAGAGCGGCGGTGAGCCCCCAGCCGAGCGGACGTACCCGCGCGGACACCGCGTCGCCTGCCGCGGCGAGCAACCGGCCCACGCGCCGCGTGAGCGAGAGCCGCACGAACAGGTAGACGATGAAGGTCGCGAACAGCACCGCCCCGACAAGGCCGGACTCGACGAACGTGGCCACGTAGAACGAATGGGGGCCGAAGTTCGTCCGGCCGGTGACGAACTCGTAGTAGACGGAGAAGTTGTTGTAGCCCAGCCCGAGCAGAGGGTGCTGCTGCAGCACGTCGGGGATGAAGCTGTAGACGAAGAAGTGTGCGTCGGTCCCCCGCCCCGACGTCTGCAGGCGGGTTTCGAGCACCTTCGAGAAGAACGCACTCCGCCGCTCGACGATCACGAACAGGATCGCCGCCACCCCGACGAGCGGAAGGACGAACTGCGCCGACAGCAACCGCCGTCGATACGGCACGAGCAGCACGAGCATGCCGCACGCGAGCCCCAGCAGGCCGCTGCGGGAGAGCGTCGCGATCTGCATCACGAGCCCGAACATGAGCCCGGCGGCAAGCGGCACGCGCAGCCGGTGGCCCTTCTCCAGCCGCAGGTAGATCGGCAGCAGGACGAGGAGCGGGATGATGAGCTCGATGCCGAGGTGGTTCGGGTCACCGGTGAGCGCATTCGGGCGGTAGATCCCCTCGCCCTGGACGGCGCCGAAGAGGTTGATGTTCGAGACCCCACCCGTGATCGGGTGCACGAAGATCTCGTCGAGGTTCGCGCCACCGTTCGCCTCAGCGTATGCGAGCTGCATGAGCCCGTAGAGAGCGTTCACCCAGATGCCGACGCAGAACACGCCGAGCGCGGCCCAGTAGAACCGCTCGCGGCGGCGCGCCAGGAGAGCGAGCCCGCAGACGAGGAACATGAAGTGGAGGAGGAACTTGATCATCCCCTTCGACCACTGGGTCAGCGCCTGCGTCGTCTCGAGGTTGAAGAAGCCGAGCAGGTAGACGGCGAGGAAGGCGAGGAAGAACGCGAACGCGACCGCCGCGCAGCGCGTCAGCCGACCGTCGAAGCGCTCGAGCCGGTGCAGCGCGAAGGCCACGAGGAAGAGCGCGGTGAGCACGTCGGAGAGGGACAGCGAGGCGGCGAACTCCCACTGGATCTTCGCGAAGGTGACGGTGAAGATGCTCGCGAAGAACAGGACGTCGACGACGGGGCTGCTGGCTCTGCGGGTCACTTCACCTCGAGCCTGAGATCGAACCCGGCGCGGGCGGCGTCTTCGGCATGGCCCCGCGCCTGATCGACGGTGACCACGCTGGGATTTGCGACCTTCCACCGACCGCAGCCATCGGCTCGGACCTCCGTCCCGACGAATCCCATGGCCGTGAGCCGATCGCGCGCCTCGAGCGCCTGCGGGAGCGACGCCGTGTGCTCGTAGACGGCGAGGAACTGCCCGTCGGCCGGTGGGTTGGCAAGGACAGCACAGTCCGCGCGACTGGGAAAGCGCGGAACGCCGTCGAACGCGAGCACCGTGGCGGGATAGCCGAGCGCGGCGATCGCGACGATCGCCGCGGCGGCGCGCGGCCGTGGCGTGCCGCCGCCGACGCGCGAGCTCCAGACGCGCGAACGACCGAGAGCTGCGGTGAGGAGCGCCGGTGTCAGAAGACCGAGTGGCACGAGCGCAGCGCCGACCAGCCGGGGAATGGGGTTCAGGGCGCCGACCTTCGTCAGCGGAAGGGATGGGAACGACCACTCGACCCAGGTGAACCCGAGGCACGCTAGCGCTGCGAAGACGAGCGCGAACACGGGGAGGCGGCGGTCGCCCGAAGCCAGCGCCGCAACGATCGCGAGCACCGTGATGACGAAGATCACCGACCACAGCTGCGGATCGGCGATCGTCGACAACACCAATCTCAGAGCCGGTGCGACGCGATCGAGATGGTCGAGGAGCGCAAGCGGGCCGGCCTCCGGCCCTTCACTGGGGAACGAGTGTCGCGTGAGCCACACACGCCACGGCACGGTCACCGCCAGCGGCACGGCAATGACCGCGAAGATGTACGGCCAGCTGCCGCGAAGTCTCCGCACGTTCGTGATCAGGAGAGCGCCGGCGACACACGCAACGACCAGGAGCGCCTCCCGCTTGACGAGCACCGCCGCGGAGAAGAACACCACGGCCCCGGCGAACAGGCCCCGGTCGCGCTGCAGGAGCCACCGCGCGAGGGAGAGAACCCCCAAGCCGAGCAGGAGGTCCATGAGGACGTCGGCTTGCGGATTGGCGGCGTCCCCGGCGAGCTGGTCGGCGACGACGACGAGGAGCACCCCTGCCCAGGCCAGGGCGGGTCGCGCAATCGGTGCGAGCAGTCGCACCGCCGCGCCGACGAAACCGGCGAGAACCGACCAGTAGACGAGATGGAGGGCGACGACGTCGGCCGCGCCGAACATGTGGAACGCCGACGCCTGCACGACCGGCACGAAGGGCGGATAGCTCGGACCGCCGAGCGTGCTGAAGTGGAACTCGTCGATCCCACCCGTGTAGTAGACGACCTCGCCCTTCGGCACCCAGAACGAGCCGGCGTCCCACCCGAACAGCCCCTCCAGGCGTGCCGCCCGGAACACGGCCTCGAGCACGACCAGCGTCGCCCCGGCGAGCAGGGCGGCGATCAGATACTCGACACGCCCGGCGGACGACAGCGACACGGGGCGCTCCACGACCCTCCGCCTCCCGACCAGAAGTCCGCCGACCAGCAACGATCCGGCGGATGCCAGGATCGTGATGAGTGAGAGCGGCACACCCACGATGACCTCCAGCGTGAGCACTGTGCCGAGCGCAGCGACGCCGAGGAGGTACGCCAACCCGATGTCGCAGAGCAGAGTCCGCACCGGCGCCGCGCCCTGGATCGCGGTCAGGACCCCCATGCCCGCTCCCGTGAACGTGACCACGAACGCGGCCAGCCCGACGAACGACTGTCCGTTCACGCTGTCTCCCGCTCGACGATCGCGACGCCCGACTCGGTGTCCTCCCACACCGTCCGGGCTCCTGCGCCGAGCTCCTCACGCTCGCACCGCATGCAGACGACCCACCGCGCGCCGGGAACCTGACGCCTCGGCATCAACCAGTATCTCAGGTACCCCTCGGCGAATCGGTACGTCAGTGGGTCCTCGTACGCCGACTCCGCACCCTTCTCGACCGTGTAGTCCGAACCCTTCGGGATGAGTGACCGCGCGGCATAGAGCGCGTCCTGGCTGAGCATCCACCCGTTCCCCCACGCGATCTGACGGTCGGCCCAGTCGAGGTGGGAGTTGAAGTCTGCGCGCTCGCCGCGATCACGGAGCACCGCCGTCACACCGACGAGCGCGGCTGCCAGGGTCAGCGAGATGGCAATCCAGGCAAGGATCTCTCCCCCGCGCCCCACCGCCGGCCTCGTCTCGACGCTCATCGCGTGCCGCCGGCGTCGCGCATGAACTGCGCCGTCTCCTCGATCCGGGCGCGGCGCGAGAGCCGCTGTCGCCAGTGATCGTCGAGCTCGACGTCCGGCAGGCCGCCATCGCGAAAGCGGCACTCGAGCTCGGCGAGCGCCATGCGGATGCCATCCACGTCGTCCGGCGCGACGACGGTCCCGGCGCCGACGGATCGGATCAGCTCAGCGGCAGCCCCGTCCGGTGGGACGACGGCGAGAATCGGGCGGGCGGCGGCGAGGTACTCGAACACCTTGCCGGAGAGAACCCCTCGTCCGCGGCCCTCTGCCTCGGGGATGAGCAGCAGCAGCGCTTCGGAGTCGCGCTGCAGCGCGAGCGACGCGGCCCGCGGCGCGTAGGGGATGAGCTCCAAGCGGTCACCCAGCTCCAGACCTTCCGCCCAGTCTCGATCGGAGGCGCGAAAGTCGCCGAGGAACCGAGCCACCACGTCGAGCTGCGAGCCTGCCAGCGCCTCGAGGAACGGCCGCGGATCGCGCTTCCCGAAGAAGCTTCCCGCATGCGTGATCCGCATCCGCTCGCCTGCGTGATATTCGAGCCCTGCGAAGTCGTCGAAGTCGCTGCCGTTCGAGATCGTGCGCACCGGGCCGCGCGGATGGAGTGCGAGCGTCTCTTCGGTGATCGACTCGGAGACGCACATGATGGCGTCCGCGCGCCGCGCGACGAGCCCCGCGACCGATGCGCGCACACGCTCCTTCGCCCTCGTGGCCGTGTTGTCCGACCGCCGGTGTGGGTGGGCGACGACGGAGTCCCGGAGATCGGCGAGCCACCTCGCACCCGTCGCGCGCTGCACGGCCGCGCCGACGAGATGCACCGAGCCGGGCGGGGATGTCGTGATGATCCAGTCGATCTCGTGCTGCCGCACGAGCTTGATCGCCGCGGGTATGGCGGTCAGGTTCCAGCTGACGCTCTCGTCCGGGACGAGCAGGCGCCGGGCGAGCAGGCGCGCGTACACCGCCGTGCGAGCGACGCCGCTCTTGCCGCGCAGCTGCTCGGCCGGCCTGCCCCCCGCCGGCCCGAGGTAGCGGGCACGGTGCACCCACGCCTGTGTCGGGACACGTAGCTCTGCGTCGCGGTTCATCCAGCGCGGGTCGTCGGGCGCCAGCACGTGCGTCTCCACTCCGAGCGAGGGCAGGTACTGGGCGAGCTTGAGCGGGCGCTGCACACCGCCTCCACCGGCAGGCGGGAAGTAGAAGCTGACCACCAGCACTTTCACGACTGGCGATGGTACTCGCCCTCTGTGGCCCGCCCGCACCGTGGTGCGCGTCTACGCCCGGTCGAGTCGGTAGAGCGTCCAGCGGTCGTCGCGGTACACGACGCGGAGCTCGGGACGCACGTGGAACCGTTTCCGGTCGACGACGAGCCAGCGCGCACCGCACGACCGCGGGATCGCGAGGTCGCCGGTGCGAGCAAAGCGGCGGAACTCCTCGACGCGGCTCCGCGGACGGTTGGCGGCCGTGTCCGCGACGTGCCCTGGTGGGGAGACGCAGATGTAGACGGGCGCGAAGGCCGCGATCCGGTAGCTCGCCTCGGGGTCTGCGTAGACCGTGTCCGCGACCGGCACGATGTCTCGCAGCGCAGCCACCAGCCCCGGTGTGAGCGCACTTGCAGGGCGAGCGGCCGACGTCGTCCAGTTGGCGAGGCCGTGCACGTAGGCGGGCAGCAGCAGGAGTGCGGAGGCGAGCGCCGCGCGCGCCTCGATCGGCGGTCGCTGACGCAGGCCGACGACGAGCGCGACGGCGCCGCCCGCGACGGCGATCCACGTCGCCCACGCCGGGCCGCCGTCCGTGAGCCGGTAGGAGAAGTCGCCCGGGTAGAGGAGCTGGATCACGATCCCGGCCACCAGAGCGACGGGCGCGGCGATGGGCCCGGCGAGCGCCGCGAACACCCCCATGCCGCCCGCGAGCGCGAACGGGAACGGGAAGAACCCGACGAACCGGCGCGCCTGGGAGAGGGAGACCGACGTCCGAGAAGGGGACGAAGAGGAACGGGACGAGCGCGATCAGCGCAACCGCGAGCGAGCCGCCGACGACGAACGCCGCCCAGCGCCGGCGTGCAGCGAGGCCCGCGAGCGGCACGAGCAGAAGCGCCGCCACGGCGACGAGGCCGGCGCGTCCGAACACGTCGGGCGAGACGCTGAAGCTGTCCACCGAGCGCACGTCGAGCTGCCCCTCGTAGGCGCGCAGAGCCCGCGAGCCGCTCCTCCACGTCGGGTGAGACCGACGCCGTGTCTCCGGCGAGCGGCATCAGCGAAGACGAGAAACGTCGCCGCGGGGAGTGCGAGCGCCGCGAGACCCAGCACCCGCGCGACGCAGGTCGCCACGACGCCACAGCGCGCGCACGAGCACGAATCCGCCGAACGGCACGCACAGAAAGACGGCGTACGTCGGGTGCACGACGGCGAGCACGAAGGAGGCGGCGGCCGTGCTGGCGAGCAGGCGCCACGAGGGGCGACGCGAGACGGCGAGCGCGAGTGCGAGGGCGGCCGGGACGAGCAGCTGGCGCGCCGCGGTGGCGGGGAGAGCGAGCGCCGTGTAGGCGCCGCCGTGACCGGGCGACATCGCGACGAGGGCGACCGCAGGCGGCCGCCGTGACGAGGGCGGGGACGGCGCGGCGGAACAGCGACCAGCCGGCCTCGAGCCAGACGAGCACGGCGACCGGCGCCAGGACGCTCGGCAGGTGCCGGACGACGTCGGTCGGGTCGACGCCGGCCACCTTCGCGACGAGTGCGAGGAATCCGTGCCAGAGCGGGAACGCGTAGCCCGGATGCAGGCCACCGTCGGGAAACTCGTTCAGCGCTCCGAGCGAGAGGTCGTCGAGGGCGACGAGCTTGCGTGATGCGGGCGAGGTGGAAGAGCCCGTCGCCACCGACCTCACCGGCGATGTGCCACAGGAGGATGCCGAGCAGCACGCCGCACACGGCGGCGGCGGGCGCTCCCGGGAGCACACCGCGTGTCCGTGGGCGCCGCAACGCGAACGGCAGCGCCACGATGCCGCCCATGAGCAGCAGCGCCAGGGTCAAGGTCAACGTGCCCGAGACCGCGAACGTGATCCCGAGCGCCGCGAACACGGCGGTCAGGCTCCACGCCAGCGGTGCCGCGATGCCACGCACCCCGAGCGCGCGGGCGATCGCCCAGCCGGGCGCGAGCACGACTGCGGTTGCGAACAGCAGCCGCACGTACAGCAGCACCGCGCTCATCCCTCGAGCAGCGCGGTCACGTCACCGGTGCCGAGCCAGGCGCCGGCGTCGCGGTAGACGGCACCGCGCTCGCCGCGGAAGAGCAGGCCGCGCGCCACGAGCGACCAGCGCAGCAGGCGCCGCGCGCGCTCGGCCGTCCGCTCCCCCTCGTGCTTGCGCAGGTACCGCAGGTTGCCGCGCACGTTCTCTCGGAAGAGCCGTCCACCGTGCGAGGCACCGCCGACGTGGATGCAGGTGGCCTCGGGCGTGAACACGATCTGCCAGCCTCGGTCGGCAGCGCGGCGGCACCAGTCGGTCTCCTCGCTGAAGAGGAAGAAGTCGGCGTCGAAGGGGCCGACGTCGTCGAGCGCGGCGCGGCGGACGAGCATGCACGAGCCCATCGTCCACTCGACCGCTTGCTCGCGGTCGTGGGCGAAACCCGCGCCGTAGAAGGCGTTCAGGGCCTGCGACCGTGGCGCGAGCTTGCGCAGGAAGAGGTACTCGGTGGCAAGGCGCCAGACCGTCGGAAAGCCTCGCACCGACCGCTGCAGCGAGCCGTCGGGGTACGCGAGCTTCGGCGCCACCCATGCTGCCCGCTCCCTGCTCCGGGAGACGGCGACGAGCCGCTCGAGCGCGTCGCCCACGAGCCATGCGTCGGCGTTGACGATCAGCACGTGCTCGCCGTCCGTCTCCGCGATGCCCCGGTTCCAGCCGGCCGCGAGACCCAGATTCTCCTGCTCGACGAGCCTGGCCTCGGGATGACGCTCGCGAACGAACGTGACCGTGCCGTCCTGCGAGCCGTGGTCGACGACCACGGTCTCGACCCCTCGCAGGCTGTCGAGGCACTGCTCGATCCAGGGCAGCCCGTTGTACGTGACGACGACGGCGGAGACGCCGCGCCGGTCAGCCATGCTCCACGCGCGGCCGCCCGGCGCCCCCGCGCAGACCCTCCCAGAGCAGGATCGCGCCGCCCGGGAGGGCGAGCGCGACGGTGACGAGGAAGAACAGGAAGCCGGCGGCGAACGCCTGGTCGGCCGGAACGCCGACCGAGCCGAGGAAGCTGACGAAGAACGCCTCTCGGATGGCGAAGCCGTTGAGGGTGAACGGCACCAGCAGGACGAGGAAGAAGAGCGGCCCCATGACGTAGTAGATGCGCGGCCCGAGCTCGATCCCGACGGCCTGTGCGGAGGCCCAGATGGCGAGCACCCGTACCGCCTGCAGCGCCGTGGTGTAGGCGAAGGCCAGGGCGAGTAGCCGTGGGTGACCGCGGTAGTGGTGGACGCCGTCGTAGAAGGACCGCAGCGCACGGTCGAGCCGCACCCGAGCCAGGAGCGGCTGCGCGCGCCGCAGCAAGGGCCTCGCCGCGCGTGAGAAGAAGAGGAAGAGCAGCACGAACGTTCCCAGCACGAGTAGACCCTCGATCCACAGGTAGGCCGAGACGTCGTAGTGACCGACCGCGAGGACGAAGCCCGCCGCGCCGAGCAGCAGGGTGGCGGCGCCGCCGAGACCTCGCTCGAGAGCCACGATCGCCGTCAGGTCGCCGGTGCGGCCCGGGTGGCGCCGCGCGGACTCGACGACGCGAACCGCGTCGCCGCCGATCGCGGTGGGCAGGATCTGGCCCGCCGTGTAGGAGACGAAGTACGACCGCGTCAGCCAGGCCAGCCGGTCCCGGATCCCCTGTGCGGCAAGCAGCCACCGCCACCGCACCGCCTGCAGCGGCACCGTGCCGATCATGATCGCGGCGGCCAGGGCGAACCACCACGGGTCGGCGTCGACGAGCACGTCGACCGTGGTGCCGATGTCGATCTTCCAGACCAGGTACGCGACGGCGAGGACGGTGACGACAAGCGTCCCGAGAACACGCGTGCGGCGGCTCATGCCCCGTGACCCGGCAGGGTTGGCATCGACCGGAAAGCGTACGGCGTCGGGCGCACGGCGGCCGCACACGCCCGACCGCCGGCGCGGTCTCGACCGGCGCGGTCGGAGCTGGGTCGGGCCCGAGGGCCCGACCCAGCTGTCCGCTCACGCCGCTTCGGGCAACGCTTCGCGGTCGATCCCGACCGGTGCCTCACGCCCTGAGGCCGGGGGTCGGGATCGCGAACGCGGCCACCGCACCCAGCGCGACCACCGCGGCGCCGATGTACACGGCTGCGCTCATCCCGTCCACGAACGCGGCTCCGCTCTCGTAGCCGCCGACGGCCGAGAAGACGGAGGCCAGGACGGCCACGCCGAAGACGCCGCCGAGCTCGCGGATCGCGTTGTTCGCGCCCGACGCCTGGCCCTCCTCCTCCGGCCGCACGGCCGAGAGGACGACGTTCGCCATCGGCGCGAAGAAGAGCGCCATGCCGACGCCGGCGAGGACGAACGGGAGCACGAGCTCGCCGTACGGGGTCGTCGGGGTCGAGACCGTGGCGATCCACGCGAGCGCCACCGCCTGGAGCGTGAGACCGGTGCCGAGGATCAGCTTCGGCTGGATGCGGTCGGAGAGCGCGCCGGCCACGGGTGCGATGAACATCGGCGCGAGCGTCCACGGCAGGATCCGCAGGCCCGGCCTCGAGCGGCGAGTAGCCCTGGACGGTCTGGAAGAACTGGGCCAGCAGGAAGATCGAGCCGAACATGCCGAAGAACATGAACAGCGAGGCCGTGTTGCCGAGCGCGAACTGGGGCCGCGAGAAGAAGCGCATCGGCAGCATCGGCGTCTTCGCGCGCAGCTCCCAGACGACGAAGGCCGCGGTCAGCGCCGCACCGAGCCCGAGCGCCGTCACGATCTCGGGGCTCGTCCAGCCCTCGGCGTTCCCGCGCACGAGACCCCAGACGATGCCGAACAGGCCGGCGCTGGCGAGCCCGACGCCCGGCAGGTCGAGGCGCCCGGCCGGACCGGTCGTCTCCTGCAGGCGCGTGAGGGCGAGGGGCACGAGCACGAGCCCGATCGGCACGTTGAGCCAGAAGATCCACTGCCAGGCAATGCCCTCGACGACGGCGCCGCCGACCACGGGCCCGAAGGCGACGGCCAGCCCGCCGATGCCGCCCCAGGCACCGAGCGCGAGCCCGCGCCGCTCGGGCGGCACCGCTGCGCTCAGGATCGTCAGCGTCAGCGGCATCACGATCGCTGCGCCGAGACCTTGGACTGCCCGCGCGAGATTGAGCAGCTCGACGCTCGGGGCGAGCGCAGCGCCGACCGAGGCCGCCGTGAAGACGGCGACACCGATCGCGAACAGCCGGCGCCGCCCGAAGCGGTCACCGAGCGCCGCGCCGGTGAGGAGCAGCACGGCGAAGGTCAGCGTGTAGGCGTTCACGGTCCACTCGAGGCTCTCGAGCGATGCGCCGAGGTCCTCACGGATGACGGGGATCGCCGTCGTCACGACGAGGTTGTCCAATGAGACCATGAACAGGGCCACCGAGGTGATGGCGAACGTCCAGATCATCCGGGAGCGCGGGGTGGTCATCTCGTTCCTCCTTCGCTTGCGTCGTGCAGTCGTCTTTGGTCGTGAGTAGTCACTTACATCAGTGCCGAAAAAAACACGTCAGGCGGGCTCTTCCTCTATCTTGCAGCCCTCGATCAGGCGCTGCGCCCACGGCTCGGGGTCGCGGTGCAGGTCCATGGCGGCGATCACGTTGAGGAGCATCCCCTGCGAGAACCACCGGGAGACGTCTGCCGGCGGCAGGCCGGAGACGGTCTCGACGAACAGGTGCAGCTGCCCGTAGCCGCGACGCATCGCGGCCCGGATCTCGTCGTCGTCGCAGGCGGCGTAGGCCTGCATCTGCGAGAGCAGCCGCGTGCGGTCGGTGATCACCATCTCCGCGTAGGCCTCGCCCATGGCGTGCAGCGCCTCGTGGCCGCGCAGGCTGCCCGCAGCGGCCCGGAAGAGCTCGAGGGTCTCCGACATGCAGCGCTCCACCGTGGCGATGAAGAGGTGCTTCTTGGTGCCGAAGAGACGAAACAGATACGGCTGCGAGATACCCGCAGCGTGCGCGATGTCGTCGGTCGAGGTGCCGTGCAGGCCCTGACGCGCGAAGGCGGTCATGGCGGCGTCGAGGACGGCTTCACGCCGCTCCTCCGCCGTCTTCCGCTCAGTCGTCGCCGTCATCTTGATAGTGAGTATTCACTCACAACTCGTTCTTGTCAAGTCGGGAGCAACGAGCGCAGCGCGTCGCAGACCCGTTCGACGTCGTCCTCGGTCAGGGACGTCGCGATGGGAAGCGCGAGCGCGCGCTCGAAGGCGGTATCCGCCCCGGGAAAGACACCGGCGTCGCGGTACGCGGTCAGCCGGTGGAGCCCGTACGTGCCGATCTGCGCCTCGATCCCGGCCGCGCGGAGCCCGGCGATCACCTCGTCCCGCCGGTCGACGGCGATCACGTACGCCTGCCAGCCGTGGCGATCGCCCTCGGCGGCGGACGGCGTCCCGACGAGGTGTGCCAGCCGTTCCTCGTACCAGCCGGCAACCCGCTCGCGTGCCCGCAGCAGCTCCTCCAGGCGTGCGAGCTGTGGCACGCCGAGCGCACAGAGGACGTCTGCGAGGCGGTAGTTGAAGCCGGGAGCCGGCAGGTCTGCCGTTGGGGTGAATCCGTGGTGTCGCAGGCTGCGCACCGTGGCGGCGAGCTCCGCGACGTCCGTCGTCACAGCACCCCCCTCCCCCGTCGTGACGATCTTGCGTGGATGAAAGGAGAGGCACCCGAGGAGGCCGAGCGCCCCGCACGGCACGCCCCGATAGCGCGCGCCGAGTGCCCCAGCCGCGTCCTCGACCAGCGCCACCTCCTGTGGCACCGCCGTCTGCAGCGCCTCCCAGTCGAGGGGACGACCGAAGAGGTGGACGCCGATCACCACCCGCGTCCGGGCCGTCACCGCGGCGGCGACGAGCTCGGGGCGCACGAGAAAGGTCTCGGGATCGACGTCGACGAGCACCGGGCGGCCGCCGCAGAGGAGCACGGCGTTCGCCGTCGCCGGGAACGTGTACGCGGGCACGACCACCTCGTCCCCGTGGCCGACGCCGAGCGCGAGGAGCGCGAGGTGCAGCGCCGCCGTCCCGGAGGACACGGCAACCGCGTCGGCGGTGCCGACCGCGTCCGCGACCGCCCGCTCGAACCGTTCGACGCGGGGGCCCATCGTGAGCCGGCCATCTGCGAGCACATCCGCCACGGCGGCCAGCTCGGCCTCGCCGACGTCCGGGTACGCGAGGCGGATCTCGGCGCTCACGCGGCCGGCGCGCCGAGCCGCGAGCGGTACCAGGCGATGGTGCGCTCGAGGCCCTCGTCGAGGCCTGTCGCGGCCTCGAAACCGAGCAGCGATCGCGCCTTGTCGACGTTCGGGATGCGCAGCTCGACGTCGGCGTAGTGGAGTGGCTGGAAGACGAGCTCGCCGGGGCAGCCGGTGAGCCGCTTGATCCGCTCCGCCAGCTCGAGGATCGTCACGGCCGAGTCGGCGTTGCCGATGTTGAAGCTCTCTCCGATCGCGGCGGGATCCTCGAGGCAGCGGAGCAGCCCATCGACCATGTCGTCGACGTACGTCCAGGCGCGCACCTGCGAGCCGTCCCCGTGAATCGTGAGGTCGCGTCCGGCGAGCGCGGCCTCGATGAAGGCGCGGATGGCACCCCCGCCGATCTGGCCGGGCCCGTAGACGTTGAACGGCCGGACGGAGACGATCGGGAGCCCGAGCTCGTCGTGATAGGCGTGCGCCATGTGCTCGCCGGCGAGCTTCGAGACCGCGTACGTCCAGCGTGCCTCGCCGACGGAGCCGATCGTCGTCACGTGCCCCTCGTGCACGTTGAAGGCGTGCTTGCCGAACACCTCGCTGGTCGAGAACTCGATCACGCGCTCGATCGTCTCGAGTGTCCGCAGCGCCGCCTCGAGTGCGTTGTACGTGCCGATCACGTTGACGCGCATCGTCCGCACGGGGCTCTCGAGCACGGTGTCGACACCGGCGATGGCGGCCGCGTGGACGAGGTGTGTGGCACCCGCCACGGCCGGGTCCAGCGCGTTCGCGTCGAGGACGTCGCCCGTGACGAGCGTCACCCGCGGGTGGTCGACAAGGTCGGAGCCGGCGAACGCGTCGCGGTGGAGGTTGTCGAAGAGCACGACCTCGTTGGCGCCGGCGAGCCGCCGCGCGAGCGTCGTGCCGATGAAGCCGGCACCGCCGGTGATCACGATCCGCCCGCCGGTCAGTGACACCGCGCGAGTGTAGCGTCGTATCTTGAGCGTCATGCGTGTGTCGCTCCCGTTTGCCGCGGCCGTGCTCCTCGTGTCGGCCGTCGTGGCGCAGGCCGCACCGGTCGGGGCGACGGCGCTCCGCATTGCATTCTTCGAGGACGGCGGCAAGCCGGAGACGAAGACCGTCTGGACGCTCCGGTGTGATCCCGTCGGTGGCACGCTGCCGCGCGCACCGGTCGCGTGCCGTGAGCTCAGCCGGCTCGGGTGGCAGACACTGCGGCCGGTGCCGCCGGACGTCGCGTGCACCGAGATCTACGGCGGCCCACAGGTGGCGGTCGTGACGGGCGTGGTCGACGGCCGGCGGGTCTGGGTGAAGCTACGCCGTGACAACGGCTGCGAGATCGACCGCTGGAACCGGAACCGGTTCCTCGTCCCACCCTCGTAGGGGCCGGATACATCCGGCCCGACGTCCTACGCCGCGGCGGCGAGGAAGCCGGCCAACGACGCGCGGATCCCTCGCGCATCCAGGCCGTGCGCGGCGCGGTGGTCGGCGCCCGACCCGTAGCGGCGCAGCTCGACGTTCCCGACACCGAGCGCGAGGAGCCGGTGCGACCGGTCGCGCAGGACCGCGGAGACGAGCGCCGCCGTTGTGCCGGTGAGCGTCGGCTCGACGAGCACGACATCGACGCCGTCGACGACCGCCCGGAGCGCAGCTCCGTCGAGCGGGCGGACCGTCGCCGTGTACGCGACGGTCACGTCGAGATCGGCGGCGGCGGCGAGCACAGGGTCGAGCGTCGGCCCGACGGCGAGCACGAGCGGCGCGCCCGCACCACCCGGCCGGACGACGCGGAGCGCGCCGTCGCCGTGTGAGGCGGCGTTCGTCTCGTCGGTGAGACGGACGTAGACCCGTCCTTCGCCGGCGATCGCCCGACGGAGGAGAACCTCGGCCTCGTCGGCATGGCCGGGGACGTGGATCGTCCAGCCGGGGAGGGATCCGAGTAGCGCCACGTCGCCGGGCGACTGGTGCGTGCGGCCTTCCTCGGCGGCGTCGTAGGAGGCGCCGATCGAGACGAGCACCGCGCCGACGTCCTGGTGGCCGAGGTCGAGCTTGACCTGCTCGAACGGTCGCTCGACGAGAAACGGGGTGTACGAGTGGACCACAGGGCGCATGCCCTCGAGCGCCATGCCCGCCGCGACCGAGACGAGGAGTTGCTCGCGGATGCCGACGTTGACGACGCGGTCGGGATGGCGGGCCGCCGCGCCGGACTCCTCGAAGCGGGCGACGCCGATGTCGGCCAGCACGACCGCGACGCGCGGGTCGCTGTCGAGCGCGTCGGTGACGACGGAGGTGAAGCGGTCACGCACTGGCGCTCACTCCGATTCCACGACAGCGACGACGACGTGAGGACGACCGGGCGCGACCGCAAGCGCCCCCTCCAGAGCGCCGTGGTCGCGCCCGGACACGGTGCGCGCGGTCCAGCCCTCGACCGTGAAGCGGCGCTCGATCCCGCCCGGCCACCCATGGGTGGCGGACCGGTTGTCGACGACGACGGCGGTCAGGCGGTCGAGACCGAGCCGCCCGGCGAGCGCGATCGCCTCATGGTTCGAGCCTTCGTCGAGCTCGGCGTCACCGAGCAGGCAGATCACGCGAGGCTTGGTTCGCCCCTGGGCCCGCAGCGCCAGCGCCATGCCGACGGCGATGGGGAGACCGTGCCCGAGTGAGCCGCTGGCGATCTCGACACCCGGGACGAGCGCCCTGTCCGGGTGGTGACCGAGGGGCGAGTCGAAGGCGCCGAGCGTCGGGAGCGTCTCCGCGGAGATGAACCCGAACGCCGCCAGGACGGCGTAGAAGGCATGCGGGCCGTGCCCTTTCGAGAGGAGAAAGCGGTCCCGATCGGGATCGGCGGTGCCGGAGGGATGAACGTCGAGGACACGGTCGTAGAGCACCCAGAGCACGTCGAGCGTCGAGAACGCGGATGACGCGTGCTTCTCGTCACCGGTGACGAGGGCCAGCAACCCGGCCAGGTCCTCGTACCGGGGCCGGTCGAGATCGAATGCGGGAACGGCCACACATGAAATCCTAGAACTTCAAGTTAACTTTAAGTCAAGGGCTATCATGCCGTGATGGAAGAGTTGACGATCGGGGAGCTTGCGGTGCGAAGCGGGGTGGCGACATCGGCGCTGCGCTTCTACGAGGATGTGGGGCTGCTCGCCTCGCGGCGGACAGACGGCAACCAGCGCCGCTATGCACGGGCGACCTTGCGCCGGGTGGCGTTGATCCAGGCGGGTCGGGCGGCCGGGATCTCGCTCGAGGAGATCCGCACCGCGCTCGGGGATCTCCCCCACGACCGCACACCGACGAAGCGCGACTGGGAGCGCCTGTCACGCGGCTGGCGACGGGACGTCGAGGAGCGCGTCGCACGCCTGGAGACGCTGCGCGACCAGCTCACGTCGTGTATCGGCTGCGGCTGCCTGTCTCTGCGCTCGTGCGCCCTCTTCAACCCGGGCGACCGGGCGGCGGGTCTGGGGCCGGGCGCGCGGTACCTGCTCGGTGATGACACCGTCGCGCCAGACGCACCCCAGGTGCCTGGCTCTGAGCCAGGCACCTGAGTTCAACCACGGTGCGCTCCGACTACGATCGTCCCCCGTGGCGACCGTTCTCTTTCTCGGCGCGGGCCGGCATCAGCGCCGCGCCGTCGCGCGTCTGCGCGAGCTCGGCACGCGCGTCGTCACGGTCGACCGCAGGCCCGCCGTGGCCGAGGCGGACGTCGCCGAGACGATCGACTTCACCGACGTCGACGCGGTCGTCGAGATCGGCCGCAGGCACGGCGTCGCAGGCGTGCTGACGGTCGCGTCGGAGCGCGCCGTGCCGGTCGTCGCCGCCGTGGCCGAACGGCTCGGACTGCCGTCCATCGGCCCCGACGTCGCCCATCGCATGACCAACAAGGGGGCCATGCGCACGGCTCTGCGCGAGGCGGGGTTGCCGCAGCCCGGGTACGCCCTCGTGCACGACGTCGGTGATGCGCGGGACGCGCTGGCCGAGATCGGCACACCGGCGGTGGTGAAGCCCGTCGACTCCGCCGGGCAGCGTGGCCTCTCGCGGGTCGAGACGGAGGCCGATCTCGACGCGGCGCTCGACGCGGCCCTCGATCACTCTCCTACCGGCGAGGCGCTGCTCGAGGAGCTCGTCGAGGGGCTCGAGCAAAATGCGATGCTCGTCGTGCGCAGGGGGGAGCCGCTGCTGTTGACGCTGTCCGACCGCCTGCGACCGCCGGGCCGCGGCTTCGGCGTCGCGCTCGCACACGTCTATCCGTGCTCACTCGGACCTGACGGAGTGACCGCGGTGGAGCGGGTTGCCGTCGAGACCGTCCGCGCGCTCGGGATGCGCGACGGCATCGCCTACCCGCAGCTGCTCGTCACCGCGGAGGGGCGTGTGGTCGTGGTCGAGGTCGCGGCGCGAATCCCCGGCGGCCAGATGGACGAGCTCGTGCGGGTCGCGACCGGTGTCGACCTGGTCGAGGTCGCGCTGCGCCAGGCGCTCGGCGAGGTCGTCTCCGACGAGCTCACGATCCCGCGTCGCAGACAGCCGCTGGCCATTCGCTTCCTGACGGCGGAGCCGGGACCGCTGCCGACCGGACAGGTGCGACGCGTCGGCCCGCTCGATGCGGTGACCGCGTCCACAGGCGTCGTCCAGGCGGAGACGTACCTTCAACCGGGTGAGACCATCCGGCCCGTCCAGGTCGACGGCGATCGCCGTGGGTACGTGATCGCCGTCGCCGACACACCGGGCGAGGCACTCGCGCGGGCGGACGCGGCCGCGGCGCTCGTCGACGTGGAGGTGGCGAGCTGATCCGGGGCACGTGGGATCTCGCCGACTACCGCGACCTGCTCGACGCCGTCCGGACCGGCGGCTATCGCTACTCGTCCTTCGCCGACACCCCTGAGCCGGGGAGGATCTTCCTGCGCCACGACGTCGATCTCACGCTCGACGCCGCCGTCCGCATGGGCGAGCTCGAGTCCGAGCTCGGCGTCGCGGCGACCTACTTCCTGATGACCGAGTCGGTCTTCTACAACCTGGCCTCGTCCGAAGGCGTCGTTGTGCTGGCACGGCTCCGCGAGCTCGGTCATCGCGTCGGCCTGCACGCCGTCCACCCACACGCGACGCTCGACGAGCGCTTCGATCCGGTCGTCGCCTGGCACAACCCGGAGCCGGGGTACATGACCGCACCGATCCCGGGCGCCGTCAACGTCATGGGCGAGCCGTTCTTCGAACCGCACTCCTACCGCTCCGACTCGAACCAGCGCTGGCGCTCGGGCGACCCGCGCGACGAGCTCCGCAGCGGCGCCTTCCCCTGGCTGCAGCTGCTCATCCATCCGGAGATCTGGGTCTACGAAGGCTCGACGATGGCACTCACGATGCGCACGATGCTGAACGCCGAGAAGCAGCGCCGGCTGGAGCAGCTCCCCGGCGACAAGATCGACCTGTCGTGACCGAGATCCCGCTCGTGGGCGGCGACGTGAATGTCGGCGAGAACGTCGTCGTGCGCGTCGGCGACACCGTGCGACGCCCTACCGGGTCGCACACGGCGGCCGTGCACGCCCTGCTGCGTCACTTCGAGAAGGTCGGCTTCGACGGAGCGCCACGCCCTCTCGGGCTCGACGGCGACGGTCGCGAGACGCTGTCGTACGTCGAGGGTGACGCAGCGGTGGCCCCGGTTCCCTCGAGCGACGAGACGGTCGCGGAGATCGGGGCGTTGCTGCGCGCCATGCACGACGCGCAGGCGGACTTCGCGCAGGCGAAGCATGCACCATGGCAGCGCATGGTCGGCGCCCCGCCCACGGGAGAGGTCGTCTGCCACAACGATCTCTTCTGGCCGAACGTGATCTTTCGCGACGGTCGTGTCCGTGGGCTGATCGACTGGGATCTCGCAGCACCGGCGCCGCGCACGCACGATCTCGCGTCCGCAGCGAACTTCTGGGTCGCATTGCGACCGGACGACCAATGCGAGGCGTGGGGCCTTCCGACCGATCGCCGCGGCAAGCGCCTCCAAGCCCTGTGCGACGGCTATGGGCTGCCCCACGGTGCGCGGAGCCAGCTGATCGAGTCGATCGAGGTGAAGACGCGGATCGGTCTCGCCACGTATCGCACCTGGGGCCGTGACGAGCGGCGGGCCGGGTGGGCCGAGATGTGGGACCGCGACCAGGATCGGTACCTCGTTGCCCGTGAACGCTGGTTCGAAGCGCACCGGCGCGAGGTGGCAGAGTGGCTGCGATGAGACCGATCACCGTTCTCGTCTCGGCGGCGGGCGCCCCGGGCACCGCCGCGCTCCTCCGCGGGCTGCGGTCGAATGGCGAGCGCGACATCCGCCTGGTGGGCACCGACATGTCGGAACGGTCGGTCGGCCGCCATCTGTGCGATGCCTTCCATGTCGTTCCGCGTGGTTCCGACCCCGGCTTCCCCGACGCCGTGCTCGCGGTCGTCGAGCGGGAGGGCGTCGACTGCGTGCTGCCGCAGTCCTCGTTCGACCTGCAGGGTCTCGCCGCGCACCGAGACCGCTTTCCCGTCCCCGTGCTCGTCTCGCGGCCCGACACGATCCACCGCTCCAACGACAAGGCGGAGACGTATGCGCTCCTGCACCGGCTCGGCGTGCCGGCCCCGTCGTTCAGACGGGTGACGGGCGCGGCCGGGGTCGACACGGCGGCGCGGGAGCTCGGCTACCCCGACCGCCCGGTCTGCTTCAAGCCGGTCTTCTCCTCGGGCTCGCGCGGCTTTCGCGTGCTCGACCCGACCGTCGACCGCGCACACCAGCTCCTGTACGAGCGCCCCGGGTCGCTCGCGATGCGCCTCGAGGAGGCGCTCGAGCTGCTGCCTGCAGACGGCGCCGACCTGCTGGTGATGGAGCTCGCCACCGGCGGCGAGCGCACGATCGACGGCATCGCGGACGGACAACGTGTGCTGCTCGGCCACCCCAAGACACGAGAGGCGATGCGCGCCGGGCTGGCCATGTACTTCGTCACGCTCGACGACCCCGCCCTGATGGAGATCGCCGACCGCATCGTGGCGGAGCTCGGCATCGAGCACTTCTTCAACATCCAGCTCGTCGGCGAGCAGGTGATCGAGATCAACCCGCGGATCTCGACGATCGTCTACCAGGAGGATCTCAACCTCCCGTACCTCGGTGTGAAGCACGCTCTCGGAGAGATCGGGGCGGACGAGCTCGCCGCGCTCCGCGAGCGGATCCGCCCGGGCCGCACGGCGCTGCGGTTCTTCGACCAGCTCGAATGGGACACGTGACGCCGCCCACGGCGCCGAGTCCTCGGACCACCCCCCTCGGGGGGAGATGCGAGCTCCCCTACCGGAACGATCGCAAAGCGACTGAGTCGATGGTGTGCCGGCTTCGTGCCGTGTCTGTGCCGGCCGGGACGGGAGGCCGACGCTGCGACGCCCGCCGGTGGGAGCGGTGAGCACCCCGCTCGACCCGCGTGCGCTCCGCCCGGACGGGAGCCCGCTGCGTGTCGTGCATTGCCCGGTCAACACCGCGGGCGTGCCGTGGGCGAACGTGCAAGCGTTGCGACGTCGGGGGGTCGACGCGAGCCTGGTCGTCTTCCAGCGGTACCGCATGCACCCGGAGGCCGACTGGTCCCTCGAGCGGCACGGCGGCCAGCTCCGCCGGCAGCTGACGCAGTGGCACGCGCTCGCCCGGCTGCTGCCCCGGACGGATGTGTTCCACTTCTACTTCGGGCTCACGCTGGTGCCGCAGTCGCTTCAGTTCCCGATCCTGAGGCTGTTCGGCAAGCGCTCGGTCATGAACTACATGGGGTCGGACATCCGCGGGAAGGCGCCCGAGGAGCTCCAGTACGGGAAGAAGGCCAGCGCCGAGATCGTGGGGAGCTTCGACGCGATCCGCTGGGTGCCGGAGGCTCATGTCATCCCACCTGGGATCGACCTCGCGGCGATCGATCCGGTGCCGCCGTCGAACCGCTCCCGCCCTGTCGTCCTGCATGCGCCGTCGTCGCGCCAGCGAAAGGGCACCGACGACGTGATCGCAGCCTGCGAAGGGCTCGGCCTCGAGCTGCGGATCGTCGAAGACCTCCACCACGAGGAGGCCTTCGCCCTCTACCGGGAGGCGGACATCGTCGTCGACCAGCTGAACGCCGGCTGGTACGGCCTCTTCGCGATCGAGTGCATGGCGCTCGGGAAACCCGTCGTCACGTTCCTGCACGACGAGGCCGTGGCGCGCACGCGCGAGGCGTGGGGAGTCGACGTGCCCGTCCTCAACACGACGAAGGACACGCTCCGCGATCGGCTCGAGGAGCTGATCGAGATGGGGCCCGACGGGCGGCGCGAGATCGGTGAGGCGTCACGCGACTACGTCGAGCGTGTGCACGACGCCGAGCTCGTGTCCGACCGGATGCTCGACCTGTACGCGTCCATCGTCGACACGGCCGCCGCGCGCGGGCCTGCTCATGTGAGGACGGCCACGGAGGAGGCGACCGCAGCCGACGCCTCCCAGCCGGTGATCGGCGGCCAGCCCGAGGTCGCCGCGGCCGGCGGACTCTCCGGCCAGCTGCGCAAGCTGGGCACGCAGTCGGCGATCTACGGCCTCGGAGGGCTCGTCTCCCGGATCCTGGCCGTGATCCTGCTGCCGCTCTACACGCACTACCTGACACCCGCCGACTACGGCCACGTCGAGACGCTCGTGGCGATGACGACCGTCCTCATCATCGTGCTTCGTGGCGGGATCCAGACCGCGTTCTTCCGCTTCTGGTTCGACGCGGACGACCGCGCCTCGCACCTGCGCGTGCTGCGGACGTCTTTCTGGTACACGATGGTGGCTGCGACCGCGGGCCTCGTGGCGGGGATCGCGCTGGCGGAGCCCATCGCGGAGTCCCTCTTCGGCAACGCCGGGCTGGCGAATCTCGTGCGCGCCTCGTTCGTGGCGTTGTGGGCGGCGATGAACTACGAGCAGCTCACCTGGGTCTTCCGCGTCGAGCAGCGGCCGGTCGCGTTCGTGGCCGCCAGCCTGGCCAACATCGCGATCACCGTCGCGGCGACGCTCCTGCTCGTCGTGGAGCTCGACAAGGGTGCCATCGGCGTCATCGTCGGGAACTTCTCGGGGACGCTGCTCGTCTACGCAGCCCTGCTCGGCTACCGCCGTGACCAGCTCGGAATCCAGTTCGACCGGCGCCTGTTCCGCGAGATGAACCGCTTCGGCCTGCCGCTGCTGCCGTCCGCGCTGTTCCTCTGGATGACGAACTTCAGCGACCGGTTCTTCCTCATCAAGCTGTCGGACGCGTCGGAGGTCGGCCTCTACTCCGTCGGTGTGCGGATCGCGTCCGCGATGGTGCTCCTCCTGACCGCGTTCCGGGCGGCCTGGCCCGCATTCGCGTACTCGATCCGCGACGACGGCGAGGCCCGGCGCACGTACGCCTACGTCCTCACCTACCTCGTGCTCGTCAGCTCGTGGCTCGCCGTGGCGCTCGCCATGCTCTCGCCCTGGCTGGTGGAGTGGTTGGCCACGCCCCGGTTCGCAGAGTCGTCGCGCGTCGTCGGGCTGCTCGCCTTCTCCGCCGTCGCGTTCTCGGTCTTCATCGTCGTCTCGATCGGCGTGGGCCGGATCAAGCGCACGCAGTTCATGTGGGTCGTCACCCTCGCCGGTGCGGCGGTGAACCTCTGCCTCAACCTGACGCTGATCCCCCGCTACGGGATGATGGGCGCCGCCGTGGCCACGCTCGCCGCCTACTCGGTGATGGCGGCCGGGATCGTGTGGTGGAGCCAGCGGATCTACCCGGTTCCGTACCAGTGGCGCCGCGTCCTGACAGCCGGGCTCGCCGGTGTCGCGCTCGTCGTCGCAGGGAAGCTCGCCGGCGGGGGGCTGCCCATGGCAGTCGCGCTCTCGATCATCTATCCGCTCGTGCTCCTGCCGCTCGGCTTCTACAGTGCCGCCGAGCGGCACGCCATCGGCGCCCGCCTCCGCCTGGCTCGCTAGTGCCGGCCCTCACCGCGCCTGAACGAAAGGACGTCTCCTCCCGTGCCCAGCTTCAGGCACCTGTCAACCTGCGCGCTCGGGATCCGCGAGCGCGGATTCCGAGCTGCGCGGCAGATTCAGCGAGGCGGGCCGAGATGGCGCCGGACGAAGGCGAGCGTGAGGATCGCGCCCGGGACGAATGCGATCGCCGACGCCGCCATCAGCACCTTCGCCGCGGTCGAGTCGAGGTCGACGGCCAGCGCGGCGAGCAGGCACGCGGCCCCGGCCCCGCACAACACCGGCCCGATGAGATCGAGTCGGCCCACGGGTCAACTCTACGACTGGCGATCAGCCGCTGCGGATCGACAGGGCGCGCGAGGCGCCATCGGCCCAGCCGTCGCCGCCGCGGACGACGATGCGCACCCATCCGCGGCGCTCTCCCGGTATCGAGAAGCGCACGGTGGACGCCGGGCCTACCGATCCACGCTCGACCGTACGCCAGGCGAAGTGGTCGCGGTCGTAGAGCTGGAGCGCCGCCCGCGCTCCGGCGCGGGACGGCAACGCCGTCCCCACGACTGCTCCGCCACTCGTTCGCAGGGTGACACGGGGCGCGACGGCGACCCGAACCGGCACGCTGGCGTCGCCGCCCGCCGACGCACGGAGAACCGTGGGGGCGGCCGCGAGCAGCCGCACGGCGAAGCTCCCGTCGGCCGCGGGCTTCAACGTGGCAACCGTCTCGCGCGTGGCGCCCATCAGTCGCTCCAGAACCACTGCGGTGGTGCCCGGTCGTGCGAGCCCGTGGAGGACGAATCGCCGTCCCACGAGGACCGGTTCGGAGGGGCCGGCAAGCGCGAGGGCAGAGACGCGGACGGAGCCGCGCATGAACTTGTGGATCGTGCACGAGTACCGGTACGTCCCGGTCTTCGAGAACGTGTGCTCGAACGTCCCGCCGGCCGAGAGAAAGCCCGAGTCGAAGCTGTCGTCCTGCGCTGTGACGGTGTGGGTCGACGTGTCTCCATTTCGCCAGACGACGGTGTCACCGACGAGTACGTCGATCGAGCCGGGCACGAACGCCTTCCCCGGGATGGACACCTCGCGCAGCTGCCCGTCGGCGGAGGGGCGCGCGAGCGCCGACCCGGCGAGCGCGCACACGCAGGCAGCGGCGAGACAGGCGGCGAGTGGCTTCACCTCGAGACCCGATAGATGCCGATCATGCCGTTCATCATGTGAGCTTCCACGTGGCAGTGGTAGAGCCACGTGCCGACCACGTTCTCGCGCCAGCGGATCCGATAGCTCTCCGCGGGTCCGACCACCTGCGTGTCTCGCACCGCGCCGTCGGGCGTGCGCCACCGGTGACCGTGCACGTGGAAGGTGTGCGTGTCGTCGCCGAGCGCGAGCACGTCCCACTGCACGAGGTCTCCGAGGCGGGCCCGGAAGACGGGCGTGTTGCCGACGAAGGCGCGCCCGTCGATGGTCATGAAGCCGAGCTGCGACTCGAGGTAGACGACGAACTCGCGATCCGGGAAGGCCTCCTTTCGGCCGTACACGGAAAGCGCCCCAAAGAGGCCGCCGGCGATCGAGTCGTCCATGGACGGGGAGTGGTCGTGGTACGGCCAGACGCCAACCGAGGTCGGCAACGCCTTGAGGCGGTACGTGAACGTCTGACCGGGCTTCACGCTCGCGCCGGGGCCGGAGAAGCCCGGGATATACGCGCCGTCGGACCCGAACTGGTACTCGACACCGTGGAAGTGCATCGAGTGCGGGACGTTGAACAGCGTGTCGAGGTTGCGGAAGTGGACGAGGATCGTCTCGCCGACGCGCGCGCGGATCAGCGGGCCCTGGATGCCCTGGTCGCCCGGGGCGTTCGGAATCGGTGTCGCGAAGTCACGGGTGAACTCGCGGTAGACGACGGTGTCGAAG
Organism: uncultured Actinomycetes bacterium; assembly: GCA_963789895.1. Taxonomy (GTDB): domain Bacteria; phylum Actinomycetota; class Thermoleophilia; order Gaiellales; family Gaiellaceae; genus Gaiella. The sequence goes on from CAWBMC010000001.1 coordinate 439,899, forward strand.
GAGCGCTCGCTGACCGGGATTTTCTCTCCGCTGATCGCGTCCCGCCCGTTGGGCACGACGTTCCACGTGACCGGCACCGCCGCGATCCAGAGCTCGCGCACCGACTCGGACGCTCCCGAGGCGGGAAACGACGTCACGAGCATGAAGACAAGGCTCGCGAGGGCTGGGAGCCAGAACGCTCCCAGCCCTGCGAGGAAGGCGCGTCGGGTCACTGCGTGACGACGATCGTGCCGTTCATGTCCTTCCCGTGGATCCAGCAGATGTACTTGTAGGTTCCCGCGGTCGAGAAGGTCACGCGGGACACGCGCGGCAGCGGCGTCCCCGGCGCCCCGGCGGTGAGTGGCGTCGCGAAGAACCCGTTCCCGTGGTTCGTGCCGTCATACGTGTACGGCTTCGGATCGCTCCCGTACACGAGCACGGGGGCCACCTGATTCGGGCCCTTCGGTCCTTGCGGGAAGAGGTCGGTCTGCTTCACGAGCTTGTCGACGTACTTCAGAGGACCGAAGACGATGTTGTGCACCTCGCTCGGAGCGCGGTTCACGAACGTGACCGTCGTGCCAGTCGGCACCTTCAGCACCCTCGGGTAGTAGGTCAGCATCGTCGTCGTATTCCCGACGCCCATGTACACCGTCTTCGCCGGGGGCTTGGTCGTCGCTGCGAGCGCCTGCGCCTTCGCCCAGCCCTTGGCGGTGTCGGCGAGCGCCTCTGCCGTCACCTGCGCCGGGGTCCTCGGCACCGGCGTCCCGGCCGGCTTGACGACGATCGTCCCCTTCATGCCCGGATGGACAGTGCAGATGAGGTGGAACACGCCCGCGGTCGGGAACGTGTACGTGGCCGTGACCGGCTTGCGGCCCGGTGGCGAGAGGGCACCACTCGAAGCTGGTGTCCTGCCCGAGATCGTCTTCGGTCCGTACGGTCCGAACGCCGCCGGGTTGTAGATGAACTTCGGCAGCCCGTCGAAGTAGAACGGCTGCCCGGTCGAGTCGACGATGCCCTCGTAGGTCGCCTTCGTCGGGTCGGGCAGGAGCAGCGCCGGTGGCTTCGGCACGTAGGTGACGGTGTGGAAGGTCGCGCTGGAGAAGCTGACGCGGTCGCCGGCAGCGATCGTCAGCCTCGCGGGCATGAACTGATTGAGCGACCCGGGGAGCTTCGTGAAGCCTCCGGGCGGCGGGGTCTGCTCACCGAGGAAGACCGTGTAGTTGGTGCTCACCACGGCGTGCCTCTCGGAGGCGAGGGCGACCGCGGAGGCAGCGACGAGGACGAGCCCCGATGCCGCGATGGCCACCACCAGAAGTCGTTTCACGGAAGTCCTCCTTCTTGCTCGAGTGCGGACAGCCGAGAACTCGCGCACTGGTGCGGCCGCCGTCGGTGGCGATCCTATGCGATCCCCGGGGTCCACTACCAGGGCGCCCGGGGAGATGCGTTCAGGCCACGATCCGGTACACCTGGAACACCTCCGCGAAGTTGCGGTTCACGTTCGTGCCGTGCACGCGCGCGAGGTTCCAGATGTACTCGGCGTTCGCGTAGCGGCGGTGCTGCTGCGAGGCGTAGCGCTGCACCGCGGCGACCTTCCGCTCCACGTGGCGCTCCTCGAGACCGACATAGGCGCCGTACGAGAAGTCGAAGTTGTTCCACGGGATCTCGTAGCCGAGGATCGTGGTGCGCTTGAACGCGCGCAGGCCCTCCTGCGCCACCGCCTGGTGATCCTGGTGCACGTCGTGCAGGGACGGCTGGAAGACGACGTCGGGCCGATGCTCCTCCCAGAGCGAGACGAGCAGCTCGAGGATGTCCTGCCGCCGCTCGGGGAACGTCCGCACGTCGAAGTCGTGCACGGTGAGCCGCGACTCGGGGATGCCCAGCTCGGCCGTCGCCTCGCGCACCTCACGGGCGAGGGTGTCGGGCGCGAACCCCTCCGGCAGCGACCTGGTCGCGATCGAGAACGCCACGTAGTGAACCTCGCAGCCGGCCTCGACGAGCCGCGCCATCGTCCCGCCACAGCCGAACTCACCGTCGTCGGTGTGGGGCGCGAGCACGAGCGCACGTTGCCAGGCGTCGATCACGCGCTATTCGTAGCAGCAGCGACGCCCTCGGAGGGCCTAACCTCCGCACATGGCGCACGAAGACCTGGCCCAGCTGGGCGCGATCATCGGCGCTGCAGGGGTCGCGCTCGTTCTCTTGTTGCCGAGGCGCGCCGCGTTCGCGGGCGGCGTGGCGCTGCTGGCCGCAGCGGAGGCGCTGCTCGGCGTCGCCCTGGCGGAGAGCGCCCTGCGGACGCTGGTCGAGGAGCCCAGCGGCATCGTGTTGCTCGCGGCGGCGACCGGCTGCACGGTCGCGCTCGCCGTGTTCTTCGTGCGCAACCCGGCCGTCGTCCCTGTGGCGCTGCTCGCCGTGGCGCCGTTTCGGATCCCGGTGGACGTGTCGGACGAGAAGGCGTTCCTGCTGCTGCCGCTCTACGGCGTGCTCGCCGCGGCGACGCTCGCCGCGCTCGCGGTGGCCCTGCGACGGCCCCGACTGCCCGTCGTGCCCCTCTTCCTCGCGGCCCCCGTGACGGTGCTCGTGGCGCTCACCGCAGGCTCCCTGGTGTGGTCGCAGGACGTCCGCGCCGGCAGCATCCTGCTCGCGTTCTTCTACTTCCCCTTCGCGCTCGGCTTCGCACTCGTGGCGCGGACCGCGGTTGCGCCCTGGCTGCCGCGCGGGCTCGCGGTGACGCTGGTGGCGCTCTCGACCGCGTTCGCCGCGATCGGCCTCTGGCAGGCGCACACGCGCACCCTCTTCTTCGCCCCCGATCTCGAAGTCGCCAACGCGTACACGACGTTCTTCCGCGTCACCTCCGTCTTCAAGGACCCGAGCCTGTACGGCCGCTACCTCGTCGCCGCGATCGCGGTGCTGCTCGTCGGCCTGTGGCTCGACCGGGCACGCGCGCTCGTCGTCGTGCCCCTCGTCGTGGTGCTGTTCGTCGGCCTCCAGTACTCGTACTCGCAGTCGAGCTTCGTGGCCCTGTTCGCCGTCGTGCTCGCCATCTCGCTGATGCTCGGCGGCCCGAAGCTGCGGACGGCGCTCGCGGCGGGAGTCGTCGTGGCGGTGATCGCCGCAGGAGCAGTGACCGCGGCCTCGATCGCCGACGAGGGCGCGCGCGCGGCAACGAGCGGACGCTCCCATCTCGTGTCGGTGACGCTCGACGTCTTCACCGCCCACCCTGTGGCAGGGGTCGGGATCGGCGGTCAGCCGCGTGCGAGCGTGCGCGAGTCCGGCACGGGCACGGTGAAGCGCAGCGCCTCGCACACGACGCCGCTGACGGTCGCGGCCGAGCTGGGCGTGATCGGCCTCGCCGTCTACGGCTGGCTGCTGCTCGCCGGAGCCCTCGCACTCGTGCGCCTGACCCTGCAGGATCGGGCGCTCGGGCTCGGCCTCTCCGCGGTCGGCCTGATCCTCGTCGTCCACTCGCTCTTCTACGCGGGCTTCTTCGAGGACCCGCTCACCTGGGGAGTGCTGGCCGTCAGCGCCGCGGCGCTCGCGGTCGCGAATCCGAAGGAGGAACGGCTGCAGGCACACTGAAGGGGCCGTCTCCCCCGGCCCCGCATGCGTCTTCGTCTCGTCCTCCTCGTCGTCCTCGTCCTGCTGCTCCTCTCAGGAGCAGGCGTCGCCGTGCTGATCTCGCTGCGCGACGAGCCTGCCGGCGCACTCGACACCGAGCTCTCGGGAGTGTCGGTCTCGCTCGCCCCCGAGTTGCCGACCCGGCCCAGGCCCGAGCCGGTACCGACGGCCGACCGCCTCTGCTGGCCGGCGTTCGGCGGCGACCCGCAGCGGTCCCTGTCACGGCCGGACCAGCACCTCGGCCTGCCTGCGGCCAAGGCGCTGTGGGTGCGCGGCATGGGCTCGTACCTCGAGTATCCGCCGAGCTACTGCGACGGCACGCTCTACGTCAACACGTTCAAGGGCGCGACGCTCGCCGTCGAGGCCGAGACGGGGAAGGTGCTCTGGCGCCGTCGCGCCGGCGGGGCGATCGCCTCCACACCCGCGATCGGCGGCGACCGCGTCGTCGTCAGCTCGCACGACGGCACGGTGACAGCGCTCGATCGTGCGGACGGCCGGCCGCTGTGGCAGGTGCGGACACCGGGCAAGGTGGAGTCGTCGCCGGTCGTCGTCGACGGTCTTGTCTACTTCGGGTCGACGGACGGCCGCCTCTTCGCCGTCTCGCTTGCGACCGGACGGGTTCGCTGGGCGTACGACACGGGCGGACGGATCAACTCGAGCCCGTCGCTCTACGGGCAGCGCGTGTGCATCACCACCTACGCCGGCTCGATCTTCTGCCTCAACAAGAACAGCGGCGAGAAGCTGTGGAGCACGTACGTCTCGCGCGACTCGTTCCGCAACGAGAGCTTCTATGCGAGCGCCTCGACGGACGGCAGGCGCCTTTACACGGTCGCGCGCTCGGGCAAGGTCGTCGCCCTCGACGCGTCGAGCGGCCGGGTCGTCTGGACCGGTCGGGTCGGCGGGCTCGGATACACGACGCCCGCGGTCGCGAACGACCGCGTCTTCGCCGGTGGCTTCGACGGCCGGCTCCGCGCCTTCGCGGCCGGCACGGGACAGGAGCTCTGGCAGACGTCGCTGGGCGGGCGGATCCTCGGCGCTCCCGTCGTGATCGGAGACCTCGTCTTCGTGGCCACGCTGGAGCAGCGCACGTTCGCCCTGCGCGTGTCGGACGGGCAGGTCGTCTGGCGGCTCGGGATGGGGAAGTACTCGCCCGTGATCGCGACCGAGCGGACCTACTTCTTCTCGGTCAACGGCATCCTGGCCGCCTTCCGCGGCCGCGCCGTCAGCTGACCGGCGGGTGGCGACGGCGCCAGAGCGGCGAGTGCCGCTGGGTCAGTGCCGCGACCTGGTTGAAGGCGCCGAGACGCACCTGGTACCAGCGGAGGCGCCGCCGGCCATGTGCCGTCGCGCCGGCCCCACGCACCTCGTAACCGAGCGCCGCCAGGAGATCGCCTGCGACCTCCTCGAAGGCGGCCGCGTCGCCGGGGGACATCTCGGTGCGCCAGTCGCGAACACCCGCGGTCGGCGGCTGCGCGAGCCGTGTCTGGTGGGGCTTGCCGGCGAGATCGACAGTCCCGGCGTAGTCGAGCATGCCCGGCTCGAACGGCAGGCCTGCGTGGGCGCAGATCGTCTGCACCGTCTCGGCGGGCTCGGCGACCAGTCGCTCGTACCGCACCTCGAGGTAGCGCCCGGGGCCGATGCGGCTGCCGAGCGCCTGCGCCGCCCCGACTTCGGTGCGCCACTGGCACGCGAAACCGGCGACGTCGTGGGGATGTGCCCACGTCCGCGCCACGATCCCGTCGGGCATGGCGAGGAACGACAGCGCAGCATCCCTGCCGTCGCGCACCAGGTGCACGACGACCGCGTCCGGAAAGAGCCGCTCGAGCAACGGCAGATGCTGCATGTACAGCGGCGTCTTGTCACCCCACCGCGGCTTGCCGTGCGAGGCGGCATACGTCTCGAAGACGGCGGCGATCGCCTCACCGGTGGTCAGGCCGGGTCGAAGGCGGGTCGCGACCGCCTCCGGCACGATGCCGAGCTCCCGCAGGCGAGGCAGACGACGCAGGTCGTCGACGAAGCTGTCGATGTCCACCGGCGTACGGTGCCGCCGCGCCAGCTGCGGCACGACATACGACTCGTCCGGCACGGCCAGCTGGCTGGAACGATCGAGGATCACCCGCAGCAGCGTCGTGCCCGAGCGGCGCACGCCGAGCAGGAGCACCGGAGGAGGCTTGTGGTGGTTCACCACAAGCGCGTCGCTCACGGCGCCGCCCGCACGACGACGACGGCGCGATCGGCATGACCGTCCGGGGCCTTGACGTACAGGGTGTAGCTGCCCGGTTCGAGCGGTGCCGTGAGACGAAGGACGCGGCCCGTGGCGACCGCGCCCCTGCCGGCGAACAACCAGCGGTAGCGCGGCATGTCCGTGACGACGCCGATCGCGAAGCGGCCGCCCGGCAGTGCGTCGACCCGGTGCCGGGCGAGAGCGATGTATCGCACGACGACCGGCACGCGACGCGTCTCCCGCGAGCGGTTCCCGGCCAGGTCGGTCGACCGCATCGAGATCTGCAGCACTCCCTGTGGCAGCGGTCGGCTCGGGCCGTCACCCGTCCAGTCGAGCTTCCCCACTCGTCGGGTGAACAGCCCGACGACCCTCCGGCGGCCGTCGGCGAGAAGCACCGGCACCGCGCGCTCGCTCATCTCGTAAAGCGCGCTGATGCGGTCGTGGCGACCGTCGCCGTTCGGCGAGAAGACCGTTGGACGCACGGAGACGAGCCGGATCACAGGTCGTGTCACGTCGACACGGATCGGGTTCGGCAGCACGATCGTGCGCCCGTGCTCGGCCAGCCGCACGCGCGGCCTGTACGCAGCCTCGGGCACGACACGGCCGGCGTTGTCCCGCCCGTCCCAGCGGTAGGTGACGCGGCCGACGGCTCGTCGGTCGCCGCGCACAAGCGTCCGCACGGAGCGGTTTTCCGCATCGAGCATGTCCACGGTCACACGTGATGCCTTGCGCAGGCGGAACGAGATGGCGGCCGTGTCCGTGGGACAGTTGCAGACGGGCGAGAAGATCTTGTCGACCCGCGTGCCGGCGATCGGCGCCGGCTCCACCTTGAGCCGCTCCGCCTGCGCGAACGCGAGCGCGGACGCCGCGAGCAGAGCGAGCGCGAGGACCGGAGGAATCCAGCGTCTGCTCACGACGCGGCGATTCTACGGACGCTCGAGCTGCAGCGACCCGGGTGACGACCCGAGTACCGCTCGCGTCGTGCAACACTTCCCAAAATGAAGCGGCATCTCATCCGTCACGCCGACCCGTACCGTGACACGCAGCTGATCGACGAGCGGGCGCCGCGCACGAACCAGCTCGTCGTCGGCGCACTCTCGCTCGTGGCCGTCACCGTGGGGCCGTGGTGGCTGCTGGCGCTGCTTGCGTTGCAGCTCGCCGTCGGGCTCGCATTCGGCCGCCGCTTCTGCCTGCCGTGCCTCCTGTACTTCGAGGTCGTCCAGCCGCTCGTCGGCGAGGGCCGGCTCGAGGACTCCCGCCCGCCGCGCTTCGCGAACATGGTCGGGCTGGGCGTGCTCTCCGCAGCGTCGCTGGCCTACCTGGCGGGCTTCGACAGGGTCGGCGCAGCACTGGGCCTGCTCGTTGCGGCGCTCGCCCTGCTGGCGGCCACGTCGGGCTTCTGCGCGGGCTGCACTGCCTACAAGGTCGGGTATCGCCTCACTGGGCGCACGTTCGTCGCGTGCCCCCTGCCGCCGTCGCTCGAGCCGTAGGGGCCGGATACATCCGGCCCGCGGTCCCCTACACGCCGTCGGCGGGCGTCTCGGCGGCCGTCGAGGCCCGCGAGGCGGCAGCCCAGCGGCCCGTGGCGACGAGGGCGGCGATGCCGGCGAGCGAGACGCCGACGATCACGATCACGTCGGCACCGGGCGGCTCGAGCAGCTTGACACCGGCGAGGGTGAGGGTCGCCGCGAGCGCGATCCGCAGAGCGCGATCCGGCAGCCGGACGGTGAGACGGCCCCCGATCAGGACTCCGGGGATGGAGCCGATCAGAAGCCACCCGGTGGCGGAGAGGTCGACGTTCCCGGCGACGAGATGCCCGGCGCCGGCGACGGCGAGGACGATCGCGGCGTGGAAGATGTCGGTGCCGACGATCTTCGCGGCGGTGAGCGGGAACGCGATCATCATCACCAGCCCGAACACGGTGCCACTCCCGACCGAGGTGAGCCCGACGACGAACCCGCCGACGACGCCCAGGCAGACGGCGATCACCCGGTCGCGCCGTCGCAGGATGAACGGCAGGTCGCTGGGCGTGTAGTGAAGGTAGGCCCGCACGAGAAACGCGGCGCCGCAGACGATCAGCGTCACACCGAGGATCTCCTTCGCCGTGTCCTCGAACCCGTCGCCGTATTGCTTCTTCAGCCACCACGCGAGTGCCACGCCGACCAGCGAGAACGGAACCGACCCGAGCAGCATCCACGCGGTCAGCCGTGCGTGAACGTGCCCCAGACGGCGGTGCTGGACGGCGCCGAACGACTTGAAGATGGCGCCATGGACGATGTCCGTTCCGATCGCGACCGTGGGCTTGAAGCCGAAGGCGAGCACGAGCAGCGGCGTCATCAGGGAGCCCCCGCCCATCCCGGTCGTCCCGACCAGCAGGCCGATGAGCAGCCCCGCCAGCGAGAGCTTCCACTCCATCTAGCTCGGCAAGCGCTTTCTCGCTGGCGCGAGAAATCGGGATCCGCTCCCGCGGATCCCTTGCGCGCAAAGATCCCTGAAGGCGTCCGCTTCGCGGCCGCAAGGCTCGCTCATGCCGGCCCCGATGTCGATCCGCCCGGCGCCACGAGCCCGAGCTCGACGAGTCGGTCGATCACGTGCGCTGCGCTCGCCTCGGGCGATTCCCCCTCCGTGCGGAGCCGCAACTCGGGCTGCTCGGGAGCCTCATACGGCGCCGACACGCCCGTGAAGTCCGCGAGCTCGCCGGTGCGGGCCTTGGCGTACAGCCCCTTCGGGTCACGACGCTCGCACTCCACGATGCCCGTCGCGATGTGGACCTCCACGAACGTGGTGTGCTCCTCGGTCAGCGCGCGCGCCCGAGCCCTGGCCGCCGCGTAGGGAGAGATCGCCGCAACGACCACTGCAGCACCCGCCCGCGAGAGCCGCGACGCGACCCAGCCGATGCGGGCGATGTTCGTGTCACGGTCCTCCTTCGAGAACCCGAGCCCCTGCGAGAGGTGCGTCCGCACCACGTCGCCGTCGAGGACATCGACGACGAGCCCGCGCTGCTCGAGCTCGCCGGCCACGAGATGCCCGATCGTCGTCTTCCCCGACCCCGAGAGCCCCGTCAGCCAGAGGGTGAAGCCGCGCGGCGCCTCGCTCACGCTGTCTCCCCCGCATGACGCCGGGCCAGTCTCACGGCTGGGGCCAGCCGTCGACGAGGATCTCCTGCATCGTGTCGCCGCGAAGACCGAGACGAAGCGTCTCGAGCGGAATCACCTCGTCGGGCGGGATGTTGCCGAGGTTGACGTTCGGCCCGAAGTGCTTCACGAACCACGCCTGGGAAGACTTGGTGGGAGCCTCGAAGACGAGGTCGTCGATCGGCACCTCGTGGGCGATCTCGTCGATCAGCCCCGTGCGCATGTCGCCGTCGGAGCGGAAGATGCCCGCCGTGCCGCCCTCGCGACCCTCGGTGATCACCTTCCACGAGCCCGCTTCGAGCTCCTCCTTGATCCACTCCACCCACTGGTAGGGCGCGTAGACGACGTCCGAGTCCTTCGAGCCGACCTCGGACAGCACGGTGAAGTCGCGGGCGAAGTCGACGATCAGGGCGAGCTTCTCGTCGCGCGGGATGTCGAGCGTGCCGTCGGAGATCTCGATGTGGGAGAACCGGTGGTCGGTGAGCCAGCGCTTGAACTCGTCCATCTTCCCGCGCGACCAGACGGCCTCGAACAGCGTGCCGCCGCAGACGACGGGCGTCTCGAACGACCGGTAGAGAGCGATCTTCTTCTCGAGGTTGTTCGTCACGTAGCTCGTCCCCCAACCGAGCTTGACGATGTCGACGAACGCCCCCGCGGTGTCGAACATGCCCTCGATGTCGCGGGTGTTGAGCCCCTTGTCGATCACGTGTGTGAGCCCGATCTGGCGCGGTTTCCCCGGCCGCGACGGTACGCCGAGCCAGCCGTCCTCAAAGCCTGGCATAGAGCTCCTCCAGCTTCCGTTTGGCGCGGTCCTGGACATCGCGGTAGAGGGAGTTGCCATGGGCGTCGATGCCGACGGTGAGCGGCCCGAAGTCCTTGACACGGAACTTCCACAGGCATTCGGGCATGAGCTCCTCCCAGGCGACCTCTTCGATCTCCTCGATCTGGGTCGTCTCGAGCGCTGCGGCCCCGCCGACGATCGCGAAGTAGACCATCCCGAGCCGTTGCATGGGCTCGATCGCCTCGTCGGGGAAGCCGCCCTTGCCGCAGATGGCGCGGACGCCGTACTGCGCGCCGAGCCCCTCGGTGAAGCGCACCATGCGAGCGCTCGTCGTGGTGCCGATGCAGACCTTCTCGTACCGGCCCGGGCCGAGCTTGCGGACGCCCGGCGCCGTGTGCAGCAGGAAGGCACCGGTCAGGTCCATCGGCGGCTCGACACCCTGGTCGAAGATGCGGATCTGCGTGCGGTCGCGGATGCCGATGATGTGTCCCTGCACCACGACCTCGTCGCCGGCGCGGAGCCGCAGGATCTCGGCCGGGTCGGTGATGGGGAAGGTGACCTCGTGTGTCGCCATCGTCAGAACTCCCGGTCGAAGTCGATGGTCCCGTCGGCGGCGATGTGCGCCGAGGCGCGACGCGCGGCCCAGCACTGGTAGTTGACCGCCACGGGATTGAGCGTCATGTGCGTGTCGGCGTGCTCGATGTGGCACTGCAGGACGGTGACGTCCCCGCCGAGCCCCATCGGGCCGATGCCGGTCTCGTTCAGCAGCTCGTAGAGCTCGTCCTCGAGCTGCGCCACGAGCGGATCCGAGTTGCGCGTGCCGACGGGCCGCGCGATCGCCTCCTTGGCGAGATGCATGGCGTAGTCGGCGGAGCCGCCGAGGCCGACCCCGACGATGCCGGGTGGGCACGGCTTGCCGCCGGCGCCGACGATCGACTCGAGCACGAACTTCTTGATCCCGACGACACCGTCGGCGGGCACGAGCATCTTCAGGAACGTCATGTTCTCGGAGCCGGATCCCTTCGGTACGCATTTCACGTCGAGACCGTCCCAGTCGGGGACGAAGTCCCAGTGCACGATCGGCACCCGGTACCCGACGTTCGGCCCGGTGTTCTCGCGCGTCAGGGTGTGAACGGTGTTGGAGCGCAGTGGATGCTCGACGGTGGCACGCTCGGTGCCCGCCTTGAGCGCCTCGTAGATACGAGCCGGGTGCAGCGGAAAGCCTTCGCCGACGCGGCAGTAGTAGACGGCGATGCCGGTGTCCTGGCAGACGAGGTTCTTCTGCTCGTCGGCGATCTGCACGTTGCGGTTGATCGTCTCGAGGACGCGGATGCCGGTCACCGAGGTCTCGCGCTCCAGCGCCGCCGCGAGCGCGTCGCGGAGGTCCTGGGGGATGTCCTTGAGCGCCCAGACGTAGAGGTGTGCAGCTGCGTCCAGGACTGCGTCCTGGAGGCTCATGGTGGCGGTCGTCATCTTCAGCCTCAGTTCCTTGCCTTCTCGGATGCTGCCTTCCCGGCGCGTCTCCCGAAGACCACGCATTCGAGAAGGCTGTTGCCCATCATGCGGTTGCGGCCGTGCGTGCCGCCCGCGATCTCGCCGCACGCGAAGACGCCCGCGAGCGTCGTCTCCGCGTCCGTGTCGATCACGAGGCCGCCGTTCTGGTAGTGGAGGACGGGGTACGTGAAGATCTTCTCCCGTAGTGGGTCGATGCCTGCGCCACGGTAGCGGCGCAGCATGTACGGCAGCGAGACGTCGGCGTCGGCTTCGGGGATGCGCGTCGTGTCGAGCCAGACGGCGGGGCGCTCGTCGGGCGTCTCGACGCCCCTGCCGGCCACGACCTCGTCGAAGATCGCCTGCGAGACGGCATCCCGCGGGCCGAGGGAGTCCGTGAACTCCTCGCCGTCCGCGTTCAGGAGCACGGCGCCGTACGCCCGCGTCGTCTCGGGGATGGAGTAGCCCTGCATCGTCGCCGGCCAGGCGCCGCCGTTCGGGTGGTACTGGAGCGCATCGAGGTCGCGCGCCTCGGCGCCCGCTTCGAGCGCGATGCGCGTCACCTCGCCGGTGGCGTTCGGGTGGTTCGTGGAGAGCTCGCCCCGTTCGCGCGCCTCCGCGAAGCACCGGCCACCGGCCGCGAGCACGACCGCACCGGCGTCCACGCCGGTCTCGTCGCCTGCCGCGGTGCGGAATGTCGCGTGCCAGCCGTTCTCGCCCGGTTGCAGCGCGGCGAGCGCGTGGTGGTCGAGCACTGTCCCGGGCCCGCTCTCGTAGGCATCGCGCAGCGCCTTCGTGATCGCGTGACCGGTGCGGTCGCCGACCTGCAGCAGCCGCTTCGCGTGATGCGCCCCCGCAGCGCGCGAGCCGGTAGGCGCCGTTCTCGCGTGTGAACGCGACACCGAGCTCCTCGAGCCAGTGGATCGCGTCCGGCGCATCGTCGGTGAGGGCGCGCACGAGCGCCGGTTCGGCGGTCTCGTGCGAGGAGCGGAGCACGTCCTCGGCGTGGAGCTCAGGCGTGTCGTCGGCGCCGAAGGACGCCTGGATGCCGCCCTGCGCCTTGGACGAGTTGTTGGCCTGCAAGGTCGTCTTCGTCGCCACGGCAACGCGCGCCCCGGCCCGCGCCGCGGACACGCCTGCGGCGAGACCGGAAGCACCGCTGCCGATGACGAGCACGTCGAAGGAGGTCGCGGTTGCCACCCACGCGGAGTGTATCAGGGTTCTGCTAATACGTGACATTACGTCTATTTATTCGATAGTGGTGCCGCGCCACGAACGCTAGACTCGTGCCATGGGAGCGCGGACGCTGGCCGAGATCGTCAAGCCGAACTTCATCGAGGTGGCTCCGGAAGACACCCTCGGCGAGGTTGCAGACCGCATGACAGCGAAGAACGTGGGTGCGGTGGTGGTCAAGGACTTCGGGCGCCTGATCGGGATTCTGACGGAGCGCGACATGCTGAAGGCGATGGCGGCGAGGGTGCACACCAGCGAGGCGCGCGTGCGCCAGTGGATGACGGAGGACCCGGTCACCGTCGCCCCCGATACCCCTCTCGACGCCGCCGCGCAGGTGATGCTCGAGAACGGCTTCCGGCACTTGCCGGTCGTCGACGACGGCCAGGTGGTTGGCGTTGTCAGCCTGCGCCGGGTCGTCGCTGCGACACAGACGGCCGGCGCCGCCTGATCGACCATCTGGCTCACCAGATCTCGCGGAGCAGGGACTCGACGTCGGCCGTGCCGGCCGGCCGCGGGTTCGCGCGCGCTCCGGGTCTGGCCGCGATCTGCTCCGCGACCGCGCCGAGCTCGGCGGCCGGTACGCCGTGGTCACGCAGGCGACCGAACGCGCCGAGCGCGGCGAGCTCCTCGCAGCGGCTCGCGGCGTCGCCGCCGAGCGCGCGCCCCAGCCGCGCGATCGCCTCGGGCACGACGGGCTCGTTGAAGCGAAGCGCGACGGGCAGGCAGAGGGCGTTCATCGTTCCCTGCGGCAGGCCGTAGCGGCCGCCGAGGCCCTGTGCCATCGCGTGAGCCAGGCACAGGCCGCTGTCGCCGAGCGCCACCGCCGCGTGCATGGCGCCTTCGAGCAGACGGGCGCGCCCCGCGAGCGCGGCGGGTGCCGCCACGACCTCCGGGAGCGCCTCCGAGATGGCCCGCGCGCCCACGTCGGCATGCGATGACGCCTCCTCGGTCGTCGACGGGTGGTAGAGCGCCTCGGCGCAGTGAGCAAGGGCGTTCATCGTGGTGCCGACCGTGTCGGCCACGGGGAGATCGAGCGTGAGCTCGGCGTCGTAGACCGCCGCGACCGGGGTCGCGCGCTCGTCCATGCCGCCCCCTTTGCGGCCGGGAGCGAGCAGCAGGCCGAAGTACGGCGTCCACTCCGCCCCGGCGTAGGTTGTCGGCACGGCCACGACACGGCATCGATCGGTCACGACGCCCGTCTCGTGCAGGCGCGCCGCTACCGCCTTGCACGTGTCGATCGCGGCACCGCCACCGAGCCCGACGAGCCCGTCGGCCGCCGCCTCGGTGGCCCGCTCGCAGGCGCTCGCGACGGTCTCGACGGGCACGTGTGGCCTGACGCCGTCGAACACGCCGACCACGGGGAGCGCAAGCCGCTCAGCCACGACAGCGCCGCGGCGCGTGGTGACGAGGAGCGCCCTGCCGATCGCGGCCTCGGAAAGCACGTCTCCGAGCTCTCCGATCGAGCCCGGGCCGAGGCGGATCACCCTCACTGCGCGAGGCGCTCGCGTGCGAAGGTGACGAACGCGTCGGCGACCCTCGTCGCCACGCGACCGGTCGCCCGTGCGAGCGAGATCTCCCGCCGCACGTCGATCCCGTCGACTCTCGCCTCCGCCAGCTGCCCCGCCGCGAGCTCCGACTCGATCGCGGCACGGGAGATGAAGCCGACGCCGTAGCCGGCGACGATGGCGCTCCGCACCGACTCCTGCAGACCGAGCTGCAGCCGGACGTCGAGGTCGCGAAGGCGCACGCCCTTGCGCCGCAGCTCGTCCTCGATCACCTGCCGGACGCCCGCCCCCTCCTGCATCACGATCAGCTCCTGGCCGCGGAGCTCCTCGAGCGCGATCGCACGACCGGCGAAACGGATGCCCGGGCGGACAGGCGAGGATCACCTCGTCGCGCAGGAAGGGCTCGAACCGAACTCCGCGGTGACGGCGCGCCGCACCGACGATGCCGAGCTCGAGCTCTCGCTCGGCGACGCGATCGACGACCGCCTGCGTGTCGTGCACCTCGAGCGAGACCCGCACGTCCGCGGTGCTCGCGCTGGAACTCGCAGAGCAGGAGCGGCAGCACGATCGCAGCGGGTCCCGTCGAGGCGCCGATCGAGAGCTCACCGCCGAGCGTCCCGCCCGCCTCGGCAGCGACCTCGTCGAGGAGCTGCTCCTCGAGCGCCAGCAGGCGCTGGGAGCCGCGGTACAGGCGCCAACCCGCCTCCGTCGGCTCGACCCGTCGTCCGGAGCGGTCGAGCAGTTGCGTGCCGAGCCGCTTCTCGAGCGCTCGCACCTGCAGCGAGACGGCGGGCTGCGTGACACCCAGCCGCTCGGCGGCCTGCGAGAAGCTGCGGCGCTCGACGACCGCGCAGAACGCGGCGAGCTGACGGGTGTCCATAAGCGAATGTTATCCCACGATCCATCCCTCGAAGCCACGTATACCACATTGTATTATACGAATTCGTATATGTGAAGCTTATGCAGACCTGCATAATGCAGGTGTGTATAACGACAACCCGTTCACCTTCGGCGCGCTCGCCCTCGACGACGCCTTCGTCGATCGCGAGCAGGAGCTGCGGGCGCTGCGGGTCGATCTTCGCAGCGGACAGGACGTCGTCGTGCTGGCGCCGCGGCGCTACGGCAAGTCGTCGCTCGTCCTCCGCGCCGTCCAGCAGGCGGCGCTGGACGGCGTGCTCGTCGCCTACTGCGACCTCATGCGCAGCCCCACGAAGGAGCGTTTCGCAGCGGCGCTCGCGAAGACGATCCTGGACGACCTCGCCTCGCCGCTCGGCCAGGCCGTCGAGCGGGCCGCCGCGCTCTTCCGCGGCCTCCGCATCCGCCCGCAGATGGAGATCGACCCCGACGACGGCGGCATTCGGCTCGTCTTCCAGGCCACCCGGAGCGCGGTGGACATCGACGACACGATCGACCGGCTGCTCGAACTGCCCGGCGAGCTTGCCGCCGAGCGCCACAAGCGCGTGGCGCTCGTGCTCGACGAGTTTCAGGAGGTTGTGCGCCTGGACGAGACTCTGCCCAACCGCATGCGCGCCGTGTTCCAGACGCAGCCGGAGGTTGCACACATCTACCTCGGCAGCAGGCGGGACGTGCTCGACCGAATCTTCCTCGACCGCAACGAGCCGTTTTGGCGCAGCGCCCGGCAGATGGAGATAGGCCGGCTGCCGCTCGACGCGCTCGGCGCCTTCGTGCGTGGCCGCTTCCGGGCGACGGAGCGCGACGCCGACGACGAGGCGGTCGCGCTCCTGCTCGACGCGACCGACGGCCACCCGTACGCCACACAGGAGCTGGCCTTCTTCTCGTGGTCGCGCGTCCCCCATGGTCACCCGTGCCGGGCAGCGGACGTCGCGGCGGGCCTGCGCGACGTCCTGCGCGCCGAGCGCAACAACCTGTCGCGGATCTGGGAGACGGCGACGCAAAACGGGCGGCTCGTGCTGCTCGCGCTCGCCGCAGGTCCGGCCAACCTCTACACCGAGGAGACGCGCAGTCTTGCCGGCCTGCCGGCGCCCACGTTCGTCCAGCGCGCGCTGAAGGCGCTCGTGCGGGAGGACGTGGTGGAGAAGGCGCCTGACGGGCGCTACCGAATCGCCGAGCCGTTCCTTGCCGAGTGGCTGGTGCAGGAGCAGGGAGCGGGGCGACCGTGAGAGTCTGGATCGACGTCAGCAACTCCCCGCACGTGCCCTTCTTCCGTCCTCTGATCGCGCTGCTCGAGGATCGCGGTCACGACGTCACCGTCAGCGCCCGGGACTTCGCACAGACGCTCGAGCTGCTCGATGCGGCCGGCATCGCCCACGAGGTCGTCGGACCTCCGCACGGCGGGGCCACGCGTGCCGGCAAGACGCGCGCGATGGCCCGTCGGCTCCGCGCACTGCGGCGGTTCGCACGCGGCCGGGCCATCGACGTGGCGCTCTCGCACGCCTCGCACGAGCTGCCGCTGACGGCGCGCGCGCTCGGGATCCCGTCCGCATATGCCTTCGACTACGAGTACGCCCGCGTCCAGCACTCACTCGGCTGCCGCGCCGCCACCCGGGTCGTCGTCCCCGAGGCGATCCCGCAGGATCGCCTCGACCGGATCGGCGCCCGCACGCGAAAGGTGCGCCGCTATCCAGGGCTCAAGGAGGAGTACTACCTGCACGGATTCCGACCCGACGAGACCGTTCTCGGGCGGCTCGGGCTCGCGGGCGACGGGGTCGTCGCCGTCGTCCGCACCCCGCCGGAGGTCTCGCTCTACCACCGCCACGGAAACCCACTCTTCACCGATGTCCTCGAGCGGCTCGGCACGGAGCCGGGCGTGCAGGCAGTCGTCCTGACCCGCACCGCGGAGCAGCGCATCGCGATCGCCGCGCGCGGGCTCTCCAGTCTCGTGGTGCCCGAGCACGCCGTCGACGCGCAGAGCCTCGTCGCGCTGGCCGATCTCGTGGTCTCGGCCGGCGGCACGATGAACCGCGAGGCGGTCGCCCTCGGAATCCCGGTCTTCACGACGTTCGCCGGTCGCCTGGGCGCCGTCGACGAGCAGCTCGTCGGCGACGGGCGGCTGCGAACGCTGACCAGCGCCGCCGAGCTCGTGCTCGAGAAGAAGCCTGCCGCGGCCAGCCCGCCGACCCGCGACCCGCAGGCGATGCTCGACCTGCTCCTGTCAGCCCTGGGTCTAGCATGGTCCGTCGTTTCGGCCCCGCGGCGCGGCTCGGTCACGACGCGGTTGAGCTCACCGACGAGCTCGAGCGTCTCACCGTCCTCCACGAGCTGCTCGAGCCGGAGGAGCTCGCCCTCGAGCCACCCGGCATCGACCGGAGCGCGGGAGACGCGGAGGATCTTGGCGTGCGTCGACGGTGCCACCGTCTCGTCGTCACCGACCAGCACCTCGTGCAGCTTCTCGCCCGGCGCCGGGCCGATGAACTCGACCGCGACATCGGTCCCGGGCTCCTTGCCGGAAAGCCGGATCATCTTCTCGGCGAGATCGACGATCCTGACCGGCTCGCCCATGTCCAGCACGTAGACCTGGCCGCGCTCCGCCATCGCACCCGCCTGGATGATCAGCTGCACCGCCTCGGGGATCGTCATGAAGAACCGGGTCATCTCCGGATGCGTGACGGTGACCGGGCCGCCGCGCGCGATCTGACGGCGGAAGATGGGGATCACGGAGCCGGACGAGCCGAGCACGTTCCCGAAGCGAACGGCGACGAAGCGCGTCGGCACGTCCTCCCGGTGGCCCCACGTCTCGACGATCCACTCGCAGAGGGCTTTCGACTGTCCCATCACCGTGCGCGGGTTGGCGGCCTTGTCGGTCGAGACGAGCACGAAGCGCTTGGCGCCGAACTCGACCGCGACGTCCGCGAGCGTCCGCGTCCCGAGCGTGTTGTTCCGCACGGCCTCGATCGGGTTCGCCTCCATCATCGCCACGTGCTTGTAGGCGGCGGCGTGGAAGACGAGCGCCGGCCGGTACTTCTCGAACACCTGCTCCATCTTCGTCTGGTCCTTCACGTCCGCGACGATCGCTGCCGCCGCGGTGAAGCCGCGCTCGCGGACGAGCTCGCGCTCGATCTCGAACAGCTGCGGCTCGGCGTGATCGACGAGCAGGAGCTTCGCCGGCCCGACACGGGCGATCTGGCGGCAGAGCTCCGACCCGATCGAGCCGCCCGCGCCGGTGACGAGCACGATCTCCCCGGCGAGATAGTCGGTGATCGCGTTCAGGTCGACGTCCACCGGCTCGCGGCCGAGCACGTCCTCGACCTCGACCGGGCGTAGCTGGCGGGTGAGGTCGAAGTCGCCCGAGACGAGCTCGCCGATGCCGGGGAGCGTCTTCACGGCGACGCCGGCGGCGCGACACGTCTCCACGACGGCGGCGCGGAAGACGCCGGTCGCCGACGGGACCGCGATCAGCACCTCGTCCGGGCGGCGGTCGCGCAGGAGGCGTGCCAGCTCCGCTGACGTGCCGAGCACGCGCACACCGTGCAGCCGGAGGTTCCGCTTGCGCGGATCGTCGTCGACGAGTCCGATCGGCGTGTAGCCGAGCGCCGGGTTCCGCTGCATCTCCCGCACCACGAGCTGCGCCGCGTCCCCTGCCCCGACGACGATCACCTCCTTGCCGCGTGCGACGAGGCGACCGGGGAGCGGCCGCTCGATCAGCGTCCGGGTGAGGAGCCGCGAGCCGGTGACGAAGGCGAGGCAGAGCAGCAGGAAGATGAACCAGATCCCACGGGGCACCGCCGCGCGGTGGATGTCGAAGAGCGTGAAGACGAGGAACACCGCGATCGTCGCGAGGACGACGCCGCGGGCGGCGGCCCACATGTCACGGGTCGAGACGTAGCGCCACCAGCGGTTGTAGAACCCGGAGACGGCGAACACGGGCAGGCAGATGCCGACCACGAGGAGCACGATCTCGGCGTCGAGGTAGCGGTCGTAGTAGCGAGGGCGCGCCTGGTCGAAGCGCAGCGACCAGGCAAGCCACCAGGCGGCCGCGACGAGCCCTCCGTCGACGACCACCTGCCACAACCGATGCCGGAGAAACGCCGGCATACGACGACCTCCCCTTAGACGGCGACGCCGGCCGACGCCCGAACCGTGGCGACGACCTGCTCCTGGACGTCCGGGCCGATGCCGCCCCACATCGGCAACGCGAGATTCTCAGCCGCGGCACGCTCCGTCTCGGGCAGCGACCCCGGTTCCCACCCGAGGTGGCGCAGCGCGGGCTGCAGGTGGAGCGGCGTCACGTAGTACGCAGCCGACGAGATGCCCGCCGCCTTGAGCGCCGCGGCGACGCGATCCCGCTCGGATGTACGGACGACGTACATGTGGTAGACGTGACCGGGCTCGTCCGGCGGGAGCTCGACCGCCTCGCCGAGCCCGAGCTCTGCGTACCGGGCGGCCGCTTCGCGGCGCGAGGCGTTCCACCCGGCGAGGTGCGGCAGGAACACCCGCAGCGCAGCTGCCTGCACCGCGTCGAGACGGGAGTTCGTGCCCACGAGCTCGAAGGTCTGCTTGTCGCGCGAGCCGTGGAAGCGGAGCATCCGCACGCGGTCGGCGACGTCGTCGTCGGTGCATGCGACGAGGCCGCCGTCACCGAGGGCGAACAGGTTCTTCGTCGGGAAGAAGCTGAAGGTCGAGCAGACCCCGGTGCTCGCCACTCCGTCGGCGCCGAACGCCTGCGCTGCATCCTCGATGAGCGGCACACCGAGCGCCGCGAGCTGCACGAGGTGCGCGGGGCGGCCGAAGAGGTGCACGGGCATGATCGCCTTCGTGCGCTCGGTCAGCCGCGGCGCGACGTCGTCGGGGTCGAGGTTCAGGGTCACCGGGTCGATGTCCGCGAAGACGGGCGTGGCACCGGCGCGGGCGATCGCCTCGGCGGTGGCGTAGAAGGTGAACGCAGGACAGATGACCTCGTCGCCGGCGCCGATCCCCATCGCCTCGAGCGAGAGGACGATCGCATCGGTGCCGTTCGCGACGCCGATCGCATGCCGGACGCCGAGATAGGCGGCAGCCTCGGCCTCGAAGCCCTCCACCTCGGGACCGAAGACGAGCCGACCCGATTCGAGCACCGCGGCGATGCGGTCGAGCACTTCGGGGATCAGCGGCGCATACTGCGCCTTCACGTCGATCAGCGGGATCATCGCGGTCATTGTAGGGGCGTCCCATGAACCGCCCCGCGGGTCAGGTCGAACGGCGTCGCTGCACCAGCTTCCAGCCGAGCAGCCCGATCCCTGCCAGGACGCCGGCCACGACCGCGTAGTCGACGAACCTGAACGACTCGTGGAACTGCTCCCAGCTGGCGCCGGCCGCCCAGCCGGCGCCGGCGAAGGCGAAGCACCACACCGCCGAGCCGATCGCCGTCAGCGCGACGTACGACCCGAACGGAGCGCGGAAGACACCTGCGGGGATCGAGATGAACGAGCGGACGACCGGCGTCACACGGCCGAGCAGCACCGCCCAACTGCCCCAGCGCTCGAACCAGGCCGCGGCCCGGTCGAGCTTCTCCGCGTCGAGGTGGAGCCAGCGCCCACGACGCTCGAGAAACGGGCGGCCGCCGCGATCGCCGGCCCACCAACCGATGATCGCGCCGACCAGGTAGCCGACCGTGCCGGCGAGCGCCATGGCCAGGTAGGCGGGGAACCCGGAGGCGAAGGTGTGACCGCCGAGCGTCACCGTCTGCCCGGCGAAGGCACCGGCGGCGACGGCGCCCGCGTACAACATCACCACCTCGCTGGCGGCCGGGAACACGGCATCGATCAGCATCAGGACGAAGACGGCGTAGAGCCCGTAGTCGCCGACGGCGTTGGTGACGGCATCGGTGAGGTTGCTCACGATCGAGGCCGCCGGCATCGGGGGGATGCTAGTCGTCGACTGAGGACTGGATGTCTCGGAGCGAGCTCTGGTGGCCGTCGTCTTCGCAGTCCTCAACCGGAACGAAGACAGCGGCAGAGCCGCTGGCAGTAAGACCAGAAGCCTCAAGCGTTGAGAAGCTTCGACCAGTTACAGACTTCTGGTCTTCCACCGGCTGCTCTGCAGCCGTCTCCTTCGCTCTTCCCGCCGGCGTCACCCGGCCACCAAGGACGTCAGAGATCAGCCGGTGATGCGGCGGACGACGATCGGTTTCGACTGCTCGACGCGTCCGAGCGCGTTCACCGCGGTGACGTGAACGACATACCGTCCCGCCCGCACCGGCTTGCGGTCGCGGCCGAGGCCGTTCCAGGTCACCGACGCGTCGCCTGCCGCGTAGAGCCGGCGCGAGAAGCTGCGGACGACCGTCCCGTTCGACGACTCCACCGTGACGCCGACGCGCGCCGGCCGCGCCAGCCGCCACAGGATCGGGAGCTCGGCGCCCTCCGGCGGCAGGCGCAGGACGATGCGCTCCGGATGGACGAAGCCCAGGGTGATGTTGACGACGAACGTCCCCTTCATCGCCGTCGTCCGGCCGAGGTCGTCGGTGGCGCGGGCGCTGAGTGTCCACTTGCCCTCCGCGACGTCCGCAGCGGCCGTACCGTCGGTCGCTCCCGGCGGGAAGACAACCGGATAGGCGCCAGGCTCCCGGGTGCCCGTCTCCGTGGAGGCGATCGTTCCGTCCGGGCGCCTCAGCGTCACTGTGACGGTCGACGGGACGACGGCCTTGTAGGACAGCGCCTGCGTGTCGTCGACGCCGTCGCCGTCCGGTGACACGAGCGGGCGCGGCGCGGGGACGAAGACGCCGCTGTACTGGAACATCAAGGCAGACGCGATCTTTCGCTCCCCACCCCCCGACGGCCTGCTGAGCAGATTCCCGTCGAAGGCCATCGCCGTCGACCCGCCGCCGTCGAGGGCCATCCCGGTAACGGCGCCGAGGCGCACGAGGGCCTGCGCCAGCTCGAAATTCGTCAGGCCGATGCTGTAGCCGGGCTGCCGGCCGTCGACCGCGACGAGCACGATCCGGCCGTCCGCCCGCTGCCCCACCGCCGAGCGAGGCGCCCGCGGCCCCAGCTGCAGCGTCGTGAACGACTCGCCGGCGCGAAACACCGGCGCCCCGTCGCGAACGATCTGAGGGCCGCCCCCGACGGCCGACACCAGTGCCGACCACTCCGGCTGCAGATCGAGCCGGACCGTGAGCTGCTGCCCCGGGAATGCCTCGGCCGCGAGGGCAGCGGCCGTCTCGCCCGCGCCGATGAGGACAGCTCCGCCCGGTGGGATCGGCACCTGCGTGTCGGCCGTTCGCAGCTCGACGACGGTGGCCGGCAAGTCCATGTCGGGCGCCGCCAGCGGGAACGGGAACAGCACGACGGCCGTGGCGCCGGGCAGAGCCGGAGTCGTGAGACCGTACGCCGGGGTGAACAGCGCCGCCCCGTCCGCGGTCGGCCTGTCGTTCAACCGGGCCAGCGTGTGAGGGCCGCCGCTCCCGGTCCATGTCCCGGCGAGAGAGACACGGCGCACATCGAGTGTGCCGTCGGCCAGCACGCCCGCACTCGAGCGTCCGCTGTTCGGCGCGACCGCCAGCTCGCCGTCACGCATGAAGATGCCGCTCGGCCGCCCCGTCTGCAGAGCGAAGAGGTCGCCGTTCACCCCTGCGGTCGTCGCTCTCGTCGCCAGCCTCCGCTGCATCCGCGTCAGCGTCTCGCGGCCCTCGACCGTCTCGTTCGAGAGGACAGGCGACAGGGTCGTCGCGGTCGTCCCGTCCGGACGCGGGCCGACGAGCACGTTCAAGGCCACCGGCCCGTTGGGGGTGAACTGGACACTCGGCTCGTAGGTCACTCCCGGCCAGAGCACCGTCTTCTGCGCGCCGACGCTCGCAGCCAGCGCTCCCGCGAGAACGGCGACGACCGAGAGCGACAGGCACAGACGGCGGACCATGACCCCGGCCGAGGGTACCGGAGGCCACGGCCCCGCCCGCGGTCACTTACACGATCCGAACGTAGACTCGGGCGGTGCGACTCTCGCTTCGAATGCTGCTCCTCCCCGCAGCCGTTCTCGCCACCGCCGGAGCCGCGCAGGCAACGATCTTCGTGGGCTCCGACGCGACGGGAATCACCCTGGGGGTGGACGCGACGGGGACCGCCGTCGTCACGTTCGTCTCCGCGGGGACGCGCGATACGGTGGTCGTGCCGCCCCGCGGCCGGCTCGTCCACGGTGGACGCCTTTCCGGCCGCGACGTGTCGCGCCGCACGACGGTTCCCGGGCTGACGCTCGCCTCGACTGCCCGGCGTACGCCCGACGGGACGTTGTGGGCGCTCCAGGCCTGGCAGGTCAGGCCGGGTGGCCCGAAGGAGCTGCATCTCGCGCGCTGGAAAGGCGCACCGACGCGGTTGACACTCGCGTTCGACGGCGAGCGCCTCGCCGGCGCCGCGACCTTCCAGGGCAAGCCCGTCACGGGCGCGACGTTCACGCTCGAAGGCAAGCGCCCAAGGATCTTCGTCTACCTCGACTGCCTTGCGTGTGGCGGACAGCCGGGGTGGACGCGGATGATCGGCATCGCCCCGCAGGCTGACGGCAGCTTCGGCGTCGCGCTTCGACCCGCGTGGGCCGGGAAGCGATACCGCGCCACGGTCGCGGGCCCGAACATCGGCACCACGTTCGCACCCGACGTGCAGGTCGTGATCGGCGGCGCCCCGTAGGGGCCGGACCTATCCGGCCCTCACCTCAGACGCTCCGCAGCGGCAACGAGACTGCGTCCGGAACGGGAAGGACTTCTTCGTCGGCAACAGCAAGCTCAGCCTCGCGTTCGGCGGCGCCGGCTTCCTCGACAAGAAGAAGAGCGACCTGAACGGAAATGGCAAGCCGGACGGTGACGAGAAGAAGAAACAGCGAGCCGCGAGCAGGCAGACGATCCAACCGGGGACAATCCCGGCTCTCGGTTCAGAACACCCTCACCTCGCGGTAGAGCGTGTCGCGCTGCACCGGTGTCTTCCCGACGGCACGGATCAGATGCACGAGCTCGTCGGTCGAGGTGCGGTGCGTCGTGCCGGCCGCAGAGACGACGTTCTCCTCGAGCATCACCGAGCCCATGTCGTCGGCGCCGAAGCCGAGCGCGACCTGGCCGATCTTCAGACCCTGCGTCACCCAGGACGACTGGATGTGCGGCACGTTGTCGAGGTAGATCCGCGACACGGCCTGGGTGAGCAGGTAGTCGAAGCTCGTCGGCATGTCCTCGTCGTGCACGACCGCGTCGAGGCGGTTGCCGTCGCGTTGGAACGTCCAGGAGATGAAGGCGCGGAAGCCTGCGGTCTCGTCCTGCAGGCCGCGGATGCGCCGCATGTGCTCGACGCGCTCCTCGAGCGTCTCGACGTGCCCGTACATCATCGTCGCCGTCGTCGACATCCCGAGCCGGTGCGCTTCGCGCATGATCCCGAGCCACTCGTCGCTCGTCGTCTTCAGCGGCGCGATGACGTCGCGGACGCGGTCGACGAGGATCTCCGCGCCGCCGCCGGGGAGCGAGTCGAGCCCGGCGTCGCGGAGGCGGCTCAGCGTCTCCCAGATCGTCAGCTTCGAGCGCCGCGCGATGTGCTGCACCTCCGAGGGCGACAGGCAGTGCAGGTAGATCGGGTAGCGCGCCTTGATCGAGCGGAAGAGATCCTCGTAGTAGTCGATGCCGAGGTCGGGGTGGTGACCACCCTGCATGAGCACCCCGGTGCCCCCGATCGCGAGGGTCTCCTCGATCTTCTTGAAGATGACCGGCTTCGGCAGCAGGTAGGCGTCCCGTGTGTCGCCGGGTGAGCGGTAGAAGGCGCAGAAGTCGCAGTCGGTGACGCAGACGTTCGTGTAGTTGATGTTCCGGTCGACGATGAACGTCACGCGCCGCGGGTCGTTCGAACGGTTGCGGATCTCGTTCGCGACACGCCCGACGGCGACGAGGTCCCGCGAGCGCAGGAGCGCCACCGCGTCCTCGTCGCCGATCCGCTCCCCGTCGAGCGCTCGGGCCAGGACAGCGTCGACCGCGGCGTCAGGACGAGCTTGTGTTGATTCAACACTTGCGGTCATCGCACCCGCGTCTCGTCGCGGACGAACCGGAGCTCCGGCACGTGGTCGAGCTCGCCGACATCACGCGCCATCTCCAGGAACGTGTACAACCCGGCGCGCTCGCGCGGGCCGAAGCTGTAGCGCAGCTTCTCGAAGTAGCGAGCGAGGAACCCGGCCGGATAGCCGTAGCGGAGGCTCGCCTCGTGGGCCATCAGCTCGGGCTCTGCGCGCGCCATCCGCACCGACGCCACGAGTGCATGCTCGAGGTCGCCGAGCCCCGCCGCCGGCGGCTCCGGCGCAGCCCAGACGGCGAACACCATCGGCAGGCCGGTACGCTCGAGCCACAGGCGCCCGAGGTCGTGGTGCGGGGTCGGGTCCTCGAAGGCGCTCTTCAGGGCCGCATCGCCGATCAGGAGCGTCGCGTCGGCATCCTCCCCGAGTGGGACGTGCTCGGCCTGCGGCAGCAGCACCTTCGTCAGGACGACGGAGGTGGCGCTCTCCGGCGTCACGGCGACCGAGCGGACGCGACCGAGCGGCATCCGCGTCACGAGCTGGATCGAGTCGACGGCTCCCTCCGAGGAGACGCAGAGGCGCGGCAGCAGGCGCAGATGATCGGCGTGGCGGGCGTACTCGATCGAGGAGATCGGCGCCACGTCGATCTCACCCGCGACGAGCAGCCGGTTCAGCGCCGTGGGGACGCCGGTCACCTCCTCCACCTCGTGCTCGAGCCGGAAGAAGACCGGCGCCATGTTCACGTAGCTGATGCGCCCGAGCCGGATCATCAGAACCGCCGGAGCTCGTTGTAGAGGGTGTCGCGCTGCACCGGGATGCGCCCCGCCTCGGAGACGAACCGCACGAGCTCGGCCACCTTCTGCTCGGTGCCCGCGCTGGCGCCGGCCGCCTGGAAGATCTCCTCCCGCACGACCGTCCCCTGCACGTCGTTGGCACCGAAGTGCAGAGCCACCGCGGCCATCGGCATGCCCATCATGATCCAGTAGGCCTTGATGTTCGGCACGTTGTCGAGCATCAGTCGGGAGAAGGCGAGCATCTTCAGGTCGTCGGCGCCGGTGGTGTGCCGGAAGCCGCGCCGCTCGAAGACGGTGTTCTCCGGGTGGAATGCGAGCGGGATGAAGGCGAGGAAGCCGCCGGTGCGATCCTGCTGCTCGCGCAGCCGGATGATGTGGTCGACGCGCTCCTCGTAGGTCTCGACATGCCCGTAGAGCATCGTGCAGTGCGTCGGGATCCCCAGCCGGTGCGCGGTGTCGTGCACGTGGAACCAGATGTCCGGATGCTCCTTGCCGGGCGCGACGAGCCGTCGCACCCGGTCGGCGAAGATCTCGGCCCCGCCACCCGGGAGCGAGCCGAGACCCGCATCCTGCAGCCGTCGCAGCACCTCCTCGTGCGTGATTCCGGAGAGCGTCGTCATGTGGTGGATCTCGGAGGCCGTGTAGCACTTGAGGTGCACGTCCGGCAGCGCCTCGTGCAACGAGCGGATCGTCTCGACGTAGAAGTCGAGGTCGACGTGCGGGTTCTCGCCGTTGACCATGTGGATCTCGGTGAAGGCGGTCTCCGTGTGCTGCTCGACCGCATCGCGCACGAGCTCGTCGGTCGTGATCGTGTAGGCGCGCTCCTGCTTCTGCGTCGCCGCGAAGGCGCAGAACTTGCACTTCACCCGGCACACGTTCGTCTGGTTCAAATAGATGTTCTGGACGAAGAAGACCTCGTCGGTGCCGCCGCGCAGGCGTCGCGCCTGGTCGGCCAGCTCGCCCAGCTCGAGCAGGTCGTCGGACTCGAGGATCGCGAGGCCGTCCTCGACGCCGAGACGCCGACCGGCTTCGACCTTCTCCCGGACGGGCGCAAGCGTGGTTGTCGTGTCGAGAAGCGCCATCAGCGAGAGCGGTCGACGACTGCGTCGGCGAGGGCCTCCAGCTCCGGCCGGCGACCGGCGCCGTTCAGCGCCTCCCGTGCTCTTCTAGCGTAGTCGAGGGCGGTCTCGCGGGAGCGCTCGAGCGCACCACTCGCCGCGACGCGCACAAGGGCTCCTTCGAGCGGGCCGCCCGCGAGTGCCTCGCGCACGATCGGATCCTCCCGCGCGGCGAGCAGCAGGGGCAGCGTGGGCGTCCCGTCGCGCAGGTCGGTGCCGGGCACCTTGCCCGTCTCGAACGTGTCACCGGCACAGTCGAGGATGTCGTCGGCGATCTGAAATGCGATGCCGAGCAGCCGGCCGTACTCGCCGCTACCCCCACCGAGCAGGCATGCGGCCGCGAACAGCTCTCCGGTCTTGAGCGCGCACCGCTCGAGGTAGGCATCGACGGTGGTGTCCGGATCGTGGCGCTGTCCGCGCTGCAGCGCCTCACCGCGCGCGAGCGCGAGCGACGCCTCCGCCAGAACCGCGACGCCACGCTCGTCACGCTCCCGTCCCAGCTCGGCGAAGGCGCGCGCGAACAGGTAGTCGCCGGCGGCGCGCGCGGCGGCGATGCCGTGCTCCGTCCACGCCGCGGCGCGGCCACGCCGGATCCGAGCGCCGTCGATCAGGTCGTCGTGGACGAGCGTCGCCATGTGCACCAACTCGACCGCGACCCCGGCCGCCACCGGTGCCGGTGCCGGTGTCTCGACCGGTGACGAGAGAAACGCCAGCAGCGGTCGCAGACGCTTGCCACCGGCGGCGAGTGCGTCCGCGCCGACGGCCGCGACAACGCCCGGGTGGCTGGCGACGGTCTCCGCGAGCCGCTGCTCGACCGCGTCGAGGTAGGCGTCCAGCCCAGCCGAACGGCGCACGACGTCCAGCGTCCTCATCCGGCAACCCCGGTGTGCAGCGCGACGATCGAGCCGCCTAGCAGCCGGAAGCGGACATCGGTGAAGCCGGCTTGCTCCAGCAGCGCGACAAGGGCTTCTGCGTCCGGGAACCTCCGCACGCTCGCCGGCAGGTACGTGTACGCGCGACCACCGGGGAGCACGCGGCCGAGCGCCGGCACGACGTGGTCGAACCAGACGCCGAAGAAGGGGCGCAGGACGCCACGCGGCTGCGTGATCTCGAGGATCGCGAGCCGGCCGCCCGGACGGAGCACGCGCCGCAGCTCGCCGAGCCCGCGCTCCAGCCCGTCCACGTTTCGCACGCCGAAGCCGACCGTGGCCGCCTCGAACGACTCGTCGCCGAACGGCAGCGCCAGCATGTCGCCCTGCACCCAGTCGATCGACGACGACTTGCGCCGCGCCTGCTCGAGCATCCGCTCGGAGAAGTCGAGCCCGCAGACGACGCCGCCCTCGCGCTCGCAGGCCAGCGCCAGGTCACCGGTGCCGCAGCACGCGTCGAGCACGCGGTCGCCCGGCCGCACGGCGGCCTGCGCCGCGAGCCGCCGCCACGTCTGGTCGAGCCCCGCCGTCATGACGCGGTTCATCGCGTCGTAGACCGGCGCGATGCGGTCGAACATGGCGCGCACGCCGTCCGCCGGCAGCGTCCCGGTCTCGTGCGTCACGATCCCCACCGGCGGACGAGGTCGTTGTCCAGGCCGAGCTGATCGAGGCAGCGAGCGACGATGAAGTCGACGAGGTCCTGCAGCGTCGTCGCGCCGTGGTAGAAGCCCGGGGCGGCGAAGAGGATCACGGCGCCGGCCTCGTGCAGCGTCGCGAGCCCGCGCAGGTGGATCGCGGAGAGCGGCGTCTCGCGTGGAACGAGGACGAGCGTGCGCCGCTCCTTGAGCGCCACCGATGCAGCGCGATGGATGAGGTTTGCCATCGCCCCCGTGGCCAGGGTGCCGACGGTCGACATCGAGCAGGGGCAGACGACGTACGCGTCGACCTTCGCCGACCCGCTGGCGTAGGGGCTGCGCCAGTCGTCCGTGGCGTGCAGGGTCACCTGGCCCGCGGCCGCCCCGGCGGTGAACCGCTGCAGGACCTCGTCCCGGGGCAGCGCGGCGTCGCCGTACAGCTCCGTGGCGAGCACCTCGACGCCGGCCGCGGAGGCGCAGACGCCGACCTCGCACCCCGCGGCGACGAGCGCGCGCAGGATCCCCTCCGCGTACGGAGCGCCCGAGGCTCCGGTGACACCGAGGAAGACTTTCACGGCGGGAGCGTAGCCCTGCGAGACTCGTGGCGGGCGCGGCTGGGCGAGGGCGAGGCAGGCCTCGCTCCTACGGGGTCATTTCTCCTGTTGCCCGCGGGAGGCGTCGAGGAACGTGGCGAGGTTCGTCAGGTTCTCGTCGCCGAGGTAGGAGTACGAGATCATCACGTTGTTCCCGTAGGCGGCGGGGTTGGAGATGTACTTCTTGAAGCCCTCGATGCCGCCGCCCGCCGGTCCGGCTTTCCCGACGTCGGTGAGATCGGGCGCGCCGAGGTTCCCGTTGCCGTAGCCGCCGTACGTGTGGCAGTTGAGGCAGCCGGTCTGTGCGAACAGGGTCGCGCCGGCTTCGGCCGCCTTGTTGCCGGTGAAGCCTTGCTCCTCGGCCCACTTCTGCGGAGCGCCTTCGGCGATGAGCTCGCTCCCGAGCGCCTCTGCTGCGGTGGCGCCCTTCCAGGTCAGCACGCCCATCGAGAGGATGACGATGATCGCGGTCACCATCGCCACAGGGCGCCGCAGCGGACGGCGCTCCCGGCTGCGGTCGTAGAAGGGGAGCGCGATGAGCAGGATCATCAGCACCGTCGGGATGCCGACCGTGCCGAGCACGACGGTGTTCGGCCACTTGAAGATCCGCAGCAGGTAGAAGAGGAAGTAGAAGAACCAGTCGGGGCGCGGCACGAACTCGTAGGTGCCGGGGTCGGCCTTCTCCGCGAACAAGGGGCCGAGGAGGCCCGGGTCGAGACCCTTCCCCGCCTCGGTGTCGCCGGCCGTGAAATACCAGATGCACGCGAGCGCGATGATCACGACGACGACGACGAGCGACATGATCGTGTCGTGCAGCATCGCGTACGGGAAGAACGGCTTCCCGTCGCGCTTGACGTCCTCCTTGTAGCGGGCGAAGTTGGCGCGACGCGCCCGCTGTGCCTTGGAGGGCGTCGCCATCTAGGGCCCCTCGTCCTCTCCGCCGGCGAGCTCCGCAGGCGACCGGATCAGCCCTTCGCGGGCTCCCGCCGTCGCCTCGTCGCCGCGCTCCCGGCCTGCCTCCTGCGACGACCACGGCGGCGACGTGACGCCGAGCCGGACGACGAGATACAGGTGCAGCCCGATCAGGCCCATGATCAGTCCTGGGACGGCGAGCATGTGCAGCGCGTAGAACTTCGACAGCGTGTCGGGCCCGATGGCGAGACCGCCCTGCAGGAACTGCGCCAGGAAGGGGCCGACGAAGGGGCCGGTCGCGTTGATGTTGATGCCGACGACGGTGGCCCAGTACGCGGTCTGGTCCCACGGCAGCAGGTAGCCGGTGAAGCCCTCGAGCATCCCGGAGATGAGGAGCAGCGAGCCGATGATCCAGTTCAGCTCGCGCGGGTACTTGTAGGCGCCGAACAGGAACGTGCGACCCATGTGCAGGAACATGAGGATGATGAACACGCTCGCGCCCCACTTGTGCATGCCGCGCACGAGCCAGCCGAGCGTCAGCTCGTGCGTGATGTTCTGGATCGACTCGTAGGCGCGGTCCGGATCGGGCTTGTAGTACATGGCGAGGATGACGCCGGTGACCGTCTGCACGATGAACGCCGTCAGGCTGGCGGCGCCGAGCGTCTGCATCCAGTTGATGTCCCGCGGCACGTTGCGGAACAGGAACCACTTGGTGTAGCCGACGAGCCCGGAGCGCTCCTCGAGCCAGTCGAGTGGCACCAGCACGGCGGCCTCGGCCTTCTCACGTGTGTTCGACTTCGGCATCGGCTAGACCACTAACCCGTCGACCCCGGGGTCGGAATGGGGTACAGCCACCGCTCGACGCCGTCGACGTGCACGCCGGGGTACGCCTTGTAGTACTTCGTGATCTTCGCCTTGGCGCCGGCGCCCTCGACGTTGCCGACGCTGAAGGTGCGGCCGAGGACGAGGTTGCCGTTCACGATCGAGAACTCGAACCGATCGAGCGAGCGGACGGGCGGGCCGGCGCTGCGGTTGCCCTCGCCGTCGTAAAGGCCGCCGTGGCACGGGCAGCCGAAGCTGGCCGCGAGCACCGGCTGCAACGTCACTTCGGCGGCGCCCTCCGCCGTGTAGCTGATCGGGTCGCCGTCGAAGGGCCCGTTCGGCTGCACGGGGCAGCCGAGATGGACGCAGCGGCTGAAGAGGATCGAGAAGCTCGGTACGCCGTCCTCGGTGCGACCGTTGTTCCGCACGTAGGCGGTGCGGCGTGAGACGTCGCCGCGTGCCTGATTCTCGGTGTAGGTCGCGATCACGTACTTCCCCTCGGGGAAGTTCGAGATCGGGCCGAGATCGACGTCGAACGTCTCGATGCCCTCACCCATGAAGGAGGGGAGCACCATGAAGCCGAGGGACGGAACCGTGACGGCGGCGCCGATCACGGCGCCCAGGCCGAGCGTGGTCGCGGTCAGGAAGGCGTTGCGATCGTATGTCTCCAGGTGCTCGTCGGCTGCGGGCAGCGGCTCCTCCTCGGCGGCGGCTTCGCGCGCGTGCTTGCCGACCACCTCGCGCATCCAGAGCCACCCGAAGACGACGCTGATGATCGCGCCGACGACCAGCACCGTGACCGAGAGCACGAGCCCGACGAGCAGGCAGGCGATGCCGAGCGCGAACCCGATCGGCCACAGACTGGCCGAGACGTGCTGCTGGCTCTCGTTGCTGTCGCTCATCGACCGGACACCCGAGCCTGATTCAATCTGTCGCCCCGTCCCGGTGTCAACGCCACGTGGCGGATTCTGCACTGGCGCGTCGGATCGTGCGCGAGGAAGTGCTCACAACCCGTACTCGGCCCAGCGGCGGTCGACCTGCCCCTTCACCTCGTCGCTCATCTCGATCTCGGGCGGCCATTCGCGGGTGCCCTCGAGCGGGCCCTTCGCGGTCGCGTCGATGCCGAGCTTGCCGCCGTAGAACTGCAGCGTCGGGGAGTGGTCGAGGTGGTCGAGCGGCCCCTCGCTGATCAGCACGTCACGCTTCGGGTCGACGTTGGCGCACGCGTAGAAGAAGACCTGCCGGTAGTCGTGCACGTCGACGTGCTCGTCGACGACGACGACCGTCTTCGAGAGGGAGAGCAGCCCGAGGCCCCAGATCGCGTGCATCACCTTCTGCGCGTGCCCCGGGAAGCGCTTGCGGATGGAGACGATGACGCAGTTGTGGAAGGCGCCCGCGGCGGGCAGGTCGTAGTCGACGATCTCCGGCACGCTCATGCGGATCGCGGGCAGGAAGATGCGCTCCGTCGCCTTCGCGAGCCACTCGTCCTCGGCCGGCGGCTTGCCGACGACGATGGACGGGTAGATCGCGTCGCGCCGCATCGTCAGCGCGGAGATGCGGAAGACGGGGAACTCCTCGGCCGGTGTGTAGAAGCCGGTGTGGTCGCCGAACGGGCCCTCGAGGCCGGTGTCGGCCGCGTCGACCCAGCCCTCGAGCACGATCTCGGCGTTGGCGGGGACCTCGAGCTCCACGGTCTTCGCCTTGACGAGCTCCACCGGTGAGCCCTTGAGAAAGCCGGCCAGCATCAGCTCGCCGACGTGCTTCGGCAGCGGCGCGCTGGCCGAGTACGCGGTGACCGGGTCGAGCCCGATCGCGACCGCGACGGGAATGCGCCCGTCGGGGGCCGCGAGCAGGTCGGCGCGCCCGTCCTTGTGGATCTGCCAGTGCATGAACGTCGAGCGCTTGTCGATCTTCTGCATCCGGTACATGCCGACGTTGCGGACGCCCGTCTCCCGGTCCTTGGTGATCACGGCGGGCAGGGTGATGAACGGGGCGGGGTCGAGCGGCCAGCAGCGCTGGATCGGGAGCAGGTCGAGGTCGACGTCGTCGCCGGTGAGGACGATCTCCTGGCAGGGCGCCTTGGAGACCTCCTTCGGCATCGAGTCCGCGATCGACTTGAGCTTCCCGAGCGAGCGCACCTTGTCGACGAGCCCCTGCGGCGGCTGCATCTCGAGCACCGACTCCAGCTTTGCCGCGACATCGTCGAGCCGCTCGACGCCGAACGCGAGGCACATGCGCTTCTCGGTGCCGAACTGGTTGATCAGCAGCGGCAGCTTCGACCCTTTGACGTGCTCGAACAGCAGCGCCGGGCCCTTGGCCTTGACGGTGCGGTCGACGATCTCGGTGATCTCGAGCTCGGGGTCGACCTCCGCGTCGACGCGGCGCAGCTCGCCCTCGCGCTCGAGGAGCGCGATCCACTCGCGGAGATCGGACGCGGGACTCGCCATGCGCGGGTCAGTCTATGGAGATGCCATTGGGCCGAGGCCCAGACATGCCCCGAGCGAGGTCTCGAGCTTGCTCAGCCCTGCCCGGGGCGGCTCCGACAGGAGCCTCCCCCGGGCAGGGCTGGTCTACTTGATGCAGGCGACGGCGAGGCTCATCAGCTGGAAGGCCGGCACGTACACGTAGCACCCGGTGCGGCTCGAGACGAACTCCCGCACGTTCGGGTTGTTGATCGGCACCCACGGCGCCGCCTCGCGCATGATCCGCTCGTCGAGCGAGGCGTACGCGGCGTAGCGCGCGTCGCCGGATGAGCTTCGCGGCGGCGTCCAGCTGCTTGTTGAACTTCGGGTCGTCGAAGAGCGCGAGGTTGGCGAGGTTGTTGCGCGGCGCGATGCGGTTGCCGTTCATGAGCACGTCGACGAAGTCGTACGGGTCGGCGTAGTCCGCGAACCAGCCGATCAGGATCATGTCGTACGGCTCCTTCGGATTGCCGATCCGCCCGAGCAGCACGCCGAAGGGGAACTTCTTGACCGTCACGTCGAGGCCGACGCGCTTCAGGCTGCTCGCGATGATGAGCGCCTGCTCCTCGGTCGGAGGCCCGAGCGACGTGTAGAGGGTGAGCTTCCCGGTGCGACCGGCGAGCAGCGCCTTCGCGCGGGCGACGTTCGCATGAGTGGGATAGAGGGAGGCGTTCCGGTAGCCCGCAAGCCCCGGCGGGATGATCTGATCGGTCGGCTTGCCGGCGCGGAACCCGGCGGCGTTCGTGACGACCGTACGGTCGACGGCGTAGTTGAGCGCCTTGCGCACGGTCGGGTCCTTGAGGAGTGCCGCGGGTGGTGTTGAGCGCCACGTAGTTGACGGCGAGCGCGGGGTGGATGAAGTAGCGATGCTGGTTGATGCCGAACTCGCGGGCAAGCTGGGCGTTCGACTGCGGCGGCAGGCCAACGATGTCGACGTCGGCCTCACCCCTGCGCACCTGGAGGAGGCTCGTCTGCAGGTCGGTGTTGACGGTCACCTGGATCCCGTCCACCCGCGGTGTGCGGTTGCCCCCGTAGTAGGGGTTGCGCCGCAGCGTGATGCTCCTGCCGGGCTCGCGGGCAGCGAAGTAGTAGGGGCCTGCCATCGGCGGGAGCTTGACGCCTTTCGAGTCGAGCTCGAGGTCGGCCGGCACCGCGCAGAAGAACCGCATCGCGAGCCGTGCGAGCAGGTCGGCAGAGGCCGCTTTCAACTTGATCGTGAGCGTGTCGCCCTTGGCGATCACGCCCGCCGGCCGCTCCCTCTTGCCCGACTGCACGGCCTCGGCGCCGACGATGTCGGAGACGAACCCGGCCGCCGGCGAGGCCATCGTCTTGCTGAGGACACGCTCGATCGTGCGCGCGAACGACTCGGCGGTGACCGCCTCGCCGGTGTTGAAGCGGAACCCCTTGCGGATCCGGAACGTGTACGTCCTCCCGTCCTTGCTCACATTGGGGAAGCCCTGCGAGACCTCAGGCACGAGCCTGGCGCCGGCGGCGCCGCCCTTGTCCGGGTAGGTCACCAGGTTGACGCACGTCGCGAAGAGGAAGGTCCAGCCGTAGAACTCGTAGTCGAGGGCCGGATCGAGGTACTGCACGTCCGAGTTCGAGATGTTGACGCGCAGCGTGCCGCCGCTCGCCGCTGTCCCTCGAACACCACCGAACGCTGCCCCCGCAACACCCACCGCGACGAGTGTCGCCACCGTCGCGATCAAGACCCAACGCCGTCCGGCCACCGGAACTCCTCCTTGGGAGAGTTGACAGGCGGCGGCGACGATACGACCTCGTGCCGAACGTGTCAATCCGACGGCGCGTCCGCCTCAGGCGTGATCCGCCGGTCGATCAGGGCCGGATGTACCCAGCCCCTTCGAGGCCACGATCGATCCCGCCGGCCTTCAGTGTGGGGGAACCCCGGCAGTGGGACGGCTCACCAATGCCCGGGCGTGGTGGCGAGACCCCGCCCGGGCGGTGCGTACGCTAGTTCAGAGTGGGCGGCGCTTGGCGGCCTTGCGCTTCGCGGCCGCGTGATGCGCCAGGTCGCCGAGGGCGACCACGGCGACGAAGACCAGCCCGACGACGAGCATCGAGAGGACGACCTTCTTCCCTTCTTCCGCCGCGTCCGCCAGCAGCCAGCCGATCGACCCGAGCATCGCCGCGACTCTAGCGCACGACCCGGCCGCACGGGAAGACTAGCGACGGGGTGACGCTGCGGCCGCGAAGCGCGCGTGCGACGCGAGGGCGCGGTCGACGGCATCGTCGCCGACCGCCTCGCGCGCGGCTTCGTCGAGCGCTCCCGCGTCGCCGTCGTCACGGAGCGCCGCGCGGGCGGCGTCGAGCCCGTCCTGGCCGAGCAGGGCTGCCGTCGCCGCCCACGCCTCCCCGTCGCCCGGGCGCCCGTCGGCGCGTCCCTGGGCACACAGCGAGATCAGCTCGGCGAGGTCGTGCACGGCGGCGACGTTCCCCGTCGCCGCCACGTGGACGAGCCCATGCGCATAGAGGTAGTCGCCCAGGAGCAGCGCCGTGTCGGCGTCCTCGGGCGCGAAGAGTCGCGGCCGCCCGTAGTGGACGAGATAGCCCTCGTAGATCGTCTCCACTCCGAGTGCGAGCGCCGGATCGCGGACGAGCGACGAGAAGACGGCCGTCGTCTCGCGGGCCAAGGGCGACACCAGCGCCTGGCCCCAGAGCGGGCTCTCCGCCGCCGCCTCGTCTGCGACCGCGTCGAAGAGCCTGGTCTCCGTGACGCTCGTCATCCCTCGAAGAACGAGCGCACGGCAGTGACGGTCTCGTCCACCTCCGTGTCGCCGTGCGCGGTCGAGACGAACAGGCACTCGAACTGCGACGGCGCCACGTACACGCCCCGTTCGAGGAGATCGCGAAAGAGGGCGCCGTAGCCCTCGACGTCGGATGCTGCCGCGGCGCGAAAGTCGGTCACCTCGCCCTCGCGCAGGAACAGCGTCACCATGGCGCCGACGCGCTGCACCGTGCCGAACGGGGACAGGCCCTCCTCGAGCCGGGAGCCGGTGCGCTCGAGCTCCTCGTACACGGCGGGGTCGCGGAGGCGGCGCACCACGGACAGCCCTGCCGCGGTGGCGAGCGGGTTCCCGGACAGCGTCCCGGCCTGGTACACGTCCCCGACCGGAGCCAGCTGCTCCATCAGCTCGGCCCGGCCCCCGAAGGCCGCGAGCGGCAGGCCGCCGCCGACGATCTTCCCCAGGATCGTGAGGTCGGGCAGCACGCCGTAGCGCTCCTGTGCGCCGCCACGGGCGACGCGGAAGCCGGTGATCACCTCGTCGAACACGAGCAGCGCGCCAGAGGCGTCGCAGAGGTCGCGCAACGCCTCCAGGAAACCCGGCGCAGGCGGCACGACGCCCATGTTTCCCGCCACGGGCTCGACGACGATCGCGGCCAGGCCCTCAGCGTGCTGCGCCACCGCCTGCGCGACGCCGTCGACGTCGTTGAAGGTACAGACGATCGTGTCGGCCGCGACCGCCGGCGGGACACCGGGGCTCGAGGGGATGCCGAGGGTGGCCAGGCCGGAGCCGGCGTCGACGAGAAAGGGGTCGGCGTGACCGTGGTAGCAGCCGGCGAACTTGAGCACTCGGTCGCGCCGCGTGGCGGCGCGGGCGAGCCGCAGGGCGCTCATCGCGGCCTCGGTGCCGGACGAGACCAGCCGCACCATCTCCACCGAGGGCACCGCATCGACGATCTCGGCCGCGAGGTCGACCTCCGCTTCGGTCGGCGCGCCGAAGGTCGTGCCCCGGCGGGCGGCCTCCTCGACCGCGGCCACGGTCTCCGGGTCGGCGTGACCGAAGATCAGCGGGCCCCACGACTGCACCCAGTCGACATAGCGCCGCCCGGCGACGTCCTCGACATACGCGCCGTCACCCCGCCGCACGAACACCGGCTCGTCGAGCCCGACCGCCCTCATGGCGCGTACGGGCGAGTTGACGCCGCCCGGGATCAGGCTCGTGGCACGGCGCCAGAGGGTGCTGCGCTCCGTCAGAGCCACGCCGCGAGGTCCCTGGCCTGTAGGGGCCGGATATATCCGGCCCTCACAGCCACGTCGCGAGCTCCTTCGCCCAATACGTGACCACCGTCCCCGCTCCGGCCCGCTTGATCGCGGTGAGCGACTCGACGGCGGCCTGGCGCTCGTCCAGATGGCCGGCGGCGGCCGCGTCCTTCACCATCGCGTACTCACCGGAGACGTTGTAGGCCCAGACGGGGCAGTCGAAGCGCTCGCGCACGGCGCGGACGACGTCGAGGTACGGCAAGGCAGGCTTGACCATGAGCACGTCTGCGCCCTCGTCGAGGTCGAGCGCGCACTCGCGCAGCGCCTCGCGCGCGTTGGCGGGATCCATCTGGTAGCCGCGGCGATCGCCGAACGCCGGCGCGGACTCGGCCACCTCCCGGAACGGGCCGTAGAAGGCCGAGGCGTACTTCGCCGCGTACGAGACGATCGGCGTCTCGGGCAGCACCGCACGGATGGCCGCCACGCGGCCGTCCATCATGTCGCTCGGGCAGACGGCGTCGGCGCCCGCCTCGACGTGGCTCAGCGCCGTGCGGGCGAGGAGCTCGAGCGTCTCGTCGTTCGAGACCTCGCCGTCGACGAGGACGCCGCAGTGGCCGTGCGACGTGTACTCACAGAGGCACACGTCCGTCAGGAGCGTCAGCCCCGGCGCCTCCGCGCGCAG
Source organism: uncultured Actinomycetes bacterium (assembly GCA_963789895.1). Taxonomy (GTDB): domain Bacteria; phylum Actinomycetota; class Thermoleophilia; order Gaiellales; family Gaiellaceae; genus Gaiella. Next base: position 477,734 of record CAWBMC010000001.1, read on the forward strand.
GGCGCGCAGGGCGCGCTGGACGGTGCCGTCGTCGTCCCACGCTCCGGACCCCGACTCGTCCTTCTCCTCCGGGATCCCGAACAGGAGCACGGCGCGCACCCCGAGCCCGTGTAGCTCAGCGCCTTCGCGGGCGATCTCGTCGACCGAGCGCTGGGAGATCCCGTCCAGGCCGTCGACCGGGCGCACGACACCCTCGCCGGGGCAGGCGAAGAGGGGCATCACGACGTCGTCGAGCGACAGCGCCGTCTCGCGCACGAGGGAGCGCAGTGCCTCGGTGCGCCGCAGACGCCGCAAGCGGGTGAGGGGGAAGCTCGTCACGGCAGGAAGCGTACGTCGTCGCTGCTACCCGGAGCCGCTGATCGCGCGGGGAGGCTCGAGCGGGGGCTCCTGCGGTGGCGTCTCCAGCTCGACCTGCACGGGCAGAGCGGCTCGGTCATCCCATGATTCGAAGGTGAGGCGTGCGCCGAAGAACTCCCAGATGGCGCGCATGCCGGCCATCGTGGGCAACGCCACGAGCACGCCGGGGATCCCGTACAGCGCCCCACCGGCGAGCAGGCCGAAGATGACCAGCAGCGGATGCAGGCGCAACGCGTTCGCCATCACATTCGGGACGACGATGTGCCCCTCGACCTGATAGATGAAGAGGAAGAGGAGGCCCACCCAGATGAGCCCGACCGGGTCGACGAAGAGCGCGTAGATCGCAGGCGGGACGGCGGACAGCCACGGGCCGATGTAGGGGATCACCTCGATGAACGCCGTCCAGAGGCCGAACAGCAGTGCGTAGCGGTCGGCACCCTCGACGAGGCCGGTCTTGCCGAGGATGAACATGCCCAGGCCGGCGCTCGTGCCGATCACGAGCGACAGGATCGTCTGGCCCTTCACGTAGCCCCACAGGGCCCGCTCGATCCGCTGCGTCAGCGGCAGACCCTCGTGCGGCGGGAAGCGCCTGTCGATCGTCGTCTCCAGCTTCGGCATCGACAGGAGCATGTAGATCGAGATGACGATCACGAGGACGACCGCGAAGATGAACAGGATCGCCGAGAGTGCCGCGCCCTGCGCGAACGACAGTGCGTCCGTCACGTACCCCGAGATCTCGCCGGCGCCGAGCGACGCGATCCAGTCGTCGACCTGCTCCTCGACCTTCACGTTCTCGAGCCCGTGGCTGTTGAGCCATTGCTGGAGCTGGTCGACGTCGAGCTGCAGGCCCGTCTTGCCCGTCACCGCCGACTCCTCGGTGATGTAGGTGTCGATGCGGTCGCCCGCCGTCCGGGTCTGGTCGAACGCAACCGTGCCGACGCCGATCAGCACTGCCACGATCGCCGCGACGAACAGCGCGTACACGACCGCCACCGACACGCCGCGCGGCAGGCGCAGGCGCTGCAGGTCCCGCACGAGCGGGTTCAGCATGAACGCGATCACGCCCGCCGTGAGGAACAGGAAGATGACGTGCCCGAGCGGCCGCGCGAGCATGAAGGCGAGCAGGAACAGCAACGGCAGCCCGACCAGCTGGACCCAGCGGGGGATCCGGATCGTCGCGCCCGCAGGCTCGCTCATGTGCGGATCGTAGCCTGCTACGGGAGCGTGCCCGCCGCCGGGTAGACGGCGACCGCGACGTTGTTGCCGCGGTCGCGGGCGTGGGCCGCGAGCGCCTGCCGCTCGGACGCAGCGACGTCGACGATGGTGCCGATCTTCGACGACGCCGCAACGACGGAGGAGCCGACCGCGAGCGCCGGGTCAGGCCGGAGATGGACGAGGGAGACGAACACCGCCGGCGCCTCGAGCGGGCGGATGTCGATGCGTGCGCCGAGCGCCTTGCCGTCGATGACGAAGTCGCTGATCGCCGCAATCGTCCCGTCGACCGGGGCATAGACGTCCGTCCCCGGCGCGGCGCCGACGTCGAGCACGCGCGTGCCCGGGCCGGCGGCGCCGGAGAGCTGGTACCAGACCGGGCCGTCGTCCGGCGTGCCCGCAATCCGGTGCCACAGACGCAGGAGGAGGCCCTCGTTCGCTTGCCGACCCGCCGGATCGAGGTCGAGCGCGCCGTCGCGTGCGCCGTGGAAGCCGACACCCGTGACCGACTCCTGCGCCACGGGCTGCTGCAGGCGGAGGTTTCCGACGGTGGCGAGCACCTGCGGCTCCGGGCTGGTGTCGCCCGGCGCCGCCGCCACGGTCGCCGTGGGGCTGACAACGCCGTGTGGAGCACCGCTTCCGAACGCGGTGAGAAGCAGTGTCACGATGCCGAGCACGCCGATCACGGCGAGTACCACGAGCCACCGGGCACGCTGCTGGGCGCGCCGCCTACGGGCACGAAGACGGGCCGCCTGCCGGGAGCGCGGCGTCGGCATCGACATCACGGTACCGGAGCGCTCCGCGCGCTGCGCTTGCGGGGGATCAGGGAAGATGCCGCGGATGCGCATCCTCTTCGTCGGTGACGTCGTCGGCCGGCCGGGCCGAGAGGCGGTCGAGGCGCTGGTGCCACGGCTCCGGGAGGAGCACGCGATCGACGCATGCATCGTCAACGGCGAGAACGCAGCCGACGGCGTCGGCATCACCCCCCGCCTGGCAGAGCAGCTCCTGGCGGCGGGCGCCGACGCGATCACGCTCGGCAACCACACGTGGCGCCGGAGCGAGATCGCCGGCTATCTGGGCTCGGCGGAGCGTGTCGTGCGGCCGGCCAACATGGCGTCCACGATGCCCGGTCGCGGGCTCACGGTGGTCTCCGTCGCCGGTGGCCTGCGTGTCGCCGTGATCAACGTGCTCGGCTCGCTCTACCTCGAGCCGGCGCACAGCATGTGGGAGTTGGTCGACGGCCTCGTGGACGAGGCGCGCGCCGAGACGCCGGTGGTCGTGGTCGACGTCCACGCGGAGGCCACGAGCGAGAAGGTGGCGCTTGCCACCTGGCTCGACGGCCGCGTCACCGCGGTGATCGGCACCCACACCCATGTCCAGACGTCGGATGCACGCGTGCTGCCGGGCGGCACCGCAGCGCTCACCGACGTCGGCATGACCGGCCCGCACGACTCGGTCATCGGCGTCCGCGCCGAGCTCGCGATCAGGCGGATGCGCACCGGCGCTCCAGTCAGGTTCGAGACCGCCGATGGAGGCGTCCGCCTCGAGGCCGCCGTCGTCAGCTGCGACCCGGCGACGGGTCGGGCGCAGACGATCGAGACTCTGCGGGTCCCGTGGCCGTGATCCCGGCGCGACGGAGGGCGTCGGCCGGAGCGTCCGCATCGCTCTCGGGGAGGAGCACGGCGAGCACCACGAAGGGGAGGATCCAGGGAAGGTAGAGGTAGAACCAGTGGGTCAGCACGAGCTGGCTCGCGATCAGGACTGCGGCGGTCAACGCCGCCAGCTCGAGCGGCCCGCGGCGGCGTGGCAGGACGGCCGTGGCGAGCGCCAGCGCGATCACGAGCGGTTGGAGCACCGCCCGCAGCCAGCCGAGATCGGGGACACCCGCCGCGTGGTACTGCCCGAAGCCCCAGATCGAGAACGGCGAGTCGCGATCCAGCTGGAACCCGATCGTGCGATCCCAGAAGGTGCGCAGCGCCGGTCCGAGGCTCGGCTCGAGGAGCAGGACGGAGAAGACGGCGAGCGTGACGCCGCCGAAGGCGGCCGCGAACCGGACTGCCGACCGTCGCGTGAGACCGTTCGGGTAGGCGATCCAGAGCGGCGCCACAAGCAGCGCGGCGAACTTCGACCAGCCCGCGAGCGCCACCGCGGCCCCACGCGCCCACGGCGACGAGGCGAGCCAGAAGCCCCAGACGAGTGCCGCCGGCATGATGGCGTCGTTCGTGTCGGCGAGGAGCGCGTAGGTCGTGAACGGGAACGCCGCCCAGGCGACGGCGAGCATGGCAGCGAGAGGCCGCCCACCGAAGCGAAGGCCGACGAGCACGAGCCCGAGAATGGCGAGCAGGTCGAGGGCGATCGCCGTCCCGTGCGCTGCCGGGAGCTCGTCCCAGCGCCCGCTCCAGCCGAAGGCAGCCACGGCGGGGACGTAGGCGAGGTAGGCGACCGGCCCGTAGGTGTCGCCGCGCGGGTTGGCCGCCTCGCAGCGTCCGTTCACCTGGATCCGCTCGCGGATCTCGCCCTCTGCGTCGGCGGGGCCGCAGGGCGTTCTCTCCTCCTCGACCGGCATGTGACCCCACGGCGCCTGCCCGTCGAGAATCCGGTCGGCCCCGATCACGCCGGCGTATCCGACATCGATCACGGCGCGCGGTGCCTCGACGTTCAAGCCGATCCGCAGACCGACCAGGAAGAGGGCCAGCGCCGCGAGGAGCCAGACGGGCCAGACGGGCCGCGCCGGGCGCAGTGGACGGTGGCGGAACCCGATCCACGCCGTGCGGCAGAGCAGGTAGACGAGCGGCGGGTACGCGAGCGGCACGCTGCGGAAGACCTCGCCGCGGTTGAAGAAGACGAGCGAGACGCCGAACGAGAGCAGCACGAGCAGGTCGAGGTTCCGCAGGGCGAGCGGCCGCCACAGGTCGGCAAGCGCGACGAAGAAGATCGCCGAGAGCGCCAGCCAGACCGGCCACGAGGTGAGAGTGCGGCCACCGAAGGCGCCCGGTCGACCACGGGCCATCTTCCATGCCACCTGAGGCCCCGTCCACGCCTCGAGCACGCGGCCGCCGGCGTCGTCGACGAGCCCGGTGGCGACCTCGCCTGCGTCACCCGACCACACGTGCACGCGCCAGTGCCGGGTGCGGCGGTCGAAGGTGGCCTCGGTGAGCGGTGACGGCGGATAGCGCTCGAGCCACGCCGACACCTTCCCCGCCGCGAGGAGAAGCCGCACGGCCTCCTTCTCGGTCAGCCTTGGCGTCGCCGCGGACGGGACGAAGGGCGTCTCGATCAGCCGGCCGCTGCCGTCGTAGACGGGCGCGGTCGGATTCCCGTCACCGGCCGGGGCCAAGGGCGGTGCTGCGAGACCGACGAGCACCGCCACACCAGCTGCCGCCAGGAGCCGGCACACCCGTGTCACGGACTACCGCCCGCGGTGCGAGCGGAACGACCAGAGCTTGTTGCCGACGAAGTTGATCGGCGTCACGAGCACGATCGCAACCGCCTGCGCGAGCACCTCACCGACCCCCAACTGGACGAGCAGGTGCAACACGACGAGGTTCGCGGCGAGCGCCAGGACGGAGACGACGAAGAAGCGCAGCCCCTGGAAGACGACGTGGCCGCGTTCGCCGTGGAACGTCCAGAGGCGGTTCCACAGGTAGTTGTTCGTCACGGCGACGACGAACGAGCCGATCGCGGCGGGGATGTAGTGCAGGTCGAAGCCGCGCAGCAGCGCCGTGTAGACGGCGAGGTTGACGACGTAGCCCGAGGCGCCGACCAGGCAGAACTTCGCGAGCTGCTCCCAGTTGCCACGCCGTCGCAGGGCGTCCGATACACGCGCACGGCTCAACCCGGGCCTGACCTCTGTCCTCGACGGCTCCATGGGGTCCGCCGAGGGTAGCGGAGCCGTCAGCCGCCGCCGCTCGCGAAGCCACCGGCGCCGACGAGCGGCACGAACCGGCACGGCATCGACGCGTGCTCGGAGAGCCCGTCTGCGGTGCGGACGACGAGCACGAGGCGCTGCATCGAGCGGCTGCCGCGCGGCAGCACCAGACGGCCGCCGGGGGCAAGCTGCCCGGCGAGCGCCTCCGGGATCCTCGGAGTCGCGGCGGCGACCGCGATCCCCTGGAAGGGAGCCCTGTCCGGGGCGCCCAGTGAGCCGTCGCCGATGCGCACCTCGACGCGCTCGTACCCGGCCGCGGCGAGGGCGGCGCGAGCCGTCTCCGCGAGCGCCGGCAGGCGCTCGATCGAGACGACCTCTGCGGCCAGCTCCGCCAGGACCGCGGCCGCGTAGCCCGATCCGGTGCCGACGTCCAGCACGCGCTCGTCCCCGCGCAGGGAGAGCAGCTCGCACATGGCGGCGACGACGTACGGCTGCGAGATCGTCTGCCCGTGACCGATCGGCAGCGCGCCGTCGTCGTAGGCGCGGTCTCGTCGTGCCGGCGGCACGAACAGCTCGCGGGGTACGGCACCCATCGCGGCGAGCACCCGGGGATCCGAGATCCCACGTCGGCGGAGCTGCCGCTCCACCATCGCCGCACGTGCCTCTGCCCGGTCAGGCGGCACGGTCGGAGACGTAGCTCGGTGGCGAAACGCCGAAGTGGCGCAGGATCGCCGGTGCGACGTCGACGACGCGCACCGGCAGCTCCTCCATTCCCGCCACCACCACGGGCACCTCGGAGTCGCCCGCGAGCAGCGATCCGTGAGACCCGCCGCCGCGATGATCCCGACCACCGAGATCGCTGAACTCCCACCCCGGTGCGGCGGAGACGAGCACGTCACCGGCGTTCGGGCACGCAAGCGCCGCCCACGACCGTCGCAGGGCATCCGGGTGGTCGAGGACGTCGCCGGCGCCCGCGACGCTGAACCCGGCCCCGGCCGGCGCGAAGCGCAGTTCCTCGCCCGCGCGCCGCGCGACGGCCTCGTCGCCTTCGCGGAAGAGCACGGTGTCGACCGCGGGGTCGCCGTCGAGCAGACGCGCGAGCGCGGCCGCGTCGAGCCTGCAGCCGTCGAGCGCGTAGACCATTCCGGCCCGGTTGGACGCCGTCGCCAGCGCGCCCTCGACACCGCGGAACGGCTCCCGCAGGTCGGTCACGCGCTCGACGGGCGTCTGGCCGTGGTCGGCGACGACGACCACCACATAGCGCTCGAGCAGCGAGTCGATCCCGCCGGCTGCCTCGACCACCGTGCCGAGCGCCGCGTCGCAGCGGGCGAGCACGTCGTGCGCGGCGTCAGGCCCCATGGCATGCGAGGCGAAGTCGTAGTCGGACAGGTAGAGCAGGAAGAAGTCGAAGGCGTCCCGCGTCACGAGCCACCGGCCGACCGCGGCCGCATAGGCGTCGATCGTCCCGGCGGCGCGGTTGCGCCAGGAGAGCGGCGCGCCGGTGCGCTCCGACTCGAACAGGTTGTAGAAGAAGAAGCGCTCCGGCCCCGACACCTCGCCGAGGAACGGGACGGAGGTGCGGTGGGTGGTCCTGCCTCGGTAGGCGGTGAAGTTGACCGCCGCCGTGACGAGCCCCGCGTCGGCGAGCGCCTCGAAGACGGTCGTGGCGCCGCGTCCGAGATGCTCGGCGTTCATGCCGACGAGCGTGTCGCGGAGCGTGCGCCCGAGCCCGGCGGCCCGGGCGGCGCCGAAGGACGAGCCGTACTCCACGAGGCGCCGCTCACGCCGATGCCACCAGACGAGGTGCGGGATCTCGTGGACGTCCGGGTAGGCACCGGTGGCGAGCGACGACAGGCACACCGGCGTCAGCGACGGGAACACCGTCACCGCGCGGCCGTAGTTGCCTCTTTCGACAACGGAGCGGAGAGCAGGGAGCTCGCCACGTTCGAGTGCCGCTTCGAGCATCGACGGAGTGAGCCCGTCGATGACGGCGAGGATCAGCTTGCGCGGTGGGCCGTGCCGCGGGACGGTCGACCCGGCCGCTCCAGGACCGTCTGTCACTTCGACAGCGTGCGCAGCCCCGCGTACCGCTTCGGCGCGCGCCGCAGGCGGCGCACTGCCACCACCGGAAGCACGACGGCCAGCACGAAGCCGGCACCCGGGATGAGAGCGACCACGGCGATCGCGACGGACGCAGAGACGAGCAGGAACGCCGTCCCGCCCGCCGTCCCCCCGCTGCGCAGGGCGCCGCGGGCGATCACCCCGGCCGACAGCGCACCGATCACTCCTCCCACGACACCGCCGCCGACCCCGATCCAGCCGTGGATGAGCAGACCGGCGACGACACCGATTGCGAGCGCTCCGACCACGGACACGAGCCAGCCAACACGCCACGCGCCGACGACGCCCGCGAAGAAGACGCCGGCCGCCAGGCCGAGGCCCACCGTGACGCCGATCTCGTACCAGTCAGCCACCGGTGGGGAAGTGTACGGCCGCGTCGGTTGCAGGCGTGCCCGACGTACCTACGCATCGCCCTGGAGTCGGGCGATCACGTCGAGGCAGAACGCGCCCGCGCGGAGACCGTCGACGACACGGTGGTCGAACGTGACGGAGACGTTCCCCATCTCGCGGATCACGACCGCGCCGTCGCGCGCGACCGGCCGCGGTGCGATCCGGTGCAACCCGAGGATGGCGACCTCTGGGTGGTTGATCAGGGGCGTCACCAGCAGCCCGCCGAGCTTCCCCGCGCTCGTCACCGTGAACGTCGAGCCGCGCAGCTCTTCCGGCGCCAGCGTGCCCTCGCGGGCCGCTTCGGCGAGCCGTCGCACGTCCGCGTCGATCTCGTCCACCGTTCGCGTGTCACAGCCGCGCACGACGGGGACGACGAGGCCGTCGTCCGTCTGCACGGCGACGCCCAGGTCGTAACGATCGAGCAGGACGATCTCGTCACCCTCGAGGCGTGCGTTCAGCTCGGGGAAGTCGTGCAACGAGAGCGCCGCGGCGCATAGCGACCGTGCGACGACGGTGCCGACGTCCACCCCGGTGAAGTCGCACTCCTCGACGAAGGTGACCGACGGCACCTCGCGATGGGCGCGCGTGACCTGCTCGACGATGAGCCGGCGCACGCCCCGCACCGGGATGCGCGTGCCCTCACCCGGCTCCGGGCCCGACGCGCGAACGTCGGCCTCGGTGATGCGCCCCTCCGGGCCGCTGCCCGTCACGACGAGCAGATCGACGCCGAGCTCGCCTGCCAGCCGACGCACGGCCGGCGTCGCCCGAACGGCGGCAGCGGGCTCCTCGCCCACGGCGACGAGCGGTGCCCCGGCGACGTGCGCGACCGTCTCGACCGGAGGTGCCTCGACCGGCCGGAGCAGCTGCTCGCCCTCCTCGCCGATGACCACGAGCACCGAGCCGACGGGCGCCACCTCCCCCTCGCCGACGACGATCTTCAACACCGTGCCCGCGAACGGAGACGGGATCTCGACGGTCGTCTTGTCGGTCTGCACCTCGACGAGCGGCTGATCCTCCTCGACGCGCTGCCCCTCGGCGACGAGCCACCGCGCCACCTCCCCCTCGGTGAGCCCCTCGCCGAGATCCGGCAGCCGAAACTCATGGGCCATGGCAGGAGCCTAGAAGGAGAGCAGCCGCCGTGCTGCGTCGACGACGCGTTCGACGGAAGGCATGTAGAGATCCTCGAGCTGCCAGTACGGGTACGGGACGTCGTACCCGGTGACGCGGAGTACCGGTGCGTGCAGGTCGAGGATGGCGCGCTCCGCGACCAGCGCCGCCACCTCGCTCGCGAAGCCGCACGTTCGCGGCGCCTCCTGCACGATCGCGATCCTGCCCGTTCGTGCCACGGCCTCGAGCACGGCATCCTCGTCCAGCGGTCGCAGCGAGCGAAGGTCGAGCACGCCGACGGATGCCTCGCCTGCGAGCTCGTCGGCGGCGCGCTCACAGAGCGGCACCATCGCGCCCCAGGCGACGAGCGTCAGGTCGGTACCCTCGCGGGCGACTCGGGCCACGCCGAGCGGCACGACGTGCTCACCCTCCGGCACGGGGCCGCGCGCGGTGCGGTAGACGAGCTTCGGCTCGAGCACGACGACCGGGTCCGGATCGCGGATCGCCGCGGCCAACAGCCCTTTCGCGTCGGCCGGTGTCGCGGGCACGACGACCTTCACGCCCGGTGTGTGCACGTAGTGCGTCTCGGGTGAGTCGTCGTGAAGCTCCGGCGCGCGGACGCCGCCGCCGTACGGCATCCGCACGACGAGCGGGAAGCCCATCGCGCCTCTCGTCCGCCAGCGGTAGCGACCGACATGGGTGATCAGCTGGTCGAGACACGGGTAGGAGAAGGCGTCGTACTGCATCTCGCAGACGGGCCGCCAGCCGGCCATGCACAGGCCGACGGCGCTGCCCAGGATGCCGGCCTCGGCGAGCGGCATGTCGACACAGCGCTCGGCACCGAAGCGGTCGCGCAGCCCGGCGGTGGCGCGGAAGACGCCGCCGGCGCGCCCGACGTCCTCGCCCAGCACGAGCACGTCCGGGTCGCGCTCCAGCTCGACGTGGAGTGCCTCGTTGACCGCCTCGACGAGCGTCAGGTCGCGCACCGCGGCCGCGCTGATCATCGGCCGAGCACCCGCCGGAGGTCGTCCCGGTCGCGGGCGAGTACCGCGGGCGGGTCCGCGTAGGCGTGCTCGAAGACGAGCGAGAGGTCACCGGGCGGCTCTGCCTCTGCAACGGCGATCCCTTCGCGCATCGTCTCGAGCGCGACGGCGCGGGCCTCCTCGGCGATCGCATCCGTGAGCACGCCCGCGCGTCGCAGGTATCCCTCGAAGCGGCCCAGGCACTCGTTGCGGCGTGCCTCGTCGACGAGCAGGGCGTCGACATAGACGCTCGGGTCGTCGGCCGTCGCGTGCGGGGCAGCTCGATAGGTGACCGCCTCCACGAACGTCGGGCCGCCGCCGCCGCGCGCGCGCTCGACCGCCTCGCGGACGGCGCCGTAGACGGCGAGCACGTCGGTGCCGTCGACACGCTCGGCCGGCATCCCGTAGCCCGCCGCCTTGTCGGCCAGGGTGTCCGCCGCGGTCTGGGCGGAGAGCGGCGTCGAGATGGCCCACTGGTTGTTGTTGCAGAGCAGGACGAGCGGTGCTCGCATCACGGCCGCGACGTTGGCGCCCTCGTGGAACGCCCCCTCCGAGGTGGCGCCGTCCCCGAAGAAGACAACTGCGGCCGTGTCTTCACCGCGCAGCTTGAGACCCCAGGCGAGCCCCGCGGCGTGCGGCACGTGCGTCGCGATGGGGACGCAGATCGACGCCACCCGGTGCTCGGCCGGGTTCCACCAGCCGGACGGATGGCCACGCCACCAGGAGAGGATCGTCGCGGCCGGGATGCCGCGCAACAGCCCGATGGCCGACTCGCGATAGCTCGGGAAGACCCAGTCGCGCTCCTCGAGCGCGTGCATGGCGCCCGCCTGGATCGCCTCGTGTCCCCAGAAGATGGCGTAGGTGCCGATCCGGCCCTGTCGGTGGTAGACGACGGACCGCTCGTCGTACGTTCGCAGCAGCACGAGCGAGCGGTGCAGCCGCAGCAACTCCTCGATCGTGAGACCGCACGGCTCGCCGTCGGGGACACCCGCGCCGTCGCCGATCACGCGGCGGAGCCCATCGCTGTCTCGTGCAGTGGCGGTCGCGCTCACCGGATACTTGAAGTGAAACAGCGTTTCTCTTTTGCTGTCAAGCCGCAGAGAATGACAGACTCACCGGGTGACCGCCGTCGAGCAGCAGTTTGCGATCGAGCCGATCCGCACCACGCGGACATTCGAAGCGGCGATCGAGCACGTCACCGAGGCGATCGAGCGCGCGCACCTGCGGCGTGGCGACCGCCTTCCGAGCGAGTCGGAGCTGGCGCTCGCGCTCGGGATCTCGAAACCGACCCTGCGCCAGGCGTTGCGCGTGCTCGAGCTGTCCGGTCTCATCTCGGTGCGCCGCGGCAAGGGCGGCGGCATCGTGGTCTCCTCGGACCTGGTGCCCGCCGTGGCCCTCTCGAGCGCCGTCGCCGTCGAGGAAGGCGCCGTCGTCGACGCGCTTCGCGCGCGCCGGGTGCTCGAGTGGGCTGTCGCGCTCGAGGCGCTCGAACGGGCGACCGACGCGGATCTGGCCGAGCTCGAACGGACGATCGATCTTCTGGAGCGCCACCTCGGGGAACGCGCGAGCGTGATGCGCGCCGACGCGATGTTCCACCGCGCCATGGTGCGTGCCTGTCACAACGCGACGATCCAGGCTGCGATGCGCGTCCTCGCCCGCTCGCTGGCACCGGTTCGCGACGCCTACTCCGGCGGCGTCGAGCGCGACCGCGACACGCTCGACGTCCACCGCCGCCAGCTCGAAGCGCTCCGACGCCGGGATCGCGAGTTGCTCGAGCGCGTCCTCGACGAGCACCTGCGCATGCTCGAGGATGCCTTCGCCGATGCGATCGGTCGCAACCGCGCCGAGCTCTTCGGCCCGTCGCGCTGATCTCGCTGCGCGGCGTGGAACCCGGCGCTGCCACGGCATAGACTGCTCGCCATGCCCCTGGGAAGCAACGCGAAGCTCGATCTGCTCGCCAAGGTGCCGCTGTTCTCGAAGTGCTCGAAGAACGAGCTGCGGACGATCGCGTCGTTGGCCGACGAGCTCGACCTGCCCGCGGGCCGCGTCCTGATCCGCGAGGGCGACCGTGGCCGTGAGTTCTTCGTCCTGATCGAGGGGAGTGTGGACATCTCGGCCAAAGGCATGCCCATCAGCACGCTGCATGGCGGGCACTTCTTCGGTGAGATGGCGCTCATCTCGGACGTCCCGCGCAAAGCGACCGTGACGGCGCTGACGCCGGTGCGCGTCCTCGTGATCACCGACCGGGCCTTCAAGCGCCTGCTCGGCTCCACACCGGCGATCCAGGGCAAGGTGCTGGAGGCGATCGGCAACCGCCTCGCCGAGCTCGCCAACGTCGGGCTCTACGGGTAGCCGATGATCGCGTCCCGGCCGAGCTCGGCCACCGACGAGACGCCGGCCAGCCCGAGCGTGAGATCGAGGTCGGCGGCGAGGTTCCGGATCACCTCGCGCACACCCGTCTCGCCGGCGAGCGCCAGGCCGTAGGCGTACGGCCGACCAATCAACACCGCGCGGGCACCCAGAGCGAGAGCCTTGAACGCGTCCGCGCCGCAGCGGACGCCGCTGTCGAACAGCACCGGCACTCGCCCCGCGACCGCCTCGACGACGCTCGGAAGCGCGTCGAGCGACCCGATCGCCCCGTCCACCTGACGGCCGCCGTGGTTCGAGCAGACGATGCCGTCGACTCCGAGTTGCACCGCCCGGCGAGCGTCCTCAGGAGAGAGAACGCCCTTGAGCAGCACCGGGAGCTCGGTCAGCTCGAGCAAGCGCGGCACGTCGTCCCACGAGAGCGACGGCCGCGGGAACAGCCGGGAGAACTGCTGCACCGCTGCCCGCGGTCGGGGTGAGCGCAGGTTCGCGAACGTGCTGCCCGGATGAGAGCGGGCGATCTCGACGAGCGCCAGCAGCTCGCCGACGCTCGGCCGGCCGCCGCGGCGGGGTAGTGCCCCAGCCTCGTCGACGCGCCGCATGAAGGCCGGGTCGGAGGTGTACTGCGCGATCCCCTTGCCGAGCGCGAACGGCACGTACGCGAGATCGAGGTCCCGGACGCGCCAGCCGAGCGTGGTCGTGTCGAGGGTGAGCACGATCGCCTCGCAGCCGCACGCCTCGGCGCGCCTGACGAAGCTCTCCATGACGTCAGCGGCAGAGCTCCAGTAGAGCTGGAACCAACGCGGCGCATCACCCATCGCAGCGGCGCAGCGCTCCATCGACACCGAGGCCTGGCTCGAGAAGACGAACGGTGTGTCCTCCGCCGCAGCGGCACGCGCCACGGCAAGGTCGGCCTGCCGGTGCGCCAGCTCGAGCACTCCGATCGGCGCGAGGAGAAACGGTGTCGGGAGTCTGCGACCGAAGAGCTCCACGCCGAGATCGCGGCGCGAGACGTCGCGCAGCATGCGCGGCACGATGCGCCAGTCGTCGAACGCGGCCCGGTTGCGGTCGACTGTCGATTCGAGACCCGCGCCACCGGCGAGATACGCAAACGACTCCGCCGACAGCGCTTCCCGCGCGCGCTCCTCGAGCCGCCGCGCGTCCACCGGCACCGCCGGCCTGCGACCGCGCAACCTGCCGAGGTAGACCTCCGACTGGCGCTCGCGACCCCGTCCGATCGGTGGCTCATCCGTCATTCAACACAACACCGTAACCGCGTCACGCTCAGCTTCGAAAACGACTGTCTCGACGTCACCGAGGTCCTCCCCGTCCATCTGGAAGGGCATCGACTCGTCGCAGTGGATCACGAGCCGGTCGGCATCGTGGACGGTGAGCACGCCCGCGCCGGGAGCGCCGCGCCACGCCTGCCAACCGAGGCGCGCCAGCGACAGCGGCGTGACCCGCCGCGGCGCCACGAGGTCGAGACCGCTTTCGAAGCTCGCAGCGCCGGCGACGCGGACGCCCACGCGACCGACGTACGTGTACGGCGCGCAGTTGGCCACGAGCGCGAACGCGGCGCGGCCCACGCCTTCGATCTCCAGCGCCGGCTCGAAGCGGCCACGGCGCCGCAGCAGCAGGCCGGCCGCGATCCGGGCAAAGGCCGCGTCTCCGGGACGCCTGCCGTCCTGGCGTCGCCCGAGTTCGTCGACACTCCGTACGAGCTCGGCGTCGAAGCCGACACCGGCGTTGAAGCCGAAGCGCCGGCCGTTGCCGCGACCGAGGCCGATACGCCGCGTCTGCCCGCGCGCGATCTGCGTCGCCGCGGCGACGGGGTCACGGGGCAGCCCGAGCGCGCGGGACAGGACGCTGGTGCCGCCACCCGGGACGAACCCGAGCGGCACCCGCCCCTCGACGCCGTTCAGCACCTCGTTGAACGTCCCGTCGCCGGAGAAGACGACGATCGCGTCCACGGTCGCCTCCCGCGCACGCGCGATCTCGGTCGCGTGACCGCGTGCGGTGGTCAGCTCCAGCTCGGTCCCCGCCGGCAGGGCGCGCCGCACCGCTTCGAGGCGGGCTTCGTCGACACCGCTCGCGAACGGGTTGGCGACGAGCAGCCAGCTCACGGCCGCAGTCTAGGCCGCGTACCCTCGCACGCCGTCCACGACGATCGAGGCAAACCCGTCCGCAAGCGTGTCCGTGTCGGCACCCGGCCGGAGCCAGGTGTAGGCCCAGTTCGCCGCGGAGAGGACGAGCAGTGCCGCAGCGCCGACGTCGAGATCGGTACGCAGCTCGCCGCGCTCGACGCCGTCGCGCAGCAGCGCGCGCCAGCGATCCTCGTACCGGCGGCGCTCGTCCACGAAGCGGCCGCGCTCGGCGCCCTCGAGATACCGCCACTCGCGCGTGAAGACGGTGGCGACCTCGAGCTGCGCGGCGACGACGCGGAGGTGCCCACGGAGCGCCTGGCGTAGCTGCTCGAGCGCCGGAGCGCCCTCCGGGACGGCGTCGAGCGCGCCGTGGAACGCCGCAGCACCCTCCCGCACGGCGTCGGCGAGGAGCGCCTGCTTCGACTCCGTGAGCGAGTAGAGCGACCCCTTCTGGAGGCCCATCGCGTCCGCGATGTCGCCCATCGAGGTGCCGTGGTAGCCGCGCTCGGCGAACAGCCTCGCCGCCGTCTGCACGAGCTCCTGCCGTCTCGTGCTCATGGGTACGATGCTACCGATCGTTCGGAAGGAGGCCTGTCGCCCATGAGCACTGACGCTGGGGGGGCGCGCACACGGGAGTTCATCGACTACGTCCAGGCCAGCGGGCTGGTCGAGAGCGGCGACTGGATGCCGGACGAGTACCGGCGCCGGCTCGTCAAGTTCGTCGAGATGCACGCCAACTCCGAGCTGATGGGCGTGCTGCCGGAGCGGGACTGGATCCTGCGCGCGCCCACCCTGCAGCGGAAGCTCGCGCTGACGGCCAAGATCCAGGATGAGGTCGGGCACGCGCAGCTCATCTACCGCGTCGTGGAGGACCTCGGCAAACCTCGAAGCCAGTGCCTGGACGACCTCTGTAGCGGCAGGTCGAAGTTCCACAACGTCTTTCACTACCCGACACACACCTGGGGCGACGTCGGCGTGATCGCCTGGCTCGTGGATGCGGCGGCGATCGTGTCGCAGAAGGCGCTGCTCAAGTGCTCTTATGCGCCATATGCGCGGATCATGAAGAAGATCTGCTGGGAGGAGTCGTTCCACATCCTGCACGGACGCGACGTGATCCTGGCGCTCGTCACGGGGACGGAGCACCAGCGCGAGCTGCTGCAGGAGGCGCTGACCCGCTGGTGGGAGCCGCTGATGATGTTCCACGGCACCCCCATCCCCGCGGACGAGGACCCGATGGTCGCCTGGCGGATCAAGAGCCAGGGCAACGAGGAGGCGCGCCAGCAGTTCCTCGAGGGGTACGTGCCGCAGGTCTGGGAGCTCGGACTGACGCTGCCTGACACGAAGCTGCGCCGGCGGGACGACGGCGTCTGGGACTACACGGAGCCCGACTACGAGAAGCTGCTGGCGGTGGTGTCGGGGCACGGGCCTGCCTCGGCCGAGCGACTCGCGTTTCGCCGCCTGTCGCGGGCGGAGGTGGACTGGGTGTCGCAGATCGTCCTGGCGGAGGCGGCGTGATCTTCGAGGTCTTCCGACAGGAGCGAAAGGGCCAGCCGTTCGCGCACGCCGGCTCGGTCACGGCGCCGGACGAGCGCTTTGCGGAGATCTACGCGCGCGAGCAGTTCGGGCGTCGCCAGGAGTCGGTCGCGTTGTGGCTCGTGCCGCGGAGCGCGATCCACGAGATCGACGACTTCCCCGACGAGTTCGACCTCAAGTACCGCCGCGTCGACGGCTACTCCATCAAGGCGAGGCTGAAGGAGGCACGTGAGCGAGCGGGCACAGCTGCTGCTTGAGCTTGCCGACGACGAGCTGATCCTCGGCTGGCGGAACTCCGAGTGGACGGGGATCGCTCCGTTCCTCGAGGAGGACGTCGCCTTCTCGTCCATCGCGCAGAACGAGATCGGGCATGCCCGGGCGCTCTACGAGCTCGCGGCGCGTGAGCTCGGCACGGACGCAGATGCGCTGGCGTTCGACCGGTCGCCCGGCGAGTATCGCTGCGCACCGCTCGTCCAGCTGCGGCTCGTCCCCGACTGGGCGGGCACGATCGCGCGCCACGTCCTCTACGAGACGGCCGACGCGATCCGGCTCGAGGCGCTCATGCGCTCCGGCGACCCTGAGCTCGCGGCGTTGGCGGCGAAGATGGACCGCGAGGAGCACTATCACCGTCTGCACGCCGAGATGTGGGCCTCCCGGTTGCGGGAGGAGCCACGCTTCCTGGAGGCTCTCGACGCGCAGTGGCGCTACGCGCTCGGGGTGCTCGCCGACGAGCTGCGGCCGCAGCTCGTGGCGCGGGTGCACGACCACCTCGGGTTCGAGCCGCAGGGCGCCGAGCCGGTCGAGCGTGGGCTCTTCGACGAGTTCGCGTCGCTCTGGGAGGAGATGACGATGGTGCGGCGCTCGGAGCCGGCGGGTGCGCGGTGGTGACGGCCGAGCGGGTCTGGGCGGCGCTCGCCGAGGTACCCGACCCGGAGATCCCGGTGGTCTCGCTCGTCGACCTCGGGGTCGTGAAGGAGGTCGTGGTGGAGGGCGGGCGGGTGCGGGTGGATTTCACGCCGACGTTCCTCGGCTGCCCGGCGCTCGAGGTGATGCGCGACACGATGGCCGCGAAGATCGCCGAGCTCGGTGCGGAGGCTGACGTGCGTGTCGTCCTCGACGACTCGTGGTCGACGGACGACATCACCCCGGCCGGGCGGGAGAAGCTGCGGAGCGCCGGGTTCGCGCCTCCGAGCCGGCGCGGCCCGGCACCGCCGACGCTGGTCCAGCTCCAGCGGGAGCCGCTCGCGTGCCCGTACTGCGGGTCGACCGCGACGCGCCTCGAGAATCTCTTCGGCCCGACGCCGTGCCGCTCGCTCCGGTACTGCGACCACTGCAAGCAGCCGTTCGAGCAGTTCAAGACCGTCTGAGAGCTGGTCTTTCGCCGCTCCGCGGCTTGGTCCCTGCCGCCAGCCCGTCCGGGTGAATTACTGAGCCTTGATGAGCGATGACGCTGACGCCGGACGAGTCGTCGGATGCGAGCCTTTGCGTGAAGCGGATCGAGGGCTGAAGCGTGCTTCTGCGTTGCCACCGGATCGGGATGGTGTTGTCGCTGTCGGCGGCGGCTGGCTTGTTTGGGACCCTGGCAGCGGCGGGTGGCACGACAGGGGCGCAGCATCGGGATGCGTCGGCGAAGCCGAAGCCATCGGCGATTGTGATCCGCGAGTTCCGCTTCGTCGGCTTCGACAAGGACGTCGTCGGCCGCTTCCGCAGCACGAAGCCCGACGGCGAGCCGGACGGCCATTTCCGCGTCGTGCTCGTGAGGCCGCAGGGCGCCCAGCCAAGTGGTCACTTCGTGATCTCTCGCTGCCCGTCCAAGCCCACCAACCTGCCCTTCAGCATCGCGGTCAAGACCGACAACCTGGGCTGCGAAGGAGCCCGGATGCTCGCGTCCACCCGGTCGGCGGTCGGTGTGCAGTTCCACTTGGAGCCCGCCGGTCTCGCCGTCTTCATGGACGGAAAGCGGCTGACCGTCCCCCAGCGGGGCGGGGTGCGGGTCCCGCGGTCGTCAGAGGGCGTTCGCTTCGACCTGTACGTGAACGGCGGGCCCGGCTGTCCGACGCGGACGGGACACCAGGGCGGCCCGGACTGTCGAGCGGCGTTCACGCCGGGGTACCGCTACCTGTTCATGGTCCTGACCGATATCCCGGCTGGGAGCGCCTGGATCTCGCGGCCGGGGGACAAGGTGCCGCAGGTGACCTCGCCGCAGGCGGCGCTGCGGAACCTGCGCTTCGTCGGCTTCGACAAGGACGTCACCGGCCTGTACCCCGACAGGCCGCTGGACGGCAGGCCCGACGCTCACTGGACGGTCGAGGTGGCGACGCCCGCGGGACCGCGACAGGTGATGAACGTCACGCTCGAGCGGGTCAGGGGCGCAGCCGACCGCCCGGACCAGCCGGGCGCCTGGTGCGCTCCTGGCTGCCTCAAGAACTCCCCGCCCGGTCCCGGCTTCGGGCAGCTCTACGTCTCGCTCAATGGTGACCATGTCTTTCTGGTTCCGCCGGACCGAACCACCGTCGAGTTCCCTTACACGACCGCAGGCGTGCGGCTCGACCTCTACGCGAGCGATGTGGAGCCGAGCGTGTTCACGCCCGGACAGCGCTTCCGGGTCACGGCCAGGATCGCGCCGGAGGGAGGTTCACCCCCGGGTACCGGGATCGAGGCGCTGCCGAAGTACAACCCGTCGACACCCTGGCTGACACTGCCCTGACAGTCAGCGACACCCCTTCCTCGATACCAAGCAAGCGAGGGCCGAGCCATGGCGAGCATTGTCGGCAGCAAGCGAACGGCTCAATGAAACCACCTCCAGGCGCGCGGGAGGGCGCCTCGGGGCGCCCGGATTCTGAAGCGTCCGCTTCGCGGCCGCGTCACGGTCCGTCCAGGCCGTTGCGCCGACCCAATAGGCTCAGCAGATGGCGCTCGTCCAGGTCCGCGGCGTGACGAAGGCGTACGGCTCGATCCGAGCGCTGGACGACGTCAGCTTCGAGATCGGCGAGGGCGTCACCGGGCTGCTCGGCTCGAACGGCGCCGGCAAGACGACATCGCTGAAGCTGTTCATGGGGCTGCTGCACCCGGACACCGGCTCGATCGAGGTGCTCGGTGTCGAGACGCGCGTCTCGCCCGAGTACCGGACGCGCATCGGCTACGCGCCAGAGCACGACTGCCTGCCGCGCACTGTGTCCGCGGCGGAGTTCCTCGCGTACATGGCCGAGATCAGCGGGCTGCCGCGAACCGCGGCGCGCCTGCGCGCCTCGGACGTGCTCCGCCACGTCGGCCTCTTCGAGGAGCGGTACCGGCCCATGGGCACGTACTCGACGGGGATGAAGCAGCGGGTGAAGCTCGCGCAAGCGCTCGTCCACGATCCGGTGCTGGCGTTCCTCGACGAGCCGACCGCGGGGCTCGATCCGATGGGACGCCGTGACATGCTCGAGCTGATCCGTCGCGTAGGCCGCGAGTTCGGGATCAGCATCGTCGTCTCCACACACCTGATGGGCGATGTCGAGCGCGCCTGCGACAACGTCGTCGTGCTCGACGCGGGCCGGCTCCTGCGCACCGCAGCCGTCTCCGGGCTCACCGAGGAGACCGAGTCGCTCCTCGTCGACCTCGTGGAGGGAGCGGACGCGGTCGCGGCCGCGCTCGGGCGCCGTGGCATCGCGGCTCGGTTGGAGGGTGGTCGCGTCACGCTCGAGCACGCGTCGGGCGAGGACTACGACGCTCTTCGCGATGCGATCGTCGAGGCGAACGCGCTGCTCTACCGGCTGGTGCCGGAGCGTCACACGCTGGCGGACGTCTTCTCGCCGGCTGCCGCGATGACCGTGGCGAAGGATGAGGCGCGGTGACCTCACCGCGTCCCGCCGAGATCTTCGATCTCGGCTACCAGGGCTACGACGGCGAGCGCACCAACCGCTGGGCCCGCAGACGCGCGATCTGGCGTGACGGCGTCCGCATCTCGCTGGGACTCGGCCGCGGGACGGCGGCGAAGATCGCACCCTGGCTGCTGATCGGGCTGGCGCTGGTCCCCATGCTGGTGCTCGTCGTGATCGCCGCGTTCGTCGGTTCGACGGCGAGCAATCCCGACGACTTCGAGCTCCCGTCGTACGCCGAGTACTACGACTTCGCGATCGTCCCGCTCGGTCTCTTCGCCGCCGTCGTGGCACCACTCCTGCTCTGCCCCGACCGGCGTGACGGTGTCCTCTCACTGTACGCCGCGCGGCCGATCACGCCGGTCGACTACCTGGCGGCCCGCTGGACCGCGTTCCTCACCGTGGCCGCGGTCGTGGCGTGCGTGCCCGAGGCGGTGCTGTTCACGTGGAACGCCCTCGATGCTCGGAGCGCGGGGTCGTGGCTGCAGGACAACTGGGATCTCGTCCCCCGCTTTCTGCTCTCCGGGGTGTTGGTGGCGGTCGTGCTGACGACGCTGGCGCTGTTCGCGGCGTCGTTCACGACGCGTCGGGCCTATGCGTCGATCGCCACTCTGGCCGCGCTCTTCATCGGTTCGGCAGTGGGCGGAATCGCCGAGGAGAACTTCACCGGCACGGTCAGCGACGTGCTCTCCCTGGCCGGGCTGCCGCAGGTGATCGCCGACACGGTTCACTGGATCTTCAGCGACGAGGTCGACGACAAGCATGTGCCGGGCGTCGTCTCGGCGCTGTGGCTGGCCGGGCTCACGGTGGTGCTGGCGCTCTGGCTGTGGCGACGGACGGATCGCATGGTGCGCGGGTGAGCGAGGTCGGGGCAGAGCCGACGATCGCCGTCGACGCGGTGTCGCGATGGTTCGGCGGCGTGGTCGCGGTCAGCGCCGTCACGCTCGTCGTCGAGCCGGGGGTGACCGCGCTGCTGGGGCCGAACGGCGCCGGCAAGACGACGCTGCTGCGCGCGATCGCCGGCCTGATCGCGCCGTCGCAGGGCTCGATCCGCATCTTCGGCGAGCCGGTACGCGGGAATCCGGAGCTGTATCGCCGCATGGGCTACATGCCGGAGCACGAGTCGGTGTACGACTTCCTCACCGGCCGCCAGCTGGTCGAGCTGTGTGCCCGCTTGCAGGGTGTGGCCGATCGCGACGACGCCGTGGCGAAGGCGATCGAGACGGTCGACCTCGCGAGCGCGCAGGAGCGACGGCTGCGGGAGTACTCGCGCGGCATGCGGCAGCGGATGCGTCTCGCCGCGACACTGGTGCACGAGCCGCCGCTGCTCCTGCTCGACGAGCCGCTCTCGGGCACTGACCCGACGCAGCGCCGGCACCTGCGCGATGTGATCCGCGCCCTCGGCGCCGCAGGTCGCACGATCCTCGTCTCCTCCCACATTCTCGAGGAGGTCGAGGAGATCGCCGACCGCATCCACCTCATGGTCGGCGGGAAGCTGGCGGCAAGCGGCGACTTCCGCGCCATCAGGCAACAGCTCAACGACCGTCCCTTCGTGGTGCGCATCGACGCAGCGAACCCGCGTGCTCTCGCCGCCGGGCTCCTGGAGCTGGAAGCGGTCGAGTCGGTCGAGATCGACGCGGAAGGGCATCTGCGCGTGCGCAGCCGGGACGTCTCGCTCCTGCAACGCTCGGTGCCCGCCGTCGCGCAGCGGCTCGGCATCCGACTGCTCCGGGTCGAGCCGCTGGACGACTCGCTGGAGAGCGTCTTCGAGTACCTGGCGCAGGGGTAGGCGGATGGCGGCCATCCTCACGCTCACCGTTCGCCAGCTCGCCGGCAGCCGCCGGATCTGGCTCGTGGCCGCCCTCGTCTCGCTCCCCGTCCTGGCGGGTGCGCTGTTCCACCTCGCCAATCGCCACCCATACAGCGGCCGAGTTCGCGGACGGCGTCACGTCGAGGCTGATCGCTTCGGCCATCCTCCCGCTCGTGATCCTGCTCGTCGCGACCGCCGCGTTCGGCAACGAGGTCGGCGACCGGACGCTCGTCTATCTCGCGCTGAAGCCGCTTCCGCGCTGGCGCATCGTGGCTCCGAAGCTCGCCGGTGCGCTCCTCGTGGGCGGTGTGCCGGTGGCGATCAGCGGTCTGATCACCGTCGCCGTGATCGAGAAAGGCGACGCGCGCGGAGCCGTGGCGACGGGTCTCGGGCTGCTCGTGGGGGCCGCCGCCTACGCGGCCATCTTCACCTGGGCAGGTCTCGCGACGCGGCACGCGCTCATCTTCGGTCTCGTCTACGTGTTCATCTGGGAGGCAGTCCTGGCCGCGTACCTCGACGGGATCCGCTTCCTCAGCGTGAGGCAGTACACCCTGGCCGCGATCGAGGGTCTGGACGAGGAACGGCTGCGCAGCCTCGATCTCACGCTGGGGGCGGGGGCAGGGGCGGCCGGCGCCACGATCGTGATCGTCGTGTTCGCCGCGCTGACAGTGCGGAAGCTCACGCGGATCGACGTGCCCTAGCCCGCGCTCGCGCCGAACCACGATCTGCTGCGTGCCGCGGACGAGGAAGAGGCGGCGCCCACGACGACGCTCGCCGAGAAGGAGGTCGCCGCCGGTCACGAGCGCGGCAAGACCGAGGCCGACGAGGATGCCGGCGAGCAGCGCGGTGAGCGTCGGCTCGAAGAGCAGAGCGACGAGGGCGAGCATCGCGACGCCTGCGGTGGAGGGGAAGATCGCCGCGAGCCCGAGCCGCGCCAGACCGTCCTCGACGGCGCCGGCATCAGCCTCCGGAGGGTCGTCCGGCAGGCGAAACAGATGGCGACGGGGGTCGGCGACCACGACGACGACCAGCCCCAGAGCCGCGAGCGCGAAGGCGAGAACGGCGGCCGGCCGGGGCGAGCCTGCGGCGATCGCCACAGCCAGACCGGCGAGCCCTGCGACGATCCTGACCGGCGCCACGACGAGCGCGCGTCGGGTCAGCGACTGGAGGTGCTGCGGCGCCGCGCCTTCCACATCCGCTGTGACGACGATCGGCGCCGTTAGGCTGTGGGCGTGCGGGTCGAGATCCTCTACTGCCCCACCTGAAGCGGCTACGACACACGCGCCGCGAGTCTCGCGGGCGAGTTGCAGGCCGAGGGCTTCGAGGCGTCGATCGCGGCGGGCAGCGGCGGCCAGTTCGATGTCCTCGCCGACGGCTCGCTCGTCTTCTCGAAGAAGCTGCTCGGCCGCTTCCCGGAGGACGGCGAGGTGCTGGGGCTGTTGCGCTCGTCAGCGTAGGAGGAAGCCGTCGCCGAGCGGGTCGTCGGGGTCGAGCGTGAACTCGGCGCTCCCGGTGCGGTAGGCGCTCCCCTCGACCTCGGTCACCACGGCGGGGATCCCCGCCACGACGGCGTCGCGACGACCCGGGCGCGAAACTCGGAGCCGACGATCGAGAGGTGCCTGAGCTCGGCGCCGCGCGCCAGCGTCCCCTCGGCGTCGAGCAGGGCCAGCCGGGCCGAGGTGCCGCTGCCGCACGGCGAGCGGTCGACTTCGCCGTCGGCGAACACGGTCACGTTCCGCTGTGTCAGCGGCGTGCCGGGCTCGTGCTGCCAGAAGATGACGCCGTACACGTCGCGGAGCTCAGCCTCGAGCGGATGGACGATGTCGTGAGCGGCTTCGAGCTCCCGCTTGACGGCGCGGCCGAGCTCGATCAGCCGTGGCAGCTCGTCCGGCTTCGACCCGCTCCGGCACGCTTGCGTAGAAGGCCCCGCCGAAGGCGACGTCGACCTCGAGTCCGGCCGCCGTGAGCGACCGCGCGTGGACGTAGGCAGGCACGTTGCGGAAGCGAACCGTGCGGACGCGGCCCTGCTCGACGATGGCCCAGGTCTCGAGACGGCCCGAGGGGACGTCGACGACGACGCGGTTCTCGCCCTCGTGGCGCTCGACCACGCCCTCGTCGAGCGCCCACGTGACGAGCGCGATCGTGCCGTGGCCGCACGCCGTCGAGTAGCCGGCGTTGTGGAAGAAGACGACGCCGAGGTCGGCGCCATCGTCGTTCGGCGGCGACGACATGGCAGCCGTACATGTCGGCGTGGCCGCGCGGCTCGTGGACGAGCAGCCGGCGCACGTGGTCGAGCCGCTCGAGTGCGTCGCGGCGCCTGTCGAGCACCGTGGCGCCGAGCAGCGGCTCGACGCCGCCGGTGACGATGCGAAACGGCTCGCCGCCCGTGTGGTAGTCGACGGTGGTGACCGGCCCGGCCATGCCGGGCAGCCTAGAGCGTGTCAGTCGTCCGAGAAGCTCGGGTAGCGCTGTGTGAGGAGCAGCACATAGCCGTAGGTCTGCGCCTGGTAGCGCAGGATGTAGGCGAGGAGCTCCTCCATCCCCTTGTTCATGCGTGCGGTGAACACGCCGAGGAACCAGCCGAGGATGGCGACGATCCACGCCACGTTCTGGAGCACGTTCGTGACGATCGCCGCAGGGATGGCGAGCACGAGCCGGAAGAGGATCGTGAGCCGGCTCTGCTGCACCGGGTCGGCGATCTCCACATCGACGGGATAGCCCGCGTCGCCCATGAAGCTGGGGTACGGGTTGGCGGCGATCCAGAGGTACGCATTGACCTGCGTCGCGAAGCGCACGTACTGCGCCATGAACGAGTGCAGGGAGTTGGGGACGCGGCCAGTGACGATGCCGACGAACCAGGCGATGATCACGGCGAAGAAGACCGCGAGGCTCCAGAGCGCGAGCCAGAGCGCCAGCGGGATGACGAGCAGCAGACGGAAGAAGACGGTCAACCGGCTGCGGACGAGGTCGTCGGTGACGACGAGGTGGATCGGGTGCGGCGGCGTGGTCTCCGCGAGGTCGAGCTGCTCTGACATCGGTGTCTCCTTCCGGGCGGGACGGATCCCGCCCCTACGAGCCGCGTGAACCTGGGTGGTCGCTTCTCCAGGAAGGCCTGAACCCCTTCCGCGAAGTCCGCCGTGGCAGTGGCCTCGTCCTGCAGCTGCGCCTCGAGTGCGAGCTGCTCCTCGAGGCCGACGCCGTGGGCGTGCTCGAAGAGCCGCTTCGTGAGACCGACGCCTCGGGTCGGTCGCGCGGCCCATTCCTCGGCGATCTCGGCGACCCGGTCGGCGAAGGCGTCTGCCGCGACGACCTCGGAGACGAGGCCCCATTCGAGCGCCTCCTGCGCGGAGAGGCGACGGTTCGAGCTCATCCACTCGAAGGCACGAGCGAACCCGAGCAGTCGGTGGATGAACCAGGAGCCCCCAGCGTCGGGCACGAGCCCGATGCCGACGAAGCCCGGCACGAAGGTGGCAGTGTCGGCGGCGACGCGTAGGTCGCAGGCGCAGGCGAACGAGAGGCCGGCGCCTGCGGCGGCGCCGTTGACGGCCGCGAGGACCGGCTTCTCGAGCGCGCGCACAAGACGTACGTTGGGGTGGTAGGTGGCCTCGAGCGCGTCTGCGATCGATCCCGGGAGGGAGCTGAACTCCTTCAGGTCCTGCCCCGCGCAGAATCCCTTGCCGGCGCCGGTGACGACGACACAGCGGACGGCGGGGTCGGCGGCCTCGGTCAGCGCCTCGTGGAGCGCGGCGTGCAGTGCCCGGTTGAAGGCGTTGTAGACGTCGGGGCGGTTGAAGGTGATCGTGAGGACGGCACCGTCTCTCCGGGTGAGCACCTCGTCGGCCATCGCGGACCTACTCCTTTCCTCTCGACAGGAAGCCGCGCACGGCGTTCTGCGTCTCGTCGGAGAGCATCGACAGCGCGAGCCAGTCGCGGGCGTGGCCCACGGTCTGATGCCAGGCGAGGTCGCGCCACACGTTCAGCTGCTGCTTTGCGTACCGGGTCGCGTGGGGGAGCTTGCGCGCGAGGCTCTCGACCCAGACGTCGACGACGTCGTCGAGCTCGGCGGCGGGCACAGCGCGGTTGACGAGCCCCCATTCGGCTGCCTGCGGCGCCGGCACCTCGTCGCAGAGGAGGACGATCTCGCGCGCGCGCCGGTCACCGACCATGAGCTGCAGCCACTGCGTGGCGCCGCCGGCGGGGACGCTGCCGTGCTCCAGGCCGACGTGGCGGATGTACGCGTCGTCCACGATCACGGCGAGGTCGCAGGCCATCTGCAGCTCGTTGCCGCCGCCGACGGCGATGCCGTTGATCCGGGCGATGGTGGGCTTGCCGATCTCGCGCAGCCGGTCGTGGGCGTCCTTGAAGGCGCCGAACCACTTCCAGTAGCCGGACGGGTTGCCGAGGTAGTCCTCGTCCCAGGTGCGCAGGTCGGCGCCGACGCAGAAGGCGCGGCCGGTGCCGGTGACGACGACGGCGCGGATGGCGTCGTCCCAGGAGGCGTCCTCGCAGGCTGTTGCGAGCTCGCGCAGCATGCGGAAGTCGAACGCGTTGAGGACGTCCGGGCGGTTGAGGCGGATCGTGGCGCGAGGCGGTGCCTTCTCGTAGACGATCGTCTCGAACGCGAGCTCTGCCGGATCGCGCGGCGTCGGGGTCGACGGCTCGGGCATGGCGCTGAGCGTATAGCGTCGCGTGTGGGATCGACGGGTGTCGCGGAGGCGGCGGCCTTCGCATTGCCCGCCGTGGCCGGAGTCCTCATCGTGCTCGTGGCGCGCCGGGATCGGCTGGTACCGACTGACCGGGTTCGTGCTGCTCGGCACCGGCGCACTGTTCACGCTGCGTCGCTGGTGGCGGTGCCGCTAGAGTGGGAATGCGCGGCCGTGGTCGCGCGTTGTCATTCTTGACGCGCAGTGGTGATGGAGCCGCTGGTGGCGTCGGGCGTGTCGTCGGACACGCCGCCTTGCTGGTGTGACCTCGGGGGTCCGTCACCGAATCGTCACCGCCGGCAACCGAGACCGAGCCACGCGCGGAGGCAGGTGCCTTCTACGCTGGCAGAGATGCACCCGAGAGAAAGGCCGACGATGAGAACGAACGTTGATCGCGAGGAGTACGGGCTTCTCGTGCTGATCGAGCAGATGCAGCGGGAAGGTCGGTCGGAGGACGAGATCGAAGCGGCGGTCCGTGATGCTGCAGACGGCCGCCCCCGCCACATCCGGCGCTTGCCTGCCCGGCGGCCGAGCCGGTTCGAACTGATGGTGCGGCGCTCGCGGGCCTGAGCGCGCGATTTACGATCCTTGGCAATGCTCTCGCTCAGACCGCTCAGCGACGCGAACCGCGAGGCAGTCGAGGCGCTACGCGTCTCGCAGGGCCAGGAGCAGTTCGTCAGCAGCGTCACCGACTCGCTGCTCGAGGCAGCGGCGGAGCCGGACGGTCGCGCCCTGTACTGGGCCGTCTATGCCGGCGAGGTGCCGGTGGGGTTCGTGATGATCAGCGACGAGGTCGGAAGCCCTGACTACATCCCCCACTATCTCTGGAAGCTGCTCATCGACGAGCGCTACCAGGGGCGGGGCTTTGGCGCTGCCACGCTCGACCTGATCGTCGACTACTTCCGCGGCCGACCCGGAGTCGAGGTGCTGTGGACGAGCGCGGGACAGGGCAACGGCAGCCCGATCCCCTTCTACGAGCGCTACGGCTTCGAGCAAACCGGCGAGATCGTCTTCGACGACGAGGTCCTGCTCCGGCTCGAGCTCCCGGCCGCCTAGCCTGCCGGCTTCTCCCAGACGGAGACGTGCCTGCGGCTCTCGCTCGTGAACGGCTCCCGCTCCCATCCGCTCCAGCGGTCCCGCAGCCTCATCCCGGCAAGCTCTGCCATCAGGTCGAGCTCCGAGGGCCACGCGTAGCGGAAGGGAACCGAGAGGCGCTCGACGCGTCCGTTGACGATCTCGAAGTGATGGGAGATGAGGCCCTGTCTCGCGACGTCGTACTCGTCGAAACCCCAGCTGTCCTCGCCCGCGTAGATGACCTGCATCGTCTCCCCGGGCGGCAGCCGCTGCAGCCCGGGGATCTCGACTTCGATCACGAAGCAACCGTCAGGCTCGAGGTGTGCGGCGACGTTGCGGAAGCACGCGACCTGCGCCGCCTGCGTGGTCAGGTTCAGGATCGTGTTGAAGACGAGGTAGGCGACAGAGAACGTCCCGTCCACAGCCGTCGTCGCGAAGTCGCCGATCGCGACGCCGATGTCTTCTCCGCCTGGCTTGGCGCGCAGCCTCGCGATCATCGCCTGCGACAGCTCGATCCCGTGCACCGGCACTCCTCGCCGCGCCAGCGGTATCGCGATCCGGCCCGTCCCGATCCCGAGCTCGAGCGCACGACCGCTCCCGGCGAGCTCCACGAGGAGGTCGACGACCGGATCGACGACCGCCGGGTCGAACATCTCCGCAGCAGACTCGTCGTACCTCGCCGCGACGCGCTCGTCGAAATAGCCATCTCCGGGCACCGCCCGAACCTACTACGCGCGGAGTTCTGCTTCGACGGCCCGATGGACGTTGCCGTGGATGTGATCCGGCCCGATCTGATCGACGACCCCGTCCGTCTGGAGCACGGCGCGCACCTGGGGCTTGAGCCGCGCCAAGCGGAATCCGATCTCGTCCGCCGCGAGGAGCTCGTGGATCTCGGTCAGCTTTGCGGAGCCTTGGGAATCGACAAAGCTGACGCCCTCGAGGTCGAGCACCAGCGCACGAATCCGCTCGTCAACGAGAGCCCGGATGCGGTTCTCGAGCGCTTCGGCCGTGGCAAAGAAGAGCCCTCCGTCGAGGCGCAGGACGACGATGCCCTCGAATGTCTCGTCGTCCGGGTTCTCATCGATGTCGCGGAACACCTGGGTGTCGGGCTCGCGACCGAGAAGCGGCATCGAGGGCTGGGTGGCGACGTAGACCAGCCAGCCGAGCGAGAGAGCCACACCGATCACAACACCGGCGAGGACGCCGGCGGAGAGCACACCGATGATCGCAGCGGCGGCGACCCAGAAGTCAAATCGAGTCACCCGATACAGACGCCGCAGCTCCGGTACGTCGATCATTCCGAACACGACGGCGTCGATGATGATCGCCGCGAGCACCGCCTTCGGCAGCTGCGAGAACAGCGGCGCAAGCACGATCAGGGTCGCGAGCACGAGGGCCCCGGTGACCAGCGAGGCCACGGGCGTACGCGCCCCGGCCGATTCGTTCAGCGAACTGGCCGAGAGGCTCGTCGAGACCGGCATACCCTGGAACACCCCGGCCCCGATGTTCGCCATTCCCTGCGCCACCGACTCCTGATCGACGTCAACGCGGTACCGGTGCCGAGCCGCGAACGCGCGAGCGTCCCCGGCGGTCTGCGAGAAGCCGATCAGCAGCAGTGCGGCCGCCGCGATGCAGATCACCGCCAGGTTGTCTCGGACGATGTCGTAGTTCGGCAGCGCGGGCGCCGGCAGCCCACGCGGCACCTCGCCGACGAGCGCCACGCCGTGGGCACCCAGGTCGAGGAGCGCAGAAGCAAGGAGTCCACCGACGACCAACACGAGCGCGCCGGGAATCGCGGGTACGGTGAATCGAAGCACGAGAACCACGGCGAGCGCGACGACGCCAACGACGAGCGTTGCCCACTGGACGTCCCCCAGCGTGCGCGCCCACGACCCGAGCTCCCGCCACGCGCTGTCGCCTTCCGAGGACGTCCCCGTCAACTTCGGCAACTCACCGATCACGACATCGACCGCCGCACCCGCAAGAAAGCCGGTTACGACTGCCTTCGAGAGGAACTGCGCGATCCACCCGAGCTTCAACACGGCGAGCAGCAGGAACAAGAGTCCCGTCAGCAGCGTGATCGCCGCCACCAGCTGAGCTGCTTGATCCCCTCCCAGACCCGTCACGAGGACGGCACCGCCTGCGACCGCAGCAAGCGAGGAACTCGGGCCGGTCGAGATCTGACGTGACGTGCAGAACACCGCGTAGATCAGCGCTCCCGCAGCCGCCGCGTACAGCCCGTTCTGCACCGGCACCCCGGCGATGCCCGCATAGCCCAGGTTCTTCGGCACGATCAGCGCCGTCACGGCGACGCCAGCGGCAACGTCTCCTCTCAACCATCGGCGTTCGTACCGCGGCAGCCAATCAGTGATCGGGAGGAGTCGACGCAAGCCAACTGATCCTGTCACGCCTCGACCGTGGTCGTCCCGGAGGTGACGACGGCCGACCCACCGTGGGGTTCTCCGTGGCGGCGACCGCGACAGCCGGCGGGCCCGCCGTCGGCCGAGCCGTCCTGGCTAGAGGAGCCTCCACATCATCCGGAGGCCGGCCCTTGTGCTCTTGCGAAACGTGACGAGCGCCACCACAGCGAGACCGGCTGCGACCACCGGCACGAGCGAGCGGAGCTCGGCCTGCAGCGCGTCGAGATCGGCGTCGAGGCCCTGACGCTCAGCCGCAATCTCCTTGCGAATCTCCTCGGCGCCGCGCTTCTCAGACATGGCCCTTCATCGTCTCGAGCGTGTGGCCTGCCTCCTCGAGCGCCTGCGCCGGCTTCGGAGGCGACGCCTTGCGGACGAAGCGCACCGCCAGGAACCCGGCGATCGCAGCGACGAGGAGCAGGATCGCCGCCACGATGAGCAGCGAGAGCCACAGCGACATGGTCTCGCTGAGCCCCGCCGCGAGCGCGGCAAAGGCAAAGCCGATCGCGTAGACGAGCAGGACGCCGGCAACGGCCGCGAGGCCTCCTGCGATCCCGACCGCCGTCGCCTTCTGCTTCCCCTCGAGCTTCGCGAGCTCGAGGTTCAGCTGCACGAGCGCCAACGTACGGTTCTTTACCGCCTTGACCCGAGTCACCACGCCGAACACGCCACGAGCATAACCCTCTTCGTGCCGATTCTCACACCTCTTCGTCCACGCGCCCGCTCGCAACAGCACCGTCGGGTGCGCCACGGGCTCTCGCTCGAACGTCAGAAGACGATGTCGTCGGGGCGCACGGGGACGCGCGTCAGCGGCCGCCCGGTCGCATCGCGAAGGGCGGCGACGATCGCTGCCGTGGAGACGACCGTCGGTGGCTCGCCCACGCCCTTGACGCCGTACGGGGCGCCCGGCTCAGGGTCCTCGACGAGGGCGATCTCGACCGGCGGCATGTCGAGGGCGGTCGGGATGAGGTAGTCGGTGAAGCTCGCGTTGGTGATGCGGCCATCGCGGGTCTGGATTTCCTCCATCAGCGCGAGGCCGAGGCCCTGCGCGATGCCACCCTCGATCTGGCCGGTCACGCCCTGCGGGTTGACGGCGTGGCCGACGTCCTGGCCGACGCCGACCCACACCACGCGTGCGAGTCCGAGCTCGACGTCCACCTCGACGACGACCCGCATCCCGCAGGTGGCGAGGGCGACGTGAGCCCGCTCCCCGGTGACCTGCCCCGTTTCCGGGTCGAGCGGCGTCGTCGGAACGTGTCGGTAGACGCGCTCGACGTCGACGTCGACGACGCCCCGCTGCTCGCGCTCCTCGAGCGCAGCTCGGCATGCATCGCGGACCGCGCCGGCCGCCATCCACGTCGTCCGCGACGCTGACGTCGATCCTGCCGAGCCCACGGTCGCAGTCGTGTGGGGGGCGAGCTCGACATCGTGGGTCGCGAGCTCGGTCTTCGCGACCTGCAGGATGACGCCGCCGACGCCCTGGCCGACTTCCGCGGCGGCGCAGTGCACGACCGCGCTCCCGTCGGCTCGCAGCTGCACGCGCGCCGAGCAGTAGTCGTCGAATCCTTCCGAGAAGCAGATGTTCTTGAAGCCGACGGCGAAGCCGACCCCGCGACGGACTCCCTCCCCGCGGGTCGTGTTCCCGGTCCCACCGGGCAGGCGGATCGGGTCGCGTGGCAGGCCCTCCGCGTCCGGCACCGGGATCGCGGCCGCGGCGCGGATCACGTCGACGACCGGCAGCGACCCCGTCAACACCTGCCCCGTCGGCAGGGTGTCGCCGGGCTCGAGGGCGTTCAGCAGCCGCAACTCGATCGGGTCGATCCCCAGCGCCTCGGCCAGCCTGTCCATCTGCGCCTCGGCTGCAAAGCACACCTGCACGGCGCCGAAGCCCCGCATGGCGCCGGAAGGCGGGTTGTTCGTGTACACGGCCGTGCCTTCGATCAGCGCGTTGTCGACCCGGTACGGGCCCAGCGCGAAGCACGATGCGTTCGAGATCACCGCACTCGAGCTGGAGGCGTACGCGCCGCCGTCGAGCAGGATCCGGATGCGCGCGCACACGAGGCGCCCCTCGCGCGACGCCCGGTGCTCGGCCCAGATCGTGGCCGGGTGCCGGTGGACGTGGCCGGTGAACGATTCCTCCCGGTTGTAGACGATCTTGACCGGGCGGTTGGTGTGCAGCGCGAGCAAGGCCGCGTGGATCTGCATCGAGAGATCCTCCCGGCCGCCGAAGGCGCCGCCGACACCCGCCAGATGAATCCGTACCTGCTCGGGGCGAAGGTCGAGGCAGGGGGCGACCTGGTCGCGATCGACGTGCAGCCATTGCGTCGCGACATGGACGTCGACGCCCCCCTCTCCGTCGGGCAGCGCGATCCCGGACTCCGGCCCGAGGAATGCCTGGTCCTGGCCGGCGAGCTCGTAGACCCCCTCGACGGTGACGTCTCCCTCCACGTCGGGGTCGCCGTGGCGGATCACCATCGAGCGGACGACGTTCGGGCGTGGGTCGTCGAGATAGCCGTGACGCATCGTCGGTCGATCGGGATGGAGCGGCTCCTGCTCGGTGGCGCGCTCGGGATCGACGACGGGCTCGAGCGGCTCGTACTCGACGACGATCGCCTCGGCCGCGCGGCGTGCCTGCTCGGGATGCTCCGCCGCGACGAGGGCGACCGGTTCGCCGTAGTAGCGGACACGATCGATCGCCAGGACCGGCTGATCGGGAAACTCGAGGCCGTAGGTCTTGCGCCCGGGGACGTCGTCGTGGGTGAGTACCGCATGGACGCCGGGCATCGTGAGGGCCGTCGAGATGTCGACCGCGACGATGCGGGCGTGCGCGTGCGGGCTGCGCAGCGTGTGACCCCAGAGCATGCCCGCCGAACTGAGGTCGCTCGAGTAGGCGAACTCGCCGAGCACCTTCGGAGGGCAGTCCGGTCGGACGACGGCCTCGCCGATGCGACCGAGTTCGAGGGTGGTTGCTGTCGACGTCATGCCCGTGCCGCCGCCCTCACTGCATCGAAGATCTTCTGATAGCCCGTGCACCGACAGAGATTGCCGGAGAGCGCCTCCCGGATCTCGTCGTCCGACGGGCTCGGGGTGTGATCGAGCAGGTCGACGGTTGCCACGATCAGGCCCGGGGTGCAGAACCCGCATTGCACCGCACCGGCGGCGACGAACGCAGCCTGCACCCGGTGCAGCGCGCCGTCCTGGGCCACCCCCTCGACGGTGACGACGTCGTGCCCGTCGGCCTGGGCTGCGAGCACCAGGCAGGAGCAGACGAGCGTGCCGTCGAGGAGTACCGAACACGACCCACACTCCCCCTGCTCGCACGCGTTCTTCGAGCCGGGCAGGCCGAGCTGCTCCCGGAGCGCGAAGAGCAGGCTCTCCCCTCCCCAGACGTCGGCCTCCTGCCGCTCACCGTTGACGGTCAGGGTGATCTTCATGCGAGACACCGGTCGAGTGCGCGGCGGGTGAGCACCCCGAGAGCGTGGCGCCGGTAGGCGGCCGTGCCGCGTACGTCGTCGATCGGGCTCGCGCTCTCCGCCACGAGCGCGGGGAAGCCCTCCGCCTCGTCGAGCGAGGCGGTGACGAGCCGCACGGTTGGAGCGGCCGATCCGAACGCCGCCCGGATCTCGCCGCGCTCCCGGTCGACCTGGAGCGCGAGCGAGCAGACGGAGATCACCATCGCGTTCCGCGGCCCCACCTTCATGAAGGTCTGCGGCGCCCGGCCTGGCGCGACGCGCACCGCGAGGATCAGCTCATCGGTCTCGAGTGCGTTCTTCTTCACACCGAGGAGGAACTCGCGCAGCGGCAGGCGCCGCTCACCGCGGACGCTTACGACGTGCACCTCCGCGTCCTCGACGAGCAGCGGCGGCAGGGCGTCGCCGGCCGGCGAGGCGGTGCCGAGGTTGCCGCCGATCGTGCCGCGATTGCGGATCTGCGGCGAGCCGACCGTTCTCGACGCCTCTGCGAGCGCGGGCAGCGCCTCGGCTATCTCGCCGCGCATCGCCTCGGCGTAGGTCAGGCCCGAGCCGAGCACGAGCGTTCCGTTCTCCCGGCCGAAGCCGCGCAGCTCGGCCACCTCGTTCAGGTTGATCAAGGCGGGCGGGCGTGAGCGGTCGAAGTTGAGTTCCACGAGCAGGTCGGTGCCGCCCTGGACGAAGCGGGCGTCCGGGTACTCGGCCTTCAGGCGCATGGCCTCGCCGAGGCTGCGCGGGGCGAGGACGTCCATCAGCGGTGTGATACCACGCTCTACCGCTCTTCCCTGACGAACGGGAGTCCGAGCGCGCCGGGGGCGCCGAGCCGGCGCTTCGCGATCCCCGACGAGACGATCACGAGCACGACCACCGTCATCACGTACGGGAGCGCCTGGAACAGCTCGGGCGCGACGGTCACGCCCCTCGCCTGGAGCGTGAATGGAAGCGCCTGGAAGGCGCCGAAGAAGTAGGCGCCGACGAGGCACAGCTCTGGGCGCCAGAAGGCGAAGATGACGAGGGCGATGGCGATCCAGCCGGCGCCGCCGGTGAGGCCGCTGACCCACTGCGGTGTGAGCGCGAGGCTGAAGCAGGCGCCGCCGACGCCCGCGAGGGCGCCGCCCGCAACCACGTGCGCGTAGCGGTAGGCGGTGACGCTGATCCCCATCGCATCCGCGGTCTGCGGGGACTCGCCGACGGCGCGCACGTTCAGGCCGGGACGGGTCCGGTTCAGGTAGAGCGCGATGACCACGACCAGCCCCCACGAGACGTAGACGAGCCAGGTCTGCCCGAACAGGATCGGCCCGAGGATCGGCATGTCCGCCAGCCCGAAGGGGTCGACGGGCGCGAACTGGTGCTTCGCGGGCGCGTCGGCGAGTCCGAGGTCGTTGCCGAGGTAGGACGAGAGGCCGGCTGCGCCGGCGAAGATGGTCAGGGCGAGACCGGAGACGATCTGGTTCGCGCGGAGGGTGATGACGAGGAACGCGAAGATGAGCGCGACAACGGCGCCTGCGAAGGCGGCCACGAGCACCGCGAGGAACAGCGTCGTCCTGCCGGGGCCGCCGATCTGCTGCACGGCCCAGAAGCCCATCACCGCGCCCACGAGCATCATCCCCTCGACGCCGAGATTGAGCACCCCCGAGCGCTCGCCGAGCAGCTCGCCCAGCGAGGCGAAGAGCAGCGGAGTGCCGTACGCGATGCCGGAGGCGATCACCACGACGAGGATGGAGTTGTTCAACGTGTGGCCTCCGCGGCGGTCGCGGGAGCCCCGCGCCGACGGCGGCCGACGCGTACGCGATAGCGGACGAGGAGCTCGCCGCCGAGCGCGGTGAAGAGGATCATCCCCTCCATCACCCCGACGAGCCCCGACGGGAAGTCCGGCCCCTGCAGCGCTGCTCCCGCGTTCTGGAGGCCGCCGAGCAGGAACGCGATCAGGACGACGGCGAAGGGGTTGTACCGCGCGAGGGCAGCCACGACGATCCCCGCGTAGCCGTAGCCGTAGGCGCGCAGCCCATTCGGGTCGGCGTCGAGCGTGTGCCTGAAGTCACCCACCTGGCTCGCGCCGCCGAGGCCGGCGAGGCCGCCCGAGAGCGCCATCACGGCCAGGATCTTGCGGCGGGTCCGCATTCCCGAGTAGCGCGCGGCACGCGGCGAGTCGCTCATCACCTGCACCTCGAAGCCGAACCGCGTGCGCGAGTACAACACCCACAAGAGCGTTGCGGCGACGACGCCGAGCAGGAAGCCGAAGGGGACGACGACGCTCGACCCGAGCGTGGGCCAGCTCGCCGCGTCCGGCAGCGCCTTGCCGACCGGGAATACGGCCGCGCTCGCGGAGGTCGTGTCGCGCCAGTACGAGTGGCTGTCGAAGATGAGGTAGGTGAGGATCAGGCCGGCGACGT
The DNA here is from genome assembly GCA_963789895.1 of uncultured Actinomycetes bacterium. Classification (GTDB taxonomy): domain Bacteria; phylum Actinomycetota; class Thermoleophilia; order Gaiellales; family Gaiellaceae; genus Gaiella. The sequence goes on from CAWBMC010000001.1 coordinate 513,582, forward strand.
AGTTGAGCATCAGCGAGGTGATGATCTCGTTCGTCGACAGGTAGGCGCGCAGAAAGCCGGGAATCAGGGCCCATGCGGCTCCGGACGCGAAGCCCGCGAGAATCATGGCGAGGATCAGCACCGGCGCCGACTGGCCCGCCAGCAGCAGTCCTGCCGCGGAGGCGCCGATGGTGCCGAAGTAGAGCTGGCCCTCACCGCCGATGTTGAAGAGGTTCATCCGAAATGCCGCCGCAGCGGCGAGGCCGGTGAAGACGAGCGGCGTCGCCCCGATCAGCGTCTGCGAAAGGGCACCGGGAGCCGTGAACGCCGCCTCGAAGAGATCCCTGTAGGTCGTGGCAGGATCGTGGCCGGTGGCGAGGAGGACGATCGCGATCAGGAGGAAGGCGACGACGAGCGATCCGACCGGGACGGCGACCTTCAGCCAGTGGGGCTGCGTGAGGCGGCGCTCGATCCGGACCGTCATTTCTTCTGCCCCCCGGCCATCATCAGCCCGATCTCCTCGACGGCGGCCGTGACGGCGTCGACCTCGCCCACGATCCGGCCCTCGTACATGACTGCGATCCTGTCGGCCAGCGTCATCAGTTCGTCGAGGTCCTCGGAGATGAGCAGGATCGCCACGCCTGCCGTGGCCGCCTCGCGCAGGTGCGCGTGCACGGTCTCGATCGCACCGACGTCGAGCCCGCGGGTCGGCGCCGCGATCACGAGCACCCGTGGTGCTCCGGAGAACTCGCGGGCGAGCACGATCTTCTGCAGGTTCCCTCCCGACAGCTGGCGGGCCGATGCCCCCGGACCAGGCGCCTTCACGTCGTAGCGGCGGATCAGCTCGACGGCCCAGTCGCGAATATGGTGGAAGCGAAGGAACGGCCCTGCCGAGTTCTCGTCCGACCGGTACGACTTGAGCACCACGTTCGAGGAGATGCTGAGGCTCGGGGCGACGCCCGTGTGCAGGCGGTCCTCCGGAACGTGCGCGATGCCGGCCTTGATGGCCGGCCGCGGGTCGCCGGTGTGGAGAGGGACGCCGCCGACGCGGATTGTCCCCGACGTGAGCGGCCGCATGCCGGTGACCGCCTCGGCCAGCTCCCGCTGTCCGTTGCCGGCGACGCCGGCGACACCGACGATCTGCCCGGCATGCACCTTCAGCGAGACGTCGTGGACCGCCTCGACGCCGCGATCGCCGTTCGCCGTCAGCCCGTCGAGCTCGAGCAGGAGCTCACCCATCTCGCGCTTCTCGTCCAGACGGCGATACGTGTGCAGCTCGCGTCCGACCATCAGCGCCGCGAGCGACTGGAGCGTCGAGCTCGCGGTCTCGACCGTGGCGACGGAGCAACCGTCGCGGAGCACGGTGACGCGGTCGGAGACCGCCATCACCTCATGCAGCTTGTGGGAGATGAAGATCACGGTGCGCCCGTCTGCCGCCATCGCCCGCAGCGTCTCGAACAGCGCACCTGCCTCCTGGGGCGTCAGGACGGCGGTCGGCTCGTCGAGGATCAGGATCCGGGCCTCGCGGTAGAGGGCCTTGAGGATCTCGACCCGCTGCTGCTCCCCGACCGAGAGCTGCCAGATGCGCGCGCGCGGGTCGACCGGCATGCCGTAGCGCTCGCCGAGCTCCGCCACGCGCTCCTCGATCGCACCGGGGTGGAGGCGGAAGGAGCGGCCGACGTCGCTGTGGTCGCCGAGCATGACGTTCTCGGCGACCGTGAACGGCATCACGAGCCGGAAGTGCTGGTGAACCATCCCGATCCCGGCGTCGATCCCGTCGCGCGGGGTGTCGAAGGCGACGGGCTTCCCGTAGACCTCGAGCTCCCCCTCGTCGGCGCGGTAGAGACCGGTGAAGATGTTCGAGAGCGTGCTCTTCCCGGCTCCGTTCTCGCCCAGGAGCGCGTGAACCTCACCCTGGAGCGCCTCGAAGTCGATGCTGTCGTTCGCGACGACCCCGGGAAAGCGCTTGGTGATCCCACGGCAGGCGATCGCCGGCGGCGCACCCCTCTCCGCGGCGACGACGGCCCGAGGCTCCGCCGTGGGCTCCATGTCGGCGGCGGGCTCGGCTCGGGGGGAGCGGTCCGAGCCGCTCCCCCCGAACCCGTGCCGCTAGCCCTTCGGGCTCCCGATGACGCCCTTCACGAGCCAGTTCATGGCGTACAGGTCGGGCAGGACCTTCAGCGTCTTGCCCTTCGGCACCCTCAGCTTGCCGCTCTGGTCGTAGAGCGGGCCGCTGAAGACGTTGAACGTGCCGTTGACGATCGCCTTCCGCTTGGCGGCGATCAGGGCCTTCGTCTTCGCGCTCACCCTCGGGCCATACGGCGCGATGTCGGTGAGCCCGTCCTTGATGCTGCCGTAGTAGAAGGCCGACTTCCAGGTGCCGTTCATGGCCGCCTTGACGCGACGCAGGTAGTACGGCCCCCAGTTGTAGATCGCGGCCGTCAGCCACGAGGCGCCGGCGAACTTGCTCGCGTTCGAGTCGTAGCCGACCCACGGGATTCCCTTCGACTTCGCGTACTGGCCGGCAGCGGGGCTGTCGACGTTCTGGCCGAGGACGTCGACCCCGGACGCGACGAGGCTCTCCGCCGCCTTCTTCTCCTTGGCCGGGTCGAACCACGAGTTCGTCCAGATGAGCTTCACCGTCGCCCCGGGATGCGTCGCCTGGGCACCGAGTGCGAACGCGTTCGCGTGACGGATGACCTCCGGGATGGCGAACGGGACGATGTAGCCGATCTTGCCGTTCTTCGTGGCCGCGCCTGCGGCCATGCCGGACAGGTAGATCGAATCCTCACCGGCGCCGAAGTACTCGGCCATGTTCTTGGCGAGATCCGTGCCCGTCGCCTGCTCGAACAGCACGTCCGGGTACTTCGCCGCGAGCTTCTTGTTGAAGAAGCCGAACGACGTCCCGAAGATGATCTTGTTGCCATCATTGACCAGGCTCGCGACCGTCTGCTCGAGCTGCGGCCCGTTGGCGATGGTCTCCTTGTACGTCGTCTTGACTTTGGCGCCGAGCTGCTTCTGCACGTACAGGCGTCCCATGTCGTGCGCCTGCGACCAGCCGGCGTCGTTGTGCGGCCCGACGTAGATCCACGCAGCCTTCAGAGGCGTTGCCTGCGAGCTCGCGGATGTGCTGCCCGCCAGCGCGAGGGCAGCGACGGCGAGCGCGCCGAGCAGGGCAACGACCGTGACCCTGCGCCGGTCTGAACCTCTGGGAACTCGAGTACTCGACACGATTCTCCTTTCGAGCCCGGTCCCGCTCTCGGGGCCGGTCACCTTGGCTCCTACGACCTCGCCTCCCTCGATCGTCCGGGGAGCGGCCACGCAAGGTGCCCACCCGGCGACGTGACCATATCGCCCTCTCGCTCCAGCGTCGACAGGGGAATCCCCTGATCGCGTCTCCGTCGAACCCCCGACGTCTCGGGGCATGGGGACTCGTAGCGTTGCTTCGAGATGACCCCGCATGGAGGCGTAATGCTCACCGAACGACTCGGCCTGGCGCACGAGCTGGTCGATACACGCACACTCGAGCGGAGCGTGGAGCGCTTCCGCGAGGCGCGCATCGCGCTACCGACCTTCACCCAGCTCGCACATCCGGAGCTCGTGCCCTCCTCGGTACGCGATGCGCTGTCCAGGGTCGAACCGGACGACCCCCACCCCCTGAACCTGTTCCGGGTGCACTGGCACAACGGCGCGAACAGGACGGATGTCGTCGACGTTCCGGATCACCTCGTCCTGCCTCCGGAGCTCACCGGCGTCGCGGCACGGATCGTGTTGGCGCTCGGGGACAGGTTCCCGCTGATCGCTGCCCACAAGGTGCTCGCCGCCTACGGATGCCTGGCGCCGCGGCTGATCACCGGACAGTTCGACCCCACGTCTGATCGGGCCGTCTGGCCGTCGACGGGCAACTACTGCCGGGGCGGCGTCGCCATCTCCCGGCTGATGGGATGCCGGGGCGTCGCGGTCCTGCCGGAGGGCATGAGCCGCGAGCGGTTCGCCTGGCTGGAGCAGTGGGTGGTCGAGCCGGGCGACATCGTCCGGACGCCGGGCACGGAGAGCAACGTCAAGGAGATCTACGACAAGTGCCACGAGCTCGCCGAGGATGCCGACAACGTCATCCTCAACCAGTTCGCGGAGTTCGGGAACCACATCGTCCACTACCTCGCGACCGGTGCCGCGCTCGAGCGCGTCTTCCAGTCGATGCGCGAACGGGAGCCGGGGTTGCGCCTGCGGGCCTTCGTCTCCGCGACGGGATCGGCCGGGACGATCGGCGCCGGCGACTACCTCAAGGAACGCCTCGGCTCGCTCATCGTTGCCTGCGAGGCGCTGGAGTGCCCGACCATGCTGCGGAACGGCTTCGGCGAGCACAACATCCAGGGGATCGGAGACAAGCACATCCCGCTCATCCACAACGTGCTGAACACGGACGTTGCGCTGGCCGTCTCGGATCGCGCCACCGACCGGCTCGGGGTGCTGTTCAACACCCCCGTGGGCAGGAGACACCTCGCTGAGCGGTGTGGCGTCCCCGACAGCGTCCTCGCCGAGCTGCCCTCGCTCGGGTTGTCCAGCATCTGCAACCTGCTCGGAGCGATCAAGACGGCCAAGTACTACGGGATGGGCTCCGAGGACGTGATCGTGACGGTTGCCACCGACGGGGCGAGCCTGTATGCGAGCGAGCGGGAGCTTGCGCTCGCCCGCCACTTCCCCGGCGGATTCGACGAGGTGGCCGCCTCCGGCGTCTTCGGCGAGCACCTGCTCGGAGCGGCGACCGACAACCTGGTCGAGCTCACCCTGGGCGAGCGCGAGCGGATCTTCAACCTCGGGTACTACACGTGGGTCGAGCAACAGGGCATCTCGCTGGAAGCGTTCGAGGCCCGCAGGAACCCGTCGTTCTGGACCGGCATCCACGACCTCGTGCGCGACTGGGACGCCTTGATCGACGAGTTCAACGCGCGCACCGGAGTCCTGGAGGCCCTGTGACCGCAGTCGTCAGCAGGCTCGTGTGCGCCGGCTGCGGTGCCGAGCCCGGCCCTCTCGACCCGTACCCGTTCCGGTGCACGAATGCGCAGCCCGGAGACGACATCGACCATGTCGTGCGGCGTGAGCTCGACCTCTCGGCGGTGCGCTTTCCAGCCGGCGATCCGGAGCCGAACCCGTTCATCCGCTACCGCGCGTTCCTCCACGCCTACCACGTGGCGTTGGCGGGCGGTCTCTCGGACGACGAGTTCTGCTCCCTGGTGCGCCGTCTCGACGCCCAGGTGAGCGCCGTCGACGGTCATCCCTTCATCGCCACGCCGTTTGCTCGAGGCGCCCGGCTCAGCGACCGCCTCGGGTTCTCACGAACGGGCGGCGTCTGGGTCAAGGACGAGACGCGGAACGTCTCGGGATCGCACAAAGCCCGGCATCTGTTCGGCGTGCTGCTCTACCTCGAGGTGGCCGAGCGCCTCGGGCTGGCAGACCCGTCACAGCGCCGCGACCTCGCGATCGCCAGCTGTGGCAACGCCGCGCTGGCCGCGGCCGTGGTCGCCGCCGCGGGTGCGCGCACCCTCCACGTCTTTGTCCCGGTCGACGCCGAACCAGCCGTCCTCGCGCGCCTCGAAGAGCTCGGAGCGCGCATCACCGTCTGTCCGAGGAACCCCGGGGAAACCGGTGATCCGACGGTCGAGCGACTCCTGCGGGCGGTGGCGGAGGGGGCGCTCCCGTTCACGTGCCAGGGGAGCCTGAACGGGCTCGCAATCGAAGGAGGGGAGACGATCGGCTACGAGATCGCGTCCGACCTCGCCGCGGCCGACGCGACCGTCGATCACCTCGTCGTGCAGGTCGGCGGCGGTGCGCTCGCGAGTGCCTGCGTCGAGGCCCTGCGGGAGGCTGCCGCGCTCGGCGCCATTCCTGCCTCCCCCCGCATCCACACCGTGCAGACCGAGGGCGCCTGGCCGCTCAAGCGCGCCCACGACGCCGTTGTCGCCCGGTGCGCGGGTGCCGAACCGGGGGAGATCCGGGCCGCTCTCCGCTACGCAGCGCACCACCGCGCCGAGTTCATGTGGCCGTGGGAGCACGAGCCTCACAGCATTGCCCACGGCATCCTGGACGACGAGACCTACGACTGGCTCGCCGTAGTCGAGGGAATGATCGCGACCGGCGGCGGCCCGCTGGTCGTCGACGAAGAGACGCTCGCGACGGCAAACGCCCTCGCGCGTGAGGCAACGGCCATCCCGGTCGATGCCACCGGCTCCGCCGGGCTGGCCGGCCTGCTCGGCCTCCGTGCGGCCGGCCGCGTCTCCGACGACGAGCGTGTGGCAGTGCTGTTCACCGGGGCAGTCCGTACAAACCCGTTCACAGGAAGGAATCGAGATGAGGAGCTTTCTCGGGCGCGACATCCTGTCGCTCAAGGGCTTTGAGCGCGCCGAGTTCGAGCGTGTGTTCGAGGTGTGCGACGAGCTCGCCCCGATCGCACGCAACCGCAAGAACGCCGACCTGCTCTCCGGCAAGACCCTGCTGACGGCCTTCTACCAGCCGAGCACCCGCACGCGGCTCGCCACCGAGGCCGCAATGCACAGGCTCGGAGGGCACGTCCTCGGCTTCTCGGACGCGAAGATGACCCGGGCGGGCGACTTCTACCAGGAGTCGATCAAGGACACCGTCCACATGCTCGAGTTCTACGCGGACGTGATCGCGATGCGGCACTTCCAGCAGGGAGCGCCCGCCGAAGCCGCTCGCTGGTCGTCGGTCCCCGTCATCAACTGCGGCGACGGCTGGGGCGAGCATCCGACGCAGGTGCTGACCGACCTGTACACGACGCGGACCGAGCTCGGCACGCTCGACGGCCTCACGTTCCTGCTCGTCGGCGACATGCGCATGCGCACGATGCACTCGATCCTCTACGCGATGTCGCAGTTCGACCTGAAGGCGTACGTCGTCGGGCCGCCGGAGATGTCGCTGCTGCCCGAGTTCAAGCAGGAGCTCGACGACATGAACGTGCGCTACACGGAGGCTCCGTCGGTTGCGGACGTGATCGCCGACGCCGACGTCATCTACATGGAGCCGGTCGTCCAGCCCGACTACACGAAGTCGCGTGACGAGCGCGGCGAGACCGTGGGTGCCACTCCCGAGGCGTACCGGGTGACCCGCGAGCTGCTGCGAGACAAGGCGAAGCCGGGATCGATCGTCCTCCACAGCCTGCCCCGGATGGACGAGCTGCCGGAGGACGTCGACGCCACCCGCCACGCGAGATATTGGCCGGAGGCGTTCAACGGCGTCGTGATGAGGATGGCACTGATCGCGCTCGTGCTCGGTGCCATGGAGTGAAGCCGAGGCGCGAGGCGCGAAGGGAGGTGAGAGCCATGGAGTTCACGCTCAACGGGAAGACGGTGTCGGCTCAGCCGACCGAGGACACGAGTCTGCTGGAGCTGCTCCGCGAGGACTTCGGGCTGCGGTCGGTCAAGGACGGGTGCGCGCCCGAAGGCTCCTGCGGCGCGTGCACGGTGATCGTGGACGGGAGGGCGGTCGTGTCCTGCGCACAGAAGGCGACCCGGTTCGACGGAAAGCACGTCGTCACCCACGAGGGGCTCTCCTCGGAGGAGCGTCGGCTCTGGAGCGAGTGCTTCGTCGCCGCCGGTGCGTCCCAGTGCGGCTACTGCTCACCCGGGATCGTGATGAAGGCCGAGGTGTTGCTGCAGAAGCATCCCGAGCCCTCGCGAGACGAGATCAAGCACGCTCTGCTCGGCAACCTGTGCCGCTGCACGGGCTACGTGAAGGTCCTGGACGCGGTCGAGCTCGCGGCTGCAGCCCGCCGCGGTGAGCCGCTTCCGGAGCCCGACCGCAGCGGTCGCGTCGGATCGCGCACCGCCCGGTACCAGGGCACGGAGATGGCCCTCGGCGACAGCGTGTTCGTGGACGACATGGTTGCGCCCGGCATGCTCCACGGCGCCCTGCGGTTCTCGGACCACCCGCGCGCCAGGATCCTCCGCATCGACACATCCAGGGCCTTGGCCCATCCGGGGGTGGTGGAGGTCGTCACCGCCGCCGACGTACCCGGCGAGCGGACGCAGGGAGCGATCACGCGCGACTGGCGCCAGCTCGTGGCGGAAGGCGAGACCACGGCCTACGTCGGGGACGTCATCGCCGCGGTTGCCGCCGAAACACGTCCTGCCGCCCGGGCGGCGGCCGCGCTCGTGGACATCGAGTACGAGGTGCTCGAACCCGTGACCGACCCATTCGAGGCGATGGCGGAAGGGGCGCCGGCTCTGCACGAGCACGGCAACGTGCTCTCGGTCTCACGGGTGCAGCGCGGCGATGCCGACGATGCCCTCGCAGAAGCCGCTCACGTGGTCACAGAGACGTTTCGCACCCAGTTCATCGAGCATGCCTTCCTCGAGCCCGAGTCCTCACTCGCCGTGCCGGACGGGAACGGTGCTGTGGAGGTCTACTCGCAGGGTCAGGGCGTGTGGGACGACCGCCGCCAGATCGCCTCCTTCCTGGGCGTTCCCGAGCAGCGCGTGCGCGTCGTCCACGTCCCCACCGGCGGCGCGTTCGGCGCCAAGGAGGATCTCAACATCCAATGTCACGCGGCCCTGCTGTCGACGCACACGGGCCGGCCGGTGCTCGTCACCCTCACGCGGAGGGAGAGCCTGCGCTTCCATGCCAAGCGTCACGCGATGTGGCTCGAGTACACGGTCGGGTGCGACACCGACGGCCGCCTCGTTGCCCTCCGAGCCCGCATCGTGGGCGACACAGGCGCCTACGCAAGCGTCGGCGACAAGGTGCTCGAGCGGGCCGTCGGACACGCGTGCGGCGCCTACCGGGTGCCGAACGTGGACGTCGAGGGCAGTGCCGTCTACACGAACAACCCGCCGTGCGGCGCGATGCGCGGATTCGGTGTCAATCAGTCCAACTTCGCCGTCGAGGGCGTGCTCGACCTGCTCGCCGAGCGCGTCGGCATCGACGGCTGGGAGATCCGCTGGCGCAACGCGCTCGAGGTCGGCGACCGGTTCGGGACGGGGCAGAAGCTCGGCCCGGGCGTGGGCCTGAAGCAGACCCTGCTGGCCGTGCGTGACGCGTACCGTGATGCCCGTTTCGCCGGTATCGCGTGCGGCGTGAAGAACACCGGCATCGGCAACGGCATGGTCGAGTACGGCCGCGCCGTGCTGCGCCCCGAGGCCGACGGCTCGGTGACGCTCTACCACTCCTGGACGGAGATGGGGCAAGGCGTGCACACGGTCCTGCAGCAGATCGCCTGCGAGGAGCTCGGCCTCCCGCCCGAGCGAGTGCGCGTCGCAGTGGACACCGACCGCGATCTCGAGACGGGCCAGACGACAGCTTCTCGCTCGACCGTGCTCGGCGGCAGGGCTGTGATCGACGCCGCGCGCAAGCTGCGGGCGGCTCTCGGCGACCGGCCGCTCGAAGACCTTGCCGGCCAGGAGTACCGGGGCGAGTTCGTCGTCGACTGGACGACGGCGCTCGGGCCCGAGATCGACGAGCCGGTCACGCACCTCGCGTACGCCTGGGCGACGCAGGTCGCGGTCGTCGACGACGAGGGCCGACTCTCGAGAGTGATCGCCGCCCACGACGTCGGCAGGGCGATCAACCCGACGCTCGTGGAGGGCCAGATCGAGGGGGCCGTGCACATGGGCCTGGGGCAGGCGCTGTCGGAGGAGTTCGTCGTCGAGGGCGCCGTCCCGGTCACGAATACCCTCAAGTCCCTTCACATCATCCCCCCGACCGGCATGCCCGACGTGGAGTGCATCCTCATCGAGGAGCCTCAACCCGAAGGCCCCTACGGAGCCAAGGGCGTCGGCGAGGCCGCTCTGGTGCCCACCGCCGCCGCAGTCGCGGGCGCGCTCTACGCCTTCGACGGGGTCCGACGCACCCGCCTCCCGATGAAGGACTCTCCGGCCGCGCTGGCAGCGGTGCCTCACCTCGCGACGCATGGTGGCTCCCGCTCGTGATCCTCACCGGGGGAACCGTCGTCGTCTCGCTCGATCCGGTACGGATCGTTCAGGGCGACCTCCATGTCGTGGACGGACGGATCGCCGCCGCGGGCGGGGGTGCGCCTCACGCGTGCGCGGGCTGCCTCGTCATCCCGGGCAACGTCTGCGCCCACACGCACCTGTACTCGGCGCTCGCACGCGGCATGCCCTACGCGCTCGAGCCCCCGACGAACTTCGTGCAGATCCTGCAGCGGATCTGGTGGCGACTCGACCGCGCGCTGGACGAGCAGAGCATCAGGGCATCCGCCCTGGTCGGTGGGATGGAGGCGCTCCTCTCGGGGACGACGACGCTGGTCGATCATCACGCTTCGCCGAACGCGATCGACGGGTCGCTCGACGTGATCGAGGAGTCGCTCCGCACGTTGGGCATCCGCTCCGTCCTCTGTTACGAGACATCCGACCGCGACGGGCCCGCGGCCACGCGGGCCGGCATCGACGAGAACCGGCGGTTCCTCGCTCGGGCGCAGGACGACGCCCTCCCGCTCGCCCGCGCGATGGTGGGGGCACACGCCTCGTTCACGCTCTCGGAGGACACGCTCGCCGCATGCGGCGAGGCCGCGCGGGCACACTCCGTGGGGCTGCACATCCATGCGGCCGAGGACGCGGCGGACGAGCGCGACGCCGAAGCCTGCTACGGGCGCCGCGTCGTGGCGCGGCTGGCCGAGGCGGGTGTCCTCGACGAGCGCACGCTCCTCGCCCACGGAGTCCACCTGGACGACGGGGAGATCGGCCTCGTGCAGGCAGCGCGCTCTTCGATCGCCCACAACGCCCGCTCGAACATGAACAACTCGATCGGCCGCGCCCGCCTCGCTGCGCTGGGCGCGCGCGTATCGCTCGGCACGGACGGCATCGGGTGCGACATGTTCGAGGAGTCCCGCAGCGCCTACTTCCGGCTGCGCGAGGACGAGGACGGCGCCGCGGGCGACTGGCCGCTGCAGCGCCTCGCCGAGGGCGCACATCTCGCCGGCCGCGCCTTCGACGAGCCCTTGCTCGGATCACTGCAGCCGGGCGCTCCGGCCGATCTCGTCGTCCTGGACTACGCAGCACCCACCCCGGTGCACGACGCCAGCCTCGCCGGTCACTGGGTGTTCGGGCTCTCCTCCCGCTCCGTTCGCGACGTGATGGTCGCGGGCGAGTGGGTCGTGACCGACCGGCGGCTCGTCCGCGTCGACCAGGAGCAGCTCGTCGCGACCGCCCGTGCCCAGGCCGAGAGTCTGTGGCGGCGCCTGGACGAGATCCCTGCACACCGCTTCGAGCCGAAGGGAGGCCGCTGATGGCGGTCACGAGCGAAGGTCGTGTCGCCCTCTATCTGCAGGACAAGCATCCGATCCGTGAGGGCATGGACTACGCCCGGCTCGCCGAGCAGCACGGCTTCGAGGCCGTGTGGCAGGCCGAGAGCAGGCTCGTTCGCGAGGCCACCGTCCCCATGGCCGCCTTCGCAGCGGTCACGGAGCGGATCCGCATCGGCTCCGGCGTCGTGAACAACTGGACGCGCAACGTCGGCCTGCTCGCCGCCACGTTCTCGACGCTGGACGACCTCGCGCCGGGACGGATCATCCTCGGCATCGGCGCCTGGTGGGACCCGCTCGCCTCGAAGGTGGGCATCGAGCGGCGGCGGCCGGTGCAGGCGATGCGCGAGACGGTCGACGTCACGCGTCGCCTGCTCGCCATGGAGCGCGTCACCTACCACGGCACGTTCGTGGACGTGGACGACATCGAGATCGACATCGTGCACGGCGACCGCTCGCCGAAGCACGTCCCGATCTACGTCGCCGCCACGACCGGGATGAAGATGATGGAGCTCGCGGGAGAGATCGGCGACGGCGTCCTCCTCAACTACCTCGTCGGGCCGAGCTACAACCGCGAGGCGCTCGAGCACCTGGCGGCAGGCGCCGAGCGCGCCGGTAAGAGCATCGACGACGTCGACCGCCCACAGCTCGTCGTCTGCTCGCTCGACGACGACAGGACACTCGCGCTCGACCGGGCCCGGGAGCTCGTGACCCAGTACCTCGGCCAGCAGCCCCACATCGGGAAGGCGAGCGGCGTCGACCCGTCGCTGCTCGAGGAGATCGGCCGCATCCTCACCTGGCCGGCCACGCAGGCGCAGATCGAGCAGGCGATGGGGCTCGTCCCCGACGACGTCGTGCAGCTGATCACGGCCTCCGGGACGGCCGAGGACTGCCGGTCGAAGGTGCAGGAGTACATCGCCGCCGGCTGCACCTGCCCGGTGCTGTACCCGCTCGGCGACGACGTCGCCGCCATGATCGAGGCCTTTGCCACGCCAGTCGTGGCGGAAGGGAGGACGCGATGAGCGTCATGACCGACAGGAACACGCTCACGGGCCGCGACTTCATCGAGACGCTCGACTGGACGGTCGAGGAGATCGAGACGGCCCTGGACGTCGCCGCCGAGCTGAAGGCGGCGCGCAGGAACGGGCAGCCGCAGCGGCTGCTCCCGGACAAGACCCTCTACATGCTCTTCCTGGACCGCTCGACACGCACCCGGAACGCCTTCGAGACGGGCATGACCCAGCTCGGCGGCCACGCCATCTTCCTCGACGCGGACAAGACCCAGGTGGCCCACGGCGAGAGCCCGAAGGACATGGGCATCATCCTCTCCCGCTACGGCGAGGGCATGGCGATCCGCCACGACCTCGCGCCGTACGTCGGGAACGCGTGGATGCGGGAGATCGCGCAATGGGCCGACATCCCGGTGATCAACCTCCAGTGCGACGTCGACCACCCGACCCAGACCCTCGCCGACCTGATGACGCTGCGCGAGCACCGCGGCGAGAACCTGCGCGGGCTGCGCGTGGCGATGACGTGGGCCTACGCACCGTCGTACGCGCGGCCGCTGTCCGTGCCCCAGGGCATCGCGACGCTGTTGCCGCGCTTCGGCCTGGACGTCGTCCTCGCGCACCCACCGGGCTTCGACCTGATGCCCGAGGTGATCGAGAAGGCGCAGGCCGTCGCCGCGCAGGCAGGGGCAACGATCACGTTCACGGACGACATGGACGAGGCCTTCCGCGGCGCCGACGTCGTGTACCCGAAGTCCTGGGGCAGGCTCGACGCGTTCACCGACGAGGCGCAGGCGCTCGCCGAGTCCGGCGCGTACAGCGACTGGATCTGCGACGCCCGCCGCATGTCGCTGGCCGCCCCCGACGCGCTGTACATGCACTGCCTGCCCGCTGACCGCGGCAAGGAGGTCACCGACGAGGTGATCGACGGCCCGCAGTCGGTCGTCTTCGACGAGGCCGAGAACCGCATGCACACAGGCAAGGCGCTGCTGGCGCTGACGATGGGAGGCTACGCATGAGACTCCGCACCCCACAGGCGGCTGCCGCGGCCGAACGACGTCAGTGGCGAGGTTGACAGATGAGCGGTAGAAGCGCCGTCGTCGCGATCGGCGGCAACTCGCTGATCCGGGACAAGCAGCACCAGACAGTCCGCGACCAGTACATCGCGGCCGGCGAGACCTGCTGGCACATCGCCTCGATGATCAAGGACGGCTGGGACGTGGCCATCGGCCACGGCAACGGCCCGCAGGTCGGCTTCATCCTGCGGCGCTCGGAGCTCGCGGCACACGAGCTGCACGAGGTGCCGCTCGACGTCTGCGGCGCGGACAGCCAGGGCGCGATCGGCTACGCACTGGCGCAGAACCTCGAGAACGACTTTCGCCGGCTCGGGCTCGACCGCCACGCCGTCGCGGTCGTCACGGAGGTCGAGGTCGCGCCGGACGATCCGGCGTTCGACAGCCCGTCGAAGCCGATCGGATCGTTCATGGACGAGCAGACGGCGATGCAGAGACGCGACCAGGACGGCTGGGCCGTGCGCGAAGACGCCGGGCGCGGGTGGCGTCGGGTCGTGCCTTCGCCGGAGCCTCTCCGCATCGTCGAGGTCGACGCGATCCGGTCGCTCCTCGAGAGCGGCTTCGTCGTCATCTCCGTCGGCGGCGGCGGCATCCCCGTCGTCGCCGACGCCAACGGCGACCTCACGGGCATCGCGGCGGTGATCGACAAGGATCACGCCTGCTCGCTCCTCGCGACGTGTATCGGCGCCGAGTTGCTCCTCGTCACGACGGCCGTCGAGAAGGTCGCGCTCGACTTCGGCACACCGCGCCAGCGCTGGGTCGACCGGATGACGCTCAGCCAGGCGAAGGAGTACTTCGCCGAGGGGACGCACTTCATGCCCGGCAGCATGGCGCCGAAGATCGAAGCGGTGATCGACTTCCTCGACCACGGTGGCGGCACCGCGATCATCACCGACCCCGAGAACGTCGAACGGGCCCTGGCGGGCGAGACGGGCACGCACATCGTCCCCGACTGATCGTCTAGGGTCGCACCGATGAGCGGCCTCGCCAAGCGTCTCGCGGTCGCGCGCGGGGACGAGCCCGCGGACGTCGTCGTCCGCGGGGGCACGGTGCTCTGCGTGTTCACGCGGGAATGGCTCGACGTCGACGTCGCGATCGCCGACGGGGTCGTCGCCGGGCTCGGCGACTACGACGGCGCCGAAGTCGTCGACGCGACCGGGCGCTATGTCGTCCCGGGGTTCATCGACGCCCACATGCACCTCGAGTCCGTGAAGCTGCTCGTCGACGAGTTCGCCCGCCTCGTGCTGCCGCTCGGGACGACCGCGGTCGTCGCCGACCCGCACGAGATCGCGAACGTGCTCGGCTCGGACGGCGTGCACTGGCTCCTCGACGCCTCCGAGGGCCTGCAGCTCGAGGTCTACTTCATGGCGCCCTCCTGCGTGCCCGCCTCGCCCTTCGAGTCGCCACGCCGGCCGCTCGGCCCCGGCGACCTGGAGGCGCTGATGCGCCGCAGCCGGGTGCTCGGGCTCGCGGAGATGATGAACTTCCCGGGCGTCGTCAGGGGACTGCCGTCCGAACTCGAGAAGCTGGCGCTCGAGGGAGCCGAGCACGTCGACGGCCACGCTCCGGGCCTGCTCGGGAAGGGCCTGCAGGCGTACGCTGCCGCGGGCATCCGCTCGGATCACGAGTGTCTCACCGCCGAGGAGGGACGCGAGCGCCTGCGCGCCGGGATGTGGCTCCTGATCCGCGAGGCGTCGATGGCCCGCAACCTGGAAGCGCTGCTGCCGCTCGCGCTCGAGTACGGCCCCGGCCGGATCGCGTTCTGCACGGACGACCGGGACCCCGACGACATCGCCGACAACGGGCACGTGAACGGGATCGTGCGCGAGGCGGTCCGGCTCGGCGCCGCCCCGGAGGACGCGATCCTGATGGCGTCGTTCCATCCCGCCGAGTGGCACGGGCTGCGGCACCTGGGCGCCGTCGCGCCGGGTTACCAGGCCGACCTGCTCCTGCTGCCCGACCTCGTCGGCTTCACGCCCGACCTCGTGCTCAAGCGCGGACGCCCGATCGAGGAGGTGCCGCACGTGCCGGTGCCGGAATGGGTGCGCCAGACGGTGCGGGTGCAGCCGGTCTCGCCGGCGGACTTCGCCGTCCGCTCCGACGGCTCCCCGATCCGCGCGATCGGGCTGATCGAGGACCAGGTCGTGACCGAGGCGCTCGTGCGCGAGCCGGTCGTCGTCGACGGCCATGCGGTCGCCGACGCCGACGCCGAGCTCGCGAAGATCGCGGTCGTCGAGCGCCACCTCGCGACGGGGCGCATCGGCCTCGGCTTCGTCTCCGGTTCGGGGCTCCGGAGCGGCGCACTCGCCTCATCGGTCGCCCACGACGCGCACAACCTCGTCGTCATCGGCTTGACCGACGAGGACATGGCCTTCGCCGTCGAGCACCTGGCGCAGATCGGCGGTGGCATCGTCGTCGTCGACGGCGGGCAGGTCGTCGCCGAGTGCCCGTTGCCGATCGCCGGCCTGCTCTCCGACGCGCCGCTCGCCGAGGTGATCGCGCAGAGCGCGGCCACCAACGCCGCCGCTCACGACCTGGGCTGGACGGGCGCAACCCCGTTCCTGACGATGGCGTTCCTCGCGCTGTCGGTGATCCCGGCGCTGAAGATCACCGACCGGGGTCTCGTCGACGTCGACCGCTTCGAGCTCGTGCCGCTCGAGGCGGGCACACCCTGACGGGGCACCGCCTCAGCCGGTAGGGCGCTCGCCGACGAAGACGTCGCGCTCCCAGGGATCGACGAGGCGGTGAGAGACGAAGCCGACCTCGCCCAGGAGCCGCAGCCACGTGTCGCGGGCGAAGACACCGCCGACGTGCCGGTCGTGCACGACCGCCGGCGGCTCCTCGTCCTCGCGCAGCAGGTACGCGAAGTCGGTCACGTACGTGGTGTCGCCGGGGTCGGGATCCCAGACCCACTCGAGGTAGCGCAGCGAACGCCCGTCGCCGTCGTGCCCCCCGTGGCCCGTGCGCGGACGGAACGTCTCCCGCACCCAGTCCGGCAGGAAGACCGCAGCGCCGCCCGGCCGGAGATGGGCGAAGGCCGTCTCAAGCGCCGACCGCAGGTCGCCCTCGCTCGTCATGTACGTGACGGCGTCGTGGGCGACGACGCCGTCGAAGGCACGATCGAGCCGCAGCGTCCGCATGTCGCCGACCACGTGCTCGCATTCGGGGTTCAGGCCGTGGCTGACGGCGAGCATCTCGGGCGAGAGATCGGTCAGTGTGAGTCGCGCGTCCCGCTTCAGATGCGACGCGAGGTTGCCACCGCCGCAGCCGAGCTCGAGAAGCTCGCCGAGCGGGCCGGTGACGTGGCGGCGCAACGCGTCGAGGACGAATGCCGCTTCCTCCGCGTAGTCCGCGGGCGCGGTGATCAGGTGGAACCACGGCGCCAGGCTCGTGTACATGGCTGGCTGGTCGGGGCGGCCGGCGGACATGGGCGTCCGCTCCACGCTAACGTCCCCCGCGTCCCATGAGCGAGCTCCGCCTCGGCCTCACCTACGATGACGTGCTGCTCGTGCCACGGCGGTCGCGCGTCCGCTCCCGCCGCGAGGTGTCGACGCGCACCCGCTTCACGCCCGGGATCGAGCTTGCGATCCCGATCGTGTCCGCGAACATGGATACCGTCACGACGGCACCGATGGCGATCGCCGTCGCACAGCTCGGAGGCATCGGCGTGCTCCATCGCTTCCTCTCGATCGAGGACGAGGCGGCGGATGCGCGCCGGGTGAAGCGGTTTCTCAGCCACGTCGTCACCGAGCCGTACACGATCGAGGCTGCGGCGCTGCTCGCCCGTGCGCGCGAGGAGGCCGAGCGCCTCGACGTGACGGGCTTCCTCGTGGTCGACGACGACCGGCGGTTGCTCGGCATCCTCACCGCGCGGGACCTGGCCGCCGGCGCGCCGGGAGACCCGGTCGGCGACGTGATGACCCCCCGGGAGCGGCTCGTGACGGCGTCGCCGGGGATCGGTCTCGACGAGGCGCGCCGCCTGCTCCACGCGAACCGCGTCGAAAAGCTTCCGCTGGTCGACGACGACGCCCGCGTCGCCGGCCTCGTCACCCTCCGCGACCTGGCGTCGGTGGAGCGCTATCCGCATGCGACGCGCGACAGCCAGGGCCGGCTGCGTGTCGCCGGGGCCGTCGGCGTGCGCGGTGACTTCCTCGAGCGCGCCGAGGCGCTCGTCGCGGCAGAGGCCGACGCGCTCGTGCTCGACATCGCGCACGGACACGCCGACGCGGCCCTCGAGGCGGTGCAGGAGCTGAAGGCGGCCTTCCCGGCCGTGGAGGTTGTGGCGGGCAACGTCGCCACCGCCGACGGCTTCGCCGACCTCGTGTCGACCGGCGCCGACGCCGTGAAGGTCGGCATCGGGCCCGGCTATGCGTGCACCACCCGTCTCGTGGCGGGCGTCGGCGTGCCGCAGTTGACCGCCGTGCAGAGCTGTGCCGCGGCGTCACGGGAGACAGGGGCGCCGCTGATCGCCGACGGCGGCATCAGGCGACCCGGGGACGTCGCCAAGGCCGTGGCTGCCGGTGCGAGCACGGTCATGGTCGGCAGCCTCTTCGCCGGCCGGGTCGAGAGCCCGGGCGACGTCGTGCGCCGACGCGGCCAGGTGTTCAAGGTCTATCGAGGCATGGCGTCGCGTTCTGCCGCCGAGGCGCGCCTGGCGCTGGAGGCCCCCGGCGACGCGCTCGATCAGTACGTCGCCGAGGGAGAGGAGATGGAGTTCCCGCTGCGCGGCCCCGTGGCCGAGGTCGTCGAGGATCTCGTCGGCGGCCTGCGGAGCGGCATGAGCTACGTCGACGCTGCGTCGATCGAGGAGTTCTGGGAGAAGGCATCCTTCGTCCGCCAGACGGAGGCCGGTGAGCGCGAGTCCCACCCGGGAGGGACGTGACGCGTCTCTTCGCCAACGGGTGGATCGTCACCATGGACGACGCCGACACGGAGCACTCCTCCGGCTGGGTGCTGATCGACGGTGCGGAGATCGCGGCTGTGGGATCCGGCACGGAGCCGGAGGCGGGGGAACGCATCGACCTGGGCGGCTCGGTGGTCACGCCCGGTCTCGTCAACACGCACCACCACCTCTACCAGACGCTGACGCGCGCCCGCGCGCAACAGGCCGACCTGTTCACCTGGCTGCGGGAGCTCTATCCCATGTGGGCGCTGATCGATGCCGAGGCAGAGTACGCCGCCGCGCGTACGGGTCTCGCCGAGCTCGCCCTCTCCGGCTGCACCACCGTCTTCGACCACCACTACGTCTTCCCACGCGGGCGCACCGGGCTGATCGAGGCGGAAGTACAGGCGGCGCGCGAGCTCGGGGTGCGCATCGTGGCCTCGCGTGGCTCGATGGACCTCGGCGTCTCCGACGGCGGCCTGCCGCCCGACGAGCTCGTCGAGGACCTGGACGCCGTGCTGGCCGACACGGAGCGGCTCGTGGCGGAGCTGCACGAGCCGGGTGCCGGGGCCCAGGTGCAGATCGCCGTCGCACCCTGTTCGCCGTTCTCCGTCACCGGCCGCCTGATGGAGGAATCCGCGGTCCTCGCCCGCCGTCTCGGGCTGCTGCTGCACACGCATCTCGCCGAGACGGTGGAGGAGGACGGGTACTGTCGTGAGCTGTACGGGTGCACGCCGGTCGAGTACCTCGAGCGCCTCGGCTGGCTCGCAGACGACGTCTGGTGCGCGCACTGCGTCCATCTCTCCGAGCGTGACATCGGCAGGTTCGGGGACACGAGGACCGGGGTTGCGCACTGTCCCACCTCGAACCTGAGGCTCGGCGCCGGTGTCGCGCCGGTCCGTGACCTGACCGCCGCAGGAGCTCGCGTCGGGCTCGGCGTCGACGGGTCCGCCTCGAACGAGCGCAGCGACTTGTTTCTCGAGGTGAAGCAGGCACTGCTCGTCGCGCGTGGACGCGACGGTGGCGAGGCGATGACGGTGCGGGAGGCCCTGTGGCTCGGCACCCGGGGTGGAGCCGAGGTGCTCGGACGGGACGACATCGGCTCGCTGGAGCCGGGTCGCCAGGCCGATCTCGCCGTGTGGCGTACAGACGGTCTCGAGCTCGGCGGGTCAGACGACCTCGTCGCCGGGCTCGTCCTGTCAGGCCCGCATCGGGTCGACCGCCTCGTCGTCGGAGGCGAGGACGTCGTCCGTGGCGGCGCGCTGGTTCGCGCCGACGAGGCCGAGATCGCTCGCCTCCATCGCGTCCAAGCGAGAAGATTCGCGGCGTGAGCGTTTCTCTCTCGACGCACGTGCTCGACACGTCCACCGGGCGACCCGCCGCCGGCGTGCGCGTCGAGCTGTGGCGCGACGGCGAGCTCGTCTCCTCGGGCGACACCGACGCCGATGGGCGGATCCGCGAGCTCGCCGTGCAGCTCGAGCCGGGCGCAGCAGAGATCGTCTTCCACCCTCCCTCGCGCTTCTTCCTTCGCGTGGCCCTCGCGGTGTTGCTCGAGGACGGACATCACCACGTGCCGCTGCTCGTGTCGCCGTACTCATGCGCGAGCTACCGCGGCAGCTGACAGCGGACGAGCTCGCCGAGCTCTTCGAGGGGCGGACCGCGTTCGTCGAGCGCCTCGCGGCGGAGCCCGATCCGCTCGACCGCGCGCGCACGCTCGTCCACGAGCTGCCCGCAGACGAGAAGCGCGCCGTCCTCGATTCCCACCCCGCGATCGGGCAGCGGGCCGGCCTGTCGGCGCGGTCTGCCGCCGAGCAGGGCGCCGACGCCGATCCCGCGGTGCTCGCCGAGCTCGAGCGTCTCAACGCCGAGTACGAGGCGCGCCACGGTTTCCGCTTCGTCGTGTTCGTGAACCGTCGCCCGCAGGCGGAGATCCTCGAGGTGCTGCGCGGGCGGATCGACCGGCGCACCGACGAGGAGCTCGAGACCGCTCTCGACGAGCTCGTGGCGATCGCCGAGGATCGGTGGCGCCGCGCATGACCCCTCGATCGCACGATGGACTGACGCCGCAAGACATGTCCGCGTGCCTGGCACGCGGACAGGGCTGCGCGCGATGAGCGCGGTTCCGCTGGCGCTCGACCCGTACCTGCGCGACTGGCTCGATCTGCTGCTCCGCTGGCTGCACGTGATCGCCGCCATCGCGTGGGTGGGCACCTCCTTCTACTTCGTCCTGCTCGACCAGTCGCTGCGGGCGCCGAAGGATCCCGCCGACGTCGACGACGGTGTCGCCGGCGAGCTGTGGGAGGTCCACGGGGGCGGCTTCTACAAGGTGCAGAAGTACCGCGTCGCACCGCGCCAGCTGCCCGAGCACTTGGCGTGGTTCAAGTGGGAGGCCTACGCGACGTGGCTCTCGGGCTTCGGGCTGATGATCGTCCTCTACTACCTCGAGGCGCGGGCGACGATGATCGACCCGAGCGTCGCCGACCTGGAGCCGTGGCAGGCGGTGCTGTGCAGCGTCGGCCTACTCGGGGCTGCCTGGGTCGTCTACGACGTCTTCTGCCGCGTGCTCGAGGGACGGGAGACCTTGCTCGCCGTCGTCATCGCGGCGCTCACAGTGCTGGCCGCCTGGGGCTCGAGCGAGCTCTTCGCGCCGCGTGCGGCGTGGCTCCAGGTCGGCGCGATGCTCGGCACGGTGATGGCCGCGAACGTGTTCTTCGTCATCATCCCGGCGCACTGGGAGCTGATCCGCGCCAAGCAGGCCGGGCGTGAGCCTGACCCCGCCCCGGCGCTGCGCGGCAAGCAGCGCTCGGTGCACAACAACTACCTCACCCTGCCGGTGCTGCTGACGATGCTCGCGGGCCATTTCGCGTTCCTCGTCGCCCGCGATTGGGCGTGGCTGATCCTGGTCGCGCTGATGGTGATCGGCGCATCGGTGCGCGTCTTCTACAACCTCCGCCACGGCGGCCGCACGATCTGGGCCATTCCGGCGCTCGCCGCGGTGGCCGTGATCGGGCTCGCGATCGTGCTCCAGCCGGATCACGACAGCGGTACGAACACCCCGACGCAGGCGCAGATCGACCAGGGCCGCGCGGTCTTCGCCTCCGCCGGATGTGCCGGATGCCACACCCTGGCCGACGCAGGAGCGACCGGCACGGTCGGCCCCAACCTCGACGGCTTGCAACCCTCGGCCGCCCTCGTGCGGGCGACGGTGCGAACAGGCCGTGGCGCGATGCCCTCGTTCGGCGGCAAGCTCGACGACGCGGAGATCGCGGCCGTGGCGGCATACGTCTCCTCGGCGGCGGGTCGCTAGGATCGCGGCCGTGCTCGAGATCACCGTCGGCGGCTTCTCGTTCGTGGCCCGCCTCGAGGAGGACGCCGCACCCCGGACGGTCGCCGCCTTCAGACGGCTGCTTCCGCTCGAGTCGCGGATCATCCACGTCCGCTGGAGCGGCGAGGCGGGGTGGATCCCGTTCGGAGACCTCGATCTCGGCCTCGAGCCGGAGAATGCGACGAGCTATCCGCATCCGGGCGAGATCGTGCTCTACCCGGGCGGCGTCTCGGAGACCGAGATCCTGCTCGCCTACGGGTACGTCAACTTCGCCTCGAAGGCCGGCCAGCTGGCGGGTAACCATTTCGCAACCGTGATCGAGGGTGACGAGAGCCTGCGCACCCTGGGCGTGAAGCTCCTCTGGGAAGGGGCCCAGGAGATCGTCTTCAAGGAGACGTAGCGAGTCGTCGCAGCGCGTCGGTGAGCACGTCGATCGCGACTGCCACGTCCTCGGCGGCGCACGACTCGTCGGGCGAGTGGCTGACGCCGCCATTGCCCGCCCTCACGAACAGCATCGCCGCGTCGACGCCGGCGCGTGCGAGCACCCCTGCATCGTGCCCTGCACCGGAGGCCAACTCGCACACGGGCAGGCCGCGGGCCTCGATCGCCGCGGCGACCGCGTCGTGCGCGGCTCCCTGAAGCGGCGTCGCCGGCACGACGATCGGGTGCTCGAGACCGATCTCGTGCACGAGCCGGGCCAGGCGCTCGTCGTCGGGGGCGCGGGCGTCGACCGAGACGCGGACACGTCCCGGGACGACGTTGACACCGCCAGGTTCGACCTCGACCCGGCCGACCGTGGCGACGGCACCGTCGATCGCGAGCGCCGCATCGCGGATCCGCAGGATCTCACCGGCCGCGCGCACGAGCGCGTCGTCGCGGCCCTCCATCGGCATCGTCCCCGCGTGCCCCGCAAGCCCGTCGAACTGGAGCTCCCCACGCGCGTAGCCGACGATGGCGCTCACAACGGCGAGCGGAGCCCCGGCCTCGGCGAGGCGCGGTGCTTGCTCGTGATGAAGCTCGACGAAGCTGCCGGGCAGCGGCCCTCGGGCGACCCGTGCTCGCGAGCCGGCGCAGCCACGCTCCTCGTCACGGAAGGCAACCACGCCGAGCGTGCGCTGTTGCCGTCCGAGGCGCGCCACCGCCTCGATCGCGGCGACGACCCCGAGCGGGCCGTCGAAGCGACCGCCGTGGGGGACGGAGTCGAGATGCGAGCCGGACCAGACCTCCGGCAACGCCGGGTCGTCCCCGTGCAGGCGGCCGACGAGGTTGCCGTCCGCGTCGATCTCGACCTCCAGACCGGTCTCCGCCAGCCACCCGGTCGCGAGCCGGTGCGCCTCGTCCTCCTCGGGCGAGAACCCGACCCGGTTGGCACCGGGACCGCCACCGATGGCGTAGATCGCGTCGAGGCGGTCCTGCACGCGGTCGCCCATGGTGCGCTACTTGGGACGCGTGATGCGCCGGGGCCGAGGCACGAGCTCGCCGCCGCAGTTCGGGCAGACGCCACCGTGCTCGGCCGCGCAGAGCGAGCAGAAGGTGCACTCCCAGGTGCAGATGCGCGCCCGTGCGTCGTCGGGCGGGAGGTCCTCGCCGCACTGCTCGCAGGCATTCCGCATTTCGAGCGCCACAGCGAGACCGTAACCTAGTGGTCGCTCCGCTAGGAAATGAAGTCGAGCTGGACGGGCTCGGGGAAGGCCCCGATCGCGGAGCCGCGGCGCAGCAGCTCGGCGACGGCGGTGCGGCCCTCGTCTCCGTAGTCGCGCGTGAGCTCGTTCACGTACATCGAGACGAACCGGTCGGCGACCGCCTCATCGATGCCTCGACCGAACTGGAGCGCGTACTCGAGCGCCTCGGCACGGTGGTCGAGCCCGGCCTGGATCGAGTCGCGCAGCACCTCCGAGAGGTCGTGCTGACGATCGACGTCCCGTCGCACGACGTTGACGCCGAGCGGCAGCGGCAGGCCCGTCTCGAGCAGCCACCACTCCCCGAGGTCGAGCGCCTTCACGAGGCCGTGCTCGGCGAACGTGAGTTGGCCTTCGTGGATCAGGAGGCCGGCCTCGGCCCGGCCCGACGCCACCTCGTCGGGGATCTCCTCGAACGGGAGCTCGCGGTAGCGAAACTCACCGAGCACGAGACGCAGGGTGAGAAATGCCGTGGTGAGCGCGCCGGGGACGACGATCTCGCGGTCGCGCAGGCCGTCGACGCCGACCTGATCGCCCGTGACCACGATCGGGCCGTACCCCGAGCCGATGCTCGCGCCGTGGGTCAGGAGCGCGTAGTCATCCTGGACGAACGGGTACGCGGCGAGCGAGATGGCGGTCACCTCGAGCCGACCGGCACGCGCCCACTGGTTGAGGGTCTGGATGTCGGCCAGCACCTGCTCGAAGCTGAAGCCACGCCGGTCGACGTGGTCGGTCGTCAACGCCCAGTACATGAAGGCGTCGTCGGGATCGGGGCTGTGACCGACGCGGATCTCCACGAGGCCGGGACGCTAGCAGCGTCGGGCCCAAGGACTCGCCGGGAACCGGCGCTACCGATTGAAGAACCAGCGCTCGAGCACGGGAATCACGTCCTTGCGCGTGAACGGACGTACGTCGGCCTCGCGCCCATCCCGCTCGAGGACGCTGACATCGTCCTCGAGTGCGTCGTTGGCGCGCTCGAGCGCCTCCTCGAGCTCGAACCCCTCGAAGATGACGTCGTCGGTCCGTACGGCGTCGTTCGGCTCCAGCTCGGGGTTGACGGAGCGGCCGACGACCCAGACCGCGCCTGCGCGGCGCTCGATCCAGAAGACGATCCGCTCTTCGTCGCCGGCGTCGTCCATCCCGACAACGGTGCGCTCGGCGAAACGTCCTTCCCGCGATCGTCGCTTCACCTCCCGAGGATAGAATCCCGGAGCGGTGGCGCTCAAGGGTCTCTTCTCGTTCCTCTTCCAACGATCCTCCGCAGAGGAGCGGGTGGCGCAGTACCTGATCCGGGAGCACGAGCGCGGTCGGCCGCTCGCCGAGGTCCTCGAGGACAAGTACGTCGTCAACCGGCTGCCGTCACCCGACCAGCGGGCGCGACTGCTCGACCGGCCGGAGGTCGTGCACGCGGTCGGCACCGACCTGGCGTCGGCTGCGAAGGCGACGATCCACCCCTAGACCGTGCCGGGGGAGGTCGCCGCGTTCCTCGGCGTGGCGCTCGGGGTGCTAGAGCTCCCGGCCGAAGCCGCGCTCTCTCGCCCGCGCGACGAGCTCGGCGCCGATCGCAACATCCCAGGCGGCGATTCCGTTCGACTTGAAGACGACGATGTCCTCGTCCTTCTGTCGACCGGCGATCTCGCCGGCGACGACCTCCTGCAGCTCGTGCACCTCGAGCCAGTCGAGAGTGCCCGAGGCCACCGGATCGATCAGGTCGCCCGACTCCAGCTTGGCGTCGTCGACGGAGTCGCAGCAGATGAACGACGCGCGCTCGATCACCTGCGCGTCGAGCTCGCGCGCACGCGGGTCGTTCGCCCCGATCGCGCAGACGAGCGTGCCGTCCCGCAGCCAGTCGCCGCGCAGCACCGGGTCATTCGAGGTCGTGGCGGTGACGACGACGTCGCACGTCGCAGCCTCCTGCGCCCCTTCCGCGCGCTCTGCCCCGTGCCGCTCACAGAACGCTGCGAGCTTTTCGGGCGTCCGGCACCAGACGTGTGCGCGCTCGATCGTGGGTACGGCCGCGCGGATGGCCGCGAGTTGGGTCTCCGCCTGCCAGCCGCAACCGATCAGGCCGACGGTCGCTGCGCCCGGGCGGGCGAGGTGCTTCGCCGCGACGCCGCTCGCAGCTCCTGTGCGCAGCTGGCCGAGCTTGTCTGCCTCGATCACGGCCTGAAGCTTCCCGTCCTCGAGCCCGAAGAGGCAGACGACGAAGGCGAGCTTGCCGTCGACGAGCGTGTAGCTCTTCAACCCGGCGACGCCGAGCTCACGGTCGGCGGCGGCCATGACGGCGAAGTAGCCGCCGTCGACGGGAAAGCGCCGGCGCGGCATCACCTCGACGACGCCCGCGGCGAGGCGGCGAAAACAGTCCTCGATCACGGACAGGACGTCGGCCGGCGTCGCGAGCGACGGGACGTCGGACTCGGAGAGAAAAAGCGTCACAGCAGCGAGTCTACGGAGCGGCGCGCCCGCCGCTGCGAAGCCGGGCGTCCCGCGGGAGGCACACCATCGCTGACGGAGCGTCACGCCGAGGAAAGGGCACGTGGGGGAAGCGTTGGTTCCACCCGCGCAGTGCGCCCGGCAAGATTCGAACTTGCGACCTCTGCCTCCGCAGGGCAGCGCTCTATCCCCTGAGCTACGGGCGCGGGGGCGCTCAGTCTAGCTGGCGGGCGGACGCCGACCCGGCCGTGAGCACGGCGTCGCCGGGCACCTCGCGGCGGACGTAGGCGAGCGCGATGACACCGTGCTCGGGGTCCGAAACCGCGCTCGTGACGCGGCCGACCGGTTTCCCGTCGAGCGTCAGCTCCGTGTCGTGCGTCGGCGGCGCCGTCGCGTCGACCGCGAGCAGCCGCAGTCCGCGGTTCGGATGGCCGCGGTAGTGGAGCCGCGCCACCGGCTCCTGCCCCGGGTAGCAGCCCTTCGTGAAGGAGATCGCGCGCTCGTCGAGACCTGCCTCCGCGGGCAGGACGCGATCGTCGATCTCGAGCCCGAGTCGCGGCGTCCGCGCGCGGATGCGCAGCCGCTCGAGCGCCTCGGCCTCGATCGGCTCGGCGCCGGCGCGGCGGCACCGCATCGAGCACCTCGACGGCCGGCACGCCGTAGTCGAGGTTCGGCACGCCGGCGAGCTTGTGGTGATTCACCACAAGCTCTGCCTCGGCTCCGAGGACGAGCAGCGACGCGTGCTGCTCCGCCACGATCTCGCACTTCGCCGCGAACCGCGCCCGAAGGAGCTCGCGGCGCAGCCGCTCGCCCACCTCCGGCTCGGTGAGGAGCAGGAAGTCGTCGTCGCGCGCGCCGCAGGACGATCATCGGAGCGACGACCCGCGCCTTCGCGGTGAGCAGCAGCGCCTCGCACGAGCCGCCCACGGGAAGCTCGGCGACGGTGTTGGAGAGCATCCGCTCCAGGTAGTCGGCGGCGTCCGGGGCCGCGCACCGAGACGTAGGCCCTCGGCCTCTCGGCGACCTGTAACGTCGTGGCGACCACGCGAGACGAGAGTAGCGGCCGTGTTCAGGAGCAAGGCGGAGCGAAAGGTGCAGGAGGCCGGGTACGACCCGGCGCGGCTGCCCCCGGGCAGTACCTGACCGACAAGTGGCCGGTCCTGCACGCCGGCTCCGTACCCGACTACGCCGCCGACCTCGACGGCTGGGAGCTCCGCGTCTTCGGTGAGGTCGAGACGCCGCTCACGCTCACCTGGGCCGAGCTCGACGCGTTGCCGACCGTCGACCGTGACGCAGGACATCCACTGCGTGACCCGCTGGAGCCGCTTCGACGCGACGTTCACCGGCGTTCCATGGTCGGCGCTGCGCGAGCTCGCCGACCCACGCGCCGAGCGCCCACTACGCGATCGCCCACGCCGAGCACGGGTTCACCGCCAACGTGCCGGCCACCGCGCTCGAGCTCGACGGGGCGATGCTCGCCACCCACGCCGACGGCGAGCCGCTCACCCCCGAGCACGGCTGGCCGCTCCGCCTGATCGTGCCGGGCCGGTACTTCTGGAAGAGCGCCAAGTGGCTGCGCGGCATCGAGCTGACGCCGACCGACCAACCGGGCTTCTGGGAGCGCTACGGCTACCACAACGACGCCGACCCCTGGCAGGAGCAGCGCTACGGCTTCTGAGCGGCGGGATCTCGCCTGAGGGCCCAGGCACTGCCATCCTGAAGGCGCCCGCTTCGCAGTCGCAAGGCTCCGTCTGCAAGCGAGACGTGGCAGGCAGGCGAAGAGAAGCGGCCCTGGGGGAGGGCCGCTTCGGTGGGATGAAGCTAGGGGGAGGGTGGGTGACCTAGTCTTCGGCGCTCCGAGGCTTCGCCTCGTCCCCCTTTCGAGGGGTTCGAGCGTCAAGGTGAAGAACGAGCGAGGGGCCGGCACGAGCCGGCCCCTCGCAGTCAGGAAACCGCGTCAGCGGTCTCCTTACATCATCCCGCCCATGTCCGGCATGCCGGCGCCGACCGGCTGCTTCTCCGGTGCCTCGGCGACGATCGCCTCGGTGGTGAGGATGTTCTTCGCGATCGACGCGGCGTTCTGCAGCGCCGAGCGCGTGACCATCGTCGGGTCGATGATGCCCGCCTTGACCAGGTCCTCGATCTCGCCGTCCTCGACGTTGAGACCGTGGCCCTTCTTGGCCGAGCGCACCTTGTCGACGACGACCGAGCCCTCGAGGCCCGCGTTGTAGGCGAGCTGCCGCAGCGGCTCCTCGAGCGCGCGCACGATGATCGATGCGCCGGTCTTCTCGTCGCCCTCGAGCGTGGCGAGCATGGCCTTGACGACTTCCGCCGAATTGAGGAGCGCGACGCCGCCGCCGGCGACGATGCCCTCCTCGAGGGCGGCGCGGGTGGCCTGCAGCGCGTCCTCGACGCGGTGCTTCTTTTCCTTCATCTCGGTCTCGGTGGCCGCACCGACCTTGACCACTGCGACGCCGCCCGACAGCTTCGCGAGGCGCTCCTGGAGCTTCTCACGGTCGAAGTCGGAGTCGGTGTTCTCGACCTCCGCCTTCAGCTGCTTGATGCGGGCCTTGATCGCCTCCGAGTCACCGGCACCGTCGATGATGGTGGTCGTGTCCTTGTCGACGACGATCTTGCGGGCCTTGCCGAGCTGCGAGAGCTTCGTGTTCTCGAGCTTGAGACCCATCTCCTCGGTGATCACCTCGCCACCCGTGAGGATCGCGATGTCCTCCAGCATCCGCTTGCGGCGGTCGCCGAAGCCCGGCGCCTTGACGGCGACGGCGGTGAAGACGCCGCGGAGCTTGTTCACCACAACGGTGGCAAGCGCCTCACCCTCGACGTCCTCGGCCACGATGACCAGCGGACGACCGGCCTGGATGACCTGCTCGAGCACCGGCAGCAGGTCCTTGACGGCGCCGATCTTCTGGTTGGCGATGAGGACGAACGGCTCCTCGAGCTCCGCCTTCATGCTCTCGGCGTCGGTGATCATGTACGGCGACAGGTAGCCCTTGTCGAACTGCATGCCTTCGGTGAACTCGAGCTCGAGGCCGAAGGTCTGGCCCTCCTCGACGTTCACGACGCCGTCCTTGCCGACCTTCTCGATCGCGTCGGCGATGACGTCGCCGATCTCGCGCTCACGCGACGAGATCGTGGCGACACGGGCGATGTCCTCCTTGCCCGCGACCTCGACCGACTGCTTCTTCAGGTCCTCGACGACCGCCTCGACGGACTTCTCGATGCCGCGCTTGAGACCCATCGGGTTCGCACCCGCGGCAACGTTCTTCAGGCCCTCGCGGACGATCGCCTGGGCGAGCACGGTCGCCGTCGTGGTGCCGTCACCGGCGACGTCGTTCGTCGCCGTCGCCACCTCGCGCACGAGTTGTGCGCCCTGGTTCTCGAACGGATCCTCGAGCTCGATCTCGCGGGCGATGGTGACACCGTCGTTGGTGATCGTCGGCGCGCCGAACTTCTTGTCGAGCACGACGTAGCGACCCTTGGGGCCGAGCGTCACCTTGACGGCGTCGGCGAGGATGTTGACGCCACGCTCGAGCGCACGACGTGCATCTTCGTTGAACTTCAGCTCCTTGTGAGCCATATCTTCCTCCTGAGCGAAACGAGCTAGGCGGTGGCGCCGGCGAGCTTGCGCTTGCCCTTGCCACCTGTGCTTACGACCTTGGCGAGGATGTCCGACTCGCGCAGGATCAGGACCTCATCGGCGCCGAGCTTGATCTCGGTGCCGCCGTACTTGGAGAAGATGACCTCGTCACCCTCCTCGACGTCCATCTTGATGTACTCCCCGTCCTCGTCACGCGGGCCGGGGCCGACCGCGAGGACGTTGCCGCGCTGCGGCTTCTCCCTTGCGGTGTCGGGCAGCACGATGCCGCTCGCCGTGATTTCCTCCTCATCGAGGACTTCGACGATGACGCGGTCACCAAGGGGCTGCAGGTTCATGCACAGTCCTCCTAGAGACGTGTTTGCAATGACATTTCCCTGGCACTCACTCCCCGAGAGTGCCGAACACTGGCACTGTACCAGAGCGAGTGCCGACAGCCAAGTGAGATTGAGTCGATTCGACTGAGATCTGGGAGGAAGAGCCGCATGCGGCGGGAGTTCTCGGCGGGTGGGGTGCTGGCACGGAGGATGCGCGGCCGGTGGTTCGTGGCGCTCGTGCGACCACAGGGCAAGCCGCCGGGCACGTGGGTGCTGCCAAAGGGCTTGATCGACGAGGGAGAGCGTGCCGCCGAGACGGCCCTGCGCGAGACGGCGGAGGAGACGGGGGTCGAGGGACGGCTCGTGGCCAAGCTGGGCGACGTGCGGTACGTCTATACCTGGGAGGGCGAGCGTGTCTTCAAGGTGGTGAGCTTCTTCCTGCTGCACCCGGTTCGCGGGCGCATCGGCGAGCTGCCCGCGGGGATGGAGGTCGAGGTGGCGGACGTCGCCTGGCATCCCCTCGACGGAGGCGCCGCGACGGCTTGCCTACGGCGGCGAGCGGGACATGGCGGCAAAGGCGGCCGAGGCACTGCGCGAGGACGATCTATAGTCCTGCGCGGTGGCGACGTACGCGCTCAACTTCTACTCACCGATCGTCGCCGACCAGCTCCGGACGCGGGCGGAAGACCGCCACCATCCGGCTCGGCGACAAGTCGACCAAGTACCGCAAGGGGATGATCGTGACGGTGCTCGTCGGCCAGCGCTACGGCCAGCGCGAGAAGATCTTCGACGCCGTGATCGACAAGGTCGAGGTGAAGCGCCTCGGCGACCTGTCCCCGCGGGAGATCGAGCACGACAACCCGGAGATCCGGCGGGCGGACGAGTTCTCGGAGTGGCTGGCGCGGCTCTACAACCGCGACGTGACCGAGGACGACACCGTGACGGTGATCCGCTTCTCCCAGATCGTCGGCACCATGTTCTAGCGACCGGGCTTGCGAATCGGCCCTCCGAAGAGCTCCGCCGGGCGCACGCCCGCCCCGCACTCCTCGCACGCGGTCTGGAAGGCAGACGGGAACCGCGCCGCACACGCGGGACAGCGGCTGCGAAGCTCGCCGGTGCAGTGCGGGCACGAGACCGGGAGCTCCGTCTCGGAACCCTCGAAGTACCGCATCGTGTGACCGCAGGCGACGCAGAACGCGACCCAATCACCGAGCGTGCGGCGCCGCTCCTCCTGGATCCAGTTGCGCCGCGTGCCCGCCACGCGACCCACTGTAGACATCCCCTGGTTTGCGTCAGCCGCGATCGTCGGGCAACTCGGCGCGAAGCCGTGCCAGCACCTGGTGCAGCTCGTTCGCCTTCCTCCGGGCGTACAACGGCGACTCGAGGTAGTCGAGCACGAGCCGCCGGGCGAGCAACACGCCGCGAGGGCTCACCGGTCGGCGCGTGTCCGCGAGGAGCGATGCGACCTCCTCCACCGTCTGCCGCTCGCGGCGGATGGCACGCCAGTTGAGCGGAACGGGCGTCACGGCGATCGAGCCGGGCCGGTCGATCAGCTTCAGCACCGACCGCAGCCCGCGCGCCAAGCGTCGCCGCTCGCGCGGGCTGGTGAGCTCGTCGGCGCGCCAGCGCAAACCGCGCGGTACGCGCTTCGCCGGCAGCGTCGCGATGACACTGTCTGCCGCCTCCCGGCGCCGCGCGGCCTCGCGCAACTCGCGACCGAGGGCGACAGCGCCGAGCAGACCGAGCGCCGCGCCGACGAACAGGGCCGGGCCCGATGGAAGCGCGCCGAGGGCGCCGCCCGCGAGAACGACCGTGGCGAGCAGGAAGCCGACGACGCTCTGGACGCTCGAGAAGGTGGTGGGCGTGGTGGGCATCGCGTGCTCGCTGGACGATGGGGTTCCCTCCATGATGACGGAGCGGGCCAACCCTGCGTCGGCGGGTAGAGCCGATACAGTGCAGCCGACCACCGAGACACCGGGAGACGAATGGCAGTCAGGGAAGCGGAGCCCGTTGGCTCGCTCCAGGAAGTGAAGGACGCCGGCCTCGACCGCGAGGATCTCCTCGGCATCTACCGCAACATGCTGACGGCCCGCGGCATCGAGGAGCGCGGCCACATCCTGTACAAGCAGGGCAAGATCCCGGGCTCGTTCTACACCGGTCGTGGGAACGAGGGATCGGCAGTCGGAGTCGCGACTGCGATGGGACCGAACGACGTCGGCACCCCGCTGCAGCGCGACATGGGCGTCCACATCACGCGCGGGATCGAGCCATGGCGCGTGTTCGCGCAGTACATGGGACGCGCAGATGGACCCGACACGGGGCCGTGACGGCAATGTCCACCTGGGCGACTCGCGACTCGGGCTGCACGCGATGGTGAGCCACCTGCCGGCCATGCTGCCGGTCGCCGTCGGGATGGCGCTCGCGTTTCGCATCCGCGAAGAGCGGCGGGTCGCGGTGGCGTGGTGCGGCGAAGGTGCAGCGGCGCGCGGTGACGCCCACGAAGGCATGAACCTCGCCGGTGTGCGGCGCCTGCCGGTCGTGTTCGTGATCGACAACAACCAGTGGGCCTACTCGACGCCGACGTATCTCGAGTACGCCGTCGACCATCTCGCCGACCGCGCAGCTGCGTACGGCTTCGACGGCGTCGTCGTCGACGGCACCGACGTGCTGGCCGTGTACCGCGAAGCGAAGCGCGCCATCGAGAAGGCCCGCGAGGGCGGCGGGCCAACCCTGATCGAGTCGGTGACGCTGCGCATGGAGGGTCACGCGGTGCACGACGACGCCTTCTACGTGCCGAAGGAGCTGTTCGAGGAGTGGGCGCGGCGCGACCCGATCGAGCGCTTCCGCGGCTGGCTCCGGGACGTCGCGGCGATGACCGACGAGGAGGAGGACGAGATCACGAGCAGCGTCAAGCGGCTGCTCCACGAGTCCGTCGAGCGCGCGGAGGCGTCGCCGCTCCCGGACACGGCTGATCTGCTCGACGGCGTGTTCGCAACAAACGAAGAGCTCGACACGCCGCACCACAAGTAATGGCCGAGATGACCTACCTGCAAGCGATCTCCGACGGGCTCCGCCAGGAGATGCGTCGCGACCCTCGCGTCTGCGTGCTCGGTGAGGACGTCGGCCTCTACGGCGGCGCGTTCAAGGTGACGCTCGGCTTCCAGGAGGAGTTCGGGCCGTGGCGCGTGCTCGACATGCCGCTCTCCGAGACGGCGATCGTCGCGGGTGCCACCGGCGCCGCCCTGATGGGCCTGCGACCCGTCGCCGAGATGCAGTTCGCCGACTTCGTGTCATGCGCGTGGGATCACCTCGTCACGGTGGCCGCCAAGCAGCACTACCGCGCCGGCACGCCCGTCCCGATCGTGCTGCGACTGCCCTCGGGTGGAGGCTTCTCCGGCGGCCCGTTCCACTCGCAGAACCCCGAGAGCTCGTTCGCGCACATCCCCGGGCTCAAGATCGTCTGCCCGGCGACACCCGCGGACGCGAAAGGGCTGCTCGTCAGCGCAATCGCCGATGCGAACCCGGTGCTCTACTTCGAGCACAAGCACCTGTACCGGCGCATCAAGGGTGAGGTGCCGGAGGAGCGGTACAGCGTCCCCTTCGGGGAGGCGCGCGTGCACCGCGAGGGTGACGACGTCACCGTCGTCACCTGGGGAGCAATGGTCTACACCGCGGACGAGGCCGCCGACCGGTTGCAGGCGGAAGGCACCTCGGTCGAGGTCCTCGACCTGCGCACGCTCGTGCCGTGGGATCGGGAGCGCGTGCTCGACAGCGTGCGCCGCTGCTCCAAGGTGCTCGTGCTCCACGAGGACACGCGCACGGGTGGCTTCGGCGCCGAGATCGCCGCCACGATCGCCGAGGAAGCCTTCGAGCACCTCGACGCGCCCGTGCGCAGGATCGCGGCGCCCGACTCACCGGTGCCGTTCTCGCCGGCGCTGGAGAAGGCATATATCCCACAGGTGGAAGGCGTCGTCGCAGCCCTGCGCGAACTGGCGGCGTACTGACCCGATGCGACCCACCCCGACAGGCACGGAGGAGACGTGAGCACCGGAACGCAGATCGAGGTCGTGATGCCACAGATGGGTGTCTCCGTGTCGGAGGGGACGGTGACGAAGTGGCTCAAGCAGCAGGGTGAGACGGTGGCGCTGGACGAGCCACTGCTCGAGATCTCGACCGACAAGGTGGACACAGAGGTGCCGAGCCCCGGTGAAGGCATCGTGACCGAGATCCGGGTTCCGGAGGGGGCGACGGTCGACGTGGGGACGGTACTGGCCGTGATCGCGCCTGCCGGCACGGCTGCGATCACGACTGACGGGCCGTCCGAGCCTGCACCGCCGCAGCCGGCCGCCCCGGTCGCTCCGCCCGAGCCGGTCGCGGCAGAGCCCGCCGTGGCTCAGGCGCCGGCGGCGCAGGTTGCGCCCCAGGGAGCGGAGCCGTCTGGGGACGGCCGCACCTTCGTGTCCCCGGTCGTGGCGCGGATCGCTGCGGAACACGGCGTCGACCCGAGCGTGGTGCAGGGCACGGGCCAGGGTGGCCGGGTGACGAAGAAGGACATCCTCGCCTTCATCGAATCGGGTGCGACCGCGCTTGCTCCGCCGATGCCTGTTGAAGAGCCTGCCCCGGCTCCCGCCGTTGCACCACCGCAACCGCCTGCACCCCTCGCCGCGCCTGTCGTGCCCGCCACCCCGCCGCCGCCGCCCCAACCTGTCGCACCCGCGCCGGCGCCGCCTGTCACGGCTGCACCGCCTCCGGTGCCGCAGGCGCCGCTTGCTCCGCAGCCGGCTGCGGACGACGAGCTTGCGCCCGGCGAGGCGGCCGAGCCGATCACGGCCATGCGCCGCGGTGTGATGGAGCACATGCGCCGCTCGCTCGACACATCGGCGCACGTGACGAGCGCGATCGAGGTGGACATGTCGCGCATCGTCTCGGTGCGCGAGCAGCTGAAACGCGACCCGCAGGCAACGGGCGGCGTGAACCCGACGTATCTCGCGTTCATCGCCCGGGCCACCGTCGACACGCTGAAGGCGTACCCGGGGGTGAACGCGCAGATCCGCGGCGAGAAGATCGTCACGCGCTCGTTCGTGAACCTCGGGATCGCCGTCGCCCTGGACGAGGGCCGCGGGCTGATCGTGCCGGTGATCCGCAACGCGCAGGACCTGAACCTGCTCGGCATCGCCCGCGCCATCGGCGACCTGGCCGAACGGGCGCGGACGAAGAAGCTGCTCCCCGACGACGTCCAGGGTGGCACTTTCACGATCACCAACCCGGGCGGCTACGGCACCTTCCACGGGACACCGATCATCAACCAGCCGCAGGCCGCCATCCTCGGCACCTACGCGCTCGTGAAGCGGCCCTGGGTCGTGCAGGACGAGCTCGGTCACGACGTGATCGCGATCCGCCCCGTGATGAACCTCACGCTCACCTACGACCACCGCCTCGTCGACGGCGCCTACGCCGGAGGCTTCCTCCGCGACCTACGCGAGCAGCTCGAAGGCTGGGACGAGACGGCATAGGACGGCAGAACCGGCTCGGCGGCCGGATGGTGAGTGACCGGATCTCTACTCCCGCGGCGCCAGCACCGTGCGGGAGATCTGCGGGTAGGTCGGGCGATAGTCGCGCGCGCAACAGCTCGGCCCGAAGCGCTTCACCCAACTCCGCAGCCTCCTGCTCGAGCTCACCCGGTAGGCAGAGGTCGGCCGTTGCGCCGGTACCCTGAACGCATGGCCGGCGGTGCGTACCTGTTGCAGCTCGGACTCGTGCCATACGCAGAGGCGTTCGCGCTGCAGCGCTCCTTGTCGGGCGCCGTCTCGCAGCGCGCGATCCCGGAGACGGTGCTGCTCCTCGAGCATCCGCCGGTGATCACCGTCGGTCGGCGCACCGACGCCGAGCGCGAGCTGCACGTTCCGGCGAGTGTGCAGGTCGAGATCGCAGAGACCGACCGGGGCGGGAAGTCGACCTTCCACGGGCCAGGACAGCTCGTGTGTTACCCGATCCTCGACCTGAACCACCACGGACGCGACGTGAAGCGGTACGTCCGCGACCTCGAAGAGGCCGTCATCCGCACCCTCGCCGCGTTCGAGCTCGAGGCGAAGCGGATCGACGGGCTCACCGGTGTCTGGCTGCCTGCGGCCGGTCGGCTCGGCCCCCGCAAGATCGCGTCGATCGGCGTCCACGTGTCCCGCTGGGTGACGACGCACGGCTACGCCCTCAACGTCGACCTCGACCCGACTCCGTTCACCGAGTGGATCACCGCGTGCGGTCTCGAGGACGCGCACTTCACCACCATGGCGCGCGAGCTCGACCGGCAGGTCACGGTCGACGCGGTTCGTCCGGCCGCCGTTGCCGCGCTGGCCGAGGTGTTCGAGCTTGCCTTCGACGAACTTCCCGGCGACGAGGCCGGGCTCTGGGCCCAGCCGGTGCACGAGAAGCTCTCCGCGCGCTGACGCTCAGGCCACGGCGATGCTCGCGGCGAGATCGCGGGAGATCGCGTGGCGGCCGGACGCGGTGTCGAGCGTCACAGGGCCGTCGAACGGCGCCGCGAACACCCCGGTGACCGCCTGCGACGGCACCAAGCCGAGCTCACCGAGGTAGCGGAGCAGCGCGGGATCGCGATCCGGTACCGCGGTCACCGCTGCGCGCTCACCCGGCGCCAGCTCGGCGAGCGTGCGCCGCGCGACCGCCGGGGCGAGCCGCAGCTCGCGGTCGGGGATCGGATCACCGTGCGGGTCGGTGGTGGGGAACCCGAGCCGCTCGTCGATCCGCGCCTCGAGCTCCTCCGACAGAGCGTGCTCGAGCCGATCGGCCTCGTCGTGCACTGCGTCGAGAGGAAGCCCGAGCGTGTCGCTCAGGTAGCGCTCGATCAGCCGGTGGTGGCGGAGCAGCTCGAGAGCGACGCGGCGGCCCTCATCGGTCAGCGTCAGCCCGCGATAGGGGACGCGCTCCACGAGCCCCATGGCCGCGAGTCGCTTTGCCATCGCGGTCGCCGACGGCGCGGTGACGCCCATGCGACCTGCGAGCGCAGTCGTCGAAACGCGCTCTTCCGCCCCGGCGAGCACGTAGACCGTCCGCAGGTAGTCCTGGCAGGCGGGGCTCAGATCGCGGACGGTGGTCGCAACTGGCATACAGTTCAGTCTAGTCTATACTTCAAATTTAGACATGGCGAAATTTACTCGGAAGCGCCTGCTCGCTGCCGCGGCGCCGCTCGCCGCGGCGCCGGTCGCGGCGCGGCTGATCGACGGAGGCACCGCCACGGCCGCGGAACACGACCACTCGCAGCATCGGGGCATGGCCTCGCATCTCGGCCCGCAGCACCCGATGCTCGGGCACGCGGCCATGATCGGGGAGAGCGCCCCCGCCGTGGGTGGTCCCAACGACCTCGACGCGCTCCTCTACCCGCCGCAGCCGCTGCCGTACGAGCCCGGCCGCGTGCGCGCCTACACCATGACCGCGGTCGACAAGGAGATCGAGGTGGCGCCGGGAGTCTTCTTCCCCGCCTGGACGTACAACGGCACCGTTCCCGGACCGGTGATCCGAGCCACGGAAGGCGACACGTTGCGGGTGAGGTTCGTCAACGCCGGCTCACATCCGCACACGATCCACTTCCACGGCATCCACCCGACGGCCATGGACGGAGTCTTCGAGATCGTCCAGACGGGTGATCAGTTCACCTACGAGTTCGAGGCGAGGCCGGCCGGCCTGCATCTGTATCACTGCCATTCGACCCCGCTCAAGAAGCACATCCACAAAGGCCTCTACGGCGCCTTCATCGTCGACCCGAAGGAGCCTCGCGAGCCTGCCCGGGAGCTCGTCCTGGTGATGAACGGCTACGACACCGACGGCGACGGCTCCAACAACTTCTACACCGTCAACGGACGGCAGCTTCTACTACGCGCGTTACCCGATCACGGTCAAGCGCTCGGAGCTGGTCCGCATCTACCTCGTCAACGTGACCGAGTTCGACCTGATCAACTCGCTGCACCTGCACGCGGATTTCTTCCACTACCAGCCGACCGGCACCGGCGACAACTGGGAGTACACCGACACGGTGATGCAATGCCAGGGGCAGCGCGGCGTGATCGAGATCACCTTCTCGAACACCGGGACGTTCATGTTCCATGCACACCAGTCGGAGTTCACCGAGCTCGGCTGGATGGGCTTCTTCCGGGTGATCGACTGATGGAGGCCGGATCGGCTCCACGGAGCGCCGGCTGGCGCCTGTGGGCGCTCGTCCCGGTCGTGCTGCTCGCGGTCGCCGTCTCGTTCGTCATCTCGAGGGGTGACAGCATCGTCGAGCTGATCGGACGGAACCCGCCACCCGCGGACGTGTTCGACGTGCGCCGGATCGAGCTCACCCCGGGCGAGATCCGCGTCACCGTTCGCAACCCGCAGCACGACGATCTCAGGATCGCATCGGTCACGGTCGATGACGCGATCGTCGCCTTCGCGGTCGACGGACCGTCGACGCTCCAACGGCTGCGGTCGAGCACGATCGTGATCCCCTACGACTGGGTCGAGGGCGAGCCGTTGTCGGTCGGGGTGACGAGCTCGACGGGGATCGAGACGGTGCACGAGATCGTGGCCGCGGTGGAGACACCGCAGCCGAGCGCGCGCGGGTTCGCGGGCTACGCGCTCCTGGGGACGCTGGTCGGGATCCTTCCCGTCGCGCTGGGGCTGCTCTGGGTGCCGTCGCTGCGCCGGGCCGACGCGCGCTGGGTGGCCGCCTTCATGGCGCTGACCGCCGGTCTGCTCTCGTTCCTCGCCGTCGAGGCACTCGCCGAGGCGTTCCAGCTGCAGGCGGCGCTGCCCGCCGCCCTCGGCGGTGCCGGCCTGGTGCTCCTCGGGGTCGCGCTGAGCGCGCTCGGGATGACGTACTTGTCCACGCGCCTCTCACGCGGCGGTGCAGGCATGACCGGACTCGCGCTCGCGCTGCTCGTCGCGATCGGCATCGGCGTGCACAACCTGGGCGAAGGTCTTGCGATCGGCACGAGCTTCGCCGTGGGGGAGCTCCAGCTCGGAACCTTCCTCGTGATCGGCTTCATGGTGCACAACCTGACCGAAGGGCTCGGGATCGCCGCCCCGGCGGCGCGGGAGCGTCCTTCCGTGGCGCGCCTCGCGGGACTGGCGCTGATCGCGGGAGCCCCCGCCATAGCCGGCGCCTGGATCGGCGGCTACACGCAGAGCGACGTGCTCGCGGCGCTCTTCTTCGCCCTCGCCGCCGGGGCTGCTCTCCAGGTGGTGGTCGAGGTCGGCCGCTGGATCGCGAGGACCGCCCCGGGCGGGTTGCGGTCGGGCTGGGTGATCGGCGGCTACCTGGCCGGGATCACGGCCATGTACGTGACCGGCCTGTTCGTCGCGTAGGCGATGACCCTCGATCGTCGACGCACCCGCCACGACCGGGAGGCACCGCTGCACCCGCTGGACGACGTGCTGCCCGGCGAGGCTCGCGTCCTCGAGGCGGCGGAGGCGTCGCTCGTGGGACGCCGCCGTGGCGTCCGCGCCGTCTGGCCCTTCCTGGGGCCGGCCTTCATCGCCGCGGTCGCCTACGTCGACCCGGGCAACTTCGCGACCAACGTGGCGGCCGGTGCGAAGTTCGGGTACCTGCTCCTCTGGGTCGTGCTGATGGCGAACCTCATGGCGATGCTGATCCAGTCGATGAGCGCCAAGCTCGGCATCGCGACCGGGATGAACCTGCCGGAGGTCTGTCGCGCCCGTGTTCCCGCCTCACCAGCATCGTCGGTCTGCAGGCCGAGGCGATCGCGATGGCGACGGATCTGGCGGAGTTCATCGGCGCTGCGATCGGTCTCAACCTCCTGTTCGACATTCCGCTGCTCCCCGCCGGGCTGCTCACGGGTGCGGCGGCGTTTGGGCATCCTCGCCCTGCAGACGCGGGGTTTCAGGCGCCTCGAAGCCGTCATCGCGGCGTTCATCGGCGTCATCGTCATCGCCTTCGCGCTGCAGGTGGTGATGGCGGAGCCGGAGCCGGGAGCGTGCTGCACGGGCTCCTCTGCCGCAGCTCGTCCGGCACGGAGAGCCTGCTCCTCGCCGTCGGCATCCTCGGCGCGACCGTGATGCCGCACGTCATCTACCTGCACTCCGCGTTGACGCAGCACCGCATCGTGGGCGCAGACGACGAGCAGAAGCGGCGGATCTTCCGGTTCGAGCTCGTCGACGTGCTCATCGCGATGGGGCTCGCCGGCGTCGTCAACATCAGCATGCTCGTGACGGCGGCGGCGGTGTTCCACGGCGCCGGGCTGACCGACGTCGGGGACGACCTCGGCGCGGTCTACGACGGCCTCGCCACCAGCCTGGGGCGTAGCGCGAGCATCCTCTTCGGCATCGCGCTCCTGGCGTCCGGGCTCTCCTCGTCGAGCGTCGGCACGCTCGCCGGCCAGGTCGTGATGCAGGGCTTCATCCGGCGCAGCATCCCGCTCTTCCTCCGGCGAGCGATCACGATGTTCCTGCGCTCGTCGTCATCGCCGTCGGGATCGACCCGTACCGCGCGCTCGTCGTGAGCCAGGTCGTGCTCTCCTTCGGAATTCCGTTCGCGCTCGTGCCGCTGATCTGGTTCTGCCGCGACCGTCGCCTCATGGGCGCACTCGTGAACCGGCGGGTGACCACCGCCACCTCGGTGGTGGTCGCGGCGGTCATCATCTCCCTCAATCTGTTCCTCCTCGAGCAGACGCTTCTCGCGTGACGCACCGGCGTCACGGTTACCCTTCGGCAACCGTGGCAGGCCATGCGCACGGGCGCCGGACGGTGCGCGACGGGACGCGTGCCCTCACCGCGGCGCTCGCCCTCAACGCCGCGTATACGGTGGTCGAAGCCGGAGCGGGCTTCGCCACGAACAGCGTCGCGCTGCTCGCCGACGCGGCGCACAACCTCTCGGACGTGCTCGCGCTCGCGGTCGCGCTGGCGGCCGCGATGCTCGCGCGCCGGCCGCCGACGCCGTCACGGAGCTTCGGCTACATGCGCGCGGAGATCCTCTCTGCGCTCTTCAACGGGGTGCTCGTCACGCTCGTGGCCGTGTGGGTCGGCGTCGACGCCATCCGGCGTCTCGGCGACCCGCCGTCCGTCCCGGGCGGGTGGCTGATGCTGGTGGCCGCGGTCGGCGTCGTCGTCAACGTGCTCGCCGCCGGGATCCTGCACCGCGCCTCTCCCGGCAACCTCAATGTGCGCGCGTCCGTCGTGCACCTCGGCGCCGACGCCCTCTCCTCGCTCGGGGTCGTCGCGGCCGGAGCGTTGATCGTCGTCGCGGGCTGGGAGATCGCCGACCCACTGGTCGCGATCGGGATCGCGCTGCTCGTCGTCGTCGGAGCCTGGGGCATCGTCCGCGACGCCGTACACGTCCTGCTCGAGGGCGCGCCGCGGGGCATCGACTCCGCCGCAGTCGGGAGCCGACTTGCCGCCGAGCCCGGCGTGCGCGACCTGCACGACCTGCACATCTGGGAGATCACGTCGGGCTTCCCGGCCCTGTCGGCTCACGTCCTGGTCGAGCCCGGCGGCGACTGCCACGCAATGCGGCGGCGCCTGGAGCGCGTCCTCCTGGACGAGTTCGGCATCGACCACACGACCCTCCAGGTCGACCATGCGCGCCCCGAGCTGGTCCAGATCGGGCGTTAGACTGGAATCGTGAGGACGTCGCTGCCCGTCGCCGAGCGCCCGCGCCGCCCGGAGTGGATGAAAGTGCGCGCGCCGAGCACCGACGGCCGCTACTTCGACGTCAAGAAGCTCCTGCACGGGGCGAGCTTGCACACCGTCTGCGAGGAGGCGCGCTGCCCCAATATCGCCGAGTGCTGGGGGCGCGGCACCGCGACGTTCCAGATCCTGGGCGACACGTGCACGCGCGCCTGCCGGTACTGCTACGTCCACTCCGGCAGGCCCGACGGACCGCCGGACGCGCTCGAGCCGCTGCGCGTGGCGCAGGCCGCCGCGCAGCTGGGTCTCTCGCACGTGGTCGTCACATCGGTGGATCGCGACGATCTCGACGATCGTGGCGCCGGGCATTTCGCCGCCACGATCCGGGCCCTGAAGGCGAAGCTGCCGGCCTGCTCCGTCGAGGTGCTGACACCCGACTTCCTCGGCGCCGAAGAGGAGGCGCTCGCCACGGTGCTCGGCGCCCGGCCCGACGTGTTCAACCACAACATCGAGACCGTCCGGCGGCTGCATCGCCGCATGCGCGGCGCCAAGGCGAGCTACGACGGCGCCCTCCAGCTGCTGCGCCGCGCGAAGGAGATCGCCGACTACCCGGTGCTGACGAAGTCGGGGATCATCGTCGGGCTCGGCGAGACGAACGACGAGATCGTCGAGACGATGCGCGACCTGCGGGTCACCGGCGTCGACGTGGTCACGATCGGCCAGTACCTGCAGCCCTCCGGCGACCACGTCCAGATCGACCGCTGGGTGCACCCGGACGAGTTCCGCTGGCTCCGCGAGCAGGGCGAGCAGCTCGGCTTCGGCAGCGTCTTCGCCGGGCCGCTCGTACGCTCGAGCTACCGCGCCGACGAGCAGAAGCACGCCGCGGATTCGGGCCGCGGCGCGGTTGCCTACTGAAGCGCGGGCAGCGAGCCACCACATCCGCCCTGCAGACGTAGGTCATACTGGCTGTCGTCATGACCAGGCGATGTGCCGTCCTGCTCGTCGGCGCAGCCCTCGCCTCCACCGGGGTGGCGTCCGCCGCGTCCGATCGACCTCATGTGGCCGGGAAGCCGACGCTCCGAGTCGGGGCTCTCTACCCACTCGCGGTTCAGGGCGTTGCCTTCAGGCCGTACGAGAGAGTCACCGTCACGCTGCGGGCTGGGACGGTGCACGTCAAGCGCGTCGTCGCCGGCAAGGTGGGCGCTTTCACGGTCAGGTTCGCGGTGAAGCTGGGACGTTGCACGACCGCGACGATCCGGGCCGTCGGCACCCAGGGAAGCCGTGCCGGGCTCCAGGTGCCACGACCGAGCTGCCGGGACATGGGGGCCGAGCCGGTCCCGTCGTGACGAGGGCCGCCTGCGGCGGCCCTCGTCCCTTCCACCATCGCGTGACTACGTCCGGCTGATCGTGATCGGCACGGTGAGCGCCGAGGGAGCCGCCGGTGGACCGAGCAAGAGCTCGCCGAAGTAGTCCTGGCCGGCCGTCATCGCCTTCGAGAAGTCGACGTGCACGGTGACCGGGGTGCCCGCCGGCACCGGGCCGGGCGGGAGCGGCGTGACGGTCAGATCCGTGCCCTGAATCGCGTCGACCGTCAGTTGGATCGACGGGTTGCCGGAGACGGCGAACCCGTGCAGCCAGATCTGGTAGTTGCCGTCCGGCGGACGGGTGAGCTCGACCGACTCGTCCGCCGTGCCCCCGGCCGACGCGGCCATGATCTCGTCCGAGGTGAAGCTACCGTCGCCGTTCGCGTCGAAGACGATGAACAGGTCGACGTCCTCCGTCGGGTACGACGTTGCCACGGAGAGCCGCGACGCGTTGCTCAACGTGATGTTCTTCTTGAACGTCGCGGTCGACGGATCGTTGGGATCGTCCTGCGCCACCGGCGCCGGCCTCCACCTCCGGCCGGCTGAGCCCGAACGCCTGTGCCGAGAGACCGTCGAGGTCGACACTCGCCTCGAAGGTGACGTCGAAGCCGCCGGTGTCCGCCGCTGTCGTCAGCGCCACGGACGACGGCGAGACCGACGCGGAGCCGATCGTGGTGTGGAACCCTGCCAGGAACTGGCCGCCGTCCCAGCCGACCTGGTGCTGGAGGAGTGCGTGCAGCCCTTCCTGCGCCGGCGCCGCCACGACCTCGTGCGCTGCGCCCGTGGCCGTGTCGAACTGCCACACGCCGGCACCGACGTTGGTGTTGGCACTCGCGCCGACGGTATCGAGGATGTACGGAGCTCCGAAGGGGCCGGGGCCGAGCAGCTGGTACGAGTTCTCGGAGCGCCCGAACACCAGCGTGTCGAGATCGGTGAACGGCGCCTGGTCGTCCCACGTCGTGTCCGTCAGGAACAGCGTGCCCGGCGGTGGTGTGGCGCCGACGTCCAGGAAGAAGAAACGCCAGTCACCGGATTCGGCCCGCCAGGTCCAATCGCTCGCTCCGAAGACGGCGCCGTTGTTGTAGAGGCTGTCCTGCTGACTGTCCGCAACCTTGTCACCGCCGAACTCGAGGCTTCCGTTGACCGCACCGGTGACCGCGTCCTGCGGCACCTTGGCGCTCACGGCAACGGACACCGGCACGACCATGGTGTCGTCGCCT
The DNA here is from genome assembly GCA_963789895.1 of uncultured Actinomycetes bacterium. Classification (GTDB taxonomy): domain Bacteria; phylum Actinomycetota; class Thermoleophilia; order Gaiellales; family Gaiellaceae; genus Gaiella. The sequence continues at coordinate 557,380 of CAWBMC010000001.1, forward strand.
CGGGTGAGCGTGATCGCGCCGCCGTACATGCCGTACGGCGTCTCTGCCGGGACGTTGATGCCGGCCGTGAAAGAGCCGCTCGCGGAGGTCGGCGTGCTCACCCAGGACCAGTCGTCGTTCTCGTACCAGTCGATCTGGATCGTGAAGTCGGTCGTCGGTATGGACGGATCCGCGGCCGAGTGCTGCAACCCGAGGAAGAGCCCGTCCGCCATCCGCTCCTTCGGGTCGCGGACGAACGACATGAGTGCGTTCGCACCGGCCCGGTGGTACATGAAGCGAACGTACTCGCCCTTGTCCAGCTCGGACTTGTCGAAGTCGAGATCGGGGAAGCCGTCGATGTTCGAGCTCGTGGTCTTGTCGACATGGTCGACGACACCGTCGCCGTCCTTGTCGCGCCACACGTTGTCGTCGTTGTTGACGTCGGTCCAGTTGTAGGTGAGCAACCTCCACGCCTGGTTGGCCGTGTAGTCGCCCTCCGGATCGAACTGGTCGTGCGGGAAGATCGCCCGCACGACCATCAGATCGGCGTCGGGATGCGCCTCGACGCGATTGGTGAGGTCGATCAGGTAGTCCGGGGCGTTGAAGTTCGGCGTGCTCTCGTCCGCGAGATCCGAGCTTTCGAAGTCGATCGACTCCGAATCGACGCGGCTCATGACTCGATCGCCGACCGACCATTCTCCGGAGCCGCCGCTGATCGTGAACTGTTGGGCGTCGCTGCCGCCCGGCGAGATCACATGGGTGAACAGCGGCCATTCCTCGCCGCGGTAGTCGCCCGGCCGCCACTCGCTCGGCGTCACCGACGCCTCCTGCCCGGCTGCAACCCGCACCGCGCGACCGGCGTCGACCGAGCCGGCACCCTGGATGTACGCGTCGTAGCCGAGATCCTGTGCGGAGGACTTGAGGATGTCCTTCGCCGTCGAGTAGAACCCGGCCGGCACGACGCCGCCGTGCGCGGCCTTGTAGGCCTGGTACACGAGCGCGGTCGCCGAGGCGGCGACCGGAGCCGACCGGCTGGTACCGCCCCACGTCTCCCACGCCTCCCGACCGTTGAGCACGGTGTTGAGCGTGATGTCGCCCGACGAGAACGCACCGTCGGCGACGACGTCGACGCCCGGAGCTCCCGTCGCGGCCGGACCGCGATTCGACCACACCATCACGTCGTTGTCCGGCACCTGCTCCAGGCGGGCGATCGAGTCCCAGCCGGTGGCGCCGAATTGCGTCGATGCTCCGACCGAGATACCGGCCGTCGGACTCGGCGGGGCCACGGTTCCGAAGCCGGGCGCGCCGTTTCCGGTGGCGAACAGCGGTGTCGTGCGGAATCCATCGTGCAGGAGATCAGCCTCCTGGCTTCCTGCGTCGAACCCGTCGTTGTCGATGTCCGAATTCCCGTACGAGTTCGACGTCACGTCGATCCCGCGACGCACCGAGAGGAAGTATGCGAACTGCGTCGAGAAGCTGAACGAGAAGTAGATGTCCCCGTAGGGCGCCAACCTCGCGTCCGGCGCGCCGCCGATCACGGCGCCGGGCACCTTGTGGTTCCCGGGAAGATCCTCGAACTTCGGCACCTTGCCGTTGATGACGCCCTGGGCGACGACGTTCGACGCCGTCAGCGTGCCGTGTCCGCCGATGCCGGGGTCGTAATCGCCCGACCATGCGAGAAGCTCGCCCGGCCCGGGCTTCGGCGTGCCTGCCCCCAAGAAGGACGACAAGCCGCCGGGAATCTTCGTCGCCCCGTCGGAGATGAAGTAGAGAAGCCCACCGGACAGGTCGGTGTAGCCGTCTCCGTCCATATCCCGGTACGAGACCGGGGACTCCTTGGTCAACGGCTTCTCGTCGGCGAAGTTGTGATCGTCGTCGAGATCGACGTAGACGGTGTCGTAGACGCCTGCGGTCTTCGAGTCGACGACCAAGAAAGCGGGCCGCTCGCCGTAGAGCAGGAGGAGGTGGTCGTCGGGATGGCTGCCCATGCGGACGATGCCGGACTTCGACCACGACTCCGGGAACTTGTAGGTGTGCGTCACCGTCCCGCTCGGCGCCGCGAAGTTGCGGGCCGGTCCCGTCCGCGTGGCAAAGTCGACCTTGCAGTCCGACGTGTGGTCGTTGCCGGTCGTCGTGTTGCCCTGGCTGCTCGGACAGGTGATTTCACGGGTCGACGTGTACCAGGAGAGGCCCAGGTCGACGAAGTCCGGCGAGACGAGCCAGACGAGCGTCCCGTACGGGTCCAGGGCCTTCGGCCAGCCGTTCCAGCCTGCATCGGTCGAGCCGGCTGTCACCGCGCCCGACCACGTCTGCCAGGTACCGATGAGATCTGGATGCCCCAGTCGGTGCCGCCGTCCACCACGCCGACCGTCACGCCTTCCCCTGTATAGCCGTCCTTCCAGGCGCCGGCGAAGTTGTGCGTCTTGGCGTCGAGGACGCCGAGCTTCTTGAGCCTGTCGAAATGCGAGCGCTTGAGCTTGGGCGCCTTCGAGTACGGCACCTCGCGCTTGTAGAGCCCCTTCAGAGCCGCGTTGAGCTCCTCCTTCGTCGGTCGGTGGTTCAGGTCGGGGTCCGGGACGCCGAGCGGCCGACCGGACTTCTTCAGCTCGACGAGCCCGATCGAAACGACGCTCTTGAGGCTGGCGATCTTCGGTAGCTGCTGCACGGTGGCCGAGCCGACGACGATCGCGTCGCCGTTTGCCTCGGCGGACGCCGCATCGTCGAGCAGCTTCTTCACCTGCGCCGTGTTGCCGGTGACCGTGACGAAGACGTACACGGTCTCGGTCGACCCGCTCTCGACCTTGTCCTGGAGCTTCTCGTCCAGCTTTACCGTGTCCTGGTCGCTCTTGGAGCTGACGCTCTCGGGCTGCGGCTGGTCGTCATCGCCCGGCGCCGCCTGTGTCGTCGAGACGATGAGGCTCGCAGCGAGCGTGAGCGCGCCGATGAGGACGATTGACCTTCGGGGTGACGGCTTCGTACGCATGTACTCCCCTTAGTGACTGGAGTTCACGGAGGCGCTCGGCCTACCGCGTGGCACATCGGCTCTCCCCCCAGGCGAATCACCCCGCCCGGTATATGACTTGGGCCGGACGGTGTCAAGCGCCGCAGCGAGCCCGCGCTAGCGAGGCGGTTTCGCCATGCGGTGGTAGTCGAGCGCATCGTCGAGGACGGCGTCGTCAACACCCATCTCGCGGGCCACGTCGCGGAGCGAGCGGCCGCTCGCTGCCGCCTGCTTGACGAGCTCGGTGGCGCGGTCGTAGCCGATGTGCGGATTGAGCGCCGCCGCCGCCGACAGCGTCAGCTCGGCGTAGTGCTCGTTCTGCTCCCTGTTGGCCACGATCCCGTCGACGCACTTCTCGGCGAGCAGCCGTGACGCGCTGGCGAGGAGCATGATCGACTGCAACAGGTTTCGCGCCAGCAGCGGCACGTAGACGTTGAGCTCGAACTGCCCGCTCATGCCGCCGATCGTGATCGCCGTGTCGTTGCCGATCACCTGGGCGGCGACCTGGGTCACCACCTCGGGGATGACCGGGTTCACCTTCCCCGGCATGATCGAGCTCCCCTTCTGCAGCTCCGGCAGGAAGAGCTCGCCCGAGCCCGGCCCGCGGGCCCGAGCCCATCAGCCGCAGGTCGTTGGCGATCTTGGTCAGCGAGACGGCGACCACCTTGAGCGCCCCGGAGGCCTCGACCAGGCCGTCACGCGCCGCCTGCGCCTCGAACGGGTCGGCCGGCGGGGAGATCGGAAGGCCCGTGTCCTTCACCAACAGCTCCCGCACACGGCCGGCGAACTCCGGGTGCGTGTTGAGCCCGGTGCCCGTGGCGGTGCCGCCGAGCGGGATCTGTCCCAGGCGCGGCAGCGCGTCCCGCACCCGGGCTGCACCTTCACGAGCCTGCGCCGCGTAGCCGCCGAACTCCTGTCCCAGCGTCACCGGGACCGCGTCCATCATGTGGGTGCGACCGGACTTGACGATGTCGTCGAACTCCGCCGCCTTGCGTCCAAGCGACGCCCCGAGCGCGTCCAGCGCCGGAAGCAGGTCGTTCACGATCCGGTCGAGCGCCGCGAGATGCACGGCGGACGGGAAGACGTCGTTCGAGGACTGGCCCATGTTGACGTCGTCGTTCGCGTGCACGTCCTCGCCTGCGAGCGCGGCGATCACCTCGTTCGCGTTCATGTTCGAGCTCGTCCCCGAGCCGGTCTGAAAGACGTCGATCGGGAACTGGTCGTCGAGCTCGCCCGCGGCGATGCGATCGGCGGCGGCGGCGATGCGCCCCGCCTTGTCCGCGTCGAGCAACCCGAGCTCGGCGTTGACGCGCGCGGCGGTGCCCTTGATGCGGCCCAGCCAGTGCGTCACCGCCGGCGGGATCGGCTCGCCCGAGACCTGGAAGTTGCCGACCGCCTTGTCCGTCTCGTCACCCCAGAGCCGTTCGCCGCTCACCGCTATGAGTGTAGATGGCTAGCTCCGCGCTGCAGCGAGCAACTCGGGCCAGCGGGCGAGCTTGACGCGCGGGCGGCCGAGCTGCTCCCCGCGTGAGCGCTCGGCTGCGTCGATCGCCTCCCACCCGGCCTGCGTGACGACGTCGACGCCACGCTCGGCGAGCAGCGCGTCGACGTCGGCGGTGGTCGACCTGCCTCGAGCGGTAGTCCCCCGGAGCGCACGTCCTCGAGCAGCTTGTCGACCGTCTCGGTGGCGTCCTTCTTGTTCGTGCCGATGACGCCGCTCGGGCCTCGCTTGATCCAGCCGGTGCAGTAGACGCCCGGCAATGGCGCCCCGTCGCGTCGAGCACCCGCCCGCCGTCGTTCGGCATCACCCCGCGCGCTCGTCGAACGGGCACGCCCGGGAGCGGGACGCCGCGGTAGCCGACGACTGCGCAGGACGGCACCGCACGGGATCACCTCGCGGTCGTCGGTGGGCCGCACGCAGGCCGCCCCGCCCGTCGTCGACCAGCTCGTTGCGGACGATCTCGACCGCCTCGACACACCCGTCGCCGAGTATGGCGACCGGCGAGGCGCGAAAGCGGAGGCGATCGCTCGCGGCTTCCCGCTCGGCGCGGTGGCGGCCGTCTCGCGCAGCACCGCGAGGTTTCGCTGTGCCATGGAATCGTCGGCGAGCGCCGCCTCGCTCGACGGGTCGAGCTCGAGGTCGGCAGGGTCGACGAGCAGGTCGGCGCCGGCCAGCTCGGTCAGCTCGACGAGCTCGGGGTTGGTGAACGCCGCCTGCACCGGCCCGCGCCGGCCGAGCACGAGGATCTCCCGCACGCCGGCACCGACGATGGCCTCGATCGCCTCGTCCGTCGTGTCGGTCGGCGCGAGCTCGCCGGCCGTCAGCGCCAGCATGCGCGCCACGTCGACGGCGACGTTGCCGTTGCCGACCACGACGACCCGCTCGCAGTCGAGGTCGAAGCTCAGGTCCTGGAAGTCGGGGTGGCCGTTGTACCAGGCCACGAACGCCGTCGCGGGCCACGAGCCGGGGAGGTCCTCGCCGGGGACGCCCATGTGCCGGTCGGTCTGCGCGCCCGACCGCGTAGACGACGGCGTCGTAGAGACGGGTCAGCTCCTCGTGAGTGACGTCCTCGCCCACGGAGACGTTGCCGAGGAAGCGGAAGCCGGGCTTCTGTGCCGTCTTCTCGAAGACTCGCGAGACGGACTTGATGTTCGGATGATCGGGCGCCACCCCCAGCCGCACGAGACCCCACGGCGTCGGCAGCCGCTCGATCAGGTCGACCTCGACGGGAGGGTCCTCGCTCGCGAGGAGCGCACCGGCCGCGTAGAACCCGGCAGGACCCGAGCCGACGACGGCGACACGAAGGGGACGCGCTTCGCTCACCGGGCCAGGATAATCACGGTCGCGTGGACCCAACCCGGGAACAGATCGAGGCGTACGGCCGGGACGGCTTCGTCGTCGTCGAGCGGTTTCTGGACGGCGGCGGAGCTGGCGCGGCTGCGCGACCGCTTCGCGCGCGCGTTCGCGCACGAGTGGGAGACGGGACTCCGACCCGACGAGGTCAACTACGAGCCCGGTGTGACGCCGCCCGACAAGACGCGGCAGCTCTGCAACGTCTGGAAGGCGGACCGCACGCTCGCCGCCACCGTGCTCTCGGCCAGGAACGCGGCCTTCGGTGCCCGGCTCGCCGGAGCGCCCGGTCTGCGCCTGATCCAGGACAACGCGATCTGGAAGCCGCCCTCCGGGAAGGCGCTCCTCTGCCACCAGGACGCGGCGTACGTGGAGTGGCTCGAACCGCCGAACATGACCACGTGCTGGATGGCGCTCGACGACACGAGCGCCGACGCCGGCACGATCTACTACGTCCGCGGCTCGAGGCACTGGCCGCGCGCCGCCGTCGGCGGCCAGTTCCATGCCCCGGACGACTGGCTCGGCCACGTGCGCGAGGTCGCACCCGACGCGCGAGCTCGATCTCGTCCCGATCGAGGTGCCGGCCGGCGGCGCGGCCTTTCACGACGGCTGGACGTTCCACGGCTCACCGCCCAACGAGCGAGCCGACCGGGAGCGCCGCGCGATCGTCAGCCACATGGTCTCGACCGAGACCCGCTGGGCTGACGACGCCGCGCCGCACCCGGTCTACTCGAAGTACCGCCGGCGGCCGGTGAGCGGGACCTCGACGAGGCCTTCTTCCCGGTCATGTGGCGCGAGGACGGCTACCGCACGCCGTGGCTCGACGAGCAGGGCCTCGCGCGGGCGACGGCCACGCATGAAGCGCGCGGCGATCGGCGCCGTCGTCGTGCTCGCGGGCACGGCCGCGCTCGTCGCCGTCGGCGCGGTGGGCTGGGCGTGGTGGCAGAGCAGGCTCCCCGGGACGTACAACGTGATGGACTACGCCGTGATCGACGACGGCGGCGGCCCGCCCGCCCACGCGGGTCACGCGGGCCTCGGGACGGTGCCGGTGACACGGCTGCGCGGCCCCGCCGGCCGACCCGACGCTCGCTTCACGCTGACGGCGCGCCACGCGACGGTGACGCTGCCTTCGGGGCGCACGGTGGAGGCCCTCACGTTCAACGGGCGCGTCCCCGGCCCCGAGCTCCGCGCGCACCGCGGCGACCTCGTCGAGGTCACGCTCCACAACGAGGATGTCGAGGGCGGGGTCACGATCCACTGGCACGGCGTCGACGTGCCGAACGCCGAGGACGGAGTGGCCGGGGTGACGCAGGATGCGGTACGTCCCGGCGGCAGCTACACATACCGCTTCCGAGCCGAACAGGTGGGAACCTTCTGGTACCACTCGCACCAGGACTCGGACGACGAGGTGCGCCGAGGGCTGTACGGGCCGCTCGTGATCGAGCCGGCGACTGGGTCGCCGACGGGCGATGCCGAAGATGTCACGGTCGTCGTCCATACCCTGGCCGGGATCCCGCTCCTCAACGGCTCGGACGGGGAGCAGCGGCGCGCGGTCGCGTCCGGAACACCGGTCCGGCTACGGGTGGTCAACAGCGACAACACGCCGCACCGGCTGGTCCTGGCAGGGACGCGGTTCCGCGTGCTTGCGATCGACGGCACCGACCTCAACGAACCCGGCGAGATCGGCGAGGAGACACTCGAGCTGGCCGGCGGCGGCAGGTACGACGTCGGGTTCACCATGCCCGCGACGCCGGTCGGGCTGTCGCTCGAGGGTGGCGGGCCGGTTCTCGCGCTGAGCGCCGACGGCACGGCGGACCCGCCGACCGCGACTCCGACCCGCGACTTCGATCCGGCCTCGTACGGGCGCCCGGCAGCAACGCCGTTCGGCGTCGAACAGCCGCTTCGATCGCACGTTCACCCTCGAGGTGGGGCGGAAGCCCGGCTTCTTCGACGGGCACCCGGGCATGCAGTGGTCGATCAACGGCGGGATCTTCCCGCGTGTGCCGATGTTCGTCGTGTCTCAGGGCGACCTCGTCCGGGTGTCGATCTTCAACGACACGAGCGCCGTGCATCCCATGCACCTGCACGGTCACCACATGCTCGTGCTGAGCCGTGACGGCGTCCCGGTGTCGGGCAGCCCCTGGTGGAGCGACACGCTCGAGGTGAAGCCGGGCGAGAGGTACGAGGTCGCCTTCCGCGCGGACAACCCCGGCATCTGGATGGATCACTGCCACAACCTCTCCCACGCCGCCGCAGGCCTCACGATGCACGTCGCCTACGCGGACGTGACGACCCCGTTCGAGACGGGTGGGGCCGCGCACAACCACCCGGAGTGAGGGCGGTCGTGCGCGGCCGTGATGTCTATGCGGCAGCCGGCGCGACTCGCCTCGACTCGAACCACTGCTCGTAGACGATCCAGGCCGTGAGGCCGGCGATCAGCATCGCGTTGATGGGGTGGAAGAACCCGACCACCGGGACCTCGAAGCCGATCCACGCCAGCCACAGCTGAATGAAAAGGAGCAGGAAGAGCAGCCCGTGCTTTCCGAGCCGCCACTTGCCGATGCCGGCGGCAAGACCGATTACGAGGAAGATCAGGCCGAGCAGGATCACGAGGTAGCCAAAGCCGGCATGGATGCCGAAGCCGTCCTCGAACCCCTTGTCGTCGATGGTCTTCCCGTCCCCGTCGAGCTTGCCGGCCACGAAGAACGCGCCGTACCCGGCGAACCCGATCTGGAGCACGACGGCGACGAGCAGCAGCGCGGACCACCACTTGTAGAGAGTCTTCAACTCGATCCTCCTCGGGATAACGTGACCGAACGAGGCTACGACACCTGGCGGCGTGACTCAAGCACGAGGACCTTCCTCGGGCGGGCGGGGGGATGAGCCGCGGGCGCGAGTGCGCTCGCGTCAGTGCGAGCAGCCGGAGCCGCAGCCGCCGACTGAGGTGCCCTCGGGCAGCTCTTCGCCCTCTTCCACCTGGAAGGAGTGGCCGCAGCCGCAGGACGAGACGGCGTTCGGGTTCTCGATCTTGAAGCCCGACTCCTGGAGCCCGTTCAGATAGTCGATCGTCGCCCCCTGCAGGTACGGGGCGGAGAACGGGTCGACGACGACGGCGACGCCCTCGAGCGTCGAGCTCGTGGTCACCCTCGGCGGGGCGCGGTGTCGAAGCCGAGGCCGTACTGGAAGCCCGAACAGCCGCCGCCCTGGATGGCGACGCGCAGGACGAGCGTGTCGCCGTCCGGCTCCTCGGCCATCAGCTCCCTGACCTTCGCCGCCGCGACGGGCGTCAGCGTGATCATGGTCTCGGTGGGGCGCTCGGTGATCTCCACGTTCCGATCGTAGCTGACGGGGTGCTCGCCGCGGGCCGCAGAGAGCCGGTTCGTGACAGCGCTTTCCACGCGTTCATCGGCATCTCCTTCTCCAATCGTGAGGACCGCGCTTGGTGCTAGGTTCCGCGCCGAGGAGACGTCCTTCCCGCATGCTCTCGAACTGGCTGCCGATCCTGTTCTACGCGCTGTTCGCGGCCGCCATCCCGGCCACGATGATCGCGCTCTCGTTCGTCCTCCCGGCCAAGCCGCGCACCCGGACACGCCAGCGGATGATCCCGTTCGAGTCCGGTGTCTCCGAGGGATCGCCGAGCCAGGAGCGGCGCTTCACCGTCAGCTTCTACCTGACGGCGATGCTCTTCATCCTCTTCGACATCGAGATCGTGTTTCTCTACCCGCTCGCCGTGCAGCTGAACGCGCTCGGCTGGTTCGGGCTGGCGGAGTTCCTCGGCTTCATCGTCATCCTCGGCGTCGGCTACGTCTACATCTGGCGCAAGGGGGCGCTCGAGTGGCGCCCGTGACGCCGCGCAGGCAGCTCCCCGTGATCAGCGACCGGCCGCTCGCCAAGGCCGGCCTCAACTCCGAGCGGGTGCTCAACGCAGAGAAAGGCCCGGGTGTGTTCGAGCAGGAGGTGGCGCAGATCGAGGACGCGCTCCTGCTGACCAGCATCGACAAGGCCGTCAAGTGGGCGCAGGCCGGGTCGATGTGGCCGGACACGTTCGGGCTCGCATGCTGCGCGATCGAGATGATGTCGATCGTCTCGTCGCGCTACGACATCGCCCGCTTCGGGATGGAACGGTTCAGCTCCTCGCCACGCCAGGCCGACCTCCTGATCGTCTCGGGGCGCGTGACCCACAAGATGGCCGCGCCGCTCCGGCAGGTCTACGACCAGATGCTCGAGCCCAAGTGGGTGATCGCGATGGGCGCCTGCGCGTCGTCGGGCGGGATGTTCAACAACTACACGGTGCTCCAGGGCGTCGACAAGATCGTCCCGGTCGACATCCACGTCCCTGGCTGCCCGCCGCGGCCGGAGGCCCTGATGGAGGGCATCGTGCGCCTGCACGAGAAGATCCGCGCCGGCGTGCCGCCCGCCTACCTGATCCGAGGCGTGGCGGAGTAGGCGTGGCGTCGTACGACTCCGTTCCCGGTCTCGTCGAGAAGCGCGAGGCGTACGGGGAGACGACGCTCGTCGTCGACCCGGCCCGGCTCGCCGAGGCATGCATCCACCTGCGCGACGAGCTCGGCTTCAACCAGCTCGTCGACCTCTCCCCGGCCGATTACCTCGGTTGGGGCGAGCCCGGCGTGGCCGGGTACATCGGCACACCCGACGGGCGCGACATCTTCGCCCCCGGCTCGCAGGGCCGGGCTCGCACGCCCGACCCGAAGCCGAAGCGCTTCTCGGTCTCCTACCACCTGCTCCGGGTCGACGACGAGCCCGCGCGCGTGCGCGTGCAGGTCTGGCTCGACGACGGCGACGGAGATCGACTCGGTGGTCGGCATCTGGCCGTCCGCCGACTGGTACGAGCGCGAGGCGTGGGACATGTACGGGATCCCCTTCCGCGGCCATCCGAACCTCGTCCGGATCCTGATGCCCGAGGACTGGGAGGGGCATCCGCTGCGCAAGGACTATCCGATCGGCGGCGAGCCGGTGCGGTTCTCGGGGGAGGAGTGAGCCCTTTGTCGGATTCGCGACTCACGTCCATCGGTGGCGCCGGCCGCGCCAGCGGCCGCTTTAGGGATCTTCGCGATCCCGAACCTGCTCCTGCAGGTTCGGGATCTGCGGGGGAGGAGTGAGCCCCGTGTCGGTCCTGCCCGGGACACGCATCTACGACGGCACGCGGATCCCGAGCCCGTGCCCGACGATCCTCGAGATCGACCCGGCCCTGCACACGCTCGAGGACATCCTGACCGTCAACTTCGGCCCCAACCACCCGTCCACGCACGGGGTGCTGCGGCTGATCGTCGACCTGGACGGCGAGCAGGTGGCGGGCATCCGCGCCGTGATCGGCTACCTGCACACGGGCTTCGAGAAGACGATGGAGCAGAAGACGTACTGGAAGGCGATCACGTACCCGGCGCGCGTCGACTACGTCTCCTTCCAGGCGAACGAGCTCGTCTTCGTGCTGGCGATCGAGAAGCTGCTCGGCCTCGAGACGCCGCGCAAGGCGACGTGGATGCGCATGTGCCTGTCCGAGCTGACGCGGATCCACTCCCACCTCGTGTGGTTCGGGACGTCCGCGCTCGAGATCGGCGCCATCACGGCCTGGTGGTATGCGTTCCGCGAGCGCGAGCTGATCCTCGACCTGTTCGAGATGGTCTGCGGCACGCGCATGCACACGCGCTACTTCCAGGCGGGTGGGCTCGCCGAGGACATCCCGGAAGGCTTCTACGAGCAGGTGCGCGCCTTCTGCACCCGGATGCCGAAGGCTGTCGACGAGTACGAGGCCCTGCTCGACCGGAACGCGATCTGGCTCCAGCGGACGAAGGGCATCGGTCCGTTGTCCGCCGCCGACGCGCTCGCGCTCGGGCAGACGGGGCCTGTCGTGCGCGCCTCGGGAATCGACTGGGACCTCCGCCGCGACCTGCCGTACCTCGCCTACGACGAGGTCGACTTCGAGGTGCCCGTCTACCAGGCCGGCGACGTGTACGACCGCTACCGGGTGCGCATGGACGAGATGCGGCAGTCGGTGCGGATCATCCGGCAGTGCGTCGACCGGCTGGAGGAGTTGCGCGGCCACGCCTGGATCGCCGACGACCGCAAGGTCGTACTTCCCCCGCGTGAAGAGCTCCACACCTCGATGGAATCCCTCATCCACCACTTCAAGATCGTCACCGAGGGCTACACGGTGCCCGAGGGGGAGGTCTACGTCGCGATCGAGTCCCCGCGCGGTGAGAGCGGCTGCTACCTCGTCTCCGACGGCGGCCCGCGGCCGTGGCGGGTCAAGTTCCGCGGGCCGAGCTTCGCCGCGCTCGAGGCGACCGCCGCCTGCAGCCGCGAGTCGCTGGTGGCCGACCTGATCGCGATCGTCGGCTCGCTGGACGGGGTCATGGGGGATTGTGACCGATGAGTGGCGTGCGCCCAGGCCGCGAAGCGGCCGCTTCAGGGGTTTGCCGCCGCAGGCGGATTCCCGCGCCGGGTATCCGCTTCTGCGGATTCCCGGCTTGCGGAGAGGGGATTGCCCGGTGAGCACGCAGGCGACGCTCTCGGACCGCGTGCAGGAGCTGCGGGGCCGCTATCCGGATCCGCTGTCCGCGGTGCTCCCCGCCCTGCAGCTGGCGCAGGCCGAGCACGGCGGGTGGCTCCCCGAGGAGGCGTTCCGCGAGGTGGCGGATGCGCTCGAGCTGACACCCGCGTACTGCCTCTCGGTCGCCTCGTTCTACGACATGTTCCGTCTCGAGCCGGTCGGCCGCCATGTGGTGGAGGTGTGCACGAACATCTCCTGCGCCGTCAAGGGCGCACAGCAGGTGGTCGAGGCGTTCGAGCGGCAGCTCGGGATCCACACGGGCGAGACGACCGCGGACGGCGCCGTGACGCTGCGCACCGTCGAGTGCCTCGGCGGCTGCGGCTGGGCCACGGTCGTGGCGATCGACAACCGCCACCGTCTGCACGTGCAGGCGGGCGGGGTGGCGGAGATCGTCGAGGAGTTGCGTGGCGACGCCTGAGGTGATCTTCGCCGGCACGGACGGCGGCGCCGTGACGGAGATCGCCGACTACGAGGCGGGCGGGGGCTTCGGCGCGCTCGCCCGTGCCCGTGCAATGGCGCCCGCAGACGTGATCGAGGAGCTGAACGCCTCCGGCCTGCGCGGCCGCGGCGGCGCCTTCTTCCCCACCGGTCGCAAGTGGAGCTTCCTCCCCTCGAAGGAGCAGGTGCCGCGCCCGCACTACCTCGTCGTCAACGCCGACGAGTCCGAGCCCGGCACGTTCAAGGACCGCGAGATCATGCTGCGCGTCCCCTTCCGCTTTCTCGAGGGCTGCCTCATCGCCGCGCACGCGATCGAGTCGCGGCACGTGTTCGTCTACATCCGCGGGGAGTACGAGCGGGAGTTCGAGATCCTCGTCGCCGCGCTGGAGCAGATGCGCAAGAAGAAGCTGCTCGGCAAGGTGACGGTCGTCCTCCACCGGGGCGCGGGCGCCTACATCTGCGGCGAGGAGACGGCGCTGCTCGAGTCGCTCGAGGGCAAGCGCGGTCAGCCGCGCACCAAGCCGCCGTTCCCCGCCATCGCCGGCCTCTACGCGTCACCTACGGCCGTCAACAACGTCGAGTCGATCACGACGGCGACCCCGATCATCGAGATGGGCGGCGCGGAGTACGCGAAGCTCGGAGTCGAGTCGTCCACCGGCACCCGTGTCTTCTCGCTCTCCGGCGACGTTGTCCGTGGTGGCAACTACGAGCTGCCGCACGGCTACCCGCTGCGCGACCTGATCTACGAGGAGGGCGGCGGCATCGCCGGCGGGCGGACGCTCAAGGCCGTCATCCCGGGTGGCTCCTCGACGCCGATCCTCACGGCCGCCGAGGTCGAGAACGTGACGCTCGACTTCGAGTCGATGACCGCGGCCGGGTCGGCGATCGGATCGGCAGCCGTGATCGCGCTCGACGACCGCTGTTGCATGGTGCAGCTCGCGGTGCGCGTGTCGCAGTTCTACGAGCACGAGTCGTGCGGCAAGTGCACGCCGTGCCGCGTCGGCACCAAGTGGTTGACGCAGATCCTGCAGAAGATCGAGGATGGTCGCGGCGCGCAGGGCGACCTCGACCTGCTGCTCGACGTGGCGGAGCGCGTCAACGGCAAGTGCCTGTGCCCGCTCGGCGACTCCGACGCGATCGCCGTCGGGAGCTACGTGGCGAAGTTCACCGCCGAGTTCCAGGCGCACATCGACGAAGGTGCGTGCCCGTTCGGCGGTGAGTCGTCGCTCGATGGCGTCCTCGCGCCCGTCACGGTGCACGAGCGGCACATTCACGCGCACGGGCTCGCCCGGCCGCTGGAGATGCTGGCGTGACCGATCTCGTCGCCCTCACGATCGACGATCGTGAGCTGCAGGTGCCCAAGGGAACCGGCCTCGTCGAGACGGCCGCCGCGGCGGGGATCGAGATCCCGGTCTTCTGCTACGAGCCGCGCCTCGGGGCGCCCGTCGGCGCCTGCCGCATGTGCCTCGTCGAGATCGAGGGGCTGCCGAAGCTGCAGGCCGGCTGCACGCTCACCGCGCAGGACGGAATGGTCGTGCGCACCGCCGCCACCTCGCAGAAGGCTGCCGAGGGCCAGAACGCGACGCTCGAGTTCATCCTCGTCAACCATCCGCTCGACTGCCCCGTCTGCGACAAGGGCGGCGAGTGCCCGCTCCAGGACCTGACGTTCCGCTACGGGCCGGGATCGACGCGCATGACCTTCGAGAAGCTCACCTTCGAGAAGCCGATCCCGGTCTCCCCGCTGATCGCGCTCGACCGGGAGCGGTGCATCCTCTGCTACCGCTGCACGCGCTTCTCCTCCGACGTGGCCGAGGACGACCAGCTCGTGGCGCGCAACCGCGGCGCCTTCACCGAGATCGCGACCTTCGGTGACGACCCGTACACGGCACCATTCTCCGGCAACGTCGTCGAGCTGTGCCCGGTCGGCGCCCTCACCGCCACGCAGTACCGGTTCAAGGCGCGCCCCTGGGAGATCCAGAACGTGCCCACCGTATGCGGCCTCTGCCCGGTCGGTTGCAACGTCTCCGTGACGACGCGCGAAGGCAAGGCGCTCCGCGTCCACTCGCGCAACCACCCCGAGATCGACGGCGGCTGGCTGTGCGACAAGGGACGCTTCGCGCACCCGCACCTGGCCGCGGAGGACCGCATCCGCGAGCCGCTCCTGCGCGGCGGCCAAGGCCTCGAGCCGGCGTCGTGGGACGACGCGCTCGAGGCTGTCGAGCGGCTCCTGCGCGATGCCCGCGGCCACGTCGTGACGGCGCTCTCGGGCGCTGAGACGATCGAGCACGCGTACGCGCTGGCGCGGCTGCTGCGGGCCGGTGTCGGAGCGCATACCGCCGTGCTGCCCGAGTCGACCTCGACCGCGCTCGACGCCTTCCGAGCGCCGCTCTCGACGATCGGCGAGGCGGAGATCGTCGTCGTGCTGGGCGACGACGCAGTCGTCGACCGGGCCCCGATCGTCGACCTCTGGCTCAAGCACGCGCGCCGCAACGGCGCCGAGATCGTGACGGTCGGCTGCGCCGGGACCGTCGCCGTGGCGCCCGGCGAGACGGCGGCCGCGCTCACGGAGCTCACGCAGCCGGGTCACGCGCTCGGCAAGAAGCTGCGCGCATCGGACCGGGCGGTGCTGATCTGGTCGGGCCCCGGCGGAGGCGGCGGCGCCCGCCTGGCGGAGGCAGCGCACGACCTCGGCTTCGCGGACAAGCCCGGGTGTGCCGCCTTTCACCTGCCCGCAACCCCGAACGGGCGCGGCGTCGCACTCGCGTGGTCTGCCGCTGCGGACGAGGACGACACGGAGACCGGTCACATCCGGCTGCTCATCGTCTCCGGCGACGAGGCCGCGGCCACACCGGCCGTCCGCGATCTGGCGGAGCGGGCGGACGCGGTCGTCGCGATCGCGATGTACCACGAGCTGGCCGTCGGCTGGGCGGATGTCGTCCTCCCGGCGACCGCTGCGCTGGAGCGAGACGGGACGCTGATGAACCTCGAGGGCCGGCTGCAGCGCCTGCGCCGCGCCGTGCTGTCGCCCGTCCCGGACGAGCTCGCCTGGATCTCGAGCCTCGCGGCACGGTTCGACCTCGAGCTCTCCCCGCACGCATCCGTCGTCTTCGCGGAGGTTGCGTCGCGCATCTTCGAACGGCGTCCCGCTCGAGACGATCGGCGAGCAGGCGCCGCTGCCGGCGCGCGCCCCGTGGATCGCGCCCGAGCCGGCCGCATCGACGCCGGGTCGCGGCCGCCGCGCGCGGCGGCAGACGGCCACCTCGTCGGCGAGCTGCGCCTGCTGCGCTACCGGCCGCTCTTCTCCGGCCCCGAGGTGGAGCGCGTGGACGAGCTCCAGTTCCAGCGCCCCGCACCCGAGGCGGCGCTCTCGGCGGACGACGCCGAGCGCCGTGGGATCGCGAGCGGGGACGACATCACGCTCCGCTCCAACGGGACATCTGTCGAGCTCCGGGCGAAGGTCGACCGCACACTCGTGGCCGGCGTCGTCCGCGTCGCCGAGGAGCACGCCGGCGAGCTGCACCAGACGGTGGAGGTCGTCAAGACGTGAGCGGCCTGCTGCTGTCGACGGGCGAGGAGTGGTGGATCAGCCTCATCAAGTCGTTCATCGTCATCAACCTCGTGCTGGTCACGTTCGCCTACCTGACGCTCGCGGAGCGGAAGGTGATGGGGCGCATGCAGCTGCGCTACGGCCCGAACCGCGTCGGCTTCCGAGGGCTGCTGCAGCCGATCGCCGACCTGTTGAAGCTGCTCAACAAGGAGAGCTTCCGGCCCACGGACGCAGGCGACGTGCTCTACATCCTGTCGCCCTTCCTGGCCGCCTTCACCGCTCTCGTCACCTTCTCGGTCATCCCGTGGGGCCCCGGCTGGACGATCGGGGGGTACGAGGTCACCGGCTACGTGGCGGACGTCCCCATCGCCCTCGTGTTCATGTTCGCCGTCAGCTCGCTCGGCGTGTACGGCTTCATCATCGGCGGCTGGTCGTCCGACTCGAAGTTCTCGCTGCTCGGCTCGATGCGCACCTGCGCGCAGCTCGTCTCCTACGAGGTGTCGCTCGCACTGTCGGTGCTCGGGCGTCGTGATCATGGCGGGCTCGCTGTCGCTGACCCAGATCGTCGCCGCGCAGGCCGACGAGGTCTGGTACGTGCTGCCGCAGATCTGCGGCTTCGCCGTCTTCTTCCTCGCCGGGCTGGCGGAGACCGCCCGGGCGCCGTTCGACCTGCCCGAGGCGGAGCAGGAGCTCGTCGCCGGCTACCACACCGAGTACGGCGGCATGCGCTTCGGGCTCTTCTCGATGGCCGAGTACATCAACCTGATCACGCTCTCGGCGCTCGCCGTGACCCTCTTCCTCGGCGGCTGGCACGGACCGGAGTGGTTCGGCCCGCTCTCCGGGCCGATCTGGTTCCTCGTCAAGCTCTTCGTGCTGCTGTTCGTCTTCATCTGGATCCGCACCACGGTGCCGCGCCTGCGCTACGACCAGCTGATGCGCTTCGGCTGGAAGGTGCTCCTCCCCGTGGCCACCGTCAATGCGATCGTGACCGCCGTCCTCGTGGTGGCGATCTAGCCGATGGCGCAGCCGTTCTCGACACTCAAGGGCTTCGGGGTCACCTTCCGGCAGATCTTCAAGAAGCCGATCACGCAGGAGTACCCGGAGTTCAAGCGCGACGTGTACCCGCGCTTCCGCGGGCGCCACCGTCTGCACCGGCACGAGAACGGGCTCGAGAAGTGCGTCGGCTGCTCGCTCTGCGCCGCGGCCTGCCCGGCGGACTGCATCCGCGTCGTCCCCGCCGAGAACACGGCCGACGACCGGGTCTCGGCCGGCGAGCGCTACGCACGGATCTACGAGATCAACCTCAGCCGCTGCATCTTCTGCGGCTACTGCGAGCTCGCCTGCCCGTTCGACGCGATCACGCTCGGCAACGAGTTCGAGCTCTCGGAGTACTCGCGCGACGATCTCATCTACACGAAGGACATGCTGCTGGCCGCACCGGTGAAGACCGTTCCGGTCGCCGACCCCGACCTCTTCGACACGCCGATCCCGGCGTACAAGGCGCACAGCTAGTCATGGGGAACGTCCTCGTCTGGGTCATCTGGCTCTTCGCCGCCGGCGCCTGCCTCGGCTCCGGCGTCGCCGTGGTCACGCTCACGAACCCGTTCCACTCGGCGCTCTCGCTGATCGGCAACCTCGCCTCGCTCGCGGTGCTGTACCTGCTCGCCTCGGCCGAGTTCGTGGCGGCAGCGCAGGTGCTCGTCTACGCGGGCGCGGTGATGGTGATGTTCCTCTTCGTGATCGCGTACCTCGGCGGGCGCGCCGACGCGCCGTGGGCGGGCGGCACGCGCTGGATCCGGGCCGCCGCCGTGGTCGCCTCGGTGGCACTGCTCGTCGAGGTCGTCGTTGCGATCGGGCTCGCGGCAAGCGACGATCTGACCGACGCGGCCGACGTCTCCGCCTCGTTCGGCAGCCCGGCAGAGATCGGCGAGCTGTTCCTCACCGACCACCTGCTCGCCTTCGAGATCACCTCGATCGTGCTGCTCGTCGCCGCCGTCGGCGGCGTCGTGCTCGGCATCCGCGTCGGCGAGACTGACGAGACACCCTGATGCTCGGCCCCGGCGTCACCTGGTACCTCGTCGTCGCGGCGGCGCTGTTCGCGATCGGGACGTTCGGCGTCATGCTCAGGCGCAGCCCGCTGATCGTCCTGCTCTCGCTCGAGATCATGCTCAACGCGGGGAATCTCGCGCTCGTGGGGTTCTCCCGGCAGCACGGCACCCTCGACGGCCAGATCTTCGCGCTCGCGGTGATGGCCGTCGCCGCCTCCGAGGTGTGCGTCGGTCTCGGCCTGATCGTCGCCATGGCACGACAGCGCCTCCCGCTCGACGTCGACGCGATGACGGAGCTGCGCGGGTAGTGGCGGTCTCCGGAGCCTGGC
Source organism: uncultured Actinomycetes bacterium (assembly GCA_963789895.1). Lineage (GTDB taxonomy): Bacteria > Actinomycetota > Thermoleophilia > Gaiellales > Gaiellaceae > Gaiella. The sequence continues at coordinate 576,144 of CAWBMC010000001.1, forward strand.
TCTGCCTGTGTGCGCCGCTCGCCGGCGCACTCGCGATCACGGTCGCGGGGAACCGGCTCTCACGGCGCGGCGCCGGCTGGCTGGCGACGCTGTCGGTCTTCGTCGCCTTTGCAGGCGCGGTCGCCTCGTTCCTGACCGTCCTGTCCGAGAACACGGACGAGCGCGAGCACGTCTCGGTCGCCTACACCTGGCTCCAGATCTTCGGTTTCAAGGTCGACATGAGCATCCTCGTCGACCCGCTCTCGCTGACGATGATGCTGATCGTCACCGGCGTTGGCGGCCTGATCATCCTCTACTCGAACGGCTACATGGCCGGTGAGGACGAGGAACGCCGCTTCTTCGCCTACATGGCGCTGTTCGTCTTCTCGATGCTGCTCCTCGTCGAGGCTGCGAACCTGCTGCTGCTGCTCGTCGGCTGGGGTCTCGTCGGCCTCGCCTCCTACCTGCTGATCGGCTTCTACCACGACCGCGCCTCGGCGATCGCCGCCGCGAAGAAGGCGTTCATCATGAACGCGTTCGGCGACGCGGTCTTCGCGCTGGCGCTCTTCCTGCTGATCAGCCAGGTCGGCTCGCTCGACTATTCGGTCGCGTTCTCGGCCGCGGAGAACGGGAATCTCTCGCAGACGACGGTCACGCTCGTCGCGCTCGGACTGCTCGGGGGCGCGGTCGCCAAGTCGGCCCAGATCCCGCTCCACACGTGGTTGCCGGACGCGATGGAAGGCCCCACGCCCGTCTCGGCGCTGATCCATGCGGCAACCATGGTCACGGCCGGCGTCTACCTCATCTGCCGCACCCACGCGATCTTCGAGGCGGCACCCGACGTGCAGCACCTCGCCGCCATCCTCGGCGGCGTGACGCTCCTCGTGGCGGGCTTCGTCGCCCTCGTGCAATGGGACATCAAGCGCGTGATCGCGTACTCGACGATGTCCCAGATCGGCTACATGTTCCTGGCAGCCGGGATCGGCGCGTACGGCTACGCCATGTTCCACCTCATGACGCACGCCTTCTTCAAGGCGTTGCTCTTCCTCGCGGCCGGCGCCGTCAGCCACCACCTCGGTGGCGAGCAAGACATCCGGCGTATGGGTGGCCTTCGCAGCGTGATGCCGTACACCCACCGTGCGTTCCTCGCCGGGGCGCTGGCACTGGCGGCGCTGCCGCCGTTCTCGGGCTTCTGGTCGAAGGACGGCATCATCTCGTCCGCCTTCGCCTCAGGGGGAGCGCTCGGCTACACGCTCTTCGCCATGGGCCTGCTCGGCGCGCTGCTCACCGGGGCGTACACGTTCAGGCTCTACTACCTCGTCTTCCACGGGGAGCCGTCGCCGCTCGTGGCGGAGAGCGCGGACACGCACGGTCACGGCGAGGGGCCGCGGACGATGCTCGTGCCGGTCGGTGTGCTCGCGGTGCTGGCCACGATCGGCGGCCTCGTCGTCATCCCCGGTGTCTGGGAGCCGTTCCTCGAGTGGATCGACGAGGTGGCGCCGCCACTCGTCGTGCCGACGGTCAGCGCCGAGTACCTGACGAGCCTGATCTCCGTCTCGCTCGCCGTGCTCGGCATCCTCGTCGCGCGCCGCGCCTTCCGTGCCGGGCGTGAGCTCGTGCCCGAAGGGACCGTCCGCACCGCTCTCGAGCACAAGCTCTACTTCGACGAGCTGTACGACGCCGTCTTCTCGCGACCGGCACAGACGGCCGCGACGCAGCTCCGTGACCGGGTCGAGACGCCCGTCGTGCACCGCTCGCTCGACGAGGTGGCGCGCGGCTCGCTCGAGGCCGGCGCCGGCGTCGCCCGCATCCAGACCGGCCTCTTGCGCACCTATGCGCTCGTGATCGCCGCATCGGTCGTCGTCCTCGCTGTCGTCTTCCTCGCGGTGCGCTGATGCAGACGACGCTCCTGATCCTCTTCCCCCTCGTCGCGGCGCTCGTCGTCTGGCTGGCGCCGCTGCCGCGCGACTGGACGGCCGGCCTCGCGTTTCTCGTCGCGATCGCCGAAGTCGGGTGGTGGATCGGCAGCATCTTCAGGTTCGACCGCGGTGGCGGAGCGCCATGGGTCTCGATCCGGTTCGACTTCAACGCGACGGATCTCCAGTACGCGGCCAACAGGGAGTGGTTCGACTCGATCGGGGCCTCGTACTCCGTCGGCATGTGGGGCCTCTCGTTCTGGCTCGTCGGCCTGACGGTCGTCGTCGGCGCCGCCGCCATCGCCTACGCGGTGTGGGCCGGCCGCGACCGGCCGCGCGCCTACTACGGCCTGATGCTGTTCCTGATCGGCGCCGTGGTCGGTGTCTTCGTGGCCCAGGACCTGCTGCTCTTCTACGTCTTCTTCGAGGCGATGCTGATCCCGCTGTACATCCTCGTCGGCGTCTGGGGCGGCGCCGAGCGCCAGCGGGCAACCGTCACCTTCGTGCTCTACACGATGGCCGGCTCGCTGCTGATGCTGGCCTCCGTCGTCGCCTACGGCGTCAGCGTCGGCACCTTCAGCCTCGTCCCGGGCCAGGGCGAAAGCACCAACGACTGGATCTTCTTCGGCTTCGTCGCCGCCTTCGCGGTCAAGGCGCCGCTGCTGCCGTTCCACGGCTGGCTGCGCGGAGCGTACACGCAGGCGCCGCCGGAGGTGGCGGCGCTCCTCTCCGGCGTCGTCTCCAAGGCATCGGTGGTGGGTTTTGTGTGGATCGTCCTCCTCCACTTCCCCGAGCCGGCCGAGCAGTACCAGGGGCTGCTGCTCGTGCTCAGCGCGGCCACGCTCGTCTACGGGTCGCTGCTCGCCTTTCGCCAGCCCGACCTCCGTGGCATCGTCGCCTACTCGTCGCTGGCGCAGATGGGCCTGATCACGCTCGGGATCTTCTCCGCCAACCAGCTCGGCGTGAGCGGGGCCATCCTTCAGGCTGTCGCGCACGGCCTCGTCTCGGCCACCATGTTCCTCCTCGCGGGGATGCTCGAGGTGCGCTGCGGCACCGGTGTCGTGACGCGGCTCGGCGGCATGGCGAAGGGCCGGCCGGCGCTCGCGACGCTGGTCCTGACGGCGGGGATGATCATGCTCGCCGTACCGGGCTCCGCCACCTTCGCCGGCGAGTTCGTCATCCTCTCGGGCGTCTTCCTCCAGGGTTGGGGGTACGCCGCCGTCGGCGCCGGTGCGATGGTGCTCGCGGCGCTCTACGGGCTGCGGCTCATCTCGGCCGTCCTGCACGAGACCCGCGGGCCCGCCGTCGCCGAGGACGAGCCCGACCTGGTCGGCGGTGAGCTCTGGCTCGTCGTCCCGCTCGTCGCGTGCCTGCTGGCGCTCTCCGCCTGGCCCGGCGTGATCACCGGCAACACCTTCCCGAACGACGAGCCGCAACAGGCCGCGGGGACGAGCGAATGACCGGTGCCACGATCCCCGCGCCGAACGTCGACTGGCTCGCGCTGTCGCCCTCGCTGGCGCTGCTCCTCGCCTCCGGTCTCTGCCTGCTCGGTGCGGTGCTCTTCCCGCGTGACAGCCGACGCCTCTTCTCGAGCGTCGTCGCCTTCAGCGGCTTCGCCGCGGCGGGCGTGCTCGCCGGCGGCGTGTTCGCGGACACACCGGAGGGCATAGCGCTGCTCAGCGACTCGATGACGCGCGACCGGCTGGCTGCCCTGACGCAGGTGATCCTGGCGGGGATCGGCGCTCTCGTCGTGCTCGTCTCGCACGGTGACGGACGGCGTGACCACGTCGGCGAGTACTACTCGCTCGTCGCGGCCGCCGGCGCCGGGATGATGTTCTTCGTCTCGGCCGGGAGCCTGATGACGCTGTTCCTCGGTCTCGAGTGGTTCTCGATCGCCCTCTACGTGCTCTGCGCACTCGATACGGGACGCGAGCAATCGCTCGAGGCCGGCCTCAAGTACCTGATCATCGGCTCCTTCGGCTCGGCGGTGCTGTTGTTCGGCTCCGCGCTCGTCTACGGCGCCACCGGCGAGCTCGGCTTCGAGTCGCTCGCGAGCGCGCCGGGCGCCGACGACCCCCTGTTCGTGACGGGGATGGCGCTGATCATCGCCGGGCTCGCCTTCAAGGTCTCGGCGGCGCCGTTCCACATGTGGACACCGGACGTGTACGAAGGAGCGGCGACGCCGGTCACCGCCTTCATGGCTGCGGCGACCAAGGCGGCCGCGATCGTCGTCACCCTGCGCGTCCTCGTGACCGCTTTCCCCGAGCAGTCGGAGATCTGGACCGTGGCGGTGGCGGTGCTCGCCGTCGCCTCCCTGGTGATCGGCAACCTCGCGGCGCTCGTGCAGCGCAACGTGAAGCGGATGCTCGCCTACTCGTCCGTCGCCCAGGCCGGCTTTCTCCTCACCGCGGTCGCTGCCGACTCGGCCGCCGGTGGCGAGGCGCTGCTCTACTTCCTGATCCCCTACACGGCCGCCACCGTGGGCGCGTTCGCGGTCATCGCGGCGCGCGAGCGCGAGCTCGACCGCGCCGTGACGCTCGACGGGCTCGCCGGGCTCGGCTGGGAGCGGCCGCTGCACGGCGTCGCCATGTGGGTGTTCATGCTCTCGTTCGCCGGCTTTCCGCTCACCGGCGGCTTCCTCGGCAAGTTCACGATCTTCTCGGCCATCTACGCGGCGGGCTGGTGGTGGCTCGTCGTGATCGGCGTCGTCGCGACCGCCGTCAGCGTCGCCTACTACCTGAACGTGGTGCGGGCGCTCTACATGCGGCCGAGCCAGGTGATCGGCACCGCACCCGTCGCGATCGGCGGCTCGCCACCGGCCGACCGCGGGCTCGACGCCACGCTGGTCGCCGCGGTGGCGGTGGTGATCGGCTCGTTCTTCTTCGTCGAGCCGCTCTTCGACCTCGCCGAGAAGGCGATCGCGCAGCTCCCGTTCTGAGCGTCCCCGTCGTGCACCGATCGACGGCGTAGTACCCTCGCAGCCAATGGCAGCCGCGCTCACCTGGCTCGGTCATGCGGCGTTCAGGCTCGACACGCCCGCCGGCACCCGCGTCTACGTCGACCCGTTCCTGAACGGGAACCCGTCCTGCCCGGCCGGGGAGCTGCAGCCGGAACGGTGCGACCTGATCCTCCTCACGCACGGGCACTCCGACCACGTCGGGGACACGGTCGGGCTCGCCGAGCGCTTCGGCTGCCCTGTCGTGGCGCAGGTCGAGCTGCGCGGCTGGCTCACGGGCCAGGGTCTTCCAGCCGACGGTCTCGCGCATTCGATCAACAAGGGCGGCACGGCAACCGTGGGTGATGTGTCCGTCACGCTGACCGACGCGAACCACTCCTCGAGCGCTCCGGACGGCCGCTATCTCGGCGAGCCGTGCGGGCTGATCGTCCGCTCCGAAGGCGGGCCGACGATCTACTTCGCCGGGGACACGAACGTGTTCGGCGACATGGCGCTGATCCGGCGCATCTACGCGCCGGAGGTGGCGGTGCTGCCGATCGGCGACCACTTCACGATGGGGCCGCGCGAGGCGGCGGTGGCGCTCGAGCTCGTCGGCTCGGCCCGCTGCGTGCCGTCCCACTACGGGACGTTCCCGGTGCTGACCGGCACGCCCGAGGAGCTGCAGGCCCTGGCTCCGGCCGGCGTCCGCGTGCTGGCCCCCGCACCGGGGGAGACGCTCGAGCTCTGATGCGGGAGCGCTGGTTCGGCAGGACCGGGCGGAAGGTGCCGGAGATCGCGCTCGAGGGCACGGTCGACGTGTCGGAGGCGGTCGTGCTCGACTCGGTCGCGGACGAGGCGGCGCTCGCGGATGCGCATGCGCGCGGCGTCCCCGTCGCCGTCCGCGCCGCGACCGCCGCGGCGGTCGTGGCGGCGCTCGCGCGGCCGGAGGTGGCATGCGCGCTGGTGCGCGACGCCGAGCTGCTCGAGCTCGATCTCGCCGAGATCACCTACGGGGCCGAGAGGCCGGCGTGACGGAGCGCTGGACGGCGATCCCGCTCGACGAGATCGAGGGTTACGCGGACGAGGGCCGGCCCCGCTGGCACATGGTGCGCTCGGAGCTCGGGATCGAAGCCTTCGGCGTCAATGCCTGGTGCGCGACCGCGGCGGATCAGGAGCTGATCGGTGAGCACGACGAGCTCGGGCAGGGCGCGGGCGGCCACGAGGAGCTGTACCTCGTCGTCAAGGGCCGTGCCACGTTCACCGTCGACGGCGAGACGGTCGAGGCGGCGGAAGGCACGGTGGTGTTCGTGAAGGACCCGGGCGTGCGCCGCTCCGCCGTCGCGCGGGACGAAGGCACGACCGTACTCGTCGTCGGAGCGATCCCGCGGCACGCGTTCACCGTCTCCGACTGGGAGCGTTCGGCCGAGGCGCTGCGCTACTGGTCGACGGAGGAGTGGGACACGGCCATCGAGGTGCTGCTCCGGCAGCACCGCGAGCATCCGCAGAACGCGGGCGTGCTCTACAACCTGGCGTGCGCCGAGTCGCGCGCCGGGCGGCGCGAAGAGGCGCTCGGCCACCTCGCCGTTGCGATCCAGCTCGAGCCGCGGTTCCGCGAGAACTCGATCAACGACCCCGACCTCGACGCGATCCGCGACGACCCGCACTTCCCGCGCGCCTAGGACCATCGGGCCGACCGACGCCGCTAGGGTCTGCGAATGGACGCGGAGCGCATCCGGCACACCGTCGTGTTCACGCTCGTTCATCCAGCGGGCTCCGACGCCGAACACGACTTCCTCGAGGCAGCCGCGCAGCTCGCGACGATCCCCGGCCTCGAGGCGTTCGAGCTCCTGGCCGAGGTCAGCCCGAAGAACGACTACCGCTTCGGGATCTCGATGGAGTTCGCAGACCGACTCGCGTACGAGCGCTACAACGACCACCCGGCCCATGTCCGCTTCGTGCAGGAACGGTGGCTGCCAGAGGTGACCGACTTCCTCGAGCTCGACTACGCGGCCCGGTAGACGTCAACCGTCGGCCGGTTTGTCGCTGGTCGCGATGATTCTGGAGCGCCGCGATCGTCCACATCGCTGTACCCCGTCCGAGGAAGAGGAGTGAGTCGCATGCGCATCGTGATCATCGAGTTCATCAGCCTGGACGGCGTCGTGCAGGCGCCTGGCGGCCCCGAGGAGGACACCGACGGTGGTTTCGCCCACGGCGGCTGGTCGCACCCGTTCTTCGATCCCGAGGTGGTGGGCGGCCTTCACCGATGCGCTGACCAACGCCGAGGCCCTACTGTACGGACGCCGCACGTGGCAGACGATGGCCGCGGCGTGGCCGACGCCATCGAACACCTCCGCCAGGCGATCGACCTGTGGGACGGCTGTCGCGACATGGCGGAGAAGGACTCCGACTTCGATCCGATCCGGAACGAGTCCTCCTTCCAGGACCTGATCGGCCTGGCTGCCTGAATATCAGGGGCCGTGCTCGATGTAGCGGAAGATCGTCGCGCTGAGGCCGAGATCGATCGACACCGATCCGCCGCTCAAGCTCAGGCGCGTCGAGTCGTCCGTGATCTCCGCTTTCCAGTCATGGAGGTCGACGAATCGAAGCGCCTCCTCGAGGACGAGGGCCGCTCGTTCTGACCGGCTCGTGCCGGCGAGATTCACGTTGGCAGCGATCGCCAGCACTTCGCCGATCTCTGCCGGAGACTTGTCGCGCAACCCCTGGAGGTTTGAGTCGATCTCCGCCGCCACCGGGGCGAGCATCAGATCCTTCGGGGTCTTCGGTCGGAGCGTGATCCATCAATCCTCCCACGAGGCGTGGGGATCTACAAGCTTCTCGCGGTGCAACGCGGTGGCGGCGTACGCACCGTCCCATGCGCCAGTGAAGCAGGTCGGCGGGTGCCGGGGCGTACGGCGGTGGCGCGATCGCCGGGCCGGCCGAAGTTCTCGTAGATGAGGTTGACCCAGAAGACGCCCGGAAGCTGCTCGCGACGCAAGCGTCGCGTGCCCGCGTGCGGTGTGATGGTGGCCGTCAGCTTGATCCTGGGCGGTCCGTCAGGCCCGATCGACGCAGTGTGAATACGCGCCGTGATTCCGGTATCTCGCTCCGAAACGAACAGCCTCGTCTGCCCCAGCGTGCGGGAATGACGCTCGAGCGATGTCGGGGCGAAGAGGGCGGCTTGCCGCGAAGAGTCACTCGGGGTCGTGGTCGCGTGCGTCCGTTCGCCAGCGTTTCAAACGGACTAGGTCCTAGTGGAGACGGACGCGCGCGACGCCGGCGCCGTTGGTGCCGGCGTAGAGTGTGGTGCCGGTCCGGTCGAGAGCGAGCGTGCTGATCGCGCGCGCCACGAGACCGGTGTTGAACGGTCGCCAGGTGGCTCCGCCGTCGGTTGTCCGCAGGACGCCCTGGAACTGTGTCGCTGCGTACATCGTGTTCGGGTCGCGGGGCTCGATGGCGACTGCGGTGGCGGCGATGAAATGCGTGCCCGACTTGAGGAATCGCCAGTGCTTGCCGCCATCGATGCTCCTTGCCAGATGCGGTGGGCGAAGCCTGCTCGAGGCGTGGCCGATCGTGGCATAGAGCTTCTGCGGGTCGGACGGATCGATTGCGAGTACTCCCAGGAGGGCACCGGTGCGAGTGAAGAGCCATTTCCAGGAGGAGCCGCCATCGGTGCTGCGGAGGAGCGAACCGGTCATGTTGCCGTAGAGCGTCCCGGATCCGAGCGGGTCGACGACCATCGTTCCGATCCAGGCGGGGCGTCGTGCGGCTCGGTGCCAGGTGATGCCACCGTCGCTGCTGCGGATCAAGCCGGCTCCCCGGGCGGCGGCGAACACGGTGCCCGGGTGACCTGGGTCGAACACGATCGCCGTGACTTGCTTGGCCGTGCTGCCTGCTGCCTTCGACCACGTGCGGCCCTTGTTCGTGCTGATGAGGATCCCGCGTGACCCGCCGGCGAGCAGATGCGTAGTGTTCGCGGGATCCACGGCTACCGCCTGGATGCTGACTCCGAGCTTGAGGGTCTTCCAGGTGCGACCGCGGTCGCCGCTCCTGAACACGCCACGGTAGTTCCCGGCGTACACGACCTTCTCGTCGCGCGGATCGGTTGCCGTCGAGAGCACCTCGGACGCGACGATGCCCGTGTCGGCCGGGCGCCATGTCTTCCCGCTGTCGAGGGTCTTCGCGATCCCGTCTGTGGTGCCCACGTAGAGCGTCGATGGCGCCCGCGGGTCTACCGCCATCGGCGCGCCGAGGGTCGCGCCGAGTGCGCTCCAGGTGCGCCCCCCGTCGGTTGTCCGGAAGACACCCTTGTTCCAAGAGGCGACGTAGATCGTTTCCGGAGCATGGGGGTCGAGCGCGAGAGCGGTAAGGTTGTCGGCGGGTGCCGTGCCCGCTGACTGCCAGGTCAGCCCAGCGTCGTCGGTCACGAGCACACCGGCGTCGCCCACGGCGTAGACGGTTGCGGGGCTGGCGGGGTCGACTGCGATCGCCCAGAGATTGCCGTCGCGACTCAGCACGGTGCGCCAGGTCGCTCCGCCGTCCGAGGTCATCGCGATCGAGCTGTGCCCCTTTCCGTTCGTCCAGGCGCCCTCCACCGCCGCGAACAGGGTCTGCGGATTCGCCGGGTCGATCGTCAGAGCACTGACGAGACTCGGAGATGCCTGGAGCGTGCGCCACGTCCTGCCACCATCGACCGACTTGCTGACCTTGCTGACAGGGGCGACAGCGGTACCCGCAACGGCATAGACGACGCTGCTGTCGGTGGGGTCGACCACGAGCGAGAAGACATTGCCTTCGCCGCGGAAGCCTCCAGGCTGCCTTGGCGTCTGCCCAAGTCCGGACGGAACCCAGCTTCGCCCGGCGTCGACGCTCTTGAACACGCCGGCTCCGGCCCCGGCGTAGAGGATCGAGGGCCGCTGCGGATCAACCGCCAACACGTCGATGCGGGGGTCGAGCTGAAGTCCGCCGGTCCAACTCCGCCCGCTGTCCGTGCTGCGGAAGACGCGCCCGCCGGCAGCGACGTAGACGTTCGCAGAGTTCTGGGGATCGACGACGATCGCCGAGAGCCAAGACCCCGGCAGCGGCCCGTAGGGGCCGCTCCAGCGTCCGATCTTCTGCGCATTGGCCGCGGGCCGCGGAGAGGACGAGTCAGCAGAACGCGCCGCGCCCACGCGCACCCCATCGCCACCGGCGTACGTCGCCGCCAGGGCGGCGAGCCCGACCAGCAGCGCAACGGCTGCGTTCCGCTGGCGCCGTCGCCGCGCACGCCGTCGCGCCTCCTCGATCAGGGCCTCGAGCTCCGCGACGCGCTCGTCGAGACTACGCTCGTCGGCCTCAGCCGGACGCGGAGGGGCGACAACGCTCACGCGTGCCAGCTAGCCATAATTACGCTACTATGACTAGCATCATGCTGGATGTCAAGATCGACAAAGCCGACCCCGCCGACCTCTACGAGCAAGTCGCCGGCGAGATCCGCCGCGCGATCGCAGACGGGGAAGCCACACCCGGAGAACGCCTCCCCCCAGCCAAAGACCTCGCCGCCGTCCTCGAGGTCAACACGAATACCGTCCTCCGAGCCCTTCGCGTGCTGCGCGACGAAGGACTGCTCGAGTTCCGCCGCGGTCGCGGCATCACGGTTGCCGGCACCCCAGAACGAAGCGCAGTCATCACACGCGCCAAAGAACTCGTCGACTTCGCCCGCCTCCAGGGCTACCGACCAGACGAGCTCATCCAGATCATCCAAGACCTCGGCTAGCCGGAGCAAGGCACGCTCGGATGCCCGAGGGTTCAGGAATGTTCCCTGAGCGGTCGGGAGAGGCAGCTTCGTGAGTCGCGTGGTTTCGGTCTCGTGTGCGTATTAACCGCCGGCTGCGATCGGGGCCGGCGCTGATTCGTGACGGTGGGGTGGGTGTGAGAGTGCATGTGAAGCGTGATTGGTGGTGTGCGCTTGAGTACGTATCGGTTTGGACGCTGTTCGTGTTGTTGGCGGCTGGGCTGGTGGCCGTGCTGGCCGGCTCGGGTAGCGCCGCGCCGGTCGAACGGGCGACGGATACCGGCAAGCCAGCGCCGGTTGCGCCGGTGTTCAGGAATGTCACCTGAACCCCGACGGGCGGTGCGATTCTGTTCTTCCGATCGATAGATTGACAACATCAAATCGCTGGCTGCCATATACCTTTGATATATGTAGCCTCTGATTCGCCTGGCCAAGGCGGCATGGTGATGCAAATAAACTTCAATTCTACGTCTGAAACATTTCGGTATTGAAATGCTGTTCCTACTGGAATATCGATTGATGTGCCTGGAACAAGAACGGTGATATTGCTCTCTTTGCCGTCATCTCTCCAAATCTCACCATGTCCCTCCAGCACATACCAGAACTCACTCACTGTTGCGTGAACAGTCGCTTTATTTATTTGGTGCGGAGGGACTGTACTATGGATCATGTCGCCCGTTTTGCCATCCATAAGGAATCGAATGTCCGCACCTGCTGGCGATCTTGCATCGGATTCCTCTGGAAGCATTGTCGTCTTCATATTTCTCTCCTCAAATTTCATCTTCTTGTTTTGAAGTATCAGTTCAACACGTTCAAGGCACACGGGTGAACGAAACCACTGACTCACGAGGGGATGAGGACACACTCGCATGCCCCAGCGTGCGGGAATGTTCCCTGAGCAAGAGCCCTTCGTACGTCGGAGTCGTGCTCGTCGTCCGCTCCCGGTGCAGCCGTCGAGCTCAGGTGCTGATGCCAGAGACGGCGAATAGCTGCCAATCGCCTGGGACCCCTTTGAGCTGCGCGCTGCCTCGCTCGTGGAAGTCGATCCCGGAGCCGGCGACGAGGTCCTTGACCGTGCGGGAGACGATCACCTCGCCGGGTCCGGCCTCTGCGGCCACGCGCGCACCGATGTGAACGGCGATCCCGCCCACCTTGTCGCCGAGCTGCTCGCACTCGCCCGTGTGCAGCCCGGCGCGAACGTCGAGGCCGAGATCGCGCATGGAGTCGACGATCGCGCAGCCGCAGCGGATTGCGCGCGCAGGGCCGTCGAAAGTAGCAAAGAATCCGTCGCCGGCGGTATCGAGCTCGAGGCCGCGGAAGCGGGCGAGCTGCCGACGCACACGCGTGTGGTGCTCGGCGAGCAGCTCGCCCCAGCGGCGGTCACCGAGCTCGACCAGCTTCGCTGTCGACCCGACGATGTCGGTGAACAGCACCGTGGCCAGCACCCGGTCCGGCTCGACGACGCCCCACTCTCCGCGCTCCCACACCGCGCGGAGGAAGCGCTCGGCCTCTCCTCCGATCTGCTCCGATCGGACCCACCAGCCGTGATCTGCGCCTGGAAGCTCGACCAGCTCCGCGCCGGGCACGTGCTGCGCGATGTACCTTCCTCCCCCGATCTCCATCACCTCGTCGTCGACGGGGTGCAGCACGAGGGTTGGGGCGCTGATGGAGGAGAGCACGTGACGGACGTCGATGCCGCTGTTCATGCGCCGTAGCGCCTGCAAGGCGCCCGGGCTCGTGCTCGTCAGCACCCATCTGCGCCACCAGCGCTTTGCCTCTTCGTCGTGGGCGATCGACGGCGAGAAGCTCTCGAGATAGTCGTCGAGCCACTCCTTCGTACCGAAGTCACCCGTATCGCGTTCGATGACCGTGCGCCACTCCTCGGGCGAGGGTGCCCACGGATAGTCGGCGGCTCGCACCCACGACGCACCCGTCGCGTATAGGACGGCCGCCGCCGTCCGCGCCGGATAGGTCGCGGCAAACAGCAGGGTCATCGGCCCGCCCTCGGACACGCCGAGCAGGGCCGCCCTCTCGGATCCGACGGCGTCCATCACCACTCGGATGTCATCCATCCTTGTCTCGAAGTCGGGGATACCGGCCGACCGGTCAGACGCGCCGGTACCGCGCTTGTCGAACAAGATGAGCCGCGAGAACGAAGCAAGCCGGCTCAACGTGTCGGCGGCCGGGCCATCCCAAGCCGACTCGAACACCGAGAGCACCCATCCGCCCACGAACACCACGTCGAACGGCCCGTCGCCGACAGCCGCGTAGGCGATGCTGACATCACCGCTCTTCGCGTAACGCACCTCGGGCCCGTCCACGACACGCAGTCTCAGGCCACGCTCGCCCCGAAGCAAGCCCGCACCACAGCCACCTCGTCCACGCCCGACGCCGCGGCTCCCGGCCAGACGACGTCACCCCCAGCCCGAGCTGAGCCTCAGGCGAGACGACCGCCGCGTGCCCGAGGGTTCAGGAATGTTCCCTGAAGGGGTGCAGGACGACCGGCCGCTCCTCGCGCCGCTAGCTCCCGGCGGGTAGTGCCGCTGCGGAGATGATCCGCTCGACGTTGGTCGGCGCGAAGAACTCGGGCACTGGGAGTGTGCCGGTCATCATGCTGACGAACTCGTTCATCGTCTCGGTGTTGGTGGAGACCGCGTGGAGAAGCTGCTGCATCTCGGGCGGTGGTGGCTCTAGCGTTGCGAAGTCGCACGTGAGCTTGTATCCGGGGCGCGCGTGCTCGTCGCGGCGGCGCTGGTAGTCGGCCATCGCTTCGTCGTATGGCTGTGAGCCGGAGAGCCACTCGCCGAGCGCCGCGGTCAACTGCTCGGCGCTGAGAAAGGCGTCCATGATCCCGTACGCGGTGACCGGGTCCTTCGTGTAGCCCGCGTCGCCGACGAGCGCCCATCCCGGCCCGAACGGTTTCCGGAAGAAGTTCGGCACGGTCGTGCCGGCAAATCGCGCCTCCCTCGTTGCCGCTCGTATCCGCTCGGCGAACGCGGGCACCAGATCGAGCGTTCGTAGATAGGCGTTCTCGATGTCCTTCCGGTTCGTCTCGAACTCGGTGATCGGCCAGCCCACCCCGACCAGTGTTTGGCCGTCGTTTGTCTCCGCTGCAACCCAGCCGCGACCGGGGCGGATGTAGATCTCGGCGCCATCCGTTGGCAACCCGCTCCAGTACGTGTAGTACCAGACGGCACTAGCGGGCTGCTCGTCGTACAGGCTGGCCTGAACCGCCTTCGCGACCATGGAGTTCCGGCCGTCCGCTCCGATCACGACTCGCGCCGACTCCGTCATCGTGCCACCGTCTCTACCGTGACGGCGCACACCGGTCGCGGCGCCGTCGTCGAAGACAAGCTCCTCCACCGCAAAGCTTTCACGCACCTCGGCTCCCGCCTCGGCCGCCGCGTCCACGAGCAGCTTGTCCAGGACGGTCCGGCGCGGGCAGTACGCCTGCGAGATGTCGCCGTCGACCGGTTTCGGCGATCCCGAGATCGTGAACGGCCCGAAGTCATACGAGTACTTTCCGAAGGGCGGACAGCCCGTTTCCTCGAGCCGCCCAAGCAACCCCCAGCGCGACAGCGCCGCCACGCCGGGCACGTGGACGGCATGCGTCGAGACGGTATCGCTCGGAAACGTTGCCCGGTCGACCAACAGAACGCGGTACCCGGCGCGGGCGAGCAGCATCGCAGTCGGTGACCCTGCACACCGCGCACCAACCACGATCGCGTCGTACAAGCCCTTCGCCACCCGATCCGTCTCTCACCTACACCTCAGAAGCTTGCGGCAAACACAACAAAGCCGAACCTACCAAGCGGCGGCGTCGCGTACCACCAGTCGCGGTACGAGCCAAGCCCCCGCCGCAGGCGCCTGAGGAGGTGTGTGTCGGATGCGCGAGTGTGCGGGAATGTCCCTTGAAAGGCCGTCGCCGGCAGGCGACGTCTTCGATCGGTTGACGATCTCGGCGGCGGCGTATCCCTGTCCGCGCGCGAACTCGACTAGCTCTCGCAGCTGCGACGCTGATCGCCGACGGCGGCGCGGTGTCGAGGTCTAGGCGAGGAACTCCAGGATCAGGCCGGCGAGCTCGCCGGGAGCGCGCCAGGGTACGACGTGGTCCGCATTCTCGATTACGGCCGCGCGCGCGCCGGCGATCCCGCTGACGAGCAGCTCGCCGACGGCGCTGATCTCGGCAACGTCCTGTGCGCCGGTGATCACGAGCGTCGGCACGGCGATCTCGCCGAGCCTGCCGGCTGCCGGCGGATCGGACCACGTGCCCGGGTCGTCGCTCCACGAGAACTCGACGTTCTCGACGACCATCGTCGTGAGCTCCTCGTCCACGCCGAGGGGTGCCCAGATCTGCAGGTCGAAGCCGGCCATCGCCTCGAGGTCGTGCTCCGCCTCGGCCCGCTCCGCCGCGCGCTCGAGCTCCTCGGGGAAGGTCAGGCCGAGCGAGTGGCCCGACATCGCCGCTGCGACCGGAACAAGCGCGCTCACCCGGTCGGGGTGCTGGAGCGTGAAGTCGATCGCGATCCGGCCGCCGCGCGACGTGCCGACGAGCGCGGTCCGATCGAGCCCGGCGGCGCCGAGCACCCAGGCGAGGTCGTCGACCAGGGAGTACGGCCCGTCGGGGCGGGGTGAGCGGCCGTAGCCCCGCTGGTCGTAGGTGACGACGGTGTGGTGCGGCGCGAGCAGGGGCACGACCTTCGACCAGCTGCGTGAGTCGACGATTCCCTCGTGGAGCAGGACGACGGGTGAGCCGTCGCCGGTGATCTCGTAATGGAGCACGGCGGGACGTTAGCCACTCGCGCAGGCGACAGTCCTCTCGCCTGCGCGAGTGTTCAGGAATGTCCCTTGAGCAGGTGCTGAGTTCGGGGCTCGCCGGCGGTGGGGGCGCTCACGGACAGAAGGGGCCGGGGTAAGCTCTCGCGCGCACGTTCGCACTGATCTGGGCGATTGGCTCCAGGCGACAATTCGAGGAGGGCCGGATGGCCGCGTACTTCGTCGTGATGCAGCAAGTCCACGACACCGACCGTTACCTCAACGAGTACGTGCCCAGGGTGATGCCGTTCCTGGAGAAGCACGGCGGGGAAGTGCTTGCGGCAGGCTTCGACGGTGAGGCGCTCGAGGGTGATCCCCCGAACTCCACGATCGTGATCCGGTTTCCCGACGCAGGGGCAGCCCGAGCTTTTCTCAACGACCCCGACTACCAGCCGGTGAAAGAGCTCCGGTACAGCATCACGTCGCGTGGACAGACGGTGGTTATGCCCGAGTTCACGCCGAACAGGTAACAGCCTGCTTCGACGCCGTCCGGCACAGCAAGACTGAGGTGCGCCAGTGTTCAGGAATGTCACCCGAGGCTCTGACAGTCGACCGCACGGGGACTTAGTCCTCGATCTGCGCCGATCTGTTCCGATGCAACGCATCGAGTGCGGCTCGCATGGCCTCGAGCTTCTCGGGCGAATGACCGACCCAGTCGACAAGCTCGCCAACAACGCGCAGCGGCTCGCGGCTACGGAAGGACTGCGTTGGATTCCCCGGGAACTTCTTATCGGTCAAGTTCGGGTCGTCCTCGAACGCCCCGGTTGGCTCGACGATGTAGACGCGCCCGCGGCCCTCACCGCTGGCGAGCTCGGCACCCCAGACCGCGGCGTCGAGAGTGGCGCTGAAGTAGACGTAGTTCATCACGCGGCCGGTCTTGAAGTTCGATTCGCGCCCCGGGACCAGCAGATCGCCCACCGCGAGCTCTGCCTTCGTACCGTGCAGGTACCCGCCCGCCTCGTACACCTCGAACGGCACCGGCTCACGCGAGGCGCTCATCCGACGATGCTAGCGCCACGCAACAGCGGCGACTGCACGGGGCCGCACCGTCCGAATCTTGACATCCGGGCAGCAGCGGGTCGCATGCCCGAGTGTGCCGGAATGTCGCTTGGCCTAGCGAGCAAGGGTCGAGTCGGGCGGCGCGCACGGGGCTACGCACTACCGTCGGACGGTTGGGTAGCGACGCTCGACTCCGCGCGAGCCGGGCGGCGCCTACGCCGCCGCCATCCCGCGTATTCGCCGCACGGCCTTGGACGCTCGGGTATCCCCCGGTGTGGGTGAGCGCCTCACCCATCTGGGGGTACGCCAATGTGGCGATCCGCCGATCACCAAGGAGGCGATTGCGTATCTGGAAGGAGCAGTGCAAATGGGGTTCACTGGCAGCAGGCGTCACCGGCTTTGCGCGGGAGAGCCGGGGTTTACGCTCGTCGAGCTCCTGATCGTCGTCGTGATCATCGGCATCCTGATGGCGATCGCGGTGCCAGCGTATTTCGGGATGCGCAACCGGGCGGCCGACACCACGGCGAAGCAGAACATCCGTGCGGCCGCATCAGCCGCTGAGATCTACTCATCAGAGAACACCGGCAAGGCCGGTGACGCAGACAACAACGCGTCCACCACCGGCTACCAAGGGATGACGACCGCGCGGCTACGCAACTACGACAAGGGCATCCACACAGCGCTGACGGTCCTCGCAAGCAAGACGAACGTCACCGCCTACTGCTTGCGCATCACCGTCAACAGCCGCGCGTGGAGCGCCCTCGGCCCCGGCATCGCCACGACCTCGTACAAGAACAACGCCAACTGCAACTAGCCGAGACCGTCCTGCGGCTAGGGTCCCTTTCGTTGAGTCAGAGCGTCTCGCGCCTCGTCATCACGATCAGACGAAATGCGGGCATAGATCCCAGCGCGAACATCTCGCATGCCCGAGTGTGCGGGAATGACGCTTGAGTGAACCCAGCCCTACCGCGGTGGGCGTAGAACCCGTATCGCCTGTCGTCGACCTCAATCTTCTTGGGCTCGCCGCTGATCCGAGCGCACCCGAGGAAATGATCGACCGCACCACTGACGCTGCGTGCGATTTCGTCTCGCCATTCAGGCTTCACCAGCCATTCACCCCAGGGTTCGCTTTCACCCAGGAGCCTCGAAACGCCTTCGGTGTCCATGAACACGCGCACCTGTCCTCGCGGAGGGTCCTCGTGTCTCTCGACGACCGCATCGGCGCCTTCTTCGGGCGACCGAACCGATCGCTCTCGTGATGCCGCTTCCGCCTGCGCCAGGATTCGGGAATGTCGCCCGTACGGGCCTCGGCGAGGCTACGCGGTCACAACGGTGTCGAGCTCATCGAAGGTGATCAACGGTAGTGGCCCACCGGAGAACGCAGGCTTGACGTTGCTCTCGAACCACGCCTCAAAGTCGGCCTGGGAGTCCCAAACCTCGGTCACTCGCCATCCACCTGTCACCGGCCCGTTGGCGTGCACCACGAATCCCTTTGCATCGCGTAGTGGGTCAAGCAACGGCCGCAGCCCGTCCATCATTTCCTTGGTCGCCCCGGGAATCTGCGCAGTCATCAATACGGACATCTGAATCCTCCTGAACCTCGAACGAGAGCGGGCGGCGACAGTGTCTCACGAAGCGAGCAGATCCGAATAAGCCCTCGTGTGCCCGAGTGCGGGAATGACGCTTGAGCCTTAGGAGGTCTTCGTGGTACGGCGAGCCAGTCTGGCGATACCCATAATCGCCAACCCGGTGAGCGAAGCCACGATGAGGAAGAGCGTCACGATCCAGACCGCGTAGGCGGCGAGTGGGAATACGAACCAGCAGAACGCTGTCAACACGACGCCGATGAGAGTGGCATAGACGGTGGGACGCAACACGACGGGCACCGCCTTCACACTCCAAGAATAGGCGCGTCTCGGTAGTTTCCGGTGGTCTGCCCGAGTGTGCAGAAATGTCCCTTGATGGGACATGTGTGAGGCGCGGGACGCCCTACGCTGGTGCCGTCGCGAGCGCAAACGCGCGGTTCTCGGCCCGGACGAGCCGGGGATGGCAGACATGATCAGCGTTCGACAACGGTCGTATTGCACTGGTCAAGCTGGGGCGGCTTCGGCGGCTTCAGCGCGCGACGTGACCGCAGGATGATCCCCACGGTGTGGATGCTGAAGCCGGACGCGTTCGTGGTGACCGCCCAGGTCATGATCGCACCGGCGGCGATCATCAGAAGACTGGCTGCTGGCCCCATGGTGCCTCCCTGCAATGGTGATTCTCCGGGGACTGTTCCCTGGGCTGGTATGAGGGGTTCGGTTCGTCAGCGTGTGACGCGGAACGAGACGAGCCGGCGGGTGGAGATGCCGCCGAGCAGGTTCTCGCCGTTCTTACGGGCGCGGACGAACATCACGAGTAGCTGCTGCTTCTGGCTCACCGGGAAGCCGGCGAGCGCCGGGAATTGCAGCGTTGCCCAGCCGTCGGAGCCGGTGGCCTGCTCGTTCGGGATCGCGAACATGCCGTACGGCACCGCGGTCACGTACACCTGCGCACCCTCGACCGAACCGCCACAGGCAGACACGTGGAAACGCCCGGTGATCGAGCGGGTGCCATACGTGATCGTGCTCGGGCTGACCTGTGTCTGGTCGATCGTCAGGCGGGCGGGCGGCGTGACGCCCGCGATGGGGATTGTCCCGCCTGTCTTCGCGCAGCCGTTCGAGACAGGGGGCGGTGGCTTCGTGGCAGCCGTGACGACGGCGGTGGGAACGGATGACGCAAACGCGCTGCCGTCCCCGTTGGTCGCCTGAACCTTGAATCGGATCGTGTTGCCGACGTCGACACCCTTGAGCAGGTAGCCGTTCCTGTTGGTGGCCCCGCTGATGTTCGCGCAGCTGCCTCCGTCCTGGTCGCAGCGCACCCAGAAGTCGTTGTAGTCCGTCGGTTTCTCACTCCACTGACCCCTGCGCCCGACGAGCTTCTGACCTTCCTGGGCAGTCCCCGTGATCGTCGGCGGCGACGTGTTCTGCGGCACCCCCGCGCTCGCGGCCGCGCCCGCGCCGACACCGACGCCCAGGCTGACAACGAGAGCGACGAGCGTCGCCCCGCTACCGACAACCACACCAAAGACCGTCCAATGTTTCTTGCCAGAAACAGACATCGTCTCTTCCTTTCGCTCGCGTTCCTCTAGTGGTCGCCGCCCTCGGGGCTAGGCCGGCGAGAAGCCGTACCACCCGATTGCTGAGGATGGAGCGTCGCGGGGCCGAATTCTTTCAGCACCCGCTCGAAAGCCATGCGGCGCCGGTCAACCCGGCCCGCAGTAGAAGTCTAGCCGCTCGAACTCGCTCGCCGTGAGTGATCTCCCGCACGCGGCTCGGTCGCGTGTCCGCCGAGACGATCAGCTCAACGGCAGCGCCGCCGGAGTGGGCGAAGCCTGAACCGGCGATGGCAGCAGGAGGAGATGGCTCTCGACGATCGCCTCGGCAACGTCGACCAGCTTGCGGCCATTGTGTTGCGAGTGATCTCGCAGCATCTCGAACGCCCTGTCGGCATTGACCGCGTGCCGGGCCATCAGGATGCCCTTCGCCTGCTCGATCATCGCTCGCCGCCCGAACGCGCCCTGCAGGTTGTGGTACTCGGCGAACCGCTGCAGTGTGATGTCGAGCGCGCTCTGCAGCTCATCGGGCGTGTCCTCGACGATGTAGGCGAACACGCCGCGCTTGGCAGCCTCGTGAACGTACGCGGGGTTCTTGGCGGTCAGGACGGCGATTACCGGGCAGGAGGCCTCGCGGACGATCTCGGCGATCAGGTCGAGGGCGTGCTCCGAGCTGAGCCCCAGTCCGACGAGCGCGACGTCGGGCCGCTCCCTCGCCGTCACCACCCCGACCTCCTTGACGTAGATCTCGCGGGCGATCACGTCGTGACCGAGACCCGTGACGACCTGCGCGAGCAACTCGAGCCGCTCGCGCCTCTCGTTGGCGATCAGCACTCGGAGATGCGATGTCTCGCTGTCAACCATCGCTACGCCACTCACCCTAGCGGCTCACTTCTCTTGTATTAGCAACGTAACTCGTCGGGGATTTTCGGGGTGCCGTCCGGTGGGGTCGCTAGATTTGTTTGCCTCCGCGAGCGCGTTGACGACTCGGGCGACGCCGGGGCCATCGGCTCCAACTACCGGCGGGTGATGAGGGAGCGCCGAGCGTGGTGTTAGCGGCCCGCTCTATCAGTGAACTCGACTGAGGGCGGTCCTGGAGCGTGGAAGCGGTTGGGAGTCGACGGCAACGGTTTGGCGGTGGCCGTTGGTCGCTGACGCTGTATCCGGATGCTGCGGAGGCGGGTGGCTGCTTCCGGTCGGTTCGCCCCGTCGGGCGTGGTGAGGGCGGCGTGCCGGATCGTCAGCGGGCGCTGGAGGAGGCGGCGAGACGGGCGCGGGGGAAGGTGCGGCGCTATTGCGCGGCGAACCGGCTGAACCGGCTTGGCACGTTGACCTACGCGGGTGAGGGGTGCCATGACCCGGTGGCGGTCAGGGCTGACGCGGCGGGTTTCTTCAGGCGGCTGCGCTCAGAGCTGGAGGGCAGGGCGCTGCCGTATCTGTGGGTGCCGGAGTGGCATCCGGGCGGTCACGGTCTGCATCTGCATTTCGCTGTGGGCCGCTATATCGGCCACTCGTTGATTCGGGAGGCGTGGGGCCGGGGGATCGTGCACATCAAGCTGCTTGGAGATCTGCCGGTCGGGTCGGGGTCGCTTCAGGAGGCGCGGCTCGCGGCCCGGTATCTGGGCAAGTACGCGGGCAAGGTGCTGGATGGGGATCGGCCTGCCGGGCTGCACCTGCACCGCTACGAGATCGCGCAGGGCTTCGCGCCCGCGTCGGTCGGCTACGACGGTCGCTCTCCCGATGACGTGATTGGGCAGGCGTCGGCCCTGATGGGTGGGCAGCCGTCGCGGGTGTGGGACTCGTCGCGACAGGCCGATTGGCAAGGGCCTCCCGCCTGCTGGGTGGCATGGGAATGACCGATCCCGCCGTCGTGGCCGCATGGGTCGAGGCCTCCTGCGCTTCGCAAGACGTGCCGGTGCAGGTTGCCGATCTGGGGATCCTGGCGCAGGTGGCTGGCCTGCTGGGCGGCGCGCCCGGCGCCAGCCGGGTGTCGCCCGGCAGGCCAGCATCCGTGTCAGGCGCGCCAAACGGGGCCGAAGCGGGTGTGATCGAAGCGGTTGTAGCCGCGCCGGGCGGGTCCGACAACGACGTGGTCGAGAACAGCGGCGATGATCGCGCTCTGACGGGTCAGGCGGAGCGTCGGCCAGCGATCGCGTAGTTCTGTGCTGTTGCCGATCTGGCCGGCCAAAGCGGTGGTGCGGGTGAGCCGGCCAAGCTGCCTCTTCGCGTCCGTCACCCGCCGTTCGATCGGGGTGCGGGCTGCCTGCCATTCGGTCATCGCGATCTCGCGGCGTCCGTACATCGCTGCAACCTCCTCTAGTTGCTGGCGGGACTGGTCGATCTCGGCTTGCCAGCGTTCGGCGTCGGGGTTGCCGGGTTCGCCGCTCATCGCTGCTGCGAGCTCGGGCGAATCCAGGCGGTAGAGGACGGCTTCTACGACGAATGCTTCTAGTGGGTCTGCTTTGACGGAGGTTCGGCCGCAGCCTGAGAAGCCGGGGCCTTTGACGCATTGGTAGGCGCGTACGCCTCCCTGCTTGGGACGTGAGACGAGCGTCTCGCCGCACTGGCCGCAGCGCAGCAGCCGCACTAGGAGGTAGCGGCGGGCGACCTTGAGCCGCGCTAGCCGCCGTCCCCTGGAAGCCGGAGGCCCGAGGCACGCGCGCGGAAGGCCGGCACAGGATCGTGCTCCGGACGGGCTACCAGCAGCACGGCTCCGTGCTCCAGGCCCGCCAAGGCGCTCACGAGCAGCTCGAGGCCGACGGCGAGCGCGAACGCCTTGTGCGCCTGTGGGCCGCCGAAGGGGACGAGCTCCTCGGGCAGGGCGCGGCCTGCGAGCACGTCGCCGTGGGTGACGGCGCCCATCGAGACGTCCGACACCACGGGTGAGCCGTCGCTCGAGGGGATCGCGATCGCAACCGGATTGGTGCCCGTCAGCGGCGGGCCGCCGTCCGGGTGCGACAGCCGCCGCGGCGACGTCGCGGTCAGCACCGCCGCGAGCCCACCCTCGGCGAGCTTCCGCGCCCACGCGCCGAGCACACCGGTCGGGAAGCAGCGCTCCAGCACGAGGAGGCGGGCGCGGGCAGGCGGATCGGCCAGCGTCGAGCGGACGACAGCCGCGAGCGTCAGATAGCCGAGAGCACCGTTCCCGTCCCAGCGCTCGTAGGCCTGTTCCGCGACGAGTCGCAGCGGCCGGGCGTCGGGATCGAACGGTTGCGACTCGAGCCACGCGATGCGCGACACCCCGTGACCGGTCTTTCCGCGCCGGTCGGCCTCCTCGAAATGCTCCAGGAGGGTGTGTGCGTCGTCACGCGAGAGGCCGAGGGTGAGCAGCCGCTGGAGGGGATCGTCCACACCGCAATCCTCACACGATGCTTACGAGACCCCAAGAGGGGCCAAACAGGTGGGGTCGAGACTGAGCGCGACCCGACGAAGGGGGAATGGATGCGTCGTGCACTCGTACTGGCCGCGCTGGGCGTAGCCGCACTGGCTACGGCCGGGATCGCAGTCGCCACGCTGGGCCTGAGCGGCACACAGACCGTCTCCGCGACGTTCAGCGCAGCGAAGGACCGTGCGGAAGCAAAGACCTGCACCGGCTCGGACGGCGTCTACGAGATCGTCAAGGGCCGCTACACGGGCGAGGCGGACTCGAGCGTCGCCGGCCTCGACGGGCCGCTGACGCTGTCCGTCACCTCCGTCTACAACACGACGGAGAAGATCGGCTGGATGACCGCCCTGGTCAAGGTGCGCCGCTCCGGCTCCGACGACCAGGAGTTCAACGGCCGGCTGGTCGGCACGCTCACCGGCGGCACGGGCGACGCCCGCACGCTGGACGCGTTCCTCACCGGCCGGCTCGCCAGAAGCTACGCGGACGTGTTCGGGAACGTGACGTCCTCGTTCACCGCAGCCGGCGGCTTCACGAACGGCAAGCTCGGCGAGGGTGGCGCCAACATCGCGCTGCTCGCAGGCAGGCCGTGCGTGAGCCCGAGCGAGGTCGCTGTCCGCCTCGTCGTCACCGGGACGATCGACGTGCTGAGCGACACGTCGATCTCGGTGAAGCCGAAGGACGGCTCGTCGACACAGACCTGCGACATCAAGCAGGGCACGTCGCCCTCCGTGAGCAAGTTCAAGAAGGGTGACACCGTCGAGATGCGCTGCGGACTCGTCGGCGGCACGATGACGCTGCTCAAGCTGTCGCGCAAGAACAGCCACTGACCCACCAGAGCGCGGGGCGCCACCCGGCGCCCCGCCTCACAACACCGTCAGCGGCTTGCGGATCGCTCCCGGCCGTGCGCGCTGCACGGCCCTCGCTACCGCTCCGATCGCGAGCGCAGCCTCCGACTCCGGTGCCGCCTCCAGCACCGGCACACCGGCATCCGCCGCCTCGCGCAGCACCGGGTCGAGCGGAACCTGCCCCAGGAGCGGCACCCCCATCTCCGCCGCCAGGCGCTCGCCGCCGCCCGAGCCGAACAGCTCCTGCCGCGTCCCCACGAGCCACGACATGTTCTCGACCACTCCCGTGATGCGCATGCCGAGCTTCTCCGCCATCTGCGCCGCGCGCACGGCGACCTGCTGCGCCGCAGGCTGCGGCGTCGTCACGACCAGCACCTCGGCGCGTGGCAGCAGCTGCCCGAGGGAGATCGCAACGTCACCCGTGCCCGGCGGCATGTCGACGAACAGCGTGTCGATCTCCCCCCAGTGCACGTCGGAGAGGAACTGCTCCAGCGCGCGATGCAGCATCGGGCCGCGCCACATGATGGGGCTGTTCTCGTCCATGAAGAACCCGATCGACATGAGCCGCAGATCCCAGTTGACCGGCGGCACGATCATCTCGTCCACGACCACAGGGCGCTGCTGGATACCGAGGATGTGCGGGATCGAGTGGCCGTACACGTCGGCGTCGAGCACTCCGACCTCCTCGCCGCTCCGCGCCAGCGCGTACGCGAGGTTCGCCGTCAGCGTCGACTTGCCGACGCCCCCTTTGCCGGAGGCGACGACGACGACACGCGTCCGCGGGTCGAGCTGAGGGCTCTTCTCCGGCCGGTTCCCGCGCAGGCGCGTCGCCAGCGCAGCTTTCTCGTCGGGCGACATGACATCGAATGCCAGGCGGACCGCGCTCACCCCGTCGACCGCGCCGACATGACGCTGCACCTGCTCGTCGAACGACGCGCGGAGCGGACAGCCTGCAACCGTCAGGGCAATCGTCACGTCGACGGAGCCGTCCTCCGAGACGGTCACGTCGCGGACCATGTCCAGCTCGGTCACCGGCCGGCGTAGCTCGGGGTCGATCACGTGCTCGAGGGCGCCGAGGATCGCGTCGCGGTCGGGTCTCATCTCGCTTGAGCGTAGCCGACCGCCGTCGGTAGAAGCCCGCACCGACGCGACAGCAATCCCCCATCGGCTCGGCGCCTTTGCCCGGATGGCGGCCGGCACCACCGCGACGAGAGTGCATGTGTAGGGATACCGCAACGTCATGTCGGGAGGAGGAGCAATGAACACACGGAGATGGCTTGAGATCGGCGGCATCATCGCCGGCGCCGTGCTGATCGTCTTCGGCGCCGTCGCGATCTACATGGCCGTCGATGCGCGCTCGACAACGCGCGACAGCCTCAAGCAGGAGCAGATCTTCTTCGGCAACGCCTCGGAGGACGAGGCGGTCGCCAAGTACGCGGACCAGTGGTCCGAACAGCAGGTCGTCACGGGTGATCAGGCCCGCGCGTTTGCGAAGATCATGCGCGAGCACACACTCGGGATCACCGGTGGACTGGCCTATGCAGAGATGGGCCGCTTCCAGTCCGCCGCGAAGCCCGACGACCCGGCCGGGACGAGCGACGAGGCAGCCGCAGCGAAGGACGCAAGCGGACAGCCGATCGCCAACGCTGCCCGCAACATCTGGGTCACGGAGACCGCGCTGACGACGGCGCTCAACGTCAGCTACATGGCTGAGAACCTGTCGCTCTTCGCGGTCGTGATCGGCGTCGCGCTCCTGCTCGCAGGAGTCGGCTTCCTGATCCTCGCCTTGGCGGTCTTCGGCCGAGCACGGGCGGAGGTGCCTGCACCGGCTCCTGTGCACACCACAGCCCCGGCAGCGGGGTAACACCCGCCCGGGGAGGGAGGCGCCCGACAGGGTTGCTCCACCTCCCGGAGCACGCCACGAGGGGCGGCCAAGGCCGCCCCTCGCAGCATTCCTCCATCCGTGTGCCGGGACGAAGACCGGGTCAGACCCGAAGGTCTGGGCCACGACCCGATCCGAGGGCAGCCGCCAACTCGGCGCAGACCGCCGGTGTGGCGCCGGCGACAAGGCGCGACCGCTGCCCGAGGTCGAGCGGGGCGGCGCCGAAGGGTGGGTCCTCGAAGAGCTCGAGCGCAAGCCCGCGCTCACGCACGGCGAGTTGCGCGGCGGCGATGTCGATCGAGCGGGCCGGCTTGAGAGAGCACACGGCATCCACACGCCCGGCTGCGAGATGGCAGAGCGAGAGGGCGAGCGACCCCATCACGCGCAGCCGCTCTGCGACCCCGATCATGGCCGGAGCCCAGTCCGCCACGAACCTCGTCGTCGTCCCCTCGAGCGAGAGGATCTCGACCGGCTCCTTGGGCGGAGGAGCGTCGAGCGGCGAGCCGTCGAGCAGCACACCGCGGCCGCGCTCCGCGACCCACTCCTCGCGGACGCCGAAGTCATAGACGTACCCGAACCGAACGTCGTCCATCGTCGGCCCGTCTGCGACTGCCAGCGAGAACGAGAAGAACGGAATGCCGCGCTTGCAGTTGACCGAGCCGTCGATCGGGTCGACCACGACTCGCGTCGAGCCTCCCGAGCCGAAGGTGCGCTCACCCAGCTCCTCGGAGACGAGCAGCAGGTCGGCGCCGAGCGCCTCCAGGCGGGCCACGACGGCGTCCTCGGCGGCCGCGTCGATCGCGGTCGTGTCGTCGCCGCCCTCACCGGCACGCAACACCGGCTCGCGCTCGGCTCGCGTCGGCAGACGCTCGAGGGCCACGTCGAGATCCGCCACGCAGTCGCGGCTGAAGGCGAGCCAGTCCACGCTCAGCCCTCATCCAGAGGCAGGAAGAGCAGGCCGGACGTGAGCTTCGGGAAGAAGTAGGTCGTCTTCGGCGGCATCACGCCGCCCTGTCGGGCACGCTCGAAGACCGCCGTGATCGGCGTCGGCCGGACGAGGAAGGCACAGTCGGCGTCGCCGTCGTCGACGCGGCTCACGGCCTCGTGCGCGTCGACCGTGTACGAGATGCCGTCGAGCCCGGCACGGTCGACGAGCTCGACGTCGAGCTGGCCGTGGTCGCCCTGCACGAGCGCAGGCACGCCGGCACGGTAGAAGACGGTCGCGGACCGGTCGGCGTCCGCGGCGGCGAGCCGCGTGAGCGCGTCCTCCACGCCGTCGCAGCGCTCGCCGTCCAGCGTGAGCTCCGGACGGCCCGTGAACACACGGTGCGTGGCGAGGATCTCGAGCCCCGGATCGTCGGTCGCGACGAGCACCGCGAGCACGCGATCGGCGCCGCGGACACCCGTCTCTGCCGCGTAGGCGAGCGACGTCTCGTAGCGGTGGTGACCGTCGGCGATCAGGATCTGCCGGTCGGCGAAGAACGCGCGCACCGCCCCGTCGTCGGCAACGCGCCACAGGCGTGTGTCGCCGGCCGTGAGGCCGGGCGGCCGCTCCGGGACGTCGAGCGGCGGGTGGCCCTCGTAGAGGAAGAAGAGCGGCTCCAGCTGCGCCTGCGCCGCGCGCAGAAGCCTCAGCCTGCTGCGGATCGGCCCGGCATGCGTCCGCTCGTGCGGCAGCACGATCCCGCGGTCGTACGGCTCGGCGCGCAGCGACGCGACGATCCCACGGCGTCGACGGATGCCGCCGTCGGCGCTGGGCAGCTCCTGCTCCCAGACCCAGACGGCCGGCGCGTCGTCGCGGACGAGGACCCCGTCCGCGAGCCAGCCTTGGTAGAGCGCGCCGGCCTCCGGCTCGTCGGCCGTTGCGGTCAGGTGCGCGACGTTGTGCGGGTCGAGCGCCAGCAGGCGATCGCGCTCGGCGGCGGAGAGGACGTCGTACGGCGGGGCGACGAGCGCGGACGACGGATGCGCGTACCGCACGGCGCGAAACGGTTGGACGTCGGCCACCCGCCGAGCCTACCTTCGGCCATAGACTCAGGCTCATGGCGACGATCGCCGAGCTCGCGCCCGACCGCACGGTCGAGGGCGTCTTCGCGGTGGCGCGCAAGCGGCGCCTCCACACCCGTGCCGGCGCCCCCTATCTCGCGCTGGAGCTGGTCGACCCGACCGGCCGGGTCGAGGCCCGTGTCTGGCGCGACGTCGAGGCACTCGACCGGCTCTTCGGTGAGGGTGACGCGGTGCACGTGCTCGGACGCGTGGAGCGCTTCGGCAACAGGCTGCAGGTCGACGTCCGCACGCTCGAGACCGCCGCCGACACCGATCCGGCGGGTCTCGCCCCGGCACTCCGACGCGATGCCGACGAGCTCGACGGATACCTCGACTTCCTCGCCGCCGAGCTCTCGCACCAGGGGCTGTCGGAGACCGTCCAGGCGGTGCTCGCGGCCGCCGGCGTGCGGGAGGGCTACCGGTCGCTGCCCGCCGCCGGGGCCGAGGGGCACCACGGCTACGCGGGCGGTCTGCTCGAGCACACCGTCGGTGTGGCGACCCTCTGCCGCGAGACGGCGCAGCTCCACCCCAGGCTGCGCACCGATCTGCTGCTCGCAGCGGCGCTGCTGCACGACGTCGGTCGCACGCG
Organism: uncultured Actinomycetes bacterium; assembly: GCA_963789895.1. Classification (GTDB taxonomy): domain Bacteria; phylum Actinomycetota; class Thermoleophilia; order Gaiellales; family Gaiellaceae; genus Gaiella. The sequence goes on from CAWBMC010000001.1 coordinate 604,441, forward strand.
CGAGCTCGTCCCGGGCCCCACCTTCCGGCAGACGGACGAGGGTCGCCTGCTCGGCCACGTCCACCTCGGCTTGCGGATCGTCGAGGAGCACGCGGGCGTGCTCGACGACGCCGTCCGCGCCGAGCTCCTGCACGCGATCGCTTCGCATCACGAGCGTCAGGCGGCGCGGACCGCCGAAGCGGCGGTCCTGTACCACGCGAACCAGCTCGACGCACAGGCGGCGACCCGGCCCGTCGGCGACGACGACTGACGCCGGTGGCGGCTGCATTGCTCGCCCTCGCCGGGGCGCTGTCCTGGGGCGTCGGCGACTTCATCGGCGGCCTCTCGTCACGCAGGGCGCGCGTGCTCACCGTGCTCGCGCTCTCGCAGGCGGTCGGCCTGGCCGGCGTGCTGGCGTGGGTGCTGGTCGTGCGCGACCCGTTTCCCGGGGCGGCCGAGCTCTGGCCGGCGGCGGCGGCCGGGGCGGCCGGCGCAGCAGGTCTCGGGGCGCTGTACCGCAGCATGGCCCTCGGCGCGATGGGGATCGTGGCGCCGATCTCCGCCGCCTCACCCGTCGTGCCACTCGTCGTCGACGCGGCCCACGGGATCGTCCCGAGTGCGCTGCAATGCGTCGGCGTCGCGGTCGTGCTGGCCGGGATCGTGACGCTCTCGCGAGACTCGGGGACCGGGACGTCACGCCTCGCAGCGGGCGCCGGGCTGGCAGCCGTGGCGGCGCTCGGGTTCGGTCTCTTCGTCGTCGGACTGGACGCCGGCGCCGACCAGAGCGCGCCCTGGGCTGTCGTCGCCGCGAGGTCGACCTCGGTCGCGCTGTGCGTGCTGGTCGCCCTCGCGACGCGGTCGTCGCTGCGGGTGTCGGGCGCCATGGTTCCGGCGGTGGTCGCCGTCGGCGCCTTCGACACGGGGGCGAACGTGCTCGTCGCCTTCGCGGTGACGCTGGGCGCCGCGGGCGTCGTCTCGGTGCTGAGCGCTCTCTACCCGATCGCCACCGTGCTCCTCGCGAGGCTCGTGCTGGGCGAGCGGCTCGACCGGGTCAAGCGTCTCGGGGGCGTCGCCGCGCTCGCCGGTGCGGCGCTCGTCGCGGCCGGCTGACAACGGAGGACGGCGCGCGCCGGGCGCGAACACGGACGGAGCGATGGAGACGGTCTCCCCGCTTCGTGCAGGCGCGCTGGTGACACTGGCCACGAGCGGCTTCGCCGCGGTCGTCGGCCTCATCGCCGTGATCGATGCCGACGACGTCGCGTCCGCCGTGGGAGTCGGCGTCATCGTGGCGGCGGTCGTGTTCGCCGCCGGTGGCACCGTGGCGTGTGCCCTGTCGTGCCTCGTCCGCACCAGGCTCGAGTGGGTCGCGGTGGCGTCGCTTGCCGTCGCAGGCCTGGCGGTCGACCTGCTGGTGCTCGCCGTCTGGCGGGACATCCAGAACGAGGCGTACGGCAAGGTGACGGCGATCGGCTTCGCGTGGACGCTCTTTGCGCTCCTCGCGCTCGGTCTCACGATCGCGGTGGGCGAGCCCGGGCCGGTCACGCGACCCGTCTACCTCGCCTCGCTCGTGACGATCGTGGCTGCCGGAGCCATCGCCACGTGGCTGATCGCCCAGTCCGGCGGCGAGGGAAGCGCGGTCTTCGACGACCCGTTCAGCCTCGTCGGCGACGACGGCCTGCTCCGAGCCCTCGGGGCGGCCCTCGTGCTGGCCGCGACGCTGTGGTTCGGCGCGCTCGCTGCGAGCCGGCTCGAGCGCGCTGCACGTTGAAGCGCACGTTCTCCCTCGAGCTGGCTGAGACGGAACGCGGGCCGTCGTGATCTCGCGGTTGACGCACGCATCTCGACCCGCCTAGCATCGTGTCTCTATCAGGGTGGGAGGCAAGATGACGACGGTTTTCTGCCGCTGCCGGGTCGCCGACTTCGAAGCCTTCCGACCAGGGTATGACCGGGCGGTCGAAGTGACACCGGAGCTGCGCTCCTACGGGCTGTGGCGCGGCCAGGACGACCCGAATCTCGTCGTCGTCGTCGAGACGTTCGACTCGCGCGCGGTGGCCGAGGCGGTGTGGACGAGTCCCGTGACGCAAGAGGCGATGGCAGCGGATGGGATCGACATGTCGTCGGTGCGGATCGAGTACTTCGACGAGGTCGATTCGGGAACTCACTGACGAGAAGTTTCCGACGCGCTCGCGCGCACATCGGGGCTTACGGGCCTTTCGAGGAAGCTGGGCCGAATGAGCCTCTGATGTTCAGGACGTCGCCGTCCTCGACGAGGTAGGTCTTCCCCTCGAGCCGCTGCAGGCCGCGCTTCGCCGCCTCCGCGTGCGAGCCGCAGGCCAGCAGATCCTCGGCGCGGATCACCTCACAGCGGATGAAGCCGCGGGCGATGTCCGTGTGGATCGTGGCCGCGGCGTCGAGCGCCGTCTCACCGCGCCGCAGCGTCCAGGCGCGCGTCTCCTTGTCGCCGACGGTGAAGAACGCGATCAGGTCAAGGGCGTCCTTGAGCCGCGTCACGACCTCCTCGAGCGCCGAGCGGCGTCCTTCCCGGAACTCGGCCGCCTCGTCGTCGGCGAGCTCCGCGAGCTCCGCCTCGAGCGCGCAGTCGATGCCGCCCGGGCCGTTCTCGATCGCCAGCAGCGGCTTCGTCGTCAGCGGGTCGAGCTCGGGCGGAAGCTCCCCCACCCAGTCCGAGAGTGGCGTCCCGGCCTCGACGTGCGCCAGCACCGCAGCCAGATCGACAGCCTCCTTGCGCACGGCAGGATCGCCGGACTTCGCCTGCTTCTCGACCCGCTCCAGCCGCCGCTGCACGTGGTCGGTGTCGGCCACCAGGAGCTCGAGCCGCAACGTCTCGAGGTCGCCCACCGGGTCTCGGGTGCCCGAGAACCCGTCCAGCACCGCGAGCAGAGCATCGACCTGGCGCAGGTTCCCGAGCAGCTGCGCGCCGGTGCCGGGTACGTCGACGACCCGGATCGCGGCGGGCGTCACCTTGCGTGCCGAGACGAGCACGGCGAGACGGCCGAGCCGCTCGTCGACGATCGCCGCCATGCCGACGTTCGCCTTGTCCGTCATGGACGCGTAGGCGGTGATCTCCGCCCCCGCCTTCGTGAGCGCGTTGAACAAGGTCGTCTTGCCGCTGTTCGGCAGGCCGACGATGCCGACTTCGAGCGCCACGCCGGCCCGGGCTCAGAGGCCGAAGCCGACCGAGGCTTCGCGCGCGTACCGCTTCGCGTAGACGACCTGCGGCAGCATCACGGTGATCCGGCCGTCGTCGGTGTCGAGCCGCAGCGTTCCCTGCGAGCCGGCGCCGAGAGCGCGCTCGACGGCGTCGGCGGTCTCCGCCGTGACGATGGCGGCGATGATCTGCCCGCCCTCGAAGGCGAGCTCGATGCGGACGGACTCAGGCTCTGCCACTGCTGACGACCTCCGTGAGGACGCCGTGGACGGCGTCGGGGTGGACGAAGGCGACCTCGAGCCCGAACAACCCGTGATGCGGCTCGCGGTCGATGAGCTCGGCGCCGGCGGCTGCGAGCTCGTCGAGCGTCGCCCTGACGTCGTCGACCTCGTAGGCGACGTGATGCATGCCGGGGCCCCTGCTGGTGAGGAAGCGCCCGACCGGCGTGTCCTCGCTCGTCGGCATGACGAGCTCGACGCGACCCGTGCCGAGCAGCACGGAGGCGGCCTCGACGCTCTGGTCGGGGACGACCGCACGGTGCTCGACCGTCCCCCCGAGGAGCGCCGTGTACGTGGCGACGGCAGCGTCGAGGTCGGTCACCGCGACACCGAGGTGATGGATCCCGCGCAGGCTCACGCGTTCGATGCTACTTCCTCGCGACCCGCCGCCCGTCGGACGAGCGGCTCGTGAGCTACTCGGACTCGGCGGCGCGCCCGAGGAGTCGCACCGTGCCGACCGTCTCGGCCGAGCGCGACTCGGGCGTCATGTCGGAGAGCAGCGCGCCGAGCTCGTCGCGATCGATCGTCTCCTTGGTGAGCAACGCGTCGGCGAGACGGTCGAGAGCGCCGCGGTGCTTTGTGAGGAGGCGCAGCGCCTCCTCGTACGCGTGATCCGTGAGACGTGCCTGCTCGGCGTCGCGCATCCGCTTCGTCTCCTCGGAGAGGGCGTAGTTGTCGGCACGCATCGTCCGCGAGGGGGCAATCTCGGTCATGCCGTACTCGAACACCATCAGCCGCGCGATCTCGGTCACCTTCTCGAGATCGTTCGAGGCGCCGTTCGTCACCCTGCCGAACACGAGCTGCTCGGCCGCCCGTCCGGCGAGCGCGACCTTCATCACGTCGAGCAGCTCCTCCTTGGTGTGCAGGTAGCGATCCTCGGTGGGCAGGTAGTAGGCGAGACCGAGCGAGTCACCGCGACCCACGATGGTCACCTTCTGCACCGGCATCAGGTCGCCCATCAAGTGGGCCGTGAGCGCGTGGCCGGCCTCGTGGTAGGCAAGGATCCGCTTCTCCTTGTCGGTCACGATGCGGCGCTTCTGGAGACCGGTGAGCACACGCTCCATGGCGCCCTCGAAATCGGCCATGTAGACGTGCTGCTCGTCGCGGCGCCCCGCGAAGATGGCTGCCTCGTTGGCGATGTTCGCCAGGTCGGCGCCGGTGAGACCCGCGGTACGGCGGGCGAGGACGCCGAGGTCGACGTCCGACGCGAGCGGCTTCGAGCGTGTGTGCACCCGGAGGATCGCCTCGCGGCCGGCGAGGTCCGGCGGCGCCACGTTCACCTGCCTGTCGAAGCGCCCGGGTCGCAGAAGCGCCGGGTCGAGGTCCTGGAGGCGGTTCGAGGCGCCCATCATGATCACGTCGTCCAGCGCGTTGCCGAAGCCGTCGAGCTCGACGAGCAGCTGGTTGAGGGTCTGGTCGTGCTCCCGGTGGAAACCCCCGCCGGACCGCTTCGACCCGATCGCGTCGAGCTCGTCGATGAAGACGATCGCAGGCGCATGCTTCCGCGCCTCGTCGAACAGCTTCCGGATCCGTGCCGCCCCGAGGCCGGCGAACATCTCGACGAAGGCAGCGGCGCTCGAGGAGTAGAAGTTGGCGCCCGACTCCTTGGCGACGGCCTTCGCGAGCAGCGTCTTGCCGGTACCGGGCGGGCCGTAGAGGAGAATGCCCTTCGGGACGCGGGCGCCGAGCCGTGCGAACTTGTCCTTGTCCCGCAGGAACTCGACGACCTCCTCGAGCTCGGCCTTCGCCTCGTCGACGCCGGCCACGTCGCCCCACGAGACGTCGTCGATCGTCTCCTTCTGCACCGGTGCCGGCTTCACGCGGGGCATGAAGCGGACGGTCATGAGCAGCAGGACGACGATCACGCCGAAGAAGACGACGGGCATCCAGACGACCACGGTGTCCTCGAACTGCGCCCAGGTGTAGGCCACCACTGGGCCCAGGAGGTGCTGCCAGTTCACGTACCCACTATCGGTCGGTGCGGGGCGGCGGTCAAGCGCTACCGCCGCGTCGCGACGATGACGCGGCGTTCCGGTGCCGTCCAGATCTCGACCGCGTCCACCTCCGGATGCTGCAACCACGCGTCCCGGCGCGGGTCGGGGACGTCGGGATCCCACGTGAAGTCGTCCATCACGATCATGCCGCCGGGTGCCACGAGCCCGAGCACGGCGCCCGGATCGTCCTTCGCTCCGCCGCCGTCGACGAACAGGAAGTCGAACGGTGCCTCGGCGTCGAGAACGTCGCGCCAGTCGCCGTGCAACACCGTCACGGACGCGTCGTCGGCGAACAGGGCGGCGCCCGCTGCGGCCAGGCGCGCATCCGCTTCCACGGTCACGAACGGCGTCTCCGGCGGGAGTGCGGACACGATCCACGCCGCTCCCACACCGCCGCCGGTGCCGATCTCGCCCACCCGATGCAGGCCGCGACGACCGGCGAGCACGTGCAGCAAGGCTCCGTCCTCAGGCGTGCACGACCTCTCGAACCCGTGCTCAGCGGCCAGCGCCAGCGCACGCGCGACGAGCGGCGGCGTCCTCACGGCGAGCCAACGACCTCGTCGGTCGTCGTGAACCGAACGCCGGCCTCGCGCCAGAGGCTGAGACAGATCTGGACGCGCTCCTCGACCAGCCCGCGAGCAGCGTCCTCGACGAAGGCAACGGCGGCGCCCCGCCGGCGCAGTCCCATGATCGCGGCGTGGTCGCAGACATCGGTGGCGACACCGAACACGATCGCCTCGGACGGCGCCAGCACGTCGAGCACGGCCTCCGTGTTTGGATTGGTGAAGACATCGAAGCTCTTCTTGAGCAGCAGGATCTCGGCCCGGCCGCAGACGAGCGCCGGGACGAGCCCGGGCGGGTACGGCGTCAGCGTCACGGGCAGCGGGTCGCGCTGGGCGGTCTCCGGGATCTTCGCGGCGCCCGGTGTGCCCCGCAGGCAGTGCGGTGGATAGGTGCTCTCGTAGTCGGGTGCGTCGGAGATCTCGGGGTCGGTGAGCTCGTGGTCGTCGGCCGAGGCGACGTGGACGACGCCTGCGGCACGCGCCCAGGCCACGAGGCGGGCCATGTTCGGCGCGGTCTCCTCGGCGCCGGGGACGGAGAGCTTCCCGTCCCGCAGCATGAAGTCGACCTGGGTGTCGACATCCCAGAGGACCGGGCGCCCGCCCGTCACGTGACGGGCTCCAGTCGATCGCTCGGTCGCAGACGTCGGCCCACCTTGGCAGTCGGAGCCCCGTCGCAGACGACGATGTCGGCCGTGTAGTCGTTCTCGCCGCGGATCAGCGACGAGCCGACGCCGTAGGCGTCCGCCGGGACGGCGCGCTCCTCGAAGGCCCGGATCTTCTCGACGGAGAACCCGCCGGAGACGACGATGCGAACGTCGCCGAAGCCGTCCGCGTCGAGCGCGTCACGCACCTTGCGGACGAGGCGCTCGTTGACGCCACGGGGGTCGAAGTCACCCATCTCACCCCAGAGCGAGCGGTCGACCAGCTGCCCCGACGTGTCGAGCCGCACACCCCACAGCCGCGGGCCGAGGGCACGCGCCACGTCCAGCGCGGTTCGCACCGAGTCGTTCTCGAAGTCGACCAGGACAGTGATGTTGAAGTCGTCGGAGGCCCACTCGGCGAAGGCAGTCGCCGCGCGCACCGTGTCTCCGCCGTAGGCGGCGATCAGCGAGTGCGGGACGGTGCCGACACCGCGACCGCCCCACCACGACGCCTGCGCGTCGGAGGTGACCCCGACCGGCGCGCCGACGATGGCGCCCGCGACGTACGCCGCGTAGCCGTCGCCGGTCTGCACGCGATGGTGGTCGTGCCGGGCGGGCATGAAGATGATCGGCTTCCCGTTCGCGGCCTCGAGCACGCGCCTGACGTTCGTCGCGACGAGCGTGCGCCGGGCGAGGACGCCGAGGTACGCCGTCTCCAGGTGGGCGAAGAGCGTGTAGTCGCCCTCGATCGTGAGTACGGTCTCCCACGGCTCGACGAGATCGCCGTCGTGCAGCGCTCGCACGGTGAGCTCTTCCCAACCGTGGGAGCAGAGCTTCAGGATCGCGATCGCCTCGTCCATGCCACCGAGCATGGCGCGATGGCGTTGGAAGACCTGCATCACGACGTGCGGCCGCCGACCGTCGTGAAGGAGCGCGTCGCGCGCATGGTTGAAGTAGGCGTCGGTGTAGTAGCCGGCGCGCATCTTCTCGACCGGCAGCTCGAAGACGTCGGGCGCGAGCCGCTCGCCGCGCGCCCGTGCGGGGGTGATCACGCGGGTGCGGCCGACGCCTCGGCGGCGAGGCAGGCGGCAAGCGCCCGCTCGGCCACCTCGAGCTGCGCCGCTGACGGTTCTGCGGTCGACAGGCGATGCTGCAACTCGTACCCGGGTCGCGACAGCGCTCGCGAGACCCAGCTCGTCGGATGCCGGCCCATCCAGGCGAACACCTCGACGGAGACACCGACCGCGCCGACGGCGCCCGCGATGCGTGCGAGCCCGCGGGCGCGCTGCGGAGCCCGCGCGGCGAGGACGCCGGCGACGGCCGACGACGCGAGGAGCGGGCCGATCAGATGTGAGCCACAACGGTCGTGCTCCTTCGGCGCCGCCTCGCCGTTCCGCTCGTAGGTCCCGATCGAGACGTGCTCGGCACCGTGGTAGGACGCGAGCTCGCCGCCGCGGAGCGCGAGCGCGGCCGGCGCGACTGACGCGATCGCGGCGATCGCCTCGCGCGTGAGAGCCGAGATGGGTGCGCGCCGGGCAGCTGCGGCGACCGCCGAGCCGGTCACGACGGCAACGATCACTGCCGGACGCTCGAACGGGAACTTGGCCTGCGGCAGATGCCGCTTCACCTCGGGCAATACGGCGAACGCCTCGGCGAGGCGCAGCGGCCCGCGCACGACGGGCGTGGCGACGTTCGGCCCGAAGCGGCGCTTGCGGCCGGAGGCGACGTGGACGGCGCCGGCGGGGTCGCGCACGGCGGCGGCCCACGAGGTCGGCCCGTGCACGAGGACGCCGTTCTGCAGCGCCATGCCACCGAGGCGGATCGTGTCCATGTCTCAGAGGGTACCGTCACGCCCCGTGGACGCCAGGCCTGTTCTCGACCTCGTCGACGCCGCACGACGGCAGGGCGCCGAGCCGCTCCTGGTCGGCATCGGCGGTCACGGAGGCGCCGGGAAGACGACTCTGGCCCGCATGATCCCGGCGGCCGTGGTCGTGTCGACGGACGAGTTCTGGGACGGCGAGGCATTCGACATCGAGCGGCTCCGTCGGGAGGTCGTCGAGCCGCTGTCGAGTGGCAGGCAGGCCAGCTTCTCGTCGTTCGACTGGGCCGCCGGCGAGCCGCGCGGCTCACGTACCGTCGTCCCGACCGGCGTGGTCGTGATCGAGGGGGTCTGCGCACTCCACCGCTTGCTGCGCGACGCCTACGCCGTCCGGGTCTGGGTCGAGGCGCCGTACGAGCTGCGTCTCGCGCGCGGCGTGGCCCGCGACGGGGAGGCGGCTCGGAGCACGTGGGTCGACGTGTGGATGCCGTCGGAGGACCGCTACGTCGCCGACGACGACCCGATCCCGTCGGCGCACGTCGTCGTGGACGGAGGCGGGCCCCTCGTCTAGGCGGCGCCCTCGGCGACCTGCCGGAGAGCGTTCTGGAGGTCCGCCGCGGCAGGGCCTCGCGGCACAGCGATATCGTCGATCGCCACGATCGGGAGCACCTCGCGGATCGACGACGAGGTGAAGGCCTCGTCCGCAGCGAGAAGACGCTCGAGTGGATACGTGCCCTCCTCGACGCGATAGCCAAGGCCCGCGGCGAGCTCGAGCACCGCGGCGCGGGTCTCACCCGCGAGGATGCCGAGGTCGAGCGCCGGCGTCACGAGTGTCTCGGCTTCACGCCACCAGACGTTCGTCACGGGCCCCTCGAGGACGACGCCGTCCGCGTCGACGAAGATCGCGTCGTCCGCGCCGCGCCGCTTCGCCTCCGCCTCCGCCGCCATGTTGACGGCGTAGCTCGTCGACTTCGTCCCCTCGAGCAGCCACGGCTCCGAGCGTCGTGGCATGAGGAGGGAGACGAGCCGCTGGCCGCGGGCGCGCAACTCCTCGATCCAGCCGGGGATCCCGCCAACGACGGCGATCGCGAAGGGCGATCCACCCGGCGGGCCGGGCGTCCACGTGAGCCGCAGGGTGCAGTCGCCCGCACCCGCCGCCGCGACCGCCTCGTGCGCGAGCGCCTCGACCTCGATCAGGTCGGGCGGGACGAGCCCGATCCGGCGGGCAGAGCCGGCGAGACGCTCCAGATGCTCGGGCAGGCGGAAGGGGCGACCGCGGTAGACCCGCAAGGTGGTGAACGCCGCCCGGCCGCGAGCGAAGCCGTCGTCGTCCGCAACGAGCACGGGCGTGTCCGGATCGACGACACCGCGACCCGAGACGGCCACCGCGAGGGGCCTCATGACGCAGCCTCGCCGAGCGTCGTGACCACGTGGCGGAAGACGTCGACGCCGAGCTCGAGATCGTCGACCGCGATCCTCTCGTCCGCCGAGTGGATGAGACGAGCCGCAAGCTCGACGTCCATCGCCTTGAGCGGAAAGAACCCGTAGGCGACCGTGTCGAACGCGTCCCGCAAATAGTGACTGTCGGTGAAGCCGGCGGCGATCAGCGGCACGAGGCGGGCGCCGGGCTCGACTCGCTCGACCCACGTCTCGAGCGCCCGCCAGAGCGGCGTGTCGACGGACGACGACGTGCCGCCGACGTGGTCCTCGGGGATCCACTCGAGCTCCCAGTCGCCGTCGCCCAACGCCGCACGCAGGAGCGGCTCGACGGACGCGGGCGTCTGTCCCGGCAGCAGTCGGCAGTCCACGGTGATCGTGCACTTGGCCGGGATCACGTTGCGGCGTTCCGACGCCTCGATCATCGTCGGCGACAGGGTGAGCGAGAGCAGCGGCTCCACGAGCTCGGCCGCGAGAGGGCTCAACCGGCGTGCCCGCTCGAGCGCGTCCTCGAGCGGCGGCACCTCGCCGAGCACTTCCTCCAGAAACTGCCGTACCTGCGGCAGCAGGAGCTTCGGCGGCTCGTAGCGGCCGAGTGCTTCGAGGTAGCGCGCGGCCTTGACGAGCGCGTTGTCGGCGATGGACGGGACCGAGGCGTGGCCGCTGCGCCCGTTGACGCGGACACGAAACGCCGCGGTCATCTTCTCGCCCACGCCGCAGAGGTAGTACGGACGGCCGCCGAAGACGCAGCGCTCGCCACCACCCTCGTTGAGCGAGAAGTCGCAGCGCACGAGCTCCCCGTGCTCACGGGCGAGCCAGGAGGTGCCGAAGTCGAGACCGACCTCCTCGTCGGCCGTCAGCGCGAGTATCAGGTCCCCTGATGGACGGAACCCCTCCCGCGCAAGCGTTGCGAACGCGACGGCAGCTGCGGCGACGTGGCCCTTCATGTCGAGCGCACCACGTCCCCAGACCTCCCCGTCGACCAGATCACCCGACCACGGATCACGCTGCCACTCGCCGTGATCGGCGACGACCGTGTCGGTGTGCGCGATCAGCGCCAGAGTCGGGCCGTCGCCGCCCGACAGACGAGCGACGACGTTTGCCCGCTCGGGCACCTTCGCGACGAGCTGCGACTCCACTCCGCTGCGCGCCAGATAGCCGCGCAGGAGCTCGGCGGCCTGTGTCTCGTTTCCCGGAGGATTGACGGTGTCGAGCCGAAGCAGCCCCTGCAGGAGCTCGACGACCTCGGTGCGGTAGCTCACGTGCTCGGCGCCTTCGACAGCGCCGTCAGCTCGTTTCGGACGTCCCACAGCTCGGGGAACTCGATCTTCTGCACGAGTCGGCCGAGCACCTCGACCGGGGTGCCCTGCGTGCCCACCACGGCGTCGCCGATCACCCGTGCGACGACGCGGTAGTGGCGGATCCGCCACGTCTGCGCGGACTCGTCCAGCTCGATCAGGCCCTCCGCCAGCTGGTAGAGATCCTCGTGCTCACGGCCCTGGACGTAGAGCTCGGCGAGCGTCAGGCCCGCCCCCTCGCGCGCGGCGTGGAAGGCGACGCCGAGACCGGGTAGCGCATCCCGCAGCCGTCGGAACCCGGGCGAGTCGAACCCCGATCCGTGACCGAGCACCTCCCGGATCGTCTGGTACTCCCACGGTGACATCTGCTCGAGCATGTCGAGTTGACCGGTGATGTACCGGAGGCAGAGGGACGCGCGTCGCAGGCAGCGGACGGCGCCGCCACGGTCCGACGGGATGAGCGCCGTCGCCTCCTCCACCTCGCTGCAGGCGAGCTTCAGCCACAGCTCGGACGACTGGTGCACGACCTGGAAGAGGAGCTCGTCGCGGTGCACCCATTCCCCCGGCCCTTTCTGCAGCGCGAGCAGCTCCTCGGTGTTCAGGTACCGCTCGTAGTCGCTCGGTGCCGTCCCCTGGAGCAGCGGCTGCGAGAAATCCTCCGCCTCGTGCTGGGCCATCGCGGAAGAGCATACTGGCGCCCATGGCCGACCTCTTCGAGGACTCCGCGCGCGACCTCTCGGCGCAGCTCGCACCGCTGCCGCAACGGGTGCGGCCGCGGGCGCTCGCAGATCTCGTCGGCCAGCGTCACGTGCTGGGCGACGGTTCCGCGTTGCGCCGAGCGATCGAGGACGACCGCCCGCCGTCGATGATCCTCTTCGGCCCGCCCGGCGTCGGCAAGACGACGCTGGCCCGCATCGTCGCCGAGATGACCGGGGCGACGTTCGAGGAGCTCTCCGCCGTCTCGGCACGCGTCGACGACGTACGCGCGGTGATCCGCCAGGCGCGCGACCGGCTCGGCGCCAACCAGCGGCGCACGATCCTCTTCATCGACGAGATCCACCGCTTCGACAAGCGGCAGCAGGACACGGTGCTGCACGCGGTCGAGGACGGCACGGTGACGCTGATCGGGGCGACGACCGAGAACCCGTACTTCCAGGTCAACTCCGCGCTCCTGTCCCGTTGCACCGTGATCGAGCTCGAGCCGCTCGACGAGGAGGATCTCCGCGCCGTGCTCGAGCGCGGCGCGGCGGAGCTCGGCGCGACGCTCCCCGACGACGTCGCGGCGCTGATCGCCCGGCGCGCCGGGGGCGACGCCCGCGCGGCCCTGCAGACGCTCGAGCTGGCCTGGGAGACCGCTCAGGCCGAGGGCGTAGGGCTCGTCGCGCGACACGTCGACGACGCCGCTCGCAAGCGGCCGCTGCGGTACGACCGGGCCGGTGATCAGCACTACGACCATGCCTCGGCCTTCATCAAGTCGATGCGCGGCGGCGACGCCGACGCGGCTGTCTACTACCTCGCGGTGATGCTCGAGGCGGGGGAGGACCCGCGGTTCATCGCCAGGCGGATGATCATCCTGGCCAGCGAGGACGTGGGGAACGCGGATCCCCGGGCGCTGCTCGTCGCCGTCGCGGCGGCGCACGCGGTCGAGCATGTCGGGCTCCCCGAGGCGCAGCTGAACCTCTCGCAGGCCGCCATCTACCTCGCCCGTGCACCCAAGTCGAACGCGTCGGCGACGGCGATCTGGTCGGCGCGGCGAGACGTCCGCGAAGACGGTGCCAAGGCGCCACCCGCGATGCTGCGCAGCACTGCCTACGGCGGTGCCAGCGCGCGCGGGCACGGCGACGGCTACGTCTCTCCCCACGACGACCCGACGGGCCCGGGGCTCGCATACCTGCCCGAGGAGCTCGGCGGGCGCAGCTACTATCGACCGTCCGGCGCCGGGGAGGAGGGAGCTGAGCGTGGCGATCACGACGGGTGACAAGGCACCCGAGTTCGATCTCGAGGAGACGCACGACCGCCGCGTCCGGCTGGCCGACTACCTCGGGCGCTCGAACGTGCTGCTCGTGTTCCACCCTTTCGCCTTCACGTCCGTGTGCGAGGAGGAGGCGCGCGACCTGCAGGAGAACCTCCAGTCGTTTCGGAACGCGAACACCGAGATCCTGTTCGTCTCGTGCGACACTTCGGCTGCCCGCCAGGCGTGGAAGCGCCGGTTGGGCGCGGAGTACACGTTCGCCTCCGACTTCTGGTCGCACGGCGCCGCCGCGAAGGCGTACGGCGTCTTCAACGAGGCGAACGGCGCGCCGGTGCGCGGCACGTTCCTCGTCGACACCGGCGGCACCGTGATCTGGTCGCTCGTGAAGGAGAGCGAGCGGCGCACGGAGATGGTGCCCGAGTCGCTCCAGACGCTCGGCGACCAGGCCACCTGATCGGCCGACGCGCCGGCGCGAGGGTGACACGAAGCCGTATCTCTCTTGTCACCCGTTGCGGGCTAGCGTGCCGGTAGGGGGCTTCGCGCCCCCCTTGTGGGGGGCTGGACCCGCGGTCGTGGCCGCTCCCGCGGGGTCGCGGGAGTGACGCAGCCACTGCATCTGCACGCCTGGGGCGATCCCGCGTCGCCACGCGTCGTCTTCCTCCACGGCGTCACCGGTCACGGCGGGCACGCCCGGCTGCTGGCGGAGGACTGGCTGCCCGAGTACCGGGTGCTCGCACCGGACCTGCGCGGACACGGGCTGTCCCCGTGGGAGCCGCCGTGGTCGAGTCGACGCGCAGCTCGAGGCGATCCTCGCGACGGTCGGCACCGAGCCCGCCGACTGGATCGGGCATTCGTTCGGTGGACGGCTGGCGTTCGAGCTCGCGGCGCGGCGCCCCGGCAGCGTGCGCCGCCTCGTCCTGCTCGACCCCGCGGTCCACCTGCCACCCCGGGTCGGGCTCTTCGCAGCCGAGAACGCCCGCCGCGACCGCACCTACATCTCCTTCGAAGAGGCCGTCCGCCTTCGCTTCGACGAGAGCCAGCTGCACGGCGCGCCGCAGTCGCTCGTCGAGGAGGAGCTCCGCGAGCACCTCTACCCGGACGAGGACGGCCGCTGGCGCTATCGCTACTGCCAGGCGGCCGTCGTCGCGGCCTACGGCGAGATGTCATCGCAGCCGCCACCCTTCGACGAGGCGCGGGTGCCAACCCTGCTCGTCCTCGGGGCACGCAGCTACCTCCCCTACGACCACCTGATCGACGCCCACCGGACTGCGCTCGGCAACCTGCTCACCGAGGTCACGGTCGACGGCGGGCACACCGTCCTCTGGGATGCGCTCGACGAGACCGCCGAGGCGATTCGCCTCTTCCTCGACTCGGGCGAGCGCCGTTAGCTGCAGTACTCGTCGGCCACCGCGAGCGCCTGATCGAGAACGGCGATGCCCTCGTCGACCTCCTCGCGGGTGACCGTCAGCGGGGGCACGACCATGACCACGTTCCAGTGCGTCATCAGGTACAGGCCCTGCTCGAGCGCCGCCTTGGCCAGCCGCGCGACGGGCGCCGCCGCGTCGCCGGACGCGTTGAAGGGGACGAGCATCTCCTTCGTGGCCCGGTTCTTGACCAGCTCGACACCCCAGAAGCAGCCGAGACCGCGTACGTCGCCGATCGACGGGTGGCGCCCGGCGAGACCGCGCAGCGACTCGCCGAGATAGGCGCCCACAGCGGCGGCGTTCTCGACCACGCCCTCCTCCTGGAAGGCCTCGATGGAGGCGACGGCGGACGCGCAGGCGAGCGGATGGCCGGCGTAGGTGAGCCCGCCGGGGAAGAAACGGTCGCGCACACGGTCGACCACCTCACGGCGGGCGATCATGGCGCCGATCGGCACGTAGCCGGAGTTGATCCCCTTCGCGACGGTGAGGATGTCGGGCACGACGCCCCAGTGCTCGCAGGCGAACCAGGATCCCGTGCGTCCGAAGCCCGCCATCACCTCGTCGAGGATGAGCAGGATGCCGTGCCGGTCGCACACCTCGCGCACGGATTGCAGGTAGCCGTCCGGCGGCGGGATGACGCCGTTTGTGCCGGTCACGGTCTCGAGAATCACTGCGGCGACGTTCTGCGGCCCCTCGTAGTCGAGGATCTCCTCCAGGTGCGGCCCGCCCGTGCACACGGGGCACGGGTCGGGGTGACCCGCCGGGCAGCGGTAGGTGTACGGGTCGAGCATGTGCACGACGCCCGGCATCCCCGGCTCGACAGCCCAGCGGCGCGGATCACCGGTGAGGGTCACCGCCCCGGTCGTGGCGCCGTGGTAGGAGCGGTAGCGAGCGATGATCTTCGAGCGACCGGTGGCGAGCCGGGCGAGCTTGATGGCGTTCTCGTTCGCCTCGGCGCCGCCGTTCGTGAAGAAGGAGACCGACAGGTCGCCGGGCGTGACCTCGGCCAGAAGCTTGCCGAGACGCGACCTCGACTCGTTCGCCATCGGCGGTCCGATCGTGCAGAGCACGTCCGCCTGGTCCTTGATCGCCTGGATGATCTTCGGATGCTGGTGGCCGATCGAGACGTTGACGAGCTGCGACGCGAAGTCGAGGTAGCGCTTCCCGTCGTAGTCCCAGAAGTAGCGCCCGTCTGCGCCCGCGACGGCGATCGGGTTGATCTGGCTCTGCACCGACCACGAGTAGAGGACGTATTCCTTCGCGTCGGCGACGATCTGCGCGCCGAGGTTGGGGTTGGTCTCGATCGTGGCCATGTGCCCTCCTTCGCTTCGCTCGGCGCGATCGTAGCCACGTCCCGGCGAGCACGCCTCCCGGCCCTCACGTGCCACCCGCCCAACATGGGCACCGGGTCGTGCCAATCTGGGCGGTCGTCCCGATTTCGCACGACCCGATCGTCCCTACCGTCGAGCGTGACTCGTCGGCGGACGCGGAGGAGACGGTGCACGAGACGTATCGCATGCTCGGTCGGGAGCACGAACTGGAGCTCCACCGCCAGGCGGGCAGCAGCCGGCGAGCCGCGGAGCCGACACGCGCCGCCCGCCCGGCTCCGCCGCCAGCCGACACGGGCGCTGCCGGCCGTGGAGTGCTCGCCATCCTCCGTACTCGCCTCCTGGCGGTCGTACGCTGACCCGCCGGCAGCTCGAAGCGGGCGCGGGCCGGGCACGGGTGCGCGCGTGAGCTTCGCTGAACGCCTTCCGTCAAGTGGCTGGTGGAGCACGCCAGCCCACGGGACGCCGCGAGCGGTCGGATCCTTGTCAAGCAGAGCACCGACAGTCACGATCTGCCGATGAGCACGATCAGCCGCACGGGACTTCCGGCGGCGCGCCTGCTGGAGCGTGACGACGCCCTCGCAGCGCTGCACGGCGCGTACTCCGAATCGAGGATCGGCGACGGGGGGCGGCTCGCCTTCGTCGCCGGCGAGGCGGGTGTCGGGAAGACCTTCCTCGTGCGCGCCTTCTGCACGAGCGTGCGCGGGTCGACTCGGGTGCTCGAGGGCGCCTGCGACCCGCTCGTCACGCCCCGTCCGCTCGGCCCGTTCGAGGACGTGGCGGCCATGACGGGCGGCGAGCTCGCGGTGGCAGCCGCGGCAGGGAGCATGCGCGACGTCGCCGACGCGCTCGCCGACGAGCTCGCCTCGACTGCGACCGTCCTGGTGCTCGAGGACGTGCAGTGGGCGGACGAGGCAACGCTCGACATCCTGCGCATGGTCGGTCGGCGGCTCGACCAGTCGCCCGGGCTCGTGATCGTGACGTATCGGGACGACGAGCTCGACCGCACGCACGCCGTGCGTGCCCTCCTCGGAACGTTCGCGACCGCGGACGGGATCACGCGGATCCAGCTCGAGCGGCTCTCCCGTCGCGCTGTGGCAGAGCTCGCAGACGGCTACGAGGTCGACGCCGAGCGTCTCTACCGGACGACGTCGGGCAACCCGTTCTTCGTCGTGCAGGTGCTGGAGGCCGGTGGTCAGGAGATGCCGCAGACGCTCCGTGAGGCAACGTTGGCACGCGCGGCTCGACTCGACGATGCCGCGGCGGCGCTGCTGGAGCTGGTCGCGGTGACACCACCACACGCCGAGGCCTGGCTCCTCGACGAGGTATGCGGCGGCGGCGATCGCGCCCTCGACGCGTGTATCGGCGCCGGCTTGCTCGTCGGGGCAGAGGACGGCGTCGCGTTCCGTCACGAGCTGGCTCGCATCGCGATCGAGGAGGGCATCCAGCCGGTGCGCCGGCGCGCGCTGCACCGCGGTGTGCTGTCCGCGCTGTCGAGTGTGGCGCCCGAGCGTCGCGACCTTGCACGCCTCGCGCACCACGCGGCGGCTGCGGGCGACGGGGACGCGGTTCTGCGCTTCGCGCCTGCGGCGGCCGCGGAGGCCATGGCACGCAGCGCCCATCGCGAGGCAGCGGCGCAGTACGCGCGGGCGCTCCGTTTCGGGGAGCACCTGTCCGACACCGACCGCGCCGACCTGCTCGAGCGCCAGGCTGACGCCTACTACCTCACCGACGACCAGCTGCGGGCGATCGGTGCGCTGGAGCTGGCCATCGAGTGCCGCCGGCGAGCGGGAACGCCTGCGTACGAAGCGCGGGCGATCAGCAGGCTCATCCCTCTTCTCACCTGCCGCGGACGGCTGGAAGAAGCCGAGCAGGCGGGAGCGAGCGCCGTCTCGCTGCTGGACGGGCTGCCGGAGAGTCGAGAGATCGCGGAGACCGCCAACCACTTGGCTCTCCTCGCCGAGTACCGTGGGGATGACGACGCCGTCGTCGAGTGGGGCTCCAGAGCCGTCGACCTCGGGCGACGGCACGACGACTCTGCCGCGATCGTCGACGCATCGATCACGATCGCCGCCAACGAGCTGCTCCGTGACGGCCCTGCAGCGAGCGCGAGCCTCGAGCACGCGCTCGAGCTCGCCGGACGACACGAGCTGCCCGCAATGAAGGCCCGGGCGATGTGTTACCTCGCCCTCGTCGCAATTACGCGCGGAGAGCGCGAGGTGGGTGCGCGGTGGCTGGAGGCAGGCCTCGCCGAGTGCGACGAGCTCGAGCTGGATCTCTGGCGGCTCGCGCTCCTCTCGCTCCGGGTGCGCGACGAGCTCGAGCGTGGGATGTGGGTGGAGGCGGCCGCGACCGCCACGCTGATCGGAGCGGACATTCGTGACTCTCCCGAGCCGCTGCTGCATGCTCATCTCGTCCTCGCACTCGTCCGGGCACGTCGAGGCGACCCCGACACGCGGCCGCTGCTCGCCGAAGCGGGCAGGATCGCAGACGCGGCCGATGCGCCCTGGTGGGGCGCGGCGGTCGCCTGCGCCGTCGCCGAGGTCGCATGGCTCGAGCGGCACTCGGAGGGTGTGCGCGAGGCGACACAGATGGCGTTCGAGCGCGAGTGCGCGGCCGCGACGTCGTCGTGGTGGGTGGGCGAGCTTGCGTACTGGCGGTCGAAGCACGGCATCGCGGATGATCTCCCGGCCGGGATCACGGGCACCTGGAGCCTGCAACGAAGCGGTGACTGGCGCGCCGCTGCCGACGCTTGGGAGCAAGCAGCCCGGCCCTATGAGACCGCGCTGGCACTCTCCGAAGCGGACGACGAGGACGCCCTACGGCGTGGTCTCGAGGTTGCGACCGGCCTCGGTGCCCGGCCGCTGGCGCAGATCATCGCCCGCCGGCTGCGCGAGCTGGGCGCCCGCGAGATCCCGCGCGGACCGCGACCCGCCACCCGCAGCAACACAGCAGGGCTGACCCCCCGCGAGAGCGAGGTGCTCGCACTCGTCGCCGCCGGCCGCCGCAACGCCGAGATCGCCGAGGCGCTGTTCCTCTCGCCTCGCACCGTCGACCACCACGTGTCGGCGATCCTGCGCAAGCTCGGCGCCTCCTCGCGTGGGGAGGCCGCCGCCGCCGCGCGCCGCCTCGGCCTGCTCGAAGATCGGTAGCACCCGGCGCAAACCTGGGCAGCCTCGCCGATCCTGGCGCGGCCGACCTCGCCTACGGTCGTCGTGCGCGCACACCGAAACGACGAAGCGCTAGCGAGACCGACGTCGTGGGGGAGGTGCAAAGGACAGGCGCTCGTGTTCCACGAGCGAGATGCGGGCCCAAGATCGGCAACGGCCGGGTCCCAAGCTAGGTGATTCGGCCGATTCGGGATGTGCGGACAGCTCCTACCTTCAACGAGGTCATCGCAGACGAGTGGGAGGAGCAGCGAATGGAGACGTACGTGATTCTCCGCCGAAACGGATGGGCCGCGGCCGACGACCTCGGCGAGGCGGCGGCGCGATCGACAGCCGAGGGCGACCTGATGCCCGACGACGTCCGTTGGATCCGCAGCTACGTGTTGTCGGAGACGGACGGGTCGGTCGGCACGGTCTGCATCTACCAGGCGTTGAGCCCCGAGGCGATCCGCCGTCACGCGGCAGCAGCAGACCTGCCCGTCGACGAGATCGTCGCCGTCGCGGACACCGTCATCGTTCGGCCGGACCCGGTGCCGGTCGGCTGAAGCCAAGGAGGAACAGATGAAGTCATCGAAGCTGCTCATCGTCGGCGCCGCGTCCGCCGCGGTGCTCGTCGTCGTCGGGGTGGCGCTCGCCAGCGCGACGAGCGATGTCCCCGCAGCGAAGCAGGCGACCGCTTCCTTCAGGAAGCTGGCCGTGGCGAAGAAGGCCGGCTACACCGTCGAGCTGAAGACGACACCCGCGAACGGAGCGGTGTCGTGCATCTCGGATCCCGCCGCAGGCGGTATGGGAGTGCACATGGTCAACCCCACGCTCCTCGACGCCACGGTTGGTGTCAAGACGCCCGAGGCGCTCGTCTACGCGCCCCAGGGGAACGGCTCGCTCAAGCTCGTCGCCGTCGAGTATGTCGTCGACAAGAAGGCCTGGCATGGTGCCGGGAACACGAAGGTGCCGAGGCTGTTCGGCCGCCAGTTCGCCCTGATCACGAAGAACCCGTTCGGCCTGAAGCCCTTCTACGCCCTGCATGCCTGGATCTGGAGGAAGAACCCGTCCGGCCTGCTCGCACCCTACAACCCCGACGTCTCCTGCTAGAAGCCGACGGTCGGGGCGGGCACTCGGCTCGCCCCGGCCGTCGGTAGTCGTGCGCGCAAGTCAGATCGCGCGGGCCGCTGCGGGGGCGAGCTCCTCGCCGAACCGGGCCCGTGCGACGTACCGGCCGAAGCCGGGCTCGACCCGGAGCTCGCCGCCGGCGACGACGACGGTGCCGCGCACGAGCACGGTGTCCACGTCGCCGGTCACCTCCGTCCCCTCGTAGAGGTTGTAGTCGGTCTTCGAGTGCTGGTCTGCCGCGGTGATCAGCTTCTTCCTGGCCGGGTCGAAGACGACGATGTCGGCGTCCGAGCCGGGCGCGATCGTGCCCTTGCGTGGGTAGAGGCCGAACAGCCTCGCCGGGTTGGTGCACAACAGCTCGACCATGCGGTTGAGCGTGATGCGACCCTCGCCGACGCCGAAGTGGTGGATCATGTGCAGCCGGTTCTCGAGCCCCGGCCCGCCGTTCGGGATCTTCGAGAAGTCGTCGCGACCCATCGTCTTCTGCCCATCCCAGAGAAAGGCGCAGTGGTCGGTGGAGACCACCGACAGCACGTCGCTGTGCACCGCGCCCCAAAGCACGTCCTGATTCGCCTTCGGGCGCGGCGGCGGCGTGTACACGTACTTCGCGCCCTCGAAGTCCGGTCGCTCGAGAAACGTGTAGTCGACGAAGAAGTACTGGGTGCACGTCTCGCCCCACACGTCCCAGCCCTTCTCGCGCGCCACCGCGATCGGGTGCACCGACTCGGCGCAGGAGACGTGGACGACATACAGCGGCGCGCCTGCGACGCGTGCGAGCTGGATGGCTCTGTTCGTCGCCTCGCCCTCGGTCTCGGGCGGTCGCGTCAGCGCGTGGAAGTGCGGCGCCGTGTTGCCCCCCGCGAGCGCCTGCTTGACGAGCACGTCGATCGCGTCGCCGTTCTCGGCGTGCACCATCACGAGCGCGCCGGTCTGCGACGCCACCTGCATCGTGCGGAAGAGCGTCTCGTCGTCCACCTGGAGCGCACCCTTGTAGGCCATGAACAGCTTGTACGAGGTCACGCCCTGGTCGGGGAGCGTGGCGAGCTCCTCGAGCCGGCCAGGCGGCGAGAGATCGGTGACCGCGATGTGGTAGCCCATGTCGATGATCGCCTTGCCCTCGCGCTTGGCGTGCCACGTCTGGAGCGCCTCGGCGAAAGTCTGGCCGTGACCCTGGATACAGAAGTCGACGTGGCAGGTGGTGCCGCCGAACGCGGCCGCCGTGTGCCCCGAGGTGACGTCGTCGATCGTCGTCGTGCCGCCGAACGGCATGTCGAGATGCGTGTGGGGGTCGACGAGACCCGGCAGCACGAGCTTGCCGGCGGCGTCGATCACCACGTCGGCGGTCACGCCGGTCGCGCCGCCGACCGAGACGATCTTCTCGCCCTCGACGAAGACGTCGCCCAGGTAGCTGTCACCGGCCGTCACGACGCGGCCGCCCTTGATCAGCACAGACATCGCGGCCTCCTTTCCGGATGCTCGGTCCCGGGTCGCATGAAGCGACCCGGGACCTGGGTGGAACCGGTTACTTGCCGCCCTCCCTGAGGACGACGACGGACTTCTTCCAGCTCTTGCCGTACACGTCCACACCCTGCGTCTTGAGCGCCGCGACCGCCTTCTTCGCGAGGTCTGAGCGGTACGAGGCCTTCGAGGCCGGCTTCTTGATCACCTTGAACTTCGTCGCGATGCTGTTCGTCTGCCTCCACGAGGCCGGGTCCATGACACCGATGCCGAGCTTGTTCGGCCAGATGAGCGCGTTGACCTCGTTCATCTGCCACGTCTGATGGCCGCGGGGTAGCGCGGTGCCCTGCTTCACGACGATGTTGACGCACGCCTTGAAGTTGTCGCGGCAGTACGCCCAGCCCTTGAACGTGGCCTGGAGGAACTTCACCGCCGTTGCCTGGTTGGCCTTGTCGGCGATCCAGTCGCCCTTGACGAAGATCCCGTCCTGCAACATGCCGACGCCGAGCTCCGACATCTTGAAGACGTTCAGGTCGCTCAGCTTGTAGAGCTTGCCCGTCTTCGGGTTCTTCGTCTCGAGCACCTGGGCGAGCTCGTTGTACGTCATCGCCGAGGAGGCATCGGTCTCACGCTTGAGGAACGGGACCATGGTGAAGTCCTGCTTGACGAGCGTGACGTCCTTCTTCGGGTCGAGACCCGCCTTGACGAGCGCCGCTTCCTGCTCGAACTCGTTTCCGAAGAGCCAGACGCCGTACTTCTTGCCCTTCATCTTCTTCATCGTGTTGATGCCGCTGTCCTTCCAGGTCACCTCGGTGGTGCCGCTGCGGGTGTACATCTGCCCGATGTTGACGAGGTCGTTGCCGGCCTCACGGTTGGAGAAGAGGCTCGGCAGCCAGTCGACCCCGAACTGAGCCTGACCGCCGAGCACGACCTGCTCGGGGATGATGTCGGGACCACCGACCTTGATCTTCACATCGAGCCCCGCCTGCTTGTAGAAGCCCTTCGCCTCGGCGGCGTAGAACCCGGCGAACTGCGCCTGGGTGACCCATTTCAACTGCACCGTGACCTTCGTCGCCTCGCTCTTCGACGACGACGCCGCGGCCAGACCGGCCGCGACGAGAGCCGCGGCGGCGACCGCGACGAGCGCGAGGTACAACCCTCGCTTCTTCATACGCCCTCCTCCTTTAGGTGCTTGCTCGATTCCGATCACTCATTTCCACTCGGTCAGCCCACCGATCCCGCCGAGGGGTACCGGCGGACGACCAGGCGCTCCAGAAGCGCGACAGCCGAGTAGAGCACGATCCCGAGCAGACTTGCAACGAGGATCGCCGCCCACGCGACCGCGTAGCGGGACAATGCAACCGAGCTCTGGATCTGCACGCCGAGCGCCTCCGTCGAGCCGCCGAAGTAGTCGCCGACGACAGCGCCGATCATCGCGAGCACCGACGCCACCTTGAGCGCCGTGAACAGGAACGGGAGCGAGGCCGGGATGCGCAGCTTCCAGAACGTGGCGCGTTGCGGCGCCGCGTAGGAGTGCATCAGCTCGATCGAGGCGGGGTGCACCGAGGTCAGCCCGCGAAGCGTGTTGACGAGCACCGGGAAGAAGCAGAGCGCCGCGGAGATCACGATCTTCGACCACGGGCTGAGCGTCCCGAACCAGGCGTTCGTGATGGGCGCGAAGGCGATGATCGGCACCGCGTTCGCCGCGATGCAGTACGGGATCAACGCGCTCCCGAGCGGTCGCCAGCGGGCCAGGACGAGCGCCGTCGCGATCGCGGCCGCACTGCCGATCAGGAGCCCACCCAGAGCCTCCTTGAACGTGATCCAACCGGCGGTCTTGAGAGCTTCCCGATCCGTCCACAGCGCGTTGATCACGTCCGAGAGGCGCGGCAGGAGAAAGCTCTCGACCCCGAGCACGTCGGCGAACACCCACTGCCAGCAGACGAGGCCGAACACGAACACGGCGAGAGCCGGCAGCCACGACCGCACGAGGTGGACGGCGCGGGCACCACGGCTCTGGTGAATCGGCGTCACGAGCGTGCTCACGGGCCGGGCTCCGCTGTGGTCGCGACGACCTCGTCCGCGCCGACTGCGTGGAGGTGCTCGCGCACCTCCGTCACGAGCTCGAAGAACTGCGCGTCCTCGCGTGTGTGCACGCCGCGTGGCTGCGACAGGTCGATCGGCACGACGCCCGCGATCCGCCCTGGTCGTGGTGACATCACCACGACGCGCGTCGAGAGGAAGACCGCCTCGGAGATGGAGTGCGTGACGAAGACGACGGTCGAGCCGGTCTCGGCCCAGATGCGCAACAACTCGAGATTGAGCCGCTCGCGCGTCATCTCGTCCAGCGCGCCAAACGGCTCGTCCATCAGCAGCAGTGCCGGCTCGAACGAAAGCGCGCGTGCGATCGAGACGCGCTGCTGCATCCCGCCCGAGAGCTGCCACGGATAGTGGCGATCGAACCCGGTCAGCTCCACGAGCTCGAGCATCTCCTCGACCCGGGCGGCGCGGCGGGCCCGGTCCCACTTGAGGAGCTCGAGGGGCAGCGCGATGTTCTTCGCGACGGTGCGCCAGTCGTAGAGCACGGCCGCCTGGAAGACGATTCCATAGTCACGATCGCGCCGCGCCTGGTCGGCCGTCTTGCCGTTGATCCGGACCACCCCCGCGGTCGGAGGGACGAGGTCTCCGATCACGCGCAGCAGCGTCGACTTGCCGCAGCCTGACGGGCCGATGAGCGAGACGAACTCCCCCCGGGCGACCTCGAGGTC
The DNA here is from genome assembly GCA_963789895.1 of uncultured Actinomycetes bacterium. Classification (GTDB taxonomy): domain Bacteria; phylum Actinomycetota; class Thermoleophilia; order Gaiellales; family Gaiellaceae; genus Gaiella. The sequence goes on from CAWBMC010000001.1 coordinate 628,846, forward strand.
GATGTCTTGGACAGCCGTGACGTCGCCTTTGGCGAACGTCTTGGTGATGCCTGCCATCGAAACGACTGCGGTCTCCCCGGTCACACAAGACGCTCCGGCGGCCGGTGCACGACGAGCTTCTCGGCGAGGACGACGAGCAGGAAGAACGAGATCCCGAGCGTTGCGGCGATGAGGTTCGTCGCCCACAGGTTCTGCGGGTTGAGCACGTAGTACTGGTTGAAGTTGATGATCGCGCCGCCGAGCCCATCCTGGATCGACGACGGCAGTTCACCGACGATCGCACCGACGACGCTCGCGGTGGCGGCCACCCTGAACGCCCCGAACAGGTAGGGCAACGACGACGGGAGCCTCAGCTTCAAGAAGATCGCCCACTCGCCGGATGCGTACGACCGCATCAGCTCCACCGCTGTCGGATCGGCCGACTCGAGACCCCGCACCGTGTTCACGGTCACCGGGAAGAACGTCAGGTAGGCGGCGATGACCGAGACGCGGACCCAGTCCGTGGGGGTCCAGCCGGCGATCGACACGCTCCCCAGGCCGACGACCACCATCGGGGCGATGGCGAGGATGGGGATCGTCTGCGACCCGACCACGTACGGCATCAGGCCGCGCTGCAGCACGCGGAACCGCGCGATCGCGGCGCCGAGCGCGAAGCCGACGATGCTGCCGATGGCAAAGCCGAGCGCCGCTTCCTTGGCCGTGAAGAGGGCGGCGTGAAAGAGAAGGCCGATCAGCAGCTGTCCTTCCTGCACGGGCTCGAACAGCGCGCCGACGATCGACGGCAGTGACGGCATCGTGATGTCGTCGACCACGAACGGCCGCGTCCAACCGGTCTCCATCCAGAGCCAGCGATACCCGGTGTAGAGCCCGCACACGCCGGCGAGCACGACCAGAGTGATCACGACACGCTTGAGGACGGCGACCGTCATCTGCAGTTCCTACCACGCTTCCGTCGCACCGTGGTAGCGGAACCAGCCGCGGTATAGGGTCGTCGCGTGGCTCTACAGCCGTCACGCGTCGTTGCACGCCTGAAGGAGCTCCGTGAGCTGACCGGAGACGAGAACGGTGCGCAGCGGGTCGCCTGGACGGAGACGTGGGCACACGGGCGGGCCTGGCTCGCCGACTCGCTCGCCGACCTGCCGCTCGAGACGACCAGAGACGAGGCCGGCAACGACTGGTACACGCTGCCGGGAGACTCGGAGCGGGCCGTCCTCCTCGGCGGGCACATGGACTCGGTGCCGAACGGCGGCTGGCTCGACGGGTGCCTCAACGTCCTCGCGGCGGCGGAGGTGCTGCGACGCGTCGCGGAGGAGGGCACGCCGCCGGTGACCGTGCGACTCGTCGACTGGGCGGACGAGGAGGGGGCGCGCTTCGGCCGCTCGCTGTTCGGCTCGTCGGCGGCGGCCGGCTCGATGCGAGACCAGGAGGAGCTCGCACGGCTCGTCGATCGTGACGGCATCTCGCTCCCGGACGCCGTTGGAGCCTTCCGCGTCGACCTCGACCATGCGCTCGATGCCCGCGCGCAGCTCGAGACCGCCGCCGCCTACCTCGAGCTGCACATCGAGCAGGGGCCCGTGCTCGAGTCGCTCGACCTTCCCCTGGGTGCGGTGCTCGGCACGTTCGGCGTCGAGCGCTGGCGGATCACGTGGACCGGCCAGGCGGCGCACGCAGGCTCGACGCCGATGGACCGACGGCGGGATGCACTCGCGGGCGCCGCGAAGCTGGCGCTCGCGATCCGCGACATCGCACGCGAGACCGGGGACGGCGCCGTTTGCACCTCCGGTGGCGTCGTGTGCAAGCCCGGGATCGTCACCTCGGTCGTGGAGACCGCGGAGCAGCTGCTCGACCAGCGCCACCTCGACGCGGCGAAGCTCGCGGCGATGCTGGCGCGTGCGCAGGAGCTCTCCCGGCAGTTCGCCGCGGAGGAGAACGTCGAGGTGCAGTGGGAGCGGATCTGGAGCATCGAGCCGATCCTCTTCGACGAGACGCTGATCGACCTCTGTGACGACGCCGTCCGCGAGATCGCCGGGACGTCCCACCGGCTGCCGTCGGGCCCGCTGCACGACGCCGCCGAGGTGTCACGGGCCGGTGTGCCGACCGTGATGATGTTCGTGCAGAGCCTCCGCGGGCTGTCGCACACGAAGCTCGAGGACACACGCGAGGACCACCTCGAGCTCGCCGTGGCGGCGCTCGACCGGCTGGCGCAGAAGACGATCGCCCGGGTCGCCGCCGACGCCTGACCGGCGGCACACGCTTGCGGTCGCCGCCGGTCTCGTCACCGGTGCGCTGCTGACGTGGAACGTGTCGAACGTCGGCGCGGTCGCCGATCCGCTCGCGGACACGTACGGCGTCTCGCTGGCGGCGATCGGGCTGTTGACGACGGCGCTGTTCGTCACCCATCTGGCGGTGCAACTCCCGGCCGGGCACGGCGCCGACCGGCTCGGCGCGCGCACGATCGCGCTCGCGGCCTGCGGAGCGGCGATCGCAGGCAACCTGATACTCATTCTGAACGACGACTTCAGGCTCGCAATCGTCGGTCGGCTGGTCGTCGGTCTCGGCTCCGGCGCAGGGTTCGTGTCCGGTCTCGACCTGGTCCGTGCGGGCGGCGGCGGTGCGCTGCTGAACGGCGTCTACGGCGGCTCGACGATGGCGGGGGCTGGAGTAGCGTTGATGGTCGTGCCGGCGCTGACCGACGCCACCAGCTGGCGGGCGCCGTACTGGAGCGCGCTGGCCCTGGCGGTCGCCGCGGCGGTGGTCGTCGCGACCGTCGGCGCGCTGCCAACCGTCGGGCACGCCGGCGAGGGCGTCCTGCGGGACGCGCGCCTCCTGCCGATCGGTCTGCTGCAGGCGGCGACGTTCGGCCTCGCCGTGGTGGCGGGCAACTGGGTCGTGACGCTCCTCGAGCATGCCGGTGCGAGCGCCGGTGAGGCAGGTGTCGCCGGCGGTCTGGTGCTCTTCGCGGGCATCCTCACCCGCCCGCTCGGTGGCGTGCTGGCACAGCGGGAACGGGTGCGGCGGCGAACGCTCGTCGCCGCCAGCCTGGTGGCGGCCGGCAGCGGCTCCCTGGTGCTCGCGCTCGCGGGGCCGCTCTGGCTCTCGGCGCTCGGCGCGCTCGCCCTCGGTCTCGCGGCAGGCCTTCCCTTTGCGACGATCTTCGATGCGGCGCGACGGCTTCGACCCGACGCGCCTGCCGCCGCAGCCGCCCTCGTCAACGCCTGCGCCGTGCTGACGATCCTGATCGGCACCCCGCTCGCAGGCCTGACATTCGGTCTGGACGGCGACGGCGCTCTCGCCTTCGTCGCGATCGCGGTTCTCAGTGCCGCGGCGCTGCTCGTGCTGCCGCGGGCGCAGCTAGATGGCGAGCCGCCATAATCGACGCTTCGAGCGACAAAGGAGAGCACGAGATGGCGCTGACCTTCGGAGTCACCGTTCTGCCCGACCCGCCGGCTTCCAGGCTCGTCGAGTTGATGAAGCTCGGTGAGGACAACGGCTTCGAGATCGGCTGGACGTACGACTCGCACGTGCTCTGGCAGGACTCGTACCCGCTCCTGACGATGGCGATCCAGGCCACGGAACGGATGAAGTTCGGGCATCTGGTCACGAACCCGGGGACGCGTGAGCCGACGGTCGTGGCGAGCCTGTACGCGACCCTGCACGACATCTCAGACGGTCGCATGGTGATGGGGATCGGACGCGGCGACTCCGCGCGGCGCTACATCGGTCAGCAGCCGGTCAAGGTGGCGGAGTTCGAGACGGCGACGCGGATGATCAAGGACTTCATGAACGGCCGCGAGGTGCACTGGAACGACAAGGACCTGCAACTCCGGTGGGTGCGGCCGGAGCTGCCGCAGATCCCGATGTGGATCGCCGGTTACGGCCCCAAGGCGCTCGCGGTCGCCGGCCGCGTCGCGGACGGTGTCATCATCCAGCTCGCCGACCCGGAGATCATCCAGTGGATCATGGCGACCGCGAGAGCGGCCGCTGCGGAGGCCGGCCGTGACCCCGCCGAGCTCGAGTGCATCGTCTGCGCGCCGAGCCACGTCGGGCCGATCGAGGACGGCCGCGAGCAGACGCGCTGGTTCCCCGCCATGGTCTCGAACCACGTCATGGACCTGGTCGAGCGTTACGGCACCGACGGGTCTGTGATCCCGAGCGCGCTCACCGACTACGTGGAGGCGCGGAAGTTCTACGACTACAACCAGCACTCGCGCGTCGGGGCCGCTCATGGCGAGTTCGTCACCGACGAGATCTGCGACCGCTTCTCGGTGCTCGGCGATGTCGGCCAGATCGCCGACAAGCTCCGGGAGCTCGAGTCGATCGGTGTCGACCACTACTCGATCTATCTCATGACGCACGGCCAGGAGGAGACGCTCGAGACGTACGGTCGTGACGTGATTCCTCAGTTCACCGCTGCATGACCGATCGGGCCGGCGGCGAGATCGGGGCCTGGCGCAGCGTCGCCGCAGGATGGGAGCGGCGGCGGCCACTGTTCTGGGAGGCGACGCGCGCGTTGTCGGAGCGCCTCGTCGACCTGCTCGATCCGAAACCGGGCGAGACGGTGCTCGAGCTTGCCGCCGGGCCGGGTGACACCGGGTTCCTCGCCGCCGACAGGCTCGGCGCCGCCGGCCGCCTGATCTCGAGCGACGCCGCGCCCGAGATGGTCGCCGCCGCCCGAAGGCGGGCAGCGGAGCTCGCGATCGGAAACGTGGAGTTTCGAGTGCTCGACGCTGCGTCGATCGATCTTGCCGACGCATCCGTCGACGGTGTCCTGTGCCGGTTCGGCCTCATGCTCGTCGTCGATGTCGATGCCGCCTTCGCGGAGGTGGCGCGCGTGCTGCGCCCGGGCCGCCGGGCGGCGATCGCCGTCTGGGCCGAGCCCGATCGGAACGACTGGATCACGGCGGGTGGGCGAGCGGCGGCGGAGCTCGGCTTGCTCGAGCGACCCGCACCCGACGAGCCGGGGCCGTTCCGCCTCGCCGACACGGACCGGCTACGCCGCCTCGTCGCCGACGCCGGTCTCGAGCTGGAGTCGCTCGAGGAGGTGACGGTCGACTGGCGCGCCCGCTCGATCGACGAGTGGTGGGACACCTGGAGCGACACGTCTCGCATGCTGTCGCTCCTTGCGGAGCGGGTCGACGGGGAGCAGCTGGCTGCCGTGAGGGCCGGTGCCGAGCAGCGCCTCGTCTCCTATCGCAAGCCCGACGGCTCATACGAGATCCCCGGCGTCGCAAGGGCGCTCCTCGTTCGCCGGGAGACGTAGCGGCATCTCCATGGTGGGCCGGTCGTGCACGAGATCCGCGCTCGCGTGATCGAAGACCGCCGCAAAGCGGCGGGTGGAAGACACCAGCCTCAGCCGCACTGAGCCCGGTACGGAGTGCCGTTTGGTTCTCAGCCGCGTGAAGAGTCGTGCGAGCGAGGCTGGTGTGTTACTTCCCGCCGCTCTGCGGCGGTCTCTCTTGCTCTTCGGTCTTCGCGTCGAACGACGTGGCCACTGTCGTAGACAGGAAAGTCAGAGGATCGTCTTGCCGAGGGCGCTTGCGACGAGCTCGACCGCCGTCAGCGCCGTGGTGTTCTCGCGGTCGAGGATCGGGTTGACCTCGACGAGCTCGAGCGAGCCGACGAGTCCTGCCTCGGCGACGAGCTCGCAGGCGAGGTGCGCCTCGCGATAGGTGAGGCCGCCGCGGACGGGCGTGCCGACGCCCGGTGCCACCTCCGGGTCGAGCGCGTCGAGGTCGAGCGACAGGTGCACGAACCCGGGACCGGCGACACGGCTCAGAGCCTCGTTCACGGCCCGCTCGATGCCGATGCGGTCGATTTCGCTCATGGTGAAGACGCGGATGCCGTTGGCGCGCACGAGGTCGCGCTCGTCCGGGTCGAGCGAGCGTGCGCCGATGATCGCCACCCGGGCAGGGTCGACGGCCGGGAGCGTGAGGCCGTCGTGGGCGAAGCGGCTGCCGGCGAGGCCGAGCGATGCGGCCAACGGCATGCCGTGCACGTTGCCGGAGGGGCTGGTCTCCGGCCGGTTGAGGTCGCCGTGCGCGTCGATCCAGACGACGCCGCCGGGCCGGCCCGCCGCCGTCGCCAGGCCGGAGAGCGTGCCGATCGCAACCGAGTGGTCGCCACCGAGCACGAGAGGCGTGGAGCCGGCTGCGACGGCGTCCGCGACGGCCGCCGCGAGGCGCGCGCACGCGCCGAGGATCTCGTCCAGGTAGCGCGCCTGCTCGTCGCCCGGCTCCAGCGCTTCCGGCTCGCGGGTGACGACATTGCCGCGGTCGGTGGACGGGATGCCGAGGGACGTGAGCCGCTCCTCGAGCCCTGCGTAGCGGATGGCGGACGGGCCCATGTCCACCCCCCGCCGGCTCTGGCCGAGGTCGAGCTGCGCACCGATGATCGTGACCTGGTGAGCTGCCCCCACGGCCGGGGACCCTACTCGGCGGAGCCGAGACGCGGGGTTGCGTCGACGGTGCGGGCGTCCGGTGAGCCCCAGACCCTGCGCTGTGCGTTGGCGACGGCATAGATGCGTCCCTTCCCGACGAGGAAGGCTCGCTTTCCGTCATGGACGAGCGGGGAGTACTGCCCGTCGCCGAAGCGCCACTGCACGGTGCCGTCGTGAGCGTCGAGCGCAAACGTCTCACGGTCGAGCGTGGACACGTAGACGAGACCGTTGGTCACGGTTGGCGACCCCAGGATCCGGCCCGGCAGTGTGCGCTGCCAGCGGATCGCCCCGGTGGCGGCGTCGAACGCGACGAATGCGCCGCTCGACGACCCGACGTAGACGGTGTCGTTCCACACCGCGGCCGAGCCGTAGATCGCGCCACCGAGATATCGCGACCACCGGTGGCTGCCCGTGACGGCGCTGAAGGCGCTGAAGACCCCGTCGATCGATCCGAGGTAGACCCGGCCGTAGGCAACGGTCGGGGTGGCGTAGTAGCCGGCCTCGGTCAGTGACGCATGCTTGAGGAGGCTGCGCAGGGCAAGCAGCATGCGTCGCGCGCCGTGCTCGGGCAATGCGGACGACCGCCAGCGAAGGCGCCCGGTGAATGCGTCGAGGGAGTAGAGCCGCCGGTCGTAGGCGGCGACGAACAACGTGCGGCCGATCAGCGCCGGGCTGGACGCGATCTTGGTCGGGAGGTGAAACGTCCAGGCGACGCGGCGTGGATGCAGATGCAGGGCGTACACCGTCGAGTCGGAACGCGTGCGGTACGCGGCGAAGAAGAGGAGGTCGCGAAGCACGAGCGGCGAGCTCTCGACGTTGCCGGTGTGGAAGCGCCAGAGCACGCGGCCGGTCGCGAGGTCGACGGCGGCGAGCCCGCCCGTTTCGCCCTTGCCACGCCGGCACGGTGCGGGGCCGGCCCAGCCCATGTAGACGGTGCCGGGGCCGACGGCCGCCGACGACGCGATGCAACCGCCGAGATCCGTCTCCCAGACGGGCGTGCCGTCGGTTGTGCTGGCGGCGTGGATTGTGCCGTCGTGGGTGCCGAAGACGAGGCGCCCCTCGGCGATCACCGGGGGCATCTCGATCAGCGCGCGGCCGGGCACCTGGAAGAGCAGCTCGAACGGCGGCCGCAACGCGGAGGGGACGAATCGTGTGCGGGCGGGCGTCGCACCCCAGAGGGGCCAGGCCGCGGTCGGGTGGACGCTCAGCCGCTGCGCGAGGGAGCGAAGCGGCGTCTCGACGAGGCGGGCCCTTCGCTCGCCGCTGCTCGCGGTGGCGAGCGGGGGCACGGCGACCACGACGTATGCCAGGAACAGAGCCGCCAGGAGCGCGACGGTCGCCGCGGCGAGCGCAACCCGACGCCACCGGCGCCGGAGCGGCACGCCGGCTGGAGCGGCCGACGCGGTGTCATGGAGGTCGGAGGTCTGGTCAGGTGGCATGCACGCCGAACCGTAACGTCGCCCGGGGGCCGGTCTCCGGAGAAGCGATCACCCGCAGGAGCGCGTCGCTACACTGCGTCTCCGCGGCGAGGTAGCTCAGCTGGTAGAGCACTCGGCTGAAAACCGGGGTGTCGCCGGTTCGAGTCCGGCCCTCGCCATCGACTCGTGGAGCGCCGTCCACAGGACCGGCTTCGCCTCCCCATCTCCCGCATGGAAAGGGCGTCGGGGCCGGGATGACCGCGCCGGCGACGCCCTTTCGATATCTCGACGATACGCCTCGTGGGCCGCGCCGGTCAACCCGTCGCCCGGACACGCGCGAGACGCCGCGTCACGCTGCCCGGATCCGGATCGGCTTGCCCTGTGTGGCGTGCAGCGTCGCGGCGGCGGAGCCGCTCGAGACGGCGACGGACATGTTGCGATAGCTGTCCTCGTACAGGACCACCTCGCCGACTCCGGCGTCGGCGAACGTCCGCGCGGCGACGGCGTAGTAGCGTCGGTCCTCGACCTCGAGCTCGACCCGTGTTCCGGGCACGATCCCGATCCGCTCGATGTCGTCCCGCGTCAGGTTGAGGGCGACGTTCCCGAAGCTGTCGACGTAGAGCATCGTTCCCTCGACGATGCCCGCGTCGAAGACCGGCTGGGGGAGGTCGAGGCGGACGAGCGCATCGGCGGCAAGCGGAGGACCGAGCTCCGCCGGCGGGACTCCGTTGGCAAGGTGTGCGGCCGCGGGTGCGAACAGGTCGCGGCCGTGAAAGGTGCGCGAGATCGACGGCAGCGCGTAGGCGGGGTTTGCAAGCTCCCGCACCTCGGCGATCCCCGCCCGCTCGCACGCTGGGAGCAGAAGCCCGTTGTCCGGGCCCACGAACATGCGGCCGTCATTGTCTCTCAGGACGACGGGTCGTCGCACGCCGCCCACCCCTGGGTCGACGACGGCGAGGTGGACCCCGACCGGCATGAACGGCAGCGTCCCGGCCAGCACGAGCGCGCCCTGCAGGACGGCCTCCCGCGGGATGCCGTGTGTGACGTCGATCACGCGCGCGTCGGGCGCGATACGGGCGATGACCCCGTGACACGTGCCGACGAAGTCGTCCTGCAAGCCGAAATCGCTGAGAAAGCAGACGACCACTGCGCCGAGCCTAACGCGCGCGCGCGGTCTCCACGGCGGCGACGAGGCCGTCGAGATCGTGAGTCTCTGCCTCGACGACGACCTCCAGCCCCGCCTCACGAGCGGCGCGTGTCGTCTCCGGCCCGATCGTGACGGCGGGGATCGGGCTGCGCGCGGCTGCGAACGCGCGGGCCGCAGACGGTGACGCGAGCACGACGAGGTCGCCCGCCGGCGGGATCTCGGGGATGAGCTCTCGCGTCCGATAGAGGGCGACGAAGTCGGCCTGCAGCTCGTCCACGAGCAGGCGTCGAGCACCTTCCGCGCCGACGAAGAGCACGCGGCCTGCAGGCCGAGGAAGCTCGGCGAGAAGTCCTTCCTGGGTCGAGATGCGGGGCACGAGGTCGGCGCCACCGAGCGCCTCGGCCGTGGCACGACCGATCGCGGCAACCTGTGGGAGCGGCCCGCTCGCGCGGCGGACGAGCTCGCGCGCCCCGTTCGGGCTCGTGACGATCACCCAGTCGTAGCCGGCGACGTCGATCGGTGCGTCACCGATCGGCTCCGTCTCGATCAGCGGACAGTGGACCGCGTCGTAACCGCGCTCGCCCAGCCGGGCGAGCAGCTCGTCGGCCTGACCGTGGGGGCGTGTGACGAGGACGCGCACCGGATCGTGCCGGCTGTGGGACGATCTCGTCACCGCGTCGCGGCGGCGGCCGCGAGCTCGGCGGCGATGCTCTCCGGGTCGTCGCCGGCGCGACGCTCGATCCAGGAGCCGTCCTCGGCCGCGACGAGGGCCGTGAGGCGGGTGCCGTCGTGGTGGGCGGCAACCGGTGCGAGGCAGCCGCCGCCGACGAGAGCCACGCAGCGGCGCTCCGACTCGACCCTGACACGTGTCTCGGCCGCGTCAGCGTGGGCCACGAGATGCTCCTCGCCCGCCCGAACCTGGAGTGCCAACGCACCCTGCCCGGCCTCGGGGAGGATCTCGTCGGGGTCGAAGCGATGGCCGATCTCGGCCGCCAGCCCGAGCCGGTCGAGCCCGCAGGCGGCGAGCACGATCGCATCGAGCCCGCGTTCACCCCGCTTGCGCAAGCGTGTGTCGATGTTGCCGCGCAGAGGCTCGATCACCAGCGTCGGCTCGAGCGCGAGCAGTTGCGCCTTGCGCCGCGCGGACGCGGTCCCGACGCGCATTCCGGGAGCAAGCGCGCCGGCGCCACAGAGCGCATCACGTGCATCCTCACGCGCGGTGTACGCCCCCACGGCGAGCCCGTGGGTATCGCTCGAGGTCATGTCCTTCGCGGAGTGCACGGCAACGTCGATACGACCCTCGAGCAGCGCCTCTTCGAGCTCCTTCACGAACACTCCGCGCGCACCGATCTCGCCGAACGGGCGACTGCGGTCGCGGTCGCCGGCAGTCGTGATCGGCACGAGCGCGATCTCCACCCCGGGCCGGCGCAACGCAGCCGTTGCCCGCTCGGCCTGCGTGAGCGCGAGCCTACTGCCGCGGGAGCCGACGTGGAGCAGCACAACGGCGCCTGGACACGGTGCGCGACTCGCCGCACATCTGCCTCGTCAGCGGGCGGATGCGGACGAAAGCGGTGGGGATCTGCAACGGCAGGGGACGGCCGACGGACACCGGACGGGTCACGCCTGCTCATCCTCCCCGAGCCCGAACAGGTGGCGCACAACATCAGCATAGACCACGCCGTCGGAGGTTACCGCGGCCTCCTTCAGACGCACCGTTGGCAGGTGGAGGAGCTTGTTCACGATCTGCGACGTGAGCGCCTCGACCGCGCGGCGCTCGCTCTCGGGAAGACGGCCGAGACGGCCCTCGGCGCGTGCGAGCTCGGCGGCGCGGATCGCCTCGGCGCGGGCGCGGAGAGACGCGATGGCCGGCACCACCGCGAGCGACGCCTGCCACTCCCGGAACCGCACGGCCTCGGCGGCGACGAGGCGCTCGGCGCGTACCGCCTCCGAGCGGCGGCCGGAGAGCGATGCTTCGACGACCGCCTCGAGATCGTCGATGTCGTAGACGAAGCAGCCGTCGATCGCGGCGATCGCGGGGTCGACGTCCCGCGGCACCGCAAGGTCGACCAGCAGCAGCGGACGACCGCGGCGGGCCCGGAGCGCGTGGCCGAACTCGTCCGCGCCGACCACGAAGCCCGGAGCGCTGGTGGAAGCGACGACGACGTCGGCCGCCCTCAACTCCGCGGCGAGATCGCCGAGACCGACGGCGCGGGCGTCGAAGCGTTCCGCCAGGCTCTCACCGTGCTCGACGGTCCGATTGGCCACGACCGTGACGAGCGCGCCACGCGAGCGAAGGTTGCGCGCCGTCAGCTCGCTCATCTTTCCGGCACCGACGAGCGCGACGCGGCGGCCGTCGAGATCGTCGAACACCTGCTGGGCGAGCGCGGCCGCCGCTGCCGGCACCGATGCCGGGCTCTCGCCGATCGCGGTCTCGACACGAGCTCGCCTGCCCGCGTGGAGCGCGCTGCGGAAGAGGCGGTCGAGCAGCGGGCCGGTGCTTCCGGCTTCGAAGGCGTCCCGCACCTGCCCCAGGATCTCTCCCTCGCCGGGCACCATCGAGTCGAGACCGGCCGCGACGCGGAAGAGGTGCAGCGCGGCAGATTCGTCTGCGAGCCGGTACAGCACCGCCTCGAGACCCGCCGCGTGCTCGCGCGCGAGCGCCAGGAGCGAGGCGACTGCGCGATGCTCGAGCAGGGCGTCCTCGCCGGCCGCGAGGTAGATCTCGGTGCGGTTGCACGTCGAGAGGACGACCGCCTCGCACCCGTCGGCGAGCGCTGCAGCGAGATCGGCAGCGCCGGCGAGGTCGACGGCGACATGCTCGCGCAACTCGACCGGAGCCTGGTGGTGCGACACGCCGACGAGCGCGAGCTTCACGAGGCGAAATGCGTCAGTGGCAGGACCCCGGCGACGAGCGCGAGGCCGACAAGGAGCAGCCACGCGACACGGCGCCCGCGGAGCCCGGCCTCTCGGCGCAGGATGAGGACGGTGGCGTAGAAGACCCAGACGAAGACGGTGACCACCATCGCCGCATCCAGGTCGCCGCGCTGGAGCGTCGTCAGGCCCACCACGATCCCCGCTGTGAGCACGGCGAGGCCGGCCGTCGCGACACGTGCGGAAAGGCGGTCGAGCGCCTCGAGCGGAGGTAGGCGCAGACGCAAGACACGGGCGTCATGCCGCTTCAGCCGTCCCTCCTCCCACAGGTAGAGGCCGGCCATACCGCCCGCGACGGTGAAGCCCGCGAAGCCGGCCAGCATCAACGCGACATGGATGGCGAGCAGCGCGCCGGAGTCGTCGGTCGACTCGACGCCGGTGCCGCCGCCCAACCACGCGAGCAGAAGCAGCGCCGCGGCAAAGGGCATCACCGCGAGCCCGAGCAGCCGGTACCGCGGGCGGCAGCCCCAGATCAGGTAGACGCCGACCACCAGCCAGACGAACAGGTTGAGCGCGCCGGCCCATGTCCCCCACGGGAAGCCGTCGCTGGCGAGTGCCTGAACGACGAGGAGCGCGGTCTGCGCCAGCCAGCCGATACGTACGCCCCAGGTGCCGAAGCGCCCCGAGCGGCCGGGTGCGCGCAACTCGCCGGCATACGCGACGACCGCCTCGCCGTAGGCGATCAGCGCCGGGAAGATCAGCAGCTCAGCCATCGCCGTCGCGCTTGCGTGCGAGGTCAGCGAGCTCGGCTGTCTCCCGCTCGAGCCGCGCCAGCTTGGCCGCGATGAGCACCACCCAGACGAGCACGAAGAGAAAGACGACTCCGTACGCGGCAGCGACGTATTTCTCGGCCGAGCTCATCGCGTCAGAGCGTCCCGCAGGTCGCGCAGGTGGGCATCGGTGCGCTTGCCGGCGAGCTCGACCCGATACATGACGTAGGCGAGCATGACGATCGCCGCCCAGGCGACACAGAAGGCGGTGAACATCCGCCCCGTCATCTGCGGTCCCGAGCGTGTGAACACCGTCGGGTGGATGAAGTCGTTCGCGAGCCTGATGGCGAAGAAGCTGATGGGGATCAGCGCCACGCCGAAGAGCGCGTAGACAGCCGAGACGCGCTCGCGCCGCGATCCCTCGTCGACCGAGAAGCGGAGCATGAAGTAGGCGCAGTAGAAGAGAAAGAGCACGAGGAACAGGACGAGCTGGTTCGAGCTCCAGGTCCACCACACGCCCCAGGATGCCTTCGCCCAGATGGCGCCGGTGACGAGGGTGAGCGCACCGAAGATCGTGCCTTGATGGATGGCCGTGTAGCTCTCGAGGTCGTAACGCTCGCCGCGTGTCCACAGAACGCGCAGCGCCTTCCAGGCGCCGAGCCCGAAGCACGCGTACGCCGTGAGCGCGATCGGGACGTGGAAGAAGAAGATCTTCTGCGACAGGCCCTGGTCGGCATCCTCCTCGGCGACGAGGAAGATCAGCGCCAGCGCGAGCGCCATGAGCACCGTCGCGGCGACGGCAAGAGTCGGGAGGGTGAGGCGGGTGGTGGACATGGTCGTGTCGTCCGCGCCGTTACTCGGTGACGACGTACTCGAACGTGGCCCAGGAAAGTATCGCGAACACCGCGTCGTAGAGCCCGAGGAAGAGGAGATACGCGCCGGGATCGGGGGAGACGGCAGCTCCGACGCCACCGACGACGAGCGGGATTGCGAGCGGTAGGACCAGCAACGGGAGTACGACCTCCCGTCCCCGCCCCGCCGAGGCGAGCGCGGATGCGAGCGAGCCGACGACGCAGATGCCGACGCTGGCGAGCACGGCCCCGGCGAGCGCAGCCGCGTCGAGCGGGGCGAAGAGAAGGGCGAATGCAGGCAGCGCGACCAGCTCCGCGACGGCGAGGAATGCGAGCGCGGCGAGGGTCTTCGCCACCCAGATGGCGCTGCGGTCGTGAGTGGCGAGGACGAGTGCGTCGATCGCGCCGAGCCGACCCTCCGGCACCCAGGCCCGTGCGAGCCCGACGAGCGAGGTGAAGACGATCGCGACCCAGAGGAGGCCGTACGCGGCCTCGTCCCCGACCCCGGCAGGCAGCGCGAAGTGGAAGACGACGAGCGTCGCGAGCACGAAGACGAGCATCGCCGGCAGCGTGTCGCGCGCGCGCAACTCGAGCGACAGGTCCTTCCGTGTCAGCGCCGCGACGTCGCCGAGGTAGCCGCTCATGGCGTGCCGAGCGCGAGGCGGCGCCCGGCGAGCGCCGACACGCGGTCCGGATCGTGGGTCGCGATGACGAGCGTCCTGACACCGCCGAGCGCGGCGAGCTCCTGGTCGAGCAGGGCGGCCCCATCGGCATCCAGCGCCGTGAACGGCTCGTCCAGGACGACCAGGTCGGGGTCGTGCAGGAGCGCGCGGCAGAGCGCGAGCCGTTGCACCATGCCGCGGGAGTAGTGTGCGAGCCGCTCGCCACGGGCCTCCCAGAGACCGAAGCGCTCGAGCAGCATGCCGATCCGCTCTCGCCGTTCGGGGATGCGATACAGCCGCCCGAAGAGATCGAGGTTCTCGACCGCCGTCAGCTCCCGGTAGAGAAGCGGCTCGTGCGCCAGGTATCCGAGCCGCGCTCGGTCGACGCCCACGCTCAGCGTGCCCCGTGTCGGCACGCCGAGTCCCGCCAGGAGCCGCAGGAGCGTCGTCTTGCCGGCACCGTTGGCCCCCGTCACGATCAGCACCTCGCCTGGCTCGACCGCGAACGACAGGGCGCGGAACACCGTCCGCCTGCCGAAGCGCTTCTCGATCCCCTCCGCCCTGATCACGCCGCCGTCACCCCAACCACCCCCAGGGGACCCCCCGGGTCCCTGCTGTCACGGTATCCAGGAATTGCGCACGGGTGTGTGCCGACATCGTGCCGTGCCTGTGTCACGCGCGTTCGCCGCACGAGGCCAGAGCTCACGCGAGCGTGTCCAGCGCCACGAAGGCGCAGAACACGACGCTGATGACGCCGTTGACGGTGAAGAACGCCTGGTCGAGGCGACGCAGGTCACCCGGTCGCACGAGCCGATGCTCGTACAGGAGCAGCCCCGCCACGACCGCGACGCCGACCCAGTACCAGAGATCGACGCCCAGACCCCACCCGGCCACGGCGAGCAGGAGGACGGTGAGCGCGTGCATGCCCCGGGCGCCGCGGAAGACACCCTGCTCGCCGAACCGCGTCGCCCACGAATGCAGGCCCGCCGCCCGGTCGTGCTCCAGGTCGAAGAGCGAATAGAAGAGGTCGAAGCCCGCCACCCACAGCGCGACGGCGGCGCCGAGCACCCAGGCCTCCCACGGCGCCGTCCCCGTGACGGCGAGCCACGCGCCCGGGGCTGCCAGGCCCAGACACACCCCGAGCCAGAGGTGGCACAGCCAGGTGAACCGCTTCGTGTACGGGTACACGACGAAGAGCGCGACCGGGATCGGCCAGAGCCAGCGGACGACCGGATCGAGCGAGAACACCGCGACCAGGTAGATCGCAAGCCCGGCCCCGCACAGCGCCCACACCTGAAGGCGCGTCAGGGCTCCCGCCGGCAGCTCGCGGACCGCGGTGCGAGGGTTGCGCGCGTCGAGCTCGGCATCGACGAGCCGGTTCAAGCTCATGGCCAGCGTCCGCGCACCGGCCATGGCCACGGTCACCCAACCCATCACCGCCCAGCCGGGCCAGCCGTCGACGGAGAGCAGTGCGCCGACGTACGCGAACGGCAGCGCGAAGACGGTGTGCTCGAATCGGATCAGCCGTGCGAAGCGCCGCGGCAGCGAGGCTGCGTGCGCGGTCACGTCTGCTGGTGCCCCGCGCCGCTGCCGCCCGCTGCCAGCTCGAGACCGTGCGCCAGGGCGGGGCGAAGCACCTCGTAGCCGTCGCGGCATCCACCAGGCGAGCCGGGCAGGTTGACGACGAGGGTGGCGCCGACGAGACCTGCAACGCCGCGCGAGAGGAGCGCGTGCGGCGTTCGTGAGCGAGCGTCCTCCCGCAGCGCCTCTGCAACCCCCGGCGCGGCGCGCTCGATCACGGCAAGACTCGCCTCCGGCGTCACGTCCCGCGGCGCGAAGCCGGTGCCGCCGGTGGTCAGCACGAGGTCTGCGTCCGCGACGAGGGCGGTGATCGCGGCCGCGATCTCCGCCTGCTCGTCCGGCACCACCCAACGGACGACCTCGAAGCCGTCGCCGGCGAGGAGCTCGGCGAGCGTGTCCCCGCTGCGGTCGTTGCGGGTGCCGTGGTGGACGCCGTCCGAGACGGTGAGAACTGCCGCCTTCAGCTCGGCACCTTCGTCTTCTCGACGAGCGCGATGTCGGTGATCGTCATCTCCTTGTCGATCGCCTTCGCCATGTCGTAGACGGTCAGCGCAGCGACCGACGCGGCCGTCAGCGCCTCCATCTCGACGCCGGTCTGAGCGGTGGTCTCGGCGGTGGCGAGGATCGTGACGCCTTCGGGGCCGGTGACGAGCCTGACGTCGACGACCGACAGCGGCAGCGGATGGCAGAGCGGGATCAGGTCGCTCGCCCGCTTCGCCGCCATGATCCCCGCGAGCTGGGCGGTCACGAGCGCGTCTCCCTTCGGCAGGTCGTCCAGGCGTGCTGCGGTCTCCGGGCGCATGTGCACGACCGCGCGGGCCACGGCTCGGCGCCGGCTGAACGGCTTGCCGCCGACGTTCACCATGCGCACCGCGCCGGTCGGCTCGTCGATGTGGGACAGGTCGCTCATCGCCCCAGCGCCCGCCGTACGAGCTCGGCGGCGCCACGCCGATGCGCTGTCAGGGCGCGGGCACGGGCGCCGGCCCCCTCCCCGTAGAGCGCGCCGAGTGTTCCGCGAAACCCGTCCAGCACCGCGTCCGTGTAGGGGTACCACCACGGCGGTCGAAGCCGCCCAGCGTCGCTGTCCGTGAACTTGACGTGGCTGAGCGCCCGCAACCCGTGCTTGGCGTGCGTCCGCCCGTACCCGGACTCCTTCCGCCCGCCCCACGGCGCCTGGCAGACGCCGTACGAATACGCGTGATCGTTGACCCACACCGAGCCCGCCTCGAGCGCGGCCGCCACCGCGCGGCCCCGGTCACGATTCCGGGTCCAGACGCTGGCGCCGAGCCCGAACGGCGAATCGTTGGCTCGAGCAATGCCGTCCGCCTCGTTGTCCATACTGGCAACTGTGACGACCGGCCCGAAGACCTCCTCGCTGCGGATCCGCGCGGCCGCCGGCTCGCCGGCGAGCACCGTCGGCTCGTGGAACCAGCCGGGCAGATCGGTCGCCGGGCGGGCGCCGCCGGTGACGAGCTCCGCACCGTGCTCGAGCGCGTCGGCGACGAGCGCCTCGACACGGAGACGCTGCCGCTCGGTGACGAGCGGCCCGAGATCGGTGCCGAGGTCCTCGCCACGCCCGATGCGAAGCGAGGCAGCCCGCTCGCCGAGCCGCTCGACGAACGACCCGAAGAGCGGCGCCTGGACGTACACGCGCTCGATCCCGGAGCAGACCTGGCCGCAGTTGGTGAAGGCACCCCACAGGGCACCCTCGACCGCCCGGTCGAGGTCGGCGTCGTCGAGCACGAGCATCGGGTCCTTGCCGCCGAGCTCCAGGACGGCGGGGACGAGGCGCTCGGCCGCCCGCACGCCGACACGTCTCCCGATCTCGGTCGACCCGGTGAAGACGACGGCGCGAACACCCGGCTGGCTGACCAGCGCCTCGCCGATGGTGGCGCCGTCACCCTGGACGACGTGGACGAGCCCTGACGCCGCGCCGGCGCGGCGGAAGACCTCTTCGAGCCACTCCCCGGTGAGCGGCGTCAGCTCGGACGGCTTCACGACAACCGCGTTCCCGGCTGCGACCGCGGTCAATGCCTGCGTCAGCGGGACGCCGAGCGGGAAGTTCCAGGGGGAGATGATCGCCACCACGCCCACGGGCTCGTAGCGCAGCCGGCCACGCTTGTGCAGCAGATGCGGCTGCCGGATCGGGACACGCTCCGAGCGCAGCGCCCCCTCGGCGTGCCGCGCGAGCCACGTCGCGTGGTCGAGACAGACGAAGAGCTCCGACGTATACGCCTCGACGAGCGGCTTCCCCGTCTCGGCGACGATCGTGCGCGCGATCTCGTCTGCCGCGGCGAGCAACACGCGGCGGACACCGCGCAGCAGCCGGGAGCGCTCACGCGGCGCGGATCGGCCCCACGACTCCTGTGCGTGTCGCGCCGCGGCGACGATCCCCGGCAGCGCCTCCGGCGGCGTCACCGGCACGGAGCCCACGGGCTCGAGCGTGGCCGGGTTGACCGAGACCAGACGTGCCGAGACGCTGGTCGCCGGGACGGCTGCTGTCGTCGTCACGCGGGCATCGTAGATGCCCACGCAAGGCTCAACCGGTCGACGCGGGCGGGCGCTCGGCCAGCGTCACGCGAACCGCACGCCGGTCGGTGCCGTCGCGCAGGAGCACCACCTCGACGGTCTCGCCGGGCCGCAGCCGCTCGGTGACGATGCGCGACACGTCGTCCGCGCTGTTCACCGGGACGCCGGCGATGCTGACGATCACGTCGCCGCCGAAGGTGAGCGCGACGCCGTTGTAGCTCTCCGTCTGGTTGCCGCCCTGGATGCCGGCCTTGGCCGCAGGGGTGCCGGGCTCGACAGCGGCGACGAGGGCGCCGCGCGGCGATGAGATACCGAACCGCTTCGCGATACCCGGTGTCACGTCCTGGGTCGTGATGCCGATGTACGCGTACGCGACTCTCCCGGTGCGCTCGAGCTCCTCGAGCGCGCGTCGCGCGGCGTTGATCGGGATCGCGAACCCCACCCCTTCCGCCGTCCCGGAGTCGGAGTTGATCTGCGCGTTGATCCCGATCACGCGGCCACGGGCGTCGAACAGCGGGCCGCCGGAGTTGCCGCGATTGATCGGGGCATCGATCTGGATCGCATCTGCGACCGCGTATCGCGAGGAGGTGAGGGAATCGATCGAGCGGCCGGTGGCGGACACGACCCCGACCGCCAGCGAGGTCTGGTTGCCGAACGGGCTCCCGATCGCGGCGACCGGCTCGCCGACGCGCACGGTGGACGAGTCGCCGAGCGGTACGGGCTGCACCCCGTGATCCGCCGGCTTGACGCGGACGACGCCGATGTCGTTGAACAGGTCCCAGCCGACGATCGAGGCCGGCACGCGCTCGCCGTCGCGGAACTCGACGTAGAGCGCGCGCGCACCGCGGACGGTGGACGAGAGCGCGACGTTGGTGACGACGTGGGCGTTGGTGAGGATCGTGCCGCGCCGGTCGACGACGAAGCCCGACCCCT
Organism: uncultured Actinomycetes bacterium; assembly: GCA_963789895.1. Lineage (GTDB taxonomy): Bacteria > Actinomycetota > Thermoleophilia > Gaiellales > Gaiellaceae > Gaiella. The sequence continues at coordinate 648,044 of CAWBMC010000001.1, forward strand.
GCGCCTGCCCGTCGTCTCCGAGGTCGGCGTAGATCGTGACGACGCCGCCGGCCCGCCGCGCGTAGAGCGTCGCGGGATCGAAGCCGTTGCCGGGCAATGGACGCGCGGAGGACGAGGTCTCCGTCAGAGCGGGTGCGCCGGCCGGCAGGACCGCGGTCGTGGTGTCGCCGAGCCCGGCGGTGTCCGCGAGCATGACGCCGATGACGGCGCCGAGCACGGCTGCCAGACCGGCGAGAGCGATGACGACCGGGGTGCGCACTTCGTCCCACTGTAGCCACGGCGCGGCGAGGCGCTTCCCGTTTTCACGTGAAAACGGCGCTCAGGCCGGTACGGGCGGCGGCGCGCCGACCGGATTCGGCTCCGCCGGGAGCTGCAACGCGAACACGGTGCGTCCGGGTCGCGTCTCCACGGTCACGACGCCGTCCATCTGCAAGGCGAGCTCGCGCGCGATGGCGAGGCCGAGACCGCTCCCCGAGGCGATGCCGCCGTCGACGCGGTAGAACCGGTCGAAGATGCGGTCGAGGTGCTCCGGGGCGATCCCGGGGCCATCGTCCGTCACCTCGAGCAGCGCCCGATCGCCGGCGCGGCGAATGGAGACGACCACGTGCGTCCCCGGCGGAGTGTGATGCAGCGCGTTCCCGGTGAGAGCGCGGCCCACCTGGAGCACACGCTCCTCGTCCGCGACGGCCCACACGTCGGTGTCCGCCTGCACGTCGAGCTCGTGGCCGGTCGCCTCGGCCAGCGGCTGGAGCTCATCCGCGAGCATCCCGACCACGTCACGCAACTCGACGTCCTCTCGCTCGACGCGGAGCCGGCCGGCGTCGACCCGCGAGAGATCGAGCAGGTCGCCCGCGAGTCGCGTCAGACGGTCGACCTGCTCGCGCGTCGTCGCGAGGAACTGCCGGCGGGTTTCGTCGTCGAGCTCTTCGTCGTCCATCAACTCCAGAAACCCCGCCAGTGAGAAGAGCGGCGTGCGGAGCTCGTGCGATGCGTTCGCGACGAACTCCTTGCGCGCCGTGTCGAGTTGCCTGAGCTGGACGCGCATCCGGTCGAACGCACCAGCGAGCTGGCCGAGCTCGTCGTCGCCGGTGTCCGCGATCGGATCGTCGAAATGGCCCTCGGCGATGCGGTTCGCGGCACGCTCCAGGCGCCGGATGCGGCGGGCGTGCATGGCCGCGGCGAGGCTCCCGAGGATGAGCGCGACCGCGACCGCGGCAAGCGTGGCGACGAGGAAGCGGCGCTCCACGAGCCGCACCGTTGCGAGCTGGTCGGCGACCGAGGACGAGAGCAGGATCACTCCGGAGGACGGCAGGAGCGGCACGGCCACCTCGGCGTACTCGGCGCTGCCACGGCTGACCGTGCCACTGACGATCGAGCCGGTCTTGGCTGCCTCGAGCGCCACCGGGCTCTGCTCGACCGCGTCCGTTCCCTCCTCGAAGGAGTCGGCCAACCGTGAGAGCGCCAACGGCGGACCGAGCACGTTGAAGACGACGACGCGCGTGTTGAAGCCTGCTGCGGAGACGTCCACGAAGGTCTGCAGCTGGGAGGCGTCGCGAACGGTCAGCGCCGTCGAGAGCGTGACGGCATCCTTCTCCAGCTGGTCGCTACGAGCGCCGACGAGCGCCCGCTCGAGCGTCGGCACGACGAGCAGGTACGCCACCACCTGGGCGCCGCCGATGATCACGACGAGCGCAACGGCGATCTTCGTGCGGATCCCGCCGGGCAGCGGTCAGCCCTCCCGGAAGCGGTACCCGGCGCCGCGCACCGTGAGGATCAGCTCCGGCTCCTGCGGGTTCCGCTCGATCTTCTCGCGCAGGTGCCGCACGTGGACGTCGATCGTCCGCGGCTCGCGGTAGTCGGCACTGCCGCGGATCCGCTCGAGCAGCCGCCGGCGCGAGTGGACGACGCCGGGATTGGCGGCGAGGAGCTGCAGGAGCTCGAATTCGACGAAGGTCAGCTGCACCGGCTCGCCGCGGACCGTGACCGTGCGGCGCGGCACGTCGATCACGAGCTCGCCGCGATCGACGATGTCGTCCCTGCGATCGGTCAGGTGCGGGGTGGACGCGCGCCGCAGCAGCGCGCGCACACGGCTGCGGAACTCGCGAATCGAGAACGGCTTCGTGATGTAGTCGTCGGCCCCGAGCTCCAGGCCGAGAACGGTGTCGAGCTCGTCGTCGCGCGCGGTGAGCATGATGATCGGCACCGTGCTCGTCGCCCGCAGGCGGCGGCAGACCTCCAGGCCGTCCATGCGCGGCAGCATGATGTCGAGCACGACGAGGTCGAACGCCTCCTCCCCGAAGCGCCGCAGCGCCTCCTCGCCGTCCCGCGCCTGCACGACCTTGTATCCATCCCGCTCGAGCGGGTACGTGAGGAGCTTCTGGATCGATTCCTCGTCGTCGACGAGGAGGATGGCTTGAGTCTCGGGCATGCTCTGGGTGTTCGGCCACGCGGCGACGTCGCCTGCCGCACCGTAGACGAGGAGCGGCCGGCGGGCCACGGCTGTGGCAGGGTCAATCATCCCTGCACGGTGGTTAAGCACGGGTTGAGCGTCACCTGCGGCGGGAACTCCGTAGAGTTCGACCGGTGAGGGCGATGGCAGCGGGATGCGTGGTCGGGTCCGGCGTGAGCACGACCCCGACCTGAGCCTCCACCTTCGACCCCGCCGCCGATCGCATGGAGCACACCCGACGCCGAGGCCCTCGACGGAGGTCGCGCGGCGCGGCCACGCGCGGCGTCGACCTGCGCCTGGTGCGAAACACGGCGCTGGTGCTCGTGGCCCCGTTGCTGCTCCTCCTGTTCACGACCGGCAGGCCCGGCCCCCTGCCGGCGCCGACCCTGCCACCGGCGTTCGCTGCCGGCACCGCGCTGCAGCTCACCGCGGAGCTTGCCCGGGAGTATCCGAACCGCGTGCCCGGATCACCCGGGGCCGCTCGCGCGGTGCGGTGGTACGAGGATCGCGTGGCGCTCTATGGCCTCACCACGGCTGAGGACCGCTGGCGCCAGGACGCCCCCGGTCTCGGGGAGACCGAGCTCGTGAACCTCGTCACGGTCGTGCCCGGCGCGAAGGACGACACCATCGTCGTTGTTGCCCATCGTGACAACAAGGGGATCAGCAGCGGCGCGAACGACAACGCGTCCGGGACGGCGGCGCTCGTCGAGTTGCTCCGCAGCTACGCAGCGACCGGGACGCCCGCACGACGGCTGCAACCGGCGCACACGCTCGTGTTTCTCTCGTCCGACGGCGGTGCCTACGGCTCGCTCGGCGCGCAGCGATTCGCATCGCGGTCTGCTCTCGCACGCCGTGCGGTCGCCGTGCTCTCCCTCGACGGCATCGCCGGGCCCTCGTGGCCGCGCCTCGAGCTCTCCGGGCCCGCGTCACGCGCACCGGCGCCGGCACTCGTCCGCACCGCGACCGTCCGGGCGTCGGAACAGCTCGGCGCCGAACCGGCGCGACCCGGCCTGCTGACACAGCTCGTCGATCTGGCGCTGCCGTTCGGCTACGGTGAGCAGGGGCCGTTCCTGGTCGCGGGCCGCTCTGCGCTGCGCCTGACGACGGCGCCGGACATCTCCACGGGCGACGAGGACCGGCCCGAAGGGCTCAGCGGGCAGAGGCTGGGACAACTCGGGCGGGCGGCGGAGGCAACGCTGTCCTCGCTCGATGCGGCCATCCAACTCCCCGGCCGCGCCGCGCCCTTTCTCTACCTCGGCGACCGTGTCCTGCGGGGTTGGGCCGTCGAGTTGTTCCTCCTCACCGCTCTGCTGCCGTTCGCCGTTGCCACACTCGACCTGCTCGCACGGGCGCTGCGCCGCGGCACGCGCCTGGCGCCGTCGTGGCGCCGCCTGCGGCGGTTGCTCGGGATCTGGCTGGCGCTCGGCGGTCTCGTCTTCGCCGCCGCGCTGGCCGGCGTCTTCCCGCTCACGGGCCCGGAGCCGCCCGTCGCAGACGCCCCGCCTGTCGATCCTGCGCCCGCTGCCGGCCTGCTTCTCCTCGCCGCTGCCCTGCTCGGCGGCTGGCTCGTTCTTCACCGCCGCGCGCCGGCCGCCGGTGTGACGGGCGACTCCGTGGCCGGTTACACCGTGGCGTTCGCGGCGCTCGCGGTCGTCACTTTGGTCGTGGCGCTCGTGACCCCGTTCGCGCTGGTCTTCGTCCTGCCGTCGCTCTATGCCTGGCTCCTCTTGCCCGCGCTGCGCGGCAAGCCCGGCTGGCTCACCGACGCCGTCTTCGGGGTCGGGCTGCTGGGGCCGCCACTCTGCCTCGTCGTGGTGGCGCAGCAGCTCGGGATCGGTGCGCGAGCGCCGCTCTACGTCGTCGGCCTGGCGACCTCGGGAACGATCCCGTGGCTCCTCGCTCTCTGCACCCTTGCCTGGGCGGCGATCGCCACGCACATCGCGGCGCTCGCCGCTGCCGAGCACCGGCCGGACGTCAGCTGAGGCGCAGGTAACGGGCGGGGTCGCCCGCACCGAGCTCGCCCTCGCCGCGCGGAACGTGCACGAGTGCGTCTGCGGAGGCGGTGCGGACGATCATGTGGGACTCCTGCCCGGTGACCGGGGTCAACGTCACACCGGCGCTGCCGACGGCGGCGCGGGCTCGGACGAAGTCGTCGCGATGCGCATTGCGTCGCACCGGCTCGCTCAGAGCGCCCGTCTGCCACGCGGGCTCCGGCGTGGTCGCACCCTGAAGCGCGAGCAGTGCGGGAGCGACGAAGAGAGTCGCCCCGACGAGGGATGAGACGGGGTTTCCAGGCAGACCGAAGACGAGCGTCGTGGCGCTCGTCCCGAACCAGAGGGGTTTTCCGGGCCGCATCGCGACGCCCCAAAAGCGCTCCTCGACTCCGAGCTCGACCGCGGCCGCGCGCACGAGATCGTGCGGCCCGACCGACACTCCGCCCGAGCTGACGACGACGTCGCCGCCGAGAGCCGCCTCGAACGCCGCCCGGTGCGCAGCGGTTGTGTCGGCAACGACGGGCGGCCTCGTGACGATCGCTCCGCGCTCTCCGAGCGCGACCGCGAGCATGCGGCCGTTCGACTCGTAGATCTCGCCATGTCCCAGCTGGTCGCCGGGATCCCGCAGCTCCGATCCCGTCGTCAGGACCGTGACTCTGGGTCGCACCGCGCACGTCACTGCCGCCACTCCGGCTGCGGCGAGCGCGCCGATCTGCGGCGCACCGAGCCGCGCCCCCGCGGACACCACCACCCCGCCGGCAGTGACGTCGCCGCCGCGCGGTCTGACGTTGTCGCCGCTCGGAGCGGCACCGGGCACGTCGACCGTGTCCTCCGACTCGGTCACGTGCTCGATCGGTACGACCGCGTCCGCACCGTCGGGCACTGCCGCGCCGGTCGCGATGCCGATCGCCTCGCCGCGCTCGAGGGGTCGCTGCGCGGGTGTTCCGGCGGCGGCGCGTCCGGCGATGCGGAGCCGGCCCGGCGTGTCTCCCGCTCGCACCGCGAAGCCGTCCATGGCGGAGCTCGCGAACGGCGGCAGGTCGACCGTGGCGCGGGCGTCCTCGGCGAGAACACGGCCGGCAGCATCGTCGAGCGGGACACGCTCCGAGGGAAGCCGGCCGGTGTGCTCGAGGACGATGCGCAGCGCCTCCGCCGGCGTGAGCAGCTCGGTCATGTCACCACGCTACCGCCGTCCCCGGGGCAAGGGCGCGTCGCGGCGTCAGGGTCTGGCACGCCGGTGCCCGATCGGCGACGTGCCGGTGTCCGCTGCCGTGTCGGTGCCGGTTGACGTGTCGGTGCTCTCGGTCTCCTCCGTGGTCGCAAGGGGATCGAAGGACAGCGCCCACGGGCCGCGCTGGAACGGCTCCCACTGCACGGGGTTGACCGGCTCGGCAGGGAACTCGCGCGCGGGACGCCCCGCCAGCGCTGCTTCCATGAAGTGCTGCCAGATCTCGGCCGGGAAGCTGCCCCCGAAGACGGAGATGCCGTGCACGCTCTCCATCGGGATCTCGCCGCGCGTGTAGCCCATCCAGACCGCCGTCGAGACGTCGGGGGTGTACCCGACGAACCAGGCGTCGGCGTGCTCGTCGGTGGTGCCGGTCTTCCCTGCCACGTCCCGGTCCGGGAGCCGCGCGCGTGTACCCGTGCCGTAGCGGACGTTCTCGAGGAGGATCTGGGTCACCTCCCAGGCGACGCCGTCGGGGATGACGCGGCTCCGGTGCGGAGTGCCCCACCCGGCGGCCGTGTCCTTACGGCCGTCGGGGAGGATCACCGTCCGGATCGCCGTCGGGCGGGCGTAGACGCCACCGGCGGCAAGTGTCGCGTAGGCCGACGCCATGTCGAGCGGTGAAACTGCGATCGAGCCCAGGCCCATGGCCGGGACGTAGCTGCCGTTCACGTCGAGCGGCGTGCGAACACCGAGCCGCCGCGCGACGTTGGCGACCCGTTTCGGCGTCACGTCGAGAGTGAGCTGCGCGTAGACGGAGTTGTCCGAGCGGATCGTGGCGTCGCGGATCGAGCTCCAGCCGTAGTAGCTCGAGTCGTACGTCTTGACGCACCACCAGGGGCCGTCCTCGCAGTTCCCCTCTTCGGTCGGCTTGTAGATGAACGGCGCGGAGACGTAGTACGTGTTCAAGGGGTCGATCTTGCGCTCCACCGCGGCGGTGAGCACGAATGCTTTGAACGTCGACCCGGGCTGCCGCCGGGCCTGCGTGAGCAGGTTGAACTGGTTGTTGGCACGGCCCGGGACCACGGCCGCCATGGCGCGGATCGCGCCCGTCCTGGGATCGATCGAGATCACCGCGGCGGCGGGATCGGCCGGCTCGGTGAGGACGCCCGAGATCGCGGCCTTGGCCGCGCGCTGCCAGCGGGGCAGGATCGTCGTGTAGACCTTGAGCCCGCCCGACCGCACCGTCTCGGCGCCGTAGGCGCGGATCAGCTCGTCGCGGACGGTGCCGAAGAAGTACGGCTCCTTGATCGTCCGGTAGAGGTTCCCCGGCCGGAGCCGCGGCTTCCGGTCGGCGACTGCCCAGTCGTGCTGGGCCTGCGTGATCATCCCCTCCTCGCGCATCGCCTGCAGCACCTCGTCGCGGCGGGCGATCGCACGGTCGGCGGCCACGAACGGGTCGTAGGCCGACGGAGCCTGGGTGAGGCCCGCGAGCAGCGCCGACTGCCGCAGGTTGAGCGCCCGGGAGGGCTTGGAGAAGTACGTCTGGCTGGCCGCCTCGATCCCGTACGCCTGGCTGCCGTAGAAGACGTGGTTCAGGTACGCGGCCAGGATCTCGCGCTTCGACCACGACCGTTCGAGCTTGATCGCGAGGCAGGCCTCGGACACCTTGCGCGTCACGGTCTGCTCGCGCGCGGTGGTCAGGTTTCGCACCAGCTGCTGGGTGATCGTCGAACCGCCCTGCACGACATGCCCGGCACGGACATCCGCCCACAGGGCCCGCACGATGCCCTCAGCGTCGATACCGCCGTGCTCGAAGAAGCGTCTGTCCTCGATCGCGACCGTCGCCTTGGGCATCCACGGGCTGATCCGCGCGAGCGGCACCACCTGCCGGTTCTGCTCGGCCGGGATCGAGCCCAGCAACGAGCCGTCGGCGGCGTACACGAACGTGTTCTGTCCGATGCTCTCCGTGGGGAGCTGCCCGGCGTCGCACTCGCCTGCAAACGTGTAGACACCGCCGCCGGCCGCGCCCGCCGCTGCGACGAGAACCCCGGCCGTCACGGCGAGCATGACCGCCCGCGATCGCCGCCGGCGCCGCCGGCGGAAGGTCAACGGGAGGTCGGCGGCGCGTGCGCGCGGCGGCCGCCTGCGGGGCGGAGAAGCCACGCGTCGATGGTAGCCGTGCCACGGGCGGGCGAATCATGTTGCCTCCGCGCCGGTTGGCGTCCGCATGGTTCGATGGCGTGATGACGGCGTCCGCAGCCGCCCGGCGCGAGCCGGACCCGGCCATCCCGGAGAACCGGCTCTTCGGCTGGCTCGCGCTCGTCGGCGCGCTGGCTGCGCTGTCCTATGCGGCCAACTTCGCCGGTGGGGACACACCCGACGATCTCCTCTATCGGTGGAGCAGCGTCGTCGCGGCGCTCGTCCAGTACGGGATCATCCTCGCCATCGTCTGGGCCCTGTCCCGCGGCATCGATCGTGAGCTGCTCGGCCTGCGGCGGCCCGCGTCCTGGCCGCGCGCGCTCGGAGTCGTCGCGGTGGCCTACGTCGCCATCGCCGTCGCGACGGTCGCGCTCAACGTCGTCCTGCAGGCCGGGGAGGAGCAGGGCCTGGTACCGCAGGAGTGGGATTCGAGCCGGGCGGTGCCCTTCGTGGCCAACTTCCTTGTCGTCACGGTCGTGGCGCCGGTGGCCGAGGAGCTCACCTATCGCGGGCTCGGCTTTGCCGTCACGAACGCGCGGTGGGGGATGTGGCCGGCGGTCGGTGTGACGGCGCTCGCGTTCGGCGGCGCGCACGGGTTGCTCGTCGCGCTGCCGATCCTGACGCTGTTCGGTGCCGTGCTCGCGATCGTCCGGGTTCGCACCGCAAGCATCTACCCGCCGATGCTGCTGCATGCAATCTTCAACGGCGTGGCGCTGACATTCGCGGTGGCAGTCGGATGACGGACGACCGGTTACGCGAGTTGCGGGCCGAGATCGACGACGTCGACCGGCGCATCGTGGCTGCGGTGAACGAGCGGCTGGAGCTCGTCGAGCGGCTGTGGCGGACGAAGACCGAGCTGGGGGTCGACCGCCTCGACCCGGGTCGTGAGCAGGCGATCCGTGATGCCCTCCACGCCTCGAACGCCGGCCCGCTGACCGCCGACGGGCTCGAGGAGCTCGTCACCGCGATCCTCGGTCTGACGAAGCACGAGCACGAGCGCCGCTAGGAAGGATGTCGTCTCTCGAGCCTGCTTGCGCCGGCGAAGCCGGCGCCTTCAGGGCTTCCCTCTTCTCCCGGCGTGGTGGGGATCCGCGAGAGCGGGCTCCCACCTGCGCGCTAATTTTCGTCTTCGGTCTCGGCCGCGCGGAACTCGTCGGGGCTGACCGTGTCGAGAAAGCGGCGGAACTCGCTGAAGTCGATCTCGTCCGGCCCCTGGTCGCCGAGCGGCTGCGGTGGGGCGACGCCGTTGTCCAGCTCCGGCTCGCCTCCCTCGAACTCGACTCCCGACTCCTCGATCACCTCGTCGGCAGCGTAGATGCGAGCATCCGCGCGCAACGCCAGCGCGATGGCATCCGACGTGCGCGAGTCGACGTCGATCTCGTCGCCGTTGCGGAGCAACGTGATCGCCGCATGAAATGTGTTCTCGCGCAACTCGGTCACCGTCACACGCGAGATCTCGGCGTCCAGCGACTCGACGATCGCGCAGGCGAGGTCGTGCGTCAGCGGTCGCGGCGGGTCGGACCCCTGGAGCTTCATGAGGATCGCGACGGCCTCGGGCTGCCCGATCCAGATGGGAAGGAACGTGCTGCCGACGACCGTCCTCAGCAGGACGATCGGCTGCTTGCTGCCGAGGTCGAAGCTCACCCCGTAGACGGTCATCTCCTGCATGACGCCCTCGAATTCAGTGTAGCCTCGTCCGCTCCTTTCGCCGCCGCCCATGCGTGTGACGTCCGCTACACTGCCGCTCCGGCACGGCCTCGCCGGCCGTTGGGGGCGATTAGCTCAGTCGGTTAGAGCGCCGCTCTGATAAGGCGGAGGTCCCTGGTTCGAATCCAGGATCGCCCATTCTTGCTGCAGATCGAAATCCGCTCGCGCGGATTTCGATCGCACAGGCGTACAGGCCCTGAAGCCGGGAACCTCCGGTTCCCTGCGAACCCTCCCTTCAGCGGCCCACCAACCCGGATGGCGGCTGATGCCCTGACAGGGACTCGAGCGTCTCGACGAGCTCGGCGAGTTGCGTCTCGCTCTCGAAGCGCAGCTCGAGGCGGCCGCCGGCGACGCGGGCCGGGAGTCCCGTGAGCCGCTCCGCTGCGGCTCGGGCGCGCGCTGCGAGGTGCGGGTCGACGGCCGCCGGCGTGTCGCGGCGTGGCTTGCGGCGCGCGCCACCTTCCTGGGCAGCGCGCTCGGCAGCCCGAACGGTCATCCCCTCGGCCGCGATGCGCCGGGCGAGACGGAGACGGGCGCTGTCGTCCGGGAGCGCCAGCACTGCGCGAGCATGGCCCTCGGTGATGTCGCCACGCGCCAGCATCCAGAGCACCTCCTCCGGCAGCTCGAGGAGCCGCAGCCGGTTGGAGACGGACGGCTTCGAGCGGCCCACGCGCTCGGCCACCTCGCCCAGCGGCAACTCGAACTCGTCGAGGAGCACGGCGTACGCGCGAGCCTCCTCGACGGGGGACAGGTCCTCGCGGGCGACGTTCTCGACGAGCCCGAGCAGAAGCGTGTCGCGGTCGCCGACATCGCGCACGACGGCGGGGAGCGTCGGCACACCCGCTTCGCGGGCCGCGCGCCAGCGGCGCTCGCCGGCGATCAGCTCGAAGCCGCCCTCGGCGCGCTGCCGGACGACCACCGGCTGAAGCACCCCCTGGTGGCGGATCGAGGCGGCAAGCCCTGCTGTCGCCTCCGGCTCGAATCGCCGCCGCGGCTGGCGTGGGTTGGGGTGGATCGCCTCGATCGGAATGTGGAGCAGCTCCGACTCACCTGCGCTGCCGCCGATGAGCACCTCGAGGCCGCGGCCCAGGCCGCGGCGCGGTGTGTCAGGGACGCTCGACAAGCTCCATCGCCACCTTCCAGTACGCCTCGGCGCCGGCTGACCGGGGGTCGTACGCGATCGCAGGCTTCCCGTGGCTCGGCGCCTCCGCGAGCCTCACGGAGCGGGGCACGGTCGTGGTGAAGACGAGGTCGCCGAAGTGGCGCCGCAGCTCATGCTCGACCTGCGCGGCAAGCCGGGTGCGGCCGTCGACCATCGTCAGCAGGATGCCCGCCACGGCGAGCCGCGGGTTGAGGCTCGCCTTGGTCAGGTTGATCGACCCCATCAGCTGCGACAGGCCCTCGAGCGCGTAGTACTCGGCCTGCACCGGCACGATCACCCGGTCGGCGGCCGCCAGGGCGTTGACCGTCAACGGCCCGAACGCCGGTGGGCAGTCGAGGAAGACGAACCGGTACGGGTCGGTTCCCTGGGCCAGCGCGTCCGCGAGATAGCGCTCGCCGCCGGCGAGGGCCGACAGCTGGACGCTCGCGGCAGCGAGCTCCGGTCTGGCGGGCACCAGGTCGAGGTTCGGGAAGCCGGTCTGCTTGGCGAGTTGCCCGACGGGGACGCCGTCGAGCAGGTCGTGCGTCGACGTGCCGTTCGCGCGCGTGCCGAGACCGGAGGTCGCGTTCGCCTGCGGGTCGAGGTCGATGAGCAGCACGCGCTCGCCCGCCTCGCCGAGACAGGCTGCGAGGTTGACGGCCGTGGTCGTCTTCCCGACCCCGCCCTTCTGGTTCGCAACGGCGTAGATCGTGCCGGTCACACCGCCATTGTCGTGACCGCAGCGGATGCCCCCGGAATTGCGCGGCGGCGCCAGTTGCCGCTACGCCAGCGGCCGCTTCCGTGCCACACCGGTGCGCCGCGGGAACCCGGGCGGTGTGGGCCCGGTCTTGCGCACGACGGCGAGCCCCCCGACGACCGACTCGACCGTCCCTGCCACGGCAGCGGCGGCAGCCGCCAGGCGTCCGCGGTTGAGCGACGGTCCGACCCAGAGCACGACCGCGCCGCCCTCGCCGACCAGCGGCAAGCACCACTCGACCGCGACGGGCGGCTCGGCGAGCGCCTTCGCGGTGGCGACGCCGTACAGCTCGAAGGGCTGCTCCTCGGCGCGGCCGCAGACGACGCGCAGGTTCGGGAGGGGCGACAGCCAGCGCTCGAGGAAGTCGCACTTGCGTCGCGACGCTTCGATCAGCGTCACGGTGCGATCCGGGAGCGACGCAGCCAGCGGGATGCCGGGCGTACCGCCGCCCGACCCCACGTCGACGACGGGTCCCGTCTCCGCGCCGACGAGCGGCGCCGCACGCAGCGCGTCCTCGAGCAGCGCGCGTCTCGCCTCCTCGAGGTCGCGGATCGCCGTCAGCCCGGGAGTGGCGACGAGGCTGGTCAGCCAGTCGTCGAGGACGTCTGCCACGCGCTCCCGTCAGACAGCGGTATGGCGGGGGACGACCACCACGTGGCGGTGCGGCTCTGTCCCCTCGCTCGCGGTCTCGACCTCGGGGTCGTCCTTGAGCGCCTCGTGCACGACCTTCCGCTCGACCGCAGTCATCGGCTCGAGCGCCACGCTCTGCCCCGTGGCAGACGCGCGCTCGGCCGAGCGGCGCGCGATCGCCTCCACAGTCTGGGTGCGGCGCGCGCGGTAACCGCCGGCGTCCACCGTCACGGGCCGGCGCTCGTCTCCCGCGATCCGGTGCGAGATGGCGTTCGCCAGGTACTGCAGCGCGTCGATCGTCTGGCCGTGACGCCCGATCAGGACACCGGTGTCCGGCCCCGTCAACGACGCGGTGATGGCGTCCTCGGCGTCCTCGATCCGCACCCGTGCCGGGGCGCCGATCGCGCGCACCGCGAGCTCGAGCAGCTCGCGCACCGCCGCGGCCTGGGGCGTCGCCGGCGGCTCGTCGCCCGCTGCTGCGCCGGCTGCGGCCGGCACCGATGCGACGACGCGGGCGGGTGTGAACCCGACCCCGAGGAGGCCGCGCTCGCCCTCGGAGACCACCTGGAAGCGAATCGCTTCCCGGTCGACCCCGGGCACGAGCTGCTCCAGATCGCGGATCGCAGCCCACTTGGCCTCGCCGACCGTCTCGCCGGTGGCTTCGACCGAGATCTCGTCGCTCATCGGCGCTTGCCGCCGCCCGAGCGCTTCCGCCGCACCCGGCGTGGGGGCCCTGCCACGACGGTGCCCGAGCCGCCGCTCGACGGCACCCCTTTTCGCTTGCTGCCGTTCCCTGCGTCGGGTGGGGGGTCCTTCGGCGGCGTCCGCGAGCTACGGCGCGGCGTTGCGCCGAGGCGCGGCATCATGCGCCTCGTGATCACGCCCTGCCCCGTCGTCCACAGGTTCGTCGTGAGCCAGTAGATCATCAGCCCGGCCGGGAAGTTGATGATGAAGGGGATGAAGATGATCGGCAGCGCGAAGAAGAGGTAGCGCTGCACCTTCGGCATCGTCGCGCTCGCCATCGTGAAGTACGTCGAGGTCAGCTGGCTGACGACGTAGATGACGAGCAGCAGCGGCCCCCAGGCGTCCTTGGTCGGCTCGGTGATGTCGACGAGGCCGAGCCAGTCGAGGCTCGACGCCGGGTAATGCGGCAACACTTCCTTCTCGAAGTTCTTGAGCGTGAAGAAGAGCCCCATGAAGATCGGGATCTGGAACAGGATCGGCAGGCACGACGACGCCGGGTTGATCTTGTTGTCGCGGTAGAACTTCATCAGCTCTTCGTTCTGCCGCTGCCGGTCGTGCTTCCAGCGCTGCTGGATCTCCTTCATCTCCGGCGCATGCGCTTGCAGGTTCTGCATGGAGTGGATCTGCCGCACCGTCACCGGCACGAGCAGGATCCGCACGCAGACCACGAGCGCCACGATCGACCACGACCAGCTGAGCCCGAGCGAGTTGTGGAACCACTCGAGGATCGTCGTCAGGACGTTCGTGAGCGGCGTGAGGATGCCGGCGACGATCACGTGGCCCTCCGGCGCGGGTGGAACAGCGTCTGGTCGTGCGCGTGGTCGACGCCGCCGTGCGACCACGGGTTGCAGCGCAGGAGACGCCACCCGGTGAGCACCGACCCGCGCACCAGTCCGTGCTCGCGAAAGGCGTCGACGGCGTATTGCGAGCAGCTCGGGTGGTACTTGCAGGTGCCTGCCGGCGTGAGCAGGCCGAGCGTGTGCCGCCAGAGCCAGACGGCTGCGACCCCGACGCCGCCGAGGCCGGTCACGCGGCCGTCTTCCCGAGCACCTCGCGCACCTGCTCCGCGAGCCAGTCCGAGCCGCGGGTCTCCGTGGGCTCGGCGAGGCCGGCCCGCGCGACCAGGACGTAGTCGTACCCGGGGCGCGCGGCGTCGCCGAGCAGGCGCCACGTCTCCCGCAACTGGCGCTTGAGCCGGTTGCGCGCCACGGCCGCGCCGACCGACTTCGGAACCGCGAGACCGAGCCGCGGCACACCATCGGCGTCGTCCTCTCGGGGGAACCAGTGCAGCGTCAGGTACCGCGTCGACACAGACCGCCCTTGGCGGTAGACGGCGTCGAAGTCCCGCGAGCGGGACAGGCGGTACCGGCGCTCCACGATCGTGGCGCTCAGGCGGAGAGGCGCTTGCGGCCCTTCGCGCGACGCCGCTTCAAGATCGCGCGGCCGGCCCTGGACGACATGCGGGCGCGAAACCCGTGCTTCCGCTTGCGGCGTCGAACATTCGGCTGGTAGGTGCGTTTCACAGTGGGAGATCGGGTCGGGAGTGCCGCGGGCGAGCCGCCGCGCGGGCGAGCCGCGAGTATAGACGAGGCCCGCAGGGTCGGGTTATCCACAACCGCTTGCGGTGTTGCGGCGGCCGGAAAACCGCTGCACACCGGTACCTGAGCGTCGTCTGAACTGGCGTCATCGGGGGCACTGTCCACACCTGTGGAGATCCTGTGGGGAGCAGGGAAAATACCTGCAAATGCGTCGCTTTTAGCTGTGTACAGGCGGCCGTTGGAGAAGGTGGGAGGCTCGCTCGCGCGGTGCTATGCTCGCCCCCTCCCGACCCCCGGAAGGAGTCCCCCCGCAGCGTGGAGCACACGGTCGAGCACACCGCCGAGTCGCTCTGGAGCGATCTCTCCAAGCGGTTGCGGGAGACACTCAACGAGTCCACGTACACGACCTGGTTCGGCGAGGCCGGCCCCGGGAGGCTCGACGCAGACTCGTTCCAGATCGTGGTCGGGAACGACTTCACGCGTGAGTGGATCGAAGGGCATTTCCTCGGTCTCATCAAGGCTGCGGCCCGCGATGCGCTCGGCCGCGACGTGCGCATCGCGACCGCCGTCCGCGACGACGGATCGGTGAGCACGGCTGCCGAGCCGCAGCGGGCGGCCGCGGAGCCCGCCGAGCCACAGGTGGGGCCGAACCCGAAGTACACCTTTGACAACTTCGTCATCGGCTCGTCGAACCGGTTCGCGCACGCAGCTGCGCTCGCAGTCGCCGAGGCTCCTGCGCAGGCGTACAACCCGCTCTTCATCTACGGCGGCACCGGGCTCGGGAAGACACACCTCCTGCAGGCGATCGGTGCGTACGTCAGCGAGCACTCGCGGAAGTGGACGACGCGGTACGTGACGAGCGAGACGTTCATGAACGACTTCATCAACTCGCTCCGCGACAAGCGCATCGAGGGGTTCAAGCAGCGATACCGCACCTACGACGTGCTGCTCGTCGACGACATCCAGTTCTTCGAGGGGAAAGAACGGATCCAGGAGGAGTTCTTCCACACCTTCAACTCGCTCTACGAGGCGGGGCGGCAGATCGTGATCTCGTCCGACCGGCCGCCGAAGGAGATCGCGACGCTCGAGGACAGGCTGCGCTCGCGGTTCGAGTGGGGGTTGATCACCGACATCCAGCCGCCCGATCTCGAGACGCGGATCGCGATTCTGCGCAAGCGGGTGACGACCGACGGCATCGCGATTCCCGACCCCGAGGTGTTGACCTTCATCGCCAGCCGGGTGGCCAGCAACATCAGGGAACTCGAAGGGGCGCTGACACGGGTGCTTGCGTTCTCGTCGCTCACCGGCCTGCCGCTGACGGTCGATCTCGCAGAGCAGGTGCTTCGCGATCTCTTCCCCGGCGACGGCGCCACCGAGGTGACGATCAGCCGGATCCAGGAGGCGGTGTCGGATCGATTCGGTCTCAGCGTGCCGGAGCTCGTCAGCCCGCGACGCTCACAGGCCGTCGCCTACCCCCGGCAGGTCGCGATGTATCTCTCCCGTGAGCTCACGGATGCGTCGCTACCCAAGATCGGCAAGGAGTTCGGCGGACGCGACCACACCACCGTGATGCACGCGAACGCGAAGATCACGCGCCTGATCAGTGAGGACAGATCTGTGTACAACCTCGTCCAGGACCTCACAGCACGCATCAAACAGACCCGGTGAACGCACACCTCGCGAGCAGCTCGGTGAACGCCTGTGGGACCCGCGAATCCACCCACAGCTGGACCCACCGCCCGATTCCCGCATGGAGCCACGGGTTGAGGATGTCTTCCCCGTCGTCCACACTCCCTACTACATCTACGAAAGGTAAGTAAGGAGATAATGGAAACAGACACGCGCCTCACTGCAGAGCTCGGCCTGACCTGCGCTCGCGAGGATCTTGCGGCAGGCCTCGGTGTCGTCACTCGCGCGGTCTCGACCCGCGGATCCGTGCAGGTGCTTTCGGGTGTCGAGTTGCGCGCGGAGGGCGGCTCGCTGCGCCTGGCGGCGACCGACATGGAGCTCTCGCTGCGCACCGCGGTGGCAGCCCGCGTCGAGAGCGAAGGCGCCGTTGTCGTGCCAGGACGCCTCTTCGCCGATCTCGTGCGGCTCCTCCCGGCCGACGAGGTCGAGCTCTCGTTCACGCCGCAGGAAGGATCACTGACGGTTCGCTCGGGCGCCCACTCATCGCGGCTCAACGTCTATGCGGCGGAGGATTTCCCCCGGCTCCCGACAACGGATGTCTCGCTGCAGGAGGTCGACGCGACGTCGCTGCTGGCGACGATCGACCAGGTCGCGCGCGCTGCGTCGCGGGACGAGTCCAGACCGGTGCTGACAGGGATCCTCGTGCGCTTCGAAGGCTCGAAGCTCATCATGGCGGCAACCGACTCCTACCGGCTGTCCGTCAAGGAGACGCAGCTGGCAGCGCCCGGACCGGAGCTCGAGGCGATCATCCCGGCCCGCGCGCTCGGCGAGCTCAGTCGTCTCGCGTCGGGCGGGACCGTGCAGCTCGGCGTGAACGACAACCACGTCATCTTCGGGGTGGGGGAGTCGTGGCTGACGACGCGACGCATCGACGGCCAATTCCCGAACTACAAGCAGCTACTGCCGGAGACGTTCGAGGTCGAGCTCGACCTGCCGCGCATCGAGCTGCTCGGCATCGTGCGCCGCGCCGCGGTGGTGGCACAGCGCAACACGCCGCTCCGCGTGCGGTTCGCAGAGGGCGAGCTGACGATCGCCGCGCAGAGCCAGGACTACGGCGAGACGTCCGAGTCGCTGCCGGCGCCGTACACCGGCGAGCCGCTCGAGATCGGGTTCAACGCGGACTTCCTCCGCGAGGGGCTCGAGTCGATCGCCTCGGAGACCGTGCGGATGCAGCTCATCAACCCGCTCCGCCCTGGCCTGCTGACCGACCCAGACGACGCGTTCTGGTACCTGATCATGCCGATCCGCCTCGCCGGCTGATCGTCCAGCGGGTCACGCTCAGAGACGTCCGGTCGTACGCCCGGCTCGACCTCGCGCTCGAACCGGGCCTGGTGCTCGTGACGGGTGACAACGGCGCCGGGAAGACCAACCTGCTCGAAGCGCTGCACGTGGGCACTCAGGGCTTCTCGCCGAGGACGCGCTCGGACGCCCAGATCGTCCGGCGCGGGGCGGAGCAGGGTCGGATCGAGCTCGAAGGGCTGCGCGGCGACGTGCCGACGACGCTCCAGGTGACGCTCGACAGCCACGGGCCGAAGCACGCGCGCCTCAACGGCGAGCCGGTTCGTGCTGCCGAGCTGCTCCGGCGTGAGATCACGACGCTCGTCTTCACGCCCGACCGCCTCGCTGTCGTCAAGGCGGGGCCGGCCGCACGCCGGGCCTACTTCGACCGCACCCTGGCGAGGGTCTTTCCGGCCCGCTCCGAGCTGCCGCTGCGCTACGCCGCCGCCCTCGGCCAGCGCAACGCAGCGTTACGGGCCCTGGCGGCCGGCGCCACGACGCCCGACACCCTGGAGCCCTGGACGCAGCAGGTGGCGGCCCTTGCCGCCGAGCTCGTCGCGGCGCGCCGCGATCTGCTGGACGTGCTCGCACGGCCGTTCGAGGGGTGCGCCGCGGAGCTCGGCCTCGAGGCTGCGGCGCTGGTCTACGACGGCGACGCGCCCACAGCGGCAGCGCTCGACGAGCGGCGCGCGCGTGATCTGGAGCGGGGCTCGACGGGGCTCGGCCCGCACCTGCACGATGTCGGCGTGTGCTCCGGCGAGCGGGATCTCCGCACCTACGGGTCACAGGGTGAGCAGCGCCTGGCCGTCCTGTCGCTGCTCCTGGCAGAGGCGGAGCTGCTTGCCGATCGGGGGGGCGAGCTGCCGCTCGTGCTGCTCGACGACGCCCTGTCGGAGCTCGACGCCGACCGACGCCGGCGTCTGAGCGAGCGGCTCGGCCGAGCCGGCCAGACGGTGATCACCGCCACCGGCGCCGAGGCCTTGCCGCTCGCTCCGGCGCAGCTGCTCGTCGTCTCGTCCGGCACCGTGAGAGAGGCGACGTGATGGAGCGGCTCGGCGACGAGGTGCGCGGCTCGCTGCGGTCGGCGGGCGTGCCAGATGCCGGCGTGCTCGCGGACGTGACCCGGGTGTGGCCCTCGGCGGTGGGCGCCACGATCGCCGCGGCGGCCTGGCCGGCCCGGATCGGCGGTGACGAGACGCTGCACGTTGCGACCGAGTCGGCTGTCTGGGCCTTCGAGCTGCAGCGCCTGGAGGAGGAGATCCGCGGCCGCCTCGTCGACGCCCTGACCGACGAGACCGTGCCGCCGCGGCTCCGCTTCGCCGTCGGCCTGGTCCCGGCCGCGGCCGCCCCGGAGAGCGATCCCGAAGCGAGCGCCGCCCCCGTTCCAGGCCCGGAGGAGCTCGAGCAGGCCGCTCTGCTGGCAGACGATGTGGAGGACGAGCGGCTCCGCTCGCTGGTGCGTCGCGCCGTTGCCGCGAGCCTTGCCGCCCGGCGGGATGACCGCTCCTTCTGATATACTGTCAGCAGCCCGCAAAACCACGATTTTGCAGGGCTTTTCTTTATGACGGAGACCAGCTACACGGCCAAGGACATCACGGTCCTGGAGGGGCTCGAGCCGGTCCGGCTCCGCCCCGGGATGTATATCGGGTCGACCGGAGCGCGAGGCCTCCACCACCTCGTGTACGAGGTGGTGGACAACGCCGTCGACGAGGCCCTCGCGGGCCACAACGAGCTCGTCGAGGTGACCATTCACCCGGACGACTCGGTCACCGTCCGCGACGCCGGCCGGGGCATCCCGGTCGACCGGGTCGAGGATCAGGACCTGCCCGCGCTGACCGTCGTGCTGACGAAGTTGCATGCGGGAGGCAAGTTCGGCGGCGAGGGATACAAGGTCTCCGGCGGGCTCCACGGTGTGGGCGTCTCGGTCGTGAACGCGCTCTCGGAGTGGCTCGTGGCCACCGTGTGCCGCGACGGCAAGACCTACCGGCAGGAGTTCGCCCGCGGCGAGCCGACCGGTGACATGGAGCAGATCGGCGACTGCACCGAGGCGGAGACGGGGACGACGATCTCGTTCCTCCCCGACGCCGACGTCTTCGACGAGACGGAGCTGTCCGCTGCGACGCTCTCCCAGCGTCTGCGCGAGACGGCCTTCCTCACCCGCGGCTTGCGCATCATCCTTCGCGACGATCGCGCCGGCGGCAAGACGGAGGAGTTCCACTACGAGGGCGGTATCCGCGACTTCGTCAGCCACATCAACTCCGGCAAGGACCCGGCACACCGGCACGTCGTCTTCTTCGAGGGCGAGAACGACGACGGCGCCCTCGAGGTGGCGATGCAATGGAACTCCTCCTACGTCGAGTCCGTCTTCTCCTTCGCCAACAACATCAACACGACCGAGGGCGGCACGCATCTGTCGGGCTTCCGTGCGGCGCTCACCGGCACGCTCAACCGCTACGCGCGCGACAAGGGACTGTTGAAGGAGAAGGAGGAGAACCTCGAGGGCGAGGACGTCCGCGAGGGGCTCGCCGCGGTGATCTCGGTGAAGCTGCGAAACCCGCAGTTCGAGGGACAGACCAAGACGAAGCTCGGCAACCCCCCGGTCGAGAGCCTCGTCAAGCAGGTGGTCAACCAACGGCTGGCGGAGTTTCTGGAGGAAAATCCCTCCGAGGCGAAGCAGATCATCACGAAAGCCGTGTCCGCTGCCCGCGCGCGGCAGGCAGCTCGCAAGGCGCGCGAGCTGACGCGCCGCAAGAGCGCGCTCGAGAACTCGTCGCTGCCGGGGAAGCTCGCGGACTGCACGATCAAGGACCCGGACTCGGCGGAGCTCTACATCGTCGAGGGGGACTCGGCCGGCGGTTCCGCCAAGCAGGCCCGCGACCGGACGAACCAGGCGATTCTCCCGCTGCGCGGCAAGATCATCAACAGCGAGAAGAACCGGATCAACAAGGTTCTCTCGAACAACGAGATCCAGGCCATGATCACCGCCATCGGCACCGGCTTCGGTGACGAGTTCAACATCGAGGGCCTCCGCTACGGCCGCGTCATCGTGATGACGGACGCCGACGTCGACGGCGCGCACATCCGGACGCTGATCCTCACGTTCCTCTACCGCACCATGCGCGAGCTGGTGGAGCGCGGGCACATCTACATCGCCGTGCCGCCGCTCTACCACGTGAAGCTCGGCAACCAGGAGCAGTACTTCGAGAAGGACGCGCAGCTCGAGGACCTTCTCGTCCGCGAGCGCATCAAGGACATGGTCATCGCCTCACGAGACGGCGACACCACCTCGCTCACGGAGACTCGTTGGACACGCTTCACCCGCGCGCTGCAGGAGCTGGACGCGTGGACGGCCAAGCTCGCCGACGAGTACGGGGACGCCTCGCAATTCGTCCTCGAGCACCGGCTCGTCGAAAGTGACGCAACGAGCGGTGACGAGCTGGCCGCGGCGCTCGCCGCCATCCCGCCGAACGGCTACGAGCTCGAGGTGACGGAGCGCATCGGCGACCTGTTTCGTGTCAAGGTCGTCGAGACCGAGACGAGCACGGCTCGGTTCGCAGACGTGCCGGCGGAGCTCTTCTCGTCGCGCGCCTACGAGGGCCTGCGGCGCACCTACGGCAAGCTCGTCGAGCTCGCCGGCGCACCGCCCTTCAGCGTCGAGCACGGCAAGAAGACGGCGACGGCGGCAACGTTCGCGGAGCTCCGGGAGCGCACGCTCGAGCTCGCCAAGGAGGGCATGCACATCAGCCGCTTCAAGGGCCTGGGGGAGATGAACCCCGAGCAGCTCTGGGAGACGACGATGGATCCTACGCGCCGGCTGCTGCTCCAGGTCGGTGTCGACGACGCAGCCGCCGCAGACCAGGTGTTCACGATGCTCATGGGTGACCAGGTCGAGCCGCGGCGCGCGTTCATCGAGCAGAACGCCAAGGACGTGAAGTACCTCGATGTCTGAGCATGTTTCAGCGGTGTGGCGCGGAACCGCGATCGAGGCCGGAGGCCGGCTTCGCCGGCCGGGAGGCCAGGTGAGCTTCGAGCGGGTCGACACGCTGAAGGAGGGGGCTCGTGGGGGAACCACGGGTTCCCCCACGCTGGACCAGGTCGAGCCGCGCCGCGCGTTCATCGAGCAGAACGCCAAGGACGTGAAGTACCTCGATGTCTGATGTGATCGAGCCTCTCGGCGCAGGCCGCGTCGAGCCCCGCGAGCTCGAGCACGAGATGCGCTCGAGCTATCTCGACTACGCCATGTCCGTCATCGTCGGCCGGGCGCTCCCCGACGTGCGAGACGGGCTCAAGCCCGTTCACCGCCGCGTCCTCTGGGGGATGCACGACGCGGGCATGCAGCCGAACCGGCCGTACAAGAAGAGCGCCTCCGTCGTGGGTGACGTGATGGGCAAGTACCACCCGCACGGTGACTCGGCCATCTACGACACGCTCGTGCGCATGGCGCAGCCCTTCTCGCTGCGCTACCCGCTCGTCGACGGGCAGGGCAACTTCGGCTCGCTCGACGACGACCCAGCCGCAGCGATGCGCTACACCGAGGCGCGCCTGTCGCGCCTGGCGACCGAGATGCTGCGCGACATCGACATGGACACGGTCGATTTCGTGCCGAACTACGACGAGTCGAGACGCGTTCCCTCCGTGCTGCCGGCGCGGTTCCCAAACCTGCTCGTGAACGGCTCCGCCGGGATCGCGGTCGGCATGGCGACGAACATGCCGCCCCACCACCTGAGCGAGACGATCGACGCCGTCGTGCAGCTGATCGACAAGCCGGACGCCAGTGTCGAAGACCTCATGAAGCACGTGAAAGGCCCCGACTTCCCGACCGGCGCCATCGTCGTCGGCCGCTCCGGCATCCGGGACGCGTACCGCACCGGCCGCGGCCGGATCGTTATGCGGGGTCGCGCGCACATCGAGGAGCTCCGCGGCGGCAAGAGCGCGATCGTCGTCACCGAGCTCCCCTACGGCGTCAAGAAGGGTGGCGACTCTGGTGTGATCAAGAAGATCGCCGACCTCGTCAACGAGAAGGTGATCACCGAGGTCTCAGACCTCGCCGACCACTCCGACAAGTCGGGGATGCGGATCCAGATCGAGCTCAAGCGCGACGCGATCCCGCAGGTGGCCCTCAACAAGCTCTTCAAGCACACGGCCCTGCAGACGACCTTCGGCTACAACGCCGTCGCTCTCGTCGACGGCGTCCCGCGGACGCTCTCGCTGCTCGAGATCGTCCGTCACTACCTGACGTACCAGCGCGAGATCGTGACGCGGCGCTCGCAGTACGAGCTCCGCCAGGCCGAACGGCGCGCGCACGTGCTCCAGGGGTACCTGATCGCTCTCGACAACCTCGACGAGGTGATCGCGCTGATCCGCGCCTCCGACGACACCGACGCCGCCCGCGCCGGGCTCATGGAGCGTTTCGAGCTGTCGGAGGAGCAGGCGCAGGCGATCCTCGACCTCAGGCTCCGTGCCCTCACCGGCCTCGAGCGGAAGCGCGTCGAGGACGAGTACAAGGACCTCCAGGAGCGAATCGCCGAGCTCCGCGGCATCCTCGGCGACCCGGAGCGCATCGACTCGCTCATCCGCGAGGAGCTGCTCGAGATCAAGCAGATCTACGGGCGAAACGACGACCGTCGCACGGAGATCGTGGCGGGTGAGGACTCCCTCGAGCTCGAGGACATGATCGCCGAGGAGGACATGGTCATCGCGATCACGCGCTCCGGCTACATCAAGCGGCTCCCGGTCACGACGTACAGGGAGCAGCGGCGTGGCGGCATCGGCGTCATGGGGATGGACATGAAGGACGACGACTACATCGAGCATCTCTTCGTCGCCTCGACGCACGACTACATCCTGGTCTTCACCACCGTGGGCAAGGTGTACCGGCTCAAGGTGCACGAGCTGCCGCTGGGGTCGCGCCAGTCGAAGGGCCGTGCCATCGTCAACCTGCTGCCGCTGCGCCAGGGCGAGTTGGTGCGGGCCGTGATCGCGACCCGGAACTTCGAGGAGGCGAAGTACCTGCTCTTCGCGACGAAGAAGGGGATCGTCAAGAAGACCGAGTTTCTCGAGTACAACACGCCGCTCAAGGCGGACGGGATCATCGCCATCAAGCTGCGCGACGACGACGAGCTCATCGGAGTGCGGCTGTCGGACGGCGCGGACGACGTGCTGATGGTCTCGCGCTCGGGGCAGGCGATCCGCTTCCACGAGAAGGACGTGCGATCCATGGGCCGGCCCGCCTCCGGCGTGCAGGGCATGCGCCTCCGCTCGGGCGACGAGGTGATCGAGGTCGACATCGCACGCGACGACGCCGACCTGCTCGTGGTGACGGAGAACGGCTGGGGCAAGCGCACCCGCGTCTCCGAGTATCCGGTCAAGGGTCGCGGTGGGCTCGGCGTCCAGACCGCGAAGCTCGTCGAGGCGAAGGGGAAGCTGGCCGGCGCCCGCATCGTGCGGGACGGCTACGCGGTGATGCTCATCTCCGACGGTGGCACCGTGATCCGCATGTCCGTCGACGACGTGAAGCGGGCCGGGCGGGCCACGCAGGGCGTGATCGTGATGCGCCTCCGCGAGGGTGAGCAGGTGTCGACCCTTGCCCCGGTCGTCAGCTCGGAGGACGACGAGGAGAACGGCGCCGACGTCGAGGCGGCGGCGGAGCAACCCGACACGCACGACGAGAGCGAGGAGTAGGCCCCGGCCCTCAGCTGCCGCCCGTTCCTTGCGCGAGCTTCGAGAGCGCCGTGAGGAGGTCGATCGGAATCGGGAAGACGATCGTCGAGTTGTTCGCCGACCCGATCTCGAGCAGCGTCTGCAGGTAGCGCAGCTGCACGGTGATCGGCTCCTGCGCCATCACCGCGGCGGCATCCTTGAGCCGCTCCGACGCCTGGTACTCGCCTTCCGCGGAGATCACCTTCGCGCGCCGCTCGCGCTCCGCCTCCGCCTGCCGCGCCATGGCGCGCTGCATGTCGGACGGGATCTCGACGTCCTTCACCTCGACGACGCTGACCTTGATGCCCCAGGGCGACGTCGACTCGTCGATGATGCGCTGCAGGATCTCGTTGATCTTGTCGCGCTCGGAGAGGAGCTCGTCGAGCACGTGCTGGCCCAGCACGGAGCGGAGTGTCGTCTGGGCGATCTGGGACGTCGCGACCATGTAGTTCTCGACTTGGACGATGGCCGACTTCGGCTCGACGATCCGGAAGTACGCCACCGCGTTCACGCGCACGGGGACGTTGTCCTTCGTGATCACCTCTTGCGGCGGCACGTTCAGGGTCACGGTGCGCAGCTCGACCTTGACCATCCGGTCGACGATCGGGATCAGGAAGAAGAGGCCCGGGCCCTTCGGCTCGGCTAGGAGCCGGCCGAGCCGGAAGATCACACCGCGCTCGTACTCGCGGGCGACCTTCACCGAGGCGGAGATGAGCAGGATCAGTAGTGCGAGAACGATGGCGGCGGCGATCAGCGCGATCACGTGGGCACCCTTTCTGGTTCTGGCTCGGTCTTTGTCGGAGCGACGACGAGCTCGAGCCCGTCGCCGACAGCTTGCACCACGACGTGCTGTCCGGGCACCAGCGGCCGGCCGTCGGCGCGATGTGCGCTCCACAGCTCGCCGCCGACCCGCACCAGCCCGTCACGCCGCACTTCGGCGTCATCGCCGACGATCCGCTGCGCGTCCACCTCTGGCGGCCGACGCCTGGCGGAGGCGGCTTTCACCAGGCCGAGACCGATCAGCAGCGCGAGCGTCGCCGCCACCGCGACCGCGGTCCAGAGCGACACCTGATAGGCGGGGCCGGCCGGGTCGAACAGCATCAGCGCACCGATCACGAACGTGATCGCGCCGGCGATCGTGAGCGCACCATGGGTCGGCAGGAAGAGCTCCGAGGCGAAGAACGCAAACGAGAGGAGCATCAGCAACGCTCCGGCGATCGAGACTGGCAGCACCTGCAACCCGTAGAGGCCGACGAGCAGCGAGACCGCCCCGACCGTCCCCGGGAAGATGAGCCCCGGGTTCCACAGCTCGACGAGGATCCCGACGAGGCCGAGCGACAGCATCAGGGCGACGATGTTCGGGTCGATCAGCAGGTCGAGCGCGCGCTTCCAGAACGACATCTCGACGCGGTCGATCTCGGCGCCCGCGGTGTGCAGCGTGAGGTGCTTCGGCGTCGTCACCGTGCCGTCGACGCGTCGCAGCAAGGCAGGGAGGGTTGGCGCCACGATGTCGACCACGTTGCGGGCAAGGGCTTCCCGGGCACCGTAGTTCGACGCCCTGCGCACCATCGCCTCGGCCGCGGCGCCGTTACGGCCATGCTCGCGCGCGAGCTCCCCGACGTACGCGGCCGCGTCGTTGACGATCTTGCGGCGCAGATCCTTCGAGAAGTCCTGGCCGTTGGTGGTGATCGGTGTGGACGAGCCGATGTTGGTCTGCGGCGCCATCGCGAGCACGTCCGCGGCCTGCCCGATCACGGCGCCGGCGGAGTCGGCGCTCGAGCCGCCGGGCGAGACGTAGACGATGACGGGGATCTCGAGCGCCAGCATCGTCTTCACGATCTCCCGCATCGACGAGCCGAGACCACCCGGTGTGTCCATCTCGATCACCACGGCGTCGTACCCGTCCGCGGCGGCCCGGGCCATCGCATCCTGCAGGAAGTCCTGCGTGACGGGGTTGACATCGTTGTCGAACTCGGCCACGAGGACGCGCGGCTGTGCCGCGGAGGCGGGGGTGGCGATCAGGAGCGCCAGGCCGACGACCGCGATGAGGAATGAAATCCCCCGCAAAGACGCCGTCTTCACGTCTGTAAGGAGAATATCAGGGAGGGGTCCACACCCTTGCCGCCGAAGCCGGTCTCGGCCACCCTGGATTCGCCGCCATGATGCTTCGTGTCGCTATCGCTGCGCTGGCAGCACTCGTGCTGCCGAACGCGGCACACGCCGGTCTGACCGCGATGCGCTCGCAGGACGTGCTCGCTGTCTCGGGCGCAACGGGGTCGCGGCTGGAGCCCGGCCGCTTCGACCTCGTGGGGCTGCACTGGCGCGGCCCCGGCAAGGTCGAGTTCCGCACGCGCTCGCTGTCCGGACGCTGGAGCCCGTGGCGCCCGGCGGCACCGGAGGAAGAGGACGGTCCCGACACCGACGCTGCGGAGGCGCGCCGGAGCGGCTGGCGCCTCGGCAGCCCGTGGTGGACAGGCCCCGCGGACGCCCTCGACGTACGCACCCGCGGTCGCGTCACGCGCGTCCGCGCGTGGACCGTGCGGAGCATCGCATCCGGTGTGCCACCGCGCCGCCCGGCCGCGGCGACGCAGCCGGCGATCGTCAGTCGGGCCTCCTGGGGAGCCGACGAGTCGATCCGCAAAGGGGACCCGTCGTACGCACCCGAGCTCCGCTACGCCGTCGTGCACCACACGGCCGGCACGAACGGCTACACGCGGGCAGAGGCGCCGGCTGTCGTCCGCGCCATCCTGCGCTACCACGTGCAGGCGAACGGGTGGAACGACATCGGCTACAACTTTCTCGTCGATCGCTTCGGCACGGTCTACGAGGGTCGCTACGGCGGCATCGAGTCCAACGTGGTCGGCGCTCACGCGGTCGGGTTCAACACCGGCTCCGTCGGTGTCGCGCTGCTCGGCACCTACACCGACACGGCGCCGTCAGCCGCGGCCGAGAAGGCGCTCGAGCAGCTTCTCGCCTGGCGTCTCGATCTCGCGCACGTCGATCCTGCAGCGATGCTCTCGGTCGTCTCGGGCGGCTCGCCGAAGTTCGCCGCGGGGCTGCCGGTGACCCTGCGCGCGGTTTCCGGGCATCGCGACGTGGGTCTCACCGAGTGCCCGGGAGCCGCCCTCTATGCGCGCCTGCGAGCACTCGCGAGCGTCGCGGCGGCGACCGGACTGCCAAAGCTGTACGAGCCGTCGGCGACGGCGCAGGCGGGGTCGGTCGTCTTCCACGCACGGCTCTCCACCCCGCTGCCGTGGACGGTGAGCGTCTCCGACTCGCAGGGAACGGTCGTCGCGAGCGGGTCGGGTGATGGCGGCGACGTCGACTGGACCTGGGACACGACGACTGTTCCTCCGGCCACGTACACCTGGACGATCGCCGCCGGCACCGGACCGACTGCTGTCACACCGGCGACCGGAGTCGTCACGGCCGGCTCGGCGACGACCGAGCTGGCGGTCACCGACACCGAGGTCCAGCCGGACGTCGTCTCGCCCGACGGTGACGGCCTGGACGATCTCGCGACGGTCTCGTACCGGCTCAGCACGCCGGCGGCCGTCGCCGTGACCGCGATCGACGACGCGGGCGTCGAGGTCGAGGTGGAGCCCGCAACCTGGCGGCGCGCCGGTGCGCACACAGCCGGCTTCGACGCCGTCTCGCTGCCCGACGGGCTCTACACGGTCGAGCTCAGCGCCCGCTCGGCGGCCGGGTCGGAGGCCACCGCCACGGTCGCCGTCGTCGTGACCCGCACGCTCAACAAGCTGACGCTCTCCCCGCTGCTCTTCTCGCCGAACGGCGACGGTCGCGCGGACACCCTTCGCATTGCCTTCACGCTGACCCGCCCGGCCGCCGTGCGGGCGATCGTGCTCCGCGACGGCGCGGCGGTGACGACCGTGCTCGCCGGGCCGCTGGCCGCGGGCCGCCACGTGGTGCGCTTCGACGGGAGGAAGCGGGCCGGGCCGATCGCCGACGGAGCGTTCACCGTCGCCGTGGAGGCCGACGACGGCACGGCCACGGCGCACGCGGAGCTCCCGTTCGCGAGCGACACGACCCCGCCACGCCTGCGGCTCGTCTCCCGCACGCCGGCGCGCATCGCCGTGAGCGAGCCCGTCAACGTGCGTCTGACCGTCAACGGCGTCATGCGGCGCCTGCGCGTCGCTGCACCGGCGACCGTGACCATCCCCGGGATCCGAACGCTGGACACGCTCCACGCCGTCGCGTGGGACCGGGCCGGCAACACGGGTGCGCTCCGCGTGAAGAGGGCCAGGCCGCCCGCAAAGTAGACTCGGTTCGTGCAACCGCCGTTCCGCCGCCGCCGTCGAATTGGACGTGAGCTGCGCCCCGAGCCGCAGCGGACGTACGACATCTGGAGCGACCCGATTCTCGTGAAGAGAGCCAAAGACGGCGACGACCGGGCCCTCGCGGCGCTGTGCGAGCGGCATGCTCCGCGGGTCGAGCGGATCGCGCGGCACGTGCTCGGCGACACGCCCGATGCAGCCGATGCGTCGCAGGACGCCCTCACGAAGCTGTGCACGCACCTCGGACAGTTCCGCGGCGAGGCCGCGCTCACGACGTGGCTGCACCGGCTCACGGTCAACGCCTGCAAGGACGTGGCGGAGCGCCGCGCGCGCGTCCGGTGCGAGGAGCTGCTCGAGGACGAGCGCGTGGCCGCCGACCCGGGCCCGGCGCGTTCGCTCGAGCTCGCCGAGCTCCGCGAAGAGCTGCGTGTGAGCCTGGCGGGGCTCCCGGCCGCGCAGGCGCAGGTCGTCGTGCTGAAGGACGCGCTCGGGTTCTCGTTCCGCGAGATCAGCGCCGCCGCCGACATGCCGGTCGGTACGGCGAAGTGCTACGCCCACCGGGCACGGGCAGGGCTCCGCGAGACGCTCGGAGACGAGTCTCTCGCTGCGCCGGATCTCGACGAGGCGCTCGCGTGACGCCGGCGGCGCCGTTCGGTCGCGACGTGATCGAGTCGATCCTGCCGCATCGAGAGCCGTTTCTCCTCCTCGACGAGGTGACCGTGCTCGAGCCGGGACACCGTGTCGTCGCCACGCCGTGAGGTGCGCGCGGACGACTGGTGGTTCCCGGGCCATTTTCCGTCGCGACCGGTGATGCCCGGTGTGCTGATCGTCGAGGCAATGGCCCAGGCGGGCGCCGTCGCGGTGCTGGTGGAGGAGGAGAACCGCGGCCGGATCGCGTTCTTCGCGGGCATCGACGACTGCCGCTTCAAGCGCATCGTGGAGCCGGAGACACGCTGACGCTGACCTGCGAGATCGACCAGGTGCGCGGTCCGATCGGGCGCGGCAAGGCGACGGCGCACGTCGGCGACGAGCTCGCCGCACGCGGCACGCTCACGTTCGCGGTGGAGCGATGATCGGCTCCGCCAACGGCACGCGGATCGGGATCACCGGTCTCGGCGTCCACGTCCCCGAGCGGGTGATGACGAACGACGATCTGACCCGGTTCGTCGACACGACGGACGAGTGGATCCGTCGAGCGCACGGGGATCCGCGAGCGCCGCATCGCGGAGGAGCACGAGGCGCTCACCGACATCGCGCTGCCTGCGGCGCGGGAGGCGCTCGGCGACGCGGGTGTCACGGGCAAGGACATCGACCTGCTGATCTCGGCGACGGTGACGCCCGACATGATGTTCCCGACGTCGTCTGCGCTTGATGGCCGACGCGCTGGGCGCCAGCGACGCTGCCGCCTACGACCTGCTCGCCGGCTGCACGGGCTTCGTCTACGCGATCGCGCAGGCGTACGGGATGCTCGCTGCCGGGCTGTCGCGGCGGACGCTCGTCGTGGGCGGTGACGTGCTCTCGAAGATCCTCGACTGGGACGACCGCTCGACGCTCGTGCTCTTCGGCGACGGCGCGGGCGCGGTCGTGATGGAGCCGGTCGACCGCGGCGGCTTCCTCGGCTTCGAGCTCGGCGCGGACGGCGCCGGCGGGCGAGCATCTGCAGCTGCCGGGCAGCGGCTCGCGCCACTTCGAGGATCCCGACTCGATGCTGAAGATGAACGGCCGCGAGGTGTTCAAGTTCGCGACGCGGGTGATGGTCTCCTCGGCGGAGGCGGTCCTCGCCCAGTGCGGGCGCACCGTCGACGAGATCGACGTCTACGTGCCGCACCAGGCAAACAAGCGGATCATCGACTACGCCGTCACGAAGCTCGGGATCCCGCCCGAGCGAACGGTCGTCAATGTCGACCGGTTCGGCAACACGTCGTCCGGATCGATCCCGCTCGCGCTCGCCGATGCACGCGCCGACGGGAGGCTTCGGGACGGCGCTCTCGTACTGATGACGGGGATGGGTGCCGGTCTCACGTGGGGCTCGGCGTTGATCGAATGGACCGAACGAAGGAGTTGACGATGGGCAAGGTCGCGTTCTGCTTCCCGGGGCAGGGCTCGCTCGAGGAGGGGATGGGGCGGGAGATCGCCGAGGCGGTGCCGCAGGCGATGGAGGTGTACCGCGTGGGCAGCGAGGCCACCGGCCTCGACCTGCAGCATCTGTGCTTCGAGTCGCCGCTCGAGGATCTCGTCGAGACCGAGGTGCAGCAACCCGCGCTCGTCGCCACGAGCCTGGCCATCCTGGCCGCGCTGCGCGAGGCAGGCCTCGAGCCGGACGTCGTCGTCGGCCACTCGGTCGGCGAATTCGCCGCGCTCGCGTCCGTGGGCGCGATCGGCACCGGCGAGGCGATCGCGCTCGTGCGCGAGCGTGGCCTCGCGATGGCGGAGGCGGCGCGCCATCGCCCGGGCTCGATGGCGGCCATCCTCGGGCTCGAGGACGAGCAGGTGGAGACGCTCTGCCGGAAGATCCTCGGCGTGTGGCCGGCGAACTACAACTGTCCCGGGCAGATCGTCGTCTCCGGCGAGGACGGCGCCGTCGAGGAGTGCTGCGCCGAGGCCGAGAGCCTCGGCGCCCGACGAGCCATCCGCCTCAAGGTGTCGGGTGCGTTCCACAGCCCGCTCGTGGCGAGGGCGGCCGACCGGCTCAAGCCCGCGATCGACAAGGTGCGGTTCGCCGAGCCGGTGGCGCCGTTCATGTCCACCGTGACGGCGAAGATCGAGCCGGCACAGCGGCTCGCCGGCCTGCTGGTCGACCAGCTCACGGCGCCGGTGCGCTTCACGCAGGCTGCCCGCGAGCTCATGCGCGAGGGTGTGGAGACGTTCGTCGAGGTCGGCCCCGGGAACGTCCTGAGCGGCCTCGTGAAGCGGATCGACCGCGGCGCCCGCACGATCTCCGTGAACGACCTCGCGAGCCTCGAGAAGGCCAGGGAAGCGCTCGCCTCGTGACGGAGTTCTGCCGTCTCGACGGCAAGCTGGCGCTCGTCACCGGCGCGTCGCGCGGGATCGGCCGCGCCGTCGCGCTCGAGTTGGCGCGGGCCGGAGCGGAGGTGGTCGTCGGCTACCGCTCCGGCCAGGAGGAGGCCGAGGCGGTCGCGGCCGAGACCGGCGGCCGGGCCGTGCAGGCCGACGTGTCCGACCCGGACTCGGCGCGTGCGCTCGTCGAGGCGGCAGGTGACGTCGACGTCCTCGTCAACAACGCCGGTCTCACCCGGGACGGGCTCCTCGCCCGGATGTCCGACGACGACTGGCGCACGGTGCTCGAGACGAACCTGTCCTCGGTCTTCTACACGTGCCGTGCCGTGACGCGGCCGATGATGAAGAAACGCGGCGGCTCGATCGTCAACATCTCGTCGATCGTCGGCCTCCACGGCAACTGGGGCCAGACGAACTACGCGGCCTCGAAGGCGGGCATCATCGGCTTCACGAAGTCGCTCGCGCGCGAGCTCGGCAGCCGCAACGTGCGGGCCAACGTCGTCGCGCCCGGCTACGTGCGCACCCAGCTCACCGACGTGCTGCCGGAGGAGGCGACGGCGGCGATGCTGCAGAACACGCCGCTCGGCCGTCTGGGCGACCCCGAGGACGTCGCGGGCGCGGTGCGGTTTCTCTGCTCCGGCGAGGCCTCGTTCGTGACGGGCGAGGTGCTGCTCGTCGACGGCGGCCTCGGCATGTAGCCTCATCGTCCGTGAGCGAGGCGAACGGCAGGCGCCGGGTGGTGATCACCGGCCTCGGCATGGTGACACCGCTCGGGAACGACGTGGAGTCGACGTGGTCGGCGCTCGTCGCCGGCGAGTCCGGCGCCGGGCCGATCACCCAGTTCGACACGACCGGCTACCCGGTCACGTTCGCGTGCGAGGTGAAGGACTTCGATCCGACCGTGTGGATCGAACATCGCGCGGCGCGGCGCATGGACCGCTTCACACAGCTCGCGCTGGCGGCGGCGCGCCAGGCCGAGGCCGACTCGGGTCTCGACATCTCGTCCATGCCGGAGCGAGTCGGCGCCGCGGTGGCGACCGGGATCGGCGGGCTGAAGTCGTTCGAGGCGTGCTTCGACACCCTGAGCCAGCGAGGCCCCGACCGGGTCAGCCCGTTCGCGATCGTGCAGATCATCCCCAACCTCGGCGCCGGCTGGGTCTCGATGGAGCTGGGGACGCGCGGGCCGCTGCTCTCCGAATGCACCGCCTGCGCCGCCTCGAACATGGCGATCGGCGACGGGCTCGACGCGATCCGGCTCGACCGGGCCGACGCCATGGTCTGCGGCGGCACCGAGGCACCGGTTTCACGCGTCGGGATCGCAGGCTTCGGCGCCATGCGCGCCATCTCGCGGCGCAACGACGATCCGCAGCGCGCGTCGCGACCCTTCGACGCCGAGCGCGACGGGTTCGTGATGGGCGAGGCGGGGCGATGCTCGTGCTCGAGGAGCTCGAGCACGCACGCGCGCCGCGGCGCCCGCATCTACGCGGAGCTGCTCGGGTACGGCGTCTCGTCCGACGCGAACCACGTCTCGGACCCCGATCCGACGGGCGAGAACCCGGCACGCGCGATGCGGATGGCACTCGAGGACGCGGGCGTCGAGGCGTCGCAGGTCGGCTACGTCAACGCGCACGGCACCTCGACGCCGTCCGGCGACTCGGGCGAGACGCGCGTGCTGAAGGTGGCGCTCGGCGAGGAGAACGCCTACGCCACACCCGTCTCGTCCACGAAGGGCGCCACCGGCCACTGTCTCGGCGCCGCCGGCGCGGTGGAGGCGATCTTCTCGATCCTCGCCATCGACCGCGGGCTGCTGCCGCCGACGATCAACTACGAGTTCCCCGACCCCGACTGCGACCTCGACTACATCCCGAACGAGGCCCGCGCAGGCAGACGTCGAGATCGCCGTCTCGAACTCGTTCGGCTTCGGCGGCCACAATGCGTGTCTCGTCTTCAGACGGTGGCGGTAGCTATCGGCCGAACCGGCGTTCTGTCGCTGACCTCGGCGGCGTTCGGCGCAGACCGCTGAAAAGCAGAGCTCGAGACAGCGGCAGAGCCGCTGGCGGGAAACCACAAGCCTCGAGCGTTGCGAAGCTTCACGAGCTGAAGACTTCTGGTTTCCACCGGCCGCTCTGCGGCCGTCTCCAATCTCGATCTTGGACTACGAGCCAGCGTCTCGCCGGTCGCAGGACTGCCGATCTACGCCGACGGCGAGGAATCCGGCAACCGCAACTCCATCAAGATCGTGTCGTGCCACACGTCCTCACGCTGCGCGATCCTCTCGCGGCGGCCGACGTCGCGGAAGCCACAGCGGCGGTGCAACGCCAGGCTCGGCTCGTTGGAGGCGAAGATGGAGGTCTGGATCGTCCAGACACCCTGCGTGCGTGCCGCCGCGATGAGCTCCTCGAGCAGCGCTCGCCCCACACCGCGGCCACGGTGCCCGGAGGCGACGTAGACGCTGTGCTCGACCACGCCCCGGTAGCACGATCGCTGTGAGACGCGTGTCGCGGCGGCCCAGCCGACGACGATCTCCTCGCCGACAGCCGCCAGCCGCGGCACGGGAACGTGCGACGCATCCCAGCTCTCCCAGGACGGCACCTCGGTCTCGAACGTGGCCGACCCGGTGGCGATCCCCTCGGCGTAGATCGTGGCCATCGCCGGCCAGTCGGCGGGTGCCAGGGGCCGGATCTCCACGATCGAACAGTACGCTGCGCCGATGCCCGAAGTGACGCTCCGCGCCCCGACCGTCGCCGACGCGGAGGAGATCGCAGACGTGCTCAACGCGCACGGGTTGGCGACAGCCGGAGCCGCCTCCGAGAGCCCGGACGGCGTCACGGAGTGGTTCGGCTTCGAGGAGCTCGATCCGGGGCACGACATGCGCGTGGCGCTCGACGACAACGATGCCATCGTCGGCTACGCCGACGTCAGTGACCAGGGGCACCGACACGAGACCTTCTCCATCGACCTTCGCGTGCGCCCGGATGCACCGCATCCCGCGGCAGCCCTTCTCGACGCCATGGAAGCACGCGCGCGGTCGCTCGCCCGCCCGGGGGCGGTGGCGCGCCTGTTCGTCAACGAGCAGGACGCGGCCCTGGGCGCGCTTGCGACCGAGCGCGGCTACAGCATCGTGCGCAGCTCGTTCCGGATGGAGATCTCGATCGCCGCCGAGCTCCCCGAGCCGGCATGGCCCACGGGGATCACGCCGCGCGCTTTCGTGCCGGCTGACGAGGAGCGGGTCTACACGGCGCACCGGGAGGCCTTCACGGGTCACTGGGGCTTCACGCCGGCGACGCGGGCGCAGTGGCGCGCCTGGAACCTCGGTGCGTCGAGCGACCCGTCGCTCTGGCGTGTCGCCTGGGCCCGCGACGAGGTGGCGGGTCTCTGCATCAACCGGCCCGAGCGTGGCGACGATGTCGGCTGGGTCGACGTGCTCGCGGTGCGCCAGCCGTGGCGCCGCCGGGGTCTCGGTCGCGCTCTGCTGCTCGACGCGTTCCACACCTTTCGCGGGCTCGGCCGCCGCCGCGTCGGCCTAGGGGTCGATGCGGAGAACACGACCGGCGCCGTGAGGCTCTACGAATCGGCCGGCATGAGTGTCGTCAACCGGAGCGACACGTGGGAGCGGACGATCTGATGTCGAGGCTTCGCGCGAAGTGCCCACACTGCCGGACGCTCACCGCGGTCGCGCTCGGGCCGGAGTACCAGTGCCACAGCTGCGGCGCCGAGTTCCGCGCGGGTCTGGTGCGGGTGCCCGGCGCGCGTGGGGAGCCGGCGGCGAGGCGATGGCACACGCGGCCGATCTGCAGCTCGCCTACCCGGAGACGGCGGTCGTGGCGTGCGGGACACTGGCGGAGCAGACGGCCGTTCTCGCGTCGTCGCTGCCGGAGCGCCCGCTCGTGCTCGGAGGCTGCTGCTGCGCCCACACCGGCGCCATCCGAGGGCTGGCCGTGAGCCACGATCGGCTCGCGGTGGTCTGGCTCGATGCCCACGGCGATCTCAACACATCCGAGACGTCGCCGTCCGGGAATGCGTGGGGCATGCCGCTGCGTGCCGCGATCGACGAGGGATCGGTGCTCGCTGGCGACGTCGCGCTCGTCGGTGCGCGAAACCTCGACCCGCCCGAGGTCGAGTACATGCGCGAGACCGGGATCGACGACAGCTTGGAGCGGGCGCTCGCCGGCGTGGACGCCGTCTACGTCGCGCTCGACTGTGACGTGCTCGACGCGGCCGAGGTCCCCGTTTTCATGCCCGAACCCGGCGGCCGATCGGTGGCGGAGGTGGAGCGGCTGCTCCGAGATGTGGTGGCCTCCGGCGTGGCGGTCGCCGGTGTGGGCCTGACCGGGCTCCGCCCGGACGCCGACCCCGCCACCCTCGAACGTCTCCTCGCGGCGGCCGGCCTGTAACCGACCCGGCGAGAGCCCGGTCTAAGATGGCGCAGATGTCCGAGCCCGACCGGATCGACGTCTCGATCGAGCACAAGCGGTCCGAGCCGGAACCGGACGGCAAGCCGCATCCGAACACCTGTCCGGGTTGCGGCTCCCACTACCGCGAGGACGAGCTCGCCGGGCACCTTCGTGTCTGTCCGCAGTGCGGGCACCACTTTCCCGTGCGCGCTCCCGAACGGATCGCGCAGCTGGCCGACCCGGGCACCTTCGTCGAGGCGGACGCCGACCTGCGGTCGGCGGACCCGCTGCAGTTCTTCGACCTGAAGCCGTACACCGAGCGGCTGGCCGAGGCGGAAGTCTCGACCGGGCTCGGCGACGCTCTCGTGACGGGCAGCGCCTCGATCGAGTCGATCCCGTGTCGTCTGGCGGTGATGGACTTCTCGTTCATGGGCGGCTCGATGGGCAGCGTGGTGGGCGAGAAGTTCGCCCGCGCCTGCGAGGCGGCGGCCGAGGACGGGGTGGCGCTCGTGTCCGTGTCGGCGTCGGGCGGCGCGCGGATGCAGGAGGGGATCTTGGCCCTGATGCAGCTGCCGAAGACGGTCTGCTCGGTGGAGGATCTGCGCGACGCGGGCGGTGTCCTCATCTCGGTGCTCGCCCACCCGACGACGGGCGGGT
The DNA here is from genome assembly GCA_963789895.1 of uncultured Actinomycetes bacterium. Lineage (GTDB taxonomy): Bacteria > Actinomycetota > Thermoleophilia > Gaiellales > Gaiellaceae > Gaiella. The sequence continues at coordinate 684,401 of CAWBMC010000001.1, forward strand.
TGCTCGCGAGCTTCGCCAGCCTCGGCGACGTCCTGCTGGCGGAGCCTGGGGCGCTGATGTCCTTCGCCGGCCCGCGTGTCGTGGCACAGACGACGCGGGAGAAGCTGCCGGACGACTTCGGCCTGGCCGAGTCGAACTTCCGGCTCGGCCATGTCGACGCGATCGTCGCCCGCGGCGAGCTGCGACCGACGGTGGCGCGGCTGCTGCGGCTGTTCGGCGGGCCGTCGTGAGCACCGACGCCGAGCTCGGGCTCCGCGACCGGTTGGCGAAGCTGTCCGGCGTCAACCTGCTGCGCGGCACGCGGCTGTCCGCGGAGACGGAGCGGCTGCAGCGCCAGTTGGAGCGGCTCCGCTCCGACACGAGCGACGAGGGGATCTGGCAGCGGGTCGAGCTGGCCCGACACCAGGACAGGCCGTACACGCTCGACTACGTGGAGCGAATGCTCGACGACTGGTTCGAGCTGCACGGCGACCGCGGACGCATGGACGACGCCGCCATCGTGACCGGGATCGGCCGCCTGGACGGGCGGACGGTGGCACTCGTCGGCCACCAGAAAGGGCGGGACATCAAGGAGCGGACGAAGCGCAACTTCGGCATGGCGTATCCGGAGGGCTACCGCAAGGCGATGCGGGTCATGGAGCTCGCTGCGCGGCACGGCTTCCCGCTCGTCTCCCTCGTCGATACACCCGGCGCGTACCCCGGTGTCGTGGCAGAGCAGCACGGCCAGGCGGGCGCCATCGCACGCTGCCAGTCGGCGATGGTGCGGCTGGCGGTGCCGACGGTCGCGGTCGTGATCGGAGAGGGAGGCTCGGGCGGCGCCATAGCGACCGCGGTGGCCGACCGCGTGCTGATGCAGGAGAACGCGATCTACACCGTCATCTCGCCGGAGGGCTGCGCGGCGATCCTGTGGCGCGACGCAGCGCAGGCGAAGAAGGCCGCCTCCGCGTTCAAGCCGGATGCGGCGCACTGCCTCGAGCTGGGCGTGATCGACGGCATCGTGCCAGAGCCGGTGGGAGGGGCGCACGACGATACGGACGGCGCCGCGGTACTGCTGCGAGAGGCGCTCGTGTCGCATCTGGATGATCTCGCCGACCGCGACGTGGACGAGCTGCTCCGCGGGCGCAGGATCAAGTTCCGCGCCATGGGCGTCCTCAGCGCCCACGTGTGACGTCGAGCGCTCTCCACACTATCCACAGGCTTATCCCGGGCTGGAAACCCGGCGGAGCAGGGAAAAGACTGAGCGTGTGATGTCTGTGTTAAGAACGCGTAGAGGTCGTGGGGCAATCTGAAGCACGGCATCGTCCGTGCCACCGGCCTCGGCATGCACGCGCCGTTCACGGCCGGAGCCGCGATGATTGACGGGTGCCTCTCGACGACTACCGCCGCAAGCGCGACCCGAAACAGACACCGGAGCCGTTCGGTCGCGGCGCCGGCAAAGGCTCGAAGCCGATCTTCGTCGTCCAGCGCCACGACGCCCGGCGGCTTCACTACGACCTCAGGTTGGAGCGAAACGGCGCTCTCGCGAGCTGGGCGGTGCCGAGGGACTCCCGAACGGAGCGGCGAGCGGCATCTGGCCGTTCACGTCGAGGATCACCCGCTCGAGTACGCCGCCTTCGAGGGGGAGATCCCGGCCGGGCAGTACGGCGCCGGGACGGTGGAGATCTGGGATCGGGGCACGTACGAGCTGCTCGAAGAGAAGCGTGACGGCGGACTGACCGTTGCGCTCGACGGGGAGCGTGGAGGGCGTGGACGCTCGTCCCGCTGGCGCTCGACGGCGACGAGCGACGCCGCCTGCTCGCAAGGACGCCGCCGGCGTGCCGGCTGGATCAACGGCCGATGCCGGCCATGTTCGGCCTGACGAGCTCCTGGTCGGCCCGGACTGGGTCTTCGAGCCGAAATGGGACGGGACCGCCATCGACTGTCCGTGGTGGAGAAGGGCCGCTGACGAGCCGGGAACGACAACGACCTCACCGTCCGGCTCTCCCGCGCGCGCGGTGGGGCCCAGGCCCTGGCTCCCTCGGCGGTCGCCGACGGTGAGGTCTGTGCCGACGAGACGGATGCTCGAGTTCGGTCGGACAGGCTAACCACTGTCATCGTGCTCTTCGACCTGCTCGAGCTCGACGGCGAGCAGCTCCTCGATCTCTCCCTTGAGCGAGCGGCGTGCGAACGAGTGGCGCCGACGCGGGCGGGCCGGTGGCGCCGCTCGACCCGCAGTTCGCGGACGGTCCGGCCCTCGACGAGGCGGCGCAGGAGCAGGGCCCTGGAGGGCGTCGTCGCCAGCGGCTGGCGTCCGCTACGCAGCCTGGCGCTGTAGTCCGGACTGGCGCAAGGTGAAGCTGCGGCAGGAGCAGGAGCTCGTCGTGGCCGGGTACACCAAGGGCCGCGGCCGGCGCGGGACGACGCTCGGCGCGCTCGTCCTCGCAGTGCGCGAGTCCGGCGGGCTGCGCTGGGCCGGGAACGTCGGCACCGGGTTCACCGACGAGGAGGCCACGCGGCTCGTCGGGGTGCTGCGGCCGCTCGTCCGGAGGACGTCGCCGCTCGCGGAGACACCGCGAATGCCACGTGTTGCCAAGTCGGACGTCGTCTGGGTGGAGCCGGAGCTGTCGCGGACGTACGCTTCGCGGAGTGGACGAGCGACGGCAGGCTGCGCGCGCCGGTGTACGTGGCGCTGCGCGACGACAAGGACGCCGCGACGTGCGGCGTGAGCGGCGACCGCTCCCGGACGGCATCCGCCGGGGCAGCCGGGAGCTGTCGCTCTCCAACCCCGGCAAGCCGTTCTGGCCCGAGTCGGGGCTGACGAAGGGCGACCTGCTCTCCTACTACCGTGATGTCGCTCCCGTGCTGGTGCCGCACCTTCGCGGCCGGCCGTTCACGATGAAGCGGTACCCCGACGGCTGGCAGGGCAAGCACTTCTTCCAGAAGGACACGCCCAAGCACGCGCCCGACTGGCTTCGCACGGCGCGTTTCCCGCCACGACGCGCGATGGCGAAACGCGGGAGATCGACTACGCGCTCGTCGACGACGACCTCGCGCTGCTCTGGGTCGTGAACATGGGCTGCATCGACATGAACGCCTGGTCGTCCCGCGCCGACAAGCCGGAGCGTCCCGACTGGGTCGTGTTCGACCTCGATCCCGCCGACGACGCGGGCTTCGCCGAGGTCGTCCACACCGCCCTGCTCGTGAAAGAGGCGCTCGACCTCGTCGGCCTCGAGAGCTACCCGAAGACGAGCGGCTCACGTGGCATCCACGTGCTCGTGCCGGTCGCCCGCCGGCACACGTTCGACCAGGCCCGAGAGTTCGCGGCCATCGTCGCGGCCGCCCTCGCCCGGGCGCACCCCGGGCTGGTGACGACCGAGTGGGCGCGGGCGAAGCGTCGCGGCGTCCTCGTCGACGCCAACCAGAACGGGCAGGGCCGCACCACCGCCTCCGTCTACTCGGTGCGGCCGCGCGCAGGGGCGCCCGCTCGACGCCGCTGCGCTGGGACGAGGTGAACGACGCGCTCGATCCCGGCGGCTTCACCATGGAGACGGTCCTCGACCGCGTCGCCCGCGACGGCGACCTGTTCGAGGGCGCTCTGCGAGGGGGGCAGTCGTTGACGAGGGCGTTGAAGACGGTGCGATAGCGGGTCCGGTCGCGGGCACCGTCGGCCCTACTCGAATCGTCTCGGATGCCCCAACGCCGACAGCTCCGCGACGTCCCGCCGGAAGGCCAGCGAGACCGTCCAGTCCGCCACGACGCGGATCTTGCGGCGCACCATCGGCAACGCGTAGAGGTGGTAGCTGCGGGTCACGAACCAGCCGGGGAAGCCGCGCAGCCGCAGCCCGAGCACGTCGGCGATGCCCTTGTAGCGGCCCAGCGTGGCCACCTGGCCGAGCATGCGGTAGCGGTACACACGCGGCGTGCCGGTCAGGTTCGCCGCCAGGCACCGGGCCTGGCGCAGCGCATGCTGGCAGGTCGGTGGGTCGAGCGCGCCCGGGGTGGCCGCATTCGGCACCGCAGCGCAGTCGCCCAGCGACCAGACGCCCGGTCTCCCTTCGACGGCGAGCGTCGGGTCGACGACGACCCGTCCGCGCCCGTCGACGGGCAGCCCCACGCCGCTCCGAGCGGGTTCGCCTGCACCCCGGTCGCCCACACGAGCGTGCGGGCGGGCACGCGTACGCCGTTCGAGAACGGGCGCCGCTGGCGTCGAACGACTCCAGGGTCGTACCGGTGTGGACCTCGATCCCGCGCCGCTCGAGCTCGTCGTGCGTGTAGCGGGCCAGCCGCGACGACACCTCGGGAAGGATCGTCGCCGCCGCGTCGACGAGCACCCACCGCTCGCACGGCGCGGAGCTCGGGGATCAGCCGGCGGCGTCGGCGGCGAGGTCGTTCAGCTCGGCGAGCGCCTCGACACCTGCGTAGCCGGCACCGACGAAGACGAAGCCGAGGTCGCGTCCCCGCTCGTCCCCGTCGGTGCGGGCCGCCGCCGACTCGAGCTGCCGGAGGACGCGGTTGCGAAGCGCGATCGCGTCGGCGACGTCCTTGAAGCCGAGCCCGTGCTCCGCGAGCCCCGGCACGGGCAGGGTGCGCGTCACGGCGCCGATGGCGACGACGAGCCGCTCGTAGCGGATCGCGAGGGCACCGGCGAGCGTGTCCGCGGTCACGACCCGCGCCGTCTGGTCGAGCGCGGTCGCCGCGCCGAGCAGCAGCTCGGCGTGCGGGCACATGCGTCGCAAGGGTACGACGACGTGGCGCGGTTCGAGCGTGCCCGACGCGGCCTCGGGGAGCAGCGGCGTGTACAGCATGAAGTTGTCCGGCGAGACGATTGTGGCGCCGCGCCGGCCGACCAGCCGCGTCACGTAAGTGCCGGCGAAGCCGCCACCGAGCACGAGCGTCCCACCACGCGCCGTGCGTCGTTCCATGTCGTCAATGCTTACCATCGGCCGGTGGCACGGCAAGTGTCGGTCATCGGGAGCGGCGCGCGAACACGAGGCGGTGGCGGAGGTCGGTCGGCTCCTCGCCGAACGGGCTCGTGGTGGTCACCGGCGGGCTGGGCGAGGTGATGGCGGCTGCGCACCGTGGTGCGAAAACCGCCGGCGGGACGACGATCGCGATCCTGCCGGGCGAGCGCCGGGGGGACGCGCAACCCCTGGGCCGACCATGTCGTCGTCACCGGCGTCGGTCACGCTCGCAACCTCGCGGTCGCGGCATCCGGCGACGCCGTGATCGCGGTCGGCGGCAGCTGGGGCACCGTCGCGGAGATCGCGTTCGCGATGCGGCTCGGCCGACCGGTGGTGGTGGTGGACGGCGGGCCACCGGTCGACGGTGTGCCGCGTGCGGCGACGGCCGAGGCGGCGGTCGACGCGATCGTCACCGCGCTCGCCGGGGCCGTCAGGCAGTCGGCGGCGGGGCGGTGCGCTCGGTGACGTAAGCAGTTAGGCGGCGGACGTCGTCTCGTCCAGCCGGCGGCGCAGGAACCGCTGCTCCGCGGCGTTGTCCGTCAAGGCAATCGTCTGACGATACGCGATCGCGGCGTCGCCGGGCGCCCGCGCGCGGCGCAGGTCGGCGCGGGCAGCGTGCAGGTAGGGGTAGCCGTCGAGGCCATCGAGCTCGTCGATCATCTCGAGCCCACGGTCGACCTCGCCGCAAGTGCAACGGCGACGTGGTTCAAGCGGACGACCGCGACGGATCGATCTTGTCGAGCTGGTCGTCATGCGTGCGATCACGTCCAACCGACGCCCTCCGCGTGGCCGCCGGCGATCACCGCCTGCAGCTGATACGGCCCCGGGTGCCCCAGACCGGCTGCGCGTTGCAGGATCCGCAGCCCCTCGGCGATCTCGCCGGCGTCCCACAGCGACCGGTCCTGGTCGTCGAGCAGCACGATCTCGCCGTCTGCGTCGAGCCGCGCGTTGCGCCGGGAGTCGTGGAACAGGAGGAGCGCCAGCAGGCCGGCCACCTCCGTCTCGTCCGGCATCAGGACGCAGAGGAGCTTCGCGAGGCGGATCGCCTCGCTGCAGAGGTCGCTGCGGACGTGGTCCGAGCCCGCGCTCGCGGCATAGCCCTCGTTGAAGACGAGGTAGACGACGCGCAGCACGGCCGGGAGGCGGTCGACGAGCAGATGGTCGGGCGGCACCCGGAACGGGATCCCGGCGCCGCGGATCTTGCGCTTCGCCCGCACCAGCCGCTGCGCCATCGCGGTTTCGGCGGTGAAGAACGCACGCGCGATCTCCGGGGTGCCGAGCCCGCAGACCTCACGCAGCGTCAGCGCGATCTGCGCGTCGAGTCGGCAGCGCCGGGTGGCAGCAGGTGAACACCAGCGCGAGCCGTTCGTCGGGGATCGTCACCTCGTCGTCCTCGGACGGGCAGCGCCTCCAGCCGTGCGAGCAGCTCGGCCTTGCGCCGGAACACCCGCTCGCGCCGGATGCGGTCGATGGCGCCGTTTCGTGCCGTGGTGACGATCCAGGCACCCGGATTGCGCGGCATGCCGTCACGCGGCCAGCGCTCGGCTGCGACGGCGAACGCATCCTGCACCGCGTCCTCGGCCAGCTCGAAGTCGCCGAGGACGCGGATGAGGATGGCGACGGCACGTCCCCATTCCTCCCGGTAGACGTCCGCGAGGTCTCTCAGGCCGCCTCTCCGTGATCGACGAGCGGTCGGACCTCGATCGAGCCGTACTCGGCCGCCGGCACGAGCGACGCGATGCGGATCGCTTCGTCGAGGTCGGCCAGCTCGGTGAGGAAGAGGCCGCCGATCGCCTCCTTGGTGTCGGCGAACGGGCCGTCGGTGACGATCCGCTCGCCGTCCCGGACGCGGACGACCTTCGCCGTGGAGGCAGCGGTGAGCTCCTTGCCCGTCGCCTCGGGGTCGGCGTCGCCGAGCGCGTCGAACATCGCCAGCCAGCGCGGCATCGACTCCGCGCGAAGCCGGGCTGCCTCGTCCTCCGACAGGTCGTCCCACCCGGCCTGGTCGCTGTAGACGAGCAGCGCGTAGCGCATGATCAGGCCCCCTCTGGGTCGACGTGGACGGCGCGCACCTCGACCGCGCCGTGCAGCGCGCCCGGGATGCGGGCGGCCCAGTCGACCGCTTCGTCGATGGTCGCGCAGTCGAGCAGGTAGTAGCCGCCGAGCGCCTCCTTGGCCTCGGCGTAAGGGCCGTCCGTGACCGCGACCTGCCGTCCCGCACGCGGACGGTCGTCGCGTCCGCGGTGGGGCCGAGCTCGTCGCCGCCCACGACGACGCCCGCCGCGCGACCGTCGCGCCCGAAGGCGGCGTACTGCTCGTAGGCCGCGGCACGCTCGTCGTCGGACAGCGATTCCCAGCCGCCTTCCTCGCGCGTAGATGAGTGCCAGGTACTGCATGTGCTCTCCTTCCGATCGATGGCAGCATGACGACGAACACGCTCGGGCGAAATCGACACTGTCTGCTCGCGCTTGCAACGGTGGTCGCCGCCGCCACCGGCGCGACGCTCTGGCACAGCGGCCGCGGCACCGGCAGCGAAGGCCGCCGCGCCGCCGCGACCGGCGATCGTCTGGAAGCCGATCCCGTACGGGCCGCGACGCCAGGCGGAGATGGCCGCCTACGCGAAGCGCCACTACGGCTTCGCCAGCGCGAAGCTCGCACCGCGCATGATCGTCGAGCACGCCACCGCGTCGACGACGTTCGCGTCTGCGTACTGGACGTTCCACGCCGACCGGCCGAGCCCCGAGCTGGGCGAGCTGCCCGGTGTGTGCGCCCACTTCATCGTCGACACGGACGGGACGATCTACCAGCTCGTGCGGCTCGACCTCAGGTGCCGCCACACGACGGGGCTCAACCAGCACGCGATCGGGATCGAGCACGTCGGCATGAGTCACACCGACGTCCTGCGGAACGCGCGCCAGCTCCGTGCCTCGCTGGCGCTGACCGCGTGGCTGGCGTGGCGCTACCGGATCCCGCTCGCGAACGTGATCGGGCACAACGAGTCGCTCGAGCATCCGCTGCGCCACGAGCGCAACGCCGGCTGGCGGTGTCAGACGCACGCCGACTTCCCACGGGGGGCGATGGTCGTCTACCGAAGGAAGCTCCTGTTGCCCTTCCGGAAGGCGGGGCTCTCGGTGGCTCCGACGAAGTGGGTCGACTCGCCCTGCCGCTGACTCGAACCGCAGAAGACTTCAGACAGCGGCAGAGCCGCTGGCGGTAAGACCAGCAGCCTGGAGCGCACCGAAACTTCGCGCGCTACAGACTTCTGGTTTCCACCGGCCGCTCTGCGGCCGTCTGCGTCTGGATGAGCTCGGGCCGTACGTGTCATCGCGCTCTGCGACAATGAACGACTACGAGTCGAGCATCCTCCCGAGGAGGACTCGCGCGGCCCCCTTGTCGAGCATCTCGTTCAGGTTGCCGCACTTCGGGCTCTGCACGCAGGAGGGGCAGCCGTCGCGGCACGGGCAGCCGGCGAGCATCCGCGCCGTGTCCGCCACCCAGCTCGGGGAAGCACGCGAAGCCGCGCTCGGTGAGGCCGGCACCGCCGGCATGGCCGTCGTAGACGAAGATCGTCGGCGCGCCGGTCTGCGGATGGACGTTCGTCGAGAGGCCGCCGATGTCCCACCGGTCGCACATCGCCCAGAGCGGCAGCAGCGCGATCAGCGAGTGCTCCGCGGCATGGAGCGCGCCGAGCAGCACCGGCATCTCGTCGATCTCGTGCAGGAGGCGGCCGTCCGGGCGAGAACCAGATCGCCTCGGTCTCGAAGGTCGTCTCGGGCAGGTCGAGCGGCACCGTCTCGATCGTCGAGCCGTCGGCGATCGCCTTGCGCTGATAGGCGATCACCTGCTCGGTGACGGCGATGCGGCCGAAGTGAAGGTCGACGCCGCACGTGCGCTCGACCTGGAGCGGCTCCTCGATCGTCGTCGTCGACTCCTTCCGCGGCTGCGTGTACCAGTCGACCTCGACCTCCGCGACGACGGCTGCGCGCGCCTCCTGGTCGAGCGCCTGCACGAGGTACTGGCGGCCGAGATGGAGGTAGACCGCTCCTTCGTGCACGGTCGACCAGGCGCGCTCCCGCTCCACCTGCCCGAGCACGGCTCCCGTCGTCGCCTCGACGACCGTGAACGCCTCGGTGTCGCCGGAGCGCAGCGAGACGCGGGCGGCCGGGTAGTCGCGGCCACCCCAGACGAGCCCGGCGGGTGTCCGCTCGAGGTCGTCCAGCAGCGCAGCCGCGGGCCACCGCCTCGGCGCCGAGCGTGTCCGCGTCGGCGTCGGTGATCGGGCCCTCGAACGCTGCCGCCCGCAGATGCGGGTCGAGCACGCGCGGGTTCGTGTGATCGAGGATCGCCGCTTCGAGCGTCGCCCGAGGAGCGCCTCGGGCTCCCGCATGAAGAACTGGTCGAGCGCGTCGTCGCTCGCCACGAGCACCGCGAGCCCACGGTCGCGCCTGCCCGCTCGACCCCACTGCTGGCGCAGCGAGGCGACGGTGCCGGGAAACCCGACGGAGATGGCGCAGTCGAGCAGGCCGATGTCGATCCCGAGCTCGAGCGCGTCGGTCGCGGTGACGCCGAGCAGGTCGCCGGCCACGAGGCGCTGCTCGATCTCGCGCCGCTGCGCGGGCGTGTAGCCGGCGCGGTACGGCGTCAACCGGCGCCCGGTGGCGGCGTCGACCCGGTCGACCGTGAACCGGTGGACGAGCTCCGCGGCCTTGCGGCTCTTCGCGAAGCAGATCGTGCGGGCGCCGCCGGTGACCAGCTCGGCGAGCAGCCGCGAGGCGTCGGCGAGCGTGCTGCCGCGCAGGCCGAGGTCGGCGTCGAGGAGCGGCGGGTTCCACAGCACGACCTGCCGCTCGGCGCGGGGCGGCGCCGTCGCCTTCCACGACGGTCGCCGGCCTGCCGGTCAGCGCCTCTGCCAGCGCCGCCGCATTCGCGACGGTCGCGGACGCCAGCAGGAACTGCGGCTCGGCGCCGTACGCCCGCGCGAGCCGCCGCAGTCGCCGGAGGACGTTCGCGACGTGCGAGCCGAACACGCCGCGGTAGACGTGCGCCTCGTCGACCACCACCCAGCGCAGGTTGTGCAGCACGTCACCCCAGCGGTCGTGCCGCGGGAGCACGCCGACGTGCAGCATGTCGGGGTTGGTGAGGACGGCGTTGGCCCATTTGCGCACCTGCCAGCGCCGCTCCGTCTCGGTGTCGCCGTCGTAGATCGCGGGCCGAAGGCCGCGGAGCCGGTACGCGGCGAGCGCGCGCGCCTGATCCTGGGCCAGCGCCTTCGTCGGGTAGAGGTAGAGCGCGCGCGACCGCGGGATCGCGGGCGATGCCGTCGAGCACCGGCAGCGTGAAGGCGAGCGACTTCCCCGACGCCGTCCCCGTCGTCACGATCACGTCCTCGCCGCGGCGCGCCGCCTCCCAGGTCTCCGCCTGGTGGCGGTAGAGAGCGGTCACCCCGCAGCCGAGGAGCGAGCTCGCGACGGCCGGGTCGAGATCGTCCGGCAGCGGCTCGATGCGCGCCGGCCGGGACGGCTCGACGGTCTGGAAGGCCACCTCCTCCGCCTCGAGCAGGGCGCCCCAGGTCGCGGTGGCCGTGGCGGGGCTCACGCGTCGCACCGGTTGCGCTGGGATACCCCGGCGCGCAAGGGTTCGGGGATGACCCGGCTGGTCGTCGGCCGCCTCGCGTGGGCGGTGGGACTGTTCTTCGTGATCACGTTCTGCGTCTACGTGATCTTCTTCGTCATCCCGGCACCGGTCGATCCGCGCCGTGGGGTGATCGGCACCGAGTCGAGGACGCTGACCGACTCGTTCGGGATCGAGGAGCAGGGTTTCGCCGGCGAGTACGCCGCCTTCCTCGGCAACGTGCTCGAGGGCGATCTCGGAGAGTCGTACAGGACGCGAGAGGACGTGACCGCGATCCTCGGCCGCGCGGCGCCCGTGACCGCCTCGCTCGTGCTCGGAGCGGCGCTCTTCTGGCTGCTCCTCGCGATCCCGGTCGGGCTGATCTCCGCCATGCGACCCGGAAGCATCTTCGATCGCGCGGGCATGGTGATGATCCTGATCGGGATCGCCGCCCACCCGCTGTGGCTCGGCTACATGCTCTCGTACGTGTTCGGCTTCCATCTCCGCGCGCTGCCGTTGAACGGCTACTGCGACTTCATGCCCGCAGACGACCGCTGCAGCGGCCCGGGCCCGTGGGCCTATCACCTGATCCTGCCGTGGTTCACGCTCGCGCTCGGCGCAGCCGCGCTCTACGCCCGCATGATCCGTGCCACGACGATGGAGACGCTGCACGAGGACTTCGTGCGCACCGGCCGGGCGAAGGGGCTCGGGGAATGGGCGGTGATGCGCCGTCACGTGGTGCCGAACGCGCTGACGCCGATCGTGACGATGATCGCCATGGACATGGCGATCCTCTTCGGGAGCGCGGTCTTCGTCGAGCGCGTGTTCAGCCTGCCCGGGCTCGGCGACCTGCTCACCTCGTCGCTACGCGGCCGCGACCTGCCGGTGATCCTCGGTGTCACGCTCGTCGTCTCGGTGGTGATCCTGCTCGTGACGCTGATCACCGACCTTCTCTACGGGCTCCTCGACCCACGCGTGCGCAACCCCGGACATCGCCCCGAGCGAACGGTCTAGCCGGCATCGCCCGTCCAGGGGTCGAACGCCTCGCGGAAGTGCCGCGGCGGCCGGGCACCCAGCACGGTGACGCGTGGCTCACCGCCGGCGAACAGCATCACCGTCGGCACCGTGAGCACGCCGTAGCGGGAGGGAATGCGGAGATTGGTGTCGACGTCGAGCTTGACGAGCCGCAACCGGCCACCGCTCTCCTCGGCGATCGTGACGAGGTGTGGCTCGATCGTCCGGCACGGCCGGCACCAGGGCGCCCAGAAGTCGACCACGACCGGCACCTCGGAGCGGAGCACTTCGGCCTCGAAGGTCTCGTCGGTAACGTCGAGGACGGTCACGCGGGCAGCGTAGCGGGCCGGATGTATCCCGCCCCTACAGGCGGCCGCGCAGCGCGCGCAGGCGCAGCGCCGGCACCATCCACACCGCCTCGAGCACGATCGCCCGGCTCATCTTCGAGCCGCCGACGACCCGGTCGACGAACGTGATCGGCAGCTCGACGACGCGGAACCCCCGCCGCAGCGCGCGGTAGGTCATCTCGATCTGGAACGCGTAGCCGTTCGCCGTCACGGCGGTGAGGTCGATCGCCTCGAGCACCTCGCGACGAAAGCACTTGAAGCCGCCGGTCAGGTCGTGGATGCGCACACCGAGGAGGACGCGCGCGTACAGCGATCCGCCGCGGGACACGAACCGCCGCGCGAGACCCCAGTTCTGCGTGCCGCCGCCGGCGACGTAGCGGGAGCCGAGCGCCACGTCGGCGCCGTCCTCGCAAGCGGCCAGCAGCAGAGGAACGACCTGCGGGTCGTGCGAGAAGTCGCAGTCGATCTCGACCACCAGCTCCGCACCGGCGGCAAGCGCGTGGTCGAAGGCTGCGAGGTACGCGCGTCCCAGCCCTTCCTTTCGCTCCCGGTGCAGCACGGCGAGCCACGGCAGCTCGGCAGCGAGCCGGTCGGCGATCTCGCCGGTGCCGTCGGGCGAGCTGTCGTCGACCACGAGCACGATGTCACGCGTCGTGTCGATCACGGCGCCGAGCGCGCGCACCATCGGCTCGAGGTTCTCGCGCTCGTTGTAGGTCGGAAGGCAGATGACCGCCCGCGGCACCGCCGAATCCTGCCCGAGCGGCCGGTCACACGGCGCCTATGATCGCTGCATGGCCGGCCGCCTCCCGACGAACGACACGCTCGCCGGCCAGCTCGACCTGCTCGCCGATCTCTCCGAGATCCTCGGCGAGGACGGCTTCCGCATCCGCGCCTACCGGACGGCCGCGTCCCGCGTCCGCGAGACGGGTGTCTCCGTGGCGCAGCTCGCCGTCGCCGGCCAGGCGACGGAGCTTCCCGGCATCGGCAGGACGATCGAGGCGAAGCTCGTCGAGGCGGTCGAGGACGGCGAGATCCACGCGCTGTCGAGGCGGCGAGCGGAGGTGCCCGGCGAAGTGTCTCTCTTCCTTCGCCTGCCGGGGCTGGGCCCGAAGACTGCGGCGCGCATCTGGCACGACCTCGGCGTGACGACGCTCGTGGAGCTCCGCGCCGCCGCGGACGACGGCCGCCTGCAGGACCTGCCGGGCCTCGGCGCGCGGAGCGCGGAGAAGATCGTTCAGGCGCTCGACCAGGGTGGTGCCGACGATGCGCCGCAGCGCGGCCTGCTCGGTGTCGGGTTGCCGGTCGTCCGCGGTGTCGTGGAGGCGCTCCGCGCTCATCCGGCTGCCGTCTCGGTGGCGGAAGCGGGAAGCGTGCGCCGCCGGCGCGAGACGTTCCGGGATCTCGACGTGATCGCCACCGCGAGCGACCCCGCCGCGCTGACGACGTTCTTCACGACGCTGCCCGGCGTCTCGGACGTCGTTGCCCACGGCGACACCAAGGCGACCGTCGTCACGCAGCAGGGGCTTCGCCTCGACCTGCGCGTCGTGCCGCCGGAGTGCTTCGGCGACCTGCTGCAGCACTTCACCGGCTCGAAGGAGCACAACATCGCCATGCGCGAGGACGCGGTGCGCCGTGGACTCTCGATCTCCGAGTACGGGGTCACCGTCGTCGAGACGGGTGAGGTGAAGGCGTTCGCCACCGAGGAGGAGCTCTACGCCTTCCTCGGCTACCAGTACGTGCCACCGGAGCTGCGCGAGAATGCGGGCGAGCTCGAGGCGGCCCGCCGCGGTGAGCTTCCCGACCTCGTCGAGACGGGTGACCTGCGGGGTGAGATGCACTGCCACACGACGTGGTCGGCCGACGGCAAGGACACCGTCGAGGACATGGCCCTGGCCGCCAAGGCCAGGGGCTACCGCTTCGTCGTCGTCACCGACCACTCGCACTACCTTCGCGACGGGCGCCTGCACGCGCAGTGGGAGGAGATCGCCGCCGTCGACGAGCGGCTCCGCCCGTTTCGGGTGTTGCGCGGGATCGAGGCGAACATCCGGGTCGACGGGACGGTCGACGTCCCCGACGAGGAGCTCGCGCAGCTGGACTGGGTGGTCGCCTCGCTGCACACGTCGTTCGACCGCAACCCCACCGAGCGGGTGCTCGCGGCGCTGGACAACCCGCACGTCGACTGCATCGGTCATCTCACGGCCCGCAAGCTCTCGCGGCCGCAGCGGGCCCTCGGCGCCCCGCTCGACGCGGAGCGCGTCGTCGCGCACGCCGCCCTGACGGGCACGGCGCTCGAGATCAACAGCCAGCCCGACCGGCTCGACCTTCGGGACGTCCACGCACGGCTGGCGGGCGACGCCGGCGTGCTCGTGCCCGTAAACACCGACGCCCACTCGACGAAGGCGCTCGCGTACGCCGAGCTCGGCGTTGCGCAGGCGCGGCGCGCGTGGCTGACGAAGGAGCAGGTGCTCAACACGCGGACGTGGGCGCAGATCGCGAAGATGCGCAGGTGACCGACCTGCGAGCGGACGGCGCCGGCGCCCTGGAGTGGGTTGCCGGCTACCTCGAGCATCTCCGCGAGTACCCGGTGCTGGCGCGCGTGCAACCGGGCGAGATCCGCGCCGCGCTGCCGGTATCGCCGCCGGCGGAGCCCGAGCCCTTCCAGGCGGTGCTCGACGACCTCGACCGCGTCCTGCTCCCGGGGGTCACGCACTGGCAGAGCCCGCGGTACTTCGCCTACTTCGCCACGACCGGATCCGACCCGGCGATCCTGGCCGAGCTGCTCGCCGCAGGGCTGAACCAGGTCGGGATCCTCTGGCGCGCATCGCCCGTCCTGCAGGAGCTCGAGGAGGTGACGCTGGACTGGCTGCGCCAGCTGCTCGGGCTGCCGGAAGGGCTGCACGGTCACATCGAGGACTCAGCCTCGACGAGCACGATGGTGGCGCTGGCCGTCGCCCGCGCCACGGCGCCGGGCCGTCGGGTGGTCGCGGCCTCGGAGCATGCCCATTCGTCGATCGAGAAGGCGTGCCGGCTGCTCGAGCTCGAGTTCCGGAGGGTTCCCGTGGACGACGCCTTCCGGCTGCGGCTCGACGCGCTGGAACTCGACGGCTGCTGTGCGGTCGTCGCCGCCGTCGGGACGACCTCCACGGCTGCGGTCGACCCCGTCGCTGCGATCGCGGATCGGTGCGCGGAGGCAGGCGTCTGGCTCCACGTCGACGCCGCCTACGCGGGTTCGGCCGCCGTGTGCCCGGAGCTCCGCGAGCACCACGCAGGCTGGGAGCGCGCGGACTCCATCGTCGTCAACCCGCACAAGTGGCTCGCCACGCCGTCGGACTGCTCCGTGCTGTGGACGAGCCGCCCGTCGGAGTTCCGGCAGACGTTCAGCCTCGTTCCCGAGTACCTGCGCTCGGAGGAGGAGGTGGTCAACCTGAGCGAGATGACGCAGGCGCTCGGCCGCCGCTTCCGCGCCCTCAAGCTCTGGGCCGTGCTGCGTTGCTTCGGTCGCAGTGGATTGCAGGAGCGGATCCGTGACCACGTTCGGCTGGCGAGGCTCTTCGCGGGCTGGATCGAGGCCGACCCCGATTGGGAGATCTCGGCGCCGGTGTCCTTCTCGGTCGTCTGCTTCCGGCTTGCTGCCGACGACCACGCCAACGAGGCGCTGCTCGAACGCGTGAACGCGTCCGGCGAGGTGTTCCTCTCGCACACCCGGCTCGACGGCCGGTTCGTCCTGCGCCTCGCGATCGGCAACTTCCGCACCACGGAGGACGACGTCCGCCGCGCCTGGGATGTGCTGTGCCGCGAGTCGCAGGCGGCCGCTACGGGGTAAGCGGGAGCCAGGCCTGCGTGGCTGCGAGCACCCGGCCGTTCCCGGCAGGGCCTGCCCGCGGCACGGTCGAGATGGCGCCGGACACGAAGAGCCCGCCGCGGGTGAGCTGCCGCAGCGCCCTGGCGACCGTGGCAGGCGGCATGTCGAGCGGGCGGAGATCGAGCTCCGAGAGAGCCACGCTGCGCTCGGTCTCGAGCCGCGTGGCGCGGTAGGAGAAGCACGGAGCGACGACGCAGCGAATCCCCGTGTCGACGACGCGGAAGACGGGAGCCGGTGGGGCCGGCTCGGCCGCCTGGGACCAGGCGCGGCGGACGGCGAGCTTGCCGAGCTTCGGGAACCCCGCGATCTGCGCCGGAACGATCGTCCCGAGCACGAGATCGCCGGTACCCGTCCGACCGGTGCCGACCGTGGCGACGTAGCACTCGGACCGCAGCACCCCGTCGGCGCAGCGTGTGGTTGCGTGGTTCACGCGACGCACCCACGCTCCACCGCACAGCGGGCTCGGGCACAGGCGCAGATCCGCCCGGACGAGGTAGTAGGTGCCTGGCGACGACGCCTCCGCGGGTGCTCCCGTGAGCAGGAGCGCGAGCATGATGCCCGCACTGATGATCAGCGCCGCCGGGCGCATGGCGAGCTCAGCGTAGCGCCGTGGCGCGGGTCGCCGGAAGCGCCGCCAGCAGGCGCTCGAGCGCTCCCTCGTCGCCGTCGACCGAGCAGCCCGACGTGTCGCGGGCGACGAGCAGAT
This sequence comes from uncultured Actinomycetes bacterium, assembly GCA_963789895.1. Lineage (GTDB taxonomy): Bacteria > Actinomycetota > Thermoleophilia > Gaiellales > Gaiellaceae > Gaiella. Next base: position 700,880 of record CAWBMC010000001.1, read on the forward strand.
GGTAGAAGCCCGCCGGCTCGGTCGTGACGACGACGTCCGGTTCGCTCGCTGGCCCGTCATGCGCCCGGCCGTCCTCCAGATGCGCGACCTCGTCGCCGACGCGAAACTCGACCGTCCCTTCCACCGCGAGCGGCTCGACTGCGGTCACGAGCGCCCGCTGGAGCCAGCCGGTCTCGAAGGCGAGCTCGTCGTCGGCCGCCGGCGGGCCGAGCGTCGTCGCACCCCACCAGGCGAGCATGTGGAGGACGGGGCGGAGCCCGTCGCCGCACTCGGTCAGCTCGTAGACCGTCGACGCCGCCGGCGGCGGCAGCTGCCGCCGCTGCACGACGCCACCGGCCTCGAGCTCCTTGAGGCGGGCGGCGAGGATGTTGGTGGAGCAGCCGTGGAGCCGCTCGAGGAGATCCGTGTAGCGAAGGGGGCCGTAGACGAGCTCGCGGACGACGAGCAGCGACCAGCGCTCACCCACGAGGTCGAGCGCATGCGCGATCGGGCAGTACTGGTTGTAGCTCTTGCCCACGACCACGCAGTGTACCGCTCTGGCTTTCAATCTGCCACTTATCACTTGCGAAAAACAAGTAGAAGCTGCTAGGGTCGCTCGACGACCGAACGAAAGGGACTGCATGACCGCATCCACGAAGACGAAATGGCTGGCGCTGGCCCTGATCTGCGGCGTGCAGTTCATGACCATCCTCGACATCGCGATCGTCAACGTCGCGCTGCCGTCCATCCAGAAAGACCTCGGGTTCTCGCAGGAGGACCTGCAATGGGTGATCAGCGCCTACGCGCTCGTCTTCGGCGGTTTTCTGCTCCTGGGTGGTCGGCTCGGCGATCGGCTCGGTCGACGCCGCGTCTTCTTCGCAGGCGTCCTGATCTTCACCGCCGCGTCGCTCTTCGCCGGCCTCTCCTGGTCCGAGGCATCGTTGATCGCTGCACGCTTGCTACAGGGCTTCGGGGCGGCGCTCCTGTCTCCGGCTGCGCTCGCGATCCTCACCGCCACCTTCGCGGAAGGTCGTGAACGGAACATCGCGCTCGGCGTCTGGGGCGCCACGGGTGGGTTGGGCGCCTCGGCCGGGGTTCTCCTCGGCGGCATCCTCACCGACCTTCTGAGCTGGCAGTGGATCTTCTTCGTCAACGTGCCCGTCGGCATCGTCGCCCTGATCCTGACCCCCTTCTGGGTCATGGAGAGCCGCGACCTGCGGACGAAGACCTTCGACGTTCCCGGTGCGGTGTTGATCACGTCCGCGCTGATGGTGCTGGTGCTGGCGATCACACAGGCGAACCAGTGGGGCTGGGGCTCCGCGACGACGTGGATCGCATTCGGCATCTCGGCCCTCCTGCACGTGCTCTTCCTCGCCTGGGAGCGGGGACGGGAGGAGCCGCTGGTGCCGTTCTCCATCTTCCGCGTGAAGACGGTGCTCGGCGCGAACATCACCGGTTTCATCCTCGGCACGATCCTGTTCGCCATGTTCCTCCTGCTCACGCTCTACATGCAGCTCGTGCTGGGGCTGAGCCCGCTCGAGACGGGCTTCGGCTACCTCGCGGTGGCCGGCACCGCAATCCTGTGGGCGAACGTCGCCGCGGTGCTCGTCAACCGGGGCGGCGTCAAGCCCGTGCTGCTCGTCGGCATGTCGCTGCTCGCGGTCGGGCTCGTCACCTTCACGCAGATCTCCGTCGACGGGTCGTACTGGACGGACCTCTTCCCGGGCTTCCTGATCATCGGACTCGGCATGCCCTTCGTCTTCGTCCCGGTCACGATCGCCGCGGTGGCCGGTGTCAGCCACGACGAGGCCGGGCTCGCGTCCGGTCTCATCAACACCTCGCAGCAGATCGGCGGAGCGCTCGGGATCGCCGTGCTGTCGGCCATCGCGACCAGCATCACGTCGGATGCGGTCGCGACCGGGACCGATCAGGCGCAGGCGCTCGTGGACGGCTTCGCGGCGGCCTTCTGGGTCGGCGCGGCAATCGCAGCGGTGGGTGTCGTCGCGATTGCCGTCTTCGTGCGGCAGAGCGAGCTCGCACCGCAGGCGGAGCCCGAGCCGGCGCCCGCGCCCGCCGCATAGGCGCGGGGCTCCGCCCCAGGCACGGTCCTGCGCCACCCATACGATGGCCGCGTGGCGCGGCTGATCGCGATCGGGCTCGTAGCCGGGGTCTTCAGTTCGCTCTTCGGTGTGGGCGGCGGGATCCTCGTCGTGCCGTTGCTGATCGTCGCGGCGGCTTTCCCTGCGCGCGAGGCTGCCGCGACGTCTCTGGGAGCGATCGGGATCACCGCGTGCGCCGGCGTCCTGCTCTACGCGCTGCGCGGCGAGGTGCGTCCCGGGTACGCGCTGCTCATCGGCGTCCCGGGTGCGATCGGCGCCCTCGCCGGGACCGCGTTGCAGCAGCGCCTCTCGGGGAAGGCGCTCTCGCTCGGCTTCGCGGCGCTGCTCGTCGCCATCGGCGTCTGGCTGCTCGTCGGATGAGCGGCACGACGATCCTGCTCGCGGTGCTCCTCGGCCTGCTGGCCGGGACGCTGTCCGGAGTCTTCGGCGTCGGCGGGGGCATCCTCTTCGTGCCGACGCTCGTCCTCCTGGGTCTCGGCCAGGTCGAGGCGGCGGCGACGTCGCTGCTCGCGATCGTGCCCACGGCGGGTGTGGGAGTCGTGCGTCAGCTGCGCTACGGCAACCTGCGACCGAAACCGGCTCTCGTGATCGGAATCGCATCGATCGCCGGCGTCGAGGTCGGCGTCAGGATCGCGACGCGGCTGCCGGAGGAGGGGCTCAGACGGCTGTTCGGGATCCTGCTCCTGGCGGTCGCGGCGCACCTCGCCTGGCAGGCCCTGCGGCGCTCCCCGCTACCCTGAGTGATCGTGAGACGGCTCGCCGCGCTCGCTGTCGTGCTCATCGCCGCCGTGCTCCAAGGCGGCGCGGGCGCAGCGCAGCGCCCACCGGACGCGAGCGCATCCGCGCTCCTCGTCCGTATCGAGGTGCCGGGCGCGCCGGTCGTCACGTCGGGACAGCTGGTCGCCCCGCCCGCAGCGGACATCTCGGCGCCGTTTCTGGTCCCCGAGGACGGCTCCGTCGTACGCGTCGGCAGCTCGACCGCGAGTGTCGCGGCGCAGGCCGGGACCTCGTCCAGCGCGCAGGCGGTCGTCGGCGCCCTCGCCGTCGCCCTGCTCGGGGGCGAGGTGAGCGCCGAGTCCGTGAACGTTCGCGCGTCGGCGGCCGCCGGCGTCGCCGGAGCCTCGGCCAGCGGGGCCGGCTCCACCGTCAACGGCCTCGTCGTGCTCGGCCAGCCCGTGACCGCAACCGTCGGCGCGATCGTGCCGCTGGCCGACTGGGGCAACCTCGAGGTGCTCACGACCACCGAGAAGCTGGGTGAAGGAACGACCCGCACCGGTGAGGCCTCCGTCTCCGGCCTGCGTTTGACGCTCATCGCCGACCACGCCGGCCAGCCCGCCGGGACGGTGATCACGATCGGTTCGGTGACGGCGAGTGCAGACGCCGGCGAGACACCGAAGACGGGTACGGCGAGCCCGGCCGTGAAGCCGAAGCCGGCGAAGCCGAAGCCGGCCCCGAGACCACCGGGTGCGCCACAGGAGCCCGGCACGTCCGTGGCCGGAGCCCCACCGGAGCTCGTGCAGCCCGCTCCGGAGGTGACGGCTCGGCTCACGGACGCCGGCTACGTGTTCCCCGTCTTCGGACCGGCTTCGTTCGGCGACAGCTTCGGCGCGCCGCGTGCCGACCTCGCCAGCGGCTGGCACCACGGTGAGGACATCGTCGGGCCGCTCGGCACGCCGATCCTCGCAGTCAACGACGGCACCATCTTCGGCGTCGGCTGGAACGACCTCGGCGGCTGGAAGCTCTGGCTTCGCGACAGCGTCGGGAACGAGTTCTACTACGCCCACCTCTCCGCGTACTCGCCGCTCGCGGTCGAAGGGAAGCGGGTGCACGGCGGTGACGTGCTCGGCTTCATGGGGGACACGGGTGATGCGAAGGGAGGCGTCGTCCACCTTCACTTCGAGATCCATCCCGTCGGGCTGCTCTACCTCGGCTACGACGGCGTCGTGGCGCCGTACCCGTTCCTGGTCGCCTGGCGCCGCGCCGAGGACGTCTCGTTCGACCTCGGCCGCCGCTACGTGGGGTTCATGGGCCCGGGCAGGGGCCTCGCGCCGCCGTCGGGGGCGGTGTTGCTCGAGATCGACGACATCTCACGGACGAGCGGCCTCGTGCCCGGCGCGCTGGAGCGCGCCGTCACGGTGGAGCGTGTCGACGTCGAGTCGCTGCTCCGGCGCGGGAGCTAGACCACTGGCTCGCTACGCCTCGACTGCGGCCTCGACGGCCTCCTCGATCGTGTCGGCGGCCTCCTCGACTGCGTCCTCGTCGACCTCGATCAGCGGCTGCAGGTCGTCGCTGCCCGCGATCTGGTCGAGGAGCCACTCCCGCGTCTGCGGCCCCGTCCACGGGTTGTAGAGCGCACCGACGATCAGCCCGGCCAGCAACACCATCTTGCGACCGCGCTTCTTGCGCTTCTTCTTGCCCTGGAGGGTCTTGGAGGCCTGCTGGAACTCCTCGATGGCGCGCTTCAGCTGCTGCTGCGCCTTCTTGTCGGACGCGAGCGTCTTTGCCGCGTGGGAGACGTTCCCGTTCGACTTCGTGAGCGGTCCGTAGAGCTCGCGTGCGGCCTCGAGTGCGTCCTTGAGGTCGTCGCGGAACTCCGGGTCTGTGAGGGCGCGATCGACGTACGGCTTCAGCGTCTCGATCGTGTTCGTGAACCGCGCCGGTTGCTTCTTGGCCATCCGCGGCCGTCCTTTCTCTGGGGGTTCCACTCCAGTATGCCGCGTTCGCCGCCTCTGGGCGTCGGCATAGGATGAAGCGGTCGTGATCACGCTCCGGCGCATCGCGCTCGCACTGCCGGCTGCCGTCGCGGGCCTCGTCTACGTCTGGGTTGCGGCGGTGCGCGCCGTCCCCGGTGTCCGGCGGCGCAAAGAGCTCTCCCGCGCCGCCCGCCGGAAGACCCGCTGAAGCGGCACCGCATGCGTGTCACAAAGTGACCCTCGCGCCGAGGGTGAGACACAACCGCGCTGTTACGATCGAGTGACGTCAGATCACGAGGGAGGCGGTTCGATGGAGCGTTGGACACGGTTCGTCCTGCGGCATCGGTGGCTCGTGCTCGCCGGCTCGTTGACCATCTTCCTGATCGCAGGCTGGGGCTCGTCCCAGCTCGGCGACCTGCTCACGAACCGGTTCACGCTGCCGGGCACCGACACGCAGCGGGCGGAGACGATCCTCGAGGATCACTTCGGGCAGCGGACGTCAGGCTCGTTCACGCTCGTGGTAACGACGGACGGAGGCGTCATTGCACTCATGCCGCAGGTGCGCGCTGCGGCGGAGCGGGCCTCCGCCGAGCTCCCCACCTCCCGCGTCGTCGGCGTGCAGCCGATCGCGGAGGGCGTGCTGACGGCGCAAGTCGTCTCCGACCTCGACCCGGCCGACGCGAAGGGTCACACCGAGGCGATGCGCCGCGCGATCGGCGACGTCCCCGGCGCGCGGACCTACCTCACGGGGCAGGCGGCGACCGAGCACGACCTCGACCCGGTCTTCGCGGAGGACCTGCAGAAGGGCGAGCTGATGATCGCCGTGCCCATCGCGCTGATCCTCCTCGCGTGGACGTTCGCCACGCTCGCGTTCCTGCTGCCGATGGCGTTCGCCTTCGTGACGATCCCGACGACGCTCGGGATCATCTACATCGTCGCCAACCTGATGGAGTTGACCACGTACATCACGAACCTGGTCAGCCTCATCGGCCTCGGGATCGCGATCGACTACTCGCTGATCATGGTCTACCGCTTCCGCGAGGAGCTGCGCACGGGCATGTCGACCGACGACGCGATCGTGCGCACCGTCGCCACGGCGGGCCGCGCGGTGGTCTTCAGCGGGACCGCCGTCGCGATCGGCCTGGCGCTGCTGCTCTTCATGCCGCTGCCGTTCATGCGCGGCTTCGGCGTCGGAGGACTGATCATCCCGATCGTCTCCGTCATCGCCGCGCTGAGCTTCCTGCCCGTGCTGCTGTCGCTCGTGGGCCGCAAGCTCGACCGAGTGAGGCTCGTGCCGCAGCGCTACCTCGACCGGCGGAACGACAACGAGCGCGGCTTCTGGGCCGGCCTCGCCCGCACGATCATGCGGTACCCGAAGACGTTCGCGATCGGCACCACCGCGCTGCTCCTGCTGATGGCTGCGCCGGTGCTCGCGCTCCAGGTCGGCCCCGGCTCGAACTTCGGGCTGCCGAAGGACCTCGAGGCCGTCCAGGGGCTCGACATCCTCACCGAGGCGGTCGGGGCGGGCGCCACCGCACCCACCACCGTGGTCGTCGACAGCGGCGCAGCCGGGGGGGTGCACACCACGGCGATCGCGACCGCCGTGATCCAGCTGGCGGCCGGGCTGCAGAAGGACCCGCAGGTGGCCCGCGTGGACTTCGACACGAGAGACGCGCCGTACGTCGACTCCACCGGGCGCTACCTGAAGATGGAGGTGGTCGGCAGAGAGGACTACGGACTGCCCGCGAGCCTCGACTTCGTCACTCGCCTGCGTGGAGACATCATCCCGGCGGCCGGGTTCCCGGCCAGCGCGCGGGTGTACGCGGGCGGGGGGCCGCCCGGCGGGAAGGACTTCCTCGACCTCACCTACAGCTGGTTCCCGTGGCTGGTGCTGGCGGTGCTCGTCGCCACGTACGTCCTGCTGATGCGGGCGTTCCGGTCGGTGCTGCTGCCGCTCAAGGCGATCGTCCTCAACCTGCTGTCGATCGGCGCCGCCTACGGGCTCACCGTGGTCGTGTTCAAGTGGGGCGCGGGCGAGACCGTCGGCCTGCTCTCCTACGACCAGATCGAGGGGTGGGTCCCCGTGATGGTGTTCGCGATGCTGTTCGGCCTCTCGATGGACTACGAGGTGTTCCTCGTCAGCCGCATGCGCGAGGAATGGGACAACGGCGCCTCGAACGAGGAGGCGGTCGTGGCGGGACTCGTCAAGACGGGACGGCTGGTCACCTCGGCGGGGTTGATCATGTTCGCTGCGTTCATGGGCTTCGTGGCCGGCTCCATCATCGGTCTGCAGCAGTTCGGCTTCGCGCTCGCGACGGCGATTCTGATCGACGTGACGATCGTGCGCGCACTGCTGGTGCCGAGCGCGATGAAGCTGTTCGGCAAGTGGAACTGGTGGCTCCCGGACGGGCTGGCACGCGTCCTCCGCGTGCCGCCGTCGCACCTCGTCGAGCACAGGCCCGCCTACCGGCCGGCCGGCCGGTAGACGACAACAGTCCGTTCGGAACCGATCGACAAGGCTCTAGGGTGGCGAGATGCTCGCTCCGCCACGCCTGCGCGGCGGCGTCTTCGCCCGGTCGGTGTCGCTCGTCCTCGGGCTCTTCCTGTTCGCTGCCGGGATCGTGGCGATGCTCGAGTCGGAGCTCGGCCTGTCGCCATGGGATGTCCTCAACCAGGGCATCTCCGAGCACACGCCGCTCTCGTTCGGCACGGCGAACGTGGTCGTCGCGCTCATCGTGCTCGTCGCCGCGTGGGGGCTCGGCGCGCGGATCGGCCCCGGCACGATCGCCAATGCCGTCCTCATCGGCCTGTTCGTCGACCTGCTGCAGCGTGTCGGCGCGATCGACCGTCTGTCCGCCGAGCCGCTCGGTGTCCGGGTGGCGCTGATGGTGGGCGGCATCCTCGTCATCGGGCTGGGTTCGGGCTTCTACATCGGCGCCGGCCTGGGAGCGGGTCCACGCGACTCGCTGATGCTCGTCACCGCGGCGCGCACGGGGCTGCGGATCGGGCTCGCGCGCGCCGGCCTCGAGGTCGCGGTGACGGTGGTCGGCTTCGCCCTCGGCGGCACGGTCGGGATCGGGACGCTCGCGTTCGCGCTGGGGATCGGCCCGTCCGTGGAGCTGTCCTTCTGGGCGCTCGCACGCACGCCCGTGGCCGATCCTGCCCGGGCGACAGTAGGATCGAGCGCGCCATGAAGGGTCTCGTATGCGCAGGCGGCGAGGCGACCCGGCTCGGGGAGCTGACACGCGTCGCCAACAAGCATCTGCTGCCGGTCGGGCGCTGGCCGATGATCTACTACCCGTTGCAGCTTCTGCAGCGCGCGGGTGTGCGCGAGATGCTCGTCGTCACCGGCAAGGGGCACGCGGGGCAGATGATCGACCTGCTCGGCGACGGTCGCCTCACCGCCCGCGGCGGCGGCGAGCCGCTGTTCGACCTCGATCTCACGTACAAGGTGCAGACCGAGCCGGGCGGTATCGCGCAGGTGGTCGGCATGGCGCGCGAGTTCGCAGCAGGCGAGCCGCTCGTCGTCGTCCTCGGGGACAACATCTTCGAGCACTCCCACGCCGACGACATCGCCGGGTGGGGTGCCCGCGCGGACGGCGCCCTGATCTTCGTCAAGGAGGTGCCCGACCCGGAGGCGTTCGGTGTCGTCGTCTACGGCGAAGACGGGCTCGTGAGCGACATCGTCGAGAAGGCGGGGGTCGTCGACACACGCTACGAGCGGCCGCCGACGAGCGACGCGGTCGTCGGTCTCTACTGCTACCCACCGGATGTGTTCGACGTGATCGACCGGCTCGAACCGTCGTCTCGGGGCGAGCTGGAGATCACGGACGTCAACCGCCACTACGCGCACGAGGGCCGTCTCGCGGCGGTGAGCGTTCGTGGCTGGTGGGAGGATGCCGGCAAGCACTGGCACCATCTGGCCGAGATCGGCCGTCTCGTCGACGAGACCGGCGCCAACGGCCCGGGTTGAGCTGCGTCCGGTGATCGAGGGCCTCGTCAGGATCCCGCTGCGCCGCCTCGAGGACGAGCGCGGCTGGTTCGTCGAGCTGCGCCGGGAGAGCACGCTGCCGCGGCCGACGGTACAGACGAACGTCTCGTTCTCCCGCAGAGGGGTGATCCGCGGTCTCCACTACCACCTGCGCGGCCAGGACGATCTCTTCGCCTGCCTGCAGGGGACGGCCCGCGTCGTCGTCCTCGATCGCCTCACCGGGGAGGCGTTCACCGAGGACATCGGCGACGGGAACCCAGTCGCCCTCTACATCCCCGGCCGCCACGCGCACGGCTTCGAAGCGCTCACCGATCTCCTCTTCTGCTACCACGTGACCGAGGAGTTCGACCCGGCTGAACCCGACGAGCACGGCATCGCGTGGGACGACCCGCGCGTGAAGCACCTGTGGAGCACGACGACGCCCATCCTCTCGGCTCGGGACACGACCGCCGCGTCCTGATCACCGGCGCGGGCGGTCAGCTCGGCGCCGCGCTCGCGGAGGAGTTCGCGGGCGACGAGGTGACCGCGCTCGACCGCTCCGGCTGGGATGTGACCCTGCCTGCGCCTGCGGATCTCGTGGCGCCGGATCTCGTGCTGCACGCCGCCGCCTGGACGGACGTGGACGCCGCCGAGGCCGACCCGCAGACGGCCGCTGCCGTCAACGTCGGCGGTGTCGCGCACGCCGCGTCGCTCGGCGCGCCACTCGTCGTCTTCTCCACCGACTACGTGTTCGACGGCCGCAAGGGCGGACCGTACGTCGAGTCCGACGGTCCTGCGCCGCAGTCGGTGTACGGGTCGACGAAGCTGCACGGCGAGGCGGCGGCCGGGGACCGCGCCTGGGTCGTCCGCTCGTCGTGGCTGTTCGGGCCCACGGGCCACAACTTCGTCCGCACGATGGTGCGGCTGGGAGCCGAGCGCGACGAGGTGGCGGTCGTCGACGACCAGCGCGGTTGCCCGACCTACGTCGGCCACCTGGCGGCGGCGGTGAAGGATCTCGTCGACGCCGGTTCCCCCTTCGGCGTCTGGCACCTCGCGGCGGGCGGTGACTGCACGTGGGCCGAGCTGGCCGAGGCGATCTTCGCCGAGGCGGGGCTGCAGTGTCGCGTGCGGCGGATCACCAGCGCGGAGCTCGGGCGGCCGGCGCCGCGCCCGGCGTTCTCGGTGCTGCGGAGCGAACGCCCCGGCGCCCCGGTGCTCCCGCACTGGCGCGTCGGGTTGCAAGCCTGCCTGGCGCGCCTCTGAGGCCGTGCCCTGCGGTGCGCGGCTGCGCGGTGCGCGAGCCAGCTCTGAGCTCGAACGTGTGCCAAGAGTGCGCCGGGTTGTCCACAGGGCGCCCCGTTTGCGTGCCGCCTGCATCGGGCGCTGGGACCGGCGGCTACCCTTTTCCGCATGCGCGTGCTCGTCACCGGCGGCGCCGGCTTCATCGGCTCGCACTTCGTCAGGCGTCTGGCGGCGGCCGGTGACGAGGTCGTCGTGCTCGACAAGCTCACCTACGCCGGCAACCCGGCCAACCTCGAGGGCGTGGACGCGCACCTCATCGTCGGTGACATCGCCGACGCGGACGTGGTCACCAGGGCGGCTCGTGACTGTGACGCGATCGTCAACTTCGCCGCCGAGACGCACGTCGATCGCTCGATCCTCACACCCTGGGACTTCATCCACACGGACGTGGTCGGAACCCAGGTGCTTCTCGAGCACGCACGTGTGACCGGCGCCCGGTACGTCCAGGTCTCGACCGACGAGGTCTACGGCGACCTGGCCGGTGGGGGCCGGGCTGGTGAGGATGACCCGCTGCGGCCGTCGTCGCCGTACAGCGCCTCGAAGGCGGGTGGCGACCTGCAGGTGCTCGCGTACGTGCGGACGTACGGCGTGAACGCGTCGATCACGCGCGGCGCCAACACGTTTGGGCCGAACCAGTACCCCGAGAAGCTCATCCCGTTGTTCGTGACCAACGCCCTGGACGGCCAGCCGCTGCCGGTGTACGGCGACGGCAAGCAGGTTCGCGAGTGGTTGCATGCGGAGGATCACTGCGCTGCCGTCGAGCTGGTGCTGCGGGAGGGCGACGCCGGCGAGGTCTACAACGTCGGCGGCGAGGAGCACGAGAACATCGAGGTCACACACCGGATCCTCGAGCTGACAGGTGCCGGCCCCGGGTTGATCCGCCACGTCGACGACCGCGCGGGACACGACCGGCGGTATGCGCTGGACGACACGAAGCTGCGCGCGCTCGGGTGGCGACCCGCCCACTCGTTCGGGGAGCTCGGGCTTCGGGAGACGGTCGACTGGTATCGCGCCCACCGCTCCTGGTGGGAGCCGATCAAGACGGGTGAGTACCGGGCCTACTACCAAGCCCAATATGCGGAGCGCCTCAAGGCTTGACGGGCTCCGCCGAGAACCGTGAGAGACGTCTCATGCGGCGCCTGCTCCTCATCCCCGCTTCACTGATCGCCGCGGTGGCGGTGACGGCCGCCGGGGCGGCACCCGGGGTGCAACCACCGCGCTCCGTCTTCGTGATCGACGGCGGAGGCTGGGGGCACGGGGTCGGGATGAGCCAGTGGGGGGCCTACGGTCAGGCGCTCAAGGGCCGCACGCACGCGCAGATCCTCGCCACGTACTACCGCGGGACGACACTCGAGCAGGCTGCGGCGCGCACCGTGCGGGTTCTGGTCGTGCCCAAGGCGAAGGCGCTGCGCATCGCCTCCAAGGAATCGTTTCGCATCAAGGACGCAGGCGGCGTCGTCCATCAGCTTCCTGCGGGTGACGTGACGCTCGGGCCCGAGCTGAAGCTCGCCGTCGACGGCGTCACGACAGCCATGACCGGGCCCGTGACCGTCTCACCGGCCGGGTCGTCGCCGCTCGTCGTGCAGGGCACCGGCTACCGCGGGCGGCTGACCGTGACCAGCGACGGCAAGACCGTGCAGGCGATCAACGCAGTCGGGCTGGAGCTGTACCTGCAGGGCGTCGTTCCGGGGGAGATGCCTCCCGGCTGGCCACTCGAGGCGCTCGAGGCGCAGGCCGTCGCAGCCCGGACGTATGCGCTCGCGAGCGTCGTCAAGGGGAAGCCGTTCGACCTCTACTCCGACTGGCGCAGCCAGGTCTACTACGGGGTCGAGGAGGAGGATCCGGCGACGACGCGCGCAGTACGCGAGACGCGTGGGCAGATCCTCACCTTCGACGGCCTGCCCGCGCAGACGTTGTACTTCTCGTCGTCGGGCGGCCGGACACGCAGCGCGCTCGATGCATACGGCGTCGACGTGCCGTATCTGGTCGCCGTCGACGACCCGTGGGACGACGTGCCCGGCAATCCGAACCATCGCTGGCAGGCCGTCGCGGTGAGCGGGACGAGGCTTGCAGAGGCACTCGGGCTGCCAGGGCGCGTCGTCGACGCCACCGTGACGCCCGGCACGGACGGTCGGCCGGTCGCCGTCGACGTCACGACCGCAGCGGGCGCGGTGAAGACGGTCACGGCACGCGATCTGCGCACGCGGCTGGCGTTGCGCTCGACGTCCTTCCGGCTCGGCGTGTTGCGCCTCGAGACGCCACAGGTTCCGGTGGGCAGCGAGCCGTTCCGGCTCGAGGGTCTCGTGCGTGACGTCGACACGCCGCAGCTCGAGCGTCTTGCCGCCGGTGGCTCGTGGGTGCACGCGCGGCGGATCGCGCCACGGGTCGACGGCACGTTTCGTGTGCTGGTCCGCCCGGGCGTGACGACGACGTACCGCCTGACGGGAACCGGCGTGCCAGGCCCGATGCTCACGATCGTCGTCGCCGGGGCGCCGGCGTGAGGTGGCGTCGCGCCGCGACGGCGCTCGCCGTCGTGGCAACGACGGCCGGGCTCGCGGCAGCCATCGCCGACCCCGCTGCGGACCGGCCGGGCACACCGCGGGCTGCACGCCTCCTGGCAGCCAGCTCGGCCGGGGAGCGCGTGCGTCCGGTACGAGCGAACGTCGGCACGTTCCTGCCGACCGATCCGCTCGTCCCGCAGCAGTGGTACTTGAGCCGTGTGCGCGCCTACGACGCGTGGGCGGAGCTGCCGACGCTCGCCCCGGTCCGCGTGGCGGTGATCGACTCCGGCGTGGATCTCGGCCATCCGGACCTGGCCGGCAGGGTTGCGGCTGCACGGAGCTTCGTGGGGGGCCCACCGACGGACATGAGCGGTCACGGGACGGTCGTCGCGGGGGTGATCGCTGCCCAGACCGGCAACGGCATCGGGATCGCCGGACTGGCCCCGTCCGCGCAGCTGCTCGTGGCCAAGGTGGTCGAGCGTGACGGCACGATCCCGCTCGACGCAGAGGTGCAGGCCATCCACTGGGCGGTGGCCCACGGCGCGCGCGTGATCAACATGAGCCTCGGCGGTGTGCGCGACCCGTCCAACCCTGGCAACGACACATACTCGCCTCTCGAGGCGGACGCGATCGCGTTTGCAGTCTCGCGCGGCGTCGTCGTCGTCGCAGCGGTGGGAAATGGCGACCAGGCGCCGGCCGAGCCGTGGCGTTTCGCGTTCTATCCGGCGGCGCTGCCACATGTGCTCGGGGTCAGCGCCGTCGGCCGAGAGGGAGCGGTGCCCGGATACTCGAATCGCGACGCGGTGTTCAACGACGTCGCGGCCCCGGGGGCCGACATCGTCTCGACGTTCCCGCGCCGGCTCACGCAGGAGCGCCCCGCCTGCCCGGAGCAGGGGTACACGCTGTGCGCGACGGTCGACTTCCGCCCGCCCGACGGCACCTCGTTCGCAGCGCCGCAGGCGAGCGCTGCAGCGGCGACGCTGCTCGCCGTGCGACCCGAGCTACGGCCGGAGCAGGTGACGGCGGTGCTGGAGCGGGCGGCCGTCGACGCGAGTGCGGCCACGGGCTGCATCCGGTGCGCAACCGGCCGGGACGCCTATACGGGCTGGGGCACGCTCGACATCACTGCGTCGGTCGGCGCCCTCGGTGCGAGCTTGCCGGCGGCGGACGCGCTCGAGACGAACGACGACGCCGGTGCGCAGTCGCACCGGCTGTCCGGAAGCTGGCGTCGCCGTCACGTCGAGGCAACGATCGACTACTGGGACGATCAGGACGACGTCTACGCGGTGTACCTCCGTCGCGGGCAGCGTCTCGACACGTCGCTGCGAAGGCACGACCGGCGATCTCTCGCTGGCGCTGTGGCGGCCGGGGACACCGTCGGTGCAGGGGCTGGCAGGGCCGCGCCAGCGCCTGCGTCTCTCGGCGCGCCCCGGTCCGCGCGAGCATCTCGGCTTCCGCGCCGAGACGACCGGCTGGCACTACGTGCAGGTGCGGATCGTCGCCGCAGGCGAGACGACGTACCGGCTCAGCATCGTGCGCTCCTCGTAGGGGCCGGATACATCCGGCCCTATAAGAGCTCGCCGTCGGGTACGTCACGCAGCACGCGCGCAGGGCTGCCGACGACGACCACTCGTGGCGGCACGTCCTTGGTGACGACGGCGCCGGCGCCGACGAACGCCTCCTCGCCGATCTCGACCCCGGGGCAGATGACGGCGCCGCCGCCGATGCGGGCGCCACGGCGGATCGTGGGACCGCGGAGCTCGGTCAGCCGCTTCTCGGTGCGGCCCATGTAGTTGTCGTTCGTCGTCACGACGCAGGGTGCGATGAAGACGTGCTCCTCGAGCGTCGAGTAGGCGGTGATGTAGGCGTCCGCCTGGATGCGCGTCATGGCGCCGATCGTCGTGTCGTTCTCGACGAGCGAGCCGCGCCCGACGACCACGTCGTCCCCGATCGCGACGCGCTCCCGGACGCAGGACTGGTCGCCGAGGATGACCCGCGCGCCGATCGTCGAGCCGGCGAAGACGACGGCCCCGGTGGAGACGACCGTGCCGTCGCCGATCACCGTCGGCGCGAGCGGCTCGCGACTGGCCGTCGACCGCGGGGACAGCGTGGGCTGCTTGCCGACGACCGCGTGCTCGAGCACCTTGACGCCGTCGCCGAGCACGGTGCCGGGATGGACGACCGCCGTGGGGTGGACGTCAACCGCCACGGAGCGATTCCGTCAACCGGTCGAGCGTACGGACGACCGCGATCCCGTCGAGCGCCTCGCGGTGCTCTCCCGGGCCTTCCTGCACGAGCCCGAGGAAATGCTCGAGCTCGAGTCGCAGAGGCTCGTCGTTCGCGATCTTCGGGCTCCAGATGTCCCCTGTGCGCGTGCGCCACTCGCCGTAGGTCTCGGCGGGCTCCCACGGGCCCTTCTCGTAGACGGTCACCTTCCGCTCGAGCTCCATGTCGTCGAACACGGCCATCTTCTCGCGCCCGACGACGGTGATCTTTCGCATCTTGTGCGGGTCGAGCCACGACAGATGCATGTGGGCGACCCGGCCCGACGGGAAGCGGAGGTAGCAGAAGACGACGTCCTCCACGCCCGGCTGCAGGAAGTCGCGGCCGTGCGCCACGACCGTGTCCGGCTCCTCGCCGAGCAGCCAGAGGATGACGGACAGGTCGTGCACGCCGAGCGACCAGAGGGCGTTCTCGTTCGACCGGATGACGCCGAGGTTCTGGCGGTTGCCGTAGATGCACAGCACGTCCCCGAGGTCGCCGCCGTCGACGAGCTCCTTCAGCTTTCGCACACCGGGGTGGTAGAGCAGCAGATGACCCGGCATCAGCACCCGGCCGCCGGCGCGTGCGAGCTCGACGAGCTCCTCCATCTCCGCGCCGCGCATCGCCGGGGGCTTCTCGACGAAGACGTGCTTGCCGGCCGCGAGCGCCTGACGTGCGAGCTCGTGGTGCGTGGGCACCGGTGTCGCGAGCAGGACTGCGTCCACGTCCCCGTCGGCCAGCACCTCGTCGAACGAGCCGGTCAGTCGGGCGTGTGGGTAGCGGTCGCCGAACTGCTCCCGGGCCGCCTGGTCGGTGTCGCAGATCCAGGCCAGATCGGCGAGCTCGCCGGCAACCCGGAGCACGTTCTTGCCCCAGCCGCCGACGCCGACGTGTGCGACGCGCGTCACAGCTTCCAGATCGTGTCGCCCGTCACTCCTGCGCCGCCCATCGCGTTACGGAGGTCGACGACCAGCAGCGCCTCCTCGGCCAGGCGGACGTAGTCGATCGAGGTGTGCGCCGTCGCGATCACGACGGCGTCGTACGCGGCGGGCTCCAGCGGGGCCGAGACGTGCTCGACGCCGCGCTCGGCAAACGACGGCACGAACGGGTCGTGGTAGGAGACGTCTGCGCCCGCGTTCTCGAGCAGCTCGATCAGCTTCACGGCCGGCGACTCGCGCATGTCGGAGAGATCCGCCTTGTACGCGACGCCGAGGACGAGGATCCGCGACCCTTTGAGGGACTTGCCGGCGCCGTGGTTGAGCGCCTGCGAGACCCGCGAGCGGCAGTAGTACGGCATCTCCTGGTTGACCTTGCCGGCGAGCTCGATGAACTCGGTCGTGAAGTCGAACTCGCGCGCCTTCCACGTCAGGTAGAAGGGGTCGATCGGGATGCAGTGCCCGCCGAGCCCCGGCCCCGGCTCGAACCGCATGTAGCCGAACGGCTTGGTCGAGGCGGCGTCGATCACCTCCCACACGTCGATCCCCATGCGGTCGCACAGCTGGGCGAGCTCGTTGACGAGCGCGATGTTGACCGAGCGGAAGATGTTCTCGAGCAGCTTCGTCAGCTCGGCGGCCTCGGGCGAGGAGACGACGTGGACGGTCTCGATCGCGCTGCCGATACAGCGCGGCTGCCGCCTCGGCACAGGCGGGCGTGCAGCCGCCGACGACCTTGGGCACGTTCTGGTTCGTCCAGTCGGTGCGGCCGGGATCGACACGCTCCGGTGCGAACGCCAGATTGAAGTCGACGCCGACCTCGAGACCGCTGCCCTGTTCGAGGAGCGGCAGCAGCTCCTCTCTCGTCGTGCCGGGGTAGGTGGTGGATTCGAGCACGACGAGATGCCCCGGCCGCAGGCGCTTGGCGATCTCCTTCGTCGCCGCCAGCAGAATCGAGAGATCCGGCTCGCGCTGCCGCGAAAGAGGTGTCGGCAGCGCGATCACGATCGCGTCGGCGCCGCGCAGCTCGTCGTAGTCCGTTGTTGCGTGGAGCCGGTGCTCGTCCACAAGCCGCTTGAGAACGGCGGACGGGACGTCCTCGATGTAGCTCTCGCCGCGGTTCAGGCGAGCGACACGGGTCTCGTCGACATCGACGAGCAGCACCGTCTTGCCGGCCTCGGCGAACACCTGCGCATGAGGCACTCCGACGTAGCCCGCGCCGACGATCGCGACGTCGACGGTGGCCCGCTCGTCGGCGCTCGCAGGCGGCGAGGTCTCCGGAACGGTCACGGCGCGGAATCGTACCGGGCAAGGAGGCGAGCGATCCGCCGGGAGGCGTGGCCGTCCCCGTAGAGCACGGGGCGAGCGTCCGGCATCCGCGCCGTCGCGACCGCTGCGACGAGGGCGTCGGGATCGTCGTCCACGAGCACGTTGGCACCCAGCTCGACCGTGTCGACCCACTCGGTCGACGGCCGGGCGGTCACGCACGGGACGCCGTACCAGTACGACTCCTTCTGCAGCCCACCCGAGTCGGTCACGATCACCCGCGCCTGTGAGGCGGCGGCGGAGAAGGCGAGGTAGCCGAGCGGCTCGACGAGCTCGACGTGCGGAGCGAGTGCGAGAGCGGCGGCCTCGATGGCCGCCCGGGTGCGCGGATGCGCGGGGAAGAGGACAGGCTCGTCGAGCCGGTTGAGCCCCTCGACGATCCGGGCCAGACGCGGCTGGTGCACGTTCGCCTCGCGGTGGATGGTGGCGACGACGTACGTTCCCGGCGGGTGTGGCGGCGGCACCCGCTCCCGCGCGATCGGCGCAAAGAGCCGGTTCGCGTCGGCCATCACGTCGCCGACGACCTCGGCGCGGCCGGCGACGCGCTCGCTCGCGAGCTGCGCGCGCGAGCGCTCGTCGGGGCAGAGGAGCAGCTCGGCGGCCGCGTCGACTTCGATCCGGTTGTGCTCCTCGGGCATCGTCAGGTCGCCGCTGCGGAGCCCTGCCTCGACGTGCGCGACGGGGAGGCCGGCGGCACGCGCCGCCCGCGTCCCCGCGAGCGTCGAGTTCGTGTCGCCGTAGACGAGCACCAGGTCGGGCCGCTCCGTCAGCACGGCATCGGCGATCGACTCGCTGAGGACGTCGACGTCCGCGGTGCGCAGGTCGAGCCGATACGCGGGCTCGGACAGCCCGAGCTCGTCGAAGAAGACGGCGGACAGCTCGGGGTCCCAGTGCTGGCCGGTGTGGACGACGACCTCGTCGAGGCTTGCATCCCGCAGCGCCATCGACAGCGGCGCCGCCTTGATGAACTGCGGCCTGTTGCCGACGATGGACAGGATCAACACGCTCGCAGCGTAGACGCGCGCGCCTTGGTCGACGGCCGCCGGCAACGAGTTGGAGCGCTCGCTGTGGCCGCTATCCTTCGCAGCCGCGCGGGCCGTTAGCTCAGCTGGTAGAGCAGGGGACTCTTAATCCCAAGGTCGAAGGTTCGAATCCTTCACGGCCCATGTCGATTCATCCGCGTATGGGTGTTGCGGATGCTCGGAGCAGAAGAACAAGAGATGAGGTGGGGGAATTGAGCATCGATGTCGGTTCAGATACGCACGATGTAGCGCGTTCTTCCGGTCCGGCGGGCCGGGTGGAGCATTTCTCTGTGGCTGAGCGGGTTGCGCGGGGCAAGGCTGCGCGAGCGGATGTTCCTCGGTCGGCGCATGCGGAGTGGGAGCCGGCGCCTGTGCGGGTGTCGCCTGTGGAGTTGTTGGAGGAGCAGGCGCAGTCGCGGGTGCCGGAGTTGTTGCCGATCCGTTATGGCCGCATGTTGGTGTCGCCGTTTACGTTCTATCGCGGTGCTGCCTACTTGATGGCGTCGGATCTGGCGCGGATGCCGCGGACTGGGTTGCACACGCAGCTCTGTGGTGACGCACATCTGTCCAACTTCGGTGCCTTTGCGGCTCCTGATCGGCGGTTGGTGTTCAGCATCAACGATTTCGACGAGACGCTGCCGGGGCCGTTCGAGTGGGATGTGAAGCGCCTGGTGGCGAGCTTCGCGGTGGCGGGCCGTGACCGCGGTTTCACAGACAAGGAGCGCAGCGGCGTCAACGTGATGGTGGGGCAGGCGTATCGGGAGGCGATCGCGGGATTCGCCGGGATGACGAACCTCGATCTCTGGTATACGCGCCTGGACGCCGACGAGCTTCTCGGGCAGTGGAGCAAGGTAGCCTCGGCGGAGCAGTTGAAGCGGGCCGACCGCAACCTCGCCAAGACCCGCTCGAAGGACAGCCTGAAGGCGTTCGGGAAGCTGACCGAGATCGTCGACGGTGAGCCGCGCATCGTCAGTGACCCGCCGGTGGTGGTGCCGATCGAGGAGCTACTGGGTGATCGGGCGCATGAGCTGGAGGATTTCCTGCGCGGCGTGATCCGCTCCTACCGGCGCACGCTCGCCGGTGACCGGCGCAAGCTCCTGGAGCGCTACCGCTACGTCCATGCCGCCCGCAAGGTCGTCGGTGTCGGCAGCGTCGGCACACGCGCGTACATCATGCTGCTCCTCGGCCGCGCCGGCGACGACCCGCTGTTCCTGCAGTTCAAGGAGGCGGAAGCCTCGGTGCTGGAGCCGTTTTTGGGCAAGAGCGAGCACGCCAACCACGGGCAACGGGTCGTCGAAGGGCAGCGGCTGACGCAGGCGGCCAGCGACATCATGCTCGGCTGGATCCGCGCCGAAGGGGTCGACCATGTCAAACGCGACTTCTACGTGCGTCAGCTCTGGGACGCGAAAGGATCCGCGCTCGTCGAGCTGATGGAGCCCAACCTGATGACCATGTACGCCAGGGTCTGCGCCACCGAGCTGGCACGAGCGCACGCCCGCTCCGGAGACGCGATCGCGATCTCCAGCTACCTCGGCTCGAACGACCGCTTCGACCGCGCCCTGGCCGAGTTCGCCGAAGCCTACGCCGACCAAAACGACCGCGACTACAAGACCCTCACCGACGCCGTCGAGACCGGACAGATCAAAGCCGAAACCGGCGTCTAGCGGTCACTCCGACACCAGAACGGGAGCGGCGGCGCGACGCTCACCTACTCAGCGACACCGGGCAGCCGGAGCAAGCGCGTGACCGTCCACTGACGCGAGAGCCTGCGCCCGTCTCGGGCTTGAGGGGCGCTACCCGCGCCCGGTCAGCGCGGTTTCGATTCGCTCGAGCCGTTCGTTCACCTGCCGGAGCTGCTCCACC
The DNA here is from genome assembly GCA_963789895.1 of uncultured Actinomycetes bacterium. Lineage (GTDB taxonomy): Bacteria > Actinomycetota > Thermoleophilia > Gaiellales > Gaiellaceae > Gaiella. The sequence continues at coordinate 720,850 of CAWBMC010000001.1, forward strand.
GTCGGCGCATCGTCGGTGGAGGGTGTCTGCTCGACGCGTGAACGTGACACGAAGGTGCTCGTGATGGCGGCGGTGATGACCGTCAGGAAGCCGATCCCGGCCAGCATGACGAGCGCGGCGATGAGCTGTCCGGCGAGAGTCGCTGGAACGTGGTCGCCGTAGCCGACCGTCGTGACTGTCTGGACGGCCCACCAGAGCCCGGATCCGATCGACGGGAAGTTGTCGTGGTCCGCGACCGTCATGAGGACGCCTGCCACAACGGTCATCGAGGTGGACACCGCGGCGATCACCACAGCGGCCCCGCGCACGGTCTTGGCACGGGCCACCACGCTGTCGAGCCGTCGTTCGATCCTCGTCTCGTCTGCCATCTCGGTCCGTTCGCGCTCCCCGATGCCGGTCCTGCCCCGACGGCTCTTTCGATCGTTCGCGGCATCGGCTGGGCCGCGTCACAGGACTGTGCTGAGCTTGCTCCAGAACCAGCCCTGGAAACGCGCGTGCGTCCCGGACAGCGGCTCGCCGGGGATCGAGCGCGCGATGTCCGGCCCGAACAACCGCTCCTCCAGCAATCGTGCCGCGCCGGCGCTGTGCGCGATCATCACGATCTCCGAGTTGCGGTAGAGCGCCCAGGCGTCGAGATTCACGGTGCCGAAGCTCACGACGTCGTCGGCCACGACGACCTTGGCGTGGACGACCGTTCCGGGGAGCTCCCAGACCTCGATGCCCGCCTCGAGCATGTCGGTGTAGCGGTGTCGGAGCGCAGCCGCCGCCTGGGCGTTGTTCGAGGTCCGCGAGACGACGACGCGCACTCTCACCCCGCGGCGCGCGGTCGACAGGATGCGCTCGGTCATGTCGCGATCGGTCAGGTACGCGTTCATGACGTCGAGCCGTTCGCGCGCCCCGTCGATCTGCTCGGCGATCGCCTGGGAGGCCGCGACGTGACCGCCCGGGATCACCTGTGCGAGCGCGATCGGCGTCGAGCCCTCACCGGCCGGCTCCGGGAAGTATCGGGAGAGGTCGCTCGGCAGCGGCCCGCCGTGCCCGTGGAAGCTCGTCAAGAAGGCCGCCTGCGCCTGTCGGACGACGTCGCCCGTGACGCGCACCATGACGTCGTGGAAGCCGCCGTTCTCGAAGTGGTCTTCGACGCCGGCACCGCCTGTCCACGCGACCTCGCCGTCGATCACGTAGAGCTTTCGGTGGTCGGCGCGGCCGATCTCGTCCTGGCGCCAGTCGAAGCGTTGCTCATGGGGGAAGAGACCGTCACGGTCTGGCGGAAAGATGTCGTTGACGACGATCTGCGCGCCGGCCGACGCAAGTCCCGTGAACATCTCCCGCGCCTGCTCGTACGGTCGTGACCCGAAGCTGTCGACGATCGCTCGCACCTCGACGCCCTCCGCGAGCTTCCGCTCGAGCAGCCGCGCCAGCTTCATCCCGATCTCGCCCTCCCGCCAGCCGAACATGAGGATGTGCACCGAGGAGCGAGCTGCGTCGACGTCCGCAAGAATCCGCGGGAAGAACTCGACGCCTTCGGCCCACGGCTCGATCGTGGCGGCGGTCGACCAGGCGAACGGCAGCGCTGCGTCGTGCGGCCCCGTACCACCTCGAGCGACAAAGGCCTCAGTTGCAGTCCGGGCCTCGGAAGCGGTGACGGCGTCCGGCGGAGGCGGCCAGCTGTCTCGCTGCGGGCTGCCGAGAACCCGTCGGTAGACGAGCACGAGCAGTCCGGCGAGACCCAGAGCGATCCCCATCGCGACCCTGCCGCCGCGACCGGATCGGGGCGCGGGCTCGGTGACGCGGTCAGACAGGTGCGGGCGAGGTGGGCATGGCCGGTTCTCTCTACCACAGGCTGGGTTCGCCGGGTGACCAGTAGAGTCTTGCCGTGCGCCGCTGGCTGCCTCTCACCATCCTGGCCGCCGCGCAGTTCGTGATGGTGCTCGACTCGAGCGTCATGAACGTCTCGATCTCGCAGATCGTCGCCGACCTCGACACGACCGTGACGGGCGTGCAGCTCGCGATCACCGCATACACGCTGGTGATGGCGGCGTTCATGTTGGTCGGAGCCAAGCTGGGCGACATTCTCGGGCGTGACCGAGCCTTTGGGATCGGCCTCGCCGTCTATGGTCTCGGCTCGCTGACGACGGCGTTGAGCCCGAATCTGTACGTCTTGCTGTTCGGCTGGTCGCTCGTGGAAGGGCTCGGAGCCGTACTCGTGATCCCCGCCATCGCGGCCCTGGTGGCGGCGAACTACGAGGGCAAGGACCGAGCTTTTGCCTATGGGATCATCGGCGGCGTCGCGGGCGCGGCGATTGCCGTCGGCCCGGTGATCGGCGGCTTCGTGACGACGTACTACTCCTGGCGCTACGTGTTCGTGGGGGAGGTCGTGATCGTCCTCGCCATCCTCCTGGTGCGCAAGCGGATGCAGTCGGCGCCGCGGCCCGAACATCCGCCGAAGCTCGACGTCGTCGGTGCGGTCCTTTCGGCCACGGGCCTGGGTTTGATCGTCTTCGGGATCCTCCAGAGCAGCAAGTGGGGCTGGGTGACACCGATCGACGCGCCCACGATCAACGGCACGGAGATCACCCCGTTCGGGTTCTCGCTGGTGCCGTTTCTGATCGTCGGCGGCGTCTTCTTCCTCTGGTTCTTCGCGATCTGGGAGGAGCGGCGGGAACGGCTCGGCCAGGACACGCTGCTCGAGCGCGCCCTGCTGGGCATCAAGACGCTGCGGGCGGGCCTGGCGACTCTGATGTCGCAGCAGCTTGTGCTGATGGGCACCTTCTTCGTCCTCCCCGTCTACCTGCAGGTCGTCCTCGGGCTCGACGCCTTCGAGACCGGCAAACGGCTGCTGCCGATGTCGATCACGATGCTCGTCGCGGCACTGGCCGGCCCGAAGCTCGTGACCCGCATCGCAGCGAGAACGATCGTGCGCCTGGGCCTTGCCGCGATGGTGATCGCCGCGCTCGTCCTCGTGGGGACGATCGACGTGACCCTGAACGAGACGGCGTTCAAGCTCTCGCTGGCGCTGTTCGGCGTCGGTGCCGGTCTGATGATGTCGCAACTCGGCAACGTGATCATGTCCTCGGCGCCGTCCGGGAAGACGAACGAGGCGGGCGGCCTCCAGGGCACGGCCCAGAACCTCGGCGCCTCGCTCGGAACCGCGCTCATCGGCTCTGTCCTCCTCGCCGGCCTCTTGACCGGCTTCAACGCGCGGATCATGGACAACCCCGCCTACTCGGAGTCCACCAAGACCCAGATCGCGGCCGCCACGGAGCAGGGGATCGAGATCGTCACGACCGACCAGGCGCACGCAGCCGCCGTCGATTCGGGCCTCAGCCCGGCGGAAGCGGACGCGTTCACAGCCGACTACGCCGACGCCCAGCTCGAGGCACTGAAGAAGGCGATGTTCGCCGTGGCGCTGCTCGCACTGCTCTCCCTCCTCTTCACCCGTCGCCTGCCGGGCAAGCCGTCACCGGCGAGCCCGGCCGCACCTGCAGCGCAGCGGACTTCCTGACCCATCACGCCGGGCTGGACGGATGCGCCGGCGGCGCCGATCCGGCGAGCGTTGCGCACGCACCGGCACGATTAGCCCGTGCATCTCGCGGTCGAGGACGGGCTGGTGGCCCTGGCGCTCATGGTGGCGGTCGCGGCGATGCTCGCTCTGGCCCCGACCCTGCGCATCCCGTACCCGATCCTGCTCGTGCTCGGCGGGCTCGCGATCGGCCTCGTTCCCGGGATGCCGGAGTTCGAGCTACGGCCGGAGCTCGTCTTCTTCGGTGTGCTGCCACCGCTCCTCTACAGCTCTGCGTTCTTCACGTCGCTCCGGGATCTGAGAACGAACGTGCGGCCGATCGGGCTGCTCGCGGTCGGCCTCGTCGTCGTGACGACCGTCGGGGTCGCGGTTGTCGCGCACTCGTTCATCGACAGCCTCTCCTGGCCGAGCGCCTTCGTGCTCGGAGCGATCGTCTCTCCCACCGATCCCCTGGCGGCAACCTCGATCGCACGCCGGCTCGGTGTCCCGCGAAAGCTCGTCACGATCGTGGAGGGCGAGAGCCTCGTCAACGACGGCACCGGGCTCGTCCTCTACCGGGTCGCCGTCGCGGCGGTCGTCACGGGCTCGTTCTCGGCGTACTACACCGGCGGGCTGTTCGTCGTCAGCGCCGGCGGCGGCATCGCCGTCGGGCTCGCCGTCGGGTGGATCGTGCGCCAGATCCGCCGCCGTCTCGACAACCCTCCCGCGGAGATCACGATCTCGTTGCTGACGGGGTACATCGCGTTCATCCCGGCCGAGCTGATGGGCGTCTCGGCCGTGCTCGCCGCCGTGACCGCCGGGATCTACCTCGGCTGGCACACGCCGGAGCTGACGACCGCACAGGTGCGCCTCCAGGGCCTCGCTGTCTGGGAGATCGTCCAGTACCTCCTGAACGCGCTTCTGTTCGTGCTCGTCGGCCTCCAGCTGCCGGTCGTCGTCGATGCCCTCGGTGCTGTCCCCGCCGTGACGCTCCTGGGCTATGCGGCGCTCGTGAGCATCACCGTGGTCGTCCTGCGCTTCGCCTGGGTGTTCGCCGTGCTCAACGCCCCGAAGTGGATCGCGCGGCGGATGTCGAACTGGCGTGGCGCCGTCTTCCTGTCGTGGGCCGGGATGCGGGGTGCGCTCTCGCTCGCCGCCGCTCTGGCACTGCCGCTCGAGACGGATGCGGGCACACCGTTTCCGGGCCGTGAGCTCATCGTCTTCCTCACCTTCTCGGTCATCCTCGTGACGCTCGTCGGCCAGGGGCTCACCTTCCCGCTCGTGATCCGCCTGCTCGGTCTCGAGGACGACGGGATCGAGAGCCGCATGGACGCAAAGGCACGCATCCATGCGGCCGAGGCGGCGCTGGCTCGCCTCGAGGAGCTCGTCGGCGAGGACTGGGTGCGCGAGGACACCGCCGAGCGGATGCGCGGCGCCTACCGCTTCAGGACCAACCGCTTTCGCGCCCGCCTCGACGACGGCGACGACGGCGCCGTCGAGAGCCGGTCGATGGACTACCAGCGTCTGCGCCGCGAGCTCCTCGAGGCCGAGCGTCAAGCCCTTGTCGCGCTCCGCCGCAGCGGCGCCATCAGCAACGACGTCTGGCTCCGTGTCGGCCGCGACCTCGACCTCGAGGACGAACGCCTCGACAGCTAGCGTTGCACCGGAAGAGCGGACGCCAGGAGGCCAACGGTGAGCACAGCGGGCTGCAGCCACCTCGATCGGATTGTCGTCACGAATCTCCCGGAACCGGTCGTGGGCTGCGAGGAGTGCCTCGCGATCGGCGGCCGCTGGGTCCATCTACGCATGTGCATGAGCTGCGGCAAGATCGGCTGCTGCGACTCGTCGCCGAACAGGCATGCGAGCGGACATGCCCGCGACGCTGCACATCCGATCGCCCGCTCCGCCGAGCCCGGCGAGGACTGGAGCTGGTGCTTCGTCGATGAGGTGGCCTTCATGGCGGAAGGAAGCTGACGGATCCCGACGGCGTAACCGAGCGAGCTTCAGCGCCGGTTTCCGCGCAGCCCGGAGCAGCGCGGATCCCGGGTCGTGGCCGACAGGCATGGTGGTAGGCTCGCGCCGGTGGTTCGCAGGGCTGCCGTCGCGCGCATGGTCGCGATCGGGATCGTCGTCGCGATCCTGGTCACTCTCGTCGCGGTCCTGATCCCGTGGCTGCCGGATTCCGCGTCCGAGCAGATGGACCGGATCACGTTCACGTTCTGGTTCGTCACCGTGATCTCGATCGCGATCTTCGCCCTCGTCGCGGCTGTGAGCATCTATTCGCTGATCGCCTTCCGGGCGCAGCCGGAGGACGAGAGCGACGGACCACCCATCCACGGGCACACCGGGCTCGAGATCGCCTGGACCGCCGTTCCTGCCCTGCTCGTGATCGCGATCGGGATCGTCACGGCGATCGTGCTCTCGCAGAACGCGAATGCCGGCTCGAACCCGCTTCACGTCAAGGTGTTCGCGCAGCAGTTCGCGTGGCGCTTCGAGTACCCGGACCAGGAGAACGCGAAGTCGTACGAGCTCGTCCTGCCCGTCGACCGCGACATCACGTTCGAGATGACCGCCGCCGACGTCATCCACTCCTTCTGGATCCCGGAGATGGGGCAGAAGCAGGACGTGCTCCCGGGCGTCGAGACGACGATCGTGATCACGCCGACGAAGGTCGGGAGCTACACGCTGATCTGCACGGAGCTCTGCGGCCTCGGTCACGCGACGATGCGCGCTCCGGTGCGCGTCCTGTCGACGGCCGACTTCGACGCCTGGATCGCAGAGCGGCAAGGGCCGCCGGGGGGCGGTGGCACCGACGGGAAGGCCGTCTTCGCGAACGCAGGCTGCGGCGGCTGCCATACGTTCGCGCCGGCGGCTGCGGACGGGAAGATCGGGCCGGACCTCGACAAGGTCGCGGCGTCTGCGAGCAAGGCCGGGCTGCCAGTCGACGAGTACATCCGGCAATCGATCGTCGACCCGTCGGCGACGATCAGCGGCGGCTTCCAGGACGGTGTCATGCCGAAGACATTCGGCAAGTCGCTCACCCCGGACGAGATCGACGCCCTCGTCGCCTTCGTGTCGGGTAAGAAGGAGGCCTCGTGACCACCGTCGCCGAGCAGCACGCCGCTCACGAAGCCGAGCATGGGCACGGGCCGCCGCCGCGCCGCCGCGGGTTCCTGATGCGCCCGGGTCTCCTGCGCGGCGCGTGGTGTGCCGCCGCCTTCTTCTTCATCGGCATGTACCTCGTCGTCACCCTGCGCTGGATCGCCGGCTGGGATCCGGTCTACGACTGGACGATCATCGTGCTCGTCGGCGGGCTGACAGCCGCGCCGATCGGCTTCCTGCTCGGGCTCGGCGCCTTCGACTACTGGCTCTACTACATCTCCGGCAGGCCGACGCTGCCGGAGGATCACTCCGGTCACGGCGCCCGCACCTGGAAGGACTACTTCCGCGTCAACACCGACCACAAGGTGATCGGCGTCCAGTACACGGTCACCGTGTTCGTCTTCCTCATCGTCGGCGGGTTCATGGCGATGCTCTTCCGCGCCGAGCTGGCCAAACCGGGGCTCCAGTTCGTCGACGGCCAGACGTTCAACGGCCTGGTGGCGATGCACGCCACCCTGCTCATCTTCACCTTCATGGTGCCGGTCTTCGCCGGGCTCGGGAACTACGTCATCCCGCTCATGATCGGCGCGCCCGGACATGGCCTTCCCGCGGCTGAACGCGCTCTCCTACTGGCTGCTGCCGATCGCCGGGGTCATGTTCCTCTGCAGCTTCCTCGCCCCGGGCGGCGCCTTCGCCGCCGGCTGGACGGGCTACGCGCCGCTCGCCACCGACCAGCCGGTCGGCTCCATGTTCTTCAACATGGGCGTGCAGTGGGCCGGTGCGTCGTCGATCCTGACGGCGCTCAACTTCCTCGTCACGATCATCACGATGCGCGCGCCGGGGATGACGTTCTGGCGCATGCCGCTGCTCGTCTGGGCCAACTTCACGACGTCGCTGCTGGTCGTGCTCGCAACGCCGTTCATCGCCGGGTCGCAGTTCTTCGTCCTGTTCGACCGGGTCCTGCACACCGACTTCTTCGTGCCTGACGGCGGCGGCTACGTGCTCGGCTACCAGCACATCTTCTGGTTCTACAGCCACCCGGCCGTCTACATCATGATCCTGCCCGGCTTCGGGATCATCTCCGAGGTGATCTCGGTCTTCAGCCGCAAGCCGATCTTCGGCTACCGGCTGATGGCCATCTCGCTGCTCGGGATCCTCGTGCTCGGGTTCTCCGTCTGGGCGCACCACCTGTTCGTCGCCGGCATGGCCGACTGGCTGCGCGTGCCGATGATGGTCACGACGCTGCTGATCGCCGTGCCCACCGGCGTCAAGGTGTTCAGCTGGCTCGCCACCATGTGGCAGGGGAAGATCCACCTGCAGACACCGATGCTGTTCGCGGTCGGCTTCATCTCGATGTTCGTCATCGGCGGCCTCTCCGGCATCTACCTCGGCTCCGTGGCGGTCGACATCGCGTCCTCCGACACGTACTTCGTCGTGGCGCACATCCACTACGTGTTCTTCGGCGGCTCGCTGATGACCGTGTTCGCCGGTGTCTACTACTGGTTCCCGAAGATGACCGGGCGCATGTACAACGAGCGCCTCGGGAAGCTGCACTTCTGGCTCACCTTCGTCTTCTTCAACATCACGTTCTTCCCGATGCACTGGGTCGGGCTGCGCGGGATGCCGCGCCGGGTGTCGGACTACGCCGACGAGTTCGCGAACGTCAACCTGGTCGTGACGATCGCGTCGTTCGCCCTCGGCGCCTCGATCTTCGTCTTCTACTACAACATGATCGTGAGCTGGGCTCGGGGCCCGGTCGCCGGGCCGAACCCATGGCGGTCGCTGACCCTCGAGTGGCAAGTCTCGTCGCCGCCGCCGGTCTTCAACTTCGACGAGGTGCCGACCGTCGTCGGCGGGCCGTACGAGTACGGCGTTCCCGGCGCCCGGCACGCCGTCATGTCGGGGAGCGCCGGCACCCTGCAGGAGACGCACGCGTGAGCGGCGAGGCCACGGCCGGAGGGCTCCGCGTCGTGCTCGTCGTCGCGAACGAGACGCTCGCCGGCGGCGAGCTCGTCGACGCCGTGCTCCGTCGCGCCGGGCAGGGGCCGATCCGCGTCGTGGTCGTCGCCCCCGTGAACGAGCCCGGCGCGGGCTACGTGGTGTATGACGACACGCGACGGGCGGCCGCCGGACGACGCCTCGACCGGGTCGTGGCAGCGTTGCGCGAAGCGGGTGTTCCCGCACACGGCGGCGTCTTCGACGGCGGCCCGCTCGCCGCCGTCAAGGACGTGCTCGCGCTCGAGCAGGTGGACGAGCTGATCGTCTCCACCCACCCCGAGGCCAAATCCGGCTGGCTGCGCCGGGACCTCCTCGGCGAGATCCGCAAGGTGGCGGGAGACCGGCCTGTCGAGCACGTCGTCGCCGACATCGGTCGCGAGACGGGCTCCGCCAACGTCCTCGTCGTCGCCAACGAGACGGTGCTCGGCCAGACGCTGCTCGACCGCATCCGCACACGCGCCGCCGAGGGCCCGGCCAGCTTCCTCGTCATCTGTCCGCAGAGCGACCCGCTCGAGACGCCGCATCCCGAGGCGGAGCGCAGGCTCCGCACGGCGCTGTCCGAGCTGCGAGGCGCCGGCATCGAGGCGCACGGGCAGATCGCGCATCCGGATCCCTACACCGCGGCGATGCAGGCGATCCACGACGAGCGCGTCGACGAGGTGATCGTCTCGACGTTCCCGGGCGAACGGTCGGGATGGCTGCGACGCGACCTCGTCGGGCGGCTGCGGGCCGACGCCGAAGGTTCCGGTCGAGCACGTCGTCGTCGACGAGACCGCCGCCGTGGAGGTCGGGACGTGAGCGCGCACGCCGAAGCCATGTCGGGGCCGGACGAGCACCACGGCCCGCCCGCCGCGAACCAGAGCTCACGCCTCGACTCGCGCACGCTCGGCATGTTCCTCTTCATCGCCTCCGAGGCGGCGCTCTTCGGCTCGTTCTTCGCGGCGTACTTCTTCATCCGCGTCGTCAACCCGGAGGCGACGATCATCGAGCCGGAGAAGTGGCAGACGTGGCCGCCGGCGCCGTACGAGTTCCCCGTCTTCGTGGCGGGCGTCAACACCGCCATCCTCGTCACCTCCAGCTTCACCATGCACTGGGCGGTGCAGTCGATCCGCCGCGGCCACCGGCGCGGCCTGCAGGCCGGGCTGGTCGCGACGATCGCGCTCGGGCTCGCCTTCCTGCTCACGCAGATGATCGAGTACTCGCACGTCGGCTTCAACACGTCCGACGGCGCGTTCGCCTCCGCCTTCTTCGGCCTCACCGGCCTCCACGGCGCGCACGTCTTCATCGGGCTCTCGCTGCTCACGGTCATGGCGGTGCGCGCCTTCCGCGGCCACTTCTCGCCCGACCACTACCACGGCGTCGAGATCGGCGGCATCTACTGGCACTTCGTCGACGTGATGTGGATCGTCGTCTACACCACCGTCTACCTCCTCTGACGGCGGCGGCTGCTGTCGCTCTCGTGCGGTTCGATGAGACGGACCGCCAAGACCAGAGACCGCCGCAAGGCGGCGGGAAGTAAGACACCAGCCTCGCTCGCCCTGTCCTTCGAACGTTCCGAAGCTGAGCGCGAGTGAGGCTGGTGGTTTCCACCCGCCGCTGTGCGGCGGTCTCCGATCTCGGTGGTGCGCGTCACAATCCTCGCGCGCGCCCAACGTTCGAAGTTCCCGGGACAGGCTGGTGGCAGACGCCACAAGTGTGCTAGGTGTGTGGTCGTGAAGAACCCCCTCCGCGACGAGGCTGCCGCCTTTCAGCTCGTCTGGCTCTCACTCGGCTACTTCGGCCTGATCGCCCTCGCCTCGTGGATCTCGACCTGGCTCGGCGTCGCGATGTTCGTCGTCCTCACGGCGATTGCCCTGCTCGCGTTGCGCGGCGGTCGCCAGCGGCGGGCAGCCCTCCACGTCGAGCGGTCGGACGTCGACAACGCACGCCGCGTGCTCGTGGTCGCGAACGAGACCGTCGGCGGTCGTGAGCTGCTCGACCTCGTCCGCGGCTCGTGCGGTACCCGGAACCCTGGTCAGGGTCGTCTCACCCGCACTCAACTCGCGGATGCGCACCTGGACCTCCGACGAGGATGCGGCGCGCCACACCGCGCAGCAGCGTCTCGATGCGAGCCTCGGCCAGCTCGCGGCCGTCGGCATCCACGCCGACGGGGAGATCGGCGACGGCGACCCCGTGCAGGCGATCGAGGATTCCCTGCGGGACTTCCCCGCCGACGAGATCGTGCTCTCGACGCACCCGCCGGGCCGGTCGAACTGGCTCGAACGGGGCGTCGTGCTCGCGGTCCGCGAACGGTTCGACGTGCCCGTGACGCATGTCGTCGTCGACCTCGAGAGGCAGCCGGTCTCCTCGTAGGAGGGGACGTCAGCAGGGTTCCGCGGGTCAGCGGCGCGGCTGTGATGGCCCGAATCGAGATTCTGAGACCGCCGCGGAGCGGCGGGTGGAAAACACCAGCCTCACTCGATCTCAGGGTTCAGACGTTCGAAGGAAAGGGCGAGAGAGGCTGGTGTCTTACTTCCCGCCGCCTTGCGGCGGTCTTCGATCTTGCACCCTAGGAGCGGCCCTCACGACCTGACCGGTCAGGGCAACACGACACTCAGCCAGGACTACTTCCCGGCGACGGAGGAGACGTACTCGGCCACGGCTTGGATTTCTGCCGCGCTCAGCTGCCCCTTGAACGGCGGCATGCCGCCGCGGCCGTTCGTGACCCGGTCGACGACGAGATCCCTGTTCGGCCTCGCCTCGTCGAGGTTCGGCCCGACGGTTCCCGACGAGCCTGCGTCGGCCAGCGTGTGACAGCCGGCGCAGCCGGCGGTCGCAAACACCTGCTTGCCGTCGGTGCCGCCGCCGCCTCCGCCGCCGCCTCCGCTGGTCGGCGGTGCCGGTGGGCCGCCGTCGCCGCCGAGACCGGCGACGGACGCCACGTAGGCGGCGACGTCCTCGGCGTCCTGCCCGTCGACGACGCCCGCCGGCATGCCCGGCAGACCTGACGGAGGATTGGTGACCGGATAGGCGATCTGGCCGCGCACCGTGTTCACCACCGTGCTCGTCACATCCGGGGCCGCGAGCTGCTCCTGGAAGTCGGGATCGTCCGGATCGGCCCCGGACGCGTCGACCCGGTACTGGTAGAAGGCGTAGTCGAGGTTCGGGCCGATCACGCCCGTCGTGCCGGCGTCCGCGAGCTGATGGCAGGTGCCGCACTTCTGCACGAACAGCACCTTGCCGGCGAGGCGGTCGCCGTTCCCCTCGTCGAACCCGACCGTGTCCGCGCACCCGGCGACCGCGCCCGCGGCCAGCGCCAACGTCAAGGCGATCAGGACCCGGCGGCCGCGCGCGGACGAGGTGGCGCTGCGAGGGGCTGCAGACGGCTGCACGGTGGCGCGAGTCTAACCCGACGCCTAGCCCTGCGACTGCACGAGCTGCTTCAGCTGCGCCTTCACCGCGGCGGCGTTCGGATCGTCCGGAGCGAGGGTGAGGAAGCGCCGGTAGGCCGCGATCGCGGTCGTGATGTCACCGGTCTGCTGCGCCGCTTGCGCAAGCTCCAGCTGGACGCCCGGATCCTTCGGCTGGAGCTTCACGAGCTTCTTGTAGGCATCGACGGCGCCTGCCGCAGCGGCCTGCGCCTCGCCGATCAGCGTCTGGATGCGCACGTTCGCCTGCGCGTTGATCGCCTGGCCGACCGGGTCGGCGAGGATCGCCTGCCCGCCGACCGTCAGTGAGGGGAAGTTCTGGCCGGCTGCCTCGATGGTGGCGTTCTGCTGGATGATCTGCGCCTCGGTCTGCTTGTCGGTGATGAGCGAGATCTGCAGCGTGGCGAGCAGCCGCAGCGCGTCCAGGTCCTTGGGTCGCAACGCCACGAGCTGGCGCTGGGCTTCGATCGCGCCGGCGGTGTCCCCCTCTGCCTGCAGTGCCTCCGAGAGACCCTGCCAGGCGGCCGGGTCCTTCGGATGCTCCTCGGTCTGCTTCTGGCTCTTCGTGACCGACGGCCCGCCGCCGCCACCGACGTCGCGCAGGACGTCGCCGAAGCCGACACCCCCCGCGCCGACGCCGAAGGCGACGAAGCCGAGGCCGAAGACGACCGCGAGGAAGACGAACATCCACTTCGCGTGGCGGCGCAGCCGCGGGAAGAACATGGTGTCCTCGATCGCGGGTGGCGTGCTGGCGCGTCGCCCGCGCGGCGCGGCTACCGCAGCATGCGGCTTCGCGCGCTTCGGGCCAGTCTTCTCAAATCGCGCCATTCGGTCTTTCCTTTCCTGTAGCGCTCCTCGCCACCCACGAGAGTAGCGAGGACACGATCGGGGGAGCCGCCGAGAACCACCGCCGCAGCGGGGTCCTCGATCGGGTCGAACGGAGACCCTTCGAGTGAGACGACGACGAGATCCGCGTGTTTGCCGGGCACGAGCGACCCGGTCTGCGTTTCGCAGCCGAGCACGCGCGCGCCGGCGAGGGTCCCGAGCTCCAGCGCCTCGGCTGCGAAGAGCGCGCCCGCGTCCCGCTCTCGCGCGCGCGCGCCGGCGATGGCGGAGCGCAGCTCCTCGAACATGTCGAAGCCTGGCGTCGACGCGGGGCTGTCGGTGCCGATGGAGACTCTGATCCCCGCCCGGCGCAGCTCGGCGAGCGGTGCCACGCCGCAGCCGAGATAGCCGTTCGAGCGCGGGCAGTGCACGACACCGACGTCGCGGGCACGAAGCAGCTCGATCTCCTCGGCGTCGACGGTGACGCAGTGGGCGGCGACGAGCGACGGTCCCAGCAGCTCCCGCGCCGCGAGCGCCCGGATGCCGCTCGTCCCGAGGGGCTCCACGAGCAGGTCTGCGAGCTCCGACCAGGGCCCGCTCCCGTCACGCACGTACGCCGCCTCGTGCGCGCTCTCCGAGAAGTGGGTCGTGACCGGGAGCCCGAGTGCCAGGGCGGCCTCGTACAGCTCGGGTGTGCAGGTGTACGGCGCGTGGGGAGAGATGCCGATCCGGACGCGGTCGGGCAAGGTGCCGTCCAGACGCTCCCGCATGGGGTCGAAGCGCTCGGCGATCGACTCGACGCCGCCGAACACCTCCAGGTAGACGGTGGCGCGCAACCCGAGCTCTGCGCAGGCGGCCGCGGCCGCGCCGGAGAAGCTCGCGTCGCCGACCGTCGTCACACCGGAGCGGAGGCAGTCGGCGACACCGACGCGGGCGATCGCCTCCATCTCGTCCTGGTCGAGCAGGCTCTTCCGACGCACGTGCAGCCCGATCCAGGGTGCGAAGGGGAGCCCGTCGCCGAAGCCCGCATAGACCGCGTACTCCAGGTGCGAGTGGGCGTTGACGAAGCCGGGGACGATCACGGCGCCGTCGAAGCGCTCGCCCTCACCGAGCTCGGACGACGGCCCGACGGCGGCGATGCGACCGTCGTCGCCGATCGCGACGGCACCGTCGGGGATCGGGTCACCGTCGACCGGGACGACCCAGCTCGCCGAGAGGATTTGCGTCAAGCCTCTACGTGCCCTCGAACGTCTCGTTGTACGAGCGCTCCCACCGGCGCTCCATGAGCGCGGCCATCCAGATCGACAGCTCGAACAGGACCAGGAGCGGGAGCACCTCGAAGACGAGCGAGATCGGGTCGACCGTGGGCAGCAGGATTGCGAACACGAGCATCGACACGTAGCCGATGCGTCGGTTGCGTCGCAACGTCGCCGAGCTGAGCACCCCGAGCCGCACCAGCGCGAGGATGAAGATCGGCATCTCGAAGGCAAGCCCGGCCGCGAGGAGGGTCAGCGTCACGAACGAGAGGAAGTAGCTGGCACGCACCTGCTCGGCGTAGATCTGGTCGTCGTACCCGACGAGGAAGCCGAGCGCGCGCGGCAGGACGACCAGGTAGCAAAAGGCGACGCCGGCGAAGAAGAGCGCGGTGGCGATGACCACGAAGACGGCGATCACGCGTTGCGTCCCGTGCGTCATCGCGGGAGCGAGAAACGCCCACAACTGCCACAGGAGCACGGGCAGCACGAGCGCGATCGCCACGCAGAAGCTCACCTTGAACGACGTGAAGAACGGCTCGGTGACGCCGAGCGTGACGAGCTGCGTCCCCTCGGGCAGCAACTCCATCAGCTTCACGATGATGCGCTCGTGAAAGGCGAACGCGACGATGAAGGCCGGGACGATGGCGATGATGCAGACGAGCAGCCGGTGACGCAGCTCCGAGAGGTGCTCGACGAGTGTCGCCTCTTCCTCGTGGTTGAGGCGCCGTGGGATGATCCGGCGGAGCATGCCCGCCCGCTGCTACGAAACGGTGTCGCGCTCGCGCGTCTGCGTCACGGTCTTCTCAGCCGGCGGCAGCTCGGGCGAGTCGTCGTCGTCGTCGTTGCCTGAGACGGAGTCCTTGAACTCGCGCATCCCCTTGCCGAGCGAGCGGCCCATCTCCGGCAGTCGCTTGGCGCCGAAGACGAGCAGGAGCACGACGAGCAGGATGAGAAGCTCGGGCATGCTGATTCCGAAGGGCATGCGCGCAGCGTAGCAGCGGTGTGCGCGATTGCCACGTTCGAGGCCTGTGACCCGGGTCCGGCTACCATCCGTGGACGGCAACGCCATCCCTCGGAAAGGACACAGTTGGCACTGCTCGAGATCAGGAATCTCCACGTCGCACTCGAAGACGGCACCGAGATCGTGAAGGGGGTCGACCTGGCGGTCGACCTGAACGAGAAGCACGCGATCATGGGGCCGAACGGCTCGGGCAAGTCGACGCTCGCCTACGCGCTCATGGGCCATCCGGCCTACGAGATCACCGAGGGCGAGATCCTGCTCGACGGGGACGACGTGGCGGAGCTGGAGGCGGACGAGCGGGCCCAGCGCGGGCTCTTCCTCGCCTTCCAGTACCCGCATGCGATTCCCGGCGTCACGGTGACCAGCTTCCTCCGCAGCGCCATCAACGCGCAGCGCAAGGCGGCGAACGGAGGCGAGGAGAACCCGGTGCCGATCCCCGAGTTCCGCAAGGATCTTCTCGCCGCGATGGAGCGCCTGAAGGTGCCGCGCGAGCTTGCCTCCCGCTACCTGAACGACGGGTTCTCGGGCGGTGAGAAGAAGCGCGTCGAGATCCTGCAGATGGCGATGCTCCGGCCGCGCATCGCGATCCTCGACGAGACCGACTCGGGTCTCGACATCGACGCGCTGAAGATCGTGGCGAAGGGTGTCAACTCGCTCGTCGGCCCCGCCACGGGGGCGATCGTGATCACGCACTACCAGCGAATCCTCAACTACATCACCCCGGATCACGTGCACGTCTTCGTCGACGGGCGCATCGTCGCTTCGGGTGGCTCCGAGCTCGCGCAGCAGCTCGAGGCGGACGGCTACGAGGCCTTCATCCCCGCAGGTGTCGGAGGAGAGAGCGAATGAGTGCGGCCGAGAATCAGGTCGTCAAGGACATCCGCAGCGACTACAAGTACGGGTTCTCGAACCCCGACGAGGCCAAGGACTACTTCTTCAAGTCGGGCCGCGGACTGTCGCACGAGGTCGTCGAGGCGATCTCCGAGCACAAGAACGAGCCCAAGTGGATGCGCGAGTTCCGTCACCGCTCGCTCGACTACTTCTACGCACGACCGCTCCCGACCTGGGGTGGCAACGTGGCCGAGATCGACTTCGACAACATCTACTACTACATCCGTCCGACCGAGAAGCAGGTCGACAGGTGGGAGGACCTGCCGGCCGAGATCCTCGACACCTGGGACAAGCTCGGGATTCCGGAGGCGGAGAAGAAGTACCTCGCCGGTGTCGGCGCCCAGTACGAGTCGGAGGTCGTGTACCACAAGCTCCAGGAGGATCTCGAGCGCAAGGGCGTGATCTTCCTCGACATGGACTCGGCTCTCCGCGAGCACGAGGACATCGTCAAGCAGTACATGGGCACGATCATCCCGCAGAACGACAACAAGTTCGCAGCGCTCAACTCCGCCGTCTGGTCGGGCGGCTCGTTCATCTACGTGCCGCCGGGCGTGCGCATCGAGATGCCGCTGCAGGCCTACTTCCGCATCAACGCGGAGAACATGGGCCAGTTCGAGCGGACGCTGATCATCGTCGACGAGGACGCGTACGTGCACTACGTCGAGGGCTGCACGGCCCCGATCTACTCGTCCGACTCGCTGCACTCGGCGGTCGTCGAGATCATCGTCAAGCCGCGCGGCCGCTGCCGCTACACGACGATCCAGAACTGGTCGAACAACGTCTACAACCTCGTCACGAAGCGCGCCGTGGCCTACGAGGACGCGACCATGGAGTGGGTGGACGGGAACCTCGGCTCGAAGCTGACGATGAAGTACCCGGCCATCTGGCTCATGGGAGAGCGTGCGCACGGCGAGGTGCTGTCGATCGCGTTCGCCGGCAAGGGTCAGCACCAGGACGCCGGCGGCAAGGTCGTCCACGTGGCAAAGAACACGACCTCGGTGATCACGTCCAAGTCGATCTCCAAGGACGGCGGCCGCGGCGGCTACCGCGGGCTGCTGGAGGTGGCGAAGGGCGCCAGCGGGTCGAAGTCGAAGGTCGTGTGCGACGCGCTGATCCTCGACGAGCATTCCCGCTCGGACACGTACCCGTACATCAAGGTGGACGAGTCCGATGTCGACCTCGGCCACGAGGCGAGCGTCTCGAAGATCGGTGAGGAGCAGCTGTTCTACCTCATGAGCCGCGGGCTCTCCGAGGGCGAGGCCTCCGCCATGATCGTCTCCGGCTTCGTCGAGCCGATCACGAAGGAGCTGCCCCTCGAGTACGCGGTCGAGATGAACCGTCTCATCCAGCTGCAGATGGAGGGATCGGTCGGTTGATCGACGTCGAGCGCACGGACTTCATCTCCGTGCCCGTCACCGATCTCGAGCGGTCGACGCGGTTCTACGGGGAGACGCTCGGATTGGAGCGGGTCCCGGGCCCTGGCAACTGGCCCGAGTTCCAGCTCGGAGAGAACGTGAGCCTGTATCTGCTCGACCCGACGAACATCGGCCAGGTGTTCACAGGGCCGCACACCGCGCCCGTCGCGTTGCGCGTGCCCGACGTGGAGGCCGCACGCGCCGCGCTCGAGGCGAAGGGCGTCGAGTTCGAGGGCGAGACGTTCGACACGAGCGTCTGTCACATGGCGCACTTCAAGGACCCTGACGGGAACGTCCTCATGCTGCACCGCCGCTACGCACCCCATGAGAGCTGAGCTCCTGGAGCGCTACCGGGCGCTCCCGCTGCCGACGACCCGGGACGAGCACTGGCGCTTCACCGACCTGGCGGGCTTCGATCCGGACGGCTTCGGTGAGGCATCCGCCACGGTCGAAGCCCTCGATGTGCCGTCCATGCTCGACCTCGACGTCGCCGGTCTGGCCACGATCGACGAGCACGGCGTCACGGTCGAGCGCGCGCCGGAGGGCGTGCGGTTCGAGCCGCTCTCCGACGACCATCCACTGCTCGGCACGCTCGTGGCGGCGGACGAGAAGTTCACCGCGCACAACGCGGCGCTGTGGGAGCACGGGCTGCTCGTCCACGTGCCGGCCGGGGTGGAGCTCGACAAGCCGCTGTACCTGCGTGTGGTCAACAGTGTCGACGGAGGCTCGCTTTTTTGGCGCGTGCTCGTCGTCGCCGAGCCGGGCAGCCGCTTCACGCTGATCGAGGAGCTCGCCTCCGCGAGCGGAGAGCTGACCGGGTACGCGAACGCAGCCGTCGAGATCGTCGTCGGCGACGCGGCGAAGGTCGAGTACGTCAACGTGCAGAACCTCTCGCGTCAGACGTGGCTCTTCGCGTCCTGCCACGCACGGGTCGAACGTGACGCGGAGCTGGACTGGGTCGCCGGTGGCTTCGGCTCGGCCAAGGGAAAGGTACGGATCCAGAACGACCTGGCCGGGCAGGGCGCCACCTCACGCGTCACCGGGGCGTACTTCGCCGACGGGACGCAACACCTCGACTACGACACGTATCAGCGGCATATGGCGCCCTCGACGACCAGCGACTTCGCGTTCAAGGGGGCGCTGCGCGACAGCGCCACCGCGGTCTGGCGCGGCATGATCCGCGTCGAGGAAGGCGCGCAGAAGACCAACGCCTACCAGGAGAACCGCAACCTCCTGCTCTCGAAGGCGGCTCACGCGAACTCCATCCCCGGGCTCGAGATCCTCGCCAACGACGTGCGCTGCACGCACGGCGCAACGCTGGGGCAGGTCGACCGGGAGCAGCTCTTCTACCTGATGGCGCGCGGGCTCTCGCGGTCGGAGGCCGAGCGGCTGATCGTTCGCGGCTTCTTCCAGGACGTGCTCGACCGCGTCGAGCTGCAGCCGGTGCGCGACGCGCTCGGCGCGGCCCTCGAAGCCCGCATCCCGCAGGCGCCGTAGGGGTCAGGCCTGCCTGACCCGATCCCTACACGCGCTGAGGCTCGCGCAGCGCGAAGCCGCAGGCGCCCAGCTCGCGCTCGACGAGGTCGCGCAGCACGTCCTGCGTCCAGAGCGCGTTGAACGTGTGCGTGGCGCCGTCGACGATCTCGAGGCGGAAGCCCCGCCGTGTGAGCTGCTCGAGGTAGTCGGCTCCGAGATAGCGCTCGAGATAGCCGAGCCCCGCGTCGCCCTCCGAGAAGACGAACAGGAGCGAGCAGCCGCGAGCCGAGATCTGGTCGAGCGAGCGGTCGATCCACGACTTCACGGGGTCGACGTCCGGCAGGCGCCGCAGGCGGCGCGAGATCCGCGAGAGATGCCAGCGCAGCGACGCGAGCGCCACCTTGGCGGCGCCGGGCGCCGTGCGGCGCAGGAGCGCTCCGCGCTGCCGCAGGCCACGGCGCCAGCTCTCGACCCGCAGCACGCGGCCGAACAGGAAGTCGCCGCGTGACACCGCCGTCTCGTGGCGCGTCCAGAGGAGCATCTGCGGGTTGAGCAGCACGACGCCGGTGACGTCGGTGTCCTCGAGCGCTGCGTGAAAGCCCGTGTAGCCGCCGGAGCAGAGGCCCAGCACGAGGAAGCGCCGGGCGCCGTAGTGCTCGCGGAGGAACGCGAGCGCCGTGAGCGCGTCGTCGAGCACGAGCTGTGAGTACATGTCGGCGTCCGTCTCCTCGTCCGGCCCGCCGGCATCGCCCGTGCCGCTCAGGTCGAGGCGCATCGACGGGATCCCCTGCGCGGCCCAGGCGCGCGCCCAGGTCGTGTAGAGGCGGTTCGGGCCGATCCGGCGCGCGTACCGGTTCGTGGCGAAGACGACCCAGGCGTCCTCCGGAGGATCGTGCCCGTCGTCACCCGGCGTGGCGACGATGCCGAACACGGGCTCTTCGCCACCGAGCACGAAGGCGTGCTCCTCCACGCGACCGTCCCCCACGCGGACGGTCATCGTCGCGCTGGTGCTCCTCGGGGTCGCCGAGGCGACCGGCGTGCCGGGCTCCAGCCAGCTCGCGATCGTCTCGAACGCCTCGACCGGGACCGGCCGCTCGGTCCAGCCCATCGTCACCTCGCGCAACCCTGGCAGCACCGTCGTCTCCACCGCGACGTCGCGGTCGCGGAGGATGGCCGCCAGCCGCTGATCGGGCGGGCCGTCCTTGCCCGCCAGCAGCACGCGCCGCGGCCGGCCGGCGGCGAGCTCGAGCGTCTGCAGGTCGAGCTCCTGCAGGGCCGCGATCGTGCCACTCGAGAGGAGGAAGCCGAGCGCCTCCTCGCCGTCGATCTCGTGCTCCGGTGGCTGCTGGTCTCTCTTCACGGCAAGACGGTCGAAGGCGCGGATCTCCCGGACGTACTCGCGGCCGGTCGCGTGTGGCGCCCAGAGCACGAAGTCCGCCGCGACCGGTGCCCGGGCTGCGGCGACCAGCGCCAGGGTCGCCCCGATGCGCAGACCGACGACGTCGACCTCGGCCACGTCCGAGCTGTCACGGAGCGTCCGGGCGGCGGCGCCGACCGTCTCGATGTACGCCTCGACGAGCCCGGGGTCCGTGTCGTCCCCGGCGCTGTCGCCGGCCCCGGGCCAGTCGAACCGGAACACCGTTCGCCCGTCCGCGGCGAGCCTTTGCGCGAGCACCGCCAGCTGGCGGTGGTAGATGACGTTCTCGTAGCCGAGCGCCGGGCAGATGAGCACGCCCCTGTCGACGGCCTCACCTGCGGCAGGGCGAGTGAGCATGCCGAACAGCGGAGCGTCGGCTGCGCCGAACACCACCGGCTCGATCGACGTTCCCTTCCTCATCCGCCCCTCCCGAGCCGGACAGTACCACCGGCGTTGACGGCGCTCACGACACCACCGGTCCACTCGCTCGCGGCGTCGCGCGGGCGCAGCCGGAGGCGCCGTTCGCACTCCGGTGCGAGGGTGAGCCAGTCGTCGTCCGGCAGGTACCCCTCGGCGCTCACGGAGACGCCGTATGCGAGCCTCGCGCTGCGGAGCGTGACCAGGACGCCGTCAGGCCCGGGTGTCGCGGAGCACTCCAGGCCGAGGCTCGAGATCGGCTCGACGGCGAGCGGATAGCCGGCCGGGAAGAGAGACGACTGCGAGACCACGTCGCCGGAGCTCCGCCTCAGGGTGGCCACCACCGCGTCGTGACCGGGCGGCCCGAACGCGAACGCGTAGCCGGCGTCCACGAAGTGACCCAGCACCTCCTCCACGGACAGCTCCGAGAGGCTGTGCGGTGCCAGCTCGAGCTCGCGCTGCGCCGACTCGACCGCAAGGCCGTCGGACCGGAAGAGCGTCAGCTCGAGCGTCACGGGCTCGGACCGGTGGCCGTCGTTCGCCACGTGGACGGCGACGCCGTTCGTGCCTTCGTCCGTCAGCCACACGGCGACCGGCGCGAGAGCCCGCCGCACGAGCCAGTAGGCGGGCTTCGGGCTGCCGCGGCTGTCGAGCACGCCCCAGCCGGCGCCGGGAAGCACGTCGTTGAGCGTCCACAGGAGCGCGCCGCGGCACGTCGAGCGCAGGCGGCGCCACTCCCCGAGCGTGGCCGCCATCACCTCGCCCGTGACGATCCGTGAGAGCGTGAGGTACCGCTCGGGGTCGGCCCAGCGGAGGCCGACCGGGTCGAGACCGAAGAGAGAGCCCAGGTAGTGGTCACGGACATCGTCGAAGTCCCACCCGGTGCCCGAGTCCCTGGGCACACCTGCCTTCCAGGCCGGTGTGTGCACGAGACGTCCTGCTCCTCCGGGTGCCAGGCCGTCGAGGAGGCTGTCGTCGGGGACGTTCGCGAACGCGAGGCACTCGGCCGCGAAGCGCACCTCGGCGCGGCGGGCGTCGTCCAGTGGGCGGCGGTAGGCGCCGACTCCGAAGTAATGAGCCACCCCGGCGTTGGGCCGGAACGGGAGATCACCGCCGGTCGGCGACGAGGTCACGTAGTGCGCCTCGACGGCCAGCTCGCGCACGAGCGCGGGGAGAAGCTCTCCGAAGAGAGGTCCACGCCCGAGCTCCGGATCGAGCCCGAGCATGCCGACCTGCTGCTCGATCTCGCTGTTCCCGCAGAGGATGGCGAGGCTGGGGTGGGAGCCCGCGCGGGCGAGGAAGCCACGCACCTCGGTCTCGACGGAGGCTCTGAACTCCGTGTCCTCGACCGGGTAGTCGAGGTTCGCGAACGGGAAGTCCTGCCAGACGAGGAGCCCGAGCTCGTCGCAGGCGGCGAAGAAGTCGTCACTGCCGTATGTGCCGACGCCGGAGAGCCGGATCATGTTCATCCCCGCGTCCCGGCACCGCTCGAGCGTCTGCCGCAACCTGTCGGATGTCGGGTCGACGGTGACGGCGTCCGGCAGGAGTGCGCCGCCGCGGCAGAACATCGGCACCCCGTTGAGCGAGAGCGCGAGCCCGGGCTCGTCGGTCGCCTCGAGGCTCCGGAAGCCGACGCGGCCGCAGTCGTGGCTCGCCGACCAGCCCCCGCCCGAGACGACGAGCTCCACCTCGTGCAGAGCAGGGGTCCCGTGCGTGTGCGGCCACCAGAGTGCAGCTCCGTCGATGCGCACCGAGCCTTCGGCGTACACGCGGCCGTCGCGCTCGATGATGTCGAGCGGGGCCTCGACGGCTCCGGCCGGGCCGGTGATCCGCACGGTGACCGTCTCCAACTGTGTCTCGCCGAGCGGCCGCAGCACCCCCGCCACCACGACCACGCCGGCGTCACCGTCGTGCCGTGCGCGGAGGGTGAGGTCGTCGACGGCGACGTGGCGACGGCGCAGCAGGGTCACGGGCCGCCACGGCCCCACCGGCGCCGGGCCCGGCGCGAACGCAGGGATCCGGCCTGCGAGCGCGGTGCGTATCCAGCGCAGGTTCTGATTCCGGACGAGGCGCGTGCGCCAGCGCGGCCGCGGGCGCTTCGGCTCCAGCAACGGCCCGAGCGCACGGACCCCGATCACAAGCTCGTTCTCGGCCCGCAGAAGTGTTCCGATCTCGATCTCGTGGCTCATGTGCATGTTGTCGCTCGAGAGAACATGGGCGCCGTTGAGCCATATGTCGGCGAAGGTGGCGAGCCCGTCGAACCGCAGTGCGACCTCCTCGCCGGCCGCCGCCGGTGCGGTGGCGAAGCGGCAGCGGAACCACCAGTCCTCGTCGTCGAGATCGGCCGTCGTCGGCCGCCCGGCGGCGAGGAGCGCGGACGCCGCTGTCCCCGGTACCGAGAACGGCAGCATCGCGTCGTCGAGGCCTGCGAGATGCTCGTCGGTCGCTCCGGGCGGAGTCGGGACTGCGCTCCAGCCATCCTGGAGCGGAACGCGCTCGAGCACGCTGCTCCCGGTGTCGACGATCGTCTGCACGCGACCGTTCATCGCCTCACGAGAGCCCGGCCTCGAGAGTCGCGATCGCCTCGCCCCAGAGGCCCTCCATCTCTTCGATTGCTGGCGCGGCGTCGAGCGCGCGGCCGGTGGCAGCGGAACGGGCGAGCTTGAAGAGCAGCGTCTTCGCGGCGGCCGCGAGCGCCCCGTACGAGGCGGCGGAAGATCCGAACACTCCGTCCACCCCGTCGTCGAGCCACTCCAGAAACGACTGCGCCGCCTCCCACGCGGCGCCGCACTGGCGCACGGTGACGAACGCGTACTCGTGGTAGGCCTGCTCGCCCTCGGCCAGCAGGCGTGGCAGATCGGCGTCGAGCCGTTCGCCGAAACGCGCCACGGGATTGCTCGACGGACGGTGTCCGAGCTGGACGGCCAGCAGCTCGGTCGCAGCCTCACGCAACTGCTCCGGCGGCAGCGGCGTCAGGCGGTCGCCGCGAACGAGCTCGATGTACGGCGGGAGCACATCGGGTGAGAACTCGCGGCCGACGCGGAGCGCGTTCCGATAGTCGTCGCCGGCCAGCTCGTAGAGCCCTGGGCCGTGGAAGTAGACGAGCCGATCGCCGCCCGAGTCGATCGCCTCGACCGCGATCGAGCTCTTCTCGTGCCGCTCGCGGTAGCTGCGCCCGGCCGTGTCCGGCAGGTAGAAGGAGTCGACCTCGACGATCACGGTGCGGCCGAGCGACGCCTGCTGCTCGAGGTGCTCGGGCAGCGGCCGGTAGACGACGAACTCCTGCACCTCGAGGCCGTAGAGGAGGGCGAGGTCCTCGGGCGGCGGCTTGAAGAACGTCCACTGGTCGCCCTCGAAGTCGACGACGGTGGTGAACGCGAGCATCGCCAGCGGCTCACACCCGCGCGCGTGCAGCAGCTCGATCCACAGGTCGGTGTAGCAGTTGGTCTCGGGGAACAGCCGCTCGGGTGCGTGGAGCGCGTGCGGGCGGTAGGTGGAGGGATCGAGACCGAGCAGCGCGGTCAC
This sequence comes from uncultured Actinomycetes bacterium, assembly GCA_963789895.1. Taxonomy (GTDB): domain Bacteria; phylum Actinomycetota; class Thermoleophilia; order Gaiellales; family Gaiellaceae; genus Gaiella. Next base: position 745,102 of record CAWBMC010000001.1, read on the forward strand.
GCTAGCCCTCACCGATCGCGAGCTGCCGTCTCACGGCTCCGGGCCAAGCGGTGACGTCGAGGCCGTGCACGCGGAACAAGCGCCAGGGTGATCCGCTCCAGCCCGAAGCCGAAGCACGCCGTGTGCGCCACCTCTCCGTCCTCCGTCCTGAGGTCGAAGTCCCGACCGAAATGGTCCTGGTGGTAGTTGATCGACATGATCGCGGTGGGCGTCTCGGTTGCGATCGGGTGCACCCGCTCGAGCTTCAGGCCCTGCTCGCGTTGGTTGGCCTTGAGCATGCGCCCGGCACGGCCGAAGAAGGGGTCGTTGGCCGGCACGGCCTCCGTGTGGAGACCGATCGAGGCAAGGATCTCACCGCCACGGTCGACCCAGTCGCGATGCCAGGCCGCGACGACCGCCGGCGTGTCGAGGCGCACATGCTCACGCTGCCGGAACGACTGCATCCGGGCGGGGTCGTGCGACGGCTCGTTGCGGAAGCAGTAGCAGCAGATGTCGACGAGGCGACCACCACTCGGGAGCGGCCCCGCGGCAGCGACCCATGGGTACACGGGGTAGCACGCCGCAGGGATCAGCGACACGGCGGTCATGCGCTGGAGCGCACTCCAGTCTTCGTGTGCCGCCGCGCGTGCGCCGAGGTCGAGCGCTTGCTCCTCGTCGCCGTCGAAGCTCCAGACGGAGCCGGCCAGGTTCGGGAATGAGCCGAGGTACCCCGTCGTCTCGAGCGTCTCGCGCGGAAGCACCGGCGGAAAGCGCACGACCTCGGCTCCGTCGCTCTCGGTCTCGCGCGTCACGAGCGCGTCGAAGCGGAGCAGGACGTCCTCGAACGTGCCGCTGCGCCCGTAGACGCCGGGCACCGCGGTCGGCAGCAGCAGCGCCGCGTCGACGAGGTCGCCGAGGAAGGACGTCTCGTCCGCGCTGTGCAAGCTGGCCACCGGCGGTCAGCCGCCTTTGTGGACGAGCAGCAGGCCGGCGTTCGTGGCGTGGATGCGCTCGTTGGCGATCATCAGGGCCGCGGAGAGGGAATCGCGGAGATGTCGTCCCACGCTCCAGGGCGTGTCGTTCTTGTAACCGGCCATGCCGCAGATGCCGAGTGCCGCCGAGCAGATCCGCGGCGCGCGCTCGGAGGCGCTGATCTTGAGGGTGTTGATGCGGATCGCATATCCGACCGTGTGCGTGTCGACGGCGCCGGACTCGATCATGGCGGCGTACTCGTCGGTCGCGGCGGCGAGCTCGGCTCGCATCGCCTGGAGGTCGGTGGCGACCGCGGACAACCTCGTCGCGGTCGGCGGCACGGTGCCGAGGTTGCTCGCCTGGCCGCGGACGAAGCCCCGAGCGCGGTCGTAGGCCGCGGTGGCGATGCCCAGCCAGACGTGGGCCCAGAGCAGGTGCGAGAACGGGACCATCGTCTCCACCGCGATCTCGCCGAACGGCGTCGGCAGCACGTGGTCGGGCGTCACCGTGGCACGAACGATGTAGCCCGGGCTGCAGGTGCCGCGCATCCCGAGCGAGTCCCACGTGCTCGTCTGCTCCAGCGCTGCCTCGGCACCGCGGGTGAGCACGAGCACCTGATCCGAGCCGTCGGCCTCTGGAGTACGCCGGAGCGTCGTCAGGAGGTCGTCCGCCTGGGCGCCGTACGAGACGGTGGGACCCTGCTTCTCGAAGGCGAGACCGTCGCCGGCGGGTGTCAGCGAGGCAACGCTCGTGCGCAGGTCGCCGCCGGTGCCCGCCTCCGACGTCGCGGACGCGATCAGCCGCTGGTCGGTCGCGAGATCCGCCAGGTAGTCGTCGAAGAACGGTGTTCCGAGCGCGTGCCGGACGATGCATCCCACCTGGATCTGGTGCATGGCGAACACCATCCCCGTCGACGCGCAGGCGCGCCCGAGATCGAAGCAGGCTCCTGCGAGCTCGCGGAAGCCGACGCCGTCGCCTCCGTGGGTGCCGGGGACGAAGGCAGAGAGCGCGCGCGTCTCGCGCAGCGCGTCGATCGCCTCGTGCGGGAAGCGGGCCTCGCGGTCGACGTCGTCCGCGGCGGGTGCCGCCACCTCCTCGGCGATCCGCCGCACGCCCTCTGCGAACACGGTGTCGTGGCCGGCGGTCGCGCTCACGCGGCCGCCTCGCTGGCGAGCTCGCGCAGGGCGCTCCGGATCGACGACACGCTCTCGAAGACGCTGCGGCGGAGCATTCGATCGGGGAACTCGACATCGAACTCGTTCTCCAGCGCGAGCATGAGATTCACGCTCGCGTGGGAGGTCATGCCCGCAGCGTAGAGGTCGTCCTCGTCCGCGAGCGTCGCGGCCGCGACGCTCAGGCGCGCGTGCTGATCGATGACCGCCCTGATCCGTTCCTCCATCACGCCTCCCCGGCCGGCTTGGTGGCGCCCGCTCCCTCCGCGAGCACGACTGCAGCAGCGTATGCGCGCGCCGTGGTCACGCTGACCTCGAACCGGACGATACGCTCCCGCGCCGCAAGCTCGGCGCTCCGACCGCTCAGGACCGCAGTCGCGTCGCCCTCGCGCGGGACGACGACTTCGATCGAGCGCCAGTCGACCGGCTCGTCCCGCGCCCCGAGCGTCTTCAGCGTGGCCTCCTTCGCCGCGAAGCACGCTGCCAGCCTGCGTATGTCTGTACCGCCTGCGCACGCCGCGACTTCCCGCTCCGTGAACACCCGCGTCAGGTAGCTCTCTCCGAAGCGGGCGAGCGAGTCGGCGACGTCGTCGACGTCGACCAGGTCCATGCCAACCGAATACCCCACCACCCGTAGGTTCGGTGACGCCCTCCGACCCGTCAACCCTGGCGGCGCGGGGGTTGCGGCCCGGCGTAGGCTTGCCGGGTGGAGGAGATCGGGCTCTTTCCTCTCGGCATCGTCCTGCTCCCGACCGAGAGGGTTCCGCTGCACGTCTTCGAGCCTCGTTACCGCGAGCTGATCGGCGAGTGCGTCGACGAGAGTCGCGAGTTCGGGCTCGTCTACGCAGACGACGACGGCATGCAGGCGATCGGGACGCGCGCGGCCGTGATCGAGGTCATCCGGCGCTTCCCGGACGGCCGCTTCGAGATCCTCGTCGAGGGGCGCGACCGGTTCCGCCTCCACGAGCTCACCGGTGGTCGCAGTTTCCACACGGGGCGGGTGGAGCCGTTCGTCGACGTGCCCGACCCGGCGACACCGACGCGCGTCGCCCAGGCGCTGGCGCTCTTCGCACGTGTCGTCGACGCCGCAGGCGCGGACATGGAGGCTCCCGCTGCAGACCATCCGCAACTGTCGTTTGCGCTGGCCGGATGTTTCGAGCTCGCGGCGCCCGTCAAGCAGGATCTGCTCGGGCGAACGTCAGAGCGCGAGCGTCTCGGCCTCGTGTGCGAGATTCTCGAGCACGCCCGCGCGGCCGCCGTCCGACGCCGCGAGATCCACGAGGTCGCGCAGGGAAACGGCCGCGTCGCGAGTCCGTAGGGGCGGCGGCGGGCTGCCCGCAGGCGCCCGGCTACCATGGAGGACGTGACCGAGACGGCCACTGCGATCCTCGACGCCCCCGCGCTCCGCGCGGACTTTCCGGTCTTCGAGCACGAGGTGCACGGGAAGCCGCTCGCCTATCTCGACTCGGCGAACTCGTCGCAGAAGCCACGACAGGTGCTCGATGCGATGCGGGAGTTCTACGAGACGTCCTACTCGAACGTCCATCGCGCCGTCTACACGCTCGGTGAGCGGTCGACAGCCGGCTACGAGGGGGCCCGGGAGAAGGTGCGGGCGCTCGTCAACGCCGGCTCCACGCGGGAGGTGATCTTCACCCGCAACGGCACCGAGGCGCTGAATCTCGTCGCGTACGCGTGGGGCCTCGACAACCTCGGCCCCGGCGACGTCGTGCTCACCACCGAGCTCGAGCATCACTCCAACTTCGTCCCGTGGCAGTACATCGCCGGCCGCACCGGGGCGGAGTTCGCCGTGCTGCCGATCGACGACAACGGCGAGCTCACGCTCGACGCGCTGCCGGAGGTCGAGCAGCGCGGGCGGATCAAGCTCGTCGCCTGCGCATACATCTCGAACACGCTCGGCACGATCGTCCCGATCGAGGAGCTCACCGCCTGGGCGCACGCGCGTGGAGCTGTGGTCGTCGTGGACGCCTGCCAGGCGGTGCCGAACCGCCCCGTCGACGTCCAGCAGCTCGACTGCGACTTCTTCGCCTTCACGGGTCACAAGATGTGCGGGCCGAGCGGCATCGGCGTCCTCTATGGGAAGCGAGGGCTGCTCGAGGCGATGTCGCCCTTCGAGCTCGGCGGCTCGATGATCGGCAACGTCACCGCCGAGCGGACGACCTGGGCCGAGCTGCCGCACAAGTTCGAGGCCGGGACACCGCCCATCGTCGAGGCGTACGGCCTGGGGCAGGCGGTCGACTACCTGACCGGCGTCGGGCTGGAGGCCGTCGACCGCCACGAGCGCGCGCTGACCGAGTACGCGCTCGGGCGTCTGGGCGAGCTGCCCTTCGTGACGGTGCTCGGCCCCCCCGCCGAGCGGCGCGGCGGCCTGGTGTCGTTCGACGTCGACGGGGTGCATCCGCACGACGTCGCGCAGGTGCTCGATCTGGAGGGAATCGCCGTCCGGGCGGGGCATCACTGCGCACAACCAGCGATGGACCACTTCGGACTGGCGGCCACGACTCGCGCGAGCTTCTCCCTCTACAACGTCGAGGACGAGATCGACCGTCTCGTGGACGGGCTCGTCAAGGTGCGGAAGCTGCTGACGTGAGCGAGTTCGAGCAGCTGTACCGCGAGGTCATCCTCGACCACTACAAGGCGCCGCGCAACCACGGGCTGCTGGAGCCGAGCGACGCGGTCGCGGAGGGCAAGAACCCGCTCTGCGGCGACGAGGTGACCGTGTCCGTGCGCTTCGGCGAGGGTGACGTGATCGAGGAGGTCGGGTTCGAGGGTCGCGGGTGCGCGATCAGCCAGGCGGCGACCTCGATGCTGACCGACCTCGTCAAGGGGCGCACGGCGGTCGAGGTGGCGACGATGCCAAAGGACGAGCTGCTCGAGGAGATCGGCATCCCGCTCACACCGATGCGTCTCAAGTGCGCGCTCCTCGGTCTCGGCGTGCTCAAGGTGGCGCTCCACAAGGCGAAAGGGACACCGCTACCCGAAGAATGGGGCACGGCGGCGTCCACGGAGATCACGCTCTCCTGAGCCGTGAGGTCGAGGTCTGTGCGCTGGCCGAGCTCCCGCCCGGGACGGTGCGGGTGATCGCTGCCGGCCCGGAGGGTATCGGCGTCTACAACTGTGGCGGCGAGCTCTTCGCGATCGAGGATCGCTGTACGCACGACGACGGGAAGCTCTGCGAAGGCGAATGGGAGCCCGGTGTGTGCGAGGTCGTCTGCCCGCGCCACGGCGCCCGCTTCGACGTGCGCACGGGTCAGGCGCTGACGCTCCCCGCCTATCTCCCGGTGACCACCTACCCTGTACGCGTGCGCGAGGACGGCACCGTCTTGGTCGAGGTGCCCTGATGCTCGACGATCGCGTGCGCTCGGTGCTCGCACGCCTCGAGGAGGAGGACGAGCGCGACGTCGCCGCCGGCCTGCCCGTGGCGCAGCGGTCGCTGCCGGTCGGCCCGGACACCGGTCGGCTGCTGTTCGCGCTCGTGGCCCCGAACCCGGAGTGCGAGGTGCTGGAGCTCGGTGGCTCGCGCGGCTACTCGACGATCTGGCTCGCCGCCGCGGCGCGGCTCCTCGGTGGACGGGTGGTGTCGCTCGAGCAGGATCCCGTCAAGTGCGAGGCCTGGCGTCGCAACATCGCAGACGCCGGGCTCGAGGAGACTGCCGAGCTGGTGCCGGGCGACGCGCTCGAGACGCTTCCGGCTCTGGACGACGGCTTCGACGTCGTTCTCATCGACACGTGGAAGGACATCTACGAGCCGCTCTTCGAGCTCGCACGCGCCAAAGTCGCTCCCGGCGGGGTGATCGTGGCCGACAATGTCGCCGACCACCATTCGCAGCTCGCCGACATACGCGGCGGCCCGGCAGTCCGACCCGACGCTCGTGTCGGTCACGGTCCCGGTCGGCAACGGGCTCGAGGTGACGACTGTGCTCGTTCCGTGAGCACGGTTCGTCTCGGTTTGCAGCGCGAGAGGAGACGGCTGCAGAGCAGCCGGTGGAAGACACCAGCCTGAAGCGCGTGGAGCTTCGGCACCGTGGTCGGAGTCGAGTTCTGTTGCGCGCACTTCCCGTCGGCCGCTCGCATCGGTAGAGTCGCACTACCGCGGAAAGGAGGTGGTCCGGTCGATGATGGATTCCTGCAGTACCGGCAGCGGAGGTACCAGCGGGTAGAGGCGTGCCCCCGGGACCACCGGGAACCGCCTAGCCAGCGTGGGGGGCTCGCGTCTGCGCCGTGCGTCTTGAACGCACCGGAAGCGCCTCTACCAATCCACCGCTGGTCACCAAGGAACGAGGGCCGCCGTGAGGCGGCCCTCGCCCGTCGAGCCCGGGCATTCGGTCAGGCTGCGACGGCGACGGGCTCCACTGCGGCGACGAGCGTCTCCAGCAGGGTGCGGAGCTGGGCGCGGACGACGTCGTCGACGAGGCGGCCGTCCGCTGAGACGCGGTCCTGCACGCTCGCGACGGCCACGCTCCCGTCGATCACGCGCGCGCCGGCGATCCCGAGCACGCGGCGCAGGTCGTTCTGCGCCCACAGTGCCCCGTACGAGCCCGTGGAAGCGCCCGCCACGGCTGCGGTCTTGCCCCAGAGCGCCGCGTTGCGGTGGGGGCGCGAGGCCCAGTCGACGGCGTTCTTCAGCACGCCGGGGATCGACCCGTTGTACTCGGGCGTGACGAACAGGACCCCGTCCGCCGCTGCGATCCGGTGACGGAGGTCACCGACCGCCGCCGGCGCCTCGCCGCCGTCCGCATCGGCGTCGTAGGGCGGGACCCTGCCGAGCTCGTCGTAGAGCTCGATCTCGACGTCGTCCGGGGCGACCTCGGCGGCCGCCCGCGCGAGTGCCGTGTTGTACGACCCCTCGCGCAGGCTGCCGCTGATGACGAGGATCCGCATCGTCAGGCTCGATCCTGCGCCTGCTTGACTGCCGAGAAGCTGGCCTCGAGCCGGACGTCGTCCGAGAGGAGGAGGCCGCCGCCGGGCAGCGGTGCGTTGAAGGTGAGCCCGTAGTCGGTGCGGTCGATCGTGCCGGCCAGGTCGAGACCGATGCGCTCGTTCCCCCACGGATCGGTGGTCGAACCGGCGACGGTGCCCCGCAGCTCGACCGGCCGCGTGACGCCCTTGATCGTCAGCTCGCCGTCGACGACGAGCTGGTCGCCCTGCTGCTCGAAGGAGCTCGAGGCGAAGCGGAGCTCGGGGTGACGCTCGGCGTCGAAGAAGTCCGGTGACTGCAGATGGCCGTCGCGCGTCTCGTCGAAGGTCGTGAGAGACGCGACCGAGACGACGCCTTCGATCGCGGGCTGCTCGCCGCCGGTGATGCTTCCGGTGAAGCCGGCTGCACGACCCTTCACCGTCGCGATGCCGAGGTGCTTGACGGCGAACTCGAGTGATGAGTGGATGGGGTCGATCGACCAGGTGCCGGCCGGGATGGCGGTTTCCGGTAGAGCTGTTACGGTCATTTGCGGTTCCTCCTTGCGTCCGGTATTATTGCGTCCGCAATCAAAATAGCAGAGAGATAGATGACAAGTCAAGTATTGAGCGAGCAATCGACTGCAGTGACCGCGTTTGCACGGCTGCTCCGCGTGCACGCCGCGTTGACACGCGCGCTGAGCGCGCAGCTCGAGTCCGAGCATGGCCTGACGATCTCCGACTACGAGGTGCTGCTGCGTCTCGCGGTGGCGCCGGACAAGCAGCTGAAGCGCGTGGAGCTCGCAGCCAGCGTCGTCCTGACGCCGTCCGGGATCACACGGCTGCTCGACGGGCTCGAGGCGATCGGGCTGGTGGCACGCGGCGCCTGCCCGTCCGACCGGCGGGTCACCTATGCGGTGCTGACCGAGGAAGGGGAGCGGCGGCTGCGTGCTGCGGCGCGCGACCACTTCGCCGCGGTCGACGCCATCTTCGCCGCCAGCCTGGACGAGCAGGAGGCGGGTCAGCTCGCGCTGCTGCTCGGCCGTCTGCCGGGCGTCGGGGACGACGACGCCTGCGCCCCACCCGGCTGAGCCGACCGCAGCCGACGGAGGATCCTGCCCAGGCTTCCGCGCGCCGTGCGGAGCTCGCGCGGTCCGCCGGCACTCCTCACCGCAGCAGCCACCCGGGCTGCGTGGTCGAACGCTCAGACGTACGAGCTCGACCAGTTCGCGGCGATCAGGAGATCCGGATCCCTCATGCGCAACAGTCTCGCTGCCCGGCGCTCCGTTACGCCCGCGCGGCTCGACGCACGCCGGCAACCGCGCGCGCCAGCTGCTCGTCGAGCGGGAGAGGGTCGAGGAGCCCGAGCCTCGTCATGCTCGTGCCGCCGTCGGTGACGACGTTGTCTCCGAGCGAGAGCATGGTCAGCTGATCGCGGGTCACCGGCGGGCTCGGCAATCGCTCGAGCACCAGCGCCGGGGGACGCATGAGCCAGAAGGGAAGATGAAGCGCGGGTCGGCGTGTGCCCAGGGCGTCCTTGAGCCTGCGCCACAGCTCGTTCCAGTCGACGACGTCGGGGCCGCCGAGCTCGATCGGCGCGGCTGGTTCGGCGTCGTACCCGAGCGCCAGCCCGACCGCCGCCGCGAGATCCTCGACCCAGATCGGCTGCAGGCGCTGCGTTCCCGGTCCGACGACCGGCGTCACCGGCGCCAGGCGCGCGATGCGCAGGAAGCTCGGGAGCGCTCCCCCGTCCGGCCCGAAGACGAAGCTCGGGCGCAGCACGGTGTGGGCCAGGCCGCTTTCCGCCACCGCGCGCTCCGCTGCCCACTTGGCGCGGTAGTACGGCACCGTGTCCTTCGTCTCCTCGCCGACGCCGAGGGCGCTCATGTAGACGATGCGACGGGCACCCGCCTCGCGCGCCGCGTCCACCACGATGCGTGTTCCGCCCGCGATGACACGGTCGAACGCTGCCGGCCGGCCGGCGATGATCGCCACCAGATGAACGACCGCATCGCAGCCGGCGATCGCCGCGGCGATCGAGGCCGGATCGGTCACGTCACCGACGGCGAGCTCGCACTCGACCCGGTCGAGCGCTGCAGCCCCGGGCTTCCCACGGACGAGAGCGCGGACGCTGTGGCCGCCGCGGATCAGCTCCCGGACGACGTGGCGTCCGATGAAGCCGCCGGCTCCGGTGACGAGGATCACGTCTCGGTGAAGTTCTTCCAGTAGGCGCTCGGCGTCGGCCCGCGTTGGCCCTGGTACTTCGAGCCGAGCCCACCCGAGCCGTAGGGCCGCTCCGCCGGCTCGGAGAGCTGCACGAACGACAGCTGCCCGATCTTCATCGAGGGGTAGATCGTGATCGGCAGGTTGGCGACGTTGGAGAGCTCGAGCGTCACGTGCCCGTCCCAACCGGGGTCGATGAAGCCCGCGGTCGAGTGGATCAGCAGCCCGAGGCGGCCGAGACTCGATTTCCCCTCCAATCGGGCTACCAGGTCGTCGGGGAGGGTCACTCGCTCGAGCGTCGAGCCGAGCACGAACTCGCCCGGGTGCAGGATGAACGCCTCGCCCTCGGGCACCTCGACGATCTCGGTGAGCTCTTCCTGCGCCTGCTTGACGTCGATGAACGGGTAGCGCGAGTTCCTGAACACGCGGAAGAACCGGTCGACACGGACGTCGAGGCTCGACGGCTGCTGGAGCTCCGGGTCGTACGGGTCGATGCCGATACGGCCCGCCTCGATGAGGCGGCGGATGGCGCCGTCGGAAAGAACCATGCGGAGCATCGTAGTGGGCGACTGCAGCCCGGATTCGGCCGTCCGCGATCCGCTAAGGTCCCGAGCCCGGTGTCCATGCTGTACCCATCGATGGAGCCGAACGAGCGCTTCCGCGCTCGCCGGGAGCAGGCACGGCGCCAGAAGCGACGTCGTCGTGCTGCGGCCGTCGCGGTTGCGCTCGCCGCCGTGCTCGTCGTTGCCGGTGGCATGACGCTCGTCAAGAAGACCGGCCGCGTCGGTGCGACCACCGCCGCGACATCTCCGACCGCAGCGACGAAGGCCCCGGTTGCCTCACGACCACGGCCGCTCCCGGTCGAGATCCGCGGCGTCCACGTCACGGGCCCGCTTGCCTCGCTGTCCGGCAAGCTCGAGCAGTACGTCGGCTACACGAAGTACGGGCTCAACACGATCGAGCTCGATCTGAAGGACGAGGGTGGCATCGTCAACTTCCGCTCCGGTGGCGTCGGGCTCGCGCAGCGCATCGGCGCCACGCGTTCGAACTTCCAGCCGGCGGCGGTCGCGCGTCTCGCGCACCGAAAGGGCGTGTACCTGATCGGCCGCGTCGTCGTCTTCCAGGACCCGATCCTCGCGGCGGCACGCCCCGACCTCGCCGTGAAGACCCCCGGCGGTGGTGTGTGGGCGACGCGTCAGGGTCTCGCCTGGGTCAACCCCTACGACCGGCGTGTGTGGCAGTACGCGATCTCTCCCGCGGTGGTGGCGGCGAAGGCGGGATTCGACGAGATCATGCTCGACTACGTGCGCTTCCCGTCCGACGGGGACACCTCCGCAGCCGTCTACCCGGGCCGGACGACCCAGGCCCGAGGGCGCGTGATCGCTGACTTCATCTCCTACGCCCGGCAGCAGCTCAAGCCGTACGGCGCGCGCCTCTCGACAGCGGTCTTCGGCCTCTCGGCCACGCGTGACCTTCGGATCGGCCAGGTGCCGCAGTGGATCTCGGCGTACGTCGACAACATCTCCCCCATGGCGTACCCGGTGCTCTACGGCGGCGGTGAGCTCGGTCTCGCCAACCCGAGCGCCGAGCCTGGCGAGACCGTGTTCCGGACGCTCGTCGACTTCCGGCGTGCCCTGCGTGGCACGCACGTGCAACTCGTCCCCTGGATCCAGGACTGGAACTACGATCTCGCAGGCGTGCGGCAGCAGATCGAGGCGGTTCGCCTGCAGGGCGCCAAGGGGTACCTGCTCTGGAACGCCGCCGGCCGCTACACCACGGCCGCACTCGCCCCGGCCCCGTAGTTGCCGCGCGCAAGACAGCGAGATCCCTGAAGGCGTCCGCTTCGCGGCCGCGCCGCAGCCCACCCTTGCGCCGCACGGCGGCGCTGTGGCGATCCGTTAGGGAGCCAGCCGCGTGAGAGCCCACCGGTCGCCGTCGCGCTCGTAGCGGATGCGGTCGTGGAGCCGGTTGCTGCGTCCCTGCCAGAACTCGTACGTCTCCGGCACGAGCAGGTATCCGCCCCAGAACGGCGGTAGCGGCGGATCCGCAATCCCGTCGAACCGCTCCTCCACCTCGGCGTAGAGCCGGTCGAGCTCGTCCCGGTCGGCGACGGGACGCGACTGCGGTGACGCCCACGCCGCGAGACGGCTGCCGCGCGGGCGGGTGTCGAAGTACGCCTGCGCCTCCTCGCGCCGGAGCGGCTCGGCCGGTCCCTCGGCTCGCGCCTGGCGCTCGAGCGGCTGCCAGTACAGCGCCGCGGCGGCCCGCGGGCTCGCCTCGAGCTCGATCGCCTTGCGGCTCTCCAGGTTCGTGAAGAAGACGAGACCACGTGCGTCGCATCCCTTGAGGAGCACCATGCGCACCGACGGAGAGCCGTCCGCCGTGACCGTCGCCAGCGCCATCGCGTCGGCGTTGACGATGCCCGCAGCGCGCGCCTCCTCGAGCCATTGGGCGAGCTGTGTGTGAGGCTCGGGTGCCAGATCGGCTGCGTCCACCTGTGCGAGCGTATCGCCGCGTCACTCGGCTACGCTCAGGCGCGTGTCCATGACCAGATCGATCGCCATCCGGACCGAGATCCCGGGCCCCCGCTCACGGGAGCTCCTCCAGCGCGAGCGCGCCGCCGTGGCGCTCCCGCTGCTCGTCCATCTCCCGATCTTCGCCGCGGAGGCGGCCGGCGTGACGATCACGGACGTGGACGGGAACACGTTCATCGACTTCGCGGGTGGTGTCGGTGTGATGAACGTCGGTCACGGGCATCAGCGCGTGATCGACGCGGTGCAGGAGCAGACGGCGCGCTTCGTCCACACGGACTTCACCGTCGTGCCGTACGAGGGTTACGTCGAGCTTGCCGAGCGGTTGGGCGCCCTGGCGCCGATCTCCGGCGGCACGCGTGCCGCATTCTTCAACGCCGGCACGGAGGCGGTCGAGAACGCGGTCAAGTTCGCACGCCTCCACACGGGCCGGCCTGCGGTGATCGCCTTCGAAGGCGCCTTCCACGGCCGCACGCTCCTGTCGCTGACGATGACCTCGAAGGCGCACCCGTACAAGCTCGGCCTGGGGCCGTTCGCACCCGAGGTGTACCGCGCCCCCTATCCCAACCCGTACCGCGGGATCGGAGCAGGCGATGCTCTCGCCCAGCTCGAGCGCATGCTCGTCACCCACGTGCCGGCAGAACACGTCGCGGCGATCATCTTCGAGCCACAGCAGGGCGAAGGCGGCTTCATCCCGGCTCCGGCCGCTTTCGTGGAAGGCCTGCGGGCGATCTGCGACCGGCACGGCATCGTGCTCGTCGCCGACGAGGTGCAGACGGGCTTCGGGCGCACCGCGCGCATGTTCGCGATGGAGCACTACACGGTCGAGCCGGACCTGATCGCCGTCGCGAAGTCGATCGCGGCCGGGTTGCCGCTGTCCGGTGTCATCGGGCGCGCCGAGATCATGAACGCGGGTCACCTGGGCGCCGTCGGCGGCACGTTCATCGGCAACCCGGTGGCGCTGGCCGCCGCGCTCGCGGTGCTCGACGTGTTCGAGGAGGAGCAGCTGCTCGAGCGCGCGGGTGTCGTCGGCGACGTGATCCGCGAGCGCATGCTCTCGTGGCAGCAGCGCCATCCGCAGATCGGGGACGTCCGCGGTCTCGGTGCCATGCTCGCGATCGAGCTCGTCCGCGATCCGGGCACGAAGGAGCACGCCCCCGAGCTCGCCGAGGCGGTGATGGACGCAGCGCTGCAGCGCGGGCTGATCCTCCTGCCCGCAGGTGTCCACAGGAGCTGTATCCGCGTGCTTTGCCCGCTCACGATCTCCGACGCCGAGCTGGACGAGGCGCTCGTGGTCTGGGAAGACGCGCTGGGCGGCGTCCTGACGCCCTAATACACGAGCCCCTGGCGTCGCTCGTGGCGCTCGAGCGCGAGGGCGATCAGCCGGTCGATCAGGTCGCCGTACGGGATCCCTGACGCCTCGAACAGGCGCGTGTAGAAGCTCGTCGAGGTGAAGCCGGGGATCGTGTTCAGCTCGTTCAGGATCACCTCGCCGTCGGCCTCGCGCACGAAGAAGTCCGCGCGCGCCATCCCCTCACACGAGGTGGCAACAAAGGCCGTCAGCGCCAGATCGCGCGCGCGCTCGGCCTGTGCTGCGGTGACGCCGGGGGGCGGGATCACGAGCTCTGACCCGCCGTCGTCGTACTTGGACGACCAGTCGTACCAGTCCGCGAAGTGAGAGACGACCTGTCCGGGCACCGACGCGACTGGTGTCGGCAGGTTCCCGAGCACGCCCACCTCGATCTCCGCGCCTCGCACGAACTCCTCCACCAGCACCTTTTCGTCGTGACGCCGGGCCAGGGTGACGGCCGGCTCCAACTCCGCCTCCTCGCGCACCTTCGAGATGCCGACCGAGGAGCCGAGGTTGGCCGGCTTGACGAAGACCGGGTAGCCGAACGGGTTCACCACCGCGTCGCCGAGGCGGAGCGCCACGTGCTCCGCCACGGGAACGCCGGCGCCGCGCATCAGCGTCTTGAAGACGTCCTTGTCCATGCAGACGGACGACGCGAGCACGCCTGGGCCGACATAGGCGACGCCGGCGAGCTCGCACAGACCCTGCACGGTGCCGTCCTCCCCGAACGGCCCGTGGAGCACCGGCAGCACCACGTCGACCGTCCCGAGCGTCGCGGGTGCCGTGGCGGCGGGGATCGGCAGCGTCTCTGCCGCCGTGGGGCGCTCGATCGCACGCTGCGCGTCACCGGGTGGGAGCGCCCAGCGGCCGTCGCGCCCGATCTCGACCAGCTGGGCCTCGTAGCGGGCCGGGTCGAGCGCGTCGATCACCGACGCCGCGGAGGCGAGGGAGATCTCGTGCTCGCTCGAGCGGCCGCCGGCGAGCACCGCCACGCGGATCCGCGGGCTCACGGCGCGAGCGGCGCCGTGGTGGTGTCCGTCGTGACGGGCGGAGGCACGTACCGCCACACCTCGATCGCCACCGACGAGCCCGGCTCTGCCTGCGTGTTCCCGAGCGGCGTCTGCGAGGCGACGAGGCCGTCGAGTGTCTCGTCCTCCGTGTCGCTGATCGTGACCGTGACCTTGAAGCCGGCGGCGCGAAGCGTCTGGCGCGCCGACGTCAGGTCGAGCCCGGTCACGTCGGGCACCTCGGTCGTCGCCGGCCCCTTCGAGACGGACAACCGCACCGTCGACCCCTTCGACGCGGTCGAGTTGCCCGCCGGATCCTGTGCCACGACGGTCCCCTTCGGCTCGTCGCTGTCGACGTCCGAGCGTGCGACGGCGAAGTCGGCCGACTGGAGCTGCGCCGCCGCCGTGTCGTAGAGCAGGCCGACCACCGACGGCACCGCGACCGGCTTCGGCCCCTTGGAGACGTTGATCCGCACCTCGGAGCCCTCGACCAGCGTGATTCCGGGCGCGGGAGCCTGCGCCGTGACCGTGCCGGCGGGCTGACCGGAGTTGATCGGGACCGAGCGAGCCTCGAGCCCCGCCCTCGTGATCTCCGCCACCGCGTCAGCCTCGCTCTTGCCGACGACGCTCGGCACGCGCACCTCACGCTTGCCCGTGGAGACGAAGATGGTGATCAGGCTGCCCTTGGCGAGCCGCGTCCCGGGCTCGGGCTGCTGCTCGAAGACGTATCCCTCCGCGGTCTCCTCGTTGGGCTCGCGCGTGACGCGCGGCTCGAAGCCGTCCTTCGTGATGTTGTCGACGGCGAGCGTCTCCTGGATGCCGCGGTAGTCGTTCACCGCGACGGGCTTGCTCGAGTCGATCTCGCTCTGCACGCGGTCCCAGAGGAACCAGCCGCCGACGGCGATGGCGGCGATCGCGCCCAGTGCGAGCAGCCACGCCCACCAGCCCCGACCGCGCGACACCGGGCCGTCGTAGGCGCGGTACCGCTCGTCGCCTCCGTAGCCGCCCGTCGACCGGCGCGGCGCAGCGCCGCCGGCGATCTCCGTCACCGCCGTCGTCCCGGCCAGCACGACGGTCGCCGCTTCCTCCGTCTCGCGCGCGACGGACTCGCCGCGCGCGACGAGCTCCAGGTCGCGATCCATGTCCTGCGCCGAGCGGTACCGGTCGACCGGCTCCTTCGCAAGCGATCGCAGCACGACCAGGTCGAGGTCGTGCGGGATCTCGTGGCGCAGCGCGGACGGCGGCTCCGGCGTCTGCGAGATGTGCTTCATGGCGATCTCGACCGGTGTCTCGCCGTTGAACGGCACCGTCCCGGTGAGCAGCTCGTAGAGCACCACCCCGGTCGAGTAGAGGTCGGAGCTCTCCTCGACGGGTGCGCCGCGTGCCTGCTCCGGCGACAGGTACTGCGCCGTGCCGATGATCGACCCCGCCTCGGTGATCTGGCTGGCGCCGGCGCGCGCGATGCCGAAGTCGGCCACCTTGACCCGCCCCTCGTGGTCGACGATCACGTTGTGGGGCTTGATGTCGCGGTGGATGATCCCGTTGCGGTGCGCGTACCGCAACGCGGCGAGCACCTGGCGCGTGTAGGAGATCGCGACCGGAACCGGGCACGGGCCGCGCGTGACGACGAGCTCCTTCAGCGTCCGGCCCTCGACGTACTCCATGACGATGAAATAGGAGCCCTCCGCCTCGCCGCGGTCGAAGATCGAGACGATGTTGGGATGGCTCAGACCGGCGGCGTTCGTCGCCTCGCGCCGAAACCGCTCCACGAACTGCGCGTCGCTCGCGTACCGCTCGTGGAGGATCTTGACCGCCACCCGGCGCCCGAGCTCCTGATCCTCGGCCAACCAGACGTCGGCCATGCCACCAGAGCCGAGCTTTCGCCCGAGCAGGTAGCGATCCGCGAAGAGCGTTCCCTGGGTGCGGTCGGTCGTGGACATCCCCGTAACGTTAGGGGTTCGACGAGGGTCGCAGGATCGCCTCCATCACCGCGCGGGCGATCGGGGCCGCCGTGGCGCCACCGGTGGAGGTCTGGTTCTGCAGCACGACGGCGATCGCGACCTGCGGACGCTCCCCGTACGGCCCGGCAAACGCGATGAACCACGTCGTGTTGCGGCCGCTGATGCCGGTCTCGGCGGTGCCGGTCTTGCCGCCGACGCGGAAGCCCGACATGGCGGCGGCGGTACCGGTGCCGCCCTGCACCACACCCACCATCATGTCTCCCACGTCCTTGGCCGTGCGTGGCGACACGGCGCGGTCGATCCGCTCGGGCTTCGTCTTGTCGATCGTCGCGCCCTTCGGGGAGACGATCCGGTCGACCACGTACGGGCGCATGAGGATGCCGGCGTTGCCGATCGCCCCCGCCACCATCGCCATCTGCAGCGGCGTCACGAGCAGACGCTCCTGACCGAAGGCCATGCGGCCGGCGTCGACGCTCGTGTTCTGCTCCGGAAACCACAGGGTGCCGCCGCGGTAGAGCCCGCTCGGGAGGCGCTCGTCGGGAGGCGTCTCGAGTGGGGGGCGCTCGTAGAAGCCGAACTTCTCCGCCGTGTGCAGGATCCGCTTCGCCCCGAGTGCCTGGCCGATCTTGCAGAAGACCGAGTTGACGGAATGCTGCAGCGCCGTCCGCAGCGTCAGCGACCCGAACGGGCTGGAGGTGTCGAAGTTGTTCACGCGCTTGCCGTAGGCGATGCAGTAGCCGGGGTCGTAGAACGTCGAGTCGGGGGTGAAGCGGCGCGACTCGAGAGCCGCGCTCGCAGTCACGACCTTGAAGATCGAGCCGGGCGGGTAGAGGCCGGCGCTGGCGCGGTTGAGGAGCGGCGAGGCCGGCGTGCAGTCCGCCGTGATGGCGGAGATCTCGCCGTAGCGGTGCTCGACGTAGTTCGGGTCGTAGCTCGGCGCCGAGGCCATCACGAGCAGCCGTCCCGTGCGCGGGTCGATCGCGACGACGGCGCCGCAACGGCGGCCGAGCTGGTCGAGCGCCACCTGCTGCGCATCCAGGTCGACCGTCGTCGCCACCGCGTCGCCCACGATCGGCGTGCCACCCAGCTCGTCGAGGGTCTGGTCGACGAGCGACGAGAGGCTGCGGTTCGAGCCGGTGAGCACGTCGTTCATGGAGCGCTCGAGACCGGTCCTCGCCCGGCCCACCGTCGAGTAGCCGACCACGTGCGCGGTGAGCGACCCTTGCGGGTAGCGGCGGAAGTAGAGGGTCTTGCGACCGACCTGCCGCGGCATGTTCCGTGCCAGCACCTTGGGGTCGTTGACGATCGGGCCGCGGCGGATCTCGAACTCGGCCACCCGCTGGATCTCGTTGTCCTGCCGCGCGCCGAGCGCCGGCCGGGCCCACGTCTGCCAGTACGTGGTTGCCACGATCAGGGCCACGAGGAGGCCCATACCGGTCCACGCGACGCGGGCGATCTGGCGGTTCATCGTGGCTGCGCCGCTGCGACGGCGCGGTTCGAGACGAGCAGGAGCAGCGCCAGCAGGACGAAGTTCGAGAGGATGGAGGAGCCGCCGTAGGAGACGAACGGCAGCGTGATGCCCGTCAGCGGGACGAGCCGCAGGACGCCGCCGACGATGATGAACGTCTGCAGCGCGAAGCTGAAGGTGAGCCCGGCGGCGAGCAGCTTGGAGAAGCCATCCTGTGCCACGAGTGCGATCCGCATGCCGCGGGCGACGAACACGAGGTACAGCAGCAGGACCGCCGCCGCGCCGACGAGACCCAGCTCCTGCGCGATGGCGGAGTAGATGAAGTCGGTGTTGAGGAACGGGATCAAGGGGTTCCCGTCGATCGTCTCGAAGGTCCCCTGCCCGAGACCGGTGCCGCCGTAGCCGCCGTTGGCGATCGAGTACAGGCTCTTCACCAGCTGGTACGAGTCGCAGTACTGCCGGTAGTCGAACCCGCCGGACGAGCAGGCGATCTTGTGGTCGGTCCACGGGTGCAGCCAGACGGTGACCCGCTGCTCCACCCGCGGGAGCGCGTTGTACAGGGCTGCCGAGCCGGCGGCGAAGAGCGCCAGCCCGGCGCCGACATAGAGGGCGCGACCGGTCGCCGCGTAGAGCATGGCGAGGAAGATCCCGAAGCTGAGCAGTGCCGAGCCGAGGTCGCTCGTCTGCACGAGGACGAGCATCGAGGCGCCCCAGATGGCGAGCAGCGGCCCGATGTCCTTGAGCCGGCCCTGCGCCAGCGACTCACGCTTGTCGCGGAGGTAGCCGGCGAGGAAGACGATCATCAGGATCTTCGCCAGCTCGCCCGGCTGGAACTGCAGCCCTCCCACCTCGACCCACAGCCGCACGCCGTTGATCCGCTGGCCGATGCCCGGCATGGACGGGAGCAGCAGCAACGCGACGGCGGAGATCCCGAAGAGGTACTTGTAGCGCTCGAGGATGCGGTAGTCCCACCGCAGCCAGAAGAGCACCATCGCCATCACGCCCACGCCGATCGCGACCCAGACGAGCTGCTTGCGCGCCTCGACCGGATCGAGGCGGTAGATGACCGTCAGGCCGACGGCGGTGAGGAGCGCCGCAGAGCGGGAGCAGCGTCGGGTCGGCGAAGGGGGCCGTGCGGCGCACGACGACGTGCGCGATCAGGTAGAGCCCGAACAGCGCCAGCGCCCAGCCGACCCAGCCGGCGCGTCCCTCACCACCGCCGGCGATCCACGCGGCGGCGAACGCCGTCGAGGCGACGAGGCCTGCGCAGGCGAGGTTGACGAGCTCTCTCCCGCGTGTCGTCATCGCGTCAGCCCCCAGTAGACGAGCAGCGCCGCGAGCGCCAGCAGGATCACGATCAGGAGGAGCGCCGGTAGCCGGCCGCCGGCCCCGGCACCGGAACGAACCACCTCGTGGGGCGCCACGGACGCGTCCACTCGGGGCTCGTCCGCGTCGCTCGGGACGACGGTCGCGGGTGCGACGACGGCCGGGTCGGCGTCACCCTCCTCCACGACGACGAGCAGGACGGTGACGTTGTCCTCGCCCCCGGCGGCATTGGCGGCGCGGACGAGAGCCTCCGCCGCCGCGTCGAGGTCGCCGTCGGCAGCGGTCACGAGCTCGAGAATGGCGTCGTCGGCCAGCATCGACGTGAGGCCGTCCGAGCAGATCAGGAAGAGGTCGCCTGCCTGCATGGCGATCGTGTGGATGTCGACCTCGACCGTCTCGTCGGTGCCGAGCACGCGGGTGATGACGGAGCGGTGGGGATGCTGCTCTGCCTCCTCCTTGGTGAGCCGGCCGGAGCGAACGAGCTCCGCGACGAGCGAATGGTCGTCCGTCAACTGCTCCAGGCGGCCTTCGCGAACGCGATAGGCACGAGAGTCGCCGACATGACCGATCGTCACGGTGCCGGCCTCCTCGTCCACGAGGGCCAGCGTCACCGTCGTCCCCATCCCCGTCGCGGCAGGGTCGGTCAGCGACCGGCGGAAGACGCGATCGTTGGCGCGCTGGACGAGGTCGCTCACCGCCTCCTCGCCCCGCAACCCGACCGTCCGCTCCTCGAGCGCGGCTGCGGCCAGCCGCGACGCGAGCTCGCCGGCCTGGGCGCCCCCCATGCCGTCGGCGACCGCGAACAGCGGTGGATCGCAGACGAAGACGTCCTCGTTCGAGAGGCGGCGCCGGCCGGTGTCGGTCAGCGCGCTGGCGCGGGCGATCCTCACGCCTCCACCCGGAGATCGCTCTGACCGACGCGGATCACGTCGCCGTCGTGCAGCAGGCGCCATGCGGTGACCCGGGCGCCGTTGACGAAGGTGCCGTTGGTCGAGCCGATGTCGGACACCCAGAGCCCGTCGACTCGCGGCTCGATCAGCGCGTGGTGGTTGGACGCGTAGTCGTCCCCGTCGAGACGGATCGCGTTCTCGCCGCCGCGCCCCACGCGTGTCGGCGCAGTGAGGGCGATCTCACTCCCGGGGGAGAGCACCGGGCTCGAGAGCACGAGCAGCCGTCGCGCCGGCGGCGCCACCTCCGCGCGCAGGCGGGCGGCGTCGGCGGCCGGGAGGATGATGCTCTCCTGCGGAGCCGCGCGCAGATCTTTGGTCGCGCTCCGCAGGACGAGCCAGACGAACAGGTACAGCAGCACCAGGAAGGCGATCTTCAGACCGAGGAGGGTCTCGTCTGTCGCGAGGTCCGCGATCACGACAGCGAGCGCCCGAACAGGATGTCGGTGCTCCCGACCGTCACGCGGTCGCCGTCCTCGAGCGACGCGCGGCTGACGGGTTGACCGTTCAGCTCCGTGCCGTTCGTCGAGTCGAGGTCGACGACGCTCCAGCTCGAGGCGCCCTCCTGCACGATCTCGCAGTGTCGCCGGGATGCGTTGGCGTCCGCGAGGTGGACGTCGCACTCCCGTGATCGGCCGAGCACGACCCGGCTCGACAGGATCGGGTAGACGCGGTCGCCGATCGTGAGTGTCACGGTCTCACGTTCCGGAGGCGGCACCGGCTCTTCCTCCGGCATCGTCTCGAGCGGCACGGCCGGCCGGTAGACGATCGTCGCGGCCGGGATCTCGGGCGTCGGCGGTGCCGACGGCAACGCGGCCGCAGCGGCGAGCGCGCTCCCCTCCGAGACTGCATCGGGCTCGGAGGTCGGCAGCACCGCAGCGGGCGCCGTCTCCGGCTGGGCGACACGGGTGGCGATCCCGAACTCTCCGATCGCCAGGTCGTCGTCGGTCGCGATGCTGACCCGTGGAGCGGAAAGGAGCGAGTAGCCCTCGCGGCGCGCGTGCTCGGCGAGGTACTCCTGCAGCTCGCCGACCAGCGATCCCTCGTACGACTGGAACTGGTCGCGGTCACGCGCTGAGAGGTAGAGCGTGTACTCGTTCGGCACGTACACGCGCGAGACCGACACCGAGCGGTGCTCGTCCATCTCCTTGGCGAGCTTGCGCGCCAGCTCCACCGGCTGGACATGGGTACGAAAGGCACGGCCGAAAACGCCTTCGACCAGGCCTTCGATCTTGCTCTCGATGGCGCGTAGGACGCTCAATGTGGCGGCGGAGCCCCCTGCGATCGAGTCTAGCTGTCGACCTGAACGGCGGCGTGTGCACGGTGGAGCTGGAGCAGCGGCCGCGCCACCAGCGTCCCGGCGAGCAGCAGGGTCCCGACCGTCGCCTGCGGCCAGGCAGCGGGCGCCGCGACGAGCAGCGCGCCGAGCTGGAGCGCCGCCAGAACGGCGATGCCACGCAGACCGTGGCGTCGGGCCAGCGGGAGGAGCACGGCGGCCGCGGCCAGCACGAGCGCCGTCGTCACAACGGCGTGATCTCCGCTCAGGATGCCGCTCACTGCGCCTACGACGTCGCCCGGCTGGTCACTGCCCGTGATCCCGAGGTTGGCGACCGTCTCGCCCGAGAACGGCAGGCTGCGGTCGCTCACACCGGCGACGAGCGCGGCGCTGAGCACGGCAGCGGCCGCATGGAGAGCGCGGCGCAGCGGGCCGCGGACGAGCTGCACCGGGAGCGGGACGAGCGCGAGCAGACCGAGCGGTGCCAGGAGCGGGCCGACGCAGAACACGAGACCCTCGCGTGGCCGTCGCCACGACAGGGCGAGCCACGCAATGGCGATCGCGCCCCAGGCGACCGCCGCCCCCTGCGCGACGTTGCCGAGCGGCAGGGTCGGTGCGAACAGGGCGAGCGCGAGCCCGACACGTGGGCTCCAGGCCCACACAACCCCGGCGGCGACCGCGATCGCGAGCACGAGGCCCGGAGGCCAGAACGGGAGCAGCGATGCCCCCACGGCGGTGGCGAGCCCGCAGAGCGCTCCACCGGCGATGCGCACGCCGGGGGGCGCGGGCGCCGCGACGCGACGTTGCTTCGGCGGCTTCGACGCCGCGGCCGGCGCCCGCCTCGGTTCGCGCGAGCGGGGCACGACGAACGACTCACGCAGCTCGTCCGCCAGCTGCGCCGCCGGCGGTCTCCGGTCGGCGTCGGTGGCGAGCGCGCGATCGACGGCGGCGAGCAGGCGCGACGGGAGATCACGCCGCTTCGCGGCGAGCGGCGGGGCGCCGTCCTCGATCGCACCGGCGACCTGTGGCAGCGGCACGCCCCAGAAGGGGTGCTGCCCGACGAGCGACTCCCAGAGCATGACGCCGACCGCCCAGACGTCACTGCGCATCGACGCCTCGCCGCCCACGAGCCGCTCGGGCGCGATGTACGCGAGCGTGCCGGGGACGTCACCCACCGCGGTCAGGGTGTCCGCCTCGTCGAACTGCGCCAGGCCGAAGTCGAGCAGACGCACGGCGATGTCGTCGCCCTCCTCGACGAGCACGTTGGACGGTTTCACGTCTCGGTGCACGATTCCGTGACGGTGCGCGTGCGCCAGGCCGTCGAGCACCTGTGCGGCGATCTCGACGGCGTCGCGGTCGGTGACGCGGCCGCTGCGGAGGAGCTCGCGCAGCGTGCTGCCGGCGACGTACTCGTAGGCGATGTAGACGTGACCGTCGTCACCACCGAACCCGTAGGCGCGGACGCAGCGCTCGTGCCGCAGGCGCGACGCCGCCTCCATCTCCCTCATCGCGCGTGCGGCGCGCTTCCCCTCGCGCGGGACGATCTTCAGCGCCACCTCGAGCCCCGTGCGCTCGTCGCGGGCCAGCCAGACGGAGCCCGATCCGCCGCGACCGAGCGGGCGGAGCGGCCGGTAGCGATCGAGGACGAGCTCGCGGTCCGGGAGGGCGTGGGCCGCAGTCGACACGTCCAGGCTCCTTCGCCACAGGCTCGGTACGTCCTCCGCAGACCGGGCGATCCCGTACACTCGACGCGTCAGCCGCCGGCTGGAAGACGCGCGTGTCCGTTCACGACGACGACATCCTCGACTTCGACTTCGTCGACGACGACACCCAGGAGCGACCGCCGGTCCGCACGGGTGGAACGGGTGGTCGCGGCGGTGACGGCCCCGGCTCGAGGCCTCCCCGCCCGCCGTCGAGGCTGCGCAGCGGCCCGCACGCGCTGACGCCGCTGCTGCGGCTGATCGGGCTCGTTGCCTTCGCGATCATCCTCGTCGTCCTGCTCGTCGTCTGGGTGCAGGGATGCTCGAGCGACAAGCAACGTGACGAGTACAACAGCTACATGACGGACATCGGCGAGGTCGGCACCGACTCCGCCAAGATCGGCGAGTCCCTCGCGACGCTGCTCACGACACCGGGCCTGAAGCAGGCGTCGCTGGAGAAGGAGCTCACGGGTCTCATCTCGCAGCAGCAGCAGGGCGTCGAGCGTGCCCGGCAGATCGACCCGCCGGGGCCGTTGACACCCGCGCAGGAGCATGCCATCGAAGCGCTGCAGCTCCGCGTCAGCGGCATGCAGAAGCTGCAGCAGACCTTCAAGCAGACCGCGTCGTCCACCGACGCCTCGGCGGCGGGGCTCGCACTGGCCGCGCAGGCGACCCGGCTCGAGGCGAGCGACGTCGTCTGGGCCGACCTCTTCCAGGCCACCGCCACCTCGGTGATGACGAACGAGGGTGTTTCGGGCGTGACGGCGCCGCCGTCCGTCTTCGTCACCAACAGCGATCTCTACTCGGCGCGCTCGATGACGGCGATCTGGCAGCGGGTCCACGGAGCCTCCACCGGCGGCACGCCGAGCGGGTTGCACGGAAGCATGCTCGCCTACGTGAAGGTGCTCCCCAGCGGCCAGCAGCTGTCACCGTCGACGGAGACGACGATCGTCACCTCCACCGACCTCGCCTTCGAGGTGGGCGTCACGAACAGCGGCGAGAACCAGGAGGTTCGGCTCGAGGTGACGCTGACGATCCCGAAGGACACGACGCCGATCGTGAAGAAGGGCACGATCGATCTCATCGACCCGGGTGAGACGAAGTCGATCACGTTCAAGGACTTCCCCGAGGTGCCGTTCGGCGAGAAGACGACGGTGCAGGTGAGCGTCAAGCCGGTCGCGGGCGAGCAGAACACGACGAACAACTCGGCCGAGTACCCGGTCGTCTTCTCGCTCGGGTAGCCGCGCGATGGACGCGGCGCTCGCTGTCGCGATCGGTGCCGCGGTCGTCGCGGCGCTCGCGTTGATCATCGTCGTGCTGCTCGCGCGGCGGATCTCGGCCTTGCGGCGCTCGCAGGCCGCGATCCTCGGCGGCTCCTCGAAAGACATGGTCGACTTCGCCGTCTCCCTGCAGGCACGCATCGACGATCTGCACCGAGCCGTCGACGAGGTCGCCGGCGGGCTCACGCGTGTCGACCGGCGCGTCGACGGCGCCGTCACGAACACGTCGGTCGTCCGCTACGACGCCTACGAGGACACCGGCGGGCAGCAGTCGGCGTCGTTCGCCTTTCTCGACGCGACCCGCACCGGCACCGTTGTGACGGCGATCCAGGGCCGCGACTACGCGCGCATCTACGTGAAGGAGCTCGATCGCGGCCGTGCTGCCGTCGCGCTCTCGCCGGAGGAGCAGGAAGCGGTCGAGCGCGCGATGGCGCGGTAGGGCCGGATGCCGGCCGCTACAGCGAGCCTGGCCTAGTAGGTCAGCTTGTAGACGTTCCAGGCGCGCTTGGCGGTGCCGTTGATGGTCACGGTGCCGCGCGCGCCCTTGAAGGCGCCGGTGCCGGAGACGACGGGTGCGACGTACGTCGTGTCGGCCTGCTCCTCGAGCTTGCCCCGCACGGTCAGCGTGCCGCCCGGCAGGGTCACGACGCCGGAGACGCGTGCGCTTCGTGTCGCGGTGAGCGTCGTGGTGGCGCTGTCCGAGCCGACGACGGCGCCCTTCTTCTTGCCGAACTGCGCCACGGCGTTGACGAGACGGCTCGTCGTGACATAGGTGTCGCCGGCGCTCGGGCCCTTCGGCGCCTTGTCGGTCGCCTTGGTGGAAGTGGTGATCGAGATCACCGCGATGGCTCCCGGAGGGGCCGCGGTGGTCGCTGCAGGCAGCGCCAGCGCGACCAGTGCGAGCCCCGTTGCGACCAAAGAGCGCATCGCGCTCATTGTGCCGACTTCGCCACCGGCCCGTCGACCCGGGCCCGCATGGCGTCGGCGGAGGACGCCGTTGCTACGCTCACGCGGCGTGTCCCAGGTTCTCGTCCTGAATGCGAGCTACGAGCCGCTGAATGTGTGCTCGGTCCGCCGGGCGCACGTGCTCGTGTGGAAGGGCAAGGCGGAGGTGGTGGAGAAGGGCGACGATCCGCTGCGATCGGCCGGCCGGGCGTTCGTGCGCCCCCTCGTGATCCGGCTGCTGCAGTACGTCCGCGTGCCACGGGCTGTGAAGCGGCGTATCTCGCGGCGCGTCCTGTTCGCGCGCGACGGCTGGCGGTGCGTCTACTGCGGCACGCACGGCGGCAGGCTGACGCTCGACCACGTCGTCCCGCGCTCGCGTGGCGGCGACTCGACGTGGGAGAACGTGGTCACCGCGTGCGCCCCGTGCAACCTCGCCAAGGGTGACCGGCTCCCGGAGGAGGCCCGCATGAACCTGTCGCGGCCACCGCGCGCCCCCGCCCCGGTGCTCTTCATCAGGCTGGCGCTCCACCGCGTGCCCGAGCTCT
This sequence comes from uncultured Actinomycetes bacterium, assembly GCA_963789895.1. GTDB lineage: Bacteria > Actinomycetota > Thermoleophilia > Gaiellales > Gaiellaceae > Gaiella. The sequence continues at coordinate 770,696 of CAWBMC010000001.1, forward strand.
GGAAGCCGTATCTGCCGGCGCACGACGACGAGTCCCGCCTCGCCACCGAGGCCGCATAGGTCTGGGCATCGTCGTACCGCGTGCGGCTGCCGTTGTCGGACGCTGACAATCGGAGACCGCCGCAAGGCGGCGGGAAGTAACACACCAGCCTCTCTCGCGCTTCACGCCAGAGCCCCAAACCCCACGACTACCGCGCGAGTGAGGCTGGTGTTGACCACCCGCCGCTCTGCGGCGGTCTTGGCGCTCAGGCTGGTCGGTCAGCTCGATTCTGATTCATCCAGGCCACGAGCCCGCTCTCGAGACGCGGGCCGGAAGCTCATGTCCGAGAATGCTCCCCAGCCACCGTGACGTCTCGATGAGCGCATCGAGGTCGATCCCCGTTGCGACCCCCTCGCGCTCGAGCAGGTAGACGATGTCCTCGGTGGCGACGTTTCCCTGTGCGCCCGGGGCGAACGGGCAGCCGCCGACACCGCCCACCGACGCGTCGAGAACGGTGGCGCCGGCTTCGACGGCGGCCCAGGCGCACGCGACCGCGGTGCCGCGGGTGTCGTGCAGGTGGACGCCGACCGGTTCGCGCAGCGTCCGACGGCAGCGGTCGACGAGCTTCGCGACCTGTGTCGGTGCCGCGACGCCGATCGTGTCGGCGAGCACGATCTCGGTTGCCCCGGCGGCCGCGCAGCGCCCGGCGAGGTCGTAGACGGCGCCCGGGTCGACCTCTCCCTCGAAGGGGCAGCCGAAGGCGCAGCTCAGCGTCACCGTGGCGCGCCGTCCGTCCGCCGCCGCTGCGGCGAGGACTGCCGCGACGCGGGCGAGCCCTTCCTCGACAGTCGAGGCGCCGTTTCGCGACTGGAACTCCTCCGTCACGGCGACCGATACGTGCACCTCGGCGAGCGACGTGCCGCGGAGCCGCTCGTAGCCGCGTTCGTTGAGCACGAGCCCCGCCCAGCGCACGTCGGGCCGGTCGGGGAGCGCGTCGACGACCTCCTCCGCACCCTCCATCTGCGGCACCAGATCGTCGCGGACGAAGCTCGCGACCTCGATCCGCCGCAACCCTGCCTCGGCGAGCCGTCCGGCCAGCTCGGCCCGCGTCAGCGGGGGAAGCGTGACGGCCTCGTTCTGGAGCCCGTCCCGCGGGGCGACGTCGCAGATCTGGATCGGGTGCCTGCGTCCGCGCACCTGCACATCCTGCCTTGTGTTGAATCAACACAAGGCAGTTTCGTCTACGCGGCCACCGTCGTCGCGCCTGGGTCCTCGAGATCCGCCCGGTAGGAGCCGAACACGCGCAGCACCGCCGTCTGCTCCTGCAGCTCGCGCAGGGCACCGGCGACGTCGTCGTCGAGCGGATGCCCGGCGAGCACGGCGTCGAAGCGGTACCTCCACGGCGTCTGCGGGATCGGCCTGGAGACGAGTTGCGCCAGGTCGATACCGCGGCTCGAGATCGGCTCGATCGCCCGCAACAGCGATCCCGGGCGGTGGTCGGTGACGAACGAGAAGGCGGTGCGCCAGGCGCCGGGTCGTCGGTCGAGCCGGGTGTACGACGCCACCGAGACGAAGCGGGTGTACGCCTCGGGATGGTCGCCGACGTTCTCGGCGATGACGACCAGCCGGTTCAGCCGCGCCGCGCGGTCGCTGGCGATTGCGACCACCGTGGGGTCGGCGGTCGCGGCCACCGCCGAGGCCGCATCACCGGTGGTCGCGGCGACGGTCGGCGTCGCACCGGGCAGCGCCGCGAGCAGCTTCCGGCACTGGTCGAGCGCAACGGGATGCGAGCGGATCTCGCGGATCTCCTCGAGCGCGATGGGAGCCGGGCCGACGAGGCAATGGTGGATCGGCAGGATCGCCTCGGCCACGATCGAGAGCGGCCGGTCCCAGAGCAGGTCGTGTGTCTCGTTCACGGGCCCGGCGAGCGAGCTCTCGATCGGCAGCACGCCGAAGGCGCAACGTCCCTCGACCACGATGTCCGCCACGTCGCCGAACGACGGCTGCGGGACCAGCCGGGCCGCCGGGAAGAGGCGATCGCATGCGGCTGCGCTGTGCGCGCCCTCGCGGCCGGGGTAGGCGACGGTGAGCTCGTTGGATGTCATCGGATGCCTTTCGGGTCGGAGACGGCGACTGATCCGCCGGGGATGTCAGCTAGCCGGCGCGAGGCGGGGACGGATGCGCCGGCTAGCGCCGAAAGGCGAAGCCGAAAAAGGAGAACGCGAAACGGGTGTCGGTGGCGCTCTCCATCGTGCTACAGCGTAGGTCAGCCCTCGAGCGTGCGCAACACGGCGTCGCCCAGCTCCTGCGTCGTCGCCGACCCGCCGAGGTCGGGTGTGGGCGCCTCCGCAAGCGCCGTGTCGACGGCGGACTCGAGGGCAGCGGCCTCGGCTTCTCGCCCGAGACCGTGGCGCAGGAGCAGCGCCACCGAGCGCAGCATCGCGGCCGGGTTGGCGATCCCCCGACCGGCGATCTGCGGCGCCGAGCCGTGCACCGGCTCGAAGAGCCCCGGGCCTGCGTCACCCAGCGACGCGGACGCGGCCAGCCCGAGACCGCCCGTCACCGCCGCGGCGACGTCGGAGAGGATGTCGCCGAAGGTGTTCTCGGTGACGACGACGTCGATCGTCGCCGGCGCGGTCACGATCGTCATCGCGAACGAGTCGACGAGCGCGTGGTCGAGCGGGACGTCCGGGTACTCACCGGCGCCGAGCCCGGTGACGACGTCGCGCCACAGGCGTGACGTGTGCATCACGTTCACCTTGTCGACCGACGTCAGGCGCCCGCCCCTCGCGCGGGTGATCTCGAACGCGCGTCGTGCGATCCGCTCCACCTCCGGCCGCGTGTACTCGCAGGTGTCGAACCACGTGCCGTCGTCGCGGGTGCCCTTGGTGCCGAAGTAGAGACCACCGGTGAGCTCGCGGACGATGATCAGGTCGACGCCTGCGCCACGGGCAGGTCGCAGGTTCGCGTAGACGTCGAGCTCCCGGCGGAGCGCGAGGAGCCCTTGCTCGGGACGCACCGTCTGCCCCTCGAGCTCGGGCAGGCCGACGGCGCCGAGCAGGACCGCGTCGGCCGCCCTGCAGGCGGCCAGCGTCTCGTCGGGCAGAGGCACGCCCTGCGCGAGGATCGCGTTCCCGCCGAAGGGGTGCTCGGCGTGCTCGATGCCGAAGACGTCGAGCACACGGAGCGCCTGGGCCGCCACCTCGGGCCCGATCCCGTCCCCCGGCAGGACGGCAACCGTCGTCACGCCACGCCGTGCGCGCGCTCGTAGGCCGCGATCTCGTCCTCGTGCTGGAGCGTGAGCCCGATCTCGTCGAGGCCGTGGAGGAGCCACGTTCTCGTCGCCTCGTCGAACTCGAACTCGGACGTCTGGCCTTCCGGGTCCGTGATCGTGCGCCGCTCCAGGTCGACGCTCATCTCCGCACCCTCGACCGGGTCGACGAGGCCGATCAGCCGCTTCACGTCTGCCGGCGGCAGCGCGATCGTGACCAGGCCGATCTTGGATGCGTTCGTCCGGAAGATGTCCCCGAACGACGAGGCGATGACGACGTCGAACCCGTAGTCCTGCAGCGCCCAGGCGGCGTGTTCGCGCGACGAGCCGCAGCCGAAGTTGCGCCCGGTGAGGAGGATCGACGCATCTGCGAACGCGGGATCGTTCAGCTCGAACTCGGGCCGTGGCCGCCCGTGCTCGTCGAGTCGCCAGTCGTAGAACAGGAACTCGCCGTACCCGGTGCGCTCGATCCGCTTGAGAAACGGCTTGGGGATGATCTGGTCGGTGTCGATGTCCGGCCGGTCGATCACCGCGACCCGGCCGGTGGTCGACGTGAACGCTTTCATGCGGCCACCTCCAGCCCTCTGATGTCGACGAAGTGGCCGTGGATCGCCGCGGCGGCCGCCATGGCGGGGCTGACGAGGTGGGTGCGGCTGCCGACGCCCTGACGTCCTTCGAAGTTGCGGTTCGAGGTGGACGCACAACGCTCACCCGGCGGGACGACGTCGGGATTCATCGCCAGGCACATCGAGCAGCCGGCGAGGCGCCACTCGAAGCCCGCGTCGAGGAAGACGCGGTCCAAGCCTTCGTCCTCCGCCTGCCGCCGCACCTTCGCAGAGCCGGGGACGACGAGTGCTGTCACACGAGGGTCCACCTTCCGGCCCGCGACCACGGCAGCCGCGGCACGCAAGTCCTCGATGCGCGAGTTGGTGCAGGAGCCGATGAAGACGTGGTCGATCGCGATGTCCTCGATGTGCTCGCCCGGCCGGAGCCCCATGTACTCGAGCGCGCGCAGGGCGGCGGCGCGGTCGTCCGGGTCGGGGAAGTCGTCCGGGTCGGGCACTGCACCGGTCACGGGGACGACCATGCCCGGGTTGGTGCCCCACGTCACCTGAGGAGCGAGCCCTGTCACGGCCACGGTGGCATGCGTGTCGTACGTCGCGCCGGGATCGGACGGCAGCGATCGCCAGCGCTCGAGCGCGTGCTCCCAGTCGACCCCCTGCGGTGTGCGCGGCCGTCCTTCCAGGAAGGCGAACGTCGTGTCGTCCGGGCAGATCATCCCGGCGCGGGCGCCGAGCTCGATCGACATGTTGCAGATCGTCAGGCGACCCTCGATGGAGAGCGCACGTACCGCCTCGCCGGCGTACTCGACGACGTGGCCCGTGCCGCCCCCGACCCCCACCTGGCCGATCGCGCCGAGGATCATGTCCTTCGGCGTGAGGCCGTACGGCAGCGCCCCGACGAACTCGATCAGCATCGTCCGGGGACGGTGCTGCGCCAACGTCTGCGTCGCGAGCACGTGCTCGACCTCCGTCGTCCCGATGCCGATGGCGAGCGCGCCGAGCGCCCCGTGGGTGGACGTGTGCGAGTCCCCGCAGACGATCGTCTTGCCGGGCTGGGTGAGACCGAGCTCGGGTCCGATCACGTGCACGATGCCTTCGCCGCCCGTCCCCGTGGCGTGCAGCTCGATGTCGAACTCGGCGCAGTTGGCCCGGAGCACGTCGAGCTGCTTCTTCGCCATCTGATCCTGGATGGGGCCCGGCAGGGTCGGCACGGCGTGATCCATCGTCGCCACGGTGAGCTCCGGCCTGCGGACGCGACGGCCCTCGAGCCGGAGGCCCTCGAAGGCCTGTGGCGAGGTGACCTCGTGCACGAGGTGCAGGTCGATGTAGAGAAGGGTGACGCCGTCGTCGCCCACGCGGACGACGTGGTCGTCCCACACCTTCTCGAACATCGTCCGGCTCATGCTGTCATTCTGCCCGGGGACTGTCCCCGCAGGGGGCTGCCCCCTTCTCTACGCGGCGAGCACGTCCTCGACGAACGTGTCCGCATCGGCGGAGATGTGCACAGGCGCGTACGTGTGCGCCACGGCCTGCGGTGTCTTGAGCCCGTCACCCGTGACGAGCAGCACCACGCGCGCGTCCCGGCCGAGCTCCCCACCGGCGACCGCAGCCCGGAGCGCGCCGAGCGTGACACCCGAGGCCGTCTCGCCGAAGACGCCGGTCGTGGACGCGAGCAGCGCCATGTTCTCGCCGACGGCGTCCTCGGCGACCGTGTGGATCGAGCCGCCGGTCTCCCGCGCGGTGGCGACGGCGAAGTCGCCGTCGGCCGGGTTGCCGATCGCGAGCGAGCGGCAGATCGTGTCCGGCCGCACCGGCTGCACACGACCGCCGTCCCGGAAGGCCGTCGCGACGGGCTCGCAGCCCTCGGCCTGGCCGCCGACGAGCTTCGGCGTCTCGCCCTCGACGAGCCCGAGCGCCTGCAGCTCCCGCAGGCCCTGACCGACCTTGTGGAACAGGGCCCCCGAGGCGATCGGGATCGCGATCGCGTCCGGCAGGCGCCAGCCGAGCTGCTCGGCCACCTCGTAGGCGAGCGTCTTCGAGCCCTCCGCGTAGTACGAGCGCAGGTTGACGTTGACGAAGCCCCAGTCGAGCTCGAACGAGAGCTCCACCGTGAGCCGCGAGCAGGCGTCGTAGGTTCCGTCGACGGCGTACAGAGTCGGCCCGTAGGCGGCCGCCGCGGCGAGCTTCTCCGGCTCGAGGTCGGCCGGGCAGAAGACCACAGCCTGGAGCCCCTCGGCGGCTGCTCTCGCGGCGACGGCGCCGGCCAGGTTCCCGGTCGACGAGCAGGACAACGTCGTCAATCCGAGCTCCTGCGCCTTGCGCGCGGCGACCGCGACGACGCGGTCCTTGAACGAGTGCGTCGGGTTGGCGGTGTCGAGCTTGAGCCACAGCTCGGCCACGCCCACCTCCTCCGCGAGGCGGGGCGCCGGCACGAGGGGTGTCCAGCCGGGCGCCAGTCGCGGCTCTTCGGGCGCGGAGACCGGCAGCAGCGCGGCGTAGCGCCAGATCGACGGTGGCCCCGACGCGAGGCTCTCTCGCGTCACCGTCCCGCGCAGGGCGTCCCAGTCGTAGACCGGGTCGAGGGGCCCGAAGCAGCGGCTACAGGTGCCGTGCGCCTCGAGTGCATGCCCGGTCGCGCAGACCCGACAGGAAAGAGAGATGGCTGACACGGGTGGAACCTCCTGGTCTCGCTCGACACATCCGTCCGGGATTGGCACCGTTCCCGGTCTTCCGGGCGGTTGCCGAGGCGTCACAGGGCCGGTCCCTCAGCCTCTCTCGATGCGGAGCGGGACGCATCCCGCTGCCGTTCGTCAGCTTACCCGACGTGCAGGTCTCTTTGCATCGAGCGCGAGAACCCGCCGGTACACGGCGAGATAGTCGTCCACCATCCGGTTCGCGTCGAAGCGAGCCTCGACCGAGGCGCGTACGGCTGCCCTGTCGATGGTTGCCGACTCGTCGACGGCGGCGACTGCCTCGTCGAGTGAGCTGACGAGGTAGCCGTTCTCGCCGGCGCGGATGATCTCGGGCATCGAGCCACGCGGCCTGGCGATGACAGGCGTTCCGCACGCCATCGCCTCGACGACGCTGAAGCCGAACGGCTCGTCGAAGTTGACGAGATGGAGCAACGCCCTGGCCCCGCCGAGAAGGCTGCTGCGTTGCTCGGGCGCGACCGGCCCGATGTACCTGACCTGGTCTCCGTCGAGGCGCGGCTCCACGAACCGCGCGAAATAGTCCTCGTCCTGGACGATGCCGGCAATCGTCAGCGGCATCCCCACCCGCGTCGCCACCTCGATCGCCTCGGCCGTCCCCTTGTCGGGATGGATCCTCCCAAAAAACAGCAGGTAGTCGCCCTCGGCCGGGTGGAGCTCGAACTCGGCCATGTCGATGCCGTGGTGGATCGTGGCGAGATAGTCGAGCTTGGGGTGCCGGTCCGCGTCGCTGATGGCCACGTAGAAGCCCAGCCCGTTGTACTTCTCGAAGACCGGCACGATCCCATGCGACGAGAAGCCGTGGATGGTCGTCACGACCGGCGTCTCGACGAGTCCGCTGTACGTGAGCGGCAGGAAGTCGAAGCTGTTGTGGATGAGGTCGAACTCGTCCGCTCGTTCGAAGACAGCCGAGATATGGAGGCTCTCACAGACCTTCGGGTCGAGCCCCGGATCTTCGGAGTAACCTTTCGGCGTGGTCCCCACCAGGCGCGCGCTGGTCTGGGAGTCGGCTGTGGCGAACAGCGTCACATCGACGCCTCGCTCGACGAGGCCCTCGGTCAGGAGCGATGCGAACTGCTCCCAGGGACCGTAGTGCCGCGGTGGCACCCGCCACGAGATCGGGGCGAGCATCGCCACCCGAAGCGTTGGCGTCACGCCGAGCCGGCAGCCGCGGACGGCCCGAGGGCGTCCAGCAGGTCGTCCAGGCGCGCCGTGGCGACACAGATGGAGGTGTCCGCCGCGCCGTAGTAGAGGCGGACCTCATCGGATGCCGCGTCGTGCACGAGCCCGCAGGGGAACACCGTGTTGGGCACGTCGCCCTGGCGTTCGTAGGGAGCGAGCGGTGCCAGGACCCAGCTCGGAGCTCTGCCCAGAACACGTGTCGGCTCCTCGAGATCGACGAGTGCCAGGCCGACGCGGTAGATGGAGCCGCTGACCGTCTCCTTCACACCGTGGTAGATCACGAGCCATCCGTGCTCGGTCTTCAGGGGCGGTGGGCCGAGACCGATGCGGAGCGAGTCCCACCAGGCGCCCCGTCGCGGCTGGAGCACCTGCTCGGGCGCGCTCCAGCTCCGCAGATCGGCCGAGCGTGAGAGGAGGATCTCACCGCGGGAGCCGCCGAAGGCGGTCATCGGCCGGTGGAAGAGAATCCATTTGCCACCCACTCGATCGGGCAGCAGCGCTGCATTCTTGTCCTCGGGCTGCCTGATGATGCCGTGCCGCTCGATCGAGCGGAAGTCCTCGGTCGTCGCGAGGTAGACGGCGGGACCCGCCGGCCCGTACGCGGTGCAGGTGATCACCCAGCGATCGAGCTCGCGCACCCAGACGGCGCGCGGGTCCTCGAAGCCCCATTGCTCCGTCGTGACGCCGTCGGCCGGCGCGAGCAACGGCTCGTCCGCGATCGACCAGTCGTCGATTCCGTTCGTCGAGCGGGCTGCGGTGAGGTGGGAGATCCCCGTGAGGGCCTCCACACGCGCGAGCAGGACGGTCTCGCCATCGACAATGGCTGCGCCGGGGTTGAAGACCGCATTGACCGGATAGGGCCAATCCTCCGCTCGCAGGATCGGGTTCGCAGGATGGCGACGGAAGAGCTCCCGCCCGTCGGCCGTCACGCTGCTTTGACCCGGGTCGCGCGGCGACGAACCACGATCGGCAATCCTGCCGCGTCGAGCGCGAGCTCGGCCCGGTGGAACGCCAGCGTCGACTCGGCGCCCTCGTTCGCGTTCAGGTCGTGCTCACCCAGGCCGTCGCTGCAGCCGCCGCTCGCGAAGTCGTAGAGCGGCCGGTCGAGCCGGTTGCGGCCCAGGAACCAGTCGAACGCGCGCAGGGCGCGAGCGGCGTGCTCCTGCTCACCCGTGATCGCATAGGCGGCGAGCTCCGCCTCGACCAGCGCGGAGGCGTCGAGCGGCTGCTCGTCGCCTGCCCCCGGGGCCGGTTGGTCGCGATGGCGCCCGAGATGACCGGGCAGCCGGAGCATGTCGTCGTCGAGCCCGCACTCGTCACCGAGCCAGCGGAGCGACTCGAGCCCGGTGGACACGTCCTGCTCGCGACCGAGCGTTGTCCCGCCGACGATCAGCGCGTGCGGCAGGCGGGCATTGTCATAGCGGAGATGGTCTTCGAACCAGCACCAGTCCTGTGACGCCTTGCTCGCCTGTGCGGCACCGAGTTGCTCGACGAGGCGCTCCAGCACGAGGTGGGCCTGTGGGTCGAGCCGGTCGGGGTCGAGGTGCGCGAGGCCGAGCACGGCGTAGGCAGCGGTTCGGAGCGACACATCGGCGCGGAGGCTGTGCAGGAGCGTCGTCAGCAGCTCGCGTGCCGGGCGGACAAGTGCCGGAGCCCAGGCCGTCGACAGCACCTCCCCGAGCGCCCAGATCGACCGCCCGACGTGGTCGCCGGTGTGCGGCTCGTCGAGCCAGTGGCGTTCGTAGCTCATGAAGTTGTGCATCCCCGCGCCGTCCTCGGCGGTTGCTGCGTGGAGAAACGCGAGCGAGCGGTACAGGATCTTGTTCCACGGCTGTTCCCCGTTGCGTTGTGCGAGTTCGCGTGCCACAACGGCCAGTCGCGCGACGTCGTCCACGCAGTAGCCGGTCTCGCGGTTCGGGATCACGCCGTGTGCGTGCTGGACGATGCCGACATCGTCGACGAGCGTGACGAGATGGTCTCGACGCACGTCGGTGAGCCCCAAGGCGACGACCGGGATCGGGGCTCGTCGGGGTGCGAGCACCCTGGCCTCGCGCAGGACCGCCGCAGTGGCCTCGGCAACCGAGGACCAGACGAGCCCGGCGCCGATGCGCCGCGCTTCTGCGCGCGCCGACTCGAGCGAGTCAGGCTGCTCGACGAGCTCGCAAACTGCGTCGGCCAGCGCGGCGGGGTCGTCGAACGGCACGAGACGCCCGGCACCCGAGGAGAGCATGTCCACTGCGTACCAGTATGGGGTGGAGATCGTGGCGCAGCCGGCTGCGATGGCGAACGTGAGCGCCCCGGAGGCGATCTGCTCGCGATTGCGATATGGCGTCACGAACACGTCGGTGGCCGCGAGCAGGTCGGCCAGCTCGTCGACCGAGAGGAACCGGTCGTCGAACTCGACGTGATCGTCGAGGCCGAGATCGATGACGCGCCGCTCGAGCAGGAGCCGGTACTGCTCGCCCTCGCGGCGCGCGATCTCCGGATGTGTGCGCCCGGCGATCAGGTACAGCACCTCCGGGTGGCGCTCGATGATCGAGGGCAACGCCGCGATCGTCGTCTCGAGCCCTTTTCCGGGCGAGATCAGGCCGAACGTCGAGAGCAGGAAGCGTGACTGCATCCTCTCGTACCCACCCGGCACGGGCGTCACGTAGAGCGGGTGACGTCCGGCGGCTTGCTCGTCCCGTCGCCGGCCGAGCTCGGCCGGCGCTCCGTGCGGGACGACCCGGATCTTGTCCTTCGGACAGGCACCGATCCCGACGAGCAGGCGACGTGCGGTGTCCGTCATCACGATCACGAGCTCGGCGAGCTCGCAGAGCTCCGTGAGCACGAGGAGCTGGTGGGGCGCCGGCTCCGACAAGACGGTGTGCAGCGTCACGACGAGCGGCTGGACCAGCTCGCGTGCGAACGACAGGACGTACTCGCCGTCGGTACCGCCGAAGATCCCGTACTCGTGCTGGAGCAGAACGACGTCGACGTCCAGCCGGCCGAGCAGCCGGGCAGCGCGGACGTAGTCCCCACGCGCTCTCTGGGACACCGTGGCGAGAACCTCCGGCCTCTGCGGGCTCGTCGGCTCGTCGACGACGACGACAGCGCTGACGTCGTCGATCCCCGCAACACCGAGTAGCGCCGCTTGCACGTCGAACGAGAATGTCCCGATCCCACACGGACGGGGTGGATACGTCGAGAAGATCGCGGTACGCACGGTTCCCGCGCGCCCCTTTCATTGGATGTGCGACACGTCGAGCAGCAGCGACTCGACTACGATCGCTACGACCACTCTACCTGCGACAGTGCCCGCGACCGCCGACCAGTGCTATCGTGAGAGCAACTAAGAGCGAGTCCGGTTTGCGCCATGCGCCTTCCTTGCACGTTCGTGAAGTGATGAGGGAGGTGTTTTTCAATGGCTAACGGAATCGTCAAGTGGTTCAGTGATGCGAAGGGGTACGGCTTCATCACCCCCGACGAGGGTTCGAAGGATCTCTTCGTCCATCACAGCAACATCGCCGGTGACGGCTTCAAGTCCCTACCCGAGGGTGCCCGCGTGGAGTTCGAGCAGCGCGAGGGCGCCAAGGGCCCCGAGGCGGCAAGCGTCTCCTTGGTCGCCTAGGAGCAACAAGCAGCAGAGGCCGTGACCGCTCGAGCGGCCACGGCCTCTGTGCGCCTCGAAGGTCCCCACGAGAGAAGGTCGAGATGGAGAGCGAGATTCGCCGAAAGCTGTCGTTCGAGAGCGGTGGTGCGTTCATCGCCGAGACGCGACGCGACGTGGAACGGTATCTGAGCTCCCGCGGGACGCGCTTCCGTGGGCGTGTCGAGCTCTACGCGAAGGCCGTTGTCGCGCTCGGCCTGATCGTCGCCTCGTGGACGACGCTGATGTTTGCCGGCCCGGGCCTTCTGCTCGCGCTGGCGTGCCTCGTCGGGCTGGCCGTGGGCGCGACCCTGACGGCTTTCTGCGTCATGCACGACGCGAATCACGGCTCCTACTTCAGAACGCGCAGGCTCAACCACCTGGTGGGCTGGACGGCCGACTCGGTGCTCGGCATGTCGAGCTACGCGTGGCGTGTGAAGCACAACGTCGCGCACCACACCTACACGAACGTCGACGGGTACGACGACGACATCACTCAGATGCCGCTGGCCCGGTTCATGCCCGTGCAGGCGCCGCGGCCGTGGTACCGGTTGCAGCACCTCTACATTTGGCCCCTCTACGGGCTGATGGGGCTTCGCTGGCAGACGATCGGCGATCTCGCGGCGCTCTTCCGCGGTCGCATCGGTCGCAGCGCCCTCCGCGTGCCCGGCGGCTGGGATCTCCTCGGGCTCGTCGGGGGCAAGGCGGTCTTCGTGGCCTGGGCGCTGGTGCTGCCGATGCTGGTCTACCCGTGGTGGACCGTGCTCGCGGCGTATTTCGTCTTCTCCGCGCTCGTCAGCCTGACCATGGCGGTGACCTTCCAGCTCGCGCACTGCGTCGAGGAGGCCGACTTCGTCTCGGCCGAGCAGCTCACCGTCGAGAGGCGGATCTGGGCCGTGCACGAGGTCGAGGCCACGGTCGACTTCTGCCCTCGCAATCCCGTGCTCACCTGGATGCTCGGCGGTCTCAACTTCCAGATCGAGCACCATCTCTTCCCCGGTGTCCCACACACGCACTACGCGCGGATCGCCGAGATCGTGCAGCGCAACGCGCAGCGCCACGGCATCCGCTACACGGTTCACGGCTCGCTCCGGGCCGCCCTGCGTTCGCACTACCGCCACCTTCGGTCGATGGGCCGGATGGGGCTGCCGGTCGAGATCGAGATGGGCTGAGCCTCCGGCGATGGCGCGCCGGGAGGACATCCGCAACCTCGCCATCGTCGCCCACGTCGATCACGGCAAGACGACACTTGTCGACGCCATGCTCTGGCAGTCGGGCTCGTTCCGCGAGAACCAGGACGTCGCCGAGCGCGTGCTCGACTCCATGGACCTGGAGCGTGAGAAGGGCATCACGATCCTCGCCAAGAACACGGCGGTGCAGTACGGGGAGGTCAAGCTCAACATCATCGACACCCCCGGGCATGCCGACTTCGGCGGTGAGGTCGAGCGTGGGCTGCGCATGGTCGACGGGGTGCTGCTCCTCGTCGACGCGAGCGAGGGGCCCCTGCCGCAGACACGCTTCGTGCTCCGCAAGGCGCTCGAGGCGGGTCTCCCCGTGATCCTCGTCGTGAACAAGGTCGATCGGCCGGACGCGCGTTGCGTGGAGGTGGTGAACGAGGTCTACGAGCTGTTCCTCGACCTCGATGCCAACGAGAGCCAGATCGAGTTTCCGATCGTGTATTGCAACGCAAGGGCAGGGCGAGCCGGGCTGACCGCCGATCCGGCAAGTCTCGGCGACGATCTACGCGTGCTGCTCGACGCGGTGCTGGACGCGATCCCGGCGCCGGAGTTCGTCGAGGGGCATCCGTTGCAGGCGCTCGTCACGAATCTCGACGCGTCCGAGTACGTCGGGCGGCTCGCCGTCTGCCGGATCCGCAACGGCACGATCCGCAAGGGCCAGCAGGTCGCCTGGTGTCGCGCCGACGGGACCGTCGAGCGGGCGCGGGTGAGCGAGCTGTACGTCACGCAGGCACTCGACCGGGTCGAGGCGGCGGAGGCAGGCCCGGGTGAGATCGTCGCGGTTGCCGGCATCTCGGAGGTGACGATCGGTGAGACGCTCGCCGACGTCGACGACCCGCGGCCGCTCGCGGTCGTCGCGATCGACGAGCCCAGCCTCTCGATGACGTTCGGCGTCAATAAGTCGCCGCTGGCGGGTCTCGAGGGCGACAAGCTGACGGCGCCGATGCTGAAGCGGCGGCTCGACCAGGAGCTCGTCGGCAACGTCTCGGTGCGCGTCCTCGCCACCGAGCGGCCGGACGTGTGGGAGGTGCAGGGGCGCGGAGAGCTCCAGCTCGCGGTGCTCGTCGAGCTCATGCGTCGCGAGGGGTTCGAGCTCACCGTCGGCAAGCCGCAGGTGGTGACCCGCTTCGTCGACGGGAAGGTGCACGAGCCGGTGGAGCGGGTGTCCATCGACGCGCCTGACGAGTACATCGGCGTCCTCACGCAGCTCCTGGCCCTGCGCAAGGGAAGGCTCGAGCAGATGGTCAACCACGGCACCGGCTGGGTGCGGATGGACTACCTCGTCCCCGCCCGCGGCCTGATCGGGTTTCGCACCGAGTTCCTCACGGAGACGCGGGGCACGGGCATCCTCCACCACGTCTTCGATCGCTACGAGCCGTGGTACGGCGAGCTGCGCACCCGCCCGACCGGCAGCCTGGTCGCGGACCGGCGCGGCCAGACGACGACCTTCGCGCTGCTCAACCTGCAGGAGCGCGGCCAGCTCTTCGTGAGTCCCGGGATCGAGGTCTACGAGGGGATGGTCGTGGGCGAGAACGCGCGGGCCGAGGATCTCGACGTCAACGCGACCAAGGAGAAGAAGCTCACCAACATCCGCTCCTCGACCGCCGACGAGCTCGTGCGCCTCATCCCGCCGCGGCCGCTCTCGCTCGAGCAGGCGCTCGAGTTCATCCGCGACGACGAGTGCGTCGAGGCGACGCCGTCCAGCGTGCGCCTGCGCAAGGTGGAGCTCGAGGCGTCGCGGCGGCAGCAGCGCGCGAGCCGCAAGGCGCGCGGGCCGAGCGTCTGAGGCCGCGAGGTTTCAGAGGTTCCGGGGTAGGCTTGCTACGTGGCGAGCTGCTGCGATCCGCGTGGCTGTGATCGGTTCTTCAGCTCTCGCTTTGCCTCCCGGATGGCCAATCGCTATCGGAAGCGTGGGCTCGATCGAGCGGCTCGGCGGATGGTCGAGTTCCTGGCCCAGCGTGGGCTCGAGGGCTCGACAGTGCTCGAGGTCGGCGGCGGTGTCGGTGAGATCGAGATCGAGTTGCTGCGGCGGGGCGCTGCACATGCCGTGAACCTGGAGCTCTCGTCGGCGTACGACGCGGAAGCCGGTCAGCTGCTCAGAGAGGCGGGTCTGGAGCACCGTGCCGAGCGGCGTGTCCATGACATTGCGGTCGATCCGGCCGGGGTCGATCCCGCCGACGTGGTCGTGCTGCATCGGGTGGTGTGCTGCTATCCGGACTACGAGAGGCTGCTGGGGGCAGCTGCCGATCGTGCGCGCCGGGTCGTGGTGTTCAGTCACCCGCCGCGCAACGCGGTTTCCCGCCTGCTGTTCACCTGCCAGAACCTCTCCTTCCGGTTCCGGCGGATGGAGTTCCGGACGTTCACCCACCCGCCTGCCGAGATGCTCGCCGTCCTCGAGCAGCGTGGCCTCCGCCACACGTTCACCCACCGCGGGCTCGTGTGGCACGTCGCCGGCCTCGAGCGCTAGTCCTCGCCAGAGGCGTCCACGGGGCCTGACTAGCGGACCTCGTGGTTTGAGTATTGAGTCTTTGGTGGACCTAGGCGGACTCGAACCGCGACAGCGTCACGGCCCCCTGTGAGGCCGAGGAGACGAGCGTGGCGTAGTTCGCGAGCACGCCGGTGCGGTAGCGCGGCTCGGGCTCGTGCCAGGCGGACAGGCGCGCGGCGATCTCGTCGTCGGTCAGCTCGACCTCGAGGACGCCGCGGGCGACGTCGATCACGACCGTGTCGCCTTCCCGGAGCGCCGCAATGGGGCCGCCCTTGGACGCTTCGGGCGCGACATGGCCGACCATGAACCCGTGCGTGGCGCCCGAGAAGCGCCCGTCGGTGATCAGCGCCACCGACTCCGAGAGGCCCTCGCCGACGATCGCGGCGGTGACGTGCAGCATCTCGCGCATCCCGGGGCCGCCGTGCGGGCCCTCGTAGCGGATCACGACCACGTCTCCCTCGCCGATCGCGCCGGCCTTGACGGCCGCAAACGTGTCCTCCTCCGAGTCGAAGACCCGCGCGGGGCCGCGATGCACCGTGCGGTCGTGCCCGGCGAGCTTCACCACGCACCCGTCGGGTGCCAGATTGCCGTACAGCACGGCCACGCCGCCCCGCGGCTTCAGCGGCGTCTCGATCGGCACCACGACCTCCTGCCCCTCGGTCTCGACGGCGGCGTCCGCGACCTCGCCGAGCGTGCGCCCGTCGACGCAGCGGGCGGCCGCATGCAGCTTCTCTGCCTTCCTCAGCTCGCGCATCACGAGCCCGACGCCGCCGGCGCGGTACATGTCGTTCGCGTGCCAGCGACCCCACGGCTTCATGTCCGCCACGATCGGCGTCGCTGCCGCGATCCGCTCGAAGTCGTCGATCGTGAAGTCGATGCCGAAGTCGCGGGCGATGGCGACCAGGTGGAGGACGCCGTTCGTCGAGCCGCCGGTCGCAGCGACGGAGGCGGCGGCATTCTCGAACGACTCCCTCGTGACCACGGTGCGCGGCCGCACGTCGTCGCGCACGAGCTGGACGGCGAGCTTGCCGATCTCGTAGGCCGCTGCCTCCTTGTCGCGGTGGATGGCCGGGATCCCGTTGACGCCGACCGGCGAGAGGCCGAGGAAGTCGAGAATCGTGGACATCGTGTTGGCGGTGAACTGGCCGCCGCAGGCGCCCGCCCCTGGGCAGGCGACCGATTCGAGCTCGTGCAGGTCGGCGTCCGACATCTTCCCGGCCGCGTGCGCGCCGATCCCCTCGTACACATCGCCGATCGAGACCTCCCGCCCGCGGTAGAGCCCGGGCGCGATCGAGCCCGTGTAGTAGACGACGGACGGGATGTCGAGCCGGCCGACCGCCATCGCGGCGCCGGGGTTCGTCTTGTCGCAGGCGACGAGGCAGACGAGCCCGTCGAACAGGTGCCCGCGCGCGACGAGCTCGATCGAGTCCGCGATCACCTCACGCGAGACGAGCGAGGCTCGCATGCCCGACGTGCCCATCGAGACGCCGTCCGAGACGGCGATCGTGTTGAACTCCATCGGCGTCCCACCCGCGTCGCGCACACCGCGCTTCACATGCACCGCGAGGTCGCGCTGGTTCAGGTTGCACGGCATCGTCTCGATCCACGTCGTGCCGACGCCGACGATCGGCTTCGCCAGATCCTCGTCCGTGAAGCCGGTGCCCTTGAGCATGGAGCGGGCTCCGGCGCGGTCGGGGCCGTCGGTGAGCGCTGCGCTGTGGCGCTTGGCGGGATCGGACGGGGTGTCGTACGGGGTGGTCACGATGCGGGGTCTCCTCTCTCGATTGGCATGTCGCCCCGGCGGCACCATTCGCTGAACGATCCGGGGTAGAGGCGGGCGTCCTCACGGCCGGCGAGCACGAGGTTCTGCACCACCACGGCTGCGGTGACACCGGAGCCGCAGTAGGCGGCGACCTCCGGCGGCTCTGTCGCTCCGGCGGGCAGCGGCTCCTCGAAGAACGCGTTCCGTGCGCCGGGGATGCGCCCGGCGACGGGATCGAGTGGTTCGACATCGCCGCGCCAGCGCTCGGGTGCACGCGCGTCGTAGAGGACGAGCGAGGGATCGTCGAGGCGGGCGAGGATCTCGTCGGCCTCGATCACATCGTCCTGCCGCACCCGCGCTTGGAACACTGCAGACGTGGGCACCGTCCCAGCGCCGGTCTCGAGCAGGCCGGTGTACGCGCGCATGTCGATCGTGCCCGCCGCGTCGTGACCGAGATGGCGCAGCAGCCACCAGCAACGGGCCGCCCAGCCTGAGCCCGCGTCGACGCAGAGGGCGAACGTCTCGGCGCCGATCCCGGCGCGCCCGAACGACTCCGCCAGCGCGTCGGGCTCGGGGAGCGGATGTCGTCCGCGGCTCACGTCGCCGATCTCGCCGGTGAGATCGCGCTCGGGGTCGAGCTGGACGGCGCCGGGCAGATGACCGGCGAGGAACGCTTCCTCGGGGCGACAGTCGACGACCGAGACGCTCATCCCAGAGCGCCCCTCGACGCGACCGCAAGCACCCTCACGTCCGTGGCACCGAACCGGTCGAGCAACGCGTCCGCGCAGACGGCAGGCTCGTCGGCCCACACGATCACGGTCGGGCCGGAGCCGGAGAGGGTCGCGCCACGCGCTCCCCGCGGCAGGTCGGCCCGCACCGCGTCGAGGATCGCCGACGGGCGGTACGGCTCGTGCAGGCGGTCGGCGAGCGCGCGGGCAAAGAGGTCGGCGTCACCGCTCGCGATCGCTGCACCGAGCATCGCCGCATGACCCGCGGTGAACGCGGCGTCTGCATGCGGCACGGTGTCGGGAAGCGCGTGCCGGGACAGCGATGTGCGGACGCGGAGCTCCGGCACGACGGCGATCGGTGTCAGCGGCAGCGTGTCGGCGATGCGGGCGATGTGGCCGTCGCAGGCGAGCGTGACGCCGCCGACGAGAGCCGCGGCGAGATTGTCGCCGTGCCCCTCGAGCGCGACGGCCGCGCGCAGCAGCTCGTCAGGATCTCCCGCGGGCGCTGCAGCCGCGAGACCGAGCGCGATCGCCGCCGCGGAGGAGCCGAGGCCACGCTCCAGCGGGATACGGTTCGTGAAGCGGAACCGCTTGCCGCTCGGGTCGGCGAGGCTGGCGTAGGCGCGGACGCCGAGGTTGGTCGCGTCCGCAGGCAGCTCACCGCTGCCGACGCCGGCGACCTCGACCCCCGAGCCATCCGTCACCTCGAGCTCGTTCCACAGATCGAGCGCGACTCCGACGCAGTCGAACCCAGCCCCGACGTTCGCCGACGTCGCAGGGGCGCGGACGATCATCGGGTCGCCCGCTCGATGGCATCGGCGTCGGGCTCGACCTCCACCGGCAGCGGCGCGTAGCGGTCGGCGCTCTCGACGTCCTTCAGGCCGTGCCCGGTGATGGTGAGGACGAGCCGTTCGCCGGGCACGTCTCCACGCCGGACCGCCGCGAGCCCGGCAGCGCTCGACGGCTCGCAGAAGAGACCCTCCACGGTGGCGAGCTCCTGCCAGGCAGCCACGATCTCCTCGTCGGCGACCGTGAGGACGTCTGCGTTCGCGTCGCGGACGGCGTCGGCGTGGGCCGGGTCCCCGATCCGGATCGCTGTCGCCAGAGTGCGGCGCCTGTCGGCGGCCTGCACCGAGACGATCGCGGCGTCGAGCGCGAGCTCGGCGCGCGCGATGGCGTAGGCGGACGTGTTGCCACCGCCGCCGTAGGGGATCACGAACGCGTCGGGCGCACCGCCGAGCTCCTCGACGATCTCGTACACGGCCGTCTTCTGTCCCGCTCGCCGGTACGGGTTGAGCGAGTTGACGAGCGCGTACCTGCCACGCTCCGCGAGCTCTCTCGCCGCCACGAGCGCCTGGTCGAAGTCACCACGGACAGCAAGCACCTTGGCTCCGTGCATCCGGAGCTGCGCCACCTTGGCGCCGCTCACGGCGCCGACAGGGGTCAGCACGACGGCCGCCAGGCCCGCACGCGCGGCGTAGGCCGCGGTCGAGGCTGCCGTGTTGCCCGTCGAGGCGCAGATCACCGCCGCGGCGCCCTCCTCGACCGCCTTGGAGACGGCCAAGGTCATGCCGCGATCCTTGTAGGAGGCGGTCGGATTGGCAGCCTCCCACTTCGCCCACAGCTCGACGCCGTAGCGCTCGGAGAGCCGCGGGAGCCGGAGGAGCGGCGTCGACCCTTCCCCCAGCGAAATCACTGGCGTGAGTTCGCTAACAGGGAGAACGTGTCGGAATCGCTCGATGAGTGGCAGGGACATCACTGGAAGTCTTAGCGCAGTCCAGCGCAGCCGGAGCACGCGTTGGGTGTTTGCGCCTGCGTACTACGACCCCTTGCCGGCAATGAGCCGGCGGTGGTTGCGCCCGCGTAGCGGGCTCCATGCAGTTCGGTGTTTGGCGCGCGGGGGATCCGCGAGAGCGGATCCCCCGCCTGCGCGGCGAGTTACGCCCAGCCGAGCTCTTCGACGCCGCGTTGCGAGACGACCGGCATGGCGCTCGCCGTGCCCCGCGACTCCGGCAGGGCGCGAATCGCATCGAGCGCCGCCTCGACCTGCCCGGCGGGCGCCTCGTGGGTGACGACGTGGAGCACCGCGTGACCGTCGCCCTGCTGCTGCACGAGCCGGGCCACCGAAACGTCCTGTGCGGCCAGCTCCTGCGCCAGCCGTGCGAGCACGCCGGCGCGATCCTCGACCTCGAGCCGCAGGTACCACGGTGACGACAGATCGCCCTCCGGGAGCTGTTCGAGCGCACGCCAGACCGGGTCGTTCTGGAGAAAGCCGGTGCCGGTCGTGCCGACGATCGAGACCATGTCGGCCACGACTGCGGACGCCGTCTCGGTGCCGCCGGCGCCGGGGCCTTCGAGCGTGATCTCTCGAATCGCGTCACCCTGCAGCATGACGGCGTTGAACGCGCCCTCGACGGCGGCCAGTGGATGGTGGCCGTCGACCAGCGCGGGGCCGACGCGCACGTCGATCCGTTCACCGACCAGGGTCGAGCGGCCCACGAGCTTGACGTGCATGTCCATCGCGCGCGCGGCCGCCACGTGCTCGTCGGTGACGTTCTCGATCCCGTCCACGTGCACCCACTCGAGCGGGACACGTGACCCGAAGGCGACCGTGGCGAGGATCGCCATCTTCGCGGCGGCGTCGAGGCCGGCCACGTCGTCGGTCGGGTCTGCCTCGGCGTACCCCAGCCGTTGTGCCTCCGCGAGCGCGTCGGCGTACGAGCGTCCGCTCTCCATCTCGGAGAGGATGAAGTTGGTCGTCCCGTTGACGATGCCGAGCACCCGGTGGACGTTCGTGACGACGAGCGCCTCGCGGAGCACCTTGATCACCGGGATCGCGGCGCAGACCGACGCTTCGAACCGCAGCTGGACACCACCGGCGGCCGCCGCCTCGAACAGCTCCGGCCCGCGGCGGGCGACGAGCTGCTTGTTGGCCGTCACCACCGCCGTGCCGCCGCGCAGCAGTTGCTGCACGTAGCCGCCCGCGGGGTCGACGCCGCCCATCACCTCGGCCACCACCTGGATCCCGCGGTCGTCGAGGATCGCTGCCGGGTCGTCGGTCAGCACCCCCGCCTCCGGCGTGAACGCTCGCTGCCTTCCCGGCTCGCGCACCAGTGCGCGCACGACCCGCAGCCGGTGCCCGGTGGCGCGCTCGATCTCATCCGCCTGCTCCTCGAGCAGGCGGTGCACCGCCGCGCCGACCGTGCCGTAGCCGAGGAGGGCTACGGGAACGTCAACGGACGCCACGAACTACGCCTCGCCGGCCCGGTGCATCAGCCCGCGCAGCTCCTTGCCCACGGTCTCGAGCTGCGTCGCCGCAGCCTCGGCACGCATCGCGTGGAGCCGCGCCTCGCCGTTCTCCATGTCGGCGATCCACTCGCGCGCGAAGGCGCCCGACTGGATGTCGCCGAGGATGGCGCGCATCTCCTCGCGCACGTGCTCGTCGATCACGCGCGGCCCGCGGGTGTAGTCGCCGAACTCGGCCGTGTCCGAGACCGACCAGCGCATGCCGGCCAGGCCGCCCTCGTAGATGAGGTCGACGATCAGCTTCAGCTCGTGCAGGCATTCGTAGTAGGCGATCTCGGGCTGGTAGCCCGCCGCCACGAGCGTCTCGAACGAGGCGCGGACGAGCTCCGCGGTGCCGCCGCAGAGCACCGCCTGCTCACCGAAGAGATCGGTCTCGGTCTCCTCCTGGAACGTCGTCTCGAGGATGCCGGCGCGGCCGGCGCCGATGCCGGCCGCATACGCGAGCGCGAGCTCACGGGCGCGGCCGCTCGTGTCGCGCTCGACGGCGATCAGCGCCGGGGTGCCGTAGCCCTCGGTGAACAGGCGCCGCACGATGTGCCCGGGCCCCTTCGGGGCGACCATGATCACGTCGTGGCTCTCACCGGGCGCCACGCGGCCGTAGAGGACGTTGAAACCGTGCGCGAAGAGGACAGCCGCGTCCGCGGGGACGTTCGGCTCGACCCAGTCCTGCCACACCTGCGGCTGCACCTGGTCGGGGAGCAGGAGCGCGACGAGTTGCGCATCCTGCGCTGCCGCCTGGACGGTTGCCACGGGGAGCCCGGCCGCCTCGGCCTCGCCCCACGACGGCGATCCCTCGCGCAGGCCGACCTCGACCTGGACACCGGAGTCGCGGAGGTTGAGCGCGTGGGCATGTCCCTGGCTGCCGTAGCCGATGACGGCGATCTTGCCGTCGAGCAGGGAGAGGTCGCCGCCTTGCAGGATCGTTGCCATGCGGTTCCTTTCGTGGTCGTCTCGAAGGGGCGAGGCCTGCCTCGCCCGCTCTCAATTGATTGCTGCCAGCCGACGGCGGCCCTGGCCGCGTGTCGAGGCTCGTGACATGCCGATCCGCCCGGTGCGGACGAGCTCCTGGATCCCGTGGGGGCGGCAGAGCTCGTGGAATGCGTCCAGCTCCTCGGGCGTGCCGACGAGCTCGAACACGATCGCGTCGGGGCCCATGTCGAGCGCCCTCCCGTGGAACGCCTCCGTGGTCGCGATCAGCTCCGCCCGGCGTTCGGGCGTGGCGTTCACCTTGAGCACCATGAGCTCACGCTCGACGGCGTCGCCGGCGACGAGCTCGGTGACGCGCAGGACGTTGACGAGCTTGTGGATCTGCTTCTCGATCTGCTCGAGCGAATGCTGCGAGCAGTCGACGCGCAGCGTGATGCACGACACGCCGGGGCGCTCCGTGGGCCCGACGGCCAGCGAGTCGATGTTGAAGCCGCGGCGCGCGAACATCGTGCTGATGCGCGTCAGCGCACCGGGGCGGTCCTCGACCGTGACGGAGATCGTGTGCTTCATGTCGCCTCCGCCTCGACGGTCTCTTCGTACTCGATCATGTCGACTGCGGCAGCGCCGGCGGGGATCATCGGGAAGCACTGCTCGGCCGGATCGACGTGCACGTCGACGACGACGGTGCGGTCGAGGGAGAGCGCTTCCTCGAGCGCGGGTGTGAGCTCGCTCTCCTCCGTGACGGTCATCCCGACGGCACCGTACGCCTCGGCCAGCCGCGCGTAGTCCGGCACCGCACGCGTCAGGTGCACGTGCGAGCGGCGGCCGTCGAAGAACATGTCCTGCCACTGCGTGACCATGCCGAGGTGGGCGTTGTTGACGAGGAGCACGACGATGGGGAGGTCGTCGAGCACCGCCGTCGCGAGCTCCTGGCAGGTCATCTGGAAGCAGCCGTCGCCGTCGACGCAGACCACGGTCGCTTCGGGTCGCGCCGCCTTGGCGCCGATCGCCGCCGGAATGCCGTAGCCCATCGTGCCGAGCCCGCCCGAGGTGATGAACGACCGCGGCCGCTCCGACCGGACGTACTGCATGGCCCACATCTGGTGCTGGCCGACACCGGTGGTGACGATCACGTCGTCGCCGGCGGTCAGCGCCTGGAAGGTCTCCAGCACGTGCTGGGGCTTGATCCACTCGTCACTCGATCCGTAGCGGAGCGGGAACTCGTCCCGCCAGCCGGCGATGCGCTGCAGCCAGGCCTCGGGTGGCGGTGCCCCCTCGGCGCGGTGACGCGCGATCTCGACGGCAAGCTCGCTCAACGCTTTCTGCAGCGGCCCCACGACCGGGATGTCGGCCTCGCGCAGCTTCGAGATCTCGGCCGCGTCGATGTCGAGATGCACGACGGTCGCCCCGGGTGCGAACGCCGCGAGCTTGCCCGTGACGCGGTCGTCGAAGCGGGCGCCGACGGCGACGAGCACGTCGCACGTGTTCATGGCGATGTTCGACCACTTGGCGCCGTGCATGCCGGGCCAGCCGAAGTGGAGCTCGTGTGACTCGGGGAAGGCGCTCTTGCCCATGAGCGTCGTGATCACCGGCAGGCCGCCCGCCTCCGCGAGCGTGAGCAGCTCGTCGCACGCGTCCGCGTTGAGCGTCCCGCCCCCGACGTAGAGGACAGGCTTCTCGGCGGTCGCGATCGCGCGGGCGGCCTCGCGGATCTGGAGCGGGTGCACCTTGGTGGGCGGCTTCCAGCCGGGGAGGTCGACCGTCTCCGGATACGAGAAGTCGAGCTCCGCCTCCTGGACGTCTCTCGGCACGTCGACCAGAACCGGCCCGCAGCGCCCGCTGCGGGCGACGTGGAAGGCGGCGCGCATCACCTCGGGGATCTCCCGGGCCTCCTGCACGAGCCAGGAGTGCTTGACGATCGGCATCGTCACGCCGGTGATGTCGCACTCCTGGAATGCATCGGTGCCGATCAGCGTCGTGCGCACCTGGCCGGTGATGCAGACGAGCGGAGTCGAGTCCATCCATGCGTCTGCGATCGGGGTGACGAGGTTCGTGGCGCCGGGCCCGGACGTGGCGATCGCGACACCAACCTTGCCGGAGGCGCGGGCGTAGCCCTCCGCCATGTGACCCGCCCCTTGCTCGTGGCGGGCGAGCACGTGGCGCACCGTGGAGCCGTGCGCCATCGCGTCGTACGTCGGCATGATCGCCCCGCCGGGGATGCCGAACATGACGTCGACTCCCTCGGCCTCGAGGGAGCGGAGGATCGCGTCGGCGCCTCGCATCTTCATCGCGTCACTCCCAATGCGAACTCGGTGTCGCGGCGCGCGCTCGGCAGGAGAGCGAGCACCACGTCGACGAATTCGCGGCTGGTGGCCGCAACCCCTGCCTGTGTCAGGTCCGGTGTCCGCAGGCTGGAGGACAGCGCGGCGGCGAGGCTCTCCTCGAGCGCCTCGGCAGCCGCACGGCGCCCGAGCCCTTCACCGAGCAGCAACGCCGCCGCGAGCAGCATCTCGCTCGGGTTCGCGACGCCGTGCCCGGCGATGTCGTGAGCCGCCCCGTGCGTGGGGGCGAACAGCCCCGGCCCCTGCGGCGAGAGGTAGCCGGTCGCCGCGAGCTGGTACCGCCCGCTGAGCCGCGGCGCCTGGGTCACCGCGTCGGCGAGGGACCCCTCGACGGCGAGCACGCCCAGCCCGTGGGCGTCACTCGCGAGCGCCTGGAGCGCCTCCGCGAGCGTGACGCTCGTCACCTCGACGCCCTCGTGGCGTGCCGTATGACGGTCGACGCTGGCCTGCCAGTTGTCGTTGACACCGACGGACGAGATCCGTCCACCGTGCGCCTTGGCTGTCGCGAAGGCCCGTTCGAGCGCCCAGTCGGCAGAGCTTCCCGAGAGCGGCGAGAAGGTCGTCGTCGACGTGCCGTCGGCGGCGAGCGCCCGGGTCACCTGCACCGCGAGGTCGAGCTCCGCCTTGATGCCCTCCAGCGCGGGAGCGGTGGCGCCCGCGACGAGGACCGCGTCCGCCGAGAGGGCGGCGCGACGCGTGGCGGCGGGCAGGGGGTGCCCCGCCTGCATGACGCCTTCGCGGTCGAACGGCGGATGTACTTCCTCGACCCGGAAGCCGTGCTGTCGCGAGACCTGGGCCAGCGCGCGGCTGGCCGCCGCCGTCACCTCCGGGCCGATCCCGTGCCCTGCGAGGCACGCGATCACGAACGTCCGGCGCGCCGTCGTCACCAGCTGTCCCTTGGCTTCGGTTGTCCTCTGCGTCGTGTCACGTCGAAATCTCCTTCCCGGCCGTCACGAGGACGCACCGGTGGTGTGGTCTGGTCGGCGTCTGCGCCTCCGAGAGGCGCGTGAGCGGCATCTCCCCCTAGAGGGGGAGAATCAGAATCAGCTCGACGCCGACGACGCGCGATACGAGGCGCGGGGCGCCATGTGTCGCGGATACGTCGCAGCGGAGCATTGCGCCCAGTGTGCCCACGGCGGCCATGCTTGTCAAAGCGCGTCCGGTCGCGAGGTGGTGAACGGTGTTGCCACGGGCAGTCGTGGCGGCTACGATCGATGATCGATGCCCGGCGTATCCGCGAACGGAAAACTCTTCCCGGCGATCATTCGCCCGTTCGCGATCGTCGCGCCGCCCGCGCGCTAGCCGGCTTCCTCTCCCGCCTCCGCCGGACTAGCTGACAGACACACCGGCGGGAGGCTCGTCCACCGTACCCCGATTCCTGGAAGGCGGGAGATCGCTGAGCAACCACACGCTTCTCGACGGCCGGTCACTCGAGCGCGATGCCTGCGGCATCGGCCTCGTCGCCGACGCGCAAGGCCGCGCTTCTCGTGAGCTGGTCGATCGCGCGCTCGCCGGGCTCGCCGCCGTCGCGCATCGCGGAGCATGGGCGGCGGACGGCGTCACGGGCGACGGCGCGGGTGTGCTGCTGCCGCTGTCGGAGGCGCTCACGCAGACGGCGGGGGCGGGTCTCGCGATGTGCTTCCTGCGCGAGCCGTGGCTCAAGAACATCGTCGAGGAGGCCTGCCGCGCGGAGGGGCTCGAGCCGGCCGGCTGGCGCGACGTCCCGCACGAGGTGGCCGCGCTCGGGTCGACGGCGGTGGCGAGCATGCCGCGCATCGCGCAGCTCCAGCTGGCGCCGTGCGACGCATCGGATGCGGAGTTGCGCGCCCAACGCGCTCGCAGGCGTGCCGAGGTGATCGACGGCGTCTACGTGGCGTCGCTCTCGTTCCGCACGGTCACCTACAAGGCGCTCTGCGCAGCGACACAGCTGCGGGCCTTCTACCCGGATCTCGCAGACCCTCGGCTGACGGCGGCCTGGGCGATCTTCCACCAGCGCTTCTCGACCAACACGGAGCCGAGCTGGGAGCGGGCGCAGCCGTTCCGCCTGCTGTGTCACAACGGGGAGATCAACACGATCGAGGGGAACGTCTCCTGGATGGAGGCGCGCGAGCTCGCACGGGGCGTCGAGGAAGGGCTCGCGCCGGCACTCGACCGCTCCGGGTCGGACTCGGCGCTGCTCGACAACGCGCTCGAGCTGCTCGTGCTCGCGGGCCGTGACGTGCGCGAAGCCGTTGCCATGCTGGTGCCGCCCGCCTGGCAGAACGACCCCCGGATCGAGGACGACGTCCGCGCGCTACACCGCTACCACGCCATGTTCGTGGAGCCCTGGGACGGTCCGGCCGGTCTCGTCTTCACCGACGGCGTCGTGTGCGGCGCGGCGCTCGACCGCAACGGCCTGCGGCCGCTACGCGTCGCCGTCGCCGGCGACCTCGTCACCGTCTCCTCGGAGGCGGGCGCAATTCCGTTGCCCGAGGGCGTCGCCGTCCGTCGCTCCCGGCTCGGCCCAGGCCAGCAGCTCTCGGTCTCTGCGGCGCAGGGCCTGCTCTTCGACGGCGAGCTGAAGCGGGAGCTCGCCGCGCGGCGGCCGTACGGCGACTGGGTCGAGGCGAGCATCGAGCGACGCGACGCGGGCGATCCCGACCCCGCTCCGGACGGCGATCTGACCGCGCGTCATGCGCTCTTCGGGTACACCCGCGAGGAGTTGAGCTTGATGCTCCGGCCCATCGCGCAGACGGGGCACGACCCCGTCTACTCGATGGGCGACGACGCGCCGTTGGCGCCCCTCGCGGGGCGCGCGCGTCCGCTGGCCTCGTATCTGCGCCAACGGTTCGCGCAGGTGACGAACCCGGCCATCGACCACTATCGCGAGCGGACCGTGATGTCCGTCTCGACGCTGCTCGGCCCGCGTGCTTCGCTCGATGCCGACGGGCCTGTCGAGCAGTTGTTCGCTCTTCCCTCCTTCCTCGTGTCATCCACCGGTCTGGACGCGCTCGACCCGGTACGCGTGGACGCCTCGTTCGACGAGAGCGAGTTCCTCGCGGCCGCGGTCGAGCGCGTCGCGGACACCTGTGTGGAGCTGGCCGAGGACGGGGCGACGCTGATCTGCATCACCGACCGTGCCGCCGGCGGCCCGCGCGCGCCGATTCCGTCGCTGCTCGCCCTCGCCGCGACGCACGGCCGTCTCGTGGAGCGCGGTCTCCGCACACGCTGCTCGCTGCTCGTCGAGTCCGACGAGCCGCGCGACACGCACATGGTCGCTGCGCTCGTCGCCTACGGTGCGGATGTGGTGTGCCCACGGCTTGCGCTGCAGACCGTGGCGCGTCTGGCCGCAGCGGACAAGGTCGGTGGCGACCGCCCCGACCCCGGGGAGGCGCAGCAGCGGCTCCTCGCGGCGCTCGAGGACGGCGTCCTCAAGGTGATGTCGAAGATGGGCATCTCGGACGTGGCCAGCTACCGCGGTGCCCGTCTGTTCGAGGCGGTCGGGCTCGACCGCCGGATCTGCAAGCGCTTCCTCGGGGATACACCGTCGGCCGTCGGTGGCGTCGGGCTCGATCGCCTCGAGCGAGAGGCCCTCGATCGGCTCGCGGCATCGGTCGCCGAGCGCCCCGAGCTCGAGAATCCGGGCTTCTACAAGTTCCGCAAGGGCGGCGAGCCGCATGCCACCAACCCCGAGGTGGTGGAAGCGCTCCAGGCCAGCGTCAGCGAGGCGCACGCCCTTCGCTCCGCCGTTCGAGGCGACCGCTCCGACCTCTACGAGCGCTTCGCCGAGCTCGTCAACGGTCGTGCGCCGATCGAGCTGCGCGACCTGCTCGAGCTCGTGCCCGCAGGCCCGCCGGTCCCGATCGAGGAGGTCGAGCCTGCCGAGGCGATCGTGCGGCGCTTCTCCGGCGGCGCCATGTCGCACGGCGCGCTCTCCGCAGAGGCGCACGAGACGATCGCCGTGGCGCTCAACCGCCTCGGGGCCCGCTCGAACTCGGGCGAGGGTGGCGAGGACCCGGCTCGGTACCGCACGCATCGCAACTCCGCCATCAAGCAGGTCGCGTCGGCGCGCTTCGGTGTGACGGCGGAGTACGCGGTCTTCGCCGACGAGCTGCAGATCAAGATCGCGCAGGGCTCGAAGCCGGGTGAGGGCGGCCAGATCCCGGCGCACAAGGTGACCGAGGAGATCGCGCGCCTGCGCAACACCCGGCCCGGCGTCTCGCTCATCTCGCCGCCGCCGCACCACGACATCTACTCGATCGAGGATCTCGCGCAGCTCGTCTTCGACCTGCGCGAGGTCAATCCACGCGCGGAGGTGTCCGTGAAGCTGGTCGCCGAGGCCGGCGTCGGCGTCGTCGCGGCAGGCGTCGCGAAAGCGCATGCGGACGTCGTGCACGTCGGCGGAGCTGACGGCGGTACCGGCGCCAGCCCGCTGCCGTCGATCAAGCACGCGGGCGCGCCGTGGGAGCTCGGCCTGGCCGAGACGCAGCAGGCGCTCGTTGCGAACGGCCTGCGCGGTCGAGTGCGCGTGCGTGTCGACGGCGGCTTCAAGACCGGGCGGGACGTCGTCGTCGCGGCACTGCTCGGCGCGGACGAGGTGTCCTTCGGCACCGCGCTGCTGCTCGCCGAGGGGTGCCTCATGGTGCGCTCCTGCCACCTGGACACGTGCCCGGTCGGCATCGCCAGCCAGCGGCCGGAGCTCCGCGCCAAGTACGGCGGCACCCCGGAGATGGTCGAGGCGTATCTGCGCTTCGTGGCGCAGGAGACGCGCGAGCTCCTCGCCTCGCTCGGGCTGCGCTCGCTCGACGAAGCGGTCGGGAGGATCGATCTCCTGCGACAGCGGCGGACAGGAGACCCGTCCGCGGACTCGCTCGATCTCTCGCCGCTCCTCGGGCGGGCCGGCGACGGCCACGCGCGCTACGTGGGCCAGCCGGTGCCGCACGAGGGCGACCGGCTCGGCACGGTGCTCCTGGCCGCCGGCCGGGCGGTCATCGAAGAGCCACGGCTCGTCGATCTCGGCTTCGCGATCACGAACGCCGACCGGGCCGTCGGCGCGCGCCTGTCCGGAGCCATCGCCCAGGCCGTCGGCTCGTCTGCGCCTGCCGGCCGCGTCCGGGCACGGTTCGTGGGCGCCGCGGGCCAGAGCTTCGGCGCCTTCCTGGTCGCCGGCGTCGAGCTGTCGCTCGAGGGTGAGTCGAACGACTACGTCGGCAAGTCGATGAGCGGCGGCCGGATCGTCGTGCTGCCGCCCCAGGGGGATGCGGGCGAGCCGTGCCTGGTCGGGAACACGGTTCTCTACGGGGCCACGGGCGGCGAGCTCTTCTGCGCCGGGTCGGCGGGCGAGCGCTTCGCGGTCCGCAACTCCGGCGCGACCGCCGTGGTCGAAGGCGTCGGCGACCATGCGTGCGAGTACATGACGCGCGGCACGGTGGTCGTCCTCGGGACGCACGGGCGCAACCTCGGCGCGGGGATGACCGGAGGCGAGGCGTTCCTCCTCGACCCCGACGAGCGGCTCGTCAACGGCGAGCTCGTCGCCCTGCTGGAGCTGGAGCCGGAGGACACGGAGCGGCTCGCAGGGCTCCTCGAACGGCACGTGCGCGCCACCGGCTCGACGCGGGCGGGCGAGCTGCTCGCCGGCCGGGAGCACCTTGCGGCGCGGTTCAGGCGGCTCGTGCCCCGCACGATGGTCGTCGAGCGCGACGAGCAGGCCGAAGAGCGGCTGACCGCGTGACGACGCATAATCACAGCCATTGATGCATACTATGCAGATGGCATCCGTCACCATCGTGGGCGCCTCCGGCTACACGGGTCAGGAGACGCTCGATCGTGTGCTCGCGCATCCCGCGCTCGAGCTCGCCGCGATCGGCTCCGACTCGCTCGCCGGCCGGCCGGCGGCCGCGCTCGACCCGCGCCTCGACCGCAACGGCGGCCGTCGCGTCCCGGTCTTCATCACGAACGAGGCAGCGCTCGCGGCCGAGAGCGACGTCATCTTCGTCTGCCTGCCGCACGAGGACGCGGCCGCTCTGAAGCCGCCGAGCAGGGGCGTCGTCGTCGACCTCTCGGGTGCGCACCGGCTGCGCGACGCGGCGCAGTACGACGCCTGGTACGGGTTCTCCCACCCTCGCCCGGATGAGCTCGACGCCTGGGTGTACGGGCTCCCAGAGCTCGTCGACATCACCGGACGCCTCGTGGCCAATCCCGGCTGCTACGCGACCGCGGCGCTGCTCGCGCTCGGCCCGATCCGCGCCGAGATCGATCCGGACGGTGTCGTCGTCGATGCGAAGTCGGGGATGACGGGCGCGGGGCGGACGCTCAAGGACTCGACCCATGCGGGCCTCGTGCTCGAGAACGTGTCGCCGTACAAGGTCGGGTCGCACCAGCACGTCCCCGAGATGGCGCAGCTGCTCGGCTTCCCCATCTCCTTCACGCCACACCTGCTGCCGGTGCGGCGCGGTCTGCTGGCGACGTGCTACGTGCGTTCGACGGGAGCCGACCTACGCGCAGTGCTCGAGAGCCACTACGCGTCGAGCCACGTGGTGACGGTGCTCGGCGAGGGCATCACACCTGACCTCGCCCGCGTGCAGGGGACGGATGCGGCCGAGATCGGCGTCTTCGAGGACAGGTTCACGAGTCGCACGATCGTCGTCTGCGCCATCGACAACCTCGGCAAGGGCGCTGCCGGCCAGGCCGTGCAGAACGTCAACGCACTGTTCGGGCTCGCGGAAACCGACGGGCTACGCCTTTCGGGCGTGCGGGTCTAGCGTCATGTCCGTCACCGCGGCCAGGGGATACGTCGCCGCCGGTGTCACGGCCGGGATCAGGCCGTCCGGCGCACCGGACGTGGCGCTCATCCACTCGCTGACCCCCTCGGTCGGGGCAGCGCTGTGGACGACGAACAGGGTCCAGGCGGCGCCGGTGATCGTCTCGCGACGCCACCTGGAGCAGGCCGAGCCGCGGGCGGTGATCGTCAACGCAGGCGTCGCGAACGCGGCCACGGGGGTGGAGGGCGAGGCGGCGGCCGAGAAGACGGCGGCCGCCGTCGCCGACGAGCTGGATCTCGTACCCGAGCAGGTCGTCGTTCTCTCGACCGGCGTCATCGGCGTGCCGCTGCCGCTGGACAGGATGCTCGTGGGGGTGCACGCCGCTGCTCTCGCGCTCTCACCTGACGGAGGCGGCGCGGCCGCGGGCGCCATCCTGACGACCGACTCGGGCCCGAAGACGGCCGTCGCGGAGAGCGGTGGCTTCGTCGTCGGGGGCATGGCGAAGGGCGCCGGCATGATCCATCCGGCATTGGCCACGATGCTCGCCGTCGTCACGACCGACTACCCGCTCGGCCCCGGCGCGGCCGCGGCCTTTCTGCGGCCGGCCGTGGACCAGACGTTCAACAGGATCTCCGTCGACGGGGACTGCTCGACCAACGACGCCGTCGTGCTCCTGGCGAACGGCGCCTCGTCCGCCGAGCGCGACGACGACGCCTTCGCAGCGGCGCTGCACGCCGTGTGCGCAGATCTGGCGCGCCAGATCGTGGCCGACGGCGAGGGCGCCACCGTGGTGCTCGAGATCGACGTGCGCGGCGCCCGCGACGACGCGCAGGCCGAGGCGATCGCCCGGCGGATCGCCACCTCGCCGCTCGTCAAGACGGCGGCCTTCGGCCGCGATCCGAACTGGGGCCGCGTGCTCGCCGCGGCCGGCTCCGCCCCCTGGAACGGCGGTTTCGCCGACCTCGACCCGGGCACCCTCACGGTCTCGTTCGACGGCGTCGCGGTCTACGACCACGGCACTCCGACGGGCCGGGTGCCGACGCTCGGCGGCCCCGCCTGTCGGATCGTGCTCGACCTCGGTCTGGCCGCAGGGCGCGCGGGATACCTCGCCTCCGACCTGACCACCGACTACGTGCGCATCAACGCGGAGTACACGACCTGATGGCACGTGTCGTCCTCAAGCTCGGCGGACGTGTAGCCCGCGAGGCCGCGACGAGGACGCGCTTCTGGAGCGACGCCGGCCACGACGTGATCGTCGTCCACGGCGCTGGTCCGCAGATCACGGCCGAGCTCGAGGCGCGGGGGATCTCGCCCACGTTCGTCGGTGGGCGCCGGGTGACGACACCCGAGGTGCTGGAGGTGGTGCGCGCGTCGCTGCGGGCGGTCAACGCCGAGGTCTGCGCTGCCATCGGCCCGGCTGCGCTCGGGCTTCAGGGGGACGAGATCGGGCTGTCGGCCGAGCCCGTCGCGACGCTCGGCCTCGTCGGCGACCCGGTGCCGTCCGCCCCCGCGGTGGTGCTCGAGGCGCTTGCGCAGGGGAGGGTCCCGGTGATCGCTCCGCTCGCCGCCGGGCCCGGCGGGGAGTCGCTCAACGTCAACGCGGACGAGGCAGCGGCCGCGCTTGCTGTCGGCCTCGAAGCCGATCGGATCGCCTTCTGGAGCGACGTTCCGGGTGTGCTCCTCGGCGACGGCGTCGTACCGATGCTCGCCGCGGACGAAGCCGATCGGCTGCTCGTCGCGGGACGTTTCGAGGGCGGCATCGTCCCGAAGCTGATGGCCGCCGTGCTCTGTGCGCGCGGCGGGATGCGGACCGAGATCGGCGCCACCAGGGTGGTGGCATGAGCGAGGGCGCGACGTCGCTGTCACGCCTGGCGCGCGAGGCCGTCCTACCGACGTACCAGCGGGCCGACGTGACCATCGTGCGCGGCGAGGGGTGCCGCGTCTGGGACGACGAAGGGCGCGCCTACCTCGACTTCGGAGGAGGAATCGCCGTCACGTCGGTCGGGCATCTGCATCCCGTCGTGACGGCCGCGGCACACGAGCAGCTCGACCGGCTCTGGCATGCGTCGAACCTCTACTGGACGGAGCCGATGCTCCGTCTCGCAGCGCTGCTCTCGGAGCGTCTCGGTGGCGGCCGGGCGTTCTTCTGCAACTCGGGGGCCGAGGCGAACGAGTCGGCGCTCAAGTACGCGCGCAAGGCCACCGGTCGGCCTCGCATGATCGCCCTCGACGGTGGCTTCCACGGGCGCACAATGGGTGCGCTGTCGGTCACCGGACAGCCGTCGAAGTGGGACGGGTTCGAGCCACTGGTGCCCGGCGCAGCGTTCGTGCCGCCGAACGACATCGAGGCGCTGGAGCGAGCCGTCTCACCCGGTGGCGACGTCGCGATGGTGATCCTCGAGCCCGTGCTCGGCGAAGGCGGCGTGATCCCGCTCGAGGAGGCGTTCGCGCGCGCAGCCGCGGAGATCGCGCGTGAGGTCGGCGCCTTGCTCTGTGTGGATGAGGTGCAGGCCGGCCTCGGTCGCACCGGGTCGTTCTTCGCGTTCGAGGAGCTCGGGATCGAGCCCGAGCTCGTCACGCTCGCCAAGGGTCTCGCAAACGGCCTGCCGATCGGCGCGCTCGTCGTGCGGAACAGCGCGCGTGACGGCTTCGTGCCGGGGGACCATGGCTCGACGTTCGGCGGCAACCCGGTCGCGTGCGCCGCGGCCTGCGCGGTCGTGGAGGCGATCGACGAGGAGCTGCTCGCCAACGTTCGGGCGCGCGGCGGCCAGCTCGACGCCGGCCTTCGAGTGCTGCCCGGCGTGACCGAGGTACGTGGCCGCGGTCTCCTCCTCGGCGCGCGGCTCGACCGGCCGGTGGCGGCCGTTGTCGATGCCTGCCGCGAGCGCGGTGTGCTGGTTCTCTCGGCGGGTCCGGACGTGCTGCGGCTGACGCCGCCGCTCGTCGTCAGCGAGGCGGAGGCCGCCGAGGCGCTCGAGGTGATCGCGGCGGCCCTGGACGCCCGCTAGCTGCATATTCTGCTGGTACAATGCATACTATGAGTCGACGCGAGCGGCAGGCGCGCATCCTCGAGCTTGTCGGCGACAGTGCGCTCTCGACGCAGGCCGAGCTCGCAGCGGCGCTGCGAGCCGACGGGTACGACGTGGTGCAGACGACCGTGTCACGCGACATCGCGGAGCTCGGGCTCGTCAAGGTGCGCGCACCGTCGGGGCGCCTCGTCTACGCGGCACCGGGCTCGACGGACGCGGATCGCATGCGTGCGATCGCGGCCGCGATGCGCCGCTACGCGCTCGGTGTGGAAACGGCGGCGAGCCTGGTCGTCGTCACGACGCCGTCCGGCTACGCGAGTGCGCTCGCGCAGGCGATCGACGAGGGACGCCACCCGCGGATCGCCGGCACGCTCGCCGGCGACAACACGATCTTCGTCGCCCCGCGCGAGGGCGTTCGGCCCGCCGACCTGCGGGACGAGCTCGCCGGCCACCTCCCCGACGGCGCCGCCTGAGGGCGGCATCTACGATTGCGGCCGTGAGGCACTTGGCGGCGGGTCACCGATGAGCCTGTGGGCAGGTCGCGTCGAGGGCTCGCTCGACCCGGCGGTGTGGGAGTTCCTGCGCTCGAACGACGCCGAGCTGCTGCCCTACGACTGCGAGGCGACCGCCGAACACGTGCAGCGCCTGCACGCGGCGGGGCTGCTGACGGCCGACGAGCTGGCCGAGGTCGAAAATCGGCTGGCCGAGATCGCACAGGACCCGGCGGGCTACCTCGACACAGACGAGGACGTGCATTCCGCCATCGAGCGTCAGCTCGGAGAGGTGGGCCGGAAGGTCCACGCCGGGCGCTCACGCAACGACCAGGTCGCCGCTGCGCTGCGTCTCTTCGTGCTCGACGCTGCAGCCGAAGCGCGCGAGGAGATCGATGCACTGGCACTCGTCGTCCTCTCCTTTGCGGAGGCCGAGGCTGAGACGCTGATGCCCGGCTACACCCACATGCAGCGTGGTCAGCCGGTCACTCTCGGGCACCACCTCCTGGCATGGGTGGAGATGCTCGACCGCGACCGCGGCCGGTTTGCCCATGCGGCGGAGGCGGCCGCCGAGAGCCCGCTCGGCGCCGGTGCTCTGGCGGGCACGACGCTGGGGCTGCCGCCGCCTGCCGGGCAGATGCGGAACTCCATCGACGCCGTCGCCGACCGCGACTTCGCGCTCGACTACCTCTACGCGGCCGCCGTTCTCTTCACGCATCTCTCCCGCATCGGTGAGGAGCTCGTGCTCTGGTCGACGGCCGAGTTCGGGTTCGCGCGCTTGCCGGAGACCGCCGCGACCGGCTCGTCGATGATGCCGCAGAAGCTGAACCCTGACGTCGCAGAGTTGACGCGTGGGAAGGCCGGCACCGCCATCGGGCGCCTCACCGGCCTGCTCGCGACGGTCAAGGGGCTCCCGCTCGCCTACGACCGCGACCTGCAGGAGGACAAGTCGCCCGTGTTCGCCACGCGCCGCGACGTGCGGCTCGCGCTCCAGGCGTTGATGGTGCTCGTCAGCGGGCTCGAGGTGAGCCGCGACCGCCTCGCGGAGGCCGCGACGGATCCGCAACTGCTCGCCACCGATGCGGCCGAGGCGCTCGTCCGCGACGGTGTGCCGTTCCGCGAGGCGCACGAACGCGTCGCCGCGGGTGTCCGAGACGGGTCGTACGAAGCGGCGGGCACGGCCGCCGACAGCGTTGCCGCTCGCGGCGGCATCGGCCCGGGCGGTGTGCGCGACGCGATCGCCGCGTTACGGGCGCGCTTCGGCGACAACCTCTGACGAGAAGCGAAGGCCGTGCCACGCACGGCCTTTCCGTCGTTGTCCCGCGTTCCGGTGACGGAAACCGCCTCGGTGGCGTAGATGGGGTGAAACCCGACAGTGGAGGTTGCCCCGATGAAGCGAATCGCCGTCGTCGCCGGACTCTTGCTCGCCGCCGCCGCGCTGGCGGGCGTGCTGCGCCCGGAGGGTGCGAGCGCGGAGGATCCGGTCCCGACGACCGACACGGTCACGGTCAGCGGCACCGGAACGGTCAGCGCAGTTCCCGACCAGGCGGTGATCTCCGCAGGGGTCGAAAGCCGCGGTGCGACCGCTCAAGAGGCCTTGAACGCCAACGGCAACGCGATGCGGAAGGTGATCGACGCCATCCGTGCGGCCGGTGGGAAGGACGTGACGACGCAGACCGTGTCGCTCTCGCCGGCGACCGACCCCGAGGGGCAGCCGAACGGCTTCGTCGCCACCAACGTCGTCTCCGCGACGACCGACCTCGACGATGCGGGCAAGCTGATCGACGCCGCGGTCGCAGCCGGAGCCAACACGGTGTGGGGCCCCTCGCTGTCCTCGAGCGAGACCGCGAAGCTCTACCGCGAGGCATTGAAGAAGGCGGTCGCCGACGCCCGCGACCGGGCTGGAGTGCTCGCTGCGGCCGCCGGACGGCAGCTCGGTGAGATCCGGACGATGACCGAGGGCGGAGCGGTCGTCGTGCCGCTGTCCGCGAAGTCCGCGGCGGACGCTGCCGGCACGCCTGTCGTCTCCGGCGCGCAGGAGACGACCGCCACCGTCACCGTCAGCTTCGACTTGCAGTAGCTCCCCGAGAGGCGGGGTTGGGATCCGCAGCCGCGGATCCCAACCCCGCCCGACCTGCTAGCCCGCGGCGGGTGCCGCCGCTGCTGCGGGCGGTGGCTCCACCGAGACCGGCCGCACCAGATGCGCGTGCTCCGAGCCGTAGCCGCCCGGAACCGGGATGTAGAACTCCGGGTAGCCCCACATGCCGTGCTCGGAGACGTCGAGCCCGGCCGACTCGACCTCGGGCTCGGTGCGGATCCCGAACGTGACCTTGAAGAGCCACAGCACGAGGAACGACGCGGTGAACGTGAATGCGCCGACCGCGGCCAGGCCGAGCGCCTGGATGCCGAGCTGGTGCAGCCCGCCGCCGTAGAAGAGCCCGCCCTTGCCCGTCGCGAGCTTCTCCGCCAGCGCCGGCACCGTCAGGAAGCCGAGGGAGAGCGTCCCCCAGATGCCCGCCATGCCGTGGGCCGCGAGCGCGCCGATCGGGTCGTCGATCCGGCACTTCTCCACGAGCAGGACGCCGAGGACGACGATCACGCCCGCCACGAAGCCGATCAGGATCGCCGCCCACGGTGCCACGAACGCGCACGCGGCCGTGATCGCCACGAGCGCCGCGATGGCCCCGTTCAGCATCATCGACAGGTCGGGCTTCTTGATCACGATCCACGACGCCACGACCGCGCCGAGCACGCCCGACGCCGCCGCGAGGTTCGTGTTCAGCGCCACGTAGGCGAAGAAGCCGACGCCCCCGAAGTCGACGGAGAGCGTCGAACCCGGGTTGAAGCCGAACCAGCCGAACCAGAGGATGAGCACACCGAGCGTCGTGTAGGCCATGTTGTGCCCGGGGATCGCGTTGGGCTTCCCGTCGGGGCCGAACTTTCCGATCCGCGGGCCCAGCAGGAGGGCGCCGGCGAGCCCGGCCAGCGCGCCCTGGTAGTGGACGACCGTCGAGCCGGCGAAGTCCTGCATGCCCTTCGAGAACAGCCACCCCTCCGGCGACCAGATCCAGTGGGAGACGATCGAGTAGATCAACGTGAAGACGATCCCGAAGGCGAAGTACACCCACAGCTTCGTCCGCTCGGCCATCGCTCCCCAGACGATCGCGAGCGACACCGCGCAGAAGACGACCTCGAACATGTAGCCCGCCGCGGCCGGGATGGCGCTGAACCACGAGTACGGCGTCTGACCGATGGCGAGAAGCTCGTCGACCGACGGCGCAGCGGCGCTCAGGCTGCCCATGAAGCCGTTGCCCCCGTCGCCGAACGCGATCGCGAAGCCCACGAGGTAGTAGACGACAGAGGCGATCGCGAGCACGAGGACGTTCTTGGCCGCGATGTGACCGACGTTCTTCATCCGCGTCAGCCCGGCCTCGAGGAAGGCAAAGCCCGCCTGCATGAACATGACGAGCACCGCCGCGATCAGAACCCAGACCGTGCTCGCCGCGTAGGCCAGCTCCTTCGTACTCATACCCGCTCCACCTCCTCGAGCTTCAGACCCGTGCGGTTGTGCGTGACACGCGAGACCGGCGACGCCCAGACGATCCCGTCGCCGTTGACGTGGCCCGTGCGGGCGGCGTCGACGATCGCGTTGATCACGTCGTCGACGATCTCGTCGCGGACGACGAACGTCAGCAGCGCCTTCGGCAGAAAGCGCGACTCGAACACACGACCGCGGTACTCGTGCGTGATTCCCTTCTCACGGCCGTGTCCGACCGCCTCGACGACCGTCACACCGACGTGACCGGTCTCCTCCTCGACGGCCTCCATCACCGTCTCGACGCGGTCTCGCACCACGACCGCTTCAACCTTCATCACGTTGCCTCACCTCCGTCGAGATCGACGTCGATCTCCGCTCGTAGGGGCCGGACATGTCCGGCCCGCTAGTGCCGCGATTGCCACGGCCGTGATGCGAGATACCGGTACCTGTCGTTGTCATTTCCGGCACTAGCAGTCGTAGTAGAGGGCGAACTCCGCGGGATGAGGCCGGAGCCGGACGGCATCCACCTCGTTCTCGCGCTTCCAGTCGATCCAGGTGCGGATCAGGTCCTCCGAGAAGACGTCCCCTGCGAGCAGGAACCCGTGGTCGCGCTCGAGCGCGTCCAGCGACTCCGCCAGCGAGCCCGGCACCTGCGGCACGGACGCGTCGGCCTCCTCGAAGAGGTCGTAGTCGGCCGGCGCCCCCGGATCGAGCCCCCGCTGGATGCCGTCGAGGCCCGCGAGCAGCATCGCTGCGAACGCGAGGTACGGGTTGGCCGCCGCGTCGGGGCAGCGGAACTCGATCCGCTTCGCCTTCGGCGCCTCGGAGTACATCGGGATGCGGATGCACGCCGAGCGGTTGCGCTGCGAGTAGACGAGGTTGACCGGTGCCTCGTACCCCGGCACCAGCCGGCGGTACGAGTTCGTGGTCGGCGCGCAGAGGGCGAGCAGCGCCGGCGCATGCGCGAGCAGGCCTCCGACGTAGGACCTCGCGAGCTGCGAGAGACCCGCGTACCCGGTGTCGTCCGACATCAGCGGCTCACCCTCGAGCCAGAGCGACTGATGCGTGTGCATGCCGGAGCCGTTGTCGCCGAAGATCGGCTTGGGCATGAACGTGACCGACTTGCCGTGCCGGTGCGCGACGTTCTTGACGACGTACTTGTAGGTCATCACCTGGTCGGCCATGCGCGTCAGCGTCTGGAAGCGCAGGTCGATCTCGCACTGGCCGCCGGAGGCGACCTCGTGGTGGTGGAACTCGCACGGGATGCCGAGCCGCTCGAGCGTCAGCACCATCTCCGTGCGCAGGTCGTGCAGCGTGTCCGACGGCGCCGCCGGGAAGTACCCCTCCTTGGGACGGGCGGTATGGCCGAGCCCGGGCTTCCCCGAGTTCCAGTACCCCTCGGCCGAGTCGACGGAGTAATGGCTGCGGTTCGGGCCGAGCTCGTACGAGACCTCGTCGAAGACGAAGAACTCGCACTCTGGCCCGATGTACGCCGTGTCGGCGATGCCTGTCGAGCGCAGGTGCTCCTCGGCCCGGCGCGCGACCTGTCGCGGATCCTTGCCGTAGGGCTCCCGCGTGACCGGGTCGACGATCTCGCACAGGAGCGACAGGGTCGGCTCCTCGGTGTGCGGGTCGAGGATCGCCGTCTCCGCCTGCGGCATGAGCAGCATGTCCGACTCCGAGATGCCCTGCCAGCCGCGGATCGAGGAGCCGTCGAAGCCGAGACCCTCGTCGAACGCGTCCTCGTCGAGCGCCCGCACGGGCAAGCTCACGTGCTGCCAGGTGCCGAGCAGGTCGCAGAACTTCAGGTCGACCATCGTCGCGCGCGTCTCGCCCGCCCACGCGAGCGCCTCGCGGGCGTCCGGCAGCGTGGCGCCGCCGTTCGTCAGGTAGTGACGCTCCTCCAGCTCCGACATCGGGCTCTTCTCCTCTCTTGGCCCAGGACCACGAAAAAGAGCCCCAGGACTCCACGAGTCCTGAGGCTCCATTGCCTCGGTCGAAGCCTGCGCCGGCTCCGCCTGCGACCCACCATAGCGGACCGTTCCGGACCGTTCCAGCGGCAACCCTCTTGAGACCTTCCGGGCAGGGTGCTAGCGTGCGCGGCGCGATGCTGGCACACGTCTAGGACATCCGCTGTCGAGGCCCGCCCGGGCGGGCCTCTGCGTTTGCGTGCCTAGACCTGTCGAGCCGAAGGAGCGTCGCCATGAGTCGCCTCGTCGAAACACCACTCAACGTCGCCGAGCGCGCGCCCGGGACGCCCGCTGTCGACGTCCGCGACCTGCGCAAGGACTTCGCCCGCAGCAAGCGGCGTCGCAGCGTCGCCGCGCTCGACGGCATCACCCTCACCCTCGCCCGCGGCGAGTGCGTCGCCGTGCTGGGTCAGAACGGCTCCGGCAAGTCGACGCTGGTGCGCGTCCTCTCGACGCTCCTGCTCGCCGACGGAGGCTCGGCGGCGGTCTTCGGTCACGACGTCGAGCGCGACGCGAAAGCCGTGCGGAGGCTCGTCAACCGCGTCTCTGTCGAGGCGTCGTTCTTCAAGAAGATGTCGGCCGCCGAGAACCTGAGCTACGCGTCGCGCTACTACGGCATGACGGCGCCGCAGACGCGCGACCTGATCCCCACCATCCTGGAGCGTGTCGGCTTCCCGCCGGATCGCCGCAACGAGCCGATGGAGACGCTCTCCCGCGGCATGCAGCAGAAGGTCGCGCTCGCGCGGGCGCTGCTCACGAGTCCGGTGCTGCTCCTGCTCGACGAGCCGACGACGGGCCTCGACCCGCGCTCGAAGCGCGAGGTGCAGTCGTTCATCAGCGAGATCAGGGAGCGCCACGACGCGACGATCCTCCTCTGCACGCACGACCTGGCCGAGGCGGAGAGCCTTGCCGACCGTGTCGGCATCCTCGACCGCGGCAGCCTGCTTGCGCTCGAGCCTGCCGCAGATCTCAAGCGCCGCTACGGCGCGAGCACGCTGGAGGAAGCGTTCTTCGCCGCCACCGGCAAGGAGTTCGAGGAGGAAGGCGACGAGGACGACGACGACGAACGGGAGGTGTTCGCATGAGACGGAGAGTGAGCCAGGCTGAAGCCCGGCACCCTCGCTCCCTCTTCGGGGCCACCTTGCGCGCAGAGCTTGTCGGCGCCGGGGGCGTCGTCGAGCGGAACATCTACCTCACGAAGCGGTACCTGCTGTGGGACGTGGCGTGGTTCCTGTGGACCGTCGCCAACACGCTGACGATCGTCTTCATCGCGAAGGGGATCGCCGCCTCGGGCGGCGAGCTCGACGTCAACCGTGAAGAGACGAGCCTGCTGGTCGGTGCCGTGATCTGGGCCTATCTCGGGGTCCTGTTCGAGTTCCTGATGGAGACGGTGGCGTGGGAGCGCTGGGAAGGGACGATCGAGTACACGTTCATGGCCCCGCTCTCTCGCTCGATGCACTTCGCCGGCATGGGTGTTTTCGCGGTCCTGTACGGGCTGCTCCGGGCCGTCTTCCTGTTCACGGCCTGCGCGTTCTTCTTCGACCTCTCGATGCCGGACGCCAATTTCGGCGCGGCCTTCCTCGTCCTCTTCGTCGCCTCGTTCTCGTTCATCGGCATCGGCGTGATGACGTCGGTGCTGCCGTTGATCTCGCCCGAGAAGGGGACGCAGCTCGGGTTCATCGCCCAGGGCACGCTGCTCGTCGTCTCGGGTGTCTACTACCCGGTCAGCGTGCTGCCGGAGTGGATGCAGTGGCTGGCGGTCGTCTCGCCGGCGACGTACGCGCTCGAGGGATGCCGCGACGCGATCCTCGACGGGGCGAGTGTGTCCGAGATGTGGGACGAGCTGCTGCCGCTGGCGCTGATCGGCGCCGTCTCCATCCCACTCGGCCTGTGGGTGTTCCGGCGCGGCGAGCTGTACGCGAAGCGTCGCGGGAAGCTGAAGCGGAGCGGTTGATGGTCGAGATCAGGACGGCAGAGTCGGACGTCGACCTCGAGGCTTGGCGGCAGGTGCGCATCGCCGTGCTGCCGAACGAGCGCACCGGCACCGTCGAGGAGATCAGGCGCGCGGCAGGGCCGGAGTCGGTGTACCTGCTGGCGGAGCTCGACGGTGCCGTCGCCGGGGAGGGTCATGCGGGTCGCTCGGACCTGGCGGGTCGCTTCTCGCTCGGCGTCCGTGTGCTCGACCGGGCGCGCCGCCGCGGTGTCGGAACGGCGCTCCTCCACGCACTCGCCGACCGCGCGCACGCGCTCGGCTACGACGAGGTCGGGTCGAGCGTCGAGGAGCCGGGCGGCCTCCGCTTTGCCGAGCGCTTCGGCTTCCGCGAGGTCGACCGCCAGGTGGAGCAGGTGCGCACGATCGGAACCGAGCCGTGGCCGCAGCCGCCGGCCGGCGTCGAGATCGTCCCTGTCGCCGCGCGGCCGGAGCTGTGGCGTGTCGCCTACGACCCGCTGGCGCTGCAGGCGTTCGACGACTTCGCGCTCGACACGCCGCTCGACATCTCCCTCGAGCAGTGGGAGCGCGACTGGCTGGCCTGGCCGGAAGGGATGTTCCTCGCACTCGCGGACGGCGAGGTCGTCGGGTGCGCAGGGCTCGAACGCGACGCCGACGCCACCCATCGCGCGGAGAACGCGCTCACCGCCGTCCGGCGCGACTGGCGCGGCCGCGGCGTCGCCTCGGCGCTCAAGCGCGCCGCGCTCGCGTTCGCGGCGGAGGAAGGGCTGCTCGAGGTCTACACGTGGACGCAGCGTGGGAACGCCGACATGCGCCGCCTCAATGAGCACCTCGGGTATGTCACCCGCTCCGAGAGCATCTCTGTCCGGGCGCCGTTGCCGTTGCCGCGATGAGACGCCTGCCGGCAGTGCCCGTCTTCCTCGCCATCGAGGGGTTCGGCTCGCTTGCCTTCATGCTCACGTTCACGGTCACGAACGTCTACTACGTGACCGAGGTGGGGATGAGCCCGCTCCAGCTCGTTCTCTGCGGCACGGCGATGGAGCTCGCCATCTTCCTCTTCGAGATCCCGACCGGAGTCGTCGCCGACTCGGTCAGCCGCCGGTTGTCGGTGATCGTCTCCTTTGCCGTGCTCGGCGTGGCGACGATGCTCTTCGGGGTGCTCACGAGCGCGCCGCTGATCATTGCCGCGTACGCGCTCTGGGGGATCGGTTACACGTTCCAGTCCGGCGCCTACGAGGCGTGGATCGCGGACGAGGTGGGCGAGGGGCGGCTGACCGGGGTGCTCCTGCGCGGAGCGCAGGCGGGGAACGGCGGCGCGCTGGTGGGCGTCGGTATGAGTACCGCGATCGCGCTCGTCAGCCTGCGGGCGGCGATCGTGGCCGGCGGTGTCGGCCTGTTGCTACTGGCGGTGTTCATCGCGGTGGCCATGCCCGAGACGGGCTTCCGGCCGCACCGGACGACCGAGGGTGAGGTCGGCCCGCGCGCGCTCGTCGCCACGGCGCGGCGTGGAGCGCGTCTCGTCCGCGGCCACCACCTCCTCTTGCTGATGCTCGCGATCGCTTTCCTCTGGGGGATGTGGACCGAGAGCTTCGACCGGTTGTGGCAGGCGCAGCTGCTGACCGGCGTCGGGCTGCCGGACGTGGGGAACGTGTCCGACGTCGTGTGGATCGGCCTGCTCACCGCGGCGGCGCTCGTGATCGGCATCGTCGTCACCCACATCGCGGTGGCGCGGCTCGAGGCGGCCAGCCGCGAGCGGCTCGCCCGCGTCCTGCTCGCCGCCAACGCGGTCATCCTCGGCTCGGCGCTCGTCTTCGCTCTGGCTGGCGTGCCGTGGCTCGCGATCGTCGCCTACGCGGCCGTCTGCGGCTGTCGCAGCCTGATCGTGCCGCTGCAGTCCGCCTGGGTGAACCGGACGATCGAGGACTCGTCGGTCCGAGCGACCGTGCTCTCGATCGTGAGCCAGTCCGATGCCGTCGGGCAGGTGGCCGGCGGGCCGGCGATCGGCGCGGTCGGATCGTCCGTCGGTCTCCGTCCCGCGCTCGCGCTGGGCGCCGTGGCGCTGGCGCCGGCGCTCTGGTTGTACGGGCGTGTCGTTCGCCAGCACGGCGCGCTCGAGGGGTGACGGGCGCCCGGCGCCGATGGTAGGCTTGCGGCGCTGATTCGAGGCGACGTGGCCTCAGGCGCGACGTTGCGCCTGGGGCTTTTTGCATTTCAAGGAGGAGTGGAGATGGCACGACCACGGACGGCGGCGCCGACGAAGGCGCGCTCCGCAATGGTGAAGAGCAAGGATCGGGCGACGTCGAGTGTTGCAGCGCGGCGGGCGGTGCTGAAGCGGATCAAGGACGAGGGCGTCGAGCACGTCCTCTTCTGGTTCACGGACCTGGAGGGTCACCTCAAGTCGTTCGCGATCACCCCGGCCGAGATGGAGGGCGCGCTCGACGACGGGATGGGCTTCGACGGCTCGTCGATCACGGGGTTCAACCGGATCGAGGAGTCGGACATGGTCGCGATCCCCGACCCGGCGACCTACCAGCTCATGCCGCGGCCTGCCGACGAGCACGGCGACCCGATCGGGTCGAAGGTGGGGCGGCTGATCTGCGACGTGGTCAAGCCCGACGGAACGCCGTACGAAGGCGATCCGCGCTACGTGCTGCGCCAGGCGCTCGACCGGATGAAGAGCATGGGCTTCGACGCGTTCAACGTCGGGCCCGAGCTCGAGTACTTCCTCTTCGAGGACGACAAGAGCACCAAGACGCTCGACGAGGGCGGCTACTTCGCGATGACGGCGCAGGACGCGGCCACCGAGGTGCGCAACGACACGATCCACGCGCTCGAGTCGGTGGGTATCCCGATCGAGTACCACCACCACGAGGTGGCGCCGTCGCAGCACGAGATCGACATGCGCTACGCGAGCGCGCTCGACATGGCGGACTACTGCATGACCTACCGGCTGATCGTCAAGGAGGTCGCCGCCTGGCACGGCTACTACGCGACCTTCATGCCGAAGCCGCTGTTCGGGGAGAACGGCTCGGGCATGCACACGCACATGTCCCTCTTCAAGGGCGGTCGCAACCAGTTCTTCGACGGCAGGGACCCCCACAACCTGTCGCAGACCGCGAAGGGCTTCAT
Source organism: uncultured Actinomycetes bacterium (assembly GCA_963789895.1). Classification (GTDB taxonomy): domain Bacteria; phylum Actinomycetota; class Thermoleophilia; order Gaiellales; family Gaiellaceae; genus Gaiella. The sequence continues at coordinate 815,666 of CAWBMC010000001.1, forward strand.
CGCCGGCCTGCTCATGCACGCACGCGAGGTGTCCGCGGTGCTGGCCCAGTGGGTGAACTCGTACAAGCGGCTCGTGCCGGGCTTCGAGGCGCCGGTCTACGTCGCCTGGTCGCAGCGGAACCGCTCCGCGCTGATCCGGATCCCGCTCTACAAGCCGGGCGCCGAGCAGGCGACCCGCGCCGAGATCCGCTGCCCCGACCCGGCCTGCAATCCCGTACCTCGCCTTCGCAGCGTTGCTGCACGCGGGCCTGGACGGGATCGAGAAGGGGTACGAGCTTCCGGACGAGATGACCACGAACCTCTACCGGCTGTCCGCCGAGGAGCGCGCGGAGCAGGGGATCGTGGCACTGCCGGGGTCGCTCGGCGAGGCGATCGAGGAGCTGGCCGGCTCGGAGCTGATGAAGCGCGCGCTCGGCGACCACATCTTCGGCCGCTACGTGGAGCTCAAGCGGCGCGAGTGGAACGAGTACCGCATCCAGGTCAGCGAGTGGGAGCTGGAGCGGTACCTGGGGGCGCTCTGACGGTCTGAGCGCGGTGGTGCCTGCCTTCAGGCAGGCACCAGGAGTGCGAGTTGTGCGAGCGGAGCGCTACGAGGAAAACCAGTGCCTGCCTGAAGGCAGGCACAGTCCAGTCCCAGGGGGATGAAATCCCCCTGGGACTGGACAACGTCCGGCGAATGTCGCATGATCGACCGTGCAGGGTGAGCCGCAAGGCGAGCGGTGACTCCTGTGTCTGACGGCCGATCGCGGGTCCCCGGTTGTGGGGCCCGTGGTCGTTGTGGAATGAGAACCGCGCGGGCCACTACGACGACACGTGCTTTGCTGGCTAATCCGGCTTCGCGCCCATGGCCCAGATCGTGACCACGTAGGCGGCGAGGAGCACGATCGAGATCACCATGCTCGCCTTGAGCAGCCCCGTGCCGCCACCGGTGCGGAGCTTGCGGACGCCGATCCCGCCCACGACGAGCGCGACGAGCAGAAGCAGAGCGCCGGCATCGGCGGTGATGTACCCGATGCCGACCCACGCCGGCTCGTCGGAGCGTCGTCCAGACCCTCCTTGCTGTAGCAGCCACTCGGCGCCGACGCGCATGAGGAGGTAGCCGGGCAGGCCGACCGCGAGCAGCGAGAAGTAGCCGAGCCGGAGCAGGCTGGCCCGCCCACGTGCGAGCACCATCGCGATGCGCACAGGTGAGGAGACCTCCGACGAGGATCATGGCGCCGAGGACGTGCAGCAGGAGCGGCACGTTCCAGCTGTCGGGCGGATCGTGGCGAGCACGGCTCAGGCCCCCGGCTTCCAGATCATGTCGATCAGCACCAGGAGGAAGGCGAGTGTGGAGACGGCGTGCAGCAGCAGCCCCGTGCTGGTGCGGTTGAGCGCCGCCAGCTCGGCGCTCGGCCCGGTCTCGCCGGCCGCCACGAGCTCGTGCGCGCGGTCGCCGGCGCGCTGATACGCGAGCCCGGATCGGCGTCCAGTCTCGGTGGTGATCGCCCAGAGCACGATCGCGACCAGCACCCAGCCGTCCCAGACCTGGTACGCGTCGAGCGAGATCGCCAGCCAGACGCCGAACACGATCGTCCCGATCAGACCCCACGGTGATCACGATCGATCCGACCTTCGCGACGTCGTTGATGCCCGCCGTCTCCTCGGGGAGATCGGTGCGGCGAAGCCGGCCGACGAGCACCCAGAACAGCGCCACCGCGCCGCCGGCGGCGATCGCGCTCAGGAGATGAAGGGCCAGGATCCAGTCGTCGAGCCGCATGGGGCGAGGCTACGAGATCGCGCCCAACTCGCAACCGTCACCTCAGGAGCTGCCCGTGGTCGAGAATGGGCGCGTGCTGACCGTGCTGCGCGTGATCCATCTGCTGTCCGCCTGCGTCTGGGTCGGCGGGACGATCGTGCTCGTCTTCGCCGGTGTGCCCGCGATCCGGCGGTTGGAGGGGGAGGCGAGGGCAACGGCCTTGCGCACTCTCGGTCGTCGCTGGCGGCCGCTCGGCTGGGGTGCCATGGCGGCCGCGATCCTGTCCGGCCTCTGGATCGCCGACGAGCACGCCGCGTTCCGACCGGGTTGCGCTCGACAGCGATTTCGACCGCACGCTGATCGTCAAGTCGGCCCTGGTCGTGCTCCTCGTGATCGGCGCGCTGTTCCACGACTTCGTGCTCGGGCCGCGCCTGCAGCGCGAGCTACGCGAGGGCGCCCCGCAGGCGCCGGCCACCCGCCGCCGGCTGATCGTCGTCGGCTGGTTCACGTTCGCGCTCACGATCGCCGTGCCGGTGCTGGGCGTGATCGCGCTCAGCTACGTCGACTGATGGATTCGTCCGCCAGGCATCTCGCGCTCCTCACGCGCACGATCGAGGTCGTCAACTCGAGCCTCGACCTGCAGGAGGTGATGGAGTCGATCGCGCACGAGGTCGCGTCCGCGCTCGCCACCGACGCCTGCTTCGTCTACCTCTACGACGAGCAAGCCGACGAGCTCGTCCTGCGAGCCACGCACGGCACCGCCGTCGAGAGCGAGACCGAAAGGCCGCACATGCGCCCCGGCGAGGGGATCACCGGCGCGGCCGCGGCCGAGCGCGCCCCGGTGATGCTGCCCTCGCGGGCGCATCTCGATCCACGCTTCAAGAGCTTCCCCAACCTGCCCGAGGACGAGTACGAGTCGATCCTCGCCGTTCCCATCCTCGCCCGGCGGCCGCAGGAGAAGCTCGAGGGCGCGCTCAACGTCCGCACGAGGGAGCCACGCTCGTTCACGCAGGCGGAGATCGACCTGCTCGTGGCGATCGCGTCGCAGGTGGCGCAGTCGATCGAGCACGCCCGCGTCTACGAGGCGGCGCAGCAGCGCGTGCGGGAGCTCGAAGCGCTGGCCCGGATCTCGGAGGCCGTCTCCGAGTCGCTCTACCTGGAGGAGTCGCTCGCGGCGATCGTGAAGACGACCGTCGACTCGCTCGACGCCACCGGCGCGGCAATCGTCCTCGAGGACGGCCGCATCGCCTGGCCCGAGGGCCGCGCCGGCAAGCACGCCGTGCGGATGCCGCTTCGCTCGCGCGGTCGCGCCATCGGCGAGCTGGTCGTCGACCGGGACGAGCCGTTCGGCGCCGAGGACAGGCGGCTGCTCGAGGCGATCGCGAACCAGGCCGCCGTCGCGCTCGAGCACGGGCGCATGGCGCTCCGCGGCGTGCTCGCCCAGGAGATCCACCATCGCGTCAAGAACAACCTGCAGACGGTGGCCTCGCTCCTGCGCCTCCAGGCCCGCGCCGAGGGCGTCGACCCGCGCAAGGCGCTCGGCGACTCGGTCAACCGGATCCTCGCCATCGCCGCCGTGCACGAGGAGCTCACCGAGCACCGCGACGACGTCGTCGACCTCGGCGAGCTGATCGAGCGCCTGCGCGCCATGCTCGTGCAGGGACTCGGCGCCGAGAAGGACGTGACGGCGGACCTGCGCAACATCACGCTCGCCGGGCAGCGGGCGACCGCGCTCGTGCTCGTCTTCTGCGAGCTGCTCGGAAACGCCATCGAGCACGGCGGGGAGCGCGTGACGATTAGGCTGTACGAGAGCGGGGGCGATGTGGTCCTCGAGATCGCCGACGACGGCGGCGGCAGGCAGGACGCCCGCGACGGAACGGGGCTCTCGATCGTCCGCGCGCTCGTCAACGACGAGCTCCGCGGGACGCTCGACCTCACCGACGACGGTGGTCTGCGCGCCGAGGTCCGGTTCCCCGCCTGAAGGAGGTCGGCTGTGCGCATTCTGATCGCAGAGGACGAGACGATCATCCGGCTCGACCTGCGTGAGCTGCTCGAGAAGTCCGGCTTCGAGGTTTGCGCCGAGGCGCACAACGGCGAGGAGGCGGTCGAGCTCGCCCGCTCGACGTCGCCGGACGCCGCCGTGCTCGACGTGAAGATGCCGAAGCTCGACGGGATCGAGGCGGCGCGGAAGATCCTCGAGGAGCGTCCCATCCCGATCGTCATGGTGACGGCGTACGGCGAGCGGGAGCTCGTCTCACGCGCCGTCGAGGCAGGGGTGTACGGGTACCTCGTGAAGCCGTTTCGCGAGACCGATCTGCTGCCGGCGATCGCCACCGCACGGGCCCGTCACGAGGAGCTCGTCGCCGTGCGCTCGGAGGCGGCGAGCCTGACCGACGCGCTCGCCGCTCGGAAGGCGATCGAGCGCGCCAAGGGGCTGCTCATGGAGCGCGAGGGGCTCACCGAGCAGGACGCGTTCGCGCGGCTGCGCAAGGCGAGCCAGATCTCCGGCAAGCCGCTGCGCGTGGTGGCGGAAGCTCTGATCGCGACACTGGCACCCGGTACGTAGGAAGTGCGTGCCAGGTGCCTGCCTTCAGGCAGGCACCAGGGGTGCGGCTACGAGGACAGCTGCCCTCAGCGGCGCTGAGCAGGCGCTCGTCCTCGCGCCGCTGCAGCGCGCGGCGGCCCCACCAGGCGGCGAGACCGACGAGCAGGAACGGGCCGACGATGACGAGCGCGAACAGCACGACGAGGCCTTCGAGCGCGAGGATCTCGACGACGTCGTCGAGCGTGCGATCGAAGCGAGATGGCGTGCCTGGCACGGCCGCCGCGCTATCGGTGACGAGCGAGAGCTGGATCGTGGCCAGCCGTGCCTCGGCGGTCTGGGCTGCCTTCGCGCCGCGCACCGCGGCCAGCTCCGCCCGGGCGGCCTTCCGGCGCGTCTCGAGCGTCGCCTTCGTCTCGGCGTCGAGGCTGGGATCCTCGAGCTGCGCCGTGAGCCTGGCGATGCGCTCCTGCAACCCGATGACCCGCTTGGCGAGCGCGTCGATGGACTCCTGCAGGTCGTCGATCTGCACCTGCTGCGCGACGATCGTGCCGAGCGAGGAGAGGCGCGTGATCGCGTCCTGCACCCGCGCGGTCGGCACGCGCACCGTCAGCGACGCGGTGCCGTCGGTCGAGGTCGCGTATGAGACCGAGACGACGTAGCCGCCGAGCGAGCGCGTCGTCTGCAGCGCCTTCTGCGTCGCGTCGGACAGGGCGTCCGTGTCGTCCACTTCGATCGTGAGGTTGGCGACGACACGCTGCGCCCGACCCGTGGTCGGCCCCGGTGTCGCCGCGGTCGTGGCGTCGGCTGCGGCGCCTCCGACGGCGCCGTAGGTCGGCGCCGACTCGGCGCCTGCCTTCTGGACGGCGGAATCCTGCTGCGCCTCTTCGCGCACCGCGAGTGTGGCGTCCGGCTCGCTCCCGGACTGGACGATGCCGATCACGCCCGCGGAGGCAACCGCGACCGCGGCCGCCACCGGCAGGGCCACGAGCAATGCCCGCCGTCGCGGCAGCAGCCGGCCGGCGAAGGAGGTTCGGGGCGCAGGCGCCGGCGACGACGCGGCGATCTCCGCCACACGGGCCACGGAGCGTCAGGGGAGCCGCGGGCGCGGCGCCGCGGAGCTCGTTCAGGATCTCAGCCGAGGTCATGCTCAGTCACCCTTTCCTCGAGTCGCTTGAGCGCCCGGGAGAGCCGTGTCGAGACGGCGGTCGGGCTGATGCCGAGCACGCGGGCGACGGTGTCCCCGTCGATGTCGAGGACGACGCGCAGCGCGATCACCTCGCGCTCGCCCGCGCTGAGCGTGGCGAGAGCGGCCTCGAGCTGCTGGGGAGAGCCCTTCCGCGAACGACTCGTCGACCCGCTCCGGCAGCGCCGCAGCCTCTTCGCGGCGGCGGCGGCGACCCTCGGCGCGGAACCAGTCGAGCGCCGTCGTCCGCGCGATGCCGAGCAACCAGGTGCGGGCGGTGCCGCGCCGGGGGTCGAACCGACCCCAGAGACGTAACGCCTTCTCGAAGGTCGCCGACGCCAGATCCTCCGCCGTCTCGCGATCCCGCGAGAGGTAGAGGAGGTAGCCGTAGACGTCGTCGAGATGTTGCTCGGCCGCCTCCGCGAAGGTGAGAGCGCGGCTCTGCGTGGGTGCGGGCCGGGTCATCGTCATCGCGTGCATGCCCTCTGTACGCCGCACGTCGAGTGAATCGTCACAGGGCAATTGTCGGCACAGACCGCGACGACCTTGTGTTGAATCACCACAAAGTCCGTCGCAACGGCTACGACGAGGTGTCGGTCTGCGCCGCCGCGAAGAGCTCCTCCCAGCGGGCGAGCTCGCGTTGCAGCTCGTCGCGCGCGGCGCGGTGCGCGGTGAGCGTGTCCATCTCCGTCCAGTCGGCCGCCAGGCGCTCCTCGAGCACTGCCACCTGGCGCTCGAGCTCGCCGATCCGTCCTTCGACCCGCTCGAGCTCCGTCGGCTGCTTCCGTCTCGGCTTCGCCTTTGGCTTCTCCCGCTTCGGCTTGACCGGTGTCGGCGCCACGGGCTCGACCACACCGGCTTCGCGCTCGCGCACGAGGTCGGCCCAGCCGCCCTTGTAGGAGCGCAGGCCCCTCTGCTCGACGGCGACGATGCGATCGGGCACCGCGTCGAGCACGGCGCGGTCGTGTGAGACCAGCAGCACGGTGCCCGGGAACGCCTCCAGCGCCGCCTCGAGTGACTCGCGACTCTCGAGATCGAGATGGTTGGTCGGCTCGTCGAGGACGAGCAGATTCGCGCCCGACGCGACGAGCAGCGCGAGCGCCAGGCGCCGGCGCTCGCCACCGGAGAGCACGGACACCTCCTTCTCGTGCGCCTCCCAACCGGAGAAGAGGAAGCGCCCGAGCAGGTGTTGCGCCTGTGGCCGCGGCAACCGCGTCGCCCCCACGGCCGCGTCGAGCACGGTGCCACGATCGGGGAGCTCGACGTCGTGCTGGGAGAAGTAGGCCGGCACGACGCCGTGGCCGATCCGGATCGTGCCGGCGGCGGCGTCCCGCTCACCCAGCAGCGTCTCCAGCAGCGTCGTCTTCCCCGAGCCGTTGGGCCCCACGAGCGCAACGTGCTCGCCGCGCTCGATGACGAGCGACGTGTCCTCGAGGAGGAGCTTGTCGCCGGCCGTCACCGTGACGCCCTCGGCCTCGAGCACGATGCGACCGCTGCGCGGGGGCTTCAGGAACTCGAAGCCGAGCGTGCGGCGCTTCTTCGTCAGCGCCTGCAGCTCCGATGCGGCGGTCTTGCGCTGCTTCTCCAGACGTGCGATCTCGGTGAGCTTGGCCTGCGCCTGCTTCGCCTTCGTCTTCTTGTAGCGGAAGCGGGCCACGAAACGCTCGAGGCGCTCGATGTCGTCGGTCGTCCGCTCGACGGTGGTCGCCGCGGCCGATGCGCGCGCAGCCTTTTCCCGCCGCCACTCGTGCCACGGCCCCTTGAAGAAGAACGGCCGCTGCCCGCCGAGCTCCAGCACCGCGGTCGTCACTGCCTCGAGGAACCAACGGTCGTGGGCGACGAGGATGACCCCCGCGTCGAGCCCCGTCAGCTCGCGCTCAAGCCACTCGAGGCTCTGGACGTCGAGATGGTTCGTGGGCTCGTCGAGGAGCAGCAGGTCGGGGTCGCCGGCGAGGGCGCGCCCCAGCGAGGCGCGTGTCAGCTCCCCGCCGGAGAAGGTGTCGAGGGAGCGGTCGAGGTCGTTGTCGCCGAAGCCGAGACCGCGGAGCACGGATGCAGCTCGATCCCGCCAGTTCCAGCCGCCGGCGTGCTCGAGGCGGGCGGTCGTCTCCCCGTAGTGGCGCAGCGTCGCAGCGTCGTGAGCACCGCCGGCCATCGCCTGCTCGAGCCGACGCAGCTCCTCCTCGATGGTCACGAGGTCTGCGGCACCGGACAGCGCGTACTCGCGCAGTGTCAGCCCGCGACCGCGGGGTGGCCGCTGGTCGTGCAGGGCGACGCGGACGTCCTTCGCGAAGGCGAGCTCTCCGCCCTGGAGTGACGTCTCGCCGACGATCGCGCGCAGGAGCGTCGTCTTGCCTGTGCCGTTCGGCCCGGCCAGCGCGAGTCGATCGCCGCGGCGCAGCGTGAACGAGACCCCGTCGAACAGAGGGTCGCCGGAGAACTCCTTGCGCAGATTGCTGGCGACGAGCACGGCCATCCCTGAAGCATGGCTAAGAACTCGTTTCAGAACGAAGCCTTGTGTTGCCGGGACGCGCTGTGCGGGCACGCTGCGGCGTCCTCAGTCGCCCCAATACGTCTTGTATTGGGGCTCCCTGCGTCCTTGCATCGCACCCGCCCATCACGCCCCGGCAACGAAGCGTCATTCCGAAACGAGTTCCTACAGCGCCGACGTGCCCTGAATAGCTCGATCGAGGGAAGCCTTCCCCCCGTCGGAGGGATCCGTCCTACGCAAAGTTGGCATCAAGGTCCGGACTGGGTGACACGGACATGCGACACATGACACGACACGTTCCACGGTTCCTCGGTGCCTCCGTCGTCATGTGCGTGGTCGTCCTCATGCTGACGCTCACCTCTGCGGCGAGCGGCACCACGACCCGTACCACTTTCTACTCGGCCTGCTACCAGGTGAAGACTGGGGCGTTGCGCCTCGTGCCGAGCGGCCGCCGTTGCGGGCCGGGCGAGCGCCGAGCCCGGTGGGGCCGTCAGGGCCCTCGCGGGCTTGCCGGGCCCAACGGTCAGCCGGGCGCGCAGGGGCCGACGGGCACACCCGGGCCACAGGGGCCCGAGGGAGCGGTCGGTGCGAGAGGTGAGCGAGGCGACGTCGGCGCGGTCGGCCCGCAGGGCGCTCCCGGCCCCGACGGGCAGCAGGGACCGCAAGGGCTCGCCGGGCCGCAGGGCGACCCGGGGCCGCAGGGCCCGCAAGGCGCTCAGGGGCCGGACGGGCCGATGGGCCCGCAGGGGCCGATGGGCCCCGCGGGTACCGACGGTGCAATCGGGCCACAAGGCCCACCCGGTCCCCAGGGTCCGCAAGGGCTCCAGGGCGACCCCGGCCCGCAGGGGCCACAGGGTCAGCAGGGAGATCCCGGCACGGTTGGCCCGCAGGGTCCGCAGGGCATCCCCGGCCCGAGCGACTCTGCCCTCACGGCGGCAGCGACCGCGCAGTCGGCAGCCAACGCCGGCGCGGGCACGACGGTCTCCGCGACGGCGAACTGCCCGGCCGGGAAGAAGATCCTCGGTGGCGGTGGGAGCTCCGGCGCCACGGTTGCAGCGCAGGACCGTCGCGTCGTCCTCAAGGCGTCGTACCCCAGCGGCCCGTCGTCATGGACAGCAGTGGCCATGGTGATCACCGCCCTGTCCGGCGGCGCGAAGGCGACGATCACCGTCACGGCTGTGTGCACCACGTAGTCTCGGCTTCGTCACACCCCGCCGGGGTCGGACGGTTATCGTTGGCGCCGTGACCCCCGATCCGCGTCGCCTGACGATCGACACCATTCGCGCGCTCGCAATGGACGCGGTGCAGAAGGCGAATGCCGGCCATCCCGGCACGGCGATGGCCCTCGCTCCGGTCGCCTACCTCCTCTACCGGGACGTCATGCGGCACAACCCGGCCAACCCGTCCTGGCCCGGGCCGCGACCGGTTCATCCTCTCCGCAGGCCACGCCTGCATGCTCCAGTACGCGACGCTGCACCTGGCCGGCTACGACGTCACGCTCGACGACCTGCGCTCGTTTCGCCAGTGGGGTTCGCGCACGCCGGGACACCCCGAGCTCGGGCACACCCCGGGCGTCGAGACGACGACCGGGCCGCTGGGACAGGGGTTCGCCAACGGCGTCGGGCTGGCGATCGCACACCGGTTCCTGGCCGAGCGCTACAACCGCCCGCGCCACGAGATCGTCGACTCGCACGTCTTCGCGATCTGCTCGGACGGCGACTTGATGGAAGGCGTCACGCAGGAAGCCGCGTCGATCGCCGGCCACCTCGGGCTCGGCCGGCTGGTCTACGTCTACGACGACAACCGCATCACGATCGACGGCTCCACCGCGCTCAGCTTCGACACCGAGGACAAGGGGAAGCGCTTCGAGGCGTACGGCTGGCACGTGCAGCACGTCTCCGACAGCGAGGACCTCGCCGCGCTCGCCGCAGCCGCTCGACGAGGCGCGCAGCGAGACCCGTCGGCCGTCGCTCATCGTCCTGCGCAGCCACATCGCCTACCCGGCACCGAACGCGGTCGATACAGCCAAGGCGCACGGGGCTCCGCTCGGGGAGGCGGAGGTGCGCGCGGCGAAGGAGGCAATGGGGTTCGACCCCGACGAGAGCTTCGCCGTGCCGGACGCGGTCCACGAGCACATGGCCGAGGTTCTCCAGCGCGGGGCCGAGGCCGAGCGCGACTGGGCCGGCCGCGTCGCCGCGTGGGCGGAGGCCTATCCGGATCTGGCCCGCGAGCGTGAGCTCGACCTGGCGCGTGTCCCGCGCGACGGCTGGCGTGAGGCGCTGCCGGTCTTCCCGGCGGGCGAGGACGTCGCCACGCGCGACGCGGGCAGGCAGACGATGCAGGCGCTCATGCCGTACACGCCGACCATGGTCGGCGGTGCCGCCGATCTCGTGGAGTCGACGAAGACGGAGTTCGCCGGCGCTGGTGTCTTCTCGGGCACGCACGCAGGGCGCAACATCGCCTTCGGCATCCGTGAGCATGCGATGGGGTCGATCGTGAACGGGATCGCGCTCGAGCCGGCGATGCTGAAGCCGTACGGCTCGACCTTCCTCATCTTCTCCGACTACATGCGCCCGGCCGTGCGCCTCTCGGCGCTCGTCGGCCTGCCCACGGTGTGGGCGTGGACGCACGACTCGATCGGTGTCGGCGAGGACGGGCCCACTCACCAGCCGGTCGAGCACCACATGGCGCTGCGCGCCATCCCGAACCTCTGGTACGTGCGGCCGGGCGACGCGAACGAGGCGGCGATGGCATGGCGCATCGCGATCGATCGCGCCGACGGCCCGGTCGCGCTCGCGCTGACGCGCCAGAAGCTGCCGACCTTCGACAGGAGCGAGGTCGCGGCTGCGGAGGGCGCACTGTACGGCGCGTACACGCTGTGGCAGTCGGGCGAGGGCGAGCCGGACGTGATCCTGCTCGCCACGGGCTCCGAGCTGCACCTTGCGCTCGAGGCGGCGCGGAGCCTCGACGCGAATGCACGTGTCGTGTCGATGCCGTGCTGGGAGCTGTTCGACGAGCAGCCGCGGGAGTACCGCGAGGACGTGCTGCCGCCCTCCGTCGAGGCGCGCGTCTCCGTCGAGGCCGGCATCACGTTCGGCTGGGAGCGGTGGGTAGGCGCACGCGGAGTGTCGATCGGCATCGACCGCTTCGGCGCCTCGGCGCCGGCGGCGCGGATCTTCGAGGAGCTGGGCGTCACCGTCGAGGCGGTCGCCGCCGCGGCGACGGGCGTTCTTGCCCGCGTCGGTTAGGAACGGAGGAGAGATGGCCACGTCGAGGTTGCAGGAGCTCGAGGCACACGGTGTCAGCGTCTGGATCGACTCGCTCTCGCGCGAGATGCTCGAGGGGGGCGAGCTCGCCCGGTTGATGGAGGAGGACGCCGTCGTGGGCGTCACGTCGAACCCGACCATCTTCCAGAAGGCGCTGGCCGAGGGCGACCGCTACGACGTGCAGCTGCGGGAGCTCGCGGCGCGGGTCGACGACACGAGGGAGATCTTCTTCGCGCTCGCGATGGACGACATCCGCGGCGCGTGCGACCTGATGCGGCCCGTCTGGGAGCGCACGGCCGGGCTCGACGGCTACGTCTCGCTCGAGGTCGACCCGACGCTCGCCTACGACCGGGAGGCGACCTTCGCGCAGGCGCTGCGGTTCCACGGCGAGGTCGACAAGCCCAACCTGTACGTGAAGATCCCGGCCACCGAGCTCGGCCTCGGCGCGATCGAGGACTGCATCGCCAAGGGCCGCTCGATCAACGTGACGCTCATCTTCTCGCTCGAGCGCTACGCGGCGGTGGTTGAGGCGTACCTGCGCGGGCTCGAGCGCCTCGTCGCGCACGGCGGCGACCCGGCCGCCGTTTCCTCGGTGGCGAGCTTCTTCGTCTCGCGCGTCGACACCGAGGCCGACCGGCGCCTGGCCGAGCTCGGCCGCGAGGATCTGCAGGGGAAGCTCGCGGTCGCGAACGCGAAGCTCGCCTACCGCCACTGGCAGGACGCGTTCGCGGGAGACGCGGTGGGACTACCTGGCGGGGAAGGGCGCCCGGCCGCAGCGCTGCCTCTGGGCGTCGACCTCGACGAAGAACCCCGCCTACCGCGACGTGCTCTACGTCGAGGAGCTGATCGGGCCCGAGACGGTGAACACGATGCCGCTCGAGACGGTGCTCGCCTACCAGGACCACGGCGAGGCACGCGGTGCGACCCTGCTCGAGGACGTGGCCGGCGCCGAACGGCTGCTGTCGGAGCTCGCGGAGGCAGGCGTCGACTACGACGACGTCGTGGCGGTGCTCGAGGCCGAGGGCGTGCAGAAGTTCGCCGACTCGTTCGCGGAGCTCCTGGCCGGGATCGAGGCGAAGGCCGGCGCGCTCGCCGCGGCGTGACGACGCGCGCCAACCCGCTCGCCGAGGGCCTGGGTCTGCGCCGGCGCCCCGACCCGTGTGCGCTGGTCATCTTCGGCGCCTCCGGCGACCTCACGCGCCGGAAGCTGTTCCCGGCGCTCTACTCGCTCGCCTACCGCCGGCTGCTGCCGGAGCGCTTCGCCGTGGTCGGTGTCGCACGGACGGAGCAGACGACGCGGCAGTTCGTCTCATCGCTGCGCACCGGTGTGAAGGAGCACGCGCGCGACCCGTATCGCGCCGACGTCTGGGAGTCGCTGGCGGCAGGGATCCGCTACGTGTCGACGGACTTCTCCGACGACTATGGCGAGGACGCGGTCGGCGACGTGCTGGCGGAGCTCGACCACACCCGGGGCACAGCGGGCAATCGGCTCCACTACCTGGCGGTGCCGCCGCAGGGGTTCGAGACGGTGCTGCGGGAGATCGGCGAGCGGCGCACGCGCGAGGACGGTTGGACGAGGGTCATCGTCGAAAAGCCGTTCGGTCACGACCTGCGTTCTGCCCGCGAGCTGACGACGACGATCCGGCGCTGGTTCGCCGAGGACGAGATCTTCCGCATCGACCACTACCTGGGCAAGGAGACGGTGCAGAACATGCTCGCGCTCCGCTTCGCCAACGGCATCTTCGAGCCGATCTGGAACCGGCAGTTCATCGACCACGTGCAGATCACGGTGGCCGAGTCGATGGGGATCGAGGGGCGTGCCGGCTTCTACGAGGGCGCCGGCGCGATCCGCGACATCTTCCAGAACCACCTGCTGCAGCTGTTGGCGCTGACCGCGATGGAGCCGCCGATCGACTTCACGGCCGAGGCGGTGCGCAACGAGAAGGTGAAGGTGTTTCGCTCCATGCACACCCCGGGGCCCAAGAACATCGTGCGCGGGCAGTACGCGAGCGGCTGGATCGAGGGGGCCGAGGTGCCGTCGTACCGCGAGGAGCGGGGCGTCGCGAGCGGCTCCACGACCGAGACGTTCGTGGCGGCGAAGCTGTACGTCGACAACTGGCGCTGGGCTGACACGCCCTTCTACGTGCGTGCCGGCAAGCGGTTGGCCCGGCGCGAGACGACGATCGCGATCCAGTTCCAGCGCGCGCCGCACCCGCCGTTCGAGGCCATCGCGGGCGACGGCCTGCGGCCGAACGTGCTCCTCATCCACGTGCAGCCCGACGAGGGTGTGTCGCTCGCGATCGGCGCCAAGGTGCCGGGCGCCGGGATGCAGATCCGTACCGTGCACATGGACTTCCTCTACGGCGGCGCCTTCCGGGAGGGCCTGCCGGAGGCGTACGAGCGACTGATCCTTGACGCGATGCTCGGCGACGCGACGCTCTTCACGCGCGAGGACGAGGTGGAGGAGCAGTGGAAGCTGGTCGACGCGATCGTCGGCGCCTGGCATCGCGACAAACCGCCGTTCCCGAACTACGCCGCCGGGTCGTGGGGCCCGGCGACGGCCGACGACCTGCTGCACCGCGACGGACGGTCATGGCGCAGGCACTGAGATCGCGCGGCGCCAGGCTTCAGCCTGGCGCCTGGGGTTGCGGAGCAGGCAGCGCATGGGCGTGATCGCCGACATCGAGCGCGAGCTCTCGCGCCAGCGCTGCCGCACGCGTGAGGACGGCGCGCCGGAGCTGCGCACGAGCACGATGACGCACGTCGTCTGGGCGCCGCCACGCTGGCAGCCGACGGTGCGCCGGGTGCTGGCCGGGCTGCAGGAGCGCCATCCGGCGCGCACGATCCTCCTCTTCCCCGAGCCCGGCCGGGGCGACGTCGTCGCTGCGAAGACGGCGGTGCGTGAGTTCGAGCTCGCCGACATCGACCGCGAGGTGGTCTCCGAGGTGATCGAGGTGCGGCTACGAGGCGGCCCGGCGCGGCACCCGGCCTCGATCGTGCTGCCGCTGCTGCTCTCCGACCTGCCGGCGTTCTGCCGCTGGCGCGGCGAGCCGGGTTGGCGGAGCTCGGCGTTCGCCGAGATCGTGGGGGTGATCGACAGGCTCGTGGTCGACTCCTCGGAGTGGCGCTCCCCCACGCGGGGTTACGCCGAGCTCACGCGGCTCTTCGATCGCGCCGCGGTCTCCGACCTCGCCTTCCGCCGGACGCTGCCGTGGCGCGTGCGGCTCGCGGAGCTGTGGCCGGAGATCCGCTCGATCGACACGCTGCACGTGACGGGCCCGCGTGCCGACGCGCTGCTGCTCGCAGGCTGGCTGCGGTCGCGCCTGCGCCGGAAGCTCACGCTTCGGGTCGTGCCGGCCGGCGACCTGACGGCGATCACCGTCGACGGTGGTGCTGTCGAGCCGCCCCGCGGAGACCGTGTCAGCGCCAGCGCGCTCCTCTCGGCGGAGCTCGACCTGCTCGGCCGCGATCGCGTGTACGAGGCGGCGGTACGCGCCGTCCTGCGCGCCTGAGCCCGCCGGCAACGAGATCAAGCGAGCGCTGCGAGCAGCGCGGCGTGGAGATGCCCGTTCGAGGTGACGGCCGACCCGCCGTCGATCCGCCGCTCGCCGTGGAAGTCGGTGAACGTGCCACCTGCCTCCTCGACGATCACCTGCACCGCTGCCAGATCCCAGACGGAGACGCCGATGGCGTCGATCGCGCCGTCGACGGCGCCCTCGGCGACGAGCATGTGACTCCAGAAGTCGCCGTACCCGCGCGCGTGCCAGGCCTCCGCCGCGAGGGCGGGGAGCGGCTGCTCGAGGGCGAACGTGAGCACCGCGTCCTCCACCCGGCGGATCGACGAGACGCGGACGCGGTCGTCGCCGGCCCAGGCGCCGCCGCCGCGCTCGGCGTACCAACGCCGCCCGAGGGCCGGCGCCGAGACGACGCCCAGCTCCACCTCGCCCTTCACCTCCAGCGCGATCAGCGTCGCCCAGACGGGGATGCCGCGGGAGTAGTTCCGCGTGCCGTCGATCGGGTCGACGATCCACCGGCGGCTGCTCTTGCCCGTCGTCCCGTGCTCCTCGCCGAGGATCGCGTCGCGCCGCCGCGCCAGCTGGATCATCTGGCGCACGGCCGCTTCGACGGCCTCGTCTGCTTCGGTCACGGGGGTGTCGTCCGGCTTCGTTCGCACCACGAGGTCGTCGGCGCGGAACCGCGCCAGCGAGATCGCGTCGGCGGCATCCGCCGCCTCGAGCGCCAGAACGAGGTCGGGGCCCATGTGGGCCCCGACCATAGCGTGTGTTCTGTTCTCGCGGCGTTAGCGGAGGACCTTGAACTTCGGCCTTGCCACCTTGACCATCTGGGGCTTCGACCAGGTCATCGCCTTGGCTGCTCCGGGGAGCAGGTTGTTGACGCCGCGCACCCTGTAGAACCACGTGCCCGACCTGAGCGGCAACGTCGCTGCGGTCGCCTGCGTCGTGCGCCGGCCGAGCGCCCTCCACGGGTACGCCTTGCGCGACCACTCGACCTGGTAGGTGTCGGCGCCGAGCGCGGGCAGCCACGCCACGACCGGGGAGCCGAAGAAGATCGGGGACGAGCCGCGTGCCGCGACCAGCCGGCCGTCCGGCGAGAGCCCGGAGGCGAACGCCGTGGAAGTGCCCGCCACGACCGGAGAGGACTGCTTGCCGAAGCCGACCACGCGGCCTGCTGCGCAGGCGTCCTGGGGCAGCTCGACGTCCCAGTACTGGATCTCCGTGCCGCCGACGACGAGCTCCGGGGCCGCGTGCGCGTACTTGAGCGGCGTCGCCAGCGTCACGACGCTGTCGTCGATCGCGACGACCGCGCTGTCCTCGGCGGTGGCGCCGCTGCCGATCTGCACCAGCGTGCCCTCGGAGAGGCCCTCGGAGGACTGCACGACGATCGTCGTCGCGCCTGCCGCAGCGGGTGCGGCGAGCGTCGTCGTCTGCGCGATCGTGAACTTCGGCACGACCGGCACGACCGTCCAGAAGAAGCGCCCGTTGGGCCAGCCGCTGTCCCAGAGGTCGACCGGCGCGCCGGTGGTCGCGGGCAGCGACGGCAGGGAGTCCTCGGGCTTGGGCGCCGACGACTCGCCTTCCTTCGAGGTCGCGGTGAGGGCGGGCTTGTCGCTCTCGGTCGTCTGCACCTTCGCGACGTCGGCCATGTACGTCAGGCCCTCGGTGCCGTCACGCAGGTAGTCCGATGCGGCTGCATCGAGCTTGGCCTCCGAGGCGGGCAGGGCGAGCGGCCCGGTCATCCGCGGCGCGTACGCCGGGCTGCCGACCACGGCACCGCGGAAGATGACGTTGACGCAGTCGCGGTCGGAGAAGACGTAGACGCGGAACAGGCCGTACTGTCCACCGGAGAGGCTCGTGTCGCCGTCGAACGTGAACGCGGGTGTGAGCTCGTGGAGCGCAGCCCGCGAGCGCGTGCTCGTCGTGTTCTGCTCCGAGACCGCGGTCAGTGCGCTGAGCGCGCCGGCGCCCGGCTCGGGGTTGACGGACGTGTAGGTCGGGCTCCAGGGGCCGTAGCTCACGCGCGGCAGCCCGCTGGGCACGTCGCCGTACACCGTGCGCACGGCGCGAACGCGCCAGCGTACGTTGCCCATCCACGCGGCGGTGCGGTGGAAGGCGTAGAACTCGCGGTGGTCGACGGCGTTGGTGCGGGTGCGGACACGCTTGTCGATGTCCACGAACCAGACGTCGTAGCTCGTCGCGCCCTCGACGGTCGTCCAGCGGGACAGACCCGGCACGGACGGCTTCATCGTGGGCACCTGCGACCAGCGGACGTTGAAGCCGAAGGCGCGGCTCCAGAGCGTCACGCCGTTCGACGTATGGGCGCGCACACGCGCATAGGCCGCGTACGGCTGACCGGTCATCCAGGGCAGTGCGAGCGGGAAGGGCGACGGCTGGCGACTTGACCCAGGTCGACCAGAAGGTCGAACCTTCGCCGAACGCCGGTGTCTTGGCGAGCTGGAACTCGTACCGCGTCGCGCCGGTGACCGGGCTCCAGGAGAACGCGGGGGAGCGGGGGAACTCGTGGCGAGCGGATTCGTTCGCCTTGAGGAGGAACGCGTGCAGCCCTGACGGGCCGCGGAGGCTGTCGCCCTTCGCCAGCGCGGAGCCGGCGACGAGGGTCGCCGCGGCGAACACGGCGAGGCAGCAGACGGGGAGAAGGCGGCGGGTGCGCATGACATCCCCTATGTCGGCAGCGAAACCCCTCCGCCACAGTCACCCGAATGGGGGACAGGCGTACGAGCTAGTCGAGCTGGAGATAGACGAGCGCGACGAGGACGGTGCCGGCGAAGAGAAGCAGGAAGAGCCCGAGCAGCGCGAGCCCGAGGCGGTTGTTCCTGCGCGCGAGATCCGGGTCGAGCATCAGACGAGCAGCGGGTCGACGGCTGCGGCGACGAACAGCAGCGCCAGGTAGGCGAGCGAGTAGTGGAACAGCACGGCTGCGTCGCCGCGCGCGCCGCTGCGCGAGAGCCTCCGGGCGAGAACCAGGAACCAGGCGCCGAGCGCGGCCGCCGCAGCCGTGTACACCGGGCCGAGCCACAGGCCGGCGACGAGCGTGAACGCCGACGAGCACGAGCGAGTAGAGCACGATCTGCCGGAGCGTCTCGCGGTCGCCGCGGGAGACGGGCAGCATGGGCACGCCGGCTCTCGCGTAGTGCTCCTTGATCATCAGCGCGAGCGCCCAGAAGTGGGGCGGCGTCCACAGGAAGACGATGCCGAAGAGGGCGAGCGCGGGCACGCCGAGGCTGCCGGTGGCCGCCGCGTAGCCGACGAGCGGCGGCACTGCGCCGGCGGCGCCGCCGATGACGATGTTCTGGTCGGTCGAGCGCTTGAGCCAGCCCGTGTAGACGATCACGTAGAAGAGGCCGCCGACGAGCGCGAGGACGGCGGTGAGCACGTTCGCGGCCGAGGCGAGCACCGCGAACGAGAGTGCAGAGAGCGCGAGGCCGAACTCGAGCGCCCGCGGTGCCGGCACGCGACCCGAGGCGACGGGGCGGCGGGCCGTCCGTTCGCCCATGAGCCGGTCGATGTCGGCGTCCATGACGTGGTTCAGCGCGCTCGCGCCGCCGCAGGCGAGGGCCAGGCCGAGCAGCATCACGCCGAGCTCGGTCGCGCCGGGCCAGCCGCCCGCACCGACGAACATCCCGGCTGCGCCGGTGATCAGCAGCAGCGCCATGATCGTCGGCTTCGTGAGCGTCACGTAGTCGCGCCGGCTCCCGAACGGGAGCCGCTCGCCGCGGAGCGACAGCGCGACGGTGACGACCGTGGCGGCGAGCGCGCACGCAGCGGCGCCGACGTGGAGCCCTGCCGCCCAGGCGGCGTCGTCGCTCCACGCCACGAGACCACCGCTGGCGATCGCTGCCAGAAGCAGGCCGAGCGAGGCTGCCGCCGGGACTCGTAGCCGCGGGTACGCGAGCCAGGCCATGAGGAACACCGCCGACCAGCAGCGGCAGCGCCACGAGCGCCGCACCCCAGTGTGTGCGGCCGAGGTCGACGGCGGCGCTGACGACGACGGCGCCTGCGGCGAGCGCGCCGCGATCGCCGTCAGGCGGAGGACCGGCCCGGCCGAGGCACGGGACTCCATCTCAGAGGCCACCCTGCTCCCGCAGCGTGCGGCGCAGGTCGTAGAGCGGGCGTGCGCTCGTCACGTACGGCACCGAGTCGAAGTTGTGCACCGGCGGCGGCGAGGTGGTGTACCACTCGAGGGTGTCCGCCAGCCACGGGTCGTTGCCGGCCCGGCGCCCGTGTCGCGCGCGTACGACGGCTGCGAGGAAGACGAGCACGCCGACGCCCATCATGAACGACCCGATCGTCGAGGTCATGTTGTAGCCCTCCCACAACCCGCCCTCCGAGTACGTGTAGACGCGGCGCGGCATCCCGAGCAGCCCCAGCAGATGCTGCGGAAAGAAGGTGACGTTGAAGCCCACGAACAGCAGCAGGAAGGTGATCTTCCCGAGCCGCTCGTCCAGGAGCCGTCCGAACATCTTCGGCCACCAGTAGAAGAGGCCGCCGAAGATGGCGAAGACGGCGCCGCCGAACAACACGTAGTGGAAGTGCGCGACGACGAAGTAGGTGTCCTGCACCTGCCAGTCGACCGGGAACGCGGCCAGGTAGATGCCGGAGAGCCCGCCGATCGTGAACACGGAGAGGAAGCCGACGGCGAACAGCATCGGCGTGTCGAGAGAGATGTTCCCGCGCCAGAGGGTCGCCAGCCAGTTGAAGATCTTCATCCCGGTCGGCACGGCGATCACCAGCGAGACGACCATGAACCAGCCGTTGAGCCAGTTCGACAGGCCCACCGTGAACATGTGGTGCGCCCACACGAGGAGGGAGAAGAACCCGATCGCGACGGTCGAGAGCGCGATCGCCTTGTACCCGAAGATCGGCTTGCGGCTGAAGACGGGGATGATCTCCGAGACGATCCCCATCGCGGGCAGGATCATGATGTAGACCTCGGGGTGCCCGAAGAACCAGAAGACGTGCTGGTACAGGACGGGGCTGCCGCCGTTCTCCGGCACGAAGAAGTGGAATGTGCCGGGGAACTGGCGCTCGAGCAGCAGCAGCGTCAGGCCGGCCGCGAGCGTCGGCAGCACGATCACGAGCAGCAGCGCGTAGATCTCGATCGACCACACGAACAGCGGCATCCGCATCCAGGTCATCCCGGGCGCGCGCATGTTGTGGATCGTGACGACGAAGTTGATCGCCCCGGCCAGCGACGAGACGGTGAGGATGTGGAGCGACAGGATCCACAGGTCCTGGCCGTTCCCGGGCGCGATCACCGACAGCGGCGGGTAGGCCGTCCAACCGGTGTTGGCGGCGCCACCTGCGGCGAAGAACGAGAGCAGGAAGACGACGCCGCCGAAGGCGAAGAGCCAGTAGGAAAGCGCGTTCAGCCGCGGGAACGCCATGTCGGGCGCGCCGATCATGAGCGGCACGACGAAGTTCCCCAGGCCGGCGAGGATCGGGACGACGACGAAGAACACCATCGCCGTGCCGTGCATGGTGACGACCTCGTTGTAGCTGGTCCCCGTCAGGAGTGACTGATCGGGACGGGCGAGCTGTGACCGGATCAGCAACGCGAGAATGCCGGCGAACCCGAAGAACAGCCCTGCCGTCGCCACGTAGAGGATCCCGATCCGCTTGTGGTCCGTGGTGACCAGCCAGCTCGCGACCTTGCCGCGCTGCCAGTCCGGGATCGTCGGCGTCTCAGCCCTGGTCGCCAAAGCGCTCCTCGAGGTAGGCGTTGAGCGAGTCCATCTGCTCGCGCGTCCAGTCGCGCCCGACGGGCGGCATCACGTTGCGACCGGGGTTCGACCGGCCCTCGCGGACGACCCGGTCGACGGTCTCTGGCGTTCGTCAGCGTGTCCGGTGCAAGCGCAGGCCCGTAGCCGCCACCCCCGTCGAGGCCGTGGCACTTGGCGCAGTAGCCCACCCACTCCTCACGTCCGAGCTCGCTGCTCGGCTGCGACTGGTCGGCCTTCTCGGACGCAAGCCAGGTGTCGAAGCCGGCCGCGTCCATGACCTCGACCGAGGCGAGCATCTTCGCGTGGTAGAGCCCGCAGAGCTCGGCGCACTGGCCCTTGTACGTGCCCGGCTTCGACGCCTGGAACCAGGTCGTGTTGGCGCGTCCGGGGATGGCGTCGATCTTGCCGCCGAGCGCGGGGATCCACCAGGAATGGATCACCTCCCAGTCGGGGGCGGTCACCTCGAGCTCGACCGGACGTCCGGCGGGAGCGCGTAGGTGGTCGATCTCGACGACGCCGTTCGGGTAGCGGTACTGCCAGGCGAACTGCTGCCCCACGACCTGGATCCGCAACGGGCCGCCGGCACGGGCCCCGGGGACGTCGGCGATGCCGGGCAGCTCCACGAAGACGAACACCGCGATCACGAACAGGACGACGACGGGCCCGGCCGTCCAGAGCAGCTCGAGTCGCGTCGAGCCGTGGATCTGGGCGCCGTCCAGGTCGCGGGCGTTGTGGCGGCGCCGGTAGCGGACGAGGAAGGCGATCAGCAAGCCTTCGACCAGCAGGAAGATGGCGACCACGAAGACGCTGATGAACCAGTAGCTGCGGGAGATCCCCTCGGCGTTCGGCGACTCGGGCGGCACGGGGCCGAAGCCGCCGTTGCCCGCGACCGCCTGTGCGGCGCCGGCCAGCGACAGCGCGGTGACCGTCACGGTGAGAAGGAGCGTCCGGCGCACGGGCGGTGTCATTCTATGAACGTGACCGAGGAGCCGCACCACCGAACCCGCGTCACCCTGCCGGCCGACGTCTCGCGGCCCTTCGAGGTGTTCGTCAACGGCGTGCCACAGGTCGAGGGGGACGACTACGTGGTGCGCAGCGGCGTGTTGATCTTCGAGCAGGAGCTGCGGAGCGAGGGGAAGCTCGGGGCGACGCGGTGGACGTCGATGTTCCTCGGCGTGGCCGGGAGCTACAAGCAGAACGACTCGGTCGACGTCGTCTACGAGCGCGACGGCCGCCGTGTCGTGGCCTCGAAGCTGCCGCTCGAGGCGCCGGAAGGTTCGTGAGCCTGCGGCGTAACACGCACGCAACGCGGGCGGAACGCGTCCTCAACCGCGCTTGACGATCTCCTGATCTGGGAGGCGTTGACTCTCGTGCAATGTCGACGCAGACCACCGCCGCTTACGCCCGCCACGAGTGGGACGACATCGTCGGCTGGCGCATCGAGCGTCTGCTCGCCGCGGGCTTCGACGGCGAGTCGGCCCTCGTGCTGGCGCTCGACCGCGACGTCGACCTGCACGAGGCCGTCTCGCTCCTCGAGCGCGGCTGCCCCGTCGAGCTCGCGCTGCAGATTCTCTTCTAGTAGGGGCGAGGCCTGCCTCGCCCTGGCACCGTCGACCGTGGCGGAGGTTGAGGGCCGGGCAGGCCCGGCCCCTACGGAACGATGGCCGGCGCGCTGAACCCCGTGCGCCATGGCGCATTCGTTCCCGTCTCGGCACAGACACGTGACGCCTGTGTCGCGACGATCGTCCTGTGCCGCGTCGCAAGCCGCTGCGTCTCAGGTCGTTCGCCTACGGTGCCGGGCATGCGTACTTCGTCACCGTTTGCGCTGCACGTCGAGGCGACGTCTTCGGCGCCGTCCACAACGGTGTCGTCCATCTGAATCGTCGCGGTGCGGTTGTCGAACGACGCGTCCTCGACTTGCCCAGTCACCACGATGGCGTCGTGGTCGATGAGCACGTCGTGATGCCGGACCACGTTCACGCGGTCGTCGTCCTCCGTGCGGCCGGGGAGGACGGGGCGAGGCAGGCCTCGCCCCTACGGCTCGGGGTCGTGATCGGGTCGTTCAAGTCGGGCGTCGCGCGAGAGATCGGAGCCGGCGTCTGGCAACGTGGCTACTACGACCACGTCGTGCGCGACGAAGAAGACCAGGCTCGCGCGCGCGAGTACATCCGCACCAACCCGGCCCGATGGACGTTCCACTCGTAGGGGCGAGGCCTGCCTCGCCCTCGTCTTTCGCGCCCTCGCCCCGTCAGGCGACGAGAACGAGCCAGGCGAAGCCGAGCACGCCGCGGTAGCCGTCGCGGTAGTCCCGTTCCCGCTCGACGGCGGCCAGGCGCACGAGAGGATCCTCGGCCGCCTCGAGCCCGGCGCGCCAGGTCGCCTCGAACGCGTCCCACTCCTCCTGTGTCGAGCGGTCGGCATGCGACACGGTGAGACCTGCGCCGCGGGCCACCTGGAGCAGCCCGTCGAAGACCGGCAGGTCGCCGAACAGGCGGCGCGCGTCCGCTCCGGGCGGGCGCTCCCAGAAGCCGTCGGCGAACACGAGCGTGCCGCCGCCCTCAACGCGCTCCCGCAGCTCGCGCAGCGCCACGGTTGCGCCACCCCACGCGTGCGCCGCTCCGACGCAGAGCACGACATCGCCGTGGTCGTCGAACGTCGTCACGTCGGCCTCGACGAACTCGACCCGTTCGTAGAGACCCCTCTGCGAGGCCGCCCGGCGGCCGCGGTCGAGCGCCCGGCGGCTCGTATCGACGCCGGTGCCTGTCGATCCCGGGTGGGCCGCGACGATCCTGAGCAGCAGCTCTCCCCACCCACAACCGAGATCGAGCACGTGACGGCCGGGGGCGAGCCCGAGTGCACGCACGAGGTCCGCCGCACGCTGCTCGGACAGCGGTGCGTTGAAGGTCAGACCCGTGTGGGAGACCGCGTACGGCTCGTCAGCTGTTCCGAGCACTCCCGCGAGGCCACTCATGGCCACACGTGTACACGACGGTCCCGACGGGACGGCCTGGCTAGGTGGCGCGGACGTTCTCCTCCAGCTGCTGCAGGAGCTCGTCGAGACGCACGAGCTCCGACTCGGTCAGCCCGGCGCGGAGCCGCTTGTCGAACGCGATCACCACGCCGAGCAGAGCGCCGTGCAGGGCGCGCCCCGCGTCGGTCAGCTCGACGCGCATCGCACGCCGGTCGTCGCTGTCCCGCCGGCGCCGGACGAGCCCTGCCTCCTCCAGTCCGTCGAGATGCTTCGTCAGCGTCGCTCCTTCGATCCCGAGCGCGTTCGCGAGATCGACCTGCGTCGGCCAGTCGGTCGAGGACAGGCTGGAGAGGACGAGCCAGACAGGCAGCGATCCTCCCGCTTCCGCGAGTGCGGCGTTGAACGCGTAGCCGATCGCCTTCGACGATCGGGCGAGGCGCAGGCCGACGGGCAGTCGGGCTGGTCGAGTCACAAGCGGTGGCTGCTGCGCTTGCTCATCACCTGAATCATATGCTATCTAATCATTAGATGGCTAACGATAACGCCAACGGAGATGGTCGCACCCTCGGCTCGGAGCGCGGTTCCGCCAGTAGCCTGGGCTCTGTGAGCCGGGACAACGGGATCGAGGTGGAGCAGCTCGTCCGCGAGTTTCGCAAGGGCCCGCGGGCTGTGGACGGGATCGATCTCTTCGTGGCACCCGGCGAGATCTACGGTTTCCTCGGGCCGAACGGCGCTGGCAAGTCGACCACTGTGCTGATGCTGACGACCTTGCTGCCGCCCACCTCCGGCACCGCACGGGTGGGAGGCTTCGACGTGGTCAAGGAAGGACCGAAGGTGCGCTCGGTGATCGGCGCCGCGCTCCAGGAGGCCGCCCTCGACCCGCTTCTCACGGGGCGAGATCACATGCGCCTGCAGACGATGCTGCACGGGCTCGGGCGGGACGAGCGGCGCCGGCGCTCGGACGAGCTCCTGGAGCGCGTCGGTCTGGTCGAGGCCGCCGACCGCAAGGTGGGCGGCTACTCGGGCGGCATGAAGCGCAGGCTCGACCTCGCGCTCGCGCTCGTGCACCGGCCGCGTTTGATCTTCCTCGACGAGCCCACCACCGGTCTCGACCCGCAGAGCCGGGCGGCGCTGTGGGAGGAGGTGGCGCGCCTCGCCCGCGAGGACGAGGTGACGGTGTTCCTGACGACGCAGTACCTCGAGGAGGCCGACGTGCTCGCCGACCGGGTCGGGATCATCGACCACGGCCACATCGTCGCGGAGGGCACCCCGGCGGCGCTCAAAGCGGAGATCGGGCGGCCGAGCGTCCACGCGATCCCGTGCCGCGAGGACGACGGCCCGCGCATCGCATCCTTGCTGGAGCGCTTCGGCGAGCCACTCGACGGCGGGGGCGACCTCGCCGTCCGGCTCGACGATGGTTTTTCGCTGGCCGACGTCGTCCGCGGTCTGGACGCCGACGGTCTCGTGGTGGACGACATCGAGCTCCGTGCACCGACGCTCGACGATGTCTTCCTCGCCAAGACCGGTCGCACCCTCGAGGGCGCTGCGGCGAGCGAGCAAGCCGAGGCAGACGGCGCCGGCGGCGAGTGAGCGCGCTCGCGACACAGGTCGGCGCCGTCGCGGGGCGCTCGGTCACCCGGACGCTGCGACAGCCCGCCAGCGTCATCCCGCCGCTCGTCTTCCCCGTCGCCCTGATGGCGGTCAACGCTGCCGGCCTGCAGCCGTCGACGGAGCTGCCGGGCTTCCCCACGGACTCGTTTCTCGCCTTCGCACTCGCGGTGCCGTTCATCCAGGGGGCGCTCTTCGCGACCATGAACGCGGGCACCGACCTCGCCCGGGACATCCAGACGGGCTTTCTCAGCCGGCTGGCGCTGACGCCCATGCGCTCGACCGCGCTGCTCGCCGGCCAGCTCTCCGGCATCGTCGTGCTGGGCCTCGGCCAGGCTGCGTTCTACGTCACGGTTGGCCTGCTCGCCGGCGTGCGCTTCGCCTCCGGGCCCGCGGGCATCCTCGTGCTGCTCGTCTTCTCGATGCTGGTCGCGCTCGGCTTCGGCGCCCTCGGCTCGTTCCTCGCGCTCCGTACCGGCTCGGGCGAGTCGGTGCAGGCGTTCTTCCCTGTCTTCTTCGTCTTCCTCTTCATCTCGTCCATGAACACGCCGCTCGATCTGATCTCGGTCGACTGGTTCCGGACGCTGGCCACGATCAACCCGGTCTCGTACCTGATCGACTGCGTGCGGAGCCTGATCATCACCGGGTGGGATGCCGAAGCGCTCGCACTCGGCTTCACGATCGCCTTCCTGATCGCCGTGGTCGCCCTCGCGCTCGCCTCGTGGGCGCTGTCGCGGAGGATGACCCGCACATGAGGCTGTGGCCCGTCGCACGCGGTGTCGCCTGGCGCACGGTGAAGAACGCGGTCACGACGCCGTCGATCCTGCTCCCCACCTTCATGTTCCCGCTCTTCTTCTTCCTCGCCTTCGCCGGCGGGCTGTCGCAGGTGCAGACGGTGCCGGGGTTCGACTACCCGGCGGGGTACACGGCCTTCCAGTTCGCCTTCGTCCTGCTCCAGTCCGCGGCCTTCGGGGGCGTCTTCACGGGCTTCGGGGTGGCGCGCGACTTCGAGTACGGCTTCTCCAAGAGGCTGCTGCTCGCATCGCCAAACCGCTCCGGCATCGTTGTCGGCTACTGGCTCGCGGCGCTCTGCCGCTGGGGCATGGTCGCGGTGGCACTCACCGTGATCGCGCTGCTCAGCGGCATGGACGTCGGCGGCGGCATCCCGGACCTCGTCGGGCTGTACACGCTCGCGGCGTTCGTCAACGCGGCCGGGTTCTTCTGGTCGGCGGGGATCGCGATGCGGTTTCGCACCATCCAGGCAGCGCCGCTGATGCAGATGCCGGTCTTCCTGATCCTCTTCTTCGCGCCCGTCTACGTCCCGCTCACACTCCTCTCCGGGTGGATCGAGACGGTGGCCCGCGTCAACCCGGTCACGTATCTCCTCGAGGCGGCACGGAACCTGCTGGCCGGCGAGACGACCGGCGTTGCGCTGGCGTTCGGGATCGGGATCGCGCTTGCGGCGCTGCTGGGCGTCTGGGCGTTTCGCGGCCTGCGGCAGGCCGAAGCGTCGGCCTGACGGCGTGGTAGCTGCGTGCTTGCGCGGCTGGGGAGCCCAGGTGCTTTGCGGCCGCGAAGCGGACGCCTTCAGGGTCTGGGCGCCGTAGGCGCCCTTCGGCGCGTACGGGATCCGCGGGAGCGGATTCCGTACTGCGCGGTTAGAGAGCCCAGATCCGGAGACAGACCTCGACGATCGCCGGATCGAACTGCGTGCCGGCCGCGGCAGCCAGGCGCCGGCGCGCCTCGTCCACCGGCAGCGCCTCCCGGTAGGGGCGGTCGGTCGTCATCGCGTGGAACGCGTCGCAGGTGAAGATGATCCGGGCCTCGAGCGGGATCGCCTCGCCCACGAGGCCGTCGGGGTAGCCGGTGCCGTCCCAGCGCTCGTGGCACGAGCGGACGATGGTGCGGACGTCGCGCAACTGCTCGATGGGCGCGAGGATCTTCTCCCCGAGCTCCGGGTGTCGCTCGATGATCGCGCGCTCCTCCGGTGTGAGCGGCCCGGGCTTGGTGAGGATGTCGGTCGGCACGCCGATCTTGCCGATGTCGTGGAACAGCGCCCCCAGCTCGACGCGCTTGAGCGTCGCCGCGTCGAGGCCGAGCTCCGAGCCGACCGCTGTCGCCATGTCGCGGATCGAGCGGGCATGCAGCGACGTGTATTCGTCGTTTGCCTCCAGGGCGTTGGCCAGAGTCTCCACCGTCGAGAGGAAGGTCCGCTCGAGCGTGTCGAAGCTCTTTGCGTTCGTGATCGCCAGCTTGGCCTGGTTCGCGATGCCGGCGAGCAAGCCCATTTGTCGCTCACCGAAAGCGGCCACATCGTCGACCGAGATCGAGATGGCGCCGACGCCGTTGTCGAGCGGGATCGGCGCGACGGCGAAGGCCTCGGCGTGCGGGTCGACGAGCTCGGAGTCGACGATCCCTGTCGCTTCCTGCTGGGTGAGCAGGAACGGCTCGGTCGCATCTCGCACGGGCGAGTCCTCAGGCGACAGTCGCATGCCAACGGCGACGAGCGGCTCCACCCCCTCGACGACGCGGACGGCGCCGCACTCGTAGCCGCCGTCGTCGGTCGGCAACCAGACGGAGACCTTGCGTGAGCCGAGGATCCGCGACGCGCCCTCCGCCAGGCCTTCCAGGACCTCGGAGAGCTCGGTCGTGGAGGAGATCTCCCGCGACAGGGCGAGGAGAGTCTTCGCCGCCTCGGCCTCACGTCGCTGCGCCTCGAAGAGCTGGGCGTTCATCAGCGCCACCGAGGCGTGCCCCGCCAGCACCTCCAGCAGCCGGACGTCGTCCGTGTCGAACTGGTCGAGGCCGAGCTTCGAGACGACGATGACGCCGATCACCTGGTGGCCGTACTTGAGCGGCACGGCCAGCAGCGACTCCTCGATCGTCTCCGTGCCCTCGATCGGCTGCCCGATCTCGCTCTTGGCAGCGTCGCCCGAAAGGAACGGCGTGCCGGTCTCGGCCACGTACCCGGTGATGCCGACCCCGACCTGCGTCGTCAGGAGCTCCATGGTGCCCTCGGGATGAGAGGAGAGATCACCGCGGAAGGCGATCGGGCGCAGCTCGTCGCCGTCACGCACGAAGACACGGCAGTTGTGGTAATCGATCAGCAGCCGCAGCTCGTCGGCGATCGTCTGCCCGATCTCGCCCACCTCGTTGAGGCGCGTCAGCTTGCTCGACACGCCGTGCAGCATCTTCAGGTGCGCGATCGAGCGGAACTCCTCCTGTCGATCGGCGCCGGCCGGTGCGGGGCGCCCCCCACCCTCCTCGTCGAAGACGATCACACGCCGTTTTCCCTGCGCCTTGGCGGTCATCATCGCCACCTCCGCGCACGCGACGAGCTCGCGTGGGTTCGCGGCGTGGTCAGGGCCGATGGCGACGCCGATCGACACGGTCATCGGCCCGACGGGATCGAACGAGGTCGTCTCCACCGTCCGCGCCACCCGCTCGGCGAGGCGCAACGAGACGTCGAGGGTGCCCGAGGGCAGGATGATGGCGAACTCCTCGCCGCCGATGCGGCAGACGGCATCCGCCCCGCGGACGGAGCCACGCAGGATGTCCCCCATCTCGGTCAGCACCTGGTCGCCGATGCCGTGGCCGTACACGTCGTTGACCTTCTTGAAGTCGTCCAGGTCGAGGATCACCAGGCCCACCTGGTCGTGGAGCGCGGAGGCGCGCAGCAGGGCGTGGCGCAGCCGCTCGTGGAAGGAGCGGTGGTTCCAGAGACCGGTGAGCGAGTCGGTCTGCGCCTGGTGCTCGAGGCTGGCGCGGATGTCCGCGTTGTCGATCGCGAGCGCGGCGGCGTCGGCGTAGCGCTTCGAGAGCTCGTATTCGTCCTCGGAGAAGGTCTGCAGGCCGTCCCGGTAGATGTTCAGCGTCCCCTTCAGCTGACCGCGCGCGATCAGCGGCACGACGATCACGGACTCGGGCGCGCTCTCCGTGCCCTCGACCCAGCGGACGCGCGGGTCGAGGTGGGCGTTGTTGGCCAGCACGGGCTCGCAGTGCTCGGCCGACCAGCCCGTGATACCGGCACCGAACGGGAACGGCTCGTCGGCGAGCACCGCCTCGGCGTCCGTCCCGATGGCAAACACCGGGCGCAGCGTGCGCGTCGACACGTCCGCCTCGTAGAACGTGAGGCCGTCGTTCGGCACCAGCTCGTCGAGCGTGCGGGCGACCCGCTCGAGCAGCTCGTCGAGCGTCTGCTCGGAGAGCACCTCGTGGAACACGTCGGCGAGCTTCCGGTACGACTCGACGACGGCAGCCGGTGTCCCGTTGGCGCCGTTCGCGGCCGGACGGCCGCGCTCGAGCCCCGGTGCTGTCGCAGGGGTGTCGTGCGGGGGGTTCATGACGCCTGTATGCCGTCTCATCGGCCCGCCACGTCCCCCGCTTGAGGGGTATGCCGGTGTACGCTTGCCGCGTGGCGGGGCGGATCGTGGTGGGTGTCGACGGCTCGGAGGCATCTGCGGCCGCGCTGCGCTTCGGTGCCGAGGAAGCGCGCCTCCGGAACGCGCGCCTCGTCGCCGTCCATGCCTGGACGTTCGTGCCGACACCCGGTCTGAGTGACCCGGGTCTCGTGCCGATGGCCGGCGACGACGCTGATGGACGATCTGGCCGTCGAGCGCTCGGGAGCGGAGCGGATCCTCGACGAGGCGATCACGGAGGCGCTCGGAGCCGTGGACGTCGAGCGGGTGGTGACGGAGGGCTCCGCCGGGGAGGTGCTCGTCCAAGCTTCCGGCGACGCCGATCTCGTCGTCGTCGGCTCGCGCGGGCGGGGTGGACTGCGGGGGGCGCTGCTCGGGTCGGTCTCGAGTCACGTCGCCCAGCACGCTCCCTGCCCGGTGGTCATCGTCCGCGCCTAGGAACTCGCGGCGCCGTCGCGCGCGACAAGGAAAACGCGCCCGACCGGACAACAACGCGGCATGAAGCGGGCTCTCCTCGCCGTGTCCCTCCTCGCGTTCCTCGGCTTCCCGGCGCAGGCGGCGGCGGGCGTCCACGTCTGGTTCCTGCGAGACGGGGATCCGGTCGCGGTCGAGCGCCAGGCGACCGGTGTCGGCGCGGCGCTGCGGAGCCTGCTCAAGGGCCCCACCGCGTTCGAGCGCCACGGCGGGATCCGCACGACGCTCCCCCAGGGGCTCGAGGTGCGGGCGCTGCTGGTGCGGCACCGCGTCGTGACGGTCGATCTCGGGGCGCGGCTCGCAGCCGCCACGCGTGACGTGACGCTCCGTGATCGCGTGCGCCAGGTCGTCCGCACGCTCGACGGCGTTCCCGGCGTCGCCGGCGTCCGGCTTCGCATCGAGGGAGGTGTGCCGGTCGGCCTCTTCCCCGGACTCGACCTCCGCGGCATCGTCACCGCGCGCTCGCTGCGGCCCGAGCAGGGCCGCTCCGCCGGGGCTCTGGAACGCCGGCTCGACGATCTCGGCTTCCTCCCTCCGCCGGCGGGTGCCGCGTCCGAGCCGGAGCGGTTGTCGGTGGCGGTGCTCGCATTCCAGAAGTGGTCCGGGCTCCGGCGCGACGGGGTGCTCAGCGACGAGGTCGCGGCCCGCCTCGAGCACGCTGTGCGACCGGAGCCGTTCCTGCGGGAAGGCTCCGGGCGACGCCTCGAGGTGCTCCTCGAGCGCCAGCTGGCGCTGCTGATCGAAAACGACCGGGTGGTGCGGGTGGTGCACGTGTCGACCGGTGCGCCCGGCACCTCGACACCCTCGGGGTCGTTCCGCGTCTATCGCAAGGAGCGGTATTCGTGGTCGGTGCCGTTCAAGGTCTGGATGCCGTGGGCGAGCTACTTCACCGGCGGCATCGCCTTCCACGAGTACTCGTACGTGCCCGCGTGGGCCGCGTCGCACGGCTGCGTGCGCGTCAACCGCTTCGACGCGTACGACCTGTTCTCGTTCGCGGTGCCCGGTACCCCCGTCCGCGTGCTCTGGGAGTCGTGATGCGGGCGCTGTCCGCGTGCGTGCTCGGCGCCTTGTTCCTGTCGGTGGCGGGAGTGCTCGTGCTCGGCATCGTGGGTACCGCGCCGGCCGCCCCGCCTCCCGGGACGGTCGAGGTCGGCGAGCTCGTCGTCGCGCTCCGGCTTCCGGCGCCCGGGCTCCAGGCGGGTGCGCTGCGCGGCAACCGGGTGGTCGCCGCACGCGGTCTCGAGGTCGACGTCGCCCGCGCCGTCGCCCGGCGGCTCGGTGCCGCCACGGTTCGCTTCATCGACGTGCCGGACGGCGCCGCGCTGACCGGGGCCGGGCCGAAGCGCTGGGATCTGGCATTGGCGGGGATCGATGTCCGCGCCCCGGGGGGCGTGGACCTCTCGACGCCGTATCTCGACGCAAGTCCTGCGGTGCTCATGCGCCCCGGCCTGCCACGACCTCGCTCACTCACGGATCTCCGCCGGCGGCTTCTCTGCGCGATCCCCGGCAGCGCGGGTGCGACCGCCGCGCGGCGCGTGCACGCCGCCTTCGCGACGATCGCCGCTGCGGACGACGCTGAGCTGATCCAGCTCGTTGCGACCGGACGCTGCGACGCCGCCGTCCGTGAGGGTCCGCTGCTCGGCACGTCTCTCGAGCGCCTCGGCGCGCGCCATGGGCCGATCGGGGGGCGTATCGACACCGGGGCGGCGTTCGCGATCGCGTTGCCCCGCGGGAGCGAGCTGGCAGACGGCGTCGATCGTGCTCTGTCACGCCTCCGCGCGAACGGCACTCTCGCGCGCATCGCCGAACGGTGGCTCGGGTTCGACCCGACGCGGCTGCGCGTGCTTCGGTAGGCGCGCTGTTACTGCTTTGGCTTGACGACCACGAACGTGCTCTTGCCAAGCAGAGGGCCGTACCGCGTCTCCGACCGCGCGCCGAGGCCGGGCCACACATACCAGGTGTACGTGCCGGGGGCGAGCGTGCGCTTGACGCGGTTGTACGTCCATGATCTCTTCAGCTGCAGCCGGGCTGGGCTCGGCCAGGCCGAGAGCACCTTGGCCTTGCCGCGGTAGACCTGCACGTTGAAGTACGAGGCCCCGGCGACCGGCACCCAGCGCAGCAGCGGCGGCGTCGCCACCTTGGCGCCCGGCTTCGGGAAGGCGAGCAGGAGCGCCTTCGGGACTGCGACCGCCACGACGCCGCGCGAGCGGTTGCCCGCCGCGTCGACGGTCACGACCACGAAGCGGTGCTGGACGTCGTTGCGGAGACCGCGGACGATCGTCTGCGCCCCCTTGCCCCGGTAGACGAGCCGCTCGCCTGCGATGTCCCCCGTCACCGACATGCGTACCTCGACTGCGGCGACATCGGTGGTCGGCGTGACCCAGCCCAGGGTCACCCGGTGGTCGCCGCCGGTCGCGCGGACGCGGGTCACGTCCGCGGGCGGGTCGAGATCGGGCGGCGGCGGTGCGACCGAGCCTTTCGGGAGCACTGTCACCCGCACGGTGCGATCGCCGGCGTTCCCGGCCCCGTCGATGGCGCGTACGACCAGCGGCGTGACACCGACCGGGAAGACGGCGGGAGCGTCCGTCACCACCACCACGGAAGACGAGACGAGGTCGGTTGCCGTGAGGCTCCGCAGGTAGGCGGCCATGGCCGCGTCGGTGCTTGCGATCCCGGTCACGGTCGTGGCGGCGACGGTGATGTCCGCCGCGATGATCGTCGGTGGTGTGGTGTCCTGGACGGTGACAGGGAACGAGGCAGCGGCGACGTTGCCGGCGCCGTCGCCGGCGCTGCAGGAGACCGTCGTGGCACCGAGCGGGAACAGCGTGCCGGATGCGGGCGCACAGGAGATTGCGCTGGGAAGCAGCGGCGCCCCGAGATCGGAGGCGGCGACGGCGTAGACGACCGCGGAGCCGGACGAACCGTTCGCTTCGACGACGATCGCGCCCGGCGCGCTCAGGGCCGGCGCCGTCGTGTCCTGCACGACGACACCGAAGCTGCCGGAGCTCGAGTTGTTGGCGTTGTCGGTGGCGGTGCAGTTGACCGTCGTCGAGCCGAACGCGAACGTCGACCCGGACGCGGGCGAACAGCTCACGGTCGGGCTCGTGTCCGCCGCGTCGGCGACTGCCGGCGCCGGGTACGAGACGGTTGCGCCGGCCAGGCTTGTCGCCTCGGCGAACACCGTTGCCGGCGGCGTCAGGCTGGGCGCCGTCGTGTCGCGCACGGTGACCTGGAACGTGCCGCTGGTCGAGTTGCTTCCGGTGTCCGTGGCGGTACAGGTGACGGTGGTGGTACCGAGAGGGAAGGTCGAGCCGGACGAGGGGGCGCAGGTCAGCGTGAAGGAGGACCAGTCGGTCGCCGAGGCGCTGAAGCTGACTGCGGCGCCACCTGGCCCGGTCGCCTCGGCGACGATGTCACCGGGGACGGTGAGCACGGGGTCTGTGGTGTCGTTCACGGTCACCGTGAACGAGCCGGAGTCCGAGTTCCCGGAGCCGTCCGTCGCGGTGCAGTTCACGGAGGTCGTGCCGATCGGGAATGTCGCGCCTGAGCCAGGCGAGCAGTTGACGCTGGGGCTGCCATCGACGAGATCGGTTGCTCCGGGCGTCGTGTACGAGACGGCTGCACCGCTCGGTCCGCTTGCGACGGCGGTCTCGTTGGTCATCGCCCCGAGTGTCGGTGGGGTCGTGTCCTGCACGGTGAGGCCAAAGCTCTGGCTGGACGACTCGCCGTCGATGTCGGTCGCGTTGCAGTCGACGGTCGTGGTTCCGAGCGGGAACAGCGATCCGGGAGCTGGGGAGCAGTTGGCGACCGGCGGGGGATCGGTGTCGTCCGAGACGCCGACCGAGTAGGAGACGGTCGCCCCACCCGGGCCGGTGGCCTCGACCGTGCTCGGCGTCAGCGGCCCCAGATCCGGCGGCGCAGCGGCAGCGAGCGGGACGAGCAGTAGAGCCAACGCCCCGGCGACGAGCGCGGCCGGCCGGACACGGTTGCGCATGACTAGGCCTGGCCTCCCAGCACCATCGAGACGAGCACGCCGACCCAGATCGCGACGGCGACTGCGATGAAGGCAAGGCGGCCGTGGATGATGGCGCGCCCGAGGCCGCCCGCCGTGGCGGCAGCGCGGTCGGGCACGAGCGCGAGGAGGAGCAGCGCGCCTGGAACGGTGACGAGGAGGATGAGTGCGAGCGAGCTGAGGCCGCCCGACTCGGTCTCCGCTGCGACGGGCGTCGCGCTCGCAGCCGAGACGGGTTGTCGCACGACGGGTTGCTCGGCGCCGGTGGTCGTGGCCGCGACCGGTTTCTGCGTCGCCTGCGCCGGCTCGGGCTTCGGCTTCGGCTTTGGTTTCGGCTTCGCGGCGGCGGGTTTGGGCTTGGGCTTGGTCGCGGGCTTGGCGGTGGTGCGACTCGTGGACGACGCCCCCGAGGATGACGATGAAGAGCTGGAGGAGGGGCGGGACGTGGTCGAAGAGCTCGTGTCGGTCGACGCCGACGTCTGGGCGGGCTTCGACGTCTGCTTCGGCTTCGACGTCTGCGCCGGCTTCGGCGTCGTCTTGGTCGTCGCCGGCGTCGTCTCCGTGGTCGTCACGGGTGTCGTCGGCGGCGGGGCAGGGTCGGGTGCCGGGTCGTCGGCGCGCGCGATCGGGACGATCACGACCGACACCGCGGTCAGCGCGACCGCGATGAGCAGGCGAATGCCACCGATGTGGTGAGCCCCCCGACTCACCGGCGCTGCTTCTCCATCTTCCCCCTTAGGACAGTCCAAGTGTACGTCGGGTTCTGCTTCCCGTCATTCCCTTCCCGCGTGATCCCGTGCGACGGGAGGAAGCGCGCTCCACGGGAAGACGATCCAGCGGTCGGTGCGCCGCCAGACGTAGTCGCAGGCCACCTCCGAGCGCGGCTTTTCGTACAGCACTGCCGTGCGAACGTCGGCCACGTGGGGCTCACAGAACGTGCGCACGAGAGCCAGGGTCGCTCCCGTGTCCGCGACGTCGTCGGCGACGAGGACGCGGGCCCGGCGCAGGTCGACGGGGTCGGGGACAGGCGGCAGCAGCAGCGGCGCCTCGAGGCGCTCGTCGATCCCGGTGTAGAACTCGACGTTCATCGTGAACGTGTTCTTGACGTCGAGCGCGTAGGAGATCGCGCCCGCGACGAGGAGCCCACCGCGGGCGACGGCGAGCACGAGATCGGGTGCGAAGCCGTCGTCGCGCACCGCCTGGGCGAGTGCGCGCGCCCCCGTGCCGAGGTCGTCCCAGGTCATCACCTCCCGAGCCTCGGTCATGCTCCGACGCTACCGGACCCCGGACGTATGATCGGGGCACGATGGCCGACCGCATCGTCTCCCTGATTCCCGCCGAGACCGGGTGGCGCGCGTTCTACGGCGGGGAGTACGACTACGACGCCGAGAGCGCGCGCGTCGTCGCCTGGGCGCTGGTGGAGGACGCCGACGGTGTGCAGCGGGTGGTCGGCATGGTCGTCAGCGGCGACGACCAGACGACGCTCGTCCCTGCTGCCGACGGCGCCTCGGAGCTCGCGCCGACGTTCGAGCGCTACGGGTTCAAGAGCGACTGAGCCCCGCTCGAGACAGGCTGCCGTTGTGGGCATCCCAGGTCGCAGGCTGGGGATAGTGTTCGGGCGTGGCAGCCCGGACGGCGAGGCTCTCCGAAGGCCAGCTCGCCCTGCTTGCCGAGCACGGCGAGGAGCGGCGCGCGGAGGTCGGCGACGTGCTCTTTCGGGTCGGTGACCGGCGCTATCCGCTGATCGCGATCATCGAAGGTGAGGCGGCCGTCCTCGACCAGACCGGTGCGGAGATCATCCGCCACGGCGCCTGTGGCTTCCTCGGCGAGTCGAACCTGCTCTCGGGACAGACCGTCTTCCTCACGGCCGTCGTGACCGAGCCGATGCGTTACATCGCCGTCGAGCGTGAGGAGCTGCGAGCGCTCCTGTTCGAGGACAGCGCGCTCAGTGACCTGTTGCTCTGGACCTTCAACGCCCGCCGGGAGGGGCTTCAGGCGCGGGCCGGTGTCGGTGCTCGAGGTCGTCGGGCCGCATTCGTCCGAGGCGACGCGACAGCTCGTCGAGTTCGCGCGCCGCAACCGCCTGCCGTTCACGTGGCTGGACACCGACCGCCCCGAGCATGCGGAGGCGCTCTCCCAGTTGGCCGGGTTCGCGGACGACGAGATCCCGCTCGTGCGCCTGCCGGGAGGGCTGGAGCTGCGGAATCCCTCTGCCGGCGAGGTGTCCCGGGCGCTGGGCATCGGGCTCGACCTCGACCAGGCCGAGACGGTCGACCTGCTCGTCGTCGGAGGCGGCCCGGCCGGGCTCGGCGCCGCCGTCTACGGCGCGTCGGAGGGGCTCGACACGCTCGTGGTCGAGGGCAGCGCTCTCGGCGGCCAGGCGGGGACGTCGCGGAGGATCGAGAACTACCTCGGCTTCCCGGCGGGAATCAGCGGCTCGGAGCTGACGGTCCGCGCGGTCAGCCAGGCACGGAAGTTCGGCGCCCGCACGGCCACGCCGTACCGCGCCGTCGCGCTCGAGCCCGGCGCCGAGCACCATCTCGTGCGGCTCGAGAGCGGACAGGAGATGAGGGCGCGCGCCGTCGTCCTCGCGACCGGCGCCGAGTACCGACGGCTCCCGATTCCGGAGATCGAGTCGTACGAAGGCGTCAGCATCTTCTACGCGGCGGGACCACAGGAGGCCCAACGCTGCAGCGCGACACGGGTCGGTGTCGTCGGCGGCGGGAACTCGGCCGCCCAGGCGGCGATCTGGCTCGCCCGCGGCGGCGCGCTCGTGACGCTGTTCCACCGCCGGGCCGACCTGAGCGAGACGATGTCGGACTACCTGATCCACGACCTCGAGCGCGCCGGCGTCCAGGTCCGCGGACGCAGCGAGATCGCCGCGCTCCACGGCGCCGACGGCCAGCTCGAGGCGGCGACGCTCCGCGACGGCGAGCGGATCCCGCTCTCGTACCTCTTTCTCTTCCTCGGCGCCGCACCGAACACCGACTGGCTGGGTGGCACGCTCGCACTCGACGACGACGGCTTCGTCGTCACAGGCCCGCGGGCGGGTGCCGAGGGCATCCTCGAGACGAGCGTGCCCGGTGTCTTCGCGGTGGGCGATGTTCGCTCGGGGTCGGTCAAGCGTTGCGCCACCGCGGTCGGCGAGGGCGCGATGGTCGTGCGCTTCGTCCACGAGCGTTTCTCCAGCGACGCGGTCGGGGCCACGCCCGCCCTCGGCAGCTGACACCGCTCAGCTGCAACGATCGCGGCGTGCTCGTGGCGTTGGGTGCTGGGTGGCTCAGGTCTTGGTGATCGGCTCTCGCGCTGTCTTGGCCCAGTCTCGGCGACGGGCGAGCTGGCGTGCCGCAGCTCGGGTCAGGACGGGCCAGATCAGCCACGAGTACGCCGCGTAGATCGGCACGACAACGATGCCCCGCAGGATCCCGACCGTGCCGTTCCGAGCGCCCCTGGCGACGCAGCCGAGGACGACGCCACCGAAGCCCAAGACGAAGAAGAACGCCAGCTGGAGCCAGCCGTCGTCACCCCAGAAGTCGGCCACGTCGAACACGGCCAGGACGATGCTGAGGGCGAACGCGACTCCGATCACTGCCTGGAACACGGGCTGGAGGAGGTACGCGACGAGATCGAGTCGCGCCCACCAGGAGCGTTTCACACCCCAGGCGCTGCGGAGGTGTGACATCGCCTGGAGGTTCCCCTGGGCCCAGCGCGTTCGTTGACGGAGGAGGCGTCTCACATCGGGCACTCCCTGCTGGTTCACGCTCACCCGGGCATCCGACACACAGCGCCAACCCGCCTCGAGCAGGCGCAGGCCCAGGTCCTGATCCTCGGTGAGCCGGTCGCGCCAGGGGCCGCCGACGGCGAGGTCGGCGACGGAGTCGAGGGCCGACAGCCGGTTGAGCTGCCCGTTCCCGCCCATGCCCGCAGTGCCGAGCGCGGTGCGTCCGGCCTGGAACAGCAGGCCGTACACCGAGAACTCGACGTCCTGGAGCCACGTCAGAGGTCGGGAGCGGTTGTAGATCCGCACGAGTGTCTGCAACCCACCGACGTCGGGCTCGGCGAAGTGCGCGGCCGCGAAGCGCGGGACGGTCGGGTCGAGTCGCCCGTCCGCGTCGACGACGACGACCACCACCTGCTCCCGTCGCCAACCGGCCCAGCGCCCCGTGGCGAGGGTCTCGTCGAGGCTTCGCCACGCGGTGTTCAGGGCCGCGGCCTTGCCCTTGCGCGCGTCGGGAAGCGTCCGCCGGAGCACCGTCAGCTCGGCGCTCTCGAGCTCGGCCAGTACCCTCGCGGTGCCGTCGGAGGAGCCATCGTCGATCACGACGATCGTCTTGTTGGCGGCCTCGACCGCGAGGAGTCGCTTGACGCTGTCGACGATCGTCACCTCCTCGTTCAGGGCGGGAACGAGGAAGACCCAGAGGAACTCGTCGACGAGGTCGTCGGCGGGGGCGGGCGCTTGTGCAAGCGCACGCCGCGATGCGGCAAAGAGCGCGCTGGTCCAGGCGAGCCCGAAGAGAATGAGCACGAAGGCGACCCAGAAGAGCAGCCGGATGAGAGGTGGCAGGCCCTCGAACGGCAGCACTAGCGCGGTCAGCGGCCGACCCAGCGGTCGTTCTCCTCGCCCCTGTCGGGCTGAGCGTTCCGTGCGCCGGCCGGCTCGCTCAGCAATCCGACCGGATAGCCTGCGGCTTCGAGCACCAGTTCGCGGGAGAAGCCTGACCCGAACCGGACGGGTGCTGGGCCGATCCCCGCAAGGTTCTCGAACGCGGCGACGATCCGTTCCGCAGCGCGGCCGTCGCCGTAGGGATTGGTCTCGGGGTCAACGGCATGGGCGGCAGGGTCGTCGAGCACGGACGCCACGGCAGCCACGATCCGGGCGCTGTCGGTACCAACCAGGGTCAGCGTTCCAGCGCCGACCCCCTCGCCGCGCTCCGTGCTCTCACGCGCGACAAGCACCGGCACACCGAGGGCCGGGGCCTCCTCCTGGATGCCACCCGAGTCGGTGAGGATCACTGCGGCCCTCGACATCAGGCTCGCGAACTCGGCGTAGGCCAGCGGCTCGGTCAGGATCACGTTGACGTGCGCCGAGAGAGGTTCGCCGAGCTCACGCCTGACGAGCGGATTCGGATGGAGCGGGAGAACGAAGCTCGTCTCGGGGTGCGCCGTCGCGAGTTGATCGACAGCGGCGGCAATGCGGGCGAGACCCCCGTTCCAGTTCTCGCGGCGGTGGGCGGTGACCAAGACCAGGGGGCGGTTCGAAGCGACGGCCGCCGCTACAGACGGATCGTCGAACTGCGATTCGAGAGCGGCGGCGTACCGCAGTGCGTCGATTCCGGTGTTGCCCGTGACGAAGATCTGCTCGTAGCGGACGCCCTCACGGACCAAGCTCTCCTCGTTGACGGACGTCGGCGCGAGGTGAAACGACGCGATACGTGAGATCAGTTGTCGATTGAGCTCCTCCGGGAAGGGCGTGAGCGTCGACCAGGTGCGCAGACCTGCCTCGACGTGGCAGACGGGGATCCGGAGGTGGAAGGAGGCGAGGGCAGCGGCGAGTGCGGACGACGTATCGCCGTGGACGAGCGTCGCGGCGGGGAAGCCATGCCCACGGATCGACTCTCGCGTGCTGACTGCGGTTCCGGTCGCCCCGAAGCGATCCCGACAGAACGCATCGAGCCCGGTGACCACTGACGTCACGAGCTCGTTGAGCGTGAGGCCGGGCCGGCCGACGTCCAGATCGTGGTCAGGCTCGATCGAGGCGAGCTCGAGAATCGGGGCGACCAAGTCCCGGTGCTGTCCTGTCGTCACGACGATCGGCGAGAACCACGAGCTCCGCCTGAGCGCATGGATGACCGGGAACATCTTGATCGCCTCCGGGCGCGTTCCGATCAGGACCAGGACGTTGCTCACCTCCACGTCGGCACGGGGCCGTGGCAGGGTGTCGTCGATCGAAACCGCCTTCACGTTGGCCTGCGCGGTTCGAACCCTGGCGAAGAAGCGACGATGTGAGGGGAATCGGCAGGCAGGGCGACGACCTTGAATCCTGACGACCACTCCTACGATCGGGATCTGCTCAGTCGACGATGTTGTCGGTGAAGTGCGAGGCGAGAGGCGTTCACTCAGGCGTCTCGATCTGGAACAAGGGGTGGTCAGGGGCGAGCGGCACTGGAGCGGGATCGACCTGAGCGACGCAGAATCGTCGCGCGTGAGCGCGATCGCTGCGCGCGCATGTCTGGCCCTCGTGGCGTTGAAGGGCGCCAGGAGCCACAGCGGCGTGTCGTCATGAGCTGCGTGGCGGTGATGGCAATCGCAAGACCGAATCCTCGAGCCGTTGCCGCTCGCCGCAACGGCTGTTGCGTTCGCATCTCGTGTTGGCGCCGTGCCGTCGAGTTCGCCCGCGTGAGCGAGCCGCTGAACTAGGCCGCTTGAGCGGAGGAACCGTCGTGGACGACAAGGACGGAGCAGCTGGCTTGGTGTGCGACGCGCTCGCTGACGCTCCCGATCGCGCGGATGCCGTGAAGACCACGTGAGCCGACGACGACGAGGTCTGTCTTTCGAGAGCGCTCCACGAGTGCAGCGACCGGATGCGCTGGATCCCAGCTGTCGACTCTGCCGGCCCAGGCGGCATCCGGCCGGTTGCGTCCGCCCCAGGTCGCCGAGACGCTCTCGACGACTGCGCCGAGCCGGGCTGCGATCTCGTCGGCGGTCTCGAGCGCGGCAAGAGCAAACGGGGAGCCATCGAGACCGACGACGACGGTTTCCGGCTTCCATTCCCCGGTAGCCCGAGGGCGGGCTAGGAGCACCGAGCAGGTGCCATCGTGAACGAGCTCGGTAACGGTGTCGCCCAGCACGATCCCGAGGAATCTGCTGCTCTTCCGACCACCGAGCGCCAGCAGGGTCGCGTTCGCCTCCTCGCACGCGCGACGCAGCACGTCCACAGGCCTGCCTCGAACGACACGCGCGGTGGATCCGCGGCGATCGTCGAGGATCCTCGCGGCCGTATCCCGTGCCGTTGTCGCCTCCTCCGTCAGGATGTCGACCCAGCGACGGGCGTCGAACCCGGCGCGAGCCGCGGGCACAGTGTCTAGCGCGGTGACGGCGTCGACTGAGGAGCCTTCTCTTGGTGCGAGGGCGAGTGTCTGGCGGAGCGCGTCGAATCCCCACTCGGTTCCGTCGATGCCGACGACGATTCGCGCGAACACCGCCATCGACGCACTGTATAGCCGCCGTCGCGTGACGACCGGCACGTGATCGGGCGAGGTACGCGCCGCTGTGCGACGCTCGGGTGGGGTGATGTGAGTGTGAGGTCTGACATGGACCCAACCGCGATGGAAGTCGCGCCGGGCACGACTGAGGCGTGGCGCAGCGAGGCGGCGGAGGTCGCGGCCGCGCAGGGCACGGACGCGCGCCGCGGGCTGAGCGTGGCGGAAGCAGCGGCGCGTCTTGCGCAGGTCGGGGCGAACCGGCTCGAGGCGGTGCGGCAGGTCCCGGCGTGGCG
The DNA here is from genome assembly GCA_963789895.1 of uncultured Actinomycetes bacterium. Lineage (GTDB taxonomy): Bacteria > Actinomycetota > Thermoleophilia > Gaiellales > Gaiellaceae > Gaiella. Next base: position 857,126 of record CAWBMC010000001.1, read on the forward strand.
AAAGTTCGTCGGTCACTTCGCCGACCCGCTGATCTACCTGCTTCTAGCCGCCATCGTGGTGTCACTGGTCGCGTGGGTGCTGGAGAGCCGGGAGGAACCGCCGTTCGATGCGATCGTCATCGCCGCGATCGTCGTCGCCAATGCCGTGCTCGGCTATGTGCAGGAGGCTCGTGCCGAGCACGCGGTAGCGGCGCTGCAGCGGATGACGGCGGCGACGGCCGGGGTCGTCCGCGATGGGAGCGAGCAGCGGATTCTCGCCACCGAGCTGGTGCCGGGCGACGTGCTCCTGCTTGCAGAGGGCGACGCGGTCGCCGCCGACGGGCGGCTGGTCGAGGCGGCGTCACTGACGGTGGCCGAGGCGTCGTTGACCGGCGAGAGCGAACCCGTCCTGAAGAACGTCGCGGCCATCGTGGAACCGGTCGGACTCGGCGACCGCGTGAACATGGTCTTCAGCGGCACTGCGGTCGCTCGCGGGCGGGGCCGTGCGATCGTGACAGCGACCGGGATGCGGACGGAGATGGGCAACGTCGCCCGGCTGCTCGAGCGGGTCGAGACGCAGAGTACGCCGCTACAGCGCGAGGTCGACCGGATCGGGCGCATGCTCAGCGTCGCGGTGATCGCCATCGCGGTGGTGGTCGTGACCGCGATCCTGCTCACCGCCGACATCCGGACTGCCTCGGACCTCGTCTCGGTGCTGCTCGTCGGCGTCGCGCTCGCGGTCGCCGCCGTACCGGAGGGGCTGCCGGCTGTGCTGTCAGTGGTGCTTGCGCTCGGCGTGCAACGAATGGCCCGACGGCGGGCGATCGTGAAGAGGCTCTCGTCGGTCGAGACACTGGGCTCCGCCTCGGTGATCTGCTCCGACAAGACGGGGACACTGACGAAGAACGAGATGACGATCGAAAAGGTCGTCACCGGCTCTGGGGAGGTCGACGTCACCGGAAGCGGCTATCGACCGGAGGGCGAGCTGCGTGTGGATGGGCGTCCGCTCGAGGATCCGGTCCTGCTCGACGAGGTCAGCGCGGTGATCGCGGCCGGGAGCCTCGCGAACGACGCTGTGCTGCACGAGGACGGCGGCGAGTGGACGATCCAGGGCGACCCCACGGAGGCCGCCTTCCTCGTCGCCGAGGCGAAGATCGAGGGATTGCAGGAAGCTCGGGAGGAGCGGTTCGAGCGCCTCGGGGAGGTGCCGTTCACGTCGGAGCGCCGGCTGATGAGCACCCTCCACGCCGATGTTCACGGAGAGCTCGGAACGGCGCTCATCACGAAGGGTGCGCCCGAGGTGCTGCTCGCGCGGTGCACCGCTGAGCGGGTCCGCGGCGAGGTGCGGCCGCTCACCGAGGCGCGCCGAAGCGAGATCCTCGCAACGGTCGAGCGCCTCGCCGACCTCGCCCTCCGAGCGCTTGCCGTTGCCTACCGCCCGCTACCGGCCCACGAGCGGGTGCACGAGGACGAGTCGATCGAGCGAGAGCTCGTCTACCTCGGGCTGGTCGGGATAATCGACCCGCCCCGCCCGGAGGCTCGCGCCGCCATCGCCGAGGCTCAGGCCGCGGGTGTTCGCGTGCTGATGATCACCGGCGACCACCCGCACACTGCGGCGCGAATCGCGGCCGATCTCGGCATCGCCGCCGCGGGCTCGGGCGTTGTCACGGGCGGCGCGCTCGAAGCGCTCTTCGACGACGCCCGGGCGGCCACCGTGCGGGAGGCGGCCGTGTACGCGCGCGTCGCGCCGGAGCACAAGCTGCGCATCGTCGACGCGCTCCAAGCCGACGGCCGGATCGTCGCGATGACGGGCGACGGGGTCAACGACGCGCCTGCGCTGAAGGCCGCCGACATCGGCGTGGCGATGGGCGTCACCGGGACGGAGGTCGCCAAAGAGGCGGCGGACATGATCCTCGCCGACGACAACTTTGCCACGATCGTCGGCGCCATCCGCGAGGGGCGCGGGATCTTCTCGAACATCCGCAAGTTTCTGCGGTTCCTGCTCTCGTCGAACATCGGCGAGGTCTTCACGATGTTCTTCGGCGTCGTGTTCGCGGGGGTGATCGGACTGGAAGACACGGGGGAGGCGATCGCGGTTCCGCTGCTCGCAACCCAGATTCTCTGGATCAACCTCCTCACCGACAGCGCACCTGCCCTCGCGCTCGGCATGGACGCGCCTCCGCGCGACGTCATGCATCGGCCGCCCCGCCGACTCACAGATCGGGTCATCGACGCAGAGATGTGGGTCGGCATCATCTGGGTCGGTGCCGTGATGGCGGCGGTGACGCTATTCGCGCTCGACCTACGGCTCGCTGGTGGGATCGTCGGCGGCTCCGGGAACATCGCCGAGGCGCGCACGATGGCCTTCACAACGCTTGTGCTCGCCCAGCTCTTCAACTGCTTCAACGCGCGATCCGACCGCACCAGCGCCTTCCACGGGCTCTTCACCAACAGACTGCTGTGGGGCGCAGTCGCGCTCTCGCTTCTCCTTCAGGTCGCGGTCGTGCAGCTGCCGTTCCTCAACGAGGCGTTCGACACCGCGCCTCTCGGGCTGGAGGAGTGGCTGATCTGCGTCGGACTTGCCAGCGTCGTGCTCTGGGCCGTCGAGGGGAAGAAGCTACTCGAACGCTGGCTCAGGCAGAGGGCGTGACGGCCCCTGGGGGATGAGGCGGCGACGACCGGCCGCCTATCCGTCTTCGAGCGGCGGCGCGTGTTAGCACCGTTCCCACGCCGCATCAGTAGTCGGCCGTAAGCGAATCAGCGGTCCTCCCCGATGGCGGCTCGCAGGGGTCCGTGGAATGCTCGGCTGGCTCCGGAAGGAGGTGCTGGGGCGTATGGAGACAGTGGCTGAGGGTCGGGCGAGGGCGCTGATCGATCGAGACGGCCAGATGTCGGCGATGCCCGCGCTGCTCATCGAGCTCGCCGGCGTGGAGAAGGTCTACCGCATGGGCAAGGTCGACTACCGCGCGCTGCGTGGCGTCGACCTCTCGATCGGCACGGGTGAGATGGTCGCGGTCGTCGGTCCGTCGGGGAGCGGCAAGACGACGATCCTGAACCTGATCACCGGGATCGACCGGCCGACGGCCGGGTCGGTCACGGTCGACGGGCAACGGCTCGACGAGATGAGCGAGGAGCAGCTGGCCGTCTGGCGAGGCGCCAACGTCGGAGTCATCTTCCAGTTCTTCCAGCTGCTGCCGACGCTGTCGGCGCTCGAGAACGCCGTGCTGCCGCTCGACTTCGCCCGGCGCGGCTCGAAGCGCGAGCGCTTCGAGCGGGCGCGTCACAACCTCGAGCTCGTCGGGCTCGGCGAGAAGCTGGACCATCTGCCCGCCGAGCTCTCGGGCGGTGAGCAGCAGCGGGTCGCGATCGCGCGCTCGCTTGCCGCCGACCCGAAGCTGATCGTGGGTGACGAGCCGACGGGCAACCTCGACAGCGTCACCGCGGAAGAGATGTTCGATCTGCTCGCGCGTCTGAACGGCGAGGGGAAGACCGTTCTCTACGTGACGCACGACCTCGAGCTGGCGCGACGGGCGCACCGGATCGTCACGATCCGCGACGGCGCCGTCGTCGCGTGAGGCGCCGGACATGGTCTCGGCGCTCTCGCGCAAGTCGATCACCGACCTGAGCCGGCGCCGATCGCGCGCCGTTTTCGCAATCGCGACGCTCGCGCTGGCGGTGGCGAGCATCGGCATCTTCGCGCTGCCGACGCTGATGGACCGCGCCATGCAGGCCGAGGTCGAGGCGGGGAAGCTGCCCGATCTGACCGTCTTCACGAGCCCGCTCGCGCTCGACCGGCCGCAGCTGGCCATGCTCGCGTCGCTTCCGAACGTGCGCGCGGTCGAGCCGCGCTCGTCCTTCGGCGCCCGCATCTACATCGGCTCGCGCCGCGCGCCTGCCGTGGTCGTCGGCGTCCCGGACTTCGCCGCGCAGCGCGCCGACGTCGTGCGCGTCAGCTCCGGCGCGGCGCCGGGAGCGAACGAGGTGCTCACCGAGCGCCAGAACGCAAACCAGGGGCTGCTCGACGTCGGCGCCGGAGACACGGTGCAGGTGATCGCCGCGAGCGGAATGACCTTGCCGCTTCGCGTCAGCGGCGAAGGCCGCAATCTCAGCGGTGGCAAGGACGTAACCGACGGCAACGTCGTCGTCCTCTACGCGACGCCCGAGACGGTCAGCCTGTTGAGCGGCGTCTCCGGCTACCAGTCGATCGCCTTTCGCCTCGCCGACACGCGCCCGGCCGCGATCGCCGTGACCACGGCGGCCGTCCGTCGCGCGCTCACGGGCATCCCGGGGTTCTACGGCTTCACGTGGCTGCCGGAGGTGCGCGCGGCGGGCGACTGGCCCGGTAAGTCGGACTTCAACGCGTTCACCAAGTTCTTCTACGTGATCACGATGCTCGCGCTGCTGTCGGCGTTCGTGCTGATCGCCAACACGATGTCGACGCTTGTCGCCGAGCAGACGTCCGAGATCGGGACGATGAAGGCGGTCGGCGGCCGACGCAGGCAGATCGCCGTCGTCTATGTCAAGACGGCTCTCTTGCTCGGTGCGCTGGGAACCGTCGTCGGAGTCGTGCTCGGCATCGCGCTCTCGAACCTGCTCGTCCGCTACCTCGGCTCGACCTTCTTCGCGGTCGACGTCGGCTTCGGCGTCGACGCGACGATCCTCGCCGTCAGCATGCTCGTCGGCCTGCTCGCACCCCCGCTCGCCGCGCTGCCTGCGATCCGGCGGGCGGTGCGCCTTCCGTTGCGAGAGGCGCTCGAGGCGACCGGCTCGGCGGTTGCGAGCCAGGATGCCGGCGACTCGGTTCTGCGCCGCGTCCGCTTCCTGCCGCGCACGCTGCAGATCGGGCTCCGCAATGTCGGCCGGCGCAGGCGCCGCAGTATCGCGACGGCGGTGATGGTCGCCCTCGCCGTCGGGAACCTGCTCGCGATCCTCGGCCTCGCGGCCGGCATTTCGCACACGACGCACGTCGAGTGGCGCGACCACGGCGAGGACGTCAAGCTCCTGGTCGGGGGCGACACGCGCACCGAGCAGCTGATCCGCTCGACGTCAGGGGTCGCTGCGGTCGAGCCGATGTTCGATGCGGAGATCAGGCTCGCCGGCGAGGACGGCTTCATCTGGGCCGTCCGGCAGGCGACCATGTTCCACTACCGGATCGCCGACGGACGGTGGTACACGCCGGCCGAGGAGCGGGCGCGTGCCCGCGTGGCCGTCATCGAGCGCAACCTCGCCCGCGTCACCGGCACACACGTCGGCGACCACGTCCGGGTCGAGACCGGCAGTGGTCCGCTGACGCTGCGCGTGATCGGCATCGCCGCCAACCAGCAGGAGAACGGAACAGCTCTGTTCGTTCCTCGGGAGACGATGCGGGCCGTGCTCGGCGCAACGCCCGCCGGCGCCGACGACTACTGGGTCCGCACGACCTCGCACGATCACGCGTTCATCGACCGCACGACTACGCGGATCGAGGACGCCATGGCCGCAGCCGGCTACGAGGTAGGCACGGAGATCGAGTACGTCGGCGAGGCCGACAACGTCGCGAGCAACCGCACGATCACGACCTCGATCGCGGTGCTCGGCTTCCTGATCGTCGCGATCAGCATGGTCGGCCTCGCGAACGCGATCACGATGAGCGTGATCGAGCGCACGCGAGAGGTCGGCATCCTGCGCACGATCGGCGCGCGTGCCCGCGACGTGCGCCGCATCTTCGCCGCCGAGACCGTCGTGATCGCGCTCGGCGGGTGGCTGCTCGGCATTCCGCTCGGCTACGCGCTCGACCACTTCCTCGTCTGGATGGTGAAGGAGGTCGTCAACGTCCAGGTGCCGATCGCCTTCCCGGCCGGCAATGTCATGCTGGCGCTCGTCGGCACCGTCGTGCTCGCCCTGCTGATCACGTTCCTTCCGATCAGACGTGCGGTGCGCTACCGGCCGGGCGAGGCGCTCCGCTACGCGTGACAGGCGTCTCCGAGCGTCGTAGCCGTCCGACGGCCCGGCCTCCTTTCGCACAGGGCCATGACAGTGCCCCCGGCAAGAATCGAACGTGAGCGCGCGGTTTAGGAAACGTCGTGTGGCGTAGAAGCAGCGCACAAGCAGCGCGCTGATTCGGGTACCGGAGGCTCCGGCCATCCGCGCCGGGCGGACGGGACACGTCTCCACAGGCAATTCAATTTCTAGCCCTGGCAGGGGGAATCGCCCGTTGGGTGGTCCCCGTCCGCAATCCTCCGGGCCTCCGCCGCGCTCCTTTCTATCGTCTAGCCTCGGAAGGTGGGAGCGACGGCCGAGCATCCCTCGTCGACGGCCGCGGAGCCGCAGCCCCCGGACGCGCCCCCTCAGCGAGTCCGCCTGATCTTCACGGCGCTCCTACTCGTCCTGCTGCTGGCCTCGCTCGACCAGACGATCGTCTCGACGGCGCTCCCCACGATCGTCGGCGATCTCGGCGGCCTCCAGCACCTCTCCTGGGTCGTCACCGCCTACCTGCTCGCGGCCACGGTGACCGGGCCGATCTACGGGAAGCTCGGCGACCTGTACGGGCGCAAGTTGGTGCTTCAGGCCGCAATCGTGATCTTCCTCGCCGGCTCCGCGCTCTGCGGGCTGAGCCAGAGCATGTTCCAGCTGATCGCCTTCAGGGCGGTGCAGGGACTCGGGGCGGGCGGGCTGATGGTGGTGACGATGGCGGTGGTGGGCGACATCTTCCCGCCGCGCGAGCGGGGCCGCTACCAGGGGTACTTCGGGGCGGTGTTCGGCGTCTCGACCGTGATCGGGCCGCTGCTGGGCGGCTGGTTCGTCGACAACCTCTCGTGGCGGTGGATCTTCTACATCAACCTTCCGATCGGGGCGGCCGCGCTCATCGTGATCGCCGTCGCCTTCCACGCGCGGGCGGAGCACGTCCGGCACCGGATCGACTACCTCGGGGCCGTCGTCCTTGCCGGCAGCCTCACCGCGATCGTCCTCTTCACGAGCCTCGGCGGCACGACGTACGCCTGGGGATCCCCCGAGATCGTCACGATGGCCGTCGTCGGCCTCGTCCTGCTCGCCGCCTTCCCGTTCGTCGAGGCACGCGCGAGCGAGCCGATCCTCCCGCTCGAGCTGTTCCGGAACCGTACCTTCGTCGTCACGAGTGCGATCGGCTTCATCGTCGGGCTCGCGCTCTTCGGCGCCGTCACCTATCTCCCGCTCTACCTCCAGGTCGTCCAGGAGCTGAGCCCGACCGTCTCGGGCCTGACGCTGACGCCGCTGATGGCGGGCCTGCTCGTCACCTCGATCCTGAGCGGCCAGCTGATCACGCGCTACGGGCGCTACCGGCCGTTCCCCATCGCCGGCACGGCGATCATGACCGTCGGTCTCTGGCTCCTCTCCCACCTCGCGGTGGACACCCCCACCTGGCAGACGGTCGTCGGGATGGTCGTGCTCGGGCTCGGCCTCGGAATGGTGATGCAGGTGCTCGTGCTCGCGGTCCAGAACGCCGTCGACTACCGGCTGCTCGGGGTTGCGACCTCGGGGTCGACCCTCTTTCGCCAGGTCGGCGGCTCGATCGGGGTCGCCATGTTCGGGGCCATCTTTGCCAACCGGCTGGCCACCGAGCTCGGCCACAACCTGCCCGCCGGCGCCCACGTCCCCGCCGTCGCCAACCCGACCGTGATCTCGCACCTTCCTCCCGCCGTACACGAGCCCTACGTGCAGGCCTTCGTCTCGGCGCTGCAGCCGATCTTCCTCGCGGCGGCCGGGATCTCGGTCGTCGCCTTCGCCCTCACCTGGCTGCTGAGAGAGGTGCCGCTGCGGACGCGGAGCGGCCTCGACCTCCTGGCGGCGGAGGAGGAGCAGGAGGTCAGCCGCCCGCAGACATGACGGGCTACACCGATTGGATGAAGGGACTCTTCACGCCGGTGCCGGACGCCAACTACGAGACACGCTAGAAGAGCGAGAAGGGGCCGGTGAGGCCGGCGTCGGATGCCTCGTTCCAGACCAGGGCTCCGCCCGCCTCGGCCTCGCCGTGGAGCTGCAGTGCGAGGGTTTCGGCTTCTTCCTGCGTGCTTGCACCGATGATCAGGTAGTTCCAGCGGCGAACGGGGTCGTACCCCTGGCCCTCGAGCCGCTCGGCGAGGCTGACTGCGTCGTGGCGGGAGTGGCAGGTGACGCGTACCTGCCACGGCGCGTAGCCCTGCGCCAGGAGCTCCTCTTCCCATGCTTCTCCTGGCGGCTCGTTGTCCCAGCGCTCCTCGTCGGCGAGCCAATGCTCGACGCGGCTGACGTTCGCCGTGATCGCGTGCTCCTGCAGCTCGGCTTCGATCACCTTGTGAGCTTGCCTTGCCTGCGAACGTGAGCCGGCGTAGACGAACAACTCGTTGTCGTTTCGCGAGACAACTAGATGGTGGTCGGTCAAGGCGTCCGCGAGGTCGCGAGCTTCCTGCCCGAGACCGTGACGCAGCCGTTCCATGAACGTCCCCAGGTCGTCCGAGCGTTCTACCTCGACCCGCACGCGCCAGTCCTCCGCCATCACGTCGACAAGCATAGTCCCGCTCCACTTCAGCCCTTCCGGCTCAGCGATTGCCGGCGCAGCGGTCGGCCTGTACCCCGGCTCGCGGCCGACGCTACGGTCCGTCGATGGAACGGGAAAGCCGTCGCCGCTGCTCTTGTCCCCGGCCGCGTGGCCCTTCGTCGCCATCGCTTCCCGCATAGACGCGGTTTCATGGCCTTGAAGAACCCTTCAGCCGACTCCGAGACCCTCACGTGAAGCTAAGCGTTCAAGCCATTTCAGGGATATCCAGAGGCCGTGCCTGAGGTTCAGGAAAGCCTGGCCTCAGCTCCAACAGCGAACGATCGCATACGTGTGAACCTCATTCGCGGTACTGACCACAGGCTCGCACCGGCTTGCCGCTCCCCTTGAACCGTTCCGTCCTGAGCTCGGTCGGAGGTGGGATGTTGCCGGGCGCGTTTCCTCGCGGTGGTAGCGTCCAGGGCGATGCCTGATCCCGTCTCGTGGTTGCAGATCGAGCAGGGGTGGAGCGTGGTCACCTCGGACGGCGTCACGGTAGGGACGGTCGCGCAGGTCGAAGGTGACAAGCAGGACGACATCTTCGACGGGCTCGCGGTCGCCTCGCAGCATCCCACGGAGATCCGCTACGTGCCGGGAGAGCAGGTCGGCGCGATCTACCCGGGGGAGGTGACACTGAAGATCGCCTCTTCGGAGACTACGACGCTCGAGCCGTTCCAGGCACCCCCGCCCGAGACGACCTGGCGCCCCGGCAAAGCACCACTCACGAAACGCTTGTCGAACTGGCTACGCGGAGGACGCTAGAGACCGCCCGTGTGCCGACTGGGCGCTTCCCGGCCGGCTGCGGCTCATGCCCCCGGCCCGAACCGAACGAGCGCACGCGGTTTGGGAAACGCCGTGGGCAGCGGCAGTGTCGGTGGTGAGCCCGACATGCCGGAGCTGGCCGTCCCTCGCCGGGCCTCGGCGGCCATGTGACTTCAGAAAGACTGAGCGTCACCCGTTTCAGGGCTCGGTGTCCCATTTTCGGGTGACGACCGCTACTCCATCCTGGGGTCAGAGTACGTTGCTCTGGGGCCGTCGCCGCGAGCGTGAACATGAGACCCGTCAACTTGCTGATCGTGTCGTGCGCCGCGGCTGTGATTGCGGTGTCCGTCGTACCGACCGCGTTCGGCGGGGGGATTCACGATCCCGACAAGGTCCACGCCTGTGTCAAGAAGTCGGGCCCGAACGCCGGCAGGATCAGGATCATCTATGCCCCGTCGATTCGTTCGGGCGGGAAGCATTTCGGCAACCCTGCGCGAACCTGCTGGCGAGGCGAGCTAGAGGTCGACTTCGTTCGGACAGCGGGCGGTGGTAGCGGGTCCGGCTCGACGGGGCCTGCCGGCCCCTCAGGTGCTACTGGTCCCGCAGGTCCCGCAGGTCCCGCGGGTCCCGCAGGGCCGAATGGTGGGGGCCCTCAAGGCCCAGCCGGTCCTCAGGGTTCCCCTGGTGCACAGGGTCCCGCCGGTGCGCCTGGCGCCGATGGTGCGGTCGGGCCTCAGGGTCCGGCCGGCCCGGCTGGTCCTCAGGGTCCCGCTGGCCCGGCTGGTGCGGCCGGTGCGCCTGGCGCGGATGGTGCGGTCGGGCCTCAGGGTCCAGCTGGCCCGGTCGGCCCGGTTGGCCCGGCTGGTGCGGTCGGTCCGACTGGTGCGGCCGGTGCGCCCGGCGCGGATGGCGCGGTCGGGCCTCAAGGTCCGGCCGGTCCGGCTGGTCCTCAGGGCCCGGCTGGTGCGGTCGGTCCGACTGGTGCGGCCGGTGCGCCCGGCGCGGATGGCGCGGTCGGGCCTCAAGGTCCGGCCGGTCCGGCTGGTCCTCAGGGCCCGGCTGGTGCGGTCGGTCCGGCTGGTGCGGTCGGTCCGGCTGGTGCGGCCGGTGCGCCTGGCGCGGATGGTGCGGTCGGGCCTCAGGGTCCCGCCGGCCCGGTTGGCCCGGCTGGTGCGGTCGGGCCTCAAGGTCCGGCCGGCCCGGCTGGTCCTCCGGGCCCGGCTGGCGCGGCCGGTGCTCAGGGCCCGGTCGGAGCGACCGGCGCTCAAGGTCCGGCCGGCCCTTCTGGCGCAACGGGCGCGACCGGTCCTCAGGGGCCGGCCGGGACGTCCGGGGTCGCGTGGTTTGCAGCTGCCGGCGGCGCCGTTGCGAGCGGGAACTGCCTCCAGAGTGGGCCGGGTTCCGGGGACGTCGCCTGCCCGTCGACGGCCGGCTTTCCGACGAACACGGCGGGGTACATCCTCGGCCCGATCCCCGCCGGAGGCGCCACGATCTCGGACTTGTTCGCACACAGCAACACGACCCCGACCGGCGCTCAGACGTACACGGTGGCCGTGCTCGACAACGGGTCATCGGTCTTCACGTGCACGGTGACCAGCGCGGGGGCAACATGCTCGAACGCCGGATCGGTAGCCGTGGCCGTCGGTCATTACCTGGAGGTGCAGATCACCAACAACGGCGGCGCCGCTGCGGCACGGTGGCGGGTGAGCTTCCGCTACTAGCTGGACGTGGCGGCCGAGCCGACTCCTGATCGACATCGCTCCCCCAGCGTTCGCATTGCTGCCGCCTGTGCGATCTCTCTCGCGATCGGGATCGGCGTCTGGCTGGTCTTCCTCAACGACAGCCCGTCGAGCGAGACGACGACTCCGCGCGCGAACGCTGTTGCCGTCTCGGCACAGGGCCTCGACGACCTCGCCACTCAGGTTGATCACCCGGTGTACTGGGCCGGACCGATAGCCGGGATGTCGTACGAGCTGACGAAGCTCAAGGACGGCCGCATCTATGTCCGCTACCTGCCTGACGGGGTCGAACTCGGCGACCCACGGCCTCTGTACACGACGGTCGGGACATACCCGCAGGCGAACGCGTATGGGGTACTCAGGACTGCGTCGACAGGTGCCGGCGCGAGAGCGTACAACACAACAAGCGGTGCGCTCGTGGTCACGAAAGCGAAGACGCCGACCAGCGTCTACTTCGCCTTCAAGGGCTCTCCATACCTCGTCGAGGTCTTCAACCCCTCCGCACGCAAGGCCCTGCAACTGACCCTTTCCGGGCAGATCACACCGATCCGCTAAGCGGGCTTCCGTTGGGCAGCCCCACACTCGATTCTCAGAGTCAGAGTCGTCGCATGGCTGGGTAGTCGGCCGCATCGGTCCGGGTGTAAGTTCCGGATGTCGGCGTCCCTCGGTCGAGTGACGGTCGGCCTGTTTCGCTTGTCCGCTGCCGCGCGAGACACCCGAAAGCGAAGGTGACACCGCAGACAGCCGTCTGTGAGCCGGTGCGCGTGGACCCGCGTTCCAGCTCCAGCGCTCGCGCGTGTACTCGTCTCACGTGGCAGCTCGCGGCGCCGAGCCGGGTTCGTTCATCGGGCGGCTTTTCGCCCTAGTGCCCCCGGCAAGCCAAGAGCGTCTGATCGTCCCCAGGATGCCCCCGGCCGGAATCGAACCAGCGCACGCGGTTTAGGAAACGCCGTGGTGGAGCGTAGAACCAGCCTAGAAGCAGCGTACGAATCAAGTACGCGCCCGGATACGCTGTGTTCTCTAAACAGAGAACAGACGTCACACTCTTTCGGTCGTCGTTCACCGGTACGGTCATCGCCGTGAGGCAAACGGACTGGTCGTTGGCCCGAGTCGGAGGCAGCAGCCCGAGCTCGGGGTAGGCCCCTGGTGGACGGAAGCCCAGGAGGGGCGCGGAGGCCACGTGAGGAGACAAGGCTCTTCTAGGCAGATGGTCAGGCCAGCACGGCGGCGCGCTCCTATTCGCCCGTGACGAAGAGCGAGCTCCACGCGGAGGGACGTGAAGTCCTAGCCCGGATCTGGGACGAGGTCATCGCGGAGGAACCCGAGATCGATGGCGAGCTCCTCCGGCCAGCGGTTCTCAAGCCCTGACATGGCGCGCCTTCTCACGGAGTGGCTCCCGCAGTCATCCGTCAGCACGACCCTGACACGGCTGTGCACTTTCGGGCGAGGCGCTTGACCGGGTCGCCGACGTCGCACGGATAGCGCTGCAGACCTGGGACAGCAAGGTCGCCGAGGCAGCGTCGGGCGCTCGACATAGTTCGTCGCGCCATGTCGATACTGAACTAGACGCCCGTATACGTCACTGAGCTCCTCGGAGGTGAGAGAGATGGGCAAGACCAAGAACGAGAAGCAGAAGGCGAAAGGGAAGAAAGAGCGCCAGGGCGAGGAGGTTCCGATGGAACCGTCTGCTACGGGTGACGGGCCGGAGGCGGTAGCGTCAGCTGCGTCCGCCGCACCCGACGGGGCCGAAGCCACCCCTTCCACCACTTCCACTCTGTCCGCTGTGCCTGAGGGGGCCGGGAAGATGAAACCGCAAGGAATACGAGCAGGAGATGCGGCGCCTGCACGGCGAGCTCGTTGCCATGCAGGAGTGGGTCAAGGCCACGGGAGCGAAGATCTGCATCGTCTTCGAGGGCCGGGACACGGCGGGCAAGGGCGGCACGATCAGGCGGATCACCGAGCGGGTCAGCCCACGTGTGTTCCGGGTCGTCGCGCTGCCCGCGCCGACCGAGCGCGAGAGGTCGCAGATGTACATCCAGCGCTACATCCGGCACTTCCCCGCTGCCGGCGAGGTCGTGATCTTCGACCGCAGCTGGTACAACCGCGCCGGCGTCGAGCCCGTGCTGGGCTTCTGCACTCCTGAGCAGACGGAGCGGTTCCTGGAGCAGGTGCCGGCGGTCGAGCAGGCGATGGTCGAGTCCGGGATCATCTTGCTCAAGTACTGGCTCGAGGTCGGCCCCGAGGAGCAGACGCGCCGCCTCGAGAGCCGGATCGACGACCCGCGCAAGGTCTGGAAGCTGTCGGAGATGGACCTGAAGTCGTACACCCGCTGGGACGACTACTCGCGCGCCCGCGACGAGATGTTTCGGGCCAGCGACACGGAGTGGGCTCCCTGGTATGTCGCGGACACGAACGACAAGAAGCGCGGCCGGCTGAACATCATCACGCACCTGCTCGATCAGATCCCGTACGAGCCGCTCGAGCGCCGCGACGTCGAGCTGCCGCCGCGGCAGAGGGCCGACGGCTACACGGAGTCGGACCTGCAACTGCGGCACATCCCCACTCCGTTCTGACCGTTGGCTGCCCTTACCCAGAGGTGCGATCGGGAAGGGCCGCGTGATGAGTCGCCGTGAGATGAGTCGATGAGCTCGGAGCGGGCGTGACATCGTCGAGGGCAGGGCTCGACCGCTGGGTACCAGGCGTCGGGATGCTCAGGCGGTACCAGCGGGGATGGCTACGCTCGGACCTCGTTGCCGGCGTCGTGCTGGCGGCGATCCTCGTGCCGCAGGGGATGGCGTACGCGGAGCTGGCCGGCCTGCCGGCCGTGAACGGCCTCTACACGACGATGGCGTGCCTGGTCGGCTATGCGCTGTTCGGCCCGTCGCGGGTGCTCGTGCTCGGGCCGGACTCGTCGCTCGGCCCGCTGATCCTCGTCGCGATTCTCCCTCTCTCGGTCACCGACGACCCGGCCGAGCTCGTCGTTCTCGCGGGGATGTTGGCGCTGCTGGTCGCGGCGATCGAGATCGGGCTGGGGCTCGGCAAGCTGGGCTTCGTCGCCGACCTGCTCTCCAAGGAGGTCCAGGTCGGCTACATGATCGGCCTGGGCGTCACGATCATCGTGGGCCAGCTCCCGAAGCTGTTCGGCTTCTCCACCGACGCCGACAACTTCATCGACGAGATGCGGGCCTTCTTCGACGGTCTCGACCAGCGCAACCGCTACACGCTGGCAGTCGGTCTGGCCTCGCTCGCCGTGTTGCTGATCCTGCCGCGGTTCACGCGACTGATTCCAGCCGTGCTCATCACCGTCGTCCTCTCGACCGTGGCAGTGTCGCTGTTCGACCTGACGAGCCACGGGGTGTCGACCGTAGGGTCGCTGCCGCAGGGGTTGCCTCGGCCCGAGTTCCCGTCCGTCGCTCTGAGCGACATCGGCGCGCTGCTGGCCGCCGCGATCGGGATCACGCTCGTGTCCCTCGCCGACACGATCGCGACGTCGACGAGCTTCGCGGCCCGGCGCGGCGACGAGGTGGACGCGAGTCAGGAGATGATCGGGATCGGCGCCGCCAACGCCTTCGCCGGTCTCTTCCAGGGGTTCCCCGTCTCCACCAGCGGCTCGCGTACGGCGGTCGCGGAGCAGGGCGGCGCCAAGAGCCAGGTGACGGGGCTCATCGGCGCGGCCCTGGTGGCGATCATGCTGCTCTTCCTGCCGGGGTTGCTGGCCAACCTGCCGAACTCGGCGCTCGCGGCAATCGTGATCGCCGCGGCGCTCTCGCTCATGGACATCACGACGGTCGCAAAGCTCCTGCGTGTCCGCACGTCTGCCTTCATACTCGCGATGACAGCGACGTTGGGCGTCGTGTTCTTCGGCGTGCTGGAGGGGATCCTGATCGCGGTCGCGCTCTCCATCCTGGCCTTCTTCAGGCGGAACTGGTGGCCGACCGGCGAGGTGCTCGGCCGCGTCGCCTCGCTCGACTCCTGGCACAGCGTCGCCGTCTATCCCGACGCGGCGCAGACCCCCGATGTCGTCGTGTTCCGTTGGGAGGCGCCCTTGTTCTTCGCCAACGCGAACATGTTCCGCGAGGAGATCCGTCGGCTGGTCAGCACGTCTGGCGCCGGCTGGGTCGTCGTCCAGTGCGAGGCAATCACCGACATCGACGTCACCGCGGCCGACATGCTCGAGCGGCTCGACAACGAGCTCAACGACCGCGGAGTCCACATCGTGTTCGTGGAGCTGCGCAGCCGCCTCCACGACCTCGTGACGCGCTACGGCCTCCTCGAAACACTCGACCGGCGACACTTCTACGACTCGATCGACGATGCCCTCGCCGACATCCCAGGCCCGGCTCGGAACGGATGATTCAGGGCGCCCGCGGGGCCGCGACGCTCACGGGCAGCTGGCCGTCAGGCCGGCGGGATGCCCGGCCGAGGACGATCTGGACGACTCCGAAACAGAGGAGCGTCACCGCGACGCCGACGGTTGCGCCGGTGACCGCGTCGGAGAGCCAGTGCACCTGCAGGTAGGTGCGGCTCCAGACCATCAAGGCGGTCGCCACGGCTGCCGCGGCGAGCCACCAGCGCCGCCGCGGGCCTGGCCCGCTGAAGAGGAGCACGAGCGCGACAGCGGTCGCGCCGGCGTAGGCGGCGTGGCCGGAGGGGAAGGACGAGCCATGATGGCTCGAGCATCTGCCCCGGGGGGCGCTCCCGGCCGACGGCCAGCTTGATGAGGTTGACGAGCAGTGGGGTGAGCGCCTCGGTGAGGGCGAACGCGATCAGCGCCGCCCAGCGGCGCGCGACCAGGAGCACGATGCCGATCCCGGCGATCGTCAGTGCGCGCCAGACGCCGTGGCCGAGCGCATTGAAGACGAGCGCAACGTGCGTCAGGAAGGACGTTTCGATGTCCTGCATCAGCTCCGACCAGCGACTGTCGAGCGCGAGCGGGCCGGCGGGGATCAGGAGCGCCCCGAGCGCCACGAGCGCTAGCAGCAGGCTCGCCCAGCCAACGGCCCGGCCGGGCCGGGCGAGGAACTCCTCGTCGGGCGGCGGCCATCGGAGTCCCCGGCGGGTTGGAGTCTGCTCGACCGGCAGCGCCAGAGCCTCAGGCCCGTCCGGCGGCCACGGCGAGGAGTCGCCTGAGCAGGTCGGAGATCCCGTCGGGGAGACCGGCCGCCGGTGAGGCGCCGGGGTGTTGCGGCGCGAGGCGCACCCGCAGGGCGCTCGGCCGGCTGAGGAAGCGAAGCGGCGGATCCATGACGAGCGCCTCGCCGTCGACGCCTACCGGTACCGGTTGCGACGATGTGACCTCGAACGTGGGTGTCGACCATTGCTGCCAGCGGCCGCCCGCTCCGTCGGCCGTGTTCAGCACCGCCACTCCGAGTTCGCCGCTGTCGATGCGCGGGCGCGTGCCGGAGCCGACGGGCCGCCCCAGCCGGTAGGTGTTGTTGGACACCAGGATCACCGCCGCCGACTCGTGCGCGGTGCCGTCCTCACCGCGCCAGCAGAGCTCGCTCGTCGGGCCGCTCGGCTGAGAGCCGAGCACGTCGGGCGCGGTGTCGAGGATCGTGCGCAGCTTGGCGTCACGGTATCCCTCGCGCTGAACCGCCTCGGCGTAGAGCCCGAGCGACGCGTTGTTGACGAACACCCGACCGTTGACCTCGGCCAGATCGATCCGGCGCTCGCCACCGTTGACGAACGCATCGAGGGCCCCGACGACATCGTCACGGTCGACTCCCAGGTCGAGCGCGAAGTGGTTGCGGGTGCCGGCCGGGATGCAGGCGAACGGCAGGTCGTGCTCGGCTGCGATCGAGGCTACGAGCGCCTGGGTGCCGTCGCCGCCGGCGGCGGCGAGCCCGTCGGCGCCACCGGCCACGGCGCCACGGACCAGTTGTTCCAGGTCGTCTCCGGGCTTCAGCTCGATCGGCTCGATCCCGCGTTTCCGTGCCTCGTCGGCCAGGTGGT
Organism: uncultured Actinomycetes bacterium; assembly: GCA_963789895.1. Lineage (GTDB taxonomy): Bacteria > Actinomycetota > Thermoleophilia > Gaiellales > Gaiellaceae > Gaiella. The sequence goes on from CAWBMC010000001.1 coordinate 874,088, forward strand.
TGCTCACGGCCTTGCCGCCTCCCGACTTCGGATTCCAGATCACGATCGGTCGCTTCGGGGGATCGGCCGCCGGGAGCGCGACACGAACGCCGAACACGCGCCTTGCCAGGGCAACGCTCACGAGGAGGAGCGCGACGGCGACAAGCCCGACACCGACCCGTTCCCCGGTGAGCACGACGACGACAGCCCCTACGAGCAAGAGCAGTACGCTGACGAGCAAGACGTGCCGGGCGCGGCCTCGGCGCCGAACCGCCTGCCACGCCGCGGCGGCACCCGCAACGAGCAACGCGATCGCTACGAGGCCGCGGGGGAAGTCCCGGACTATCTCGACCGCGGCGACAACGAACGACGCCACGAACAGCACCAACGAGACCACAGCGGCAACACGCCTGCGCTTCATCCTCCGCTCATCTCCCTTATCGGCTAGCGGCACTCAAGCCGTTGGCCGGTGTTTCGCACACATGGCCGAAGCTACACCGTCAGAGCGCTCACGTCATATCCGGACAAGTGGCGTAGCCCTTGTTACCCGGTCGCGCAGCAAGCCAGCGTTGGCGATCAGATGAGGCCAAGGCTCCCGGCAGAAGCCCGATCGGCGCGGCTCGCTACGCGCTCGAGCAGTCCTTGCGCCTGACCCAGAGGAACCAGATCGGCACGGCCACCGGGGCGAAGAGCAGCGCGACGATGATCCAGGCGATCTTCATCCCGCCGGAGCCCGCGCCCACAAACGGGGGCGCTGTCAGCGTCGCCGGGCTGGTATCGCCAAAGTGACTGGACGACTCCGAAGCTCGCCAGGGTGACGGCGAGGCCGAGGATTGCGCCGGCGAGCGTGTCGGAAAGCCAGTGCACGTCAAGGTAGGTCCGACTCCAGGCCATCGTGGCGGTCGCCGCGGCGGCCATGGTGAACCAGAGCGGTCGCTGCCGACCGGGCTTGCCGAAGAGGAGGACGAGTGCGATCGAAGTCGCGCTCGCGTAGGCCGCGTGGCCGGACTACAGCAGCGTGCGGCCCGCCGCGTTGAGCCTCCGGTTGCTGCTCGGCTTGATGCCCTTGCTTTTCGTTTCCTTCAGTTTCTTGCTCTTGCTATCTGTCTTGCCTCCGACCGGTCCTGTACCCCGTTCGCACGGTTGCTCCGGTGCTCACGGCGCTGCCTCTATGACAGCACGCTGAGGGGCGAGGGCCTGCTTCGCGTCGAGTGGGGCAGGCGCCGGGGCGCGGCGGCGGCGGATCAGTTTACTCGTTTCGATCATGAGCGGTAGGAGCAGGGCGAGGCCGAAGCAGGCGGCCCACTCGTGACCGGTGAGCGACGTCGTCAAGAGGCCCTTCTGTAGCCCGGGCAACTCCGTGGCGAGAACGATCAGGCCGATCGGGACGAGAGCGACTGCGGAGGCTTTGAGGAGCGGGGCCGAGAGTCCGCTCGTTGGGTCACGCCGGTTGGTCAGCGCGTTGAAGACCGTGCCGAGGCCCATCACGGCGAACGTCATCGTCAGCGACGCGGTCGGCACATCCGTGCTGGGGTCGTCTGGACCGAGTACAAGGGGAACAAGAGCAGCGATGAAGAGGGTCGCTGCGTAGAGGGCCCACTGAGTGATCGCGGCCCTGTTCGTGATCGGCAGCTTTGGGTCGCGCGGAGGCCGGTGCATCACGTCAGGCGTGCCCGGATCGACCGCGATGATGATCACACCGGACGAGGTCACGAAGACGAGCAGGAAGAGCACCATCAACGGGGTCAGGGCAACGCCCTGGTTGATGTCAAACGCCGTCGCGGCGACGAACAGCAGCACCAGGGAGAGCAGCTGAGTCATCTGGAAGCGGACGTATGAGACGACCTTCTCGTACACCTTGCGGCCGATCTCAACCGCGTGCACGAGCGTGCCGAAGTTGTCGTCGGTCAGGATCATCCGGCCCGCCTGCTTCGTAACCTCGCTACCGCTGCCCATCGCGACGCCGATATCGGCCTGCTTAAGGGCGGCCGCATCGTTGACGGCATCACCTGTCATCGCCACGATCAGCCCTTGCTCCTGCATCAGCCGTGCGAGGCGGAGCTTGTCCTGCGGAGACACGCGACCGAACACGTGCAGGTCGGGAAGCCTGGCAGAGAGCTGCGCGTCCGAGAGTGCCTGCAGCTCTGCGCCGCTGATCGCTCCCTGACCGAGCCCGAGCGTCTCCGCGATCGCCTGCGCGGTGACGGCATGGTCGCCCGTGATCATCCGAACGTCGATGCCCGCACCGAGCGCCGTCTGCACTGCGGCCTTCGCCTCGGCTCGCAGCGGATCAATGATCCCGACCATCCCAACGAACGCCAGGTCGTGCGTCAGCGACATCGGTTCGTCCGACATCGCCTGCAGCTCGGCCTCCTCGACGAATCGGGCTGCGAAGGCCAGCACCCGCAGCCCCTTCTCGCCCATCCGCGCGTTCGCGGCATCGATACCCGACCGGACCTCGTCGATCGGTACGTGAGACCCACTCATAGGGCCGCCCGACAAGCTGCAGCGGGCGAGCACCACGTCGGGGCCGCCCTTGACGAGTTGGATCACCCGCTCGGCTCCCTCAAAGCTCACCTTGTGGAAGGTCGCCATGAACTTGTAGTCGGAGTCGAACGGCACCTCCGCGAGACGAGGGTAGGCACGGCGCGTTTCCTCCGCGTCGACGCCGAGCTTGGCGGCCAGAACGACGAGCGCGAGCTCGGTTGGGTCGCCCACGACCGAGCCGTCGTCAGCGACCGTGGCGTCGCTGTCGAGCACTAGCCCCAGCGCCAGACGAGTGAAGTCGGGCACGGGGGTACCGGCAACGGACGAGATCGCGCCGGTCTTGCGGTAGCCCTCACCCTCGACCGTGAACCAGGAGTCGGCCGCGTAGATGGTCGAGACCATCATCTGGTTCATCGTCAGCGTGCCGGTCTTGTCAGTGTTGATCGCGCTCGTCGCCCCCAGCGTCTCCACGTCCGTCAGGTTCTTGACCACCGCTCTTGCATCGGCAAGCTGCTTGGCACCCATTGAAAGCAGCCCGGAGACGAACGCCGGCATGCCGGTGGGAATCGCCGAGATCGCCATCGCGGTGCCCAGCAGCATCACCTCGCTAAACGGCAGGCCACGGGCTACCCCGACCACGACGATGAACGCGACCGCGCCCCACGCGATCAGGCCCAGAACCTTCGTCAACGACGCGAGCTCCTTCTGGAGCGGCGAGCGCGTACGAGTGACGGAGGTCAGCATCGTCGCGATCTGACCCATTTGCGTCTCCATCCCTGTCCCGGTCACGACCATCGCGGCGGTGCCTCGCGTCACTGCGGTGTTCTGGAAAAGCATGTTGGAGCGGTCCCCGAGCGCCACATCCTCGCCGGGGAGCACCGCGGCGTCCTTCGCCACCGGGGCGCTCTCCCCGGTGAGGGCGGCCTCCTGCGTTTCCAGCGTCGCGGAATGGATGACCCGCCCGTCCGCGGGCACGATGTCACCCGCCTCCACCTGGACGACGTCACCGGGCACGACGTCCACTGCCGGCACGAGGAGGACCGCGCCGTCGCGCAGCACCTTCGCCTGCGGCACCTGCAGGTTCGAGAGGGCGTCGATGCTCGCCCTTGCCTTCAGCTCCTGCCGCGAGCCGAGCACGACGTTGAGCAGGATCAGCAGCGCCACGATGAAGCCGGTCGTGATCTGGCCGATCGCAAAGCTGACCGTCGTGACTGCGACGAGCATGATGTTCATCGGGTCGCGCAGTTGCTGCAGCGCGATCGCCCACATCGAAGGCGGAGGCTCAGCGGTGATCTCGTTGGCGCCATAGTTCGAAAGTCGCGTGGCGGCCTCCGCGGCGGTCAGGCCCGACGACGTATCCGACCCCATCGCCGAGACAACCTCCGCGGCAGCGCGGAAGTACGGCGGCCTTTCGGCCGGACCGGCATCCCGCCCCGGCATCACTCGCTGATCCACTCCGACACCGCCTCCTCGAGAGAGAGCAGCAGGAGACATCATTCGCCGCTCTGGCAAGACTCAGCCTAACGCAGGCCAACCGGGACGAGCCACGCCTGCAACCGCCGTGAGCTGGTCGCAGCACACGTGGATTCCCGTGCCGGTGACCCGGTACCACGCGGACGAAAGCCCCTTCCTCGGGCGCTCTCATATTGATTCACGTCAGCATTGGCCTCGAAGTCAGGCGCGTAGGCCGTTCATCGAAGACGCTAGTTTGCGGAGGAGCTCGCAGAGGACGCTGGCTTCCACACGCTTGGGGAACCGGAGGGGCACTCGTTGGAGGACGTCCGTAACACGGACGACGCGAAACAGGGCGAGGACCTGAACGACGCGCTCGCCGCGGTGCTGCGAGTGAGGACGCTCACGAGGGCCTGTCCTGGCGGATACGGCGCGTTTCTGGGCGACCAGTGGCGCCTCGACATTCACCTGCTCGCGAGGCGATGACGCGCGTCGAGGCGTTCCACGACGGTGACTTCGCATCCGCGGTTGTTCTTGTGGACGGGCAGCGGCTCGATCCCCGCCCGTCACAGCGCGTATGGAACCGCTCGCCGGACGGGTTCGCGTGGGGGTACGGCGGCAGCGGCCCGGCGCAGCTGGCCCTTGCGCCGCTAATCCACGCGGGCCTCCACCCGGCCGCGGCGATCAGGCTCCACCAGCGGTTCAAGGACGAGTTCATCGCGGCTCGGCGGCAGAACGAACGGTGGGTGCTTGAGGTGGATGTGCTCGCCTGGGCGCGCTCCAAGCAGGCATCGGAAGGAGAGGTTGGGTGATGCCGAGCTCGTGCACGTGAGCCGAATGTGCCTCGTTGCTGGCGGAGCTGCAGCGCATCGCCCCGAGCGTCGTCCTGGTCGGTCTGAAGGTGCTCACCCTCTTGAGACGTGGCCATCTCGCGCGTCGCGGCTTCGCCAGGCGACGCAGTGGCGGTTCTGGCGCTGGAGCAACGCGCGGAGCGGCGTTGGTGGCCAGTGGGACACGCCGGTTCGTCTGCCGCCGCTGAATGCCGACGTCTTCGCTCAGCTTCAGACGATCACGGCGGCCAAGCATCAGTCTGCTGTCAAGAGCGTTCTCGACGATGTCCTCAAGTTGCACGGCCCGAACTTCGACCTTAGTCTCGAGCAGTACCTCACCCAGCTTGAGGCGATGATCTCCACAATCGAGGCGTCATCGAGCTCGACCGTGACCTTCAGTGTCGCGCGACTCCAGATAATGCGCACACATCTTCTGAACGCCCTGTCTGCAATTTTGGAGGCGTCCGAGCGATGATCTTTTCACGGCCTGACCGCCCGGCTCGGAGGCGACGGTACTCCCCCGCGGCCCTGCTGCTCGACGCCGGACGCCTCGATGACGCCGTCTACGAGACGATCACACAGACTCCCACGCCGAGCCTGGATCAGAGCATGCGTCGGCTCACCCGTGCGGCCGACTACTCGCGCGTGTGGCTCGGTTGCGCGGCGGTCATCGGCTCCACCCGTGGCTCGTCCGGACGGGACGCGGCTGTCAGAGGGCTTGCGTCCGTCGCTGTCTCGTCCGTCGTGGCCAACCTTGTGCTCAAGCCGCTAGCTCGGCGCCGGCGTCCGGACTCGAGCCGCCTGCTCGCGGCGCGCCGGACCCGGGTGCCGGATAGCAGCTCCTTTCCGTCCGGGCATTCGGCCTCCGCGTTCGCGTTCGCAACCGGGGTCGGAAGCGTGCTGCCGGGCGAGGCGATCCCGATCCGGGCGCTCGCGGCCCTCGTCGCCTACTCGAGGGTCCACACGGGAGTGCACCATCCGGCCGATGCGGTCGCCGGAGCGCTTCTCGGCACGACGCTCGCGCAGCTCACCTGCCGGGCCCTCGATCGTCGGCGCTGAGAGCTCACGCTTTCTCGCGATGGCCCGCTTCTCGGCTGTCGATCACCCTGCGGCCGGGTGTGGGGCTCCCTCGAGCGCGATCGACTGGTGGCGATAGGCGTTGGCCGGGCGTGGGAGGTCTCGTCGCGACAAGTGCTTCACCTTCGCCGTGAGCTGAGATGTCAGCTGCGCTGGTCTCTTGGCGCTGCGCAAGCCACTCGGCGCCGGATCGCGAATTGACGTCGATGCCAGATCTGAGCGATGCCCGGCTCGACGATTGGAGCGACTGCTTCTGGTTCCACCCCGGTTCGGCCAATTCCTGTTGTCGTTTCGACAACGTGCGACGACCAGGTGTCGTTCAGCACCGGGCGACCCGTCCCGGAGAGTGGCCGTCGCATTTCGTGGAACAGGTCGCCGCCGAGGTCGAGCGGCGGAAGGCGCTCTACGCCGAGGAGAAGGCGCGGCGGCAAGCGGAGACGAGGCGACGGCCTGAACCTTGCCGACGCACAAGCGGCGCTCGGCGACGGGGGTCGCACCTGGCCTCGTCGCGAGGTGCGCTGAGTGACCGAGCACAAGATCGGTGCCCGGCCCGTAACACGAACGCGGTCAAGATCGGCGCGCACAGTGAGGCCCGTGTTCGCACCGTGGCTCGCGTCCATCGGCGGCGGCACTTTGCGCCAGCTTGGGATACGTGCGAGCGACCTCTCGCGTATCGGGAAGGCATACCTGATGCCCCCGGCAAGAATCGAACTTGCGCACGCGGTTTAGGAAACGTCATGTGTGAGCGCAGAAGCAGCGTAGAAGCAGCGTACGAAAACGGTACGTTCTGGAGTACGCTTCTGTTGTCTAAAGCGAGAACACAGAGTTCGCCGTGACGGGCTCGCCGCGGCGAGCCGGAGGAACGGTGCTCGTGGGTGCGCCGCGTTGACCGGTCAGGTGCAGCGCGGCGGTGTCGGGGACACCCCCGTCTATCGCCGATGCCTGCGAGTGACGATGCCGGTGGGGGTGTCCAGATGGTGGCGCCGATGAGAGGGGTGGCGTGCAGGCAGCATGCTTGCGATCGCGTGCATAGCCATGGCCGGTGTCGTCATGCTCCTTCGTCGTTCCACGCTTGCGCAGCCGCTCGGTCCCCAGTAGGCGAAGGAGAGACATCCGTGGACGCGTGCGCGGCCCGCAGAGTCGAGGGGCCGCGCGAGCGGCCCCTCGCAGCGTTGGCAGGGCGTCGATCTCGACGTCGCGGCTAACGGCGTGCTGGGCGATAAGGTCTCGCCTACGCCAGGCGACTTGAGTACCGGAATTCGCGGAGCGCCGTCGCGGAGAAGGGTGTATGAGCACGGTTGATGCACTCGATCAGGGCCGGGAGTCCTTTGAGCGGCAGGCGTGGGCGGATGCCTTCGCCCAGCTGTCGGCCGCCGATCGCGGCACCTCAGTCGAACCTGAGGATCTCGTCCGGCTCGCGACGGCCGCATACTTGCTCGGCAGGGACGACGAGAGCGTCGTTCTTTGGGAGCGGGCGCATCACGGGTTCCTGAGCCGCGACGAGGAGGAGCGGGCCGCCCGCTGCGCCTTCTGGCTGGGAATCGGGCTCATGGACCGGGGTGAGCCCGCCCGTGGTGGCGGCTGGTTGGCCCGGGCGCGCCGCTTGCTCGACGACGGCCGGCGCGACTGCGTGGAGCGGGGCTACCTGCTCGTGCCGGAAGTGCTGCAGTGCCTTGGCGCGGGAGACGCCGCGACTGCGTTTGCGCTCTCCGGCCAGGCCGCCGAGATCGGTGAGCGGTTCCGCGACCCCGATCTAATGGGACTTGCCCGGAACCTGCAGGGGCGCGTTCTGATCTCGGAGGGGAAGACCGCCGAGGGAATGAATGTCCTCGACGAGCTCATGATCCGGGTCGTGGCGGGCGAGGTGTCTGCGGTGGTTGCCGGGCTCGCCTACTGCAGCGTGATAGACGCGTGCCACGAGATCTTCGATCTGCGCCGGGCGCAGGAGTGGACGGCGGCGCTGACCCACTGGTGCGAGAGCCAGCCGGATTTGGTCCCGTACAGCGGTCAGTGCCTGGTGCACCGCGCCGAGATCATGCAGCTGCACGGCACGTGGTCGGATGCCGCCGACGCGGCGCAGCGGGCGTGCGAGCGGTTCGCTGGCCGGCCAGACCAGGCGGCAGCCGGCGCGGCCTTCTACCAGCAGGCGGAACTGCACCGCCTGTGCGGCGACTTCGCGAGGGCCGAGGAGGCGTACCGCGAGTCCAGCCGCCGAGGACGAGAACCGCAACCGGGTTTGGCGCAGCTGCGGCTGGCCCAGGGTCGCGTCGACGTCGCGGCGGCTGCGATCCGCCGGGTACTGGACGAGGCTCGAGAGAGGGTGGCCCGGTGCAGGCTGCTTCCCGCGTACGTCGAGATCATGCTCGCCGCAAACGACGTCGAAGCCGCTGGCGCCGCCAACAACGAGCTCTCGGAGATCGCCGACCACCTCGACGCGCCGCTCTTGCGCGCGCTTAGCTCCCATGCGGAGGGTACGGTCTTCCTCGTCAAGGGTGATGCGCCCGCGGCGCTCACCGCGCTACGCGATGCCTGGACGGCTTGGCAGGAGCTCGACGTACCGTACGAGGCTGCGCGTGTCCGGGTGCTCATCGGGCTCGCCTGCCGCAAGCTTCAGGACGAGGACACCGCGCAGATGGAGCTCGACGCAGCGCGCTGGGTGTTCCAGCAGCTCGGCGCCGCGCCGGACGTCGCCCGCGTGGAAGCCTTTTCTCGCAAGCGACCCGCCGAAGCCCCTGGTGGGCTGACCGCGCGTGAGGTCGAGGTCCTCCGCCTGGTGGCCGGTGGGAAGACCAACCGCTCGATCGCCGCTGACCTCTTTCTCAGCGAGAAGACAGTCGCTCGCCACGTCAGCAACATCTTCACCAAGCTCGGTCTCGCAACCAGGGCCGCGGCTACCGCGTACGCCTACGAGCACGGCCTCGTGTAGCCGCGGCTACACACAATTACCCAACTCTCGTGGACGAGTCGATATGGGTCATTCTCCCGACGCGCCGGGACGCGCTCCTCCGTAGGGTCGGGGGTCGGGATCGAACAGTCCCGGCGGCAGGCGACTGGGAGGCAGCGATGAACACACAGCACGAAGTGGACGAGCGCGACCGGCACACTGGCGACCACGGTCCTGAGCGCTTGCTGGCCGGAATCCAGGCCACGGAGCGACAACTCGCAGCACTCGAGGCGACCCAGGCTGACGCGCGTGGCGTCACGGCGGACGGCGCCCCGGGGCTACGCGAGTTCGAGCGGAACCGTCTTGCCCTGTTCGCACGGTATGGCTTCGAGGGCGAGAGCCGCTGGGTCACGGACGCCGAGGGACGAACCACGTACGCGATCGGCCGTGGCGGGGGCCCTCGCCCGACGGTGCTGGTTCACGGCGGGCTGTCCCAGGGGGGCGAGTGGTTCTCGCTTGCGAGCCTTATCCCTGGTCACGTGATCGTCCCAGATCGCCCGGGCTGCGGGTTGAGTTACCCGATCGATTATCGGAACGTCGCCGATTTTCGGCAGGCCGCGGTCGCGTGGTTACTCGACTTCCTCGACGGCATCGATGCAGATCAGGTCGATCTCGTCGGCAACTCCATGGGTTCGTTCTTCGCCATGGCGTTTGCCATAGCGCACCCGCACCGGGTGCGTCGCCTCGTTCTGGTGGGTGCGCCGGTAGGTCTCGGCGAAATGAAAGCCCCTCTCTTCATGCGCCTGTGGGGGCTGCCGATCACTGGGCCCCTCATCAGCAAGCTGAAGATCACCGACCCGGAAAGACTCCGGAAACAGGTCTACCCCCTCCTCGTGGCCCACCCTGAAACGGTGCCGCTGGACTTCCTCGAGCTGGACATCGCTCACGCGACGCTCCCAGGAGTTGGCCGGACCTCGTACACGCTGCTCCGGGCGCTGAGCACGTGGCGCGGGATGCGCCCCGAGTTGATCCTGCGCGACGAGATGGGTCAGCTCCCGACGCCCACACTGTTCGTTTGGGGAGACGTCGATGCGTTCGTCCCGTCGTCGGTTGGCCGTGAGGTGGCGGCGACGATGCCCGACGCCAGGATCGAGGTCATCCCGGACACAGGTCACCTGCCTCACGTCGAGCGGCCCGAGACCGTGGCCGGCGCCATCAACGGATTCCTGGTCCACTGACGCACGGCATGTCCGAGGTACACGAACTGGGTTATCCAGGCACCACCCACTTAGCCCTTTGCCCCGATGCCCCCGGCCGGAATCGAACCAGCGCAGCGCGGAGCCGGGGGACGCGGCCACAGGGATGGCAAGAACGGAGGTTGGCACCGGCGCCGATCACTGCTCTTTGGCCGTCGTCCCCGGCTTCACGATGTCGAGCATCGTCAGAGGACGTGCTGGGTACCGCCTCGCGGCGGCGGGTGGAGGGTTTCTCAGGCGGCGGCCCCGAGCGGAGTCGCTTGCTGCAGTTGCCGGGCGCGAGCCACGAGCAGGTCGCGGATGTCTGTCGTCGGCTTGAACGGGTTGGCGAAGGGCTCAGCGGCACCGCTGAGCGGCGCGGCCGCGACGATCTCCTCGCCGATCTCGGCCAGCAGGAACGCTCCGGCCGGGAGCGGGCGGCTGTCGAGCGCGGCGAGCTGCCGGAGTGCTCGTGCGTCGTCACGCTCGCTGCGGCGGATCATGAGCGAGCCCGCGAGCACGGGCTGGGGGTTGCCCTGCTCTCGACTGGCGCGGAGAGCGTGGGGGAGCCAGGCGAGATTGAAGCGCGTGAACAGCATTGTTGCCTCCTTCGATCGTTGGTTGACCTGGTCTGCGATCCAGGTCTAAGTGACGTACGTGGACGAGCCGACGCAACCTGCTGAGTGCGTCTTCGTTCAGGCTGCCGAGATCCACCTCCGCCAGATGAACGGTCCCGGAGGTGAGGCGGTCGAGGCCGGCTGCGCAGTGGAGGAAGGTGCTCTTCCCGGAGCCGGAGGGTCCCATCACGGCGGTGTAGGAACCCGTCGCCAATCTGAGCGACAGCTCGCGCAGGGCGGCGACGCTGCTGTCACCGCTCCCGTACACCTTGCTGACCGACGACAGTCGAACGCTGTCCGGCGCTGAATGTGTATGAGCGAGTTGTTCGTCGATGTGAAGCGCAGTGACCGTCATGTCTGCCTCTCGTTGGTCGGGGCGATTCGGGTCGCCCGGCCCCGTGGCCGGGGCCGGGCGTTGAAGCGGAGAGCTACGCGTCTGCCGGAGCGACCGCTTGCGGAATCGCAGGCGGCGTCTCGACGCTGACAGGCTCGGGCGAGCCGTCGTGCTCGAGACGGGGGAGCCATTCGAGCCACTTCGGCAGATACCAGTTGGCGTCGCCGAGCAGTGTCATCGTCGCGGGCAGGAGCACCGCTCGGATGATGGTGGCGTCGATGAGGATGGCGAGAGCGAGGCCGATCCCCATTTCCTTGAGGTCGAGCAGCGGCAGGATCGCGAAGATGCCGAACACTCCGACCATCACGATCGAGGCTCCGGTGACGACGCCCGCGGTGGTGCGGATGCCGTGCTCGATGGCGTCCTCGGTCTTGAGACCGCGGTCGAACGCCTCGCGGATCCGGCTCAGGATGAAGACGTGGTAGTCCATCGAGAGCCCGAACAGGATCACGAACAGGAACATCGGCAGCCAGGAGGCGATGCCGCCCGTGCTGTTGAAGTCGAGCAGGTTCTCGCCCCAGCCCCACTGGAAGACGGCGACGAGCATCCCGTACGCGGCCGCGACCGAGAGCAGGTTGAGCAGGATCGCCTTCAGTGCGATCACGATCGAGCGGAACGCGACCAGAAGCAGCAGGAACGCGAACAGCAGCACGAAGCCGAATACGAGCGGGGCCGACGACTTCATCATGGCGTTGAAGTCGTGCGACTGGGCGGTGGGACCGCCGACGGCGTACTCGACGCCGGGCACGGTGCCGACGGTTGCGGGTAGGAGCTCGGTGCGGAGCGTTGCGAGTGCGTTGTCCGAGACCGCGTTGGTGCCGGTACCGGCGAGTGAGAGGTCGATCTCGTAGGCGGAGCCGTCCGGGCTCTTCTCGATCCGGATCGGGTTCTGCATCTCGCCGGAGGCGAGCGCCTTTGTCTTCAGGTCGGCGATTGCCGAGCGGAGTTGGGCGCTGCCCGTGCCCTTGATCGCGACGACGGCTCCGGTTGCGCCGCCGGGGAACGCGTCGTCGATGACGTGGAAAGACACGAGCTCCGGCTGGCTCTTCGGCAGCGCGTCGAGCCCACTGTCGGCCGTATGGAGATGGAGGGCCGGTAGTGCAAGGACGATGAGAACGCCTGCCGAGGCAACAGTCGAGATGACGGGGTGGCGGAGGACGGGGTTCAGGATCGCGCTCCAGAAGCGGCTGCCGTCGCCGTTGTCGCGGCGGAGCCGGTGCAGGAACGGGATGCGACCCTTCTCGACCCGGTCACCGAGCTTCGAGAGCAGCGCGGGCAGCACGGTGAGCGAGCCGATCATCGCGACGGCGACGACCATCATCGTGCCGATCGCGAACGACATGAACGTCTTGTCGCCCGAGAGCAGCATGCCGGCCATCGCGATGATCACCGTGATGCCGGAGATCAGCACCGCGCGGCCCGAGGTTGCGGCGGCGGCTTCGATCGAGGCCCTCTCGCTTCGTCCGGCTCGCCGCTCGTCACGCACGCGACGGAGGTAGAAGAGCGAGTAGTCGACACCGACCGCGATTCCGATCAACAGGATCACTTCCTGGACGGATCCGTCCATCGGCACGAGCTTGCTGGGCAGCGAGATGAGCCCGAACGTGGCGAAGACGGCCGTCAGCCCGACCAGGATCGGCACGAGCGCCGATACAGCCGAGCCGACCACGAGGAGCAGGATCACGAACGTCAGGACGAGCGCGATCAACCCGACCTTCGCAACTCCTCCGTTGATGGCCTTGTCGAGCGCCTTCTCGGTCGAGACGCCTGCCTCTGCGACGTAGAAGTCCGGGTGGGCCTTCTGGACGCCCGCGGTGGCCGCGACGATCGTGTCGATGTAGAGCACGGCCTCGTCGTAGGTGCCGTGCGGGCTGAAGATGATCAGCGCCGAGTGCCGGTCGGGCGAGATCTGACCCTCGTTCCCGGCGGCCAACGGCGAGTGCAGCTTGTCGACCTGTTTAAAGCTCGAGAGCATGCCGACCGTGTCGTTGATCGTCGCGCGGAAGGCGGGATCGTCGACCGTCTTCGTCTTCGACTGGATGATGACGAGCTCGCCCTGCCCGTTCTGGTCGAGGTCGAACGCGTCGTCGATGATCTTGTTGGCCTTGCCGGCCTCGCCGACGGCCGCGTCCTTCTGCTCGATCATCTGCATGGGAACGGCGATACCCACGGCAAACGATGCAACGACGAGCGCGAGCCAGCCAAGGGTTGCTGTCTTCCAGTGGCTCGCGCTCCAGCGACCCATGCGGGCCGCAACATTGTTGGAATGCTTCAACGGGGTCATGGAATGCTCCTTTTCAGACCTGCTGTCGCAGGTTGGAGTGCTCGCGCTCGATCTCGACGGAGCCGAAGCTCTGCGAGGGCGCATACGCGAATGGGTGGTAGAAGGCCGCGAGCGCATCGGCGCTTGCGACGCGGAATTCGAAGTCCTGATCGAGCCTCGCGTCAGCGACCGCGAGCTTGACGCGGCCGTCTGACTTGTTCCAGAGCAGGGAGACCTCGAGGCCGTCACTTTCCCGGCTCGCGAGCTCCGTCCAGACGACATGCGGGTGCGGTGAGCTCATGACGCTTCCTTCTCCTTGGTGTCGGGCCGGCGCGCTCACGGGATCTGAACCTCGCTGACCGGGGTTACCGTGGTGCGCTCGGAGACGTAGAACGGCAACAGCGTGAGCGCGTCCCGCTCTGATGCGGCTTCGACCGTCCACCAGATCGCATGTCCGCCGGAAAGGCACGAGGCGAGCGCCGCCCGGTGGCGAAGCGGGCTCTTGTGGCCCCTGAAGGCGGCGAATACGACACCACACTCATCCGGCTGGTGACGGTGGTGGAGCAGGTAACGGGACATGCAGTCAGCCTGCCGCGTTGCCCCTCCCCCGACATCGGGCGACCCCTTGATCCGCCACCCTGATATCTCCTTCAGATGCCCTGGGCGTATCCTCGGCCCGAGAAATGGGCAAGATGGCGCAGGTGACCGACCAGTTCGTCGGGCGTGCCACTGAGCTCCGCTCGTTCGACAATCTCCTAGACGAGCTCCAGGCGGGCCGCTCGGCCGCCCTTGCCCTGGTGGGCGAGCCTGGAATCGGCAAGACGCGGCTGCTTGCCGAGCTCGCCGACAGGGCTGACGCGTACGGGCAGCTCGTGCTCTCCGGATCCGCGTCGGAACTCGAGCGCGACCTGCCGTTCTGGGTGTTCGTGGACGCGCTCGACGAGTACGTCCACGGGCTCGAGCCGCATCGCCTGGACGCCCTCGACGTCGACGTACGGGCGGAGCTGGCGACCGTCTTCCCGTCGCTGTCCGCGCGCGCCGCCGGACTCGAGGTTGCACTCCAGAGCGAGCGTTACCGGAGCCACCGGGCCGTACGGGAGCTGCTCGGGCTGCTCGCGGAAAAGCAGCCGCTCGTGCTCGTGCTCGATGACGTCCACTGGAGCGATCCAGCCTCGGTCGAGCTTCTTGGCGCCCTTCTCCATCGGCCACCTCCTGCGCCAGTGCTGCTGGCGCTAGCTGTCCGCCCACGCCAAGCTCCCCAGCGGCTCTACGCCTCGCTCGAGCGCGCACAACGCGCCGGGACGCTCATCCACCTCGAGCCGAGCTCACTCACCCGCACTGAAGTCCAGGCGTTTCTTGGCGAGAGCGTGGGCGAGGCCCAGGCGTCCCACCTCCACTTGGAGAGCGGCGGAAACCCTTTCTACCTCGAACAACTCGTACGAATGCTTGCTCGCGATGGGCAGGCGACACCTGTAGCGCATGAACTCTCGCTTGAGGTTCCGCCACAGGTCGCCGCGGCCCTGGCAGAGGAGCTCGCTTTGCTTTCACAGGTCGCGTACCGAGTGCTGGAGGGGGCTGCGGTTGTCGGCGACCCGTTTGATCCCGAGCTAGCCGCGGCCGCGGCGGGAACAGCGGAATCGGCAGCCATCGACGCGCTGGACGAGCTCCTGCGGCTGGACGTCGTGCGCCAGACCGACGTCCCCAGGCGTTTCCGTTTCCGGCATCCCCTCGTCCGGCGAGCCGTCTATGAGTCGACCCCTGGCGGTTGGAGGTTGGGCGCGCACGAGCGCACCGCCGCAGCCCTTGAGGCACGCGGAGCCACTGTGTCTGCACGAGCCGAGCACGTCGAGCGGTCCGCCCGCGAGGGCGACAACGCCGCGGCCGCGCTCCTGCGTGACGCAGGCGAGGCAGCCGCGCAGCGTGCACCCGCGAGCGCTGCACGGTGGTTCGCCGGCGCACTTCGCCTTCTCCCTTCGTCCGCGCCGGCGGAGGTGCGGATCGAGCTGCTCCTGGAGCGCTCCAGGGCACTCGCTTCCACGGGTCAGTTCGCCGAGAGCCGCGCCACGCTCATCGAAAGCATGACGATCCTGCCCAAGGACGCGACGGCGCTGCGCGTGAGGCTCACCGTGGAATGTGCCGGCGTCGAGCACCTCCTTGGCCAGCACAAGAAGGCGCACGCTCGCCTGGAGACTGCCCTAACCGGACTGCCGGATGGCAATTCGCTTGACGCGGTCTCGCTCATGACTGCGCTTGCCGTCGACTGCCTCTATGACATGGAGTACGAGGCAATGCGCGGCTGGGCGGCGCGCGCGCTGGCTGTCGCGCTCCCGCTGGGAGACGACGCGCTGACTGCCGCTGTGGTCGCTCTCAGCGCCGTGTCGGCTGCGTTTCTGGGTGCGACCTCGGAGGCGCAGACGCATCACCAGCATGCGGCTGAACTCATCGATGAACTGCCCGACGAGGAGCTAGCCAGGCGCCTTGACGCACTCGTCCATCTGGCTACGGCTGAGTTGTACCTCGACCGCTATCAGAGTTCGGTCCGCCACGCCGAGCGTGCGTTGGAACTGGGCCGCGCGACCGGTCAAGGCGATCTCTTCCCACTCATCTTCCCGGTGCTGGGAACTGCGCTGTGGGTGCAGGGCCGGTTGGCGGAGTCGGAAGAGGTCCTCGAAGGGGCCGTCGAGGCGGCGCGGCTGCAAGGGAACGTCCAGGGACTTGCCTGGAACCTCTTCAACCGTTCGGATGCGGCTCTTGCGGCCGGTAACGTCGACCTGGCGCTCGCCACTGCGGAAGAAAGCGTCGACCTGACGAAGAACCTGGACGACAGCGTTGTCTCGGTCGCCGCCGCCGCTGCGTTCGCCCGCGCACTTCTCGAGACCGGCGACGCCGCCCGCGCCGCCGAGCTGCTGCTGAACTCCGCAGGAGGAGAGGAGCTGCGGTTGATTCCGGGAAGCTGGAGGGCGAGGGTCCTTGAGCTTCTCACTCGTTGCTTGCTTGAGTCGGGCAGGCGCGCCGAGGCCGAGCGGGCAGCACAGGCGACAACGGCGTGCGCAGAAGCCTTCGCGCTGCCGATGCCCACCGCAATGGCGGCTCTCGCAGCAGCGGCGCTGGCTCTCGACAGCGGAGATCCGGTAGGCGCGGCCGAGCACGCACTCGCCGCAGCGGCGCTCCTCGACGAGATCGGCGACGCGTTCGACGCGGCGCTATCCCGAACGCTTGCCGGGCGCGCGCTGGCGCAGGCAGGCGAACGAGAAAGGGCGGCGGTCGAGCTCGAACGAGCGGTCGTGGCGTTCGACTCTTTCGGCGCGTCCCGCAACCGGGCTGCTGCTGAGCGTGAGCTGCGGAAGCTCGGCCGTCGCATCCACCGCCGGACACGGCCAGGCGATGGCAACCTAAGCGGAGTCGACTCTCTCACCGAACGCGAGCTCCAGGTCGCCCGGCTTGTCGCCGAGGGCAAGACCAACCCCGACATAGCCGCTGTGCTGTTCCTCAGCCCTAAGACCGTCGAAACCCATCTGCGCAACATGTTCCGCAAGCTCGATGTCAGCTCACGTCTGCAGGTCGCGCGTGCCGTCGAGCGCAACGACCGTGCTTCAAACGAGGCCTAGCATGGATAGTGCGGAACCTTCTGTGGCCGAACGAATTCGCCCGTGGAGCTGGGTGTGCCGTCTTCGTAGTGGATGATCAGCAACGGTCGTCCGACCGGGACGTGGCAGTTCTTCGTGTAGGTCGTCGGACCTGTTAGCAGCGGGAGGTCGTTGAACGTCTCGATTGCCTTCGCGAGTCTTCCTCCCTCAGTCGTTCCAGCGATCTTGATGCCTTCGGCGATCGTCTGTACGAGCGAGTAGCCGAGCATCGGATACGAATCGACGACCGCAGGGGCGCCGGTCTTTTCCTCGTAGGCGCTGAAGAATGCGTTGACTTCGGCTCGTGGATCGTCGCCGTAGCTCGAGCCGGTGGCAGGAACCCACGCGTTGGACAGGTGGGGGGTCGCCTTGAGCCAGTATGTGCCCGAGTACGCTGCAGCGAGAATTATCGGCCCTTCGTACGCAGCGCGAATCTCCCTCAGGGCAGGCGAGCCTCCCGGGAAGGAGGCGAGCACGAGGAGGTCCGGCTTGGGGGCATGCTCCAGCCTCGTGACCTGGGAGGCGATCGACGGGTCGCTCTGGAGGAAGGTGTCCTCACCGACGACCTCCCCGCCGAGCTCCTCCCAGCGAGTCTTGAAGGCATTGCAGACCACCTTTGAATATTCGAGCAGCTGATCACAGAGCAGGTACGCCTTACGCCAACCCTTCGTTCGGAATGCGAACTCGGCGGTCACCGCGCTTTCGGTGGGCGCGCCGGCATACGTGTTGAACGTGAGCGGGCCGATCGTCTGCTTGCCGATGCCCGGCGCGCCGGCGCAGGTAATCGCTAACACTCCCTTCGCGTTTGCAGCACGTGCACCGGGGCCTCCATAGTCAGCGTCACAGATCGGAACGACGATCTGGGCTCCCTTTTCGATCACGTCAAGAGCCGCGGTCGCCGACAGGTTGAGATCCGACTTCGCATCGACATGGATGATCTTGATGGGGCGGCCGTCGACGCCCCCGGCCGCATTCAGCTGATCCGCCGCGAGATCCATGCCTGCGTTGATGGCGCTCTCATAGGACGCGAACGAGCCGGTCAAGCTGTTCGCCGTGCCGATGACGATCGGCTCGCCAGCTGGCTCCGACGCGGTCGTGTCGGACGACTCGCCACCACCGCAACCACTGGTAAGCGCAATCGCGCAAACAAGAGGTACCAGTAACCGGAAAGGAAGTAGCATGAACCTCTTGCGGATTTGATGAGACGCCGATGAGGGGCCGACGCGCACGGTGAGCCTATAGCTGCGTCGGTGCTAGCGCGATCATCGCTGCCGTGAGACGTCCACTACGTCGTCTTCGACGCCCGGCGGCGGGATCTTCGTCCTTGCGTGTAGGCCGCTTGCGGTCCGAAACGGCCAGGCGACCTCGCGACCTGATGTCAAGCCGTTCGGTCGGAAGATGAGAATGACGAGCATCGTGACCGCCAGGCCGACTTCGCGCAGGCCCGGCTTCGCGGAGACCTCGAACAGCCTGATGTCGACCCCTCCTTCGACCCGTCTGAGGGTCTCGGACACGGCCGTGATGACGATCGTTCCGATGACAGCGCCCGCAAGACTCGTCATGCCGCCGACGACGAGCATGGCGACCATCAGGAAGGTGATGTTGAGGAAGAAGGCATCGGGATTGAACGACCCGATGAACATGCCGAGAAGCGCGCCGGAAACCCCGACGAAGAAGGCGGAGATGACGAACGCGACGGCGCGTTCGCGTGCAACGCCGATCCCGACTGCCTGCGCCGCGGCTTCCTCCTCACGTGATGCTCGTAATCGCAGCCCCGTTCCCGACCGCTGAAACGTCCAGGCCACCGTCATCGTCACCATCGCCCAGCCGAGCGCCCACCAGATGGTCGTGGTCGTTGGGATGCCAGCGACGCCGCCGGTTCCGTGTGTCACCTGCTGCCAGTTCCTGGCGACGACGTTGACGATGCCGAGGACGGCGAACGTCGCGAGACCGGCGGTGAGTCCCGAGAGTCGCGCAAGGGGAGCCGAGAGAACCAGCGCAACCGCGGCGGCGACTGCGCCGGCGGCGATCGTCGCCAGGAGTGGGTTCAGCTGCGCAGCGGCGAGGAAGCCGGGGAGCTCAGGCAGAACGATCTCCTTCGTTCCGGATGGGATCACGAGGACTGCAGCCGTGTAGGCCCCGATCGCCATGAAAGCAGCGTGGCCGAACGAGAAGACGCCAGAGATTCCGACGAACGTGTAGAGGCCGACGACGGCGATCAGGTTGATCACCATTCCCACGACCACGCGGTCGAACGAGTCCGGCCCGACAGCCCACCCGACCACTGCCACGATGCCGGTGAGCGCGAAGAGGGCACTCACCGGCCAGACGGTCTCGGTGAGAACCGCGACAAGCGGGCGGCGACCACCCCGCAAATCAGCCTCAGCCGGTATGACCGGGTACAGACGGGAAGGCTGGCGATGGAGGCGGGGCACGAAATCACGCCAACGGGCTCTCCGTGGAGTTTCACGCGCAAGCGTCGATCGGGCGGGGATCAGCCCTTGCGGCCGCACGATCAGAACGAGGAGCACAGCGGCGAAGACGAACGCGTCGCGGTACACCCGCATCTCGAGCGGAAGCACGGCCTGGAGAGCGACTGTAAACGCGCCGACCGAGAAACCTCCGAGCACGGCGCCTTGCAGGCTCCCCATGCCTCCCACGATGGTCGCCATGAACGCGATCAGGACGACGTTGATTCCCATGGTGGGCGTCGCCGTTCCGGTCTTGGCGACCAGCAGAATTGCGGCGACTGCAGCCAGTAGCCCGGAGAGCGCGAAGGCTGCTGCGATGACGGTGTCGGCGCGAATCCCGAGCACGCGAGCCATCTGGAAGTCCTCGGCGGCGGCGCGCATCTGCGTGCCGATCGTCGTCCTGCGCAGGAAGGCGGCAAGGGCCACGAGAAGCGCGAGCGTCACGCCGACGATGACCACGTCCACCTTGTGAACGGCCACCGACCCGATCGTGAACGAGCTGCTCAGGCTGGAGCCGAAGTCGGTGGTTCTCGGGAACGATCCCCAGATGAGAGTTGCGGTGTTCTGGAGAAGGAAGCTCAAGGCGAACGACGCGATCAGAAGGGTCGCGGGGCTCGCGTTTCGAAGTGGGCGGAAAGCAATTCGCTCCATCGCGAGAGCGAGTGCGACCACCAAGACGATCGCGGTCGGAATCAGCGCGGGCGTCGGCAGGGGAGTGAGCACGATCGCGTAAGCGCCTGCCATCACGAGCTCGCCATAGGCGAAGTTGACCAGCCTCATCACCCCGAAGATGAGGGCGATGCCCAGGGCGAAGAGCGCATACAGGCTCCCCAGTCCGATCGCGTCGATGGTGTGCTGGATCACGAGATCCATCGTCACCTCACCGAGAACAGCCATCGAGCGCGCCTCAGAAGCCGAGGAACGCCGGGTCGAGCTCGCTCAGGCCGGCGAGCTCGGTTCGCCGGCCCGAGAGGGTGACGCGCCCAGATCGAAAGACGTACGTCCGATCCGCCAACTCGATCGTGCGTTTGATGTTTTGCTCGACGAGGAGCACGGTTCCCCCTCGTCGTCCAATCTCGGCAACCGCCTCGAACACCTGGTCGACGAGACGCGGGGCCAGGCCGAGAGACGGCTCATCCAGAAGCAGGAGCCGCGGCTCGGCGACGAGGGCACGGGCAATCGCAAGCTGCTGCTGCTCTCCTCCGGACAACGTTCCCGCAGGCAGACGAAAGGTCTTCCGCAGGATCGGAAAGCGGTCGAGCATGTCCTCGACAACCGCGTCCGATCGACTGCGATCTGGGTTTGCAGTCATGCCGAGGATGAGGTTCTCGCCCACGGTTAGCGTGCTGAAGACATGGCGGCCCTCGAGAACCAGGGCGATTCCGCGGCGCGCGATCGTTTCCGGTGGGAGCCCGACGATCGACTCGCCGAGATAGTCGATCTCGCCTTCGCTTACCGGGACGAGCCCGATGATGGCCGCGAGCGCTGTCGACTTGCCCGCGCCGTTCGGGCCGACGAGGCCAACCATCTCACCCTGACCGACTTCGAAGCTGACGTTCGTGATCGCCGGTGTTCGGCCGTAGCGAACGGTGAGACCCCGAACGCTAAGCACGAACGCCTCTGGCCACGCCGAGATACGCGTCTAAGACCGCCGGGTCACTCCGAACCTCCGCCGGTGTCCCGACCGCGATGGTCTTTCCATGATCGAGGACCTGAATGCGCTCCGAGAGCTCCATGATCAGCCGCATGTTGTGTTCGATCACGAGCAAGGCGAGAGAGGACGCAGCCTTGATCGCTGCGAGAGCTCCGACGAGCTCGGCTGACTCGGCCTCGTTCAGCCCGGCAGCCGGCTCGTCGAGGATCAGGACAGCCGGCAGCGTCGCGAGCGCCCGTGCGATCGACACTCTGCGCGACTCGCCGTGAGGCAGCCCGAACGCAGCGACGCCAGATCGTTGCTCGAGTTGCATACGAGCTAGAAGCTCCCATGCAAGCGCACGTGCCTCGCGCCGCGTCGCCCCGGTCGAAAGGGAGGCAGCTTCGACGTTCTCGAAGACGGTGAGGCCGCGGAAGAGCCTGACTTCCTGGAACGTGCGAACGAGACCGGATCGAGCGATCTCAGCTGGCGTCCACGTGGTGATATCCCGGCCGTCGAGCATGACCGATCCCGTGGTCGGTCGTTGAAAGCCCGAGAGAACGTTCACAAGCGTCGTCTTCCCTGCGCCGTTCGGGCCGATCAGTCCGAGGATTTCTCCCTGCCGAAGTGTCAGATCAACGTCATCGACTGCCGTCACGCCTCGGATGTGAACCCTGACGTCTCGGGCTTCGAGGAGTTCGGCGGAGGCGTTCAGTGAGTCTCCGTACCGAGCATCTGGGGAGGACCGGGCAAATCAGGGTGCGGGATCAGGGGGGAGCCCGATGTCAGGGCATTCAGTCAGACGCCACGCTGGACAGCATGTTCAGGCAGCCATCCCTCTCATTCTCCCACACCGGCAGCGGCGATCGCGGTCGCTGGAGCGCGAGCCGATCGAAGACGGCCGTCGTCGGACGGTTCGTACTCGTCCTCCGCCGCGACGCGAGGAGCAGCGGCGCCGGAGGTTCCAGGCCCTCACTCGGAAGTCTCCGCCTCAGAACGGGGTGGTCCAACCGGGCCGACTGCACGGCTCTCGTACCTGAAAGGAGCGCAGCCCAATGACGATCGACCCCGTCCAATACGCGCGCCGCTGGAAGACGCTCGGTGTGCTCTCGCTGAGCCTGGTCATCATCGGGCTCGACAACACGATCCTCAACGTCGCCCTGCCGACGTTGCAGGACGAGTTCGACGCCTCCCCTTCCAAGTTGCAGTGGATGGTCGACTCCTACCTGCTCGTGTTCGCGGGCCTGCTGCTCGTCTTCGGCACGCTCGGGGACCGCTTCGGCCGCAAGCTCGCACTCCAGGCAGGCGTGTCGATCTTCGGCCTCGCGAGCCTCGGCGCTCTCGTCGCCGACTCGGCCGACCAGGTGATCGCCGTGCGCGCGGCGATGGGCATCGGCGCGGCGCTGATCATGCCCGCCACGCTCTCGATCATCGCCAACGTCTTCACCGGCGAGGAGCGCGGTAAGGCGATCGCCATCTGGGCTGCCCTGGCAGCCGTCGGGATCGGGCTCGGCCCGCTGGCCGGCGGGCTGCTGCTCGAGTGGTTCGGCTGGCCGTCGGTCTTCCTCGTCAACGTGCCGTTCGCGGTTGCTGCGCTGTTGCTCGGCATCCGCTACGTGCCCGAGAGCCGTGATCCCCGGCCCGGCTCGTTCGACCTGCTCGGAGCAGCGCTCTCCGCCGCCGGTTTCAGCATCCTCGTGTACGCGATCATCGAGGCGCCCGAGCAGGGTTGGACGTCCGGCCTCGTGCTCGGTTCGCTCGCTGCGAGCATCGCGCTACTGGGCGCATTCGTCTGGTGGGAAGCGCGCACCAAGGACCCGATGCTCGACCTGGGCTTCTTTCGCAGCGCGCGGTTCAGCGTCGGAACAGGGGCAGTCAGCGTCGCCTTCTTCGCCCTCCTCGGGGCGATCTTCGCCCTGACCCAGTACCTGCAGTTCGCCCACGGCTACAGCGCGATCGAGGCAGGCGCGATCATGAGCCCGATAGCGCTCGGGCTGATGATGGGCGCTGGCTCGTCGAGCAAGGCAGTGCGGCGGCTCGGCACCTCACGCGTCGTCGCGGCAGGCCTGAGCGGTCTGGCTTTCCTCCTGGCAGTGACCACGTTCTGGGACCCGAGCACGAACGCCCTGCTGCTCGCGGCCTGGTTCTTTGGGCTCGCACTCTCGATGGGTTGGGTGATGGCTCCGGCGACCGAAGCTGTCATCGGCGCCGTCCCGGCCGCCAAGACCGGCGTCGCCTCCGCCACCAACACCGTGGCCCGGATGGTCTCGGGAGCGCTCGGCGTTGCCGTGGTCGGCTCGCTCGTCAGTTCCCTCTATTCCACTGATGTCGAAGGCTCGCTCGATGCTCTGCCTCCCGAGGC
Source organism: uncultured Actinomycetes bacterium (assembly GCA_963789895.1). Taxonomy (GTDB): domain Bacteria; phylum Actinomycetota; class Thermoleophilia; order Gaiellales; family Gaiellaceae; genus Gaiella. Next base: position 897,398 of record CAWBMC010000001.1, read on the forward strand.
ACAGGGGGCGGCCGAGTCTTCGATCGGCGCCGCGAGTGCGATCGCGGCCCGGCTTCCAGCCAACGCAGCCTCTGAGCTGCTGGCGACGACCGGCGACGCCTTTACGCAGGCGATGGGTTCCGGTCTTCTCGTCGCTGCCGCGCTCGCCGGCGCCATGGCCGTGGTCGTGATCCGCTTCCTGCCACCACGCGAGTCCGTTGCAGCGAGGGTCGCAAACCGTGATCTGCGCCCGGCTGCGGACACTCGCGGGCCGTCAGTTCGTCGGAAAGCCGGCGTCTGGATGATCCTCGCCGCACTGGTATTCGGGGCGGCCTACCTCGCAAGCAGGCCGGGCTCTGACACTCCTGCTGCCAATGGGCACGGATCCGCTCCGGAGTTCGCGGCGATCGAGCGATTCGTTCAGGACGAGATGGCGGCACAGCGGATCCCCGGACTCGCGCTCGGCATCGTCGAGGGGGACCGGATCACCTACCTCCGTGGCTTTGGCACGGCCGACGACTCCGGGCGATCCGTAACACCGAAGACGCCCTTCATCATCGGCTCGCTCAGCAAGTCGTTCACCGCGTTGGCGATCATGCAGCTCGTCGAGGCCGGGAAGATCGAACTGGGCGCCCCCGTACAGCGCTACCTGCCTTGGTTTCGAGTCGCGGACGAGGGAGCTTCCGCGGCGATCACCGTCCGCGACCTCCTGAACCAGACGAGCGGCTTGTCGACCAAGACCGGGCGGACGTTCCAGGGCAACGGCGATATCAGTGACGCGGCGCTGGAGAAGACAGTTCGCAAGCTGAGCAGCGTCGCGTTGACGGCACCGGTCGGGACGACCTACCAGTACAGCACCGTCAACTACGCAGTCCTGGGGTTGATCGTGCAGACGCTCGCCGGGCGCTCCTACGAGAGTTACGTCCAGACCGAGATCCTCGACCCCCTGCAGATGAGCGGTTCGTTCACGTCCGCGGCGGCGGCCGAGCATCACGGCCTCGCCACCGGCCATCACTATTGGTTCGGCCGGCCGAGAGCGGCCGACCTCCCGTACAACCGAGGGCTCGTTCCAGCCGGGTACCTCGTCTCCGACGCCGAGGACATGAGCCACTACCTGATCGCCCAGTTGAACCGTGGTCGGTACGGCTCGACATCCGTGCTCTCATCCGGGGGCGTCGACGAGCTCCACCGGCCGGCCGTCCAGACACCGGAGCCGGGAACCTCGTACGGGATGGGCTGGTTCGTCGGTCCGATCAATGGGATTCCGGCGATCCACCACCAGGGCGAGACGTTCAACTTCCACGCGAACGCGGTGCTCGTGCCCGGCAGCCGGACGGGAGTCATCGTGTTGATCAACGCCGAGAACTCCATCGACCTGTTCCTCAACGGTCGCATGGGCTCGATTTCCGAGGGCGTGACGAGTCTCCTCGAGGGACGAGACCCCGCTCCGCCTCCGTCGGGCATCGCCACGTTTCTCGTCTACGCGGTGCTCTTCGGAATTGTCGTCCTCCAGATGCGCGGCATCGCGCGCTGGGTGACGGCTCTGCGCCGCGGCCGCCTGCCACGTGGCCGACTGGGGCCGCGCCTGCGTGTCGCGCTGGCGCTGGTGGTGAGCCTCGGCTGGGCCGTCCTCGTCCTCATCCTCGTGCCGAAGCAGCTCGGATTGTCGCTTCCCGTGGCCGCTCAGGGGTTGCCGGATCTCGCCTACATCCTTCTGATCAGCGGAGTGCTCGCCCTGTGCTGGGGGATTGCCAGAACGGCGTGGGCGTATCAGACGCTCCGACGCGCACGCCACAGGCAGGCGGCGGCGCATCATCCAGCAGCCACCACGAACGCCGTTGTGAGCGAGTCATGAGCACGGTCACATCGCGACGCCATTGGCAAGAAGGCGGGCTCGCGCGGGTCGGGACCGTCGTCGGCCGCGAGTCCGTGCTGTTTCTGATCGCGGCCGGGATCGTCGGTGTCCACATCGCCGACGACAACTTCGTCCAGCCCGAGCCTGGAACATCTGCTGGGAACCACCTTGCGAGCGGGCTGATTCCCGTCGCGATGCTGGTGGCAGTGGCGATGGTGTACTCACGCCTACGCGCCGGCCTGCGGGCGATCACGGCGATGACTCTCGGCGCACTCGCCATCACCGTGGGCGTGCCATCGGTCTACTACCTCCTCGACGGCAGCGCATCCGGTGATCACTTCACCGGCTTGCTCGCGATCGTCGCGGGGGTCGTGCTCCTTCTTATCGGTCCGGTCACGCTGTGGAACGCACGCACCGGTGGAAGCCGCCGACGCCGCTACCTGCGTCGTGCGCTCATCGTCGTGGCGACGCCCTTTCTCGCATGGGCGATCGTCTGGTTCATCGTCTTCCCGATCGGTTTCGCCTACATCTACGTGCACACCGGACGAGCCGCAGTGACCCCGGACCTCCGTGTCCCGTACGAGACCGTCACCGTTGTCACTGGCGATTCGCTCGAGTTGGCCGCGTCGTACGTCCCGTCGAGGAATCGTGCCGCGGTCGTCCTCTTTCCAGGTGCGACTCGGTCCCAGGAGGCGAGGATGCTGATCCGCCACGGATACGGCGTGCTGCTGCTTGACCCACGCGGGCAGGGCTCGAGCGAGGGCGACACCGTGCGCTGGGCGGGCGACCGCGACCTTCTGGCCGCTGCCGAGTATCTGCGCCGTCGTCCGGACGTCGACCCGAGCCGCATCGGCGGGTTCGGCTTCTCGATCGGCGGGGAGATCCTGCTCGAGGCGGCCGCGCAGTCGACCGCGTTCAAGGCGATCGTCGCGGAGGGCGCGGGCAGCCGTGTCGGGGACGAGGACGTGAAAGGTCCGGCCCGTCTGCTGGCGGAGCCGAATCTGGCGCTCATGACCGCCGCGTTGACTGTCTTCTCGAACCACGGCCCGCCACCGCCGATCGAGAGTCGCATCGCCCGCATCGCACCCCGCGCGGTCTTCCTCATCCACGCGGACCCGGGGCTGGGCGGGGAAAACACGAGAGGGCCGATCTATTACGCAGCGGCCGGTGAGCCGAAGGCGATCTGGAAGGTGCCGGGCTCTAGCCACACGGGCGGCATCGAGGCGCAACCCGCCGAATACGAGCGCCGAGTGATCGCCTTCTTCGACCGCGCGCTACTCCCAACCGATTAGGAGGCAACACCATGCGCATCGAGCAGTCCTTTTCCGTCAGCTGCCCGCCCGCGGTCGTCTTCGACTACCTCACCAACCCGGCCAACCTCGCCGCCTGGCAGACGTCGAAGACGTCCGTCGAGCAGCTCACCGCCGGCGCGCCGCAACTGGGCACCCGCGTCCGCGAGCGCACGAAAGGCCCGCGCGGGAAGGAATTCGAGCAGATCGTCGAGTTCACCGAGTTCAACCGGCCTGCTCGGGTACACGCGCACATCGTCGAGGGGCCGTATCCCATCGACGGCACGTGGTCGTTCGCGTCCGACGGCGCAGGGACGCGAGTCGACTTCGTCGCCGAGGGCGAGCTGCCCGGCGTGCCGCGACTGCTGCAGCCACTCGCAAAGCGCCTGATGGCACGCCAGATGGCCGGCTACCACCAGAACCTGCGCCGCAACGTCGAGGCCGACGAATCACCGGCGCCGGACAACTCCCAATGACTCAGGTTGCGCGGCAGAGCACGATTTGAAGAACCGGGACAATCGAGCGCTACGCGAGACTGATCGAAGAGCCCTACCAGGCATGACCGGGCTGTCGCTTTTCGCGCTGCATGCCCCCGGCAAGAATCGAACTTGCGCACGCGGTTTAGGAAACGTCGTGTTCAGCGCAGAAGCAGCGTAGAAGCAGAGTACGAAATAGGTACGCAGCCAAGTACGCTGTTGTTCTCCAAACAGAGAACACTTAGCCGGCGGTGGAACGCCCGGCTTCCTCGGTGGAGCTCCACGACGGCGGGGTGGGCGTGCGGCTCGTCACAAGCGCTGGTCGCTCGTCGCCGGTACTCAGACGTCTCAACGCTCACCGGTGCGCAGGTGCAGAACGTGGACGACGCGCTCGCCAGCGTGTAATCGGGCTGCTCTCCGTTCACAATGGCGTGCGGCGGATGGCTGCGACCGTGATCGGGCGGGACGAGGAGCTTGGCTCGATCCAGGCGTTCCTCGCCGCGGTCGAGGACGGCCCGGCGGCGCTTGTTCTCTCCGGTGAAGCCGGGATCGGCAAAACCAGCCTCTGGAGGATGGGTGTCGACGGGGCAGGACAGCGCTTTGGGCGGCGCGTCCTCGTCCATCAGAGCGTCGAGGCCGAAGCGCTGCTGTCGTTCGCCGGGCTCTCCGATCTGTTGGCGCCGATGATCGATGAGGTGGCGCCGACGCTCGTGCCCCTTCGACGAGAGGCGCTCGAGGTCGCGTTGCTTCTGGCCGAGCCGACCGGAGAGCCTTCGGACCCGCGCGCGATCGGGCTTGCGCTGCTCGATGCGCTGCGCACCCTCTCCGAGGACAGCCCTGTCGTCATCGCCCTCGACGATGTCCAGTGGCTCGACACATCATCGGCCGCCGTGCTGCAGATCGCGCTCCGACGACTCCGCACCGAGCGGGTCGGCCTCTTGGCGACCCTTCGCAAGGTTCCCGAGATCGCGGCGCCATTCGAGCTGGAACGCTCCTTCCCGGAGGAGCGCCTCGAGCGCCTCTGGCTCGGCCCGCTGAGCCTGAGCGCGCTTCACCATCTTCTGCGTGATCGGCTGGGGCTGGAGCTGACCCGGCCCGAGCTGGGACGTGTGCTCGAGACATCCGCGGGAAACCCGTACTTCGCGCTCGAGCTCGGTCGCGAGCTGGTGCGGACGAACGAAAGGCCGGCGGCCGGGCAGGCGCTGCGCGTGCCGGCAAGCCTGCGTGAGCTGCTCGGGGGCCGTCTGGGTCGGCTGCCGGCGGACACGGTCGAGGTTCTCCTCTACGTCGCGGCGCTTGCCCAACCGACCGTGGAGTTGGTCACCGCCGCACACGGGGAAAGGGACAAGGTCATCGAGGCGCTCGCCGACGCTGTCCGCGAGGGCGTGGTCGAGCTCGACGGCTCGCGCGTGCGATTCACCAATCCCTTGCTTGCCTCGGTCTGCTACGAGCAGGCTCCACTCGCGAGGCGCCGCGTCGTCCACAGAGCGCTGGCGCGAGCGGTCGCCGACATCGAAGAGCAGGCCCGCCACCTCGCGCTTGCTGCCGAAGGGCCGGATGCCGCCGTCGCCTTGGAGCTGGACGCTGCGTCCGAACACGCGGCTGCGCGCGGTGCCACCTCGGCCGCGGCTGAGCTCTGCGAGCTTGCCGCGGAGCTGACGCCGGCCGACCCTGCCCTGGTGCGACAGCGGCGTCTGCGGGCAGCGATCTTCCACCGTCTTGCCGGAGATGGGGAGCGCGCGTCGGCAATGCTCGAGGACCTGCTTTCGGACGTCCTGCCCGGCGTGGAGAGTGCCGACGTCCTGTTCGAGCTCGCCCTCAATCGCAGGGCCGATCCTCCGACGATGATTCAGCGTTGCGACGCGGCACTGGCCGAGGTGGCCGAGGACGACGCGCGCTGTGCGCGAATCCTGGCCTTCCGGAGCGTCGTCCGTCTGATCGATTCCGACATCCCCGGCGCGCTCGTCGATGCTCGAGCGGCGCTGGAAAGGGCAGAATCGAGCGGCGACCCGACGCTCCTCGTTGTGGCGCTCGGACAGGTGGGACATGCGGAGTCGTGGGCTGCCGAGATGACTCCCGGCCTGCTCGAGCGGGGGGCAGAGATCGAGGAGCGCCTCGGGCTCTCACTCTCGTACCTGGAGAGCGCGCGCGCCCAACTCGCCCGTCGGCTGATGCGCCAGGGTGAGGTCGAACGACCTCGCCTGATCTTCGAGGATCTCGAGCCGATGGCGGCGGCTAGGGGCGACGAGGACACCCGGGTGCTGCTGCTTTGGGGCCTGAGTGCGCTCGAGTGGCTCGCGGGTCGTTGGCAGCACGCGCTCGAGCATGCCACCAGAGCGCACGAGCTTGGCGAGCAAACCCGGATTCCGTATTCCCGCTCGTTCGTGGGACGCACCAAGGCACTGATCGAGGCTGACCTTGGCCTGGTCGAGCAGTCGCGAGCTTCGGCAGAAGAGGGTCTCGCGGTCGCCCAGGCGCTCTCGAGCGACTCGTGGACGATATTCAGCCTCGGTGCGCTCGGCCGCCTTGAACTTGCGCTCGGCAACTTCGACGCGGCCGGCGGCGTTCTGCGGGAGTTGCCCGCACGGCTTCTGGCGATGGGGTCCAACGACCCGACGAACCCGGTGTGGGCGGACACCATCGAGACGTTGATCGTTCTCGGGGAGCTCGAGCTGGCGCGCACCTATCTCGGGCCCTACGAGCTACACGCGCGGCGTCTTGGCAGTCCGTGGGGTCTGGGGACAGCCGCCCGTTGTCGAGGCTTGCTCAACGTCGCCGAGGGCGACCTTGACGGCGCGTCGGCAGCGTACGCGACCTCCCTCGAGGAGTTGGACAAGCATCCGTATCCGTTCGAGCGGGGTCGCACTCTTCTCTGCGTCGGCTCAGCAGAAAGGCAGGCGAAGCAGAAGCGGTCTGCCCGTGGCTCGCTGGAGCAGGCGCTCGCGATCTTCGACGAGCTCGGCGCTCGCCTGTGGGCCGACAAGGCCCGCGAGGAGCTCAAGCGGATCAGCGGGCGACGGCCCACCTCCGACGGGCTGACCGAGACGGAGGCGCGCATCGCGAGGCTGGCGGCCGACGGCCGCTCGAACAAGGAGATCGCCTCAGCGCTCTATATGAGCGTACGCACGGTCGAGGCCTACCTCACGAGCGTCTACCGCAAGCTCGACATCCGCTCCCGCAGCGGGCTCGCTCACCGGCTTCAATCGCTTGCGGGTGAAGCCGCCAAACCTGCGGTCGACGCGGTCGAAACATAGAGCTTCCACGGTTTCGCCCAGTGGCACCTCGCCCTAGCCTCAGCTCCATGGTCTTCGTCGTCGAGCGGTACCTCCCGGGAACCCCCCAGGACGAGCTTCGTCGCTCCCTCGAGCGGCTGCACGAGGCGACCGAGGAGCTCCGCACTGAGGGAATCCCGGTCTGGTATCTCGGCTCGACCGTCGTGCCCGAGGACGAGGCGTGCTTCTGCCAGTTCGAAGGGCCGTCCCAGGAGGCCATCGCCGAGGCGAACCGAAGGGCAGGGACCCGCTTCGACCGGATCGTCGCGGCAGTGGCCCTCCCAACCGATCATGATCCGAACCGCACAATCCGAGGAGCCGAGGAAGGAGTGGCAGCCATGACTCTCATCCAGGAGCAGGCGGTCGTTGCACGCGAGGGCTTTCCGAGCCCGTTCGAGGTGCCCATCCCTCCCGAGTGCGAGGGGTGGGAGGAGATGTATTCCTACTTCGACCTCTTCAGCGAGGAGCGCCGTGCGTTCGACGAGAGCCGTTGCTGGTTCCAGCTCACCTCGCACTACGCCGAGCCGTTCTATCCGTTCGACTCGATCTTCGTCGACTACGCAACGTTCGCGCTCAACCAGGTGAGCAGCCGAATCTACGTCGTGCCGCCGTCGCTCGGCCTCGAGGTTCGGATCCTCAATGGCTATTTCTACCTCAGCCCGAACTCGATCACCGACGAGGCAACGCTCGCGCTGCGCGCCGAGCTGTTCGCCAAGCGAGGGGGGTTCACGTTCGAGCACTGGGACGAGCTGCTCGTGGGGTGGGAGCGGGGGGTCGGCGAGGCGATCGACGAGGTCAAGGCGCTCGAGGTGCCGGTGCTCCCCGAGCTCGAGGACGAGTCAATGGTGACCGAGGGCAGGGCTCTCGGTTCGGGCCATACCCTCCTGCATGCGTACGACCGACTCCTCGAGGGGTTCGACCGCATCTGCCACTACCACATGCAGTTCCAGATCCTCGCTCACGGCGCAAACGTCAGCTTCTACGGTCTCTGCCGGCAGGCGTTTCCCGGGATCTCCGACCAGACGGTAGCGAGAATGGTCGCCGGGATCGACACCGTGATCCTGCGCCCGGACGACGAACTGCGCCGCCTCGCGCGGCTCGCCCTCGAGCTCGGCGTTGGTGACGCGGTGAAGGAGGCCAGCGGCGACGAGGAGGCGCTTCGCCGCGCCCTGGCCGCTAGCGAAGCGGGCGAGCGGTGGCTGGCCGACCTCGAGCAGACGAAGGATCCGTGGTTCTACTTCTCGTACGGGAACGGCTGTTACCACCACCACCGCTCCTGGGTCGATGACACGACGCTTCCGCTCGCAACGATCGGCTCCTACGTCGGGCGTCTCGAGGCGGGCGAGGACATCTCCCGGCCGCAGGCTGCGATCGCCGCCGAGCGCGAGCGAATTGCGGACGAGTACCGGGCCTTGCTCCCGACGGATCTGCAGCACGCCTTCGACGAGCAGCTCACGCTCTGCCGTACGGTCTTCCCGCACGTCGAGAGCCACGGCTTCTACGTCGACCACTGGTACCACACGCTCTTCTGGAACAAGGTGCGCGAGTTCGGCACGCTGCTCGCACGCCACGGGTTCCTCGCCGACGCGGAGGACGTCTTCTTCCTGCAGCACGGCGAGGTGCGGACGGCGCTCGAGGAGATCCGGGTGGATTGGGGCACCGGTGGTGCAGGCCAGGCACGCGGACCGCACTACTGGCCACCGATCGTGGAGCGGCGCAAGGCGATCTACGGGGCGATGCGCGAGTGGGCTCCACCTCCCGCCCTCGGCAACGTCCCCGAGACGATCACGGACCCGGTCACGATCATGCTCTTCGGGATCACGACGGAGCGTGTCCAGGAGTGGCTCGACTCGGGCGGCGAGGACGACCACGTGCTGAAGGGGTTCGCCGGCTCGCCCGGCGTCGCCGAGGGCACCGCGCGGGTCGTCCTCAGCCCCGACCGGCTCAGGGAGCTGGAGGAAGGCGAGATTCTGATCGCGCCGTTCACGTCGCCGAGTTGGGCGCCGGTGTTCGGCACGATCGCGGGAGCCGTCCTCGACGCGGGCGGGATCATGTCGCACGCGGCGATCGTGGCACGCGAGTACGGGCTGCCGGCCGTCGTCGGCACCGGCACGGCGACGAAGCGGATCAAGACCGGCGACCGGGTTCACGTCGACGGCTCGACCGGCGTCGTCACGATCCTCGACGGCGCGGACGCCGGGTCGTGAGCTACGTCTTCCCCCTGAACGGCTGCGGGCCGCATCTGGCGGAGGTCGTCGGCGGCAAGGCGGTTGGGCTCGGATCGCTCTTGCGGGAGGAGCTGCAGGTCCCGCCCGGGTTCGCGCTCGGGACACACGCCTACCGCGAGTTCGTGTCGGAGACGGGCCTCGACCGCGAGATCCACGAGCTACTTCGCGGTGCCGAGTCGATCGAGGCGCAGGCGGAGGCCTCGGCGCGCATCGGGGCGCTCTTCGACGAACATGAGTTCGGGGGACCTCTGCGCGACGGGCTGGCCGGCGCGTACGGCGAGCTGGGCGACGATCTGCCCGTGGCCGTCCGCTCGAGTGCGATCAGCGAAGACGCCGCCGAGGCCTCGTTCGCCGGTGAGCACGAGACCTTTCTCTGGGTCCAGGGTGCGGAAGCCGTCAGCCGAGCCGTCGTGCGCTGCTGGGCGAGCCTGTTCACGCCGCAGGCGCTCTCCTACTTCCGGCGTGTCGGGATCCGAGCCGACGAGACGGCGATGGGGGTGGTCGTGCAGACGATGGTCGCCGCGGAGGCGGCGGGGGTGATGTTCACGCTCGACCCGGTGACCGGCGACCGCTCGCAGATCACGATCGAGGGCTCGTTCGGCCTCGGCGAGGCCGTTGTCGCAGGCGAGGTGACTCCAGACCGCTACGCCATCGACAAGGTGACGCTCGAGATCCGTTCGCGGACACTCTCGGCAAAGCACATCGCCTACCGCTTCGATCCGGAGCAGGGTGAAGTGCGCCTCGTCGATGTGCCGGAGAAGGAACAGCAGCTGTCCTGTCTCACCGACGAGGAGGCGCTCGAGCTCGCCTCGCTCGGCAAACGCGTCGAGCGCGCACTCGGATCACCCCAGGACATCGAGTGGGCGATCGGCCCAGGCCCGTCCGGCACACGCGAGGTGTTCTTGTTGCAGACGCGACCCGAGACCGTCTGGAGCCTCAAGCCGGCGAGGCCGCCTGCGCCCGCCGGCTCCACGCCGCCCGACTCGACCTGAGCGCGGTGTCCCGCGCCGATCGCGCGGTGATCGTCACGGTCGCGCTCGGCGCGGTCCTCGCTCCCCTCAATTCGACGATGATCGCGGTCGCGCTGCTACCGATCGTGGACGATTTCGACACGCCCTTGGGGTCGGCTGGCTGGCTCGTGACCTCGTATCTCCTGGCGGTCGCCGTCGTCCTACCGCTTGCGGGAAAGCTTGGGGATCGCCACGGCCGGAGACCATTCGTTCTCGGCGGCCTGCTCGCGTTCGGCCTCGCGTCCCTCGGCGCAGCGGTCGCGCCGAACCTCGCTCTGCTGATCGCATTCCGCGTCACCCAGGCGGTTGCGGGAGCGGTCGTGTTCCCGAACGGCATCGGGCTGATCCGTGAGTCGATCGCGGCCGAGCGCCGCGGCCGCGCCTTCGGCATCGTCGGCGGGTCGCTGGCGCTAGCGGCAGGCCTCGGGCCGCCCCTCGGCGGGCTCCTCGTCATGCTCGGAGGCTGGCGCGCGGTCTTCTATGTGAACCTGCCGCTCGTTGCCGTGGCACTGGTTATGGCCTGGCGGACAGTGCCCCGACACTCGGGCCGGCGCCCGGCGACACCGTTCGACTGGCTCGGAGCGGTTCTCATCGCAGTCGTCCTCGGCGGCGCTGCTGCACTCGTCGTCGAGGGGCGACACGCGCCCACGGTGCTCGTGCCCGGGATTCCACTGCTCGTTCTTGCGGCGTTCGTGTTCGTCCGGCGCGAGCTCGGGCACGCAGACCCGGTCTTCCAGCCGCGCTTCTACACCCGCAGGGCTTTCGCAGCCGCGAACGGTGGAGTCTCCTCCAGCAACCTGGCCTTCTACACGATGTTGCTCGCGATCCCGATCCTCCTCACGCGACACCTCCACTGGTCGTTCGTGCAGACGGGGCTTGCGTTGGCGCTGCTCTCTGCGCCGACCGTGGTGTTTTCCCCCATCGGCGGCCGGCTCGCCGATCGCCACGGCCGCCGCCGCCCGGCGGTCATCGGCTGCGTGATCCTCACGGTCGGTCTCGTGCCACTCGCGGTCGCACCCGGGATCACGGCGTACGGGCTGCTCGCCTCTCTCGCGCTCGCGGGTACGGGCGTCGGCATGTCCAACGCTGGACTGCAGGCAGCGGCCGTGGAGGCAGTCGATCCCGAGCAAGCGGGTGTCGCCGCAGGCCTCTTCTCGACCTCCCGCTACATCGGCGGCTTCGCCGCCTCGATCGCGGTTGCACGCCTGCTGGACGAGGGACACGGGCTTGCCGGCTTCCAAGCGGTGTTCGCGATCGCCATCACGGCAGCCGCTGTCTCCGTCGCGGCGACGCTCGCGCTCCCGCCACGATCGGCGCCTCGCAGCACCATCACCGGATAGCGCTGTCCTGCCGGGCAAGAGCGGAGTCGCGGAAGGATGCCCCCGGCCGGAATCGAACTAGCGCACGCGGTTTAGGAAACGCCGTGGTGAGGCGTAGAAACAGCGTAGAAGCAGCGTACGAACATGTACCCTTTCGACTACGCTGTGTTGTCAATAGAGACTACGAGGGTCGAACGAAACGGCTCGCAGGGCTCGTCAGGTGACCCTAACCGAGATGTCGCCCTGAGCCCGGCTCGGGGCTCTCCCTGATGTGTGTCGGCCTCGCCGGGTGGATGATGGTGGGAGAAGGAGGTGGGTTCTGATGACGACTTTGGTCAGATGGAATCCTTTCCGTGAGCTTGAGCTGATGGATCGAGGCATGGGGCGGATGTTGATGCCGCTTCCCGCGTTGCTCCCGGCCGCGGATGTCTACGAGACGGAGGACGAGTTCATCGTCGAGTTGGAGGTGCCCGGCTACGAGCAGAAGGAGCTTGCGATCGAGGTCTCCGACCATGTGCTCACTGTCAAGGGTGAGCACAAGCAGGCCATCGAGGAGACGGAGAAGACCTACCGCTTGCACGAGCGGCCTGAGCGTGAGTTCGAGCGCAGGTTCGAGCTCCCGACGATCTTCGACACGGCGAAGCTGACAGCGACCTTCCAGCAGGGCGTGCTTGAGTTGCACGCTCCAAGGGTTGAGGCGGCGGTTCCGAAGAAGATCCCGATCACGCTCTAGTACGAGCTTGGTTCACAGAACGGCTGCGGGGACAGCGTCCCCGCAGCCGTTGACGGGCCTCATAAGGCCTCGGGTCGCCACTTGCGACCAGAGGTTCCCAGAAGACAATCCGGGTGGACGAGCGTCGATTGCACGAGGGTGCTTTCGCCTGAAAGGGAACTTACGGCGACACGGTTCTTCGCGGACTGTCTCCAACTAGGCCATCGGGCAGCTCGCGCCGTTCGGAGGGTCTCGGCCCCGCTCGCATCTGCGACAGTCCGGAGTCGAGCTCACCTTCAGTGCCCCCGGCAAGAATCGAACTTGCGCACGCGGTTTAGGAAACGCGGTGCTGAGCGTAGAAGCAGCGCAGAAGCAGCGTACGAAACGAGTACGTTCGCGAGCTACGCTGGTTGTCTATATTGACGACATTGGTCGGATGGAGGGCCGGCTTGGGCGAGCGAGCGTTCCAGCGACGGTGCCCATTCGGCTGAGTTCGAGGAAGCTCGCGGCGAGCACTTGACATGTGCACGGGGGACGCGAGACTCGCAGGCTCATGGCGTCACAGCTCCCCAGTGGAACCGTCACCTTGCTCTTCACCGACATCGAGGGCTCGACGCGGCTTCTCCACACGCTCGGCGGCGAGGTCTACGGGGACGTTCTCGCCGAGCACCAACGCATCCTCCGCGAGGCGTGCGCGGAGGTCGGTGGGCGCGAGATCGATACGCAGGGCGACTCGTTCTTCTTCGCCTTCAAGACGGCCAAGGCCGCGGTTGAAGCCGCGATCGCCGGGCAGCGCGCCCTCGCGACGTTCCCTTGGCCGAAGGGCCTCCCAGTCCGAGTGCGCATGGGGCTCGACACGGGTGAGCCTGTGGTCGGGACCGACCGGTATGTCGGGTTAGGGGTACATCGCACCGCGCGGATCATGTCTGCCGGGCACGGCGGACAGATCCTCCTGTCTGGCACGACGCACAATCTTGTTCACGACGACCTCTCGGACGGCGTCACGTTGCGAGATCTCGGCGACCAGCGGCTGAAAGACCTCGACCGGCCTGTTCACCTCTACCAAGTCGTCGCACCCGGCTTATCCATGAAATTCCCTCGCCTGCGGACGCTGGACTCGAAGCTCGGCGCGCGGATCAGGCGTCGGCCCATGGCGATCGCGCTCGGCGCGTTGGCGTTCGCCGGCATCGCTGCAGCCGTGGTTCTCCTGAGCGGCTCTGGAGCCGCCATGACCGTAAGCCCGAACTCGGTGGGCGTGATCGATCCGAAGACAAATGCGGTGACGGGGCAGGTCGCGGTGGGTGTCCGTCCTGCCGGCATCGACGTCGGGGCGGGCTCCGTGTGGGCTGCCAACGAGGACGACAAGACGGTTTCGCGCGTCGATCCCCAGAAGCGGGTGCTCACCAGGACGATCACGCTCGGGGCGACTCCGACCGGCATCGCCGCTGGGGAGAACGCCGTCTGGGTGGCGGAGGGCGGACTCGGTGCGCTCGCCCGCGTCAACCCGACCTACAACGTCGTCGCGGTGACGATTCACGATCTGGCCGGGTCGGTGCGGGTCTCGGGCGGTCCGCACGGGAGCGTGACCCTCGGCGGCGGTTTCGTCTGGGTCGCTTACGGGAGCACGGCCATCGCCAGGGTCGACCCTCGGACGAACAGGGGCCGCGTTGTCGGCTACTCGGGTTTCTCAGCTGCGGCGATCGACTTCGGGGAAGGGGCGCTTTGGATCGCGAACGAGAAGGCCAACACGGTCACCGAGTTCAGTCCGCTGACGAACGCCAAGGTGCACGACTTCGACGTCGGGCGTAGCCCAGGCGGTGTCGCTGTCGGCGGCGGCGCCGTCTGGGTGGCGGATACGGGCAGCGACGCAGTGTCGCGCATCGACCCCCGCACACGCTCGGTCACGACGATCCCGGTTGGCCGCGGGCCGGTCGGGATCGACTACGGCGTTGGCGCAGTGTGGGTCGCGAACTCGAGCGACGGGACGGTGTCGAGGATCGATCCGAGGGCTGGGAAAGTCGTCGCGACGATCTCGGTCGGCGGCAAGCCGGTCGGGATCGCTACAGGCGGCGGGGTGGTCTGGGTCACCGTGCAGGCGCCATAGACGCTATTTCAGGCAGGCGGCGGCGAGGTCGAGGTAGGGGTTGAGCACGAGGCACCCGACGCGCTTCGACACGAAGCTGAGGGCGTTCTCGCTCTCGTAGGCGACGACCGGCGCCTCGTCCCGAGCGAGAGCGACGTCGAGCTTGCCGTATGCGCTGTAGCGCGCCGTGCCAGTCAGCCGCGAGGCCGCATCGAGAAGCGCGTTCGCCTTCGGCGAGTCGAAGTAGGAGAGGTTGGCGCTGTACGGCGTGCCGATGATCCTTCCGTCGAAGAGGGCGTTCAGGACGGAGTACGGGTCCCAGTAGTCGGGGCCGAAACCGAGCACGGACATGTCATACGGGCTTCCTGGCGTGAAGAGCTTCTGGAAGAGCGCAGGCCCGGGGAGCTTCGTGACGGCGACGGTGATCCCGAGCGGCCTCAGGTCGCGAGCAATGATCTGCGCCTGCGCGATGTCGATCGGATCGTCCTTGACGTACAGGGCTGCCTTCCCGTCTCGGACATGCCCCTGCGCGAGTGCCTTCGCCTCCGCCATGCTCGGCGCTCGCAGCGGATAGATGTGGACGTCCCGAAAGCCGGGCATGCTCGGCGGGAGGTACTGGTCAGTCGGATTGCCGGTGACCGGGCCGCCCCGCGCGCGGAGGAGTGCCTGCCGGTCGAGGGCGAAGTTCACCGCCTGTCGCAGCCGTGTGTTGTCCTTGAAGAGGTGCTGGGAGTTGTTGAGCAGCACGTAGCGGATCCCGGCGCCTGGGACGGTGTGGAGCAGGGCGCGGTACCGGGGCTCCAGGTGGGCGACATCGTCCGGTGAGCCAAGCTCCGCGTAGTCGGCGGCACCCTTCTCGACGGCCTCGACGTTATCGGGGGTCGACCTGTAGTCGATCTCGTCGAGGTGGTGCGGTCGCGAGCCACGGTAGTAAGGGTTCCGCGTGAGGACGAGCTTCTGGCCGGATGTGAACTCCGAGATTGTGTACGGGCCTGCGCCCGGAAGAGTGTCGACGCCCTCCGCGGAAATCGGGAGGTCCGGCGGGACGGCACAGAACCCGTAGAAGCTCGTCCGGCTGGGAAAGTCCCGTGCGGCGTGGGTCAGCCGGACGGTCAGCTTGTTGCCGCGAACCCGCACACCCGATGCCTGGCTCGCCTTGCCCTTCATCACCGCGTCGGCGCCGGCGATGTCCTGAACGTACTGCGTCCAGACGGACTTTTCCGCTGGGCTGAGCATCCGCTCGATCGCATGAGCGAAGCTCTGAGCCGTCACCGGGTCGCCGGTCGCAAAGCGGTAGCTCTGTCTGACGACGAACGTGTACGTCTTCCCGTCGCTGGAGACCGTTGGGTATGCGACCGCCGCCTCGGGCACGACGCGAGTGCCTGCCGGGACGGGCTTGTCCGGCTGGCGCATCAGCGTGACACACGAGGCGCCAAGCGCATCGCCGGCGTCGAGCGTGATCGCGGGATCGATCGCGTCTGGGGCTCCGGCGACGCGCAAGATGCCGCCCTCCCTTGTGCTTCCGGCCGAGGCCGTGGCGCCGAGCAGCCCCGTGACAAGTGCGAACGCGGCGCACACGCCCAGGGTGCAGCGTCTCGTCAAGCCTGCCGCCATCGGCTCAACGCGATTCATACAACGTCGGATACTCGAGTGGAAGGCCCTGGCTGAGGTCGCAGTCAAAGCAGGGGCCTCTCTCGCCCGGCGACGCCCGCTCCGTCGTTCCAGGCGTCGGCTTGGCTCCGAATGCCCCGCTGGTGGTGGGTCTTCGACGCCTGGACAGACCCCGGTCTCAGTCTTTCCTGGGTCCGCCTTCCAGACGGATTGGGGCACTATGCCCCCGGCCGGAATCGAACCAGCGCACGCGGTTTAGGAAACGCGGTGCTTGAGCGCAGAAGCGGTGTACGAAGAGGCGCGCATCCGGGGTACTCTCTGTTTTCTAGATAGAAACAAGAACATGGTCGGAGCAGGATCCGCTGGGGAGTCCGCAGCCATTCCGCCCGCAGCAGACTGTCACGCCCCACCGGCGGGTCATCGGGCTGCTTTCGGTTCACAATGGCGTGATCAAGATGGCTGCGACCGTAATCGGGCGAGACGAGGAGCTTGGCTCGATCCAGGCGTTCCTCGCCGCGGTCGCGGAAGGCCCGGCAGCGCTCGTTCTCTCCGGGAGGCTCGTGATAATGCGCCGGCCGATCGAGCTCGGGGCACCAGTCCCAGGTTCGAGTCCCTTCATCCGCTTAGAAAAAGGCCCGAGCCGCTCGGGCTGCCCGACTCGCCCGAGGGGATGGAGGCGCTCTCCTGGGAGGACATCAAAAGGCTGGCTTCCGTCCATCTGGCCGAGCCTTCCAACGGCACGCCGGCGGGTGGGCCGACCTAGTTCACCCACCCCCTGACCCGAGGCATGGGCTCGGGCGGCGAGACTAGGTTTGCGTGGCGGAGATCGTCGCCTCGCCGCAGGTCGCGCTTCGTATGGCCCAGGATCTGGTGTCATCGACATGTCCGACACCCGCGAACGACTGCGCCGCTTCCTGATTCGTGCCATCTCGCGCACGCACGGCGGTTGTCTACCGTGCCAGCGGAGGCCGATTCCTAGGCCGCGTGGCGGGGATGCCGGTGCTCCTCCTGACGACGACCGGGCGGGAGTCAGGCAAGCCGCGTACGGCCGTGCTCACGTACTTCCGCGACGGCGCAGACCTCGTGTTGATCGGCTCCTTCGGCGGCTCGGACCTAGCGCCCGCTTGGTGGCTCAACCTCGAGCGCGATCCCCAGGCAAGCGTGCTGATCGGTGGGACGACCTCGAGGGTCAGGGCAAGGGCCGCGACCGCCGAGGAGCACGACCGGCTCTGGCCCCTCGTGACGACGACCCACACGGGGTACGCCCGCTACCAGGAGCGCACGGCGAGACCGATTCCCATCGTGATGTTGACGCCCGAGGACGCTGAACCGCGAGGCAGCTAGAGGCAGCGGACCGCACGTCCCGTGAACAGATCTGGTTGACCACAGGTTGACCAGCATCCGCAACCCCAGTGTCGATGCCGAATCTCGGCTGACCCCCTACTCTCGGAGTAGGAGGCCATGCCTCCCTCGGAAAGCACACTGAGCATCGCGGCCTGATCGGGGTCACTTGGAAGCGACGGTGAAAGTCCAAGCCGTATCGCCCTTGCCGTCGGGGCCGACGGAGCGGTAGCGAAGTGTGTGCCGGCCGGGCGCAGGCCTAACGAGCATGACGCGCCATTCGCGAAGGGTGACGTCCTTCCCACCGGCAGGAGGGAAAGCGATGAGAGTCCGATCAGAGCTCCCGAACGCCGTGAGGTTGATGGGACGACCATCAATCCACGAACTCCACTTCGTCTTCGTCCAGAGGTTCTCGATCTTGCCCGGCAGGTCGAAGGAGCCGTAGCCGACGAAGAGACGCCTTACCCGCGGCACTCGCCCGCATCGTCGTGTTTGCGAGCCGCTTCCGAGAACGATCGGGTCACAGATGTCGAAGAGCTTGAGGTCGGCGGTTGCTGCCGTGCCCTTGGCGAGCCGCATGCTTCCAAGTCGGTCGCCAGGCCGAAGGCCGCTCGTTTCTGCGCCATAGGCTGTCGAAACAAGAACGGCTGCGATGACGATGGCTACCGGCGCCCTGCTTGCCACAGCGAAAGTGTCTCGGCGAACGCCCCGCCGGTCAAACCATCGCTGCGGCCACCCTCCCCCTCTCGAAGTGCTCGGGCAGCGGGGCCTGGTCGCGGGGCAATGCGTAGCCAGCGCTGGCGACAAACTGGTCAACCCGTGGTCAACCTCGACGCTGGCGCAGGGCGGCGTCCACCGGCATGCGGTGACGGATTCAAGCCATCTCTGGCCTCACTCGCCGCCGGTTGTACGCTCCCAGCCTCCATGGTAAGTAGGTGCCCCAACACCCGTCCGCTTACCACGAACGATGAATTGCGGAAGGGCCGCAGCGGGCGTCTGCTGGCGCTTGTGTCGGTCGAGCGGGTCAGCCATGATCACCGGCCATGCGTGTGGCGATCGTCACGACCAGCGTTGCTGGCCTGCTGATGCTGGCGGGATGGGCGGCTGGGGCTTCCTCTCCGCTACCGCCGAAGTGCTCCCCGGCCGATGCGCAGGGTCCTGAGGCGCAGGCGTACTCGGAAACCCGGTATGGAGGTTTCTACCTTAGGTTTTGCGGCTCTGGCCGAGCCGTGGTGGGGGTGGGGGGCAAGTCGTTCACCATCAAGGGTGGCTACTGTTATTCGGGTCGGCGGGTGGGCTTCGGCGTACTCGGGATCGGCATCGGCAGGACGCCCGCCGCGAGAGCCTTCTGGGGGACGTCGCGCGGGAGAGGCGTCTCGCTTGTCATGGAGTACGCAAACCGGCCCGGACGCAACGACATCATCGGAGGAGACATCCAGCTGCCCGGAGTCAGCTATGCCGAGACCCTCACCGGTACGGCCATCGTCGCCAAGGGACTCAAGAGCGCGACATTTTCGATTCGGACGCCCGGCCATCCAGCGAGGATCACCGGCCGCTGGACCTGCGGGGCTTGAGAACTTAGCTGCATCGCCCGCAACGCTGGTCTGGGGACTCTCTGTTCGCGTGCGCGAGCGCGGTCCTGCCCGGGTACTGAACCGCCGCTGCATGAACCGTCTGGCCAAGCCGCTCCACGAAAGAGTGCCCCCGGCCGGAATCGAACCAGCGCACGCGGTTTAGGAAACGCGGTGCCTGAGCGCAGAGCAGCGTATGAGCAGCGTACGAAAACGGTACGTTCTGGAGTACGCTTCCGTTGTCTAAAGTGAGAACACAGAGTTGGCCGTGACGGGCTCGCCGCGGCGAGCCGGAGGAACGGTGCTCGTGGGTGCGCCGCGTTGATCGGTCAGGTGCAGCGCGGCGGTGTCGGGGATGACGACACCGGCCATGGCTATGCACGCGATCGCAAGCATGCTGCCTGCACGCCACCCCTCTCATCGGCGCCACCATCTGGACACCCCCACCGGCATCGTCACTCGCAGGCACTGGCGATCTCCTTCGTCGTTCCACGCTTGCGCAGCCGCTCGGCCCCCAGTAGGCGAAGGAGAGACATCCGTGGACGCTGGCCCAAGCCGGCGACATGATCGCCAGGTGCGAGGGCAAAGCGCCCGTCCTCGAAGGCACCGGCGATGTCGCTTCCACGCCGCCCGCGTGGGGCGATCGTGACCGGATCGGAGGAACTGCTCGACCAGGAGCAGCAGCGAGGCTGGACGAGGCGACGACGGCCGTCTTCGAGAACGACGCTTTGATGGTTCCGGGGACGCGCTGTTGGAGTTCGGGGTCGGGCGGGCCCGACCCCCTGACCGTGTACGACTACGGCGTGTGGATCGTCGGTCGGTTGACGCGGTTGCGTGTGTCTCGTTAGCGTCGCTGCATGACGTGTCGGGTCGTGTGCATCTCGCGAGCACGAGGCGCGGGAGGCGAAGAAGTGGGTCGGCTCGTCGCCGACCGCCTCGGCTTCACGTACGTCGACGACGACATCGTCGCGTGGGCGGCGGCGACGGGAGGGATCTCCGCCGGCGAGGTGGCAGACGCGGAGCAACGCAAGTCGCTGGTCAGCCGTCTCCTGGCAGCGATGGCTTCGAGCGGTAGCCCAGAGCTGGGTGGCTTCCCGCCCGGAAGCGGAGACGAGCTGAGCGGCGAGGACATCCGCGCGTTGATCGCCGACGCGGTCGACCAGACGGCGGCGCGAGGAAATGCGGTGATCGTCGCGCACGCCGCTTCCCACGCGGCGACGCCGGAATGGAACGCGCTCCGCGTCCTGGTCACGGCGTCGCCCGACACTCGTGCCGCTCGTATCGGCGCCGCAGACGGGCTCGATCCGACCCAGTCCGCCCGTGCCGTGAAGGATGCGGACGCGAGTCGCCGCGACTACCTGAAGCGGTTCTACGACGTCGCCGAGGAGTTGCCGACGCAGTACGACCTCGTCGTCAACACGGACGTTCTCGGGGTCGAGCGGGCCGCCGACCTCGTGTCACACGCCGCCTCCACGAGGTGACGAGACCGCGTGGGCTGTGACACCGCGCCCGCTTGCGGATGCGGCTCCGGGTCCGGCCGTTCCTCGACGAGGGAGCGATCGACTTCGAGGGCGACTTCTACCGCTACAAGGCGAAGGAGCGAGCGCGCCGGCACCATCCGAGTACCAGCGGCCGTCATCACCGGTCGGCCGGCCGCACTCCACGCACACCTCGTCGACCTCGATCAGGTCGCGCCGCCATGGGCGTCCCTGCTCGAGCCTGACCCGCGCCTCCGCTCACGCCGCTCACGCCCGCCGACGAGCAACGCGTCGTCGACCTCATGTGGGCGTTCTAAAGGGAATCGTACGCCGGGGCTGGGTCGCGCTCGCGCGCGTGTGGACCTAGCCTGGTTGAGCCTTCAGCAGCGACATGCCGATGAGGCCGAACGTCGCGATCAGGAGGCCTCCGGCCGCAAGCGACCACCAGGACGGCGCCATCAGGATCGATACGGCGATGCTCGCGCAGAGGATCATCGCCAGCCAGCCGGTGAGCCTCTGGACTCTGCGTTTCGGCGCTTGGCGTGCCACCGGGTCAGCCTACGCGGATCGCGCGGAAGAGAAATGGAGGCCGCCTGTCCCCCGACCCCGACGGCCTCCAGTTCTCACCCCTCTGCGCTCATGTTGGCGGCCGGTGTGCTCGTCGCGGGGCTGGACCGGGCTGGCCGAACGTCGAGTCACGGCGTTGCTGGGGTGTCGCTGCGACTTCTTCAAGAGCGCGTAGTCCAGCTGTTCTTAGCGCTGCGCGTTGGACGCGTTGCTGGCAGCGGTGCGCAGAACCGCTGGCAGCGGAGCCGCGAGTCGTGGTGTGAAGCGACTTTCGCGCGTCTCACCCGACCGGAAGGAACCGTCATGCGCCCCCTACGCTCCGACTCCATGGCCGTAATCGCGAGCTTTAGAACCTACGATTTGCAGGAGTTTCGTCATGCCCCCGGCCGGAATCGAACCAGCGCACGCGGTTTAGGAAACCGGTGGCTCATCCACTGAGCTAATCGGGGCAGAAACGTTGTGATTTGCAGGCATTGCGTTCTTGTTCTACAGCGAGGCTGGGACTAGCTCCTTTGCGGTGTCAGCCGCCGCGCCGGCGTCGCGGCCGTAGCCGTCTGCGCCGATCGATTGGGCGAACTCCTCGGTGACCGGTGCGCCGCCAACCATCACCTTCACCTGATCGCGTACTCCCGCGTTCTGGAGTGCCTCGATAACGGTCTTCATGCTGGGCATGGTCGTGGTCAGAAGCGCCGAGATGCCGACAATGTCGGGCCTATGTTCGTTGATCGCCTCGACGAAGCGCTCGGCGGGCACATCGACGCCGAGGTCGTGGATGGTGAAACCCGATGCTTTGAGCATGATCGAGACGATCTTCTTGCCGACGTCGTGCACGTCGCCTGCGACGGTTCCGATGACAACCGTCCCGCGGCTGACGACGTCCCCCGGGCCAAGCGATGGCTCGAGCACAGTGAGTGCAGTCTGAAACGCCCGTGCCGAGAGGAGCATCTCGGGAATGAACATCTCGCCGCCGCTGAAGCGCTCGCCGACAACTCCCATCGCCGCGATCAGGCCGTCGTCGACGATTGTCGTCGGCGCGATCCCTTCTTCGATCGCGGCTTCGGCGAGTGTCTTCGCCTCGGGGGCGTTGCCGGCGATCACAGCGTTCGTCAGTTGCTCCAGCTCCATGTTGGTTCTCCTTCTCGTCTGCGGGCTTGACGACCGCCGCGACCCGGCGGGCTGCGGAATGTCATCGGGCAGGTCGGGACGGTCGAATGCAAGACGCACTGGTGGCACATGTGGCAGCCGGGACGGGACGCTTCACGATGGGGGTGGCGAGAGAAGAGGTGCGGAAGGCTCGAGGACATGCTCTTCGATGCGTCGGGCGATCCACTCCACCCGCTCGATCAGGTTGTTGCCGAGCACCATGTCGCTGATGCCAAGGATCACCGGTGCGTCGCCAACCGTTCCCAGAACGTGATCGACGAAGGCGTGCAACTCCGCCTCAGGCGTGCGCTCCTCGAGGAGCGGCGACGGGATCACACCCCACATGATCGGCCCACCATCACGCCAGGCAGCCCACGCCTCGTCGAACGTGCACTCCGTCAACGGCGACGGTGAGAAGGACTCGCACACGTCGAGCCCGCTCTTCCGCAACAACCCCAACAACGGTCGCAGCTCGCCATCGGTGTGGCTGCCGACCTTCTTCCCCTGCCGGTGATAGACGTCCGTGTAACGCTCGTACTGCGGCAACGCGTACTCGGCGAACAGCTTGGGATTCGTCATGTGCCCCGTCATGTTGTCGCCGAACTCGACGTACGGAACCTTGAGCCCCTCGAGCAGGTCGCTCAGCTCGATTCGGCGCTCGTGCATCACCTGCATCAACCGGTGTACCCGTGTGGGTTCGTCGGCGAGTGCGTAGAACGTCGCGATCTCCCCCATTAGGTCGATCAGCACTTCCTGGAACGGGATCCGGTCGAGCCGCGGCACGACATAGCCGTCTCTGCCGATCGCCGTCTCCGCCTCGCGGATCCGGTCGAAGCGCGGCACGAGCTCGAAGTGGCCGTAGATCCACTCGATAACGGCGTCGTCTTCCGGCCCCTTGATCGGGTTCTCCGCCAAGTAGCACGTCTCCCCCCACTTGACGGCCTCCGGCAGCATCCTCTGCGTGATCCTGACGCTCCCGACCGGCGTGATCAGCTCGAACGTCGTGCTGCCGGGGCGACTGGTGTCGACGAGGTCCTCGAAGACGGGAAAGCGGGCGGTGGCCGGGTCGCGCTCGCGCTTCATCTCCTCGTCGTCTACGTACGTGACCATCTCGACGCCGCGCAGCACGAAGTCATGCGGCGTGACGAACACGAACTGGCCGATGCCGACGCGCCGGTGCACCTCGGTCAGGCTCATTCCCTTGAACTCGCTGGGGAGGCGCCCCTGCCGGATCAGGGCTGTGTGCCAGAGCTCGAGGCGGTCGCAGAACGGGATCCGGTCCGGCTTGCGCCCCTCCAGGACGTCGGCAACGCGATCGTGGATAGAGAGCCTATTCGCGTCGCTGGCGCTCATGGTTGTGCAGTGCTCTTGTTGGGTTCAAGAGCGGCGTCGCCGGATCGCTTTGAGCTGAATCCCATCTCGACCTTCCGTTGGTTCGTCCCAGACCCGACCCGAGGCGGTACTTGAGCGCGCGCGAGATTAACGTCCGACTGACCAACACATCTCGTGCGCACGGGCACGAGAGCAGGAGCGATCGCCACGACGCGTTACACCGTAGCTGGCGCGCACTCCAGCCGCGGAACCGCCCAAAGCGTGCCTCCACGACTCAGCGCGGCATGAGGACAGGGGTCGACGACGAGGTTCTTAGCCCCCGGCAGGAATCGAACTTGGATCGACTCATGCCACAGTGGCGCACGCACCGGGACGTGCTAAATGCCATGCCACTCGGACATGAGGATTGGGGCTACTGACGACTATGGGTCGGCGAGCTGCGGCGACTGCGCTCCGAGGATCAGTCGCCCGACTCCCCGCTCCTGCCCTTGTCCCAAGGCGGCCGGGATCGCCGGCCCCCGTCAGTGCCCCCGGCAAGAATCGAACTTGCGCACGCGGTTTAGGAAACCGCTGCTCTATCCACTGAGCTACGGGGGCGCGCGGCAAGGGTAGCGTGGGTGTTTCCGTCGTTGCGGTAGGTAGCAGCAAGCTGGCTACAGCGACTCGGCAAGGGTCGGCGTGCCAGGAAGCGGTCTCTGCTCGCGGCGTCGGCGTCGATAGCGCCTCAGCTCGTCCGCTCCCCAGACGATGGGCGGGAAAGTGGCGAGGACAGCGATGTCGACGGGGTCGAGCGGCGCGGTGTGGAAGATCGGCTGGAACGCAGGCACGTAGACCAACACCGCCGCGAAGACGAGCTCGAACGCGATCCCCCACAGGAGGAACCGGTTCGAGAAGAAGCCGATCGAGCGCAGGGAGGTCTTCTCCGTCCGAGCCGCGAACGCCGCCCCGACCTGGCAGGCGACGATGCCGGCGAAGGTCATCGCGGTCGCCTGCATGTACGCGTCGTGGAGCGGGTCGCCGCTCCCGACCGGATCGCCGGGCTGCCACCCGGCGCGAGCGAGGACGAAGAGGAAGCCGGCCATGACGAGGATCGCCTCGATCAGGCCGACGAACACCCAGGCGCGGGTGAGCATCGCCCGGTCGATCACGCCCTCGCGCCGCTTCCGCGGTGGTCGATCCATGAGGCCCGGCTCGGCTCGCTCACGGCCGAGGGCGAGCGCGGGGAGGATCTCCGTCCCGAGGTCGATGGCGAGGATCTGCATCACTGTGAGCGGCAGGGGGATGGTTCCGCCGGAGAGCGCGAAGACGAGGAAGGGGACGACCTCCGGCGTCGTGTGAGCCAAGATGTAGAAGACGAACTTCCGGACGTTCTCGAAGACCCGGCGCCCGGCCGCCACGGCCGCGACGATGGTGGAGAAGTTGTCGTCCGTGAGCACCATCGTCGACGCCTCGCGGGCGACATCGGTCCCCGACAACCCCATCGCCACGCCGATGTCCGCGCGGCGGAGAGCGGGGGCGTCGTTGACGCCGTCGCCGGTCATCGCCACCACGTGCCCCTCGTCGCGAAGCGCGTCGGCGATGCGAAGCTTCGCCTCGGGTGAGCTGCGAGCGAACACGAGCTCCCCGCCGTCCCGCAGAAGGTCGTCGAGCTCCTGCTCGCTCAGATCCTCGAGCTCGTCTCCGGTGACGACCCTGACGCCGTCCCGGGCGATGCCCACCCGTGTCGCGATCTCCGCCGCCGTCAGTCCGTAGTCGCCGGTGACGACGATGATCCGGATCCCGGCCCGATGGCAGTCCGCCACTGCCTCGGCAACCTCCGGCCGCGGCGGGTCGAAGAGCGCGACCAGGCCGAGCAGGCAGAGCTCGCGCTCCGCGTCCTCGCGGCGGTCGGGAGCCCCCGAGCCGTCGGGCAGGCGCCGCCGGGCGACGGCGAGCACCCGGAGCCCCTGCGACGCCCACCGCTCGAACACCGCCAGGACGTCGGCGCGGTCCGTCTCGTCCAACGGCTCGTGGCCAGCAGGGCCCCCGATGAGGGTAGAGCGCTCGAGCACCTCCTCGGGCGCGCCCTTCGCGTGGACGGTGATCCCTCCGTCCTCGCGCTCGTCGACGGTGGACATGAGGCGGAGCTTCGGGTCGAAGCGGAAGAGCTTCCGGCGCTGGTGCTCACGCCGTGCAACGTCGACGTCGATCCCGAGCACCTGTGCAGCCTCGAGCAGCCCGACCTCGGTCGCCTCGCCCCGCGACTTTCCCGTCCTCTGCGGATCGAGCTCGGCCGTGCTGCACGCCGCGATCGTCCGACCGAGGAATGCGAGCACCGGATCCGCCACGAGCGCCTGCGTGACGTCAACGCTCCCTTCGAGGTCGAGCTCGCCGAGCGGCGTCCAGACCCGGACCGCTCGCATGCGGTTCTCGGTCAGCGTGCCGGTCTTGTCCGTGCAGATGACGGTGGTGGACCCGAGCGTCTCGATCGCCGAGAGGCGCTTGACGAGCGCGCCCCGCCGCGCCAGCGCCGCAACCCCGACAGCCAGGGAGAGCGTGATCGTCGGCAGAAGTCCCTCGGGGACGTTTGCGACGATGAGGCCGATGGCGAAGGTGAACGAGTCTCGGAGCGGCAGCCCCGCAACCAGCCAGGCGACCGGCAGGAAGACGATGCCGGCGATCACCGCGACGAGTGCGATCACCCACGCGACGCGACGCACCTGCAGCTCGAGCGGGCTCAACTCCTCGTCGACCCGCTCCGACAACGCCGCGATCCGCCCGAGCTCGGTGCCCATTCCCGTGCTGTAGACCAGCGCCCGGGCCTCTCCTCCGATGCAGCTCGAGCCGCTGAAGACGAGATCGCGGGCCTCGATCAAGGGGCCGGTCGTGTCGACGAACTCGGTCGACCGATAGACCGGCTGGGATTCGCCGGTGAGGGTGGACAGGTCGACCTCGAGCGCACCGTGCAGGAGACGTGCGTCCGCAGAGATCGTGTCCCCCTCCTCGATCACGATGACGTCGCCGGGCACGAGCGTGCGCGCCTCGACCCTCTGCACGCGCCCGTCGCGCACGACGCCCGACTGCACCGGCAGGAAGCGGCGAAGCGCCTCGACCGCGTGCTCGGCTTGGCGCTCCTGCGTGAATGCGAAAGCGGCGTTGAGCACGACGACGACGACGATCGCCACGCCGAGCGGCGGCAGTCCCGCGACGAACGCCAGCGCCGCGGCGACCCAGAGGAGGAGCGCGAGGGGATGGGTCACCTGTCGCATGAGCTGTCGCGGCCAGCGGCGCCCTCCTCGGCGGGTCAGCTCGTTCGGGCCGTAGGCGACGAGGCGTCGCTCCGCCTCGCGGCTCGAGAGCCCTTCCGGGCGCGCACGCAGATCTCGCAGCAGGAGGTGCAGGGGCTCGCGCGCGTCGCCGACGCCCACGTTCGGGGTCTCGAGCGACTTCTCCATCTCTCAGTTCCATCGTCGTAGCACGCGAGCCCGAGTTCATCCGGGAGCGTGCCGATCGCGAAGGGACAAGGTACGGAAAGCCCATGCCGTGCTCCGGACGCGAACGCGTCGGCACGATGCGGGGGGAAGTCGCGCTCGACCGGTGAGCTGTGGGGCGTGGGGTGCCGGGCTTCGGCCGCCACCTGGGGTGCAGCCGGCTCGGGTTCGAAGAGCTGCCGGTGTCGGCGATTCAGCGCTCGCGCGGCATCCAGACGAAGTACCGAGCCGCGACCGCGTACCCCGCCGCAGCCCAGGCGCCCAGCACCGCGAGCGCGAGCGGGTCGTTCCACAATGCGTCGCCGCGAAGGTACGCGTCTTCGACGAGGTCGACGTAGTAGGTGAGCGGCAGCACCGCCCCGATCGCGCGCAGCACGGCCGGGTAACTCTGCGTCGGGCCGAACGCGCCGGACAGGAATGCCATCGGCAGGATGATCACGTTGACGACGGCAGAGACACCGTCGGCGGAGCGGATCAGGGCCGCCGCACCGAACGCGAGCCCCGCGAAGCACGCCACTCCAAGCGGGATCGTGATCACCGTCCACAGCCAGCTGGCCGCACCCTGCGCGTCGTAGAGCACGACCCCGAGCACGATCGTGAGCGCCATCTGCGCGGCGAACACGACTGTCACCGAGGTGACGATCGCCGCGAGATACGTGCGTGTCGGGAGCGGCGTCGCGCGGAGCCGCTTGAGCAGCCCGTTCTCGCGACGGATGACGAGGGTGATGGCGAGGCCGCCGAAGGCCGTGTTCGCACAGCCGTAGCCGATCAGGCCGGCGACGAGCAGGTCGGCGGCGGGATAGCCGTCGTACGTGCCGTCGTAGAGCGCCCCGAGGAGGAGGAAGAGGAGCGGCGGAAAGACGAACACGAACACCGCCGCCTCGCGATTGCGCCAGAAGACCAGCTGCTCGGCCCGCAGCTGATGGACCAAGAGCCTCATGCGCCTGAGATGGTTGATGCCACGATCTCGTGTGTCCGGATGCGGGATCTGGCGCGTCTGGGCCGCTCCCGGCCCTGCCCTGGCCGCCTTGCGGCCACGTCAGGGCCGTCCGCTGCGCGTCCCCAGACCAGCACCGATGCCACCAGCATCGCCGCTGGTCTGGCGCCGCGCCCAAGAGCGGCCAGCTCACGCCCCAGAGCAGACGATCTCGTGGCATCAACCATCTGAGTCCTCGTCGACGAGCTCCAGGTACACGTCCTCGAGGGTCGGCCGGAGCACCTCCAGGGCCTCGAGCTCCTCGCCGCGCGCGAGCGCCTCGGCCGTGAGCTCGTGCAGCACGCGCGTCGGCTCCTCGGTCTCGATCACCACCGTCTCGCCCCGGCGGCGGAAGCGGATCTCCGTCCGGGAGCTCGCGTCGATCAGTTCCGTGGGCGGCCCGAGGCGCACGATCTGCCCGTCGATGAGCACCGCCACGCGGTCGGCGAGCTGCTGTGCCTCGTCCAGGTAGTGCGTCGTGAGCAGGATCGTCTTGCCCAGGCTGCGCAGCGAGCGCACCATCTCCCAGGCGGAGCGTCGCGCCGCCGGGTCGAAGCCCGTCGTCGGCTCGTCGAGGAAGACGAGGTCAGGGTCGCCGATGAGAGCGACGCCGAGGTCGAGCCGCCGCCGCTGCCCGCCCGAGAGCGTCTTCGCACGGGCGTCGGCCTTGTCCACGAGCCCGACGAGCTCGAGCACCTCGTCGACGTCCCGTGGGCGGTCGTAGTACCCGCCGAACATCCGCAGGATCTCGCGCGCCGTCAGCACATACGGGAGCTCCGATTGCTGCAGGACGACGCCGATCCGCTCTCGGAGCGCGGTCGGAGCAGCGCCAGGGTCGAACCCGAGCACGTCCACCGTGCCGGCGTCGCGCTTGCGATACCCCTCGAGGATCTCGACCGTCGTCGTCTTCCCGGCGCCGTTCGGGCCCAGCAGCCCGAACACCTCGCCGCGCTCGACCTCGAAGTCGACCCCGGCGAGTGCCTCGGTGGCGCCGTAGGACTTGCGCAGCCCCTGCACAGCGATGGCGGCTGTCATCGGCACGGCATGCTATATATCTACCAGATATATGTCAACGCCGAGCCCGACCGCCCGCGTCATCCTCGGTCTGCTCGCCTGGGGCCCGCACACGGGCTACGAGATCAAGCGCATCACAGATCGGTCGACGCGCTTCTTCTGGGGTGCCAGCTACGGGCAGATCTACCCGGAGCTCCGGCGCCTCGAGGAGCGCGGCCTGGTCAGGGCCAGGGAGGAGCCACGAGGGCGCGTGCGCCGGCGGGTGTACGCGCTCACGCCGGGCGGCAGGGATGCTCTCGGGACCTGGCTCAGTGAGGCAACAGACGTCTTCGAGATCCGGGACGAAGGGCTGCTGCGCCTGTTCTTCGCCGAGCTCGTCGAGCGGGACGAGCTCGACGCGATCGTCGAGCGACGAGCGCAGGCGTTCGAATCGGCTGCCGAGCTCTTCCGCGAGATCGGGCAGGAGATGACGATCACGGGCCCGACCGTCCACGTCCTCCGCTACGGGATCGAGCTCATGGAGTGGAACGCGGCGTGGTGGCGCGACCTCGAGCAGCGGCTGGCACAGGACGAGACGGACGCCTAGACGTCAAGGGCCGACAGGCTTGCCGGCGGGAAGCCGGGGTCGGTGCCCGTCAGCGCAACGGAGATCTTCGAGCAGTCCGGTTGATGTCCCACAGCGGCCGCAGGCCCCACTGTCCCGCCGAGCGCGGCGATGAGCTGGTCGGCGGTGGCACCCGGCGCGAGGCGAGGCTCGATCAGCAGGCGCGCCCCGGTCGCGTCGGCGATCGCTGCCGCCGTCTGGCGGGCTCGCAGCAGCGGACTCGTCAGGACGAGGACCGGTGGCTGCGGGAGCGCGGCCAGCCTCTTGGCCAGGGCCCGCGCCTGGCGGCGACCCGCGGCGGTGAGCTCGCGCAGCTCGTCGGGGTCACCCGGCGCCGCCTCGGCATGTCGGCAGAGGTAGACGCGCACGGGCGCGAGCATAGCCACCCTCCGTCCTCCGGCCGCCGCGCGCCTGCGGCTGGGACGCAGTGGAGACATCTGCTACACCATGAACGTGGACGACCGCACGATCGGGCGCGCCGCGTTCCTCGGCATCGTCGGAGCGGGAGCCGCCGGTCTCTTCTTCGCGCGTGACGCCGTCGGCCTGGTTGGCAAGGCGGTGCCGGACGGCGTCTCCTCCCTCGTCCCGTCGAGCGGGTGGCGCATCTACACGATCGGTAGCAGCATGCCGCGCATCGCGCCGGCCGAGTATGGGCTGCGGATCGAAGGGCACGTCGAGCAGCCGGTGACGTTGTCGCTCGCCGACCTGCGCGCCCTGCCTCGGGCGGAGCAGGTCTCCGACTTCCACTGCGTCACCGGGTGGTCGGTGTACGACGTGCGCTGGGGAGGCGCGCGCCTCGGGGACGTGATCGCACCGGCCAAGCCGCGTGAGGGCTGGAGGTCGCTCCGGTTCGTCTCGGACGAGGTGCCCTACGACGACTCGCTCACGGCCGAGCAGGCGCTGCTCGGGGACGTGATGCTGGCGGTCGACATGGACGGCAAGCCGCTCCGCCGGCCGCACGGCGGTCCGGCGCGGGTCGTGATGCCGCAGATGTACGGCTACAAGAGCGTCAAGTGGGTGACGAGGATCGAGGTGCGCACCGACGTTCTCCCTGGGTACTGGGAGCAGCACGGCTACGACGCCGACGCCTGGCTCGGACGCTCGAACGGTCTCGCAGCGTAGGAGCGGGACTTGTCCGGCCGCGAGCGGTCACGTCTCGTGCCTCGCTTCGGGCGTACCGAGCGCGCGCTGCACTGGACGCATGCGGTCGCGTTCCTCGTCATGCTCGCCACCGGGCTGATCCTGATGCTGCCGTCTCTCTCGGAGGTGGTCGCGCGGCGACAGCTCGTCAAGAACATCCATCTGCTGGCCGCGGTCGGGTGGGTGGTGCTGATCGGGGCCATCTTGGTGCTCGGCGATCGCGCCATGCTGCGCGAGGATTGGCGCCAGATCGAGACGCTCGACCGGGACGACCGCCGCTGGCTCCTGGGCCGCCGGTCACCGCAGGGGAAGTTCAACGCAGGTCAGAAGCTCAACGCGCTCCTCACCGCCTCGTTCGCGTTGCTCTTCCTGCTGTCGGGCTTCTTCCTCTGGCTCGGCGAGCGCGACCACCGCTTCCTGTTCGACGGCACCGGCACGGTGCACGTCACCCTCACGTGGATCTCGCTCGTCGTGCTCGTCGGTCACCTGTACCTCGCGCTCGTGCACCCGTCGACACGCCACGCCCTGCGTGGAGTGACGCGTGGCGACGTGCGCGAGGACTGGGCGGCTCGCCACCACGCAAAATGGCTGTCCGAGCGTGAACCCGGCGAGGGCTCGGCTCGCACGCCTCCGGTGTCCTAGAGTGGCCGGCATCGGCGCCCATCGTTTCGTGCTCGTGGACGTGTTCACGGATACGCCGCTGGCTGGGAACCAGCTTGCCGTGTTCACGGACGCCCGTGGGCTCGATGCCGAGACGATGCAGGCGATCGCGCGCGAGATGAACCTCTCGGAGACGGCGTTCGTGCTGCCGGCGGAGCAGGGTGGCACGGCACGCGTCCGCATCTTCACGCCGATGGTCGAGCTTCCGTTCGCCGGGCATCCGACGCTCGGTACCGCGTGGGTGCTGGCCGCGCCGCTCCAGCTTGCCGCCGTCCGGCTCGAGCTCGGCGTGGGGGTCGTCCCGGTCGTGCTCGAGCGCGACGAGAGCGGCAGGGTCGTCTTCGGTCGCATGGAGCAGCCGGTGCCGTCGGTGGCCCCCTACGCAGAGAGCGAGGGGCTGCTCGCGGCGCTCGGCGTCCCGTCCGCCGAGCTGGCGGTCGAGGTGTACGACAACGGCGTCCGGCACGTGTTCGCCGCCCTTGCGACCGCGGACGACGTCGCGGCACTCGCACCGGACCTGGCGGCGCTCGGGCGCCACGAGGTCACCGGCATCTGCTGCGTCGCGCGTAACGGCGACGTGTGGAAGCTCCGGGTGTTCTGCCCCAGCGCGGGCATCGCAGAGGACCCGGCGACCGGGTCGGCCGCAGGGCCACTCGCCTGCCACCTCTGCCGGCACGGGCTCGTCCCGTGGGGGGAGGAGATCGTGATCACGCAGGGCGTCGAGATCGGACGCCCGTCGCGGCTGTGCGCGCGCGCCGATGGCCGCCACGATCTGATCGAGCGGGTCGAGGTCGGCGGCTCCGCCGTCGTTGTCGCCCGCGGTGAGCTCAGGCTCTAGCCGTCGTCGGAGATCGTGACGGCGGTGATCCCCGGCAGCTCGAGCGCGAGGACCTGCCAGAAGCGGCCTCCGTCGCGGGACAGGTAGAGGCGCTCCTCACCGGCGAAGAGCACGAGGTCGGGGTCGTCGGGGGCGATCGCGACGGCGCGTCCGGGCGGTAGCCCGGCACCCGCTTCGCGCCACGTCGTGCCCGCGTCGTGCGAGACCACGAGCGGTGGCCGGCGGTCGACGACCGCGACCACCGTCGAGCCGCGACGTGCCGCGGCGACGAGCAGAGGCAGCGACACACCGGCCTCGTCGGGGCCCGGTGGCTCCAGCGGCGCCTCCTCGTCGAGCACCTCCTCGGTGTCGAGATCGACGAGCAGCACGACCGAGAGCGGTGTCGACGACGGCGCGCACCTCTACCGTCTGTCCCTGAGGGTGGAGGTGACGAGCTCGCTCGCCCGCCGGGCAGCCTCGATCGGCTCGGCCCCCTCTGCGCGCGCGGCGACATAGCCGACCGCGTAGGTGTCGCCTGCGCCCGTCGGGTCGGCGACATCGACGGGCTCGGCCGCGACACGCTCGCAGCCAGTTCTCGTGACGACCATCGACCCGGCCGAGCCCAGCGTGAGAACGACCTCCGGGACCTCGAGCGACCGCAGCGCCCCCTCGTCGACGCCACCGGCCAGCAGCTGCGCTTCGTGCTCGTTCAGCTTCAGGGCGTGGACGGCAGCGAGCACAGGACGGGCGACGGCGCCGTCACGGTGTAACGGCCCGGTCTCTGCGCGCCGCACGAGCCCCTGGGCGTCGACGAGGAGCCGACGGCCGTCCTGGGCGAGCGCCCGCAGCGTCTCGGCCGGAAAGTCCGACCGCAGCAAGGCGCCGACATGCACCCACGCCGACCCGGCGAGGGCCGGCGCGGCCCACCCCGTGACGTCTGCGGGCGTCCACGGGTCGCCGACGGTCTCGACCGTCATCACGCGATGCTCGCCCTCGTAGTGAAAGGCGAAGGCCGTCGTCGCAAGCGCGGGAGCCGAGAACAGGGGCAGCCCGAGCGAGCGCAGCGGCTCGAGCGCGACCCACTCGTGCTCGGGCGCGCAGCGGGCGGCCAGTCGCGCGTCGACGCCGAGCTGTGCCGCCGCCCGCCCGCCGTAGAAGACGGCGCCGCCGACCCGCGGCGCGCCACCCGCGAGGCGATCGACCGACAGATTGCCGACGACCGCGATCACGCTCGTACGGTGTCGGCCGCGACGCGCCTGAAGGTCGCTGCCACGACGAGCGCAGCGACGAACGCGACGACGAAGCTCGGGATCGTGGCACCGAGGCTCCACGCCGGGGGATGGAGACGCGCGACGGCGTCGACCCACCACACGGGGCCGGTCGGCGCGAGCCACTGGTAGGCGCCGAAGCCGAGGATCCAGGCGGCGACCATCGCGGGCCGCCAGTGTGGTGCATCGAACATGTCGGCCTCCTCGTACCGTCGCCCGGCGACGAGCCAGTCCGCCAGAAGCACACCGAAGAGCGGCACGAAGAGCGAGCCGAGCAGCAGCAGGAACGTCTGGAACGAGAGGAGGTCGATCGTGAGGGCACCGGCGACACCGAGCGACGTGGTGGCGACGACCAGCAGCCGCAGCGGCATCCCCGGGAAGAGGTTCTGGCTCGAGACGGCGCCCGAGTAGGCGTTTGCGAACACCTCGTCCGTCTCGGCCACGGTCAGCGCCAGCAAGGCCAGGAACGCCGCCAGCCCGCCCGCCGCCACGGCGGGCGGAAGAGCGGCGGCGTCGGTGATCTCGCGCGTGAAGAGCAGCACCGCGCCGAGCGAGAGCAGCAGGAGATCGGGCACGGCGTAGCCGACACCGGTACCCCAGAAAGCGCTCCGCGGGCTCCGCGAGAACCGGGTGTAGTCGGCGGCCAGCGGGATCCAGGAGACGGTCACTCCGACGACGATGTCGGCGCCCTGCCAGACGGTCAGGCCGCCCGTTCCGGGGCGGTCCCAGATGGCGCCGAGGTCGGCGCCGTGGAGTGTCCACCAGCAGAGGTAGGCGACAGCGGCCGGCACCGCCCAGACGCCGACCGTGCGCACGACCTTGCGGACGACGCCGACCGGCCCGAGCAGGCCGAGCAGCAGGGCGAGGGCGCCGAAGACGAGCGTCCAGAGCCACTGCCCGCGGAACCCGACTATCCGGTCGGAGAGCGCAGCAGCCGCGGTCGCGATCACGAGCAGCTCGAACACCGTCCAGCCGATGCACTGCACGAGATTGACCGCCGTCGGCAGGTACGACCCGCGCTCACCGAGCGGCGCCCGGAGGAGCACCATCGCAGGCACGCGAGCCTGTGCGCCGATCGCCGCTGCGACGGCGAGCATGAGGTTGCCGATCACGCAGCCGATCGCGATCGCGAGCAGCGCGTCCGGAAGCGAGAGGGCCGGTACGAGCACCGTCCCCGCGACGATCACGAGGAGCGAGACGCCGAGGTTGCCCCAGAGCAGGCCCGTGTCGAGCGTGCCGAGCACGCGCAGCCGCTCCGGCACGGGCCGGATGCCGATCGTCGCGGCGTCGCCGTCAGCGCCTGGCGCGGTCACGCCGCGAAATGTACGGGTGGAGCGCGAGCGTTACGCGGCCAGCAGCCCTCGAAGCACGTACGCGAGGATGCCGCCGTGGCGGACGTACTCGCGCTCGCGGGGCGTGTCGAGCCGCACGCGTGCGCGGAACTCGCGGTCGTCGGCGCGCACGGTGACCTCGTCGGCTTCGGCGTTGGCGACGCCGCGGATCGAGAACGTCTCGCGACCGGTGAGCCCGAGCGTCTCGCGGGTCTCACCCGGCAGGTACTGGAGCGGGAGCACGCCCATCATGAGCAGGTTGGAGCGGTGGATGCGCTCGTAGCTCTCCGCGATCACGGCCTTGACGCCGAGCAGCTTCGGGCCTTTCGCCGCCCAGTCGCGTGATGAGCCCGTGCCGTACTCCTTGCCGGCGAGCACGACCAGCGGCGTGCCCTCAGTCAGGTACCGCTGCGACGCGTCGAAGATCGTCATCTCCTCGTTCGACGGCAGATGAACCGTCCACGTCCCCTCGACGCCCGGGACGAGCAGGTTCCGCAGCCGCACGTTGGCAAAGGTGCCGCGCACCATCACCTCGTGATTGCCGCGGCGCGCTCCGTAGGAGTTGAAGTCGCCCCTGTCCACCCCGTGCTCGACGAGGTAGAGCCCCGCCGGAGAGTCGGCTCTGATCGCTCCTGCGGGGGAGATGTGATCGGTGGTCACCGAGTCGCCGATCGAGACGAGACAACGGGCGTCGACGACGTCGTCGACCGTGCCCGGCTCCTCGGTCATGCCGGCGAAGTACGGCGGCCGCCGCACGTAGGTCGAGTCGGTCCCCCAGACGAAGAGGTCACCCGCGGGCACCGGTAGCTCGCGCCAGTCCGGGTCGCCCTCGTAGACGTTCGCGTACGAGCGCCGGAACATGTCCTCGCCGACCGCCTGCGCGATCGTCTCGTGGACCTCGTGAGGAGACGGCCAGATGTCCGCCAGGAAGACGGCGTCGCCGTTCGGATCGACGCCGAGCGGCTCGGTCAGCAGGTCGATGTCCATGCGACCCGCGAGCGCGTAGGCGATCACGAGCGGTGGGCTGGCGAGGTAGTTCGCCTTCACCTCACCGTGGATCCTCGCCTCGAAGTTGCGGTTACCGGAGAGCACGGCACACGCCACGAGTCCTCCCTCGGCGATCGCGGCGGACACCTCCTCGGGCAACGGGCCCGAGTTCCCGATGCACGTGGTGCAGCCGTAGCCCACCGTGTGGAACCCGAGCGCCTCGAGATACGGGGTCAGGCCCGCCTTGTCGAAGTACTCCGTCACGACCTTCGAGCCCGGCGCGAGCGAGGACTTCACCCAGGGCTTGCGCTCGAGACCCCGCTCGACGGCCTTCTGCGCCAGGAGCCCGGCCGCGACCATGACGGCCGGGTTCGAGGTGTTGGTGCACGAGGTGATGGCCGCGATCACCACCGAGCCGTGATCGAGCCGGACGGTCTCGCCGTCGATCGTGCACGGCACCCCCTCGGCTGCGGGCTCCGCGAGAGCGGCGACCTGGACCGAAGCCTGCGAGGCGACGGGTGCGTGGCCGGGCTCGGTGTGCGCCGGCGAATCGCTCGCGGGGAAGGACTCGGAGACCGCCTCGTCGGTCCCGTTGCCGTAGTCGACGCCGAACGTGGGCAGCGCCTCGGCGAACGCGCGCTTCGCCTCGCGCAACGGGATCCGGTCCTGCGGGCGGCGTGGGCCGGCGAGCGACGGCTCGACGGTCGACAGATCGAGGGCGACGACCTCCGAGTACGTGGCTCGGTCCGCCGCGTCGTGCCAGAGCATGTTCTCCTTGCAGTAGGCCTCGACGAGCGCGACGCGCTCCTCGCTGCGACCGGTGAGTCGCAGGTACCGGAGCGTCTCGTCGTCGACCGGGAAGAACCCGCAGGTCGCCCCGTACTCGGGCGACATGTTCCCGATCGTGGCCCGGTCGGCGAGCGGCAGGCCGGCCAGACCGGCGCCGAAGTACTCGACGAACTTCCCCACGACTCCCGTCCGACGGAGGATCTGGGTCACCGTGAGGACGAGGTCGGTGGCCGTCGCGCCCTCGGGCAGCCGGCCGTGGAGCTCGAAGCCCACCACCTGCGGGACCAGCATCGAGATCGCCTCGCCGAGCATCGCCGCCTCGGCCTCGATGCCGCCGACCCCCCACCCGAGCACCCCGAGGCCGTTCACCATGGTCGTGTGCGAGTCGGCTCCGACGAGCGTGTCCGGGAACGCGACCCCTCCCCGGGAGTCGATCACGCGAGCGAGGTACTCGAGGTTCACCTGGTGGCAGATGCCGGTGTTCGGCGGCACGACCGAGAAGTTCTGGAACGCACCTTGACCCCAGCGGAGAAAGGCGTAGCGCTCACGGTTGCGCCGGAACTCGAGCTCGGCGTTGCGCGTCATCGCGAGCCCGCTGGCGAACGCGTCGACCTGGACGGAATGGTCGATGACGAGCTCGACCGGGATCTGCGGGTTGATGCGTCCTGGGTCGGCGCCCAGATCCGCCATCGCCGCACGCATGGCCGCGAGGTCGACGATGGCGGGGACGCCGGTGAAGTCCTGCAGCAGGACACGGGCGGGCCCGAAGGTGATCTCCCGCGACGGCGCGGCGGTTGCGTCCCACGCGGCCACGGCCTCGATGTCGTCCGTCGTGACGGTGACACCGTCCTCGCGTCGCAGCACGTTCTCGAGCAGGATCCGCAGCGTGTAGGGCAGGCGCGCCACGTCGTAGCGCGCCTGGAGTGCGTCGAGCCGGAAGAGCTCGTGCGGCGCGCCGCCGACCGAGAGGGTCGCGTGCGCGCCGAATGAGTCCGGGTGGGCCATGCATCGATTCTAGGCAAGCAACGGCCCGGCGCGGCCGTCAGCCGTGGACCGCGATCACGCCCGCCCAGTCCCGCACCCGCTCGTGCGGCAAGCCGGTGGCTGCGACGAGCGACTCGAGGCGCGCCCGCCGCCCGGGCCGGCGATGCGCGTGGACCCAGGACGCGGCGTCGTAGGCCGGGTCACCGATGCAAGGCAGCGGATCGATCGCGCACAGGCCGCGCCGTGCGCAGACGAGCAGGTTCCGCATCGTCGAAGTCGCCGTGCAGGAGCACCGCCGCGGGCGGGTCGCGTTCGAGCGCGTCGACGGTCGTGCGGGCCCAGGCGAGCTTCTCCTCCGACGCGCGGCCCTCCTTCGCAGCGCGCGACAGCCGCCGCCCAACCGTCTCGCCGAGCGGAGGGAGCCCCGGTGGCGGTTGCACGTGGAGCGCAGCGAGGACGCCCGCCACGTCGTCCGCCGCACCCGGGTCGGGATGGGAGCCGGGGCTGATCCGCTCCAGCAGCAGCGCGTGGCGGTCCCCGTCCGCGCGCAGGAGCGACGGCGCCCCGGACCCGTTCCAGGCGCGCAGTGCGGTGATCTCGTCGTTGACGCGCGGCCACGGTGGCCCGACCTTCAGCACCGCCGGTGTTCCGTCAGCCGTCACCACCTCGCACACGTACGAGAGCCGGCCCCCTGCAAGCTCTGGCCCGAGCCGCAGCCGCCACCGCACCGAGAGGTCGTCCAGGAGAGCGGGGAGCGACGCCAGCCAGGCGCGGCCTTCGTCCCCGAAGGTCCGCGCCACGAAGGCACGGAAGCCGCTCGGCGCCGCCTCCACTCAGTGAGGACTCAGCCGCTTGACGGTGCGCTCCGTCAGCGTGCTCCGGCTGGGATCGAAGTGGCGCGCAACCGCCTGTGCGTAGGGCTTCGAGACACGCGCCGCGTACGCCCCGAAGCCCTCGTCGCGGACCGGTCGCAGATCCTGCGTGTACGGGTCGAGCACGTGCTGCCGCCCGACCTTGCGCGCGGCGTTGAAGAACGCCAGCCCCATGCCGACGGAGACCTCGAGCAGGCTGCGCCGCTCCCGACGCGCAACCGTCCGCAGGCCGTCGTAGAGGGCGGCGAGCTCGGCGGGTGTCGGCAGGCCCGTCGCGTCGCTGCGGAGGTCGGCGAGCGAGCGGCGGAGCGCCTGCACCTCGAGCGGCGGCACGTCGATCAGCCTCGCCGTCGTCCCGGTGGCTCCTTCGAGCGCGGCGAGCAACTCGTCAACGGTACGGAGCTCGGCGGCGTGGGCCACGACCCCGGCGTGCTTCAGCTCGGCGACGAACGCGTCGAGGTAGACCCGCGTCCCGTGCGTGACGTCGGAGGCCGCTGCCAGCAGCCACAACGGTGAGAAGCCGAAGGCAGCGATCGAGCCGAGCTCGAGCGCGTTGCCCGCCGTCTTGCGCACGGCGAGCTTGCCGACGTCCGGCTCGGCCGCTCCCGCTGCGGCCTCTCGCTCGACGCCGCCGACGAGCTCGATCGTGACCCGGAGCAGGTTCTTGGCCGTCGCCTCGTAGAGCCGCGACGACCGGACGAAGCGGGGCAGCACGAGCTCGACCGTCTCGTGCACCGCCCCGCCGAGCGCGGCGGCGACGGTGCGGAGAAGCCGCTCCGGGAGGGACGCGAGGAAGGCGAGCCGCCGGCCCATCGCTAGCATGATCGCGGATGTCTGCGGCCACCATCACCACGCTTCTGCAAGAGGCCTTCCCCGGGGCGGACGTGTCCGTCGTCGATCGCACGGGCGGGGGCGACCATTTTCAGGTGACGGTGCTGTCGAGCGCCTTCGACGGCCTCTCGCTCGTCGACCAGCACCGGCTCGTGAACCGTGCGCTCGAGGCGCCACTCACCGACGGCACCATCCACGAGCTCCGCATCACGACCAAGGGGACGACATGACGCTACGCGACCAGATCCAGCAGGTGATCGACGGCGAGCCCGTCGCCATCTTCATGAAGGGAACTCCACAGCTGCCCGCCTGCGGCAACTCGATGCGGGCACTGCAGGCCCTGTGGTCGGCGGGCGCTCCGATCACCGCGGTGGACGTCCTTCCGGACCCGGCCATCAGGCAGGAGCTCTCGTCGCTGAGCGACTGGCCGACGATCCCGCAGGTCTTCATCCGTGGCGAGTTGATCGGCGGGGCCGACATCACCGAGGAGCTGTACGCCTCGGGTGAGCTGCAGCGAAAGCTCGACGAGGCGCTCGGCGCCGAGCGCGAGCAGACCGTGAAGCTCGTTCCGCTCGCCTAACCCACCCTCGTCTCTGGTGCCGGGCTTCAGCCCGGCACCCGCGGTTGGTCTGTCCTGCACAACCCGCTGGTGTGGCTGGAGCCCGCAACGGCGCCTTAACGAGCCTCAACCCGCGCTTCACCGCGTCGGGGCTACAACGTCCACATGACTCCTTCCGCACCCTCCTCCACGACGCGCCTCACCCCTCTCGCCGCTCTCGTCGCCGCCGCCCTGCTCGGCGGCGGCGTCGCGGTCGGCGCGGCGTGGGCGCTCGGCGCCTTCGACGGCCAGACCACGATCGTCCAGCAATCGGCGCCGTCTGCCCCCGTCAGCTCGAGCTCTCCCGGCGGCCTCTCCGTGCAGCAGATCTACGAGAGCGACGCTCCGGCGGTCGTCCAGATCACGACGACTCTGGCCGCCGGTTCGACCGACGGCATCGCCGCCCCGGCGGCGCAGGCGCTCGGCTCCGGCTTCGTGATCGACAAGGACGGTCACATCGTGACCAACTATCACGTGGTCGAGAACGCCCAGAAGATCCAGGTCAGCTTCTCGAACCACGAGACGGTCGACGCGACGCTCGTCGGCTCCGACCCGGCAACCGATCTGGCCGTGTTGCGCGTGACACTCCCCGCGCAGGCGCTCGCGCCGCTCGGGCTCGCGGACTCGAACCAGGTCGAGGTCGGCGAGCCGGTGGTCGCGATCGGCAACCCGTTCGGCCTCGAGCGCACCGTGACTGCGGGCATCGTCAGCGCGCTGCAGCGAAACGTCACTTCGCCGAGCGGGAGCACCATCGACCACGTCATCCAGACCGATGCACCGATCAACCACGGCAACTCCGGCGGTCCCCTGATCGACGGCCAGGGGCGCGTGATCGGTGTCAACTCGCAGATCGAGACTGGCGGCGCGGGAGACGGGAACGTCGGTATCGGCTTCGCCGTGCCGTCCAACACCGTCAAGACGGTCGTTGCGCAGCTCCTCGCGAACGGCAAGGTCGAGCGCGCTTTCCTCGGTGTCGCCGCCCGGCCGATCACACCGGAGCTCGCCCGGACGTTCAACCTGCCGGTCGACCAGGGTCTCCTCGTCGAGACGGTCACACCGCAGACGGGCGCGGCGAAGGCGGGCCTCCAGGCGGGTGACGAGGACGTCGTCGTCGAGGGCGAGAGCTACCGGCTCGGCGGCGACCTGATCGTCTCGGCCGACGGCAAGCAGGTGGCCACGGTCGCCGACCTGCGCGACGTGGTCACCGCCCACAAGCCGGGCGAGACGATCTCACTCCAGATCTACCGTGACGGCGCCAAGCGCACCGTCACCGTCACGCTCGGGAACCAGCCGGCCACACTGACGTCGTAGCCACACGAGCGCGGGTGACCCCGACGGTCGGGGTCACCCGCGCTCGGCGCGCTCTGTCCCCCGCGCCGGGCGACGTATTGTGAGGACGTGGAGGAGGAGCGCCCCGTGATCGGCACGATCGACGTCGTCGACGAGGACGTCTCGACCGACGAGGAGCTGTGGCGCGACGACGACGACGGCGATCACGCCGGTTGGTGGTGCGTCCGTACGGATCCGTTTCCCTGCCCGGCCACCGGCTGCGTCTTCGTGGCGCAGTTCATGACGGCGGCGCATCTCGTGCTCGTCTGGCAGGCGCGTGACGACCCGAACCTGCTCTGGCACGCCCAGCGTGCGAAGGAGGTCGGCCGCAACCCGCGGGTGGTCGCCTACGAGCCGTCGTTCGGGCCGAGCGCGTCGTACTACGCCTGGGAGGCTGCGGGTCGCCCGGTGCACGGGGTGAAGGGCAAGGCAACACCGGTCGACAGCTGACGGCGGCGTTTCCAACACCTGTGAAAAAGAATCACCGGTGTTGCATCCCGGCCTCGGCACCGCTAGCGTGGGCGCGTGGAGCAGCGCTTCCAGCCCGCCGGCCGCGCGCCGGCACCGCCGCCCCTCGACCTCGTGCAGGACTTCGTCAACACGGAGATCCCGGAGTGGGCACGGGACGACATCGGCACGCCGGCTGAGCTCGAACGGTGGCTCCGCGCGCGCCGGCTTCTTGGCGCCGGCGAGACGGTCGACGCCGCGGGCTTCGTCGCCGCCCGCCATGTGCGGAGTGCGCTGCGCGACCTGGCGCTCCTGAACACCCTCGGCGAAGCTCCCGGAGCGGAGCTGCGGCGTCACCTCGACGACGCGCTCGCGGGAGTCGTTCTGGCGGCGCGGGTCACCGGTGAGGGTCGGCTCGTCGCGGGGGCCATCGGCGAGGCCGTGCCACGCG
Organism: uncultured Actinomycetes bacterium; assembly: GCA_963789895.1. GTDB lineage: Bacteria > Actinomycetota > Thermoleophilia > Gaiellales > Gaiellaceae > Gaiella. The sequence continues at coordinate 939,232 of CAWBMC010000001.1, forward strand.
CTCTCGGCACACTCCTCACGATCGTCCTCGAGGCGGAGGCCGCGGGCACGTGGGAACGCCTCAAGGCGTGCCGCAAGGACAGCTGCCGTTGGCTCTTCTACGACGGGTCGCGGAACCGCTCCTCCAACTGGTGCTCGATGTCGATCTGTGGCAACCGCGCCAAGACGGCGGCATACCGACGCCGTCGAGCAGCCATCTAGATGGCGACGCGGTACCTGATCTGGCTCGCGTGGCGACGTGTCTGGTGCCGTCAGAGCGGTGCGCTGACGGCAGCTCTCGGGCTCGCCGTCGGCGCCTCGGTGATCGCGTGCCTGCTGATCGGCGTCACGGTCGCCACCGACCGGAGCATGTCCGACGCGATCGACCGTGTTCCCGCCGACGGGCGGGCGCTGCGGGTGGCCTGGTTCGGCGTCCCCGCCTCGGGCGACGAGTCACGCGCAACGCTCGACCGTGACGTGCGGGCGGCCCTGGCCGACGTCGCGGCGCCCGGGCCGAGGCGACTCGTGCTGATCCGGGAGAGCACCGTGGCCGGTCGCTTCGTCGGGCTGGCCGCCGTCGACGGGCTGGCGCCGCACGTCCAGCTGCGATCGGGGCGGCTGCCGCGACCGTGCACGGCGACGCGGTGTGAGGTGCTGCGGCTCCGTGGGGTGGGACGGATCCCGAACGCGCCGGGTCTGCGTCTCGTCGAGGTCGGCACGGCGACGCTGCGGTCACGTCAGCTGTTCGGTGACTTCCTCGAGCCGACGGACAACGCGACGGCGGACGCGGAGGTGGCTCCGGCGGTGAGCAGGGCGGCGCGATACCACCGGCCGGCGCCGGCTCCGCTCGTGGTGGCAGAGGGCGTCGATGCGCTGGCGTCGTCACCCGTGTTGGCACGGACCTACCGGAGCTATGCGTGGGTCTGGCCGCTCGCGCGCGGTAAGCCTCGTCTCTGGCAGGTCGATGACCTGCTCGCGCGCGCCGACCGAGGTCGCGCAGCGCTCGCGGCGCGCTCGTCGTCGTTCGCCGTGACCGGGCCCGTGCAGGAGTTGCGTGCGGCGCAGCGTGCTGCCACGGTTGCCGGCAGACGGCTCCTGCTCGTCGGGGGTGAGGCGGCGGCGCTCCTGCTCGCCTTCGCCGTGCTTGCGGCGCGAGGCATGCGACGCGACCTCGAGGCTTCGCGCCGGCGACTCCGCTGGCACGGCGCCCGCCGGTCGCAGCTGGGCCTGCTGACGCTGGCCGAGAGCGCCGCCGTGGCTGTCGCGGGTGTCGGCGTCGGCTGGTTGGCGGGTTCGGCGGCCGGTGCGGTGCTCGTTCGGGCGACCGGCGAGCCGGTCGGGGCGCTGCTGCGGCAGAGCGTCCTCTCGCCCTCGGGGATCGCCGCTGCCGCCGTTGCGCTGGTGCTGACGACCGCGCTCGTCGCGGCCGCGGTTTCCCTCGGGGGCCGTGAGCGCCGGCTCGGCGCACCGGACGCCATCGCCCTCGCCGCCCTGCTCATCGTCGGCGTGGCGTTGCTCGGCGGGGTTGCCGACGAGGCGCGCCTGGCGACGAGCGACGCCGCTGGTCTCGTCCTGCTCCTGCTCCCCGGGTTGCTTGCGCTGGCCGCGGCCGTCGGCAGCGCCCGCCTCTTCCCGCCGCTGGCGCGTCTCGGCGCCCGCCGCGGCCGGCTCACGAGCCGGCTCGCCGCTGCCGGTCTCGGGCGCGGCCCCGGCACGATGGTGACCACCGTCGCCTTCCTCACGCTCGCGTTCTCACTCGCGCTGCTTGCCGAGGGCTACCGGGCCACGCTCGACCGGGGCGAGCGCGAGCAGGCCGCGTTCCTCGTTCCGCTCGACGTCTCGGCGACGGAGGATCTCTCGCAACTGGTGCCCGTCTTCCGCGCCGCACCGTTGGAGCGCTTTCGCCGCCTGGCAGGCGCAGGAGGAGCGGCGTTCCCCGTCGTCCGCCTCCGCGGCAGCATCGGGAGAGCCGAGCAGGTGGGCGGTGTCACCGCCCTCGGGCTCGAGCCCGGAGCGTTCGAGCGTCTCCGTGTCTGGCGCGACGAGTGGGCGGGGACGACCCGTGACGGCGCCGCGCGGCTCGTGGCGCCTCCCGGCGACGTCACGCTCCGCTCCGGCGCGATCCCTGCGCAGGGCCTTCGCGTCGGCATCGGGCCGAGCCTGCTCGCTTTCGACGTCGTCCTGCGTCTCCCGGACGGCAGGGTGCGGCGCATCGATCTCGGTACCGCGAAGCCGCGGTCGGCGTCGACGCTCCAGGCCCAGGTTCCGGTGGGTGCGCGGATCGCCTCACTGGCGTTGATCCCGCCGAAGATCGTCGAGCGCGGCGCCGACGCGGGTACGGCGTTGCGCGGAGCGGTGACGCTCACCGGTCCGCTGGCGCGGGAGCTCCGCACCTGGGCCGGGTCGGGTGGCGTCACCGTCCGGCCCGTCCCGGCCGGCGTCGAGCTGCGCTACACGATCACACCGCAGCGGGCCGCCCTTGTGCGCCCCAGGCAGCCGACCGACGGTCACCCGCCGGCCGTGCTGGCGACCCGGTCGCTGGTCGAACTCGCCGGTGGCGTCGGGGGAATGCTCCCGCTACAGGTCGGCGGCGAGTCGGTGCCGGTGCGTGTGGTCGGCACGCTCGAACGCTTTCCTGGCACGACTGGTGACGCGGTCGTCGGTGACCGCGGCTGGCTGCAGACGGCCGTCGAGGCCGCCGCTCCCGGCAACGGCGGGGACAACGAGGTGTGGCTCGACGTGCCCGCGGCCCGTCGGGCCACAGTCGAGGCGGCCGTGGCGCAGCCGCCGTTTCGGGCGCTCGCCACCGCGTCGCGCGTCGCGCTCGAGGAAGACGCAAGGCGGGACCCGCTCGCGCACGGCACGCTCTTCGCCCTCAGCGGAGCCGCGATCGTCGCTCTCGTGCTGGCCGCGCTCGGGCTGGCACTCGCGGTTCGCGCCGACCTGCGCGACGACAGCGGCGAGCTCTACGAGCTCGAGGCACAGGGCGCATCGCCGGCTCTGCTTCGGCGTGTCGTCCGCACGCGAGTGCTCGCCGTCTCGCTCGCCGGGCTCGTCGCGGGTGGGCTCACCGGCGCCGTGCTCGCGGTTCTGATCACGCGTGTGGTCACCGTCACCGCTCGCGCATCCGCAGCCGAGCCGCCGCTTGCGACAGACGTCGAGCCGGTCGTGATCGTCGCCGGCCTGGTGTTGTTCCTGGGATTGACGCTCGTGCTCGTCGGCAGCACCACGCGCCGTGCGTTTGGAGGGCGTCGCGGGCCCCGCCGGAGAGCAGAGCTGTGACAGAGCACATCGTCGACACCAAGGGGCTGTTCGCGGTCTATCCGGGCGAGGACGGCGGCGTCGCCGCGCTGCAGGGGCTCACGCTGCAGGTGGAGGAGGGTGAGGTCTGCGTCGTTCTCGGGCCGAGCGGCTCGGGCAAGACGACGCTGCTTCGCGTGCTCGCCGGCCTCGAGCGGCCGGGAGTGGGATCAGTCGTCGTCGACGGCCTCGATCTGTCGCGCGCCACCCCGGGGCTGGTCGAGCGATTCCGGCGCCAGACGCTCGGCTACACCGACCAGCACTACTGGCAGGCGCTCGCCGACGAGCTGACTGCCGCTGAGCTCGTCGGGTTGCCGCTCGGCCTCGTCGGTGCGTCGCGCTCGGTCCAGGCGCGGCGGGCGCACGAGCTGCTCGAGCGCGTCGGACTCGGTGATCGAGCCGGTGCGAGGCCCGGCGAGCTGTCGGGTGGCGAGCAGCAGCGCGTCGCCCTCTGCGCCGCCCTTTCGCGGCGGCCGCGGCTGCTGCTCGCCGACGAGCCGACCGGCGAGCTCGACGCGGCGACGGCGGCGGAGGTGTACGAGCTCCTCTACAGCCTCGTCTCCGAGCACGGCGCCACGGCGGTGCTCGTCAGCCACGACCCTGCGTCGGCGGCGATCGCCGATCGCGTCGTGCACATCCGTGACGGCCGCGTCAGCGAGCAGCGCGATCGTCACGGCGAGGCGGTCATGGTCGGAGCGGGCGGCTGGCTGCGCGTGCCCGAGGACATCCTGCAGGCGGCCGGGATCGGCGACCGTGCGACGGCAGTCGCGATCGACGGCCGTGTCGAGCTTCGTGCGGCGGCCGGCGCGGCGACGCCGGCCGGAGAGCCGCGACACGTCGTCGCCGGCGCGGCCGGTGTCGTCGTCGAGGCCTGCGGGGTGACGCGCCGCTACGGGACGGAGACCGCGCTCGCGGGCGTCGACGCGCGCTTCCTCCCGGGGCGGCTGACGGCGGTCACAGGCCCCTCGGGGTCGGGCAAGTCGACGCTGCTGGCTCTGCTGGCCGGGCTTGACCTGCCGGATCGGGGCGTGACGCTCGTCGACGGCGTCGAGCTCTCGTCGCTCGACCGTGAGGCGCGCGCGGCGCTGCGCCGGGAGCGGATGTCCGTCGTCGGGCAGGCACCCGTGCTGGCCGGGTTCCTGACCGCACGGGAGAACGTCGAGCTCGGGCTCGCCCTGCGCGGCGTGGCGGCGGAGGAGGCGACGGAGCGAGCGATCGAGTCGCTCGCTGCGGTCGGTCTCGCTGCCCATGCAGAACGGCGGACGGGGGTTCTCTCGGCGGGACAGCGTGAGCGCGTCGCCCTCGCGCGCGCCTTCGCGGTGCGTCCGGCGGTCGTGCTCGCGGACGAGCCGACGGCGCGTCTCGATGCCGCCTCGACGCTCGTCGTCGGGGGACTCCTGCGCGACCTCGCACGGGAGGCCGGCTCCACCGTCGTCTGCGCGACGCACGATCCTCTGCTGATCGAGCTCGCCGACGACGAGGTACGCCTGGGGGGCGAAGCGGCCAGCCTCTAGGATTGCGCTGGTGGCAACCGTGACCGAGACCGTGCAGGTGAGCGGCGTCCGCTGCGAGCGGTGCGTCAACCGCCTCGCCGTCGCCCTGCGCGGCGTCGCCGGTCTCGAGCAGGCGAACGCCAATCTGATGGGGCAGGTGCTCCTGTCGTGGAACGACGAGGTCACGAGCCGCGAGGCGCTCGTCGGCGCGCTGAGTCGAGCCGGCTTCCGAGAGATCGTCGCCGTCTAGACCCGACGCGGGAATATGCGGCGTACGGCGCCCGTTCCAGCTGCAATACGCCATTGCTACGGTAGGTCGGTGAGCGAGGTCGCGCCGGACAACGAGGCCGAGGCCCGACGGATCGCGACGCAGGCACGCGACCGGGTCCGCTTCGAGGAGGAGGCGCTCGCGCTCGCCGATCAGGTCTACCGTGTTGCCCGCCGCCTGGTGCGCTCGCGGGAGGAAGCCGAGGATCTGGTGCAGGAAACGTATGCGAGGGCATTCCGCAGCTGGCAGAGCTACACGCCCGGCACGAACCTGCGTGCGTGGCTGCTCCGCATCCTCACGAACCTGAACATCGATCGCGGCCGCCGCCAGCAGCGGGCCCCCGAGATGACGCCGCTCGAGGAAGGCGACTACTACCTCGCGAACAAGCTGCTGGAGGCCGGTGGCGAGCAGGCACTCGACCAGGAGCGCGTCGTCGAGCGGCTGTCGCAGGATTCGATCGTGAACGCGCTCTCCGATCTGCCACACGACTTCCGTGACGTGGTCGTCCTCGTCGACATCGGCGAGTTCAGCTACGCCGACGCGGCGCAGATTCTCGACATCCCGATCGGTACCGTCATGTCCAGGCTGCACCGTGGACGTAGGCTGCTGAAGCAGAACCTGGCGGAAGGAGCGGTGGCATGAGTCACGCGCCGTGCGACAAGTGCGAAGAGCTGTTGCAGGGTTACCTCGATCGTGAGCTGTCCGACGCCGAGCTCGGTCAGGCGGAGGCGCACCTGGACACGTGTGAGTACTGCCGCCGGCGCTACCGGTTCGAGGAGGAGCTCCGCATGTACGTGCGGACGAGCGCCGCCGAGCGGATGCCACCTGGGTTGCTCGAGAAGCTGACCCAGCTTCGCGGCGCCGACGCGACCTAGCCCGCCAACCGGGCGGCTACGGGCGAAGACGTTTCGGCAGGTCGGCGGGCACGTCGACGTCCCCGGGGGCACCGAGGTCGTCGCACGGGACGAGCGCGACTTCGACCGACCGCAGCCCTTCGTCGGGCACCGCCTCCCAGGCGCTCCGCGCCAGGAGCAGCGGATGGCTGCGAGCGTCCCCGTAGGACGCGGCGACGACGTCCCCAGCACCACCCCGCCAAGCCTGGACGACCCGGTCGATCGCGGTGGGGACGAGGTCGGGGCCGTCCGCGAGCACGACCACCGCCGCCTCGACGTCGTCTCCCAGCGCGACGAGCCCGCACCGGAGCGAGGCGCCAGGCCCGCGCGCCCACTCCGCGCAGCGGACGACGCGCGCTTGTGTTGAATCAACACAAGGCAGCTCGTGCGCCCCTTCGACCACGACGATCTCGTCGAGTCGAGCTTGCGCCACGCGGGTGAGCACCTCGGGCAGCAGCAGGCGCTGCTTCGGCGCACCGAACCGGGACGCCTCACCGGCGGCGAGGACGACGGCGGCGATCCGGCCCATCACCTCTCCGTGACGGTGACGGACGAGATGACGATCGGCTTGCTCGGCACCTCGGTCACGGGGTCGCTCGGGATGGCGCCGATCCGATCGACGACGTCGAGCCCGTCGCTGACCTCGCCGACGATCGCATACTCGGCCGCCAGCGGTGCGTCGTCGGCGAGCACGACGAAGAACTGGCTGCCGGCCGTCCCGGGAGCCTCGTCTCCGCCCTTTGCCATGGCGACGGTGCCGTGCGTGTACCTCGCGTCCGCCGCGGGCGCGTCGACCGTCGTGTACCCGGCACCGCCCGCGCGCGGTCTGCGTCGGGTCACCGCCCTGGATCACGAAGCCCGGGCTGACGCGGTGGATGATCGTGCCGTCGTAGAAGCCCTGGCCGGCGAGCGAGACGACCGATGCGGCGGTCGCGGGGGCCGCGGCCTGGTCGACGGTGACCGTGAAGTCACCGCAGTTCGTCTTGAAGGTGAGCGTGTAGGTGGCGTCCGCCGCGAGCTTCTTGGTCGGCTTGGTCGCGCCGCCGCTCTCGCGGGCCTTCGGCACGTCCACGGCGGTGCACCCCGACGACGCGGTGGTCGTCGTCGTGGTCCCGTCGTCGCCGCCGCTCCCGCAACCGGCGGCGAGCAGGGCGAGCAGAACGAGCGGAAGAGCAAGCGCGCGCGTCACCGATGCTCTGCTCAGGTCGTGACGGCGAGGACGTTGGCGAGGTGCAGCAGCCGGAAGGCACCGCGGGTAGCGCGTCGCTGCAGCACGTCGTCGGTCTCGTGGCCGGCCAGCTCCCAGAGCTCGCGTGTCGCGACGAGCAGCTCGCGGATCCGCTCCGTCTCCTCGCGATGTCCGTTGGCCCGCTCGTCGCAGGCGTTCAGAGCGAGACCGAGCATGCCGTACGTGTCCTGCGGCTGGCGCAGCCAGAGCATCGTGGCCGCCATCGAGAGGTACTGGTGGATGCGCGCGAACGTGATCGGGTGGGTGACGGCGTCGGGACCGCGCGGCGGTGTCGGTGGCAGCGGGTCGAGACGGTCGGCGATCCTGTCCGCGCTGCCGGCGAGCATGAGCCGGATGAGGTCGTCGTCGAGACCCGACGCGCGGGCGGCGCGAACCGCCATCAGCAAGGAGTTCGGCTGGCGACCGTACGGATAGTCGGACGCGTAGAGCACCTGCTCGGGCGAGACGAGCCGGTACAGGTCGAGCAGGTCGATCGGGCTCCAGACGGAGGTGTCGAAGAAGACGCCGGCGCGCCCCGCGAAGTTCCTCGCCATCGCCGCAAGGTCGACGATCCCGGCGTGGGCGACGATCAGCGTCGGCTCGTAGCGGTCGACGAGCCTCGCGAGGCCGTCGGCGATCGGTGGCAGGCCGCGGCCGCCGTGGATCAGGATCGGGACGCGGCGGGCGGCGGCGAGCTCGAACACGGGCTCGAGCCGCGGATCGTCGGGGAGAAAGCTCTGCGCGCGCGGATGCAGCTTGATCCCCCGCGCCCCGAGATCCAGGCAGCGGATGGCCTCCTCGAGGGGAGACTCGTTCAGGTCGAGTCGCACGAACGGCAGCAACGTGCCGTCCGCCTGCGCCGCAGATGCGAGTGTCCGATCGTTCGCGGCTGTGAACGCTGGATGCCGGTCGGGCTCGTCGAGGCAGAAGACGAACGAGCGCGTGATCCCGTACGAGCGTTGCACGCCGAGAAGCTCGTCGACAGATCCGGTCATCCCGTCGATGTCGAGACCGAGGTGGGTGTGGACGTCGACGATCTCGACGTCCGGCGGCAGCTCGGACCGGGCCAGCGCGGCGTAGCTGTCGAGGAGCACGTTCGCACGGTCGAGCGGATCCACACGATCAGTCTACGCAGCGACTGCAGCGGGCAGCCGGTGCTCTACGCTGCGTGGGCGCCGAGCTTCTCGTCCAGGTAGGCCAGGTACGGCGCCGGATCGATCGCGGCCGAGCCGGTCAGCCGCTCGAGCGTCTCCTTCGGCGTCAGCTTGCGGCCCAAGGAGTAGAGGTTGTCTCGCAACCAGGACGACAGGGTGGTGAGCTCGCCAGCGGCCATCCGTTCGTCGAGATCCGGGATCGCGTCGCGCACCACCTGCCAGAGCTGCATCGAGATCACGTTGCCGAGTGCGTAGGTCGGGAAGTAGCCCATCGCGCCACCCGACCAGTGGACGTCCTGGAGCACCCCGCGGCCGTCGTCCGGGACGTCGACCCCGAGCAGCTCTCGCATCCGCGCGTTCCACGCCTCGGGTAGCTCCTCGAGCCTGATCGTGCCGGCCAGGATCGCCTGCTCGAGCTCGAAGCGGAGCACGACGTGGAGCGAGTAGGTCGTCTCGTCGGCGTCGACGCGGATCAGACCCGGCTCGGCGCGGTTGATCGCACGCACGAACGTGTCGCGGGCGACATCGCCGAGCTGCGTGGGGAAGGTTTCCTGCAGCGGCTCGTACCAGTGCTCCCAGAACGGTCGGCTGCGACCGACGAGGTTCTCCCACGTCCTGCTCTGCGACTCGTTGAGCCCGAGCGAGGGTGCTCCGGCGAGCGGCGTGCGCTGCAGGCCGTCCGCGATGCCGAAGGCGTAGAGGCCGTGACCCGCCTCGTGCAGCGTCGACCAGATCGACTCGAGGTCGTGGTCGCGGTACCGGGTCGTGAGACGGATGTCCCGGTTACCGAAGGAGGTGCAGAAGGGGTGTGCCGTCGGGTCGAGACGCCAGGCGCCCTCCTCGAGGCCGAGTGTGGCGACGACTCGCTCGGCGAAGGCTCGCTGGGCGGCGGGATCGAAGACGCCGTACAGGAACGAGGCCTCGACGGTGGGGGCCCGTGCGACGAGGTCGCTGAGCGCCGGCGCGAGGACGTCGAACACCTGCTGCACGTCCCCGGTCGTCATGCCCGGCTCGTAGTCGTCGAGCAGCGCCGTGTAGGGCTGCCCGTCGGCCGGCTCGAAGCACTCCGCGTAGCGCCGCCGCAGCTCGACGTTCTCGCGCAGGTACGGGAGGAAGCTCTCGAAGTCGGACCGGGCCCGGGCCTCGACCCAGGCATGGTGCCCGCGCGACGCGGCCCGCGTCATCTCCTCGCGCAGCGCAGCCGGCACTCGGCGCGCCTTCTCCCAGTCGCGGCGCGTGACGCGGATCAAGCTCGCGTCGTCCGAGTCGTACGGCTGCGACTCCGCGTGCGGCTCGAGGCGGTCGAGCAGGCGGCCGATCTCGTCGTCGGTGAACCGCTCGTGCGTGATGCGCGACAGCGTGGCGAGCGAGTTTGCGCGCGCCTCGGTACCGAGCGGCGGCATCGTCACCCGTTGATCCCAGCCGAGCACACCGGCGGCGCGCCCGAGGTCCGAGACCACGGCGAGGCGTTCCTTCAGATCGCGCAGGGCGGCATCCACGTCTCCAGCGTACCGGCGGTATCTGCACCGGAACGCACACCGCGACAGCTACTCTGCCGCGCTGTGCCCGACGTCCTCCTGATCGGTGACAGCGAGCGCTCGATGGAGCTTCGCCACGAGATCCCCGTCGCGATCGGCGACGGTTTGGCGTACGCCGAGGTGGGCGGCAGCCGCTTCGTGGGCACGTACTCGCTCGAGTTCGAAAACGTGCTCGGCGCCGCACCGGACGTCGAGCTGCGGCCGCTCGAGGAGTACCGGCCCGAGGAGCTGGTGGCGCAGGGCCTCGACCTGTACGCAATCTGGCCCGAGGTATGCGTGCGGTTCGTCCGCGACGTGGGCCTGCGCCGCGCCGTCGTGCCGGCCGACTTCCCGGTCGTGCACGCCGACCGGTTGCGCAGCGAGGGCATCGAGCTCGAGGTCGATCAGCGGTTCTTCGACGACCGGCGTCGCGTCAAGACCGGCGCCGAGCTGGACGGGATCCGCAGCGCACAGCGCGCGGCGGAGGCGGGGATGGTTGCGACGCGCGAGCTGCTGCGCCGTTCCGAGCCGGGCGACGGCGGGCGGGTGGTCGACGGCCGGCCGCTGACCTGCGAGCTGTTGAAGGAGGCGGCGACGGCTGCGTTCGGCGAGCACGGCTGCCGCGGTGACGAGCTCATCGTGGCGCGCGGGCCGCAGGCGGCAAGCGGTCACGATCGCGGTTCCGGCCGCGTCGCGAACGACGACGTGCTGGTCTGCGACTTCTTCCCACGCCATGTCGCGAGCGGCTGCTTCTCGGACATGACGCGCACCTTCGCCGTCGGCGAGGTCGACCCGGAGATCGCCGGCTGGCACGCCGAGTGCCGCGAGGCGCTCGAGCTGGCGGTGTCGCTCACCCGGGCGGGCGCCGACGGCAGGGATGTCCATGCGGCGGTGGACGCTTTCTTCGCCGAGCGTGGTCACCCGACGGCGCTGACGAAGCCGGTCGGCGCGGTCTTGCGCGACGGCTTCTTCCACGCCACCGGTCACGGGGTCGGGCTGGAGGTGCACGAGTCGCCGAACATCGGCCGCACCGGCCACGTGTTCGTGGCCGGTGACGTCGTCGCCCTCGAGCCGGGGCTCTACCGGCACGGGTGGGGCGGCGTCCGCCTCGAGGACGTCGTCCTCGTCACCGACGACGGGTGCGAGGTGCTGACCGACTTCCCGTATCAGCTCGCGCCGTAACCCGCGACCACGGGATCCGCGCGAATCGCTGCGGCAGACAAGGTGCGCTGCGCAGCGCGGCAAGAAGAAGGGCATGGTAAGAAACGCGCATGGAAGCCGGCGAGCCGACGATCGACATCCTCTCGGGCGAGGAGCGCCGCTACCCGCCGACCCCGGAGTTCGCGGCGCAGGCGAACGCACAACCGGGCATCTACGAGCGTGAGTTCGAGGAGTTCTGGGAGACGAACGGCCGCGAGCGCGTGACGTGGTTCGAGCCGTTCAAGTCTCTTTGCGAGTGGGAGCTTCCCTCCGCGAAGTGGTATCTCGGCGGCTCGCTCAACGTCACCTACAACTGCCTCGACCGCCACGTCGAGGCCGGTCACGGCGACCGGGTGGCCTACTTCTGGGAGGGTGAGCCGGAGGGCGACCGGCTTGCGCTCACGTACGCGGAGCTGCAGCGGCTGGTCGTGCGCTTCGCGAACGCCCTCAAGGAGCTCGGCGTGCGCAAGGGGACGCCGGTTGCGATCTACATGGGCATGATCCCCGAGCTGCCGGCGGCGATGCTCGCCTGCGCGCGCCTCGGTGCGCCACACACCGTCGTCTTCGGCGGGTTCTCGGCCGACTCGCTCTCGGACCGCATGAACGACATGGGGTGCGAGGTGCTCGTGACCCAGGACGAGGCGTGGCGCCGTGGGGGGCGCGTGCCGTTGAAGCGCACGGCGGACGAGGCGATGGCGGCGGCACCCGGGGTCGGTCGAAGCCTCGTCGTGCGACGCACCGGGGGCGACGTCGAGATGACGGCCGGCCGCGACGCCTGGTTCCACGAGCTCGATGTCTCCGACGACCCGGCGAGCTGCCCGTGCGAGCCGATGGACGCCGAGGACCTGCTCTTCCTCATGTACACGTCGGGCACGACCGCCAAGCCGAAGGGGATCGTCCACACGACCGGCGGCTATCTCGTGGGCGTCTCGACGACGCACCACTACATCTTCGACCTCAAGCCCGACTCCGACGTCTTCTGGTGCGCCGCCGACATCGGCTGGATCACCGGGCACAGCTACATCGTCTACGGGCCGCTCTGCAACCTCACCACGAGCGTCCTCTACGAGGGGACGCCCGACTTCCCGGACAAGGACCGTTGGTGGGACGTGATCGAGCGGTACGGCGTCACCATCCTCTACACGGCGCCGACCGCCATCCGCGCGCACATGAAGTGGGGGCCGGAGCACGCGGCCCGGCACGACCTTTCCTCGCTGCGCCTGCTCGGCTCGGTCGGGGAGCCGATCAATCCGGAGGCGTGGATCTGGTACCACCGACACATCGGCGGTGAACGCTGCCCGATCGTCGACACGTGGTGGCAGACAGAGACCGGGATGATCCTGATCACGCCGCTGCCCGGTGTGACGACGACGAAGCCGGGCTCGGCGACGAAGCCGTTCCCCGGCGTCTCAGCGGGTGTCGTGAGCGAGACAGGGCAGCACGTCGATCAGGGTGGCGGCTATCTCGTGCTCGAGCGGCCCTGGCCGGCGATGACGCGCGGCATCTTCGGCGACGAGGCGCGCTTCCGGGCCACGTACTGGGAGCGCTTCCCGGGGCTCTACTTCGCCGGCGACGGCGCGCGCATCGACGCGGACGGCGACTTCTGGCTCCTCGGCCGCGTCGACGACGTGATGAACGTGTCGGGGCACCGGATCTCGACGATCGAGGTGGAGTCCGCGCTGGTCGACCATCCGAGCGTGGCCGAGGCCGCGGTCTGCGGCCGTGCCGACGCGCTCACGGGCCAGGCGATCGTCGCCTTCGTGACCCTGAAGGGCGGCGAGGACGGCTCGGTCGAGCGACTCGAGGAGCTCCGCAACCACGTCGCGGAGAAGATCGGCGCGATCGCCAAGCCCGCGAACATCGTCTTCACGCCGGAGCTGCCGAAGACGCGCTCGGGGAAGATCATGCGGCGCCTTCTGCGCGACGTGGCCGAGCACCGCCCGCTCGGCGACACGACCACGCTCGCGGATCCGACGGTCGTCTCCGAGATCGCAGAGAGGGCCGTCGAGGCGCCCGTCGACGACTAGTCCCACAGCTGTTTCGTGATCGTCGAGCGCCGGCTTCGACGCATTCATCGAGACGGCTGCAGAGCAGCCGGTGGAAACCAGAAGTCTGTAGCGAGCTGATGCTTCGACACGCTTCAGGCTTCTGGTCTTACTGCCAGCGGCTCTGCCGCTGTCTTCTTGCTTGTGATCGAGCCTGAGTAACGGTCAGTTGATCTGCACCAAAGGCTCGAACCGCTCGGGATCATCGAAGGGCCCGATCACAGCCAGGAACAGCCTCCCACCCAGGATGTCGCGTGCGACGCGCTGCACGTCCTCCACGCTGACGGCGTCGAGGCCGGCCAGCACCTCCGAGGGCTCGCGGGCGCAGCCTTCGAGCACCTCGCGACGCAACCCGTACATGATCGTCCCGTGCGGGCTCTCGAGCCCCAGCACGAATCGGCCCTTGGCGAAGTTGCGCGCCTTCTCGAGCTCGTCGCCGGGCACCGCTTCGTCGACGATGCGTCGCAGCTCGCCGACGATCGTGCTGACTGCGTCGTCGATCCGAGTGATGTCGACGCCGGCTTGGGCGGACAGCGAACCGGCATCTGCGTAGGTGCTGGCGGCGGCGTAGACGTAGTAGGCGAGCCCACGGCGCTCGCGCACCTCGGTGAACAGACGTGACGACATGCCGCCGCCGAGCACGGTGCCGAGCAGCTGCACGGCATACCGGTCTGGGTGTCCGGTCTCGTAGCCGCGCGCGCCGACGATCAGATGGGCCTGGTCGGACGGCTTCGTGAACACACTCACCGGGCTGCCGTCCGCCGGCAGCGCAACCGTCTCGGGCCCTCCGGTCTCGCGCGGCGCCACCCCGCCGAAGAGCTCCTCGAGACGCTCGTGCAGGCCGTCCCCGAGGCGTCCGCCGACCCCGATCACCATCCGCTCCGGCCGGTACCAGCGGTCGAGGTACGAGAGGAACGTCTCGCGCGTCGCCCCGCGCACCGTCTCCTTGCGGCCGATGATGTCCCACCCGAGCGGCTGGTCGCCGTACAGCAGCCGCTCGTAGACCGAGCCGATGTAGCTGCGCGGCGTGTCGAAGTACATGTTCATCTCCTCGACGATGACGCCCTTCTCGCGCTCGATCTCCTCGGCGTCGAACTTGGAGCGCTGCAGCATGTCGGCGAGCACGTCGAGCGCCGTGTCGCGCGTCTCGGCGGCGCATTTGACGTAATACCCCGTCGCCTCCTTGCCGGTGAAGGCGTTGAACTCGCCGCCGATCCCGTCGATCTCGCCCGCGATCGCCCGCGCCGTGGGCCGCTGCTCCGTCCCCTTGAAGAACATGTGCTCCGCGAAATGTGCGATGCCGCTCGTCTCGGGCGTCTCGTACCGCGAGCCCGCGGCGAACATGACGACGCACGTGACCGACTGCGCCGAAGGGATCGGAGCCGTCACGACACGGGTGCCGTTCGCGAGGGCGGTGCGCTCGAAGACAGCCACCGGGTGATCGTAGCCAGGGGGGCTGTGGTATAGACGCACCTGTGACCCACGAGCGCGCCACCGCCGTCGTCTCGGCCGTCCTCGCGGCCGCCCGGGCTCCAGTGTCGGTCGTGGTCGCAGACCGCCACGGCGAGGTCGTGGCCGCCGTGCGCATGGACGGCGCGGCGCTCGACACGTACGAGAACGCCCGCCGCAAGGCATATACGGCCGCCCGCAGCGACGTGCTCACGACGCGGGAGCTGGCGGCGAAGGTGGGGGGTGCAACCACCGAGCTCGCGAGCTTCGACACGCAGTACTCGTTCTTCCTCGGCGGCGTCGCCGCGCTGGACGACGGCCGGCGGGTCGGGGCGGTCGGCGTCAGCGGCCTGCCCGGCGAGGAGGACGACGCGCTCGCCCGCGGCGCGATCCGCGAGGCCGGACTCGAGCCACCCTCGTAAGGGCCGCGCCGTTACGGCTGGGCGCGGACCGCGGCGAGGAGCTCCCGCTCGCGCTCGTCGTCCAGCCCCCAGCCGTCGACGACGGCTGCGTCGTGCAGCGTGGCGGCGACGGTGTCCGCGAGGGGGCGAAAGCGCAGACCGGATCCGATGCCGCGCGTCACGTCGACCTCCGCCCAGGCGGCCCAGTCGGGATCGTCGAGCCAGAGGGGGAGATCGTTGAACCCGAGGCCCATGGCGGTCGCCGCAGCGTCGGGGACGACGGTCACGACCAGCTCGACGTCCGCGGCGGCGGCCGCCGCCGCGACGACGTCGACCATCGAGATGGCCGGCACCGGGCCGGTTGCGTTGAACACGCCGCGGAGCGGGTCGGTGGCCGCATGGACGACGAACGCGCCGAGGTCGCGGACGTCGATCACCTGGATCCGCCGGGCGATGCTCTCGGGCACCGGTAGCTCGCCACCGCGCGCCGCCCGATGCACCCACCACGTGAAGCGGCCGGTGTGGTCGTGCGGACCGACGATGAACCCCGGCCTGACGATCGCGCAGCGGTCGGCGTACGTGTCCCTCACGACCCGCTCGCAGAGCGCCTTGAGCGCGCCGTAGGCTCCTTCGGTGATGTCCTCGGTCGTCTCGTCCTCGATCGTCGCGAGCGGCCCGTCCTCGTCGCGGGGGACCGCGAGGTCGGCGAAGACGGAGATGGTGGAGACGAAGACGTACGTCTCGACGGCGTCCGCGAGCAGGCTCGCCGATTGGCGGACGACCCTCGGCACGTAGCCCGAGACGTCGATGCAGGCGTCCCAGGTGCGCCCTTCGAGGGCCGCGAGATCGCCGTCACGATCCCCGTGCAGGTGCTCGAGGTCGAGAAAGAGAGCCGGGTTCGTGCGCCCGCGATGGAAGAGCGTCACGTCGTGCCCGGCGTCCAGCGCCGCCTGGACGATGCCGCGGCCGACGAACTGCGTGCCGCCGAGGACGAGGAGTCTCACACCAGCTCTGCGAGCCCGGCCAGGAGTCGGTCGACCTCGTCGGCCGTGTTGTAGTGGACGATCCCGGCGCGCACGGCACCCATCCACTCGTCGAGTCCGAGCCGGCGCATCGTCTCGAGCGCGTAGTAGTTTCCCCACCAGACGGCCACGTCGTGGCTTTCGGCCAGTTGGGTCGCGACCTCCTGAGAGGTCCGGCCGGGCACGTTGAAGCAGAAGGTCGGCACGCGACCGGCCATGGTCGGCAGCCCGTAGAGGTCGACCGCTTCCGGGAGACCCGCCAGGAACCGCTCGCCGAGCGCTCGCTCGTGGCTCTGGATCGCCTCCCAGCCGACCGACTCGATGTAGTCGACGGCGGCGACGAAGCCGGCGAGGAGCTCGTGCTGGCAGGTGCCGAGCTCGTAGCGGCGACCCACGGGCTCGTCCGCGGCCGGCCGCACCTTGTAGGGGCGCCAGCCCTCGACCAGCTCCTTGCGCCCGAAGGCGAGGCCCATGTGCGGCCCGAAGAACTTGTACGGGGAGCAGACGAGGACGTCGGCGCCCCAGGCCGAGACGTCGATCGGCCCGTGCGGCCCGTAGTGGACGGCGTCGACCCAGGCGAGCGCGCCGGCCTCGTGCGCGAGCTCACAGATGGCACGCACGTCCGGCGCGGTGCCGACGGAGTTCGCCGCCGCCGGGAAGGCGACCACACGCGTCCGCTCGCCGAGCAGTGACGCGAGGTGGTCGACGTCGAGCGAGAGATCGTCGTGCGTGCCCGCCACCAGGACGACGATCCCGAGGTCGTCCTGGAGCTGGAGCCACGGTGAGACGTTGGCGTCGTGGTCGAGCGCTGTGACGACGACCTCGTCGCCGGCTCCGAGCTCGCGCGCCAGCGCACGTGTGAGCAGGAAGTTGAGCGCGGTCATGCTCTGTCCGAATGCGACCTCGCCGCCGGTGCAGCCGAGGAAGCCACCCGCCTTCTCGTGCGCCAGCTCGACGAGCGCGTCGGTGCGCCGCGAGGTCGCGTACGGAGCGCCGATGTTGGCGTTGTCCTCGCGCAGGTATCTCGCGATCTCGTCGATCACCTCGTCGGGGCACTGTGTGCCGCCGGGACCGTCGAAGAAGGCGAGCCGCCGCTGCAACGCCGTGAACCGCGCGCGGACGGCAGCCACGTCCAGCGTCTCGACCGTGCTCACCCGATCTCCTCTCCGTTGACCGTCCAGCGGTACCGGGGCGCGAGCGCCAGCGAGGCGCCCACGAAACAGTCGCGCTCGGCCTTGTCGAGCAGCGCACGGACACCGTCGCCGACCGGCAGTGGGTCGAGCGTCACGTGCCCGGCGACGTCGATCCGGGCGAAGGCGAAGCGACCGTCTTCCGGCCGGGCGGTGACAGTGCCGCGCGCTTCGGCCCGCGTCTCGGCCGCCAGGCCCGCCCGCCGTGCGTGGTAGCGAAGGCTCGTCAGCGAACATCGGGCGAGCGCGGCGAGCAGAAGATGCTCCGGCGTCCACGCTTCCTCGTCGTGCGGCAGCGGGTCGCCGCCGCGCTCGCTCGTCGCCGCCCAGGACTCGTCCAGCGCGACGGCGTATTCGAACGTGCGTGCCCGGACTGCTGCCATGTCACGGAGCCTATACCGCCGGTCCGGTCCGTCCGGTCCGTTGCCTACCTTGCCGCCATGCAACGCCTGCGACCGCTGACGGAGGAGGAGTGCTACCTCCGCTGCTACGGCTGGACGGGTGCCGACGACAGCGTGCGGGTGCTTGGTGACGAGGTCGAGCCAGACGAGTCCGTCGCCGCGTTGACCGAGCGGATCCGGCTCGCGTTCGAAGCGGGGCTCGAGCCGCGCGAAGCAGAAGCTGCCTGAGACGCCCTCCGCAGTCCCGGACGTGCTTGCGACCGGCCTCGGTGTCGTCTTCTGCGGGATCAACCCGGGCCGCGTCTCCGCCGCGGCGCACGCGCACTTCGCGAACCCCCGCAACGACTTCTGGCGGCTCCTGCATGCGGCCGGCTTCACGCCTCGGCAGCTGGAGCCGGACGAGCAGTTCGACCTGCTGGAGCACGGGATCGGCGTCACGAACGCGGCCGCCCGGACGACACGCTGGGTCCGGTGATCTGCGCAAGGCGGATTTCGCCGGCGCGGCCGAGCGCCTCGCAGGCGTCGCCTCGGAGCTGCGACCACACGTGATCGCGTTCGTCGGCAAGGAGGCCTACCGTGGCGCGTTCGGCGAGCGGCCGGAGCACGGGTTGCAGCAGCGGCGCCTGGGGGCGACGCTGCTCTTCGTGCTGCCGTCGACCTCACCGGCGAACGCGGCCGTCCCGTGGGACGAGCGGCTGCGCTGGTTCTGCGCCCTGCGCGACGTGGTGCGGTGAGCGAGCTGCGCCTGCGCCAGGCCGTCCGCGCGATCGTGCTCGATCCGGACGACCGCATCCTCCTGGTTCGGTTCGAGTTCCCGCCCGCCGGGCCGGGGCTGGCGCGCAGGGTCGTCTGGGCCACGCCCGGCGGAGGGCTCGAGGACGGCGAGAGCGACGGGGCCGGCATCCGGCGGGAGCTCCTCGAGGAGGTCGGCTACGACCTGCCGCGCGATCCGGGCCCGGTGGTCTGGACGCGGACGCACGTCGTCCCCCTCGCCGGTGGGCGCTTCGACGGCCAGCGCGAGCGCTACTACGTCGTCCGCACGCCGCGTTTCGCCCCGGCGCCGCGCCTCGATCCCGAGGAGCTCGAGCGGGAGCACGTCTACGGGATGCGCTGGTGGACGCCCGAGGAGCTCGACGCGGCGGACGTGGAGCTCGCACCACGGCGGCTCCCCGAGCTGCTGCGCGAGCTCCTCGCTGTCGGCCCGCCGTCCGCACCCGTCGACGCCGGCGTCTGATCGATCGGCTAGCCCGTGTGCTCGACGAACCGCCCGAGCACGTGGTCCCAGCCTTCGTCGTACCCGGCCCGCATCTCGGCGCCCTCTTCGAGCAGGTTCTCCCAGCCACGGTGCTCGAGGTCGACGCGGGTGCGATCGCCCTCGGCGCTGAACCGCACCTCGACCTCGGTGCCGAGCCGGTCGGGGTTCACCTGCCAGGCGATGACGAGCCGGTGCGGCGGCTCCCACGCCAGCACGGTGGCCCACTCGGAGCGCTCGCCGTTCGTCGCGATCTCGTAGACGGCGCCGCCGAGCGCCCCCTCCCAGGTGACGTGGTCGACCTCGCCGGGGTGGAGGCTGTGCGTCTCGGTCGGCCACCACGACCCGATCTCGCGGGTGAACACCTCGAACGCACGCTCGACGGCGCAGTCGACGGTGATCGTCTTCACGACAGGCGCCAGCATTGTCGCCTCACTCATGATCGCTCCCTTCCCGCCCGGCCGCTTCCCTGAAGCGGGCGAGCGCATCGTCCCAGAACGTGTCCAGCCAGACCCGAAGCTGCTCGAGCCCGGTGTCGTCGATCTCGTACAGGTGCCGCGTCCCGTCGACCCGATGGCGCACGAGCCGTGCGCGCTCGAGCACGCGGAGGTGCTGCGAGACAGCCGGTCTCGAGACCGGGAGCCGCGCGGCGATGCGTCCCACCGGCAGCGGGCCCGCCCGGAGGACGTCGAGGATCTCCCTGCGCGTGGCGTCCCCGAGTGCGTCGAACGGGATTAGGTAAGTTGACACTTACCGTAAGGTACCACTTACTCTCTTGCTCGTCAACACGCACGCGCTGGACCGCGGCGCCCGCCGGGCGGGCGCCGCGGTGTGGTGTCGGGCCGTGTCGCAGGCCCGCCGATTTTCAGCGGCTCTCGGTGCCGACCACGTCGAACTGCTCGTCGACGTAGACCGTCACCGGTGTGCCGTCCGCTCCGACCATGTGCACCTCGTAGGCGGCATGGCCGTCCGCGTCGATCTCGACGCGAACGACGGTGGCGCCGCTGCCGATCTCGGCGACTGCGGCCGCCTTCACCTTCGCCGCCGTCTCGCCGGTGAGCAGCGTCTCGTCGCTCCGTCGGCCGCCCCACGGGTTGCCGGCGGGCGGTGCCGCCGGGCCCTGTGCCGCTGCGGCCGATCCTGCGGTCGTGTCGGCGCCCGTGCCCGACCCGGTCGCGGCCGAGGCGACCCCGTAGCCGCCCGCGCCGAGGCCGAGTGCCAGTGCGGTCGCGGCGACCGCCTTGGTCGTGGTACCGCCTCGCTTCGCCGTCTCGCTCATGTGTCTCTCCTGTCGGTGGGATGGCGCGTCGTGTGTGGCGCCTCTCCACGGTTGCGGAGGCACCTGAGAGCAGCGTGAGAGACGCGTAAGAAGCACCCAAGAGTCGCTCCGTGCGCGTCCACCCCGGGGTCGTCCCGGCGCGACGTCTAGCCGCGCCAGCGGCTCGTGATCGGCGGCCGCCAGTCGCGGCCGAAGGCGCGGGCGCGCAGCTTGACCCCGGGCGGTGCCTGGCGTCGCTTGTACTCGGCGCGGTCGACGAGGGCCAGCGCGCGCTCGACCGTGCCCGGGTCGAACTCGGCCAGCAGCTCCTCGCGCGAGCGATCGAGCTCGATCAGCGCCTCGAGCACCGGGTCGAGCAGCGCGTACGGCGGCAGCGACTGGTCGTCGCGCTGGTCGGCCCGCAGCTCCGCGCTCGGCGGTCGCTCGATCGTCGTCACGGGGATCAGCTCGCGACCCGCGCGCTCGTTCAGGTGTCGGGCGAGCCGGAACACGTCGGTCTTGAACACGTCCTTCAGGAGCGCGTAGCCGCCGACCATGTCGCCGTAGAGCGTGGCGTAGCCGACCGCCATCTCCGACTTGTTCCCCGTCGCGACGACGAGCCAGCCGTGCGCGTTCGAGAGCGCCATCAGCATCGTGCCGCGGATACGGGCCTGCAGGTTCTCCGCTGCGAGACCGTCGAGTGAGTGCAGCGCCTCGTGGAAGGCCGCCACGACCGTCTCGATCGGGATCTCGCGGAAGTCGACGCCGAGGTTGTTGCTCACCTCGCGTGCGTCGTCGCGGGTGTCCTCCGACGAGAAGCGGGACGGCATCGACACCGCGTGCACCCGCTCGGCCCCCAGTGCGTCGACGGAGAGGGCAGCGGTGAGCGCCGAGTCGATGCCGCCGGAGATGCCGAGCACGATGTCCCGGAAGCCGTTCTTGACGACGTAGTCGTGGAGCGCCGTGACGAGCGCGAGGCGCATCTGCTCCAGCTCGGGCGCGAACGGCGTCGCCGGCGACCGCTCGGGGATGTCTTGCACGCGCGGCGCCGACAGCTCGACGACGACAGCCTGTGGCGCGTACTCGCGCGAGCGCTCGAGCTCGCGGCGGCGGACGTCCCGCAGACGCCGTCCGATCGCCTCGGTCGGGTCGACGTCGACCACGAGCAGCGCCTCCTCGAAGCCCGGTGCGCGGGCAACGACCTCGCCCTCGTCGTCGAGCACGACAGAGTGGCCGTCGAAGACGAGCTCGTCCTGACCGCCGACGAGGTTGCAGAAGGCGACGTAGCAGGCGTTGTCCCGCGCGCGCGTGACGAGCATCTCCTCCCGGTCCTCCGCCTTGCCGACGTGGAAGGGAGAGGCCGAGAGGTTCACGAGGAGCTGCGCACCGGCGAGTGCGAGATCGGTCGCCGGGGGACCGGGCTGCCAGACGTCCTCGCAGATCGTCGGGCCGACGAGAACGTCCCCGAACCGCAGCAGCAGGAGATCCCGTCCAGCAGTGAAGTACCGGTGCTCGTCGAAGACGCCGTAGTTCGGCAGGAAATGCTTGTCGTAGACCGCGACCACCTGGCCGTTCGCGCACACGGCGCAGGCGTTCGCGAGATCGCGGCCGAAGAGTGGCACGCCCACCAGCGCCACGGTCTCGGTGCAGGCGGCTGCAATCTCGTCCAGCGAGCTGCGCGCCGCCTTGACGAAGCCGGGGCGGAGGAGCAGATCCTCGGGCGGGTAGCCCGTCACGGCGAGCTCGGGAAAGACGACGAGATCGGCGCCCGCGTCGACGGCGCGGGCGAGGTGGTCGAGGATCCGGCCACGGTTCCCGTCGAGGTCACCGACGACGGTGTTGAGCTGGGCCAGCGCGAGCCTCACCGCGTCATCCTCCTCACTCCGCGACGCACACGGCACACACCTGTTTTCGCCTCTCAGTCACAAACGTCAGTCTACCGACGGTGACCGCGCACTCGATCACGATTCCGCACCGCTACCGCGGCCCGCTGCGCTCCGCGAACGGCGGCTACGCGGCGGGGCTGCTCGCCCGAGAGCTCGGCGGGCCGGTCGAGGTGATCCTGCGCCTGCCACCACCGCTCGAGACGGCGCTCGAGGTGCGCACGGAC
Organism: uncultured Actinomycetes bacterium; assembly: GCA_963789895.1. Lineage (GTDB taxonomy): Bacteria > Actinomycetota > Thermoleophilia > Gaiellales > Gaiellaceae > Gaiella. Next base: position 961,391 of record CAWBMC010000001.1, read on the forward strand.
GGGGAGCGCCTGCTCCTGCTCGACGGCGAGGCAGTGGTGGCGGAGGCGCGCGCCGGTGACCCGGGCCTCGACGTGCCGCCCGCGCCGTCGTTCGACCTCGTGGCGTCGTCGCCGGAGGGGTCGCCCAAGGGCTGGGGCAGCGACGAGTTCGCCGAGTGCTTCTCGTGTGGCACCCGCTCCGCGGACGACGGCCTCGGGATCCACCCGCGCGCGTACGACGGTCTCGTCGCCAGCGCCTGGGTGGCACGGTGGGTTGCGCCCGAGATCGTGTGGGCCGCGATCGACTGCTCGGGCGCCTACGCGGTCGGCGAACCCGGCCGCGGTGAGCCACTGCTCGCACGCATGACCGCACGCATCGACCGGCTGCCGGCGGACGGCGAGCGGTGTGTCGTCGTCGGCTGGCCGCTCGCCGAGGAGGGACGGAAGCTCCACGCAGGAACGGCGCTCGTCTCCGGAGACGAGGTGCTCGCGGTCTCGAGGCAGCTGTGGATCACGCCGCGACAGTGATCAAGGCGTCACCAGGAGCGGCCCGGTGGGGTGAAAGTCGAGAGCACGACAGACCGCCGCAGAGCGGCGGGCAGTAACACACCAGCCTCGCTCGCGCGGTTCATCGATTGAGCGTTCTGCGCCTCGGCGCTCTTGGCGATCAAGGCTGGTGTCTTCCACCCGCCGCGTAGCGGCGGTCTCCGATCTTGCTCTTCTGGACAACAGAGTCTTCGACGGATCGCTCAGTGGTGGTCCGACGAAGGGTTCATTACGTCCGAGGCGTCAAGCCGACGAGCAACCCGCCATCGTCGTCGTAGGCCGGGAAGAGGTCGACCACGACCGGCTTTTCGATGCCCACCCGGGTGCGGATCGTCAGCGCCTGGCCGAGCTGACGCACACCCCATTCCCGCACGAGCCCGAGGGGCGCCGGGTCGGAGAGGGTCAACGCCTCGACCACGTCGCGGCCGATGATGTCGTGCTCTCGAAACCCCGTCAGCTCGAAGACGCCCCGTCCGAGCGCGAGCACCCGCGCGTCCGAGTCGCAGACCACGAAGCCTGTGGTCGGCGCCGGGTAGAAGTCCTCGAGCAGCTCGAAGAGGAAGCCGAAGCCGCATGTGTAGCAGGGGAGGGCACGATCGCTGAACCCCTCGAGGCCGTCCGAGTCGATCGATCGCTCCTTGCAGTTCGGGCAGATGAAGACCGGCACCGTTCCTGATCGTACGGGCCTGCGATCGCTTCGCGCCTGACGTGCGCAGGCATGATCCGGCCCGTGGCCGCTCCGCCGATCCTGTGGCGCCCGTCCCCGGAGCGCATCGAACGCGCCTCCGTGACCCGGTTCTCGCGGTGGCTGCAGGAGACGCGGGGTTTCGACCTGCCCGACTACGACGCCCTGTGGCGGTGGTCGGTCGGGGACGTCGAGGGGTTCTGGAGCGCGATCTGGGAGTTCTTCGGCGTCCGCTCGTCGACGCCCGTCGAGCGCGCGCTCGGCACTCGTGCGATGCCCGGTGCCGTCTGGTTCCCCGGGGCGCGGCTCAACTATGCCGAGCACGTGTGCAGCGGCCACGATCCGGCCGCCGTCGCGATCCGTCACGCCTCGGAGCTGCGGCCGCTCGAGGAGCTCACCTGGGCCGATGTGACCGCGCGCACGGCCCGCGTCGCCGCCGGGCTGCGTGCGCTGGGGGTCGGTACCGGCGATCGCGTCGTCGCGTATCTCCCGAACATTCCGGAGGCGGTCACCGGCCTGCTCGCCTGCGCCTCCCTGGGGGCGATCTGGTCGAGCTGCTCGCCCGACTTCGGCGCTCGGAGCGTCGTCGACCGTTTCGCCCAGATCGAGCCCACGGTTCTCCTCGCCGTCGACGGCTACCGATACGGCGGCCGTGACTTCGACCGGCGCGAGGCGCTCGCGGGACTCCAGGCGGAGCTCCCCACGCTCGAGCGGACGGTCGTCCTCGGGCACCTCGACCCGTCACCCGACCTCTCGGGCCTCCGCGACACGATCGCGTGGCCGGAGCTCGAGACGCTCGGCGAGGGGGTGGACCTGAGCTTCGCCCAGGTCCCGTTCGACCAGCCGTTGTGGGTGCTCTACAGCTCCGGCACCACGGGTCTGCCGAAGGCGATCGTGCACGGGCACGGCGGCATCCTGCTCGAGACGCTCAAGCAGCTCCACCTGCACGTCGACGCCCAGGCCGGCGACCGGCTCTTCTGGTTCACGACCACCGGTTGGATGATGTGGAACTTCCTGGTCGGCGGGTTGACGACGGAGGCGTCGATCGTGCTCTACGACGGCAGCCCGGCCCATCCAGGCCTCGGCATCCTCTGGGACCTGGCGGCGGCGAGCGGGGTGACGTGCTTCGGCACCAGCGCGGCGTTCATCGGCAGCTGTCTCAAGGCGGGACTGCACCCACGGGAGGGACGCGACCTGTCTGCGCTGCGCGCGGTCGGGCTCGACCGGCTCACCGCTCGCGCCGGAGGGGTTCGACTGGGTCTACGACGAGCTCGGCCCCGACGTCTGGCTCTTCTCCACCTCCGGCGGGACCGACCTCTGCACGGCATTCGTCGGGGGTGTGCCCACCCTGCCCGTCTACCGCGGCGAGCTCCAGGCACGGGCGCTCGGGGCGAAGGTCGAGGCGTGGGACGAGAGCGGGCAGCCGGTGGTCGGGTCGGTGGGGGAGCTCGTGATCACCGAGCCGATGCCGTCGATGCCCCTCTACCTGTGGGGCGACGAGGACGGGCGCCGGTACCGCGAGAGCTACTTCGACACGTACCCGGGTGTGTGGCGGCACGGCGACTGGATCGAGATCACCGAGCGCGGCACCGCGGTCATCACCGGTCGCTCCGACGCGACGATCAACCGCGGCGGGATCCGCATGGGCACGAGTGAGATCTACCGCGCCGTCCTCGCCGTCGACGAGGTCGTCGACGCGCTCGTGGTCGACGTTCCCGCCCCGGGGACGGACGGGTTCATGCCGCTGTTCGTCGTGCTCCGTCCCGGGACGGAGCTCGACGACGCCCTCGTGGCACGTATCCGCGCACGCGTGCGTGAGGACTGCTCACCGCGCCATGTCCCCGATGCGGTGCTCGCGATCGGCGAGGTGCCGCGCACCCTCTCGGGCAAGGCGCTCGAACTGCCCGTCAAGCGCATCCTCATGGGGCAGCCCGCCGACTCGGTCGCGAGCCGCGACTCACTCGCCAACCCCGACGCGCTCGCCTTCTTCGAGGATCTGGCCCGACGCCCGCTTGACGAGCTCGGTTAGTGATTGCTAACGTAGTGCGCGCTAACTTAACGCGGGGAGAGATGCTATGAGTCCGACGCTGTTCCAGGGTGAGAGTCGCAAGTGGTGGACGCTCGGCGCGGTCGCCTTCGGCCTGTTCATGATCATGCTCGACAACACCGTCGTGAACGTCGCGCTGCCGTCCATCCAGCGCGACCTCGGCATCGGGCTGTCGGAGCTCGAATGGATCGTGACGGGCTACGCGCTCGCGTTCGCGGCGCTGATGCTGATCGGTGGCAAGCTCGGCGACGCCTACGGGCGGCGCCGGCTGTTCGTGATCGGCATGGCGATCTTCACGCTCGCGTCCTTGTGGTGCGGCCTCGCGGGGAGTGGTACCGAGCTCATCATGGCCCGCGTCGTGCAGGGGGCCGGTGCCGCGCTGATGAGCCCGGCCACGCTGTCGATCATCACCGCCACGTTCCCGGCGCGCCAGCGCGGGACTGCGATCGGCATCTGGGCGGGGATCTCCGCGCTCGCGCTCGCGATCGGCCCGCTCACGGGCGGCCTGCTCACCGAGCATCTGTCCTGGAACTGGATCTTCTTCGTCAACGTCCCGGTCGGCATCGTCGGCATCGTGGCCAGCTTCTTCCTCATCGACGAGTCGAAGGACGAGACGCACGCCAGCCTCGACCTGCCAGGGCTCGCCACGTCGGCGATCGGGCTCTTCGCGCTCACCTACGGGCTCATCGAGGCAAACCAGTACGGCTGGGGCTCCACCCGGATCGTGGGCGCCTTCGTCGTCGCTGCGCTCGGTCTCGGCTCGTTCCTCGTTATCGAGCGTCTACGGCGCGACCCGATGCTCGACCTGGGCCTGTTCCGCAACCGCACCTACGTCGGCGCCAACATCGCCGTGCTGCTCGTCGCGCTCTCGATGTTCGGTGTGTTCTTCTTCGTCTCCCTGTACATGCAGAACATCCTCGGCTTCTCGCCCGTCCGGGCCGGCGCCGCCTTCCTCCCGATGACGGTGCTCATCATCCTCATCGCTCCTCTGGGCGGGCGGATCGCCGACCGCGTCGGGTCGCGCTGGCTGATGACGAGCGGGATGCTGCTGCTCACGCTGCACCTCCTGCTCTTCACACGGCTCGGGCAGAGCGCGTCGTACCTGACGGAGCTCCTGCCCGCCTTCATCGTCGGCGGCGTCGGCATCGCCCTCGTGATGACGCCGGCGAGCGCTGCCGCGATGAAGGCCGTCTCGGTGGACAAGGCGGGCGTCGGCTCGGCCGTCCTGAACGCCTTTCGCCAGGTCGGCGGCTCGGTCGGGATCGCTCTGATGGGCGCCATCGTCGCCGCGCAGGTCGGGAGCAAACGCTCGCCAGAAGCGTTCGTCGACGGTCTCCACTCAGCGTTGCTCGTGGCGGCGCTGATCGCCCTCGGCGGTGCAATCGTCTCGGCGGCGCTCGTCCGCAACGGCCGCGCCCACCACGCTGCCGACCCGGTGTCGGCGACACCGGCGCCCGCTCCCGAGCTCTCGTGACCAGAGCGCGCGGGCTCACCGACCGCGGCAAGGCACGCCACCGCGAGCGCCTCTCGGCGCCGGAGCGTCGCGAGGCGATTCTCGAGGTGGCGCTGCACGTCTTCTCGTCGGGCAGCTACACCGGCACCACGACTGCGGAGATCGCCCGGGAGGCCGGCGTCACGGAGCCGGTCATCTACCGGCACTTCCCGTCCAAGCGGGCCCTCTGGCTCGCGTGCATGGACGAGGCCTGGGCCCGCTTTCGGGCGGCGCACGAGCGCAAGGTCGCCTTGCTCGGTGAAGGGCAGGGGGTCGACGCGTTCGGGCAGACACTCGACGAGATGCGCCGTGTCCGGGTCCTGCTCGCGAGCCTCTGGATCCAGGGGGTGACCGAAGCGCCCGACGACGCCGAGATCCAGCGCCACGTGCGCCGTCACATGCGCGCGGCGCACGACTTCGTCGCGGACGGGATCCGGCAGGGGCAGGCCTGTGACCGCATCGTCGCCGACCGGGACGCCGACGCAGAGGCATGGATCATGATCGGAGGCGCCCTCCTCACCGCCGTGGCCGATCGCCTCGGCGGGGTGCTCGGCCGCGACGAGCTCGAGACGATTCGCGTGCAGCGCTTCCGCTGGCTCCTCGGCGAAGAATCGAGCTGAGGCCGAGACCGGTCCGCCTCTAGGGGCCGGATTCATCCAGCCCTCAGAAAGGCACGCGAAGGAGCCAGAACACGGCCAGTCCTGCGCCCAGGGCGAGACCGAGGTTCTTCCAGCGCCAGGCCACGAGCGCCGTCACGACGGCCGCCGTGAGCCTGATCTCACCCTCGCCGAACTCGCCCGCCAACGACGGCGTCACGAGCGCGGCGAAGACCGCGATCGGCACGAAGTGCAGGAATCGCAGCCAGAACGGAGGCAGCTCGGTGCGCAGCGAGAGCCCGGCGAGCCGCGACCCGAAGGTGACGGCGAGCATGCCGGCGACGGTGGCCCAGAAGCTCATGCGCGCCGATGCCTTGCTGGCAGAGGCGGGATCCGCTCGCGCTGATCTCGCCTCGCCTCAATCGTTGGGCCCGCTGCGGCTCCCGCCCTGCAGAGCCGGGCTCCGCCGCCGCCTGACGCCGCTCGCGTCACCCGAGGAACGCGCATGGGCCAGGGGGTTGGCACAAGACGTCTCATGCGACCTCCCGCGCGGCGTCGTCCAGGCGTACGGTCGTGTCGGGGGCCTGCCCGCGGGTCAGCCACGCGCCGAGCAGGCTGCCGCCGACGCCGGCGACGATGACGGGCGTGCCGCCGGGAAGCTCGCGGGAGGCGAGCCAGGCGACGGCTCCCGCCGCGAGCGCGACTGCGAGATCGACGCGCGTGCGCAGCAGCGGCACGAGGAGCGCGAGGAACGCGAGCGGAAAGACGACGTCGATGCCGAGCTTCCCTGGGTCGGGCACCGCGGAGCCGACGAGGGCGCCGCCGAAGGTGGCGAGGTTCCAGGTGACGAAGAGGCTCAGCTCGGCGCCGAGGACGAACGGGAACGACCGCTCGCGGCGTGCGGCGACGACGGCAAAGGCCTCGTCGGTGAGGAAGTAGGCGGTGACGGGGCGCCGCCAGCCGGGGAGCGCGGTCGTGCGCGCCAGGGACATGCCGTAGAGCACGTGTCGGACGTTCAGGAGGAACGTGGTGAGCACGATCTCGAGGCCGCCGGCGCCACGCGCGAAGAGCCCGACGGCGCTCACCTGCGCGCTGCCGGCGAAGACGAGCACCGACATCGCCTGCGTTTCGAGGAGCGAGAGCCCGGCGTCGCGGGCGAGGACGGCGTACGCGAGCCCGAACGGGGCCACGCCGATCCACAGCGGCGCCATCGCCGCAAATCCGCGCGCAAAGCGCGCCTGACCCGTCCTCCCGACCCACGAGCCGATCGTAGTGCAGGGGCGGTCGGCTCCCGCTACGGCACGCGCATGGCGGCCGAAGCCGGGCTTGTCCCGGCGGGAGGCCTACTCCGCGCTGAGCGGAGGAGCGCGGCCAGGGAAGGGGGGCTCACGGGGGGAAACCGACGGTTTCCCCCCACGAATGGAAAACGCCCCCGGCTGCGGCTCCCGGGGGCGTCTCCTCGAGGGGCGAAACCTTTCGGGGCGACGACTCGGAGGTCGTGACTCTGCGGCCCAGGCACTCCCTCCGCGCCGTCGCCGTGTCCGGCTGGTGCGCCCCGCGCAGTGACCCTGGCGTCTGGGTCAGCTGCGTGGTGGCACGACTCTAGGGGACATGTCCGGAAAAGTCAAGTAGCTCGGTCAAGTGATTTCGGCTACCCTGTGCTTGACCGTTATTCACTCAGACATGACGCCACGGATCCCCCAGGAGGGGGAGGGCATGGACCCGACCGGAGAGGTTCACTGAGCACATGACCGACGTCGCCTCCAGCGTGACGCGGGCTGTTCCCGTCTCCGGGCTCGGCGACCGGCTGCGCGCGCTTCGTCTCGCGGCGGGCCTGACCCAGACGCAGCTCGCCGGCGACCGCTGCTCGAAGGAGTACGTGAGCCAGATCGAGCGCGGCAAGACACGCCCGAACCGCGAGACGATCGCGTGGCTCGCGGAGCGGCTCGGCGCCGACGCAGAGTTCCTCGCGGTCGGTGTCGCGGCCGCGACGCGCGACCGGGTCGAGGCAGCCCTCGCCCGCGGCGAGGCGCTGACGCTGGCCAACCGCGCCCAGGAGGCGCTCGAGGTGTTCGAGGGCCTGCGCGCGGACGTCGGCGCGACCGGCTCCCCTGAGCTCGAGGTGCAGGCACTCGTCGGTCACGCCCGGGCGCTCATGCGCGTGGGTGACATCCGCGGCGGGCTCGCGCTGCTCGAGACGGCGCGCGCGCTCGCCGAAGGGCCGACGTTCTCCGACGTCGACCGTGCCGATGTGCTGCTGCGCATGGGCATCGGCCGCTACATGCTCGCCAGCGTCGCGACCTCGGCGTCGCTGCTCGACGAGGCGCTCGGGCTCGCCACGCGCTCGGGGCTGCCGTGCGACGGCCTGAAGGCGGAGATCTTCCACTGGCGCTCGATCTGTCGGCGCCGCCAGCGCGACTTCGAGGCGGCACGGGAGGACATCGAGAGCGCGATCGAGCTCGCGCGGGCGACGTCCGACCGGCGAACGCTCGCACACTCCTACTTCCAGGCTTCGATCGTGGCAGAGCGCACAGGCCATCTCGTCCTCTCGCGCACGTATGCGCAGCAAGCGCGCGACCTCTACCGCGAGCTCGAGGACGAGAGCAACGTCGGCCGGATGACGCTCAACCTCGGTGGTCTCCAGCTCCTGCTGGGGCACGAGGACGAGGCCGTCGAGCACCTCAAGCTTGCCTTCGCCCTGGCGGTGGAGGCGGACACGGCACCGGACGCGGGCAGAGCTCTTGGGGGGCTCGCGACGGTGTACTTGCGACAGGAGAACTACCCGGCCGCGGTCGATCACGCGCGCCGGTCGCTCGAGCTCCTCGAGGACCGGGAGGACTTCCTCGACGAGATCGGGCAGTCCCAGCTCACCCTGGGCTACGCGCTCATGGAGCAGGGACAGTGGGATGAAGCGGAACGAAGCTTCCGGGCCGCGGACGCAGTGTTCGAGCAGTACGCGTCTGTCGGGCATCGGGCGGGGGCTTGGGTGGCGTTGGGTGACCTCGCCGGTCGTCGGGGGGACGACCACGAGGCGGCACGCCACTACCGGAACGCCGCTGAGGCGCTTCGGGAAATCCGCTTCTAACCCCGAGAGGAGGACCCATATGACTGCTCGCCTGCTGCTTCTCATGGCGACGCTTGCGCTGATCGCTGCGGCGCTGGCGCCGGTCGCGTCGGCCAGCTGGTCCGACAACGGCGGTTGGTAAGGGCGCCAGGGGTCGGCGGCTAGACTCGGGCGTCGGATGCGCCCGGCTGCGGCCCTCACCGCCCTCCTGTGCGTCCTGCTCGCCGGCTGCGGTAGCCCCGGCGGGCAGGGCGCCGATTCTTCTTCGACGACCTCGGCGAGCAGCGCCGCGCCTGCGGGCTCGATCCAAGCGCTCTTCGCCGCGCCGGGCGAGGACGTCGCTGTCGTGGCGGGCACGACGGACTATGCGCCCGGGTCGAACCGGGTCTCGTTCCTCGTCGTGGACAAGAAGTCGCAGCTGATCGAGCGGCCGACGGCGCGGGTCTGGGTCGCGCACGGCCTGAAGGACGAGCCGTTCCTCACCACGACCGCGCGACTCGAGCCGATCGGCGTCCCCGGCGGCGACAAGGCGGAGGCCCAGGCGATCTACGTCGCGCACGTGACGCTCCCGTCGGCGGGGAAGTACTGGCTGCTCGCCGAGCCGGTCGGTGGGGAGAAGAAGATCCAGGCGCTCGGCAACCTGATCGTCGGCAAGAAGGCAGCGGCGCCGGCGGTCGGCGATCGCGCCATCGCCTCGAAGACGCCGACTCTCACGTCCACAGGTGGTGACCTGAAGGCGCTGACGACCGCCCGCACTCCCGACCGCCAGCTGTATCGCGAGTCGGTCGCAGGCGCGCTCGCCGCGCACGAGCCGTTCGTCGTTTCCTTCGCGACTCCGCTCTACTGCCAGAGCCGCACCTGCGGACCGGTGGTCGACGTCGTCTCGGCCGTGCGGAAACGCTTCGCCGGGCGGGGCGTCCGCTTCATCCACGTCGAGATCTACGAGGGAAACGACCCGGCCAACGGCGTCAATCGCTGGGTGGACGAATGGAAGCTCCCAACCGAGCCGTTCACGTTCGTCGTCGATCGGCGGGGTGTCGTGCGGGCGAAGTTCGAGGGCGCTTTCTCGGTGAACGAACTCCAACAAGCCGTAGCGGCCGTCCTCCGCTGAGCGCTCGTCGTCGGAGCCCGCCGCTTGCGGCGGTCTCCATCCCTTCACGCACATCGCAGGCACTCCGTCTCCGAACGAGATCCAATCACCACGACTACCCTTCTCGGGATGTCGAGGATCCTGACGACCCTCCCGATCGGCGAGAAGATCGGCATCGCCTTCTCGGGCGGGCTCGACACCTCTGTCGCGGTGGCGTGGATCCGCGAGCACGGTGGTATTCCGTACGCGTTCACGGCCGATCTGGGCCAGTACGACGAGGACGACGTCGCGGCGATACCCACGCGCGCCCTCGAGTATGGCGCCGAGGGCGCGTGGGCGGTCGATTGCCGCGAGCACCTCGTGCACGAAGGGCTCGTGGCGCTGCAGTGCGGCGCCTTTCACGTGCAGAGCGCCGGCAAGACGTACTTCAACACGACGCCCCTCGGGCGGGCGGTGACCGGGACGATGCTCGTCCACGCGATGCACGAGCACGGCGTCGACATCTGGGGCGACGGCTCGACCCACAAGGGCAACGACATCGAGCGGTTCTTCCGCTACGGCGTGCTCGCCAACCCATTCCTGAGGGTCTACAAGCCGTGGCTCGACCCCGACTTCGTCGCAGAGCTCGGCGGCCGCTCGGAGATGAGCGACTACCTCGTCGCTCGAGGGCTCCCGTACCGCGTGAGCGCCGAGCAGGCGTACTCGACCGACGCGAACATCTGGGGCGCGACACACGAGGCGAAGGAGCTCGAGCTGCTCGACCGCTCGCTCGAGCTCGTCGAGCCGCTCATGGGTGTCAGGCACTGGGACACGGCCGTCTCGATCGAGCCCGAGCGGGTCGTGGTTCGGTTCCGGGAGGGGTGGCCGGTGGCGATCGACGGTCGCGAGCTCGATCCCGTCGCCCTCGTGCTGGAGGCGAACGCGATCGGCGGGCGGCACGGGCTCGGCATGTCCGACCAGATCGAGAACCGGATCATCGAGGCGAAGAGCCGCGGCGTCTACGAGGCGCCGGGGATGGCGCTGCTCTGGGTCGTCTACGAACGACTCGTGAACGCGATCCACAACGAGGCCACGATCGACAACTACCGCACCATGGGCCGCCGGCTCGGCCGCCTGCTCTACGAGGGGCGCTGGTTCGATCCGCAGGCACTGATGCTGCGCCAGAGCCTGCAGAACTGGGTCGGCCACGCCGTCAGCGGCGATGTCACGGTCGAGCTGCGCCGCGGCGACGACTACACGATCACCGACACCGTCTCGGAGAACGCGACCTACGAGCCCGAGCGGCTCTCGATGGAGCGCGTCGACGACGCAGCCTTCGGGCCGCAGGACCGGATCGGCCAGCTCACGATGCGCATCCTCGACCTCGAGGACTCACGCGCCAAGCTCGAGCTCTACGGACGCGCGGGTCTGACCCAGGTGCTCGGACTGCCCGAGCTCGACGATCGACGGTCCGAAGGCGGGCCAGGCTCGCAGACGTAGGACGTCGGTGTCACACGTCGTCGTCGCCGCGCTCGACGACGATCACGGGGATGCGCACCGCGGGCGAGAGGCGCAGCAGCGCGCGGACGAGCTCGGCGCAGTCCTCGGGCTGGATCATCTCCTCGGGCGGGAGCCCGGTCCACTCGGCCATGGCCGTGTCGACGAACCCGGGGCAGAGCGCGGTGACGCGGACGCCGCTGGCCGCTTCCTCGCGTGCCAGCGAGCGCGTCAGCGAGATGACCGCCGCCTTGCTGGCGCCGTAGGTGGCGAGCCCGGGGGTCGGGATCGTCCCGGCGATCGAGGCGAGGTTGACGACGAGGCCCTTCGCGGCTCTGAGGTGCGGCAGCGCCTGGCGTGTGACGAGGAACGTGCCGCGGAGGTTGACTCCGAGCTGGACGTCGAAGCGCTTCGTCGACGTGTCCCCGATCTGACCGGCGAAGCCGACACCGGCCGAGTTGACGAGCACGTCGAGCCCGCCGTGGCGCTCGACGTGGGCCGCGACGAGCGAGACGCAGTCGTCCTCGGAGGAGACGTCGGCCGCGACCGCGTCGGCCCCGAGCTCGGCTGCGGCAGCCTCGAGTCGCTCCACGGTGCGCGCGGCGAGCGTGAGACCGTGCCCCTCCTCGGCCAGCATGCGCGCGATCGCGAGGCCGATCCCCGAGGAGCCGCCGGTGACGAGCGCTGAGGGCACGCCGCGAGTCTCGCACAGCCAGAACTGCGAAGGCCGCCGGTCAGGGGGGTGGCGGCCTTCGCGTCAGGGGGAGGAGAAGAGTGAGAACTCTCCGTCCGATGAGGCTTCGGCGCCGCGAGCACGTCTCCTGCGCGGCTCCGTACACTCGGCGTGTGGAGTCGGCGCCACTCACGAGCCTCGCCCGCGCGGGCGGCTGTGCCGCGAAGTACTCCGCTGCCCGACTGGAGACGCTTCTCGGCGCGCTTGCCCCGGCGGAGGCGGCCGACCTGCTCGTCGGGCTCGACCCGGCCGACGACGCTGCCGTGTACCGGCTCGACGACGAGCGGGCGCTCGTCTTCACCGTCGACTTCTTCCCGCCGGTCGTCGACGACCCCCGGGACTTCGGCGCCATCGCCGCCACGAACGCGCTCAACGACGTCTTCGCGATGGGCGGGTCGCCGCTGCTGGCCCTCTCGGTGACTGCTTTCCCCGAGGAGCTGCCGACCGAGGTGCTCGGCCTCATCCTCGAGGGGGCGGACGAGGCGGTGCGCGCCGCCGGCGCGATCCTCGCGGGAGGGCACACGATCCGTGACGCCGAGCCCAAGTACGGCCTCGCCGTCGTCGGCCTCGTGCACCCGGACGACGTGTGGGTGAAGAGCGGTGCCCGCCCCGGGGACGCAGTCTTTCTCACGAAGCCGCTCGGCACCGGGCTCGTGCTCCAGGCGCAGCGTGACGGACAGGCGCCGGCGGGTGCGCTCGAGGCTGCCGTGGCGGCGATGAAGACGCTCAACGGCGCCGTCGCCGATGCCGTGCGACCCTACGGGCCGAGCGCTGTGACGGACGTGACCGGCTTCGGGCTTCTCGGTCACGCACACGAGACGGCGTCGCGCAGCGGCGTGCGGATCGTGCTCGAGGCTGACTCGTTGCCTGCCTTGCCGGGGGCGCTGGAGCTTGCCGCCGCGGGTGTGCGCACCGGCGGCGACCGCCGCAACCGCGAGTTCGCGGAGCCGCACGTCGACAGCACCGCCGGGGACGACGTCGAAGCGCTCGCCTACGACCCGCAGACCGCCGGCGGCCTGCTCGTGATGGTGCCGTCCGACCGCGGCGCCGTCCTCACGGCGGCCTTCGCGTCCGCCGGGTTGCCGTTGTGGCGCGTCGGGCACGTCGAAGCGGGAACCGGCGTGTCGCTCCGGTGATGGCCCGCTTGTGGCACCGGCCCGTGTCCCCACGGGCGTTCGTGCGGCTTGCGTCGCTGACGCTCGTGAGCCTCTACGTCGTCGTCACCTCGGGCGCATTCGTCCGCCTCACCGCCTCCGGTCTCGGGTGCGACAACTGGCCACGCTGCGGCGACAAGCCGTTTCCCGAGCAGGGTTTCCATGCGTTCGTCGAGTTCGGGAACCGCCTCGTGGCGCTGACGGCGATCGTGCTCACGCTCGTCATGTGGCTCGCGTCGCGTCGTGTGGAGGGTCTCCGGCGCGGGGTGCGCCTGACGGCGCTCGCGGCCTTCTCAGGCAGCGTGGCGCAGATCCCGCTGGGAGGGCTGACGGTGATCCTCGACCTCCACCCGCTGCTCGTGATGTCGCATTTTCTGCTCGCGCTCGTCGTCGTCGGGCTCGCCGCCGTCGTCACGCTCGAGGCGTGGAGCCGCCTCCGAGGTGTCGGCGGCCCCGTCGGTCCGCGCTGGTGGCGGCTCGTGGCCACGGTCGGCGTCCCGGCCTGCCTCGCGCTCGTCGTCACCGGCGCGGTCGCCACGGCGGCCGGCCCGCATTCGGGTGGCGAGGACATCCGCAGGCTCGGGATCGCGGTCACTGACGCCGTGTGGGTGCACGTCCGCGTGACCGCCGTCTACGGGATCGGGCTGGTTGTCGTCGGCTCGTGGCTCGTGGGGCAGCGGCGGAGCGCGCCGGGCATCGCACGGCTCGGTCTGGCGCTCCTCGTGGTGCTCGGGGCGCAGATGCTCGTCGGCGAGGTGCAGTACCGGAACGCGCTGCCCTGGGGGCTGGTGCTCGCGCACGTCCTGCTCGCCGCCACCGTCTGGACGCTGACGGTCGCGATCGTCTATTCACTCTGGCGACCGCCGACGCCGCTCCTCGCCGCATCGCCGATGGAGGCTCGCGCCAGTAGGCTGTCGTCGTGGGAGCCGAGCTCCGCCTCGTCGAGCGCCCCGCGCTCACCCGGCCCGTCCTGATCGCCGCGTTCAAGGGCTGGAACGACGGCGGCCAGGCCGCGACACTCGCCGCCGCCTACCTGGCGCGCAGCTGGGGGGCGGAACGCTTCGCGGACATCGATCCGGAGGGGTTCGTCGACTTCCAGGCCGTGCGTCCCACCGTGACGCTCGACGAGGGCATGACGCGCCACATCGAGTGGCCGGAGAACGTCTTCTTCCACGCGCCGGTGCCGGGTGCCGGGCGGGACGCAGTGATCCTGCTCGGGGTGGAGCCGAACTACCGCTGGCGGGCGTTCACCGACCTCGTCTCCGGGCTGGCGAGCGATCTCGGCGTCGAGCTCGTGGTGACGCTGGGCGCGCTGCTCGCCGACGTGCCGCACACGCGCCCCGCGCCCGTCACAGGGGCCGCGACCGACCCGCGGCTCGTCGAGGAGCTGGGTCTCCAGCTCTCCCGCTACGAGGGCCCGACGGGGATCGTCGGCGTGCTCCACGATGCCTGCAAGCGCCACGAGATCCGCTCGGTCAGCCTCTGGTCGGCGGTACCCCACTACGTCTCGCTGGTACCGAGCCCGCGCGCCGCGAAGGCGCTCTGCGAGCGGCTCGGGACGCTACTCGACACCACGGTCGACGTGGCCGAGCTCGTCGAGGCGGAGGAGGCGTACGCGTCGCAGGTGAGCGAGGCGGTCGCCTCGGACGCAGAGACGACCGCCTATGTCGAGGAGCTCGAGCACCGCGCCGACACGATCGAGCTCTTCACCGACGAGGGCGAGCTCCCGAGCGGCGACGCGCTCGCCGGAGAGCTGATGCGGTTCCTGCGCGAGCGCGACCGAGAGCAGCGCGGCGACGGCGACCCGCCCGGGCCTCGCGGCCCCTAGTTCTGAGCGCTACGCGGCGGCTTCGTTCTCGTCCGGAGCGGGGAGCTCCGGGAGGACCGGTTCGTCCGCGGGTGTCTCACCGGGCGTTGCGACTGCGTCGGTGGCAGTCGCGGGCTGCGGCTGCTCGGCGCCCCGTTTCTTGCGCCGGCGGCGGCGCGACTTGCGGGCGGGCGCCTTCGGGGCGGGGAGGTTGTCGGCGAGCGCGTTCGCGATCTCCTGGATCGGGCCCAGATCCTCGCGCGCCTGGTCGAGCACGCCGTTGGCACGCGGCGTGTAGCCCTCGGCCGACGCGAGCAGGGCGGCTGCGACCTGCATCGGCAACGCCTTCGCGATGCGGACGAGATGGCCCACGTTCTCCTCGTGCCGGTGACCCCGCGAGTTCGCGACCGCGCCGAGCAGCCGCTTCGCCTCCGGGAACTCCTGGCTTCCCTTGCGATCGAGTGTCTTCCGCACGGCCCGTGCGAGACGCCACGTCCAGCGGGCGAGGATCTGGTCCGGCGCATCTGCCTTCCCCTCGCCGATGGCGCGGAGCAGGATCCGCACGCCCGAGGCACGGTCCTTCTCCCACGGCGGCGCCTGGGTGACCAGCGTCACCAGGTCGTCGAAGTCGGCTCGCTCCACCTTCGCCCCCACCCGGTCCGCGAGCGCCGTCATGCGCAGGCGCCGGTTGGGGTTCTCGGCCGCGCAGGTGGCGAGGAAGGTTTCGAGTGCGCCCTTCCCGGCGCGCCCTTCGGCGAACTTGCGCGCGAACTCGGCGCGCTGGTCGAAGCGGATCTGGCGGCCGGCGATCGTGGCCCAGAAGCGCTGCTCGTCGTCGTCGAGGAACTTCGGGTCGACGCGCTGCCACTCGCGCTGGATCACCGCCAGGCGCCTGCGCACGTCCGGTGTCACGGGCACCAGCCACGGCGCCGGCGAGAGGCGGCGGCGGGCGCGGCGCTGCGAGCGCCGGCGCGGCGCCGGCGTCACGCGGGCTCCCTCGCGATAGAAATCAGCGTCGAGGAGGGAGTGGAGCGAGACGACGCGCTCGGCGTGCGTCGAGGCCTTCGGCACGAAGTCGACGACGATGCCCGCCTCCTTGCGCGGGTGCATGCGCATGATGCGGCCGATCCGCTGCTGGTACACGCGGCGTGAAGCGGTGGGCGCGAGATGGAAGCACACCGTCGCGCGCGGCGAGTTCCAGCCCTCGGCGAGGAGTTGCGCGTTGACGAGCACGTTGATCTCGCCGCGCTCGTACGCGGCGAGCGTCTCCGCCAGCTCGCGCGGCGGGGTCTTCCCCGAGACGGCGGTCGCCTTCAGACCCGTGGCGCGGAACTCCTGCGCCAGGTTGTAGGCGTGCGCCACACCGGCGGCGTAGACGATCCCCGGAGTCGGCCCGAAGCGGTCACGGTAGAGGCTGGCGGCTGCCTGGTTGAGAGCCTGATGGTCGAGCGCCGCGGCCAGGGCGCGCTCCTCGAAGTCGCCGCCGACGATCGGCACCGAGTTGATCGCCGCCACCGGTGGCACCCGCATACAGCGAAGCGGGGCGATCAGGCCGCGGCGGGCCGCGTCACCGAGTGGCAGGTCGTCGACCGAGGCGGGAAAGACGTCCGAGACCTGCTTCGCGATCAGCTGCTCCGTCGCGGTCATGCCGATGTAGAGCGGATCCGAGAAGGCCCTGATGGCAGCCGATGTCTTCTCCCCCAGGGCCGTGTGCGCCTCGTCGCAGATCACGAGCTGGTAGGCGTCGCGCGAGAGGTCACGACCGTGGCGGGCGAACCAGGCGTATGTCTGGATCGTGATCGGGTGCGGGCGCAGCGGCTGCTGCCCGTTCTCGATCGCCGGCTCGAGGCGGTCGCCGTACCCTTCCGTCGTCAAGTCGCGCTGGAACTGCGAGACGAGCAGACGGCGGTGGGTGAGGATGAGGACGCCGAGGCGGCGTGAGGCTTCGATGAATCCGGCCGCCGCGATCGTCTTGCCGGACGCGGTCGGATGGCGGAAGCGATACCGGCGGACGGCGCCCGGGTCGTCGCCGTGGTCGTGGGCGGCTTCGACGTCCTCGTCCACGAAGCCGGCGTCGAGGTCGTCGTCGTCCTCGAGCTCCTCCGCTTCCTCGTCCACCTCGACCGTCTGCCCGTTGCCCCCGTTCCCGTTGCCGTTCTCGTCCGCCGCGCGCTGCGTGGCGGCGATCAACTCGGTGAGCATCCCTGCCAGCGCGTCGATCTGATGGCGGCGCAGATCCGTGCCGGACGCCGTCGTCGGCGTCTCGGCGGCGAGCACCCGCTCGAGCCCGAGCATCAGCCCGTAGCGCACCAACCAGCGTGAGGACGGGGCTTCGCGGCCCGCTTCGAGCTCGGTGAGCGCGTCGTCGAGCGCCACCCGGCGTGCGGTCCCGGGTGCGAGTGCCACGGTGGCCTCCTCGCCGGGATGCAGGAACGGCTCGCCGAACCACGCCTCGCCCCGCCGCGCGCGGGCAGCAAGCTGCTCGGACGAGTCCGACGTCGCTCCAGGGGTGAGTGTCGCTTCCTGCATGGCGGCAGCACGCGTCGACGTGCCGCTTCGTGGTGGGTTCGGCGTGCTCGCGCGATCCGATGCGGTTGAGCACTGCCGCTGGTCCGAAGCGTAGCGCAAGCGTGCGGATGTTGCCGCCTCGTAGGGGCGAGGCCTGCCTCGCCCTGATCACCCGGCAAGGTGGTGGACGAGGGCCGGGCAGGCCCGGCCCCTACGAAACGTCGCCGTCCCCCCACGAGGAGAGCATGCGGCCGAGCACGCGCTGCGAGACGCCCGTCTGGTCGAGGTGCTTCGTGATGCCGCCACGGAAGAACGGGAAGCCCGCGCCGAGGATGAGACAGCCGTCGATCTCGGCCGCGCTGGCCACGACCCCCTCGTCGAGCAGGTGTCGCGCCTCGTCCGCGAGCGCCTCCAGGAGCTCCTCGTGGATCTCGTCGACGGTCTTCCTGTCGTCCCCCGTGACGACGACGTCCATCTCGCCCGCGGCGAAGCGCTCGAGGGTCGGCGAGAGGGGAAACCGCTCCGGGAACGCCTCGTGGAGCGTGTGGCGCACGTGGTTGGCGACGCGCGGGCCGACCATCGCGAGCAGGACCGACGGTGGCATCGGCAGCCCGAGCCGCAGCGCCGCCTCGTCGGTCTCCTCGAACGTGTTGCCGTTCTCGACGGCGCGAAAGAGCACGCACGACTGACGGGTGAGCATGCGGTTGACGACGAAGGCCGGCGCGTCTCGCACCAGGACGCCGCGCTTCCCGAGCCGCTTCGTCACGTCCCACGCCGTCGCGAGCGCCGCATCGTCCGTCGCCGCCGTGCGCACGATCTCGACGAGCGGCAGCACCGCCACGGGGTTGAAGAAGTGGAGCCCCACGACGCGCTCCGGCCGGCGCAGGTGGGCGGCGATGCCCGCGACCGACAGCGAGGACGTGTTCGTCGCGAGCAGGCACGTCTCGGCGACGACCTCCTCGAGCGCGCCGAGCACGCGCTGCTTCACCTCGAGCTCTTCGAACACGGCCTCCAGCACGAGGTCACAGCCCACGTAGGCGTCGAGGCTTTCCCCGGCGACGACCGCGCCCGCCAGGAACCGCGCCTTCGCCTCCGGCAGACGGCCGCGCGCCGCGAGCTGCTCCAGCTCCGACCTGATCGCGGCGACCGCCTGCTCGACCCGGGCGGTGTCGACGTCCGTGATCACGACCGGCGCCTCGAGCCGGCGCAGGAAGAGCGTCGCCAGCTGGGTCGCCATCAGCCCGGCGCCGACGATCCCGACCCGTTGCACCTGCCGCGGCTCCGCGTCGGGAACGCCGACGCCGCGCTTGAGGCGCCGCTCGATGACGTCGAAGGCGTAGATCGACGCCTGCCCCTGGGGCCCCGGCAGCAGCTCGGCGAGCGCGTCCTCCTCGGCGCGGTAGCCCTCCTCGATCGTCCACGAGGCGGCGCCTTCGATCAGCTCGAGTGCGCGGTAGGGGGCGGGGGCGGCGCCGTGCACCTGGTCGTCGACGCGGGCCCGCGCGCCGGCGCACACGTCAGCCGCGTCGGCGAGGTCGGCGGCCGGCTCGCGCTTGCCGCGGCCCGCCTCGATGATCCGCACGAGCTCCTCCAGCGACTCGTCGAGCAGCTCCACCGGCTCGAGCAGCCGGTCGGCGAGACCGAGCTCGAACGCCTGCGGCGCCGTCAGCATGCGGTTCTGCTTCAGCGGGTTGTCCACGATCAGCTGCACGGCGCCCGCGGCGCCGATCAGACGCGGCACGAGCTGCGTCCCGCCCCAGCCGGGGATGAGCCCGAGAAAGACCTCCGGCAGCGCGACATGACGCACAGACGCGGCGATCGTCCGGTAGTCGCAGTGCAACGCGATCTCGACGCCGCCACCGAGCGCGGCGCCGTTGACAGCCGCGAGGGTGGGGTAGGGCAGCGCGCGCAGGCGGCCGAAGAGCTCGTGGCCCGCCTGCCCGCCGCGCCGCGCCAGGTCCGGGGTGATACCCGGAAACTGCGTCATGTCTGCTCCCGCTGCGAACCCGAGCGGCTTCCCGGTCAGCACGAGCCCGTGCCAGTCGCCGGTCTCCAGCAGGTCGAGCGTCCCGGCGAGCGACTCGAGTGCCTCGCGGCCGAAGGTATTCGGCTTCTGCCAGTCGGCGCCGTTGTCGATCGTGACGAGCGCGACCGGGCCGACACGGGTGTCGACCCGCTGCAGGTGGAACCGCGTCACCGGGTCAGCCATGCCGCGTGTTCTCCCACAGGAGCGCCGCGCCCATGCCGAGCCCGATGCAGAGCGCCGTCAGCCCGTAGCGAACGGCTGGCCGGCGGTCGAAGCCGTCCGCCAGTTGCGCCATCAGCCGCACCCCGGTCGCGGCGAGCGGATGCCCGCATGCGATCGCGCCGCCCGACGGGTTCAGCCGAGGATCCTCCGGGTCGACGCCCATCCCGGCGCACCAGGTGAGCACCTGGACGGCAAACGGCTCGTTGATCTCGAACAGGCCGACCTCCTCGAGCGGGATGCCGGTACGGTCGAGCACCTGTCGTGTCGCGGGCACCGGGCCGAGCCCCATCAGGTGCGGCTCGACGCCGGCGTAGGCGAACCCGGCCAGACGCATGCGCGCCTCGAGGCCGAGCTCGAGCGCGGTCTGCTCGGCGGCGAGCAGGCAGGCGGTGGCGCCGTCGGTGAGACCGGCGGAGTTGCCGGCGGTGACCCGGCCGCCGGCGCGAAACGGCGTCCGCAAACCGGCGAGACCGGCGAGCGTGGTGTCGGGACGCAGGAACTCGTCGCGGGCCGCGACCTTCCAGCCCTCGTCCGTGAAGACGCTCATGGGCACGACGGTGCGGGCGAAGACACCGTCCGGGTCGTCCCACGCGGCGGCCGCGCGTCGTTGCGAGCGGAGCGCGTACGCGTCGGCGTCCTCGCGGGTCAGGTCGGGGAACACGTCGTGCAGGTTCTCGGCCGTCTGCCCCATCACGGCCGCGCTCTCGTCGATCAACCGCTCCGCCGCGAAGCGCGGGTTGAAGTCGACGTCGGCGCCCATCGGGTGGTGTCCCATGTGCTCGACGCCGCCTGCGAGCACGAGGTCGGCGGCGCCCAGTGCGATCTCCCCGGCGGCAACGGTCGTCGCGGTCAGTGCCCCCGCGCACATGCGGTCGACCGCCATCCCGGGCACCGTGTGGGGCAGACCGGCGAGCAGCGCCACGTCCCGACCGAGCGTCAACCCCTGGTCTCCGACCTGCGCGGTGGCGGCGAAGACGACGTCGCCGATGCGCTCGGGCGGCGCGGCCGGGACGCGACGCAGCACCTCGCGGACGACCTTGACCGCCATGTCGTCCGCGCGCGTCCTCGCGAAGAGACCGTCTGGGCCCGCCTTGCCGAACGCTGTGCGAACACCGTCGACATAGACGACCTCGCGAAGGGAGCGCGGCATCAGTCCCAGTCCAGGCGCACGTGCGTGTGTGGGGCGAGGAGCGCCCGCACCGCCGCGCCCTCGTCGGTGAAGCCACCGGCGGCGGCTCGGTCGTGCATCTCCACGAGCACGGCGGCTTGCAGGCAGTGCACCCGTCTCGGCACCGCCGTCGGGCCTACGAGCCGCTCACGGGCTGTCGAGAGGAGAGGCGGCAGCGGTGGGCGAGGCAGGCCTCGCCCCTACGGCTCGCCGGCGGCGAGCTCGCGAGAGCGGTTCATCGCCGCCTGGATCGCGTTCAGGAAAGCGCCTCGCACGCCGGCGATCTCGAGCTCCCGGATGGCCGCGATCGTCGTCCCGCCCGGCGAGGTGACCATCTCGCGCAGCTCGACCGGGTGCATGCGCTCGTCGCGCAGTTGCTTCGCGGTGCCGAGCATCGTCTGCACGACGAGTTGCGTCGAGACCTCGCGCGACAGGCCGAGCAGGATCCCGGCTTCGATCATCGCCTCGGCCAGCAATGCGAAGTACGCGGGGCCCGAGCCGGAGACGGCGGTGACGGCGTCCATCGAGCTCTCGTGCACGCGCACCACCGCGCCCAGGTGCGCAAGCGCCTCCTCGGCGAGCGTGACGTGCTGGTCGTCCGCGTGCGCGCCGGCGCACAGCCCTGCGATTCCCTCGTGCACGGTCGAAGGCGTGTTTGGCATCGCACGGCAGACCGGTACGCCGGCTGCCAGATGACGCTCGATCCTCGCGGTCGGGATCGCGGCGGCGATCGAGAGCACCGTCTGCTCGTCGGAGATCACCGGGCCGATCTCGCCGAGGAGCACTTCGATGTCCTGCGGCTTCACCGACAACACCACGAGAGCAGCGCCGCTCGCGGCCTCGACGTTGGAGCGCGTCGTGCGGATGCCGTGACGCTGGGCGAGCTCGGCGATTCGCTCCTCGCGTCGGCCCGAGGCGACGATGTCGTCTGGCGTACGCCAGCCGGACGAGAGCAGCCCGGAGATCAGGGCCTCTCCGATCTTGCCCGCCCCGAGTACGGCGATCCGTCGCCCGTCGACGCTCATGCGCGGAGTCTATGCGGGTGTCACGCTGCTCTGCGGGTACGAAGCCTCGTTCGGCGCGCGACGTCGGCGTTGGCGCCGGGGACGAGGCCACGCGACCAGCCGAGGAGCAGCAGCTCGCCGGCGAGGCCCTGCCACTCGCCGTACGGATCGAGCAGCTCGGCCGTCTCGGACGGCTCCGGCCACCGTCCCCAGAGCGACGCCGCGAGCTTCACCAGGCCGAGGTCGCCGACCAGGCCGTGGTCGAAGCGGCCGAGCCCTTCCAGCGCGATGACGCCCAGCGACCAGGGCCCGATGCCTCGTTCGCGCGCGAGGCGCGCGGCGGCGGCGTCACCCGGCAGCCCGCGGAGGCGCTCGAGGTCGATCCCCGCGACGACACGGGCGAGTGCCGATGCGCGGTGTTGCGCGAGTCCGTGTCGTCGCAGGTCGAGGGGCGAGAGGAGCCCCAACCCTTCCCTGGTCGCGACACCGGTGCCGAGACGGCGCAGGATCGAGCGCTCGATCGCGCGGGCGCGCCGTGACTCGATCAGCTGGCCGACGACCGCGCGCAGGGTTGCATGGGTGACGGTGGCGAGCCGCAACGGCCGGTAGCCGACGAGCGCGCGCGCCGAGGGTCCGAGCAGCGGGTCACGGGCGAACCGTGCGTGGACCTCCGCCGTGTCGTCGTCGAGTGCGAGCATGAAGCGCGCGGTCGCGAGGCCTTCCTCGTCGGGCGCTCGCACGACGACGCGGCCGTCCTGGCGCTGGCACGCGCTGACCTCACCACCGACGATCGCTGCCGTCCAATGCCCCTGGCGCACCATCAGCGAGAGACGGTAGGGCCCGGTCGGAGTGACGACATCCTCGATCACGAGCTGCACCCTAGGCCACGGACCGCGGGTGCGGTCGGTACCTTCGCGTGTCATGCGGCTCGTGGACGCCGTCTCGCTTCGCTCACGCAGGCGGAAGCTGCGGCTCTTCCTGGACGAGCTACGGCCGGGGCCGGAGACGACCGTGCTCGACGTCGGCGTCGACGAGGTGGGATTCGGCGGCGGTGGCGGGGAGTCCGGCTGCCGCACGCACAACTTCTTCGAGGAGCTGTACCCGTGGCCCGAGCGGGTCACCGCGCTCGGGCTGCACGACGGCGCCGGCTTCCGTGCCGCCTACCCGCACATCCCGTACGTGCAGGGCGACGCCTGCGCGCTCCCGTTCCCGGACGGCGCCTTCGACGTCGTCTTCTCGAACGCCGTCGTCGAGCACGTGGGCGGAGCGGAGCGCCGGCGGGCGATGGTGACGGAGGCGCTGCGTGTCGGCCGGAAGGTGTTCATCACGACGCCGAACCGCTGGTTCCCGATCGAGGTGCACACGCGGCTGCCGCTCGTGCACTGGCTGCCCGAGCCCGCGGCCCACCGGGTCTACGACCTCGCGAGGCGCCCGTGGGCCAAGGAGAACCACCTGCTCGGAGCCGGTGAGCTGCGCGCGCTCTTCCCACGGCCCGTGCACATCGTCAATCTCGGGATGACGCTGGTGGCGATCGGATGAGAAGCGCTGCGTCAGCCTGGCGATCTGCGAGGCCGGCATGACCGCGCGCTTCGCGTGGGTGACGCTGCTCGTCCTCACGGTCGGGCTTGCGCTCCACAACCTGGTCATGGCGCTCGCGTGGCAGGCCGGCGTCCGCGGCACCTCGCTCGACGTCCTCGCCGCGTGGAAGGAGGTGCTGCTCCTCGCCGCGCTCGCCGCAGCGCTGTGGGGCGCACGGCGCCTCCCCGTCGACCGCTGGGCCGACCGGCTCGCGCTCGCGTATGCCGCCGTCGTCGTCGTCTGGTGGCTGCTGCCGCAGAGCTGGCTCGGCGGCGCCGCGACCGCGCGCGGGGAGCTCTTCGCGCTCCGTCACCATCTGCTCCCCGTCGCCGCGTACTTCCTCGGCCGGCTGCTCGTGCTCTCGGCACCGCAGTGGCGGCGGGTCGGGCTCGTGATTGCGGCGCTTGCCGCCGCGCTCGCCGTCTGGACGGTGGTCGACGTGTACGCGGTGCCGCTCCAGTGGTGGCGCGACTCCGGTGTCCCC
This sequence comes from uncultured Actinomycetes bacterium, assembly GCA_963789895.1. GTDB lineage: Bacteria > Actinomycetota > Thermoleophilia > Gaiellales > Gaiellaceae > Gaiella. Next base: position 985,050 of record CAWBMC010000001.1, read on the forward strand.
GGCTGGTACCGCGAGCAGCTCGGCCTGCGCTACGAGTGCCTGTCACACCTGCCCGAGAACTGGATCTTCAACACCGGCGACGAGAGCAACCCGTTGCGGCGGGGCGTCTCGACATTCCTCTCACCCCTCGCCACGGCATACGTCCTCGTCATCGTGCTCCTGTTCCTCGCTGCACGACGGCCGACCCGCTGGATCGTCGCCGCCGGCGTCCTCGCCTACGCAGGCTTGCTCTGGACGCACACGCGCTCGGCCTTCATCGCCCTCGCGCTCGGGCTCTGCGTGCTTGCGGCAGCGCAGAGACGCCGGGCACCGGTGGTGCTCGCGGCCGCGTCGGTTGCCGTCTCGGCCCTCTTCCTCGTCGCCTACCCGACGATCGGCCCGTCGACCTCGTACACCGCAGCCGAGCTCGCGTGTCTGCGGGAGCTCGCCGCCGCGCAGGGTGGCACCGGCGGCGCCCTCTCCGGTGGCGAGGCATCGAGCGAGAGCCATCTCCGCAACCTCCGCGACGGTGTCCGCGTCGTGCTGCACCACCCCTGGGGCTACGGGCTCGGCAACGCCGGCGTCTCTGCCAAGCGCGCCGGCGTCGAGATCAAGGCGGGCGAGTCGACGTTCACCGAGCTCGGCGTCGACGCGGGGCTGGCCGGCGCGCTCCTCTTCGTGGCGTGGCTGGCCGCGCTCGTCACCGCGCTCTGGCGGCGCGTACCCTGGCTCGCCGCAGCCTTCGTGGCCATGGCCGTGGTGGGCCTGCAGACGGACGTGATCGGCATCCACTGGATCGCGGTGGTGCTCTTCGCGCTCGGCGGCGCGGCGCTCTCGGCCGCGCCACGAGAGGAGCTCGCATGAAGCGCTGGCTCCGGTCGGCTCCGCGTGAGGTGCTCGGGGAGTACGTCGCGAAGGCCGTCTACGGCTCGGTGATCGCGCTGTCGGTGGTGGCCACTCTGAACGCGTTCGCGCCGCCACCGCAGGAGGCAATTGCGGCGGTGCTGGGCGCGACGCTCGCCGTCGTCCTCGCCGAGGTGTATGCGGGTCGGATCGGCGGTGTCATCCGGGCGGGCCGGCCGCTCACCGCCGACGAGAAGTCGCGGCTGTGGCACGAGTCGCTCGCAGGGCTCGGCGGCGCGCTCGTCCCGGTCGTGTTCTTCGTCCTGGCGGCGCTCGGCATCATCGCCGACGCACGCGCCTTCGAATGGGCGCTCTGGACCGGCGTCGTGACCCTCGGTCTCTACGCACTCGCCGCGGCGCGCATCACCGGGGCCCGCTGGGGTCGGGCGCTCGCCGCCGGGCTCGCCGGGGCGTCGCTCGGTGTCGCCCTTATCCTTCTGAAGGTGCTGCTGAAGGACGTCCTCTCGTGAGCATCGACCCGCGCGTCGACATCGGCCACGTCCATCTCAAGGTGGCCGACCTCGACCGCGCGCTCGAATTCTGGAGCGGCGTGCTCGGGTTCGAGGTGCAGGCACGCCTGGGGGACAGCGCCGCTTTCATTTCGGCCGGCGGCTACCACCACCACATCGGGCTCAACACCTGGGAGTCGAAGGGCGGGCCGCCACCGCCTCGCGGCACCACCGGTCTCTACCACGTCGCCGTGCGGTATCCCGACCGCGCCACGCTGGCCGACGCGCTGCGCAGCGTCGTCGCGGCCGGCATCTCACTCGACGGTGCCTCGGACCACGGCGTCAGCGAGGCGCTCTACCTCCACGACCCGGACGGCAACGGCGTCGAGCTCTACCGTGACCGGCCGCGCGAGGAGTGGCCGCGCACACCCGACGGCGAGGTGGCGATGGGAACGTGGCCGCTCGACGTCGTCTCGCTGCTCCACGAGGGCGAGGCCGAGACGAGCGAGCCGCTACCCTCGTAGTGTGAGCTCGGACAGGGTCAGCGGCCGACGCGTCGCGACGGTTGCCCTGCTCGTGCTGGCGAGCCTCTTCTCCATCGCGCTCGTCGGCGCGGGTGTCGACGACGCGTGGGAGTACAAGACGAGCTTCCTCGTCTGGAACCTGTTCCTCGCCTGGCTGCCGTTCGTCTTCGCTCTGGCCGTCTACGACGGCTACCGGCGCGGCCGCGGCACCGCCTACCTGACCGGCTTCGGGGTGCTCTGGCTGCTCTTTCTCCCGAACGCGCCGTACATCCTCACCGACTTCGTGCACCTCCGCGACTCCGGCGCCACGGTGCTCTGGTGGGATGCGCTGCTGATCGGCAGCTTCGCGCTCACCGGTCTGCTGCTCGGGCTCGGCTCCCTGTTCCTCGTGCAGGCCGTGATGACGGCCGCGCGCGGCCCCGTCGCGGGCTGGGTCACCGGTCTCGGCGCGCTCGCGCTGTCAAGCATCGGCATCTACCTGGGCCGGTTTCTCGGGCTCAACAGCTGGGACGCCGTCGTCGACCCGGGCCGTGTCGTCGCGCCGCTGGCGGAGAAGATCGACCAGTCGCTCGTCCACCCGCGCTTCTTCGCGGTGACCGTGGTCTTCACGACCTTCCTCGTGCTCGCCTACCTCCTGCTCTACACGGTCGCGCAGAGTGGGCTCGCGCTCGAGCCGCGGCGGCCGAGGCGCTGATGTCCAAGGGCTACGCGGAAGGACCGGCGGCGGAGGAAGCCGAGCGACGCCGCGACGAGCTCGCCGCGGGCGACCCGCGCGAGCGCGCCGCCCCGACCGCGACGGCGGTGTACGGCGCCACCCCCGACGAGCCGACGTCGCACTTTCTCGGCTGGCTCGGCGAGGTCGACCCGGACGAGCTCTTCGCCAGCGGCGCGGCGTGGGGGATCACGCTCGTGCGCCGCACGCGACCGTGACGTCCGTCCCGGCGCCCGTCACCGTGTCTACAGTGTGAGCATCCGGTGACGAAGCCCGTCGAGCCTCTCGAGCGTGTGATCATCCGCTTCGCGGGTGACTCCGGTGACGGCATGCAGCTCACCGGTGACCGCTTCACCTCCGAGACGGCGCTGTTCGGAAACGACCTCGCCACGTTCCCCGACTTCCCGGCCGAGATCCGCGCCCCGGCGGGATCGCTGCCGGGCGTCTCCGGCTTCCAGGTCCACTTCGCCGATCACGACATCCTCACGCCGGGTGACCGCCCGGATGTCCTCGTGGCCATGAACCCCGCCGCCCTGAAGGCGAACCTGGCCGACCTGCCGAAGGGCGGCACGATCATCCTCAACACCGACGCCTTCAACGACCGCAACCTGCAGAAGGCCGGCTACACGAGGAACCCGCTCGAGGACGGGTCGCTCGGCGACTACCACCTGCACACCGTGGCGCTCACCTCGATGACAGTGACCGCGCTCAAGGCGGTGGAGGGCATCACGCCGCGCGAGGCCGAGCGCTCGAAGAACTTCTTCGCGCTCGGGCTGATGTCGTGGCTCTACCACCGGCCGATCGAGCCGACGCTCGACTTCATCGACGCCAAGTTCTCGAAGCGGCCCGAGATCGCTGCCGCCAACACGCTGGCGCTGCGAGCAGGCTGGAACTACGGCGAGACCTCCGAGGACTTCGCGGTCTCGTACGAGGTCGCGCCGGCCAAGCTCGCACCGGGCCGCTACCGCCAGATCACGGGCAATACAGCCCTCTCCTACGGGCTCATCGCCGCAGCGAAGCTCTCCGGCCTGCAGCTCTTCCTCGGCGCCTATCCGATCACGCCCGCGTCGTCGATCCTCGAGGAGCTCGCCGCCCGCAAGGAGTTCGGCGTCGTCACGTTCCAGGCCGAGGACGAGATCGCGGCCGTCGGTGCTGCGCTCGGCGCTGCCTTCGGCGGCGCGCTCGGCGTCACCGCCTCGGCCGGGCCCGGCATCGTCCTCAAGGCGGAGACCGTCGGTCTCGCGGTGGCGCTCGAGCTGCCGCTCCTGATCCTCGACATCCAGCGCGCGGGACCGTCGACGGGGATGCCGACCAAGGTCGAGCAGGCCGACCTGCTGATGGTGCTGCACGGCCGTAACTCCGAGAGCCCTGTGCCCGTCGTCGCCGCGTCGACACCGTCGCAGTGCTTCCACGCTGCGATCGAGGCGGCGCGAATCGCCCTCACCTACCGCACACCGGTGTACCTCCTCTCGGACGCGTACCTCGCGAACGGGTCCGAGCCGTGGCTGATCCCGGACGTCGGCGACCTGCCGCGCCATCCCGGTCGAGTTCGCGGCCGGGCCGAACGACGGCGACACGTTCCACCCCTACCTGCGCGATCCCGCCACGCTCGCCCGGCCGTGGGCGATTCCGGGCACGCCCGGTCTCGAGCACCGCATCGGTGGCCTGGAGAAGGAGGACGTGACCGGCAACGTCTCCTACGACCCCGACAACCACGACCTCATGGTGCGGCTGCGGGCGCAGAAGGTGGCCGGCATCGCCGCCGACATCCCCGAGCTGGCCGTCGACGATCCCGACGGTGACGCCGACGTGCTCGTTCTCGGCTGGGGCTCGACCTACGGCCCGATCGGCGCCGCCGTGAAGCGTGTCCGCCGCGACGGTGTCAGGGTGGCGCGCGCTCACCTGCACCATCTGAACCCGTTCCCGCGCAACACCGGTGAGGTCGTGCAGCGCTACGAGAAGGTGCTCGTGCCCGAGATGAACCTCGGCCAGCTCTCCGCCCTGATCCGCGCCGAGTTCCTCGTCGACGCGGTCCCGTACAACCGCGTGCGCGGGCGGCCGTTCACGGCGGCGGAGCTCGCCGAGGCGATCACGGCGCTGGCGGAGGCATGACGATGGCGGACCAGCCCGGCAACGGCAACGGCGGCGGTGGCGGTGCTGGTGCAGCTCCAGGCGAAGGACTTCAAGTCCGACCAGGAGGTGCGCTGGTGCCCGGGCTGCGGCGACTACGCCATCCTCAACGTGATGCAGGGCTTCATGCCCGAGCTGGGGCTCGCGCGCGAGAACATCGTCTTCGTCTCGGGCATCGGCTGCGCGGCGCGGTTCCCGTACTACATGCAGACGTACGGGATGCACTCGATCCACGGTCGCGCGCCGGCGATCGCCACCGGGCTCGCGACGACGCGGCCCGACCTCTCCGTCTGGGTCGTGACGGGCGACGGCGATGCGCTGTCGATCGGCGGCAATCACCTGATCCATGCGCTGCGCCGCAACGTCAACCTGAGGATCCTGCTCTTCAACAACCGCATCTACGGGCTCACGAAGGGGCAGTACTCGCCGACCTCCGAGCGCGGCAAGGTGACGAAGTCGACGCCGATGGGGTCGGTCGACCGTCCCTTCCACCCGCTCGCCGTCGCGATCGGTGCCGAGGCGACGTTCGTCGCACGCGCCATCGACACCGACAAGGCCGGCATGACGGCGGTGCTGCGCGCGGCGGCACGGCACCGGGGCACCGCCTTCGTCGAGATCCTGCAGAACTGCAACATCTACAACGACGGCGCCTTCGACCACGTGCGTGAGCACAAGGAGAACAGGCTCTACCTCGAGGCGGGTCAGGAGATCCGCTGGGGCGACAAGGGCGTGCGCATGAGCCCGGACGGCACGCTCGAGGTGGTCGACGCCGCTGACGGCGGCCTGCTCGTGCACCAGCCCGAGCGCGACGACCCCGGTCTCGCGTTCGCGCTGGCCCGGCTCGCGTACCCGAGCCTCGGCGCCGTCCCGCTCGGGGTCTTCCGCTCGGTCGAGCGGCCGGTCTACGACGAGGCCGTCGCGACCCAGATCGCCGAGGCTCGCGAGCAGAAGGGGCGACGGCGACCTGGCCGCCCTCGTGGCCGGCTCCGACACGTGGGAGATCGGCTAGGCGAGACGCAGTCGGTCGATCCGCTCGCGTTCCTGCGCGTGCGGGAGCTGGACTGGCACGACCTCGTGCTGCCCGAGGCGACGATCGGCGAGCTCCGCGGCCTCTGCGCGCGAGCACCGGTCGGAGGTCTGGTCGCCGTCGTCTCGGGTCGGCGCGGTGTCGGAAAGACGGTCGCCGTGCAGACCTGTGGCGAGCAGCTCCGGCTCGACACGTGGCGCGTCGACTGCAGGGTCCTGATCGGGCGGCACGGCGAGGCGACGTCAGCCTGTGCTTCCGGGCCTGCTCGCCGCCTGCGAGCACCCGCACGCGGTGGCGCTGTTCCACGACGTCGAATGGCTCCTCGAGCCCGTGGCAGGCGATGCGGCACCGCGCCTGCTCGAGCTCGCCACTGCGCGGCGCTCACCGACCGTGCTCGAGACCCGCGACGAGCAGACCGCCTGCGCACTCGCGCGGCACGGGGTGGAGCACGTCGAGCTGCCGTTTCCGGACGCGGCGGCGCGAGCCGAGCTCTGGCGTCGCCTCGCCTGGCGCGCGCATCCTCTGCTCGAGCTCGACGTGGAAGCGCTCGCTGCCGTTCCCGCAGCGGGAGCCGCGATCGAGCTCGCGCTCGATCAGGCGCTCGAAGGGTCGAGTGCCGACCTACCGCGGACGCAGGACCTGCTCCGCATCGTCGTTTCGCTAGCCGGCAGTCACGAGATCGACCGAGAGCACTGACTCCGGGCGGAGCAGCCTGTTGCCGACCAGCGGCCAGTCGCCGGAGGCATCGTCGATCTCGGCGATCACCGAGCGGGCGAGGATCAATGCGCTGTCGCGGTTCGGAGCGGTGCCGACCTGGACGACGTCGTCGCCGACGAGCCGCACGACGACGCGGCGCAGCTCCGACGGCCGCCAGTCGACCAGGTGGTCTCTCGGTGTGACCGGTGGGTGATCGAGCGTTGCCACGGCGTTCTCCTCCGTGTCGGGGATCGTGGGTCGCCGCACCGCCCCTTGGTGAGCTTCGAGTATGCGGTTCCGTGCCTCTCGTTTCGTCCCTCGAACGAGTGGTCCCGCCGTCTACGCGGCGGTGGCGCGCTGGACGTCGACCGAGACGATGGCGCCGGGTCGCAGGAAGCGATCTTCCACGAGGGGCCACTCGCCCTGGCTCTCCGCCTGCTCGATCGCCTGCACCATCTCGCGCGCCAGCTGCACGGCCGGCTCGCGTCCCTCGGTCCGTCCGAGCTCGACGTCCTCGCCGCCGTGCAACCGCACGACGATCCGGCGCGTATCCCGCGTCACCTCTGGTACAGCGGGCCGCTCGAGGAGTCGCGAGAGCTCGACCTCGTGCTCCCACGCACGGGTCTCCGCCGGAGGCTCGGTCTCAGGTTGCGAGACGGGGGTGCGCTCGAAGTCGCGGTTGCCGAATGGCGTCACAGCTCTGTCGCCTCCTGATCGACCTGTTCCCGTCCGCATCGGCCGAGAGACGGTGTTGCGACACCCCTCGATCAAGTGACGGCCGGGCGCCAGGTGCGGGCGGTGAGCGCGATCACGGCGAGCCCGGCGAGGCCCGCGACCGTCAGCGACAGCCCTGTCCCGCCGACCTGCGCGAGCCACCCGGCCAGGAGGCCGCCGAACGGCGCCAGGCCCGCGAAGGCGAGCAGGTAGAGCGAGACCAACCGACCGCGCAGCTGATCGGGCGCGCGCAGCTGGACGAGCGCGTTCGCGTTCGCGGTCAGGAGCGTGAAACAGACCCCGATCGCGGCGAGGAGCGCCGCCGCGACAGCGGGCGAGTCCACGGGGGCGAGCGCGAGGAGCAGCAGGCTGAAGCCGATCGTGCCGCCGACGAAGGCACGCCGGCTCGCGCCGCGCATCGTCGCCACCGCCAGCGCGCCGGCGAGCGCGCCCGCACCGAACGCTGCCGAGAGGAGCCCGAACGCCGTCGAGTCGAGCTCGAGGTTCGCCGCGAGCAGGGGCACGAGGACGTGGAAGTTGAAGCCGACGAGGCTGATCACCGCGACGACTCCGAGCACGGCGCGAAGCTCGCGATCGCGCCTCACGTAGCGAAGCGCCTCGCCGGCCCCGCCCACGACGCCGTGTGCCGAGGCCCGCTCGACGGGTACGAGCTCGCTCTCGCGCATCACGGCGAGCGCTGCCAGCACGGCGAGGAAGCTGAACGCGTTGACGACGAAGCAGAGACCCGTGCCGACGGCGGCGATCATCACACCGGCGATCGCCGGGCCGATGACGCGCGACGCGTTGAAGAGGCCGGAGTTCAGCGCCACCGCGTTCGGCAGCTCGCGGCGACCGACGAGCTCGAAGGTGAGCGCCTGGCGACCCGGTGCGTCGAAGACGAGGATGACGCCGCCGAGCGCCGCCAGCGCGTAGACGAGCGGGAGCGACACGGCCCCGGTCAGGGTCACGACCGCGAGCACGACCGAGACCGCCATGGCCGCAGCCTGGGTCGCCATCACGACGCGCCGCGTGTCGAGGCGGTCGACGACGAACCCGGCGGGCAGCCCCAGCACGGTGAACGGGAGGAAACGGCAGAAGACGAGCGTGCCCACGGCAAGGGGCGAGCCGGAGAGGTCGAGCACGAGCCAGGCGAGGGCGACGTTCTGCATCCACGAGCCGGCGACCGAGACGATCTGGCCCGCGAAGAAGAGGCGGTAGTTGTGGTGACGCCGGAGGCTGCGGAACGTCCGGGCGCGTAGCGCGACCGCGACGGTGCTCAATCGGGCTCCTCGACGAGCTGTTGCAGCGCCGGCAGGGCTACCGCCACCGCGTGGAGCTCGTCGGGCTCGAGCCGCTCGAGGCGGTCCGCAAGCCAGGTGGTGCGGCGGGCGCGGAGGCGTCTCAGGAGGCGTTCGCCGGCCGGGGTCAGCTTGAGACCGACGCGGCGGCGGTCGACGGTCGAACGGACCCGATCGACGAGGCCCGCGTGCTCGAGGCGGTCGACGTGACCCGACAGCGCGGGGGCGGAGATCCGCTCGAGCTCGGCCAGGTCCCGGAGGCTGGACCCCGGTGTGCGCCGGATCAGCCAGAGAAGGGTCGCCTGGCGCGGTGTGACTCCCAGCCGCTCTGTCTCGTGGCGCAGCTCCCGCGTCAGCCGCAACAGCACAGGGCGCAGCTCGTCGGCGATTTCGGACGAAGAAAGGGTAACGTCGATAACCATTCGCTACGTTAAGTATAGCGCGTCTTCTGTGCCCGCACGTGTCGCGGGGCCGCGAGTAGACTCGTGCGGGCGTCACACGAGTGGGGTCGGAGGCAGCGTGTCTCGAGAAACGGATCGGAGCGCTGGAACCGCAGTGCTCGGCGCAGGGCCGGCAGGTCTCACGGCCGCCTACGTGCTCGCCCGTCGCGGCGCTCACGGCGTCGTCTTCGAGGCGGACGGGACGGTCGGCGGGATCGCCAAGACCGTCGTCTACGACGGCTATCGCTTCGACCTCGGCGGGCACCGGTTCTTCACGAAGCTGTCGATCGTGCAGCGCCTCTGGGAGGAGGTGCTCGGCGACGATCTCCTCGTCCGCCCGCGGCTCTCGCGGATCTACTACGACGGCAAGTACTTCGCCTATCCGCTGCAGGCGAAGGACGTGATCGGACGCCTCGGGATCATCGAGTCGGTGCTCTGCGCGCTCTCGTACTTCCGCTCGCGCCTCGGTGCCCGGCGCCGCTCCGAGGAGACGTTCGAGGACTGGGTCGAGTCGCGGTTCGGGCGGCGTCTCTACGACGCGTTCTTCGGCCCGTACACGGAGAAGGTGTGGGGTATCCCCGGCTCGGAGATCCGCGCGGAGTGGGCTGCGCAGCGGATCAAGGACTTCTCGTTCACAAAGGCGGTGCTGTCCATCCTCGGCCTCCATCGCGAACCGGTGACGACGCTGATCGAGCAGTTCCACTACCCGCGCCTCGGCCCGGGGCAGATGTGGGAGGAACTCCAACAGCGCGCCGCCACCGGGGGGGTTCCCGTGCGGCCGAGGCATCGCGTCGTGTCCGTCCGCCACGAAGCGGGCCATGTGACCGAGATCGTCGTCTCGCACGAGGGGCGGGACGAAGCGATCTCCGTCGACGCCGTTCTCTCGAGCATCCCGCTGTCGGAGCTCGTGCTCTCTCTCGACCCGTTGCCGCCGATCGAAGTGACGGCCGCTGCGCGCAGGCTCCGCTACCGGGATCTCTGCCTGGTCGCCCTCATTCTCGACGACGAGGAGCCGTTTCCCGACAACTGGATCTACCTGCACGATGCGGGGACCCGTGCGGGGCGCGTCCAGAACTTCGGTGCCTGGAGCTCCGCGATGGTCAAACCGGGAACGACGTGCCTCGGGGTCGAGTACTTCTGCTTCGAAGGTGACGACATCTGGGAGCTCTCGGACACGGACGCCGTCCGCATGGCCACAGACGAGCTCGCCAGCATCGGGCTCATCGACCCGGCGCACGTTCTCGACGGCGTCAAGGTGCGGGTCCCGCGCGCGTACCCGATGTACGACGGCGACTACCGCGATTCGGTGTCGACCCTGAAGGGATTCCTCGCCGGCTTCGACAATCTGAAGACGTTCGGCCGCAACGGGCTACACCGCTACAACAACCAGGATCACTCGATGTGGACGGCGATCCTCGCCACCCTCAACCTGCTCGACGGCACCGACCACGACGTCTGGTCGGTGAACACGGACGAGACCTATCTCGAGGAGCCAGGAGACGTTCTCGACGCTGCGCTGCTCGAGGTCGACCTCGTCGATTGAGCTGGAGGGCGCCTTCAGGCAAGCCGGGGCCGGTGACGCCGCCACGTCGCTGCGGCGAGCAGGCCGAGCACGAGCGTCGGCACCAGCGTCAGGAAGCGGTAGACGAGCACCGCTGCCACAACCCCCGCGTTCGACCCGCCGAAGCCGACGAGCAACCCGGTCAGGCCGAGCTCGACGACGCCGATGCCGCCGGGGGTCAGGGGCAGGACGCCGAGGATCCGGATCAGCGACCAGGCGGCGAAGGCCTCGACCACCGACACGTCGGATGCCGGTACGTCCAGCGCCCGCAGGCAGAGGATGAGTATCAGGAAGACGGTCAGGTGACCTGCGATCGTGGCCAGGGTCAGCGCGTGCCAGCGGCGTCTCACCACGGCGCTCGCGTCGTGACGGAAACGGACGAACGCCGGCCCGCCCCACCCCACGGGCCCGCGCCGGACGAGGCGCAGCGCGCGACTCGCGACCCGCGCGGCCATCTCGCCGACGCCGGTGGCCAACCCGTCGCTCGCCAGCGCGAGCGTGAAGCCGGTGATCACGACCACGAAGGCGGCAAAGCCGACGAGGGCCACCGTCGTCAGCAGCGGATGTCTCCCGCCGCTCAGCGTGAGGAGGATCAGCGCCACCGCCGGGAAGCCGAGGTTCGCGAGCTGGTTCCAGACGCCCGTCAAGGTGACGGCGGTCGCAACCGGTCGCTGCGCGAAGCCCCAGCTGCGCAGCATCCCGTACGACCCCGCGATCCCCACCGCCGCGCCGCCGGGGACGACGATCGAGAGCGCCGTCGACGCCTGCGTCATGGCAAGCGCCTGCCGGAAGCCGAGACCCGGCAAGGCGACCATCCACGGCGGTGCGAACGTCGCCACGTTGAGGGCCGTCGCGGCGAGCAGCACCGCCACCCACTGCCACGAGAGCTCCGAGACCACGTCCCACACGTCCTTGTAGGAAGCGACCTGCGGCAGCAGGAAGACGAATGTCGCCGCCGCGATCGCCACCCCCGCCGCCGGCGGCAGCCAGCGCCGGTAGACGGCTCGGCGAGAGCGCGGTGCGCCCGTCTTGCTCTCCATGACCGTGGAGACTAGTGGCCGTCAGATCAGGGCCGACCCGCCGCCACGCTCCAGCGCCTGTGCGACGGAGCGGAGGTTGTCGCGCCAGAGCTCCACCGGCACGGGTGGGAGGATGTCGTCCCAGATCGCGGCGAAGCTGCCGACGAGCTGCGGCAACCGCGCGGGGCGCGCCATGAACCACCAGTGCAGGTGCTCCGAGCCGTCACCCCAGCGGCAGACGTGAACGCGACCGATCTCGCCGACCGAGGACACGGCGGCCTCGACGCGCTGCACGGTCGGCCCCAGGTCCGTGACGAGATCGGCTGGCAGGTCGCCCAGGTCGTGGTGCGACCGCGGGTAGAGGATCACGATCACCGGCAGCCCGTGCGGCTCTGCAAGCGATCCGACGAGCCAGCGCTCGTCGCTCCAGATCAGATTGTCGTCCGTCGAGCAGCGCCAACAGTCGACGCCGCCCTCGCCCCTGCGGGGCGGCTCCCGGTCGACGGGCGGGAGCAGTGGGCGCACCCGGACCTCACCCTCGAACGGGAACGTGTCCCACTCCTCGACGGGTGGCGGCGCGAGGCGGCCGTCGGCAGCTGCAGCCGCGAGGGCGCGGGCGTAGAGGTCGTCTGTCGACTCGGGCATGGGGTGGAGAGTAGTTGGCGGCCCGACGCGATTTTGAAGCCCGCCACGATCATCGATCGGAACGGAGACGGCTGCAGAGCAGCCGGTGGAAGACCAGAAGTCTCAAGCTCACCGAACTTCGGGACGCTCCAGGCTGCTGGTCTTACTGCCAGCGGCTCTGCCGCTGTCTCAGCTGTTCATCTTGCGCGGCGCCGGAGAGGAAAGCGGTGCCTGGCTGAGAGCCAGGCACCAAACGGAAGGCCGGCGACTCCGGCCATGGTCTACTTGGGCTCGGCTTCCACCTTGTAGCCCACCCCATACCGCGTCTGGAGGAACGTGTGACGCGAGGCGCGCATGTCGACCTTCTCCCGCAGCTTGCGGACGAAGACGTCGACGGTGCGGTCGCGGTGCGAGGCGCGGCGTCCCCAGACGCGCTGCAGGAGCTCGTCGCGGGTGAGCACGCGGCCCTCGTCCAGTGCGAGCGCGTACAGCAGCCGGAACTCGGTCGGGGTCAGCTCGGCGCTCGAGCCGTCGACGTACGCCTGCACGTTGCGTGGGTCGAGCCGGAGCTCCTCGATCACGATCTCGTCGCCGCGGCGGGGATCCTGCGCGCGCGTGCCGCGGCGGGCGGCGGCGCCGACCCGTGCGGCGAGCTCCTTCATCGAGAACGGCTTCACGAGGTAGTCGTCGGCGCCGATCTCGAGCGCGTGCACACGGTCGTGCTCGGTGCCCCGCGCCGAGACGACGACGATCGGCGTGCCGATTCCCTCGCCACGCGCCTGCTCGATCACCTTCCAGCCGTCGAGCCCGGGGAGCATCAGGTCGAGCACGCAGACGTCGGGCCGTTCGAAGCGCAATCGCGCCAGCCCGCTCTCACCGTTCGCGACCCCGACCGCATCGAAGCCGGCCGCCTGCAGGTGCCGCGCCATCCCCTGGGCGATGACGTCGTCGTCCTCGATGATCAGGACCTTCGCCATTCCCCTGGATTGTGAACGGCCCCCGGTCACCCGGGGGCCGTCAGGTGGTCACCAGCCGGTTGCGAACTGGTGAACCGGCCTAACTCGGGCGAGGCAGGCCTCGCCCCTACGACGCTTGCGCATCCCCGCTCTCGCTCTCAGCGGCCTCTGCTGCCGCGTTGCCGCGGCTGACGATCTTGACCGTCTCGCAGCTGACGAGCGTGGTCGACTCCTTCTCGGAGCGTCGCACGATCGCCGTGTCCTGGCCCGAGCCGCAGTCGAGCGTGTCCGGCTGCTTGTCGCGCGCCAGTGCGTGCAGCACGTCGTCGCCGTCGTCGCCGTAGATCGTGTCGGCACCGAAGCCGCCGAAGACGCGGTCGGAGCCGTTGTCGCCGTGGACGGTGTCGTTGCCCCGGCCGCCACCGACGCGATCCGCGCCGTCGCCGCCCGCGACGGTGTCGTCGCCGGAGCCGCCGTGCACCCAGTCGTCACCGTTGCCGCCCTGCACCGAGTCGTTCCCGGGGCCGCCCCAGACGCGGTCGGAGGCGTCGCCGCCGTCCGCGGTGTCGTTCCCCGAGCCGGAGCGCAGGACGTCCGTGCCGTCGTCACCGGTGAGCGTGTCGTCGCCGGCGAAACCGCGGATCAGATCCGCGCCGTTCGTGCCCTGCAGCGTGTCGTTGCCGGCGGTGCCGTTGACGACCGCCGCCGCTGCGACCGCTGCAAGCGCCAGAGCCGCCACCGCGACGGCTCCGAGCGCGAGTGCCTTGACCTTCATTCCCATCCCTCCCTGTCCTCGAATAGCGGACGTGTACGAGCGCATTGACTCCCAGTGGGATGAAGAGCCGGTGTGCACGGGGCAAGCGGAACGAAAACCTTCCGTTAGAACTCCGTGTGCATGGACCACGACGAGAAGCGCGCTCGAGTCCTGCTCGAGGAGAGTCGGGAGGCGGTGATCGTCCTCGACGAGGAGGACCGTGTCGTCGTCGCCGGCCGGCGGGCGCGGCAGTCGATCCCGGACCTCGTCGAGGGCGACCGCGTCCCCGACGGGCTGCTCTCGGGAGACCGCGGCGTCGTACCGCTGATCGTTCCCTACGAGATCGACGGACAGCGCGAGCGCCTCGTGTATCTGAGCCAGGTCGGCGACCTGACCGCGTACGAGGAGCTCCGCACCGGGTTCACGGCCGCGGTGTCCCACGAGCTGCGGACGCCGCTCGCCCGGCTGCTCTCGCTGCTCGAGACCGCCTCGCTTCCGGGTGAGGACGTGCACGCCCTCGTGGAGCAGGCGCGCGGGGAGGTGGAGCAGGTGCGCGAGCTGATCGACGAGGTGCTCTTCCTCTCGGAGCTCGAATCCGGGGCGCGGGTCGTGTCGCTCGGCACCGTCGCGGTGCAGCCCGAGCTCGCCGCGGTGACGTCCGAGCTCGAGGAGCGCGCCTCGCGGGCGGGTGTGTCACTCGCCGTGGTGGGGGACCCGGCGCTCGAGCTCGCCGTGCGGCCTCGGCTCCTGCGCGTGATCGCGCAGAACCTGGCCGAGAACGCGATCCGCTACGCCGGGCCCGGCGCCACCTTCACGCTCGCAGTCGAGCGAACGGCAGAGGGGGTCGTCCTGCGCGGGACGGACGACGGCGTCGGCGTGGCGGAGGACGAGCTGCCACGCCTGTTCGAGCGGTTCTACCGCTCCGACCGCGCGCGCGCCTCACGCGGTACGGGCCTCGGACTCGCGATCGTCAAGCACGTCGTCACCCAGGCCGGCGGGGCGGTGGACGCTCGTGGTGGCCGCGGCGCCGGCCTCGAGATCCGCTGCGTGTTTCCCGGCACCTGACCTGCCATTCACCAGTTCAATACGACTTCTTCACCACCTCGCGTCCCACACCTCGTTCGGCCACCGGGAGACTGGGCGGGGTGAGTGACACCACCACCGCCCCTCCAGCCATGGCCACCGGCATCGACCCGTCCAAGATAGGTGAGCTTGCCGTCTCGTCCGACGACGGCCGCGGCCGTGACGTCGTGTTCACCGTCACGGATCTCGCCGTCACGTACAGCGGCGCCATCGCCCTGAAGGACGTGACGATGGACGTGCGCAAGAACTTCGTGACGGCGTTCATCGGCCCGTCCGGCTGCGGCAAGTCGACGTTCATCCGCTGCTTCAACCGGATGAACGACCTCATCCCCGGAGCAGCTGTCGACGGTCAGGTGCTCTACCACGGTCGCGATCTCTACGCCGCCAACGTCGACCCGGTCGAGGTCAGGCGGCGCATCGGAATGGTCTTCCAGAAGCCGAACCCGTTCCCGAAGTCGATCTACGACAACATCGCCTTCGGCCCACGGGTGTTGCGCATGAAGGACGGGCTCGACGAGCGGGTCGAGCGCGCGCTCGTCCAGGCCGCGCTCTGGGACGAGGTCAAGGACCGACTCAAGGAGAACGCCCTCGGCCTCTCCGGCGGTCAGCAGCAGCGCCTGTGCATCGCGCGCGCGATCGCCGTCGAGCCGGACGTGATCCTCATGGACGAGCCGGCCTCGGCGCTCGACCCGATCTCCACGGCGCGCATCGAGGACCTGATCCACGAGCTCAAGCGCGAGTTCACGATCGTGATCGTGACGCACAACATGCAGCAGGCGGCCCGCGTTGCCGACATGACGGCGTTCTTCAGCGTCGAGGTGCGCGAGGACGGCAGCGGACGCCACGGCATCCTCGTCGAGCACGACAAGACGACGTCGATCTTCACGAACCCGTCGGACAAGCGCACCGAGGACTACGTCACGGGTCGGTTCGGCTAGCCCGTGGCCCGCGTCGAGTATCAGCAGAGCCTCGACTCGCTCGAGGCCAGTCTCCAGGAGATGGGGGCCATCGCCGTGCGCGCCGTGCGCGGCACGGTGGACGCGGTCGAGTCGGGGGACATCGAGCTGTGCGACGAGGTGATCGCCTTCGACGACGAGGTCGACTCGAGGTACCACGCCATCGAGCGCTCGATCGAGCTCCTGATCGCGCAGCAGGCGCCGGTGGCGACCGACCTGCGCCTCGTGCTCGCCGTGCTCCACAACTCGATCCATCTCGAGCGGATCGGCGACCAGGCCGTCACGATCGCGAAGCTGACCAAGCTGTCGGCGACACCTCGAGCGGCCGCACGACCTCGTCGAGGGCTTCCGCGAGATGGGCGACCGCGCCGCGGAGATGGTGCAAGTGGCACTGGATGCGTTCGTCGCGCGCGACGTCGAACGTGCCCGTTCGCTGGTCGAGCTCGACGAGCTGATCGACCGGACGAACCGCCGCGTCGTCGGCAAGGTGCTCGAGCTGACCGGCAACAACGAGGGGGCGGAGTGGGGCATGCGCATGATCGTCGCCTCCCGCTGTATCGAGCGCATCGGAGACAACGCCGTGGACATCGGCGAGCAGACCGAGTTCCTCGTCACGGGCGAGTTCCACGAGTTCTCGGATGCAGTCATTGACGTCCATCGCGTAGGGGCCGGATACATCCGGCCCGCATCCACCGCACCCATGGAGGGCGGGATGTATCCCGCCCCTACAGAATCGCGGTCACCACTTCGACACCACCTCGCCACCACCGGACAGCCCACCCGCGACTGCGCCGCCGGGATCCTTCGACGCGGCGACGCCCTGCGGGTGCGGGGGGTCGGAACCGATGGAGACGAAGCACGAAGGGAGAGGGGCCTCCGATGAAGAAAGCTCTTGCACTTGCGCTCGTCCTGGTGAGCGCGGTCGCGCTGGCGGTCGTGGCGGGTCGGGCCGAGGCCGGCCCGGCGAGGACGACGTCGTCGTTGACGGGGGCCGGGGCGACGTTCCCGTTTCCGCTCATCTCGAAGTGGATTCCGGCCGTCGGCTCGGCTCTCGGAATCGACATCACGTACGCCTCGGTGGGCTCCGGCGCGGGCATCGCGCAGATCACCGCGCGTACGGTGGACTTCGGCGCGTCGGACGCGCCGCTGTCGCCGGATCAGCTCACGGCCTGCAAGGGGTGCGTCGTGATCCCGTGGGCGCTCGCCGCGACAAGTGTCATGTACAACCTGACTCTGGAGAAGCGCCTCCGGCTCAGCGGCCCGGTGCTCGCGAACATCTACCTGGGCAAGATCACGCAGTGGGACGACCCGGCGATCAAGGCGCTCAACCCCGGGGTGACGCTGCCGGGCGTGAAGATCACCGTCGTGCACCGCTCCGACGGCTCCGGGACGACGTACAACTTCACCGAGTACCTGTCGTCGGCGAGCGCGTCGTGGAAGAGCCAGGTGGGCTTCAGCACAGCGGTGAACTGGCCGGCGGGTGTCGGGGCACGCGGCAGCTCGGGCGTCGCCGGCATCGTCAAGTCGACGGACGGTGCGATCGGCTACGCCGACGTCGCCTACGCGAAGACGAACAAGATCACGATGGCCTCGATGCGCAACCGCGCCGGCCAGTACACGCTGGGCGGGCTCAAGAACATCCAGGCGGCGATGTCGACGGTGCCGAAGAAGGTCACGAGCCTCTCGCAGCTGAAGATCGTCGATCCGCCCAAGTCGGCCGGCAAGGCCGCCTATCCGATCTGCACCTTCACGTACGTGATCGTGGCCACGAGCTCGGGTGCCAAGGCGGCAGATCTGCGGAAGTTCATCTACTGGGCGGTGACGCAGGGCCAGAAGTTCGGGCCGCCGCTCCTCTTCCAGCCGCTGCCCGTGCCGGTGCAGGCGTTCGCGTACCGCGAGATCAAGAAGATCCAGTCGTAGCCGGAAAGCAGCCGGCCGAATGACCTCGACAGCATTCGAGCCCGCGACGCCGGAGGACGATCTCCGGCGTCGCGGCATCCGGCTGGGGGACGTCGCCTTCCAGGGGATCTCGATTGCCGCGTCGGCGGCGGCGACCATCCTGCTCGGTTGGATCGCCTTCAAGGTCATCGATCTCGCCTGGCCCGCGATCCAGGAGTTCGGGCTCAGCTTCATCTGGACGGATGCCTGGGATCCGGTCAAGGGTGTCTACGGCGCGCTCGCCTTCATCTACGGCACCGTCGTCACCTCCGCCATCGCGCTCGTGCTCGCGACGCCGATCTCGATCGCGATCGCGCTCTTCCTGACGGAGATCGCGCCCAGGCGAATCGCCGCCCCGATCGCCACGATGGTCGAGTTGCTCGCCGCGATCCCGAGCGTCGTGCTCGGGTTGTGGGGCATCCTCGTCTTCGGGCCGTGGGTGAGAGACAACCTCGAGCCATGGCTCAACGACTGGTTCGGCTGGCTCCCGATGTTCTCCGGTGACCCATCGCAGGCGGGCATCCTCGTCGCGGCGCTCGTGCTCACGATCATGATCGTCCCGATCACGACGGCGATCTGTCGCGAGTTGTTCATGCGCACCCCGAAGGATCTGATGGACGGGTCGCTGGCGCTCGGCTCGACGCGCTGGGAGTCGATCCGGGGCGTGATGTTCGCGTATGCGGCACCGGGCATCGTGGCCGCCGTGCTGCTCGGCCTCGGTCGCGCCTTCGGCGAGGCAATCGCCGTCAACCAGACGGTCGGGGGCGCGCAGATCATCCCCACGTCGTGGTTCGAGCCCGGCGACACGCTCGGCGCCCGCATCGCGGCGGAGTACCAGGGCGCGGCGAGCCAGCTCCAGGCCGGCTCGATTCTCTACCTGGCCGCGATCCTGATGCTCATCTCGCTCGTCACCAACGTCGCCGCGCAGGTTGTCGTGACCCGATTCGAAAAGGCTCGGAGAGCGGTTTGAGCGACGCGCCGACACCAGTCGACCCGTTCGACATCACGGTCAGCTCGAACGGGCTGCGCCGCCGGCGCCTGGTGCAGAAGATGTTCGGAGGTGCCGCGATACTCTCCGCGGTCCTGGCCGTGGGCGTCCTGGCGATCGTGATGTTCACGGTGCTCGTCAAGGGCTTCAGCCAGCTCAGCCTGTCTTTCCTCACGGAGCCGCGGCCGCTGTTCGGCGAGGAGGGCGGGATCGCCGACGCGCTCCTCGGCACGGTTCTGATCGTCGGCATGTGCATGTTGATCGCGATCCCCGTCGCCGTGCTCGTCGCCATCTACATGTCCGAGTACGCCCGCCCGAGCGTCGCCAAAGCCCTACGCGTCGTGCTCGACGTGCTGAACGGGGTGCCCGCGATCGTCGTCGGCATCTTCGTCTTCGGCATCCTCGTCGTCGGTCACGGCCAGAGCGCCGTCTACGGAGCGCTCGCGCTCGCAATCCTCATGCTGCCGATGGTCGCCCGCGCCACGCAGGAGGTGCTGGAGATCGTGCCGCGCAGTCAGCGCGAGGCGAGCCTGGCGCTCGGCGTCACCAAGTGGCGCACGACGTGGAACATCATCCTCCCGAGCGCGATCGGCGGCATCCTGACGGGGGTCGTGATCGCCGTCGCGCGCGTCGCCGGCGAGACCGCACCGCTCCTGTTCACGTCGTCGGTTGCGGCGAATCAGATCTCCGGCGACGTGTCGCACGCTCTGCCCACCCTGCCGGTGCTGATCTTCGAGAACTCCGAGTCGCCCGACCCGAACGCGCAAGCGGCGGGCTGGGCAGCCGCGCTCGTGCTGATCGCGTTCGTGCTCGTGATGAACATCCTCGCCAAGATGTTCGCCGGGCGAAAGCGACGCAAGCTGGAAGGGATGTGACGTGTCGCACGACACTGATGACGAGGCGCGGAAGGCCGAGGCTGCGGCGCGCGAAGCCCGCATCCAGGCAGCGGCCGAGAAGATCGCGGCGGAGGACGAGCACGCCAGGGCGGCCGAGGAGCAGAAGACGGCCGGTAGCGCCCCCGAGGACGCGGACGACATTGCGGCCAAGGCGGCGCAAGCGGGGCTGGAGCAGGCGCACCGCTCTGCGTTCACACACCCGTAGACGCCCACGGTTGGCGAGCGCGACTACGCTGAGAAGGTGCGCGAGTCCGTCGAACGAGAGCTGAAGCTCGCGCCGCGCGACGGCTTCGTGATGCCGGCGCTCGGCGAGCCGCTGCCGACACGCGTCTTCATCTCCACCTACCACGACACCGTCGACCTGCGGCTCGCGCGCCACGGGATCACGTTCCGGCACCGGCTCGAGGACGGCTCCGGCCTGTGGCAGCTGAAGCTGCCGTACGGCGCCCACCGCATCGAGCTCGAGCAGCCCGGGCCGCCGGCGCGCCCGCCCGCGGAGATGCTCGGGTTGCTGGTCGCGCATCTGCGCGGTCGCGACCTCGTGCCGGTGGCGCGGTTGCGCACGCGGCGCGAGGGGCTGCGAGCGCTCGGGGCGGAGATCGTGGAGGACAACGTCACGGTGCTCGACGGCGTCCACGTCGTCGGGCGCTTCCGCGAGCTCGAGGTGGAGCTGGTCGAGGGCGACGAGCGGACGCTGCGACGGCTCGAGAAGGAGCTGCGCCGGGCAGGCGCCGAGTCGCGCCCGCTGCGCTCGAAGCTGCAGCAGGTGCTCGACGTGGCCGGCGCCCCACCGCCCGTCGAGATCCCGAAGGGCGCCACCCCGCAGGAGGCGCTGTCGCTCGCGCTCGCCGAGCAGGCGCGGCGCATGCTGGCGCACGATCCCGGCACGAGACTGGGCGCCGACTCGGAGGACCTGCACCAGCTTCGCGTCGCGACGCGGCGGTCGCGCGCCTTCCTGCGCGTCGTGCGGACGCTGGTCGACCGGGATTGGGCCGAGACCCTGCGTGAGGAGCTCAAGTGGCTGGGCGGCGCGCTCGGCCCCGCCCGGGACGCGGACGTGCTCGTCGACACGATGAGCGCCGAGGTGGCAGCGCTCGGCGAGGACGCGGTGGGGGCGGCCGGGCTCGTGGCCGGGCTCGAGGCGGAGCGGGCCGAGACCCGGTCGGCGGTCGTCTCCGCGCTGTCGAGCGACCGCTACCTGGTCTTGCTCTCGATGCTCGAGGCGATCGACCCGGCGTCCGTGCCGCTCGCCGGGGTGAAGGCGTCGCTCGCCTCCGTGTGGGCGGCCGAGCTGCGCCGGACGCGCCGCGCGGCGCGGCGGCTCGGCGACGTCGCCGCGGACGAGGAGCTGCACGCCTTCCGGATCCGTGCCAAGCGCCTTCGCTATGCGACAGAGCTGGCGGCGCACGAGCTCGGCCGGCGGCGGGCCGAAGCGGTGGTCGGCGCCGCCAAGCAGCTCCAGGACGTGCTGGGGTCACATCAGGACGCGGTCGTGGCGGAGGCTCGGATCCGGGACTGGGCGGCCGGCGACCCGGCCGGCGCGCTCGCCGCGGGACGCCTCGTGGAACGCGCCAGGCGGCGTCGCGCCGACGCGCGCGCCGAGTGGCGCCGCGTCTGGCGACGCCTCGAACGGCGCGCGGCAGCCGTGGAGCAGTGACGCCGGTCGTTCGCGCCGCGGGCGGGGTGCTCTGCCGTCGGGCCACGGCCGGTGACGAGGTGCTCCTCATCCATCGCTCGCGCTACGGGGACTGGACGCTTCCCAAGGGGAAGTGCGAGCCGGACGAGCGCGATGAGGACTGCGCGCTGCGTGAGGTCGAGGAGGAGACGGGTCTCGTGTGCGCGCTCGAGACGGAGCTGCCCTCCACCCGCTACACGGACGGACGGGGGCGGCCGAAGTGCGTTCGCTACTGGGCCATGCGAGTTGTCGGGGGCGAATTGCGCCCCGCGCCACCCGAGGTGGACGAGGTGCGCTGGCTGCCGCTCGATGAGGCCCGCGCGCTCCTCACGTACGAGCACGACCGGGCCGTCCTCGACGGTCACCCGGCGGGCGCCGCCCTCTAGCCCGGCCACATCCGCGCGGGCCGGGATAGGGGGCGGGATGAGATAGTCGCGCGGTGCCCGACGAACCGGTGACGTCATCGGCCCCGGGGCCCTTCACGGTCGTCCACCGCGTTCGCTCGTACCCGGCCGCCGTGCTCGTCGTGCTGGCGGTCGTCGCGCGCAACGGGCAACTGCGTCGCATCGAGGCGGCGTTCGCCCTGTTCAACAGCGCGGAGTGGGCCACCTGGGTCGCGATGATCGTCTTCGCGTACGGCAAGGGTGGCGCGACGGAGACCGCGGTCGTGGCTGCGATCCAGCTTCTCCCGGCCGCTCTGCTCGCCCCGCTCGCGGCCTCGATCGGCGATCGCCGGCCTCCGGGGCGCGCGCTCCTCGCTGCCTATGTCCTGCAGGCGCTGGCGTGTGGGGTCGGCGGTGCGGCGCTGCTCTCCGACATCCCGAAGAACGTGGTCTACGTGCTCCTGATCCCCGCCACTGTCTCATTCACGCTGACGCGGCCGCTGCACTCCACGTTCGCGCCCGCCCTGGCGCGATCGCCGGAGGAGCTGACCGCGACGAACGTCACGTCCGGCTGGATCGTGGGCCTCAGCGTCTTCGCCGCGCCCGCCGTCGCCGGTGTGCTGCTCGGCGTCTCGTCGTCGGGCGTCGTGTTCATCGTCATGGGCTGCGCGTGCGTGGTCGGCGCCGTGCTGGTGGCACCGCTTCGTGATCTCGTTGCTGCGAACGTGTTGGACGAGAGCGAGGCGAGGTTGCTCACGGGGGGCTTCGGCGCCGTTGCCCGTGACGGCACCTCCCGGCTGCTCGTCGCGCTGCTGGCGGCACAGGGAATCCTGATCGGCGCGCTCGATGTGATGTACGTCGAGCTTTCCCAGGGCGTCCTCGGCCGGGATGGCTCCTGGGCGGGGTACCTGTACGCTGCCTTCGGGGCCGGAGGCGTGCTCGCGATTCTCGTCACGGCGAAGCTCGTGGGCCGGCCGCGCATGGGGCCGCCGCTCGTCGCGGCGGTCGTCGCGGCCTCGGCGGCTCTGGTCGTGATCGGCGTCGAGCCCGGCGTGGTGGGCATCGTCGCCATGCTCGTGCTCGTCGGCGCCTCACTCTCGACGTTCGACGTTGCTGCACGCACGCTGTTGCAGCGCGCAGCCCGGACCGACCTTCTGGCCCGCATCTTCGGCGTCGTCGAAGGCCTCGAGGCGGCGACGATCGCCGCCGGTGCCCTCCTCGCCGGTGTGCTCGTCGCGGTCGGCGGGGCAACGCTCTGCGCCGTCGCGCTCGCCGCCGTCCTGCCGCTGGTCGCCGTGCTTTCGGGCCGGCGGATGCTCGAGATCGACCGGCACGCCGACGTCCCGGTGGTCGAGATCGGGCTGCTGCGCTCGATGTCCCTGTTCGCGCCACTGCCACCCCCGACGCTGGAGTCGCTCGCCCGTGCGCTCGAGCCGCTGGCAGTGCCCGCCGGCACCGCGGTCATCCGGCAAGGTGACACCGGTGACCTGTTCTATGCGATCGCCTCCGGTGAGTTCGCGGTGACCAGAGACGGGACGCAGGTTGCCGTGCTCGGCCGAGGCGACGGGTTCGGCGAGCTCGCGCTGCTGCTCGATCGTCCCCGGAACGCGACCGTCCAGGCGATCGACGACGCACGGGTCTACAGCCTCTCGCGGGACGAGTTCCTGCCGGCGGTGACGGGCAACACCCGCGCCGCGCATGCAAGCGCCGAGCTCGTGCGACGACGCCTCGAGCCCGAGGCGACACTTCCCGACGCCGCGTCCCTCTGACGGTGCGCATCGACCCGGCCTCCTTGCAGCGTCTCCGACCGCAGCGTAGCCTCCTCGCTGACCATGTCCCTCGCCGTTGGAGCCTCGCGTGAAGTCGAACGGCGGATGCGCCGGTGACCGTCCTCGACCCCGGCGCGATCCGCTCGCTGAGCGAGCTCGTGGGCGACGACCCGGATGTGCTCGCCGACCTCGTCGATGCGTTTCTCGAAGAGGCCCCGGTGCGCCTCGACGAGCTGCGAGCAGGGATCGCGCAGCAGGACGCGACCCTCACCGAGCGGGCGGCGCACACCCTCAAGTCCAACGGCTACACCTTCGGCGCCGGCCGTCTCGGCGAGCTCTGCCAGGAGCTCGAGACAGCTGCACGCGACGGCCGCCTCGAGGACGCGGAGCCACTCGCCGGCCTCGTGGCGGCCGAATGGGAGTCGGTCCGTCCTGCGGTTGCGGAGCTTCGCTCCGGCGTCTCCTCGTGAGCGAAGCCCACGAGACCGGGTCGATCCTGGTCGTCGACGACGACCGCGTCAACCGGACGCTCCTGACGCGCGCTCTCGAGCGCCTCGGCCACACGGTGACGACGGCGGAGAACGGCGTCGAGGCGTTGCAGCGGCTCGGGGACGGTGCTCCGGACGTCGTGCTGCTCGACGTCGTCATGCCGGAGCTCGACGGCATGAGCGTTCTCGAGCAGATGAAGGGAGACGTCGCGCTGCGCGAGATCCCCGTGATCATGATCTCGGCACTCGACGACTTCGACAGCGTCGTCCGGTGCATCGAGCTCGGCGCGGAGGACTACCTGCCGAAGCCGTTCGACCCCGTGTTGCTGCGGGCGCGGATCAGCGCCGGCCTCGGCAAGCGCCGCCTGCACGAGCTCGAGCGGGCCCGCGTGCGGGACGTCTTTGCCCGCTTCCTGCCGGAGACCGTCGTCGACGAGGTGCTGCGCGACACGAACGGCGACCCGCGGCTCGGCGGCGTCCG
Organism: uncultured Actinomycetes bacterium; assembly: GCA_963789895.1. GTDB lineage: Bacteria > Actinomycetota > Thermoleophilia > Gaiellales > Gaiellaceae > Gaiella. The sequence goes on from CAWBMC010000001.1 coordinate 1,009,493, forward strand.
GCTCGTCGGCACGGTCGTCTTCAGCGACCTGCGCGGCTTCACCACGTTCGCCGAGCAGACGGCTCCGGACGTCGTCGTCGACGTCCTCAACCGGTACCTGAGCGAGATGAGCCACGCCATCCTCGACAACGGCGGCACGCTGCTCGGGTTTCTCGGTGACGGGATCCTGGCCGTCTTCGGCGCCCCGATCGCCTCCGACGACCATGCCGACCGGGCCCTCGTCGCCGTGCGCCAGATGCTCCACGAGCGGCTGCCCCGCTTCAACGACTGGGCCCGGACGGCGCTCGGAGACGAGACCGAGTTCCGCATCGGCATCGGCGTCTCGAGCGGCCCCTTCATGTCGGGGAACGTCGGCTCGGAGCGCCGGCTCGAGTACACGGCGATCGGCGACACGGTCAACACCGCCTCACGGTTGCAAGAGCTGACCAAGGAGTTGGGTCGCCCCATTCTCGTCGCGGACACGACGAGAGAGCTCCTCGGGAGGGATGGAGCGGCGCTCGAGTACGTCGACGAGATCGACGTGCGGGGTCGGAAAGCGCGGGTCAGGCTGTGGACGCTCGCTTCGTCCCCGGGCTGAGCCGCGAGACGAGGGAGGAGAGCATGCGGAGCGACGATCGCGGCGTTTCCGAGGAGGATGCGTTCGCGGCGGGCGACGCGCAGCGCTACCGGCGCGTCGTCGAGTCGCTGCCACTCTCCGTCTACCTCGACAGGCCGGACGTCAGCGCGGCGTCCTTCTTCGTCAGCCCGCAGATCGAGGCGATGTTCGGCTATCCGGCCGAGCGCTGGTATGAGGACGAGTTCTTCGAGAGCGTCCTCCATCCGGACGACCGCGAGCGCGTCCTGGAGGAGCACGAGGTCGTCTTCGCCGCCAAGGCCGACCGCTGGTCGTTCCGCTATCGGATCATGGCCGCCGACGGTCGCGTGGTTTGGGTCCGCGACGACGCGGTCGTGGTCTCGAACGACGCCGGCGAGGCCGAGTACGTGCAGGGGTTCCTGATCGACGTCACGGAGGAGGTGGCACGGGAGACGGAGCGGGCGATCGCGCTGGAGGCGCAGCGAGAGGCGGAGTACCGCTACCGGCGGCTCGTCGAGAACCTCCCGCTCGCCGTGTACCTCGACCAGCCCGACGAGACCGGGACCTCCGAGTACATCAGTCCTGCCGTGGAGGGCATGTTCGGGTATCCGGTGGAGCGCTGGGCGGACGAGACGTTCTTCGCGTCGATCGTGCACCCCGACGATCGCGAGATCGCGCTCGGGGAGACGGCGGTCGAGCGCGGGGGAGAGGACGCCACCGTGCGCTCCGAGTACCGGCTCCTCACCGCGGACGGGCGCATGGTCCACGTGCGTGACCGGCAGTGGATCCTGCGGGACGCCGACGGCCGGCCGGAGTGGTTGCAGGGCTTCATGATGGACGTGACGCAGGAGCATCTCGCGCGGGCCGAGCTGATCGCTGCGCTGGAGCAGGTGGAGCAGACCGAGCGCCGCTACCGGCAGCTCGTCGAGGCGATCCCGGTGGTGATGTACCGGTCGACGGTCGACGAGAACAACGCCTCCGAGTACATGAGCGAACGTGCCGTCGCAATGTTCGGGTACCCCGTCGAGGCGTGGGCCGATCCCGGCTTCTTCGCCCGCGTGCTCCACCCGGACGACCGCGACTGGGTCCTCGCCGAGAACGAGCTCCCGCCGACCGAGGACGACAGCGTCTGGGTGAGCGAGTACCGCGTCATCGCCGCCGACGGCCGCACCGTGTGGGTGCGCGACGAGTCGTGGACGGTGAGGGACGAGCACGGAGCGCCGCAGTACCAGCAGGGCTGCATGATCGACATGACCGAGCAGAAACACGCCGAGGCCGAGCTCGCCGCGGCGCACGAGGTGGTCGGCCGTCAGAAGGAGTACTTCGAGTCGCTCGTCGAGGTGAGCCCCGTCGCAGTGGTGACGATGGACCGCAAGGAGATCGTCACCGGCTGGAACCCGGCCGCGGAGCGCCTGTTCGGGTACGCACCGGACGAGGCTATGGGCCGGTCGATCGAGGAGCTCGTGCTGTCCTCGGCCGAGCTCGTCATCGCCGACCCCGTCATGCCCGACGAGGCACTCACCGCCGGTCGGATCGACCGTGTCACCCGGAGGTCACGCAAGGACGGCTCGGTCGTCGACGTCGAAGTCTCGATGGTCCCGCTGCATGTGGAAGGCGTGCATTCGGGCTTCTACGCCATCTATCGCGACATCACGGAGCGGATCGAGCACGAGCGGACACAGGTCGCGCTGCACCGCATCGCAGAGCTGGCAGGCGCGGCGCGCGACATGCAGGAGTTCTACGCCGGCATGCACGCCGTCGTCGGCGAGCTCATGAACGCGGACAACTTCTTCATCGCGCTCTACGACGCCGAGCGCGACGCGATGTGCTTCCCGTACTTCATCGACGCCGTCGACCTCGACATCCCCGACCCGGACGTGTGGGAGCCGATGGGGAGCGGTGACGCAGCCGGCTCGACGTCGCTGGTGATCCGCACCGGCGAGCCGCTGCTGCTGACCTCGGATCAGCACGACGAGCTGGTGGAGCAAGGCACGATCGAGCTCAGCGGTCCGCAGGGTGAAGACTGGCTCGGCGTGCCTTTGCGTCACGAAAGTCGCGTGCTGGGGGCGATGACGGTGCAGAGCTACACACCGGATGTGCGCTACACCGAGAAGGACAAGGAGCTGCTCACCTTCGTCGCGCAGCACATCGCGACGGCACTCGAGCGCACGCGCCTGCACGAGGAGACGCGACACCACCTGCGCGAGCTGGAGACGGTCAACCGCATCGGTCAGGCGCTCTCCTCGCACCTCGACCCCGACGCATTGATCGAGCTGGTCGGCGACTCGATCCTCGAGACGTTCACCGCCGATGTCGCCTACGTGGCGCTCCACGACCCGGAGGTGGGCCGGATCGAGTTCCCCTACTACAACGAGGGTGGAGCGCGGACGGCGCAGAACGGAGTGCCGCTGGGCGACGGGCCGACCTCCACGATCATCCGAACCCGCGAGACGCTGCTCCTGCACGGAGCGGGTGAGTTCGCGGAGCTGGGCGAGCGTCGCGTGGGGGCCGCCGTAGGCTCCTACCTCGGCGTCCCGATCCTGGCGGGGGCGGAGGCGATCGGCGCTCTGAGCGTGCAGACGACGCGGAACGACGCGAGCTACGACGAGGCCGACGGCCGGCTGCTGGAGACGATCGCCGCGAGCGTCGGGGTCGCGATCCAGAACGCCAGATTGTTCCAGGAGGCGCGGGAGGCGCGGCACGAAGCGGACGCCGCCAACCAGGCGAAGAGCGCCTTCCTCGCCACGATGAGCCACGAGATCAGGACGCCCATGAACGCGATCATCGGCATGAGCGGCCTGCTCGTCGACACCGAGCTGACCGACGACCAGCGCGACTTCGCCGAGACGATCCAGACCTCCGGTGAGGCGCTGCTGACGATCATCAACGACATCCTCGACTTCTCGAAGATCGAAGCCGGCCGCGTCGACCTGGCGAACGCGCCTTTCTCACTCGTCGGTTGCGTGGAGGGCGCCCTTGACCTGATCGCTCCCGCCGTCGCCCAGAAGGGTGTCGAGCTCGGCTACGAGCTCGGCGACGGCGTGCCGCCGGGGCTCGTCGGCGACGTGGGCAGGGTGCGGCAGATCGTGCTCAATCTGCTCTCGAACGCATCCAAGTTCACGGAGCGGGGGGAGATCGTCCTGCGGCTCGAGGCAGAGCCCGTCGCAGGTGGCGGGCCCTACGGCAGGTACGCGATCTCCATCGCCGTCTCCGACACGGGCATTGGGATCGATTCGGACGCGATGGCAACGCTCTTCCAGTCGTTCAGCCAGGCCGATGCGTCGATCAGCAGACGCTTCGGCGGCACCGGCCTGGGTCTCGCCATCAGCCGGCGGCTCGCGGAGGCCATGGGCGGCACGATCACCGCCGAGTCGAGCGGCGTCCCCGGCGAGGGCAGCACCTTCCGCGCGACGCTGATCGCCGACGGCGCGCCGAGCCTCGAGGCGGCCTCGTCCGAGGACGCACCGCCGGTCGAGCTCGAGGGCCAGCGCGTGCTGATCGTCGACGACAACGCCACCAACCGTCGCATCCTCAGCGCCCAGGTGACGCGCTGGCAAATGACGGCTGTCGACGTGGCGTCGCCGCACGAGGCTCTCGAGCGAGTGCGGGCGGGCGAGCGTTTCGACGTTGCCCTGTTGGACTACATGATGCCCGAGATGGACGGCCTCGCCCTGGCGGAGGCGCTCCACGAGGCGCTACCCGAGACGTCTCTGCCGATCGTCATCCACTCGTCCTCGGGGTCGCTGCGGCGAGGCGGAACGCCCGAGGGCATCGATGCGCTCGTCACCAAGCCCGTGAAGCCGTCTGCCCTCCACGACGCGCTCGTCACCGTGCTCGCCGGGCGGCCGCAGCGTCAGTCCGTCCGTCCCGCGGCGGGCGCGGCGCTCGATCCCGGGATGGCGGCGAGCCACCCGCGTCGCATCCTGCTGGCCGAGGACAATCTCGTGAACCAGAAGCTCGCGCTGCGGCTGCTCGGACGGATGGGCTACGAGGCCGATGTGGTCGCAAACGGGCGCGAGGCGGTCGAGGCGGTCGACCGGCAGCGCTACGACGTCGTGCTGATGGACATCCAGATGCCGGAGCTGGACGGGCTCGAGGCGACCCGCCGGATCATCCAGCAGACGGATGCCGTGCGCCGGCCGTGGATCGTCGCCATGACCGCCAACGCCCTCGCCGGTGACCGCGAGCGGTGCCTCGAAGCGGGCATGAACGGATACATCTCCAAGCCGATCCGCGTCGAGGAGCTGGTCGCCGCGGTGCTGGAGGCACCCGGCAAGGGTTCTACGTGAGGAGCTGGTCGGTGAGCCGTTGCACGCGCGCGTCGATCTCGTCCCGGATCAGCCGCACGCCGTCGAGGTCCGCCTCGGCGGGATCGTCGAGCTCCCAGTCCTCGTAGCGCTTGCCCGGGTAGATCGGGCAGGCGTCGCCGCAACCCATCGTGATCACGACGTCCGCCGCGCGGACGACCTCGTCGGTGAGCGGCTTCGGGAACGCTTCGTTCATGTCCACGCCGATCTCCGCGAGAGCCACCAACACCTCCGGGTTGACCGAGTCGGATGGAGCGCTGCCGGCCGAGCGAACGTGGATGCGGCCGTGCGAGCGCAGCGTCAGCAGTGCGGCGGCCATCTGGCTGCGACCGGCGTTGTGCACGCACACGAACAGCACCTCCGGCTGCTCCTTGGTGATGACGCCCTCCGCCTGACCGAGTGCGCGGAGCCGCTCTCGGGCAAAGCGATGGGCGAGCACCGGGAGGAAGTCGGAGAAGCGAGCCTCGCCGAGCAGATCGAGTGACTCGACGATGTAGCGGTCGATCGTCTCGCGTGAGAAGACGCCTGCGAACTCGTCCTCGAGCGCCTCGACGGCCTTCTCGACGTGGCGCTGCGTGATCGGATCGAGGGCACTCGACACGTCACGATCGTGCGACAGCAGGTCCGCCGTGGCAACGCACGAATGGTGAAGATCCGGTGGCGATCCTGGTTGTTCGAGCAGCGCCGGTAGCCTGGACGCTCCATGTCGAGCGACGTCATCTACACCATGTACCGGGCCGACAAGTTCTACGGCCCGGAGCGCCAGGTGCTGGCCAACATCTCGCTCTCGTTCCTGCACGGGGCGAAGATCGGCGTGCTCGGGCCGAACGGCGCCGGCAAGTCGACGCTGCTGCGGATCATGGCCGGGCAGGAAGAGCCGTCGTCGGGCGTGGCCGAGCTGCATCCGAGCGCGACCGTCGGCCTGCTCGAGCAGGAGCCGCAGCTCGATCACGCGAAGGACGTGCGCGGCAACGTCGAGGACGGCGTGCGGGCGCTGCGCGACCTGCTCGACCGCTTCAACGCCGTTTCTGCCGCGTTCGCCGAGCCCGGTGCCGACTTCGACGCGCTCCTCGCGGAACAGGCGCAGGTACAGGAGCTGATCGACCGCCACGACGCCTGGGGGCTCGACCAGGCGCTCGACCGGGCCATGGACGCGCTGCGGCTCCCCGACGGCGACCGCGACGTGACCACGCTGTCGGGTGGCGAGCGCCGACGTGTGGCGCTCTGCCGGCTGCTGCTGTCGTCGCCCGACCTGCTGCTCCTCGACGAGCCGACGAACCACCTGGACGCCGAGAGCGTCGCCTGGCTCGAGCGCTTCCTCGAGTCGTACAAGGGCACGGTGATCGCGGTCACCCACGACCGGTACTTCCTCGACAACGTCGCGGGCTGGATCCTCGAGCTCGACCGCGGTCGCGGCATCCCGTTCCAGGGCAACTACTCGTCCTGGCTGGAGCAGAAGGAAGCACGCCTCGGGCAGGAGGAGAAGCAGGCCGTCGCACGCCGACGCACCCTGCAACGCGAGCTCGAATGGGTGCGCATGAGCCCGACGGCGCGCCACGCCAAGTCGAAGGCACGGCTCACCGCATACGAGAAGCTCCTCGCCGACGACCAGAGCGTCCGCCTCGACACGGTCGAGATCCACATCCCCGCCGGCCCTCGGCTCGGGGACGTGGTCGTCGAGGCGGAGGACCTGCGGAAGGGCTTCGGCGACCGGCTGCTGGTCGAGAATCTCTCGTTCTCTCTTCCTCCCGGTGGCATCGTCGGCGTGATCGGGCCGAACGGCGCCGGCAAGACGACGCTCTTCCGCATGATCGCCGGAGAGGAGTCACCCGACGGCGGCGTCCTCCGCGTCGGCGACACCGTCGAGCTCGCCTACGTCGACCAGGCCCGCGCCGACCTCACGCCGCAGAACACGGTGTGGAAGGAGATCTCCGGCGGGCACGACACGATCGTGCTCGGCAAGCGCGAGATCAACTCGCGGCAGTACGTCTCCTGGTTCAACTTTCGCAGCGGCGATCAGCAGAAGCTCGTCAAAGACCTGTCCGGCGGAGAGCGGAACCGCGTCCACCTCGCCAAGCTGCTGCGCTCCGGCGGCAACCTGCTGCTCCTCGACGAGCCGACGAACGACCTCGACGTCGACACGCTGCGCGCACTCGAGGAGGCGCTCGTCGACTTCGCCGGCTGCGCCGTCGTGATCTCGCACGATCGCTGGTTTCTCGACCGCGTCGCGACGCACATCCTCGCCTTCGAGGGCGACTCGCAGGCGACGTGGTTCGAGGGCTCCTACGCCGAGTACGCCGACTGGGTGCGCGAGACCCGCGGCCCCGAGGCGCTCGAGCCGCACCGGATCCGCTACAAGCCGCTCGTCCGGCCCGCATAAGGCGCGGTCCACGAGGGCCGGGCAGGCCCGGCCCCTACGAGGCGCGTTGGGCGAGGCCTGCCTCGCCCGAACTACGCGGCCGCCGCCGCCGGCGGCGCCAGCGCGAGAGCGGCGCCCTCGCGCATCCCGGCGGAGGAGACGAGCAGCGGCCGGCCGAGGGCACGCGACGCCTCCGCGAGGAGGAGCGCACCCGCGAGCACCGATCGGGCGCGATGCGGATGCAGCCCGAACGTCTTCGCGAGCTTCGACGCCGTGCGCCGCGCGGCGATCCTCGCGACCTCCTCGAGATCCTCGGCGGCCAGCTCCCGCCCGACGATGCGCGCGGCGGCGCGTGCGCTCCCGCCGGTCGCGAACGCCACCTCTGGTCTCGGCGCGGGGTGCTTCTCGAGGGCGCGCCGGGCCAGCTCCCGCGCCACGCGGATCTCCTTGCGGGTCGGCGGATCCCCCGTGAAGGCCTGGTGCGCGAGCCGCTGTGAGCCGAGATCGACGGACGTCACCCACATCGGCCCGTGCGACGGCGTCCCGACGGTGAGCTCGGTCGAGCCACCGCCCACGTCGACGACGCCGACGACGCCCGGGAGCGGCATCTCGACCGCGTGCAGCACACCTGCAAAGGCCAGGCGTCCCTCCTCGTCCGCCGACAGGATTCGAACGGGTGCAGCCGTCCCGCGCTCGAGTGCCGCCACGAGTGCGGCTCCGGTCGCCGCCTGGCGGCCCGGCGCCGTCACGAGCGTCCGCAGGGACTGCGCCCCGTGTACCCGCGCGCGGGCCGCGTACGCCCCGGCGAGCATGGCGGTACGGTCGATCGTCTCGCTGCACAGGCGTCCCGACCGCGCGATCTCCTCACCGAGCCCCAGGTAGGCGCGTCGCTTGTCGACCGTCGTCACCTCACCGTCCGGCGACACGTCCGCGACGAGCAGGCGTGCCGTGCTCGAGCCGACGTCGACGATCCCCACGCGCATGTGACCGATCCTGTCCCGCGCGCCGGACGTCACCGGCCGCGCGACCGGCCGTCGCGGCGCCGCGCCCGCACCAGCGCACGCCGCTGCATGGCGGCCTGATGGGTGTGTTGCTTCGAGCCGCCGCCCGGGGCGCAGCGCGACCAGCTGCCGTCGCTCGCGAGCTCCCACGCGTACGCGTTGTCGGAGAAGACGCTGTCGAGCACGGTGGCGAGCTCCTGGCGCACCCGCACCACCTCCACGGGTGTCAGCACCTCGATCCGGCGGTCGAGGTTTCGCGGCATCAGATCGGCACTCCCGATGAACGTCGACACCCGGTCACCCGCCTCGAACGAGTAGATCCGGCTGTGCTCGAGAAACCGGCCGAAGATCGACCGGACGCGGACGTTCTCGGACATGCCCTTGACCCCCGGGCGCAGCATGCAGATCGCGCGGGCGCAGATGTCGACCTGCACGCCCGCCTGCGAGGCCGCGTACAACTCCTCGATCAGCGTCGGATCGACGATCTGGTTCAGCTTCAGCCTGATCCGTGCCCGCTCGCCGGCGGCGGCCGCGGCCGTCACGTGGCGGATCTCCTCGAGCAGCTTGACGCGCATCGCGAACGGCGCCACGAGGAGCTCGCGGAAGGCCTGCGGCCGGCCGAAGCCGGTCATGTGGTTGAAGAGATCCGCGACGTCGGCGGCGATCCGCTCGTCGGCGGTGAACAGCCCGACGTCCTCGTACAGGCGCGCCGTGGCCGCGTTGTAGTTGCCCGTCCCGATGTGGACGTACCGCCGGAGGCTGCCTTCCTCACGTCTGACGACGAGGGTCATCTTCGCGTGGATCTTGAGGTCGGCGAACCCGTGCACGACGTGGACGCCCGCCTGCTCCATCGCGCGTGACCATTCGATGTTGCGCCGCTCGTCGAAGCGCGCCTTGAGCTCGACCAGGCAGACGGCCTGCTTCCCTTGCTCGGAGCAGTCGATCAGCGACGAGACGAGCGCCGAGTCGTCGCTCGTCCGGTAGACGGTCGTCTTGATCGCGATCACGTCCGGGTCGGCCGCAGCCGCGCGCGCGAACGCCTCGAAGCTCGTGCGGAACGAATCGTAAGGCTGCTGCACGAGGATGTCCGCGCGGCGGATCTCGTCGAACAGGCCGCGCGCGTCCGTCACCCCGGCGAAGCGCGGATGGGAGACCGGGACCCACGGCTCGTCCTTCAGGTCGGGCCGGTCGAGGGAGACGATCTGCTGCAGCTCAGCGAGGTCGAGCGGCCCCTCGATCTCGTACACCTGATCGCTCGGGACGTCGAGCGCCGCCACGAGCCGGTTTCGCATCGCCCGGGAGGCGGATGCGGACACCTCGAGGCGCACGGCGTCGCCGAAGCGGCGCCGGCGGAGCTCGGACTCGACGGCCTCGAGCAGGTCGTCGGCATCGTCGGAGAGCTCGAAGTCGGCGTCGCGCGTGACCCGGAACGCGGTGCGCTCCGCGATCTCCATGCCGGGGAAGAGCATGGGCAGGAAGTGCCCGATCACGGCCTCCACCGGCACCAGTCGCGAGCCCGCTGCGACGAAGCGGTCGAGCCCTTCCGGCACCTTCACCCGGGCGAAGCGCTCCTCGCCGGTCTCCGGGTCGAGCGCCAGCACGCCCAGTGAGAGCGAGAGACCGGAGATGTACGGGAACGGCTGTCCGGGGCCGACCGCGAGGGGGGTGAGCACCGGGTAGATCTCGCGCTCGAAGAACCGCTCCAGCTTCCGCAGCTCCGGCTCGGTGCACTCCTCGATCGAGATCACCTCGATCCCCTCGGCCGCGAGCGCCGGTCGCAGCTCCTTCTTCCAGAGGCGGGCCTGGCGTTGTGTCAGGCCGGCGACCCGCTTGCGGATCGCCGCCAGTGCCTTCGTCGGCGTGAGCCCGTCCACGGAGGTGACGCCGAGTCGCGCCGCCTCCTGCTCGACGAGACCCGCGACGCGCACCATGAAGAACTCGTCGAGGATGTCGGAGAAGATGGCGCAGAACTTGATGCGCTCCAGCAGCGGCTGCCCGTCGTCGCTCGCCAGGTCGAGCAGCCGCTCGCTCGAGTCGAGCCACGACAGCTCGCGGTTGATCAGCCGCGGAGGAGCAGCTTCGGTCTTGACCGCCACCACCTGATCCTGCCACGCGCCGGTGTTGTTCGGGTGCCGATTCGGTGAATCACTCCAGCGCGAGCAGTGCGACGCCGGCAACGACGGTGATCGCTCCGGCGAAGCGCATCGGGCCGACGCGCTCCTGCAGCATGACCGCCGCGAGCACCGCGACGATGACGACGCTCGTCTCGCGCACCGCCGCCACCGGCGCGGCCGGCGCGCGCTGGAGCGCAGCGAGCACCAGCGCGTAGGCGACGAACGAGATCACGCCCGCCGCGGCGGGCGCGAGGCGGAGCGCCGAGCGTACACGCGCATTGCCCTGCGGAAGTGCGAGCACGAGCACGAGGTAACCGAGTGCCGCGGGAGCCATCCCGAGCTCGAGGTAGACGACCGGGCTTGCATACGCGATGCCGTCCTTGTCGACGAGCGTGTAGGCGGCGATCACGCTCGCGATCGCGAGGCCGAGCATCAGCCCGGCGGCGTCCCGGTGCCCGAGGCCCCGCACGAGGAGAACGCCGAGGCCGACGAGCACGACGCCTGCCGCCTGCGCGACGGACGCGCCGACGCCGAGGGCGACGACGGCGACCACCAGGACGATGACCGGTGCGACGCCGCGGGCCACCGGATAGACGAACGAGATCTCGGCGCGACGGTACGCGGTGGCGAGCAGCGCGAAGTACGTGAGCTGCAGCACGGCGGTGACCGCGACGAAGGGCCAGACGCGGGAGTCGACGTCCCAGGTGGCGACGGCCACGGGCGCGAAGGCGAGCACGGAGGCGCACATCGCCACCGCCGTCGCCGCCTCCGTGTCACGCTCGCGGGCGAGGAGGACGTTCCAGAGGGCGTGCAGGAACGCGGACCCGAGCGCGAGGGCGAAGGCCGCGGCCGGCATCGCCAGTGGACAGTAGGCTCAACGGCGGATGAGCGCGGCGCGGGCTGTCTTGTTCGACTTCAACGGCACGCTTTCGCACGACGAGCCGCTGCTCTGCCGCATCTATCGCGAGATGTTCGCCGCACACGGTCGCCCGCTCGCGGAGGAGGAGTACTACCGGCTCCTCGCGGGCCGGTCGGAGGAGGCGATCATCGGTGGCTGGCTCGGTCTCGACGGGGACGAGCTGGCTGCGCTCGTCGAGGAGCGCATCGACCGCTACCGCACCGCCGCCGACGGCTCCACGATCCTTCCCGACACACACGAGGCGATGCGCTACGCCGCCTCGCGGGTGCCGGTCGGAATCGTCTCGGGCGCCTACAGGCGGGAGATCGAGCCGGTCGTCGCGGCAGCCGGGCTCGCGGCGGAGATCGCCTTCATCGTTGCGGGAGACGACGTGAAGCAAGGGAAGCCGCATCCGGAGGGATACCAGCGCGCGATGTTGCTGCTCGGCGGTCTCGCGCCATCCGAGGTCGTTGCCTTCGAAGACACCGAGGCCGGTGTGGCAGCGGCAACCGGGGCGGGTCTCGTCTGCATCGGCCTCGTCGGCACGATGGGCCCGGAGCGGCTGGCGGCCGCGGACGAGCTGGTCGAGCGGATCGACGTGGCGCTGCTGGAGCGCCTGCTCGCATGACCTGGGTCATCGCCCACCGCGGCGCCTCCTGGGACGAGCCCGAGAACACCGTGCCAGCGTTCGAGCGCGCGATCGAGCTCGGCGCCGACTTCGTCGAGTTCGACGTCCACGCTGCGGGGGACGGCGCGCTCGTCGTCTGCCACGACCCGCCGCGCGGCGGGGAGCCGCGCCTCGAGGAGGTGATCGACGTCGTCCGGGGTCGAATCGGCGTCATGTGCGAGCTCAAGCGACCGTGGCTCTACCGCCGCCACGACGTCGTCGCCCGCAGCGTCCGGCTGCTCCCCGAGGACGCCGTCGTGCTGTCGTTCGACCGCCGCGCGTTGTTGGTGGTGCGCGGGCGGCGAACGCTGCAGCACGTGGGCTACGGGACGTCGATCCGGGCCGCGGCGCAGTACGCGTGGGGTGTCGGCTTCCACGACGCTCGCGTCACGTCCCGTGGGGTGGCGAAAGCGGCGGATCTCGGCCTCCGCACGACCGTCTACACCGTCAACGACCCGGCGCGCATGCGGGAGCTCGCGGCGCTCGGCGTGGACGGGATCTTCAGCGATCGTCCGGATCTGCTGCGGGCGACGCTTGCTCCGGCTGCTCCACGAGGCTGAGCAGCCTCGCGCCCTCGGGGGCGAACACGGCGCTCACCTTCGTCCCGACCGACAGCGTGGCCGCTTCGTTTGTGCCGAGGTCGGCGATCACCGAGTCGCCGTTCTCGTCCTCGATGCGGACCCGTGTCACCGCGCCGAGGAAGATCTGCGAGACGACCTCGCCGCCGAACGTGCCGTCCGGCGCCGACCCGTCTCGCAGCTCGGCGACGCTCACCGTCTCGGGCCGGACGAGGAGCAGGACGCGCTCGCCGACCGGGAGCCCGTCCGCTGCGGCCACGCGGAGCCGATGTCGGCCGTGCTCGACGATGCCGCCGGCGGCGACGGTCGACACGAGGCGGTTCATCGTGCCGATGAACTCGGCCACGAATGGTGTCGCGGGGCTGCCGTACATCTCGGCCGGTGAGCCGATCTGCTCGATGCGGCCGCCGTGCATGACCGCAACCCGGTCCGAGATGGAGAGGGCCTCCTCCTGGTCGTGCGTGACGTAGATGGTGGTGATGCCGAGCTCGAGCTGGATGCGGCGGATCTCCTCACGCAGCTGCACCCGCACCTTCGCGTCGAGCGCCGACAGCGGCTCGTCGAGGAGGAGGACGCTCGGCTCGATAGCGAGTGCACGAGCCAGGGCGACCCGCTGCTGCATGCCGCCCGAGAGTTGGTGCGCGTAGCGCTTCCCCGCGTGGCCGAGACCGACGAGCTCGAGGAGGTCCGACACACGCCGGCGTCGGTCGGTCTTCCCCTGGCGCCGGATCTTGAGGCCGTACTCGACGTTCTGCTCGGCGGTCATGTTGGGGAACAGCGAGTAGGCCTGGAAGACCATCCCCATGTCCCGGCGGTTCGGGGGCACCCGCGTCAGGTCCTGGCCGTCGACGACGATCCGGCCCGAGTCGGGGCGGTCGAACCCGGCCACGAGCCGAAGCGCGGTCGTCTTGCCGCAGCCGCTCGGGCCGAGCAGAGAGACGAACTCGCCGGTCTCGAGCGCCAGGTCGATGCCCTGCAGCGCATGGACCGTCCCGAACGAGCGCCACAGCTCCTGCAGCTCGACGTGCGCCATCTAGTGGTCTCTCCGGGAAGTCCTGTGCCTATTCGCCGGCGAAAACCGAGCAGGCCTAGGACGCAGGGAGCCCCGATACCAGCAGGTATCGGGGCGACCGAGGACGACGGCATGCGAAGTGTTTGCAGCCGCGCGAAGGGGTGCAGGAGTTCCCGGAGCGACCACTTAACGCCCGATCCCGATGCGCACGGTTCGCTTGCCGCCCCGGCGTCCGATGAGCAGCAGCGAGAGCATCGCCGCCCAGGTGATGCCGAAGCTCATCAGCGACACGGCAGCCGCCGGGTAGGCCTGTGTCTCGTTGACGTACTGGATGTAGGTGGGGAAGGTGTGGAACGCCGTCAGCGTCGCGATCGTGAACTCGCCCATCACGATCGCGAGGGTGAGGAAGGCGCCGGAAAGCGCAGCCACGGTGATGTTCGGAAGGATCACGCGCGCCAGCGTCGTGCGCCAGCTCGCACCCAGGTTCTGCGACGCCTCGGTCAACGTGTGCACGTCGATGGCGCGGAAACCCGCGTCCAGCGCGAAGTAGATGTACGGGAAGGCGAGGATCACGTAGGCCCCGACGAGGAACAGGTCGGGCTTGCCGAGGAACCAGAACGGTGCGTGCAGGTCGTCCTTGAAGAGCTTCAGCAGCCCGACGACGAGGATGATCGGCGGCACGACGAACGGGACGAGGGCGAGGAACCCGATCACCGGCCGCAGGCGCGGCAACTTCAGGTGCACCCAGTAGATCGTCGGCACGAAGAGCAACAGCCCGACGACGATCGTCTCGAGCGCGAGCCGGAACGAGATCTTGATCGTCGTCCAGAACTGCGGGTCGTGGAGGATGACGCCGTAGGCGGAGAGGCTGCAGCACTTCCCCGTCTGGGCGTCCTTGATGCTGAACAGGAAGGTGGCGACCAGCGGCAGGAGGAAGTAGACAGCGCCGAGGAGCAACCAGACGACCGCGGACGGGGCGACGCGTGGCCGGTTCATTTGGACCACCTCGACGCGCGCCGCTGCATCGGCACGTAGAAGAGCATCATCGCGCCGAGCACGATGAACATCCCGAGCGCGAGGGCCTGGCCCTCGTGCGGGTTGGAGAGAACATTGCCCGTTAGGTCGGCGCCGATCAGGATCGGCACGAGGTTGAGACCGGACGATGTGAGCCCATACGCCGTGGCATAGGCAGCGAACGCGTTGCCGAAAAGGAGGATCACGCCGCCGAGCAGGGAGGGGAACAGCACCGGCAGGCCGATGTGGCGCCAGTACTGGAACGAGCTGCCGCCGAGGTTGGCCGACGCCTCGCGCCACTCGGCCCTGAGGCCGTCGATCGCCGGCGCGATGATCAGGATCATCAGCGGGATCTGGAAGTAGAGGTAGACGATCTCCACGCCGCTCTTGTTGAACAGCGTGAACCCGTGGAAGTACGGGTTGTAGCCGAGGTTCGTCAGCAGCTGCGTGAGGATGCCGAGAGGCCCCAACGTGGCGATGAAGGCGAAGGCGAGCGGGATGCCGCCGAAGTTGGCGGCCACGCCCGAGAACGTCGCGAAGCCGGAGCGGATCCAGCCCGGCGTCCCGTCACGGATCGCCGCGTAGGCGATCAGCAGCCCGAACAGCCCGCCGCCGAGTGCCGTCACCGCGCTGACCTCGATGCTCTGCTTGAAGGCGTGGCGCAGGTGCGCCTGCCGGACGATCCCCGTCATGTTGTCGAGCGTCCAGCCTCCGTCAGCGCTCTTGAGCGCCCCGACCATCACCTCGCCGGCCGGGAGGATGAGGAACAGCGTCGTGTACGCGAAGAACGGCAGCACCCCGAGCCAGGCGAGCGACCGACGCCTCCGGGCGGGCGGTGGACCCGCCCGGAGGACGTCTGCCGAGTGTGCTGCGGTCGCCAGGGCCTAGGCCCCGACCTTGGCGGCCCACTGCTCGTTGATGAGCGCGCGGGCCTTCACGACCTGACCGACGCTGGCGAACTTCACCTTCGCGTAGATGCTCGCCGCCGGCAGCGCATTGACGAGCGCCTTGGGCACCACCTTGCGGCCGACCATGTCCGTGAACAGCGCCGGGTGCGCGAACCCCTTCAGATACAGCAACTGGCCCTGGTCCGAGTAGATGAACTCCTGCCACAGCCGCGCCGCCCACGGGTGCGGGCCGGTGGCGTTGATGGCCTGGCAGTAGTGCGCCCCGTAGACGCCGTCCGACGGGATGATCGCCGTCCACTTCGCGGCCGGGAACTCCTTGATGTACACGAGGTTCAGGTAGTCCCAGTCGATCACGATCGGCGTCGCGCCCGAAGCGACCGTCTGCGGGGTCGCCTGCACCGGGATGAAGTTCCCGATCTTCTTCAGGTTCGCGAAGTAATCGATTCCCGGCTGGATGTTCGACAGCGAGCCGCCGTTCGCGATCGCCGCCGCGAACACGCCGGCCACTGCGGAGCCGGAGGTGAGCGGGCTCCCGTTGAGGGCGACCTTGTTCTTGTAGTCCGATTTCGTGAGGTCCTTGAACGTCCTCGGCACCGTCTGGACGATGTTCCGGTTCGCGCCGATCGAGATCGCTCCCCAGTAGTCACCCACCCAGTAGCCCCGCCCGTCCTTCATCGCACGCGGCACCTTGTTGACCTTGGTGCTGAAGTACTTGGCGTAGAGACCCTCGTTCGCACCCTGGATCGCGAACGACGGGCTCACGTCGAGCACGTCAGGGGCACGCGGATCACCCTTGAGCGACCGGACTGCCTGGTTCTCCTGCGCGGACGACCCGTCCGGGTTGTCGTTCGTGATCGGGATCCCGAACTTCTTCGAGAAGGTCGACATGACCTCGCCGTAGTTCGACCAGTCCGGCGGGAGGGCGATCGTGTTGAGCCGCCCTTCCTTCTTCGCCTCGGCGGTCAGCTCCTTGATGCTCGTGGCCTTGCCCCGCCCGGGCGGGTCCTTCAGCGCTTGCTTCCGGGCCGCCATGGCGGCCGGCGACAGGGAGAGAACGGTCAGTCCGACACCTGCGCCGACTCCGCGGCGCAACAACGTGCGGCGGTCGGACCGCTCCTCCTCGAGACGGCGCAGGAACTCATACTCCTGCTCCTGGAAATCCTCCATTCGCCCCTCCGATCGCGAATTGTTAACGCCGCGATCGTACGCCTGCGGCGGGAGGGAGTGCAATAGGGTCACCACATGGACGACCCTTGGTCACGAGACGGTGACTGGCTGCGGTGTGCGCTACACGCGCACACGACCGCCTCCGACGGCGAGCTCCCGCCGGCCGCGCTCGTCGCTCACTACGAGCGCGCCGGCTACGACGTCCTCGCGACGACCGACCACTGGCATGTCACGGAGGCGGCGTCGACGGACAGGTTGCTCGTTGTTCCGAGCGTCGAGCTCAACTGCGTCCTGCCGGGGGCACGGGACGGGCACGTGCTCGGTTTCGGCGTCCGCGCCGCGCCGGACGAGCTGCGCGAGCTGGCCGGCGGCTACACGGGGCTCGATGAGACCGGCGAGTGGATCCGCGGGCATGGCGGCGTCGCGTACCTCGCGCACCCGTACTGGACCGGGGTCGTCCCGGGTACGCTCGAGCTGCCGGATTCCGTCACCGGGATCGAGGTCTGGAACGCCGGCTGCGAGCTCGAGGTGGGGAGAGGGCTGTCCGCCGTGCACTGGGACGAGCTCCTCGAGGCGGGACGGTTGTGCCCTGCGCTCGCCGCCGACGACTCGCACCATCCAGGGTTCGACTCCGACCTGGGGTGGACGTGGATCCGCGCGAACGAGCGGACGACCGAGGCCGTGCTGGCCGCGCTCGCCTCGGGTTCGTTCTATTCCTCGGCGGGGCCGCGTCTCCACGACGTGCGCCGGGACGGCGACGCGGTCGTGGTTCGCTGCAGCCCGTGCCGCCAGGTGACGCTCGTCTCGGGCAAGTCGATCGGCTCTGCGGTCAACGCCGGTCGTCTCGGCTATCGCCACGCGGGTGAGGTGCTCGAGGAGGATGCGGCAGGCCTGGTCGTGGCCGCCCGGTTGACCGTGCCGTCGGCCGCGCGTCACGTCCGGGTCGAGGTGACGGACAGGGCAGGCAGGAAGGCGTGGGCGAACCCGGTCGCGGTCTGACGGCGCGCAGGCGCGCCGTCGACGAGCTGGCCACGCGTCGCTTCGATGTGCTCGTCATCGGTGGCGGCATCGTCGGCGCGGCGACGGCGGCGCACGCGGCGCGGGCCGGTCTCGCGGTCGCCCTCGTCGAGGGGGGCGACTTCGGGGGCGCGACGTCGAGCGCCTCGTCGAAGCTGATCCACGGTGGTCTGCGCTATCTGCGCCTCGGGGACATCCGCCTCGTGCGCGAAGCGCACCACGAGCGCCGCACGCTGACGAAGGTGGTGGCGCCGCACCTCGTGCACCGCTTCCCGTTCCTGCTACCGCTCTACGAGGGCGGCCCGTTCCGCCCGGCGTTCGTGCAGAGCGGCATCCTCCTCTACTCGGGGCTCGCTCGGTCACGGCTCAACTGGCTGGTGCGGCCTTCCCGGGCACGAGCGATGGTGCCGGCCCTACGGGTCGAAGGGTTGCGCTCCTGCGCGCTCTACGCGGACGCGTGGACGAACGACGCCCGCCTCTGCATCGAGAACGTGCTGGCGGCAGCGGCTGCGGGAGCAACGGTGCTGAACCGAGCCGGGGTCGCCGCGTTGCGGACGACGGGCGGCCGCGTCACGGGCGCCGAGGTCTCGGTCGACGGGGAGACGATCACGATCGAGACGCGCGCGGTCGTGAACGCCACCGGCCCGTGGGTCGACCAGCTCCGCCGTCTCGAGGATCCCGGCGCGGGCACGTCCGTGCGGCTCAGCAAGGGCGTGCACGTGCTCGTGCCGGGCGGTGGAGACTGGTCGGCGGCGCTGACCATCCCTCAGGACGACGTCCGCGTCACGTTCGCGGTGCCGTGGTACGGGATGCTCCTGCTCGGAACGACCGACGCCGAGTACGACGGCGACCCTGCCGCAGTCGCGGTCGAGCCGCAGGACGTGGAGCAGATCCTCACGGAGGCTGCCGTCGCGATCGGCCCCGAGCGCGTCGATGCCCATCTCGTCCGCGCCTCGTTCGCCGGGCTCCGGGTGCTGCCCGCCGGGCCCGGGGAGAGCGTCAGCGCCCGCCGTGAGACCGTCTACTCGATCGGCCGCGGCGGCATGGTGAGCGTCGCGGGCGGGAAGCTCACGACCTACCGCCGGATCGCGCTCGAAGCGCTCGAGCGGCTGCGACCCGTCCTCGGGCTGCGTCGGCTCGACACGCGGCCGTGGCCGCTTCCCGGTGCCGACGGGCTCGGCGGCGAGCAGCTTCCCTTCGAGCGTCGACCGGCAGGTGCGCGCCCACCTGCTCCACCTCTACGGCAGTCGCGCCGCGGAGGTGCTCGCACCGGCGGCCGACGACCCGTTGCTCCTCGAGCGCCTTCACCCCGACGGGCCGGACATCGCCGCGCAGGCGCTCTACGCGGTGGAGCACGAGTGGGCGACGACCGTCGACGACGTCCTACGCCGCCGCACGACGGTCGCGCTGCGCGGCCTCGCCGACGAGGCGGCCCGTGCGCGGGTTGAGGCGATCATCACCCCGTAGGGGCGAGGCCTGCCTCGCCCCAGGGCCTGCCTCGCCCGCGGGCCGGATGTATCCGGCCCCTACGGATCCTCGGCGCCGACGGCGGCGAGAACCAGCGCCTGGAAGTGCGCCACGAGCTGCTCCGACTCGGGCAGCAGCCGGCCGTGCGAGACGGCGCCCGAGCGCATGCCGGCATACACGCGCTCGACGAGTGCGCGGTCCTCGACGCCGACCAGGTTGTCGAGCGCCAGGAACTCCTGCTTCCACCCCTCGTCGACGTCGGCACCGAAGAAGTAGTCGAGATAGCGGGTCGACCGGTCGACCCCGAGCGGCAGCACCGGCCCGATCGACAGGTTGAGACGACCCGGCATCACGTTCAGGAGGGTGGTCGGGAAGAGGAAATGGAACTGTCCCCGCTCGACCTCGCCGCTGGCGTCGTAGACGCCGCCGCCGCCGTTCCGGGCCACCGCCAGCTGGCTCGAGAAGGTTAGGCGAGTCTCGAGCACATAGGCGTCCTGGGCGACGTCGATCGCCTTCGCGAGGCTCGGGTGCGCGACGGAGCAGTGGTAGCACTCGAGGTAGTTCTCGACGATCACCTTCCAGTTCGTGTCGTACGGGTCGCTCTCGGCCCGAAACGAGAACTCGAGCGCGTCGACGTCGACACCGCCGGCGGCGACGAGCTGTGGGAGCTCACCGAGCTGGTCGGCGAGCGGAGCCGCGTCCGCGTCCGGGTTGACGAACACGAACGGCCCCCACGTGTCGACGGCGACCGGGAGCAGGCCGAGATCTTCCCGCTCGAAGCCGACCTCACGGTCGGCGCGCGGCGCGTTGCGCAGCGAGCCGTCGAGGTCGTACGTCCACGCGTGGTACGGGCACTGGATCGTCTCGCGGGTCCCCTCGCCTTCGCAGAGCACGGAGCCGCGGTGCCGGCACACGTTGACGAAGCCGCGGAGCACGTGGTCGCGGCCCCGCACGACGACGACCGGGACCTGACCCACCTGTACGGCGGCAAGGCGGCCGGGCTCCGCCACCTTGGCCGCGGGCAGCGCGTACTGCCAGCTGCCGGCGAAGATCCGCTCCTGCTCGACCCGCAGCACTGCCGGGTCGACGTACCAGTCGTACGGAAGCGTGCTCGTCGTGGTCTGCGTCGCCACGCCGCGGAGCCTACCGCGAGCGCTCTGCAGCGAGTGTGGCCGGCTCGAAAATGGTGTCTGTGCAGGGAAGGAGCGGCGAGATAGGCTCGGGCCGGTGGGTCAATCGACGGTTACCTTGCGACCGCTCGACGAGGCGGACATCGAGCTTCTGCTCGCCCAGCCGGCCGACGGCGGCATGCCCGGGCGCCTGCCGACGGTCGCGGAGCGGCGTCAGCGCCTCGAGCGTCTCGTCAGGCGCTCCGGCTCGTTCGAGGACGGACGGCTCGACCTGGCGGTCTGCAGCGACGGGCGGCTCGTGGGCAGGGTCGACGTCCGCCGGCCGGAGGGCGCCATGCCGCCCGGCGTGGTCGAGCTGGGAATCGGCCTCTTCGCCGAGGCTCGCGGGCAGCGGGTCGGCACCCGGGCGGTCGAACTGCTCGTGGATCGCCTCTTCGGCGAGCCGGAGATACACCGCATCCAGGCCTCGACGGCGCTCGACAACGCTGCCATGCGCACCGTGCTGGCGCGGGTCGGATTCAGCTTCGAGGGTGTCATGCGCGCGTTCATGCCGGCCGCCGGCGGAGGTCGTGACGACTACGCCCTCTACGCGCTCACGCGTGAGGACCGCGCCTGATGGTTGATTTCGGATGGGCGTGCCCGCGGGGAGGGCATGCACCAAGCAGCGTGTTCGGCTCGATCGGTGTGCAGGCCGGATCGCCTGGATGCCGATCGAGACGGACGCGGTGCGCCCTGTGCAGGCCCCCATCCGCGGGTGCGATCCATTCGGAATCAACCATCTAGGCTCTCCCTCGCATGTCGACGACCGAGACCGCACCCGCCCACGTCGGGGACGACGACCTGACCGCGGCCGTCGCGGCGGAGACGGAGGCGATGGAGGATCTCCTCGCGCGCCTCGTCGAGGCGCCGACGACGCTCGGCAACGAGGAGCCCGGCCAGGCGATCATGGCCGAGGCGTTTCGCGACGCGGGCCACGAGCCGGTGGACATCTTGCTGGACGAGGCGGCGCTGCGGGCGCATCCGCTGGCAGCCCCGTTCTCGTGGAGCGTGACCGGCAAGCGCAATGTCGTCGCCACGTGGCCCGGAGCAGGTGCAGGACGCTCACTCGTCCTCAACGGACACGTCGACGTCGTGCCGCCGGCCGGCGAGGCTCTGTGGAGCGGTGATCCGTTCGCGGCCCGGCGGGACGGGGACTGGCTCGTCGGGCGCGGGGCGGGCGACATGAAGGCCGGCCTGGCCGCGATCGTCGGCGCCGTCCGGGGCTTGCGGCGTCTCGGGCTCGCACCCGCCGGAGACCTGCTGCTGCAGTCGGTCGTGGAGGAGGAGGTCGGCGGCAACGGCGCGCTCCAATGCGTGCTGGCGGGGCACGTCGCCGACGCGTGCGTGATCACGGAGCCGTTTCCCGGCGCCGTCACCGTCTCGCAGGTCGGTGTGCTCTGGTTCCACATCGACGTCGCAGGCGTCCCCGCCCACGTGGGCGAGGCGAGCGTCGGCGTCAACGCGATCGAGGCGATCATCCCGATCGTTGCCGCCCTGCGGGAGCTCGAGGTCGAGCTGAACGTCGATCCACCGGCGCCCTACGACGAGCTCGGGCATCCGATCAACCTCAACATCGGTGTTGTCCGCGGTGGCGACTGGCCGTCGACCGTTGCGGCTGAATGCACCCTGTCCTGCCGGTTGGCGCTCTTCCCCGGTCAAGAGATCGAGTGGTTGCAGGCGCGGATCGAGGCGGCCGTCGCCGGTGCCTCCGCGGAGCACTCGTATCTCGCCGCGCATCCGCCGCGGGTCAGGTACGACGGCTTCGCCGGTGAGGGGGTGGAGGTGCCCCCCGACGCGCCCATCGCCGCAGCCGTCGCGGCCGCGCAGGCTGCGGTCACCGGCACCGAGCCCGAGCGGGTGCCGACGACGGCGACGACCGACGCCCGTGTGTTCGTCGCCTCCGGGATCCCCGCGGTGTGCTTCGGTCCCGTGGCTGAGAGAATCCACGGCGTGGACGAGCGCGTGCACCTGCCCTCGATGGTCACGACCGCGCAGGTGCTCGCCCTGCTCGTCAGGGACTGGTGCGGAGTCGTGGCGTGAGACTCCGCACGGGTCTGATCCTCGCCGGCGCCCTGGCCGCGCTCGCCGCAGTCGCGCGGCGCGTGCGCCACGCACCCGCGGGCATGCCCGCGCCTGCGCCCGGTCCGCCGCCCCCGCCCGCGCAGCCACCGGAGCCGGAGCCACCCGTGTCCGGCCCGCCGGCGCCGGTGGAGGAGATGCCCGAGGGCTGGAGCGTCGTCGACTACTCGGCCGGCGTCCCCGGGACGCCAAAGCCGCGCGCGGCCGTGCGGCGCGCAAAGAAGGACGACGGCGTCCTGCGCGGGATGGCCGCCATCCGCCGCTTCTTCCGTACCAACGAGACACCCGTGTGGTTCGTCTCCGCGACCGCGTTCAACCTCCTCGGCATCGACCGCTGGGTGCGGAACCTCGGCTTCGTCAACTACTACGACTCGTTCGACGGTCATCACCCGCGGGTGTTTGCGCCCACCCACACGGCGCCGCCGGCCTTCGAGTCGATCGAGGAGATCTGCAACTACCTCCTCGGCCACAAGGAGGTCGTGGATCGCGTCTCACCCGGTGGGGGCAAGGCGCTGTTCCTGATGTTCGACGAGGAGACGGAGCGCCTGGCCGGCGAGGCGGGCCTCGAGGTCGCATTCCCGCCGGCGGCGTTGCGCCACCGGCTCGACTCGAAGATCGTCACCACCCAGCTGGCCGACGAGGCGGGCGTGCCCAGCGTGCCGAACGTGCTCGGACGGGCCTCCTCGTGGGAGGAGCTCCGCGCGCTCGCCGACGGGGCGGCTCTGGGCGAGGAGCTCGTCGTGCAGACGCCGTACGGCGACTCGGGGCTGACGACGTTCTTCGTCGGCACACCCGACGACTGGCGGGAGCATGCCGACGAGCTCGTGGGGGAGGAGCTCAAGGTGATGCGGCGCATCGACCCGCGCGAAGCCGCGATCGAAGGGGTCATCACCCGGCACGGCACGCTCGTCGGGCCGCTGATGACGGAGCTGACCGGGTTCCCCGAGCTGACTCCGTACGGGGGTGGGTGGTGCGGCAACGATGTCTTCGCCACCGCGCTGACCGAGGAGCACAGGGTCCTCGCGCGCCGCTACACCCAGCAGATGGGCGAGCGGCTGCGGCGCGAGGGGTACCGCGGCTACTTCGAGCTCGACTTCCTCGCGGACATGACCTCCGGCGAGATGTACCTGGGTGAGCTGAACCCCCGCGTCACCGGGGCCAGCTCGATGACGAACGTGACCGCGGTCGCCTACGGCGACATGCCTCTCTTCCTCTTCCACCTGCTCGAGTTCATGGACGTCGACTACGAGATCGACGTCGATGAGCTGAACGCGGGGTGGGCGCAGCCCGGCGCGATCGACGAGTGGAGCCAGTTCATCCTCAAGGACACGGCGGACAAGGTGGAGCTGATCACGAAGGCGCCGCGATCGGGTCTCTGGCGGCTCGACGAGAAGGGGCAAGGCGGCATCAAGTTCAAGCGGCGCGCCACCGACTGGCACACGATCGCGGACGAGGGCGAGGCGTTCTACCTGCGGATCGCGCAGGAGGGGGGGTTCCGCTACCCGGGCGCCGACATCGGCGTCCTCGTCACCCGCGGGCGGCTGCAGACCGACGACCACGAGCTGACCGACCGCGCCCGCACGTGGATCGACGGCATCAAGCACCAGTTCGAGACCGCGCCGCTGCCGGCCGCGGAGCCGATCCCCGTCCGCGCCCCCGAGCCGTTCGGGTTCAAGCTCCTGTAGGGGCCGGATACATCCGGCCCGAACGACGGGGCCGCCGCCGCGTCAGGAAGAATGCGGCGGTGCAGGCGGAGATCACGTTCCGGGCCGTCGAGCAGCTCGCACCCGGTGCAGGCTGGCGGGCGCACTTCGAGCGTCACTGGCCGCGCTACCGGGAGTGGTTCCTGAGCGAGGGGGAGCTGGCGCGCTCCTCGTACGCCGAGTCGGCTCGCGCACTGCGCGACCACATGCCCGAGCTCGTGCCCACGTACGAGCGGCTGTGCGAGCTCGCCGGCGGCGGCGATCTCGAGGCCCGGTTCCTCGCCATGTGGGCGCCGCCCTCGTACCTCTCCGGGTGCTCGCAGGGCGTGTGGCTGCGCGACACGCCTGTGCTGGTGCGCAACTACGACTACGCGCCGGAGCGGTTGGAGGGCGTCATCCTCCACACGCGCTGGGTGCGCGACGTGATCGGCACGAGCGACTGCGCCTGGGGGCTCCTGGACGGCTTGAACGACGCCGGGCTCGCCGTCTCGCTCGCCTTCGGCGGCCGCACCGTCGTCGGCTCCGGGTTCGGCGTCCCGCTCGTCGTCCGCTACCTGCTCGAGACGTGCGCGACGACCGAGGACGCGCGCGCCGCGCTCACGCGTCTGCCGTACCACCTCGCGCACACGCTGACGATCGTCGACGCCGGCGGTGACGTCTGCACCGCGTACCTGTCCCCCGACCGCGGCGCCGAGCTGTCGGCACGGCCGGTGGCGACGAATCACCAGGGGCGCGTCGAGTGGGCCGAGCACGCAACAGCCACCCGGACGATGGAGCGGGAGGAGTGCCTGCTTCACCTCCTGGAGGGCGGCTCGCCCACCGTGGCGGCGTTCGTCGATGCCTTCCTGCAGCCGCCGCTGTACGGCAGCGACTACGGCAGGCGCATGGGCACCCTCTACACCTGCGCGTACGACGTCCGCCACGGCCGGGTCGAGTACCGCTGGCCGGGGATCGCCTGGGAGCAGAGCTTCGGAGCGTTCGCCGAGGGCGAGCGCACCGTGTTCTTCGCGGCTGCGTCGGCCGCGTAGACTCCGCCCCGTGGGTGGGGCGTCAGTGGTCGCGGAGGCGGAGGCGCTGTTGTGTCCCGTCGTACTCGACGCGAACGTCGCCGCCTGGGAGGCCAACGTGGAGGCGAGCGACGCGACGGAGGCACGCCGTGTCGAGACGGAGCTTGCGTTGTCGGACGTTCTCGCCGATCCCGACCTCTTTCGCTCCGTCGTCGATGCGCAGGCGTCGGCGTCGGCGGAGACGCATGAGGGTCGGAGCCTGGCCATCCTCCAGGATGCGTTGCTGCCGCAGCAGGTACCGGCGGGTCTCCGCCGGCACATCGTCGAGCTGGAGGCGTCGGTCGAGGCGCGCTTCGTCGCGCACCGGGGGGTCGTCGGCGGCAGGGCCGTGACCGACAACGAGATCAAGCAGATCCTGCGTGCGAGCGACGACGTCGACGAGCGGCGCGAGGCGTGGTCGGCCTCGAAGACGGTGGGCGCGGCGGTGGCAGACGACGTCCGCCAGTTGGCGCGACTCCGCAACGAGGCAGCTCGCTCCGTCGGGCGGCGCGACTGGTTTGCGCTCGCGATCGAGACGATGGAGATGGACGAGGGCCGGCTCTTCGCCACGCTCGCCGAGGCGGATCGGGCCACGGGCGAGGCGTTCGAGCGCTGGAAGGGAGCGCTCGACGTGTCGCTTGCCGCACGCTTCGGCTGCGCAGCCACCGAGCTGCGCCCGTGGCACTACGCCGACCCGTTCTTCCAGGAGGTCCCGTCCGAGGGCGGTGTCGACATCGACCACGTGTTCGCGGGGCGTGATCTGGCCGAGCTGACCCGGCGCACCTTCGACGGTCTCGGGCTCGAGACGGCGCCGATCCTGGCGCGCTCGGATCTCTACCCGCGCGAGCGCAAGTGCCAGCATGCGTTCTGCCTCGACGTCGACCGCGCCGGCGACATCCGCGTCCTCTGCAACGTGGTCGAGAACGCGGACTGGATGGACACGATGCTGCACGAGCTCGGCCACGGTGTCTTCTCGAACGGTCACGACACCGAGCTGCCCTGGCTGCTCCGAGACTGTCATCTCACGACCACCGAGGGGATCGCCATGCTCATGGGCCGGCTCGCCGGCTCGCGCGAGTGGCTCGAGACCGTGGCGGGTGTCTCGGCGGGGGAGGCGGAGAACCTGGCGGCCTCCTTGCGTCGCGCGCTGGCGGCGAGCCACGTCGTCTTCGCGCGCTGGGTGCTCGTGATGACGAGCTTCGAGCGTGCGCTCTACGCCGACCCGGACGCGGACCTGGACGCGACCTGGTGGGAGTTGGTCTCGCGCTACCAGCGGCTCACCCCGCCGGAGGGGCGCAGCGCCCCCGACTGGGCCGCGAAGATCCACATCGCCTGCTCGCCCGTCTACTACCACACCTACCTGTACGGAGCGGTGACGGCGTCGCAGCTCGACGCCGCGCTCGCGCGTGAGGCAGGCGGGCTCGTCGACCGCCCCGCCGCGGGCGCCTTCCTCGCGGGGCGCATCTTCCGACCCGGTCTCTCGGTTCGCTGGGACCGCCTGCTCGAGCAGGCGACCGGTGAGCCGTTGACGACGCGGTACTACGCCGCCGAGATCACGGAGGGTCTCGCCGCATGAGCGGGAAAGCCGTGGGGCTGAATCACGTGAGCGTCATCGCCCGTGACCTCGACGAGAGCGTCCGCTTCTACGTCGACGTGCTCGGGCTGGAGCAGCTGCCGACCCCCGTGTTCGGCTTCCCCGTGCAGTGGTTGCAGGTCGGCGGTCAGCAGGTGCACGTCTTCGAGCGACCGGGTGAGGCGCCGTCCCACGCGCACCTCGCGCTCGAGATCGACGACTTCATGGGCGTCTACCGCAGGGCGAAGGAGCTCGGGATCCTCGATCACGACTCGTTCGGGAACGCCATGTACGAGCTGCCGAACGGCATCGTGCAGATGTACGTCCGTGACCCGGCGGGCAACCTGATCGAGCTCGATCACCCCGACGCGTCGACGATCCCTCGGGATGAGGTGCCCGAGTACGCGGTGCTCGACGACGTGCTCCCACAGGTCGGCGACGCCGCGCGGGCGACGCTGTTCCACTCCTCTGGTAGCGCAGGGCCGTAAACCGCTCCCGCGGTTTGCGGCCCGCGCAAGATCCCTGAAGGCGTCCGCTTCGCGGCCGCAATGCACGGGCACTTTGAGGTCATTCCCAGCCCAGGTACGCGGATGCCCCGCGCTTGAGCAGGCCGCGGGCGAGGATCAGGCGCTGGATCTCGCTCGTGCCCTCCCAGATGCGGTCGACGCGGAGCTCGCGGTAGAAGCGCGCCGCCGGGCTGTCGTGCATGTAGCCGCGGCCGCCGAGGATCTGCACCGCCCGGTCGGCGACGCGCCCCGACATCTCGGAGGCGTAGAGCTTCGCCATCGACACTTTCCCGTGCACGATCTTGCGGTCGGCGAGCGTGTCGAACGCGTGCGCCGCGTGGTAGGTGAGCATCCGCGCGGCGAGCAGCTCGGTGAGCGAGTCGGCGAGCGGGAACGAGACGCCCTGGTACTCGGCGATCGGCGCGCCGAACGCCACACGCTCCTGCGCGTAGGCGGTGGCCAGGTCGAGCAGCCGCTCTGCCGCACCGCAGCAGCGCGCTGCGATGAAGAGGCGCTCGACGAGGATCCACTCCTTCGCCCCGGCGTCGCCGCTCGCCGGGACGCGGTTCGCCTCGGGCACGCGACAGTCGGTGAAGGTGATCTCGGGGTGGTGGTCGAGGTAGGGGTCGTGGAGGAAGCGCGGCGTGCGGACGATCTCGAGGCCGGGCGTGTCAGGGTCGACGAGGAAGAGCGTCTGCTCGCCATCGGCCACGGCGAGCACGATGTAGACGCCCGGCTGGCCCTCGCTGGTGACGAACCACTTCTCGCCGTTCAGCACCCAGTCGTCGCCGTCGCGCTCTGCGGTGGCGCGGATCCCGGCCAGATCGGAGCCGGCGCCCGGCTCGGTCAGCGCCCACGCCTCGCGGTACTCGCCGCGCACGATGGGGAGGACGTAGCGCTCCACCTGGTCGGGTGTCGCGATCTCGTACAGCTCGCGCGGGCCGCGGTCGACGGCGACGAAGCCGAGGCCGTTCGTCGCCTTGCCGGCCTCCTCCTCGAGCGCCACCTGGGCGAGCATCGGCAGGTCGCGCCCGCCGAGCTCGGCCGGCATGTTGAGCTGCGAGAAGCCCTCTGCGCGTGCCTTCCGACGCAGCCCATCGAGCTCGGCCGGGTCGATCGCGTTCGCCTCGACGATGCGCGCCTCGAAGGGGTAGATCTCCTCCTCGATGAACCGTCCCACGCGCTCTTTCAGCGCGCGGATCTCAGCGGTGAGCTCGGGGACGATCACGGGCGGGCCTCCTCGCTTGACGGGCGGTCCTGACCGCACGGTCAGGACCCCAGGAGCCTACGCGAACACCTGTCGCGCCGCGCCGGTTCCCTCCAGCACGGCCTCCTCGAGCGAGCGCGGCGAAAGGCAGTCGCCCGCCTCCTCGACACGCAGGCCGGCGGCCGTGAGCGCGGGGGCGAGGTCGTCGACGGGCACACGGCCGAGGGCGAGCACGACGGTGTCCGCCTCGACCGTCGTCACGAGCTCGGGCGCAAAGGCGTTGCGCAGCGCCACTCTGCCCTCGGTCACCCCGGTCAGCTCGAGGTGCATCCGGATCACGACGCCGAGGCGGTAGAGACGCTGCAGCGCCAGGTTGCGGCGGTACTGATGCAGGCTCTCGCCGATCGACACGGCACCGATACAGAGCGTGACGGCGTGACCCGCCGTGGCGAGCGTCTCCGCCACACCGAGGCCCGCCGGGTCGCCGCCCCAGTCGGACACGAGCGTCGGTCCCGTGACGAGGCCGGGATCGGCGAGCGCCTCCCAGGCTTGAACGACCTCCACGCCGTCGAGCGTCAGCCCTGCCGGCGTGTACGGCGCGGCGCCGGTGGCGACGACGACGCCGTCCGGCTCGAGCGCCGCGACCGTCTCGACCGTCGCGTCGACGCCGAGCCGGAGGTCGATCGCGTCGATGGTGCGGCGGTGGTTGGCGAGAAAGCCCGCTGCGATCGGCGCGCCGCCCGGCGTGGCGGCCGCGAGCAGCTGCTGGCCGCCGACGCGCTCGCCCCGCTCGAGCACGATCACCTCGTGGCCCGCGGCGAGGCCTTCTCCCGCCGCGGTGAGCCCCGCAGGCCCGGCGCCGACGACGACGAGCCGTCGTCGCCTCGCCGCGTGGGTGGTGGGGATCCACGACCGCTCGCGCCCGGTGCGCGGCGTGATCGCGCACCGGATCGCCTCGCCGGCGTGGTAGTGGGCGATGCACGCCTGGCAGCCGATGCAGCGGACGATCTCGTCCAGCCGTCCCTCCCGCGCCTTGCGTGGCATGTCGGGGTCCGTGATCAGGGCCCGGGTCATGCCGACCGCGTCGGTCGCGCCCGAGGAGACGAGCCGGGCGGCCTCGACCGGGTCGACGACGCGGGAGGTCACGATCAGCGGCAGCCCGACGCGGAACGGCTCCAGATGGTCTTCGATCAACGTCTCGCGGAGCGGCGGCGGCGGCACGATCAGCGTCGACCCGAGGTAGGAGGGCGACTCGCCGAGCGCGAGCGACAGGTAGTCGACCTCCCCGGTGAGGAGCGGGGCGACGCCCTGTGCCGGCACGGAATCGGCGGACAGGCGGACTCCCAGGCAGAGACCCGGCGCGGCGGCGCGGACGGCGCGTATCACCTCGAGGAGGAAGCGCGACGGCTCGCCCCAGTCGTCGTCGCGCAGATTCAGCTCGGGATCGAAGAACTGCGCCGCCAGGTAGCGGTGCGCGGCCGAGATCTCGATGCCGTCGAGACCGCCCTCGACCGCGAGCGCGGCCGAGGCGCCGAAGCCGGCCACGATCTCCTCGATCTCGTGCCCGCGCAGCGCGCGCGGCGCGACGCGGAAGCGCTGGCTGGGGATCGCCGACGGTGCCAGCGCCGGCGCCCGCGGCGGGCCCGAGATCTGCTCGCGACCGCCGTGGAGCAGCTGCACGAAGAGACGCGTTCCGTGCGGGTGCACGGCGTCGCCGACGCGCCGGTAGGCGGCGACCATCTCCGGCAGGTAGCCGGCGAGCTCGTGTGCGGTGAGGATCCCGGACGGGTGCGGCGCGGTCGCCTCGATGACGATGAGCCCGGCGCCGCCGCGGGCTCGCGCCTCGTGGTAGGCGACGAAGTCGTCGTTGGGCAGGTGATCCTCGACGAGCGTCGTCTGGTGCGCCGTCGAGACGATCCGCGTCGGCAGCTCGGCGGGCCCGAGCCGCAGCGGCTCAAACAGCGAGCCGATCACGCTCGAACGCCTCTCGCTCGGCATCGGTCAGGGGTCGCGAACGCCCGGTCTCGCGGTCGCGCGCGACGAGCACCGCCTCCGCCTCGGCTGCGAGGCCGCCGTCCTCGGTGCGGATCTCCTCGGCGAGCGTGATGCTCGAGGTGCCGACGCGCTCCAGCCGGCAGGTGACGAGCACGTGCTCGTGCTCGAGGCGCAACTCGTTCCGGTAGTCGATCGCGACCCGCGCCAGGACGTAGTCCCACACGTCGCCCGCCCCGTCGAGCAGCCGCTCCACCCACTCGTCACGGCACTCCTCGAGGTAGGTCGCGTAGACCGCGTTGTTCACGTGTTGGTACGCATCGACGTCGCGCCAGCGGATCTCGATGCGCTTCCCGTGGGCCACGACCCCGCAAGCCTACGGCCGGTACTGCTGGTCGAGCGACTTGACGGTGTCGATCCGCACGCGGATCCACACGCCGGACTGCAGCGACTCGAACAGCTTGCGGCCCTTCGGGTTCTTGCCCCTGACGATCTGCGCCAGCTCTGAGACCGGGATCCTCGTCGAGGTGATGCCGACCGTCCCCTCGTTCGTGAGCACCGTCACGCGCGCGGTCGGTGGGACGAGGTACGTCAGGCGGCGCTTGCTCTCGTCGACGACGTAGTTGTCGTTCGGCACCGGCTCACCCTTCGCGACGACGCCGTCCTCCGCGGCGGCGACGTTCGCCGTGACGCCGCTCGTGAACCACGCCGGGTCGAACCGCAGCTCGAAGCGCGACCCCTTGCGCACGAGCGTCCTGATGTGACCGTAGAGCACCATCTGGCCGGCCGGTGCGGCCGGCGGCAGCGGCGCGAAGCCCGACCTCTGCGCGGGTGCCGCGCCGGCGGTCAGGAGGCCTGGCGCCGCCGCGACCGCTGCTGCGGCGACTGCGGCCGCCATGAGCACCACGAGCGCACGTCCCATCGTTCCTCCTCGATGTCGTCGGGCGGTGGGGCCGGATCCTACTCCGACCCCCTTCCACTGCTGTTGTGACGTCGACAACCGCCGCTTGATGGGGAAGTGCGACGTTTGACCGCACGGTCAGGCGACAATGCCCCGGTGACCGGCGTCCGCTCGCTGCTCTTCCCGCGCTCGATCGCGATCGTCGGCGCCTCGCCGCGGCGGACCGAGCCGATCGAGACAACGCTTCGCAGCGGCGTCAGCGCCTGGGGCGTCAACCCGAACCGCGACGAGGTGGCGGGGTTGGGCTGCTACCCGTCGGTGGCCGACCTGCCGGAGGTGCCGGAGGCGGCATTCCTGCTCGTCAATCACGAGCGCGTCGAGGCCGCGCTGGCAGAGGCGCTTGCGGCCGGGGTGCGCGCCTTCGTCGTCCCGGGTGTCGGCGCCGAGGCGGGCGAGGCCGGCAAGGAGGTGGCGGCACGGATCGGCGCGCTGGCCCGCGAGGCCGGTGCCGCGCTGCTCGGACCGAACTGCATGGGCATGTTCGTCCCGGGCGGCCCCGCCGCCTGGATCGGCGACGCGCCGCTGACGACGGCGCCCGGTCATGTCGCGGTGTTGTGCCAGTCCGGCTCGGTGGCCGACGCCTTCCTCTCGCTCGGCGGCCGCATCGGCCTGCGCTGCGTCGTCTCGTCCGGCGGCGAGGTCGTCACCGACGCCGCCGACTTCGTGCGCTTCTTCGCCGAGGACGAGGGCACGCGCGCCGTCGGCCTCTTCCTCGAGACCGTGCGGCGGCCGGCTGCGTTCGCAGAGGCGCTTGCGGCGTGCTCTGCCGCAGGCAAGCCGGTCGTCTGCCTCAAGGTCGGCCGCTCCGAGGCGGCGGCGCATGCAGCGCTGTCGCACACCGGCGCGCTCGTCGGCTCGGTCGGTGCCTTCTCCGCGCTGCTGCGCCGCTACGGCGCGATCGAGGTGGACGACTTCCACGAGCTCGTCGAGACGCTCGAGATCCTCGGCCGCCGGCGCTGGCCCCGCGGCATCCGCTTCGCCGCCGTTTCCGAGTCGGGCGGCGAGTGCGCCCTCGTCGCCGACCAGGCCGAGGCGGCCGGCGTCCCCTTCGACCCGCTCCCGGAGGCCCTCACCGCCGCCCTGCAGGCGGAGTTCCCGAACTTCCTCCATCCGGGGAATCCACTCGACGCGTGGGCCGTCGCCGACGAGAGCATCGTCTACCCGCGGTCGCTCGAGCTGATGGCCGAGTCGCGAGCCTTCGACGGGCTGCTCACCCTCGCCGACCTGTCCCAGTTCCGCGACGTCGGGAACGAGGAGTGGTGTGAGCTGACGCTGCGGACGCTCGCCCGCCTGGCCGAGGAGCACGACGTCTTCGCCGCCGGGGTGACCGTGCACAGCGCCGACCCGCCGCACCACTTCCAGACGCTCGCACGTGAGCTCGACCTCCCGCTGCTGCGCGGACCGCGTGACGCGATGCGCGCGCTCGCCCACGTCGCGCGCTGGCGTCCGGCCAGGGTCGACGGCGACAGCCGGGCCGCACCCGACGTCCGGGACCTGCTCACCGGCCCCGGGGCGCTGTCCGAGCACGAGTCGGCGCTCGTGCTCGAGCGCTACGGGATCCCATTCGCGGATCGGCGCCGTGCGGCGACACCCGAGGAGGCGGCAGCCGCGGCCGCCGAGCTCGGCTTCCCGGTGGTCGTCAAGATGGACGGGGTGGTCCACAAGGCGCGCGAGGGGGGCGTCGTGCTCGGGATCGACACCGCCGACGCGGCAGCGGACGCCGCCCGCCGTCTCGGCGGCGCGGTGCTCGTGGCCCGCCAGGTCGAGCCCGGCCTCGAGGCGCTGTGCGGGATGACGCGCGATCCCGATTACGGCCCGGTGCTCGTCGTCGGGGCGGGCGGTGTCGCGGTCGAGGAGCTGCACCGTGTCGTCACGACGGTGGCCCCGCTCGACGCGGAGACGGCGCGGGAGCTCGTCACCGAGGCGGGGATCGACGATCCCGACGGCCAGGTCGCCCTCACGCTCGCCGCGCTCGGGCGCCTCGCGGTCGCGCACCCCGAGATCGAGTCGGTCGACGTCAACCCGCTCATCGTCGGGCCGCACGGCACCGTCGCGGTGGACGCGCTCGTCGTCGTCTCCTAGCCGCGCCAGGCGGGAATCCGCTCTCGCGGATCCCCACCGCGCCGGAGGGCGCCTCACGGCGCCCGGCTCCTGAAGGCGTCCGCTTCGCGGCCGCGGGCCGGGCGGGCCCGGCCCCTACGGGCGCATCGTCCTAACCCGCGCGCTCGGCGTCCGTCACAGTCATTGACCCGGCGGTCAGCCCGGCTTGACTTCACGGTCAGGACCGGGATTCAATGGCCTCCCGCCCGCATGGCACACCCACAGGATCGATCCGGCTTCTCTCGCAAGGAGCTCCTGACCGGCGCCGCCGCCGGCGCCGTCGGCGTGGGCGTCCTCGGCGGGCTGGCGGCGTGCCAGAACACGACGACACCGATCGGCACCGGCGAGGGCGGCGCGGGCTCCGAGCTCGTCGACCCCAAGCCGGTCGGGCCCGGCGGCCTGCCGCTGCCCCGGCCCGACAACTCGGTCACCTGGGCGATCACGGAGGACAACCAGCCGGTGCCCGAGGGCACACCGGTCGAGGAAGGGCCGCTCCAGGTCTACAACTACCCGGACTACCTCTACCCCGGCCTCGTGAAGAAGTTCGAGAAGGAGCACGGGACGAAGGTCAAGCTCGCGTCGTACAACTCGTCGGACGAGGCGATCGCGAAGCTCGCATCCGGCCAGGTCTCGTTCGACGTCGTCATGGGCCTCTCCGGCTCGGACATCGTCAGCCTGATCGCGCAGCAGCTCCTCGCACCGCTGAACCATGCGCTGCTGCCGAACCTCGCCAAGAACATCTGGCCCGAGCTGCAGGACCCGTACTACGACCGCGGCAGCCGTTACACGGTGCCCTACGTCGTCTGGTCGGACGGCATCGGCTGGCGCAACGACAAGGTGCGCGAGGACATCGCGGGCATGGACGTGCCCTGGGACATCTTCTGGGAGTCGCAGGCCTATCGCGGCAAGGTCGGCCTGCTCGACGACAAGCGCGACGGCCTGAGCATGCCGATGCAGCGCGATGCGATGCGTGCGGGGTCGAGACCGGATCTGAACACCGAGGACCCGGCGCTGGTGAAGAAGGCGGGCTCGGATCTCGAGCAGCTGACCGGGATCTGCAACATCAAGGTGACGATCACGGACTACCAGACGCTGCCCGAGGGCAAGACGGTGCTGCACCACTCCTGGTCGGGTGACCTGCTGAGCGCCGCCATCTACTACCTCCCGCCGGGGGTCAAGCCCGAGGTGCTGTCGTTCTGGGGGCCGGCCACGAACGGCGTCGTGCAGAACGACTTCCTCTGCGTCGGCAGAGGCTCGAAGAACGCGGCGCTCGCGCACCGGTTCATCGACTTCATGCTCGACGAGAAGAACGCCTACGACAACTTCGTCAACCAGAACGGCTACATCCCGCCGCAGAAGACGATCGACGCCGACACGTTGATCAAGCGCGGCCTGATCCCGACGACACTCGCCGGCGCGGTCACGAGACCCGACCAGTTCGCGTTCAACCAGGAGCTCCTGCAACTCAGTGTGGAGGGCGCGCGCGCCTGGGATCAGGCCTGGTCGAAGTTCAGGGCCGGCTAGTGCACTCCCGCTGGACCTGGCGGCTGCTCGCCCTGCCGGGTGTCGCCTGGCTGACGCTGTTCTTCCTCGTCGCGTTCTACGCGGTGATCGCCGTCGCGTTCGGAAACGAGAACACGCTCTCCGAGCCCGTCCCGTTCTGGAACCCGTTCGAGTGGAACGTCGGCTACGTCGCCGACACGCTGCAGAACATCTTCACCGGTGGGCAGTTCCTGACCGTGTTCGCGCGGACGCTCCTCTTCGTGTTCGTCGCGATCGGCCTCTCGATCGCGATCGCCTACCCCGTCGCGTACTACACCGCCCGTCACGCGGGGCGCTGGAAGTGGTTCCTGCTCGTGCTGCTGATCCTGCCCTTCTGGATCAACTACCTGATGCGCATGCTCGCCTGGATCAATCTGCTCTCGCCGGACGGGTGGGGCACGCGTGTGCTGCACGCGACCGGCATCGAGTGGCTGTTCCTGCAGGTCGGGTTGCTCTCGACGCACGGCGGCTGGCTGGACGGGCAACCCGCGACGGTGATCATCGCGCTCGTCTACGGGTACGTGCCGTTCCTGATCCTGCCGCTGTTCGCCACCCTTGATCGCATCGACCAGCGGCACATCGAGGCCGCCCGCGATCTCGGGGCGAGTCCGTTCGAGGCCTTCCGGCGCGTGACGCTCCCGCTCTCGATGCCCGGCCTGCTCGCCGGCATGGTGCTGATCGCGCTGCCGATGTTCGGCGACTACTACACGCCCGACCTCGTCTCGGCCTCGCCGCGGACGAGCCTGATCGGGAACCAGATCGACCAGCTCACCCGCCAGGGCTCGGAGAAGGTCACGGGCGCGGTGCTGACGATGATCCTCGCCGCCGTGCTGCTCGTGCTGATGCTCTACTACCTCCGCGCCACGCGGCGCGCCGACCAGGAAGCCACGTGACCTGGCTCCGGAACCCCTGGGGGAAGCCGCGTTTCCTGCCGGTCCTGACCGTGGCGTACATCGTCTGGTCGATCGTCCCGGTGGCGATCGCGGTCCTGTTCGCATTCAACGACGGGCGCTCCCGCACGACGTGGCAGGGGTTCTCGACGCGCTGGTTCACGGGAGCAACGGGCAGCGTGCTGCACGACCCGTCGCTGCAGGGGGCGCTCAAGCACACGCTCTTCCTGGCTGTCCTCTGCGTCTTCGTGGCGACGCCGATCGGGGTTGCGCTGGCGCTCGGGCTGCAGCGCTGGCGGGGCAGGGGCTCCGGCACGGCGAACACGCTGATGCTCCTCCCGCTCGTGACACCGGAGATCGTGATGGGTGTGGCGCTGCTGTTGCTGTTCCTGCAGGTGCTGCCGGGTCTCGGGCTCGGCACGACGGCGCAGGCGATCGGCCAGGTCACCTTCACGCTCTCCTACGTCGTCGTCATCGTGCGCGGGCGGCTCGTCTCGATCGGCCCCGATTACGAGGAGGCGGCCGCCGACCTCGGCGCGCCGCCACACGACCAGCTGATGCGGGTGCTGCTGCCGCTGCTTGCACCTGCGATCATCGCCAGCGCGGCGGTCGTGTTCGCGCTGTCGATCGACGACTTCGTGGTCACGCAGTACCTCTCCAGCGACGCGAGCACGACGACGGTGTCGATGCTCCTCTATGCACAGGGCCGCGGGGCGCCGACCCCCGCGCTGAACGCGCTCGCGACCGTCGCCCTCGTGATCACGCTCGCCACGCTGACGCTCGCGTATCTCGTCTACCGCAAGTTCGCCGGCGGCGAGGATGCCGCCTCGGTCGCGACTCTGGAGGTTTAGGTTCTAGCCATGGCAGGCGAGATCCAGCTGGACGAGTTGACCAAGCGCTTCGAGGGCGACGTGGTCGCCGTCGACGGCATCGACCTGCAGATGCCGGCGGGGGAGTTCTTCACCATGGTGGGCCCGTCCGGCTGCGGCAAGACGACGACACTGCGCATGATCGCGGGCTTCGAGCAGCCGACGAGCGGCCTGATCCTGCTCGACGGCGTCGACATGGCGCAGGTGCCGCCGCACAAGCGCAATGTCAACACGGTCTTCCAGAGCTACGCGCTCTTCCCCCACCTCGACGTCGCCAAGAACGTCGCCTTCGGGCTCAAGTACCAGCGCTGCACGAAGGAGGAGGAGCGCCAGCGCGTGGCCGAGGCGCTCGAGCTCGTGCAGCTGACCGGCTACGAGCGGCGCAAACCGGGACAGCTCTCCGGCGGGCAGCAGCAGCGCATCGCGCTGGCGCGGGCGCTGGTGCTGAGGCCGCGCGTGCTCCTCCTCGACGAGCCGCTCGGCGCGCTCGACGCACGGCTGCGCAAGAACCTGCAGGTGGAGCTGAAGACATTGCAGGCGGAGCTCGGGATCACGTTCGTGTTCGTCACGCACGACCAGGAGGAGGCGCTGACGATGAGCGACCGCCTGGCGATCATGAACGGCGGGCGGGTCGAGCAGGCAGGCTCGCCGAAGGACGTGTACGAGGAGCCGGAGACGCTGTTCGTGGCGAACTTCCTCGGCGTCTCGAACCTGCTCCAGGCCGAGGCGACGGGCGACGGCGGCGGCGACGGTTGCGCGCTCCGGATCGGCGAGCGCACGATCCGGGCCGAGCAGGGCGCCACCGGTCTCACCGGTCGTGTGACGGGCGTGATCCGCCCCGAGCGGGTCGGCGTCGAGGCGCAGGGCGGGGCGGGCGACAACCGCCTGCCGGGCCTCGTCGAGCGTGCCGTGTTCCTCGGCGGCTCCTACGAGCTGCACGTCCGCGTGCTCGGCGGCGACCTCCTGCGGGCGACCGTGCCGAACGACGGCTCGACGATGCGGTTCGAGGAGGGTGCGGCCGTGACGCTGCACCTGCCCGCGGACGCCGTCCGGGTGCTGGCCGCGAGCTGACCTGCGGCGCCAGACCGGACGCTGGTGCGGATCCTCAGGCGCCGAGCGCTGCCGCGGCAGCGGCGCGCCCGGTGCGCACGGCGCCTTCCATGTACCCGGCCACCCACTGGTCCGACCCGCAGATGTAGAAGGGCGGATCGTGTGTCCCGTGGAGCGGCCCGACGCGGCGCACGTCGCCGGGCCACCAGTGCGTCACGTAGCCGCGCGTGTACGGATCGACACCCCAGAGCCGGACGTGAAGCTCGCGGGTGTCGCGCGCGGCTGAGCCGAATATCCGCGCGAGCTCGTCCTCGAGCACCGTCTCACGGTCGTGCTCCGGCACCCCGAGGAGCACGCCGAGCCGCTCTGGCGGCACGAGGGCCGAGAGCACGCCGTCCCGCTGCGGCCAGGTCGAGCCGAACAGATGCTCGCTCTCACAGAGCCCGTTTGCGGCGCAGGCGGCCCAGGGTGAGCCGTCGTAGACGGCGACGACCTTGGCCGCCAGGGCGCTCCGCTGGCGGCGAAGCGACTCGAGCCGCGCCTCGTCGACGCCGTCGATCGAGATGTCGCCGAGCACTCCCACGGGCAGGGCGCAGACGATCGCCGTGGCGCGGAGCTCCTCGCCGGTCGCGAGCCCGACCAGGCAGCCCCGGTCGGTGACCTCGACCGAGACGACCTCGGCGCCGAGCCTGACGCGTTCGTCGAGCCCGGCCGCAAGGCGCAACGCCACCTCGGCGCTCCCCTCCGTCACCTGATGGGACTCCCAGATCGTCTCGGTGTAGAAGCTCCGGTCGTCGACAGCCGCCGCCTTGCGCAGGCGCGACAGGAAGGACGTGAACTCGATCGAGCCACCGGCCAGGTACAGCGACGCCACCTCGAGCGCGTGGACGACCGACGGCAGCGCGTCGACGGCACGGAGCCAGGAGCCGAACGAGACGTCGTCCAGCCTGGTGGCGTCGGGATGCGACCACGGGTCGTCCGGGTCGACGGTCGCCGCGAGCTCGCCGAAGAGTCGCTCGATCCGCTCGTAGTCGGTCCGCTCGGCCTCTGTCACGAAGGGCCAGGCGTCACCCCGCCTGAGCTCACCGAAGAGGTCGTACGTCGTGCTCCCCGCCACGGCGGTGTAGCTCGGCTCGATCGTCAGCCCGAGCTCCTCCACGAGCGCCAGGTACGAGGTGTGCACGAGCCCGACGACCTCGCCGCCGAGCTGCACCGTCCGCCCGTCGCCGGCGCGGATCTGCTCGACGCGCCCGCCGACCCGGTCTCGCGCCTCGAGCACGGTCACGTCGGCGCCGCCGGAGACGAGATCGCGGGCTGCTGCCAGGCCGGCCAGGCCGGCGCCGAGGACGAGGACGTCGGTCAACGACTGCCGCGGCCCAGCTCGCGGTCGAGCGCGGCGGCAGCGAGCGACCCGGCGGTCGCGTTGTCGACGAGACCGAGGTAGAGCAGCGAGTCGAGGCCGTCGCCGAGCGCTGCGAGGCGGGTGCCGGCGGCGGTCGGGTCGATGCTTCCGGGGATCGAGCCGTCCTCCTGCCCTTCCGCGATCAGCCCCGTGATCCGGTCGATCCAGGCGCGGTAGCACTGCACGACGAAGGGGCGCAGCTCGTCGTCGTCCGTGAGTCCGCTCCAGACCTGGTTCCACAGCGAGCGTTGCTCGGCGTACGGCGGCCCTGGTTCGACACCCGCCAGGAGCGCGCGGTCGACCCGCTCGCGGCCGGTCGGGAGCCCCTCCAGCTCGGCGTCGATCGCCTCGTTCAGGTGGCGGTCGGCGTAGGCAAACGCGCTCCGCAGCAGCTCCTGTCTCGTCGCGAAGTAGTAGTGCACGAGCGCCTTCGAGACACCGGCCTCCGCGGCGACCGTCGCCATGCGCAACCCATGGGCGCCTTCCTGCACGACGACCCGGCAGGCCGCTTGCAGGATGGCGTCGACGCGTGCGCCGGAGGGCCGTTCGGAGGTCGCGTGTGCGGTGACGCTCATGGGTGCGTATCTTGACCGATCAGCGGAGCCCCAGATATCCTGACTGACCGGACAGTCAGGATACAAGCAGAGAGTGAGAGACGCCATGCCTGCCGACGTGACGACGGCACCTTCGAGGGACACGGACCACGGGCTGCCCCCGCTCGAGCACCCGCTCGAGGAGGGTTGGACGCTGCCCGCCACCTGGTACTCCGACAGTGCGGTCTACGAGCGGGAGCGCGAGCGAGTCTTCGCCTCCACCTGGCAGTACGCCGGCGCGCTGGAGCACCTCACGGGCGCAGGCTCCTTCGTGACGATGCAGGCGGGGCACATCCCGGTCGTGATCGTGCGTGGCAGCGACGACGTCCTCCGCGGGTTCGTCAACGTCTGCCGCCATCGCGGTCACCTCGTGGCGAGCGAGAGCGGCTGCCGGGAGACGCTCCAATGCCCGTATCACGCCTGGACGTACGACCTGGACGGCACGCTGCGTCGCGCACCCCGGTCGGAGCGCGAGCCCGGCTTCGACCCGGCGGCGTTCTCGCTGCTGCCGGTGGCGGTCGACGTGTGGGGCCCGTTCGTCTTCGTCAACCCTGACCCGGGCGCGGCCGCGCTCTCGGAGACGCTCGCCGACCTGCCGGCGCTCGTCGACCAGTCCGGCGTCCGCTTCGAGACGCTCCGCTTCCACTCGCACCACGAGTGGCCGAGCGCCATCAACTGGAAGGTCGCGATCGAGAACTACCTCGAGTGCTACCACTGCGCCGTTGCGCATCCCGGTTTCAGCAAGCTGATCGACGTGAGTCCGGACGCGTACGAGTTGCGCCTTCGAGCCACGTACACGAGCCAGATCGGGTCGGTGCGCGAGTCGGCCCGCGACGGCGACGGCAAGGCGCCCTACGTGCCCCATGGCGACGTGATCGGCTCGCAGTTCCACCATCTGTGGCCGAACACGACGATCAACATCGTGCCCGGCCCGCAGAACATCTCGCTGGAGCGCTGGGTGCCGACCGGCCCGAAGGGGATGGTCGAGGTGACCGACTACTTCTTCGGAGCCGACGTGACCCAGGAGGAGATCGACGAGGTGCTCGAGTTCGACAACCAGGTCGCCCTGGAGGATCTCGCGCTCGTCGAATCCGTCCAGGTCGGGCTCGATTCGGGTGGCGTGCCGCAGGGCCGGGTGATGGTGGAGAGCGAGCAGCTGATCGCGGACTTCCACCGCCGCGTGCACGACGCGTTGCTCGCATAGCGTTGCCGGCGCTCGCGCCCGTCGCGGTGCCGGTGGCGTGCCCCGTGGAGGCACGCGCGCTCGGGGCGACCGTGCGGTGCGGCACCGTTCGCGTCGCGCTCGATCGCGACCTGCCCGCGGGTCGTACGATCCGCATCTATTTCGAGCGGTACCTGCGGGAGGACGACTCGCACCCGATCACCTCGACGGTGGTCTCGATCGAGGGCGGCCCGGGCTACTCGACGACCGCCGACCGTGCCGGGCGGTTCGACCTCTGGCGGCCTGTCTCGGCCACGCGTGACCTCGTGCTCGTCGACCTGCGCGGCACGGGTCGCAGCGGCGCGCTGCGCTGCGCGGCGTTCTCGCGCTCGACGCGCGACTACATCGCGCGCGCCGGTCGGTGTGCGGCGGAGCTCGGGCCGGCACGGGATCTCTATGCGACCGGTCGGGCGGTGGAGGATGTCGAGTTGGTCCTGCGGGCGCTCGGCGCGACGACGATCGACCTCTACGGCGACTCGTACGGGACGTATGCGGCGCAGGCGTTCGCGCTCCGTCACGCGCAGCGGCTACGCACGCTGACGCTCGACGGGGCCTATCCGCTGCCCGGCACCGACCCGACCTTCGCCGACCTGGCGGCCGCGGTGCGGCGCGGGCTCCGTCTCGCCTGCGCCCGCCGGGTCACGTGCCCGGCACGTCGCCTCGGGGTCGACCCGGTGGCGCTCGTGACGGGGTTCTCGGCCCGGCTGCGCTCGCGTCCGATCCTCGGCTCCGCACCGAACGGCGACGGAACGGTCACACGGGTGTCCCTCGACGAGGTCGCCTTCGCGCAGGTCGTGGGAGCGACCTACTACCACTACGGCGTCTGGCGCGACCTGCTGGCCGCGATCGTGGCCGCGCGGCGTGGGGACACGGCGCCGATCCTCCGGCTTGCCGCAGAGACCGTCGTCGTCGATGCCGGCGGTGCCGACCGTCCCACCTACTCCGAGGCTGCGTTCCTGGCGGTCATCTGCCATGACTACCCGCAGCCTTGGGATCCCGCCACGCCGCTCGGCGGTCGTGCGGCGGAGGCGGCGCAGCTGATCTCGACCTATCCGCTCGGCGCGTTCTGGCCCCTGTCGGCGGCGGCGTGGACGGGGGTCGAGTATCAGGGTGTGATGGCCTGCCTGCGCTGGCCGTCACCGGCCGACGGCGACACCCCGGAGCCGGTCGGAGCCGTGTATCCACGGGTGCCGACGCTCGTCCTGAACGGCGATCTGGACACCCTCACCACCTCCGCCCAGGCCGGCGAGGTCGCGCGCCGCTTCCCGCGCTCGACGTTCGTCGAGGTGGCCAACTCGATCCACGTGACGGCCCTCTACGACCACGACGCGTGCGCCTCGGGCATCTATCAGCGCTTCGTGAAGACGCGGCGCGTCGGAGAGACCGCGTGCGCGAGGCGGATCCCGGAGCTCCGCCTCGTGCCGTCCTTCGCTTCCCGACTCGGCGACGTGAGGCCTGCCTGGGCCGTCGCCGGGAACGAGGCGACGGCGCGGGGGCGGCGGCTCGCGGCGGTCGCGGCTGCCACTGCTGCGGACGTGATCGCACGCTGGTGGGTCAACTACGACACGACGGGGATCGGCCTGCGCGGCGGCATCTGGTCGTACGACGGCGACGACCCCGTCGTCTTCACCCTGGCGGGCGTCGAGCTCGTGCCCGGTGTCCGGGTCAGCGGCACCGTGCGCTGGGCCTACGACGGTGCGGTGACGGCCGAGACCGCGGTCACCGCAGGCAGCACCACCGGCACGGTCACCATGCGCTGGACGCTGGCGCAGCGCGCGGCTCGTGCTCGCCTTGACGGCGTCGTCGACGGCCGCCGCCTGCACGCAGCGATGCTCGCCCCCTAGATGGTCAGGCGACGCCGACCGCCGGCGCGCCCGCGAGGGCTCGGCTGACGTCGGTCGCAATGCGCTCGACGTCCTCAGCGCCGTGCTCCGTGTGATCCGGGTTCAGCTCGGTGATGGTCAGGCCCGCCAGCAACGGGCTCTCCAGGAGCGCCTCGAGCGCCCGCAGCGTGTGGTCGTAGGTGAGTCCTTCGTTGCGCCCGGTGTTCTCCGACAGCGGGAAGTCCGTGAAGTCGATCACGTCGACGTCGAAGTGGACGAGCAGGCGATCGCAGCGCTCCTCGAGCAGATCTCGTGCGCGACGGGCGGCCTGCTCGGGCGCCGCGGCGACGTCGTCGACGGGGATGACCGCGATCTCGCGGCGCTCGAG
This sequence comes from uncultured Actinomycetes bacterium, assembly GCA_963789895.1. Lineage (GTDB taxonomy): Bacteria > Actinomycetota > Thermoleophilia > Gaiellales > Gaiellaceae > Gaiella. The sequence continues at coordinate 1,052,691 of CAWBMC010000001.1, forward strand.
CACGTCCCGCTCGAAGGAGGTCGCCTGGCCGTTGTCCCAGCCGAGGATGACGACCTGATCGGATCGAGCATCGGCGTGCGCGGACCTGCGCCGGCGAGCTCCGGCACGGCTCCCTCGACGCCGAGCATGTGCGCCAGCCCCATCCAGTCCAGGGCGCCTTCGCGGACGCTGTCGGGGACGTTGAGATCCGCATGCGCATCGAGGTAGACCAGGCCGCACCCGCGCGTTCGTGGACAGCTCCCTCGGCGACGAGCATGTGCGCGAGCCGACCGTGCAGTCAGCGCGCCCGCGCGGAGCGTCGAGCTCGCCGGCGAGCCGGCCGCGCGTCAGGGTGCCGGAGCCGGCGCGGGTAGCGCGCTCGGCGGTGTCGCGCACGATCTCCACCACCGCCTTCACGTTCTGCGCCCGCGGGTTGCCGCGGTCGGGCCGCCACCGCCAGCTGGGCCTGTCCCCGTGGTCGTGGACCTCGACGCCGAGCTCCCGCAGCGAGGTGAGCAGACCACCCTCTCGAAGTGCCTGCGGCGCCTGCTCCTGACCCGGGGCGAAAGCCCCGGCACTGGTCGGGACACCGATGACGCCGACGGGCCGGTTCACGCTGCCTCGGTGAGAGCTGCTGCGAGCGCCTCGCGGGCGCCGGTCGTCACCGCCGGGCCGTGCGTCGGCACGAGCAGCTCGACGGGCAGCTCGAGCAGCGGCGCGAGCGTCGCGGCCACGGCGGAGCGCTTGACGCCGTCCGGCAACCAGCTCTGCGGGCAGACGCGATACGGCTTTCGCACACCGCCGAGGAGCGCGTCACCCGAGACGAGGGCCCGCTGCCGCGGCAGCCAGAGGACGGCCTCGTCGTCGTGACCGCACGCGTACGCGGCGATCGCGCCCGGTAGCTGATCGCCGGGCTCGAAGGCACGGTCGACCGGCATGCCCAGGCGCGCGACGCTGCCCTGTGGAGACCACAGAGAGGCGCTCGCGCGGCGCCGGTAGCGATCGACGACGGCCGCTGCGCTGCGCCGGTGGTAGTACAGCGTCACGATCACGTCGACGCCGCCCCGCCCGCGCACCTCGCCGTCGAGCGCCTTCCAGAAGCGGCGCGCGTCCCCGAGCTGGGAGGGCGCGAGCGGATCGATCAGGACGAGCCGGTCGCCCGCGTCGAGCGCGACGCAGGCGACCTCGTGCTTCCACTCCTCGTGGAACGCTGCCCAGCGGTGCAGTCCGGGGGCCAGCTCCTCTGCTCCCGGAAGCACGCTCAGCATCCGTGGCCGGCGGCACGGGGCGGGGCAGGGAGCCCGAACAGGCCGTGCGTGAAGGCGGGCACCAGCGTACGGACGAGGCGGGGGAACGTCGAGTGCGACTTGGCGCTGGGATGGGGACTGGTCGCCTCGAGCCGCCGCAGGCTCTCGCGGCGCTCGTGGAGCATCTCCTCGTGGAGCAGCTCGTGGATCAGCATCTCTCCTCCTTCATCGACATGGAAACCCTAGCAACCAGGAGAACCGTCATACCATCCTTGTTGGTTACACTGTCGATCATGGACGGCGATCGGCTGGAGCTCGTCCGCGGGCTCGTCAACACGCTCGACGTGGAGACGGGGGTGGACGACCTCGCCACCCCCGCAGCGCTCGCGCAATGGGTTCTCGACCACGGTCTCGCGGCGCACGAGCCACGGGCGACTGCGCGAGACCTCCGGCATGCGCACGGGACGCGCGAGGCCGTGCGTGCATTGCTCGTCGCCAACGCGGGTGGGCCGGAGCCTGCCGCGGCGTGGAGCACGCTCGAGCGCCAGGCGCGGCGCTCGCGTGTCCGGCTCGGCTTCGCAGCCACAGGGCCCGAGCTGCGCGCGGGGGCGACAGGCGTCGACGGCGCGCTCGGCGTCGTCCTCGCCGATGTCGCGGGCGCGATCGCCGACGGCACCTGGCCGCGGCTCAAGGCCTGTTTGGCGGACGACTGCCACTGGGCGTTCATCGACCGCACACGTAACGGGTCGCGCCGCTGGTGCGACATGCGCATCTGCGGCAACCGCGACAAGGTGCGCGCCTTCCGAGCGCGGCGGGCAGAGGCGGCACCCCGGGTGCAAGGCTAGGAGCCAGGCACCAGAGGCGTCTTCCGATAGGTCAGTCGAGGCCGCCTGCGGGCATCGCTGGCCGGTAGGCGAGACGCCTACGCCATCGTGTCGAGGATGGCCGAGACGTCGGCCTCGGTCGTGCGTGGGTTGACGATGGCGAACCGCGTCACCGTCTCGTCGCCACGGATGGTGGGCACGACGAACGCAAAGTTCGCGTCCACCAGTCGCTCCGACCAGCCGTAGTAGTCGTCGGCCGACCAGCCGCGACGCCGGAAGGCGATCACCGACAGGTCCGGCTCGTGCAGCACCTCGTGGGTGCCATCGCGGCGCCGGATCTCGGCGGCCGCGTAGCGCGCCACCTCGAGCGTGCGCTCGATCGCCTCGGTGTAGGCCCGCGTGCCGTGCGCGGCGAGGGAGAACCAGAACGGAAGCCCGCGCGCGCGCCGCGTCAGGCCGACCCCGTAGTCCATGGCGTTCCACTCACCCGTCTGGACGGCCTCGAGATAGCCCGCGGCCTGCGTGTGCGCGGCGCGACCCAGCTCCGGCTCGCGGTAGAGGAGCGCACAGCAGTCGTACGGGGCGAACAGCCACTTGTGCGGGTCGACGACGAAGGAGTCGGCCCGCTCGATGCCGTCGAAGAGATGTCGCACGGACGGCGCCGCGAGCGCCGCGCCGCCATAGGCGCCGTCGACGTGCAGCCAGAGCCCGCGCCGCCCGCACTCGTCGGCCGCCTCGTCGAGACGGTCGACGGCGCCGAGATTGGTCGTTCCCGCCGACGCGACGACCGCGAGCGCAGCGTCTCCGACGCCATCGAGCGTCGCCGCGAGCGCGTCGCCGCGCATGTGCCCGCCGGTATCGGAGGGCACGAGGGCGACGTCGACGTCCATCACCGCGGCGGCCGCTGCGACCGAGGAGTGCACCTGATCGGAGGCAACCACCGTCCAGCGGCTCGGCCCGCGACCCGAGGCGCGGGCCGCGTGCCTGGCCGTGACGAGCGCGGACAGGTTCCCCAGTGTGCCGCCCTGGACGAAGGCGCCGCCCGCGCCGGCGGGCAGGCCGGCCAGGTCGGCGATCCAGCGCAGCGCGTGGTTCTCGGCGTGGGTCGCCCCCGCCGCCTCGATCCAGGTGCCGCCGAAGATCGACGACGCTCCGACGACGAGGTCGAACAACGTCGCCGCCTCGGTCGGGGCGCACGGGATGAAGGAGAGGAAACGCGGATGGTCGACCGAGATGCATGCCGGCGCCAGCACCTCGGTGAAGACGCGCAGCGCCTCCTCGCCCCCTAGACCGTCCTCGGTGATCGTCGGCCCGGTGCGCCGCTCGAGCTCGTCCGGCGGCACGGCCCGGTCGAGCGGCATCGGGTCGAGGCGGAATCGCTCCTCCGCGTAGGCGAGGATCGCAGCGGCCAGACGCTCGGTCTCTTCGGTGTGCCCGTGCATCGCGTGTCGGAGCGAGATATATCTCGCCCTGGACCGCAACGCGACAGGAGGGAGAAAGGCCATGCCGTTGATCAGGGTCGAGCTGTTCGACTACCGCGTGAACGACGAGACGAGCGCGCAGCTCATCGCCGGGCTCACCGACGCGCTCTGTGCAGCGACGAACGAAGGGCTCCGCGACCACACCTGGGTCATCGTCGAGGGACACAACCCGCGCAACTGGGGCGTCGGCGGCAAGCCGTGGCCGGTCGACCAGATGCCGCCTGCGTAGCGCGAGGCGCTACAGAAGCGGCGCCGCGAGCGCCTGGTGCGCGGCCTCGACAGTGGCGGTGACGTCGGCATCCGTGTGGGCCGCCGAGACGAACCAGCGACCGAGCGGGAACCGGTGCCCGTAGACGCCGTGCTCCTCCAGCGCGTCACAGAAGGCGGTGAAGCGTCCCGCGTCCTGGAGCGCGGCGGCGTCGGCGACGGTGAGCGGCTCGCGCTCGGGCCGCGCTGAGAAGAAGGGCTGCAGCATCGAGCCGACCCGGCGCACGTGCCCGTCGACCCCGGCGGAGCGAAACGCCGCCTCGACCCCGCTCGCCAGCTCGGCCGAGCGGGTCTCGAGCGTTCCGTAGAGATCCACGTCGCCGTCGATGCGCTGCAGGACGGCGCGAGCGGCGGCGAGCGAGACGGGCGACCCCGTCGTGGTGCCGCCGTGGACGACGCGGTTCTCCGCCTCGATCCGCATCAGCTCACGCGAGCCGCCGAACGCCGCGAGCGCGAAGCCGCCGCCGAGGATCTTCCCCAGCACGGTCACGTCGGGAGTGACGCCGAAGAGCTCCTGGGCGCCGCCCGGCGCGACCCGGAAGCCCGTCATCACCTCGTCGAAGACGACGAGGCCGCCGGCGCTCCGCACCTCGCCCATGAGTGCGGCCAGAAACTCCGGCGTCGGTTGCACGAGACCGCCCGAGCCCGCCACCGGCTCCAGGATCACGCCGGCGAGGCGCGTGCCTGCGTCCGAGATCGCCTCGCGCAACGCGGCGACGTCGTTGTACGGCAACACCCACACCGCCTCGAGGCTCGAGGCGGGGACACCTGCAGAGGCGGGCTCACCCGGCCGGCCGGCGCTCGTCCCCGACCAGCCGGCGCAGAGGTGATCAGCCCACCCGTGGTAGTGACCCTCGAACTTGAGCATCAGGTCGCGACCGGTGGCGGCCCGGACGAGACGGACGGCCGCCTGCGTCGCCTCGGTCCCCGACGCGGCGTAGCGGAGCTGCTCGATCCCCGGCACGAGCGTTGCCACGAGCTCTCCGACCTCGCCTGCCAGGCGGTGGGGGAAGGCGAAGTGCACTCCGGTACGGGCGACCGTCTCCTGCACCGCCTCCCAGACGAAGGCGGGGTTGTGGCCGAAGAGATTGACGCCGTAGCCGCCGCAGTAGTCCAGATACTCGTTGCCGTCGGCGTCGCGAATGCGCACGCCGGAGGCGTCGTCGATCACGAGGTGCGCGCCCGCGCGGAGTCGCGCGTAGCTCGACTCGCCGCCCGCGACGCTGCGGCTGATGCGGGCGAAGGCCTCTGCCGAGGCGGTGTGCGGCCGGCTCGTCCCCACGGGGCAAGTCTCGCGGTTAGCGTGCAGCCGTGCGCGCGCTTCCGCTCGCGATCCTGGTGGCCGTGCTGGCCGGATGCGGCGCCGACCGGTCCGAGCCCCTGCCGGCTCCACTCGCGGCAGCCGCCCTGCCAGGGCTCACGTCGCGCGACCGGGAGCTTCCCGCCGACGTGCTGGCCGCCGACGCGTTCGCACCGGACGAGCTTCGCACGTTGCTCGACGACGGCGGCTACACCGGCGGCCGTGAGCGCGAGTTCTCGGGGCACACGGACACCTTCGACCACGTGGTTGCCCGGACGCTTCGCTTCGACGATCCGGCCGGCGCGTCCGCGTACCTCGCCTGGGTGGCGGCGCACACGCTCGACCTGGTGGGGCGCACGCGCACGCGGCCCCCGTTGCCGGTCGGCCGGCAGTCGCTCCTCTTCGAGCTGGAGCCGTGCAGCACGTGCAAGAAGCAGCTCCCGACGCTCGTCGCCGTCTGGCGCCGGGGCGGTGCGGTCGGCTACCTGCTCGCCTCCGGACGCAAGATCGATCGCGGCACGGTCGGCCCGCTTGCCGCCAAGGTAGACGCGTCCCTGTCGTGACGGCGCACGCAGGACGAGGGCCGGGCAGGCCCGGCCCCTACGACCGGGGTTGCGTCGGGTTTCCGTCGGCCAGCGCCTCATGCACGAGGAGCTGGAAGTGCTGCAGCAGCACTTCGCTGTCCAGCAGGAGACGGCCCTGCTCGACCAGCCCGGACTTGAGCCCGAGGTGGACGGACTGCACGAGGTCGACGTCCTCGGCGCCGACGACGTTGCCGAAGGCGCTGATCTCCTCGATCGTCTCCTCGCTCGTGCCCGGCGCCCAGAAGCCGTCCACCCAGCTCACCGTCCGGTCGGGGTCGAGCGGGCGGAAGACGAGTACGCGCACGTTCGCCGGCCCGGGGAGCGTGTTGAGCGTCCAGTTCGGCCACACGAAGTGGAACTGGCTCGCGAGCACCTCGCCCACCGGCTCGTAGGGACGCTCCTTGCCGTTCGTGCCGGGCTCGTTCACCGGCCCGTACTGGCTCGACGACCAGCGCTGGGTCGTCAAGCGGTATGTGTCGGGGTCGACGTCGATCAGGCGGCTGAAGCTCTTGTGCGCGACCGGGCAGTGATAGCACTCGAGGAAGTTCTCGACGACGATCTTCCAGTTCGCGTCGATCACCCACTCGCGGCTGCGGCCGCGGAACGCGAGCGTCGACGGATCGAGCCCGCTGTCGGCGAGCGCGCGCGGCAGGTCGCCGAGCGTCTCGTCCAGGCCGGCCGCGGCCGTGTCCGCGTTGACGAACACGAGCGGCCCCCACGTCTCGACACGCACCGGGTGGAGCGCCCAGTCGCCGAGGTCGAAGCCCGGCTCGCGCTCGGACCGGGGAGCCGTCTTCAACGACCCGTCGAGGTGATACGTCCAGGCGTGGTAGGGGCACTGGAGCGTCTCGCGCTGCCCGCACCCCTGCGCCACGAGGTGACCACGGTGCCGGCACACGTTCACGAATGCGCGCAGCTCGCCCTCCTGGCCGCGGACGACCACCACCGGCACGTCGCCTGCCTGGCAGGTGAGGAACTGGCCGGACTCGGCCACATCCCCGGCCTGGCCCGCGTACTGCCAGGTGCGCTTGAAGATCCGCTCCTGCTCGACGGCGTAGACACCGGGGTCGGAGTACCAGAGGGCCGGCAGCGTGAAGCCCAGCTCCAGCTGGGATCGAAGTGCGGGTGAAACGTCGATGGCCACGAGCCGTGCTCCTCACTGCGCTTGGCGTCAGGGGCGACGAACGCTACACGGCCCCGGCCATTCCATTCGCACCGAAACTGCGTTACCGTCACACGAATTGGTGATCCGGTGCGGATCGTCCCCCGGTGGGGTGCGACGCGCCATGCGACCGGGAGGGTGACTGTGGGGGAAAGCGAGATCGACAGGCTTTTCCACCGAAGGATCAACCGGGGCCAGTTCGTCAAGCTCGGCGCGCTGGCGGCCGGCACGACGTTCCTCGCCGCCTGCGGCGGCTCGGACAGCTCGAGCGCGTCATCGGGGTCGATCGAGGACGAGCCCGGGAACCTGTCCGTGCTCGAGTGGGCGGGCTACGAGTACCCGACCTACGGCGGCAAGGGCGCGACCGGCGTGCTGCAGCCGTACGTCGACAAGTACGGCAAGCCGAAGTACACGTTCCTGACGAGCGACGACCAGGCGCTCGGGAAGGTGCGGGCAGGGTTCAATCCCGACATCGTCCATCCCTGCGTCAGCTACGCCGCAGGACTGGGTCGACCTCGGCGCCGTGCAGCCGTGGGACACGTCGCTCCTGACCAACTTCGACAGCTTGAACCCGTCGCTCGTGAAGAACGCCCAGGTCGACGGCAAGCAGTACTTCATCCCGGTCGACTGGGGCTTCTCGTCGGTGCTCTACCGCGCCGACAAGGTCGAGCCGGACGGCGAGGTCTCGTGGAACCTGTTCTACGACGACCGCTACAAGGGGAAGATCTCGTGGTGGGACAGCCCGCTCGAGAACTTCCTCATCTACGGCTACACGCAGGGCGGCTTCGACCCGTACGACTGGGACGAGTGGACGGACGAGCGGCTCGACGAGGCGAAGAAGTTCCTCATCGACAAGAAGAAGAACGTGCGGAACATGTGGTCGTCCGCGACCGACTTCGACAACGACGTCGCCAACGGGAACGTCTGGATCGGGTACTCCTGGGGCGGTTCGTTCACCGCCGCGAAGAAGCACAAGCTCGACGTCGTCTATGCGGAGCCGAAGGAGGGGCGCCTCTCCTGGAACTGCGGCTTCATGCTCGGCAAGGACACGAAGAACTTCCAGCACGCGCACGCTTACGTCGACGCGTGGATCAGCGCGGCGTCGGCTGCGTGGATCATCCCGAACTACGCGTACGGGCACACGAACACGGCGGTCGACACGTCGGCCATCGACCCGGATCTCGTCGCGGTCTTCCATCTCGACGACCCGAGCGCGCTCGACGAGCCGAAGGCCCACATCGAGCGCTACGTGCCCGACCGGCGCAGGTTCGCCAAGGCGTGGGACGAGGTCAAGGCAGCCTAGGCTCGCGGCCGGGCCTGTGAGCTCCGACGCCGGCACCACGACTGCGGCGCCGCCCTCTCCGGGGCGGCGCCGCCCGCATCTCGGGACGCTCGGGCTGGTCGGGCCACCCGCCCTGTGGCTCGTCGTCTTCTTCGTCGTGCCGGTCGGTATCGCGGCCGCGTACTCGGTCGGGGCGCTCTCCTTCTTCCCGGGTGAGGCGGCGCTCTCGCTCGACGGCTGGGTCGACTTCCTCGACGGCTCGGCCTACCTGAGCCTGTTCTGGAAGTCGGTCAAGGTCGCCGCGATCGTCTCCGGGTGCTCGATCCTGCTCGCGTACCCGATCGCCTACTACGTCGCGCTCTGCGCCCCGAAGCGGAAGTACACCCTGCTGCTCGTCATCATCGCGCCGTACTTCGTCAGCTACTTCCTCCGTATCCTCGCCATGAAGGTGATCCTCGGCGACCAGGGCGTGATCAACTCCTTCGCCTACTGGACCGGGCTTCGTCCCGAGGACAAGCCGATCCCCGGGCTGCTGTACAGCCAGACGGCGGTCATCATCACGCTCGTCTTCGTCTTCGTGCCGCTCGTGGCGCTGCCGATCTTCGTCTCGCTCGAGAACCTCGATCGGCGGCTGCTCGAGGCGGCGACCGACCTCGGCGCCAGCCGCTTCACCGCCTTCCGCCGCGTCACGCTGCCGCTCTCCATGCCGGGCGTGGTCGCCGCCTCCGTGTTCGTGTTCGTCCCGACGCTGGGCGAGTACTTCACGCCCCTTCTCGTGGGCGGCACCGACGGCTTCCTGTTCGGCAACTCGATCCAGGATCTGTACGGCCCCAGCCTCGACTGGCAGACGGGATCCGTGCTGTCGCTGTTCCTGCTCGCCGCGATCGCCGTCGTGATGGTGGTCACCGCCCGCTTCCTGTCCCTTCGCTCCGTGGCGGCCGCGTAGCGATGGACGTCGCGATCTCACCAGGCGGCAAGTGGGTGCTGCGTGTGCTGTTCGGGTTCTTCGTCCTGTTCCTCTATGCCCCGCTGCTCCTGCTTGTCGTTTTCTCGTTCAATGACAACGACCTGCCGGTGTTCCCGCTGCGCGGCTTCACGACGCGGGCGTACGAGCAGTTCATCCACAACCCCGAGCTGCGCAACTCGGTGTTGACGAGCGCCAAGGTGGCGTTGTCCGCGAGCATCGTCGCGGTCGTGCTCGGGCTGCTGGGGGCGATCGGGCTCGTCCGCAGGCGCTTCACCGGCAAGGCGGCCGTCTCGGCGCTGCTCCTGAGCCCTCTCGTGATCCCGTACATCGTCTTTGCCATCGCGCTGCTGATCCTCTTCACGCAGATCAACAAGCTGCCGGGTATCGAGTTCCCGCTCTCGATGTGGACGCTGGTCATCGGCCACGTCGTGATCCTGTTGCCATTCGTGATCCTGGTCCTGGTGCCCCGGCTCGAGCGGATCGACGTGCGGCTGGAGGAGGCGGCCTACGATCTCGGGGCAAGCGTGTTTCGCACCTTCCGGTCGATCACCCTGCCGCTGATCTGGCCGGCGCTGCTCTCGGCGTTCCTCGTCTCGTTCGTGTTCTCGTTCGACGAGATCATCCTGGCGTCGTTCGTGGCCGGCGACGCGACGACCTTCCCGCTGTACCTCTTCTCCCAGCTCCGCTTCCCGAGCCTGCTGCCGCAGGTGATCGCGGTCGCGGTGATCGTGTTCGCGGTCTCGATGATCGTGATCCTGATCACCGAGGTCGGCCGCCGGGCGTTCGAACGCCGGCTCGAGCTCGAGCTCGAGCCGCTACCGCCCGAGGCGCTCGCGGAGTGATGTGGGGGCCGGATACGTCCGGCCCGAACCACCGGAGCCCTTACGTAACCGGCCCCAGCACCGACGTATCTTCGGCTGCCCAGGCGACGACGACGAGCGAGCCGAGCTCGACCCGCGGCGCATCGTCGTCGTTCATGCGGTGCGAGACGACGTGGCCGGCCGCCGTCGTCACGTGGTACTGCGTGAGCATGCCGAGGTAGACGATCTCGGCCACGGTGCCGGCGAGCCACGAGCCGCCGTCGGAGACGTCGCCGGCCTCGCGCGGTGCGATGCGAACGCGCTCCGGTCGCACGGCGACGCGCACGCGGCTGCCCGTCGTCGCACCCGCCGCGACCGCGACGATTCGCCCGGCGTCGAAACGGGCGACGCAGTGGTCGCCGACGATCTCGGCCACCTCGACCTCGAGGGCGTTCAGCGAGCCGACGAAGTCGGCCACGAACGGCGTCGCGGGCTGCTCGTAGATCTCCCGCGGCGAGCCGATCTGGTCGACGACGCCCTTCGTTCATGACGGCGATGCGATTGGACATCGCGAGCGCCTCTTCCTGGTCGTGCGTGACGTACACGAACGTGGTGCCGGTCTCGTGCTGGACGCGCTTCAGCTCCAGCTGCAGCGCCCGGCGCAGCTTCACGTCGAGGGCGCCGAGCGGCTCGTCGAGCAGCAGCGCCGCCGGATCGTTGACGAGCGCGCGCGCCAGCGCCACGCGCTGCTGCTGCCCGCCGGAGAGCTGTCCGGGCTTGCGCTTCTCCATGCCCGAGAGCGCCACGATCTCGAGGATCTCGCCCACCCGGCGACGCTCCTCGGCCTTTGGCACCTTCTTCAGCTTGAGGCCGAACGCGACGTTGTCGTACACGGTCATGTGGGGGAAGAGCGCGTAGTGCTGGAAGACCATGTTCACGTTGCGACGGTTCGGCGCCACATCGGTGACGTCGACGCCGCGCAGGCGGATGCGGCCGCTGGTGGGTTGCTCGAAACCGGCGATCATGCGCAGCGTCGTCGTCTTGCCGCAGCCCGACGGGCCGAGCATTGTGAAGAACTCCCCGTCCGCGATCGGGAAATCCGCCCCGCGCACCGCCTCGAACGTCCCGAACTGCTTCGAGACCCCCTCCAGGGAGATGGCGCTGTCGGGACTCACGTAGGCGCCGAGTCTACGGGTCCGGCGGGCCAGGCTCAAACGCGCCCTGGACGACCCGCGGGCGCACCCGTCCGAGGGATCGTCGTCACGCAGCACTCCGACGATGGGACGGCAGGGCCGGTCTTCGGGCCGGCGACCAGAACGGAACGGGATCAGGCGTGCGGCCCGTCCATCCTCGCCCGAGGAAGGAGGCCCGCATGCGTAGCCTGGCCATCGCCGGCGCGCTGCTCCTGCTCACCTGTGCCGCCGCGACGGCGGCTTCGGCGCCGCTGCAGCCGCGCTCGCTCGACGGCAGCGGCAACAACCGCCAGCGTCCTGATTGGGGGAAGGCCGGCACCCAGTACCGCAGGGTCGCCGCGGCGAACTACGCCGACGGCATCGCGGCGCCCGTGACGGGACCCCCGACGCGGTACGTGTCGAACCGCATCTTCAACGACATCGGGCAGAACCTCTTCTCCGAGAACGGCATCTCGCAGTGGGGCTGGGCGTGGGGGCAGTTCATGGACCACGACTTCGGGCTCCGCGACGAGACGCCGGCCGAGTCGATGACGATCGCCTTCGACGCGGCCGACCCCCTCGAGGACTTCACGAACAACTTCGGGGCGATCGGCTTCGCGCGCACCCCGGCCGCGCCGGGGACGGGTGCGACGACGCAGCGGCAGCACATCAACACGATCTCCAGCTACATCGACGCCTCGAACGTCTACGGGGTCACGGCGTCACGGCTGGAGTGGCTGCGGAACGGTCCGGTGGACGGCGATCTCGGCAACAACGCTGCCAGCCTCATGCTCACCGGCGCCGGCTACCTGCCACGGGTCGACGCCCGCGGCAACCCCGGAGCGGCACCGCCCGTCGACCTCATGGGCCGGCTGCAGGGGATGCCGACCCGGGCCGCGGTCGCCGGTGACGTCCGTGCGAACGAGAACATCGCGCTGACCTCGATCCACACGTTGTTCGCCCGCGAGCACAACCGGATCGTGGCGGCGCTGCCGACGCTCATGCCCGAGGAGCTCAAGTTCGAGATCGCCCGCCGGGTGGTGGGGGCGGAGGAGCAGTACGTCACCTACAACGAGTTCCTTCCGGCGCTCGGCGTCAGGCTCGACTACTACCGGGGCTACGACCCGCGCGCGAACGCCACCCTCGGCAACGAGTTCGCCGTGGTGGGCTACCGGGCGCACAGCATGATCCACGGGGAGTTCGAGCCGACCGTGCCGGCCGGCACGTACACCGACGGACAGCTCCAGGCGTTCGCTGAGGCCGGCATCGAGGTGGAGAGGAGCGGCGACCAGGTGACGCTCGTGATCCCGCTCAACGTCGCTTTCGGCAACCCCGACCTGCTCGAGTCCGTCGGCCTCGGTCAGGTGCTCCAGAGCCTCGGCGCGGAGCGGCAGTACGCGAACGACGAGCAGATCGACAACTCGCTGCGCAGCGTGCTCTTCCAGGTGCCGATGGTGCCCGATGCCGACTGTGCCGAGCCGGTCGTCGACCCGAACTGCTTCACGGGTGTGGTCGACCTCGGTGCGATCGACGTCGAGCGTGGCCGCGATCACGGCATGCCCTCCTACAACGCGCTCAGGCGTGCCTACGGGCTGTATCCGAAGCGGTCGTTCACCGACATCACCGGTGAGCGCACCGACAGCTTCCCGACCGACCCCGAGATCGATCCGGCCGACCCGATCGACGATCCGGGCATCCTCGACTTCGTCGAGCTTCGCGACCGCCGCGGCCGGCCGTTGACGCTCGGCAGCGACGAGGCGAGGGAGAACGCGGTCTTCGGCAAGCGTCGCACCACTCTCGCATCGCGGTTGAAGGCCATCTACGGCGACGTCAACTCCCTCGACGCCTTCACCGGCATGGTCTCGGAGCGACACGTGCGGGGAACCGAGTTCGGAGAGCTGCAGCTCGCCATCTGGAAGCGCCAGTTCGAAGCGCTTCGCGACGGCGACCGGTTCTTCTACCTCACCGACCCGGCGCTGCCCGCGATCCAGAAGCTGTACGGGATCGGCTATCGCCGCACGTTGGCGGAGCTGATCAGGCTGAACACGGGCGTCACGGTGCCGCAGAACGTGTTCAAGGCGCCGGTGTAGCCCCGTCCTGGCATGGCCCGGCGTCACGCACGGTGGCGCCGGGCGTATCCCTCAAGTGAGGGGCGTCTGTTGCCGATGGTTCTCGCGCCCGCTGTTACGAGGACGACTCCGATGAGACACCTCCCACACGATCACCGCCACCCAGGTGCGTGGGCCGCTCTGGCAGGGCTCGGCGCGCTGGCAGCCGTCGGCGTGGCGCAGTACTGGCTCACAGGCGTGGCTTCGGGCGGCGTGTCCGTCTCCACAGCGGAGCTTCGCTGGTCGATCGCGGTTCCGCTGGCGCTCGCCGGCGTCGGCATCGTCGTGGCGGCGGTGCTGCGGCGGCAGTCGCTGGCTGCGCGGCACGTCGAGTCGGTGCTGCGTGCCGGTGCCGACCCGCTCACCGGGCTCGGTGCGCATCGGCTCTTCCGTGAAGAGCTCATGCGTCAGACCGGTATGGCGGTACGGCGCGATCGTCCGCTGTCGCTCGCTCTGGTCGACGTCGACCGCTTCGCGGATCTGAACGCCACCGAAGGCCTCAGGCACGGTGACGCGGTGCTGGCCGAGATCGGCGCCATCCTCAGGGCGGGTCGCTCCGAGGATCTGCCGTTCCGCGTCGGTGGCGATCTGTTCGCCGTCCTCCTGCCGTACACGACCGCCGCCGAGGCCGCCGTGCCGATGCAGCGCATCCGCGCCGCGATCGCAGGTGGCGTTCGCGACGCGACGGTCAGCATCGGTGTCGCCGAGCTCGACCTCGACGTTCCCGCTGCCGGCGCGCTGCTGGCCCAGGCGGAGCTGGCCCTGCACGACGCGAAGGCCGGCGGCCGAGACCGCGTCGTCGTCTTCCACGCCGTTACGACACACGCCTGAGCCTCGGCTCAATTCTCGGGGAGCGGATCGCGGACGCGTGTCTTACGACTGCTCGCGCTCGTCCTTGCGCCACTGCTCCTGGTAGCGCTCGGACTCCTCGAACTCACGCTCCGTGCGCTCGCGGGCGGCGTCGTCCTCGCTCGGCGGATGCTCGCCGGTGACACGGCTGCGGCGTACCGTCAGGGCCGCGAGCACGACGAGCGGAACGGCGACGAGCACGATGATGAGGACCGGCAGCACAGGGCCACTCTAGATGAGTGATGCCACGATCTCGTGCGTCCGGATGCGTGATCTGGCATGTCTGGGCCGCTCCCGGCCCTGCCCTGGCCGCCTTGCGGCCACGTCAGGGCCGTCCGCTGCGCGTCCCCAGACCAGCACCGATGCCACCAGCATCGCCGCTGGTCTGGCGCCGCGCCCCAGAGCGGCCAGCTCAGGCCCCGGAACAGACGATCTCGTGGCATCAATCATCCAGTGGAGTTGCGAACGCATAATGGGCCGCGTGCCGGCGCGCGACGGTGAGCCCAACCTGAGCTACGTGGTGGCGCGGCTCGAGCGCGCGGTGCGCCGTGAGATCAACGAGCGAGTCCGGCCGCACGGCTTGACGACGGCGCAGTACACGACGCTGAGCATCCTCGGCCGTGGGCGACCGCTCTCGAACGCGCAGCTCGCCCGGCGCGCCTACATGACGCCGCAGTCGATGAGCGAGACGATCGAAGCACTCGAGACGCGAGCGCTGATCACGCGCCGGGCGCGCCCGGAGCACCGCCGCGTCCTGCCGGCGACGCTGACGGCCAAGGGGCGCAGAGTCCTGGCCGCCTGCGAGGCGGCTGTCTCCGAGATGGAGGAGGAGATGCTGCGCGACCTCCGCCCGGCGGAGCGGCGCGAGCTGCTGGCGGGCCTGCTGACGGCGGTGCGTGCCTTGCAGGCCGGGTTTCCACCCGACTGAGTATCAGGTAACCTGATGTTCGTTTCGAACGACGACGGTATGGAGGAGATGCGATGACGGGCGTGCTCGACGGCAAGGCCGCGATCGTGACGGGCTCGGCCCGCGGCATCGGCCGGGCGACGGCGGAGCTGCTTTCGGCACACGGCGCGCGCGTGCTCGTCTCGGACCTCGACGCCGAGCTCGCCGAGCAGACGGCGGCCGAGATCGGAGGCGGGACGGCGGTCTTCGCCGGCGACCTGACCCAGGAGGGCGTCACCGACGCCCTCGTCGCGGCCGCGGTGGACGCGTTCGGGCAGCTGGACATCGTCGTCAACAACGCCGGCTACACGTGGGACGGGATGGCACACAAGATGAGCGACGAGCAGTTCCGCGCCATGCTCGAGATCCACACCGTGGTGCCGTTCAAGGTGCTGCGTGCGGCAGCGCCCTATCTCCGCGAGGCCGGGAAGAAGGACAAGGAGGAGGGCCGCGAGGTCTTTCGCAAGGTCGTCAACGTGACGTCGATCTCCGGCACGCAGGGCAACCTCGGACAGGTGAACTACTCGGCCGCCAAGGCAGGGCTCGTCGGCCTCACGAAGACGCTGGCGCGCGAGTGGGGGCCGTTCAAGGTGAACGTGAACGCGGTCGCGTTCGGGTTCGTCGAGACCCGCCTCACGGCGCCGCCGGAGGAGGCGGGCACGATCGAGCGCGGTGGCCACGAGATCAAACTCGGGATCCCGCAGCAGATGCGCGACCTCGCTCCGATGATCATCCCGCTCGGTCGCCCTGCCACCCCGGAGGACGCGGCCGGGCCGATCTTCTTCCTCTGCACGCCGTGGTCGAACTTCGTCCACGGCCAGGTGCTCACCGCCAGCGGCGGCCAGATGACGGGGATGACGTCGTGAGCGAGCGCGGCGACCGACTTCGCGCTCGACGGGCTCGGGCAGCCGACGGACGACCGCGTCTACACCGTCACCTCGGAGGCGATCCGCGCCTACGCGGAGGCGACCGACGACACCGCGCCCGCCGCGCTCGCCGGCCGGACGGCGCCGCCCGTCTTTGCGATCGTGCCCCTGTGGGACAGCGTCCCACCGGCCTCTCGCGCGGTCGCCTCGGACGAGATCCGACCGCGCGTCGTCCACTACGAGCAGGACATCGTGCTCCATCGTCCCGTCGAGGCGGGGATGGAGCTCGTCTCGCATGCCACGCCCGTCGCGGTGCTGCCGCGCCCCAACGGGACCTCGCTCGTGATCCATGCGGAGAGCAGGCTTGCCGGCGGCGACCTGGTGGCAGAGCACCATGTGACCGAGTTCTTCCGTGGCGTCGTCGCCCCGGAGGGGTCGGGCGAGCGCGCACCGGAGCACCGGCTCGAGAGCGGAGGGCGACCCGCTCGCGGAGATCGCGTACCCGATCGCCTCCGACCAGACGGTTCGCTACGCGGCTGCGTCCGGCGACGACTTCGCGATCCACCTCGACGACGACTTCGCGCGCTCCGTCGGGCTGCCCGGGCGGATCGTGCACGGCCTCTGCACGATGGCGTTCACCGGGCGGGCGGTGCTCGAGGCCGCGGGTGTGGACGACCCCGGAGCAGTGCGGCGGCTGGCGGTGCGCTTCTCGGCGCCGCTCTTCCCGGGTGACACGCTGACGACGCGGGTCTGGCGCCTCGCCGACGGCGCCTACGGCTTCGAAGCGTCCGGCTCGGATGGCACGCCCGTGATCAAGGACGGCCGCGCGGAGCTGCGGTGACGATCGACCTCGACATCCGTCGTCGCGATCGACGTGCACGTCCACGCCGAGGTCGGCCGGACGGGCGAGGACGGCCTGCTGCCCGAGTGGCGCACGGCCGCGGCCGCGTACTTCGGCGAGGACGCGCTGCCGACGGCGGACGACGTCGCCACCTACTACCGCGAGCGAAACATGGCCGCCGTCATCTTCACCGTCGATGCCGAGACCGTCACGGGGCGTCCGGCGGTGCGCAACGAGGAGATCGCCGAGGTCGCCGCCGCGAACCCGGACGTGCTGATCCCCTTTGCGAGCGTCGACCCCGGCAAGGGTGCGCGTGCGGTGTCGGAGGCACGGCGGCTGATCGCCGACTACGGCGTGCGCGGGTTCAAGTTCCACCCCAACGTGCAGGCGTTCTTCCCCAACGACAAGGCCGTCTACCCGCTCTACGAGGCGATCGCCGAGGCGGGGCTGCCGGCGCTCTTCCACACCGGTCACTCCGGCATCGGCACCGGCCTGCCGGGTGGCGGCGGTCTCAGGCTCAAGTACTCCAACCCGATGTACGTCGACGACGTCGCCGTCGACTTCCCGGAGCTGACGATCGTGCTGGCGCACCCGTCGTTCCCGTGGCAGGACGAGGCGCTCTCCGTCGCCTTGCACAAGCGCCAGGTGTACATCGACCTCTCCGGGTGGTCGCCGAAGTACTTCCCGCCGCAGCTCATCCAGTACGCGAACACGCTCCTGCGCGACCGCGTCCTGTTCGGCTCGGACTACCCGCTGATCACGCCCGATCGCTGGCTCGCCGACTTCGCGAAGGTCGGCTTCAAGGACGAGGTGCGCCCGCTGATCCTGAAGGAGAACGCGGCCCGTCTCCTCGGGCTGCGCGTCGACTGACACGCTGCCGAGCGTCAACAGCGGTGCCTGCCTGAAGGCAGGCACCGGGTGCGTCGGGGATGGCGGGGATGGCGGGGATGCTGGTGCCTGCCTTCAGGCAGGCACCCGAGGTGCGGCTGGCCTCGGTGAACCGCGTGCGGGGCATCAGTGCAGCACACCGACGCGCTCGTCGAGGGTCGGCTGCCGCAGCTCCATCACGCCCCCCGCGAACGAGGCGACCGGCGAGCCCTCGTCGAACCAGGAGTCGGGCACCGCGTGACCCCAGTAGTTGCGCCGCCGCGGGTCGGTCGAGCTCCAGCGGATCGGCTCGAAGTCCGGGTCGCCGGTGTAGTAGTCGCCCGTGTAGAGCTCCACGCGGTGACCGTCCGGGTCACGGAGATAGAGGAAGAAGGCGTTCGAGACGCCGTGCCGCCCGGGCCCTCGCTCGATCGCAGACTCCCGGTTGGCGCCGGCCAGGATGTCGCAGATACGCAGGATCGCCTGCGAGTCGGCCGGCGTGTACGCGAAGTGGTGCATCCGCGGCCCGAAGCCCGACGTGAACGCGGTGTCGTGCACCGTCGGCTTGCGATAGAGCCAGACGGCACACAGCTGCCCGTCGTCGGTCTCGATGTACTCGGAGCAGCGAAAGCCGAGCCCCCGGTAGAGGTCGTGGGCCGGAGGGACCTCCGGCACGTACAGGTTGAGATGCTCCATCCGCTGCAACAGCGCGCCACGGTGCAGGTCGTACCGCTGCACCAGCCGCTCGGCCGGGCGCATCTCGTGGAAGAACTCGACCGGGAAGCCGAGCGGGTCCTGCAGCCGTAGCGCACGGCCCTGGCCGGGCTCGGCCTCCGCGTCGACCCAGTGCGTCTCGCAGCCGAGCGCCGTGAAGTGGGTGTCGAGCAGGTCGAGGTCGCCGGGTGACCAGACCCGGTAGCCGACGTGCGCGACGTGGGGCATCGCCCCGACGCGGAGCACGAGGCTGTGGTGGAGCCGCTCCTCGATGGCGCGCAGATAGAGCGCCTCGCCGGTCTCCTCGGTCACCGTCAGCCCGAGCAGGTCGACGTAGAACTCGCGCGACGCCGCGAGGTCGGTGACCACGAGCTCGAGATGCGCGAAGCGGACGATGTCGAACGGCGGCCGGTGAACACTCGTGTCGATCATGTTTCCTCCGCCGCCCCGGGGATCGCGCCGAGCTTCGGGATGCCGTGCTCGCCGAGCGCGACGTGCACGGTCTGCAGCTCGCAGTAGAACTCGAAGCTGTACTGGCCGCCCTCGCGGCCGATGCCGCTCGCCTTCATGCCGCCGAACGGCGTGCGCAGATCGCGGACGTTCTGGGAGTTGACCCAGACGAGCCCCGCGTCGATCGCCTGTGCGACCCGGTGGGCGCGATGCACGTCCTGCGTCCACACGTACGCGGCAAGCCCGTACTCGGTGGCGTTGGCGAGCCGGATCGCCTCGTCGACCCCCTCGAAGGGCGTCGCCACGAGCACGGGGCCGAAGATCTCCTCCTGGAAGACGCGCATCTCGGGTGTCACGTCCGCGAACACCGTCGCCTCGAGGAAGTTGCCCTCGTCGAGCCCTTCAGGGCGCTTCCCGCCCGCCAGGAGACGAGCGCCGTCGTCGAGCGCCGATCCGACGTAGCCGAGCACGCGCTCGTGGTGCTCCGGCCTGATCAGCGGCCCGAGCTCCGTGCGCTCGTCGAACGGGTCGCCGACGCGGATGTGACGCGCCCGCTCGGCGACCGCCTGCACGAGATCCTCGTAGATCGGCGCCTCGACGAGCAGCCGCGAGCCGGCGGTGCAGCGCTGGCCGTTGAGCGTGAAGATCTGGGCCACGACGGCGTCGACCGCGCGCTCGAAGTCGGCGTCGGCGAACACCACCACGGGCGACTTGCCGCCCAGCTCGAACGAGCAGCGCTTCAGCGTCGCCGCGCCGTTGGCCATGATCGTCTTGCCGGTCGTCGACTCCCCGGTGAATGCGATCAGGTCGACGCCCGGATGGGCGACGAGCGCGTCGCCCGCGGTCTCGCCGAAGCCGTGCACGACGTTCAAGACGCCCGGCGGCAGGCCGACGTCGTCGAGGAGCTGTGCGAGGCGGGTGGCGGTCAGCGGCGACCACTCGGCCGGCTTGAGCACGATCGTGTTCCCGGCCGCGAGACACGGCGCGATCCGCCACGTGGAGAGCATCAGCGGCGCGTTCCACGGCATGATCAGCCCGGCCACGCCGACCGGCTTGTGGATCGTGTAGTTGAGGAACTCGTCGCCGACCTGGTAGGCGCGGCCGGTGAGCTCGGTCACGACGCCGGCGAAGTAGTCGAAGTTCTGCGCCGCCCGCTCGGCCAGGCCGCGCATCTGACGGATCGGCATGCCGATGTCCAGGACCTCGAGTGAGACGAAGTCGTCGGCCTGGTCGCGGAGCGCTGCCGCGACGCGTCGCAGCACGGCGGCCCGTTCGGCCGGCTTCATCCGTGGCCACGGCCCTTCGTCGAAGGCGCGCCGCGCTGCCCGGACGGCGAGGTCGACGTCGGCCGCGAGACCCTCGGCGACGTCGGCGATCGACCGGTTCGTGATCGGGCTCGTGGTCTCGAAGGTGCGGCCGGCCACTCCCGGCCGGAGGTCACCGTCGATGAAATGGAGCTGCGCGCCGATCGCGATGTCGGCCGCCATGACGCGCGCGCCCTGGTGCGTCTCGGTCACCTCCGCCACCCAGAGAGGCAATTCGATACGAACCTCACGCGGTTGCCTCCGCGGGCCGGTCGGCGTTCTGCGCTTCGCGCCAGCGGCGGAACGCCCAGACGGTCTGCAGCTTGTGCCTCCGCGCCGCTGCCTCGACCTCTTCGAACGGCGCCCCGGCGCGAAGGAGGTCGATCAGCTCGCGGTGCTCCTCGATCGAGGCGCGGCCACGGTACGGGATCTGCGTGAAGACGGTGCGCCTGATCGCGTCCAGTCGCCGCTCGGTGTCCTTCAGCAGCTCGACCAGGTACGGGTTGGGACAGCGTTCATAGATCGAGAAGTGGAACTCGCGGTTCGCGGCCCCGAACCCGAGCGTGTCGAGTTGCTCCATGCACTCGACCATGCGCGCGTTGATCTGCTCGAGCCGCACGATCCCCGCCTCGTCGATCTCCGAGGAGGCGAGCGCGGTGGCATAGCCCTCGAGCACGGCCAGCACTCGCATGCTCTCCTCGAACAGCGCCGGGTCGGCGGGCGCCACCTGTGCGCCGGCGTTCGGCCGGAAGACGACGAGCCCTTCCGCCTCCAGGCGGCGGATCGCCTCGCGCACCGGGAGCGCGCTGACGCCGAGCTCCTCGGCCAGCGAGTCGATCACGAGCCGGAAGCCAGGACCGTAGGCGCCGCTCAGGATCCGCTCGCGGATCGTGCGGTAGGCGCGCTCGACCTTCGTCACAGGCCCTCCCCTGCGACCACGAGCGCCGCCCCGAGCGACTCGGCCACGAGCTCGGCGGCCCGCTCGCCGATCATGACGGTCGGGGCGTGCGTGTTGCCCGAGGTGATCGTCGGCATGATCGAGGCGTCCGCCACCCGGAGCCCTTCGAGGCCCCGGACGCGAAGCTTGGGGTCGACGACTGCCAGCTCGTCGACGCCCATCCCGCAGGTCCCCACCTGGTGGTGGTAGGTGATCGCGGTGCGACGGATGTAGTCGCGTAGCCCGTCGCCCGACTCCGCCGCGGTCCCCGGATAGAGCTCCTCCTCCGTCCACTCCGCGAGCGCCGCCTGGCGGCCGATCTCGCGGCAGAGCTCGACCGCTGCGACCATCGCCTCGACATCGACCTCACACGAGAGGTAGGCCGGGTCGAGGAGCAGCTCGGCGTCCGGGTCGGCCGACGTGAGCCGGAGCGTGCCGCGGCTGGCGGGCCGGATGATGCCGGCCATGAGCGTGAAGCCGTCGGGCGGGCCGGTCATGCCCTCGTCCTCGAGGTAGAGCGGCAGGTGGAAGAAGAGCGGCTGCACGTCTGGCCCGACGAGACCGGAGCGGCTGCGCGCGAAGAGGTGTGCGTGCAGCGGCTGGATCCCCGGCACCGTGGGCGGCACCCGCCGGGACGCCGAGAAGATGACGGGGCAGAGCACATGGTCGTGGAGGTTCAGGCCGACCCCCGGGAGGTCGGCTCGCACGCCGATCCCGTGCCGTTCGAGCTCGGCCGGGTCGCCGATGCCGGAAAGCATGAGCAGCCTCGGTGACTCGATCGTCCCCGCGCACACGATCACCTCGTGCTCGGCGCGCGCCGACTCCACCACTCCCTCGTGTGAGAACTCGACGCCGACGCAGCGCGTTCCCTCGAAGAGCAGGCGCAGGGCACGGGCGGAGGTGAGCACCGTGAGGCCGGCCGAGTCGAGCACGGGCCGCAGGAACGCGGCCGCGGTCGAGTGCCGCTGCCCGTCCTTGACGTTCAGCTGGCAATACCCGACACCGTCGAGCATGGCGCCGTTGTGGTCCGGGTTGAAGGCGATGCCGGCCTCCTGCGACGCCGCCACCGCTGCCGCCGTGACCGGGTGCGGCTCGTAGCTCGCTGACGACCCGGAGAGGCCCGCCGGCGCCGTGGTATTCGGACGGCCCCAGGTCGAAGTCCTCCGAGCGCCGGAACAGGGGCAGCACGTCGTCGTAGCCCCAGCCGTCGCTGCCGAGGTACGCCCACGTGTCGTAGTCGGCACGATGGCCGCGGATGTAGATCATCCCGTTCAGCGCGCTGGAGCCGCCGAGCACCTTGCCGCGCGGCCAGTGGCGGCGACGGCCTGCGCCCGCCGGCTGCGGTGTCGTGCGGTAGCCCCAGTCCTGCTCCGAGTCCCAGAGCTCGAACAGCCGTCCGGGGTCGTGGATGGCCGGGTTCTCGTCCGGGCCGCCGGCCTCGAGCAGGAGGACGCTGGCGCCCGCGTCGACGAGACGCCGCGCCACGACCGAGCCGCCGGAGCCGGAGCCGACGACGATCACGTCGGCGACCGTGGGACGTCCGTTCTCCGTCATGGTGCCTCCTGTTCAGCTCTGCGCCGGGGCGAGCTCGGCGATGTACGCGGCCGTCGCCTCCGCGCTCTGCAGCCTCGCCCACTGACGGTCCGGGTGGTTGAAGTTCTCGGTGAAGTCGTCGGCGAGCGCACGGTTCTGCGACATCGCGCCGACGAGCTCGAACAGGTGCGGTTCCGGCGCGGTCATGAAGTTCGTCCACTCGTACACGCCGAGCACGAACGGGAGCCTACGCTCGTCGACCCGCCGGCACAGGGCCTCGTCGAGCGGCGTCGTCTTCGAGGATCGCCTCGCCGAGCGTCCACGCCGAGTACGAGGCGGAGTTCGCGCCCTGGCCGACGAGCGGGTCGACCGTCACGTGCGCGTCGCCGACGGCGATTGCCCAGATACCGCCGTCGAGCTCGGCGGACGACCGGCGGACGGTCGGGGTGACGGCGCCCTGCAGGATGCTGCTCGGGCGGGTGAGCCCGAAGCCGGACGGATCGCTGCGCTCGAAGATCGGCGGGAAGTGCGCCTCGAGCTTGTCGAGCACGAGCCGCTCGTAGGCGGCGGGGTTGTCGTCGTAGGGCGTCCCGGCCAGCACTTCGAGATCGCCGCCCGGGACCGTCTCGAAGAGGAGCGTCGTCGCGTTCCCCTCGAACGTCTGGATCGGGATCTCGATCAGCTTCGCCGTGACCCGGTGACACGGCGAAGGTGACACCGACGGGGTCCGTGTCCGCGATCCCGGCGTAGAGGCCGGCGGACAGGAGCCGTCGCGGCCCGTCGAGCGACAGCTCCGGCAGCGCGGGGAAGAGCTCCGACCAGCCGCCTCGACCTGTCGAGACGACGACGAGGTCGTGCCGTGCCGCCAGCGACGCGGCGGCGTCGAGGCCGACGGCTCCGAGCTCGATCGTGCCGCCGCGCTCCTCGAAGTCCTCGAGCAGTTGCGCCTGGTACAGGCGATAGTCGACCGCCAGGCTGGGGGCGGTGAAGTCGCCCGGAAAGGCCAGAGCGGCTGCTCGCCGTCGAAGTAGTGCCAGTGACGGGCATAGGACGGGCCCGTCTCGTCCCAGTGGTTGACGCCGAGCGCCCGCTCGCGTGTGCGAGTGTGATGGTGGTGCGCCACCGTGTTCGGCAGGCGTCCCGCCCGAACCTCGTCCGGCGTCCGTTCGGCATAGAGCGTCGGGCTCAACCCACGCTGCTGGAGGAGGAGCGCCAGGTGCAGATCCGGCAGTTCCGGCGCCGACGATCCCGATGTCCCGGCCGGCTCCGCCCATCATCAGCCTGCCTTGGCCGCGGCGATCCGGGCCGTGTCGGCGAACTGCTCGAAGGCGGCGATGGCGCCGTCGTGGACGCGGAAGACGTGCACGACGCGAGCCTCGAGCGTCCGCCCGGTCGCCTTGCAGGTCCCGGCGTAGGTGCCCACGGCGACGACGGTCTCGCCGGCGTCGAGCACGTCGTCGACGGTCAGCCGGAATCCGTCCCACTCGCCGCCGATGCGGAAGAAGATGCCCTCTCGCACCTCGTCGGGCCCGTGATACGTCCCACCCGGGGCGAGGCCCTCCATCTCGGTCCACGCGCAGTCGGGTGTCAGCATGGCCAGGCCGCCGGCGAGATCTCCACCCTCGACCGCCCCATAGAAGCTCCGCACGATGTCGGCGTTGCCCACCACGTCCTCCTCACTCGCTGTTGAGGAACGCGTGCACGCGCTCCTTGAAAGGCTCACGGTCGTAGCTCGCCACGAGGGCTCCCGCCATCCGCACCGGGTCGCCGAAGAAGAAGTACTCGTACAGCTCCTGCCGGCCGGCGAACGCCGACAGGCACGTGTCCCAGGCGAGCCGGAAGAGCCGTACCCGCTCGGGACCGTCGAGCGCCGCGCTCTGCAGGTAGTTCTCCACGTCCTCGCGACCCGGGCCGAAGACGTCGGCCTCGGTGGGGAGCGCCATGAGACCGCTCGCACCGAGCTGCCGCAGGATCTCCATGAACCGCGGATACGTGCGCGGATACCAGTTGCGGCACGCGTTGAGCGGCTGCCAGGCCGGCGTCACGAGACCGAACCTGTTCGGTGCCGCGTCCGCCTCCGCGGAGTGCTGCAGTGCCTTGCACGTCTCGAGCGCGATGATCACCTCGGCCAGCTTCTCGTGGACGTGTTGGAACTGCTCGATCGCGATCGCCTCCGTGAGCAGCGAGGCGAGCCCGAGGATGAACTCCGTCTTGGCGCGAGTTCGCGTCACGACCTGGTGGGTCATGTGCGCCGCCGCGCTCGTCTCCGAGTAGATGCCGTTGCAGAGCTCCGGCTGCCCGACGATGAAGCAGCGCTCCCAGGGCACGAGGACGTCGTCGAAGACGACGATCGCGTCGATCTCCTCGAACCGCGACGCGAGCGGATGGTCGAAGTGGCTGCGGCCCAGGTCGAAGCTCTCACGGCAGAGGAAGCGGAGGCCGGGTGCATCGCATGGGATGGCGAAGGCGTAGGAGTACGGCGCGTCGTCGTCCGTGCCCTTGAGCACGGTCGACGGCATGACCAGGATCTCGTCCGCGAACGGTCCGATCGTGGCCAGGATGCGCGCACCACGGATCACGATCCCGTCGTCGCGGCGGTCGACGATGCTCGCGGCGAGCGTCTTCGTCTTCTGCTGCGACGGCCCGACCGAGCGGTTCGCCTGCGGCAGCACGAGGGTGTGCGTCAGCAGCAGGTCGTTCTCGCGCACGTGCTCGTAGTAGGAGCGGATGTTGTCGCCGAAGGCCGCATCGTCCTGCCCGAACCAGTCGGCCGCTGCGGCCATGGCCATGACGGCGCTCGTGCAGTAGTCGCCGGTGCGGCCGAGGTGGCCGTGTGAGTGCTCGGCCCAGACGCGCATCGCCTCCCGCCTGCGGACGACGTCGTCGACCGACTGCGGTTGCAGGAACGACATGCCGACCCGGTCACCGCTCGTGGGCGATTCGTAGGTGAGCACGTCGCGCAGAGTGGGATCGTGCTGCAGGTCGAAGAGCTCGGCATAGGTGCGGACGACATTCCGAAGCTGGGGGATGTCCGCCACACCGCCGGTGAAGGTCTGCCCTTCGATCTCGACCCGGATGGGCCGCTCGTTCAGAGCCTCGATGTACTCCTGACCTGTCCGTGCCGGCATCCCGCCTCCTAGATGATTGATGCCACGATCTCGTGCGCCCGGATGCGTGATCTGGCGCGTCTGGGCCGCTCCCGGCCCTGGCCCGGCCGCCTCACGGCCAGGCCAGGGCCGTCCGCTTCGCGTCGCCAGACCAGCACCGATGCCACCAGCATCGCCGCTGGTCTGGCGCCGCGCCCCAGAGCGGCCAGCTCACGCCCCGGGACAGACGATGTCGTGGCATCAATCATCTAGCCGAAGATGTACTCGAGACCGAGCACCGGCTCCTCGAGCCGGGTGAAGCGGCTGAACGCATAGCCCAGCGCGGCGCCGCTCGTGTAGTCGAGCTCGACCACCTCGCCGAGGTACAGGGTGTGGTCGCCGCCGTCGTACGCCCGCCACGGGTTGCAACCGAGGAACGCGAGCACGCCCGCGAGACGCGGAGCCGCTGCGCCGTCCTCCCAGCCGACGTGATCCGGGTGGGGGTCGCCCGCGAAGTGACGCGCCACCCGCTCCTGCTCGGCGCCGAGCACGTTGACGCCGAATGGCCGGCCCGCGAGAAGCGCGTGCCCGCGTGCGCGCTTGCCGATCGAGACGAGCACGAGCGGCGGGTCGAGCGAGACCGCGGTGAACGAGTTCACGGTCAGCCCGTGGACGCCGTCGTCCGCCTCGACGGTGACCACGCAGACCCCGGTCGCGAAGCGGCCGAGGCAGCAACGAAGCTCCCCGGGCGCGACGGCCGTCGTCCGATCCGCCTCTCGCTCCAGCGTCGCCACCGCTCCTCTCCGCGGGTTCTCCCAGGAAGGTGATAGAAGATCATATCGAGTATCGTGTGTCAATCTGAACGGGCGATAGATGTTCAAATGCCTGAATTGATAGTCGGTATCTGACCGCGTATATGATCCGACCTGTGTCTCGGCCGCTCGACCTGACCGCGGGCAAGGTGATCGCCGTCCACCTCAACTACCGGAGCCGGGCGGACGAGCGGGGGCGCGTCCCAGCGACGCCGTCGTACTTCTTCAAGCCCGCGTCCTCGCTCTCGTCCGACGGCGATCCGATCGTGCGCCCGGCCGGTTGCGAGCTCCTCTGCTACGAAGGAGAGATCGCGCTCGTCATCGGTCGTCCAGCGCGGCGCGTCTCCGTCGCCGAGGCGGCGGGTTGCATCGGCTTCGTCACCGCGGCCAACGACCTCGGTGTGTACGACCTGCGGTGGGCCGACGCCGGCTCCAATGTGCTCGCCAAGGGCCACGACGGGTTCACGCCGATCGGGCCGCGTCTCGTGCCGGCAGCCGAGCTCGACCTGGACGACCTCACGCTGCGCACGCTCGTCAACGGCGAGCTCGTGCAGGAGGGGCATACGGGCGAGCTGCTGTTCCCGTTCTCCCTACTGGTTGCGGACCTCTCGCGCTTCATGACGCTCGAGCCGGGCGACGTCATCCTCACGGGCACGCCGGCGAACTCGCGGCCGCTTCAGCCCGGCGACGTGGTCGAGGTCGAGGTCGAGGGCGTGGGGCGGATCCGCAACGAGGTGGTCGAGGACGAGCAGCCGCTGGAGCCGGTGGGGGCGATGCCGAAGGTCGACGCCGCGACCCGGGCGCAGGCGCTCGGTGCCGCGCCGGTGGAGGCAGAGACGCTCGACACGCTCCGGCGGGTCTCGACAGGGACGCTCGCGACACAGCTGCAGCGACGCGGCATCCGCACGACGTTCATGCAGGGACTGCGGCCGCTGCGTCCCGACCTGCGGCTCGTCGGCGTCGCCCGCACGCTGCGCTACGTCGCCGTGCGTGAGGACGTCGTGGCCGCCCGCGCCGGCGAGCCCAACGCGCAGAGGCGCGCGATCGAGAGCGTGGCCCCCGGCGACGTCCTCGTGATCGAGGCGCGCAACGAGGAAGGCGCGGGGACGATCGGCGACATCCTCGCCTTGCGGGCGCTGCGTCTCGGCGCCGCCGGGATCGTCACCGACGGTGCCGTGCGCGACAGCCCGGCCATCGCCGGGCTCGAGCTCCCGACCTACTGTCGCGCCGTCCATGCGAGCGTGCTCGGCACCCATCACTACCCGCTCGACACGAACGTTGCGGTCTCGTGTGCCGGTGTCCTCGTCATGCCCGGTGACGTCGTCGTCGGCGACGCCGAGGGGGTGGTCGTCGTGCCTGCACAGCTCGCCGGCGAGGTGGCTCGGGACGCGCTCGAGCAGGAGCTCGTGGAGCAGTTCGCCCTCGAGCGCGTCGACGCGGGCGAGAGCAGCACCGGCCTCTTCCCGCTCTCCGACGAGCGGCGCCCGGAGTTCGAGGCGTGGCTCGCCACGAGGGCGAGGGAGGAGGCACCACAGTGAGGTTCCGCTCCGATCCGGCACAGGTGAAGGGCTCGATCGCCCCCGTCGTGACGCCGTTCGCACCGGGCGGCGAGGTCGACCACGGTGGGCTCGCGCGCCTGATCGAGTGGCAGCTCGAGAACGGCAGCCACGGGATCTCCGTGCTGGGCTCGACCGGCGAGCCGAGCTCCCAGAGCGTCGCGGAGCGTGTGCGGGTGATCGGGACGGCGGCGCGGACGGTGGCGGATCGCGTGCCCCTCTTCCCCGGCACGGGCTCGACGCACCTCGGCGAGACGCTCGAGGTGACGGCCGCGGCGCGCGACCTCGGCGCCGACGCCGTGCTCGTGATCACGCCGTACTACAGCCGACCGACGCAAGAGGGCCTCTTCGAGTGGTACTCGACCGTCGCCGGCGAGTTCCCCGACCTGCCCATCGTCGTCTACAACGTCCCCGTCCGCACCGCGGTTGACATCGCGCCGGAGACCGTCGGCAGGCTGCGCCGCGCCCACGACAACATCGTCGGCGTCAAGGAGACGACACGGGACTTCGAACACGCGTCGCACGTGTTGCACGAATGCGGACGCGACTTCCTCGTCTACTGCGGCATCGAGCTGCTCTGCTACCCGATGCTCACGATCGGCGGCGCCGGCCACCTGAGCTGCGTTGCGAACGTCGACGCCCGGTCGTGTGCGGCGCTGTACGACGCGTTCGTGGCCGGTGATCAGGCCGAGGCGCTGCGACTCCACTTTGCGCTGCACCCGCTCGTCGAGATGGCATTCGTGGAGACGAACCCAGGCCCGGTGAAGTGGGCCATGGAGACGCTCGGGCTCGTCGCCTGCGGCCACGTCAGGCCGCCGCTCGCGTCACCGAGCGCCGAGAGCAGGGAGCGCATCGCCGCGATCCTCGCCGAATGCAACCTCGCAGCCCCGCCGCCGCCGTCCTGATCGTCCGGGAAGCGGCCCGACAGCCTGTATACTGATCTGAAAACAGACTCAGGTGAACCGTAATACATAATGCGCTACACTTCGCTCATGGCTTCCGCGCCGCTGTCGCTCCGCCTCGGTCGCGACGGGCTGGCGGCCCTGGACGAGATCGCCCGTCGGCGCGGCGTCACACGGAGCGAGGCTGCGCGTCAGGCGATCGCCGAGACCGCCGAACGTGACCGCCGGCGGTCGAGCCTGGCCGACGAGGCCCGGACATTGGCGCAGGATCCGACGTACGTGCGTGAGGCCCAGGAGGTAGCCGCGCTCATGGAGCAGCTCCGTGGTCCGGGGTGACGTCCACGCGATCGACCTGCCGAGACGCCGGGGTCACACTCAGCTTGGACGCCGATTCGGAGTGATCGTCCAGGCGGACGATCTCTCAGCGCTCTCCACCGTGATCGTCTGTCCCACCTCGCGATCGACTCCACCGGCGAGCTTCCATCCCGAGGTGACGGTCGATGGCGAGGCGACCAAGGTGATGTGCGAGATGGTGGGAGTCGTCGACGCGCGTGCGCTGGGGGCGCGAGTCGGCCATCTTGCGCTCGACGAGCTGCGCGCCGTCGACGACGGCCTCGCGCTCGTCCTCGATCTGCGGTAGCTCAGCTTCGAGTGCGAGTGACCGGCGATCCCTTCTTCATCGGGTGTCGCCTCCTTGCGGTTCCCGATAGCTCGCTGGGAGCGTAACCCGGGCGACTGGACGAGCAGTCCTGTGGAAGGATGACGTGATGCGCACCAAGCCGCCGTTTCGGGCCGACCACGTCGGGAGCCTGCTGCGGCCGCCGGAGCTCCTGCGCGCGCGTGCAGAGCACGCCGCCGGCCGGCTCGATGCGGCCGAGTTGCGAGCCGTCGAGAACGAGGCGATCCGCGGCGCGGTGCGCATGCAGGAGGCGGTCGGCCTGCCCGCTGTCACCGACGGCGAGTTCCGCCGCACCTCGTGGCATATGGACTTCATCTATCAGTTCGACGGGATCAACACGGCCGACGACAAGGTGAAGGTCTCTTTCCACAACGAGGAGGGCGACATCGAGTTCATGACCGCGGCGATGCACGTCGACGGCAAGGTGGGCGTCTCGAAGACGATCTTCGGCGACGCGTTCGCCTTCTTGCGCGACACCGTCCAGACGGCGACGCCGAAGCTGACGATCCCGTCGCCGAGCATGGTCCACTACCGCGGCGGGCGCGCCGCGATCGACGAGGCCGTCTACCCCGACCTGGAGGCGTTCTGGGCCGATCTCACGGCCGCCTACCGGGACGAGGTGCGCCGGCTCGCCGAGCTCGGCTGCACCTATCTCCAGCTCGACGACATCAGCCTCGCCTACCTGAACGATCCGGAGCAGCGCCGTTTCGTGGCCTCGATCGGCGGTGACCGGGACCACCAGCACCTGGAGTACATCCGGCACTTCAACGAGGCGATCGCCGGCAGGCCGGAGGGCATGAGCGTGGCGACGCACATGTGCCGCGGCAACTACCGCTCCTCCTGGGTGGCGGAGGGCGGTTACGACTTCGTCGCGGAGGCGCTGTTCAACGAGCTCGAGGTGGACGGCTTCTTCATGGAATGGGACGACGAGCGCTCGGGAGGGTTCGAGCCGTTGCGGTTCGTGCCGCCGGGCAAGGTGGTCGTGCTCGGTCTCGTGACGACGAAGCGCGGCGAGCTCGAAACGAAGGACGAGCTGATGCGTCGCATCGAGGACGCGAGCCGGTTCGTCGACCTCGACCAGCTCTGCCTGTCACCGCAGTGCGGCTTCTCCTCGACGGTGGAAGGGAACGCGCTCAGCTACGACGAGCAGGTGGCGAAGCTGCGGCTCGTCGTCGACGTGGCCCTGGACGTCTGGGGCCTGTAGGTTCTACCGCGCTTCGCGCTCGGCGCGGCGAGTAAGGCGCTCCTTGAGCAGGGCCTCCCAGCGACGGGCGCAGCTCGCGCAGCGTCACGCGGAGAACACTCGTATCATCGTCCGATGACCGAGTTGCGCGTTCTCGACGCCGAGTCGGCACGCAGGGTCGAGGCGGTGTGCGACGCGATCGTCCCCGGCTCGGCGCGCGTCAGGCCGGCAGTCTACGTCGACGCGCTGCTGGTGCGGATGGAGGAGCCGGTGCGCGACGCTGCGCTGGCCGCGTTCGCGGCGCTCGCCCGCGACGGCGTCGAGGCGCACGTGGGGACGCCCGACTTCCTGTTCGCGCGGGCGCTCGCGATCGAGGCGTTCTACAGCGACTTCGTCGCACCGGGGATCGACGCGACCGGCGCCTGGGAGGAGATCGACTTCAACACGCCCCTCGCGACGCGGCTGGCGAAGGACTGGTCCTACCTGGGGATCACATGAGCGAGCGCTTCGACGTCGTTGTGGTGGGGTCCGGCGCGGGCGGGGGCGTCGTGGCCGGCGAGCTGGCCGACCGCGGCCGCAGCGTGCTGCTGCTCGAGGCCGGTCCGCACCGGACCGCTGCCGACTTCACCCGCTGGGAGGCGAAGGCGACGCACGACCTCTGGTGGCCGATCCGATTTGCGCCGATCGACGGGGGCGCCGCCGGGGTGGTCGCCCTTCTCGCCGGCCGGTGCGTCGGCGGCACCACCACGATCAACACGAAGGTGGCGCTGCGTGTCGCCGAGCACGACTACGCAAAATGGCACGAGGCGAGTGGGCTCGTCGGCGCGGGCGGGGACGCCTTCGGAGCCTCCGATCTCGACCCGCACTACGACCGGGTGGAGAAACGCCTCGGCGTCCGCGAGCGGGCCGACTGGCGCAAGAGCGTGCACACGGTCGAGCCGGGCTTTCGCGCCCTTGGCTCGCACCTCGAGCCGGTGCGCTCCTACACCGACGCAAACTGCATGAGCTGCGGCTCGTGCCTGCAGGGCTGCCCCACGAACGCCGGCAAGTCGACGATGAACACGTACATCCACGACGCCTGGGCCGCCGGCCGGCTCGAGCTGCGGGCCGACGCGCCCGTCGAGCGGGTCGTGATCGAGGACGGCGAGGCGAAGGGGGTCGAGTACCTCGACGGCGACGGCACGGTGAAGCGCGTCGACGCCGGCGCGGTCGTCGTCGCCGCGGGGACGCTGAACACGCCGCAGCTGCTCCTGCGGTCGGACCTGCCCGAGAGCGCCAGCACACGGCTCATCGGCCGCAACCTCGGCTTCCATCCCGTGCGCGTCGTCTACGGCCTCTTCGACGAGCCGCAGGACGCGCACATGGTCTATCCGATCTCCGCGCACGCGATGGATCACCAGGCGGACGACGACGGCGGCTTCGTGCTCGAGGCGACGACGATCCAGGACCCGATCAGCTTCGCGACGACGCTCGAGGACGAGAGCGGGCCGCTCTGGGGGCAGCCGCTCGTCGACGCGGTGCGCAAGTTCCGGCACTGGGTCGGGCTGCTCGCGATGGTGAACGACGAGAACAACGGTACCGTTGCCCTGGACGAGAACGGTCAGGAGGCGTTCGCGGCCAGTTTCAACGAGCGCGAGCACGAGCGGATCGACGCGGCGCTGTCGTTCTCGCGCGACGTGCTCCGAGCCGCTGGGGCGTCGCAGGTCTGCTGGACCGGGCTGGCGTCAACGCATGTGCAGGGCACGTGCCGCATGGGATCGCACCCCGAGCGGTCCGTGGTCGACGCCGACGCGCAGTCCTGGGACGTCAAGCGGCTGTACGTCGGCGACGGCTCCCTCGTGCCACGCACGATGTCGGTCAACCCGTCACTGACGATCATGGCGCTCGCGGACCGGCTCGCCGGCCACCTCGACGCCGATCCGCACGGCTACCTCTCGTGACCGAGCTGGTCCTCGGAGCCTGACCCGGCCGTGGTTGCCCGCGCTGTGACCGACTACGCCCCGTTTGCACGGCTCGGCGTCGCCACCGTGCACGAGGCGGCGGGGCGGACCGGAATCGTCGACCTCGAGCTGACGCAGGTCGTGCCGGGGTCGCGCGTGGCCGGCCCGGCCCGCACGGCACTGTGTGCTGCGGGCGACAACACGATGGTGCACGCCCTCGTCGCGCACGCGAATCGAGACGACGTTCTGGTGCTGACCAGCGTCGAGCCGTCGTCCGTGGCAATGCTCGGCGAGCTGCTGGTGACGCAAGCCCAGAACCGGGGAGTGGCAGGCATCCTGGTCGACGGCGCCGTGCGGGATGTCGACGAGCTCCGCGAGATCGGTTTGCCGATCTGGACCCGGTTCGTCCGTGCGCGCGGTGCGGACAAGGGGGCGGTCGGAACACTCGACGTGCCCGTCGTCGTCGGCGGCGCCGAGATCCGGCCCGGCGACCTCGTCGTGATGGACGACGACGGCGCGCTGGTGCTGCCGGCCGAGCGCGTCGCGGACGTGCTGCCGCTCGCGCTCGAGCGAGCGGAGCGCGAGCAGGGGCTGCGAGAGCGATACGCGGCAGGCGAGCTCTCGTACGACCTGCAGGGGCTGCGCAAGCTCGTGGAGGGCTGAAGGCCGATGGAGGTCGCCGTGCTCGGTCTCGGCGAGGCGGGCGGCCGGATCGCCTCCGATCTCGTCGCCGCCGGCGTGACCGTCCGCGGCTGGGATCCGGCGCGTCACCGAGAGGGCGTGGGTAGCGCGCCGGAGGCGGTGAGCGGCGCGGACGTCGTGCTCAGCCTCAACGCCTCCGCGGTCGCGTTCGAGGCGGCCCTCGGCGTCGCCGGCGCGCTGCGCGAGGACGCGCTGTACGCCGATCTCAACACGAGCTCGCCGCGACTGAAGCGCGAGCTCGCGCAGGCGCTGCACGTGGAGTTCGCCGACGTCGCGCTCGTGGGAACGGTGTCGAGCCTCGGGCTCGCGACGCCGGCGCTCGCGTCGGGCGCCGGCGCGGAGCGGTTCGCGACGCTCTTTCGGCCGCTGGGGATGCCGGTGGAGGTCGTCGGCCCTGAGCCGGGAGACGCGGCCGGTCTCAAGCTGCTGCGCAGCGTCTTCATGAAGGGCGTCGCGGCGGCTGCGATCGAGAGTCTGGAGGCCGCGCAGCGTGCGGGTGCGCAGGACCGGGTCCGCGAGGACATCGTCTCCGTGATCGGCGAGCCGCTCCTCGAGCGCTTCCTCGAGGGGTCGCACGCGCACGCCGCCCGGCGCGCGGTCGAGATGCGTGCGGCCGCCGACTATCTGGCCGAGCTCGGCCTGCAGCCGCGCATCGCGACCGCGGCCGCCGAGTGGCTCGAGCAGCTCCGCGACGCTCGGTAACCTGCTCACTCACCGGCAGGCCAGTGCTCCACATCGAGCCCACGCATCGGGAAGTGCCGGGGGTTGCCGGTGGCAAGGCGCGCTCCGAGGCCGACGGCTGCCGCCGCGATCAGACAGTCGCTCTGACTGAGGGTCACGCCTCGTTGTGCGTGGTCGCGGCGCCAGCGGCCCGCCTGCTCGCCCTGCTCACGACCCAACGGTGCGAGCCGAAGACCGGCCAGGAGTGACGCTGCGGCGTCCTCCTCGCGCCGCCCTCGCAGCCCTCGAACGACCTCCTCGATGTTCAGGACAGTCGTGAAGACACGGTCCGCCGTCCGCTCGAGGCTGGTGAGCCCCAAGACGGCCCCGGGGCGCCCGCGCAGCACGTCGATCAGAACGGTCGTGTCGAGGACGATTGCCACTACCCGACGCGTGCGTCATCTGCGTACCGTTGCTCGTGCACCCAGGCAGCGGGATCGGCGTCCCACTCGTGTCCTGCGCCGGCGAGCGAGCCGATTGCCGCCCGGATCAGCTCCCAGCGCTCCGCATCCTCGAGCGCTTGACGAGTCGCCTCCTCGATGAAGCGACTACGACCGCGCGTCCCGACTCGGGCGTCGAGCCGCTCGACCAGGCTGTCGTCGAGATGGACATGCACACGCACGACTCCATCTTAGCCCATTACTCAGCACATAGATAGGCCCACTAACCACATGCCCGCTTCGGAGGGGTCGTCCGTTCAGCGAGCGAGCTCGGCGGCGACATCCGGCGTGCCGTAGGTGTGGAAGCTCTCGATCGTCTTCACGCCCCAGTACTGGCCCCGGGCGCGCTCGGCGGCGGTCCACGTGATCGGCTCGAAGTCGGGGTCGAAGACGAAATAGCCGCCTGTGGTGACCTCGATGCGGTTCCCGCCGGGCTCGAACCCGTACAGGAAGAAGCCCTGCGCGACACCGTGCTTCGAGGGCGCCGCCTCGATCGGAACGCCTGCATCGACGAAGAGGTCGGCGGCGCGCAGACACTCCTCCCGCGTGTCCACCCAAAAGGCGAGATGGTGGAGACGTCCGTTCGCGCCGTAGGCGTCTGCGACGTAGATGAGCTCGTGCGCGGCGATCGAGACGCTGAGCCACGCGCCTGTCTCGGTTCCGTCGTCCAGCTCGATCCGCTCGTAGAGACGGTAGCCGAGCTGCTCCTCGGCGAAGACCCGAGAGGCGCGAACGTCGGCGGCGAGCAGGTTGACGTGGTCGAGGCGCTTCACGGCGGCTCCCCGGCCGACGTACCGCTGCGGCTGGTTTCGCCACGAGGGCCGCAGGTGCTCCGGAGGCACGTAGCGCTCGGCCTCGTAGAAGAGCTCGAAGAGGTGCCCGTCGGGATCCTCGAACCGGTAGGCGGGGCCGTGGCCGAGGTCGCCCTCGCTCCAGCCACGCCCGAGCCCGGTCGCCTCGATCGCCTGCACCCGCCGCTCCAGCGCCTCCGGGCTCCAGGTGCGAAGCGCGACGTGGCCGAGCGCGGCCTGCGGTGACTCCGTGAGCTTCAGGCTGTAGCGCAGGTAGTCGCCCCAGCCGCGGAGGTAGACGGACTGCCCCTCGCGCGCCTCCACCTCCATGCCGAGCACGTCGACGAAGAATCGGAGGCTCTCCTCAGGCTTCGGGGTCAGGAGCTCGGCGTGCCCGATCCTCGCGACGTCGTGCAGCGGCTCGGTCACAGCGCGCCCACCACCTGGGGCGTCACCCGCTGGAACGCCTCCGCGTACCGGATCGCCGAGTTGCCGGAGGAGCGCCGCGCGTGGTTCCCGCGCTGGTCCGCGCGCTGGTCGTAGTACGTCACGAGATAGGCCTGCGCCTTCATCTCCGCCATCGCAGCCCGCTTCTGCTCGATCACGGGAGTGATGTCCACGAACGTCGACGGGACGAAGTTGCAGAGCTCCGGCTGGTGGGGCTCGAAGAGCAGGAGCTCCGGCGGCTGCACCGTCTCGAACTCGCTCGGGACACCCGCCCCCGCAGCGAGCGCCCGGGCACGCTCGACGGCGAAGAAAGCGGCCGCGTGGTCGGGGTTGAAGGGGTCGCGGTCCGTGTGTGTGAGGACGACGTCGGGCGCGAAGGAGCGGATTCGGTCTGCGATCGCGACGAGCTCGCCCTTGCCGACCTCGAGCGGGTAGTCGCCGAGGTCGAGGCACTCGAACCGGGCGCCGAGCGCCGCGGCGGCCCGCTCCGCTTCCCCGTGCCGTATCTCCTTGACGCGCTCGACTGTCTGTCCGGGCTCGGTCCAGAGTTCGCCCGACTCACCGCGCTCCCCGTAGGAGAGGGCGAGCACGCGCGCCTCGCCGCCGGCCGCCGTCGTGACCGCGATGGCGCCGCCCGCGCGCCAGACGAAGTCGGCGGAGTGCGCGCCGACGACGAGCAACCGCCGGGTCATGTGCCTGCAACGCGGCGTGACCCGGCGACGATCATCTCGGACGCCTCGTCCTCGCCAAAGCCGGCCCCGAGCAGGCGGTCGGCCCACAGGGCGAGCCCGTCCTCGACGGCGGGGTAGTCCGGGTTGCCGAAGTCGCTCGAGAAGAAGTTGCGCTCGAGGCCGACCGCACGCACCCCCTCGAACACGTGCTCGAACGTCGTCTTGCCCGAGAACGGCGTGCTCAGACAGCGCTCGATCAGGCAGCCTCGCTCCGCGAGCGCGACCTGGTCCTCGATCGTGAAGTTCTGGCACGTGAACTCGGGATGCGTCACCACGACGTGCTCGACCCCTTCCTCAAACGCCGCCTCGACCACCGCGAACGTGTCGTCGCGCGCGAGGTGCGCCGTCGCGAGCACGAGACCGTGGCGCGCGATCGCTCGTACGACGTCGCGTGTCTCGGGGAGCAGCCGACCCTCCCCGTCCGTCACATCGACCGGCTCGACGCCGAGCCCGAGGCCGCGGAGCTCGTGCTGGAGCTGTGCCCACTGGGGCACCTTGGCTCCCGGCCCGGGGTCGGTGCGGCCGGCCGTCTCGGCCGGTGAGTCGACGGTCGGCATCCAGACGATGCGCGCACCCTCCCGGGCGGCGATCTCGACCGCGAGGGCGTTCATCCCGCCGACGGCCTGGTTCAACGTGATGGTGCCGAGCACGCGCACACCGTCGACGACGCCCGACACGACCTGCGCCCGCTCGGCCGTCGACGTGTAGTGGGACTTGAGCGCGAAGCCCGCGAGACCGAGCTCGAGACAGCGGTGGGCGAGGGAGACGTCGTCGATCCGGCGCGGGGGGACGTCGGGCCCGATGTGCACGTGGAGGTCGTAGGCCCCGACGACGAGCGCGCGGGCGCGCTCGCTCGGCTCGGCAGTCTGGGTCGCACCGCGTCGGCTCTCTGGACGGGCGGTCGTGTGGCTCATGCAACGATCAGTGATTTTGTTGACAAGATTGGTATTGATCTGGTTGACTCGATCATACGCAAAGTCGGGTGATCATATGCGAGCTCGAACCCGGTCGCGCGGCCGTGTCGTTGACGACGAAGTCACGTGTCACGTGGAAGGAGAGCCATGAATCGCTTTGCCCGTAGCGCAGCGCTCGCGGGCGCAGCGCTCGTCGCGTTGGTGCTCGCGATCGCCGCCTCGGCGACGACCGGCGGGTCCGACCGGAGCACCGCACCGTCTGCCCGCGCGGCAGTCACGAACTACCTCACCTATGTGAAGGGGAAGCGCGGGAAGGCCGATCCCAAGAAGTCCAAGATCTACATCGGCTGGGTCAACCAGCAGGGCGGCCAGGTGGTCATCGGCGGGCTGGCGACCGCCGGCGCGGAGCTTGCCGTGAAGTACGTGAACGACCAGCTCGGCGGGGTCGGCGGCCATCCGGTGGCGCTCGTCGAGTGCTTCATCAAGTCGAACGAGGAGGAAGGCACGACCTGCGGCCAGAAGCTCGTGAACAACAAGCGGATCGCCGTCATCGCGTCGGGCGCCGTCGCCACGGGTGCCCAGTCGTTCGCCGCGACGGTCCGCGGCGCGAAGCCAGTCGTCACGGGCGTTGCCATCACCCCGGTCGACGGAGCGCAGAAGACCGGCATCGTCCTCTTCGGCGATGGTGCGCACATCCTCCTGCCGTTCGGCACGTATGCGAGGAACGTCCTCCACGCCAAGACCGCAGCGGTCATCTATCCGCAGGCGACGGGCATCACGGAGGCGGCGCTGACGATCGCGACGGGCCTGAAGCAGGCCGGGATCGCGGTCAAGGCCGTCGGCTACACACAGGGGCAGACCGACCTGACCGCGCCGTTGACCGCAGCCGGGGCGACGACGGCGGACTTCATCGCCCCCTACGGCTCGGCCGCGGACTGCGCCAACCAGGCGAAGGCCCTGCAGCAGCTCGGCATCACCGACTCGCGCAAGATCATGACCGCGCCGCTCTGCCTCAGCCCGCAGGTGAGCGCCGCCCTCGGCGACTTTCCGCTCTGGACGTACGCGATCGCATCGTCGAACTACGGCGATCCGACCGACAAGGGCATGCCGGCCTACCAGGCGGTGATCAAGAGGTACAAGGCCGAGAAGAACGCGCCGGATCCGTGGCACATCGTCGCGTTCGGCCAGCTGCTGACGACCGTCCGGTTCCTCAACGAGGCCAACGCGGGCAAGGGCGGGATCACGCCCAAGACGGTCCTGGCGCGCGCGAAGGCGTTCAAGGGACCGCTCGCGCTCGGCTCGCCGAAGCTCCAGTGCGGCAAGTACAAGACCGCGCCGGCCATCTGCAACGACATGTTCCAGGCGTTCACCTACAAGGGCAAGTTCCAGTTCACGAGGGCGTCTGGCTGGATCGGGCCGCCCAACGGCTAGACGAACGACGCCCTGTATCCGACGGGGCCGGTGCACACCGGCCCCGTCGGGTGATACCCGCGGAGCGATTTGAACGAGACACTCCTCTTCCTCCTGCTCGGCCTCGGGACGGGGGCGACGATCGCCGCCATCGCGGTCGGCATCGTCGTCACGTACCGGGGCTCCGGCTTCATCAACCTGGCCGCCGGCGCGATCGCCATGCTGGCCGGCTTCTCGTTCTGGGCGCTCCGCACCGGCGAGCTCGGCTTCACGGTCGGCACCCCGCTCGCGATCGCGCTCACCTACGTGTTCGTGATCGTGGTCAGCATCGCGATCGAGCTCGCGGTCTTCAGGCCGCTCCGCACCGCCGCGCCGCTGGCGAAGCTCGTGGCATCGCTCGGCGTCCTCCTCACGGCGCAGGCGACGATGCTGCTCGCGTTCGGCACCTCGCAGCATCCTCAGCCGACGATCGTCCCGATCCGGGTGGTGCGGATGCTCGACGGGGCGGTGCCGCTGTCCAGCCTCGTGCTCAGCGGCGCCGTCGTCGGGATCACCGTCCTGCTGTGGGCGCTCTACCGCTGGACGCGCTTCGGGCTCGCGACGCGCGCGGCGTCGGAGAACGACGTCGCGGCGCGCCTCGCCGGTCTGTCGCCCAACGAGCTGTCGCTTGCGAACACACTGCTCGCGAACCTCCTGCTCGGCACGCTCGGGATCTTCGCCGGCTCCGTGGCCGCGCTCGACACGACCACCTTGCCGTTCCTCGTCGTGCCGGCACTCGCTGCAGCCCTCTTCGCCAGGCTCACCTCCTTCGCGATCGCTTGCGTGTGCGGCCTCGGCATCGGGATGCTCGAGTCGCTGATCGAGCTCGAATCGACGAAGACGTGGTTCCCGACCAGCCAGGGTGCAGCCTGGCCTGGCGTCAAGGAGCTGCTCGTCTTCGTGCTCATCGTGGCGGCGATGTTCCTGCGTGGCGCCTCGCTGCCGACGCGCGGCGAGCTCGTCGAGCAGCGTCTCCCCGACGTGCCCCGCCCGAAGCATTCGTTCGCGCTCGCCATTCCCTCGGCGATCCTGTGTGCCGTCGCGCTCGTCGTGCTGCCGTTCGACTTCCGCCAGGCGCTGACGAACTCGCTGATCGGCATCGTGATGGCCCTCTCGCTGGTCGTGATCACCGGCTTCGTCGGCCAGATCTCGGTCGTCCAGCTCGCGCTCGCCGGTGTCGCCGGCTTCACCGTCTCGCATCTCGCCGTCGACGCGGGGATCGGCTTCCCGCTGGCGCCGCTCGCGGGCATCGCTGCTGCCGTGTTGCTCGGTCTCGTGACTGCGGTGTCCGCACTCCGCGTCCGCGGCGTTGCCCTCGCCGTCGTCACCATCGCCGCCGCGGTCGCCGTCTTCAACTTCGGTTTCCAGAACGGCACGTGGGGCGGAGGTTCGACCGGCTCGCCGGTGCCGGACCCGCACCTGTTCGGCATCAACCTCGGCCCGACCGCCTCGTACCGTGGCCTCGACGGGAACCTCCCCAGCCCGGTGTTCGGCTGGGTCGCGCTCGCCGCCACCGTCCTCCTCTGCCTGCTCGTCGTATCCGTACGGCGCGGCACGCTGGGGCGGCGCATGCTGGCCGTCCGCTCGAACGAACGAGCCGCGGCGGGCGCGGCGATCGACGTCCGCAACGTCAAGCTGATCGCCTTCGGCATCAGCGCGCTGATCGCCGGGGTGGCGGGCACGCTGTACGCGTACAACTTCGGCTCGGTGAGCGCCGACCGCTTCAGCGTGCCGCTGGCGCTGAGCCTGATCGCGTTCGCCTACGCCGGGGGCATCACGCTGGTCTCCGGCGCAGTCTTCGCCGGGCTCATCGCCGCGCAGGGCATCGTCCCCTATGCGCTCGACACGTGGTTCGGCCTGTCGGGGAACTGGTTCCTCCTGTTCGGCGGCGTCGTGCTCATCTTCACGCTGATCCAGAACCCCGAGGGCGTGGCCGGCTCCTTCTACCGCACGGCGCAGGCGAGGGCCCGCCGGAGCGAACGCGCGCCGCCGACGTGAGCGCCGTCCTCACCACATCGGGCCTGTCGGTGCGCTTCGGCGGCGTGCACGCGGTGGAGGACGTCGATCTCGTCGTCGAGGAGGGACAGCTCGTCGGGCTGATCGGTCCGAACGGCGCCGGCAAGACGACCATCATCGACGCCGTCACCGGCTTCGTGCCGTGCACGGGTCACGTCGAGCTCGACGGACGAGATCTCGCAGGGATGCCCGCGCATGTTCGGGCGCGGCGCGGCCTGGCCCGAACCTGGCAGAGCACCGAGCTGTTCGACGATCTCTCGGTGCGCGAGAACCTCACGGTGGCGGCGGAGCGGCCGTCGTTCCTGTCGCTGGCTGCCGAGCTGCTCGGACGGCACGCCCAGAGCGCGGAATCCCCGGGCAAGGCGATCGAGCTCCTCGACCTCGGCTCGGTGGCGGACGCGATGCCGGCGGAGCTGACGCAGGGACAGCGGAAGCTCGTGGGCGTGGCGCGTGCGATCGCGATGCAGCCCAGGCTCCTTTGCCTCGACGAGCCCGCAGCCGGGCTCGACACCCGCGAGAGCGAGGATCTCGGTCTGCGGCTCAGGCAGATCGCGGACGCGGGCACCACGACCCTGCTCATCGACCACGACATGGGGCTCGTGATGAACATCTGCGACCGCATCGTCGTGCTCGAGTTCGGCAAGGTGATCGCGGCAGGGCCGCCCGACGATGTCCGGCGCGATCCTCGTGTCGTCTCGGCGTACCTGGGTGGCGCCGCAGCCACGCAGCCGGACGCCGTCAGGGTCGAACGTGATGAGACGGAGGCCGACCGAGGTCCCGCGTCGGGATCTCCGGTGGACGCATGAGCACGAGCGCGCCGATTCTCGAGATCGAGGGCCTGACGGCGGGCTATGACCGCGCCGCGGTGATCCGCGACGTCGACCTCGTCGTGGCACCGGGCGAGGTCGTCGCCCTCCTGGGCGCCAACGGCGCGGGCAAGACGACGACGCTGCGTGCGGTGTCCGGCCTCGTGCATCCGATGGGCGGAACCATCCGCGTCGAGGGCGACGATCTGAGGCGCGTGTCGGCAAGCGCCCGGGCGAGGCTCGGCATCGCGCACGTTCCCGAGTCACGCGGCCTCTTCTTCGGGCTTACGGTGGCGGAGCACCTGCGCCTCGGCTACCGGCGCGAACGGCTCGACGCAGACGTCGCCTATCGATACTTCCCGGCGCTGGCCGACCTTCGCGAACGACGCTGCGGCCTGCTCTCGGGCGGCGAGCAGCAGATGCTCGCCCTCGGACGTGCACTCGCTCGCCATCCCAAGCTCCTGCTGCTCGACGAGCTCAGCCTGGGCCTGGCGCCGGTGATCGTCGAGGGGCTGCTCCCGGTCGTGCACCGTTACGCCGAGGAGAGCGGCTGCGGTGTCGTGCTCGTCGAGCAGCACATCGAGCTCGCATTGACGATCGCCGACCGTGGCTACGTCCTCTCCCACGGCGAGGTCGTGCTCGAGGGGCGCGCGGAGGAGCTGCAGACGAACCAGGACCTCCTCGTCTCGAGCTACTTCGGCGAGCACACTAACCTCTTCGCAGGGAAGCGCCCGTGATGACTCGGTTCTCGAACTCCAACTCCAACTCCGACCCGAGCTACGAGACGCTGCGCGAAGCGATCGTTCGTGGCGAGATCGCCCCGAACTCCCGGCTCGTGGAGTTGGACATCAGCACCTCCTTCGACATGTCGCGGGGCGCCGTCCGTAACGCGCTGATCCGGCTGGAGCAGGAGGGCCTCATCGTCCGCGAGCCACACCGAGGCGCACGCGTGCGTCAGGTCTCAGACCGAGAGGCGATCGAGATCCTCCAGGCCCGTGCCGTGCTCGAGGGACTTGCCGTCCGCTTGACTGCCGAGCGGATCGACGAGGCGGGGGTCGAACGCCTGCGCACGTCCCTGGCGCGCCATCGCGAGCTGCTCGAGTCGGGGGACCTCCTCGGCGCCTCGGATGCGAACGCCGACCTGCACGCCGCGCTGCTGGAACTGTCAGGGCACGGCACCGCCCAACGCTTGATCCATGGCCTCAACGCGCAGACGGTGCGGTATCAGTACCGGACGATTCTCATTCCGGGACGGCCGGCGGCCTCGCAGGCCGAGCATGCGGCCATCGTCGAAGCGGTGATCGCCGGTCAGCCGGAGACGGCCGAGCAGGCGATGCGGCGCCATCTGTTCAACGTCGCCGAGGCCCTGCAACGCGGGCTGCTCCCCGGCATCGACAGGGCGAGTCGCGGAGTGATCCAGGCCGGTGGTGCGTAGGGGCCGGATACATCCGGCCCGGAAGGAGGGATCGATATGAGTCAGAGAAGTCTCGAGGACGTGCTGCAGTCGGCCGACCCGGTCGAGCTGCTCCGCAACTCGCCGGCGGGGCCGAACGTGTACCCGGGGGTGCCCGCCGAGTTCACCAACTGGCGAGACGAGCAGCAGGCCTGGCAGCAGACCTGTGTCCTCTACAACCAGTCGTACCACATGGCCGATCTGGCGGTGGAAGGCCCCGATGCGCTGAAGCTGCTCTCCTCGTTGGCCGTCAA
Organism: uncultured Actinomycetes bacterium; assembly: GCA_963789895.1. Taxonomy (GTDB): domain Bacteria; phylum Actinomycetota; class Thermoleophilia; order Gaiellales; family Gaiellaceae; genus Gaiella. Next base: position 1,096,052 of record CAWBMC010000001.1, read on the forward strand.
CAGCTTCGACGGATTCGTAGTCGACCGGGCCAAGCACTTCGTCCCGTGCACGCCCGACGGCTACGTGATCGGCGACGTGATCCTCTTCGCGCTCGCCGAGAATCGGTTCAACCTCGTCGGCCGCGCCCCGGCGCTGAGCTGGATCACCTACCACGCCGAGACGGGCGGCTACGACGTCGAGGTCTCACTCGACGAGCGAACGGCGCGCCGAACCGACGGACGCCGCAAGTCGTATCGCTTCCAGGTGCAGGGGCCGAACGCGATGGCGGTGATCGAGAAGGTGCTCGGGGAGACGCCGCCGGAGCTCGGGTTCTTCCACATGACGACGCTCCAGATCGCGGGCAAGACCGTCCGGGCGCTCCGGCACGGCATGGCGGGCCAGCCGGGCTGGGAGCTGTTCGGGCCGTGGGACGAGGAGGCGCCGGTACGCGAGGCGATCGTGAGCGCCGGGGCGGAGTTCGGTCTCAGGCAGGTGGGTGGACGAGCGTACGGGTCGAACACGCTGGAGTCCGGCTGGATTCCCTCCCCGCTCCCTGCCGTCTACACCGGCGAGGAGCTGAAGTCGTATCGCGAGTGGCTGCCGGCGACCGGGTACGAGGGGTCGGCGTCGATCGGGGGCAGCTTCGTCTCCGACGACATCGAGGACTACTACTTCACCCCCTGGGACCTCGGCTACGGGGGCTACGTCAAGTTCGACCACGACTTCATCGGGCGCGACGCGCTCGAGCGGATGGCGGACGGGGAACACCGCCACAAGGCCACGCTGGCGCTCGACGACGATGACGTCACACGCACGATCGGCACCATGTTCCAGGAGACCGATCGCGCGAAGTTCATCGACTGGCCGAACGCGGTGTACGCCATGCACCCGTACGACAGGGTCATGGTCGACGACGAGACGGTCGGAGTGTCGACCTGGGTGGGCTACAGCGCCAACGAGGGCAAGATGCTCACCCTCGCCGTCCTGGACTCAGAGCACGCAGAGCCGGGGACGGAGGTGACCTTCGTCTGGGGCGAGGAGGACGGCGGCACGGCGAAGCCGACCGTCGAGCCTCACGTGCAGGTGGAGCTGCGGGCGGTCGTGAGCCCGGTGCCGTACGTCGAGACCGTGCGGAAGGCCTACGCGCCGGGAAGCTGGCGCGAGGCGCGCGTGTAGGGCCGGACGAGCCGATGGCGGCCGAGCTCCGGCGGAAGGAAGGGAACCAGTGACGACGTCGTCAGCCGTTGGATCGTTTCCCAGTCCCTACGAGATCGAGACTCCTCCCGGCTGCGAAGGCTGGGAGGAGATGTACCCGTACTACGCCACCTTCGACGAGCACCGGCGCGCGAAGGACGAGCAGCGGTTCTGGTTTCAGAACTCGATGCACTTCCCGCTGCCGATGCCCGCATTCGACATCGCATGTGTCGACGTCCCGTACCAGGGGATCGGCACGTGGCAGAACCGGGTCTTCGCGGTTCCCCCGGCCATGGGCATCGACTACCGCGTGGTCAACGGCTACGTCTACATCTCCGGCAACCCGGTCACGGACCCGGCCAAGATCGCGGAGCGGGCGGAGTTCTTCCAGCGGCGCGCCGGCTACTACTTCGAGCACTGGAACGAGCTCTACGCGACCTGGAAGGGGAAGATGGAGGCGCTGATCGCGGATCTGACCGCGCTGCGCGTCCCGGATCTGCCCGAGTACGAGCCCGACGAGGTCGTGCACGACGGCGACCGGAACACGGCGTACGTCGAGGTCCTCGACGCGTATGGCCGGCTCCTGCGCTGCGGCGAGCTCGCGTGGCAGCATCACAGTGAGTTCCTGCTGCTCGGCTACGGCGCCTACGCCACGTTCGCCGAGTTCTGCAAGAGCGCCCTCCCGGACATCCCTGACCAGCACGTCGCGCAGATGGTGGCGGGCATCGACGTGGTGCTGTTCCGGCCGGATGCGGAGCTGCGCCGCCTCGCCCGTCTCGCCGTCGACACGGGTGTCGACCCCGCGTTCGCCGAGGGGCGCACGCACGAGCAGATCGACGCAGAGCTCGCGGAGAGCGAGGCAGGGCGCAGCTGGCTCGCGGAGCTGGAGCAGGTCAAGGACCCGTGGTTCAACATGGCGACGGGCGACGCCCTCTACCACTACTACGGGAGCTGGCTCGACGACCCGAGCATCCCGTACGCGTCGCTGATCGGGTACGTGAGCGCCCTGAAGCAGGGTGAGGAGATCGAGCGCCCCACGGAGAGCCTCGCGCGGGAGCGCGACCGGCTCGCCGAGGAGTACGCCGCATTGCTCGACGAGGACACGCGACACGGGTTCGAGGAGCTCCTCGGGCTGTCGCGCCTCGTGTTCCCGTACGTCGAGGAGCACAAGTTCCTCTGCGACTACTGGTTCCTCACGCGCTGGTGGAACAAGGTGCGCGAGTTCGGCGCGCTGCTCGCGACGCACGGCTTCCTGGAGGACTCCGAGGACGTCTTCCAGCTCTCGCGTCACGAGGTCGCCTCGGCCCTCGACGAGCTCGTGCTGACCTGGGCCACGGGCGGCGACCCGCTCGGCCCGAAGCACTGGCCGCCGATCGTGGCACGCCGGAAGGAGCTGCTCGCCAGGCTGGGCGAGTGGACGCCGCCGCCGGCCCTCGGCGTCGCTCCCGAGGCCGTGACCGACCCGGCGGTGATCATGCTCTGGGGGATCACGACCGAGCGCGTGCGCGAGTGGGCGCGCAGCGAGCAGGGAGGCGCCGAGCTGCGCGGGACGGCTGCCTCACCGGGTGCGGCTGAGGGCCCGGCGCGCGTCGTGAAGACCGTTCACGAGATCTCGGACGTCCGCGCCGGCGAGATCCTCGTCTGCAGCACCACCTCGCCCGCCTGGGCGCCCATCTTCACGAAGGTCGAGGCGGTCGTGACCGACATCGGCGGCGTGATGTCGCATGCGGCCATCGTCTGCCGTGAGTACGGGCTCCCGGCGGTCGTCGGCACGGGACGCGCCACGTCTCAGATCCGGACGGGGCAGACCGTCCGCGTCGACGGAACGGCGGGCGTCGTCACGATCGTCGAGTAGCGCCGTGCCGGGCAGGCTCGTCGAGGTCGTCGACACCAGTGTGCGGGACGGGAACCAGAGCCTGTGGGGCGCGACCGGGCTCACCGCGCAGGACCTGCTGTCGATCGCCCCGACCATGGAGCAGGTGGGCTTCCATGCGCTCGACTTCACTTCGAGCACGACGATGGCCATCTCCGTCCGCTTCCACCGTGAGGACCCGTGGGAGCTGATCCGGCTGCTGCGCGCGGAGATGCCGAGCACGCTCCTCGACTTCATCACGAGCGGGATGCGCTTCATCTCCTGGCTCCCGTGCGACGAGGAAGTCATGCGGCTCGCGTTCCGGTGTGTGGTGCGCAACGGGATCCGCCGCTTCCAGATCGCCGACCCCTCCAACGACCCGGTTGCGCTCCGGCGCGTCGCACGAATGGCCCGTGAGGAGGGTGTCGAGGAGATCGTCGTCGGTCTCACCTACTCGATCAGCGCGGTGCACACGCACGCCTACTACGCCGAGCGGGCTGCAGCGCTGGCGGACTGCAAGGACATCGATCGGCTGTATCTCAAGGATCCCGGGGGGTTGCTGACCACCGATGCAGTGCGGGCCCTCGCGCCGCACTTCGTCGCGACCGGGAAGACGATCGAGCTGCACAGCCACTGCACGATCGGCCTCGCTCCCTTCGTCTACGTGGAGGGCCTCCGGGCGGGATTCCAGGTGCTCCACACGGCGGTCGGGCCCCTCGGCAGCGGGACCTCGCAACCGACGGCGGAGTCGACCATCCGCAACCTCGAGGTCGAGGGCTACGCCCACCGCCTCGACCTGGAGGCGCTCGCACAGGTGTCCGGCCACTTTCTCGGGGTCGCACGGCGGAAGCGCCTACCTCCGGGCGTGCCGCGTGAGTACGACGCTGCCTACTACGGCCACCAGCTTCCCGGCGGGATGGTGACGACGACGCAGCGGATGCTCGCCGAGATCCGTCGGCCGGAGCTCTACGAGGCCGTGCTCGAGGAGGTCGTGCGTGTGCGCGCGGAGATGGGCTATCCGATCATCGTCACGCCCGTGTCGCAGCTCGTTGCGACCCAGGCGGTCCGCAACGTGATCGACCCCGAGCGCTGGACGACCGTGTCGGACGAGACGGTGCGCTACTTCCTCGGCCACTACGGCGAACCGGCCGCGCCGGTGGATCCGGCCGTGGCGGACAAGGTGCTCTCCCGCTCCCAGGCGGTCAGGCTGCGAGACGCACAGCCGGTGAGCCTGGACGGCGCCCGGGAGCGCTTCGGCAGCCGGATCTCGGATGAGGAGCTCCTGCTCCGGCTGACGATGCCGGAGGAGCAGGTGGACGCGATGCGGGAAGCACCACCGATCGGAGAGCGACCTCGGCCCGGCCCGTCCTCGGCACACGCTCCGCTGGTGCGGCTCCTGCAGGAGGTCGAGCGGCGTCCGTCGATCACCTACCTTCGCGTCGAGCGCGGCGAGGATCTCGTGGTGTGGCGGCGTGGGCCGTGACTAGGCTCGCGCGTGCGCGAGCTGTGCGCTCGTGGTCTCGTAGGCACGCTCGAAGATCTGCTCGATCGGCAGCGCGCGGAGCTCCTCGGAGAGCACCTCGACGCCCCAGGGGCCCTCGTAACCGAGCTCACGGCAGACGGCGACGTACTCCACGATGGGGAACTCGCCCTCGCCGGGAAGCTTGCGGCGGTTGATCACCTCGTCGAGGCGGTCCTCCGCGTACTCGTAGGGCCCGTCGGAGAGCTCGACCCAGGAGAGGAAGCGTGGCGGGATGCGGCGCAGTTCGTCCGGCTCGAGCCTGAGCTTGGCCAGGTGCCAGGTGTCGAGCGCCAGGCCGCCGTTCGGCGCGTCCGCTCCCTCGACGACGGCGAGCGCCGTCTCGACCGTGTTCACGTTGACGTCGTAGGGCATGAACTCGTAGACCATCCGCGCGTCGGTGTACCGGGCGGCGTCGGCGCAGAGCTCGGCGTAGGCCTCCACGATGCGCGGCAGCTCGCAGTCCGTGCCCGCGAGGTTGCCGACCTTGATGTGGTGCGCCGGCAGCACGGCCGCGGCCTCGAACAGCAGCGCGCGCGTCCTGTCCGCGGTGCGCCGCCGCTCGTCGTCCGGGTCGAGGAACCAGTCCCCCAGGAACTCGAGCTCGAGGTACTCGAGGCCGTGGTCGTCGAGCAGTGTGCGCACGTCCGCGAGGGTGCGCGTCTCCAGTACGTGCTCGAGGTCGGCGTGCCAGAGCCCGATCCCCTTGAAACCCACGCGGGCAGCCTGTTCGCAGCGGTCGCGGAGGTCGAAGAGGCTCCACTCCCGCCCGAAGTGCACCTCGACCGGCCCGGAGGTGGTCCAGTACAGGGCCATGAGGTCGTCGCCGGCACCCATCACCCGACAACCTAACCGGCCCGTCCCCGGCTCGCCAGCGATCTTGGTAACGGGATCGCCTGACAATTACGCTGCGCTCGTACCCTCGACACAGGAGGACTGCAGCGATGGCCGCTGACTACGTGATCGTCGGAGCCGGGTCGGCCGGGTGCGTGCTCGCGGGCCGCCTGACCGAGGACCCGGACGTGACCGTGCAGCTGTTGGAGGCGGGCGGCCCCGACACCGCGCCCGAGCTCCACGTGCCGGCCATGTTCCCGATCGTGTTCAAGTCGAGCCTCGACTGGGACCTGCTCGGCGAGCCCGAGCCCGGTCTCGGCGGACGGCGCCTCTACCTCCCCCGCGGTCGCGTGATCGGTGGGACGAGCTCGATCAACGCGATGATCTACCTGCGCGGTCACCGCGCAGACTTCGACGGGTGGGCGGAGGCCGGCTGCACGGGCTGGTCCTACGACGAGGTGCTGCCGTACTTCAAGCGCTCCGAGGACAACGACCGCGGCGAGAACGAGTTCCACGGGGTCGGCGGGCCGCTCGCGGTGTCGGACAGCCGCTCGATGTGCCCCTTGATCGAGGCGGAGCTCGAGGCCGCCGTCCAGGCCGGGTACGACCACATCGAGGATCTCAACGTCGACCGCCCCGAGGGCGTCTCGCGCTTCCAGCTGACGCAGCGAAACGGCAGGCGGTGGAGCGCCGCCGATGCCTACCTGCACCCGGCGGCGGGCAGGCCGAACCTCGAGGTGACCTCGGGCGTCTTCGTCGAGCGGCTCGTGTTCGAGGGCGACCGGGCCGTGGGCGTCGAGCTCGTTCGCAACGGCGTGCGCGAGACCGTGCGCGCCGAGCGGGAGATAATCGTCTCCGCAGGCGCCTACCAGTCGCCGGTGCTCCTGATGCTCTCCGGCATCGGCCCGGCAGACGAGCTCGCGGCGTTCGGCATCACAGTTCGCCAGAACCTGCCCGTCGGTCACAACCTGCAGGACCACTGCATGGTGAACGTCAACTACCTCACCGACCAGCCGGGTCTGTTCGGCATCTTCACCCCGGAAAACTTCGCGCTCCTCGAGAGCGAGGGGCGGGGCCCGCTGACCTCCAACTACCCGGAAGCGGGTGGGTTCTTCCGCACGCGGCCTGACCTACCCGCGCCGGACGTCGAGTTCCACTTCGCGGCGGCGCCGTTCTTCGACGAGGGTCTCACGCCACCGCCCGACAACGGCTACGCCTTCGGGCCCGTGATCGTCAAGCCGACCTCGCGCGGCAAGGTCGGCCTGCGCACGCCGATGGCGGACTCGAAGCCGACCGTGCTCTGCAACTTCCTGACCACGGACGAGGACCGCGCGAGCATGCTCGCGGGCGTGCGGATCGCGCTCGAGATCGCGGCGCAGCCGGCGCTGAAGGCGATCGAGCGGGAGCCGTTCAGCGTGCCCGCCTCCGACTCGGAGCAGGACATCTTCGACTGGGTGCGCCGAGCGAGCCAGACCGTGTACCACCCGACGTCGACGTGCGCGATGGGGGCTGTGGTCGACGCGGAGCTGCGCGTCCACGGCGTCGAAGGGCTGCGTGTCGTCGACGCCTCGGTGATGCCGACGATCACGGGAGCGAACACGAACGCCGCCACGATCATGATCGCGGAGAAGGCATCGGACCTGATCCTCGGCCGGGCGCCGCTCGAGACGGCAGACGCTGCGACTGAAGCCGGCTGATCGTCGCGGCCGCGCAGGGTACGCGGGCGGGGAGATGCCCCCGCCCGGGTCTGCGCCGGCCGCACCGGAGCCGGACGGGAGGCACGTTCGCATCGTCGCCATCCTCGGCGCGCTCGCGGCGTTCGGGCCGCTGGCGATGGACGCGTACCTGCCGGCGCTGCCGGAGCTCAGCCGCGACCTCGGGGCGTCGACCTCGGCGACCCAGCTGACGCTGACGGCGTGCCTCCTCGGGCTCGCCACAGGGCAGCTGCTCGGCGGCCCGGTCAGCGACGCAGTCGGACGACGCCGCCCGATCCTCGCCGGGGTCGCCGGCTTCGCCGGACTGAGCGTCCTCTGTGCGCTCGCGCCCACGGTCTGGGTGCTCGTCGGGCTGCGCTTCCTCCAGGGCATGGGTGGGGGCGTCGGTATCGTGATCGCGCGGGCCGTCGTGCGTGACCGGCACGTCGGTGTCGCAGCCGTCCGCGTCTTCGGGCTGATGATGGTCGTCACCGGTGTCGCGCCGGCCGTGGCGCCGCTCCTCGGTGCTGCCGTGCTGGAGGTGACGTCGTGGCGGGCGATCTTCGCGCTGCTCGGCGCCACGGGCGCCGTCATCTTCGCCGCCACCGTAGTCGGCCTGCCGGAGTCGCTCCCGCGCGAGCGCCGGCGCCGCGGCGGGCTCCGCGCGACGTTCGCCGTGTTCCGCGCGTTGGCCGGTGACCGGTGGTTCGTCGGCTGCACGCTCTCCTGCGCGCTGCCCTTCGGCGCGATGTTCGCGTACATCGCCGGCTCGCCGTTCGTCCTCCAGGAGCACTACGGCCTCTCACCGGCCGCGTTCGGCCTCGTGTTCGGGATCAACGCGCTCGGGATCTCGGGCGCGGCGCTGCTCGGCAACCGGCTCGTGGGGCGCCTCGGTTCGCGCCGGCTCCTCCAGCTCGGCCTCCTCATTGGCTGCGCCGGTGCCGCCGGGCTCCTGCTCTCGGTCGTCGCCGACGCAGGGCTGCTCGGCGTGCTCCCGTCGCTCTTCGTCATCGTCTCGATCATCGGGCTCGTGCTTCCGAACGCCACCGCCCTCGCTCTAGCGGACCACCCGGACGTGGCAGGGAGCGCTTCGGCGCTGCTCGGGGTGCTGCCGTTCGTCGTCGGGGCAGTGGTCGCTCCGCTCGTCGGGCTGGCGGGAGCCGAGGACGCGCTGCCGCTTGCGGTCGCGGTCGGCCTGCTCGAGGCTGTCGCGCTGGTCCAGTTTCTCGTGCTGGCACGCGAACGCGGGCCGGCGTCGGTCTGACCCGGACTCGATCCGGCTCGACGGACGTCAGGACGATCCGCCGGACACCCGCGAGCGGGCGTACTCGGCGAACGGCCCGATCGAGCCGGGGTCGACGAGCGCGTCGCTCGACGCGACGTCCGAGACCTGCGCTCCGCCGAGGATGCGCTTCACCGGGACCTCGAGCTTCTTCCCCGTGAGCGTGCGCGGGATCGCAGGCACCGCCACGACCGTGTCCGGTACGTGGCGCGGCGAGAGCGAGTCGCGCAGGCTCGCCGCGATGCGGCCCTGGAGCGCGTCGTCGAGCTCGACGCCGGGGCGCAGCACGACGAACAGGAGTAGCTCGTCGTCCTCCTCGAGGTGGACGACGAGGCTGTCGAGCACCTCGTCGTGCTCCTCGACGACGGAGTAGATCTCGCTCGTCCCGAGCCGGACGCCGCCGCGGTTGAGGGTTGCGTCCGAGCGGCCCGTGATCATCGAGCTGCCGCGCTCGGTGAACACGATCCAGTCACCGAAGCGCCAGACCCCCGGGTAGACGTCGAAGTACGCCTGCCGGTAACGCGAGCCGTCGGCGTCGCCCCAGAAGCCGACCGGCATCGACGGCATCGGCTGCTTGATGACGAGCTCGCCGAGCTCGCCGACGACGGGCTCGCCGTCGGGCCCGAACGCGTCCGCGTCGACGCCGAGCATGCGGGCGGACATCTCGCCGGCGTAGACGGGCAGGAGCGGGATGCCCTGCACGATCCCCGTGCACACGTCGGTGCCGCCGCTGCCGACGTTCACCTGGACGTCTGGCCCGAACTGCTGGTACAGCCACTCGTAGCCCTCGAGCGGGAGCGGCGAGCCGGCCTCGCAGACCATTCGCACCGACGAGAGGTCGAAGTCCCGCCCGGGCTCGAGGCCGTCCTTGCGGCAGAGCATCGTGAACGCCGGGCTGAGCCCGAAGAACGTCGGCTTCGCCTCCTCGACCAACCGCCACTGGAACGAGAGGTCGGGGTAGGCCGGGTTGCCGTCGATCATCACGATCGACGCGCGGTGGAGCAGCGTCGTGACGAGCGCCGTCCACATCATCCAGGCGGTCGTCGTGAACCACTGGAGCCGGTCGCCCGGGCGCAGATCCCAGCTGAAGCCGTGGTTCTTCAGGTGCTCGAGGAGGATGCCGCCGTGGGAGTGGATGATCGCCTTCGGCAGCCCGGTCGTGCCCGACGAGAAGAGCACGCACAGCGGATGCGCAAACGGCAGCGACGCGAACTCGAGCGGCTCGCTCTCGGCGAGGAGCGCGTCCCACGAGACCGTGTCGGGGATCGCGTCGTCGGCGCCCTCCAGGTAGGGGACCTGCACGACGGTCTCGAGGCTCGGCAGGCCCGCGCGGATCTCCTGCAGGAGCTCCCGGCGGTCGATGAGCTTCTCGCCGTAGCGATACGAGGCGAGCGCGAACAGGACCTTCGGCTCGAGCTGCCCGAGCCGGTCGATGACGCTGCGCACCCCGAACTCGGGCGGACAGGTCGCCCACACCGCGCCGAGGCTCGCGCTCGCGAGAAACGCGACGAGTGTCTCGGGGATGTTCGGCAGGTACGCGACGACGCAGTCGCCGGGCCCGACGCCGAGCCGTTTCAGGCCCGCGCGGGCGCGCGCGACCTCCTCGCGGAGCTCGCCGAACGACAGCTGCGAGCTCGCCCGCGACTGCGAACGGGCGATCACGGCGACGGCATCCTCGTCCTCGGGCCGCCCGAGCATGTGCTCGGCGAAGTTGAGCCGCGCGCCCGGGAACCACTCCGCCCCCGGCATCTCGCGAGAGCCGAGCACCCGCTCGTAGGGCGTGTGCGCACGCACCTCGAAGAAGTCCCAGATCGAGCCCCAGAAGCCCTCGAGGTCGGACACCGACCAGCGCCACAGCTCCGCGTACCCCGGGAAGTCGAGGCCGCGCTCGCGCTGCAGCCAGCCGAGGTAGTTACCGAGCACCGACCGCTCGCGGACGTCCGCCGGCGGCGTCCACAGCACGTCCCCGGGCGCCGGCCCGCCCGACCGTGGGGTGGTCTGGGTCACGGCGGCGCCAGCCGGTGGCCCATGCCGAGCGAGATGTTGTGCGCTGTCCGTGTCACGGCGGGGCCGAACCGGGCGATGAGCTCGTCCATCGAGACCATCGTCCGGTGCACCGCGAGGTTGAGCGCCGCGATCACCTCTTCGGCGTGAGAGTGGATCGGGGCGGCGATCGAGCGCAAGCCGTAGGCGAGCTCCTCGTCGTTCACCGCGAGACCGGTGCCGCGGATCCGCTCGAGCTCGTCCCTGAAGGCCGCGGGATCCGTGAGCGTGTTCGGCCCGCGCGGCGCGAAGTCGATCTGCGCGATGAGCTCCTCGAGGCGGTCCTCGGAGACGTAGGCGAGGATCGCCTTGCCCATCGCGGTGCAGTAGGCGGGCAGCCGTGCGCCCACGTGCAGGTTGAGGTCGATCTCGCGTTGACCCGGGCGCGCCGTCCGGCAGCGCTCGATGTAGACGACGTCGACGCCGTCGAGGATGGCGAGGTTGACCGTGTACCCGGTCTCGTCGGACAGCTGGCGCAGGTGCGGTGCCGCCACCTCGCGCAGGTCCATCGAGTTGATGGCGGAGAAGCCGAGGTCGAGCACTCTGGGCCCGAGCCGGTACCGCTTCGAGTCGGGGTCCTGCTGCAGGTAGCCGAGGCGTGCGAGGGTCGCGATGTACCGGTGCGCGGTACTGCGGCTGAGCGCCAGCTCGCGGGAGAGCTCGCTGACGCCGATCAGCGGTCGGTCGGAGTGGAAGGAGGAGAGAATCGCGAGACCGCGCTCCAGCGACTGGGAGGTGCTGGTCGTTCCCCCGGAGAGCGGCACTGCCCGATCCTAGCGGCTTTGTCCCATCAATTGGAACGAAATTGTTCCGATCATTGGAATGCTGTCTTGACAGTCGGGCAACCGTTTGCAAAGGTCGAGCCGTGATCGCCGCCAGCTGAGCCGGCAGGGTGTGCGTCGCCCCGGACCAGCCCATCGTCTGCCGGCCGGGAACGGAAGGAGCCAGTCGCAGCCATGAGTCACGAGAGCTTGGAGGACGCGCTTCAGGCCGCCGGGAACCCCGTCGACCGCGTTCGGAACTCGCAGATCGGCCCCTACGTCTACCCGAAGGTCCCCGGTGAGTTCTCGAACTGGAGGGACGAACAGCACGCCTGGCGTGAGACGTCGGCGCTGTTCGACCAGTCCCACCACATGACGGACATGTACATCGAGGGCCCCGGCGCCCTCGATCTCCTCTCCGCCCTGGCGATCAACAGCTTCGACGGCTTCGCGGTCGACAAGGCGAAGCAGTTCGTGTGCTGCAACGAAGACGGCTACGTGATCGGCGACGCGATCCTCTTCCACCTCGACGAGAACCGGTTCAACCTCGTCGGCCGGCCCTCGGCGCACAACTGGGTGCAGTACCACGCCGAGACGGGAGACCGCGACGTGACGATCGAGCGCGACGAGCGCTCCGCGGTCAACCCGAAGGGTCGCAAGCTCTACCGGTTCCAGGTGCAGGGACCGACCGCGATGCAGGTGCTCGAGAAGGCGACGGGCGGGCCGCTCCCGGAGATCAGGTTCTTCAACATGGGCGAGCTCACGATCGCGGGTCACGCGGTGCGCGCCCTGCACCACGGCATGTCGGGCGTCCCCGGCCTCGAGCTGTTCGGACCGTGGGCCGAGGGCGACGACGTCAGAGCGGCGATCGTCGCGGCCGGGGACGAGTTCGGCCTCCGGCAGGTCGGTGCGCGCGTCTACGCGACGAACACGCTCGAGTCGGGCTGGATCCCGTGCCCGCTGCCGGCCGTGTTCACCGGCGACGCGATGAAGGCGTACCGGAGGTGGCTGCCGGCCCAGGGCTACGAGGGCACGGGCTCGCTCGGCGGGAGCTTCTACACCGACGACATCTCCGACTACTACCTGACCCCGTGGGACCTCGGCTACGGCCACTTCGTCAAGTTCGACCACGACTTCGTCGGACGCGGCGCGCTCGAGCAGCTGGCCGATCAGCCGCACCGGGTCAAGGTGACGCTCGCGTGGAACGCCGACGACGTCGCACACGCGATCGGGACGATGTTCCACGGCGGCGAGAAGGCGAAGTACATCGACCTGCCGCTGTCCAACTACTCGACCTGGCCGAACGACAAGGTGCTGAAGGACGGCGCCGTCGTGGGTGTGTCGACCTTCTCCGGCTACAGCTCGAACGAGAGCTCGATGCTGTCCCTCGCCATGCTCGACGCCGCACACGCGGCGCCCGGCACCGAGGTGACCCTCGTCTGGGGCGAGGAGGGGGGCGGCTCGGCGAAGCCGGTCGTCGAGCGCCACGTGCAGACGGAGATCCGCGCCACGGTCGGTCCGGCGCCGTACTCCGAGCCGGCTCGCACCTCCTACCGGCCCGGCTGAACGGCGGCGCTTGACCAGGCCCGGTCCGGCGCGCAACGCTGACCACTCGGTGACACGGTGGGGGGCCTGAGCATGGTCGAGGAATCGGATCGATACGAAAGGAGCGCATCATGAGCGGAGCGCACGACTTGGACCGCGATCGCCTGGTCTGGATGTTCGAGCAGATGCTGCGCATCCGTGAGTTCGAGGAGCGGGTCAAGCGCACCTTCGAGGAGCACCCGGGCGTGATCCGCGGGCACACCCACCTCGCAGACGGCGCCGAGGCGTCGATCGTCGGGTCGATCGCGACACTCGGCCCCGACGATCAGTTCTTCACGACGTACCGCTGCCACGGCTACCCCATCGCCCGCGGCAGCGACCCGAGGGCGATGATGGCCGAGATCTACGGTCGCCGGGACGGGCTCTGCAAGGGCCTCGGCGGCTCCATGCACTTGACCGACGTCTCGAACGGCTTCCTCGGTACGTCCGGGATCGTCGGAGCCGGGATCCCGCACGCGACCGGTGCCGCCTGGGCGGCCCAGATCCGCGGCGAGGGCCAGGTCGTCCTCTGCTTCTTCGGCGACGGCGCCTCCAAGCAGGGCGCGTTCTTCGAGTCGCTCAACATCGCCTCGCTGTGGAAGCTCCCGATGGTCTTCGTGATGGAGAACAACGGCTACAACGTCCACACGCGGACCGAGCAGGAGGACGCGAATCGCGCCAACGGCGAGGATCTCTCCGTGAAGGCGAAGGCGTTCAGCATGCCCGGCGTCACGATCGACGGCCGCGACCCGATCGAGGTCTACGAGACGGTCGGCGCCGCGGTCGCGCGGGCGCGCGCGGGTGACGGGCCGACGCTCGTCGAGTCACAGATGTACCGCCTTTCGGCGCACGGCAACATCATCGCCCCGCCCGGGGTGCCGCTCCACTTCCCCGAGCACGAGGCGATCGAGAAGTTCGGCGCTCCCGAGGAGTACGAGGCGGCCAAGCGCGGCGACCCGGTGCCCGCCTTCCGCGGCCGGCTCGTCGGCGACGGCACGCTGTCGGCGGAGGAGGCGGACGCGCTTGCGGAGAAGGCCAGGGACGAGATGCAGGCGGCTGTCGACTTCGGTCTCGCGAGCCCTTTCCCGGACGTGGAAGCCGCCCTCCAGTACGTCTACGCCTAGGAGGCGATATCGATGGCACACGAACTGCCCTACATCGCCGCCATCGTCGAGGCGATCCAACTCGAGATGGAACGGGACGAGACCGTCCTCTACTTCGGCCAGAACATGGCCACGACCGAGAACGAGCCGTTCGTCGACGCGTTCGGCAAGGACCGTGTCCGGGTGACACCGATCTCCGAGACGGCCGAGATCGGGATCGCGATCGGCGCCGCGCTGGCAGGGTTCCGTCCCGTCGTCGAGTTGTACATGGCCGAGTTCATGCTCGTCGCCATGGACCAGGTGATCAACGAGGCGCCGCGCTTCCGCGGCATGAGCGGCGGCCAGGTGAAGGTGCCGATCGTGCTCAAGGCCGGCTACGGATTCACCGCCGGCTGGGCCGGCCAGCACACGGGCACGCTCAACGCGCTCTTCATGGGCGTGCCGGGGCTCAAGGTCGCCGTGCCCTCCACAGCCGCGGACGCCAAGGGGCTGATGGCGACCGCCATCCGCGACGACAACCCGGTCGTCTACCTGCACAACTACCTCCTCACGCTCGAGCACGGTGAGGTGCCGGACGGCGAGTACCTCGTTCCCTTCGGGGAGGCGGCAATCCGGCGCGAGGGCGGCGACGTGACGATCGTCGCCACCGGCTGGACGGTCGACCGTGCCCTCGGCGCCGCCGAGCGGCTGGCGGGGGAGGGGATCCAGGCCGAGGTGATCGACCCGCGCACGCTGGCGCCGCTCGACACTCAGACGATCCTCGAGTCGGTCGAGAAGACCGGTCATCTCGTGCTCGTCGACCAGGCGACCCGGCATGCGTCGGCCGCCACGGTGATCGCCGGCGAGGTGGCCGAGCACGGCTTCGCGTCGCTCAAGGCCCCGATCGTCCAGGTCACCGGGCTCGATGCGACGATCCCGTACAGCGAGCCGCTCGAGGCGTGGGTGCTGCCCGACGACGACAAGGTCGTCGCGGCCGTGCAGCAGGTGCTGGGGACGGCGCCCGTGACCGCGTAATGCCCGATCCAGGGTCCTCCCGACACCCGTAGGGGCCGGATATATCCGGCCCCACCTACCACGTGCTGGACGGAGCGGAGGCCCTCCGCCTGCTCGGCACGATGTGGCGGATCAGGCTGTTCGAGGAGCGCGTCGGCCAGCTGACCCGCGCCGGGGAGGTCGTCGGCCTCGTCCACCTGAGCACCGGGCAGGAGGGGGTCGCCGCGGCCGTCTGCTCGCAGCTGCGAGACGCCGACGCCGTCTACTCGGGGCACCGGGCGCACGGGCACGCGATCGCGAAGGGCGCCCCGCTCGAGCGGGTGCTCGCCGAGCTGATGGGGCGCGACGGCGGTCTGTGCCGTGGGCTCGGCGGGTCGATGCACCTGGTCGACGTGGAGCACGGCTTCATGGGGGCGACCGGCGTCGTCGGGGGCAACATTCCGATCGCGCTGGGCACCGCGTTGGCGGCACGCCTCCGCGGCGAGAGCTCGGTGTCGGTCGTCTTCTTCGGCGACGGCGCCGTCCAAGCCGGGCACTTCAACGAGACGGTCAATCTCGCCACGCTCTGGGGGCTACCTCTCATGCTCGTCTGCGAGAACAACGGCTTCGCGGAGTTCACGCCGCGCTCGGCGCACACGAACGTCGAGCGGGTCAGCGACGTCGTCGCCCCGTACGAGGTCGTGCGCGAGACTGTCGACGGGAACGACGTGATCGCGGTCTGGGACGCGTTCGGACGCCAGCTCACCGGCGCGCGCGAGGGTGGCGGCCCATTCCTGCTCGAGTGCCTCACCTATCGTCTCGGCGGGCACTACGAAGGCGACCCTGCCGCCTACCGCGAGACGATCGGTGACGACGAGTGGCGCGAGAAGGATCCGATCCTGCGGCTCGAGCGGCACGGGATCGCGGCCGGCTGGTTCACGGAAGAGGCGCTGGCGACCGTCCAGGCCGACGCTGCGGGGGCGGTGGAGGAGGCGGTGCGGGGCGCGCAGGAGAGCCCCTACCCGCCCGCCGAGCTGCTCGCCGAGATGGTGTACGCGGATGCCTGAGACGACCTACATCCGCGCCGTCACGACGACGCTGGCCGAGGCGATGCGGGCCGACGAGCGCGTATTCGTCCTCGGCGAGGACGTGGCCGAGGGCGGCCCCTACACGGCGACCGCCGGCCTCGCCGAGGAGTTCGGCACCGCGCGCGTGATCAACACGCCGATCAGCGAGTCCGCCATCACCGGCGTCGCGATCGGCGCCGCGCAGTCGGGCCTCCGGCCCGTGCTCGAGATCATGTTCATCGACTTCGTCACCCTCGCCCTCGATCAGCTCGTCAACGGTGCCGCCAAGGCGCACTTCATGTCCGGGGGGCAGCTCACGGTGCCGCTCGTGCTTCGCACCCAGGGCGGAGCGGGCCAGCGCGGCGCGGCGCAGCACTCGCAGAGCCTCGAGAGCTGGCTCACCCACGTGCCGGGGCTCAAGGTCGTGATGCCGAGCCGTGCGGTCGACGTCGCGGGTCTCCTCGCCGCCGCGATCGCCGACCCCAACCCGGTCGTGGTGGTCGAGAACAAGACGCTCTACTTCCGCAAGGAGGACGTCCCCGAGCCGGTGCCGCCGGCGCGTATCGGCGAGGCGGTGACGCTCCGGCAGGGCGGAGACGTGACCATCGTCGCGCTCTCCCGGCTCGTCCACGATGCGCTCGAGGCAGCCGAGCGCCTCGCCGGCGAGGGGATCGAGGCGGAGGTGATCGACCCACGCACGCTCGTCCCGCTCGATCTCGACACGATCGTGGCTTCGGTCGAGCGCACCAGCCGGCTCGTCGTCGCGCACGAAGCCGTCGAACACGGCGGCTTCGGGGCAGAGGTCGCGACACGGGTGCAGAGCGCCGCCTTCGACTCGCTCGATGCGCCGATTCGGCGCGTGGGCGCTCCGTTCACGCCGATCCCGCTCAGCCCGCCGCTCGAGGACGCCTACCTGCCTGGAGTCGACGAGATCGTGGCGGCCGTCCGGGAGACGCTGGCGTGAGCGAGCTGCACGACCGCCTGGCGATCCGGGAGCTCGTCGAGAGCTGGGTCGTCTGGCGGGACGCGGGTGACTGGGAGCGATTCCGGACCGTCTGGTTCGACGACGGCCGCATGATGGCCACCTGGACGCAGGGGACGGCGGACGAGTTCATCGCCATGAGCAAGGCCGGCTGGGCCAAGGGGGTCAAGATCCGGCACGTGCTCGGCGGACAGTCGGTCGACGTCGCGGGCGACCGGGCCGTCTCGCAAGTGAAGATGGCGATCGTCCAGCGCGCGGTGGTCGACGGGGTCGAGGTCGACGTCGTCTGCTCGGGGCGCTTCTACGACTTTCTCGAGAAGCGCGACGGGCGCTGGGGTCTGGTGCTGCGCCAGCCGATCTACGAGTCAGACCGCATGGACCCCGTCGACCCCGCTGCTCGGCTCGAGCTCGACCGTGGGCTGCTGGAGCAGTTTCCCGAGGGCTACCGGCACCTCGCCTACCTGCAGACGCGGATCGGCTACGACGTCAAGCGAGACATGCCGGGCTTGCAGGGTCCGGAGGTCGAGGCGCTGTACGCGAGCGGTGCGGCCTGGCTCGCCGGCAAGCCGCTCGATCGTTGAGCGGAGCCGCGTGGAGGGACGCGGGCCGGGTATATCCGGCCCCTACAACCCGATCGGGCGTCTGCACGGTGTGGTAGGCGCGGCCATTTCCGTAGGGGCCGGATACATCCGACCCGAACGACCGCGCGGTTACGAACGCGCGTCCGGCGCGAGCACGATGTCGTTTCGCACCGAGTACCACGGCCCGACGACCCCGGGCGGGCATTCGGGATCGTCCGCCGAGCGCGGCACGAAGTCCCGCAGCAGCGACTGCTTGACGGCGAACACGGCGTCGGAGTCGAGGTAGTCGCTCTCGCGATCGAAGATGTGGGTCGCGACCGATCGATATCCGGCTGCTCGGACGATCAGGTGGATGTGCGCCGGCCGCCACGGATGCCGCCCCGCTGCTGCGAGCATGGCGCCTACCGGCCCGTCGTCGGGGATCGTGTACGGCACCGGTCGCACGGCGAGGAATGCGTAGCTGCCGTCGGCGCGGGTCTTGAAGCGTCCGCGCAGGTGCTCCTCCGCCGCGCCCGGGTCCTGCACTGCGTAGAGGCGGTTGTCGCCGTTCTGCCAGACGTCGAGCTCGGCGCCCGCGATCGGCGCGCCGTCGACATCCGTGACGACGCCGTGCACCCACGCGGGCTCGCCGGCCGGCTCCTCGGCGATGGCGTCTCCATACGCGCGTTCCGGTGCGTCGGGCACATAGAACGGGCCGAGCACGGTCGACTCCGTCGCCTCATCGGACTCGTTCGCCAGCGCGTCGACGAGCATCGAGAGACCGAGCGTGTCCGACCAGAGGATGAACTCCTGGCGGTGCTCGTCGGTGATGTGCCCGGTCTCGGTGAGCAGTCGGATGCCGGCTTCCCATTCCTCGAGGGTCAGGTCGACCTCTGTCGCGAAGGCGTGCAGGTGCACAGTGAGGCGCTCCAGCAGCAGGCGCAGACGGTCGTCGGGGCATCCGGCGAAGCTCGCCAGAGCCGCGGCGGTGATGTCGCCGGGTGAAGTGCGCCGGTCGGGGCTCGCCGTCACGCCGCCTGCTCTCGCTCGATGCTCTCGACGGCCGCGCGCACGACCTCTGCGGACGCCTGCAGCGCGGCGAGGTCGGCGGTGGCGAGCTCCCACTCGTGGATCTCCCGCGCGCCGCCGCGGGCGATCGTGGCCGGCACCGTCACGGCGACCCCGTCGATGCCGTACTCGCCCGTCAGCACGATCGAGGCCGGCCAGAGCTCTCCGGTGCCACCGAGCGCGGCCACCATCCGCGACACGCCGAGGCCGGACGTCCACGTGGAGGAGCGGCCCGAGTCGAGCGCCACGTGCTTCACGTACCAGGTGCGCACGTAGTCCTCCGCCGCGGCCGCCTCGGCGGAGGTGGGGCTGACCGGCGCGCCGTCGACCGTGACACGGTCGAAGAGGGGAACGCACGCGTCGCCGTGCTCGCCGAGCACCCAGGCCTCGACCGTCCCGGGCGGAGCGCCGAGCGCCTGTGCGAGGCCCGTCCGCAGGCGCAGGCTGTCGTTGAGCGTGTACCCGAGGACCTGCGTCCGGTCGAGGCCGGTGCGCCGTTGCACCCGCGTCACCAGCGGGTCGACGGGGTTCGTCACCACCACGAGCACGCCCGCCCAACCCGTGCCGAGCGCGTCGGCAACGGTGTCGGCGAGCTGCGCGTTCTGCTCCAGGTACTCGAGCCGCGACGTGCCCACGGTGAGGGGTACGCCGGAGACGAGGACGACGACGTCGGCGTCCTCGAGATCGGAGACGTCGCCGCCGCGGACGGAGCTGCCCGGTGACTGCTCGAGCACCTGCTCGAGGTCCATCACGTGGGAGGTGATCATCTCGGGCCGGGCGTCCGTGACGACGATCTCGTCCCCGGTGCCGCGCAACGCCAGGTTGTACGTGGTGGACGCACCGACGCCCCCGCCACCGCCGACGATCGCCACCTTCATGGGGCCATCGTCTCTCGTTCGGCCACAAAGATCAAATCATTTGTACTAAGCTCCGACGCGTGCCGGCCCGCACCGTCCGCGACGCGACGTTCGACGTCTGGCGCGAGTATGGCCTGACGACGCTGTTCGCGAATCCCGGCTCGACCGAGATCCATCTCCTCACCGACCTGCCCGGCGACCTTCGCTTCGTCCTCGGGCTGCACGAGGGGTCGGTGATCGGCATGGCGACCGGCTGGGCGATCGCGGGCGGCACCCCCGCGCTCGCGATCCTGCACACGACCGCCGGTCTCGGCAATGCGGTGGGTGCGCTCGCGACGGCACGAGTGAATCGCGCCCCCGTCGTCGTCGTCGTCGGTCAGCAGGACCGCCGTCATCTCGCGACGGAGCCCTTCCTCGCCGGCAGGCTGCACGGCCTCGCGGGTGAGTACCCGGTCTGGGTCGACCAGCCGGTGCGACCTCAGGACGTGCCGGGCGCGATCGCCCGCGCCTACCACGAAGCGGAGACATGGCGAGGGCCGGCGCTCGTGATCGTGCCGATGGACGACTGGGCGGCCGAGATCGGTGACGACGAGGTGCGGGCGGCCCCGGCACGGGTCGTCCGTGCGCGCGCCGTGGGAGCCGGCGACGTCGCCGAGCTCGCGGAGCTCGTCATCGCGGCCGACCGGCCTGCGCTCGTCGTCGGGGCGGGTGCCGACGAGCCCGCCGCGTGGGACGCACTGGTGGCGCTGGCGGAGCGGCTCTCGGCGCCGGTGTGGCAGGAATCGTTCGGGTCCCGCGCCGCGTTCCCTCACGACCACCCTCTCTTCGCCGGCCACCTGCCCGCGCACCGGGCGCGGGTGCGCGAGACGCTCCACGGGCACGACCTCGTGCTGGTCGTGGGCGGCCCCGCGTTCCGGCAGTACCCGTTCGTGCCAGGCCCGTTCGTCGCGCCCGGGACGCGGGTGGCGGTGATCAGCCAGGACCCCGCCGAGGTGCACCGCAGCACCGCCGACCTCGCCGTCCTGGCCCAACCCGCGGCGGTGTGCGCCGAGCTGGCGCGCGTCGTGCCGGCTCGGGCGGCCACGACCCCTGAGCCGCTGTCGCGTCCGGCTCCTCCGGCGCCGCCCGGGCCGGGCGAGCCGCTGCGACCCGGGCACGTGTTCGCAGCGCTCGTCGAGCGCCTGCCCGCCGACGCGGTCGTCATCGAGGAGAGCCCGTCGAACCGGCTCGAGTTGCTCACACGCCTGCCTGCACGAGGGCCGCTCGGCCATCTCAGCCCGGCCATGGGCGGGCTCGGGTTCGCGCTTCCCGCCGCGATCGGGATGCGTATGGCGCGTCCCGACCGGCCGGTGGTGGCGATCGTCGGCGACGGCGCCTCGCTCTACGCGATCCAGTCGCTCTGGAGCGCCGCCTCATACGGCGCAGGCGCGCTGTTCGTCGTCCTCGCGAACGGCGGCTACGCGATCATGGATCGCCTCGCCGAGCAGCAGGGCGGCACCGCCCCCTGGCCAGGCTTCGGCGTCGACGTGGCAGGCCTCGCACGCGCCTTCGGCTGCCCGGCACGGACGGTCGGCGACCACGACGAGCTCCTGCGGGTGCTCGACGAGGTCGTGCCCGACCTGGCCACGCGAAGCGAGCCGCTCCTGCTCGAGGTCACGGTCGCTCCCGACGAGACGTTCGCGGCGTGACGGCGCCGCGTCGGGCGAGCCGCTCGACCCCGTCGCCGGCGGCGCGCCCTCGCCCGCCACGGCTCGACGCGAGCGAGCAGGTCGCACTCGAGATCCGCCGCACCGTGCTGGAGCGCAGCCTGCAGCCCGGCGCGCGGCTCGGCACCGAGCAGGAGCTCGCGGTCGAGTTCGGCGTCAGCCGGCCGACGCTGCGGGAGGCGCTGCGGCTGCTCGGGAGCTCGCACCTGGTCCGCGCCTCGCGCGGGCCGGGCGGCGGTATCTTCGTCGCGAGCACCGCGAACGAGGGGATGAGTCGGAACCTCAGCGAGTCGATCGCCGCCATGCTCGAGACGGACAGCGTCTCGCTCGACGAGCTGCTCGAGGCACGCGTGTGCCTGGAGGTGCCGCTCGCGGAGCGCGCGGCCGAGCGTGCGACCGCCGGGACGGGTCGCGAGCTCGGGTCGGCCATCGACGAGGCCTCCGGGAACCATCCCGCCTCCGAGGCCTTTCGCATCGCCGACACCCGGTTCCACCGCGTCATCGCGGCGACAGCGCAGAACGAGCTCCTGCGTGCATTCACCAGCTGGACGCTCGACGTGCTGCAGCCGTCGCTGATCGACACGCTCGGGGACACGATCGACGGCGAGGCGATCCTCGACCAGCATCGCGCGATCATGCGGGCGATCGAGAGAAACCGGCCCGGGGAGGCGGGGGCGGCGATGCGACGCCACCTCGAGTACCTGCGTGAGCTCGTCCGGGCGCTCAGCCCTGCGGGCGAGAGAAGGAGGACACCGTGAAGGCAGCCCTGATGAGCGAATACCACCGGCCGCTCGAGCTCGTCGAGCGGCCGGTGCCCGAGATCGTGCACCCCACCGACGTGCTCGTGCGGGTCGGCGGCGCCGGCGTGTGCGCCACCGATCTCCACGCCATCGAGGGCCTGATGGAGCCGGCGGGGGTGACGCTGCCGCTCGTGCTCGGTCACGAGAACGCCGGCTGGGTCGAGGACGCCGGCGCCGGTGTGACGACCGTCTCCCGCGGCGACGCGGTGCTCGTCTACCCCCCGTACAGCTGCGGCCTCTGCGTCGCCTGCAGGCGGGGCAACGACATGCACTGCGTCAGGCACCAGTTCACCGGGCTTTCGGTCGACGGCGGCTTTGCGGAGTACGTCCTCGTCTCGGAGCGCTCGCTGGTGCCGCTGCCCGCCGGTACCGAGCCGGCGGCCGTCGCGCCGCACGCAGACGCCGGGCTGACCGCGTACCACGCCGTACGCCGCCTTGCGCATCGCGCCGTGCCGGGCACGACCGCCGTCGTGATCGGCGTCGGTGGTGTCGGTCACATCGCCGTTCAGCTCGTACGCGAGCTCGGCTCGAGCCGCGTCGTGGCGGTCGACACGGACGTTCGCAGGCGCAAGGTCGCGGGAGACATGGGCGCCGACGACGTGCTCGACGGTGCCGGAGCCGTGGACGCGGTCCGGGAGCTCACGGGCGGCCGGGGCGCGGAGCTGGTGTTCGACTTCGTCGGCACCGACCAGACCCACGCCGACGCGATGGCGATGCTCGCCCGGGGCGGCGACTTCTCGGTCATCGGCTACGGCGGCGTGGTCCAGGCGCCGTCGGTGGCGCTCGTCGGCAACGAGCACTCCGTGATCGGCAATCTCGTCGGTACGTGGGTCGACCTGTGGGAGCTGCTGCAGCTGCACACGGCCGGCAAGCTGACGCTGCTCACCGAGACGCACCCCCTCGACGACGTGAACGACGTTCTCGCAAAGCTCGCCGAGGGCGAGGTCACGGGTCGAGCGGTGCTGGTGCCGTAGCCCCGTCCGGCGGCGGTGCCTCGTCGTCCTTCGTCGCGATGGCGACCTCGCGCAGCAGATAGGCGGAGCGCAACAGTTCAGGATCGTCGATCAGCTGCTGCGCCGCACCGTGGAATCGGATGCGGCCGCCTTCGAGCACGTAGACGGTCTTCGCGAGCCCGAGTGCGACGTGGGCGAACTGCTCGATCAGGAGCACGCCGACGCCCGACGCGGCAACCGACTCGAGCGTCGGCACGAGCCGCTTCACGACCACGGGGGCCAGACCGAGCGACAGCTCGTCGACGAGCACGATCGTCGGACGGGAGACGAGCGCCTGTGCGAGGACGACCATCTGCTGCTCGCCCCCGGACAGCAGGCGCCCCTCGACGTCCCACCGCTTCTCGAGCTCGGGGAAGAGCTCGAGCGCGTACGCGACTCCGCTCTCGGCGTCCTCGCGGCTGAGCGAGTAGGTCGCGACCCGCATGTTGTCGGCGACTGTCAGGTCGGGCAGGAGCCGGCGCCCTTCTGGCACCACCGCGACGCCGGCCGCGCGCACCTGCTCAGGCCGCTGGCGGACGAGGTCGCGCTCGCCGAGCAGCACCCGCCCGGCACTGGGGCGAAGCACCCCGGCGACCGCGAGCACGAGCGTCGACTTGCCCGCGCCGTTCGGGCCGAGCAGCGCGGTCACCTCCCCCGGCGGGATCGCGATCGACACGTCCGAGACGACCGTGCGTCCACCGCGGGGCACGGACAATCCGTCGAGCCGCAACCCGACCGCGGTTGCGGCCTCGCTCACAGCACTTCCTCGGTGCCCAGGTAGGCGCGGGTCACGTGCTCGTCCCGCAGCACCTCCGCCGTCGGCCCGGACGCGATCAGCTTGCCGAAGTCGAGCACTGCGGTCGTCTCGCAACACGCGGACACGAGGCTCATGTCGTGGTCGACGAGGATCACGAGGGCCCCGTACCGCGACGGGATCTCCCGCACCACACGACCGAGGTGCTCCGTCTCCTCGTCTGGGAGTCCCGCGGCCGGCTCGTCGAGCAGGACGATCCGCGGCCGGCCGACCACCGCCCGTGCAACCTCGACGAGCCGTCGCTCACGCGCACCGAGCGTACCGACCTTCGCGTCGGGCAAGACGCCGAGCCCGACGAAGTCGATTGCCTCGAGCACCTCGCTGCGCCGAGCCGAGCGCTTCGCTGCCGAGTGCTCATGGATCATCGCCACGTTGTCGAAGACGGAGAGCTCGTCGATCGCCTGCTCCTGCTGAAAGGTGCGCCGCAGACCCCAGCGCGCGCGCTTGTAGTCGGGCATTCGCAGCAGATCCTCACCGAACGCCTTGATCGACCCCTCGGCCGGCTTGACGAACCCGCTGAGCACGTTGAAGAAGGTCGTCTTGCCGGCGCCGTTCGGGCCGATCAGGCCGCAGGTCCCGGCGCCGAAGACGACGCTCATCCCGTCGATCGGGGTGACGCCGCCGAAACGCACGGTGAGGGTCTCGACCTCGATCACGTCGGTTGACCCCGCGCACCTCTTCCGAAGAGGCGTCCGATCAACCGCCCGAGGTTCGCGAGGTCCTTCGGCACCTGCGCCACGAGGCCCGCGGGAGCTGTCACGAGGACCTGGAGCACACCGACGCCGAACAGGATCGTGGCGAGGTCCGACGACAGCCCCCAGTCCTGCAGGAGCGCGGGCAGGAGCTTGAACAGGATGCCCGCGACGACCGCGCCCCAGAGGCTGAAGATGCCACCCATCAGGGTCACGGCGAGGAGCGTCAGCGAGTCGGACGTCGGGAACCCCGAATTTGCGAGAACGCCGACGCTGCCCGCGAGCAGCCCGCCGGCCACCCCGGTCATGAACGACGCGAGCGCGAACGCCCAGAGCTTGTAGACGGTGATGTTGACGCCCGCCGCCAGCGCGGCCTGCTCGCTGTTGCGAATCGCCGCCCAGGCACGGCCCGGCTTGCCCGAGATGTGCAGCAGCGCGATCAGGAACAGGACCGCCGCCACGATCACGGTGTAGCGGAAGTAGGCCGTGTCGCTCTCCGCAATCGAGGGCCGGCGCTGGGTGTTGGTCCCGCCCACGCCCCTCGCGCCCCAGAAGCCGGGCCCGCCGTTCGGAAAGTCGTGCTTGGAGAAGACGAGCGTGAGCGCCGCGGCGGCCATCAGGGTGATGAGCGCCAGGTAGAGCCCGGAGAGGCGGAGCGCAGGCAGGCCGATCAGAGTCCCGACACACCCGGTGATCACCCCGGTGACGATCAGCAGGAGTGGAAACGGAATCGAGGTCGCGTATCCCAACCGCAGCATCACCCAGCCGCCGACGCCGAGCAATGCGATCTGACAGAGCGAGACCATCCCGACCCGCCCGTACAGGAGGCCCGCCCCGAGTGCGGCGACCGCGTAGATCGCGACCGAGGTCGACACCTTGAGCCAGTAGACGCTCGTCAGCGCGGGCACCGCCACGAGGACGAGCACGAGCAGCGTCGCGATCACGGCGGCACGCACGACAGTGCCGCGCTGGACGCGCGCAGTCCAGATGCCGCCCACCGCTATCGTGCCGCCTGCGCCACCGTCACGACCCGGCGGCGCCCCAGCCACAGCAGCCCCACGATCGCGAACACGAACGGAGTCATCGTCCGGAAGTCGGACAGCGCCTGGAAATCGCCGTAGAACGGCGTCAAGAGCGCCGAGACGAGGCCGATCACCATCGCGGCGCCCAGCGTCACCCACACGGACCGCAACCGGGCGATGAGCGCGGCGGCGAGCGCCGAGATGACGAAGAACGTCAGCGTGATGATGTCGAGGCCGAGCAGGTTCGAGAGCAGGAGGCCCGAGATGCCGCACATCAGCCCTGAGCCAAGCCACGCGACGGCCTCCACCCGGCGCACCGGGACGCCCAGCGTGGCTGTGATCTCGCGATCGTCGGCGAGTGCACGCATCGCGGTGCCCAGCTTTGTCACACGCAGGAACACCGCCGTGCCGGCCGTGACGGCGATACCGAAGGTGAGGCCGATGATCTGGGTCCAGTTCACGACGCCGAACCCGTGTGGCAGCGTGTAGCTCCGCGTCGTCGTGGGCAACGGAAGCGCCAGCCCTGCCACCTGCCCCCACTTCCAGGACATGATCCCGAGCAGGATCAGTGCCAGCCCGAGCGTCCCGATCGCCTTGACCAGCGGGTCGCGCGCGGCGAGGAGCGGTCCGAAGATCACGCCGTAGAGGAACGTCACCGCGGTTGCGAACAGGATGCAGACGAGGTAGCCGATCCAGTCGGGGATGTCCGTGTGGTTGACGATCTCCCAGGAGAGAAGGGCGCCCAGAGCCCCGACGGCCCCGAAGGCGAGGTTCAGCACGCCGGTCGCCCGGTAGAGGACCACGATCCCCACACCGGACAGCGCGTACACCCCGCCGAGGGCCAGCCCGGTCACGACGAACAGCTTGAGGAAGTCGAGACTAGGCATTGGAGGCTCCAGGCGCCCTGCAGTTCACTCTACGACCACCACGTCACCCGTCTATTGCCCCGGGACGGGAGGCCAGGACGTTCCGGACGTGAGCTTGTACTTCTTCTCGTCCGCTCTTGCTTGCAGGATCGGCGCGTCGACGGCCGCGATCTCGAAGCATCCCTCCTTCAGGACGATCTTCTTGTCCACGAACGTGACGGTGCGATCCCACCTGTTCGCGTTGTGGGACTTCAGGTTGCCGTAGTACCACGGCCTGCACCACAGGTCCGACTTGAAGTTCTTGATCTTCAAGAAGGCCGCGTTGACGGTCTTCTGGGTGATCCCGTTCACCGGCAGGGCGAGCAACGTGTAGGTCACGACCTTGCTGATGAGGAAGCCCATCTGACCGAAGCTGCCGAAGCACGCCGGGCAGTTCGGCTGGTACTTCTTGAGGAGCTTGAGGTAGAGCTGGTTGTCCGGGCCCTTCGAGCTGAGCAGGTTGAACTCCGCGTTGACCAGGAACCGGTTGTTCCACTCCGGCCCGAGCGCGTCCGCGATGAACTGGCTGTTGAACGGTGTCGCACCGGACCAGTGGACCTTGTCGACCACGTTCTGCGCAGACGCCGCAGTGAGAACCTTGAGGCCCTCCGGCGGGATCAACGCGATGTCGACGCCGCCACCGGGGCCGGCCTGCTGCACCATCTTCAGGACGAGCGAGTTGGCGTCCTGGATCGGCACGTCCGCGTAGTTGTCCGACGTCGGCAGGCCGGCTCGCTTGCCGACGGTGATCGCACCGCTGCCGTAGTACGGATTGGCGCCAGGAACATTCGATGCATAGTCGACGATCGACTTGGCACCCGCCCTGACGAGCGCCTGAGCCGCGCCCGTGTTGCTGTAGTGCGGCCCCATGTTGACCATCGAGAAGTTCGGCGTCGTGAAGCACGGTGCGGCGACGCCGGCACCGATGATCCGGTAGCCCCGCTTCTCGTAGAACTTCTGGTTGACGATGCAGTCGAGGTCGCTGGTGTTGCCGACGATCGCAACCGCCTTGTCGCTGTCGGCGAGCTTGACCGCGTAGGCAGCGAGCTTGTCCGCCTCGTCCGCCTCGGTGTAGAACTTGTACACGATCCGGCGACCGTTGATGCCGCCGTTGGCATTCACGCAGTCGAAGTAGGCCCTCACCATGAGCCCCATGACCGAGAAGTCGATCCCGGCGCTCTTGGTGTAGATGCCACCCATCACGATCGGCTTGCCCGTTGCCTTCTTGCCGTTGCCGAGCCCGCACACGCTCTTCGTGGCCGACGCTTTGCCCGAGCCGACCGGTGCCGCGGTCCCCGCGCCGGTCGCCAACCCGGCAAGTGCCAGGGCCAGGACGCTGACGGCAAGGACAGCGCCGACCTTGATCTTCGTCGATCTCATCGATCTCTCCTCGATATCTCTCGCGTCGTGGGTCTGAGTCACGCGGTGGTCGAGGGGCCGACACCGCGCCGTGGTCCGATCAGGTTCTCGTCAAGCATGGCCTCCTCGCGTCGGATGCCTCCCTGGGGGACAGGTCGGACGGCGAGCCGTGTGACCCGGGCCGCCAGGGGCGGTCCGACCGGCCGACCGTAATCGGGATGACGACAGGCAGTCAAGTGAATCGTCCATGGTCTGTAGACGCATTCGGCAAAACTTTGCTAGGCAAGCTCCGCCGAGATCGCTGCCGCCGTCCCGCGAACGGCGGCGCCGTAACGCTCGACCAGATCGGTCGTCGACGCCATCGAGCGGTGCACGGCGAGGTTGAGCGCCGCCACCGCTGGTTCCGATCGCGGGCCGACGGGCGCCGCGATCGAACGCAGGCCGTAGGCGAGCTCCTCGTCGTTGACGGCGATCCCGCTGTCGCGGATGCGCGCGAGCTCGGCCCGGAAGGCGACCTCGTCGGTGATCGTGTTGGGCCCGCGTGCGACGAGCTCGAGCCCGTCGAGGAGGTCTGCCAGCCTGTGGTCCGGCAGGGAGGCGATCAGCGCCTTCCCCATCGCGGTGCAGTAGGCGGGCAGGCGCGCGCCGATGTGCAGGTCCAGGTCGATCTCGCGCTGCTGCGGGCGCGAGGCGCGGCAGCGCTCGATGTAGACGATCTCGCACCCGTCGAGGATGGCCATGTTGACGGTGTGCCCGGTCTCGTCGGAGAGCTGCTGGAGGTGCGGCGCCGAGATCGTGCGCACAGCCATCGAGTTGATGGCAGAGAAGCCGAGGTCGAGCACACGATGTCCGAGCCGGTAGCGCTTGTTGTCCGGATCCTGTCGCAGGTACCCGAGCGAGGCGAGCGTGGCGACATATCGGTGGGCGGTCGAGTGCGAGAGGTCGAGCTCCCGTCCGATGGCGCTCACCCCGAGCAGCGGCCGATCGGAGGTGAAGAGCGCGAGGATGGCGAGACCTCGTTCGAGCGACTGGGAGCTGCCCCGTTTCACCGTCCGGCGCCCGCCCAGTGTCTGCGCCCCCACTGTCACGTCCCGCATACTAGACCACTGTCTTGACGAATGGAACACTCCCGATGACGGTGGCCACGCAGGTCGCGGGCAAGCGCTCTGGGGCCTGCCAGCGCCGGTTGCCCTGGCACATGTTCGAAAGATCAGAACACTGTCTTGACAAGCGGACAGGCCCGGGCGTACGTTCGGACCCACTTGATGGGTCGAAGACGGCTGCGGTGTGCCCCGGCCCCTGCGCGGCACCTGGCCAGGGATGATGCCAATGTACGGCGTCGACCGAAGCGGCGAAGAACCGTCCAACGGTGCGACGGCAAGCGTGAACCGACGGCGAGAGGCTCGATGACAGCGACAGACGGCACCACCGATGCCGAAGCGGCGGTTTCGCGCATCCGCTCCGGTGACACCGTGATGGTGGGCGGGTTTGGGCTCGTCGGCGCGCCGCTGACCCTGATCGACGCCCTCGTCGAGCGTTCCGACGCCACCGACCTGACGATCGTCTCGAACAACATCGGCGAACCGGGGCTCGGGCTCGGCAAGCTGCTGCGGCAGGGTCGGATCCGGCGCGGGATCTCCTCGTACTTCACGTCCAACCCGGAGGCGGTGGCGGCGGTCAACGCGGGTGAGATCGAGGCCACGCTCGTGCCGCAGGGCACGTTCGCGGAGGCGATCCGTGCCGGCGGCGCCGGCATCGCCGGGTTCTTCACCCCGGTCGGGGCGGGGACGCTCCTCGCCGAGGGGAAGGAGGAGCGGCTCATCGACGGCGTCCTGCACGTGCTGGAGGAGCCGATCCGCGCCGACGTCGCGCTCGTCTACGCTGCGCGGGCCGACCAGCTCGGAAATCTCTGGTATCGCCGCACGGCGCGCAACTTCAACCCGCTCATGGCCACTGCCGCAACCGTCACCATCGCCGAGGCGGGCGAGATCGTGCCCCTCGGTGAGCTCGAGCCCGAGTCGATCGGGACGCCGCATCTCTACGTCGACTGCCTGGTCGTCTCGCGGAGCGAGACGACTGACGGAGGTAAGCAGTGAGGCCAGCTCCGGACTCGCCGGTGTGCGCTACGAAGCCGCGAACGAGCAAGGCTGGTGTCTTCCACCCACCGACTTGCGGCGGTCTCCGATCGACAGCGCTCTGCAGTGCGGAAAGGCTGCGATGAGCGTCGACGCGAAGTCCAGGATCGCGGCGCGCGCAGCCCTCGAGCTGTGCCCCGGTGAGATCGTCAATCTGGGCATCGGCATCCCCAATCTGATCCCCGACTTCCTCGGCCCCGGGACGGAGGTCTTCCTGCATACCGAGAACGGGCTCCTCGGCGTCGGACCGCGACCGGCCGACGAGGAGCTGGACCCCGACCTGATCGATGCTGCGAAGCGCCCGGTGACGGCGTTGCCGGGAGCGGCGTACTTCGACAGCGCCCAGAGCTTCGCCATGATCCGCGGCGGGCACATCGACGTCGCCGTGCTCGGTGCCCTGCAGGTGAGTGGAGCGGGTGACATCGCCAACTGGGCCGTGCCGGGTAAGGACGTGCTCGGCGTCGGTGGCGCCATGGACCTCGTCGTCGGGGCGCGGCGCGTGATCGTGACGATGACGGCCACCACCTCGACGGGCGACCCGAAGGTCGTGAGCGAGTGCACGTTCCCGTTGACGGCACGCGGTGCGGCCGACGTCGTCGTCACCGAGCTGTCCGTCTTCCGTCTGCGCGACGGCGGCCTCGTCCTCACCGAGCTTTCGAGCGGCGTCAGCATCGAGGACGTCCGCTCCGTCACCGCCGCCCCGTTCACCGTCGACCTCGAGGATCGCCATGCCGCCTGACGTGACCGCGCCCTTCCCGACCGTCGTCGACTCCGAACGGATCGGCGCCGACCCGCCGTTCGACTTCCCCGACTACGTCGGCACCCGGCTGCGGCACCCGAAGGAGCCGCTGGTCGTGCTGCCGCACACGCTGAGCGAGCTCACAGGCCCCGTCTACGGTGACGTCGGGATCGGCGAGCTCGACCACGATCTCACGCGCCAGCACGCGGGTGAGCCGCTCGGCGAGCGGATCGTCGTCGCCGGGCGGGTGCTCGGTTCCGACGGGAAGCCGCTCCGTGGGCAGCTGATCGAGATCTGGCAGGCGAACGCCGCCGGGCGTTACCACCACGTCGTCGACCAGCATGACGCTCCGCTCGACCCGAACTTTTCGGGGGGAGGGCGCTGCCTGACGGACGACGACGGCGGCTACCGGTTCGTGACGGTGAGGCCCGGGGCGTACCCGTGGGGCAACCACCCGAACGCCTGGCGGCCGAATCACATCCATTTCTCGCTCTTCGGCCGGGCCTTCCCCGAGCGGCTCGTGACGCAGATGTACTTCCCGGGCGATCCGCTGTTCGCCTTCGACCCGATCTTCAACTCGATCCGTGACGAACGGGCGCGCGAGCGGCTGATCTGCCGGTTCGAGCTCGACCTCACGACCCCCGACTGGGCGCTCGGGTACAGGTTCGACATCATCCTCGGCGGTCGCGAGGCGACGCCGGTGGAGGAGCCCCACGATGATTGAGCCGTTCGACGACCTGACCCCGTCCCAGACGGCGGGCCCGTACCTGACGATCGGGTTGCTCTCGTCACCGGTGACGGCGCACGTCGTCGAGCCGGACGACCCGCGCGCGATCGTCATCCGCGGTGTGCTGCTCGACGGGGCGGGCGACCCGGTGCCGGACGGGGCGATCGAGACGTGGCAGGCGAATGCCGCCGGTCGCTACTCCCACCCGGCCGACAGCCGCGACGACGCGCCGCTCGAGCCCGGCTTCAGGGGCTTCGGCCGCTCCGCGACGGTCGACGAGGGCCGCTTCGAGATCGTCACCGTCAAGCCCGGCGGCGTGCCCTGGCCGGACGGCGGCGTGCAGGCACCGCACCTGCTCGTCGGTGTCCTCGCACGTGGATTGCTGAAGCGGCTCGTCACGCGCATGTACTTTCCCGACGAGGTGGATGCGAACGCGACCGATCCGGTTCTCACCCGGCTCGACGCTACACAGCGCGAGACGCTCATCGCGCGTGACGAGGACGGCGGGCTCCGGTTCGACATCGTGCTGCAGGGTCCGGGGCAGACGACGTTCTTCGCCGTGTGACCGCGTTCGACGGCCTTTTCGTCCCCGACGAGCTGCGTGACGCACTCTCGGGCCGCGCCTGGCTCGCGGCGCTGGTCGACGTCGAGCGCGCTCTGGCGAACGCCGGTGCGCAGACGGGCTTCGTCCCGGAGGCGTCGGCGGCCGCGATCGCCGTGGCCTGCGACGCGGCCGCCTTCGACTGGGAGCAGCTCCTCGAGGAGGGGCGCGCGCCGGGGAACCCCGTCGAGCCGCTCGTTCGCGCCCTCCGCGCCAGGGTCGGTGCCGAGCACGAGCGGTACGTGCACTACGGCGCCACGACCCAGGACGTCGTCGACACGGCGGCGATGCTGGTCTCCGGCCAGGCGCTCAACCTGATCGTCACCGACCTCGACCGCGTCGCGTTCGAGACCGCTGAGATGGTGCGGGCACACCGTACGACGTCGATGGCGGCCCGGACGATGCTGCAGCAGGCGGTGCCGACGACCTTCGGTCTCGTCGCAGCGGGCTGGCTCGTGGCCGTGCTCGGCGGCCGTCGCAGGCTCCACGAGCTCTCGGAGACCGGCCTGGCGGCGCAGCTCGGTGGCGCGGCGGGGACGCTCGCCGTCTACGGGGCCGACGGCGTCCGCATGCTCGAGGTCTTCGCGGCCGAGCTCGATCTCGCCGTGCCGACCGTGCCGTGGCACACCGACCGCGTGCGGATCGCGGAGCTCGGCGCCGCGCTCGCGACGGCCGCCGGGGTCTGCGGGAAGGTCGCGCTCGACATCCTTCTGCTCGCGCAGACCGAGGTCGGCGAGGTGCGGGAACGCGGGGGCGGCGCCTCGTCGACGATGCCGCAGAAGCAGAACCCCGTCGGCGCTGCGCTCGCACGCGCCTGCGCAGCGCTTGCCGGCGGCGATGCTTCGGTCCTGCTCGGCTCGCTCGCGCAGGAGCACCAACGTGCCGCAGGGGCATGGCACGCCGAGTGGGATGCGCTCTGTGGAGTGTTCTCGCATGCCGGCGGCGCCGCTGCGTCGCTCGCTCGATCGCTGGAAGCGCTCGAGGTGGATGCCGTACGGATGGGCGCGAACCTCGACGCGAGCGAGGGCCGCGTGCTGGCCGAGCGGGTCGCGTTCGCGCTCTCCGAACGGGTCGGGCGTGGCGCTGCGCACGCGATCGTGGCCGAGGCGGCAGCGAGCGCGTCGCTGCGTGAAGGCCTGCTGGCGCACCCCGACTGCCCGCTGACGGCGGAGGAGCTCGACGTCCTGCTCGACCCGAGCGGGTATCTCGGCTCGTGCGAGGCGCTCGTCGACCGCGCGCTGGCGCGGTACGCAGAGGAGCTCGGTTGATTCCTCACAGCGTCGTCGACGGAGACCCGGGGGCGCCGCCGCTCGTTCTCTCGAGCTCGCTCGGGACGACGCTCGCCATGTGGGACGACCAGGTGCCGGCGCTGGCGGAGCGCTGGCGGGTGATCCGGTACGACCGGCGCGGGCACGGGGCGTCTCCGGTCCCGCCGGGGCCGTACCGCATCGAGGACCTCGGTGGCGACGTGCTCGAGCTGCTCGACCACCTCGAGCTCGAGCGCGTCTCGTTCTGCGGGCTGTCGATCGGGGGTGCGGTCGGGATGTGGCTCGCGGTGGAAGCGCCCGAGCGGATCGACCGGCTCGTGCTCTGCTGCACGCGGGCGTCGTTCCCGCCACCGGAGCAGTGGGCGGAGAGGGCTGCCACGGTGCGTGCCGGCGGAGTGGTCGCCGTCACGGAGGCGGCGCTCGGCCGCTGGTTCACACCCACCTTTCACGAGGAGCGTCCCGACGTCGTCGACCGGTTCCGGACGATGCTCGTCGGCACGTCCGCCGAGGGGTACGCCGCGTGCTGCGAGGCGCTCGGCGCCCTCGACCAGCAGCCGCGCCTCGGGGCGATCGCGGCCCCGACGCTCGTGGTCACGGGTGAGCACGACCCGGTCGTGCCGCCCGACAGCGGTGAGGCGCTGGCCGCAGCGATCCCGGGGGCGCTGCACATCGTGATTGCCGGCGCGGCGCACATCGCGAACGTCGAGCAGCCGCAGGCGTTCACGCAGGCGCTGCTCACCCATCTGACAGCGGAGGTCCCCGCATGAGCGAGGCGTTCGAGCGCGGCATGAAGGTGCGGCGCGAGGTCCTGGGCGATGCGCACGTCGACGCGGCCGTCGCCGGTACGACCGCCTTCACAGCCGACTTCCAGGACTTCATCACGCGCTACGCGTGGGGCGACGTCTGGTCGCGGCCGGGACTCGACCGGCGGACGCGGAGCTGTGTCACGCTGACGGCGCTCGTCGCTCTCGGCCACGAGCACGAGCTCGCGATGCACGTCCGCGCGGCGCTGCGGAACGGGCTCACGGCGGACGAGATCAAGGAGATCATCCTCCAGTGCGCCGTCTACTGCGGCGTGCCTGCAGCGAACTCCGCGTTCCGGATCGCCAAGGAGACGCTCGAGGCTGAGAGCATCACGTGATCGTCGTCACCGGCGCCTCTGGCCACGTCGGCGGGCTGGTCGCCGCCGAGCTCGCGCGCCTCGGCGTCCCGTTCCGGATGGTCGTGCGCGACCCGGCACGGGCACCCGAGCTGCCCGGCGAGGTTGCCGTCGCCGCCTACGGGGACACCGACGCCCTCGCACGGGCTCTGGAGCCCGGTGATCGGGTCTTCATGGTCTCGATGCACGCGCCCTATGACGAGCGGCTCGTGCTGCACCGTTCGTTCGTCGACGTCGCAGCGGCGCGCCGCGTCGGGCGGGTCGTCTACCTCTCGTTCGTCGGGGCGGGGCCGGAGGCGTCCTTCCGTCACGCACAGTCTCATGGAGCCACGGAGGCGATGCTCGCCGGCGCCGGCCTGCCGTTCACCGGCGTGAGAAACGGCATGTACCTGGACTCGATCGCCACGTGGTTCGACGACGAGGGCCGCATCACCGGGCCGGGCGGCGACGGCCGGGTCAGCCTCTCCTACCGGCCGGAGCTCGCCGAGGCGATCGCCCTGCTCCTCGCCGACCCGGCGCACGACGATCGCATCCTCGTCACGGTCACGACCCCGGAGGCGGTCACGCTCGCAGCGCTCGCGGCGATCGCGACGGAGGTCACCGGCGACACGTACCGCTACGAGCCCCTGGATCGCGCCGAGTGGATCGCCAAGCGCCGCGCGCTCGGCCGCCCCGAGTGGGGGATCGAGGCGGGGGTCTCCTTCTACGACGGCGTGCGCGCCGGCGAGGCCGATGTCGTCGGGGGCGACTACCGCGAGCTGACGGGCAAGGAGCCGCTGTCCATCGCCGGTGCGATCGAGCTGTACCGCCATGAGATGCCGCTGGCGGCGGCGAGCCGCGTATGACCCGCGCCGTGGTCCTGTCGGCGGTGCGGACGCCTGTAGGGCGGTACGGCGGTGGTCTCGCGGCCGTCCGACCGGACGACCTGGCAGCGCTCGCGGTCGCTGCTGCCGTCGAACGGTCGGGCGTCGACGCGTCCGAGATCGAGGACGTGTGGCTCGGCTGCGCCAACCAGGCGGGAGAGGACAACCGCAACGTGGCGCGGTTCGCGGCGCTGCTCGCCGGTCTGCCCGACTCGGTCGGCGGCGTCACGGTGAACCGGCTCTGCGCCTCAGGTCTGTCCGCGGTCGCCGGCGCATGTCATGCGGTGATCGCCGGCGACGGCGACCTCTTCGTCGCCGGCGGTGTGGAGTCGATGACGCGCGCCCCGCTCGTGACGCCGAAGCCGGATGCCCCCTACGCCCGCGGCGACCGCGCGCTCGTCGACACGACGCTCGGCTGGCGGTTCGTGAACCCCCGCTACGAGGAGCACTATTCGCGGGAGTCGATGGGAGAGACGGGCGAGAACGTCGCCGGCCGGTGGGGTGTGACGCGCGAGGATCAGGACGCCTTCGCGCTGCGCTCGCAGCAGCGCTGGGCGGCAGCCGCCGAGGCCGGACGCTTCGACGACGAGCTCGTCCCGGCGGGCGAGCTCGAACGCGACGAGCACCCGCGCCCGGAGACGACGCTCGAGAAGCTCGCCTCCCTCAAGCCGGCGTTCCGCGACGGGGGCACCGTGACGGCGGGCAACGCGAGCGGGATCAACGACGGTGCGGCCGCGCTCGTGATCGCGAGCGAGGAGCGGGCTCGCGAGCTGGGCGCGCAGCCGCTCGGCGTCTTCGCCGGCTCGGCGGTGGCCGGCGTCGACCCGGCCGTGATGGGGATCGGGCCGATCCCGGCCGTACGCAAGCTGCTCGACCGCACCGGAGTCGCCGTGGGCGACCTCGACCTCGTCGAGCTCAACGAGGCGTTCGCGTCGCAGTCGCTCGCCGTGATCCGCGACCTGGGGCTGGACGAGGAGAAGGTCAATGTGAACGGCGGCGCGATCGCGATCGGTCACCCGCTCGGCATGTCGGGCGCGCGCCTCGTCGTCAGCCTGCTGCACGAGCTCCGTCGCCGCGGCGGGCGCTACGGGCTGGCGACGATGTGCATCGGCGTCGGTCAGGGGCAAGCGGCGCTGTTCGAGCGCGCCGAGCGGTGACGAGCTTGTGTTGAATCAACACAAGCTCCGCACCCAGGTCGCGATCGTCGGCGCCGGCCCCGCGGGCCTGACGCTGGCGCACCTGCTGCACCTGCAGGGCATCGAGTCGGTGCTGCTCGAGAACCGCAGCCGCGAGTACGTCGAGGCCCGCATCCGCGCGGGCGTCCTCGAACACGGCGTCGTCGAGCTGTTCACGGAGATGGGCGTCGCCGACCGGCTCCACCGCGAGGGTCTCGTGCACCACGGGATCGAGCTCCAGTTCGCCGGCGAGCGTCATCGCATCGACTTCGCCGAGCTCGCGGGCAGGCACATCGTCATCTACGGGCAGACGGAGGTCGTCAAGGACCTGATTGCCGCACGCCTCGGAACGGGCCGGCCGCTGCTCTTCGAAGTCGGCGACGTGCACGTGCACGACCTCGAGACGGCCACGCCGCGCGTCAGCTTCACGCATGACGGCGAGGCGCACGAGCTCACCTGCGACGTGATCGCCGGGTGCGACGGCTTCCACGGCATCTGTCGTCCCAGCATCCCCGCCGGCGTCGTGCGGGAGTACGAGCGCGAGTACTCCTACGGCTGGCTTGGGATCCTCGCCGCGGTCGCGCCGTCGAGCGACGAGCTCGTCTACTCGCGGCACGAGCGTGGCTTCGCACTTCTCAGCTTGCGCTCGCCTGAGCTGAGCCGTCTCTACGTCCAGTGCCGTCCCGACGAGGATCTCGCGGAGTGGCCCGACGAGCGGATCTGGGAGGAGTTGCAGACACGGCTCGGGCTCGAGGGTTGGACGCTCGCCGAGGGCCCGATCCTGGAGAAGGGCGTCACGGGCATGCGCAGCTTCGTCGCCGAGCCGATGCGCTTCGGGCGGCTCTTTCTCGCCGGCGACTCGGCGCACATCGTGCCGCCGACGGGCGCGAAGGGCCTGAACCTCGCGGTGCACGACGTCCACGCGCTTGCAGAGGCGATCACACAGTGGGACGCGACCGGAGACGAGCGCCCGCTCGACGCGTATTCGGACACCTGCCTGCGCCGCGTGTGGCGCGCCGAGCACTTCTCGTGGTGGATGACCCAGATGCTGCACGTCCACCCCGAGGCCGACGACTTCGAGCGGCAACTGCAGCTCTCGCAGCTCCGCTACGTCGCCACATCCCGCGCAGCGGCGAGCTCGCTGGCCGAGAACTACGTCGGCCTCACCGCCGTCTCGTAGAGCCGACCAGATCGGTCATCGAGCGAGTCGGTCGCAGTGCTGCCTCACGGTGCCGACGAGCTCGACGATGTCGACCGGCTTCGAGATGTAGTCGTCGAAGCCCGCGGCCAGGAACCGCTCGCGGTCGCCCTGCATCGCCTGGGCGGTCACCGCGAGCACCGGGATGGCGGCGGTGCGCTCGTTCGCCCGCAGGCGGCCGAGCGCCTCGACGCCGTCGATGTCCGGAAGCTGGATGTCCATCAGCACGAGATCCGGCGCCTGCTCGGCTGCCAGCTCGACCGCTTGCCCGCCGGTCGTTGCTTCCAGCGTGCGATAGCCAGTCGCGAGCAGGACGTCACGGAAGAGCTTCATGCTCAGCTCGTTGTCCTCGACCACGAGGACCCGCTCGCCGGCCATGGCTAGGAGGACCTCGCGGGCAACGTGAACACGAACGTGCTTCCTCTTCCGGGCTCGCTGTCGACCCAGATCCGGCCGCCGTGCAGCTCGACGAGCCTCTTCGAGAGCGCGAGTCCGAGGCCGGTTCCCTCGCGCAGCTCAAGACCTGCCTCGGCCTG
The DNA here is from genome assembly GCA_963789895.1 of uncultured Actinomycetes bacterium. Classification (GTDB taxonomy): domain Bacteria; phylum Actinomycetota; class Thermoleophilia; order Gaiellales; family Gaiellaceae; genus Gaiella. The sequence goes on from CAWBMC010000001.1 coordinate 1,134,095, forward strand.
CTGGAACTCCTCGAAGATACGCTCGTGATCCTCGATGGCGAGGCCGGGGCCGGTGTCGGCCACCGCGACCCTCACCTCGCCGTCGACCTGCACCGCGCTCACGTCGACGGCCCCACCCGCGGGCGTGAACTTCACGGCGTTCGAGAGCAGGTTGAAGATCACCTGTCTGATCCGGCGCTCGTCGCCCTCGACGACGTCCACCTCCGGAGCCGCCGTGAACGCCACCTGGACGCCGTCCTTCGTCGCCCGCTCGCGCACCATCACGACGCCGCGCTCGAGCGCGTCCCGCAGCGAGAACGGCTCGACCTCGAGCTCGACCTGTCCCGCCTCGACCTTGGACAGGTCGAGGACGTCGTTGATCAGCGAGAGCAGATGGTGGCCGGAGGAGATGATGTCGTCGAGGTACTCCTCCTGCTTCGCGTTCAGCTCGCCGAACATCCGCTCGCGCAGCACCTGCGAGAAGCCGATGATCGAGTTCAACGGCGTCCGCAGCTCGTGCGACATGTTGGCCAGGAACTCCGACTTGTGCCGGCTCGCCGCCTCGAGCTCCCCGTAGAGACGCCTGAGCTCGTCGTTCATCCGGTTCACGTTGGCCGCGAGCGCGCCCAGCTCGTCGCGGTTGGGAACGTCGACGTGGTCGGAGAAGTCGCCGGAGGCGATCGCACCCAGGCGCGCGTCGATCCGCTGGATCGGCCCGATGACCGACCAGGAAAGGACGAAGCCGAGCAGGAGGGCCAGGATGATCGCGCCTCCCGCGACGCCGATGAAGAGGTTCCGCGAGCTTGCGTACGCGCTGGCGTTCTGGGCGATCAGGTCGTCGGTCTTCGCCGTCGTGGCGTTGGCGAGCACCGTGGCGAGCTGGTTGAGGTCGATGGCGAGCTGCTCCGACCTGTGACGGAGGGTCGCAGGGGCTTCGCCCGGCGCTGCACGACCTTCGAACTTGATGATCTGCTGCATCACCGCCGCGAGCTGACCGCTCTTCAGGCGGATCCGGCGCAGGACATCCTCATCCGCGGCGGGAGGCTCGAACCCCAGCCCGTCGACGCGGGTCGCAGGCCCGATGCGCGCGAGCGCGCTCGCGACCGCCAGGTCGACAGCGACAGCGGACGCTCCGCGACCCGGCGCCGTCCCCGGGTTGATCTTGTAGAAGTCCAGGGCGACGTTCTCCGCCAGGAGCAGGCGAACGTGCGCGGCGTCGCTCTGGAGTGTGCCGTACGCGATGGCGCGTTTCTGGAGCCCGCCGAGGCTTCCCACCCGGTCGTTGGACTGCCCGAGGACGCGCTGGCCCAGGAGGCCGACCGCGACGAGCAGCACGGCCGTGCCCACGAATGCGATCAGCAGCTTGGTGTGGACCTTGACGGGCAGGCGCCCGATCGCACGGACGAGGGGGTTGTCGCCCCGGCTCAACGGCCGCCGCTGCTCGACGGCAGCAGCTCGTCGATGCTCCGCTGCCCGAACGTCGGACACTCCCTCAGGGGCTCAGCGTGGCAGACGCTCCCACCATGCTGGTGGCCAGCCACCGTCCGTCGATCCTCGCGACCTGCATGTCGGCGCCGGAAACCGCGACGACCTTGTCCGTCTTGGTGTCGATGAAGTGGCACTCGAAGAACAGCGTTCCCTTGTCGCCGTTCACCGTTACCCGGATCTTGTACGCGGGGGTCTCGGAGATCCAATGGGTCGTCGGCTGGAATGGCTTCGAGTCGAGCCAGTGATCCCGGATCTGCGTCTTCCCGGTCCGGGTCACCCCGGGGCCGGCGGCGAGGGTGGCGTTCGGAGCCCAGATGCTCATCATCAGGTCGATGTTCTTCTTCGACATGGCTCTGTGGAAGGTCTTCTCGATCTGGCCGATCGCGTAGAGATCCGCCTGTTGCTCCATGGACTGCTCGGACGTCGAGCCAGTGCTCGAGCCCCCGCAGGCCGCGAGCGAGATGACGAGTACCCCCAGTACGCCTGCGATCACAAGCGTCCGCACAGCTCGTGAGCCTCCTCTCGGTCCGGGCTCGGCCAGCCAACCGGCGCGTCTTCGTGCCGATGTTCACATGCTGGCGCGACTCCGTCCAGTCCCATTGCGACCGAAGGTAGAAGAAGCACGCGCTCGTGCCAACCGTGCTCGCTTGGCAGGTCGACGGGGTGCTAGCACCCCGTCGACGGGAGTCACTCAACGGTGCTCGTGCAGTAGCCGCGCACCTGATCCGGAAACTCGACGACGCTGATCGGCTTCTCGAGGCAGCCGGCGAAGCCTGCAGCCCGGAGCCAGTCGCCGCTTCCCTCGAGCGGCAGCGAGCTCAGCGCGACGACGGGGATCGCCGCCGTTCGCGCCTCGTCTCCGAGTCTGTGTGCCGCGTCCGTGCCGTCCATGTCCGGCAGGCGGAGATCCATCAGGATCACGCTCGGGAGGTGCTCACACGCCAACGCGATCGCGTCGACGCCGTTTGCGGCCTCGAGCGTCCGGAACCCGGCAGCGCGCAGCACGTCCCGGGCCAGCTTCAGGTTCTTCTCGTTGTCGTCGACGATCAGGACGAGCGGCTGCTCGGTGTCTGCCGGGCGGCGTGCAGGAGCGTCCGAAGACGGAGGCGTCACCGGCGTATCCTCTCCGCATGCCGATCCGGCTCGTGCTCGCCGAGGACAACTACCTCGTCCGCGAGGGCCTCCGGCGCCTGCTCGAGACGGAGCCCGACCTCGTCGTCACAGCCGTGTGCGGTGATCTCGATTCGCTGCTCGCCGCGGTCGACTCGGAGCGGCCGGATGTGGTCGTGACCGACATCCGCATGCCGCCCGGCGGCGCCGACGAGGGGATCCAGGCCGCCGAGCAGCTGCGCGAGACCCATCCGGAGATCGGCGTCGTCGTGCTCAGCCAGTACGCAAACCCCAGCTACGCGCTCGCGCTCCTCGAGGGCGGCAGCGAGCGGCGGGCGTACCTCCTGAAGGAGCGCGTGGAGGATCTCGGCCAACTCGTCGCCGCGATCCGAGCCGTCGCAGAGGGCGGCTCGGTGATCGACCCGAAGGTCGTCGAGGCGCTGGTGGCGGAAAGTGCGCGTGACGAGGAGTCGCCGCTCAACCTGCTGACGCCGCGCGAGCGTGACGTGCTGCGCGAGATGGCCGAGGGAAAGAACAACGCGGCCATCGCCGCCGCGCTGTTCCTGACCGAGCGGTCGGTGGAAAAGGTGATTCACTCGATCTTCCTCAAGCTCGGTCTGACATGGGAGACCGCTGTCCACAAGCGCGTCAAGGCTGTGGTTCTCTACCTGGCCGACAGCGGCTGACGTCATCGCGAGAGCGGGATCGAGCCGGCGACGTGGGTGCCGTGGCCGAGCTCGGACCGGACCGTCACGTGGCCGCCGAGCGCTTCGACGCGGTCGTGCAACCGGCCGAGAAGCTCCTCCGAGAAGGTTGTCTCGGAACCGGCGCCGTCTTCGTCGACCTCGAAGACGAGCGTTCCCTCTTCGTCGCGCACCTTGACGGACGCCCGTGCGCCGTCGCCGGTGTGCTCGAGCACCTCGAGACAACAGAAGTACACCGTCCCCGCGACTTCGGGCGGCAGGCCCGCGCCCGCTGTGACCTCGATGCGGGTCGGGACGCCGACGCTGACCGCCGCGGCGCGCAGCGCGTGGGCCAGGCCGCCTGCCTCGAGCAGCGGGGGATAGATCCGTTGCGCGAGCTCCGCGGTCTCCTCCAGCGCTTGGTGCACGTCACGCCCCATGTCGTCGAGAAGCGCCATCGCCGCGTCCGGATCGGCGTCCGCCAACCGGCGCGCGAGTTGCAGGTTGACGGCGAGCGCGACGAGGTGCTGTTGCGGACCGTCGTGGAGGTCGCGCTCGATCCTGCGACGGTCGGCGTCGGCGGCGAGGACGAGCCGCTCTCGGGACGCGCGTAGCTCCCCGACCTCGAGGCGGAGCCGGTCGAGCGACTCCTGCGGCGTCTCGCCGTGTGGATCTTTCAGGGTGATCGGCCTCCCGGTCGTGAGCTCCGGAAGTTGTCCGTCATCGCACCGACTGAGTCAAGCGGTCCAGCACACCGTTCGAGGGATGGCAGCCCCCCGGCGCACCTGCCTGCCGCCACCGTAGTCCCGGCTTCGGCGACTTCCTAGCCTCGGGTGATCCATGTCGAACGAGCGACGGAGGTATCGATCATGAGGCGGATTCTGATCCTGGCTGCCTTTGCGGTTGCGTCGGTGGTGGTGGCTTCGGCTGCGCTGGCGCAGTCGTTCTCGCCCTGGGGCGCGCCGGCGAGCGCGGAGTCGGTGGCGGGGACGAGCTCCGAGCTGAACACGGCGTCGCAGGACGGGTGTCCGATCCTGTCGCCGGACGGGTTGAGCCTGTACATGGCCTCGAACCGTCCGGGCGGGTTGGGCGGCCTGGACATCTGGGTCGCGAGGCGGGCGAGCCAGAACGCACCGTTCGGGGCGCCGGCGAACGTGGGCGCGCCGATCAACAGCCCGCAGGACGACTTCTGTCCCTCGCCGATGGACGGCGGCTGGTTCTTCTTCGTCAGCACGCGGCCCGGCGGCTGTGGCGATGCCGACATCTACGTGACCCGGCCGGTGGGTGACGGCTGGTGGCAGCCGTTGCACCTGGGCTGCAAGGTGAACAGCGCCGGCCAGGAGGCAAGCCCCTACCTGCTCACGCATAAGAACGGGCGGGTGCTGCTCTACTTCAGCAGCAACCGGGCCGGTGGCTTCGCCGCCGATACGACGACGCCGCCGGACGCCGACATCTACGTCAGCCAGCTGACCCTGTTCGGCTTCTCGGCCGCGCAGCTGGTGCCCGGCCTGAACACCGACAAGAACGACGCCCGGCCGAACCTCAGATCAGACGGGCTGGAGATCGTGTTCGACTCCGACCGGCCCGGCGGCCTGGGCGGCCCTGACCTCTACACCGCAACCCGGGACAAGGTCACCGACCCCTGGTCGACCCCGGTCAACCTCGGCGCCCCGATCAACAGCATCGCGGGCGAAAGCAGGGGGTCGCTCTCCTGGGACGGCACCACCCTGCACTTCGGCACCACTCGCCTGGGCGTCGAAGGCGCCGCGGACATCTACTTCGCGACGCGGACGAAGACGCCGTGACATAGAGCGGAGTCACCACGGCTCCTGAGCTGGAGTGCCGGCGAGACCGAAGCCTCGCCGGCACTCCTCGCGGAGCAGCGGACCAGCAGATCGAGCCTTTCGAAAGGAGACAGACATGAAGGTCCGGCAAGCCATACTCGTCCTCGTCGTGCTCGCGGCGGCGGTCACGCTGACTGCCGTTGCGGCGGCCGGCCCCAACGCGGCAAGGCAACGGGTCGCGATCACGATGAGGGACCTGCCAGACGGCCAGTTCGCACTCGAGCCGATGCAGGGCGGAGCCGTCGGGCGCGACTCGGGGAAGACAGGCGTCGTCCTCAGTGGCCCGAAGATCGTGGTGCGCGACGGGCAGGCCATCGAGGTCTGGAGAAACACCTGGACGCTGACGGGGAAGCGGGGAAGCCTCACGATTCGGGAGCGGGTCGAGTGGATCGACGCCGGAGACCCCTATATCGGCACCGGCACCTGGAAGGTCGTGCGCGGGACCGGCGAGTACGCCGGGATCGCCGGTCACGGGCGGAGTGCCTCTGCGGGGCTCGATCGCGCCAATGGGGACTGGTTCGTGCGCTATGAGGGCTACCTGACCCCTCGGTAACGCACTGGACGGGATGGGCGGCGGCGCGCGCTCGCGCGCCGCCGCGCGTAGGCTGCGGATCGATGCAGGGGGCGGCGCTGCGAGTCGGGATCCAGCTCCCGGAAGTCGAGCGCGATGTCCGCTGGCCGGAGGTGCGCGCTATCGCGCTCGCCGCCGAGGAGTGCGGTTTCGACTCGGTGTGGCTCGGCGACCACCTCCTCTACCGGGGCGACGGCGGACCGGAGCGCGCGCCGTGGGACGTCTGGACACAGCTCGCTGCGCTCGCTGCGGTGACCTCGCACGTGCGGCTCGGGCCGCTCGTCGCTGCCACCGCCTTCCATGCGCCCGGGATGCTCGCGCGCGCGGCCGCGTCGGTGGACGAGGTCTCCGGCGGCCGGCTCGTCTTCGGCATCGGCGCGGGCTGGAACGAGACGGAGTTTCGCGCCTTCGGCTTCCCGTTCGACCGCCGCGTGTCGCGCTTTGCGGAGTCGTTCGACGTCGTCCGGCGCCTGCTCGCGGGCGAGCGGGTCACCTGCCCCGGTGCGTTCGTCTCGGTCGAGGATGCCGTTCTGCTCCCGCCTCCGGCGAGGCGCGTGCCGCTGATGATCGGCGCGAACGGCGACCGCATCCTTTCGCTCGCGCTCCCGCATGCCGACGCCTGGAACACCTGGTACACGCCCTACGGGAACACCAGCGCCGGCTTCGCCGAGGCGAACGCGAAGGTGAGCGCGATCTGCGCCGCCGTCGGCCGCGACCCCGGCGAGGTCGAGCGGAGCGCCTGCGTCTTCGTGGCGATCGACGGCGGCGCGGGGGAGCGCCCGCACGACGTGCCACCCGTTACGCCGGCCTCCCTCGCGGTGCACCTCCGAGAGCTGGCCGCCGCCGGTGCGGACGAGGCGATCCTGGTGGTCGACCCGATCACGGAGCAGTCGGTGCGCAGGCTCGCTGCGGCGTTCATGTCGTGAGTGCGTACAGCGGTGACGGCGGTGCTCGAGGGCCGACGTCGAGTCGTCTGTTCGGAGCGATGCCGTGACCGCCGCATCAGCGACTCCACCCGGAGGCGTACGCGGCGCGGAAGGCGCGGGTGCTGGAGCGGCGGCGGGCGAAGCGCAGGGGTGAGGGGGCGTGAGAGCGCCCGAGCTAGCGAGCGGTCTCGTCGACTGTCCACTTGCCGCCGAGCTCGCGCTGGAGGACCTTCGCGCAGTTTGGACAGCGCCGCCTGGTCGCTTCACGAAGCGTCTCGCCCGGACCGCTGATCGTGGATTCGACGCGGGCTCCGCAGTTCGGACAGGCGTCGTTATCCGTCTCGTCGTTGGACGCGCTCACGTCTCCGGAACATACACCGGCCGGTCAGAGCCCTTCACGCCGTCGCCACTCGTGTTCGCGCAGCAGGACGCCGCGGAACGCTGGGGTGCCGAGGCCCACTCACCGGGGCGGCGGCCGGCTACAACCTTTCCCGCACCCGCCATTCGTGCTCGCACAGGAACTCTTGCGCCCCGCTTACTGCACGATGCGTTCGCGCAGCTGCGCACGCAGGTTGTGCGCTGATCCGTGCGGAAGCTGGCCGCCCCATTCCTCGTCCTCGGCGGCGGCGATCAGCTGCATCACTGCCGCAGCATTTCCGTGTGGGACCGTCACGCCGCCCGCGTCACGCCGCCCGCTCCTCGGCTCGATCTCCCGCAACTCGGCGCGTTCGTCGTCTGTCGCCGTGTCGATCAGAGCGGCCAGCTCGCGCTGGAGGGCGTTGAGGCGTCTATGCATCGCCGCTCCCTCGCTGGGGACAACCGGCGTACGCGTGCATTTCCTAGCGGATGACCAGAATGGCTGCGAACGCGGCCGCCAGGACGATCACCGCGACCCACAACGCGAGGTTGAGTCGGGAGTCATTGAGCCTCGGCCCGCGCTTCGGTCCGCCGGAGCCGCTGCGGATCAATCCCACCGCTCAGTTGTAGCCACTGCTTCCGGGCGGCGTGTTAAGGCGGGCCGGTCAGAGCCCTTCCTGTTGCCGCCATTCGTGTTCGCGCAAGAGCACGCCGCGGAGCTCGGCGAGCGATTTCGGGCAGTCCTCAAGCCCCCGGAGGATCGACTACGGGAAGACGAGCTGGAACAGGCGTCGTCGCCCCGGCAGGCCGAAACTGATGCGGAGCGTCCTGTCGTCGTAGGTGACGTCGGTGAGGACGATGATCACCGCGACGAGAGCGATCGTGCGAAGGCGAGGCACGGCCGGACTGAGTGTCGCTGCCTCGATCGGGAGAGTCAACGCGTTGAGAGTGGGTGGCCGCGGTGACCGGCCGGCTTGCTCACCGCACTCGAGGTCGCCGACCGGCTTGGCCTCAGCGTGGCGACGGTCCTACGTTGGCATCGTGCGGGCCGGCTGCCCGCGTTCCGGCTCGCGACAGGGGTGCTCCGCTTCGACGAGGGTGAACTCGACCGGTGGGTTGAGGTGCGGCGGGAGGCTGCCGCAGGGGTGCGGGCCTGAGCGGCGAACCGTTCCGGTGGCCGGGTTGGCTTCTGGCTCCTTCTTTCCCCCTAGGGGCTGGTGGGTGTCGGCCCGGCCTCTTGCCTCCGTCCCCGCCCACCGGAACCATCTCGGCGAGCCGATGACGTTCTGGAGTCCGCTGCCGTTCATGCCGGTCGTGTGGGACGGTCTGTACCTGCAGGGCGTGAAGGCTTTCGCGTCGTTCGGAGACGACGACGGCGTCGACTGCGCCCTGCAGAGGTACGTCCACGACAACGCGTACCGAACCGCCGTCCCGCGCGATCTGCTCGCGGCGCTGACGCCGACCTTCCCGAACGCCGAGGCCGCGCTGACTGCATTTGGCGCGCGATTCTGACCCTTCACCATGCATCCATCGGGCAAGCCATCGCGACAAGGACGGAACCGCCCGCGAGACCGGAAGGAGTAGCCTGGGCTGCGTGAGAGTGCTGCGAGCGGTTGGGCTGGCGATTGTCGGCTTCTGGGCTGGCGTGATGGCCTCGGCGGCGATGGTGAAGCGCGTCGTGCGCTCGCGCGGTGAGGCCGAGAGCGATGAGGTCGCGCTCGTCGCGATCTTCGACGGCATCGACCTCAAGAGCCGCGCTTCGGCGTTCCGCGGAGGGTCGATGTTTGCGTGGTTTGGCGGCATCTCGGTCGATCTGCGTGCGGCGACGCTGTCTCCCGACGGCGCCCATCTCGATCTCCACGCGCTCAACGGCGGGATTGCGATCACGGTACGAGAGGGCTGGCGCGTTCGATCGAACATGACGGCCGTCGCTGGAGGTGTCGACGTGCGCGCCGCCCCCGATCCGGAGGCGGGCGACGCGCCCACGCTCACGCTCGAGGGATTCGCTCTCTTCGGGGGAGTCGCGATCACGGTGAAGCCTGCAGTTGACGCGTGATCGCGGGGTCCGGGCGCCAGGTTTGACGTTGTCGGGCCTCGGCCGTGGGTTCCTCCACGCACCGAGCACGGAGCGCGACTAGGTCGAAGCTCAGCCTGGGCGGACCTGACCCTGTTGGGGTGCAGCGGCAGCTCGGGCATGCACGACCGTCCATCACGATGGACTTGTATGTCCGCGAGTTTGAGACTGCCCGGCGCCGGGATCAGGTCGACGAGCGCCTCGGCGTTGTGGCCGACTGCCGCAATGCGGCGGCGGAGCCATCCGCAGGAGGGGCGAGGCGTGACCGGTCTACCGAGGGCGGAGCTCCCGGGCTGCGTCCATCGTGTCGAACTTCGTCCCACATTTCTGATGGGTGACGGTGGTGCCGGCTCGGAGGTCGCCGACCCGGGCATAGAACCTCTCGGCGCAGACGGAGCATCTGACCTCGATGCGTGCATCGTCGTTCCACTTGAGCTTCATGGCGAAGCGGTTTTCAGTTCGTGTCCGGCGACTTCGCCGTGGGCCTGGTCGTCCTCTCCTCGCGTCGGGGTCTTGCGTTCGAGAGTCGCGACGTTGTTTGTCAGGTGGCTGACGACCCAGGTTGTGTGGTTCATTTCGAGTTCGTCGCCGACGAGCATCGGCTCCGGGAAGGTGCGCATCTCGCTTTGCCCGTCGGGGAAGCGAAACCACCAGATTCGGCTAGCCACGCGCTCACCGCTTTCCTCGCTCTGTCCTCGCGGCCCGGAGGGCGTAGAAACGGGGAGGGAGCAACTCGTTGGAGATGAAGCGTACAGACAGCCCCTTCGCCAGCTTGTCCGCGACGGCTAGAGGCCTTCTTCGCGCTAGGCGTCGGCTGGGTCGGACGAGCCCGGCTCGCGGTTCTTCTGCGGCGCCCGCGGGAGGGGCGAGCCGTGGCGCTTCGTCGCTTCGGTGGGCTTGCGGCGCGCCGCCCATTGCGTGCGTTCTTTGGCCGTCATTGGGCGGACGACCAGGTGGCCGGAGGCGACGGCTTCCTCGAGGGCGGCGAGCTTCTCGGCTCGTTGTTGCTCGCGGCGCTGCTGGGTGGTGGTGGCTGTGGCGGTGCCGCCGTTGGTCTTGCCGGTTCCGGGCTGCTTGTCGTCTTTCCGTGCGGCCGCCATGCACTCACGATACGGGGCACGGGCCCAGGCGGGGTTAGGAATTGGTTATTCGAGCTACGCGCCAAGGCGCACTTCGCGCTCCGGCTCGAGCGGCGGACGGGGAGCGTAGACCGCCCGGTTTGCCGCAACGCAGCCAGGATGCGCTCTCAGCGTGGGTTCGTAGCTCGTCTCGATGGGGTCGCTGCGGTCGAGCCCGGCTGCCCGCCGGTGGTACTTGGCCGCCCACTCAAAGCTGCCGTCGATCGGCTCGCCGCAGATCCCGCACGTGGCCGGGTGGTCCTCGCTGGGCACGAGTCTGTTATCGACCGGAGATGCGGGCGGCTACAGCCCTTCGCGGAGCCGCCACTCGTGCTCGCAAGACTTCCGGACAGCTCTACGAGTCAGCCCACCAGTCGCGCTGGCCATCGACGTCTTCGCGCGGATCCTCGCCGAGATTGGGCGCGCCGATGACGAGGATCTCGAGGCCCTCCGGCCCGGCCTCGTAGCCTCGCCACGTACCGGGCGGGACGCGCACTGCGTCCCATTCCTTGAGCTCGACGATCTCGTCGTCGACCTTCATCCGTCCGCTCCCGCGCAGGACCACGTACACCTCCTCTTGCTTCTTGTGCGTGTGGCCGTAGGGAAAGCGATAGTCGGGCGGGATGCGCTGGTAGCTCAGGCCGGAGTTCTCGAGCTCGAGCGCCTTGGTCGCCGAGCGGAACTCCAGGTCCGGCGAGCCGTCGAACTTAGAGCCGAGGTCATCCAGATCCTCCTTGATGTTCCTGAGCGTGAACGGCACGGCGCAATCCTATGGCAGCCGCGCAGGACTGCCCGTCGCGACCAGGCCCCAACTCGATCAGCGTCTCGAGGGGGTGGGTACCCGTCGGTGCGCGCGTGCACGTGCGCGGGAGAACAGCCGTCCTTCGGCTGGCAATTTCGAAACGCAGTGCAACAGTTCAACAAGCCGACAGGTGCGAATGTGGGCACCGACCGCTACGTGATCATCGCAGTGGCGTGGCAGAAGGTCAGGGTCGATTTCGTCACCAGGTTCCCCGGAGGCACGGTGCATGCCCACGGCGTGGGCAAGGCCGGATCGAGGCCCGAGGTGCCGATCGTCGCGGGCACGGGCCTCTACGCGGGAGCAACGGGTGTTGTCGAGGGTCGACACCTCGCTAACGGCGAGAAGCTGAACATCTATCGCTTGCAGGTTCCCTGACCCACCTGGACCGGGTAGCAGCGCACGGGCCTCGAAGGCGCGCCTGGCGCCTGACCAGACCCGCGCTCCTCTACGGAGTTATTACGGTGCCCGCGCTCGGGTGACATTCCCGAACACTGGCGCAGTCCTCGATCATCTCCCCTCAACCCGGCCGCCACCGCGTGTTAGGAGGAGTGCCAGCGCGATGACTGCCGCCGCCACCAGGAGAAGGCCGTCATTCGCTGGGGCGCTCAGGCGGAGGCGCCGGCGGTCTCGACGAAGTCGCGGAGCGCGGTTGTGCCACCGCCGACGATCGGGTTGCCGTGCGCGAGCAGGAGGTGGTCTGTGTCGAGCTCGAGCAGCCTGCGGAAGGACGCGAGCAGCCCGGTCTTCACTGACGCCGGGTCGTCCCCGAGCAGGAAGTCAGGGACGAAGCCGAGCGGGCCGTCACCTCCACGGATGAGCCCATCTGCGAAGGCGAGCGCCCGGTGCGCCGGGAAGTGGAGCGCGGTCTCCTCGGGGCAGATCGCGCCAACCTTGCAGGCAACGGCCCCGCCAGGCAGTTCGGCGCCGAAGTCGAAGGGCTCGACCGGCTTTCCCTTGCTGAACTCGTGCAGCCCGGCACGGTGACAGTGCACCGTGCAGCCGAACGCGTCGACGAGCGCGCCGCTCGCCCGGTAGTGGTGCCGATTCGTGAGCAGGATCGCGGTCGGTGCACCGCGCTCCTCGAACCACGCGAGCCCCTCCGCCGGGAGCATCGGGTCGATCGCGACCCGCTCGCGGACAAGGTAATACGAGCTCACGTCGATGCCGATCCGCTCGTGCTGGACCGTCCAGTGCACGACACCGGGGAGGATCTCGTTCACCGCGCTAGCAAGCGTAGCGCCGCTTCGCCCCTCGATCCTCTGCCCTACGGCTCCGGCCGGAAGCTCTTGATCATGCAGCGGCTGCGCTCATTGGCGATTCCATCCTCTCGCGCCTCGCACGAGCATGACGGAGATGAACACGCCGGCGGCCAAGCCAATGCAGCCACCGAAGAGGACGCCGAGGAAGATGTCATCGGCGCACGGGAGCACGTCATACGTGAATTCCGGCTTGTCACGGCATTGCCAGTGGCCGACCAGTCCTCCCACGGTCGCGCCGAGCGCTGCTGTGACAAGGCAGACCGCGATGGCGATGAGCGACACCAAGATCAGGTCGGGCTTGCGGACGGCGCATGCTCTGCGGCGCGGCTCACACGGTGCTCACGTTCGACTCATCGGCCGCGGCATGACCGACCGGCTGCTCACTGCGGACGAGGTCGTCGCGGACTGGGATTCCGGGGTCCACGTTGGCGCCTTCCATGCGTCTCATGCCCACAAGATCGGCGTTCAGCGCTCGGAAGCCAACAGGGTGTGCCCCGGCATTTCGACGCGCGCGCGTAGGGGCAGCCCCGCCCGCCACCAGGCCCCCTCGATCCGAGTCTCGAGGGGGGTGGGCTACCCTCGACCCGACTCCACGGCCGGATGCGCGTCGTCGCCCGCCGGTGTCTCGACTCGGAGGTGCGGTAGCCACTTGGCGATTCCCGCGAACGTCTTGCGGTTTGGCTTTACCTTGTGCTTCTATGCATGGTACTTCGAGCTATGGAGGCGGCGTGCACCTACGGCTCCCACCTCGCCCAGAGCGGCCTCGACCCCGTCGGAGTGCAACGGCAGATGGGACACGCACGCCCTTCGATCACGATGGACCTCTACGTCCACGAGTTCGAAACCGCCCGCCGCCGCGAACAGGTCAGTGACCGCCTCACCGCGGCCCTCGGTGGGCTCATCGAATCTGACAAATTCTGACCTGAGCGAAGGCCCGAGCACTCGCTCGGGCCTTCGAAGTCCCAGAAACGGCTTGAAAAAGGACGGGAGCGACGGGACTCGAACCCGCGACCTCCGGCGTGACAGGCCGGCGTTCTAACCAACTGAACTACGCCCCCAGAGCCGTGCGATTGTACCGGCAGGTGCGCGCAGGTCGGGAGCGAAGGACGATCTGGTGACGGTTGGCGATCTCGTCGCGATCGGGCTCATCGCGCTGCTCGCGTTGGGTGGCTTCCGCCGCGGGTTCGTCACGGGCGTTCTCTCGCTCGCAGGTCTCGTCGTCGGCGCGATCGTCGGTGCCCGGCTGGCGCCGGCCCTGCTCGGTGGCTCCGCGGCGCGGTACGGGCCGCTGGTCGCGCTCGTCGGCGCGATGATCCTCGCCACGTTCGGTCAGGCGTGCGGCGTCATCGGCGGACGCTGGCTGCGCCGCGCGTTGACGCTGAGCCCGCTGCGCGCGCTCGACAACGTCGGCGGCCTCGTCCTCGGAGGCGTCACCGGGCTCGCGCTCTGCTGGGCCGTCGGGGCCGTGCTGCTCTACGTACCCGGCCAGACGGAGCTGCGCCGGTACGCCCAGGAGTCGACGATCCTCTCGACCTTGAACCGCGAGCTCCCGCCGGAGACGGTGATGGGTGCCCTGTCGCGCATCGACTCCCTCGCCGCGATCGCCGGCCCGTCCGCCAATGTCGCCGCCCCCGACCCGGATGTCCTTCGCGACCCTGACGTGACGATCGCGCGAGAGAGCGTCGTGCGCATCCGAGGCTACGCCTGCGGCCTCGGGATCGAAGGCTCCGGCTGGGCGGCGGCTTCAGGCCTCGTCGTCACGAACGCCCACGTCGTCGCCGGCGTCGAACAGCTTGCCGTCGACCAGCGCGACGGTCACGCGCTCGCCGGCCGCGTCGTCGCCTTCGACGCCGAGAACGACGTCGCCGTGCTCAGCGTGCCGGGTTTGCGCGCGCTCGCGCTCGAGCTGGCGCCGGACGAGGATCCAGGCGCGGCGGCGGCGATGCTGGGGTATCCGGAAAACGGGCCGTATCGGGCGACTGCGGTGCGGGTCGGCCGGACACTCACCCTCGTCGGCCGCGACGCCTACGGGAACTTCCCGACCGTGCGCCGCGTCACGGGCATCCGCGGTCGGATCCGCAAGGGCAACTCGGGAGGGCCGGTGGTCGACGACCAGGGGCGCGTGCTCACCACCGTCTTCGGCGGCCGCACGGGCATCGGCCCCGCCGGCGGCTACGGCGTCCCGACCGACGCCGTGCGGCGGGCGCTCCGGAACGCGGAGCGCGGAGACTTCATCGGAACCGCCTGCGTCGAGGAGTAGAACGGGCTACTCGAACAGCTCGAGGGCTGCTTCCGGGCGCTTGAACGGCGGGATCACGTAGATGCCGGCAGCCATCCCGCGCGCTGCCTCGACCAGCTCGCGGGCCAGCGTCAGCCCGACCTCGGGCGCGTACGGCCCCGCGTCGCGAAGCGCGTCGAGCACACGCTCGGGGACGGAGATACCGGGCACCTCGTTGTGGAGGCGCAGCGCCATGGCATGGCTTCGCAGCGGCCAGACGCCCACCAGCACCGGGATCGGCGACGCGCCACCCACCCGCTCGAGAAACTGCTCCAGCAGCGTGAGGTCGAACAGCGCCTGCGTCATGGCGAAGCGCGCACCCGCCGCCACCTTCCGCTCGAACCGCGTGAGCTCGACGTCGAGATCCTGTGCCGACGGGTTCACCGCCACCCCGGTGAAGAACGAGGTCGGCGCGTCCAGCGCCTTCCCGACGTAGTCCTCGCCCCGGTTCAGGCGCTCGATCAGCTGCACCAGCCCGATGGAGTCGATCTCGTACACGCCGCGTGAACCCGGATAGTCGCCCACGTGTGGCGGGTCGCCGGTCACCGCGAGCACATTGCGGACCCCCTCGGCGTGGGCGCCGAGCAGAACCCCTTCGAGCCCCATCACCGTCGTGTCACGGGGGGTCACGTGCGGGATCGTCTCCAGGCCGGTCTCGCGCTGGATGCGGACCGAGGCCATGAGAGCGTTCATGCGCGCGCGGGCCATCGGGTTGTCGTTGACGTCCACGAAGCCGACACTCCCCGACGCGTGCAGCGTCCGCGCCACGTCCACGAGGCCGTCGAGCGAGCCTCCCTTCGGCGGGTCGAGCTCGACACAGACGACCCACTCGCCGGTGGCCAGAGCGCGCGCAAGCGCCGTCTCACCCTCCGCCGGCAGGGGTGTGAGTGGCAACGTGGGCTCGTCGACGACGAACGGCCCGGTCGGCGTGCGGCCGGCCGTGAGCGCATCGCGGATCGCCGCCACCTGCGCCGGTGTCGTGCCGCAACACCCGCCGACGATGCGCGCGCCGAGCGCCACCGCCTGCGCCGCGAACTCTCCGAAGTAGTCGGGGGTCGCGTGCGGGAACACGACGCGCCCGCCGACCATGCTCGCGAGACCGACGTTCGGCAGTGCCGCGAGAGGGATGTCGGTGTCCTGCATGGCGGCAATCGCCGTCAACGCTGCGTGCGGCCCGGCGCCGTGGTTCGTCCCGATCGCTGCCACACCGTGCTCGGCCAGCCGCCGCGCCGCTTCTGCCGCGCCGACCCCACCGGTCAGCTCGGCCTCCTCGTCGAACGTCAGCAGCGCCACGATCGGCAGGGACGACACCTCCTGCACCGCCTCGACCGCGACCACGATCTCGTCGAGGTCGAAGAACGTCTCGATCATGAACAGGTCGACACCGCGGCCCTCGAGCACCTGCGCCTGCTCCGCGTAGGCGCCGCCGTGACCTGCCGGGTCGAAGACCTCCAGCTCGCCCAGCGGCCCGATCGAGCCGGCGATCCACACGTCGCGCCCTGCGATCTCCCGCGCCTCGCGCGCGAGTCGCACCGCGGTCGAGTTGATCCGCTCGAAGTCCTCCTCGAGCAGATGTCGCTCCAGCTTGCGCCGGTTGGCGCCGAACGTGTTCGTCTCGATCAGCTCGGCGCCCGCGGCGATGTAGCTCGCGTGCACCGCCACGACGCTCTCCGGCGCCCGCAGGGTCGCCTCCTCCGGGCAGCGCAGACGCGGTACAGCGCCTGCGAGCAACGCGCCGGTGCCGCCGTCGGCCACGATCGGCGGCCCGCGGCGCAGGCGATCCAGAAAGGTCGACCCGGCCACGACGCCACTCTAGACGCGAGAAGGGCGACGATCGTCTCGCCGCCCTTCCCATAACCCCTGACGCGAGGGAGTGATTTGCCGTCAGTCCCCGAACAGGAGCACACCCCCGTATCGGCAGCGCCGAGCGCGGCCTTGACACCCGCACAGAGACGATGATCGAGGGGAGAAAGTGAGAGGGGACCGCCGCCTGGTCCCCTCTCTGCGCGGGTTCCCGAAGGGAACCGGTATGACCCACCGACGCGTCCGCCGCACCGTCGCGAAAGGTGAGATGACCGGAGTATCTTCGTGATGGCGTCGCTTGACCATCCCTCGAACGAGCCGTCTTGTAAACGAGTCCTTAGTCGGGAAAGCACGTCGGAGGCGAGGACGACGACCTGCGCCCCGACGTCCGCGGGCTGGGCCACCTCTTGCAGCGCCATGGTGCGGGTCACGCGACGCACCGCCGCAGCGTGCGCGCCCTCGGGATCGAGCGCCCTGGACACGTTCCGACGATGTCACGGCGGCGACACCGCAGGGCGTAGTCTCCCCGTCGATGAAGATCTTCGTCGTCTCCGACATCGAGGGCGTCTCCGGGGTCACCAAGAGCGGCCAGACGACCGGCGGCGCACCGATGTACGAGGAGTCGCGCCGCCTCTACACGGAAGAGATCAACGCCGCCGTGCGCGGGGCGAAGGCGGCCGGCGCGACCGAGATCGTCGTCATGGACTGCCACGGCGCAGGCGGCGAGTGGACGTTCAACTCCCTCATCCCGGAGTTGCTCGACGACAGCTGCGACTTCGTCGTGCAGGACGAGTGGACCGAGTACACGGAGTTCCTCGAGGCGGGTGTCGACGGGGCGTTGTTCGTCGGCATGCACGCGATGGCGGGGACACGGCGCGGCGTCATGAACCACACGGTCAGCGGCCAGGAGTGGCAGAACCTCTGGTTCAACGGCACGCTCGTCGGCGAGACGGGGATCAACGCCGCGCTGTGCGGCACCTGGGGCTGCCCGGTGCTGCTCGTCACCGGAGACGCGGCCGCATGCGCAGAGGCGACCGGCCTGCTCGGCCCGGGCCTTGTCACCGTGCCCGTGAAGACGGGGCTGACGGCGCAGTCGGCGCGAAACATTGCTCCGCTGCGGGCGCGGCAGCTGATCGAGGACGGTGCCAAGCGGGCACTCGCCGACCTCGCGTCGGTCGAGCCCTACGACCCGGGCAGCCCGTGCGAGATCCAGGTCGAGTTCAAGACGACGCTCGCCGCCGACAGGCTCCGCTTCCGGGACCGTGTCGAGCGGCTCTCCGACCGCATGATCGTCTCCCGCGCCGACACCTGGTGGGACGCCTGGAAGCAATTCTTCTTCACCTAGAGGCGCAGGGACGGGATCCTGCCTGTGCCGGCTGCGCCAACCATTACACTGACCGCGCGCCGCAGACGCCGATCCTCACTCATGGCCAAGAATCCCCTCGTCACGATCGACCGCGCCCGCATCGCCGAGCTGACCGAGCGCGAGCAGCAGCGGCTGGACGACACGACGTCGGCCTCGGCCCGGATGTACGAGCGCGCCAACCGTGTCCTCACCGGCGGTGTCGCCTCGTCGTATCAGCTGCGCGACCCGTGGCCGCTCTACTTCGCGCGCGGAGAGGGCTCGGCCGTGTGGGACGTCGACGGGGTCAGGCGCATCGACTTCCACAACGGCTTCGGCTCCATGGTGCAGGGGCACGCCCATCCCGCGATCACGGCGGCGGTGGAGGCGCGGATGCGCCTCGGGACGCATTTCGCGGTGCCGACGGAGGACGCGATTGCCGTCGGCGAGGAGCTGACGCGTCGCTTCGGCCTCTCGCAATGGCGCTTCACGAACTCCGGCTCCGAATCGACCATGGACGCGATCAGGATCGCGCGCGGCCACACCGGTCGCGAGACGATCGTCAAGATCTTCGGCTCGTACCACGGTCACCACGACGGCGTCATGGTCTCGATCGGCGTCGCCTACGACCGCATCGGCGACCGCTTCGCGTACGACTCCATCCCCTACGGCGCGGGCATCCCGAAGGCGGTCACCGACCTCACCATCGCCGTCCCGTTCAACGACATCGAGGCGATGGAAGCCCGTATCGACGCGCTGGAGCGCGAGGATCGCAAGCCCGCCTGCGTGATCATGGAAGCCGCGATGATGAACCTCGGCATCGTCTTGCCGGAGCCGGGGTACCTCGAGGACGTCCGCGCGCTGACTCGCGACCGCGGCATCGTGCTCATCTTCGACGAGGTCAAGACGGGTCTGTGCATCGCCGCGGGAGGGGCGACCGAGAGCTTCGGCGTCGACCCCGACATGGTCACGCTCGCGAAGGCGCTCGGTGGCGGCCTCCCGAGCGGCGCCATCGGCGGCAGCGAAGAGGTGATGGCGTCCGTGCGCGACGGTCGCGTCTACCAGGTCGGCACGTACAACGGGAACCCGCTCTCGATGGCCGCGGCCCGTGCCAGCCTCGAGCAGGTGCTGACGCCGGAGGCGTACACGCATCTCGACTCCCTCAACGACCGCATCGTCGGTGGCTGCCAGGACGTGATCGACCGGTATGGCCTGCCGGGCTACGCGGTCGGGGTCGCAGCGAAGGGATGCGTCACATTCGCGCCGGTGAAGATCACCGACTACGAGTCGTTCAAGGAGCACCAGGACGCCGAGCTCTGCGACCTCGCCTGGCTCTGGAACCTGAACCGCGGGATCTTCATGACCCCCGGCCGCGAGGAGGAGTGGACGCTCTCCGTGCAGCACTCGGACGAGGACGTCGACCACTTCGTGGCCACGTTCGACGAGCTCGCGGCCGAGCTGACGGCGTAATCGCGCGCCGGGACGAGGGCGGGATGTATCCCGCCCCTACGGGCGACCGACGCCGCGGGCGTAGGGGCCGGATACATCCGGCCCGACCGACCGGGCGCTATGACGAGGGCGTCACGCGCTCCCACTCGAACACCGCGATCAGGCAACCCGTCTCGGTGCGCGAGTTGTGGTGCGTACCGCCCTCGTAGCTCACGAAGTCACCGGCGCCGAAGACTGCGCCGTCGTCGTCGATCAGCTCGCCTTCGAGGACGAGGAACTCCTCCATCCCGGCGTGGTCGTGTGCGATCGTCTCGGCGCCGGGCTCCATCCGCATCAGATAGGTGCCGTGCCCCGTGTCGGCGTCGTAGCTGATCGGCAGCCAGCTCATCTCCGGCTGCACCGGGCCTTCCATGTCGTACTCGCGAAACGGCGTCGCGTGGGCATTGACGACGGTACGGCCGGCGCGTTCCCCGCTCATCGGATCTCCTCGCTGGTG
The DNA here is from genome assembly GCA_963789895.1 of uncultured Actinomycetes bacterium. Classification (GTDB taxonomy): domain Bacteria; phylum Actinomycetota; class Thermoleophilia; order Gaiellales; family Gaiellaceae; genus Gaiella. The sequence goes on from CAWBMC010000001.1 coordinate 1,153,674, forward strand.
GTGGACATGAGCGCCGTGCGCAGGGTCTCCGGGAGATCGGAGGTGCGCAGGCGGCCCAGGGCTGCGATCGTCTTTTCTATCTGCCGCACGTACTCGGTGCAGTCCTGGCAATCGGCCAGATGGGTCTCGAGGTCAGCCCGCGCGGCGGTCGTGAGCGACCCCTCCAGGTAGTCGCTGACGAGCTCGACGAGCTTGCGGCAGTTCATCTGCGGTGTCGTCATGCCAGATGCTCCTCGAGCGCCTGCCTCACCCTCGCGCGGGCGCGGTGCAGCAGGACTCGCTGGTTGGTCTCGGACAGCTCGAGGACGTTACGGACCTCGTCGGAGCTCCAGCCCTCGACGTCCCGCAACGAGATCACCGCTCGCTGCGTGGGCGGGAGCGCGTCGATCGCGCGTTGCACGACCGCCATCGTCTCGAGTGCCGCCAGGCGCTCCTCCGGCTGCTCCGACCAGCGGGAAACGGCGCTCGCCCAGTGGCCCTCGAGGCGCCCGGCGGAGAGGAACCGGTCGGGGTCGACCGCCGGCCCGTCGTCCTCGGCGCCGTCGTCGAGCGATGACAGCGGCACGCTGCGACCCTCGCGCACGGCGCGTGTCTTGGCGGTGTTGGTGAGAATCCGGAAGATCCAGGTGCGAAGCGAGGAGCGGCCCTCGAACCGGTCGAGCCCGCGGAGCACGCCGAGCCACGCCTCCTGCACCACTTCTTCCGCCACCGCCTGGCTGCGGACATAGAGGCGTGCGACCCGGAGGAGCGACGGCCCGAGCTCGTCGACGAGACGTTCGAAGGCACGCTCGTCGCCCGCGCGCAGGGCGCGGACGAGCTCTCGATCGTCGAACGTCTGCGTCACCATCCTCGATCATGACGTCTCGACGACAGCGGCCGTTTGACATGTCACCGCGGTCGGTGCGACAGTTTCCGCCGCCGCGTCGCAACCAACGGGTGCGGTCCCACGTCTCACCGTAGAACACCTCAACGTGAAACACCGAAGGAGGGCAACGGGATGAAAAGACGCGCATTCACCGCCGCCGCGTTCGCGGTCGCAGCTCTGGCGGCCGTGGCGTCGTTGGCGGGCGCAGGATCCGCCGCGGTGCAGCGATCGGAGGCACTGAGCTGCAGCTCGACGCTGTCGGTCGCAATGCTCGGGCCGTTCACCGGTGACGCCAGCTTCATCGGGAACGAGCAGCTGAGCTGGGCCAAGTACGGCGTCAAGACGATCTCCAAGGAGCTCGGCCTGAAGATCAAGCTGCTCCCGCAGGACACGCAGCTGAACCCGTCGATCGCCGCCACGGTCGCCCAGAAGGTCGTTGGCAACGCGAACGTCGTCGGGGTCCTCGGCCCGGCCGGCTCGCAGGAGGTGCAGGCCACGAGCGCGACGTTCGGCGGGGCGAACCTTGCTCACATCACGGGCTCGGCGACCCGAACGGCGCTCACGAAGGGCCCGGAGCCGCAGGCGACGCGGGCGTTCTTCCGCATCATCCCGGACGACAGCATCCAGGGTCCGAGCGACGCGGCGTTCATGATCGAGAAGCTGAACGCGAAGAAGGTCGTCATCATCGACGACCAGGAGTCGTACTCGACCGGCCTGGCCGCGGCGGCTGGTGGCTACCTGAAGCGTAAGGGCGTCACGGTGATCAACGAGTCGGTGCCGCAGTCCCAGACCGACTTCTCGTCGCTCGTGACGAAGATCCCGAACGACACCGACGTCGTGTTCCTGCCGTGGCAGCTTGCACCGCGGGCGCAGACCTTCGGTCAGCAGATGCTGGAGCAGGGCAAGAAGGCGAAGCTGGTCGGCTCCGACGGCACGAACGCGCCCGGCGTGTTCAAGATCACGGGCGCCTACGTCTCCAACTTCGCCGGTGACATCAGCCTCCTGCCGAAGAACAAGGCACGGATCGCGGGCTGGAAGAAGGACAATCCCAAGGCGACACTCGGGAGCTTCGGTCCGCCCAACTTCGGCTCCGCCCAGGTCCTGCTCAACTCCATCAAGAAGGCGTGCGTGCGGGGCAAGGGCAAGATCACGCGCAAGACGGTGCTGAACCAGGTAAGGAACGTGGTCATCAAGGACTGGATCCTCAGCGTGACTCCGTTCAGGTTCTCCACGAAGACGAACGACCCGCTGAACGGGCGCTTCTACTTGTTCCAGATCCAGAGCGACGGTACGTACAAGCCGATCGCCTCGTAGCACCGAAGAGGCTCTCGACTGTGCGGCCCGGCCTGCAAGCCGGGCCGCACGGCGTTTCGTGACAGAATCCTGAACCCTCGATGCTCGCGATCGCCCACGATCTCATCAGCGGTGGCGTTGTCGCCAGTGTGGCCGTCGACAACTTCATCCAATACACGATCAATGCGCTCACGCTCGGGAGCGTGTACGCGCTCATCGCCCTCGGGTATTCGATGGTGTACGGCGTCCTCAAGCTCCTGAACTTCGCGCACGGCGACGTCTACATGGTCGGTGCGTTCATCGGCTTCGGCACCCTCCAGGCGCTCGGGGGGTCGGTCGACCCCGTCGTGCCCGTCTGGCTTCTGCTCATGATCATCTTCGCGGCCGCCATGGCCGGTTCTGCGGTGCTGGGCGTCGGCATCGAGCGCTTCGCCTACCGGCCGTTGCGCAACGCACCGCGGATCGCTCCGCTGATCAGCGCCCTGGGCGTCTCCTTCTTCCTCGCCTACAGCATGCAGCTCATGTTCGGCTCGACGCAGCGCAACTACGACGCGTTCAGCATGGCGGACGGCGCGCTGTTCTTCCGGGGCATCGACATCGGCAACGTGAAGGTGCCGCTGCTGCGGATCATCATCATCGGATCGGCGTTCCTGCTCATGATCCTCCTCTGGCTGCTCGTCAACCGGACGAGGACCGGGAAGGCGATGCGTGCCACCTCGTACGACCGGGAGGCGGCCGCGATGATGGGGATCGACATCGACCGGGTGATCGTGTTCACGTTCCTGATCGGCTCCGCGCTTGCGGGGGCTGCGGGCGTGATGTTCTCGCTGCGCGCCACGGCCTTCGTGAACATGGGGTTCACGGCGGGGCTGAAAGGCTTCACCGCGGCCGTGATCGGCGGTATCGGCTCCATTCCGGGCGCCATGTTCGGTGGGTTGCTGCTCGGCTTTGCCGAGTCGTTCACGCAGGGCTACATCTCGACCCGCTGGTCCGACCTGATCGTGTTCTCGATCCTGATCCTGTTCATGCTCTTCCGGCCGCAGGGGTTGTTCGGCCGGGCGGACATCAAGAAGGTGTGACGTGAGCGACCGCCACGGGTGGGACGAGAGCCTGTCGGAGCCACTCGAGGGCGCGGCAGAGGCGACCGCGTCCGAGGGGCCGGAGGCCCCGGCCGTCGGCCGGGACGAGTGGGTCGCCCGGCACGGCGAGCACCACGTCCGTCGCGTCGGGCTGATCGGTGCCGTTGAAGACCGGTGGCGGCGCATCCCTTGGTGGGGGCAGTGGCTCCTCTTCATGCTCGTGGTCGCGCTCGTGCCGCTCTTCTCGGACAGCGGCTACGTGCGCCGTGTCGGGTTCGACACGCTGCTCTTCATGCTGCTCGCCCTTGGTCTCAACGTGGTCGTCGGCTGGGGTGGCCTGCTCGACCTCGGCTACGTCGCGTTCTACGGTTTCGGGGCGTACGCGTACGCGATGGTCAGCTCGGATCAGTTCGACATCCACTTGCCGGTGTTCGTGGCGATCCCGGTCGTGGTTGCTGCGACGGCCCTGCTCGGGTTCCTGGTCGGGCTCCCGTCGCGACGTCTCTCGGGCGACTACCTCGCGATCGTCACCCTCTTCTTCTTCCAGATCTTCCTCACCGTTGTGGTCAACGGCGATCAGCTCTTCGGCAGGAACTTCACCAACGGCGCCAACGGGATCTCGAACGTCGACCCGCTCAGCTTCTTCGGCCACGAGCTTCCGGTGGCCCACGAAGGCGTCTTCAACGTCTCCTATTACTACGTCGCGCTCGCGTTCTTCGCCGTCGTCCTGGTTGCGCTCCGCTTCGTCAACGAGTCCCGCACCGGGCGAGCGTGGCGGGCGTTGCGCGAGGACTCGCTCGCCGCCGAGCTGATGAGCATGCCCGTCAACTGGCTCAAGCTGATGGCGTTCGCCTTCGGCGCCGCCACGGCCGGCCTCACCGGGGCGCTGTTCGTTTCACTCAACGCCGGCGTGTTCGTACAGGACTTCCAGTTCCCGATCCTGATCACGATCTACACGATGGTCATCCTCGGTGGGGCCGGGAGTCAGTGGGGAGTGGTGCTCGGGGCGATCATCGTCAGTGTGCTGCTGGAGGTGCTGCGCGACACGGAGGAGTCTCGGTGGCTCGTGTACGCGCTCGTGGTGATCGCGCTCGCGGTGCGGTTGCGGCCGTTGCGGTGGCTCGCGATCGTGCTCGGCGGCACGGTCGCCTTCGGCTTCGCCGTCCGCTGGATCGCAGAGGAGATCTCCGACAGCGTCACCGCGGGCTCCGTGAACGGTACCGATGCGGTCGCCCGTGGCATCGGGCACTGGGTGATCACGCCGACCACGCTCGGGGCATGGGGCCCGATCAGCTACATCGGGCTCGTGGTGGCCGTGTGCGCGCTGACGCTGCTCCACGGCAGGGTACGTTTGCTGGCGCTGATCCCGACGCTGTACCTGGCGGCCTTCGTCTGGGAGAACGTGATGGCGGCGAAGCCCGAGCCGACGCGGTTCGTCGTCCTCGGCGCGATCCTGGTGGTGCTGATGATCGCCCGGCCGGAGGGGCTGCTCGGCGAGAAGCGCGTGGAGGTCGTCTAGTGGCCGACAAGCTGCTCGAGTTGCGTGACGTGACGATGGCGTTCGGCGGGCTCACCTGCGTGGAGAACCTCGACCTGCACGTCGACCAGGGCGAGATCGTGAGCGTGATCGGGCCGAACGGAGCCGGCAAGACCACGCTCTTCAACCTGGTCACCGGCATCTACGAGCCCCTCTCGGGCGAGATTCTGTTCGACGGGCGGAGCATCGTCGGCCTGGAGCCGCACACGATCACGCGCCGAGGCATCGCGCGCACGTTCCAGACGCTGCGCCTCTTCCTCAACATGAGCGTGCGCGAGAACGTGATGGCTGCTGCCTACGGCCACACTCGCGCCGGCGCGTTCCGCTCTATGCTGCGCACGCCGGGGATGCGGCGGGAGGAACGCGAGATCCGCGAGCTGGCGGAGACCCGTCTCGCCTTCTTCGGTGACCGGTTGATGGGTTATCGCTGGGACCAGCCCGCGTACAGCCTCTCGTACGCCAATCGGCGTCGGCTCGAGATCGCTCGTGCGACGGCTACGAATCCAAGGCTCCTCCTGCTCGACGAGCCTGCAGCCGGGATGAACCCCAAAGAGACGCAGGAGATCACCGAGCTGATCGGGAAACTCCGGGTCGAGGGCGGCTACACGATCCTCGTCATCGAGCACGACATGCACGTCGTGGAGGGCATCTCCGACCGTGTCGTCGCGCTCGACCACGGCGTCAAGATCGCCGAGGGGACGTTCGAGCAGGTCGCTACGGACGCGAAGGTCGTCGAGGCCTATCTCGGTACGGGAGGAATGGCGCGGAAATGACTGAGGCGCAACCGCTCCTGCAGCTGGAAGGGATCAACACCTACTACGGGCAGATCCACATCCTTCAGGACTCGAACCTCGTCGTCAGGGAGGGTGAGCTCGTCTGCCTGCTCGGCGGCAACGCCTCGGGCAAGTCGACGACCCTGAAGACGATCCTCGGCATCGTCAGGCCCCGCAGCGGCCGCGTCGTCTTCGGCGGCGAGGACGTGAGCACGATTCCGACCGCGCACCGCATCGGGCGCGGGCTCGCGATCGTGCCCGAGAACCGGCGGCTGTTCGGCCCCATGACCGTGCTCGAGAACCTGGAGATGGGCGCGTACCTGCGGCCGAAGGCCGACCTGAAGGAGGAGTTCGAGCGGGTCTACTCGCTGTTCCCGCTGCTGTACGAGCGCCGGTCGCAGCTCGCCGGGACGCTGTCGGGAGGCGAGCAGCAGATGGTGGCGATGGGACGTGCACTGATGTCGAAGCCTCGCCTGCTGCTGATGGACGAGCCGTCGATGGGTCTCGCGCCGATCCTGGTCGAGCGGAGCTTCGAGATCATCAAGCAGGTCAACGACGCCGGCGTGGCGATGCTCATCGTGGAGCAGAACGCGAACGTGTCGCTGTCGATCGCCGACCGCGGCTACGTGCTCTCCACCGGGCGCATCGTGCTCGAGGGTTCTGCGGCCGAGCTGCTGCAGGACGAGGGCTTGCGCAAGGCCTACCTCGGACGCTGAGACGCTGGCTCTCAGCGCACGGTGGGCAGAACGCGCTCGCCGAGCAGCCGGATCGCCTCACGCGGGTCCGGCCCCAGCGGGCCACCGAGGCTCACGTGCGTGACGCCGGCGTCCCGAAGTCCGTTGACGCGCGCCGCGACGTCGTCCGGTGAGCCGCCAGCGCAAGCCTGAACATCGGCATGGTGACCGCGGCGGCGGCGTCCTCCAGCCGGCCGCGATCGACGAGGCTCCGCAGGTCCGCGAAATCGGCCGGCTCGAGCCCGATCGTGGCAGGGCGCGCGACTCGAGATACGGGCCGAAGGTCGCGACCATGCGGCGCAGCGGCTCCTCGACCACGCCTCCGTCGGCGGTGAGCGAGAGCCAGGCGCAGGCCACGATCTCGACGTCGTCCACGTCACGCCCGGCGGAGCGAGCGCCGTCGTGGACGTCGGTGACGAGGTCCGCGACGGACTCCGGCGGCGTCGCCATCGGCATGGCGCCGCTGCCGATCTCTCCTGCCAGCCGCAACAGCTCCGCGCCGAAGCCTGCGACGTGGATCGGCACATCCGGTCGCAACGGCGCGAACCGCAGCGAGCACTCGGGGCCCCAGGTGTACGGCTCGGGCCCTCGGGCCGTCTCGCCGCGGAGGAGCGCGCGCACGATCTCGACCGAGGCGCGCGTCCGGCCGACGACGTCGGTCGTGTCGAGACCGAGCCACTCGACCATGGCCCGTGTGTGGAGGGCCGAGCCCGAGCGCCGCCCGTCCACCGGAGAGGAGGTCGAGCGTGGCGACGTGCGCCGCGATCTCGGACGGATCCGTGGTGTACGGGTGGTGCCGATCGAGCCCACGACGACACGCTCGGTCGCCTCGGCGATGGCGGTGGCGACCGTCCACGCGTGGCTCATGAACGGGTCGTGCGGCACCCACACCTCGTCGACACCCGCTCGCTCGGCCGCGACGGCGAGGTCGACTACCTCGCGTGGCGAGCCGAGGTACTGAACGAGTCGGACACCGACACGCACGCGGCTAGCGTACGCTGGGTCCATGGCGACGGTCGGCTCCCGTCTGGGCGCGGCGATCCGCGGCGAGTTCCCGGTCTTCGAGACGACGACGTACCTGAACTCCTGCTCGCAGGGCGCGCTCTCGCACCGCGTCCGCGACGCAGTCGAGGTCTGGCTCGACGGGTGGGACACCAACGGCGCCGAATGGGACTTCTGGGTGGAGCGGAACGAGAGCGCGCGAGCGGGCTTCGCTCGGCTCCTGCACGCGCCGGCGGACCAGGTCGCCGTCACGACCTCCGTCTCGCAGGGCGTGAGTGCACTTGTGTCCGCGCTTCGCCTCGACGGTGGGCGCAACCGGATCGTGATCAGCGAGTACGAGTTCCCGACCGTCGGGCAAATCGCGCACGCACAGGAGCTGCGCGGGGCCGAGGTGGTACACGTCCGCCCCGACGCGGACGGCTCGATTCCGCCGGAGCGGTTCGCCGACGCGGTCGACGACCGCACGGCGCTCGTCTGCTGCACGGCGGTCTCCTTCCGCTCGGGGCACCGGCACGACCTGACCGCCATCGCCGAGGCCGCTCACGCGCACGGAGCAGTCGTCCTCGCGGACAGCTACCAGGCCGTCGGCGCGGTGGAGCTCGACGTGCGCTCGCTCGGGGTGGACGTCGTCACCGGCGGCACGGTCAAGTACCTGCTGGGCACGGCGGGTCTCGGGTTCATGTGGGTCCGCGGCACGCTGCTCGAGACGCTGCTGCCGACGCAGACCGGCTGGTTTGCCGACGAGGACATCTTCGCGATGTCGATCGCCGACTACTCGCCGCACGCAAGCGCACGGCGCTTCGACTCGGGCACGCCCCCCGTGCCGTCGCTGTACGCAGGCGTCGCTGGCCTGTCGCTGGTCGAGGAGGCCGGTGTGCCCGCGATCGAGGCGCACAACGCCGAGCTCACCGGCAGGCTGCTCGACCGTCTCGAGGAGCTCGGCGCGACGGTCGTGACGCCGCGAGATCCGCACCGTCGAGGTCCGCTCGTCTGCGTGCGCTCGACGGACGTCGTGCGCCTGTGCGCAGAGCTCGCGGAAGAGCGGATCGTCTGCTCGCACCGCGACGACAGCCTTCGCATCTCCGTCCATCTCTACAACACGAACGACGACGTCGACCGCGTCGCCGAGGCGCTGGCGACCCGTCGCCCGCTCCTCGTGTGAGACCCGCCGCGCGGCGCTGCAAGGGATGAAAGAGCCGCCCGCGCCGGTCGTCCGCTACGGCGACCATCCCGATCAGGTCGCCAACCTGCACCTGCCGGCAGGCCCGGGCAAGACGTGGCCGTGCGTCGTCCTGATCCACGGTGGCTTCTGGCGCGAGCGCTGGGACAGGACGCTGATGACACCGCTGGCGCTCGATCTCGCGCGCCGCGGCCTGGTCTGCTGGAACCTCGAGTACCGCCGCGTGGGCCAGGACGGAGGAGGCTGGCCGGGCACCTTGCTGGACGTCGCCGCCGGGGTCGACGCGGTGCGCCGGGTCTCCGAGGTCGATGCGGGCCGCCTCGTTGTCGTCGGGCACTCCGCCGGTGGTCACCTGGCGCTGTGGGCGGCGGGCAGGAAGCGACTCCCCCGTGGGGCGCCGGGTGCCAGGCCGGCGGTCGTCCCGCGCGCCGCCGTCTCGCAGGCGGGCATCTGCGATCTCGCTGTCGCCGCCCGTGAGGGCCTCGGCGACGGAGCGGTCGACGCCCTGCTCGGTGGGTCACCGGATGAGCTCCCCAAGCGGTACGCCGTCGCGTCGCCGGCGGCGCTCCTGCCGCTCGGCGTGCCGCAACTCCTCGTCCACGGCTCGCGCGACGAGAACGTGCCCCTGGCTCAGAGCCAAGCGCATCTCGCCGCGGCCCAGGCGGCAGGCGACGAGGTGGGGCTGCTCGAGCTCGACGCCGATCATTTCGACCTGATCGACCCCGAGCACCCTTCCTGGCGCGCGGTCGCCGATCGCCTGACCGCATTGCTGCTCTAGCCGTCCAGCTCGTGCACGAGCGCCCGGACGCGGCGGTCGATCTCGTCGCGGATCGCCCGCACCTCGTCCGGTGGGCAACCCTGCGGGTCGTCGAGCTCCCAGTCGATGTAGCGGACACCGGGAACGACCGGGCACGCGTCCCCGCAGCCCATCGTCACGACGACGTCGGCCCACTCCGCGTCGGCCCGTTCGAGCGTCCGCGGAATGTTGCCGCTCACGTCGAGCCCGACCTCGCGGAGTGCGTCCACGACCTCCGCATGCACCCTCGCCGCCGGAGCCGACCCGGCCGACCGCGCCGTGTGTCTCCCGCCTGCGGCACGCTCGAAGAGCGCTGCCGACATCTGCGACCGTCCGGCGTTCTGGACGCAGACGAAGAGGACGTTCACGAGGCGGTCTCCTTCGCACGCGGTGCGCGCAGCGCCTCGTATGCGAGCGCGCCGAGCGCGGCTCCGGCGAAGGGCGCCGTGAGGTAGATCCAGAGGCTGTCGTACGTGCCCGAGACGAGGGCAGGCCCCAGTGAGCGCGCCGGGTTCATCGAGGCGCCGGTGACCGGGCCGCCGACCATCGCGTCGAGTGCGATCGTCCCGCCGATCGCGATGGCCGCCGCCTCGCCGACGGCGCGGGTGTCGGTCGCCACCGCGACGATGACCAGCATCAGGATCGCCGTGAGCAGAAGCTCCCATGCGAACGCCTGGCCGTTCGACCCGGCCGGAACGGTCGAGCCGAGATCCGCGTGGTCGCCGAGTGTGAGGCGCAGGAACAGCGCAGCGCCCACAGCCCCGGTGATCTGCGCGCCCCAGTACGCCGGCACGCGGCCCGCCGGGAAGTGGCGCCAGAGCGCGAAGGCTGCGGTCACGGCCGGGTTCAGGTGGGCGCCGGAGACGTGACCGAGGGCGTACACCATCGCCGCGATCACGAGGCCGAACGACACGGCGACCCCGACCGGCCCCGGGGCGCCGGTCTGCTCGCCGACGACGATCGCTCCGCAGCCCATGACGACGAGCGTGAACGTGCCGATCGCCTCGCCGGCAACGGCGCGACCGAGCTCGCTCTCGATGGCCATCAACAGCAGCCGGCGCTTGCGACCGCCAGGAGGGGAAGCTCGCGCCGGGTGGACTCGGGCTTGCGCGCCTTGACGATGGCGCCGTGCAGGCCGTCGGCGACCTCGTGCGTGAACGTCACCTCGACGTCGACGAGCTCGGCCCCTTCGAGCCCGGCCGTGTACTCCGAGACCGAGAGGGCGCCGGCGATGCAACCGGCCCAGCCGCCACGTTCCGCCCGCTCGTCTGGGGTGAGGCGATCCTCGGCCACGACGTCGCTGACGCCGACGCGGCCACCCGGCTTGAGCACGCGCGCGATCTCGGCCAGCACGGCCGCCTTGTCGGTGGAGAGGTTGATGACGCAGTTGGAGATGACGACGTCGACGCTCTCCGCCGGTAGCGGGATTGCCTCGATGTGCCCCTTGAGGAAGTGGGCGTTGGCGATCCCCGCCTCCAGCTGGTTGGCACGAGCGAGGGCAAGCATCTCGTCGGTCATGTCGAGCCCGTACACGATCCCGCTCGGGCCGACGCGGCGGGCCGAAAGCAGCACGTCGATGCCGCCACCCGAGCCGAGATCGAGCACGGTCTCTCCCTCGTGCAGCTCGGCGACCGCCGTCGGGTTGCCGCAGCCGAGACTCGCAAGCACTGCCGTGACGGGAAGCGCCTCGCGCTGGTCTGCCTCGTACAACGCCTCGCCGAAGCTCGAGTCGGTTCCAGGCTCGGCACAGCAGGAGCCGCTGCCGCAGCTTCCCCGCTGACCGTTCACTATGGCTGTGGCGGCCGCGGCGTATCGAGCGCGAACCTCGTCGCGCAGTGTGTCGGCGCCCGTCGTCATGCTGCTACCTCCGTGAGCTCGACCAGGGAGGCCAGGTTTGACAACGCCTCCCGGTTCAAGGAATAGAAGGCCCAGACGCCACGCTGCTCACGCTCGAGCAGACCCGCCTGGGTGAGCTTCTTCAGATGGTGCGAGACGGTCGGCTGCGAGAGCCCGAGCGGCTCGGTCAGGTTGCAGACGCACACCGGCTCGTCGCTCGTCGCCAGCAGGTTGACGAGTCGCACGCGCGCCGGGTCCGCGAGCGCCTTGAACAGCGCGGCTGCCGCGTGCGCGTCGTCGGCGCTCAGGCTCGGGGTGTCGAGCGGTGTGCAGCACGGGACGTCTGTCACGTCGATCCCTTTCATCGAAGAACGTCAATGCGACGATGGCAGAGATATCGATGATTGTCAATGTCTTGACCACTGAGCATGCAGGTAGGGTCGTCGCGTGGCGGCCTTCGGCAGCAGGTCGATGTGGGGCAGCCTGGAGCGCGTCCTCGTGCGGCGCCCGCTCGCCGTCGATGCCGAGCACTGGGCCGACTACGCCTGGCACTCGCCACCCGACGTCGCGGCCGCGCAGGCAGAGCACGAAGCGCTCTGCCTCGTGCTCGAGGAGGCGGGCGCTGAGGTCATCGTCTCCGAGCACGATCCCGGCAACCCCGACGCGATCTACGTGTACGACCCCGTGCTCGTGGGCGATGACGGTGCCGCGCTGTTGCGACCGGGGAAGACGGGACGCCTCGGCGAGCCGTCCGCGATCGCCGCCGTGCTCGAGACTGCCGGTGTCCCGATCGCGTCCCGTGTGGAGGCCCCTGCCACTGCGGAAGGAGGCGACACCGTCTGGCTCGACCACGACACGTTGTTCGTGGGGCACGGCTACCGCACCGGCGCGGCGGGCATCGAGGCGCTGCGTACCGCCTTCCCGGACGCGGCGGTGATCGCCGTCGACCTCCCGCACTGGAACGGCGCCGGTGAGGTGATGCACCTGATGACCTTCATCTCGCCGCTCGACCGCGACCTGGCGCTCGTCTACCCGCGCCTTGCGCCCGTGCGGCTCCTCGAGCTGCTCGCGGAGCGCGAGATCGCCGTCGTCGAGGTCCCGGACGAGGAGTTCGCCACCATGGGCCCGAACGTGCTCGCGCTCGGCCCGCGGCACGCGCTCGCCCTCGAGGGGAACGACGAGACGAGGCGCCGTCTCGAGCGGGCGGGGGTCGACGTCGTCACCTACCGCGGCGACGAGATCTCTCGCAAGGGGGACGGCGGCCCCACGTGCCTCACCCGCCCGCTGCTGCGTGTGGAATGACGAGGGCGAGGCAGGCCTCGCCCCTACGGCGTGCGGGTTGCCCGCCCGCGTTCGCGTCGGTGCGCCCCGTAGGGGCCGGGCCTGCCCGGCCCGAATCGTCTGACGGTGGTGTGTGCGGTCAGGCCTCGTCGAGCGTCAGCTGGCGGAAGTCGGAGAGACCGGAGACGCCCACGCCGACGAGCCGCAGTGCACCGGGCCGGTCGCGGAGCCCGCGGTCGAGGAGACGGCAGGCCAGGTCGGCGATCCGCTCCTCCTCGTCGATCGGTGCCGCGAGCGTCGTCGAGCGGCTGCGGATCGAGAAGTCGGCGTAGCGGAGCTTCGCGGTCACCGTCCGTGCGGAGAGACCGGAGCGACGCAGGTGCGCCGCCACGTTGGCCGCCTGGCGGCGCAGCTCCGCGTGAAGGACAGCGCGATCGGTGACGTCGCGGGCGAACGTCTCCTCCGTCGAGATCGAGATGCGCTCGACCTCGAGGTCGAGATCGCGAGGATCGATCCCGCGGGCGCGGTCGCGCAGCACGACCCCCACCGCGCCGGGGAGCAGTGCCCGCAGCTCGGTGTCGCCGAGCGCCGCCAGGTCGCCGACTGAGGCAATTCCGGCGGCGGCGAGCCGTGCTTCCGCTCTCGGCCCGACGCCCGGCAGGCGACGCACGGGCAGCGGCGCCAGGAAGCGCGGTTCACGCCCGGGTGGCACAACCGTGATGCCGCCCGGCTTTCGCCGGTCGGACGCGATCTTGCAGACGACCTTCGAGGTGGAGACCCCGAGGGAGCAGGAGAGCGAGGTGGAAGCCCGGACGGCCGTGCGCACCGCCTCGGCGACGGCGCGCGCACCTGCGAACTCGTCCGTCACCGTTCCCAGATCGAGGTATCCCTCGTCGAGCCCCGTCCGCTCGAGGCGCGGCACGACCTCGGTCACGGCCTGCCAGACGGCGTCCGAGTACTGGCGGTACAGCGCATGGCGTGGTCGGACGAAGATCGCGGCGGGACAGCGTCGGAGCGCTTCCGCGGCGCTCATCGCCGAGTGGATCCCGAACGCTCGGGCGGCGTAGTTCGCGGTCGCGACAACGCCGCGTCCCTTCGGGTCGCCGCCCACCACGAGCGGCAGGTTGCGCAAGCGAGGGTCCTCACGCTCCTCGACGGCGGCAAAGAACGCGTCGAGGTCGAGGTGGGCGAGAATCGGCATGCAGAGAAGGCTACGGTTCGCACGTGACCACGACGGTTCCGCCGCCGCCGCCACCGCCCGTCGTCTCGCGTCCGGCGCCGTTCGAGATCTCGTACGGCGTCGTCAGCGGCGTCGCGTCGCCGGGCACGGTGCGCGTGGTGGTGAAGGCGAACGGCCGTCTGGTGCGCGTGCTCCGGCTCGAGCAGCGTGCGTTCACCGTCCAGGTGCCGCTGCCGGTGGGCGAGACGACCGTGCGGGTCGAGACCGTCGACCGGGCCGGCCGCCGCTCCGGTCGCTCGGTGCCGCACGTGCTGGCCGTCCCGGCGGCGGGGCAACCACGGTTCCGCGCCGGTTGGCTGGACAGGGGTCTCGCAGCACAGCTCCGAGCTCTCGCGAAGGGCTTCCCGGGAACGAGTGCGATGTACGTCCAGAGCCTCACCTCGGGCGCCGGCGCCTCGTGGAACGCGGCCGCCGCGTTCCCCGGAGCTTCCACGCTGAAGCTCGCGATCGCCGTCACGGCGCTCGCGAGAACGGAGGGGAAGCCGCTGCCGGGCTCGACGCTCGACGGGCTGCTGCGACGCATGCTGGTCGGCTCCGACAATGCGGCGGCGAACGCCGTCGAGCGCTACTTCGGCGGGTCGACGAGCGGTGGCTCGGCGCTCGTCAACGCCCTCATGCGCTCGATCGGGCTGGTGGACACGGAGATGTACGGCGGCTATACGCTCGGGACGCGCACGCTGGCGGCCAACCCGGGGATCCCGTCGCGCAGGGACGAGCAGCCGTACTGGGGGGCCGGGAAGCGAACGACGGCGCACGATCTCGCCGGTCTCGCGCGCGCCGTCTGGCTCGCGAGTGGTGGCAAGGGGCCGCTGCGGCGGGCGCAGCGCGGGTTCACAGCGGCCGACGGCCGCTACCTGCTCTACCTGCTGGCGCACGTGCAGCACGGAAGCAAGATCGGCGGTCAGGTCGAACGGGTGCCCGGCGTCGTCGTCGCGCACAAGGCGGGATGGATCAATACCGCACGCCACGATGCCGGCATCGTCTTCTGGCGTGGAGGCGTGTTCGTCGTCGCGGTGATGACGTATCGGCCGGCCGGTGCCGGGGTCTCCTCCGACGTGCTCGCCGGCCGCGTGGGCAGTGCCGCCTTGGCCCGCTTTCGTGGTTGAGGTCGTTCTGGTCTCGTGGGACGGATGTCCGCTCGCGAAGCGTTCGACCGCGACCAGGGCCGCGAACGCGACTGGAGACGGCTGCAGAGCAGCCGGTGGAAACCAGAAGTCTCTAGCGAGCAGAGCTCCGAAGCGCTTCAGGCTTCTGGTCTTACTGCCAGCGGCTTTGCCGCTGTCTGTCTTTGCTCTGCGTCCTCGACCACCAAGCGTCGTACGCGGGGAGCGCCGCGACCGGACCGAGTTGCAACTGGACAGAAAGAGATCAGAAACGCATCGGGGCGCCGCGCGGCGGGCGGCACCCCGAGCGCCGCGTGACGGCGAGCGCCCTCGGAGCGCGCCTGAGCCGTTCGCTGTGAGGCCGGCCCTCGGGAGGCGGTGGATGTGAGAACCGGCTCCACAAGCTAGGACGCCGGCCAGGGAGGCCGGTTTGTGAGCCTTCCGTAAGGATCTGCATGCCGCGGGGCAGATGCGGAATACCGCTACACTTTCCGTAGTTACTACAGAGAAATGCCTGCCCAGCGACCCCGGAGGAAGTGACTGCTGTGCCGAAGCTGCTGCTGGTTCCGCTCGAGGACATCGTCGTCTTTCCGAACATGAATGTGACGCTCACCGTCGAGGTGGGCGACGAGGAGCGCGTGCTGCTCGTACCCAAGTCCGGCGGGGAGTACGCCTCGGTCGGGACCGTGGCCAAGGTCTCGGACCGCGTCCGGCTGCCGGGCGGTGGCTCCGCCGTGGCGCTGGAAGGGCTGCACCGCGCCGTCGCAGGTGCCGCGCAGACCGATCCGCAGGGCCGCCTGCTCGTGGAGGCCGAGGACCGCGTGGACGACGTCCCGACCGACGCCAGGACACGCGAGCTGGAAGCCGAGTACCGCGCCGTCGTCGAGGAGATCCTCGAGCATCGCGGCGACGACGGCCGCATCCAGGCGTTCCTCCGCTCCATCAAGGAGCCGGGAGCGCTCGCCGACACGTCGGGCTACTCGCCCGACCTCTCTTTCGAGCAGAAGGTGGCCCTGCTCGAGGAGGTCGATGTCACCGCGCGCCTGGAGCTGGCGCTCCAGTTGCAGCGCGAGCGGCTCGCGGTGATGCAGCTCCGCCAGCGGATCCGCGAGGACGTCAACTCCGGCATGGAGCAGCAGCAGCGCGAGTTCTTCCTCCGCCGCCAGATGGACTCGATCCGCAAGGAGCTCGGGGAGGACGACGCATCGGTGGTGGAGGAGTACCGCACGAAGATCGCCGAGGCCGGCATGCCCGACGCGGTCCGCGAGCAGGCCGAGCGCGAGCTGGGGCGGTTCGAGCGCATGGGGGAGACGTCACCCGAGACGTCCGTCATCCGCAGCTACCTCGACTGGCTGCTGGCCGTGCCGTGGGCAGCGCGCTCCGAGGAGCTCCTCGACCCGGTGCACACGCGCGAGGTGCTGGACTCAGACCACGAAGGGCTCGAGGACGTCAAGGATCGGATCGTCGAGTACATCGCCGTGGCCAAGCTGCGCCGGGAGCGAGGCATCGAGCCAGACCGGCGCGCCGGCGCGATCCTGACGCTCGTCGGCCCCCCGGGTACGGGGAAGACGTCGATCGGCGAATCGGTGGCGCGCGCCTTGAACCGCGAGTTCGTCCGCATGTCGCTCGGCGGCGTCCGCGACGAAGCCGAGATCCGCGGGCATCGCCGCACGTACATCGGCGCGCTGCCGGGACGCCTCGTCCGGGCATTGCGCGACGCGGGGACGATGAACCCGGTCATCCTGCTGGACGAGGTCGACAAGGTCGGCGCGGACTGGCGCGGCGATCCCTCCGCGGCGCTCCTCGAGGTGCTCGACCCCGCTCAGAACCACTCGTTCCGCGACCACTACCTCGACGTCGAGCTCGACCTGTCGCAGGTGTTCTTCATCGCCACCGGCAACGTCGTCGATTCCATCCCCAGCCCGTTGCTCGACCGGATGGAGGTGATCCACTTCGATGGGTACACCACGGACGAGAAGGCGGCCATCGCGCGCGGCTATCTGTGGCCGCGCCAGCGGGAACGGGCCGGACTGCGTGAGGAGGAGGTCTCGATCGCCGACGACGCGCTCGAGACCGTGGTCGCCGAGTACACGCGCGAGGCCGGCGTCCGCCAGCTCGAGCGGGAGCTCGGGACGATCCTGCGCAAGACCGCGACGAAGATCGCCGCCGTCGAGGTCGAGCCACCGATCGAGATCGACGTGTCCCTGGTGCGTGACGCGCTCGGGCGGCAGAAGTTCTATCGGGAGGCGGCCGAGCGCACGGCGGTGCCGGGTGTCGCGACCGGTCTCGCAGTCAACGCCACGGGTGGCGACGTGCTCTTCGTCGAGGCGACGGCGATCGGGGGCGGCGACAAGCTCATCCTCACGGGTCAGCTCGGTGACGTGATGAAGGAGTCGGCGCAGATCGCGCTCTCGGCAGTCCGCTCACGCACCGACGCGCTCGGCATCGATGAGGACGTCCTCGACGGAGCCTTCCACCTCCATGTCCCGGCAGGCGCGATCCCGAAGGACGGCCCCAGCGCCGGGATCACGATGGCGACGGCGATCGCCTCGCTGCTCAGCGGCCGGCCCGTGCGTCACACGGTCGGCATGACCGGCGAACTGACCTTGCAGGGTCGCGTCCTGCCGATCGGCGGGCTCAAGCAGAAGGTGCTCGCGGCGCACGCTGCTGGGCTGACGGACGTCGTCCTTCCCGAGCGCAACCGCGCCGACCTCGACGACCTCCCGGCGCACGTTCGGGACGAGATCACCTTTCACCCGGTGATCTCGCTCGACGAGGTGCTGGAGCTCGCGCTCGAGCCGGCGCCGGCGCGGGCGGCCGCGGGCGCGGTATGACGCGCTGCAACCGCTGTGAGCCGGTACCGGAGGAGGTCCGCCGTGCGGCGGGCCTCCTCGAGCGACGCTGGACCGTCTCGATCATGTGGGCCTCGTACGACGGCGCCGTGCGCTTCAACGAGCTTCGGCAGGCGGTCGGCGAGATCCCTCCGACGACGCTGGCGCAGCGGCTCGTCGAGCTCGAGGAGGCCGGTTTGCTCGAGCGCGCCGTCGTCGACGCCCGCCCGCCGCGTGTCGAGTATCGCGTCACTCCGGCCGGGCTGCAGTTGAAGCAGGTGCTCGACGCGCTGGCCGCCTGGGCGCGGGCCTCCTAAAAGGGCTGCGAGGAGCGCTATAGCCCGAACGAGGGATTGCCGATAGACGTCGCGTGAGCGACGCATCGGTCCTGCAGGCGCGCCTTGTCGGCGCACTTTTCGTCGAACGCGGGCTGCTGACGGATGAGCAGCTCGAGCGCGCGCTCGCGCGCCAGGCCGAGAGTGGCGAGATGCTCGGCGAGATCCTGGTCAACGAGTTCGAGATCTCGCGCATCGAGCTCGCGAGCGTGCTCGCCGAGCAGTGGGCGGAACTGGAGAAGGAGGAGCTCGAGGCGCCTGCGACGGGTGACGCCGCCGCCGCTGGAAACGGAGCCGCGGCGATCAGAAAGCGGATCGGTGAGATCTTCGTCGAGCGCGGCTTCGTCGACGAGCAGGAGCTCGGGGAGGCGCTCGAGGCGCAGAAGGTGAGCGGCCAGCCGCTCGGCGAGGTGCTGATCGAGCGGGGCAGCCTGTCGCGACTCGACCTCGCGGGAGCGCTCGCCGAGCAGTGGGCGGGTCTCGAGAAGCTGCGTCCGCCGGCGCCCAAGACGGTCGAGGGCTGGCAGCAGGTGGCACCGGCCGAGCACGCGGCTGCGGCCGCCCAGGGGGCCACCCGAAGCACCGAGCCGAAGGCTCCGGTGGAAGACCTCGCGGTCGATCCTGCGGTGGGGGAGGCGGTCGCAGCGCTTGCCGAGCGGCTGGCTGCAGTCGAGACACAAGCCGGCAAGACCGAGCGCGTCGACGAACTTCGCGTCGCTGTCGACACACTGACGGCGCGGCTCGACGAGCTGGCGGCCGGACAGAATGGAGAGGACAAGGAGGCGGCTGCCGAGATCGCTGGGCTACGCGCCGCGCTCGACGCCGCGTCGGGGCGCCTCGAAGCTCTCGAGCAGCGTCGAACCGAGCGTCCCTGGCGCGACGAGCTGGAGCACGTTGCCGCCGGTCTCGCGATGCGCGTCGACGGTCTCCACGTCCGAGTCGACGAAGCGGCCACCGGCGCGCAGAGCGGCCTCGAGGTCGTCTTGGAGACGCTCGCCGAGCTCCAGGAGCAGATCGCGTCGGCACCGTCGGCGGCCGCGGAGACCGAGTCGCAACACGCCGACATCGCGGCCCTCGAGGAGCGGATCGCCGCCGTGGTCACCGCGAGCAGTGCGGTCGACGAGCTGAGTCGGCGACTCGAGGCGTTGGAGCAGATCGGCGCCGCGACCCCCTGGCGCGACGAGCTCGATGTCTTGCAGCGGCGCCTCACCGAGCTGCAGAAGCCGACGACCGACCCCCTCGAGGCGCGCGTCGCGAGCCTCGAGGCGCGCGGCAGCGCGACACCGTGGCGGGACGAGGTCGTCGCATTGCAGCGCCGGTTGGACGAGCTTGCGGCGGCGGGTTCCCCGGTCGAGGCATTGGCGGAGCGCGTCGGCACCCTCGAGGCGAGCGCGCAGGAGCGTCCGTGGCGCAAGGAGCTTCGTCGGCTTGCCGAGGAGGTCGGCGGCCGACTCGACGGTCTGAGCGAGACGAGCTCCACCGGTCGCGAGGAGCTCCAGCAGCTTCGCGCGAGCCTGACGAATCTCAGCGAGCGGCTCCAGCAGTCCGACGGGGTCGTGGAGCGCCTGGCGGCTCTCGAGGCGCGCGGCGCGGAAACGCCGTGGCGCGCCGAGGTTGCCGCGCTGCAGCGCCGGCTGGACGAGCTCGCGGCGGCGGGCTCCCCGGCCGAGCAATTGGCGGAGCGCGTCGGCACCCTCGAGGCGGGCGCGCAGGAGCGTCCGTGGCGCAAGGAGCTCCGACAGCTGTCCGACGACGTGAGCGGGCAGTTCGACCGCCTGAGCGAGACGAGCTCGACCGGTCGCCACGAGCTCGACGAGCTGCGTGCCGACCTCGCCGGTCTTGCCGACCGTCTGCAACAGTCGTCGGCGGCCTGGGCTCCCGCCGATCACGCGCACGAGGAGCTGGCGGCCCTTCAGGCACAGCTCGACGCGCTGGCGGAGATCCCGGCGACGGTCGACGGAGTCGTGCGACGGCTCGCCGCGACGGAGCAGCGTGGCGCCGAGACGCCCTGGCGTGAGGATCTGACCCGCCTTGCGGCGCGGGTCGAGGCTCTCGGGGCGGATCTCGACCACGCCGTGTCGGACGAGGCGGTCGCGACTCTGAAGGATGACCTCGCGCAGCTGCGGGAGTCCGTGGCCGCCGCCGAGACCGGAACGTCGTCGCGGTTGGCCGAGCTCAGCGCCCGTCTCGACGACGTCGCGCGATCGGCGAGCGAGGTCGCCAGGACAGGGGGGGCGGGGGCGACCGGTGTCGATCGCACGGAGCTCGAGCATCTCGAGGCGCTGGTGAACGACATCCGCTCCGCCGCCCGGGAGGCGGCGCGAGCGGCGAGCGACGCGCGCATCCATGCGGACGATCGCGCAGACGCCGAGGCGACAGGTCGCGACCAGCTCGCAAACGAGCTTCGTGGACGGCTCGACGCCCTGACTTCATCGTTCGACGGGGTGGTCGGACAGGTCGGCTCGGCCGTCGACGATCTTGGCGCCGAGGTTGCGGGCGTCAAGCGCGACGCACTCGGGCGCGACGACGTCGAGCAAGCGCTGGCGGCAGGTGAGGAGCGGCTGATCGAGCGTCTCGCCGCATACGACGAGGCGATCGTCGTCCTGCGGCGGCGCCTCGAGGAGGTCGCCGCGCTCGACGGCGTCCTCGGCGAGCGCCTCGGATCGGTTGAGGCGGGCGTCGCCCGACGCCTCGACGAGGCCGCGGCCGCGCTCGCAACCGAGGCTGCGTCCTGGCACGAGACGCTCGACACTCTTTC
Source organism: uncultured Actinomycetes bacterium (assembly GCA_963789895.1). Lineage (GTDB taxonomy): Bacteria > Actinomycetota > Thermoleophilia > Gaiellales > Gaiellaceae > Gaiella. Next base: position 1,174,317 of record CAWBMC010000001.1, read on the forward strand.
GGCCCGCGTCGGCGGGGTCGAGCACCATGCGCGGTCGACGCCACAGGCGTTGCACGAGCTCGGCACCGAGCTGAAGGCGCTGGTCTCCCGTGTCGCAACGGTCGAGTCGTCCGTCGTGTCCGCAGCGCGGGCCGGCTCGGGCTGGACCGACGCCGCAGCGGCGCTCGGATCGCGGCTCGTTGCCGTCGAGGAGGCGCTGGCAGCAGCTCCCGCCGAGGACACCGTGTCGCCACGGCTCGACGAGCTCGAGCGCCGGGTCGAGGTCGAGGCCTCGGAAGCCGGCGAGCGCGCCCACACGGCCGAGAAGACGATCCGCAAGGGGCTTGGCGCCCTCACGACCAGGCTCGACGCGGTTGAGGGGGCGTTGGCGGTGCCGGTGGAGGATGCGGTGGTGCCGCGGTTGGATGAGTTGGAGCAGCGGTTGCAGAAGGAGGCGGCGCGGGCTGCGGAGCGGGCGCGTGCGGCGGAGGAGGCGGTGCGTGAGGGTGTGGCTGGTTTGACGTCGAGGTTGGATGTGGTTGAGGGGGCGTTGGCGGTGCCGGTGGAGGATGCGGTGTCGCCGCGGTTGGATGAGTTGGAGCAGCGGTTGCAGAAGGAGGCGTCGCGGGCTGCGGAGCGGGCGCGTGCGGCGGAGGAGGCGGTGCATGAGGGTGTGGCTGGTTTGACGTCGCGGCTCGTTGCCGTCGAGGAGGCGCTGGCAGCAGCTCCCGCCGAGGACACCGTGTCGCCACGGCTCGACGAGCTCGAGCGCCGGGTCGAGGTCGAGGCCTCGGAAGCCGGCGAGCGCGCCCACACGGCCGAGAAGACGATCCGCAAGGGGCTTGGCGCCCTCACGACCAGGCTCGACGCGGTTGAGGGGGCGTTGGCGGTGCCGGTGGAGGATGCGGTGGTGCCGCGGTTGGATGAGTTGGAGCAGCGGTTGCAGAAGGAGGCGGCGCGGGCTGCGGAGCGGGCGCGTGCGGCGGAGGAGGCGGTGCGTGAGGGTGTGGCTGGTTTGACGTCGAGGTTGGATGTGGTTGAGGGGGCGTTGGCGGTGCCGGTGGAGGATGCGGTGTCGCCGCGGTTGGAAGAGCTCGAACGACGCCTGGACAACGAGGTCTCGCAGGCCGACGAGCGCACGCGAGCCACGGAGGGGGCGTTGCGCGACGGTCTCGCGACGCTCGCATCGCGCCTCGCCGAGAGCGAGTCGGCCTACGCTCACGCCGGCGAGGGGTTGCGCCTGTCGATCGAGCGGCTCGGGCGCGCCATCGTCCAGACGGACGACCGCATCGCGGCGCGGGACGAGCCGCCCAGCTTCGGCACGACAGACGCATACGTGGCCTTCGCGCCCACACCCGAGGGTTACCGCCTCGTCGCGGTCGACGGGAGCGCGCCCGAGCTCGGCCAGGCTGTCTCGCTCGAGGGCCATGACGAGCCGCTCCGCGTGACACGTGTGGGTGCCTCACCCATCCCGCTCGACGACCGTCCCTGCGTCTACCTCGACCGCGTCTGACGCAGGCTTTCCGAGGCCGCTGCTGCGGCCCGGCGGGCCCGGCTGCGCCGCTCCCTCGCACGAGTGACGCTTGAACGAGTGACCACTCCGGTCGAAAGGCGTCCGATACGCGAAACGTGGGTACGCCTGCGGTCCCCGCACGGTACGCCGGCGCGACGTCGGTGACGCGCCTCCGGGGCGCGCCCGGACACGGCCACGCACAACCGCGAGGAAGGGCGGCACGATGAGACCGGTCGCGGTCCCGGCGGACCCCGAGGTGGCTTCGGGGCGCACGATCGGCGAGATTCTCCTCGCGCGCTCGCTCGTCGCGGAAGAGGCGCTCGACGAAGCGATTGCGATCCAGCGCGAGACGGGGAAGCCGCTCGGCCAGATCCTCGTCGAGGCCGGCACCATCACACGGCTCGAGCTTGCGAGCGCGCTCGCCGAGCAGTGGGGTGACGCGGGCACGATCTCACCCACCTTCCCCGGCGGCTCGGCGTACATCGACCCGACCGAGCACGATGGCAACCCGTCGGCGCAGCTCGAGGAGCTGAAGCGCACCCGTCGCGCGCTCGAAGAGCGCATGCTCGCTTTCGAGCGCACCGCCACCGACGCGCAATGGCAGCAGGAGATCGCCGCCGGCGTGCGGGCGTTGTTCAGCCGTGTCGACGTGCTCGAGGCGGCGCAGGGCCAGCTCTCAGACCGGCACGACGCAGCGCTCTCGGACGATCTTCGCAATGCGGTCGTCGAGCTGGCGCAGCGTGTGGAAGCGGTCGCGCCCGAGCTCGAGACACTCCGCGAGCGCGTCGACGGCACGGCGTCGGTCGCTGCGGTGCAGTACGGCCTCTCGGAGATCGCCGAGCGGATCGACGATCTGCTCCCGCAGGTGCAGCGGGCCGAGACGCAGGCAGACGCGGTCACCGAGCGCGTCGAGGAGGTCACCGCAGGCCTGGCCGCGGCGATCGACGAGCTCCGGCGCATGCTGCAGTCGGCGTCGGCGTCACAGCACGAGCTCGAGGGGCGACTCCAGGGCACGGTGAGCACCGAGACCGTCGGCTCCCTGCACACGGCGATCGAAGAGGTTCGCGGCGCGGTCATCGAGCTCGCTCGGCGGCCCTCCGCCGACCCCGACCTGCCCGCCCGGCTGGATGCGCTCGCGGCCGAGGTTGCGTCACGCGCAGACGATGCCGAGCTGGGCGCGCTGGCGGCCGTCGTGGCCGAGCTGAGCAGGCGGCCATCGGGAGATCCTCAGATTGCGACCGTGATCGACGAGCTCACCACCCGTGTCGACGAGCTCTCGGAGCGGCTCGAGCTCGGCGCCGGCGTGGTCGCGGGCGACGGCGAGTCCGACCCGAGGGTCGACTCACTCATCGCGCGGGTCGCGGAGCTGGCGGCCCGCCCCGTCGTCGACCCGGCGCTCGAGGCGCGGCTGGCCGAGACGGCCGCGCGTGTCGGGGCGCTCGCCGCGGAGCTGGCGGCCCGCCCGGTCGTGGACCCTGCGCTCGAGAGCCGGCTGGTCGAGACCGCACACCGCGTCGACGCCGTCGCGGCAGAGTTGGCGGGCCGTGCCGACGCCGCCGGTCAGGCGGAGCTCTCACGTCTCGTCGCGGAGCTGGAAGAGCGTCCGGCGGTGGATCCGGCACTCGCAGAGCAACTCGACGGGCTTGCGGCGCAGGTACGCGAACTGGCTGCTCGACCGGTCGCCGACCCGGATCTTGCTGCGCGTGTCGAGGAGCTCGCCACCCGCATCGAGCTGGGTGCGGCGCAGCCGGCCGGTGAGGGAGAGCCCGATCCACGCGTCGACGCGCTGCTCGCGAAGGTCGCGGAGCTGACGGAACAGGTCGAAGCGATCGGCAAGCATCCCGACGGTGGGGAGGTGCCTGCCGACCTGAGCGATCGCGTGGTTGCGGCGGGGGAGCTGTCGCGCACTCTGGCCGGGGAGCTCTCGCAGGCGGTCTCGGCGTGGACGGAAGGTCGGCGCGAGCTCGAGGCCCGGGTCGAGTGGCTCGCAGCGCGCGTGGAGGCGGTCGTGTCCGCACCGCCCCCGGTTGCGGCTCCTTCGGCGAGCGGCGGAAAGCGGGGCGCCGCCGCCGACGATGCCGAGGTGGAGCGGCTGCGGATGGCGGTCGAGCGCCTGATGCTCGACTTCGCGGAGCACCGTCGCGCGCTCAGCGCGGCCGTCCCCGGTCGCGACCTCGACAACCGGGTGCGGACGCTGACCGATCAGGTTGCCGAGCTGAACGGGCTCGTGCTCTCGGTGGAGGGCGGGAGCAACGGCGCCTCGCCCGGCGGCGGTGGATCGATCGACCGCGAGCTCGCGGGCCAGGTGCGATCGCTCGTCGGCAGGCTCGAGGAGGTCGAGGCATCCTCGACCGCCGGACGCGAGACGATGCTCGCGCGCCTCGAGCGGATGATGGGCACCATCGACTGGCGTCTACAGCGGCTCGAGAACCCGAGCGACTAGCGAACCCGCGGTGTGGTGCCTGGCTTCAGCCAGGCACCCGAGGCTCGTCCGGTGATCCGTGCGGTTACTCGGACTGCTCGAGCTCGAGTGCGCAGGAGTTGATGCAGTAACGCTGCCCGCCCGGGCCGGGACCGTCCGGGAAGACATGACCGAGGTGCCCACCGCAGGCGGCGCATGTCACCTCGGTGCGACTCATCCCGTAGCTCGTGTCGGTCTCCGTCGCGACGCTCTCGAGCGTCGCCGGCTCGACGAAGCTGGGCCAGCCGGTGCCAGAGTCGAACTTGGCGTCGGAGCGGAAGAGCTCGGCGCCGCAGCCGGCGCAGCGGTAGACGCCAGGCGTCTTGGTGTCCCAGAAAGCGCCGGTGAACGCGCGCTCCGTGCCCTTCTGGCGCAGCACGTGGAACTGCTCGGCGGTCAGGCGTGCTTGCCACTCCGCCTCGGTGAGGTTCGTGTTCGTCGTCATGCAGAACAGTCTCGCATCGTGCGCCGGTGTTACGACGCGCCGGCCCCGGTGCCGACGAGTTGCCCGCGGATCCCGTCGCCGGTCGCTTCCGACGACAGGCGGCCCGTAGCATTGCGCGCAAGCCCTGAGCCGAGCGAAGGAGTCGTATGCGCGAGCCGTTGTTCACCGAGACCAAGCAGATCGCCCTCGTCGTGCGTGACATCGAGGCCACGATGCGGACCTACGTGCACGAGTACGGCATCGGCCCCTGGGAGGTCTACGAGTTCAACCCGGAGACGGTGACCGGCATGGTCAGGGACGGTCGACCTGCCGAGTACGCCTTTCGGCTCGCGGTGACCATGGTCGGCAGCGTGCAGTGGGAGCTGATCCAACCTCTGGACGACGGGAGCATGTACGCGGAGTTCCTCGCCACAAAGGGGGAGGGGCTCCATCACGTCGCCGTCGGCTCGCACACCGGCTACGAGGAGACGCTCGAAGCGCTGCGGGCGAAAGGGCGCCGGGTGCTCCAGGGCGGCTTCTACAGCGGCGTCACCTTCGCGTATCTGTCGACCGACGAGGATCTCGGCGTGATCACGGAGATCTTCGACTGGCCGCCGGATCTCCCGCCGCAGAAGCCGGACGCCGTGTATCCGCCGGCGGACTGATTTTCGCCGCCTCGACAACTGCTCGCGCTCGTCGCTCGGCGCACGCGCGGGTGGCGGCGAACGGAACCTGCGGGTCGTAGCCGTAGCGAGGTGTCGCGGTGGCGTTCATGCTTGCTCCTCTCGGATCGTCGGCCGGCTCAGTGATGCTTGGAGACGCACCGTGCGTCGACGGGCCCCCAGCAGGGGTGGTCGGAGCCGTTGACGATCGCGACCTGGAGCCGCTTGAGCAGCGTCCTGCAGGCCGGGAGCCGCAGAGCGGCGTGGCGCGTCTCTTGCCGACCGATGATCGTCTTCGTTGTGAGCGTCGCGGCCATGGTTGCCTCCGTTCGGTTGCCGATCTCCATGACTCGACAGTAGGGCGATGCCGCACGCATCACATCGGCAGGAATGCCGAACTGCGCTGCCTATCTTCGGGGGCTCGTTGCCTAGGCAGCGAGGCCGTGCTCGAGCGCGTACCGGGTCGCGGCGCTCCGGCTGTGAACGCCGACCTTGCGGTAGATCGAGCGCAGGTGGGCGTGCACGGTGCGAAGGCTCACCACGAGCTGTTCCGCCACCTCGGCGTCGGTGAGGCCGTTCGCAACGAGTCCGAGTACCTCGACCTCGCGGGTGGTGAGGCCTTCCGCGAGGTCGACTCCCGCTGCGAGGTGCATCGGCTGCACCAACTCGATCGCGGTGCGCAGCGGCAGCCGTCTTCCCTCCTCCCACCCGGCGGCGAACCGGTCCTCTCGCATCTGATTGCGGACCGCGGCGAGCACGGTCTCGTGACGCTCGGCAAAGCACGCCGGGAGCGGGGCTTCAATCGCCGCCCACACCGCATCGGCAGCTCCGAAGATGCGTACGGCCCGCTCAGCGTCGCCTCCTGAGGCCGCGAGAGTGGCCGCAGACTCGAGCATGACCCCGCAGAACCAGCGGTCGCCGAACTCCAAGCAAAGCGTCAGCGACTCCTCGATCTGGGTCGCAGCGGTCTCGATGTGGCCGAGCTCGGTATTGACGTCTGCGGCGCTCCAGAGCACCTTGGCGACGTTGCGTCGGTCTCCCAGCCCGCGGAGGATGTCGAGGCTTTCGTTGATCTGTGCCAGAGCCAGCAGATCGTTCCCCGGTCGGCGTGCGAAGACGAGCCCATGGAGTCCGAGCGCGATGCCCGTCGCGTCTCCGAGCCGTCGGAAGTCCTCGAGACTCCGTTCGAATAGCGCCCGTGCGCGGTCGGCGTCTCCCGCGAGCGTGAGCGCGATCGCGAACCGGTCCACAGTTCGCGCTGACGCCTCTTCGTCGCCGAGGTCGTCGTACACGGACAGAGCCTCCTGGAAGAGCGCCTCCGCGTCCCGGTAGTCGCCACGCGTCCTCCGTACGAGCGCGAGCCCGGTCAACGCCTCTGCAACCCCCCTCGGGTCACCCAATGTCCGTGACAGCTCGAGGGCGGCCCGGCAGAGCTCTTCGGCGCGGCGGTAGTCGGCCTGGTAGTGGCAGAGGACGCCATTCGCGGTCAGTGCCCGAGCGCGCGTTTGCGACGCCTCGGCCGGAACGGCCAGCGCCTCGTCGAGCCAGAGCCGCCCCTCGCTCAGGTAGCCGCGCTCGAGCCAGAAGCGGCCGAGCGAGTACCCGAGCTGCAAGGCAGTCGACGCATCCCCGGTGTCGAGGGAGAACCTGAGTGCAGCGCGGAGATTGTCGTGATCGCTCTCGAGTCTCGCGCGCCACGACGCCCGGTCGGAGGCAGCCAGGTCGGGAGCCGCGGCTCGAGCGAGACGCAGATAGAACGCGGCGTGAGCGCGCCGCACGCTCTTCGCCTCTGGGCTTGCCTGGAGCAGCTCACCAGCGTATTCCCGGATGGTTTCGAGCATTCCGAAGCGCTCGCCGTCCGACCGGACGAGGCTCTCGTCGACGAGCGAGCCGAGCGTCTCGAGATCTCCGCTGCAAACATCCTCGGCCGCGTCGAGCGTGCAGCCGCCGGCGAAGACGGACAAGCGCTGGAAGAGCGCCCTTCCGTCGTCGTCGAGGAGCTCGACACTCCAGCGAATCGTGTCCCGCAGCGTGCGGTGGCGAGCAGGCGCGTCCCGCGATCCCGAGGTGAGCAGCTCGAGCGGATGCTCCAGACGTGAGACCATCGCCCTGGGAGACAGCACCTTGACCCGTGCTGCCGCGAGCTCGATCGCAAGGGGTAGGAAGTCGAGCTGCCCGCAGATCTCCGCGATCGCCTCGAGGTCGGCCTCGTCCGGCTGGAGATCGGGGCGGACGGCGCGCGCCCGCTCAAGGAACACGATGTGAGCGGCATCCGGCGTGAGGGGCGCGAGTGGAAGCTCCTGCTCGCCTCCGACGCGCAGCCTTGTCCGGCTCGTGACGACAACCTTCAGACCGGGACTCGCGGCGGCGATCGCCGCAAGCGACGGTGCCGCCTCGACGACCTGCTCGAAGTTGTCGACGACGAGCAGGAGCTGTGCGTCGGCAAGGTGGTCGATGATTCGTTGCTCGAGGTCCCCCTCGAAATCGAGAAGTCCGAGTGACCGCGCGATGGTGGCAACGACGAGGCCTGCGTCCTGGACGGCGTGGAGAGGCACGAGGACGACTCCGTCCGCGAACTGGTCTGCCACCCCTGATGCGACCGCGTGCGCCAGGCGGGTCTTCCCAATCCCTCCCGGGCCGGTGATGGTGAGGAGCCGCAGATCGTTCCTGCGCAAGAGAGCGGTGGCCTCGGCGACGCTCTCCTCGCGCCCGACCAGCGGTGTCATCGGAGCGGTCATCGAGTCACCCTGTCACGAGCTCGTGTAGGCACTCCGCCATCGCGAGCGCGAAGGTCGGATCGTTGATGTCGGCGGCGATCTCACGCACCTCCACCTTCGATGGGTCGACGAGCTCACGCAGCGTTGAGAACAGCGCCTCGTCCGCCCTCGAGTCGTGGAGCACCTGTCCCTCCGTGCTGAGCAGCGACAGGCCTCGCAGCGGCACGAACAGCACCGTCGGCCCGGTGGCGGCATTCAGTTTGCCCGCGATCACCGCCCCGAGCTCCCGGCACTCGTCCGGCGTCGCCCGCGTTGCTGCCACGGCCTCGTCGTGAAGGTAGATTGGTCGGTCGCGGAAGCGGTCGGGCATCGGATCCGGAAGCCCGGTCGACGAGATCACGATCACGTCGAGCGCGCCGAGCGAGACGACCTGCGGGAGGCCGAGACGGCCCGCCGTCTCGAGTCGCTCGGGGCCGGCAGGCCAGATGCCGCCGCAGAGCTCATCCGCGAGCTCTGTCGTCGTGACGTCGAGGACGCCGTCGACGATGCCGCTCTTCACCACCTCCTCCAGTGACCTGCCGCCGGTGCCGGTCTGATGGAAGACGAGCACGTCGTAGCCGAGCTCCTCGAGGCGCTCGCGGGCCGTCGTCACGCACGGTGTCGTGACGCCCCACATGGAAGCCACGATGAGCGGGCGCGCGTGGTCGAGTGCGGGCACAGGCTCGGTGGCCATGCCGACGAGCGTGCCCGCGGCGTTGGCCAGGATCCGCACCGAGATCCGGTTGATCCCGGCGATGTCCACGACCGAGTACATCATCGTCACATCCGTCGACCCGACGTATGGGCTCGTGTCGCCCGACGCGACGGTGGAGACCATCAGCTTCGGCACGCCGATCGGCAGCCGGCGCATCGCGTGCGTGGCGAGCGTCGTGCCGCCCGTGCCGCCGAGGGCGCCGATCGCGTCGAGCCTCCCCTCGGCGTGCAGTCGAAGCACGATCTCCGCAGTCCCACGAGCCATCGCCTCGATGGCAGCGCCGCGATCGCGCGCGTCGGCGAGGGCCTGCACGTCCGCACCCGCCGCTGCGGCGACCTCCTGGCGCGTGATGTCGGCTCCGGTGAGCGGCTCGCCCAAGATACCCGCGTCCACGAGCAGCACGTCCACGCCGCGCTCCTTGATCCGGTCGCGCACGAAGGCGTACTCGCGACCCTTGGTGTCCAGCGTGCCGACCAGGACGACGGTCGGGCTCCGCTTGCCTACGTCGCTTGTCATTTCTCCTCTCCGTGTGCTCCCCGGCCTCGAGCCTGACGGCGCAGCATGACACGGGCGGCGAGCGTCTACCGCTGCAGAAGCGCTGGACACGGTCGAAGGCGAGGAAGGCGAGCATGACCCCGCCGGCCATCGCCAGCCCGAACGAGAGGCCGAACGATCCGGCGGCGGAGTTGACGCCGGCCGCCTCGCTGACGCGCTACTCCTCGATCGGAGAGAGCGTGTCGTTGTTCAGCTGCGACACGAGCATCCCGAGTCCTGAGCCGGTGATCAGCAAGGGAATGAAGAGCGCCCAGGCGGTGATGCGACGGGCGCCGGCAGCCGCGGCCTGGGGGCTTGCGCAAACTGGGCCGAGGTTCCCTTCTAGCGCGGTCCGACCGACAGATGGTAGACCGTCGTCGACGTGAAGACCTCGTCGGGCCGGAGGATGGTCAAGGGGAAGTTGGGGTGATTCGGCGAATCGGGGAAGTGTTGTGTCTCGAGCGCAAAGCCGTCGCTCTGGCGGAACGACCGCCCGCTCAGACCCGCGAGTGTGCCGTCGAGGAAGTTTCCTGAGTAGAGCTGGATTCCGGGCTCGGTGGTGTAGACCGCCAGCTCGCGCCCACTCTTCGGCTCGCGAACATGGGCGGCGAGCACGAGGGACGTGGAGTCGTCGCGGTCGAGAACGAAGTTGTGGTCGTAGCCTCGTGCGATTCCCAGTTGCGGGAACGCGTCCCGGATGCGCGCGCCGATCGGCGTCGGCGTGGTGAAGTCGAGTGGCGTGCCGACGACGGGGTCGACCACGCCGGTCGGGATCAGTGTCTGGTCAACCGGCGTGTAGCGGGTGGCGCTGAGCGTCAGGACGTGGTCGTAGATCGTGCCTGATCCCTCGCCCGCGAGGTTCCAGTACGTGTGGTTCGTCAGGTTGACGATCGTCGGCCTGTCGGTCGTGGCGCGGTAGTCGATTCGGAGTGCGTCGTCGTTCGAGAGCGTGTACGTGACGTCGACGGCCAGCGTGCCGGGGTAACCCATCTCGGCGTCAGGGCTCGTGTAGTGGAGCTCGAGCCCGACACGATCCCCGGTCGCCGGCGCGACCGCCGCCTGCCAGACACGTCTGTCGAAGCCCTGCGTGCCTCCATGGTGGGAATGCGCTCCGTCGTTTCGCGGCACCTGGTAGATCGTCCCGTCGAGTTCGAACCTTCCTTGGGCGATCCGATTCGCGAAGCGGCCGACGATCGCACCGAGATAGTGGCCACCGTGCGCGACGTAGTCGCCGAGGGTGGGCAGGCCGAGGACGACGTTCGCTCTCCGGCCGTCATGACCCGGGGCCCAGAGCTGCTGGACCGCTGCGCCGTACGTCATCACGGACACCGCGATCCCGGATGGATTGGTGAGGGTGTAGAGGTCGACGGGAACGCCGTCGGGTGTCTTCCCGAACGGCTCCCTCGTCACGGACAGCGCCCGCGGGACAGAATGCGGTGGGGTCTTCACGGTGCTCGAACAGTCGACGCGGACTACGTGGGCCGTTGGGCCTCGCTCACCCGCAGCTGGATGCTCTTGAGGTTCCTCATCACGTCGTCGCCGCCACGTCCGAACAGGTCGTGGAGCCGGACGTACTCGCGGTAGAGCTCCCCGTACACGGCGTGGTGCCCGGCAATCGGCCGGTAGGTCTCGTCTCCGAGATGCGCCATGTGTCGCGAGGCGTCGACGATCGAGTCGTAGCCTCCGAGAGCCGCGCCGGCCGCGACGGCCCCGAACATCGCGGAGCCCAGCGCCGGCGCCTGCCTGGACGCCGCGACGGTGAACTCGCGGCCGGTGACGTCGGCGTAGATCTGCATCAGGAGCTTGTTCCTCTCGGGCAGTCCGCCGCACGCGACGATCCCGGTGACGGGCACGCCTGCAGACTCGAAGGCGTCGATGATCACGCGGGTGCCGAAGGCGGTCGCCTCGATCAGCGCGCGGTACATCTCAGGCGCTCTCGTCGCGAGCGTCAGGCCGACGAGGAGGCCCCGGAGATCGGCATCGACGAGCACGGAGCGGTTGCCGTTCCACCAATCGAGTGCCAGGAGCCCGCTCTCTCCGGGGAGCAGCGTCGCCGCCTCCTCCTCGAGGATCGCGTGCACGTCCGTTCCGCGGCGCCGTCCGACCTCGTGGTATTCGGGCGGCACACAGCTCTCGGTGAACCACGCGAAGATGTCTCCGACACCAGATTGCCCGGCCTCGAATCCGAAGAGTCCGGGAACGACTCCATCTTCGACGACACCGCACATCCCCTCGACCGTTGCTGTCTCGTCGCCCAGGAGGATGTGACAGTTGCTCGTTCCCATGATCACGACCAACGTCCCGGGATCGGTCACGGTCGCCGCCGGGACCGAGACGTGTGCGTCGACGTTGGCGACTGCGACGGCCGTCCCGGGCCGGAGACCCATCCAGCCGCCGGCTCTCTCGGAGAGGACGCCGGCACAGCCGCCGATCGGCACGATCTGCCGCGACATCTTCTCGTCGATCACATGCTCCAACCTCGGGTCGAGCGCGGCGAAGTACGAGTCGGTCGGAAAGCCGTCGCGCTTCGACCACATCGCCTTGTAGCCCGCGGTGCAGCTGTTGCGCGTCTCCGAGCCGGTTAGCTGCCAGACGACCCAGTCGGCAGCTTCGATCAGGCGTTCGGCGCGGTCGAAGACCTCAGGCGCCTCAGCGAGGATCTGAAGCGCCTTGGCAAAGAACCACTCCGACGAGATCTTGCCGCCGTACCGTCGCAGCCACGGCTCTTCCCGCTCGACCGCGACGGCGTTGATGCGATCCGCCTCCCGCTGCGCCGCGTGGTGCTTCCAGAGCTTCACCCACGCGTGCGGCTGACGCCGAAGATCGTCGAGTGCGCAGAGCGGGATCCCTTCCGCTGTTGTGGGCAGCATCGTGCAGGAGGTGAAGTCGACGCCGATGCCGATCACCTCGGCGGGGTCGACTCCGGTCTCGGCGAGGAGCCGCGGGACCGTCTCCTGAAACGTCCGCACATAGTCTCCGGGATCCTGGAGCGCCCAGTCAGGCTCGAGGTGGACGTCGTCGTCGGGTGCCGGCAGGTGCTCGTCGATCACGCCGTTGCGGTACGGGTAGACGGCTGTCCCGAGCTCACGCCCGTCGGCGCAGTCGACGAGGAGCGCACGTCCCGATTCGGTGCCGAAGTCGATGCCGATCGCGTACCTGTGGCTGCTCACGTGAGTCTCGGGCTCGCTCGTTGCGGCTCGACGACCACCTTCAGCCCGCGTCGCTCAGTGAGCGCATCGAACGCCTGTCGCCACTCGGAGAGCGCGTAGCGCTCGCTGACCAGCGGCCCGAGTTGGACGCGCCCCGTCTCGGCCAGCGCGATAGCGCGGGGCAGGTCTGTCGCCTCCATCCGCCGGC
>CAWBMC010000002.1:0-1357878 GCA_963789895.1 uncultured Actinomycetes bacterium
AAGGTAGCGAAATTCCTTGTCGGGTAAGTTCCGACCTGCACGAATGGCGTAACGACTTGGGCGCTGTCTCAACGAGGGATCCGGTGAAACTGTAGTCTCGGTGAAGATGCCGAGTACCCGTGGCTGGACGGAAAGACCCCGTGCACCTTTACTGCAGCTTTGCGTTGGAGTTTGGGATTTGCTGTCCAGGATAGGTGGGAGGCTTTGAAGCGGGGGCGTCAGCTCTCGTGGAGCCAACCTTGGGATACCACCCTTCGAATTCTGGGCTTCTAACCTGATTCCGTTATCCGGGTCGGGAACAGCGTGAGGTGGGCAGTTTGACTGGGGCGGTCGCCTCCTAAAATGTAACGGAGGCGCGCAAAGGTTCCCTCAGCACGGTTGGAAATCGTGCGTAGAGCGCAAAGGCATAAGGGAGCTTGACTGCGAGACCTACAAGTCGAGCAGGGACGAAAGTCGGCCTTAGTGATCCGGCGGTGGAGAGTGGAATCGCCGTCGCTCAACGGATAAAAGGTACGCCGGGGATAACAGGCTTATCCTCCCCAAGAGTCCACATCGACGGGAGGGTTTGGCACCTCGATGTCGGCTCGTCGCATCCTGGGGCTGAAGCAGGTCCCAAGGGTTGGGCTGTTCGCCCATTAAAGCGGCACGCGAGCTGGGTTCAGAACGTCGCGAGACAGTTCGGTCCCTATCCGCCATGGGCGCTGGGAGCTTGAGAGGAGTCGTCTCTAGTACGAGAGGACCGAGATGAACAGGCCGCTGGTGTATCAGTTGTCCTGCCAAGGGCACTGCTGATTAGCCACGCCTGGATGGGATAACCGCTGAAAGCATCTAAGCGGGAAGCCCACCTCAAGATGAGGCTCCCCATCACCTCGAGTGAGTAAGGGCCGTGGGAGACCACCACGTTGATAGGCGGGCGGTGCAAGCGCGGCAACGCGTTCAGCTGACCCGTACTAATTGCCCGAGGTCTTGATTTAGAACACGTGGAGTTGCTATGGAGTTTTGAGGGTGCGAGGCGCCGGATATGGCGCCCGCCCTTGACAGTTCGGCGGTCATAGCGACGGGGAAACACCTCTTCCCATTCCGAACAGAGAAGTTAAGCCCGCTCGCGCCGATGGTACTTGGGGCGCAAGCCCCTGGGAGAGTAGGATGCCGCCGGTTTTCTTGCCTCGAAGGGCCGCGTGAGCGGCCCTTCGGCGTTCTCCGGGTGCCGGCCGCGCGTGGTCAGGCGTGGATGTCGGACGCGTCGCGCACCCGTACGCCCGCCAGACGGAGTGCATCGAGCCGCCGCTCGAGCGGCGGGTGCGTGACGAACATCCGCGTCAGGCGATCGTCCGTGTCGAAGGGGCTCACCGTGTAGAGCGGCTCCGTGGCGGGGCTCGCCTTGAACTGCACGAGATCCGACGCGCGATCGAGCCGGAGCAGCGCGTCGGCCGCGTTCTCCCAACCGGCGAGAGCGGCCGCAGCGGCATCCGCATCGAACTCGCGCCCCTGCGACAGCATCAGGTGGACGAACGCCGCGGCCACCGGGCCGAGCAGGTAGAGCAACCCGCGCGCCAGCCAGCCGCCGACGCGGCTCGTCTCGACCAGCGTCGCCGCGAGTAGCACGGCGAATGTCTGCGTCAGCACGTCGCGGCAGCGCACGTGCCAGAGCTCGTGCGCCACGACCGCCTCGAGCTCGCCGGCCGGTAGCGCCTCGAGCAGGCCGCGGCTGACGACCAGCGTGGCCGCGCGGGGCCCGCGTCCGACCACGAACGCGCGTGGGAACCCGTCCTCCACGACGGCGATCTTCGGTGCCGCAACGCCGACCGTCGCAGCGATGCGGTCGCTCATCGACCGTAGTTGCGGATACCGCGCCACCGCCAGCGGCCGAGCGCCGAGCATGCCGAGCAGCGCCCGGTCGCCGAGCAGGTACGAGCCCAATGCCGCGAGCAGCGAGCAGACCCCGAAGAGCGCCACCCCGCGCTGCCCGTTCACCAGCCAGCCGAGGCCGGCGAAGACGGTGGTCAGGATGGCGACCAGGAGGAGGCTCTTGCCGACGTTACGAGCGGTGGGAAGCGCGGCGCGCGGCACCGGGAGGCCCACGCCGCGGGCGTCGGTCACTCGAGGTCTGAGTCGCCGTCGCGATCGTCGTCGAGCAACGTGCGCGGCGGCCAGTCGTCGCCCTGCGGCGCGTCGCACCGGCTCGAGCAGTGCACCGACGCCACGTTCTGCAACGGCACGAGAATGTGGCCGTTCAACTCGACGTGCGGCACGTCGTCGATCGAGCAGTAGGAGGTCAGCACACCCTCCTGGTACTCGCCGCCGAAAAGGGCCAGCTCGACCTGCTCTCCCTTGTACTTGTTCGTGTAGTCGTCCACGAGCGTGTCAGTCTACTCGCCGCAGGACACCGTCCTCGACGAGGAGCGGCACCGCTGCACAGTTTGCGATCCGTCCGTCCTCGGCGTCGAGGTACGCAGCACGGCCCGCATCGGCCCGCCGTGCGTGACGACGAGGACGCGGCCGGTCCGGATGGGCGTCGGCGATGGAGCGCACCGCGGCGAGCACGCGCTCCGACATGTCCTCCGTCGACTCGGCGTCACCCCAGGCGCGTGGGCCGGCATCCGGGAAACGATCGAGGACATCCGTGTCGGTCAGACCTTCCCACGTGCCGAAGTTCTTCTCGCGCAGCGCCTCCAGCTGGGTCACGTCGAGCCCGCACGGGGCTGCGAGGATCTCCGCCGTCTCCCGCGCCCGCGCGAGATCGCTCGCATACACGGCGTCGAACGCACCCTCGCCGAGCTCCTCCGCGAGCGCGCGCGCCTGGCGGCGGCCCTCGTCGTTGAGCGGCACGTCGGTGTGGCCCTGTACACGCCGGTCGCGGTTCCAGTCGGTCTCGCCGTGGCGCACGAGGAGGATGGCGGTCGCGCCCACGCCGATACGCTAGCCGCGGCATGGATCTCGGTCTCGGCGACAAGCGCTGCGTGGTGACCGGATCGACGGGCGGCATCGGGCTCGAGACCGCCCGTCTCCTGGTTGGAGAAGGAGCGCGCCGTCGTCACCTGCGGCCGTCGGGAGGCGCCGGGCGTCGGCGAGGTCGCGCACGTCGTCGCCGATCTCGGCGTGGCCGGCGAGCCGGCGCGCGTCGTCGAGGCGGCCGCCTCCGCACTCGGGGGGCTCGACGTCCTGGTCAACAACGTCGGCTTCGCCGTCATCGCGCGGTTCGAAGACGTGCCCGATCCTGATTGGGACGCCGTGTGGCAGCTCAACGTGATGAGCTACGTCCGCACCATCCGGGCCGCGCTCCCGCACCTCCGCGATGCCGGCGGCGGCGCGATCGTGAACGTCTCCTCGACGTCCGGCAAGCGGCCCTCGACCTCCATGCCCCATTACTCCGTCACCAAGGCCGCCGTGCTCTCGCTCTCGCGACTCGTCGCGGACCTCTACGCGGCGGAGGGCATCCGCTGCAACGCAGTGGCGCCGGGGCCGACGGCGACCGAGGCCTGGCTCGGCGGTGGAGGACTCGCCGAGCAGCAGGGCGATCGTGACACGGTGCTGGCGAAGGTCGCGGCGGGGCGGCCGCTCGGCCGGCTCGCCGAGCCGGAGGAGATCGCCGCCGCGATCGTCTTTCTCTGCTCCGGTCGGGCCTCCTACGTCACCGGCGCGGCCTGGTCGGTCGACGGCGGCACCGTGCCGATCATCCTGTAGAGGGCGGGCCTGTCTGCGCGCCGGGGACGGGAGGTCCGTCGACCCCCAGGCGCTCCTGGAGCCAGTCGAGGTGCTCGCTGTAGGCGACCGGCCCCATCGTGTGGTCGGCGTCGTACCAGCGCACCTCGGTTCCCTTCGGCGCGGCGTCGATGAGAGCATCGATCGCGGTGCGCGGGATCACCGCGTCCTGCTTTCCCTCCTGGATCAGCAGCCGGTCGGCGTGCCCGCGCGCGATGTACGTCAGTGGGTCGATCGACGACATCACCCGCTCCACCGCGGCCTTGTCCGCATCGGCGGCCGCCGCGACGAACTCCGACACCGGCGCGGCCCCCGGGGCGACGAGCACGAGCGCGCGCAGGCGTGGCTCGACGCCGGCGAGGATCGCGCCGGTGCGTGCGCCGGCGCTCCAGCCGACGTAGCCGATCCGGTCGGCGTCGACGTCGTCGCGCGACGCCAGCAGATCGACGGCACGGCGCACCGCGACGACGTCGGCCACCTCGAGGTCGCGGTGCGCCTCCAGGCGGCCCGGTGCCCGTCGGATCGTCAGGGATGCCCGCCGAGCCCGAGGGGGCGCTGATCGCGAGTGTGATCGCGCCGCGCGCCGCGAGCCAGGTCGCCGGCCCGAGCATCGAGAGGCGGTTGCTGCCGGCGCCGTGCACGTAGACGGCGGCCGGCCACGGGCCGTTTCCGGGCGGCACGACGAGATACGCCTCCACGAGATCGCCGCCGGAGCGGTACGAGACGTCGTGGACGGCGAGTGGATAGTCCGGGTCGACGACGCCGCGATCGTCGATGTCGAGCGGCTGTGAGGCGTCGTACGCGAACGGTCCCTCGTCGCCCGACGCCATCGCTGCCACAGGCGGTGAGTGCCAGCAGAGCGAGCGTCGCGCCGAGCACGCACGAGGCAAGCTTCCGCACTCGGTGAGGGTAGCGATCTCGCAGTCTCACCCCGCCGGGGCTGCAATCCCCTGCGCCAGTTACGCTCGATCGCGTGCCTGATCTCCGTGGCTCCGTCGCCGACCGATTTGCGGACACCGTCCGCGAGCACGAGCGGGACGCTCTCTCGCCGCTCGCCGTGGCCTCGTACGAGACGCGCGGCCGCGACGCCCACGAGGAGGAGTGTGGCGTTCGCACGCCGTTCCAGCGCGACCGCGACCGAATCACCCACTCGAAGTCGTTCCGCCGACTCAAGGGCAAGACGCAGGTCTTCATCGACCCGGCCGGAGACCACACGCGGACGCGCATGACACACACGCTCGAGACGACGGCGATCTCGCGCGTCGTCGCACGCGCGCTGCGGCTCAACGAGGATCTCACCGAGGCGATCGGCCTCGGCCACGACGTCGGCCATCCGCCGTTCGGGCACGCGGGCGAGAACGCGCTCGATCGCATCCTGTCCGCACGATACGGACGGCGCTTTCGGCACAACGAGCAGTCCCGGCGCACGGTCGACGTGCTCGAGCGCGACGGGCCGTGGGCTCAACCTCACCTGGGAGGTGCGCGAGGGGATCCTCAAGCACACCGGGCCGACGCCGCCCGACACGCTGGAGGGAAGGATCGTGCGTCTCGTCGATCGTGTCGCCTACATCAACCACGACATCGACGACGCCGTCCGCGCGGGTGTGCTGCGTCACGACGAGCTTCCGGCGGACGAGATCGCATTGCTCGGGGACACGGGGTCGGGGCGGGTCGACCGGCTCGTCCACGACCTCGTCGAGAGCTCGGCCGCGGCCGGCGACGTCGTGCAGAGCGCCGAGATCGGAGAGGCGATGCTCGTCGCTGCGGTCGTTCATGTTCGAGCGCGTTTACCTCGGCCCGTCCGCCGCCGCCGAGCACGCGCGTGCGCACGAGGTCGTCGAGACCGCCTTCGACCATCTGGTCGAGCGGCCCGAGCTCGTACCCGGCACGCACGGCGACGAGATCCAGCGGGCGACCGACTACGTGGCCGGCATGACCGACCGCTTTGCCCTCGCATACGCTGCCTCCCTCTGATGGCCCGCATCAAGGACAGCTCGGTTCGCGACGCGATCGCGGCGGCCGACATCGTCGAAGTCGTCTCGCAGCGCACGGCGCTCCGCAAGAGCGGCGCTCGTTACACGGGCCGCTGCCCGTTCCACGACGAACGGACGCCGAGCTTCTCGGTCAACGCCGTCGACAAGCTCTACTACTGCTTCGGCTGCGGGGCCAAGGGGGACGTGATCACGTTCGTGCGCGAGACGGAGAGCCTCGACTTCGTCGGCGCGATCGAGTGGCTGGCCGACCGTTTCCGCGTACAGCTCGAGTACGAGGAGACGTCCCCGGCCGCCGAGCAGGCCCGTGAGCGCCGCGACCGGCTGTACAAGGCGCTCGAACAGGCGACGATCTTCTTCGAGCGACACCTCTGGGATACGGACGTCGCCGCGCCGGTGCGCGAGTACCTCGCGAGCCGGGGTCTCGGCGACGAGATCGCGAAGGAGTTCCGGCTCGGTCTGTCACCGGGCCGCGGTCTTGTGGCGAAGGCGCGCTCGGGCGGTTTCAAAGACGACGAGCTCCGCGCCGCCGGGCTCGCCAACCAGCGCGGCAACGACTACTTTCCCTTCCGCCTCATGTTCCCGCTCGCCGACGCGCGCGGGCGCGTGATCGGGTTCCAGGCGCGGCGGCTCCGTGACGACGACCCGCTCCGGGGCAAGTACGTGAACTCGCCCGAGGGGGAGCTGTTCAAGAAGTCGAACGTCCTCTACGGGCTCCACCTCGCCCGAACCGCGATCGCGAAGCAGGATCGCGCCGTTGTCGTCGAAGGCAACACGGATGTGATCGCTCTGCGGCAAGCGGCCTTCGAGCCGGTCGTCGCCGCGATGGGGACGGCGCTGACCGAAGGACACCTGCGCGAGCTCGACCGGCTCACACGGCGGCTCTTCCTCTGCTTCGACGCCGACGCCGCCGGTCAGGACGCGACGCTGCGCGGCATGGAGCTCGCCGTGCAGCGTGGCTTCGATGTGCGCGTCGTGACGTTGCCGGGCGGGCAGGATCCCGCCGACGCGCCGGCGGGCTTCGAGGATCGGTTGGAAGGTGCCGAGAGCTATCTCCACTACCGGGTGCGCATCGAGATCGAGCGCGCCGCCGACAGGCAGGAGGCGTTCGTGCGGGCGCGCGAGATCCTCGCCCGCGCGGAGGATTCACCCGAGCGCACGGAGGCGGTGCGGCTGCTGGCCGACCGGCTCGACCTCCCTCGCGAGACGCTGTCCGGTCTCGCGCCGTCGCGGGGTGGTCGCTCCCGTGCCGGCGACCAGGCGCCGCGGCTGCTCGCGGCCGGCGACCGGCTCGAGCGGGACGCCCTCGCAGCATGCGTTGCGCACCCGGAGCTCCGGCGCCGGCTCGAGGCGCTCTCCGCCGATCACTTCGACTCGGAGCTCAACCGCCGCTTCCGCGCCGTGCTCGTCGACGGCGCGCCAGAGGATGCGGAGCTGGTCGCGCTGCGCGCGGAGCTCGACGCGCGCGCAGACCGCGAGGCCCTCGACGAACGCACCGGCCAGGAACTACTGCTGCGCCTCCGCGAGCGCGGGCTGAAGCGCGAGCTCGAGGGTGCCGATCTCGCGCGCACGACCGAGCTCCAGGCGCACCTCGTGCGGGTGCGGCAGGCGCTGGCAGAGCTCGCCTGATGCCGTGAATCCCTACGCCGGCACCGTGAGGGCCCTCGGGCGCACCCGGCTCTTCGGCCTCGTCTTGGGCTCGACGCTGCGGCGTCTCGACCTCCTCTTCAGGACGCGCAAACGCTCAGTGACGAGCTTCGCGACCGACTTCCCACTCTGCTACCTCACCGTTCGGGGTCGACGGAGCGGTGAGGACAGAACCGTGCCGCTCCTCTACGTCGCAGACGGCGACCGGGTCGTCCTGATCGGGTCGAACTGGGGCAAGCGACAGCACCCGGCATGGGCGCTCAACCTCGACGCGGCCCCGGAGGCGACGGTGACCGTCGCCGGCGCCGGTAGGCGGATGCACACGCGGCGAGCCACCCCGGAGGAGCGCGAGCGCTACTGGCGCCGCGCCGTCGAGATCTGGCCGGGCTACGACGGCTATCGCGGCCGGACGAGCCGCGAGATCCGCATCTTCGTCCTCGAGCCGGTCTGAAGAACGAGGTTGCGCAACACCGGACGACGCAGCCTTACAGGTCGCGGTAGCCGAGCTCGCGTAGCAGCGCGCCGGCGTCGGCCTCGACGTCGGCGAGCTGGTCGGCGGTGAGATCGGTGCGGAAGCGGCCGACGGAGCTCGCGTGCACCTCGGCGAGCGCGGCGGCGAGCGGCTCGACGGGTGCGTCGAGGTAGGCGGCGAGCTCGACGGCAGCCGCGCCCGGGTCGGCCGCCAATGCCTCGTAGCGAAGCTCGAACGGCGCCGTCGCCGCGGCGCGGGCGGCGGTCACGTAGCGCCGCCAGGCCCACGCTGCGCGGGCGGCCTCGGTCGCCGCCCGAAACGCGTCCTGCCGCTCCGTCTCCACCCAGAAGCGCGGCTCGACGCCGTACGCAAGACCCGCATCGTCGGCGCCGCCGGCGCGGCCCTCGCCCAGCCAGCCCTTCTCGAGCAGGGAGCAGACCACGTCGCGCCCGTCGCGGACGATGTGGACGACGCGCGCCTCCGGAAAGGCGGCCACGGCTGCGTCCACGAGGTACGCCATCTCCGGTGTCTGCTCGACGGCGCGGACGGAGCCCACCAGGCCGACCCGTCGCGCCGTGCCGAGGATGCCGCGCAGTCGTCCCGCGGCGTCGGACGTCGGCAGCGCCACGAGCTCGGGGATCGACGCCTTGATCGGCGCGACCTCGCCCAGGTCGACGAAGCCGGGCACGGAGCCGATCGCGCCGGCGAGAAACGTCGTGCCGGAGCGGGGCGAGCCGACGACGAAGACGAGTCGGTCATCGCGCGGCCCGAGGCGCTCGCGCATGGAGGCACCGCGTCGCGGCGCAAGCCGCTTTGCGACGCGGAGCTGGTTGGCGGCGGAGCGCACGAGCCCGGGCACCGCGGCATTGTAGGGGTGCCCAGCAAGCGCCTGGTGACGACCGGCGCCCGTCGAGGCGGCGGCTACAATGGCGGCCGCTCCTTCCCCGGTAGCTCAATTGGCAGAGCATCCGGCTGTTAACCGGAGGGTTGTTGGTTCGAGTCCAACCCGGGGAGCTGTCAGATCCCCTGCGCGGCAGCGCGCCCGGAAAGTGTGAGCGACGGGCCCGGTCCGTGCGATTGCACGCGACGGGTCGGAGTGCTGTAGTGAGGTGGCGGTTCGGGGTGGTGGAGAACCTGCTCGTCGAAGTGCTGGCGGCTGCTGTGCGGGTAGGCGCGTCCAGGCTTTGTTCCGCCGGCTCGAGGGCCGCGCCCCGCGCCGCGTCGGCTGCGGCGCCGGGAGCGGCCCTCGGCAGGCCGATCGCTCCGACGGGGGCTCGCACGAAATGGCTATGCCCACCCTCTCATCCTGTGGCGGGTCGATGCCGATATCTGACGCATGAGCAACGTCGACGAGCGGCTGCTCGCTCGATTCGAGGCGAGCTGGGAGCGCGAGCGGACGCGCCGGCAGGTGCTGCCCGCCTCGTGGATCGAGTCGGAGCACGACCCCACCGACCGGCTCGGAGACATCTTCGACGACGTCCTCGAGCGTGCCCGCGAGCGCGTACGCGCGCAGCGCGCCGAGCTCGAGCTGCTCGCACGCGGCGACGGGCTCGATCCCGCCGTGTAGCTCCGTCGCGAGATCGCTGCCATCATCCCGCCATCGTGCGCGGAGCGGTCGCACTCACAGCAGCGGTGGTTCTCGCCGGCGGCACTGTCACCGCGGCGCTCGGGGAGGAACGGTCGACCGACAGGACGCTCCTCGCCCGTCATGCGCCCGTGCTCGTCCTCCACCCGGCTGAGCTGTTCGCACCGGCGACGGTCGACGGGTTTCTCGCCGACAGCGACCTCCTCGAGCGAGCACCCGACGGGAGCTGGGTTCCCTTCCGGCCCGAGCGCGGAGACTCGACGCCCTTGCCCGGGGATCTGGCCGCGGCGGGAGCGAACTCGCGACTCGACCAGCATCTCTGTCAGGCGGTCGACGGCCCCCCGTCCGAGCCGTGCTACGCGGACGCCCAGAGCGCCCACCCATCGATCCCGACCACGTACGGCGCCGTCTTCCGACGCAGCGGCAAGATCATCCTCCAGTACTGGCTGTGGTACCCGGTGAACCTCTACAGCCCGACCGTGCCTGCCGGTCCGTTCTGGATCAACCACGAGGGCGACTGGGAGGCGGTCACCGTCGTGCTCGACGCCAAGGAGCGTCCTCAGCTCGTCGGCCTCTCCAGCCATTGCGGCGGCCAACGCCGCGCCTGGCGCGACGCTCCGAAGCGAGGCTCACGCCCCGTCGTGTACGTGGCGAAGGGATCGCACGCGAACTACTTCACGATGGGTGACCAACGTGTGTCGGCTTCCGCCGAGCCGCTCCTGCGCCGTTGCTTCGGAGCGGAGTTCCTCGCCATCTACAAGGCCTACGGGGTGCCGTTGGTCGACCACACCGGGGCCGGCCGAGTTGTGCGACCGTCCGTCGTACCCGTGACGGTGTCGCAACCGGAGTGGATGCGCTTCCGCGGCACGTGGGGGGAGGACCGTTACATCGGTTTCCCGAACGTGGAACCGTTCCGAAATGGCGCGAGCCCGGTCGGACCGGCATTCCACGACCAGTGGCGTCGGCCGCTCGCGGTGCCCCTCGCGTGGCCGGTCGGCTGAGTCGTTGCCGATACGAGCGGTGACCCGTCAGACTCCGTCGGAGTGGCTGTCACGCGTGAGGACTTCGTCGCGATCATGAGTGCCTTCCCGACGGGGGTCGCGATCGTCACCACGCTCGAGCCGGACGGGACCCCGCGCGGGCTGACGACGAACGCCGTCACGAGCGTCTCGGCGGAACCGCCGATCCTGCTCGTCTGCGTCGACCGCGACTCGCGCACGCTGCCCGCTCTGCAGCACACGAAGCGGTTCGTCGTCAACTTCATGCGCTCGGATCACGAGGAGATCTGCCGTCTCTTCGCCTCCAAGGCAGACGACAAGTTCTCCGCAGTGGCGTGGACGCCGGGGCTCGGTGGCGTCCCGATCCTGCACGGAGGCGCGGTGGCCCACGCGGAGTGCGTCACGCTCGACGAGCTCGAGATCGGCGACCATGTCGTCGTCACCGGTCGTGTCGAGGCCGGCTCTCCGCCGGCCGACGGCGACGTGCCGATCGTCTACTTCCGCCGCTCGTACACCTCGGCGCAAGGCTGAGCTCCCGGCCCGAGCCCGGGATCGCTCGCCCGCGGCGCAGGAGACGATCGGCCAGCGGCGAAAGACGCGGTTCGATGCGCCGGGCAGCGGTGATCGGGGCCGTCTGTGCGTGCGCCCTCGCATGGGCCGCGCCGGCGACGGCGGGTGCGCCCAAGGCCAGCGCCCGCGTGGCCGCGCTCCAGGTGGCACTGCGCGCGCACGGTCTCTATCCCGCGGCGATCGACGGTGTGCAGGGCCCGATGACGCGAGCCGGGCTCGTCTCCTTTCAGCGTCGGCAGGGGCTCCCCACGTCGGGGCGGGTGGGTCCGAAGACGCGTCGTGCGCTCGGTGCGCTCGGTGCACCGTTGCTCGGCGAGCGCGAGCTCTGGGTCGGTCTCGTCGGCTGGGACGTCTCCTCGCTCGAGTTCCGGCTGCGACGGCTGGGCTTCCGTCCCGGCAAGGTCGACGGCCGCTTCACCGCCGCCACCGAGCGCGCCTTGCAAAAGTTCCAACGTAACAGTGGTCTGCGCGCCGACGGGATCGTCGGTCGCCGTACGATCCGCGCGCTCGCTCATGTCGCGCGACGGACGCAGACGCAACCCGTAGTGCACGTCGTGGCACCTGGCGAGAGCTTCTTCTCGATCGCGCAGCGCTATCACGTGAGCCCGTGGCATCTCGCGCGGGCCAACGGGCTCCGTCTGACGGGCGTCATCGTCCCCGGTCAGAAGCTGAGGCTGCCCGCGGGTGCTCGCGTCGCCGGGGCAACGGCTGCGCCCCGCGGATCGGTCAGGGCCGAGATCGACCACTGGTCGTCGGTGTACGGCGTCGATGCGAGGCTTGCACGCGCACTGGCGTGGATGGAGTCGGGCTTCCAGCAGGACGTCGTCTCGAGCGTCGGCGCGATCGGCGTCATGCAACTCCTGCCCGAGACCTGGGAGTGGGTGGACGTGCTCCTCATCGGTCACGCGACGCCGCGGAACGCCTCCGGCAACGTGCAGGCGGGTGTGCGGTACCTGCGCTGGCAGCTCGACCAGTTCGGGGGCGATCGGCGTCTCGCCGTCGCCGGCTACTACCAGGGCGCCCGCGCCGTCCGCGAGCGTGGTCTGTTCGAGGACACGAAGCAGTACGTGTCCGTGATCCTGCAGCTCTACGGCACGGTCTGAGCCGGCTACCCGGTATTGCGCAGCGCCGCCGCAATGCCGGCGATCGAGCGGAGCAGCGGTCTCGTCGCATCCGAGTCACCTGCCCGGTGCGCGGCCAGCAGCTCCACCTGGATCGCGCTCATCGGATCGACGTAGGGGTTCCGCAGGCGGATCGAGCGCTGCAGCACCGGCTGCCGGTCGAGAAGCCGGTCGGCACCGACGATTGCGAGCACGCCTGCCACGGTGCGCTCGTGCTCGCTTGCGATCGCCGACCAGATGCGGTCTCGTCCCGGCGACTCCGGCACGAGGCGCAGGTAGCCGCGCGCGATCTCGAGCGACGACTTGGCAAGCGTCATCTCGAGGTTGTCGACGAACGACCGGAAGAACGGCCAGCGCCGGTACATCCGCCGCATCGCTGCCAGCGGCTCGCCCTCGAGGCCGAACGCCGCGAAGGCGGCGCCCGAGCCGTACCACGCGGGCAGCAGGCATCGGTTCTGCGTCCAGGCGAAGACCCACGGGATCGCGCGCAGGGCGGCGAGGTCGCCGGCATCGGCTGCCTCGGGCCGTGAGACAGGGCGCGAGCCGATCTCCATCAGCGCCAGCTCGTCGACGGGCGTGAAGCGCCGGAAGAAGGGTGGAAACTCCTCATCGGCCCAGACGAGCGAGCGGTAGGCGCGCAGCGCCACCGACGAGAGCTCGTCCATCGCCGCGCGGTCTTCGGGGCTCGGCTGGCGCTGCTCGGAGCTGCCCGGCGCGGCCGTGAGCAGCGTCGCCGCGACGGCCGCCTCGAGGTTCCGCTCTGCCAGCCCGGTGAGGCCGTACTTGAATGCGATCGTCTCGCCCTGCTCCGTGACGCGGAGCCGGCCGCCCACCGCCCCGGGCGGCTGCGCCAGGATCGCAGCGTAGGTCGGCCCGCCGCCCCGGCCGGCGCTGCCCCCGCGTCCGTGGAAGACGGTGAGCCGGACGCCGCGGCTCTCCGCCACCGCAACGAGCCGCTCCTGCGCGCGGTGGATGGCCCACTGGGCGGCGAGCGGCCCTCCGTCCTTGCCCGAGTCGGAGTACCCGACCATCACCTCGACCTCCGTGCGCGACCTCGCCTCGAGGAGGTCGCCGAGAAGCTGATCGGCACCGTCGAGGTCGGCGACCGTCTCGAGCAGCGGCACGCAGTCGAGCTCGGCGCCGGAAGCGCGCACGAGCTCCTCCGCGGCGAGAACGTCGGTGGCCGACGCCGTCATCGAGACGATCAGACGGCGGATCACGTCCGGCCCGTAGCGTCTCTGCGCCTGGGCCGCTTCGCGCAGCGCGCCGACGAGCCGCTCGCCACCGGAGCGCACCTCCCGGACGTGTGCCCGGAGATCGAGTGACGCGAGGTGCAGGCCGAACACGTCCAGACGGGCCCGGAGATCGGCCAGAGCGCCGTCCGCAACCGCGGCGGCGTGGTGGGCGCGCAGTGTGCGGTCGACCAGGGCGAGATCCGCCGACAGCGCCGCGCCGTCGCGGTAGCCGTCATCGCGCAGGCGCTCCCAGATCCGTGTCAGGAAGGCCCGATAGGGCTCGTCTGCGTCGACCTCGAGCTCGGGCACAGGGCCGATCACCGTCGTCGACATGCCCCAGCCCTGCGCCAGCTCACGGATGTCACGCCGGTAGAGATCCCGCGCGAGCGTCCGCGCGCGCTCGACCGCCTCGCGGATCGTCTCCGCGCCCGCCGAAGGGTTGCCGTCCATGTCGCCGCCGATCCAGGTGCCGAACCGCAGCGCCGTCGTCGCGCCGGGAACGATGCGCCGCAGCGTGCGCGAGACGGCGGGGGCCGCTTCCCAGAGCGACGTCTCGAAGAACCAGAGGCCCGAGCGGATCTCGTCCACGACGCGGGGGCGCGTCGAGCGGACGGTGTCGGTCTGCCAGAGAGCGGTGATCTCCGCCGCGAGCCCGTCGACGAGACGGGCGCGGCGCGGTGGTGTCAGCCACTGGTCGTCGAGCATGCGCAACCTGCGCGCGATCCGCTGGTGCGCGGCGAGCACGGTGCGACGCGTCGCCTCGGTCGGGTGGGCCGTGAGCACGGGCTCGACGTGGACGTCGAGCGCCACCCGGCCGAGCTCCTCGCCTGCGATGCCCATCCGCTCCAGGCGGACCACGGCATCCTCGATCGTCTCCGGCGCGACGCGGCCCTCTCGCTCGTAGTCGCGGCGCCGGCGCACCCGGTGGTGCTGCTCGGCGATGTTCGCGAGCTGGAAGAAGAGCCCGAACGCCGCCAGCACTGTCGCTCGGGTGCCCAGGTCGAGGCCCGCCAGCGCCTCGTCGAGCTCGGCTCGCTCACCCGTCTCCCGCGCGCGGCGTGACAGGACGCGGATGCGCTCGACGGTGCCGAGCAGCGCCCGGCCCTCCTGCTCCACGAGCACATGCCCGAGCAGATCCCCGAGCAGGCGGACGTTCGCGCGCAGCGCAGTGTCGGAGCGTTCGGGCACGGTCACAGGATGCACGCGTCGATGGCGTGGCGCCGAGCGCCCTTGTGTTGATTCAACACAAGGCGTGAACACGGCACGAAGTCGGCACGAACCCGTGCCGAACGCGCGCGCAGCATTGAGGCGATGCGGTTCTCACCGCGGCTCCACGAGGCGCTCGTCGACCACGTCGTGCACGCGGACGTCGAGCGGCTGCCGATTGCGGAGACCTGGCGCTCCACCCGCGCACGGGCTGCCGAGCTCGGGCTCACCGCGCCCGGCTACCACGCAGTTCGCCACCTCGTCCTGTCGGAGCGGGAACGGCGGGCAGCCGCCCGCGAGCTCGTCGCCGATGCAGCCGGCGACCTCTGGGCGTACCCCGGCCCGGACGTCGTCGGCCTCATCGAGCGGAGCCGCCCGCTCCGTCGCCCACGGTCACGCTCGCGGTAGGTGAGCAGCCCTGGTGTTGATTCAACACAAGGGGTCTTTCGGCCTGCGCGACCGTTCCGCGGAGCGGTCCGCGGCGTGCGACGAGCCGGGTGCGAGGAGTCGGGTGCGAGGAGCCGGGTGCGAGGAGCCGGATGCGAGGAGCCCTGCGCCAGCGGCGACTCGGTGTCCCGAAGCTGCGTCGGCTCCCGAACGTGGCGCGAGTCAGGGCAGGAGGCCGGAGACCGCGGTGTGGGCACGGCGGGCTGCCTCGTCGGCGGGAAGGCTCCAGAACAGGTCGGGCTCGGAGAAGATCTCGACGTCCAGGTAGCCGTCCCAGCCGGAGAGCGCGAGCGCGTCGACGAGTTGCTTCGTGGGGGAGGCGCCCTCACCCGGGAGCACGCGATCCGTCCGCCCCTCCTCAGCCGGCCAGTCGGCGACGTGCACACCGGCGATCCGGTAGGAGGCACGCCCGACGAAATCCCACACGGTCGCGTCGTCCCACACGTGGTAGAGGTCGAGCAGAAGCCCGACGTCGGCAAGGCCTGCCTCGTCGAGCAGGTCGACCGCGCCGAGGATCGAGTTCACGAACGAGGTGGTCGCCCGCTGGGTGCGGTGCACCGGCTCGAACGCGAGCGTGACGCCGGCATCGCGTGCGACGGCCGCCGCGCGTTGCAATCCTTCCACGACGATAGCCTTCCCCTCGTCCTCACCGTGGGCGCCGAGCGGTCCCGCCAGGCAGAGAACACATTCGGGCTCGTACGCGGCGAGACGGCGGATCGAGGTGCAGATCGCGTCCGCGCGCTCGGCCGGGTCGGTGGGTCCCTCCAGGCCGGGGATGGCGAGCGGCAGGAACGACGGCACCGCGGGCACGCAGTTCGTCACGGCGAGGCCCGCCCGCGCGAGCAGATCGCGGTTCGCGCCGTCGTCCAGCGGCAGCTTGAACTCCCACACACCGATGCCGTCGAATCCGGCCGCCGCGTAGGCCGCGACGTCGTCGGCGAACGACGCGCCGACGGTCGAGATCTCCGAGAGGGACGTTCTCACTAACGTCCTGGAAGCTTCGCAAAGAGACGCCGGTGCAGCGGCTCCCTCGTCAGCTCGTTGGCGACGAGGAGCCCGGAGCCCGCGCCGAGACCCGGGCCGGGATGCGTGCTGGCGCCGATGTGCCAGAGCCCGTCGACGGCGGTGCCGTGCCCGGGGGATGCGGCCAGCGGCCGCCAGAGCAGGTTCTGGTCGAGCGCGCACGAGCCGCCGTAGATGTCCCCGCCCACGAGGTTGCAGTTGAGCCGCTCGAGATCGACGGGGGAGAGGACGACCCGCTCCAGCGTCGCTGCGCCGAGGTTCTCGATCGACTCGCCGAGGCGCGTGACGATGCGGTCGGCATACGCCTCGCGCAACGTCTCCGTCCAGGTGCCGTCGCCGACGTCGAGCTCACCGGCGGCGTCGCCCTTGACGCGACCCGCCGGGAGCTCCTGCAGCTGGATCCAGACGATCGACTTCCCCACCGGCGCGCGGGACGGGTCGAGTGCGCAGGGCTGCCCGCAGACGATCGTCGCCTCGGCGGGGAGCAGGCCACGCTCGGCCTCGTTGACCGCGCGCGAGACGCCGTCCAGGCCGGGCGTGACGTGGACGATCGGGCAGCGTGCCAGCTCGTCCGCCCGGTCACCCCGCCAGCGCGGCGCCTCGTCGAGGGCGAGGTGGATCTGCATCTCCGCACGCCCGTAGCGGAACCGCTCCGCGGCGCGTGTCACGGTCTGCGGCGCGTCACCCGGTGCCAGCAGCCGGCCGTAGAGCTGCGTCGGTGTCACATTCGCCACCACTGCCCGCTCCGCGGCGACGACCTCGCCACCGACGAGTCGCACACCCGTCGCCGCACCGCCGGCCACGAGGATTCGTTCCACGTCGGCCCCGCCGCGCACCTCGCCGCCCGCGTCTCGGACGATCCCCACGAGCCCGTCGACGAGCACCCTGCCGCCCCCGATCGGCACGGGCATGCCACCGAGCTGGAGCGCCGCGGCGATCACCTGCGTCATGAAGCCGGACGTCGCCTGGTCGGGGCCGAGGCCGGTGTGGAGCACCCATGGCGCGAGCAGCCCGTGCGCCGCCTCGGAGCGGAACGTCACCGTGACCCAGTCGCGGCAGCTGACGAGCGTCGTGCCGGCGAACTCGAGCAGTCCCTTGCGCCCGAAGCGCCGCAGCGCGGTGCGGCCGAGCCCGAGTCCTGCGCCCGACCAGAGCTCTGTGCCGAGCAGGCCGAAGGCGAGGTCGGCATTCGCCATGAAGCCGTTGAAGAAGGCCTCCCAGGCGGCACCGTCGCCGGTGGCGTGGCCGTCGAGCTCCGCCACGTTGGCTTCGAGCGACGTCCAGACGAACGACGCCGACCCGTCGGGAAACGCCGTGCCGGTGGGGAGGTCCGTGTTGACGTACTCGAGACCGCGCAGGCCGAGCTCGCCCTGGAGCTCCGCGTAGGCGCCGCTGCCGGTCCAGAGCGGGTGCCACGAAGCGAGCACCTCGTGCGTGAACCCGGGCCTCGTGAGGTCGTCCGAGGTGAAGAGGCAGCCACCGAGCCGATCCTCACGCTCGAGCACGCAGACGCGCCAACCGCGCTGGGAGAGAAGCGCCGCACCGGCGAGCGAGTTGATCCCCGAGCCGACGAAGACGGCATCGAACCCCGCCATGCGGCGACTCTACCAACCGCTCTCGCTTGACATGTCAGCGGCCTGTGTGCGAGGAATGCAGCATGCTTCTGCGTGAGGTCGAGTACGCGCGCCCGTCCACCGTGGACGAGGCGGTCGGCCTCCTCGCAGCGCACGACGGGGCGCGCGCCCTGGCGGGCGGGCAGACGCTCGTCAATGTGATGAAGGCGCGTGCCGCCGCGCCGGACGTGCTCGTCGACCTGCGGGATCTCGACGACCTTCGCGGCATCTCGTTCTCGTCCGACGGGAGCGCGCTCGAGCTCGGCGCCATGGTCACGGTCGCGCAGATCGTCGCCTCCTCCGAGGTCGACGTGGCGCGCCCGGTGCTGGCCGAGGTGGGCGCGACGATCGCGGACGTCCAGGTGCGAAACCGGGGCACGATCGGCGGCAACGTTTGTGTCAACGACCCGACGAATCACTTCCCGCCGCTGCTCGTCGCTCTCGACGCCTCGTTCACGATCCGCAGCGCGGACGGTGAGCGCGTCGTCTCAGCGGACGAGTTCTTCGTCGGCGTCTACGAGACCGCGGTCCGGGAGGGCGAGCTGTTGACCACCGTCTCCGTCCCCACGAGAAAGCCCGGCGCCGGCGACGCGATGACCGGCCTCACCCTCGGCACACACGGCACCTACGTCGCCTCGGCGGCAGCGTCCGTTGGCCCGGACGGGACGCGCGTCGCGATCGGTTGTGTCGCGTCCGTGCCGGTGCGTGCGACGGCGATGGAAGCCGCGCTGGCCGGCGGCGACATCAGCGAGGCAGCCGTTCACGCGGCAGCCGCGGGCCTCGGTGCGAGCCTCGACCCTCCGTCCGACGTGCACGCCTCCGGCGCGTATCGCAGGCACCTCGCCGAGGTGTCGGCGATCCGCGCCGTCCTGCAGGCGGCCGAGCGAGCGAGGAGCTGACCGTGGGCGAGCCGACGACGAGTCGCGGGATCTCGGTGCAGATCAACGGCGAGACCTACGAGCGCGAGGTGCCCGCATCGCGCCTGCTCGTGCACTTCATCCGCGACGACTGCGACCTGACCGGGACGCATATCGGGTGCGATACGGGCAACTGCGGCGCCTGCACCGTCCACATCGACGGCCTGCCGGTGAAGAGCTGCATGGTGCTCGCCGTGCAGGCCGACGGCACCACCGTGGCGACCGTCGAGGGGCTCGCCCCGGACGGTGAGCTGACACCGCTGCAGCAGGCGTTCTCCGACGCCCACGCCCTCCAGTGCGGTTACTGCACCCCCGGCATGCTGATGAGCGCCGCGGCGCTCCTGGCTGCCAACCCGAGCCCGAGCGAGGACGAGATCAAGATCGCGCTGCAGGGAAACATCTGCCGCTGCACCGGGTATTGGAACATCCTGGAAGCAGTGCAAAAGGTCGGGGGTGGCTCGTGACCGCGCTCGAGACGCAGGAGGGGACGCTCCAGAAGGGGTTCATCGGGATCGACGTGCCGCGCAAGGAGGACCGCCGGCTCGTGCAGGGCCAGGGCGTCTTCTTCGACGACATCAAGCGGCACAACATGGGCTACGTCCAGTTCGTCCGCTCGCCGTACGCCCACGCCAAGATCGTGTCGGTCGACGTCACGGCGGCGCTCGAGCTGCCGGGCGTGTACGGGACGCTCACCGGCGACGAGGTCGCGCTGCAGACCGACCCCTTCTTCCAGATCGCGGCGCCGCCCGGCGGACATGTGAAGGACTACTGCCTCGCCGTCGGGCGGGCCCGGTACGTCGGCGAACCGGTCGCGGCCGTCGTCGCGGAGACGCGCGAGCTGGCGCGCGACGCGGCCGAGCTCGTCGTCGTCGACTACGAGCCCCTCGACGTCGTGGTCGATGCCCGCAAGGCGCTCGACGCCGACGCTCCGCTGCTCCACGAGGACGTCGGGACGAACATGTCCTACACGGGGCTCTGGGAATGGGGCGACGTCGACGCGGCCTTCGCGGAGGCCGATCACGTGCTCCGGATCAAGGAGCTGCACTTCGACCGCTTCAACTCGACGCCGCTCGAGCTGGACGGCGCGCTGACCGAGTACAACCGCGGCACCGGGCAGTGGACGATGTACACGAACAACCAGTTCCCCGGCTTCGCCGTGATCATGATGGCGCCCGCGATGCGGGTCGGGATCGACAAGCTCCGCGTGGTGACGCAGGACATCGGCGGGGGCTTCGGCAACAAGATCACCTCGCACCCGCAGCTCGTCGCCTGCTGCCTCCTGGCGCGGAAGCTGAACCGGGCCGTGCAGTGGACCGAGTGGCGCACCGAGTTCCACCAGTCGATGTCGCACGGCAACGAGCGCTGGTTCCATGACGTCGAGGTCGCCGTCAAGGCCGACGGCACGATGACGGCGCTGCGCTGCAAGGCACTCGACGACGCCGGCGCGTACCTCCGCTACGAGCCGCTCGGCGGGGTCATCTGGTCGCAGGTCGTGCCGGGCGTGTACGGCTGGCGCAACTTCAGCGTCGAGTTCACGCAGGTGATGACCAACAAGGCGCCCGTCTCGCCGAACCGCGGGTACTCGCGGATGCAGCAGCTGTGGCTCTGCGAGCGGGTGATGGACATCGTCGCCGCCGAGCTCGGCTTCGACCCGGTCGAGGTGCGGAAGCGCAACTACATCAAGACCGAGGAGATGCCGTACGAGACGCCCAACGGGTGCGTCTACGACTCGGGCGACTACGCCCGCTGCCTCGACATCGCCCTCGATCTCGTCGGCTACGACCGGCTCGAGGAGCGCCGGCAGGAGGCGGCCGCGCGCGGGAAGCTGCTCGGCTTCGGCATCGGCTCGACGCTCGACTCGGGCACGAACAACTTCGGCCAGTCACAGCTGCTCAACCCCGACCTGCAGTTCTCGGGCAACAACGAGGTGGCCACCGTCAAGCTCGACATCTTCGGCGAGGTGGTGGTCACGCTCGGCACGACGCCACAGGGCCAGGGGCACGAGACGACCGCGGCGCAGGTGGTGGCGGGCATCCTCGGCTGCGAGGTCGACCAGGTGACCGTCCGCGTCGGACACGACACGTACTGGAACTCGCACGCGGGCTTCTCCGGGACGTATGCGAGCCAGTTCGCGGTCACGGGGCTCGGCGCGGTGAAGGGGGCGGCGGAGATGCTCGCCGGCCAGATGAAGACGCTGGCGAGCATGGTCTTCCAGTGCCCGGTGGAGGCGATCGAGCTCGCCGACGGGTTCGCGCGCATCAAGGACAACCCCGAGGCGGCACTGCCGTTCATGGCGCTCGGGGCGATCCCGAACGCGAACAACGCCGGCTTCCCGGAGGACCCGCCGACGATGAACTGCCGCTTCGTCTACCGGCCGCCGTTCCAGGTGCCGGACAAGGAGACGAAGTTCGGCAACCTGACGCTCACGTACGCCACCCAGATCCACGCCTGCATGCTCGAGGTCGATCCGGAGACGGGTTTCTACGAGCTCGTCGACTACGCGGCGGTGGACGACTGCGGTACGCGGATCAACCCGAAGATCGTCGAGGGCCAGGTGATGGGCGCCACGGCGCACGGGATCGGCGCGGCGATGTGGGAGACGTTCACCTACGACGAGGAGGGCAACCTCCTGACGCCCAACTTCTACGACTACCACGTGCCGCACGTGCTGGACATGCCGCCGCTCAAGACGGCGGCGATCGAGTCGCCGTCGCCGTTCACGCCACTCGGGGCCAAGGGGATGGGCGAGGGCGGCGGCGGCGCCATCCACTGCATCTCGGCGGCCGTGCAGGATGCGCTGCGGTCGGCGGGGCACGATGTGTTCGTGTCCGACAGTCACAACCCGTACCACCGGGTCTGGGAGCTGCTCGATCAACCTGCCGCGGCTCGCGACAATGTCGAGGTGTCGAAGTGAAGGTCGAAGGGACGAAAGAGCTAGCGGCTCCGCGTGACGTGGTGTGGGCCGTGATCAACGACCCGGAGCAGATGGCCGGCCTGATGCCCGGCGTGGAGAGCTTCGAGATCGTCGACGACCGCCACTGGAACGCAAAGGTCAAGGTGCCGCTCGGTCTCGGCGGTCTCAAGATGACGATGAACTTCGAGAAGCTCGAGGAGCGCCCGCCGGAGTTCGCCTCGCTCAACGCCAAGGGCACGGGCGTCGGCGCGATGATGAACATGACGACGTCGTTCACGCTGTCCGAGTCGGAGGGCGGGACGTCGATGGCCTGGGAGGCCGACGTCAAGATCGCCGGCCCGGTCGGCGCCATGGGTCAGAGGGTGCTGCAGCCGATCATCAACCAGCAGGTCGGCAACGTGCTCAACGCGCTCGAGCAGCGGGTCACGGCCTCCGCGGCCGGCTAGGAACTGCGCCGGCTACGTTCGATCTGCGCCGCCAGGCGACCGAGGCCGAGCTCGGCGGCCGCGGTCTCAGCCACGTCGCGCAGGGCGGCCGCCTCGTCCGGCTCGCCCTGCCGCCCGACAACGTCAGCCAGGTCGGCCTTCGCGTAGGCCACCCAGGGGCGTCCACCCGACCTCTCGTCGATCTCGATCGCCGCGCGCAGATGACCGGCGGCCGCGTTGTCGCGACCCAGCATCGCGGCGAGCACGCCCAGGTGGCGCGCCATCGTGCCCGCGTCGCCCTCGGGGACGTTCGACGTGCTGCGCGCAGCGAGCGGAGCCAGCTCGTCGTAGAGCAGCTCCGCACGGGCGCTGTCGCCGAGTGCCACGCACGTCTCGACGAGGAAGGCAGCCGCGAGCAGCCACTCGTTGTCGCGCGGGACGATCTCGAATCCATTCGGCGCGAGCTCCTCGAAGACCTGGCGAGCTTCGGCGGGCCGCCCGAGATCGGCCTGGAGCGAGGCGAGCGCGCAGCGGAAGAACGGCCGAGCAGAGCTCTCGGCTGCGACGCGGGCCAGCGGTTCCAGCGCCTCCTCGGCACGCCCCTGCTCCCGGCGCAGGAGGTAGATCTGGATCGCGTACGCGGCGGCCGCCAGTATCGCCTCGGCGCGTCCGCCGAGCTCGTGCGCCGCCGGGACGAGCCGCTCCGCGTCGTCGAGCCGTCCGTCGTGGAGCGCCAGCATCGCGTCCGCCGCCGCGGGAAACCATCGCTGCGAGGGCTGCCGCAAGTCGTCGGCGAGCGCGGCGAAGGCGGGGACGAGCTCGCGGACGAGGTCCCAATCGTTGCGCTCAGCGTGCACGAGCATCTCGGCGCTGAGTGCCTCGCAGGCGCCCTCCTTGTCTCCGGTCTGGCTAGCAACCTTCCGGAGCTCGGCGACCACTTCCAGACGCCGATCGTGGTCGCCGATCGCATGCTGTGCGGCGCAGAGCCCTCTGAGTGCGTACGACAGCGCGTCGAGGTCGCCGGTGCGCCGTGCCGTCTCCACCGCCAGCCGCCCCGTGGCGACGCGGCGGCTGGGTTCGGGCTCGTCGCGGTGCGCCCCGGCGAGGCGGGCCAGCAGCCGCGCCCGCAGCGGAGTCTCGGCCTCGCCGAGCGCCTCGAGGGCCTCCTCGAGAAGGGCGACGACAAGCCGGTCCTTTGCCGGGCGTGACCAGACCGTCCTGCCGCCGTAGCCGAGTGCCGCGGCGGCGAGATCCTCCGCGTTGCCGCCGATGCGGGCCAGGGCTGCGGCTCGCAGGAACGCGTCCTTCGCCCTCGGCATCTCCCCGGCGCGCGCGAGCGCCTCGCCCAGCGCGAGGAGCAGCGCGCACTCGAGCGCCGGATCCGGAACCTGACGGAGTACGAGCGCCTGGAGGGCCGACTCGTAGAGGCGCGCGGCCTCTTCGTGCGCGAGCACGGTCGCGGCGTGGTCACCGGCTCTCCGCGCATATTCGACGACCCGGTTTGGGTCGACGGCCGGCAGGGCCCGGAAGAAGTGGTGGGCGAGCTCCGACAGCCGTGCGTTGACATCGGCGCCGGCGGTCGCCTCGATCGCCTCCGCGGCCCTGCGATGTAGCTCGAGCCGCTGTCCCTGAGGAAGCGCGTCGTACAGCGTGTCTCCTATGAGGGCGTGCGCGAAGCGCATGCGTCCGGGCGATCCGGGCACGTCGGTGACCACGCGTGTAGCGATCGCTTCATCGAGGATGGGGAGCAGCTCGTCTTGCGCACGACCACTGAGGCTCTCGAGGACGTTCAGGGAGAACTCGCGGCCAAGCACCGAGGCGAGTGCGAGCGTCTCACGGCAGTCGTTGGAGAGCCGGGACAGCCGCCGGCCGATCACCTCCTTCACCGTCTCGGGGATCGTCAGCCGCCCGAGCGCGTCCACCGGCTCGCCGAGCTGCCCGTCGGCTGCGAGCAGCCGGACGATCTCGCCGACGAACAGCGGATTGCCCTCGGTCTCGGCTGCGATCGTCGCCACCAGACGTGCCGAAGGCTCGACGGGTGACGTCGTCTCGATGTACGAGGCGACCTCGCTCTCACGCAGGCCGCCCAGGGAGATCCGCGTGCTCGCACGCCGCGCGACGCCGGCAAGCGCGGCCGCCATTGGGTCACCTGCCTGGAGCTCGGGTTCGCGGTACGTCGCGAGCACCAGGATCCGCGCGTCCGCCAACTCGGAGGCGACGAACTCGAGGAGAAGAAGCGAGGGGGCGTCGGCAGCGTGTACGTCGTCGAGGACGACGAGCAGCGGTCGGGCCGCGGCCGCCCGTCGCAGGAACGCTGCCGTCGAGTCGAAGAGCCGAAAGCGGGCGTCCTCCGAGTCGAGCGACAAGGGCTCGGGTATGTCCTCGAACACATCGTGCAGTTCGGGCAACAGCTGAGCCACGTCCGCCGTGGCGCGGCCGAGTTGCTCTTCGAGAGCCGCCACGTCGCACTCGCGCAGATACGTCCTCAGTGCTTGCACCCAGGGCCAGTAGGCGGGAGCACCGCCGGCTTCCCAGCAGCGGCCCCAGAGCACACGCACCCCCTCTCCCTTGGCGCGGCTGGCCAGCTCGTCGGCGAGGCGGCTCTTGCCGATGCCGGCCTCGCCTGCTACGAGGACGAGTCGGCCGCGGCCGGCACGTGCATCGGTCAATGCGTCCTGGAGGACGGAGAGCTCGCGCTCCCTCCCGACGAAGGTGCCAGCGGCCAGACGTCCTGGACGAACCGCGTCCGGATCCGGACGCGGCGCTGCAACCGGGTCGAGCGAGGGATCGTGGTTCAGGATCGCGTGTTCGAGCTCCTGCAGCATGCGGCTGGGCTCGAGCCCCAGTTCGTCTGCGAGCAGGCGCCGCCCCTGCTGGTAGACGGCCAAGGCTTCGGCCTGCCTATCGCCGTGATACAGGGCGAGCATGAGCTGGCCGCGCAGCCGTTCACGCAGCGGGTGCCCGGCGACGAGTTGCTCGAGCTCGCCGACGAGCTTGGGGTGTCGCCCGAGGACGAGTCCAGCTTCCATGAGCTCCTCGACCGCGACGAGGCGCAACTCATCGAGCCGTGCAATCTCGCTCTGGGCGAAATCTTCGTATGCGATGTCGGCGAGTGGTGGGCCGCGCCACAGCGCGAGCGCGTCCTCGAGCGAACGCGCCGCGCCCTCCGCCTCGCCTCTCGCCAGTGCCTTGCGTCCCTCGTCCACCAAGCGGCCAAACCGGTCGACGTCGACCTCGGAGCCGACCAGCTCGAGGGCGTACCCGCCGGCCCGCGTGTGGAGGCACTTGCCGGAGCCGAGCGCCTTGCGCAGTCGCGAGATGTGCGCCTGGAGCGACTTGCCCGCCGTCGCGGGTGGCCGGGCACCGTAGAGATCTTCGATCAGGCGGTCAGCGGTGATGACCTGCCCGCGGTGGAGAAGGAGGATTGCGAGCAGCGCGCGCTGACGCGCGCCGCCGAGATCAACTTCGCGGCCGTCGTCTTCCACCTCCAGTGGGCCAAGGATCCGGAAATTCATGTGGTCCGCCGCAACCGGTTGTAACCGTCCCACGTTCGATCTGCAACCACGTGCGGCGACGCTGGGCCCAGTCGATCGCACGGGGCGATCGGAGCGAAGGAGGAGATCATGAAGGCACAGGCTCAGCGGATGATCGGGGCGCTCGTGCTGACGCTCGCGACGGCAGCGGTTCTGGTTGGTGCAGCCCAGGCCGAGCACCCGAACGACAGGGCCGGCGTCCTCGGCGTGGGCGGCGTTGCTGCCACGCAAGCCGCCGTCGTGCCGGACTGGATCGAGCGGGCCGTCGCTGCACGAGCGCTCATGGACAACACGCAGGCCGCCGTCGCGCCGGATTGGATCGAGCGGGCCGTTGCGCGGGCGCAGGCGGACAGGGTGGTCCTCCCGAACGACCGCGCCGGCATGCTAGGGGTCGGCGGGATCGCGTCGTCGTCGCAGCCGGTGGTTCCGGATTGGATCGAACGGGCGGCCCTCCGGGCAGCGACGGATGTGCGTCCGGACGATCGTGGCGGGCTGCGCGGGCCCGGGATGGTGCCGACGGAGGCGCCGGCCGTCACGACGGCTTCCGGTGACGGGTTCCGGTGGGGGGACGCGGCGTTCGGAGCGGCAGGCGCGCTCGGTCTGGTCCTGCTCGGCATGCTGGCGGCGCTGACGATCCGCCATCGCAGCCGGGTGATCCTGCGCTGAGAATCGCCCCGAGCGAAAGGAGCGGCGCGGTGCCGAGCGGCACCGCGCCGCTTCGGTCCGGCGGCGCTCAACGTGGCGTCGCGTCATGGACCTCGGCGAGTCGACCCCGGGTGCGCTGCGCCATGACGAGGTTGCCCTTGCGCTCGTAGCGCTCGAGCGCCTGCTCGAGCGCTACGAGCGCGTCGTCGTTCCGACCGCCGAGAAGGAGAACCTGCGCGAGGTCGGCGTATGCGTCCCCCTGTGAGTCGAGCTCATCGGAGTCGTCGCAGTCCGACACCACCTCGCGGGCGAGCTCCTGCGCCTCGGCATGCCGGCCGTGATGTGCGAGAACCTTCGCTCGTACCTGTCGCCACCGCAGCTGGGGCCCCGGATCGTTACCCGCCGAGAGCTCCGCTGCGCGACCGACCCAGGCATCGGCCTCCTCGATCCGGCCGAGGACGTAGAGCACCTGGGCCAGGAGCGCCGCTGAGCCGGCCAGGAAGTGCAGTTGCCCCAGCTCCTCGTGCAGCCTGCATCCTTCTGCGGCGAACTCCGCCGCCGCGGCGGGATCGCCGGCGAGAAGCTCGACCGAGGTCGACTCGAAGGCGGTGAGGTTCGCGAGCAGCAGCCCCCCGCCGCGGTCTGCCTGCTCTGCCCGCGCCTCGACGAGGATCGCACGCGCCTCGTCGAATCGGCCGAGCTTTGCGAACGACCAGGCACGGTAGGCACGGAAGAACTGATCCCGGCCCGCGCGAGGCTCGTTCTCGTCGAGCCATCGGACGAGCTCCGAGACGGGGGTCGTGCCGGCGAAGCGGCACCACGTGCGCACCGCAACCATCGACGACGGGTGATGGCCGGCCCGCTTGGCATGAGCGAAGGCCCTCTCGTACGCTTCCAGCGCCGCGTCGAAATGCCGTCGCGACGAAGCCACCTCGGCGAGAGCGACGTATCCGACGTAGAGACCGATGTCCTCGCCGTCCGCCTCGAGCACGGGCAACGCTCGATCGACGAGCGCGGCGAGGCTCTCGGGTCCGGCTTCGGGCTTCAGGTAGAGGCGCCAGACCGCTGCCTGGATGCTCCCGCAGAGCTCGCCGTGGCGATCGCCGGACGCGGACGCGCGCTCGGTGAGGGCATCGGCTCGTCGCAGCGCTTCGTCCACTCGACCCAACCAGTCCAGCACCTCTCCGAGCTCGCTCTCGAGGACGAGATCGACCTCTGAAGGAGGGACGAGGGCAGAGGCGCGCTCGAAGAGGCTGGCGGCAGCCTCGTAGTCCTGCCGACGGGCGGCACGCTGGCCGCCGGCCGTCAGGCGCTGTCGTGCCGCAGCCGTCAGCTCCGGATCGTCGGGCACGCCGAGCTCGGAGCGGTACCTGTGGGCCTGTTCCAGGTGGTAGCCGAGAAGCTCGTCCAGCTCGACGAGCGCAGTCCCGTGCTGCTCCAGCCAGGACGCGAGGCGCTGGTGCAGGTGCGCACGCGCCGACTTGGGGAGCGCCTCGTACGCCGTGTCCCGGATCAACAGGTGGCGGAAGCGGAAGCCGTCCTCGCCTGCCAGCTGCGGCCGGTCGGGTCTGATGAGCTGCTTGCGCACGAGCGCGGCGAGACGCGGGGTCACGGGTGTGTCGTGCGACGCGAGCGCCTGCACCGCTCCGCGATGGAAGATCTCGCCTTCGACCGCAGCATGCTCGAGCACGGTCCGCTCCGCCGCGTCGAGCTGATCCAGCCGAGCTGCGAGGAGTGCGTGGAGCGTGGGCGGGACGGCGACGACGTCGCCGCCTCCCTCGACGGCCATGGCCAGCATCTCCGTGACGAAGAGAGGATTGCCGCCCGCGGCATGCATGATCCTGCGGCGCAGCTCACCTGCGACGCGCACGGGGATGAGCCGCTCGACGTCGGCGGCGTCCAGGGGCGCGAGCCGGAGCGTCACCGGCCAGTCGCTGCGCTGCTCCGTCAGCTCCGGCCGGGCCATGCAGAGCAGCAGGATCGGCACTCCCGTCGAGAGAAGCGCGACGTGCTCCACGAGGTCGTGGAACGTGCGCTCGCCCCACTGGATGTCGTCGAACACGACCACGAGCCCTCCGGCCGTGCCAGCGTGTTCGACCGTCTTCCGAAAGGCCCATGCGATCTCCTCCGCCGAGGTCGTGACGTCACTCTCGCCGAGGAGTGAGCGGATCGCCGCGGCCGCCGTCTCCTCCGGAGGTCGCACTCCGAGCTGCTTCAGCACCTCGACGACCGGCCAGTAGGTGATGCCATCCCCGTACGGGAGACAGCGGCCGCGGACGATGGTCGCCTCGATCGTTGCAAGCGCCTCGGCCACGAGGCGCGACTTGCCCACACCCGCCTCGCCGACGACCGTGACGAGCTCGCAGCACTGGTCGGCGGTGACGCGGTCCCATGCGTCGCGGAGCTGCGCCAGTTCCCGCTTGCGGCCGACGAACTGCGCGTCGTGGCGCCTCTCCGGCGCCTCAAGCACGCGTAGCAAGCGGAATGCGTCGAGTGGAGCGGTCTTTCCCTTGAGCACCAGCGGCTCCAGCGACTCGACATCGACCGCGTCGCGGACGAGCTCGACCGTCGGCGCGCCGAGGAGCACCTCGCCCGGGGCCGCCGTCTGCTCGAGTCGGGCAGCGACGTTGACCGCGTCGCCGGTGACGAGCCGCTCCGCCGTGCCGGTCACGACCTCGCCGGTCGTCACGCCGATGCGGCCCTCGAGCCCGAGCACGGGGAGCGCGTCGCGCATCTCGGCGGCAGCCCGCACGGCGCGCAGCGCGTCGTCCTCGTGCACAGCGGGGATCCCGAACACGGCCATCACCGCGTCGCCGATGAACTTCTCGACGCTGCCGCCGTGGCGCTCCACGATCGACCGCATCTCCTCGAAGTAGCCGGCAAGCACTGCCCGCAGCCGCTCCGGATCGATCGTCTCACCGAGCGCTGTCGACCCCGCCAGGTCGCAGAAGACGACGGTCACCGTCCGGCGCTGCTCACCCGTCGCCGCCGGGGCCGCCTGCTCCACGCCGCACTCGGGGCAGAACCGGAACGGCGCCGGCGACTCGAAGCCGCAGCTGCCACACGC
Source organism: uncultured Actinomycetes bacterium (assembly GCA_963789895.1). GTDB lineage: Bacteria > Actinomycetota > Thermoleophilia > Gaiellales > Gaiellaceae > Gaiella. The sequence continues at coordinate 29,112 of CAWBMC010000002.1, forward strand.
CGCCACGCGGCCAGTCTACGGCGCCTGGAGCCGGGTAGCCCGGTCTGGAGGTCGCTGCTTCAATCCGGGGTGGCGATCGTGTAGCGTCCTGTGACATGTCACGGGCGACGAGACGAGGAGCTGCATAGTGGCTGTGCCGTTTCGGATCGGCGTCATGCAGCTGACGATGGAGCCGCTCGAGGAGATGCTCGCCTCGGCGCGGGTGATGGACGAGGCGGGGATGGACACGATCTGGCTCGCCGAGGCCTACCCGTGGTGGCGCAAGCACCAGATGGAGGCGCGGTCGTCGACCGTCGTCTCTGCGCTGATGGCGCGCGATACGACGCGGCTCACGATCGGCTGGGGGATCATCTCGCCGTGGACGCGGCACCCGGTGCAGGTCGCGATGGACGCGCGGGTCGTGCAGGAGGCCGCGGGGCCGGGCCGGTTTCTCCTCGGCTACGGGACGTCGAAGATCTTTCTCAACAACATCCGCGCGCAGACCAAGAAGACGCTCGGGCCGATGCGCGACGCGGTCACGATCGTGCGCGGCGTGCTCTCCGGCGAGGCGTTCGAGTACGAGGGCGAGACCTGGAGTGCCTCCGTGCCCGCACTCAGCCCGGAGGCGCACACACCGCGCGAGGTACCGCCGGTCTACGTCGCCGCGACGGCACCCAAGATGCAGGCGCTTGCGGGCGAGATCGGCGACGGGTGCCTGACACCGTCCATCACGACACCCGCGTTCGTCCGCTACACCTGTGGGAACGTCGGCGCCGAGATCGACATCGGCTGCACCGTTGTCGCCTCGATCCACGAGACGGACCGCGACGCCGGTCGCGACGGCGCGCGCGAGATCGCCGGCATGTACCTCGCCAACAAGGTGCAGAACATCGCCGGCGCCGCGGACACGCTGCTCGAGCTGGCAGGGATCGACCCCGAGGAGATCCGACCTGTGGCGGAGGCGATGGAGCAGGGTGGCCGGCTCGCCGCCAAGGAGAAGGTGACCGACAGCCTGCTCGACCGCTGCAAGCCGATTGCCGGCACGCCCGCCGACTGCATCGCCGCGATCGAGGAGTACCACGACGCCGGCTGCACGCACGTCATGCTGGAGCTGTGGGGCGACCGGCGTCACGACCAGATCAGGCTCTTCGGGGAGCAGGTGCTCCCGCACGTCCGTGATGACTGAGGGCGAGGCAGGCCTCGCCCCTACGAGGCGCCATGACTGAGATTCGCATCGACCCCGATCGCCTCGTCGAGTGGGCGAGTCGCGCGATCGAGACGCCGAGCTTCACCGGCTCCGAGCAGGCGATGGCGGAGCTGATGGTCGCGACCTATCGCGAGCTCGGCCTCCGCGTGCAGTGGCAGCAGGTGGAGGAGGGTCGCGCGAACGCGATCGGGGTCCTCGAAGGTGCGGGCGACGGCGCCAGCCTGATGCTCAACGGGCACATGGACACGTCGTACTCGGGCCGTGAGCCGTGGCTCGAGCATGTGCCGGGGTTCCAGCCGCAGGCGTTCGTTCGCGACGGCCGGCTGTACGGGCTCGGCATCTCGAACATGAAGGGCGCGCTCGCCTGCTACGTCGAGGCGGTGCGCGCGCTTCGCGACGCCGGCGTGCGGCTGCGCGGGGATCTGATGATCGCAGCGGTCTGCGGGGAGATCGAGAAGACGCAGCAGGGTGACGCGGTCGGAGCCGAGTACCGCGGCTACGCGGCCGGATCGCGCTACCTCGTCACGCACGGCGGGCTCGCGGACATGTGCCTGCTCGGCGAGCCCACCGAGGGCAAGGTCGTGCTCGGCCACTTCGGCTCGCTGTGGCTCCGCATCTCCACGCAGGGGCACTTCATCCACACGGCCTTCTCCGAGGGGAGGCGGAGCGAGAACTCGATCCTCCGCATGCGCGAGGTGCTCGACGCGGTGCTCGAGTGGATCCCCACGTGGGAGGAGGATCCGGAGAACGCGTACCGCGGCGCGCGCGCGATCGTCAACGTCGGCGCCCTGCAGGGCGGTTTCGGGTGGCGTGTCTCGCGGACGCCGCACCGCACCGATCTCTTCCTCGACGTGCGCGTGCCGCCGACGAAGCAGATGACGGTGGCGCGCCAGCAGGTGCTCGACATGGTGCGCGACCTGGCCGATCGCTTTCCCGACTACGGCGTCGAGGGAGAGGTGTACGTGACCGCTCCCGGGGCGGAGATCGACGAGGGGCACGAGCTCGTGCAGGCGATCGACGCCGCGCACGAGGATGTCTTCGGCGCGCCGCCCGAGCGCGACGTGACGCGATGGTTCTCCGACGCGTCGGCGCTGACCCGGTACGGCGTGCCGACCGTCAACTACGGCACCTCGACCGGGCTCATGGACACGACCTACGGCGAGAATCTCGAGATCGACGGCCTCGTGAAGACGGCCGAGGTCTACGCTCGGGTGGCGCTGCGCGTGTGCGGTGTGGCCTGAGCGGAGGAGGGAGATCCGATGTCAGACGATGCGTCGAAGCTACAGGTGCTCGAGCGGGTGCTCGACGGTTTCAACCGCCACGACGTCGAGGCGATCATGTCCCAGTTCGCCGACGACTGCGTCTTCGTGTCGCCGCGCGGGCCCGATCCCTGGGGGCGCCGCCTCGTCGGGCGGGCAGAGGTCCGCAAAGGGATTGCCGCCCGCTTCGAGGGGATCCCGAACGTTCATTACGAGGGCACGGGCGACTTCGTCTCCGGTGACCGAGCCGTCTCGGAGTGGACGTTGACCGGGACGACGACCGACGGCGAGCAGCTCGAGCTGTGGGGTTGCGACCTGTGGACGTTCCAGGGCGACGAGATCGTGTGCAAGAACTCGTTCTGGAAGATCATCGAACGATGAAGCTGGTCACGTTCGGTGAGGGGGAGGGGCGGGTCGGAGCGCTCGACGGTGACGAGGTCGCGGTGCTCGACGCGCCGACGATGCGCGAGTACTTCGAGCGCGGCGGTGCGGACGAGACGGGGGAGCGCATCCCGCTTGCCGCGACGCGTCTGCGCGCGCCGATCGTGCCGAAGAAGTTCTTCCATACCGCGGGGAACTTCCGCGAGCACGAGGAGGAGTCGAAGCAGGTCGGGTGGACGCACGAGATCGCGCCGTGGATCGTCTTCTTCCAGAACGTCGACGCGATCGTCGGGCCGGACGAGCCCGTCGTCTACCCGGAGCACCTGACGGAGGAGCTCGACTACGAGCTCGAGCTGGCGGTCGTGTTGAAGAAGGCCGGGAAGTGGTTCTCGCCCGAGGAGGCTGCCGACTACATCGGCGGCTACGTGATCTTCAACGACATCACCGCGCGGGACATCCAGCGGCGCGAGATGCGCTCCGGCGTGTTCTCGTTCTGCAAGGCGATCGACACGTTCTGCCCGCTCGGGCCGTGGATCGTGACCCCCGACGAGGTGCCCGACCCGCACGACCTGGCGATGACGCTCCGGGTCAACGGCGCGGAGCGGCAGGTGTCCCACTCGAGCCGCATGTCGGTCACGATCCCTGAGATCCTGAGCCACTACTCGGCGCTCGGCTACTCGGCGGGTGACGTGCTCTCGACGGGCACCGTCTCGGGTGTGGCGGGCTTCTCGCCGAACGCCGCCTCGCTCTACCTGCGTCCCGGGGACGTGATGGAGTGCGAGATCGAGCGGATCGGCGTCCTGCGCAACCCGATCGTCTCCTGGGAGGAGGCGCACGGGACGCCGCCGCCGCCGCGCGTGCGGTGGTGAGCCCGAGCGCCTACGTCGCCCGTGCGCGGGCGATGTGCGAGGTCGAGTAAACGTCCTTCCGCGCGATGCGGCCGTCGCGGACGGGCATCACGTCGACGCCGTCCCACTCGATCGCACGGCCGTCGCGCGTCGTGGCGCGGGCCGTCCACTCGCTCACGCAGAAGTCGTCTGCCAGGTAGAGGCGCCGCGACGAGAAGCGCAGGTCGGGCCAGCGCTCGAAGATCCCGCCGATGTGGGCGCGCACGGCGTCCGTGCCGGTCACCGGTTCCTCGCCCGCGGTGTGGTTCTGGAAGACGACGTCGTCGGTGTAGAGCGTCATCACGGCGTCGACGTCCTGGGTGTTCCAGGCGGCGTCGTGTCGCTCGATCAGGCTCGCGATCTCGCTCACGTCCCACCCTCCTGCGCGCGCCGGGTCCGGTCGCTCGGACCGTACACCACGCGGCGCGCGGCTACTGCTCGCGCTGCATGGCGGCGTCGAAGGCGACCGTCGACGGCGCGAAGTCCGTGCGGCGCACGAACGCGAGCGCGTCCTGCGCCCCGTACTCGCGGTCCATGCCCGAGTCCTCCCACTCGATCGACAGCGGGCCGACGTAGCCGATCCGGTTGAGACTGCGGAAGAGATCCTCGAAGTCGACGTCGCCGTGACCAGGCGAGACGAAGTCCCAGCCCCGCGCCTCCTCGCCGAAGTTGAGGTGGGAGGACAGGATCGAGCGCCGGCCGTCGAGGCGGCGGCGCGAGTCCTTGACGTGGACGTGATAGATGCGGTCCGCGAAGTCGAGCGCGAACCGCGCCGCGTCGAGGAACTGGTGCGCGAAGTGCGACGGATCGAGGTTGATCCCGAACGCCGGTCGCCGGTCGACGGCGGCGAGGGCCTTCTCCGTGGTCACGAAGTCGTACGCGATCTCGGTCGGGTGCACCTCGAGCCCGAATCGCACGCCCTCCTCGTCGAAGACGTCGAGGATGGGGCTCCACGCCTCCGCGAACCGCTCGTACGCCCGCTCGATCTCCCCGAAGTCGTTCGGCGGGAACGAGTACAGCTGGTGCCAGACCGGGGAGCCCGTGAAGCCGTTGACCTGGGTCACACCGAGCTGTGCCGCGGCGCGGGCGGTGTCCTTCATCCGGTCGGCGGCCCGCGAGCGGACGCCGTCCGGGGACCCGTCGCCCCACACCTCCGGGGGGAGGATGGCGCGATGGCGCTCGTCGATCGGGTCGCACACCGCCTGGCCGACGAGGTGCGCGCCGACCGCCCAGCAGCCGAGCTCGTGCCGCTCGAAGAGATCCCGGCGATCGCGGCAATAGCCGTCGTCGGCGAGTGCACGGTCGACCTCGAAGTGGTCGCCCCAGCAGGCGAGCTCGAGGCCGTCGAACCCCCACCCCTGGCACAGCGCCGCGAGGTCGCCGATCGGCAGGTCGGCCCACTGGCCGGTGAACAGGGTGATCGGACGCTGCTCTCGTGACATGTGCCCTCCCGCTCAGGGCTTGAACGGCTCTGCGAGCGCGCTTGCATCGTCGACGAGGCGATCGACCGCGGTGCGCATCGCCTCCTCGTCGACCGCGTTGCGCAGACTATTACCAGGTCTCCTGCGCCGGCGTACCCGGCAGGCCGAAGACAGGGCGGAGACCGCGCCTGCGATTCCAGACACGAACGCATGACCCGCGGCGGATTCGGCGGTCGAAACGAGCGCGACATGCCGCGCCTGCCTCGAAGGGTTCGAGACCTGATCGACGACTTGGAGCGCCGTGCCCTCGGTGGTAGGGTGCGGCCCACCGAACGAGCCGGGCCTATTCCGGCCCCGTCGCTGTCGATTCTGCGGTCATCGGCTGTCTGGGGGAGGTTCTCTGGATGGAAGGCAAGGACAGGAGCCGCTCCGGAGTCCTGCAGTGGGTGGTCGTGCTGGTGGTCGGCGTCTTCGTCGTGACCGTCGTCGCCGGGCTCAACCTGATTCCGCGCCTCAGCGACGGGCAGAAGGTCCTCGACGCAGCCCGACCGGCGTTCACCTCCGATCGTCTCGCCGGCACCCGCGCGGGCATCGACATCATCTCCAAGGACGTCGACACGGCCGATCCGATCATGAATCCGCAGGGCGGAGCGGCGGCCGAGGTGCCGAAGCTGGTCGCGTTCGTCTCGCAGAAGACCGGGCTCTCGCAGGCGCAGGTCGTGGCTGCGTTGCAGAAGGATTTCCCGCACACGACGGCGCTCTTGCAGACGATCCCGTTGTCGTCGGTGACGACGGAGTTGCCCGGCTTGCTCGTCTTCCTCGAGAAGACGCTCGGTGTCTCGCAGGCGGAGCTGCTCGCTGCGCTGAAGGCGAACTTCCCGGCGTTGACGCAGGCGATCACGAACCTCCCGACGGTGACGAGCGGCTGGGAAGACATCAAGGGAGTCGAGGGGCTCACGCGCTTCGACGGCACGCCGGTCCAGACGGTGCCCCAGCTGAGAACGTATTTCAGCTCGGACCTGATCCCCGTGCTGGAGACCCAGCAGGGCAACTTCAGAAGTCTCGACGGGACCTCGTCCGTCAACTGGATCGCTCCGCTCCTGTTGATCGTCGGCCTCGTCGTGATCGCCTTCGCGGTGCTCATGATCTGGCTCAACCTCAGGGGACGGGTCTCGCGCGGACTCGCCACGGCGGGCGCTTGCGTCGTCGTCGTGGTCGGCGTCGGCGTCGTAGCACTCGTGCTCGGGCTCTCGCTCATCCCGCGCGTCAGCAACGGGCAGAACCTGCTCGACGCCCTGCGTCCCGCCAACACCGCCGAGCGCGTGAAGGGCGACCGCGCCGGGATCACCATGGTCTCCGCGATCGTCGACACGGAGGACCCGATCATGACCGCCGAGGGTGGCGCCGCGGCCGAGGTGCCGAAGCTGGTCGCGTTCGTCTCGCAGAAGACCGGGCTCTCGCAGGCGCAGGTCGTGGCTGCGTTGCAGAAGGATTTCCCGCACACGACGGCGCTCTTGCAGACGATCCCGTTGTCGTCGGTGACGACGGAGTTGCCCGGCTTGCTCGTCTTCCTCGAGAAGACGCTCGGTGTCTCGCAGGCGGAGCTGCTCGCTGCGCTGAAGGCGAACTTCCCGGCGTTGACGCAGGCGATCACGAACCTCCCGACGGTGACGAACGGCTGGGACAACGTCCAGAACATCGACGGCGCGACGCGGTTCGACGGCACGGCCATCCGGACCGTCCCCGACGTCCGTACGTACTTCGGCTCGGATCTGATCCCGGTGCTGGAGACCCAGCGAGAGAACTACGAGAACCTCGTCTCGAGCTCGACGATCGACTTCATCGGGCCGCTGGTGCTGATCGTCGGTCTGATCGTGATCCTCTACGGAGTGCTCATGCTGCTCCTGGCGCGGCGTCTGGCGCCTGCTCCGGGCAAGGCGCCCGAGACCACGCCCGCTGCGGCGATAGGATGAGCGCCGTGCTGCTCGCGTCTACCGGCGGCTGGCAGGTGGGGATCGCGCTGGGCGTCGTGGTGATCGCGGTGGCTGCGGTGATCGTGATCGTGATCGTCGCGCTCGCGATCAAGATCGCCAAGCAGGCCAAGGTCGCAGAGCAGGCGGTCGAGGTCGTGCGCGTGCAGACGACCGAGCTTCCCGGCGTCGCGCAGATCAACGACTCGGGCGTGAGGATCCTGCACGCAGCGCGGTCGCTCCGGAAGGTGGCGGTGGGGAAGTGAGCTTCCGAATACCTACTGGGCGATCGCGCTGTGCATCTGCTTCGGCGCGGCGGTGATCGTCGCGATGCTGCTGACGGTGCTCCTCGAGGCGGTCGGCAGCATCGAGAAGTCGGTCGACGGCCTGCTGGAGATCGCGGGCAAGGTCGCGGCGAACACGGAGTACATCCCGCAGCTCGAGGCGACGGCTCCCGTGCTGGCGCTGATCGTCGACGAGGCGGTCGTCCAGGACGGCTACATGAACGCGCTCACCGACGGGTTCGGTGATGCGGCATGAGCAGCACCCACGTCCTCGTCCTTCTGAGCGTCGTGCTGGCGGCGGGGGTCGTGCTCGTGCTGGCCGTCGCGCTGATCGAGGTGCGCAGGGGGCTGACGAGGATCTCCGAGGGGCTCGCGACGCTGTCCGGGGCGCTGCAGGGCGTCGAGGCGGAGCACCTGCGGCCGCTCGAGGGGGCGGTCAAGGAGATCAACGCGCAGTTCGACATCATCCTCGGCGCGCTGCCGGGGATCGCCCGCAAGGCGGCGATCGTCGCCGAGAGAAGGCCGCGATGACGCTGTGGTGGATCGGAAACGCCGTCCTGCTCTTCGTCGTCGTCCCCGTCGTCGTGTACCTGCTCCACGGCGTGCTCAGCGCCGCGAAGAGCATCGTCCCGAGCGTGCAGGAGATCGCGACGGTGGCGGCCGCGGGGTCGAAGGACCTCGATGCCGCGGCGCTGCTGCTGACGACGCAGGACCAGGTGGCCCAGACCGTCGCCGGAGTCGCGAACTACGGCGGCTCTCTCGACGTGATCCTCGACGACGCCGGCTAGGAGGAAGGGATGCTCGCGATCATGGCAGTCGGCGTCGTCACGATCCTCGGCGTCCTGCTGATCGTGCTCGCGCTCGTCTTCTACCTCGTCTCGGTGATCGTGGAGCTGCGCAAGATCACCGGCGGCCTGGACGAGGTGATCGCCCACGTGGGCGAGATCGTGGAGAAGAGTGCGCCGGTCAACGGCATCGTCTCGAACATCAACGAGCACCTCGATGCAGGCGTCGACCTGCTCGAGGGCCTGCTCGTGCAGAAGGCCGGCATGACGGATGCCGTCGGTCTCGTCGACGGCCTCTACGCCGGCGCGGCCGCCTCGGGCTTCAGGAACTTCCCCGAGAGCGCCACGGTCAAGGCGCCACGGATCGGCGAGGTCTACACCCGGGGCACGCTCACACTCGCACGGCTCGGCCGGGAGGCCCCGATCGCCGCTGGGAACCCGGCCGGCTTCCCGCTCAGGAACGTCGAAGGCGGAAGCCTGGCGGCGCGTCTGCTCTACCCGGAGCTCCGTCAGTCGAGGCCCGAGTCGCTGCCGAGGTCTCCGGTCATCGGCACCGACGCTCCCGTGCAGTACGAGCAGCGGGACGACATCGGAGCGCCGCGCAAGCGCCTCCCGGCCGACCGCCGGTAACCTGAAAGATCAGGAAAGGAGCCTTTGGTGCAGACGCCTGCGGCATTCGAGTACGAGCGCGCGACCAGCGTGGAAGGCGCGATCGCTTCGCTTCAGAGGCTCGGCCCGGACGCGCGCATCATCGCCGGCGGCCACAGCCTGTTGCCGATGATGAAGCTTCGGCTTGCAAACCCGGCGCACCTGATCGACATCAACGACCTCACGGAGCTCTCGTACATCCGCGAGGAGGACGACGAGGTCCGGATCGGGGCGCTGACCCGCCACGTCGACCTGTTGAAGTCCGAGCTGCTCGCCGAGAGCTTTCCGCTGTTTCGCGACGCCGAGTTCGTGATCGCCGATCCGGTCGTGCGCAACCGCGGCACGATCGGCGGCTCGCTGTGCCAGGCGGATGCGGCCGAGGATCTCTCGGCCGTCTGCACAGCGGTCAAGGCGAAGGCCGTGATCCGCGGCGCCGCCGGCGAGCGGGTGGTCGGGATGGAGGACTTTCACGTCGGGCCCTACACGACCGCGGTGGGTGACGGGGAGATGCTGACCGAGGTCCGGGTCCCGCTCCGTGCGGGCGGCGGCAGCGCGCACGAGAAGGTCGAGCGCCGTGCCGGCGACTGGGCGATCGCCGCGGCGTCGGCTGCGGTGTGGCTCGACGGCGGCAAGATCGCCGATGTCGGTATCGCGCTCAGCGCTGTCGGGCTGACGACGATCCATCTCTCGCGGGCCGAGGAGCTGCTGCGAGGCGAGGCCCCGTCGGACGAGCTCTACGCGCAAGCGGGTGAGATCGCCTCGGCTGACTGCTCGCCGAGCGCCGACGGCCGCGGGCCGGTCGACTACAAGCGCCACCTCGCCGGCGTCCTCACCACCCGTGCGCTGACCCGCGCGACGGCTCGCGCGACCGAGGGGGCCTGACATGGACGTCTCGATCTCGATCAACGGCGAGAAGGTCTCCCGCGAGATCGAGCCGCGGCAGCTGCTCGTCCATTTCATTCGCGAGACGCCCGGCCTGACCGGCACCCACTGGGGCTGCGACACGTCCAACTGCGGCGCTTGCGTCGTGCAGATGGACGGCGAGCCGGTCAAGTCCTGCACGATCCTGGCGGTGATGTGCGAGGGCCACGAGATCCGTACCGTCGAGTCGCTCGAGGTCGACGGCCTGCTGGACCCGATCCAGATGGGCTTCCACGAGCAGCACGCCCTGCAGTGCGGGTTCTGCACGCCGGGGATGCTGATGACGACACGCGCCCTGCTCGACGAGAACCCGAATCCGACCGACCAGGAGATCCGTACCGCTATCTCAGGCGCGATCTGCCGCTGCACGGGCTACAAGAACATCGTGGCGGCCGTGCGCTGGGCCGCCGAGTACGAAGCCGCCGCGAAACAGGAGGTCTGAGGCATGGCAATGGTCGAGAACCTCCCCAGCGCCAAGACCGAACGTCCGATCGGCTTTGGTCGTCTGAAGCGCAAGGAGGACGCGCGCTTCATCCGCGGCCAGGGAACGTACCTCGACGACATCCGGCTGCCGGGCATGGTCTACGGCGCCCTCCTGCGCAGCCCGTACGCGCACGCGCGCATCGTCTCGATCGACACCTCGCGGGCGCTCGCGCACCCGAACGTCGCCGCCGTCGTCACTGCCAAGGACCTCGAGACGCTCGGGCTGGCATGGATGCCGACGATCTCCTATGACACGCAGGCCGTGCTCGCAGGCGACAAGGTCCGCTTCCAGGGCCAGGAGGTCGCGTTCGTGATCGCGACCGACGAGTACTCCGCCAACGACGCGCTCCAGCTGATCGACGTCGAGTACGAGCCGTTGCCGGCGATCGTCAACGCCCGCAAGGCGCTCGACCCGGACGCACCGTTGATCCGCGACGACAAGGTCGGCCAGCGCGACAACCTTGCGAGCCCGACCTGGGAGGCCGGCGACCAGGCCGCGACGGACCGTGCGTTCGCCGAGGCCGACACCGTCGTGTCGCGCGACATCATCTATCCCCGCTGCCACCCGGCGCCGCTCGAGACGTGCGGCATCATCGCCGACTTCAACCCGGAGACCGGCCAGCTCGACATCTACAACGGCAACCAGGCACCGCACGCACACCGCACGGTGTACGCGCACGTCGCCGGACTCGCGGAGCACATGATCCGGATCCGCTGCTCGGACATCGGGGGCGGGTTCGGCAACAAGGTTCCGGTCTATCCGGGCTACGTGTGCGCGATCGCCGGATCGATCGTGGCCGGCGTCCCGGTCAAATGGGTCGAGAATCGCTCCGAGAACCTGATGTCTACGGGGTTCGCCCGCGACTACATCATGCGCAGCGAGATGTGCTCGAAGAACGGCAAGATCACTGGCCTGCGGGTCGACGTGATCGCCGACCACGGCGCCTTCGACTCGACCGCGCAGCCGACGAAGTTCCCCGCCGGGTTCTTCCACATCGTCTGCGGGTCGTACGACCTCGAGGCGTCCCACGTCCAGGTCAAGGCGGTCTACACGAACAAGGCGCCCGGCGGTGTGGCGTACCGATGCTCGTTCCGAATCACCGAGGCCGTCTACCTCGTGGAGCGGATGGTCGACGCGCTCGCGCTCGAGATGAAGGTCGATCCGATCGAGCTGCGGATGCGCAGCTTCATCGCTCCTGAGCAGTTCCCGTACGAGACGACCACCGGGTGGACGTACGACTCCGGGAACTACGCCGAGACGATGCGCGTGGCGATGGAGATCGCCGGCTATGAGGATCTGCGCCGCGAGCAGGCGGAGAAGCGCGCCCGCGGCGAGTTGATGGGGATCGGGGTGGCTTTCTTCACCGAGGGCGTCGGCGCAGGTCCGCGCAAGCACATGGACATCCTCGGGCTCGCCATGAACGACGGCGCCGACCTGCGGGTGCACCCGTCGGGCAAGGCGGTGGTCAGCATCAGCGCCCAGACGCAGGGCCAGGGCCACGAGACGACGTTCGCGCAGATCGTCGCCGAGGAGCTCGGCATCCCGCCCGAGGACGTCGAGGTCCGCCACGGGGACACCGACCGCTCGCCGTACGGGCTCGGCACCTACGGCAGCCGCTCGACGCCGGTGTCAGGTGCCGCGGTCGCCGTTGTCTCGCGCAAGGTGCGCGACAAGGCGCGTCTGATCGCGTCGACGATGCTCGAGACCAGACCCGAGGATCTCGCCTGGGAGAAGGGACGCTGGTACGTCAAGGGTGACCCCGAAAAGGGCGCGATGATCGAGGAGATCGCAGTGCGCGCGTACAGCGGCGAGCAGATGCCCGAAGGGATGGAGGGTGGGCTCGACGCGCAGGTCATCTACGACCCGCCGAACCTCACGTATCCCTATGGCGCGTACATCGCCGTCGTCGACATCGATCCCGACACCGCTCAGGTCACGGTCAGGCGCTTCATCGCCGTCGACGACTGCGGCGTGCGCATCAACCCGATGATCGTCGACGGCCAGATTCACGGCGGCCTCGCCGAGGGCATCGGCATCGCGCTGATGGAAGTGATCACGTTCGACGAGGAGGGCAACTGCCTCAACTCGTCGTTCATGGACTACCTCATCCCGACCGCGCTCGAGTGCCCGGACTTCGAGCTCGGCGAGACGGTCACGCCGTGCCCACACCATCCGCTCGGGGCCAAGGGCGTGGGCGAGTCGCCGAACGTGGGGTCGCCTCCGGCGATCGTGAACGCGGTCATCGACGCGCTCCACGAGACGCACGGCGTCGACCACATCGACATGCCCTGCACTCCGGCCCGTGTCTGGGCAGCGATGCAGGGGCGTCCCGAGCCACCGCAATGATGAGCGCCGCCGTGTCGCGGCGGGCCGAGGAGCTCGCGGCAGAGGGCGCGGCGTTCGTGATCGCGACGGTCGTGCGGGCGCAGCGCCCGACGAGCGTCAAGGCCGGAGAGGTGGCGATCGTGCTCGCCGACGGCACGATCGAAGGATTCGTCGGCGGGGTGTGCGCGCAGCAGAGCGTTCGCGTGTACTCCTTGAAGGCGATCGAGATCGAGGAGGCACTGCTCTTGCGCATCGTTCCCGACGGACCAGTTGGCGAAGACCCGGAAACCGGCCGAGAGGTCCCGGTCGAGGAGGGTGCCGTGACGGCGCAGAACCCGTGTCTTTCCGGCGGTGCGATCGAGATCTTCCTCGAGCCGGTCGTTCCGGCGCCGCGCGTTCTCGTCGTCGGCGACACGCCGATCGCGGCCGCAGTCCTGTCGGTCGGCGCGGAACTCGGGCTCGAACTCGTCCCCGTGGCCGACGGGACACCAGAGCCGGCAGCCGGCGACCTCGCGCTCGTCGTCGCGGCGCACGGGCGCGACGAGCTCCACATCCTGCGCCGCGCGCTCGAAGCGAGCGTGCCCTACGTCGGCCTCGTCGCGAGTCACAAGCGCGGCGTCGGCGTACTCGATGAGCTCCGCGCCGACGGGGTCTCCGAGGAGCACCTCGAGCTGATCGACGTGCCTGCCGGGATCGACATCGGCGCCCGCACCCCGGGCGAGATCGCGATGTCGATCCTCGTGGAGATCGTCGCGATCCGCCGCGGCAAGCGTGCGGCTCCGCCCGAGCGGGAGCGCGTGGCCGCCCCAGCCCGCTCCGCCGCGCCGCCGATCGCGATCGACCCGATCTGCGGGATGACCGTCGCGATCGGCGCCGGCACGCCGTCGGTGGAGATCGATGGCGAGACGTTCTACTTCTGCTGCGAGGGTTGCGCGACCAAGTTTCAGGCACAACACGAGCATGCCCTCACAGAATGAGGTGACGGGCGAGGCGGCCGGCGAGATCCGGCAGCTCGTGCCCGACATCGAGACCCTGGCGCGGCGGCTCGCCGACGTCGACTACCTCGTCGACGATGGCCTCGCGACGTCGATGTTCCTGAGCGTGCGCCTGCCGCAGCCACTGCTGCTCGAGGGCGAGGCGGGCGTCGGCAAGACCGAGGCTGCGAAGGCGCTGGCGCTGGTGCTCGACACACCGCTGGTCCGCCTCCAGTGCTACGAGGGGATCGACGCGGCGGAGGCGCTGTACGAGTGGAACTACCCGCGCCAGCTGCTGAGCATCCGCCTCGCCGACTCGCGCGGCTCGGAGCTCGGCGAGGAGGAGCTGTTCGGCCCCGACTACCTCATCCGCCGCCCGCTCCTGCGCGCCCTCCAGCATCCCGGCCCTCGGCCGGCGGTGTTGCTGATCGACGAGATCGACCGGGCCGACGACGACTTCGAGGCGTTCCTGCTCGAGCTGCTCGCGGACGCCGCGGTGACGATCCCCGAGCTCGGCACCGTCCGGGCCACGCACCCGCCGGTGATCGTGTTGACGTCGAACCGGACGCGCGACCTCCACGACGCCGTCAAGCGGCGCTGCCTCTACCACTGGATCGCGTACCCGACGCCGCAGCGCGAGGTGGAGATCGTGCGCCGCCGAGTCAAGGGCGCATCCGAGGCGCTCGCGGTGCAGGTCGCGAACGCCGTCTCGCGCATGCGCGACACCGACGTTCAGAAGCCGCCGGGCGTGGCCGAGGCGATCGACTGGCTTGCGGCTCTGAACCTGCTCGGCATCGAGCATCTGGACGCCGCGGCGGTGGACCGCACTCTCGGATCGGTGCTGAAGTACAGCGAGGATCAGGAGGTGATCCGCGCGGAAGGCCTTGACCAGCTCGTGCGTGCCGGTGACTGAAGGGCGCTCGTCCCAGCGCGTGTTCGGGGTCGAGACGATCACCCTCGACCTCCCCCCGTTCGTCGGGGCGCTGAGCCGGCGCCTGCACGACGAAGGCGTGCCCGTCACGCCCGGGCGCGCGTCCGATTTCGCACGTGCTCTGACGCTGGTCCGACCGATCACACGCCGGCGCCTGTACTGGACCGCGCGCGCCGTGTTCGTGTCCGATCCGGCACAGGTCAAGACCTTCGACGAGGTGTTCCTCTCGGTCTTCGGGCGTCGAGTGCACGGCGAGGACGTCGATCTCGAGGATGCGCGAACCGTCGCCTCGCCGCCGGATGACCGGCCGAGGTCCGAGCACAAGGCCTCGCCCCGGAACTCAGACCAGCAGGAGCCGGGCGCGGGTGCGTCGTCGGCTGGTGAGCGAACCGAGGACGAAGATGCGTCCGAGGTCGAAGTGCCGTTGGCGATGGCCAGCGACGAGGAGGTGCTGGGGCGCAAGAGCTTCGACGCACTCGAGCCTTACGAGCTTGCGCAGCTCTACCGGCTGATGTCGCGCCTGGAGCTCGCAACTCCCCTTCGGCAAACGCGTCGGTACGAGAAGGGGCGCCACGGAGCGCGCATCGACATGCGGCGGACCCTGCGCGGCAGCCTTCGTACGGGAGGCGATCCGATCCGTCTTGCACGACGTCGCCGACGCATCGCGCCCCGGCGGCTCGTGATGCTGTGCGACATCTCAGGCTCGATGGAGCCTTACGCGCGCGCGTACCTGCAGTTCCTGACGTGCGCCGCCAGCAGCGGCCCGAACGCGGAGGCGTTCGTGTTCGCGACGCGGCTGACTCGCCTCACCCGCGCATTGGCCTCTCGCCACCCGGAGCGCGCGATCCAGCGCGCCGCAGCGGCGGCGCCCGACTGGTCGAGCGGCACCAGGATCGGCGACGCGCTCAAGGAGTTCAACGACCGGCACGGCCGTCGCGGCATGGCCCGCGGCGCCGTGATCGTGATCCTCTCCGACGGCTGGGAGCGCGGCGACCCGATGCTCGTGGGGCGGGAGATGGAGCGCCTTGCGCGCCTGGCCCATCGGATCGTCTGGGTCAATCCGCGCGTGGGTGCCAGCGCGTTTTCAGTGCAGGCCGGCGGCATGGTCGCCGCCCTGCCGCACTGCGATGCGCTCGTGAGCGGGCACAGCTTCCAGGCTCTCGCCGAGGTCGTCGACGCGATCGCCGCCGACTCGCCGAGCGACGTGGCGCCTGGGCTCACCGCCGCGGCCGACGAGCCGGAGCCGTGGGCCAGCGCCACCCCGGTGCCGGGCAGCTCGGTCGCGATGCCCAGCGGACACGGGCCGGGCAGGGGCCGAACGACGTCGGGATGGGTGACCGATGAGTGAGCCAGAAGCCAAGCGATGCATCTACCCGGGCTGCGAGCGACCCGCGGTGCCTCCGAACCCACTGGGCGGACCGCAGCCTTCCTTCTGCGACCTGGAAGAGCACAACGCGCTGACGGCCCATCAGGAGCGCCAGCGTCTCGGGACCGACGACGACACGCCAAGAGGAGAAGCAAGCGATGGCTAACGAGGCTTACCGGGCAGTCTTTCTACGCGTCCATCCCACCGGCAAGATGGTGCTCAGCCTGACCACCGAGGCCGACGGCAGGGAGGGCCAGTACGCTCAGCTCGTAGCGGACGAACTCGGCATCCCCCCGCTCGACGTCAAGGTCGTGCCGGCGGACACCGACCGGTTCGGTGTGGGTCACGGCTACAACACAAGCCCGTCCGAGGGTACGCCGGCCGCAGTCGTCAGTGCGTCCGGAAAGATCCGTGCGAAGGCGCAGCTCCTCGCGGCCGTGGCGCTGGGAACGGAGCCGGAGACCCTTACGTGGGTCAACGGAGCCTGGGTCGAGGCCGACGGGAGCGACCCCACAAAGGTCAAGACGATCGAGGAGATCGCGTTGTACGCGCACGGCACCGGCGTCCTGCCGCCCGGAGTCGAGGGCGGGCTCGACGCGCAAACCGTCTACTAGCGAGGCGGCAGCTGGGCGGCCGAGCGTCCCTGGCGACCTTAGGTCCGCCGCCCGTTCGTTCCGTGCCTGTGGACGAACAGGAAGATGAAGACGGCCGCCACGAGCGCGAGGGGGAGCGCGGTGCCGTGGGAGACATCGACGGCGACCATGCCGAGCCAGAGGAAGAGGAAGAAGAAGAGCGCCCAGACAAAGCCTGAGACGCGACGTCCGACGCTCGCTCCGCGGCGGTGCACCGGCGCTCGCACGCCGCCGGCGTCGGCCCGGGCGGGTCCTTCGGCCACGGTGGTTGCGTCGATCGAGACCTCGACCTCGTCGCCGACCTTCAAGGCTCCGAACAGGGTCGAGTAGGGCGTGATGCCCCAGTCGGTCTGCTTGACGATGGCGCGGCCGCCGAGCTCGCCCTGAGCACCGATCATGACGTCGAATTCGATCGGGCAGGCCTTTCCGACGAGCGTCAGCTCACCCTGCACGCTGATCCGGCTGCCGTCGGCGACGGTCTGCACCGCGGTCGAGCGAAACGCGATGGCCTCCCCTCTCAAGATCTCGTCGTCGATCGTCTTCTCGATGCTCTCCTTGTCGTCGTCGCCGAGCGCCTGCATCCCGCCGGTGCCCTCGCGCACGCGAAGAGAGGTGGAGTCTGCGTCGAGGACGATTCTGGTCAGCGTCGCCTCTTCGTCGATTTCGACCGTCGCCTGCCAGGCGGTGACGTGGATCAGGAGATCGTGTCCAGCTTTGGCCGCGGCGCCGGTGCGCGTCGTTCTCACGGAGAGGGTGCAGTTCTCGGGCCCGAGCGTGTGCGTGCCCGCCTGGATCGCCACGCGCGGAGCCTAGATCAACCATCTCGATCATGACGTCGCATGAGCCGGTGGTCTGCAAGGGCTCTAGAATGCTTCGATCGCGTGTTGTCGGTGGGCGTGGAGGGCTGCGATCGCTCGCTCACCCTTTGCTGAGGAGGCGCCACGGCCGTAGAGCTGGATCATCCGTTTTCCACCGCGAAGTCGATCGACGAGAGCTATGCGACGATCCTCGACCTCGAGCGCGTGGTGCCGTGCGTCGAGGGGGGCAGCGTGCTCGAGACGATCTCCCCGAGCACCGTCAGAGCCGAGATCAAAGTCAAGCTGGGGGCGATGTCGATGGCGTTCACCGGCACCGTGGAGATCGTCGAGCAGGACGCCGCGGCACATCGCGTGCTGATGCGAGTCAAGTCCAAGGAGGCCGGCGGCCAGGGACACGCGAACGCCGACGTCACATTCGCGCTCACCGACGGTGGTGGCACGATCCACACGAACGCGCAGATCACCGGCAAGGCCGCGTCGATGGGCGAGGGGGTCATGGTCGGCGTGCTCGATGCGCTGATCGCCGACTTCAGCGGCAAGCTCGCCGCGCTCTGAGCCGACGATGGCGACCATTGTGATGCGGCAGGTCCGCGAAGGCGAGGTGCCGCCGGACGGCGGGACCGCCATTCAGGATGATCCCGAGCGGCCGGTCTTCCACGGCAACGGCCCGGACGACTACGTGTGCGTTCGGTGCGGCAACCTTCTTGCGGTCGCGATGAACCCGGAGCAGATGACGAAGAAGGTCCGGGTCCGGTGCGGGCGGTGCTCGACGGTCAACGTCTCCGTGATCGACGGGTACCAGCCGCCCGCCGGCTCGGACAAGCAGCGTCACTAGCCGACGCGCCCCGGTGCCCGTCGCCAGATCGATGAGCGCCCCGCCGTTCCCGACTTCGCGGACTAGGAAAGAAGAAGCCGCAGCAGCGATGCGCGGTGGCTGCGGTACGCGGCTGCGCCGTCGCCGTCCACGGCCGCGATCCGTACGATCGGGGGGAGACCCATGGCCGGGGCGGCGAGGTCGAACAGCGCGTCGTGGTACGCCCGTTCCCGCTGGACGCCGCCGAAGCCGAAGCCCTTGGCGGGCATGCCGCGTGCGAGGCCGTCAGTTCTCGAGCACCAGGCGCGGCACAGTTCCTTGTGCTCGTCGAGATCGAAGCCCACAGCCACATCGTCGCGGTAGAGCTCGAGGGCAAGCAGCCGGTACGAGGTGAAGTGAGCCGACTCGTCGACCTCGATCACGGTTTCGGTCGGCTCGTGCACCAGATCGACGGGGAGGAACAGATTCTCACGCGACGCGTACAGGACCGAGAGGTCTCCCGCGAGACGGGCGTAGATCACGCCGAGCTGCTCGACCGCCGCCGTCACCGGCCCGACGAGCGCGGGATCGCGTCGTGCCTTCGCGACGCGTTCGAGTCCGACGTGGCCCTGCTCACAAAGCCAGTCGAACGACCGGCTCCCGAGCACGATCCCGTCCGCGAACGCCGCGCCTGCGAAAGCCGACTGAACGTCGCCCGGCGCCACCATGCGGATCCTAGCCACGATCCGCGGCACCGCGGACTCCATCTCAAGGCGGACCAAGCTCCCACGGCGGTCATCTGCGGGTGCCACGGCCGCGGGCGGTAGGCTCGCGCCGTGGGCTGGGAACGGGATCACCGCAAGCTCGATCGCGTGCGCGGGCTCATGGCCGACCAAGGCCTCGATGCGATCGTTGCGCGAGCTCCTGACAACGTCCTCTACCTGACCAACTTCTGGGGCATGAAGGGGTACGACGCCGTGGTCTTCCCGCGCGTGGGAGAGCCGATCCTCGTCTGTCTCGAAGCGTCCGCGGACGACGCCGCGCGCATGGCCTGGACGCAGGACGTGAGGCTCTTCGCCGGCTACCACCCGGACGACCCGCGTCCACCACAGGCGCGCCTGCTCGAGACGGCGCTCGATGCCGCGCGCGGCTACGAGCGCGTCGGGCTCGAGCTGTCGCTCGGCACACAGGCAGCGGATCGGATGGTCGGCGAGCCCACGACGTACACGAAGGCGTGGTTCGACGCGTTCCCCGGTGCCGAGGACGCGACGCCACTCCTGGTCGAGGCGCGCGCCGTGAAGACGGCACAGGAGATCGAGCGGATGCGGCTCGCCAACGAGATCGCAGCCGCCGCCATGGACCACGTGCGCGGCGTGATCAGGCCGGGGCTGACCGACGCGCAGATCGCGGCGGAGTGGGGAGGGTTCGTCCACGGTGAGGGCACCGGCTGGGCCGGCAAGGTCGAGCTCGCGCTCGGGTTCTCGCTCGTCTGGTCGGGTCCGGGGATCCGGACGTTCACCGCGACCGCGAACCGACCGGTGCTGGAGGGGGAGCCGACCCTGTTCGAGATCTGGGTGTGCGCGGACGGGTACTGGGCCGACCACACCAAGAACGTCGTCTGCGGAGAGCTGACCGATCGCTACCGGGAGCTCGAGGCCGGGTTGCTCGGCGTCTACGAGGATGCCGTCGCCTTCTGCCGTCCCGGTGCCAGCCTGGCCGAGCTCGACCGGAGCGTGCGCGCCGGGATCGACGCGCTCGGGTTTCCGGGCCAGCCGACCCACCCGATCTGCCACGGGATCGGGGCTCGCGCCCACGAGCCCCCGTACGCGCACCAGGCCGGTGGCGGCGAGCTGCGCGAGGGCATGGTCCTTGCAATTGAACCAGGGTGCTACTGGCCCGAGGGTGGCGGCCTGCGGGTCGAGGACAACTTCCTCGTCACGGCCGGTGGTCCGGAGAAGCTGAGCCCCTTCCCCGACGGGATCGTGGCGGTGTGACCGGTCTTGTGTTGAATCAACACATGGACGGCTGCGCGGCATGACCCTTGACCGCGCCAAGGTGTGGACCGGCGACGTGAACGAGGTTGCGATCGGTGTGCAGCCGGAGGGCACGGTCGGTCTCTACGACACGACGCTCCGCGACGGCGAGCAGACCGTCGGCGTCGTGCTCTCCCCCGAGGACAAGCTCGAGATCGCACAGGCGCTCGACGAGGCCGGGATCGACCGCATCGAGGCCGGCTTCCCGCGGGTCTCCGACGACGACTGGCGCGCGGTCGAGCTCATCGCCGGAGCCGGGCTGCGCGCCGAGGTGTGGGGGTTCTCCCGGGCCGTCCCGGCGGACGTGGAGGCGCTCGTCGAGCTGGGCGTCCAGGCGTCCGTGATCGAGAGCCCCATCTCGGACGGCAAGCTCGACGCCCTCGGCGTCTCACGCGAGACGATGCTCGAGCGGATCGCGGCTGCCGTCCGCTTCGCGACCGAGCACGGTATCCGGGTGTGCTTCTTCGGTGTCGACTCGTCGCGCGCCGACCGCGAGTTCTTCGCTCGCGCCTACGAGACGGCCGTCGAGGCCGGCGCCGCCGAGATCGCCGTGGTGGACACGCTGGGCATCGCCACACCCGAGGCGGCGGCGTTCCTCGTCGGCCACGCTCGCCAACGTCTCGGCGCGGCCGTCCCGGTGCACTGGCACGGTCACAACGACTTCGGCCTCGCCACCGCGGCCGCGGTCGCCGCCGTCCAGGCGGGCGCCACCTGGGTGCAGGGCACGATCAACGGCATGGGAGAGCGCGCCGGCAACGCCGACCTGGCGGAAGTGGCCCTCGCGCTGGAAGCCCTCTACGGGATCCCGACCCGCCTCGATCTCGGTCGGGCTCGTGACCTCGCTCGGCTCGTACAGGCCCGCTCGGGGTACACACTCGCCCCCTGGAAGGCCGTCACCGGCGACACGCTCTTCACGCGGGAGTCCGGCGCCGTCGCGGCGCAGTTCCACGATCCGCCTGCGATCGAGCCGTACTCCTCGGAGCTCGTCGGCGCCCCTCGCGGGATCGTGCTCGGCAAGAAGAGCGGCCTCGACTCGATCCGGATCAAGGTGGCAGAGCTCGGGCTCGACGTTCCCGAGGAGCGCTACCCGGCGCTCCTCGCGGCGGTGAAGCAACTCGGCGTCGAGCAGCGCCGTCTCGTCACGGACGACGAGCTTCGCGCGCTCGCGCTCGAAGCCGCCCCTCCCGGTTGACTGTCATGTCACCGGTGCGGGATACTCGCTCGGCAACCCTTGACATGTCACGGTCGGAGGTGCCCGCACGATGAGGTTCAGCCTGTACACCGAGATCCAGCTGCACCCGGGCCAGACCGCGGAGCAGCTCTACGCCGAGGTGCTCGAGCAGATCGTCAACGCCGACCGTCTCGGCTACGACGCGTACGCGGCCATCGAGCACTTCTTCTTCCCGAAGTTCTCCATCTCCGCCAACCCGACGGCGCTGTTCGCGGCGGCCGCCCAGCGCACCCGGAGGATCCGCTTCCGCACCATGCTGCACGCGTTGCCGTACCACAACCCGACGGTGCTGGCGAGCGTGATCCACACCACGCACATCCTCACCGGCGGTCGCTACGAATGGGGTGTCGGGCGCGGTCACGGCTGGATCCCGCCGAAGGCGGGCGTCCCGCTCGACGAGCACGCGCGACCGCGCTACGAGGAGGCGGTCGACCTGCTCCTCGCCGCGCTCGAGAACGAGAGCTTCTCGCACCACGGCAAGTACTTCGACGTCGACGACTCGCATGTCGTCCCGTTCGTCTCGACGCCGTACCGCGTCTATCTCGGTGGCACCTCGGATCGCACGTACACGCTCGCCGCCGAGCGCGGCTGGGGCGTCGCGGTGCCGCCGCTGCTCCCGTACAAGGTGCTCGAGCAGCAGCTCGACCTGTACCGGACGTCGTGCGCCGAGCACGGCACCGAGCCGGACATCGTCTGGATCCACGCCTGCCATCTGGACGAGGATCGCGACACCGCTCTGCGGGAGGGTCGAGACTGGATCACCGGCTTCATCCAGGGGAACTGCTCTCCGCTGACCGAGTACCCGAAGCCCGATACCGACGGGCTCATCGCGGCCGGGTACGGCTTCTACACGGCCGGGATCATGGAGCAGCTCGCCGAGGTGCCGTACGAGCAGCTGATCGAGGAGGACTACGTCTGGGTGGGAACGCCGGCGGACATCGTGGCCCGGATCGAGGAGACGATCGGGGTGTGCGCAGGGCTGACCGAGATCGGCATCACCGTCAACGCCGGCGGCGCCCCGCACTGGATGGCGATCAAGAACCAGGAGCTCTTCGCCGAGCGCGTCGTGCCGCACTTCAAGGGCACGGTGGCGGCCACCGCAGCGGTATGAGCGGCGGATGATCGAGCGTGTCTGCGTGATCGGTGCCGGCGTCATCGGGAGCCTCTTCGCCGGGCACCTGGCACGCGTTGCCGACGTCTCGGTGCTCACGCGCCGCCAGGAGCACGCCGACGCGCTCAACGAGGAAGGGCTTCGCATCAGTGGGCGCAGTGAGCTGCAGAGCCGCGTCACCGCCACGACCGACCCCGACGAGTTGGCGCCGTTCGACGTCGGCATCGTGGCCACCAAGGCAAACGGGCTGGCGGCGGCGGCCGCCTCCCTCGAAGGGCGCTTCCCCGAGGCGACCATCGTCACGACGCTGAACGGCCTCGGGGCCGAGGAGGTCGTCCGTGCCCACGGCGACTGGCCGATCGTCTCCGGCGTCACGTTCATGAGCGGCACCAAGCACTCCGACACGCACGTCGAGTACGTGCTCGACACGGAGACGTGGCTGGGGCCGTACGAGGAGACCCCGTTCGAGCGGGTGGAGGAGATCGCCGGGCTGATCGAGCGCGCCGGCCTCAGGGCGGAGGCGCTCCCCGACCTGCGTCCGGCGCAGTGGTCGAAGCTGATCTTCAACGCGACCGTCAACTCCGTCGCCGCGCTCACCGGGCTACGCCATGACCACCACTTCGCCGACGAGGCCGAGCCCACCGATCTGGGGCATCTCGTCCACGACCTGGTCGACGAGGGCGTCGCCGTGGCGGCGGCGGCCGGGATCGAGTTGCACGACGACCCGTGGGAGATGAACGTGCTCGCGACGCAGCGGGGGTCGGCCCACTATCCATCCATGCTCGAGGACGTCGAAGCACACAGGGAGACCGAGATCGACCTCATCACCGGCTCTCTCGTCCGCGAGGCGGAGCGGCACGGCGTTCCCGTGCCGCTGCACACCGCGCTCTACCGGCTCGTGAAGGCGAAGGAGGCATCGTGGTGAGGACACAGGAAGAGGCGAACCGTCGAGCCCACAGGAGGGCGTCATGACAGTGAGGAAGAAGGGGGCGCTGCTGGCGCTCCTTGCAACGGTGGCGGTTGTAGCCGCCATCGTGGCGGGGTCGGCCACCTCGGCCGTCAAGGCCCCGATCATCATCGGCTGGGCGTACGACTCGACGGGCTCGATGGCGCCGTTCGACGTCTCGGCCGTCGCGTCGGCGAAGCTCCGCCTCAAGACGGTCAACGCCAAGGGCGGCGTCATCGGACGCAAGATCGTGCTGAAGACCTGCGACACGCAGGGCAACAAGCCGGCCGTTGCGAAGTCGTGTGCCGCGAAGCTGCTCGGCCAGGGTGCCGACATCATCTTCACGACGTGCGACGTCCAACTCGCCGCGCCCGTGGTACAGGAGGCGATCAACCGCGGCGTGCTCGCAGTCGCGGCCTGCATCGGCACCGATCAGATGGGGCCGAAGCGGTTCGGGGCCAAGGGCCGACTCGCCTTCACGTTCGGCAATCTGGCCCAGGACGAAGGCTCCGCGATGGCCGAGTTCGCATGGAAGCAGGGCTGGCGGAACGCGGCTCTCGCCACGGACACGATCATCGACTACTTCAAGAACGTCGTGCAGGCGTTCGAGGCACGCTGGAAGCAACTCGGTGGGAAGGTCGTCGCCAAGGAGTCGTACGTGTCTGCGTTCGACGGCAACGCCGATCCCGCCTCGTCGCAGAACGTCGTCAACCGTCTCAAGGACGTCGACGCGGACGTGATCGTGACCGCCACGGCGCCGCCGTGGGGTGCGATGGTGCCGATCCTCAACGGTCTGCGAACGCTCGGCGTGAACACGCCGTTCATGAACTCGTGGGCCGGTGACGGCAACTACTGGCTGCCGAAGGATCCACAGGTGACGAACTACTACTTCGTCACCTACGCATCGGTCTTCGGGGACGATCCGCTGCCCATTGCGAACACCTGGGCAAAGGCCGTGAAGCCGTTGGTCGGGAGCTACATCACCGGACCGGCCGCTATCGATGGTGTCGTCACCGCGATCAGGCGGGCAAAGTCCACGCAGGGGATCGCGTTGGCAGCGCAGATGGAGAAGTTCAAGAAGGTGCCGACGGCGTCCGGCCTCGTCACCTTCTCGAAGAACCTGCACGCCGTGACCGGTAGGGCGTACCGGGTGATCCGGATCCAGAACAACCAGCCGAAGTACATCGGCTCGATCACCGCGAAGGTCGTCCCGAAGATCTAGGGACGCGTTGACCGACGCGCACGCCAGATCGGGAAGCCGCAGGCGGCCCGGAGCATCGCTCCGGGCCGCCTCGGTCTCGCGGTCCTTCGAGGGTGTGCGCGCTCTCGAGGACGTGACGCTCGAGCTCGGCAGCCATGAGGTGCTCGGCCTGATCGGCCCGAACGGGGCCGGGAAGTCGACCCTCGTCAACGTCATGAGCGGCTTTGACTTCCCCGACTCGGGCTCGGTCTCGCTCGAGGGCCGGAACGTCACCCGGTGGAACCCCGACCGGCGCGGTCGCCACGGTCTCGCCCGCACGTTCCAGCACAGCCACTCGTTCGCTGCGCTGACAGTGCGCGAGAACGTGGAGGTGGCAGCGCTCGGCGTGGGCGCGTCGACGCGCGAGGCGCGCCGACGCGCCGACATGCTCCTGCCCCTGCTGCGACTGTCTCCCTATGCCGAGGTGCCGGCGGCGACGCTGGCGCACGGCGACGAGCGGAGGCTCGGTGTGGCGACGGCTCTCGCGACCGAGCCGCGCTTCGTCTTGATGGACGAGCCCGCTGCCGGGCTGCCCGAGGCGGAGGTGCCGGAGTTCGCCGTGGTCGTCCGTTCGGTGCGGGACGAGCACGACGTGGGCGTGCTGCTCATCGACCACAACATGGCCCTGATCATGGACGTCTCCGATCGCATCGTCGTGCTCGACCAGGGTCGGACGCTCGCCGAGGGGACGCCGGCAGAGATCAGAGCGAACCTCGACGTGGCGGCCGCATACCTCGGCGAGAGCGCTGTGCGTGAGGACGATTCGTGAGCGAGCCGTTGCTCGAAGTCGAGCAGCTCGACGTGCGCTACGGGGCCGTCACAGCCGTCCGAGGGCTGTCCGTGACGGTGCAGCCAGGCGAGATCGTCGGACTGATCGGCCCGAACGGCGCCGGAAAGTCGTCGACGGTCAACGCGATCGTGGGCGCGGCACCCGTCTCCGCCGGCGACGTTCGTCTGGCGGGACGGTCGGTGCGCGGGTCGAAACCGGAGGAGATCGCGCGCCTCGGTGTTGCGCTCGTGCCTGAGGGGCGCCGCATCTATGCCGAGCTCACGGTCGAGGAGAACCTTCGTCTCGGGCTCGCCGGACGTCGCCCGGGCGGCACCTCGGGGTCGACTCTCGAGACGGCCTACGATCTCTTTCCCGTCATCCGCGAGATGCGCCGACGCCATGCAGGGTCGCTGTCCGGCGGTCAGCAGCAGCAGCTCGCGATTGCACGCGCGCTCGCAGCCGAGCCGCGGTTGCTGCTCCTCGACGAGCCGTCCCTCGGCCTGGCGCCCAAGGTCGTCGACCTCGTGTTCGAGGCGCTCGGCGCCATCCGCGAGCGCGGTGTGACGATCGTTCTCGTCGAGCAGCGCGCACAACGAACCGTGGCCTTCTGCGACCGCACGTACCTCGTCGCGAACGGGGAGCTCCGGCTCGTCCTGTCTCCCGCCGACGCGACCGACACGGAGCGGATGGTGGCCGCGTACCTCTCGTGAGCACCGGGGGCCTCGTCGCGGCGCTGAACGCGCAGACCGTCGTCGATGCCGTCGGCCTCGGCGCCATCTACGGCCTGATGGCCGTCGGCATCGGGCTTGTCTTCGGAGTGCTCCGACTCGTGAACTTCGCCTACGGCCAGCTGATCATGGCCGGCGCGTTCTCGCTCGCCCTCGCATCCGAGTGGGACTGGCCGACCTGGGCGGGCATCGGTCTCTGCGTCGTCGTCGTGCTGGCGCTCTCCATGGCGATGAACGTGCTCGTGTTCCGTCCGCTCCGCACCCAGTCGCCGGCGGTGATGCTCGCCGCGACGTTTGCAGTCGCGTTTCTCTTGCAGAGCGTTGCCCTGCTGTGGTTCGGGTCCCTCGGCAAGCCTGCGACATCACTCGCCTTCCTCAACCGGCCGGTCTCGATCGGCAGCGTCGACATTCGCAAGATCACGATCGTGGCGATCGTGGTCGCGGCGGTCTGCCTCCTGCTGCTCGTGCTGCTGCTCGAGCGCACGAGCATCGGGCTGCACATGCGCGCAGCCGCACTGGACTTCGGCACCGCACGACTGCTGGGCGTCCGCGCTGAACGGGTCATCGGCACCGCCGTGCTGCTCTCCGGGCTCCTGGCGGCCGCCGTCGCCGTGTTGCTCACCGTGCAGTCGCCGCTCGTGACACCGGGATTCGCGCTCGATCAGACGATCGTCGTCTTGGCAGGCGTCGTTGTCGGCGGCATGAACCGCCTCCTGTCCGCGACCCTCGGAGGGTTCGCGATCGGCTTCGTGTCCGGCCTCCTCGGCGGCGCTCTGCCCACCGACCAGAGCCAGTTCCTGCCGTCGGTGGTCTTCGGGCTCGTGATCCTGGTGCTGCTGCTCCGTCCGGCGGGCCTCTTCGCACGAGGCCTGCCCTTGGAGCGCGTATGAGCGCACGACGCAACCTCGTCACCGTGGGTGGCCCGTTCATGCTCATCGTCGGCGCGGGTGTTCTCGGCATGCTGTTCTCGCGCGAGATCGAGATCTACTTCATCAGCGCGCTCATCGCCGTCGTCGTCGTGGTCGCGCTCTACATCTTCGTCGGCAACTCCGGGGTGCTTTCGTTCGGGCACGTGAGTTTCGTCGCGGTCGGTGCCTGGGCGGCAGGGGTTCTTTCGGTGCCGGTCGAGGAGAAGGCGGCGATCTTTCCGACCCTGTTCCCCTTCCTCGCCGAGACGACGGTCGGGAGCGGTGTGTCGCTCATCGTCGCAGCCGCGGTCGGCGGCCTGTACGCGCTCGTTGCCGGACTGCCGCTGATGCGCCTCTCGGGGTTGACGGCGGGCATCGCAACGTTCGCCGTGCTCGAGATCACGCACAACGTCCTCCGCTACTGGAACCGGGTCGGCCCCGGGACGAACTCCTTCTCGTCGGTGCCCGAGACGACCGACCTCCTGCAGGCGACGATCGTCGCGGTGATCGCGGTCCTCGTCGCCTTCGCGTATCAGACGAGCCGCTTCGGACGTCAGTTGCGCGCGACGCGTGAGGACGCTGCCGCAGCACGGGCCGTCGGCATCTCGGTGGTGCGTCAGCGCTTGTGGGCGTTCGCCATCTCGGGGGCCGTGGCGGGCCTCGCGGGCGGCCTCTACGTGCACTTCTTGCCAGTCTCGACGGAGGACGTGTATCTGGACTTGACGTTCATCACGCTGGCGATGCTCGTCATCGGCGGCGCCGGCAGTCTCTGGGGCGCGGTCGTCGGGGCCCTCGCAGTGAGCGCTCTCGACTCGTTCCTTGCCGAAGCCGAGAGCGGGATCGGCGTTGGCGGGCACACCGTCGACTTGCCGTCTGGCTCACGGATCATCGTCGTCGGTCTACTGATGGCTCTCGTGCTCGTGGTGCGCCCGAGCGGCCTGACGGGCGGCCGAGAGTTCGCGCTGCCGCCCACGGGACGACGGCCGGAGCCGCCGATCGCAAAGGGAGTCGCCCCGACGTGAGGATCTGTGTCGTCGGGTGCGGTGCCGTGGGGTCGCTGTTCGCGGCAAACCTCGCAACGCTCGACGACGCCGAGGTGTGGGCTTTCGATCTGAACAAGGCGCATGTCGATGCGATCAAAAAGCACGGTTTGCAATTGACCGGAGCCGGTGAGGTCGTCGGTCACCCGCGTGCCACGGCAGACCCGGCTGAGCTGCCCGCCTGCGAGCTCGGCATCGTCGCCACGAAGGCGATGCACGCCGAGGCGGCCATCACCGCCACTACCCACGCGTTCGCCAACGGCGCCGTCGCGTCCGTCATGAACGGCGTCGGCAACGAGGAGATCCTGGCCCGCCACGTGACGCGTGTGATCCGCGGCACCACGTTCCCCGCGGGCAAGCTGCTCGAGCCCGGCGTCGTGCAGTGGGACGTGAAGGGGGAGACGACGCTGGCGCCGTTCGAGTCGAGCCCGGCCCGGATGGAAGAGGTGGAGCGGCTGGCCGACGCGTGCACCCGCTCCGGGATGCCGACGAGCGCCGTCGCCGACGCGCGCCCCGCGCAGTGGCGGAAGGTGATCTTCAACGCGTCCACCAACCCGATCGGCGCGCTGACCGGTCTCACACACGGGCGCGTCTGCGAGCGCCCCGATCTGCGAGCGCTCGTCTCTGCGCTCGTCGACGAGGGCAAGGCCGTCGCTGCGGCGCAGGGGATCGTGCTCGACGCAGATCCCGAAGACCTGATCGACCATGCCGCCAGACCGGACGTCGCCTACGGGCACAAGGCCTCGATGCTGCAGGACGTCGAGGCCCACAGGCTGACGGAGATCGACTACCTGAACGGCGGCATCGGGCGTTTCGGGCGCGAGCACGGCGTGCCGACGCCGCTCAACGACGCCATCACCGCACTCGTCAAAGGAGTGGAAGCCTCGTGGACCTCCCGGTAGAGCTTCGACGCAGACACGCGAACGTCCGCGCGGCGATGGAGGCGCACTCGCTCGACGCCCTCGTGGTCGCCGGCAGCGAGTACTCGGGCTTCGAGGGAGCGGTCACGTACCTCTCCGGCTTCCAGATCGTCCACCGCTACGCGTACGTGGTGCTGCCCGCCCACGGCGAGCCGTACGTCGTCTTCCCCACGGAGGCGACCTACGTCGGCGAGCACGGCACCACGCCGCTCGAGCAGCTCTTCCATGCCCGCCCCGGCGAGGCGATCGCCGAGCGGGCCCGCGACGCCGGCTGGCGCCGCCTCGGCGTCTACGGGCTCGACTACGTGATGACGGTTCGCGACTTCACCGCGCTCGACGGATTCGACCTGGTGCCGTTCGACGTCGAGTTCGACCTGGCGCGGGCGGTGAAGAGCGAGGCGGAGCTCGCCTCCGTGCGTGATTCGGTTCGGATCAATCGCCGCGGATTCGAGATCTGGCTCGAGCACTACGAGCCCGGAAAGACGGCCGCGGAGGTGATGGCAGCGGCGGAGGAGTGGTTCGTGGCCGAGGGCTGCGGCCGCCTGACGATGAACATGGTGCTGACGGCGCCCGGCCGCACGGGGCTTGCCCTGCCGGAGTTCAAGATCGCCCGCCGCGAGGAGGTGCTCGGCGACTTCGTTCTCCCCTCGCTCGAGATCGCCGGCCCCGGCATGCACTGGGTGGAGGTGTCGCGTGCCGTCGCCGCGGCCGGCACCCGCCTCTCCGACGACACGCAGCGCATGGCCGAGGCGTACACGGAGTACGAGGTGGCGGCCCGCGCAGCGATGCGTGCGGGCGCGACGTGCCACGACGTCCACGTCGCCGTCTCGCGCGGCTTCTCCGACCGCGGCTACCACCTCGGTCACGTCACCGGTCACTCGATCGGGATGACGATGATCGAGTTCCCGAAGATCGGCGCAGGGGTCGAGATCCCGCTCGAGGAGAACATGGTGCTGTCCATGCACCCCCATGCGATCGCCGCGAACGGCGAGGATTGCCTCTACATGCAGGAGACCTGGCTCGTCACCGCCGAGGGCGGTGTCCCGCTGGCCGACCTCCCGATGCAGATCTTCGTCGCCTAGCTCGATGGTGCCGACCCCGAGCGACGGCATCATCGTGGGGCCGGACGGGGTCGCCCGCTGCTTCTGGGGCGGCGGCGACCAGGCCGACTACGTCGCTTACCACGACGCGGAGTGGGGATTCCCGGTCACCGACGACGTGCGGCTGTTCGAGAAGCTCTGCCTGGAAGGGTTCCAGGCAGGGCTCAGCTGGCTGACGATCCTCCGCAAGCGAGAAGGCTTCCGTCGCGCCTTCGCCGGCTTCGACTTTCGCGCCGTGGCCGGCTTCGGCCCGCCGGACGTGGAACGGCTCCTCGGCGACGCGTCGATCGTCCGTCACCGGGGGAAGATCGAGTCCACGATCAACAACGCCGCTCGCTGCGTCGACCTCGTCGACGAGCATGGGTCGCTGGCCGCCTACGTCTGGGGCTTCGAGCCGGACCCCGCCACCCGGCCGAGCCAGGTCACGTGGGACGTCCTGCGCGAGCTGGCGCAGACCGACGAGTCACGCTCGCTCGCCAAGGATCTCAAGCGCCGCGGCTGGTCGTTCGTCGGGCCGACGACCGTGTACGCGTTCATGCAGGCGATGGGGCTCGTCAACGACCACCTCGACGGCTGCGACCTGCGCGGGCCGGCGGCCCGGGCACGTGAGAGGATGGCGCCGCCGAGCTAGGATATGAGTGTGAGCTGGCCCTGGCTCGCCCTGCTCGTCGCTGCTGCCGCCCTTGTGCTCGCGGCGGAGTGGTCGCGCGTGCAGGGAGCCGTCGGCGTCGACGCACGCCGACGACGCGAGCGAGCGCGCCGCAAGTCGCAGCTCCACGTGATCCGCAACGCGGACGAGATCGTCGACCCGGACGTGGACGAGTTCGAGGCCAGCGTCCGACGCGATCTGGAGTCACTGCCGACGACCGAAGAGCCGAGATCAAAGCGCCCGTAGGGGCCGGAGCGTCCGACCCGGCCTCACCGCACGGTGACGATCGCCCTCAAGGCACGCGTGTTGGGCAGGATGCGCGGCACGTTCTCGTCGTTGCGCGTCTCCTGGTAGTCGGAGGCCCGTAGGAGCAGCACGTGCCGGCCGGGGCGCAGTCCACGGGTCGGGATCCTGACGAGGTCGCCGACGAGTGGCGCACCGCGCTCCTGGCCGTCGACGGTCACTCGCAGCGACGACCGGTCGACCCCGGAGCCCGTATCGGTGACGCGCAGCCGCAGCGATCTGCCGCGGAGGACGGAGGCCGTCAGCAGGCGCACGGCCGGTGGTGTCACGTCGTCGACCCAGAAGCGAAACGTGAACCGGCCGGCCCCGACGGCGGTGGCGCTGTCGAAGACGACGTCGTACGTGCCCGCGACTGGACGGATGGCGCCGGCGACGAGAACCGGCTCTCCGAACGTGTCCAGGTACGGGTTCGCGTTCACCGGCAGCGCCTGCACCCCGGTGAGCCGGCTCTCGTCGCCGGCAGCGACGATACGCGGCTCCACCGTGACACCGAGCGCCCGCGAGGTGATGACGACGCCGAAGTTGGCCACGCTGCGTGCGAGGCGGAAACGAAACACCTGCTCCGGCCCGTTCAGGCGAGCCGTGACGGCACCTCCGACGGGAACCTGCGGATAGCGGTACGTCGCCACCGACGCCCTACGTCCACGCGTGTTGCCGCGGTAGGCACCAGCAGCCTGAAGCGGTGTCGTGCCGGCCGCAGCCAGCGCGGGGCGGGAGATTCGCAGCCAGAACGGGATCCTGCGGACGACGTCCTTGCGCCGCAGGATGACGACGCCGGCACCCTCGCCACCGGCATTGCCCGCCAGGACCGAGAAGTCGATCGTGCCGGGGACCGTGACGTTGCTTGGCGCGTCCAAAATCGTCGTCGGGGGCAGGCCGTAGGGGAGAATCGCAACCGTCCAGGACCCGGCGCCGCCGCCGGCATCCGCGACGACGATGGGTACCGAGACGAGCGCGCCGGGATCGAGCAGGCCGAACGAGACATTCGTCGGCGAGGTCGCCACGAGCGGCCTGTCCGCGGCGACCGGGTCGACGAAGCCGGCTCCGATCCGGGTCGGCGCCCTCGGTGCACCGCGCCCGAGCGGCCGTGCGGTCGAGACGATGGCCGACTTCACCTGCTCGACGGTCCAGGTCGGGTGACGCTGGAGGAGCAGGGCCGCGACGCCCGCGACATGAGGTGTGGCCATGCTCGTGCCGGAGAGGCGTTCCCAGCCACCGGGGACGGAGGAGAGAACGTCGGACCCGGGCGCGGTGACGTCCGGCTTCAGACGCAGCGAGAGGGGTGTCGGACCGGCCGACGAGAACGACGCGATACCGACTCCCTTGCGGCCGGACTCCGACGCGGCGACGGTGATCGCCTGGCCGGAGCTTCCCGGAGAGCCCACCGAGCCGGCACCGAGCTCCTCGAAGCTGTTCCCGGCCGCGACGACGGGGACGACGCCCGCGGTGGCCGCTGCGTCGAGGGCACGGGCGACCACGTCCCGGCTCGGCTCGATCTCGGGCTCGCCGAGCGACAGGTTGATCACGTCCATGCCGTCGGCCACGGCCGCCTCGATCGCAGCCAAGAGCTCGGGCGCGTTGCCGTTGAGACCGAGACCCGAGGCGGTCGGCACGGTGAGCGCCTTGTAGTTGCCGATGTAGGCACGTGGTGCGACGCCCGAGATCCGTCTGCCGCCGGGAGCCCTCGTGTCGAAGTTGCCGGCGGCGATACCCGCGACGTGCGTCGCGTGACCCGACTCGACCGGGTCGAACGGCCTGGCGGCGTACTTCCAGCTCGCGCCGGGCGGCGGAAAGGAACGCGCCACGATCACCTTGGCGGTCGTGTATGCAGTCTGCCCCTTGGGAAAGCCGGCCGGCATCGTGTAACCCCTGGGCGAGAAGAAGGGATGACGCTGGTCGACGCCGTCGTCGATGATCCCGATCTTGATTCCCTGCCCAGCCGTGGCACGCGTCGTTCCCCAGAGCCGAGGCTCCCCGATCCGCCCGCCACCATCCGCCGCGGCGCGGTACGAGGTGTCGAGGCCGACGTCGCGGACGCCGGGTAGCGAGCGAAGGACGGGGACCGCGTCCGCCGGCAGCACGACGGAGAAGCCGTTGGTCACGATCCGGTAGCGCCAGCGCGTCCGTGCCTCGGGGACGGCACGACCGAGCGCCTGCCGGAATCGCCGCTGCTCGGCAGCGAGCCGCCGACGCACCGACGTGGTGGCGCCGTATGCGAGCGGCGGGCTGCCGAGGGTGACGACGACCTCGGTCGGCGGCCCGGCCGGCGTTCGTGTGGCCAGGCTCCCTCCGTCGCGGGCGCAGGCGAGCGTCAGAACGAGGATGAGAGGAAGGAGGCGGCGCACGGTGATCAGACGTTCGGAGGGGACAGTCTGATGCCCGCTGGGTCCGAGCGGCGGCCGGTAGAATCGAGGCCGCCGCGCGGATGTGGCGGAATTGGTAGACGCGCACGGTTCAGGTCCGTGTGCCCTTAGGGGCGTGGAGGTTCAAGTCCTCTCATCCGCATCGTGCACTGCCTGCGGCATTGCACGAGTAGGGAACGCACGCTCACCCTGTCGTGCGCGATGATCGCGCGATGGCCGTCGTCCTCACCGGCACCGCTCTGACGCTCGACGATCTCGTGTCGGTCGCGAGGGCGGGCAAGCGCGTCGAGTTCGCGCCCGAGGCACGCGAGCGGATGGCGGCCGCTCGTCATGTCGCCGAAACGGTGATCGAGCGCGGCACCCCCGCCTACGGGCTCACGACGGGCCTCGGGATCAGAAAGACGGCGATGATCCACGACCCCGGTCACGACCGGCTCGTGCTCCGGCAGCATCTCATCGCGCATCCCCCACACGCGCCGCACGACGTCGTTCGCGCGACGGCGCTCCGCCTCGCGAATGGCCTCGCGCAAGGGACCACGGTCGCGCGGCCGCTGCTCGCCGAGCGCCTCGTCGACGCGCTGAACGACGATCGGCTTCCCGCAGTGCGCCTCCGCGGCTCGGTGGGGGAGAGCGACCTCGCCTCGATGGCGGACCTCGCCGAGGGCATCGTCGGCGACCTCGAGCTCGCGCAGGGGGAGGCGATCGCGCTGCTCAACCAGAGTTCGTTTGCGACCGGCTGGGGCGCGCTCGCCGTCCATGACGCGCTGGGTCTCCTCGACGCGCTGGACGTCGCAGGCGCCCTCGACCTCGAGGCACTGGGCGCGAACCACACACTGCTGCACCCTGCGATCGGAACGGTGCGACCCTACCCGGGCCTGCGCGCCACGCTCGAGCGTCTCAACAGCCTGCTTGCCGGAAGCCAGACCCCGGCCCGGGCGCTGCAGGACCCGCTCACCTTCCGGACGCTCCCGCAGGTCAACGGCGCGGCGCGTGACGCGTTCCGCTTCGTCTGCGAGCAGATCGCGATCGAGCTCAACTGCGCACAGGCGAACCCGCTCGTGATCGTCGACGAGGGCGTGGTCGTCTCCGTCGGCAACTTCGAGATGGTCCCGCTCGCGACGGCGCTCGACCTCGCCCGTCTGGCGCTCGCTCCGGCGCTGACCAGTGCCTGCGAGCGCGCCGTGAAGCTGCTGCAGCCGCATCTGACGGACCTTCCCGAGGGGCTCGCAGAGCGCGCCGGTCTCGCCGAGAGCGCCTACAGCGAGCTCGGGATCTCGCTCCAGGCGCTCACGGCGGAGGCCCGCCTGCTCGCGCAACCCGTCTCGCACGAGGTCGTCTCCGCGTCGCAGGCGGGCGGGATCGAGGACCGGATGACGATGTCGCCCCTGGCGGCACGACGGCTGGCCGAGATGACCGAGCTCGGCGTGCGGATCGTTGCCGTCGAGCTGCTCCTCGCGGCGCAGGGCTGCGATCTGCGCGCGGCGGAGCTCGGCGCGGGAACACGACGAGCACGGGATGCGGTGCGCTCCGTCGCTCCATTCCTGCGGGAGGGCGACCTGCTGCCCGACATCGAGCCGCTCGTGGAGCTCGTCCGCTCTGGCAGGATCGCGGCGTCGTGACCTTCGACATCCACCAGCACCTGTGGCCGGAGAGCTTCCTGACAGCGCTCCGCACTCGCACGACGGCACCGTTTCTCAGCGGCTCGGAGCTCGTGACGCCCGAGGGGTCGTTCACCGTCGACCTCGTGGGGCACGAACCGGCGGGCCGCCTCGCGTTGCTCGACCGCGACGGGATCGACGTCGCGGTGCTCTCGCTGCAGCCGAGCCTGGGGAGCGAAGCCCTCCCAGCCGGCGAGCGGGAGGAGCTCGAGCTTGCGTGGGCGGAGGGCATCGCCGAGGTGGTGCGCGGCTCGGACGGCCGATTTTGCGCCTTCGCGCCGTGGCGCGTGCTGGAGGGGTTCGCGGGCACCTCGGTCGGAGCCTCCGCGGTCGCCGATCACGAGCGTCATGCACCGCTGCTCGACGCGGTCGAGACAGCCGGCGGCGTCCTCTTCGTCCACCCCGAGGCCGAGGGCGCGCAGCCACCGGGGCGACCCGAATGGTGGAGCTGGACCGCCGGGTACACCGCCCAGATGCAGCGGGCGTACCTCGCCTGGCTCGCCGGTGGGCCTGATCGCTGGCCGACCCTGCGCGTCGTGTTCGCGATCCTCGCAGGTGGTGCGCCGATACAGCTCGAGCGTCTGGCGCACCGCGGGATCGACGTTCGCTCCGCGCTCGAGCCGAACGTCTTCTTCGACGTGGCGACGTACGGAAGACGCGCGATCGAGCTGTGTATCGAGACCTTCGGTGTCGGTCAGCTCGTCTACGGGTCGGACACCCCGGTCGTCGATCCACGCCAGACCTTGCAGGCTGTCCGGGGGTTCGGCGATGCTGTGACGACACTTATCCAGATCGAGACCCCGGGGTCGCTGTTGGCATGACCGAGATCGCACCGTGGATCCGCGAGAGAGTCCCCGCCAACGTCGATCTCGACCGTCCGGCGATGCTCGCGCTCGCCTCCGAGCTCGTTCGGAACGAGAGCCTCTGGCGGCGGTTCGCCCGGCACGACGCAGATATGCGCTTCTACCAGCAGCTCTACCGCGACCCGAATGTCGACGTGTGGCTGATCTGCTGGATCAACGGCCAGAGCACCGGCTACCACGATCACGACCGCTCCTCGGGTGCCGTGTGCGTCTGCGAGGGGGATCTGCTCGAGGACTGGTTCCGGGTCGAGGAGGACGGCTGGGTGCGCGAGCGGACGACGCTGCACGAGACCGGAGGCAGCTTCGACTTCGATGCCTCGGACATCCACGGTGTGCGCCATCCCGGCGGCGAGGCGGCACCGGCGACGTCGATCCACGTGTACTCACCGGCGCTGTGGCGGATGGGCCACTACGAGCCAGGCCCGAGAGGCATGCGCCGTGTCGGCGTCACCTACGCCGACGAGTTGTTGGACGTGGCCTGACCCCATCTTCCCGCCTGCGCGACCGGCGCAGCCGGTCGCGCACTATGCTCGCGGGCGAGTGAGGGTCAATCGCGTCCGAGCCTTCCGGCAGCTGCAGCCGTTCCGTCGCGGCACGTACGCGATGGGCCAGATCGGCTCTCCGGCGTTCGAGTCGCTGATCGTCGCGCTCGACACCGACGAGGGCGTCACGGGCTGGGGCGAGATTGCGGTGATCAGCCCGGCGTACACCGAGTCGTTCGCCGCGGGCGCGCAGGCGGGCGTGGCGGAGCTCGCGCCGCTCCTGCTGGACGTCGATCCGACGCAACCGCGCCGGGTGCTCGCCCTGCTCGACGGCGCGATGCGTGGGCAGCAGTACGTCAAATCCGCGCTGGACATGGCCTGCTGGGACCTGACAGCTCGGTTCGCGGGCCGTCCGCTCTGTGAGACGCTCGGTGCGCGTCACGGCGACGCCGTACCGCTCTACAACGTGGTCACGATCTCGTCCGTCGACGACGCGGTCGGCCTCGCGCAAGCGCTCCTGGCCGACGGGTACCGGCGCCTGCAGGTCAAGGTCGGCACCGTCCCCGAAGCGGATGCCGAGCGTCTCGCGGCTGTGCGCGATGCCGTCGGCGACACGGTCGTGCTCTACGCCGATGCGAACGGAGGCTTCACGACGGGCGCTGCGCGGCGTTTTCTGCGCGCCACGCGCAACCTCGAGTACGTCCTCGAGCAGCCGTGCCGGACGTATTCGGAGTGCGCGTCGGTGCGCCGCCACTGCGATCGCCCGCTCGTGCTCGACGAGTCGATCGTGACGCTCGACGATCTGCTGC
The DNA here is from genome assembly GCA_963789895.1 of uncultured Actinomycetes bacterium. Lineage (GTDB taxonomy): Bacteria > Actinomycetota > Thermoleophilia > Gaiellales > Gaiellaceae > Gaiella. Next base: position 66,330 of record CAWBMC010000002.1, read on the forward strand.
GCGCTCACCGCGAGGGCGTCGCCGACGGGGTCACGGTGAAGCTGCAGCGGGTCGGAGGCGTCACGCGTGCCGCCCTGATCCGTGACGTGGCGGTCGAGCTCGGTGTCGAGGTGACCGTCGAGGACGCGGGTGGAGCGAGCCTCGCCACGGCCGCCGTCGTGCACGTCGGTCTGGGCACGCCGGAGCGACAGCGCGTGCACACCTGTGACTTCCACACCTGGGTCTCGGTCGATCACGGAACGGGACTGCCGCCTCGCGCCGAGGGAGCGCAGGCGCCACCACCCGGGCCTGGGCTCGGCGTCGACGTGGACGTGCACGCTCTCGGTGAGCCCGTCCTCGACGTGGCTCACGGGTAGCCGTGGAGGGGTCGAGCATGGAGGGACGTCCCAGAGAGCGTGAGCGACGCCGGGCCAGGCCCCCGGCCGCTGTCGTGAGCGAGCGGCGATCGCTTCGGTATCGCTCGCTCGAGAATCCCTTTGCGCCGCTCGAGCTGCTCAGCGCCGACGAGGTCGCGCACCTGCACGGCTCGGCGCTCGAGCTCCTGCGCCAGCACGGGATCCGCGTCCTGCTGCCCGAGGCGCGCGACATCCTTCGCGGCGCGGGCGCTCTCGTCGACGACGAGAGCCAGCTCGTGCAGTTCGAGGCAGAGCTGGTCGAGCGGGCGATCGGGTCGGCTCCCACATCCCTTGAGCTGATCGGCCGCTCGCCCGAGCGCACCGTGACGCTCGGCGGCCGGCATCTCGCCCTCGTCCCGGTCAGCAGCCCGCCCGCGGTGAGCGACCTCGACGGAGGCAAGCGGGACGGCAACCTGGCTGATTTCCGCGACCTCGTCCGGCTCACGCAGCACTTCGACGTGATCCACGTGACCGGCCCCTGCGTCGAGCCGCAGGACGTTCCGCTGCCGTTTCGGCATCTTCAGTCCTGCCTCGCCTATCTGACGCTGACGGACAAGGCGCCCTACCTCTACGCCCGCGGCCGGGGTCAGGTGGCCGACGGGTTCGAGATGTTCCGCATCGGCTACGGGGTCGATGCCGAGACGTTCATGTCGGCGCCGCGCTGCTACACGGTGATCAACAGCAACTCGCCGCGCCAGCTCGACATCCCGATGTGCATGGGGCTGATCGACTTCGCCGCCGCGGGGCAGCTGTCGGTGATCACGCCGTTCACCCTGGCCGGTGCGATGGCGCCGGTCACGCTGGCGGGCGCGCTCACCCTCCAGCACGCCGAGGCGCTGGCCGGCATCGTGCTGACGCAGGCCGTGCGACCGGGTGCGCCCGTCGTCTACGGGGCGTTCACGTCGAACGTCGACATGAAGTCGGGGGCACCGGCATTCGGGACGCCCGAGTACTTCAAGGCGGCACTGGCGAGCGGCCAGCTCGCGAGGCACGTCGGGCTTCCGTACCGCTCCTCGGCGCCGAACGCCTCCAACGCGGTCGACGGCCAGGCGATGTACGAGACGATGACGAGCCTGTTCGGCGCGGTGCTCGGCGGCTGCAACATGGTGATCCACGCCGCGGGTTGGCTCGAGGGCGGGCTGACGGCGTCGAAGGAGAAGTTCATCCTCGACGTCGAGGTGCTGCAGATGCTCGCGGAGATCTTCCAGCCGGTGGTCGTCGACGACGCCGAAATCGGCCTCGACGCGATCGGAGAGACGGCTCCCGGTGGGCACTTCTTCGGCGGCGCGCACACGCTGGAGCGCTATCGAACGGCGTTCTACGAACCGCTCGTGTCCGACTGGTCGAACTTCGGGCAGTGGACCGAGGCGGGCTCGCGCGACGCGACGCAGCGGGCAAACGAGACGTGGAAGCGCGTGCTGGCCGAGTTCGAGCCGCCGGCGCTCGACGACGCGATCGCCGCTGAGCTGGACGAGTTCGTGGCGCGGCGCACCGCCGAGGGCGGAGCACCGCCAGAGTCCTAGATCGTGGTCACGGTCTCTCTCTCGACCGACGCTCACGTGCCGGGCCGGGCCTTCGCCGACCCGGGCCATCTCGCGGACGACACCGCAGCGCTCGAGGACGTGCGCCGGGCGATGAAGCTGCGAGTGTCCGAGAGGGGGACGGGTGGGGTCTGGTGCGACGCCGCGGGGGACGAGCATCTGCTCGTCCTCCCACGTCTCGAGTCGCTGCGCGCGTCACGGCCCGCTGTTGCCGTCGGTTTCTTCGGGCAGGCACGCGACGACGTGGATCACGCGCCGATCCTGATGTTGGAGCACAACCTGCTGCGACGAGCGCCTTCGTTTCGGGGGCTGCTCGCGTATCACAACGTCCGCTTCGCAGCCGCCCACCAGTGGGGCAACCTCGTCGTCTTCGCCGATCAGGTCGCGCCGAGCGAGCTCGCACGCGACGACGAGCACCGGCTGTCGGTGGAGGCGGCATCGCGCCATTACCACTCGCTGCGGCTCCATCGCTACGTGCTCCCCGACGGCGCGCTCGGCGTCGTCCCGTTGCGCTGGACGCGAACGACGTACCTCGACTTCAGAGACGACCCGCCCTGGCGCGCGGTGAGGCGCTAGGCGGGCTCGAGCGTGGCGGGGAATCCGGGCGCGCGCAGGTCGACCCCGACCGATTCCTCGAGCAGCCGCACGACCATCGGCGACCAGGCGGAGCCACCGTAGCGCTCGCGCGCTTCGACGAACTGCTGCCGGGCTCGCACGGCGAGGTCGAGCTCCACACCGCTCTCCTCGGCAAGGTCGAGCGCGAGCCCGAGATCCTTGAGCGCGAGGTCGATCGTGAAGCCGATGTCGTAGCTGCCGTTCAAGATCACCTGGCCCTCTGTCTCGTGGACGAAGCTCGTGCCGGAGCTCGCGGCGATCACCTCCCACGCCTGGCGGAGATCGAGGCCGGCCCGCGCGGCGAGCATCAAGGCCTCGCCGCAGGCGACCACGTGCACGAAGGCGAGCAGGTTCGTGATCACCTTGAGGTCCGAGGCGCGACCCAGCGGCCCGACGTGGAACACGCGGCCGCCCATCGCCGCGAGGAGGGGCATCGCCCGCTCCACCACCGCGTCGTCGCCGCCCACGATCACGGTGATCTCCCCGACCGCCGCGAGGTGGACACCGCCCGTCACCGGGGCCTCGAGCGTCGCGATGCCATGGTCGGCGGCGAGCCCTGCCAGGCGCACGAGCTCGTGGCGGTCGTTCGTGCTCATGTCGATCCAAGTGCCGCCCGCGCCGAGCGTCGACAGGACGCCGTCACTGCCCGCAACCACCGCTGCCACTGCAGCGGGGGAGGGGAGACACGTGATCAGCGCGTCCGACGTGCGCGCGGCGTCGGCGGGCGAGTCGGCCCACTCAGCACCCGCGTCGAGCAACGGGCGGGCAGCATCGGCGTCCAGGTCGTGCACGGTCACCGAGAAGCCCTCCCGCACGAGGCTGCCGGCCAGATGCCTGCCCAGGCGACCGACGCCGACGAAGCCGACCTGCACTACTCGACGGGCTCCTCGGCCGGCGTCAGGTGCAACCCGCCGTCCGTGTAGGGATGCGCCGCCGCCACGTCCTCGTCGAGCTCGACACCCAGTCCCGGCGCCACGGGCGGGAGCACGTACCCGTCCTGCCACTCGATGGGGCGCACGAGGATCTCAGCGTGGAACCCGCCCCACGTCTGGATCCCCTCGAGCACGAGGAAATTGGGGCTACAGGTCGCGAGCTGGATGTTCGCAGCGCCGACGACGGGGCCGCTGTAGAGGTGCGGCGCGATCTGGGCATAGTGCGCTTCGGCCATCCCCGCGATCTTCTTCGCCTCGAGCAGACCACCGACACGGCCGAGGTTCGGCTGCAGGATCGACGCGGCACCTGTGGCGAGCACGCGTGCGAACTCGTACTTCGTGGTCAGGCGCTCTCCCGTCGCGACCGGTATCGACGTCGCACGCGCGACCAGTGCCATCTCCTCGGGCATCTCGGGCGGTACGGGCTCCTCCAGCCACAGCGGGTCGAAGCGCTCGAGCCGACGGGCCAGCCGGATCGCACCCGAAGGAGTGAACTGCCCGTGCGTGCCGACGAGGAGATCGCAGCGGCTGCCGACCGCCTCGCGGACGCGACCCACATACGCCTCCGCGCGATCGAGCGCCTCGAGGCTCGGGTGACGCGGGTCGAATGCGGAATAGGGACCCAGCGGGTCGAACTTCAGCGCCGTGAAACCCTGCGCGGCGTAGGCGGCTGCGCGCTCGGCCGCCAGGTCGGGGTCGGTGTACACGTCGACCGGGTCGCCCGGCTCGGTGTAGAGGTACGTGTAGCTGCGCAGCCGCTCGTGGACACGGCCGCCGAGCAGCTCGTACACCGGCTTCCCCACAGCCTTGCCGACGATGTCCCAGCAGGCCATCTCGATGCCGCTGAGCACGCCGACGAGCGAGAGATCGGGGCGGCCCGTGTAGCCGCGCGCGTAGACTCGCCGCCAGAGGCGCTCGACATGGAACGGATCGACGCCGTCCACATGACGCTCGAAGACGTCCTCGATCATGCGTTCCAGGACCGACGGGTGGAAGGTCGCTGCGTAGACCTCGCCGACCCCCACGATCCCGTCGTCGGTCGTGAGCTGCAGGAACACGAAGTACCGGCCGCCGAAGGAGGGCGGGGGGTTCCCGACGACGAACGTGCGAAGCCCGGTGATCCTCACCGGGTGCGGCGCCCGTGGCGGACAGCCCGGGTCACGGCCGACGGGACGAGAAGGACGGGAGCCAGTGCACGCTCTCGGACAGCGTCGCGCCGAGTCTCTTCAGGTCGCCCACGACCGTCTCCCGGCGCTCGGGGGTGATGCGCGAGATCGGGATGCAGGTCGTCAGGGCGGCCAGCGTCACCCCTCCGTCGTTGACGATGGGAACCGAGGCGGCGTAGAGGCCGTCGGCGGTCTCCTCCCAGTTCTCCGCGTAGCCGCGCTCCCGCACCTCGGCGAGGATCGACTGCAGCTCCGCGACGCCGTTGAGGCGCCTGCCTGTTGGCGTGACCAGAAGCTGTCCCCCGAACATCGCCGAGACCGAGGCCGGCGGGTTGGACGCGAGCACGACCCGGCCACTCGCCGACGCGAAAGCGGGCGTCTTCGACCCGACGTGTGTGACGAGGCGCACCGGTTGTGACGTCTCCTCCAGCGCGATGAAGAGCGACTCCACGCCGTCGAGCACGGCGAGCAGGATCGTCTCGTCGTGCCGGGTGAGGAACTGTGCCGCCACCGTGCGGAACGCGGTCACGATGGGAAGGTCGGCCGAGCTCGAGCCGAGCCTGAGCGCGCGGATGCCGAGCGCGAAGCGCCCGTCGCCGTCGCGCACCGCCCACCCGCGCTCGACCAGGACTGCGCAGATCCGGTGCAGCGTGCTCTTCGCGATGCCCAGCTCGCGTGCCATCTCGGAGAGGCCGAGCGGCGCCTGCGCCGCGAGGAGATCGAGGACGGCGAGCGTCGCCTGGACGCCTGTGGAGGTCCCCTGCCTGCTGGAGCCGGTCCTCGCGCCTGTCTCCGGCACGTCGACGCTCATCCCGCTGAGCGTATCCCTTTCCCGAACGGGATTCCAGATGGAGAACAAGTGGGGTTGACATGGAGACCGTCTGCGCGTAATGCTCGGCGCCAGCATGGGACGCGAGTCCAGGTGCAGAACCCGGGAGTCGGAGATCGTTCGAGTGCAAACCGGGAGTGCCCGCGGACGTCGTAGTCATGTGAGCGTTCGTCGAGCGCCACGGACCTGAGGAGGGCCGGGATGGACAAGGAGACCAGGAGGGCGATCGAGGAGTACCGCCGCCACGAGGCGGGCCCACTCGAGAACAATGTCATCGACGAGTTCATCGGTGGTGAGCTCGACCGCGAGGAGTTCCTCCGCAGGGGCGCCATGTTCGGCCTCTCCGCGGGCATGATCGGCGGCCTGCTGGCCTTCGCCGGCGAGGCCGGTGCCGCGCCGTCGATCGCCACCGGTCGCGAGGCTGTCACGGTAGGTGGCACGCTCCGCGTGGGCATCACCGTCTTCGGCGCGTCGCTCGAGCCGTACCTGCTCAACGAGGGCGGGTCACTCGCGTTCGCCGGCATCCCGGCCGAGTACCTGACGTTCACGAACCCAAAGGGCCAGGTCGTGCCGTGGCTCGCGACGAGCTGGAAGCCGAATGCCAACGCGACCGTGTGGACGTTCCAGATCCGCAGGGGCGTGAAGTTCCACAACGGCAAGACGATGACGGCGAAGGACGTCGTCGCCAGCCTCAAGCAGTACGTGAGCGCAAAGGGCACGAACGCGGGCCTGATCCCGTACTTCGACGCCTCGGGAGTCTCGGCGAAGGGCGACTACACCGTCGTCATCAAGCTCAAGTCGCCGGTCGGTGTGTTCCCGTATCTCCTCAGCCAGACGACCTACCAGGCGCCCATCCAGCTCGCGGCGACCGCTGCCAAGCCCGGGACGTGGGTCGCGAGCGGGATGATCGGCACCGGGCCGTTCAAGGTCGTGAAGTACGTCGACAAGAAGAGCGCCGAGCTCGTCCGCCACACGGCCTACTGGGGCGGCCGCCCGCCGCTCGACGGCGTCAAGATCACGTTCTACCAGGGCAGCGCGCCGATGGTGCTGGCGCTTCGAGCGGGGCAGATCGACCTCGCGATGCAGCTGTCGCCGCAGGAGGCGCAGCCGTTCAAGAACAACAAGAAGTACACCTACTACCAGCTTCCGACCTCGGCCCACCGGCAGGTCTGCATGCGGACCGACCAGGGCCCGTTCAAGGACGCACGAATCCGTCGTGCGGTCGCGCTCGCCATCAACCGGCCGGAGCAGATCGCGAAGATCATGCTCGGGGCGGCGCAGATCGGCAACGACAACCCGTTCTGGAAGGGATTCGCGTCGACCGACCCGTCGACCAAGCAGCGCACGCAGAACATCGCGCTCTCGAAAGCGCTGCTGAAGGCTGCCGGGGCAGAGAACCTGAAGGTCAACCTCACGACGTGGAACTTCCTCGACCACACCGACCATGCTGCGTCCATCCAGGCGTACGGGCGCGAAGCGGGTATCGAGATCGGCATCGAGGTCATGGACGTCTCCAAGTACTACGACTCGGAGCCGGCCGGCGCGGACTACGCCACCACCACCCCGTGGCTGAACCGCCCGTTCACGTTGACTGAGTACGGCGCGCGCGGGGTGCCGAACGTCTTCCTCACGCGGGCCTACATGTCGACCGGGATCGGCGACTGGAACGCCTCGCACTACAACAACCCCGAGTTCGACACGCTCGCCAGGACGTACCTCGGCGCCGCGGAGATCACGGCGCAGCGGAAGGCGACGAAGCGCATGGCGGGGATCCTCCTCCGCGACACGCCCGTGATCACCGACTACTTCATCAACTACGTGACCGCAAGCTCCTCGAAGGTCAAGAACTACGTCCCCGAGGGCCTTTCGCACATCCGTCTGGCCAAGGTCAGCCTGGCCTGACACCCAACGCGGGGGTGGGCACCCGCCCACCCCCGCGTTCACGCACCGATGACCCGCTTTCTCATCAAGCGTCTCGGTCTCGCGCTCATCACCCTGTTCCTGCTCAGCGTGATCGTGTTTGCGGTGTCGGCGATTCTCCCGGGCAACGTCGGTCGTGCCGTGCTCGGGCCGTTCGCGACCCAGGAGTCGGTCGACGCGCTCAACGAGCAGCTGGGGGCGAACCGCTCGATCTTCGCCCAGTACACGGACTGGGCCGGCGGGCTCCTGCACGGCGATCTCGGCACATCGCTGACGAAGCAGGTCCCAGCCTGGGATCTGCTCGGCCCTGCTCTGGCGAACTCGTTCAAGCTCGCTTTCGTGGCGTTCATCCTCTGCGTCCCCCTTTCGATCCTCGGTGGCGTGATCGCCGGTCTCCGGTACGGCAAGCTGACCGACAAGTCGATCACGGCCACGGGCATCTCGTTGGCGGCGATGCCGGACTTCGTCACCGGGATCGTCTTCATCCTCGTCTTCTCGATCTGGCTCGGGTGGTTGCCGGTGACGGCGCAGTGGGAGGAGGGCGCAAGCGTGCTGACGCAGTTCAAGTACCTGCTCCTCCCGGCGATGACGCTCACCGTCGTCCTGTTCGGCTACATCGCCCGCATTACGCGCGCGGGGGTGATCGAGGCACTGGACTCGGACTACACGCGCACGGCCTACCTCAAGGGGCTCCCGTCCTCCGTCGTCGTGCGCAAGCACGTGCTCCGGAACGCCCTGCCGCCGACGATCGCCGTCGTCGCCGTCCAGATCGGCTACCTCTTCGGCGGGCTCGTCGCCGTCGAGTATCTCTTCAACTACCAGGGGATCGGCGCGCTCATCCTCGAGGCGGCACGGCAGAAGGACCTGCCGCTGCTGACTGCGGGTGTCCTGGTCGTGGGCCTCGTGTACCTCGTCGTGACGCTGGTCGCCGACATCCTCTACGCGCTCCTCAACCCGCGGATCCGGTTCGGCGGGCTCGAGTGAGCACGGTCGCGGCTGAGCCGCCCACCCCCGCCCGCTCCGAAGGCGCGTACCGCCCGCTCGGAGCGGCTCCGCCTGCTCGTCCGCTCGCCGACCGTCGTCGTCGGCGCCCTCGTGATCGGGTTCTGGATCTTCTGCGCTGTGTTCCCGGGCCTGGTCTGCCCCTACGACCCGATCTTCGACAACCATTTCCCGCCGAACGAGGCGCCGACCTTGGGTCATCCGTTCGGTACGGACACGAACGGCCGCGACGTCTTCTCGCGGGTCCTCGCCGGCTCTCGCGACATCCTCGTGATCGCACCTCTCGCGACGCTCATCGGCACGGTGCTCGGAACGACGCTCGGCCTGATCACGGGCTACCTGCGAGGGGTCGTCGACGATGTCCTGAGCCGGTTCGTCGACGCCGTCCTCGCGCTTCCCCTGATCGTGACGGCGATCCTGATCGTGACCGCGGTCGGGGAGTCCGGGAACCGGGTCGTGATCGTGATCATCGGGCTGATCTTCACCCCGGTCGTCTCGCGCACCGTCCGCGCGGCCGTCCTCGCCGAGACGGAGCTCGACTACGTGCAGGCCGCCCGACTTCGGGGTGAGCGGTCGCCGTACATCATGTTCTCGGAAATCCTCCCGAACGTGATGTCGCTGGTTGTCGTCGAGTTCACCGTGCGGCTCGGCTATGCGATCTTCGCCATCGCGACGCTCGGGTTCCTCGGCTTCGGCGTCGCGCCGCCGTCGCCGGCCTGGGCGGCGCAGATCAACCAGTACTGGACGCTGATCGACCCCTACTGGTGGATGACGCTGTTCCCGGCGCTGGCGATCGCGAGCCTCGTCGTCGCCGTGAACCTCGTCGCCGACGGCGTCCGCGAGGTCTACGAGCGGTGACTCCCGAGACGCAGACGGTTCTGGACGTCACCGACCTCGAGCTGGTGTACCGCGTGCGCGGGATCGACCGGCCCGTGCTGCGGGGTGTGTCGTTCTCGATCGAGCGTGGGCGCTCGTACGGGCTCGTGGGTGAGTCCGGCTGCGGGAAGTCGACGGCCGCGCTGGGGATCGTGCGGTACCTGCCGCGAAACGGACGCATCTCGGGTGGGAGCGTGTCGGTCGCCGGCCAGGACGTCCTCGCGCTCTCACCGCGCGAGCTGCGCGAATACCACGCGCGGACCGTCTCGATGGTCTACCAGAACCCTGGCGCGGCCCTGAACCCCAGCCTGCGCGTCGGAGCCCAGGTGGCGGAGGCGTTCACGGTGCTCGGCGTCTCCGGCCGCGAGGCGGAGGACCGTGTCCGAGAAGCTCTGGAAAAGGTTCAGATCGCGGATCCGGCGAGCGTCATGAGCCGGTACCCGCACCAGCTCTCGGGCGGCATGCAGCAGCGGGTGGTGATCGCGATGGCGCTCGCCAAGGACCCGGCCCTGCTGATCCTCGACGAGCCCACCACCGGCCTCGACGCCACGGTCGAGGCGGAGGTGCTCGATCTCGTGGCGCTGCTCCAGGCCGAGCTCGAGACGGCCGTCCTCTTCATCAGCCACAACCTCGGTGTGATCTCGAAGATGTGCGATCGCGTCGGGGTGCTCTACGCCGGCCGGCTGGTGGAGGAGGGGCCGGTCGACACAGTGCTCCAGGATCCGCGCCACCCGTACACGGTCGGTCTGCTCCGCTGCATCCCTCGCGGGGGCGTCCGCAAGGACCGCGGCCGGCTCGACACGATCGCCGGGTTCCTGCCCAGCCTCGGTGCGGACATCCCCGGATGCGTGTTCGCCGACCGCTGCGCACTCGCCGACGACCGCTGCCGCGAGGAAGAGCCCGCGGTGACCGTGGTGACACCGGGTCACAGCGCGCGCTGCTTCCACCAGGACCAGGCACACGCCCTGCCGCGCGAGGAGGTTGCGGATCTCGCGCTTCCGTCGGTGGATCGCGACACGGAACCGCTCGTCCGGATCGACGACCTCGGCAAGGTGTTCCACCAACGTGGCCACGACGTGCACGCGCTCGTCGGTCTGAGCGCGGCGATCTGGCCCGGCGAGACGCTGGGGCTCGTCGGCGAGTCGGGCAGCGGCAAGACGACGCTGGCGCGGACGCTGCTCGGGATCGTCGCACCGACCTCGGGTGCCGCAACCCTCGACGGGAAGGCCCTCGCGCCGCTGTATCAGAAGCGGTCGCGCGATGACCTTCGGTCGCTCCAGATCGTGTTTCAGAACCCGGACTCCGCGCTCAATCGGCGTCACTCCGTCGAGCGCATCCTCCTCCGCTCGATGAGGAAGCTCGCCGGGATCACGGGCAAGGCTGCCGACACTCGCCTGCGTGACCTCGTCGCGCGGGTGCGTGTGACCGAGCGCACCCTGACGCAGAAGCCGGTGCAGCTCTCCGGCGGCCTCAAGCAGCGCGTCGCCATCGCGCGCGCGTTCGTCGGCGACCCGAAGCTCGTGGTCTGCGACGAGCCGACGTCCGCGCTCGACGTGTCGGTGCAGGCGGCGATCCTGAACCTGCTCGTCGAGCTCCAGGCCGAGAAACGCGTCTCGTATCTCTTCATCTCCCACGACCTCGGTGTCGTGCGCTACATCTCGGACCGGATCGCCGTCCTCTACCTCGGCCGGCTGATGGAGGTCGGCCCGGCCGACGTCGTGTTCAACGGGCCGCACCATCCCTATACCGAAGCGCTCCTCTCTGCCGTGCCGACGGTCGACGGTGGCGGACGCGACCGCATTCGGCTCGCCGGCGACATCCCGAGCGCCGCCGAGCCGCCCTCCGGCTGCGTCTTCCACACGCGGTGTCCGCGGGCGCTCGGCTCGGTGTGCGAGGAGACGGAGCCACCGCTCGTCGAGGTCGAGCCTGGACACGACATGCGCTGCCACATTCCGCTCGAGGAGCTGCGGGCTCTGCAGCGGAAGGTGCCGGTCGAGGCGTGAAGATCCGAGCCGCCGTTCTCGACGAGGCCGGGGGGGCGACGAGGATCGAGGAGCTCGATCTCGCCGAGCCCCTGGCTCGACGAGGTCCGCGTTCGCCTGGGCGCGAGCGGTGTCTGCCGCTCCGACTACAACGCGGTCGACGGGACGACGGAGACGCCGTGGCCCGTCGTGCTCGGGCACGAGGGAGCCGGTGTGGTCGAGGCGGTCGGCGCGGGCGTGACACGGGTCGCGCCGGGCGACCACGTGACGCTCTCCTGGACGCCGTCGTGCGGCGAGTGCGCCGAATGCGTCCGCGACCTGCCGCAGCACTGCTACGACGGTGTGGCCGGTGATGGGTCTCGGCGGCCTGATGGACGGGACGTCGCGCCTCTCGCTCGGCGGCGAGACCGTCTACCACTACTGCTTCCTCTCCACGTTCGCCGAGGCATGTGTCGTGCCCGAGCGCTCGTGCGTGCCGATCCCGCACGACGTGCCGTTCGACGTCGCCAGCCTCGTCGGTTGCGCCGTGACGACGGGTGTGGGTGCCGTGTGGAACACGGCCGGCGTCCGGCCGGGAGACCGCGTGGCGGTGATCGGCTGCGGCGGGGTTGGCCTGTCGGCGCTGATGGCGGCTGTCGCCGTCGGTGCGGAGCCGGTGATCGCCGTCGACGCGGCGCGGGCAAGCTCGAGGTCGCAAAGGCGCTCGGCGCCGCGGCGGGCGTGAACTGGGCCGGCAGCGCCGAGGAGACCGCCGAGGCGATCCGCGAAGCATCCCGCGGCGGCGTCGACTACGCGATCGAGGCGACCGGGCGCGGCGAGGCGATGCTCGCCGCCGTGCTGGCGACGCGCGTGCGGGGTGCGGCGGTGCTGATCGGCATCCCACGCGCGGACACGGTGGTGCCGCTTCCGGCACTCACGATCCCGCGGATGGAGCGCCGCGTGCTCGGCTCGATCTACGGCTCAGCGCGGCCGGAGCGCGACTTCCCGAAGATCCTCGACCTGTACCGCGCCGGGCGGTTGCCGCTCGACCGCCTCGTCTCGCACCGGCTGCCGCTCGAGGACGTCGAGGGCGCGTTCGCGCTGATGAACTCGGGCGAGGCGCTCCGCGTCGTCCTCGAAACAGCGAATGAAGGAGGGTCATGAACCTGGATGAGCTCGACGGCCGCATCGGCGAAGGCTGGGGCGGTCTCTCCCCGAACGGCGCCCACGTCAACGTCGTCCTCGCGCGGCGTGGCAGCCCGACCGCGGCTGCGGCGATCTCGATGTTCGCGCACCCGTCGCCGGGACACGCGCCGGTGCTCTGCTGTGTCGGCGAGGCGCAGCCCGACTACCAGCCGATCTGGCCGCCGACGCTGATGATGAACAAGACGACAGCCACCACCCCACACATCGAGACCATGACCTGGGGACCGGCACAGCTCGGCATCGGGCAGGCGGTGCTCGACGCCGTCGCCGACGGGCTGATCGAGGCCACGGGCGACCTGATCGTGCTCGTCGCGATCTGGATCGACGCGCGGGCCGAGGACGAGACCGCGGTACGCCTCGCCGCCCGCACCGCCGTCCGCAAGGCGATCGGGATGTGCGTCGAGGGTCGTGACCCGGTGGCCGCGGCACAGCTCGTCGCCGAGCGCGACACGGTTCGCAACCCGTTCTACAGCGGGGACTAGTTCGTGCGGATCTCCGCCATCGAGACACGGCGCTATCGCGTCGACTTCGACCCGCCGTTCCACGCCGCGTGGGACCCGGTACCGCGGGCGCACCAGGACGCGACCGTCGTGCTCGTCCACACCGACGAGGGCGTCACCGGTGTCGCCTCCGGCGGCGACGGCCTGCCCGACCGCGCGCTGCTCGAGCGGTTTCTCGTCGGGCTCGACCCACTCCGCACCGAGGCGGTGAGGGAGGTCTGCGAGACGGTTGACTTCCACGGCGCCCGGCCCTGGATGGTCGAGGTGGCCGTGTGGGACCTCGTCGGCAAGGCGCTCGACCAACCCGTCTGGAAGCTGCTCGGCGGGCGCAGCGAGCGGCTGCTCGCCTACGCGTCGAGTGGGGAGCTCGTTCCACCGGGCGAACGGGCCGAGCGGTGCCTCGCCCTGGTCGAGCGGGGTGTGCGCGCCGTGAAGATCCGCTTCCACCACGAGGACTGGCGCGACGACCTGTCCGTCGTGGAGGGCGTCCGGGAGGCGGTGGGTGCTCGGCTCGAGATCATGGTCGACGCGAATCAGGGGTGGCGCATGCCCGGCGACCGGGCGTCACGCTGGGACGTCGCCACGGCCGCGCAGTGTGCGCGGGCGCTCGAGGAGCTCGGCGTGTACTGGCTCGAGGAGCCGCTGCGCACGGACGATCTCGACGGCTATGCGGCGCTGCGGACGCGTACCGGGATCCGCATCGCGGCGGGCGAGATGGTGCGTGAGGCGTCGAGCGCGCGGGACCTCGCGTCGCGCGGTCTCGTGGACGTCGTGCAGTCCGACGTCCTCTTCGTCGGCGGGCTCGGCGGCTGCCGCCGCATCGCGGCGCTCTGCGACCTGCACGGCCGGGCCTGGTCGCCGCACACGTGGTCGAACGGGGCGGGGCTGGTGGCCAACCTGCACGGCGCGCTGGCCTTCTCGACCGTTCCCTACGTCGAGGTTCCGTACGATCCCCCCTCCTGGACGCCCGCGCGCCGAGACTGGCTGCTCGGTGAGCCGGTGGAGATCGCGGCCGACGGCACGATCGCGCCCGCCTGCAGGCCCCGGGCTGGGGCTCGACCTGGATCTCGACGCCCTCGAGCAGTGGCGGCTCGAATGAGGATCCGGGCCGCCGTCCTCCATCACCCGAGCCAACCGGTGCTGGTCGAGGAGATCGAGCTCGATCCGCCGAAGGCCGCGGAGGTGCTGGTCCGCGTCGCGGCGGCCGGGGTCTGCCACTCCGATGTCCGCTACGCCGACGGTGACCTCGGCACCGGTCGGTGGCCCATCGTGCTGGGGCACGAGGGGGCCGGCGTCGTCGAGTCGGTCGGCGCGGACGTCACTCACGTCGCGCCCGGCGATCACGTTGCCTTCTGCTTCGTGCCCGCGTGCCGCTCCTGCCGGTACTGCCTGGCCGGAAAGCCGAACCTCTGCGAGCTCGTCGCCGAGCACGGATCGAAGGGCATGCTGATGGACGGAACCAGCCGCCTGCACCTCCTGGACGGAACGACGCTCCAGCACGGCCTGCGCACCGCGTGCTTCGCCGAGCTCGCTGTCGTTCCCGCGGCCGGCGCCGTGCCGATCCCGAAGGAGCTGCCGCTGTGGCAGGCGGCCCTGCTCGGCTGCGGCGTCGTCACCGGGATGGGCGCCGTCCGGAACGTCGCGAAGGTGCAGGCCGGCGATGCGGTCGCGGTCTTCGGATGCGGTGGCGTTGGACTACAGGTGATCGCCGCTGCCAGGCTGGCCGGCGCCGACCCCATCGTCGCCGTCGATCGCGTGCCGGCGAAGCTCGAGCTCGCGCGGTCGCAAGGGGCCACGCACGTGATCGACGCGGCGGCCGAGAACAAGCCTGTGAGCGTGATCAGGAAGCTCACCGACGGAGGCGTGGACTACTCGTTCGAGGTGGTGGGGAGGGCCGAGACGATCAGGCTGGCGTGGGGCGCGATCCGGCCGGGTGGCACGGCGGTCGTGGTCGGGCTGGTGCCGGAAGGCGTGGAGGCGTCGGTTCCCGCGATCGAGTTCCTCTCGGACAAGTCGCTCAGGGGGACGTACTACGGCTCCGGCGACCCGGCCGCCGAGCTCCCGGAGCTGGCCGCGCTCGTCCTGGCGGGCGGGCTCGACCTCGCAGGCGTCGTCACGCACATCGACGACCTGGACGGCGTCGAGGCGGCGCTCGACCGTCTCCGGCGTGGCGAGGGGGCGCGCACCGTCCTGCTCGTCGACGACGAGCTGGCCGGCCACCACTCGTAGGGGCGAGGCCTGCCTCGCCCCGATCCAGCCGCGCCGTCGTTCGGGCCGGGCGGGTCCGGCCGCTACGAGGACAGGCCGGCGAGGACGGCCAGCACCTTGTCGGCGTGCGAGTCGGGGTCGACCCTGCGCAGCACCTTCGCCACGTTGCCGTCGGCGTCGATCACGAAGGTCGACCGCTCGAGGCCCATGTACGTCTTGCCGTAGTTCTTCTTCTCGACCCAGACGCCGTACTGCTCCGCGACGAGGTGATCCGGATCGGCCAGGAGCGTGAACGGCAGCGAGTACTTCTGCTTGAACTGCGCCTTGGAGCCCTCGTCGAGGATGCTGACGCCGAGCACGGTCGCGCCTGCCTGCTGGAAGTCGCCCCAGGCGTCGCGGATGGCGCACGCCTGCGTCGTGCAGCCCGGCGTGTCGTCCTTGGGGTAGAAGTAGAGCACGACCGGACGCCCGCGAAGCGATTCCAGCGAGACCTCGTCACCTGTGTCCGAGGCGAGAGTGAACCCTGGAGCCGGCTGTCCTTCGGTCACCACTGACGAATGATCCTAGCGAGCCGCCCCTAGGCTGCGAAACGTGAGTCACGAACTGCCCGTGACGATGTGAGGCTCCTGGTCGGCGAGGCCCACGTGCCGCCCGAGTAGCCGCTCAAAGACCTGCAGCGTGTCGTCCTTCGGCTACAGGTGCGGCTTTCCCACATGAGAATCGGTACGCGAACCCGATGCGCCCCACCGGATGGGCAAGGGATGCTGACGGTGTCTTCATGCAGGCACAAGCCGTGTCGCGCCTTCTGACGACTCGTAGGTGAGCCGCTTGGGCGCTTGCGTAAGAAGGGAGGGGCAATGGCCGTAGCCCCAACATCCGTTCACCCCGGACAAGAACAGCACCGCTCCCGGTGGGTGCTCATCGCGATCCTGGCCGCCTTTCTGCTCGGCGGACTGACGGTTGCACTGATGTATCACTTCGACGTGTTTGGAGACTCGTCCAGCTCGTCCAACTCGGCCACCGAGGGATCTGGCGTACCCGCAACGCAGGCTCGTGATGTGGCCGCGTTCAACAGCGTCGAACTCGCAGGGACCAACAACGTCGTCATTCGCGTCGGCGAGAAGCAGTCCGTCGTCGTGAGGGCCGATGACAATCTCCTCGACCGCGTTACGACCGAAGTGCAGTCGGGCAAGCTCGTCATCGCGAACACTCCCGGCAACCTCACGGCGAAGAGTCCGATGAGCGTCGAGGTCAATGTCCCGACGCTGAAGGCGTTGACGCTCAACGGCAGCGGCAACATCGTCGTCGACGGCATCGAGGCCGAGAGCCTCGGGGTGACCTTGCCGGGCAGTGGGACGCTGACCGGGAGCGGTACGGCGACGCGGCTGGATGTCACCGTCAGCGGCTCCGGAACGGTGCAGTTCACACGGGTTGTCGTGAACGACGTGCGGGCAGTCGTGAGCGGCTCGGGAAGCATCTTCATCACCGCGACCAAGACCCTCGACGCCTCCGTACCCGGCTCGGGCGCAATCCTCTACGCGGGCAATCCGCAGGAGGTAACGAAGAGCGTCACCGGATCGGGCGCGATCACCGGGAGCTCGTGAGACAAGACGAAGAGTCGGAGCGGCCCGGCAGTAGGGGTCCGTCTGCGTTGTCACACGTCAACGTCGCGATACCTTCACGTACGACCGCTGTTCCTGGACTTCGACAACACCGTGGCGAACGCCGACAGTGCCGTGGTGAACGATCCGCGGTCACGACCCGCCGGCGCGCGGGGTCGTGGTGGCGTCAGCCTGGCGCGACGTGGCTCGGCTACGCTCGCGCCCGATGGTGAGCGTGCACGAGGTCGTCGGCGGGGTCGCGATCGCGATCTGCGTGCTCGCGGCGCTGATCGGCGGCTACGCGTACTGGCGCCGCCGCGGCGTCGGCCGCGTGACGACGCATGCGCTGGCGCTGGCGCAGACGGCTCTCGTGGCGCAGGTCGGGATCGGCCTTCTGCTGCTCGCAGACGACCGGCGTGCCCCGGACACCCTGCACTACGCCTACGGCACCATGGCGCTCGGGGCCGCGCTCGTGCCCTGGTTCTACGCACCGGCGACGGGCCCACGCCGACTGCTCTGGTTCGCGGGGACGACCGCGCTTGCGGGAGCGCTGGCCGTGCGTGCTTTCATGACCGGGTCATGAGCGGCTTCCTGCGCAGCGGCCTCGTGCGTGGCCTGGCGGTTGTCGCCGTCGTCTCGGCGCTCGTCGTGGCGCTGTCCGCGCAATGGTCGCTCGTGGTCGTGGGGACGATCCTCTGGGCCGTCTTTCTCGTCGCGCTCGTGCTCTTCCTCGTGCGGCTGTTTCGGGAACGTCGCGGCGAAGCGGACCACTGGACGCAGCGCGGCCGGATCACGTTCGTGGGCGCGATCGTGGTCGGCGCCGTCGACGTGTTGCTCGCAATCGTGCTCGGGCCGACGCGGGGAGACGCAGTGATCTTCTTCGTCGTCCTCGCGGCCGCGGTCTACGCGGCGGTTCGCGTCTGGCGCGACGAGCAGCGCCTCGCGTAGGGGCCGGATATATCCGGCCCTAGGCTTCGACGTGGGCCGACGCGCCGTCGAGCGCGCCGAGCGCGCCGCGGATCGGCACCAGGCGGCCGACGAAGATCGGGGTGTCGCGTTCCGTCCAGCGCGAGGCCTCGGTCTCGCGCAGGGTCATCATCAGGTGCATGAAGTCGGCCGGCTCCTCGCACTCGAAGGCCGGCATGAACTCCTGGTCGTCGATCCCGAACGAGTACGTGGTGTGGTTCGTGACCGTCACGAACACGCCACCGACCTCGGCGTGCTCTCTCATCGCCGCCGCCCTGTCCTCGAAGCTCAGGAAGTACCAGGGCCGCGCTTTCACGAACGGGTAGACGACGAGGTACGGGGCGTCGCGCGGGATGACGCGGCCCTGGCGCACCCGCTTCTTGTCCGTGTAGTTCGACGGCTTGGTGGTCGCGAGGTACGAGTGGGGGGTCTCGAGCCAGCCCGCGAGCGGGGTGCCGTTGAGAGCGGCGCCGAGCTCGAGCAGGTCGTCGTAGCGCTCCGTGATCTGCCAGAGGAAGAAGTCGGCCTCGGGCCTGACCCCCGTGACGGTGTACGCGCGGAGCCCTTCCATGCGCTCGGCCCACTCGTCGACGACGTCCGCGAACGCCTCCTTGTGGGCGACGCGCTCCTCCACCGGCAGCCGGCGCCAGGCGGGGTCGATCCGGAAGAACCGGTAGCTGACGTACTGACCGACGGGCTGCCCCTCGATGCGGGTGTAGGTGGGAGGGCTGTCGCTCACGGAGCGAATCGTACGCGGCTCGGAACGGTCACGGCAGCCGGAGCTCGGCGCTCTCCCTCATGGTCGGGAGGCCGGGGTTGACGGGATGCGTGAGGCTCAGCTGGAGGCGATACGAGCCCGTGGCCGAGACTCGAGCCCTTGAGGGATGCGACCACGGTCGTGCCCGCGCGCGCGTACCCGCGCCGCAGCGCCGCCGTCCCGCCCGTGTCATTGAGGGTCGCGCGGAGCTCCCAGACGCAGTCGAGGTTGCAGCGCACCCGGACGTCGCGCGCGCCCTGTCCGAACTCGTCCTGCGTCGGGAAGCGGAGCACGGTCGGCGTGACGTCGAGCCCGAGCCCGGGGCAGCGCCCGATCGACCCACCGTGCGTCCGCTCGATCGCGTCGCGTACGGCGCGCAGGCTCGACTTCGGGGTGCCGTCGGCGTAGTAGACGCCGGATTGCCAGCTGAGCCGGGCGTGCTCGTCCTGCGAGTGGAAGAGCAGCATCCCGACCACGTTCGGCTGGCAGAACGCGAGCCGGAGCCCGAGCTGGTAGAAGCCCGCCTGGGTCGCTTCGGGCACGGGCTTCGTCGTCGTCGGCTCGGTGCCCGTGTAGAGCTTGAGCTTGCCCTTCGGGATCTGTGACTCGATGCCGAACTCGTCGTAGAGGATCGGCAGGGACGATCCGGCCTGCGCCGTCCCGTCGAATGCCCCGCCGAGCAGCCGGACGAGCTTGTCGTAGTCGGCGAGCCCGATCGTGGTCGTTCCGGGATGGCGCACGTCCGGCGACTGGGAGGAGCTGTCGGGATAGGGGTGGAAGGCGAAGCCGTCCATCACAGGCGCCTGTCGGCCGCTGGCGCGGTAGGCGACGCCGAGATCCCGGATGAAAGCGGTCGGGGAGTGGGTCTGACGCGCCCCGTTCGGGTTGTCGTTCCCGCGCGGCGCGAGAGCACCTCCCCACACGGTGACGCCCGGGTCGGCGGCCTTGATCGCGTCGTACGTCTGCGCGAGGAGCTGCAGGTAGGCGGGCGCGGCGGCGTCCGAGCCGTCGGGGTCGAACTGCGGTAGCCAGAAGCGATTCAGGTTCGGCTCGTTGCCCACGATCACGTCGTTGACGGCGGGTACCGCCTGCACCAGCGCCGCCGCGTACTGCGCGAATTCGGCGCGCGCCTCGGGTGTCAGCGGCGTCGTCTTCGATCCGGGGTGGTACGCCGACACGTAGACGCGAACCCCGGCGAGCTGTGCCGCGCCGGTGACGACCCTGAGCATCTCGAGCTGGTCGTTCGGAGGTGCGAGGTCGCCCGGCAGCCACTGCGAGGTGATCCGCACGGCGGAGAACCCGGCCAGGCGCAGGAGCCGCATCTTCACCGTCGCAGCCACCGGGTCCGGCACCTTGACGGTGTCCTCCGCCACCCCGAGAGAGATCGTCGGACCACCCGCGTGTGCGGGCCCTGCGAGCGCGAGTGACAGCGCGGCCGCGGCGAGCAGGCGCATGAACATCGCCCCGATACGCTAGCTGCGATGGAGGATTCGCTTCAGGTCGAGCTGCGCTCGCTGCCCCGGGGACCGGGCGTCTACCTCTTTCACGGGGAGGACGGCGACGTTCTCTACATCGGCAAGGCGAAGTCGCTGCGCGCCCGCGTCCGCTCCTACTGGGGTCGCGGCGACACGCGCGCGGGGATCGGTCAGCTCGTCGACCGCGTCCGCCGGGTCGAAGTGATCGTGACCCGTACCGAGGCGGAGGCGCTGCACCTGGAGCAGAACCTCGTCAAGCGCCACCGGCCCCCCTTCAACGTCCGGCTGCGCGACGACAAGTCGTTCCCGTACATCGCCGTCACCGTCGCGGACGAGTATCCGCGGGTGATGTTCACGCGGGAGCGGCACCGGCGTGGCACCGTCTACTTCGGCCCATACGCCAACGCCAAGAAGGTGCGGGAGACGCTCGACGTCCTCAACCGCGTCTTTCAGTTTCGCCCGTGCGAAGGCCCGAAGCCGGGTCGGCACTCGGGGATTCCCTGCCTCGACTTTCACATCGAGCGCTGCACCGCGCCGTGCATTCGCGCCATCTCGGTGGATGACTACCGGGCGCAGATCGACGGGGTGATCGAGTTCCTCTCGGGGGAGACACGTCCCATCGTGCGCGAGCTCGAGGCGAGAATGGCCGAGGCTGCGACCGAGGAGCGTTACGAGGACGCGGCGCGCTACCGCAACCGTCTCTTCGCGATCGAGAGCCTCGCGCAGCGCCAGGCCGCGGATCGGCGCGATGTCGGCTCCGTCGACGTGATCGGGCTCGCGGCCGGTGAGGAGAGCGCCGCGGTGCAGGTGTTCCCGCTGCGGGACGGGCGGCTGATCGACCGCTACGCCTTCCATCTGGAGAACGTGCGCGGTCAGGATCGGGCGACCATTCTCGAGGGGTTCTGCCTCGAGTACTACAGCGCCGCGCCGGCGGTGCCACCCGAGGTGATCGTGCCTGCCGACATCGAGGAGACCGAGGCGCTGGCGGGGTTCCTCTCGGGGGTGCGCGGCGCGGCGGTCGCGGTGCGCGCGCCGAAGCGCGGCGAAAAGCGGCGCCTGGCCGAGTTGGCGGCGGAGAACGCACGGCTCGCGCTCGAGCACGAGGCGACCGCGGCGGACCAGAAGCGCGCGCGTCGTGTCGAGGCGCTCGAGCATCTGCGCGAGGCGCTCAACCTCGAGTCGCTGCCCTCACGCATCGAGTGCTTCGACGTGTCGAACATCCAGGGACGCGAGATCGTCGCCTCGATGGCGGTGTTCGTGGACGGGCAGCCGAAGCGGGCTCACTACCGAACGTTCGGTATGCGTCGGGTCGAGAGTCAGGACGATTTTGCCGCGATCGCCGAGGCGGTCGGTCGCCGTTTCGGCCGGTTGCGCGACGCGGGCGATCCGCAGACGTCACGACGAGTCGTTTGCGGCGCGGCCGAACCTCGTCGTGATCGACGGTGGCAAGGGGCAGCTCAGCGCGGCTCTGGAGGCGATCAGGGGCGTCGCCGACCTGCCGCGGCTGGCGGTGATCGCCCTCGCGAAGCGGGAGGAGGAGGTGTTCGTGCCCGATCGTCCGGAACCGATCCGGCTCGAGCGGCACGACCCGGGTCTGCAGCTGCTGCAGCGCATCCGTGACGAGGCGCACCGGAAGGCGATCGACCTGCACCGGCGCCGGCGTGACACGCGCGCCTTCGAGTCGATCTTCGACGGTCTGGAGGGGATCGGCGACGTGCGCCGGCGGGCGATCCTGCAGCACTTCGGCTCGGCGGAGCGATTCCTCGGGGCCACCCAGGAGGAGCTCGAGGGCGTCCCCGGGCTCCCGGCGCGCACGGCGCGCGCGGTGTACGCACAGCTCCACAAAGCGGGCCCCGCTTAGGGTCAGACCTCCGGGTCCGACCCGCTTTCCGTCTCCCGCGCCGCCCGGGCATCGCCGACCGCCCGCCGGAGGCTGACGTGACCGAGGGTGAACCCGATCGCGACGATGCCGGCGAGCACGTTGACGATCGTGAGCGTGATCTTCATGCCGACGCTGAACGCGAGCAGCGTCGACGACGGCGCGGATCCGCGGAGGACGACGGTGAGGAACGCCTGCTCGGTGCCGATGCCGCCCGGCGTCGCGGGCACGAGCGTGGCAAGGCTGAGCGTGACCTGGACGAGGAGCGCGTTGCGGAGCGACTGGTGGACACCGAAGGCACCGAGGAACAACCAGATCGTGACGAGGCGGAGCCCCCAATCGGCGAGTTGCCACGGGACGACGGTGCGCAACCAGCGGCGCGGCGGTCGCATGACGGCGAACGCCTGGCCGATGCGTTGCTCGAAATCGTCGATCCGGTAGCGCGCCCAGACGACGAGGACGACGATCGCCACGACCGCGACGAGCACGAGCAGCTGGCCGGCGACCGGGTTGTCGAACAGCCACCCGAACTCGAAGCCGGGCAGGTTGGGCAGCGAGTCGAACGACGGCAGCAGCCCCTGCGTGAGCGCCCACGCGAAGAGCAGACCTGCGAGCACCGTGTCGACGATCGCCATCACGGCGGTGGTGCTGACGAGCGTCGTGTAGGTGGCGCCGGGGATGGCGCGGTGCGTCAGGTACAGCCGCAGCACGTCGCCGACGCGTGCCGGGACGACGGCGTTGACACCGACGCCGGACACATAGGCGGCGAGGATCGACCGGTACGGGACGCGCTGCTCCGGGTAGGCCGCGGCGAGGACGTTCCGCCACGCCATCGCGACGCAGCCGAGCTTGACGAGGTGGCAGCCGATCGCGATTGCGACGAGGCCGAGATCGACCGACGACAGGGTGTCGAAGAATGCCTCGGTCGCGTCGAGCACGCGTTGCACGCCGTCGTTCTACCCGCTTCGGGAGTCTCCGGCCCGACGGCGGCCCACATGGTCAGAGGGAGAGCTCCATCCAGAAGGCGGCGAAGGGGTTGTCGTTGTAGTCGGGGATGTCTCGGAAATCGGCCGAGCGGAACAATGCGACCGCCTCTGGGAGGCGGTCGCCCGTGTCGAGCCGAAGCCGTACGTAGCCGAGGTCGCGGGCCGTCTCCACCAGTCTGGTGAGCAGGGCTCGGGCGACCCCGCGACCGCGAGTCGCCTCGCGCACGAACACGCGCCGCACCTCTCCGGTAGCGGAATCGAGGCGCTGCAGCCCCGCGCAGCCAACCGGGACGTCATCGAGAGTCGCGACGAGGAAGACGCCGCCGCGCGGCAGCGTGAACGCGTCGAGTGGCGCCGGCGGCTGGCGGGCGGGGTCGAACCCCGGGTAGCGCGAGGAGATCTCCGCGAAGAAGTCGTCCACGAGGGCGGCGGCCGCTGCGCCGGTCGGGTCGGAGACGAGGATCTGGACCCCGCTCACGGGACCAATCAGGAGTCGGGTGCGAGGAACGGGTAGCGGTAGTCGGTGGGGGAGACGAGCGTCTCCTTGATCGTCCGCGGGCTGACCCAGCGGATCAGGTTCCACATCGACCCCGCCTTGTCGTTCGTGCCGGAGGCGCGGGAGCCGCCGAACGGCTGCTGGCCGACGACGGCGCCGGTCGGCTTGTCGTTGACGTAGAAGTTGCCGGCCGCGTAGCGGAGCTCGCGCTGTGCCTGATCGATCGCATAGCGGTCGTTCGAGAAGACCGCGCCGGTGAGCGCGTAGGGAGCCGTCTCGTCGACGACCTGCAGCGTCTCGTCCCAGCGGCGCTCGTCGTAGACGAACGCGGTCACGACGGGCCCGAAGAGCTCGTCGCGCATGAGGCGGAAGCCGGCGTCGTCGGTCTTGATCACCGTGGGCTCGACGAACCAGCCCTTGGAGTCGTCGGTGCCGCCGCCTGCGACGATTTCCGCGCCCGCGTGCTTTGCCTCTGCGATCGCCTCCGCCTGCGTCCGGAAGGAGCTGCCGTCGATGACGGCGCCCATGAAGTTCGTGAAGTCCCGCACGTCACCCATCGCGATCGACGACACGTCCGCCTGCAGCCGCTCCCGCACCTGCGGCCACAGGTTCGACGGCACGTAGAGCCGTGAGGAGGCGGAGCACTTCTGCCCCTGGTACTCGAACGAGCCCCGGACGATCGCCGTTGCGACGGCATCCGGGTCGGCGGAGGGGTGCGCGAGGATGAAGTCCTTGCCGCCGGTCTCGCCGACGAGACGCGGGTAGTTGCGGTAGCGGTCGATGTTCTCGCCCACCGTCTTCCACATGTCGTGGAAGACCGGGGTGGAACCGGTGAAGTGGATGCCGGCGAGCTCTGGGCTCGCGAGCGCTGCAGCGCCGATCTCGGCCCCCGCGCCGAAGACGAGGTTGATCACTCCTGGCGGCAGGCCGGCTTCTTCGAGCAGGGCGAGGATGTAGTGCGCGGACACGGCCGCAGTCGTGGCCGGCTTCCACACGACGGTGTTCCCCATCAGGGCCGGCGACGTGGTCAGGTTGGCACCGATCGTGGTGAAGTTGAACGGGCTGACGGCGAAGACGAAGCCTTCGAGCGGCCGGTACTCGAGGCGGTTCCAGACGCCGGCGGAGGAGACCGGCTGCTCCTCGTAGATGCGGACGAGGAACTCGGCGTTGAAGCGGAAGAAGTCCGCCGTCTCGCAGACGGCGTCGATCTCGGCCTGGTGTGCCGTCTTCGACTGGTTGAGCATCGTGACCGCGTTCAGCGTCTGGCGCCACGGACCCGAGACGAGCTCGGCCGCCCGCAGGAAGATCGCGACCCGCTCGTGCCACGGCATGGCCGACCACGCGGCATGGGCGGCGCGGGCGGCTCCGATAGCACGGTCGACATGCTCGGCGGTGCCCTTCTCGACGTCGGCCAGGACGTGCGCGCGGTCGTGCGGCATGACCGCCTCGAACGTCGTTCCCGACTCGACACGATCTCCGCCGATCACCATCGGCACATGCAGCCGCTCGGAGGCCATCGCGTCGAGGCGTGCCTTGAGCTCTGTGCGCTCAGGCGTCCCGGGTGCGTAGCTCTTGACCGGCTCGTTGACGGCCGGCGGCGGCCTGAAGATCCCCGGGGAGCTCATCCGGGGCGATTGTATTGTCGGAGCCGTGCCTGTGACGCAGCACCGCTATGCCGCCGACGGCTGGGGCGTGGGCGAGGTGTGGGTCGAGGACGGCATGCTGGTGCTGCACGAGTTGGCCGGCACAGTCCCCGGCCTCGACAGCGACGAACGAGCGACGCTCGCGAGTCCGCCGCAGCGCGAGCCGCCCGCGCCTGCCACCCCGCTCCCCCCCAAGGGGGGCGCACGCGCCCCTACCGGAACGCTAGCGGCCGATCTGTCACGGAAGAGAGACGCCTTCGTGTCGGATCTGTGCCTGCGATTCGCCGCACATCTCGCCGGCGAGCCGACGCAGTACGACGACGTCATCGTCGACGAGTCGTGTCTGACCGGGTTCCAGCGCGACCTGCTCGCATCGCTTCGCGCCGTGCCGTGGGGCGATGTGGTCTCGTACGGCGAGCTGGCGGCGCTGGCCGGCCGACCACGGGCAGCACGCGCTGCGGGGACGTTCTGTGCCGAGAGCCAACTCTCCCTCGTCGTGCCGTGCCATCGCGTCGTCGCGGGCGACGGGATCGGCGGCTACGGGTCGTCAGGGGTCGGTCTCAAGCGGCGCCTGCTCGCCGTCGAGGGAGTCGAGCTCTGACACACGGACCGCTCGCCGACGGTGTACGCGCCGAGCTCGCGGCGATCGCGCCGACGCGACGTTGCGACCGCCTCGCCGAGATCTCTGCGCTCTTCCACACCGGCGGCGTGGTGCACCTCCGGGGGCGCGGAGTGCTTGCGTTCCACCTCGACCTCGCGTCGAACGCGATTGCGCGCCGGGCCTACGCGTTGCTGCGCGAGCTCCGCGTCGACTCGGAGATCCGCACCTATCAGCGGCGCGCATTCGGCGGCGAGACCCGCTACCAACTCCACCTGGGCGACGAGCAGCACACCCTCGACATGCTCGCCGAAGCCGGCGTCCTCGACGCTCGCGGCGTGCCCCTCGACCGGCCGCCGGGCCGCGTCGTGGCCAAGCCGTGTTGTCGTGGCGCCTACCTCCGCGGCGCCTTCCTCGGCGGCGGCTCGCTCTCCGGACCGCGCGCACCGCACCTGGAGGTGCGCTCGCCAACCCATGGTGGCGCCGCCTTCGTACGATCGGTGGCATCGACCGAAGGCGCACGCCTCAGGATCGCCGAACGCGCCGGTCACACCGTCGCATACGCAAAGCGACGCGAGTCGATCGAAGCCTTCCTGGCCGCGACGGGGGCGACCGAGACAGTGCTGGAGCTCGAGGAGCAGGCTGTCGTGGCGGAGTTGCGCGCCGAGGCGAACCGCCTCGCGAACGCAGATCACGCGAACCTCGTGCGACAGAGCCGCGCCGCCGAGCGCCAACTCGAGGCTGCACACCGGCTGCGGCTCACCGGCGAGCTGGAGCGCCTGCCGGATACGCTGCGCGAGGCGGCAGAGCTCCGCCTGCGCCATCCGTCGCTCTCTCTCCGCGAGCTCGCAGCAAAGTCGGCGCCGCCGATCACGAAGGCGGTCATGCAGAGACGGCTGGCGCACGTCGTCGAGCGCGGCGAGACGGGTTGAGCAGACCACCGTCCGACCTCCATACTCCAGTGCGGTGGGCTCGCGCTCCCGGGAGGCGGATCCAGACCCCATCCGTCCCCGGTCACGGAGCGCGCTCGTGAGGGAGGGGATTCATCCTCGGAGCTCCTCCCTCAGCCCGCCTGGCCCGTTCTACCTGCAAGCGGATCTCGCCTTCGGCGAGATACGGGATCCGCTCGCGCGGATCCCGCCGCGCAAGGATCCCTGAAGGCGTCCGCTTCGCGGCCGCAAAGGCTCTCTACCCCAGCGCTTTCGCGTGGGTCGGTTGCCGCCCGAAAGGCCGCCGGGGCGCCGATAGACTCGACGGCGGGACCTTCGAGGCGAGGAGAGAGATCATGGGGATTCGCGTCGGCATCAACGGCTTCGGCCGCATCGGCCGCAACTTCTTCAGAGCCCAGAACGAGCTCGGCGCCGACATCGAGATCGTGGCCATGAACGATGTCGGCGACGCGAAGACGATGGCGCACCTGCTGCGGTACGACTCGACCCTCGGCCCGTTCCCCGGCGAGGTCGATCTCGGCGACGGTGTCATCCGCGCCGGCGGCGAGGAGATGAAGATGCTGTCGGAGCGAGACCCCGCCGCCCTGCCGTGGGGCGAGCTCGGCGTCGACGTCGTGCTCGAGTCGACCGGCTTTTTCACCGACCGTGCCAGCGCGCAGAAGCATCTCGACGCCGGCGCCAAGAAGGTCGTCATCTCCGCCCCCGCGACCGAGCCGGACTTCACGGTCGTCCTCGGCGTCAACGACGGCGACTACGACCCCGCCACCCACGACGTCGTCTCCAACGCCTCGTGCACGACGAACTGCGTCGCGCCGCTGGCCAAGGTGCTCGACGATCTCGCGGGCATCGAGAGCGGATTCATGACGACGATCCACGCGTACACGAACGATCAGAGCATCCTCGACCAGCCGCACAAGGACCTACGGCGCGCGCGGGCGGCGGGGATCAACCTCATCCCGACGTCGACGGGTGCTGCGAAGGCGATCGGCCTCGTGCTGCCGCACCTCAAGGGGAAGGTGGACGGCATCTCGGTCCGTGCGCCTGTCCCCACGGGATCGATCACCGATCTCGTCGTCGCACTCGGCCGCGAGGTGACGGTCGACGAGGTGAACGGCGCCTATGCGGCCGCCGCCGCCGGCCCACTCGCCGGGATCATGCAGTACTCCGAGGACCCGCTCGTCTCGACGGACATCCTCCAGAACCCGCATTCGTGCATCTTCGACTCCAAGCTGACGATGGTGCACGGAGCGACTGCGAAGGTGTTCGGCTGGTACGACAACGAGTGGGGCTACAGCTGCAGGCTCGTCGACCTGATGACGAAGCTGCTTCCCTGAGCCGCGATGAGGTTGCCGCGCTCCGTCGAGACCGCTGACGTCTCCGGCCGGCGCGTTCTCGTGCGCGCCGACCTCAACGTCCCGCTCGAGGACGGTCGGGTCGCCGACGACACCCGCATCGTCGCGGCGCTGCCGACGCTGCACTGGCTGCTCGACAACCACGCCGCCGAGATCGTCGTCTGCTCGCACCTCGGACGTCCGAAGACCCCCGGAGACCGTGAACGCTTCGCGATCGCACCGGTGGCGCAGCGTCTGGCGGAGCTGCTCCCGGACACGCGCGTGCGCGTGCTGGAGAACACCCGGTTCCACGACGGCGAGACGCGCAACGACCCCGGCTATGCACAGGAGCTGGCGGCCGGCATGGACCTCTACGTCGACGACGCCTTCGGCTCGGCGCACCGCGCGCACTCCTCGACCGAAGCGGTGACCCATCTGCTGCCGTCGTACGCCGGCCTGCTCCTGCTCGAGGAGCTGGGACACCTCGGGCGGCTGCTCGGCGACGTCGAGCGTCCGTTCGTGCTCGTCGCCGGCGGCGCCAAGGTGGAGGACAAGCTCGGCGTGTTGCAGCAGCTCGGCGGCCGGGCGGACGCGGTGATCGTGGGCGGCAAGATGGCGGAGGAGCTGCGTGACGAGAACCCGCTGCCGTTTCCCGTCGAGCTCCCGCTGGACGTGGTCGCCGCCGCTGCGTTCGCCGCGGACGCCGAGAGTCGCGTGACCGCCTACGACGAGCTGCCCGAAGGGTGGCTCGGACTCGACATCGGGCCCGCCGCGCGCGAGCGCTTTGCCGGCATCGTCCGCGAGGCGCGTACCGTGTTCTGGAACGGGCCGATGGGTGTCTTCGAATGGCCGCGCTTCGCGGACGGCACCAAGGCGGTCGCCCAGGCGGTCGCGGAGGCAGGTGCTGCGGGCGCCTACACCGTCGTCGGCGGGGGTGACTCCGTGCGCGCCATTCAGGAGCTCGGGCTCGCAGACCGGATCTCCTGGGTCTCGACCGGCGGCGGAGCCTCCCTCGAGCTGCTCGAGGGGCGTGAGCTTCCGGGCGTGGCCGCCATCCCGTCGTCCTGAGTCACGCCACGGCGTAGACACGCCAGCGTCCGGGGACGCCCTTCAGCTCGTGCTCGCCACGGTCGGAGAAGTCGAGCCCCGAGCCTGCGACGAGATCCCGCACCGTCTGTGAGACGCAGACCTCGGACGGCCCCGACAGCCCGGTCACGCGCGCCCCGATGGAGACGGCGAGGCCGCCGATCTTGCCGTCGATCGTGCGGCACTCGCCCGTGTGCAGGCCGGCGCGCACGGCGATGCCGAGGTCGGCCACGGACGTGGTGATCGCCTGCGCGCAGCGGATCGCTCGCGCCGGCCCGTCGAACGCCGCGAAGAAGCCGTCGCCGGCCGTGTCGAGCTCCCGGCCCCGATAGCGCGCCAGGCAGCCGCGCACGACGCGGTGGTGCTCGTCCACGAGCGCGTGCCAGCGACGGTCACCGAGCTCGGCCTGCACCGTCGTCGAGTCGACGATGTCCGTGAACAGGACGGTGGCGAGGATGCTCTCGAGCTCCGCTTCCTCGTCGGCGATCTCCGCGGCGAACGCAATGGTGGCGTCCATGTAGGCGTCCGTGTGCTCGCCGGCCACGAACGGCGACGTCCCGGGCATCAAGAGGTGGCGCGCCCCCGGGATGAGGGAGGCGAAGGCGCGTCCTTCTGACGCCATCTCGCCGCCCCGGGTGAGCACGAGCGTCGGGACGCGGATCGTGCCGAGCAGGTCGCGCACGTCCCACTCGTTGAACATCCGGAAGAGCGCGACGGCGTCGCCGGGGCCGGCCGACAGCCGCATGCCGTCGCGATGCCAGGCGACGGCGTCCTCGAAGCTCAGGCCGTGGTCGAGCTCCCGCGCGTACTGCTCCGCGAGCGCGCGCGTCCCCCAGCCCTGCTCGACCTCGCGCAGGTCGCGGCGGTGGTCTCCGTCACGGACACCCCAGGGATAGTCGGGCGACCACGCGGTGCGCGGGCGGGTGTTCATGAGTACCAGCCCGAGGGTGCGCTCGGGGCACGTGGCGGCGAAGAGGCAGGCGAGTGGGCCGCCGTCGGCGAAGGCGCAGACGAGCGCGCGTGCGCTCCCGGCGGCGTCGAGAACGGCAACGGCATCATCCAGCCGCTCCTCGATCGTGGGGAGCCCGCCGCCGATCATGCGGTCGGACAGGCCCATGCCGCGACCGTCGAAGTCGATCAGCCGACCGAGTGATGCCAGCCGCGCGACGTTCGCGGCGACCCGCGGGGCTGTCCGGTCGTGCGTCAGGTGCGAGATGTGCGATCCGAGCTTGAGCACGTCGATCCCCCCGGCGGCGCCGGTGACGGCGTAGGCGATGTGCAGTTCGCCGTTTCTCGCGTAGCGGATGTCGAGGTCGTCCATGGGCAGCACGCATACGATGTCGCTCGTGCTCGTCGCGGGCAACTGGAAGATGTTCATGGGGCCTTCTGCGACGCTCGCTTTCCTGGATGGGTTCGAGGCCCCGGAGGGTGTCGACGTCGTCGTCTGCCCGCCGTACGTCTCGCTCGCCGTCGCAACCGGTCGCGGCGTGCCCGTGTATGCGCAGAACGTGCACTGGGCAGCGGAGGGAGCATTCACCGGTGAGGTCTCGGCCGCGATGCTGCTCGAGCTCGGCGTCGTGGGCGCGCTCGTGGGGCACTCGGAGCGCCGCCAGCACTTCGGCGAGACGGACGAGACGACCGCGCGCCGGGCGGAGGCAGCCCTGGAGGCAGGCCTGCGCGTGATCGCGTGCGTCGGGGAGACGGAGGCGCAGCGGGAGGCAGGGGAGACCGAGGCGGTGCTCCGCCGCCAGGTCGCCGTTCTGCCGCGTCACGAGCGGCTCGTGATCGCCTATGAGCCGGTGTGGGCGATCGGCACCGGCCGCACCGCGACGCCGGAGATGGCGCAGGAGGCGCACGCGCTGATCACGTCGCTGCACCCGACCCGCGTCCTCTACGGAGGCTCCGTGAAGCCGGACAACGCGGCCGAGCTGCTCGCTCAGCCCGACGTCGGCGGCGCGCTCGTCGGCGGTGCGTCGCTCGACCCGGCGTCGTTCGACGCCATCTGCCGAGCTGCGGCCGCGTCTCCGTGAGCGAGAACCTCGTCACGCTCGTCGTCCTCGACGGCTGGGGGATCGCGCCGGCCGGCCCGGGAAACGCGATCGAACTCGCCGCCACACCGGTGTTCGACGCGCTCGCAGCCCGCTATCCGACGACGACGCTCGAGGCGTCGGGTGGCGCCGTCGGTCTCCCCGACGGCCAGATGGGCAACTCCGAGGTCGGGCACCTGACGATCGGGTCGGGCCGCATCCTCTTCCAGGACCTCGTCCGTGTGACGCAATCGATCGAGGACGGCTCCTTCTTCGGCAACCCGGCCGTGGTCGGGGTCTTCGAGCGCGCACGCCGGCGGGGGGGTGCGGTGCACCTGCTGGGTCTGGTCTCCACCGGCGGCGTGCACTCGCACCTCGACCACCTCCGCGCGCTGCTCGAGCTCGCCGAGCGGCAGCACATGACCGACCGGACGTGGGTGCACGCGTTCACCGACGGCCGCGACGTCTCACCCCATGCCGCCGCGGACGACCTGGCCACGCTGCCGGCCGACCGCATCGCGACCGTCGTCGGGCGCTACTACGCGATGGACCGCGACCTGCGCTGGGATCGCACCGACCGCGCCGTGGCCGGGCTCTGCGACGGGATCGGAGTGGAGGCCGACGACCCTGTCGCGGCGATCCGGGCGAGCTACGAGCGCGGCGTCACCGACGAGTTTCTGGAGCCCGTCGTCCTGCGTCACAGGCCGCGGCTCGACTCCGCCCGCGACACGGCGATCTTCTTCAACTTCCGACCCGACCGGGGCCGCCAGCTGTCCGCGCGCCTGCGCGAGCGAAGTGTCGACCTGACGACGATGACGCGGTACGCCGACGAGTTGGACTGCCCCGTCGTCTTCGACGAGCAGATCGTCCCCGACACGCTCGCGGCGACCGTCTCACGTGCCGGTTTGCGTCAGCTTCACGTCGCGGAGACCGAGAAGTACGCGCACGTGACGTATTTCTTCAACGGGGGGGAGGAGACGGAATGGCCGGGTGAGAGGCGCCTCCTCGTCCCGTCGCCACGGGACGTCCCGAGCTACGACCACAAGCCGGAGATGTCGGCGCGCGGTGTGGCAGAAGGGTTCGCCGCGGAGATCGGGGAGGGCTATGCGTTCGCCGTCGTCAACTTCGCCAATGCCGACATGGTCGGCCACACCGGCGTCATCCCGGCGGTGGTGGCAGCCGTCGAAGCCGTCGACGGCTGCCTCGGTCTCGTCGTCGACGCGACCCACGCCGCCGGCGGCGTGTGCCTCGTGACGGCCGATCACGGCAACGCGGAGCATCTGCTCGAGGACGACGGCGTCAGCCCCCATACGGCACACACGACCAACCCGGTGCCCTTCGTGCTGACGCGCGAGGGCGCCGCGCTCCGCCCCGGCGGAGGGCTGTCCGACCTCGCGCCGACGGTGCTCGACCTCCTCGGCCTCGAGATCCCTGCGGCGATGACGGGTCGCTCGATGCTGGCGAAATCGAGCCGCGAGAATCGCTGACATTTCAGCGACCCGTAAATTGTTGGTGAATCCGCCGGAAACGGCGCTATATTCGCCACGACCTTGGCGCTCTCGCAGCCCGACTTCAGTCTCCTCCGCAGAGCCCAGCGGGGCGACGAACGTGCTTTCGCGACGATCGTCCGCACCTACGAGCAGCCGGTCTTCAACTACGTGCTCCGGCTCGTCGGCGACCGCTCGCTCGCCGAGGATCTGACACAGGAGGTCTTCCTCCGCGTCTACCAGGGTCTGCCCGGCTTCTCGCTGCGCTCCCGCTTCACGACCTGGCTCTTCCAGGTGACGAAGAACCGCGTGCTCGACGAGCTCCGCGCGCTCGAGCGCCGCCCGCGTGCCGTGATCGCGCTCGACGACATCCCGCCGCTCGAGGTTCTCGACCAGCCGTTCGAGCGCTCCGAGGCGATCAGTGCCGTCTGGCGCGCCGTCGGCGCGCTCAACGTCGACCTCAAGATGGCCCTGCTGCTCCGTGACGTGGTGGGGCTGTCGTACATCGAGATCGCCGACTCCCTCGAGATCACCCTCGCAACGGTGAAGTGGCGCATCTACAAGGCGCGTGAAGAGGTCGCCGCGGCGCTCGCCCGCGAGGGCGTGGCCGTGTCGACGTCGTCCCGCGCCACCGCCTCGGAGTAGCGCGGCCCTCCCTCGATCGAGGGGCTGTGCGCATCGAGCGCACGGTTTTCGCTGCCGATCGGCTCATGCAGGGTGTCGGTCGCACCCGAGCGAAAGGACTCGCCGCCATGCGCATCATCCTGACCCTCCTGCTCGCGCTTGCGCTTTCTCTCCCTGCCGTCGCAGTTGCAGGCTCGCATTCGTCCAGCTCGTCGAACGCCACGGCCGCTCGTGCGGCCGGCGCCAGCCAGAGCCGGGCGAACAAGCAGAACAAGAAGAACAAGAAGAAGAAGGTGAAGGGCACCCTGACCTCGCTCGACCCCGCCACGGTCGGTGCCGTCAGCTGCGTCGTCCCGACCGGGAAGACGATCACAGGCATCGTCGTCGGTGACACCGTCGAGATGACGTGCGCGCTCGTCAACGGCGTGTGGACACTGCGCAGGCTGAAGCTCGACGACGATGCGCCCGAGCTCGAGGTGAAGGGTGCGATCCAGGCGCTCTCGCCGCTGACCGTGAGCGGGATCTCGTGCGTCGTGCCCGCCGGAGTGTCTCTCGGCAGCCTCGCCGTGGGCGATATCGTGGAGATGAAGTGCCGCCAGGTGAACGGCGTGTGGACCGTCTCTCGCGTGAAACAGGAAGACCGAGCCGATGACAACGACCAGAACGGCTCCGGGAAGGCCGGCAACGACGATGACGACAACTCCGGCTCGGGTCGTGGCGGCGATGACAGCGACGGCGACCGTTCAGGCGGCGGCGGCGGCGGACGAGGAGGCGACGACGACTGAGGGGACGCAGGGCGCGCATGAGTGAATCTCCGACAGTCGTCACTGCCGGTCGCCGCGTTTTCCCCGCGGCGGCCGGCGCGCGCGTCGCGCGACTCTACGAGGAGCATGCGCGCGCGCTCTTCGGGCTCTGCCGGATGCTGCTCCGGGATCCCGACGAGGCGGAGGACGCGGCGCAGTCGGCGTTTCTCGCCGCGCACGGCGCCCTCATCCGGGGCACGACCCCCCGTGACGAGGCTGCCTGGCTGTTCGCCATCGCTCGCAACGAGTGCCGCGGTCGGATCCGGCAACGGATGGCTGCGCCTTTGACGAGCGGCGACGACGAGCTCGCCGACGTGCCGGCGCCGGACTCCGACCCGGCGCAGCAGACGGTCGACCCGGTGGTGCGGAATGCACTCGCCGCACTGCCCGATCGTCAGCGGGAAGCCGTCGTTCTGCACGACGTGCTCGGGCTGCGCGCGCGAGAGGTCGGGGGAGTGCTCGGCCTGTCCCTGCCCGCTGTCGAGGCGCTGCTCTTCCGAGCGCGGCGGCAGCTGCGCGTGCGCCTGGAGCCGATCGCGGGGGCGCTGACAGTTCCGCTCGGGCTCCGCGACGCCCTGGTGCAGGCAATCCCCGGTTTTGCCGACGGATCAGGTGGCGCCGGTGCGGCAGCGACCGGTGCGGCCGGCCTCGGTCTGCTCGCAAAGCTCGCCTCGGCACCCGCCGTCGCGAAGGTGGCGGCCGCCGGTGTCGCGGTGACCGCCGCCGGCACGGTGGCTGTGGCGCGAGAGCGACCGCCGACTGCCCCGGCGACCGTGGTCTCGGCGCGCTCCGCTCCGGCCGCGCCTGCAAGCTCCGCGATGTCGAGCGACAATCGATCGGGCTCCGCAGCGAGCCACGTCGAGCGCAGTGGTCGGCCGGAGACGGGCGGCGGCGGCAGCGCTCGCGACGACGATGGCAGACCCGGGAGCGGCAACGAGGTCGTCTCCGTCCGATCGGAGGAGGGTGACGCGTCGACCACGCGCGCTGCCGAGACCGAGCGGTCGGGTCCTTCGACCCGAGATGCGGCTGCCGACGACGACGGCGCCTCGGCCGGATCGGACGGCGCAGCAAGCCCGGCGGCTGCCGGGGGCGGCGGTCCGGGAGACGCCGCGACGTCGGAACCGACCGAGCCGGAGGACGTGTCCGGCTCGCCGGGTTCGGGCTCCGACCTCGAGGCGAGCGGTGACGGCAACTCCGGGCCTGGCAGCGGCGACGAGCGGCGCGATGACGACGAGCAGTCCGGCAAGAGCTCGGACTCCAGCGGCGGGGGCGGCGACAAGCCCGAGGACGCATCGGACGGCGGCTGAGCGCGGCGCGGCCGTACGATTGCGGCCGTGAAGCACGCAACCGCCGATCCCGTGGCCGAACTCGCCGCGGCGGTCTCTGCCGCCGCCGGCACGGCGGCCGCGCTCGACCGGCCTGCCGACGAGGCCCACGGCGACTACGCGACAAACGTCGCCCTGCGCCTTGCCGGCTCGCTGAGCCAGACTCCGCAGGATGTCGCGGAGGACCTCGCGACCACCGTACGAGAGCTTTCTGGGGTCGACCGCGTGGAGGTGGCGGGCCCCGGCTTCCTCAACCTCTTTCTCGCCGACTCGTGGTTCGCGGAGGCGCTCACCGCGATGCTCGCGGCCGGTGACCGCTTCGGAGCGGATTCGGCGACGGTGCACGAGCGTGTGCAGGTGGAGATGGTGTCCGCCAACCCGACCGGGCCGATCACCGTTGCCTCGGCGCGCAACGGAGCGTACGGAGACTCGGTGGCGCGGCTGCTCGCGTTTGCGGGCCACACCGTCGAGCGCGAGTACTACTACAACGACGCGGGCGCGCAGATGGACCGCTTCCGCGCCTCGGTCGAGGCGGTGCGTCGCGGCGAGGAGCCCCCCGAGGACGGCTACCAGGGTGCCTACATCGCGGAGCTGGCAGCGGCAGGGGGTGACCCGGTGCCCAGGATGCTGGAGCGGATCGATGCGTCACTCGAGCGCTTCCGTGTCCGTTTCGACACCTTGGAGCGTCAGTCCGAGGTCGAGGCCGAGGTCTCCGAGACGCTGCCGCTCCTGGACACCTTCGAGGAGGACGGAGCGCTCTGGGCGCGGACGACCGCGCACGGCGACGACAAGGACCGCGTGCTCGTGCGGTCGAACGGCGAGCCGACGTACTTTGCCGCCGATGCCGCGTACATCCGCCGCAAGTACGCACGCGGCTTCGATCGGCTCGTCTACGTGCTCGGTGCCGACCACCACGGGTATGTGGCGCGCCTGCAGGCGCTCGCCGACATGCTCGGACATCCGCGCGACTCGCTGGAGGTCCTCATCTACCAGCTCGTCCATCTCGCCCGCTCCGGGGCCGCGACGAAGATGTCGAAGCGACGGGGGGACGTCGTCTTCCTCGACGAGTTCGTGGACGAGATCGGGGTCGACGCGGCCCGCTGGTATCTCGTCTCACGCGGTCACGACCAGACGATCGAGATCGACGTCGACCTCGCAGCCGAGAAGACCCAGAAGAACCCGGTCTACTACGTGCAGTACGCGCACGCGCGCATCGCCGGCATCTTGCGCAACGCCGGCGGTCTCGTGGCCGACGGTCACGAGACCGGGATCACGGGAGCCCTCGCGCCCGAGGAGCGCGAGCTCGTCAAGCGGCTGCTCGAGCTCCCGGCTGTCGTCGGCGAGGCGGCGGCACGGCGCGCGCCGCACGCGGTCCCCACGTACGCGATCCGGGTGGCCGACGACTTCCACCGCTTCTACCACCACCACAAGGTGCTCGGGTCGGAGCAGGAGCCCTTCCGGCTCGGGCTCTGTATCGCGACGAAGACCGCTGTCGCCCGCTGCCTCGACCTGATCGGCGTCGAGGCACCCGAGCGGATGTGAGCCCGAGCCTGCGATCTAGCCGCGGCGGTCGTTGACGGCCATCCACGTCCCGAGCGCGAACGGGATGCTGCCGAAGAACACCGCCAGGCCGATGACGAGATGGTCGGCGGTGAACAGCCAGATGCCGACGACGACGGCGGCGATCATCACGAGCAGCGCGAGAAGTGCGGCCATTGGGGCCTCCGGATCCGTCCTAGGGCCGATCGATCAGCTGAGGCGCACCCTACAACGCCCGCCTGCCGGCCGCGACCACCGGTCTTCCTAGGATCACGCTGTGCGCTGGAACCTCCTCCTGGCGGGCCTGGCCGCATCATGGGGCTTCATCGCGGTGCTCGTCGCCGCGGTCGATCTCGAGGCGGAGACGCTCGCGTTCGCCCGGCTGGCGCTCGCGGCGGTCACGCTGGCGGTGTTGGCGCTGGTCACCGGGGCAACCGCGTCCCTGCGCCCGGGCGGCCGGCTGGGAGCACTCGTCCTGCTCGGTGTCGTGCAGGCGGCGCACTGGCTGTTGTTCTTCCTCGCGGTCAAGCTCGGCTCGGTGGCGTTGGCGGTCCTGACGTTCTATGCGGCACCGGTCTTCATCGCGGTGGCGGCCCCGGCGCTGCTCCGCGAGCGGGTCTCGCGCGTGGCGCTGGCGGCGCTCGTCCCGGGCGGGATAGGCATCGCGCTCGTCACCTGGAGCGGTCCCGGCGGGTTCTCACCGTCCGCCGTCGCGGCCGGGCTGGGCGCCGCGGCGTCGTACGCCGCGCTGGTGATCCTCTCCAAGTGGCTGCTCCGCGGGCGCGTGGAGCCGCTCACCGTCGCGTTCTGGGATTGCTTTGCAGGCGCGCTCGCGCTGGCCCCGCTCCTGTTCCTCGTGGACCGCGTGCTCCCGTCCGGCGGACGCGAATGGGGTGCGGTGCTCCTGCTCGGGGTCGTCTTCACCGGGCTCTCGACGCTCGCATACGTCACGCTCCTGCGGCGGGTGACGGCGCAGGCAGCGGGTCTCCTGACCTTTCTCGAGCCAGTCGCGGCCGTTCTGCTCGCGGCCGTCCTGCTCGACGAGCAGCTCACCACCGGCGTCGTCGCCGGCGGGCTGCTCGTGCTCGCCGCCGGCGTCGCAGTCGTCTGGCTCGAGCCCGCCGACGGCCCGGTCAGCGAGGCCGCGCCGCCAGTAGGATCGGGGCAGACGTGACCGACCGCGCGCCTCCGGACCGAAACCTCGCGCTGGAGCTCGTTCGTGTCACCGAGGCCGCCGCCATGGGTGCCGCACGGTGGATCGGCCGCGGTGACAAGAACGCCGCCGACCAGGCTGCTGTGGACGCCATGCGCCTCATGCTCTCCACGGTCAGCATGGCGGGCGTCGTCGTGATCGGCGAAGGCGAGAAGGACGAGGCGCCGATGCTCTACAACGGCGAGGACGTGGGGGACGGCGACGGCCCACAGGTCGACGTCGCGGTCGACCCGCTCGAGGGCACACGCCTGACGGCGCTCGGGATGCCGAACGCGATCGCCGTGATCGCCGTCGCCGAGCGCGGCACGATGTTCTTCCCGGGGGCGGCGCTGTACATGAACAAGATCGCCGTCGGGCCGGAGGCCGCCGGCGCGATCGACATCAACGCGTCGCCGACCGAGAACGTGCAACGGGTCGCGGCTGCCAAGGGGATGACGGTGAACGACCTCACCGTGGTCGTGCTCGAGCGTGATCGTCACGACGACCTGATCGCGGAGCTGCGCCAGGCCGGCGCGAGGGTGAACCTGATCCGCGACGGCGACGTGGCGCCGGCGATCGCGGCAGCCCGGCCGTTGACGGGTGTGGACATGCTGATGGGGATCGGTGGCACCCCGGAGGGCGTCATCTCGGCGGCGGCGATCAAGTGCCTCGGCGGCGCCTTGCAGGGCAAGCTCTGGCCGCGCAACGAGGACGAGGGGCGGCGGCTCGTCGAGGCCGGCTACGACGTCGAGCGTGTGTTGACCCACGACGACCTCGTCAGCGGCGAGGACGTGTTCGTGGCGGCCACGGGCGTCACCAGCGGAGCGCTGCTGCGTGGCGTCCGAGCCGATGCGGGTGGGGTCGAGACCGAATCGATCGTGATGCGCAGCAGGTCCGGCACGGTGCGTCGCATCACCGCCTACCATCCATCGGAGAAGGTGACGAGACTGAGAGAGGAAGGGGAGCGCTGATGGCCTGGCAGGAGCTGTACGACACCGCTCGCGCCATCGTCGCGGACAGCAAGGGAATCCTGGCCGCCGACGAGTCAACGGGAACGATCAAGAAGCGCTTCGACTCGATCGGGCTCGAGTCCACCGAGGAGAACAGGCGCGCCTACCGCAATCTGCTGTTCACAGCACCGGGCATGGAGGATTTCATCGGTGGCGTGATCCTCTACGACGAGACGATCCGCCAGGCGACGGACGACGGGACGCCGTTCGCCGACCTGCTCGCGGCGAAGGGCGTCGTGCCGGGGATCAAGGTCGACACCGGCGCCAAGGAGCTCGCGTTGCACAGCGGCGAGACCGTCACCGAGGGCCTCGACGGGCTGCGCGAGCGGCTGGCCGAGTACCACGAGCTGGGTGCGCGCTTCGCCAAGTGGCGCGCCGTGATCACGATCGGAGACGGCATCCCGACCGATGTCTGCCTCCACGCCAACGCGCACGCGCTGGCGCGGTACGCGGCGCTCTGCCAGGAGGCGGGTCTCGTCCCGATCGTCGAGCCCGAGGTGCTGATGGACGGCGACAACACGATCGAGACGTGCGACGACGTCACCGGGCGCACGCTCCGTGCCGTCTACGCCGAGCTCTACGAGCAGGACGTCCACCTTCGCGGCACCCTGCTGAAGCCGAACATGGTCATCGCAGGCAAGGGCTGCACGGCGCAGGACACACCCGAGACGGTCGCGGCGCTGACCGTGCACAACCTCGAGCGCCATGTGCCGGCGCTCGTGCCCGGCATCGTCTTCCTCTCGGGCGGCCAGTCGGAGGTCCAGGCGACGGAGAACCTCAACGCCATCAACCGCGTCGGAGGGCCGTGGCCGCTGTCCTACTCCTACGGCCGCGCGCTGCAGGCGTCGACGCTCGACGCGTGGCGCGGTGACCCCGCGAACGTGGAGACCGCGCAGACGACGTTCTTGCACCGCGCGCGCATGAATTCGCTGGCAGCGGCTGGCGAGTGGAGCGCGGAGGTCGAGGAGGCGGTCCCGGCCGCATAGGGATGCGACGCAGGTGCCGGGAGAACCCGGCAACGGGCGTTCAGGGACGCAGGACCTTGCCGGGGTTCATCACGCCGCGCGGATCGAAAACCGTCTTGACCCCGCGGTAGAGCGCCAGCAGGTCGGGATGCTCGCGCTCGAGCGCGTCGATCTTGCCCAGGCCGATGCCGTGCTCGCCCGTGCACGTGCCGCCGCGGGCAAGGGCATCGTCGACGAGGAGCTCCGCGAGCTCCTGGTAGCGGGCAACCTCGCCGGCGTCGGCCGCATCGAGCGTGACACCGACGTGAAAGTTGCCGTCGCCGACGTGGCCGATGATGCCGCCGCGCAGATCGAGGCGGTCGAGCTCCGCACGTGCCCGCCCGACCGCCGCCGGGAGCTCCGACAATGGCACGCACGTGTCGGTGGAGCAGTGGTCGAGCCCGGGCCAGAGCTGGGCCCAGGAGTATGCGGCGCTGTGACGGGCGGACCAGAGTCGGGCGCGGGCGTCGGGGTCGCGCTCGTGGACGACGTCGAAAGCCCCTTCCTCGGTCGCGATGGCAAGCACGAGCTCGAGGTCACCCTCGACGGACGCCTCCGTCCCGGCTGCCTCGACGAAGAGGCACGGCGCTTCCGGGTAGCTGGTGCCGGCGTAGGCGTTGATGGCGCGGACGTTGACCGCGTCCAGCAGCTCGACGCGCACCACGCCGACCCCTGCGGCGACGACGGCGACCGCCGTGCGGCTGGCCGCTTCGACGTCGGGGAACGAGATGCGCGCCGCGACGGCGCGCTCGGGGATGCCCTGAAGGCGCAGCGTCAGCTCGGTGATCACGCCGAGCGTCCCCTCCGAGCCAACCAGCAAACCGGTCAGGTCGTAGCCGGCCGACGTCTTCAGCGCGTGACTGCCGGTGCGGATCACGGAGCCACCGGGGAGCACCACCTCGAGCGCGAGGATGCTCTGGCGCATCTTCCCGTAGCGGACGCTGGTCGTGCCCGACGCGTTGGTGGCCGCCATCCCGCCGAGCGTCGCGTCGGCACCTGGATCGACCGGGAAGAAGAGCCCGTGCGTGCCGGCGGCCCGCTCGAGCGAGGAGCGCGTCACGCCTGCCTGGACGGTGGCGGTCAGGTTCTCCGGCTCGACCGAGACGATCCGGTCCATGCGCGTCAGGTCGAGGCTGATGCCGCCGGCGACCGGGATCACGTGCCCCTCGAGGCTGGAGCCGGCGCCGAACGGCGTCACGGGCACCCTCTGCTCGTGGGCGAGCGCGAGCAGCGTGGACACCTCGGCCGTCGTGACCGGGTAGACGACGACGTCCGGCCGGTGCGGCGCATGAAAGGTCATGTCCGCCGCGTGCAGGTCGCGGTCGGAGTCCCCTGTCGACACCCGTGCCTCGTCGCCGCCGAGCGCGTCACGAATCGCGTCGACCAGAGACTGTTCGCTCACGAGCACACCGTACGCAAACGACTGGGGGACCGAGATGCCGCTGACCGAGCAGCTCTTCACGGACGAGTAGGTGGGCCGTCTCCGACCTGCTACCGCTGAGCGCTCAGGGGCAGGAGTCGGCGAAGCCGCGCGTCACGGCAGTCACGGCCGCTTGCAGCGCGATGTGATTACGGCGGAGAGCGTCTGGCAGACCGGGTGTGCGACGGATGGCATCTCGCGCGTACTTGTCCAGCCGTGCCCCGGTGGCGCGAGACAGTGCGCACAGGAGCCTTTCACGCTTCCCGGCGACCCATCCGGCAGCGTACAGATACCGCAACTGGGCTCGTCTGTAGGGGGCGCCCGCAAGCGCCTTGCGCGCTGCGGCGGGGGAGACGTGAGCAGCCGTCGCCGCCGCCGTGACCGCGGTCACGGCCTGGGCATTCGTTCCAGGGAGCCGGGCCACGCTCCCGCCGGTGCCCGCGAGCACGACCGCGATCGTGGACACGAGCAGGGCGTACTCCATCACCTCTCATGATCGGCATCGGCCCGCGATCGTCAACGCGCCGAGACTCGAACGAACGAAGCGGGTGGAGGGAGGTGACGGTCGAGAGCCGTGTTGACGGGGTCTACGCGTGGTCGTCGCGGCGTATCTCAACCGCGGCGATCGGAAGATTGTCGGAGGCGTCGACGTGTTGAACGCGGGCGCGGATGGCCGGCGAGCCGCGCTCGCGTCTGTTGCGCACGTCGATGATCGCGCCCACCAGTGGAAAGTCGTCGTTCACGTGGTCGAAGTGGCCGTCGACTGCGTCACCGCCGCTGCGGGTCAGGAGGACGCGCCATCGAGGCATGGGCCGACCGTACCTACCGCGCACGGAACTCTTGCGCGGCCTCCCTCGTGTCGAAGCTCGTCCCACATTTCTGATGGGTGACTGTGGTGCCGGCTCGGAGGTCGCCGACCCGCGCGTGGAACTTCTCGGCGCAGACGGAGCATCTGACCTCGATGCGTGCATCGTCGGTCCACTTGATCTTCATGCCTCGAGCGTACACCTGTTCGGGGAGAGGTGTGAGCCGGCTGCTCACCCGGGAGGTCGCCGAACGGCTCGGCCTCTCAGAGGCGAGGGTGTGACGGGCCGTCTACGCCCAGGGCAGTCTCGCGTCAGGCCCACGGATGGTTCTCGTTTCGCCGTCGTCGACGACGTAGTAGCTCGTGGCGCCCCCGTTGGGTGTGTGGAAGAGCCCGCCTGCGAGCCGCCAGCCGGTGTCGCCTTCTGGCCCCCAGACGGCTTCGACGCCGATCCCAAGATCCGAGACCGACCAGCCTGTCTCGAGTTCTTCCGGATCGCGGATGCTCCGGTCGGGCGCGATGTGGAACCCGCTCTCCATGTCTCGGGTCGTACCATTGCACGGTTTGATACTTGCTGCCGTCCGCGACGGGGATGCGCCGGCCGTCGGTGTGACCCGCACGACGCAATCCTCGGGAGGCGATGTCGGCGCGGGCTAGACCGTCCCGGCCACAAGGCGGGTGCGGAGGATCGTGATCTCGCAGGTCGTGCCCGCAGCCGAAGCCGCTTCCTCGAGTGCGACGCGAAGCAAGGTCGTAGCCTCGTCCGCGCTAGCAGCCGGCATCCTCGCCTTGCCTTCGTGCTCGGTGCGACCGCCATTCGAGCTCAGCGCAAGCTCCCCCTGAGCAAGCGACCCGAGAGCGGCGACCACGTCGATGCGCTTTCCGGAGACACACCTGAACCCAACCTCGACGTGCGTGGTCGTCGCCACCTACCCTCCTACGCGTGCTTCGTTTGGGGAACGTACGGGGCACCGCCGAACCGCCCGAACCCGGCGATCCGGCATGAATCCTAAGCGGGCGAAGGGACTCGAACCCTCGACCTACGGCTTGGGAAGCCGACGCTCTACCAACTGAGCTACGCCCGCAGGCTCGCTGATTCTACCCGCCGCCTCACGGATCCTTCACACCCGCTCCGTACCCTGGGGCGGTGCGCGCCGCAGTCGTCGCCACCGTGCTGCTCGCTCTCCTCGCCGCCGGTGCGACGCCTGCCCGGCGCACGAGTGAGGATCCCTTCTCCGGTCTCGCCACCTGGGTCGATCTCTACGACAAGCCGGTCTACGCGGACCCGGAGGGCACGGCCGCACGCATCGCGGCCCGTGGCGTGCGGACGGTGTTCGCCGAGACGGCGAACTTCAAGGCGACCGCCGACGTGGTCGACGCCGCGGCCCTGGGGCGCTTCGTCGACGCGCTGCATGCGAACGAGGTCCAGGTGGTCGGCTGGTACCTGCCGGGATTCGACAAACCCGGTCGCGACCTGCGCCGCGCTCGCGCAATGCTCACCTTCCGCACGCTGACCGGCGCCGGCTTCGACGCTGTCGCGCTCGACGTCGAGGCGACGGTCGAGAAGCGCGTCGCCGTGCGTACGCTGCGGCTGCTCAACCTCACGAGGACGCTGACCGGGGAGGCGGGCGAGACGCCAGTCGCCGCGATCACCCTGCCGCCACGAATGCTCGAGCGGCGACCGACGGTCTGGCCTCGTTTCCCCTGGGGTCAACTGGCCGGGCTGGTGGACGCCTTCGTGCCGATGGCGTATACGGGCTCTGCCTTCCGCGGCTACGAGGCGACGTATGGGTACGTCGCCCGCTCGCTCGCGTCGCTCGAGACCGAGCTGCGACTCGCCGGTGTCGAGACGTCCGTGCACGCAGCCGGCGGGGTCGCCGACCGCATGAGCGCCGAGGAGCTGCGGGCCTTTGTCGACGCGGCCACCGACGCCGGGGTGGGGGGGATCAGTCTCTACGACTTCCAGACCACGCCACCCCGCGGCTGGGCAGCGCTGGCGCGGTTCGTCCCCGCCGCGTAGATCACGCCAGGACGTCGATCAGCCTGTCGATGCGGGCTACCGTTTCGAAGCCGAGGCGCTCGAGGATCGGCCGTGACATCCGGCCGGCATGGGTGACGAGCGTCGGCGTCCCGCGTGCCAGGGCCTCGTCGGCTCTGGCGGCGACGAGCGCGCGGTACGCGCCACGACCCCGCGCCGCCGGCAGGGTCGCTCCGCCGAAGAGGATCACTCCCCAGTCGGTGTAGGAGGCGTAGCCGGCCGCGGCCGGCTCGTCGTCGACCCAGGCGAGAAAGGTCGAGCCGTCGACCCCCTCGCGCTCGACGTCGAGCTCGGCTTGCTCGGCGTCGACAGGCCTCGGATCTCCGAATGCGTCGCGTTGGATCGAGCGTGCCGTCACGAGCTCCTCGACCGATGCGACGCGACGGGCCGACACGCCCGCCGGCGGCTCCCACGCCGGGTGGCCGCG
The DNA here is from genome assembly GCA_963789895.1 of uncultured Actinomycetes bacterium. Lineage (GTDB taxonomy): Bacteria > Actinomycetota > Thermoleophilia > Gaiellales > Gaiellaceae > Gaiella. The sequence continues at coordinate 110,950 of CAWBMC010000002.1, forward strand.
CAGCGTCATGCCGACCGTGACCGGGTCCGCCTCGATCCGACGCAGCCCCAGCGCGAGCAGGCGCTCGACGAGGTCTGGCGGCGTGCTCGATTCTCCGAGCTCCCACTCGGCACCGCCACGGCCGCGCGCGCGGAGCAGCGCGCGGACCTCATCCAAGGCGGTGGCCACCGTCTCAGGGGTCAGGCGCACGCGCTGCACTGTGGCCGCCTCTGGCACGCTGCCCGGCGCGAGATAGACGGCAAAGCGGCGACCCGGGTCGGTGATCAGCTCGCGACCGGGGGAGAGCACTTGGTAGACGTTGGGGTTCTCGGCGAGCTCGCGGATCACACGGCCGGCCAGGCGTCGATCAGGCGGTCGCGCGTCTCGAGCAGGTGCTCGGGCAGCACCTTGACGTCGGCGAGCACCGGCATGAAGTTCGTGTCGCCGGCCCACCTTGGCACGACATGCTCGTGCAGGTGACCCGCGATCGAGCCGCCGGCGACCTCGCCGAGGTTCCAGCCGACATTGAACGCATCGGGGCGGTAGACCGCGCGCAGCGCTGCCAACGCGGCGCCCGTCAGCCGGTGCACCTCGAGCGCCTCGACCTCGGAGAGCTCGTCCAGACCCCCGACGTGCCGGAGCGGCGCCACCATGAGATGACCGGACGAGTAGGGGAACTTGTTCAGCAGCACGAGCGCGGTCTCGCCCCGGTGCACGACGAGGCTGTCGACGCCGAGCTCCCCTGCCGCCTCGTGGCAGAACACGCAGCCGTCCTGCTCACCCGCCTGCTGCACGTACGAAAGGCGCCACGGCGCCCAAAGCTGCCTGGTCATTGGCCCATTCTCCGTCGCGGCGAGGCCTGCCTCGCCCGGCCCGGGGTGCGGCATGAGCTTTTCACAGAGCGATTGTCCCATTAGGGTTCACTGCCTGCGGCACGTCCCTCGATCGAGGGAGCGACGCCGTGGACTATTTCTTCGTCGAGAGCCCGAACGTGACCCGCACCGGCGGGCGTCCGATCGATCTCGTCGTCATGCACACGATGGAGATCGCCGAGCGCCCGGACGCCGCCGAGGCGGTGGCGCGCTGGTTCGCCCGGCCGGAGGCGGAGGTGTCGGCGCACTACTGCGTCGACGCGGACTCCATCGTGCAATGCGTACGCGAGGAGGACATCGCCTGGCATGCCCGCGGCGGGAATGCGCGCTCGATCGGGGTGGAGCTGGCGGGTCGTGCGGGGCAAGGCCCCGACGGGTGGGCCGACGCGTACAGCCGCGCGGTACTCGACCGGGCCGCCGCGTTGGTGGCGGAGGTGTGCGCCCGCCACGAGATCCCCGTGCGGTGGGTGCGTGCCTCCGGGCTGCTGCAGGGTCGTCGCGGCGTCACCGGCCACGTCGAGGTGAGCCGCGCCTTTCGCAAGTCGGATCACTGGGATCCGGGGCCGTCGTTCCCTGCTCTCCGCTTCCTCGAGCTCGTGCGGGCCGTCGGGTCCGACCTTCCGGTCTGACCGGCCCTCCGTGCCATCCCCTCGGTACCCGAGAGGCCGTCTCGAGTGCATCTCCGACGAACGGAGGGGACACCGGCGCCGTCTCGGGGATCGTCTTCCTCTCCGGCGGTCAGACCGAGGCGCAGGCGACGGCGCGAGCTCCGGCGGGGCCGTCACCGGATCAGCGGGCGACGGCCTCGCGCGGGGCGAAGAGCTCTTCGAGACGTCGGATCTCGGCAACCGTCCCGACGCCGATGAGCACGTCCCCTTCCGCGAAGACGGTGCCCGGCTCCGGCGTCACGTCGAACGCCCCGTCAGCCTTTCGCAGCGCGATCACCAGCGCTCCCGTGACCTCCTGGACTCGCAGGTCGCGGATCGACTTGCGGTGCGCGACACAGGTCGCCGTGACGACGATCTCCTCGATGCGCAGCTCGGGCACCGGCCCACCGGCGGTCGTGACGATGTCGAGGAAGTCCGCCACCTGCGGCTTCAAGACCTGGGTCGCTATCTGCCGGCCGGCGTTCGAGTACGGGTCGATCACGCGGTCCGCACCAGCGAGCCGCAGCTTGCGCGCGGCCTCCTGGCTCGACCCGCGAGCGACGATCACGATGTCCGGTCGTATGGCGCGCACCGAGAGCGTGATGTACAGGTTGTTCTCGTCGGAGTCGGCGCAGGCCACGAGGGCGCGGGCGCGGGCCAGCCCGGCGCGCTCCAAGTCGCCGTCGTCCGTGCCGTCACCGTGCACGACGAGCGCACCGATCCGGTTCGCGAGGGCCACCGCCTCTTCGTTGATGTCGACGACGACGTACTTGCCGCCCGCAGCCTCCACCTCCTCGGCAACGCGTCGCCCGACCCGTCCGAAGCCGCAGATGATGACGTGGTCGCTTGTGTCCTCGATGGCGCGCCGCCTCCGCCGGGCAGCGTAGTTGCCGCCGAACACTCCGCGCGCGATCAACTCGGCGATCGTCCCCGCGAGGTAGAGGAAGATCGCGACACCCGCCAGCAGGAGCGCGATCGAGAAGATCTCGGCCGCAGCCCCCTCCGGCTTGGTGTCGAGCCCGGTCAGCGTGGTCGTCACGACCGCGCGGTAGAGGGAGCTCACCCAGCCTTCGTCGAGCAGGGAGTGGAAGACGACAGCGCCGACGACGAGCACGGCAAGGAACGCGCCGAGCGCGTACGCGAAACGACGGCTGCTGAACCCTGGCACGGTCGCCATCGTACGGCCGCCGGGCTCGGCGGTCTTCCGGTCGCTGCTCCTCCGGCTCTTACGACGCAGTCGCGACGTCGTCGAGCGCTGCCCGAAACCCGTCGGCCAGCTCGCCGAGCTCGGCGCGGGTGATGACGAGCGGAGGAGAGATCTGGAGGCCGCCGCCGACGAGTACACGGCTGAGCACGCCGTGCTCGCGGGCCGCGAGGCAGACACGATCCGAGAGACTGGGTTCGTTCGCGAGGAGGTCAGCGTCGATCTGCACCGCGGCGACCACCCCGAGGCCCGAACGGATCTCGGAGACAAGCTCGTGCGCTGCCAGCGGTGCGAGCGCGTCGGTCAGCTCGTTCTCCAGCTCCAGCGCGCGATCGAACGTGCCCTCGCGCTCGAAGATGTCGAGGTTGGCGTGCGCCGCGGCCGCGGCCGTTGCGTGGCCGGAGTAGGTGTAGCCGTGACGCCACACGCCCGCCCCTTCGGCCCAGAAGGCCTCGCGGATGCGCGGGCCGACGACGACGCCACCGAGCGGCACGTACCCGGAAGTGACCCCCTTGGCGAAGGTGAGGAGATCGGGCTCGAGTCCGAGCCTCCGGCTGGCGAACCAATCGCCGACGCGACCGAAGCCGCAGATCACCTCGTCGACGAGGAAGAGCACGTCGCGCTCGCGGCAGACCCGTTGCACGCCTTCGAGGTAGCCGTCGGGCGGCAGCAACACGCCGCCGGCGCCGATGATCGGTTCGCAGAAGAACGCTGCCACGCGTTCGGGCCCGATCTCGTCGATCGCCTGCACCAGCGCGTCGGCGGAGTCCCACGCGACGCGCGTCGTGTCCGCCACCAGCGGCCCGACACCGGTCTTGAACGCCTCCGTGCCGACGATGCTCGTGCCGTACCCGGCAAGGCCGTGGTAGCAGCGCTCGCGGGTGATGATCACGGTCTTGTCCGGCTGTCCGACGAGGCTCCAGAAGCGGCGGCACATCTTGGTTGCCGTCTCGATCGACTCGCCGCCGCCGGAGGCGAAGAAGACGACGGCGTCGTCCATCGGCGCCGCCGCCGCGATGCGCTCGGCGAGGCGGCTGGTGGGCGGGGAGGAGACGTCGCCGTAGTGCGAGTAGGCGTGCAGCCGCCTCATCTGCTCGGCTGCCGCTGTGGCGATCTCGTCGCGCCCGTAGCCGACGTTCGCGTACCAGAGCCCGGCGGTGGCGTCGAGGTAGCGGCGCCCCTCCGTATCCCAGACGTGCGATCCCTCGCCGCGGTCGAGCAGCAGCTCGCCGTTTGCGGCGACGGCGTGCATGTCCGCAACGGGATGCCAGAAGCGTGTCACCCGGGCCAGACTACCGGCACGCTTCAGGCAGGACCGGTGAGGGAGCCGCGGTCCGGGTCGAGGCGAGCTCGTGGGCAGGATCCCCAGAGACCACGGCGTCCACGGCGAGCCCGCTCCGCTCCGAGCAGGAGCTGCGTCGCGAAGAGCCCACGCCGGCTGCGGAAGAAGTAGGGGACGGCAGCGCCCGCTTCGACAAGTGACTCGTTCAGGAACGACGCGCGGCCGAGGGTGTACGCATATGCCAGAAAGCGTCCATAGACGTCGTGCGAGTCGAGCGCCGGATCCGCGACCAGCAGCAGGCGCGTCCCGGGCGGGGCGATTCGCCGCAGCTCGTCCGCTGCCCCGCGACCGAAGCACTCGTCGTGCTCTGGTGCGTCGATCTGGACGAGCCTGACCCTCCGACCGTCGCGAAGGCGGAGCGTGTCGCCATCGATGACCAGTGCGACGACGCCGGTCGTCCCTTCCGTGCTGCCGTCGCGCGCGTCGGGCTTCCCGACCACTACCACCCGAGCTTGACCAAGAAGATGGAAGAGACCGCCTATCGTGGCGATGGCGATCACAACGCCACCGAGGACATGTCGCGAGCGACGGATCCTCAGGCGCTTGGTACCCACACCAGGCGCGTCTCGAGCACGCGGACATCGGTCGCTTCGAGGCGGACTGCGAGCGTCTCGACCCCGCCCGCCGCCGTACGCCAGCGCTCGTCGATCTCCGTCACCTCGTCGATGATCTCCTGCTCGAGCTCGGCCAGGTCGTCCTTCGCGTCCTCCGCCTTCCCCTCCGCCGTAGCGCGACGGGCGGCGGCGCGCGACGACATGCCGCGGCGGCTGGCCGCGCCCGAGAGGGCGCCTGAGATCGAACGGGTGCTGCGCCGGCCGCCGAGCAGCGCGCCGAGGACGCTGCCCGCGCCGGCGATCACCTCGTTCGCCTGGCGGCTCCTGACGTCGGCGTCGAGCTGTTCGATGCGACGCTGAGACTCGGCCAGGGCGCGCTCCAGCCGGTCGCGCTTGGCCTCCAGGCGGTCGCGGATCTTGGCGGTCTCGGCATCAGCGGCCACCTGTGCAGCCTCGTCGCAGCGACGCGCAAAGTCGTCCGGCGTCTCGCCGGGACGGGAGACGAGCTTCAAGGCACGGTTTCGCTGCAACTCGAGCGCGCGGTGGTCGACGAGCCGCTGCTGGACGTCCCGCGCGGTGTCCTTCCAGAAGCCCGCCTCGGCGATGGGCGCCTGCGGCAGCACGAACGGCAGAGCGGCGAGGGGCTCGGCGTGGAAGTCGCGGTCATCGAAGTCGACGGCGGTCTCGGTGTCGAGGTCGAGCCCGCCGTCGAGCGGGCCGAAGAGCGCTTCGTACTCCTGCCGCTCGTCGACAGCGGCGGCGGTGTCGTCGTAGCGGAGCGACACCGTCGCCGCGACGAACGCGCGCAGACGCCTCCCATCGGCGTGTGCGCCGATCTGCGCCGCCCACGGCGCCGCCACGTCGAGGTAGGAGACGGGCACCCCTGTCGCGACGGGTGGCGCCACGGTCGTCTCGGCATCTGCGACCGCCGCGGGGGACGCCGAAGGCGCTTGTGTTGAATCAACACGAGCGTTGTCCGTCGGCCGGGCGGCGGCGGGCTCCGGCCGGTGCGTCGTCAGCGTCGCCACCTGTTCCTTGGTGAGGGGGCCGCGCAGGTACGACATCGCCCAGCGCGTGGCGAACAGACGCGGCTGGTCGCTCTTCGCCGACACGAGCAGGAACTGCCGCTTCTGCAGACCGCCGATGGCGGTGTCGAGCGCCGCCACGTCGGAGCCGCCGGCTGCGGAGCGCAGACCCTCCAGCACGCGCGCCTTGTCGTTCTCCGTCTGCAGCCGGCCCACCAGCCAGGTGCCGGCGTTGGACATCGCCTTGTAGTCGAGGTCGACGGGGTTCTGCGTCGACAGCACGAGGCCGGCCCCGAACGCTCGACCTTGCTTGAGAAGCGTCAGGATGGGCTTCTTCGCCGGCGGCGCCGCGGTCGGCGGCACGTAGCCGAACACCTCGTCCATGTACGTGAGCACGCGCAGATCGGGTGTGCCGGGCTGCCCTCGCATCCATGTGACGAGCTTCGAGAGCACGAGCGTGACGACGAACTGCCGCTCGGAGTCGGAGAGGTGTGCGAGGTAGACGACTGCCGCGCGGGGCTTCCCCTCCGGCGTGAACAGAAGCGACTGCACGTCGAGCGGCGGCCCGGCGCCCCAGGCGGCAAACGACGGCGAGGCGATGAGCGCGTTGAGCCTGAACGCGAGCTCGGTGCGCTCCTTCGGCGGGAAGAACTGGTCGACGTCGAACACGCCGAGCCTGCGGATCGGCGGTTGCGCCACCTCGCCGATCAACGAGCCGAGGTCGAGGTCGCGGCCGACGCGCCACGCGTTCTCGATCAGGTTCGACAGGAGCACGTGCTCGCGGCTCGCGAGCGGGTCGGCCTGGATGCCGACGAGCGCGAGCAGGCTGGTCACCGTGCCTTCGATCTCGTCGCGGAGTGCCTCTGCCTCGGTCTCCCACGGGAGCGCCGGCGCGGCGAGCGAGCCGACGACGTTGAGCGGCACGCCGGCCTCCGATCCGGGCGTGTAGATCGTCACCTCGGCCGCGTCGCGGAGGGCCTGGATCCGGTCGTGCCCGATCCCCTGCGTCTCGAGTCCCTCGCGCCAGATGGTTGCCGTCTTGCGCGCGTAGTCTTCGACCGAGACGCCCTCTGCCTGCGCCTCCGCGTCGTTCACCCAGGGGCGGAAGCTCTCCGGGGCGAGGTCGGGGAACGTCAGCGCGAGGTTGCCGAGGTCGCCCTTGGGGTCGATCGCGAGCACCGGGATGCCGGCCAGCAGGGCCTCCTCGAGCATGACGATCCCGAGCCCGGTCTTGCCCGAGCCCGTCATGCCGACGATCACGCCGTGCGTGGTGAGATCGCCGGAGCCGAGGACGAGCCGGTTCTGCCCCGGCTTGCCCGTCCTTGCATCGAGCTCGTTGCCGAGCCAGAACGAGCCGCGGTCCGCCATCCGGCCGATTGTAGGGGCGACGCCCGCCTCGCCCGCACGTCGTAGAGTCCCGCCATGATCGAGCCCCTGGTCGTTCACCCCGGCGAGCCCGCGCGCCTGGTCGAGCGGGATCCGCGCTTCGATCTCGGGCTCGACAAGGAGGAGGGCAAGGCCCGGTTGAAGGAGCTGCGGGATCGGCTGGCGGAGCTCCAGTACCGGCTCTTCGCGGAGGGAAAGCACAGCGTCCTGCTCGTCCTGCAGGGGCTCGACGCGTCGGGCAAGGACGGCGTCGTCCGCTCCGTCTTCACCGGCCTCAACCCGAGCAGCTGTCGCGTCGTCTCGTTTCGAACGCCGACCACGACCGAGCTCGCCCACGACTACCTCTGGCGCGTGCACGGCGCTCTGCCCGCGCGCGGCGAGATCGGGATCTTCAACCGCTCCCACTACGAGGACGTCGTGGCGGTGCGTCTCCACCGCTTGGCGCCCGAAGAGGTCTGGCGCCGTCGCGGAAGCCACATCCGCGAGTGGGAGCGGATGCTCGTCGACGAGGGCACCCGCATCGTGAAGGTCTTCCTCGACATCTCACGCGAGGAGCAACGGACACGGCTGCAGGAGCGGATCGACGACCCGCAGAAGCGCTGGAAGTTCCGCCGCGACGACGTCAAGGTCTACGCGCGCTTCGACGAGTACATGGCGGCGTGGGAGGAGGCGATCACCGAGACCTCGACGGCCTGGGCACCGTGGCATGTGGTGCCCGCCGATCGGAACTGGGTCAAGGCGCTGGCCACCGCCGCGCTGCTGGTGGAGACGCTCGTCGCGCTCGACCCGCAGCTGCCCCCGGCAGCGCCGGGCGTCGAGGGCCTCCGGATCGAGTAGCTGCGGTCGGCTTACGCCAGGATCGGCAGCACGAGCTCGGCCGGGCACCCCTGACGCACCAACCGGACGGCGTCGGCGATGTCGACCTCGACGTGGGTGGCGATGATGAGGGCGTCCCCGAGCGGGCAGCCCCACTCGGCGAGTGCCTCGAAGCGGGCCAGGAGCAGCGCTTCGGCTGCCGACGAGTCGATCATCTCGAACTGTGCTGCTGTCATGTGAACCCTCCCTGTGCCGCAGATGCAGGCTCTCGTTGTGACGCGCGGCGTGGGATGGCGCCCTCCCCCCGCGGGGGAACTCCATCCCTCGTTCCGGGGGTTCCAGCTACATGAGGATGCGGAGCGCCAGGTCGGACGGGCAGCCCCGGCGCAGGAGATCCTCGGCGGCGTGGAGGTCGATTTCCACGTTCGCGGCGACCACTGCGGCCTGCTCGATGTCGAAGCCCACGCGGAGGAGGACGTCGAAGCGCCAGCGAAGCACCTCGACTGCTTCCGTTTCCTCGAGTTGCTCGAACTGGGCGGCTGTCATCTCGCTCTCCCTCTCGCTCGTGCCGCAGGTGGCGAATACCTCGGCGTGAGGGAGCGAGAGGCTCACCCCCGAAAGGGGGGTTCTCTACCCCACTGTGGGGGATGCGGTGGAGGAGTCGACGCGCCGAGGGTGAACTGTGTCGGTTGTCGTTTCCGACGTGGAGGTTCCGATGCACGCCCCCCGTGCAGCTCCAGCAGTCGCAGCGCTCGCCGTCGCGGCGGCGCTGATCGGCGGGCTGCTGCTCGGCATCCTGCTGGTCGCATTCGCCTCGACCGTCTCGTAGAGCCGGGCTTTTCGCGTTCGGCGTGCACGACGCGTCGAGATGCGAGATGATCACGCTCAATGCGAAGTACGGCCGGTTGGTGGCTGGCCAGGCACGTCTGGCGTCTCGTGCTGCTGCTTGGGGGAGCGGCCCTGTTCGTCTGGGCGCTGAGCAACGCGAAGCACGGTGTCACGAGCTGGTCGGTGTTCGGTCTGGGGGCCGCGGCCGGTGCCGGCATCGCACTCGTGGCGCTGTTCTGGCCCTGGCGCTCCGCTCGCCTGCTCCCGGAATCGCGGCCGACGCACGACGACTTCGTCGGCACCCAGGTCTTCATCGTCGCCGTCGCCTTCGCGCTGGTGATCGTCGTCGGCCTGATCGGGCACTACGGAGCCGCCGTGGGTGCGTTCTCCGTCATCACCGGCGTCTTCGTGCTCGTGAGCTTCCGCCGCGAGGCTCGTGCCGCCGGGCTCGGGCGCCGCCGCAGGCCGCCGGACGCGTAGCCTGGCGCGGTCGTCCGCTCAGATCGATTCTCGGAGCGCGTTCGCCGCAGCCTGCAAACGCTCACTGACCTCGGCCAGCTCTCGCGCCGCGAGGTCGATGCGCTCCTGCTGGGTGTTGACGCGCTCTTGCTGGCTGTCAGCACGCTCGCGAACCGCTTTCAGCTGCTTCTCCATCGCCTCGACGGTGTGAGTGAGATCCGCCAGCTGGCCGGCGACATGCGCGATGTCGTCGTGATCGGACATTCGGCAGGATTGTACGCCGAGGACCGTTTGGCGACGAGTGGACGTGGGCGGTCGATCGCGCACCATGACGGCTCCCACGAGTTACGGCTATGCTGTCTGAAGCGTCGGGTCGAGCCTTGAAGCCGCCGAGGCACTGGCACCTCCTCTTCAGCTGTTCCATTTGGCCCTAGCGCAGCAGGGAGTCTCGTTCGAGCTCTCTGTCCTGATTGAAGAAGTGAGGAGCATCTGATGCATGCGACCATCCGCCGCTACGAAGGCGTGGACACCGACCGGACCGAGGAGCTCACGCGCAGGGTGAAGGACACCCTCGTTCCTCAGCTGCGCAAGCTCGAGGGCTTCAGCGGCTACTACCTCGTGGAGGCCGGCAACGGCGTGTTCAGCTCCTTCGGGCTCTTCGAGAGCTCGACGCAGTCCGATGAGGCGACGAAGCTCGTCGCTTCCTGGGTGAAGGACGAGCGGCTCGAGTCTGCGCTTCCCAACCCGCCGACGATCACAAGCGGCAAGGTGATCGCGCACGAGAACGGCGTCCCAGTCGCCGCGTAGGCATTCGGCGCCAACGCCGGGAGGGAGCTCGTTCGTCGGGCTCCTCCCGGCGCTGATTGTCGGTTGTCGAGATCTACCGACACGACTCGCCCGGCTGCTCGGCCAGGCGGGTCGAGAAGAGGTGATGTGCGAATGACCAAGTTCCTGCACTGGCGCAAGATGACCTGGGCACTCGTGCTCTGGAGCGTCGCGATGGCTGCGTGGCTCGTCGTCGGCGGGCCCGGCCCGGCGCTCGTCGTCGTCGCCTGGCTCCTCGGCGCGGTCGGTCTCGGCCTGCTGTGGTTCGAGACTCAGCCGCTGTTCAGCAAAGGCCGCGGCTTCGACAACGGCTTCTTCGTCAGACCCGGCCCGGGCCACTGGCGAGTCGTGAACCTCCACCGCGGTCCCGCGAGAGTCCACTGAAGCTGTTCTGTCAGCCCACGTGATGCGCGGCGCGTGCCGACAACCAAGGCGCTCACCGCGGCGGGCAGCACGCCGCGGGTCGTCGATCCGCGGTTAGAGCCAGCGCTTCCAGCGGAAGAAGCCGACCATGCCGACGAGCGCGGCGACCATCGCCGCCACGATCACCCAGAAGGCGGCCGTCGTGCCCTCGCCGGGGAAGAGCGACGTTCATGCCGAAGATGCCGGTCATCAGGGTCAGCGGCAGGACGGTGACGCTGATCAGCGTCAGCACCCGGAGGACGTCGTTCTGCCGGTGTGAGATGACCGACTCGTTCGTCGACTCGAGCCCCTCGACGACCTCCTTGTAGTTGTCGAGCTGGTCCCAGATCCGCTCGGCTGCGTCGACGATGTCGTCGAAGTAGTCCTCGAGCTCCTCGGGCAGGAAACGGTCGACGCGGCGCTCGAGCACCCGCAGCGTCGATCGCTCCGGCTTGATCACCTTGCGATAGCTGATGATCTCCTGCTTGACGTTGGAGATGTCACGGACGACCTCCTCCGCCTGTCCCTCGAACATCTCGTCCTCGATCGTGTCGAGCTTGTGGCCGATCTTGTCGAGGATCGGGAAGCAGTAGTCGAAGAGGTCGTCGAGCACCTCGTACAGCAGGCGGCCGGCACCCTTGGCGAAGAGCTGCTCGCGGAAGTCCTCGTCCGACTCGCAGCGCGCCAGCAGCCTGGTGACCGGCAGCAACTCGCGGTTCGGGATCGTGACGAGGTAGTCCTGGCCGATGAAGAGGTCGAGCTCGGCCGCGTTCAGCCGCTGGATCGTCTTGTCGTAGACGGGGAAGTGGAGGACGGTGAAGAGATAGCCCTCCTCGTCGTAGTCGTCGACCTTCGGTCGCTGCCGCTTGGAGACGACGTCCTCGACGTCGAGCGGATGCCAGCCGAACCGCTCCGCCAACGCCGTCGCCGTGTCGACGTCAGGGGAGACGACGTTGACCCAGGCGAGACCGCTAGCGCCGAGCTCGGTGACGAGCGGGCCGGTCCGCGAGACGACCTCCGCGCTTCCGCGCGACCGGGTACGGCGTGTGATCCGCGGCAGGCCGGGCATAGGTACTCAGCGGGTCGTCGATCGCCAACACCATGTTCTTCATTCTACCGGCGTTGCCTGCGTCGACCAGGATCCGTCAGGCCGGCTGCGCCACGGGTGTTCGGCGGGCGGCGAGCGGGATCGTGCGCTCGAGCGCGAGGGCCAGGAAGGCGCCCGCAGCGCACAGCGCAGCCCAGACGAGCCAGGTGCCACCGGGGGTGACCGCGAGCAGGAAGCCTCCGAGCGCGGGGCCGAGCGCGAAGCCGAGCTGCCAGGAGAGAGCCGACAGCGCCATGTAGCGCCCCAGCAGCCGTGGCGCGGCGAGGTCGGTCACGAGCGGTGCCTGCACGGCGCCGTGGATACACTCTCCGATCCCGAACGCCCCCATGACGACGGCGAAGAGGACAGCGGCCGAACGCCCGTCGACGTTGCCGCCGACGATCGACACCGCCACCCAGCACGCGGCCCACAGGAACCCGAGCACGGCCAGCATGCGCATCCGCCGATGGCCCTCCGAGAGCTTCGCGATCGGCAGCTGTGCCACCACGATGACGACGGTGTTGACGAAGAAGATCGTCCCGATCGCCAGCTCCGACACGCCGGCCTCGTTCTTCGCGAACACCGGCAGGAGTTCGAACCCGGACATGCCGGCGAAGATGAACAGCGTGTTGAGCCCGATCACCGCCATGAAGGAGCCGTGGCGGAGCACCTGCCCGTAGCTTCCGGGGCGCTCGCCAGGATCGCGCGGCGCGAGTGACGCCCCGGGGACTGCGACGGTGAGCACGACGAGGTAGACGAGGAACGTCGCGGCGTCGGCGATGAAAAGCACGACGAACGTGCCGGGCTTGTCGACGACGGCAATGAGCCCGCCGACGAGCGCGCCGAGCCCGATGCCGAGGTTCATCATCACGCGCTGCATCGCGAACGTGGCGTGGCGCCGGTCCGGCGGCGACAGCGAGGCGAGCAGCGTCGACTGCGCCGGCCAGAAGAAGCCGGTGCCGACACCGACCACCGCGGCGACGACGAACCCCTGCCAGGGAGTGTGCACGAGCGCGAACGCCGCGAAGCCGATCGCGTCGATCACGAGAGCCAGCCCGAGCACCCGGCGACCGCCGTAACGGTCGACGAGCGGGCCCGAGATCGGCCCGGCGACGATGCTGACGAACGCGTTCGTGGCCACGATCAGCCCCGCCACGCCGAGGCTGATGTCGCGCACGTTGTGCAGGTAGATGAAGAGGAACGGGACGAGCAGCCCGTTGCCGAAGGCGCTGACGAGGCCGCCGAGCTGGAGGAACTGCACCGACCGGGGCAGCCGCGGGTTCAGGCTGCGGATGAAGCCGAGCACCGTGAGACAGTACCCGCGTGGATTGGCTGCTCGACCCGACCGTGACGCATCTCAACCACGGGAGCTACGGCGCCTGCCCGCGTCCCGTGGTGGAGGCGTGGCAGGCGTGGCAGCGCGAGCTGGAGCGGAGCCCGACGGACTTCCTCTGGCGCCGCTTGCCCGGTCTGCTGGACGAGGTGCGCGAGGAGCTCGGCGGGCTCGTGGGTGCCAGACCCGACGATCTCGCACTGATGCACAACTCGACCTCGGGACTGAACGCCGCCATCCGCTCCTTGCGCCTCGGGCCGGGCGATGAGGTGCTGACGACCGCGCACGAGTACGGCGCGCTGGTGAAGACGTGGGCGTCCGATCGACGCGACGCTCGTGGTCGTCGAGCCGGAGGCGATCCCCGCCGCGATCGAACCACGGACGCGTTGTGTCTTTCTCAGCCACTTCTCATCGGACACGGCGTCCGTGATACCCGTCGCGGAAGCGTGTGCCGCAGCACGTGCTGCCGGGGTGCTCGCGGTGGTCGACTGCGCGCACGTCCCGGGTCATCTGCCGCTCGATCTCGAGCGTCTCGGCGCGGACGTCTACGCCGGCAACTGCCACAAGTGGCTCTGCGCACCGAAGGGCTCGGCGTTTCTCTGGGCGCGCCCGGCAGGAATCGAACACCCCTGCTCAGAGGCACTTTTCCAACGCGGGTGCACGCACCGGTGCACGCACCGTCCTGATTGGATCGACATTTGGTAGGGTCGGCTTCTGCGGCCCCGACTCCCCCACGTTCTGTGGAGGGGATTACTTTCGCCGAGTGGCGAAGAGCAAGTGGCCTGGTCAACTGAGGAGGACACCATGGAACGATTTCCTTGGCATCCGCGGTTGCGGCAAGCCGGGATCGCAAGACGTCTCGTGATCGCCGCCGTGACCGCGCTTACGCTGGCGGTCGTGGCCGCGGTGGGCATGGCCGCGACATCGGCCACACCGAACGGCTGTCCGACCAACAAGAGCACGAAGCCCGCCCCGATCGCTGACCTCTCACCGCCCGCGCGGCTGCAGGTCGTCGCGTTCGACGTGCTCTCCGGACCGATCACCGAGCAGACGGACAGCTTCACGCTGAAGGTACGCATCGGGAGCACCTGCAGCCGCGACGTCATAGGCGCGAGCGTCTACGTGACCGCAGTGCCCTACAACCAGTTCAGCATCCCAGCGGAAGAGCTCACCGGGAACGAGGGCACCGCGACCCTGGTCTTCCGCCGCGACGCGAACTTCCCTGCCAGCGACCAACAGCAGCAGCTCACGCTCTTCATCCGCGCGACGAAGCCGGGCGAGGACCCCCTCGCCGGCATCTCGACACGGCGGCTCGTCGCGGTCCCCTTCTCGAGCTAACGCCCGTCTCTTGCCCACGGCCGCGCCCGAGCCGTCTTGGGCGCGGCCGGCGGGGCACGGCGGGCGGTGGCGGAGGCGCTGGTCGGCGCGCCTGCGCGACGGAGGCTTCGAGCGGACAGCCGAGGTGCTCGAGGTCGCCTACGACGCCGAGCGCCGCGTCGGTGCACGCACCGGTGCACGCACCGGTGCGCATTTCCGGCCCTCCTGGCACACCTGACCCACGGTTTCAAGCGGTTTCCGCATAGCCGCAGGGGTGTTCATGCGCCCGGCAGGAATCGAACCTGCGACCTCGCGCTCCGGAGGCGCGCGCTCTATCCCCTGAGCTACGGGCGCGGGGACTCGGCGCAGTGTAGTCGAGGGTCCCGAGTAGGCTGCGATGCCGTGGACGTGAGCGCCGAGATCGTCGAGCTGCGCCTCGCGGAGACGTTCGTGATCGCGCGCGAGTCGCAGGACGTGGCCGAGGTCGTCCATGTGACGATCGGTCACGAGGGGTTGGTCGGCCGCGGCGAGGCGGCGCCGATCGAGCGCTACGACGAGACGGCGCAGAGCGCGCTCGCGTTCGTCGAGGAGTACGGACACCTCGTCGGCGACGATCCATTTGCGCTCGAGGAGATCGAAGGACGGCTGCGGGAGGTCACGGGCGAGCAGGCGGCCAAGGCGGCGCTCGACGCAGCGCTCCACGACCTGCAGGGGAAGCTGCTCGGGATCCCGGCCTGGAGGCTGCTCGGGCTCCCGCGCACAGGTCCGCCGACGTCGTGGACGGTCTGGCTCGGCGACCCCGACGACATGGCGCGACGCGCAGAGCGGGTGTCCGGTCGCTTCCACCGGCTGAAGCTCAAGCTCGGGGGCGGCGACGGGCTCGACGTGGAGCGCGTACGGGCCGTCCGCGCCGTGACCGAGGCTCCGCTCCAGGTCGACGTCAACGAGGCGTGGACGCTCGAGCAGGCGCTCGATGCGCTCCCGCAACTCGCCGCCCTCGGCGTCGAGTACTGCGAGCAGCCGCTGCCCGCCGGCGACGAGGGAGGTGCCGAGCTCAAGCGCCGGTCACCGATCCCCGTGTTCGTGGACGAGGACTGCCACACGCTCTCCGACGTCGCGCGATGCGCCACCGTTGCCCACGGTGTCAACATCAAGCTCGCCAAGTCGGGCGGCATCCGCGAGGGGATCCGGATCGCGCACGCGGCGCGGGCGCTCGGACTCGGCGTGATGCTCGGCTGCATGGTGGAGTCGGGGCTGGGCATCGCCGCCGGCTGCTGCGTGGCGCCGCTCTGCGACTTCGTCGACCTCGACGGCAACCTTCTGCTCGCCCATGACCCGTGCCCCGGGGTCTCGCTCGTCGACGGCGTGCAGGTGCCCGGTGAGGAGGCCGGTCTGGGTGTCGGTTGAGCGCGAGCGGCTCCTCCTCCTGGCGGAAGGCGCCTCCGAGGACCGGCACTCGGGCAAGACGATGCACGGGATCCTCCGCTACCGCCGCGACGACGTCGTCGCCGTGCTCGACTCGACGCGGGCGGGGGAGAGCGTCGCAGGCGTGCCGGTCGTCGCCGACGCCGAGACCGCAGCATCGCTCGGTGCGACGACGGCGATCGTCGGTGTGGCCACGTCCGGCGGTCGCTTCCCACCGGCCTGGAGAGCGCTTCTGCTCGCGTGCGTCCGAGGCGGTCTCAACGTGGAGAGCGGGCTGCACGAGTTCCTCACCGACGACCCGGAACTCGTCGAGCTCGCCCGCATGGCCGGCGTCGAGCTGCGCGATCTGCGGCGTCCGCCCGCCGATCTCAACGTCCCGACCGGCGCCAACCTCGAGGTGCCGGCACGCATCGTGCTCACCGTCGGCTCCGACTGCGCGATCGGGAAGATGACCGTGTCGCTCGAGCTCGACAGGGAGGCTCGCGCCCGCGGCGTGCGCTCGGTCTTCGTGCCCACGGGCCAGACCGGGATCGCGATCGTTGGATGGGGGATCGCGGTCGACGCCGTCGTCGCCGATTTCATTGCCGGTGCCGCTGAACGACTGGTTGTCGAGGGACACGAGCGCGGAGGCGAGCTTCTGCTCGTCGAGGGGCAGGGCTCCCTCGTCCACCCGGCCTACTCGGGTGTCACGCTCGGGCTCGTGCACGGCTCGGCGCCGCACGCCTTCGTCCTCTGCCACCGCGCCGGCGCGACCGAGATCGAGGACCACCCCGGTCACCCGCTGCCCACGCTCCCCGAGCTCGTCGAGCTCCACGAGCGGATCTCGCTCCCCGCGCGCCCGGCAGTCGTCGCCTGCATCGCCCTCAACACGCACGGCCTCGACGACGATGCCGCCCGCCGTGCGATCGAGGACGCAGAGGCCGAGACGGGACTTCCCACCGACGACCCCGTCCGCCACGGCGCGGCGCGGCTCGTCGACGCGATGCTCGCACGTCTCTGAGGCCGCACCGTCCCCGCGAGGAACCGGCGGCGCGGAGCCGAACTGATGACTCTCGTGCGCCGTCTCATCACAGTTGCGGCCGTGCTCGTCTGCGCGCTGGCGGCGACATCCGCCGTGCTCGCGGCCGAGTTCGGCGCCAACGACGACGGCGCGAGCTACGCAGCGGACGGCGGCGAGTCCTTCTACACGGCCATGGCGGCGCTGGGGTTGCGCCAATCCGTGATCAGCGTGCGCTGGCAGCCGAGCGACGCGACCGCGATCGCGAACGGCGATCGCCTCGACAAGGTCGTCCCGATCGCCGTCAAGCACGGGATCAAGGTCGTCTTCGCCGTCTACCCGTACCCGCCGCGCGAGGTCGAGTCGGGCCTCGCGACGCCGCAGGCATTCGCCGCCTGGGTCGTGACCGTGGCGCGCCGCTACCCGCAGGTGCGGCAGTTCGTGGTCGGGAACGAGCCGAACCAGCCCGCCTTCTGGCGCCCGCAGTTCGGCTCCGACTGGAAGAACGTCTCCGCGCCGACCTTCGGTGCCTATCTCGCGGCCGTGTACGACGGGCTCAAGGGAGTCGACCCCGGCATCAGGGTGATCGGCGTCGGTCTCTCGCCACGCGGCAACGACAAGCCGAACGCGGCCAGCAACATCTCCACGTCGCCGGTCAGGTTCCTGTCGGCGCTCGGCGCCTGGTACCGCGCGAGCGGGCGCACGGCGCCGCTGATGGACGGGTTCAGCTTCCACCCCTACCCGAACAAGGCCACCGACGCACTCGAGACCGGATACGTGTGGCCGGGTGCCGGCTTTGCGAACCTCGACCGGGTCAAGCAGGCGCTGTGGGACGCCTTCCACGACACCGCGCAACCGACCACCGTCGACGGCTTGCAGCTCTACCTCGACGAGGTCGGCTGGCAGGTGAACACGAGCTTCCTGCCCGGGTACGAGAACACCGAGAACGTGCCCGTCACGGATGAGCTGACGCAGGCGGACGTCTACAGGAAGCTCGTGCGCCGGGCGCAGTGCGACCCGGACGTGGCCGAGGTCAACGTCTTCGGGCTGTACGACGACCGCGACCGGCGCGGCTTCCAGTCAGCGCTCTTCCGGGCAGACGGGACGCCGCGGGCCTCCGCCGAGGCCGTGCGCCAGGCTCTCGCGGGGCCGACGTCATGTCCGAGCATCGCGCGCTGGACTCCGGCGAGCGCGGTCGTCGGCGCGCTTCGCGCCCGAGTCTCCGCCGGCAGCCGGCAGATCGTCGTCTTGGCACCGGTCGGTGAGGGCGTCACCGCGACGGCGTGCGCGTACCCGCGCGGCGTGTCGCCCACCACTGCCTCGCGGTTGCCCGCCCGCGCGGGTGGCAGCGCGGCGGTCTGCGTCGAGACGAAGCTGACGCCGCAGCGGACGACGCCGCTGACACTGCCGCGACGCCCGTCGCTCGCAGGCGGCGGCACGATCGGCCTGCGGTTGGTCGCCGAGACGAACACGAGCCGCACCTCGTCGTACGCAGTGCGCTTCCACTGACCCTTGACAACCGAACATCTGTTCGCCTAGCATGGCGAACAGATGTTCGCACGCTTTCTCCTCGTCCTCCTCCTCGCCGTCGGGCTCTGGGCGCTGTTCGCACGCGATACGGGCGCCAGCGGGCAGGCGCAGCACTACCGCGTTCGCGCCGGCGACACCCTGTGGACGATCGCCACCGCGCACTTCGCCGGCGATCCGCGGGAGGGCGTCTGGGAGCTACAGCAGCGCAACGGGCTCGCGAGCGTGACGATCCGGCCCGGCCAGGTGCTCGTCCTGCCGTAGGGGCCGGGCCTGCCCGGCCCTCACCGACCGCGCGGACGATCGGACGATCGGGCGAGGCAGGCCTCGCCCCTACTAGGCTTGCGGGATGGCCAGCGACCGCATCCTCGAGCTGCTGCGACGACCGGTCGACACGGCCGAGCACGACGAGATCCGCGAGCTCTGGACGACGCACTCGATCGCCGAGGACAACCGAGACCTGCCCGGTCTCATCTCCACGCTGACCGAGGACTGCGTCTACGAGGTGATGGGCACCGGCGCCCGCTGGGAGGGCCACGAGGGGGCGGCGCGGTTCTACACGGAGCTGCTGACTGCCTTTCCCGACATCCACTTCGACCTCGAGTACATCGTCGTCGGCCCGCAGGGCGTCTGCGAGGACGCGCACGTGACCGCCACGCACAAGGGACGCTGGCTCGACCACGAGCCCACCGGGCTCCGCCTCGAATGGCGCAACGCCATCTTCTTCCCCTGGGATCCCGTGGCGAAGAAGTTTCGCGGCGAGGTCGTCTACACCGACCTGGCGCTCTAGCTAGCGGCCGCGAACGACTCGGCGGCTGTGTGCGGGAGCTCCGCCGACCGCTGCCGCCACCGTGGCGCCGCCGCTTGAGACGATCGGCGCGTACACCTCGAACACGCGGTCGAGATCGAGCAACTCTGCCTCGGCGTTCCGCTCGGAGGCACCCCTCTCGTCCTCGTGGAGGCTCTCGAGCTCGCCTTCCGCCGCGCCGGTCTCGATCACCGCGCCGAGATGGCCCCCGAGCGGCTCAGCCCGTGGATGACGGGCCCCTTCGCTCTCATTCAGCCGTCATCGGCCGATTCGAGGTGGCGCTTGAGCGGAGCGCTACAATCGGCGCCCGTGGATCTCGACGTCGTGTTTCTCGGGACGTCGGGGTCCGCCCCGACCGCGCAGCGAGCGCCGTCCGCGACGCTGATCCGCCGCGGCGGCGAGCGATTGCTGATCGACTGTGGCGAGGGGACGCAGCGACAGTTGCTCCGCTCCGACGTGGGCCTCGTCGATCTCGAGGAGATCTTCCTCACGCACCTCCACGCCGATCACGTCCTCGGCCTGCCGGGGATGCTGAAGACCTTCGCACTCCGCGGTCGCGACGTGCCGGTCACCGTCTACGGGCCGCGCGGCACCCGCGGCCTGCTCGGCGAGCTGCGCCGGATCTTCGGCCGGCTCACCTACACGCTCGATGTCGTCGAGTTGGAGCCGGGGGAGGCCAGGGCGCGGGACGGGTACACGCTGACGCCGATCGCAGTCGAGCACGGCGTGCCGGCGCTCGGCTACGCGCTCGTCGAGTACGAGCGTCCGGGCCGCTTCGACGTCGAGACCGCCGACCGGCTCGGCGTGCCCGACGGACCGGCGCGCGGTGCACTCCAGCGTGGAGAGACCGTCACGCTCCCCGACGGCTCGCCGGTACGACCCGACGACGTCCTCGGCGCTGCCAGGGCGGGGCGCAGGGTCGTGCTCTCGGGCGACACGGCCCCGTGCGCCGCCGTCGCCGAGGCCGCAGCCGGCGCGGACCTCCTCGTGCACGAGGCGACCTTTCTCGCCGACGAGGACGACCGCGCCCGGGAGACCGGCCACTCCACAGCCGCCACGGCCGCCGCTATCGCCCGCGACGCCGGCGTCAAGCTGCTGGCGCTGACCCATGTCTCGAACCGCTACGGCGGCACGGCGGTGGAGGAGGAGGCGCGCAACGTGTTCGCGGCCGCCGTCGTCCCCCGCGACTTCGACGTCATCGACCTGCCGCTGCCGGAGCGAGGCGCGCCGGCGTTGATCCCACGCGGCGCCCGCCGCGGACGCCCGGCGGCTCCGTCGGCGAGTTCCTAGTGGTCGCTTCGGCAAATACGGCACTGCTTGGTCGGCTGCAAACGCTTCGCATCGCGTCGTCCTCAGTCGCCCCGATATCTACTGATATCGGGGCTCCCTGCGTCCTAGCGCTGCTCGGTTTTCGCTCGCCCAAGCAGCACCGGACTTACCGGAGAGACCACTAGTCCTGTGTCAGCTCGTCGGGCTCGGTCAGCGCTTCGATCGCATCGCGGGCGTCGTCGACCTCGAGCTCGTCGACGAGCACCTTGACGGCTGCGTCACCGTGCTCGTCCGGGTGCTCCGCCACGGCTGCCTCGAGCTCGGCGCCGATCCCCGCCGCGGCGAGGAGCCGCTGTAGCTCCTCCGCCTCGGCCACGTCGCCGGCGACCGCCACCTGCACCAAGCGCGTCACGCATGGGACCCTACACCCGTCCCGCCCGACCCGCGGTGGTGGCACGATCCCTCCGTGAGCGAGGAGGCGGCAACCGAGGCGTTCTTCGACGAGCGCGCGGGCGTCTACGACGCACTGCGGCCGCAGGACGGGCCGTGGTGGCGGCGCTTGGAGGCGCTCGTCAGCGAGGCGGACCTGCGCGGACGCCGGGTACTCGACGTCGGCTGTGGCACGGGTGCCGTCGCCGCTGCCCTCGCGGAGACCGCCCACGCGCGCGTCTGGGGGGTCGAGCCGAGCGCGGAGATGCTCGCGGTGGCGCGACGCAGAGTGCCGCGCGGCGTCGGACTCAAACAGGCGCACGCCGAGGCGCTGCCGTTCACGGACGGGTGGTTCGAGCGGATCGTGATGAGCCTCGTCATCCATCTGCTCGACCGGCCACTGGCGTTCGCGGAGGCGGCGCGCGTGCTCGCGCCGGGTGGCCGGCTGGCGATCGCCACGTTCGATCGGTCGCATTTCGACACGTGGTGGGCGGGGCAGTTCTTCCCGTCGCTCCCGGACCTCGACCGCGCGCGATTCCCGTCGCGCGAGACACTTGTGGCAGAGCTCGAGGCAGCCGGCTTTCGCGACGTTCGGGTCGTGCCGCTACCCGACACCGAGACGATCGATCGCGACACCGCGCTCGCCAAGCTCCGCGGCCGGCACATCTCCACGTTCGCGCTCCTCGACCCCGACGAGATCACCCGCGGCATCGAGCAGGCGGAGCGCGAGCTGCCAGAGACGGTCGAGGTGACCCTCCTGCAGCTCCTCGTCTGCGGCGATCGATAGACTGACATCGACCCTTTAAGCCGGTCCAGCGAGGCCGGAAAGGAGACGCATGACGACCGACGCTCCACGCGCCCAGGCGACGAGGACGCTCCTCGACGCCGACGCGGTCTCGCGCACGCTGGCGCGCCTCGCACACGAGGTGATCGAGCGGAACGACGACCCCGAGTCGATCGTGCTCATCGGGATCCACACGCGCGGTGTCCCGCTCGCGCAGCGGCTGCGGCGCATGATCGCCGACCGCACCGGCGTCGAGCCCGCCGTCGGTGCCCTCGACATCACCTTCCACCGCGACGACGTGCTCGTCCGTGACGGCGACGCGCCGCGGCACTCGCAGCCCGTCGTGCGCGGCACGACGCTCGACGTCCCGCTCGCCGGCAAGACGGTCGTGCTCGTCGACGACGTCCTCTACACCGGCCGTACGATCAGGGCTGCGATCGAGGCCCTGCTCGAGTACGGGCGGCCCGAGCGCGTCCAGCTCGCCGTGCTCGTCGATCGCGGACACCGGGAGCTCCCGATCCGGCCCGATTACGTCGGCAAGAACCTGCCCACGTCCCGCACCGAACGGGTCCACGTCGAGCTCGTCGAGGTGGACGAGGTCGATCGGGTCGTGCTCGTCGGTGGAGAGGAGGACCGAGATGCCTGACCTGCGCGTCGCCGACGACCCGCGGTCACCCGGTCCGCGGCGCCATCTGCTCGGGATCTCCGACCTCTCACGCGACGACGTCGAGCGCGTCCTCGACACGGCGCGGGCGCTCGAGCGGTCGCTCGACCGGGAGGTCAAGAAGCTGCCGACCCTACGCGGCCGCCTCGTCGTCAACCTCTTCTACGAGTCCTCGACGCGGACCCTGTCGAGCTTCGACCTCGCGGCCAAGCGCCTCTCCGCCGACACGATGTCGCTCCGCTCGTCCGGCTCGTCGGTGGACAAGGGCGAATCGCTCAAGGACACGGCGTTGACGCTTGCCGCATACGACCCCGACGTGATCGTCGTTCGGCACCCGCACATCGGCGCGCCGCAGGTCGTGGCCGCCGCAACGGAGGCGCACGTCGTCAACGCGGGCGACGGCAAGCACCAGCATCCGACCCAGGCACTGCTCGACCTGTACACGATGCGCGAGGCGTTCGAGCGGCTGGACGGCCTGCACGTGGCGATCGTCGGCGACATCCTGCACTCACGCGTGGCGCGCTCGCTGATCGAGGCGCTCAGGCTCGTCGATGCGCACGTGACGCTCGTCGGCCCGCCCACGCTCGTTCCGCGCGGGATCGAGTCCATGGGGTGCGAGGTGTCGCACGAGATCGGCGCGATCGCGGACGCCGACGTGGTCTACGTGCTGCGGATGCAGCAGGAGCGCATGCTCCCCGGCGCCGCGTTCGTGCCGTCGCTGCGCGAGTTCACGGCGCTCTACGGGATCACGCCCGAGCGAGTGCGAGCGGGTCAGGTGGTCATGCACCCGGGGCCGATGAACCGTGGTGTCGAGATCGACGCGCGGGTGGCGGACTCGCCGGCAGCGCTCGTCACGACGCAGGTCCGCGCCGGGCTCATCGTGCGGATGGCCGTGCTCTACGACCTCCTCACGACCGGCCCGGTCCGCGTCGCCGAGCCGGTGGAGGTGGCGTGATGCTGTGGCGCGCCGAGACGCCTGCCGGCTCGCTCGAGCTCGAGGGCCGGGTCGTCGACCTGGGCGAGGGCATCGACGCCTGCCTGCGCATCACCGTCGAGGACGGCGTCATCACGACCCTCGAGCCGGGCGGGGACGACCGTCTGCTCGTGGCACCGGCGTTCGTCGACCCCCACGTGCATCTGCGCACACCGGGCCGGGAGGACGAGGAGACGGTCGCCTCGGGGACCGCGGCCGCGGCGGCCGGCGGGTATTGCGCCATCGTCGCCATGCCGAACACCGATCCGGTGGTCGACTCGGCAGCTGTGCTCGGGGCACTCGTCGAGCTCGCCCGCGAAGAGGCCGTCATCCCGACCGGGTTCACGGCGGCGATCACCAAGGGGCAGCGTGGGGAGGAGCTGACCGAGATGGTCGAGCTCGCGACGCTCGGAGCCGTCGCGTTCACGGACGACGGCCGGCCCGTCACCTCCGCCGGTGTGATGCGGAACGCGTTCGCCTACAGCGCGCTCGCCGGTCGACCGCTCGCGCTGCACGAGGAGGAGCCGACGCTGTCGCGTGACGGGCAGATGCACGAAGGCGCGGTGTCGGCCGAGCTGGGCCTGGCGGGGTGGCCCGCGCTCGCCGAGTCGGTGATGATCGAGCGCGATCTCGCCCTTGCTGCATATGAGCAGCGTCCCTTGCATATCATGCACGTGTCGGCAGCTTCCTCGGTGACGGCGATCCGCGCCGCAAAGGCGCGCGGGATCGCGGTCACCGCCGAGGTGACGCCGCACCACCTCTGCCTCACCGACGAGGCAGTCCGCTCGCTCGATCCGAACCTGAAGATGAACCCACCACTGCGCACCGAAGTCGACCGGCTCGCACTCGTCGAAGGGCTGCTCGACGGAACCCTCGACTGCATCGCCACCGACCACGCGCCACACGCTCGGCACGAGAAGGACGTGCCGTTCGAGGAGGCGCCCTTCGGGGTGACCGGGCTCGAGACGGCGTTCGCCGCGCTCCACACCTTCCTCGTCGTCCCCGGCACGGTCGGACTGGCAACGCTGCTCGAGCGGATGTCGGCGGGACCTGCCCGCGCGCTCGGGCTGCCGCTGCCGCGCCTTCGCGTCGGTGAGCCGGCGAACATCGTCCAGATCGATCCCGGCGCCGAATGGGAAGTGCGCGAGGACGGTTTCCAGTCGCTCTCGGTCAACACGTGGCTGCTCGGTCGCACGCTTCGCGGCGCCGTCGTGCGAACCGTCGCGGACGGCCGCCTCGTCCACGAATCCGTCACCGCGGGGAGCGCCGCGTGACGGCTCCGCAGGGCTTCCTCGCGCTCGAGGACGGAACCGTGATGCGCGGTCGTGCGGTCGGCGCCGACGGGATCGCGTTCGGCGAGGCGGTCTTCACGACGGGGATGAGCGGCTACCAGGAGACGGTCACCGACCCGAGCTTCGCGGGCCAGCTCGTGTGCTTCACGGCGCCGATGATCGGGAACTACGGCGTCGACGAGCAGCGCATGGAGTCGTCCGCCCCGCACGCGAAAGCGGTGCTCATGCGTCGCCTCGGGGGTGAGGAGTGGGCCGCGTGGCTGCACGCGCAGGGCATCGTCGCCCTGGACGAGATCGACACGCGCGCGCTGACGCTGCGCCTGCGCTCGGAGGGCGCGATGCGCGCCGTCGTCGTCGCGAACGGGCAGACGCTGTCCGGCGAGGCGGCCGTCGAGCTCGTCCGCGAGCAGCCGTCGATGACGGGTCAGGCCCTCGTCGCGGATGTCTCGACGACGAAGCCGTACGCCGCCACGACCGAGGGTCGTGTGCGCGTGGCGCTCGTCGACTACGGCGCGAAGCGCTCGATCGCGCGGCGGCTCGGCCAGGCCGGCGCCGCGGTGACGGTCTTCCCGCACGTGTCCGATCCTGACGAGCTCGCGAGCTACGACGGCGTCCTGCTCTCGAACGGCCCCGGCGACCCCGGGCCGCTCGTGGCCGAGACAGAGGTCGTGCGCGAGTTGCTCGGGCGTGTGCCGGTGCTCGGTATCTGCCTGGGGCACCAGCTGCTCGGGCTCGCGACGGGCCTCGAGACGTTCAAGCTGCCGTTCGGTCACCGGGGTGCGAACCACCCCGTGCTCGACCGGCGCTCCGGCCGCGTGCTCGTGACCAGCCAGAACCACGGTTTCGCGGTGGCGCCCACCGAGGAGCGGGAGGCGACGCACGTCTCGCTCTACGACGGCACCGTCGAGGGTCTCGACTATCCCGAGTTTCGCGCCCGGTCGCTGCAGTTCCATCCGGAGGCGGGGCCGGGACCGCACGATTCGTGGCCGCTCCTCGCCGCCTGGGTCGCGGAGCTGGGCGCCTGATGCCGGCCCGTCGGGACATCTCGTCGGTGTGCGTGATCGGGTCGGGGCCGATCGTCATCGGGCAGGCGTGCGAGTTCGACTACGCAGGCTGCCAGGCGCTCAAGGTGCTGCGCGAGGACGGCTACCGCACGATCGTCGTCAACTCGAATCCGGCGACGATCATGACCGACCCCGGCTTCGCCGACCGGACGTACATCGAGCCGCTCGATCTCGAGGGCGTGACCGACGTCCTGGAGCGGGAGCGCCCCGATGCGCTGCTGCCGACGCTGGGTGGCCAGACGGCGCTCAACCTTGCCATCGAGCTCGCTGCAGCCGGTGTGCTCGAGCGGCTCGGTGTCGAGCTCGTCGGGGCTCCGGTCGACGTGATCCGCCGCGCGGAGGACAGGGAGCTGTTCCGGGCCGCGGTGCAGAGCTGCGGTCTGCAGGTGCCGTCGTCGCGGATCGTCACCTCGGTGGATGACATCGCGGGCGTCGGCCTTCCCGCCGTGGTGCGGCCCGCGTTCACGCTCGGCGGTCATGGTGGCGGGTTCGCGGAGACGGACGAGCAGCTGCACGCCCAGGTCGAGCGCGGTCTCGCGGAGAGCCCCATCGGCCAGGTGCTGGTGGAGGAGTCGGTACGTGGCTGGGACGAGTTCGAGCTCGAGGTGATCCGCGACCGTCTCGACAACGTCGTCGTCGTATGCTCGATCGAGAACCTCGACCCGATGGGGGTGCATACCGGCGACTCGGTCACGGTGGCGCCCCAGATGACGCTCCCCGACGAGGCCTACCAGGAGCTGCGCGACGCCGCCGCGGCGGTGATCCGCGCCGTCGGTGTCGAGACGGGTGGGTCGAACATCCAGTTCGCCCGCGACCGCGAGACCGGCGAGCTACGGGTGATCGAGATGAACCCGCGCGTGTCGCGCTCGTCGGCGCTCGCCTCGAAGGCGACCGGATACCCGATCGCCAAGGTCGCCGCGAAGCTCGCCGTCGGCTACACGCTGGACGAGATCCCGAACGACCTCACGAAGACGACGCCGGCGAGCTTCGAGCCGACGCTCGACTACGTCGTCGTCAAGTTCCCGCGCTTCGCGTTCGAGAAGTTCCCGGGCGCCGACGCGACGCTCGGCACGCAGATGAAGTCGGTCGGCGAGGCGATGGGGATCGGGCGGACGTTCACTGAGGCGTTCCTGAAGGCGTTCGGCTCGCGCGAGCTCGACCCGGGCGCGCCGACACCGTGGGCGACGTTCGACGACATCCCCGACGGCGTGCATCCGTGGTTCAAGGAGCAGCTGGCGCTGGCCCGCCGCGAGCTCGCCTCACGCGACATCTGGCGCGCCAAGCGCGCCGGGTGGGGCGACGACTCGATCGGCGCTGCCTGGGGAACGTCCGGCGAGGAGGTGCGCCGGGCGCGCTACGCAAAGGGGATCCGTCCGTCCTACCGCCGGGTCGACTCCTGCGCCGGCGAGGTCGAGGCGGCCTCGAACTACTTCTACTCGACCTGGGGCGAGGAGGACGAGGTTCCCGCCGCGGGTGACAAGCCGCGTGTGGTGATCCTCGGCTCCGGGCCGAACCGCATCGGCCAGGGAATCGAGTTCGACTACTGCTGCGTCCACGCGGCGCAGACGTTCCGGGCGCTCGGCTACGAGGCGGTGATGATCAACTGCAACCCCGAGACGGTCTCCACCGACTACGACACCTCCGATCGGCTCTACTTCGAGCCGCTGTCGCCCGAGGAGGTGCTGGCCGTTCTCGACCGCGAGCGGCCCGAGGGCGTGGTGACGCAGTTCGGCGGCCAGACACCGTTGCGGCTGGCGCGCTTCATCGAGGCCGGTGGCTTCCGCATCATGGGCACGCCGCACGCGGCGATCGACCTGGCGGAGGACCGCGAGCGGTTCGGCGCGCTGGCCGAGGAGCTCGGCGTGCGCTGCCCGCCGTGGGCGACGGTCGAAGGCGCCGACGAGGCGCTTGCAGCAGCGGCATCGATCGGGTACCCGGTGCTCGTGCGGCCCTCCTACGTGCTCGGCGGGCGCGCCATGCGCGTCTGCGACGACGACGAGTCGCTGCGGGCGGCGATGGCTGCGGTGAGCGGGCCGGTGCTGGTCGACCGCTTCGTCGAGAACGCGATCGAGATCGACGTCGACGCGCTGTGCGACGGGGAGGAGGTGTACATCGCCGCGGTGATGCAGCACGTCGAGGAGGCGGGCGTCCACTCGGGCGATTCCGCCTGCGTTCTCCCTGCCCAGTCGCTCACACTCGCGAACGCGCTCGAGGTGGAGCATGTCGTCAAGCGGCTCGGCCCGGCGCTCGGCGTGGTGGGCCTCCTCAACGTGCAGCTCGCTGTGGCAGACCAGACGGTCTACGTCCTGGAGGCGAACCCGCGCGCCTCGCGCACCGTGCCCTTCGCCAGCAAGGCGATCGGGATCAACCTCGTCGAGGCGGCGTGCCGCCTCGCGGCCGGCGAGAAGCTGCGCGATCTCGGTCTCAAGACACCGCGGCCGCAGGAGGTCAGCGTCAAGGCGGCGGTGCTGCCGTTCTCGCGCTTCCCGGGCGCCGACCCGGTGCTCGGGCCCGAGATGCGCTCCACCGGCGAGGTGATGGCCAGCGCCTCCGACCTGCCGACCGCCTTTGCGAAGGCCGAGCGTGCGGCAGGGCGTCCACTCCCGACGGCGGGGACGGCGTTTCTCTCCGTCAAGGACGGGGACAAGGCAGCCGTGGCGCCCGTCGCAGCAGCCCTCGCCGGTCTCGGTTTCCGGCTCGTCGCCACGGAGGGGACCGCGGCCACGCTGCGCGGCGCCGGCCTCGAGGTGGAGGAAGTGGCGAAGGTCGCCGATGCCGACACGCAGAGACGGACGGTGGTCGACCTGATCCGCCAGCACCGCTGCGACCTCGTCGTCAACACCCCGCAGGGCTCCGGTGCACGCGCCGACGGCTCGCTCATCCGCGAGGCGGCGCTGATCGCGCGCGTGCCGTGCATCACGACCATCGCCGGCGCGGCGGCGGCCGTGCACGCGATCGCCAACGCGCGCGCCGAGACGGCGCTGTCCCTGCAGGAGCGCATCGGCGTCGCGTGACCGGCGTCGCGACTGACCGTCACACGGTCGCTGGTGCCCGCCGCGAGCGTGTCGGTGTCGTCGGGGTGGAGCGGGTCGGCGCGTACACGCTCGTGCGCCTGGCGCGAGGTGGGCTCCAGCCGGGCGAGCCGGGGCAGTTCTTCATGCTCGAGGCACCCGGCCGGCTGCTGCCGCGCCCCTTCTCGCTCTGCCTCGCGCCGGCGGGCGAGCTGGGCTTCCTCGTCGACGCGATCGGCCCGGGGACGGCGGCGCTCGCCGCGCTCGAGCGCGGCGACGAGATCCACGTCTTCGGCCCGCTGGGCCACGGCTACGACCTCTCGGTCGCGCGACCCCTGCTCGTCGGCGGCGGGATCGGGATGGCGCCGTTCCCGTACCTGTCGGAGCGGCTCGGAGGACCTCGTGCCGTGCTCGGCTTCCGGAGCGCGCTCCACGCCGAGGCTGCGGCGCTCGTGCCGGGGGCGGAGGTCGTGCTCGACCCGACGCTCGTCACCGAAGCGCTCCCCGACGATCCGGGTGACGTGCTCGCGTGCGGACCCGCGCCCATGCTCGAGGCGATCGCGCGGCTCGTCCCCGGCGCGCAACTCGCCTGGGAAGCGCCGATGGCGTGCGGGTACGGCGCGTGCTACGGGTGCGTGGTCGAGCTCGACGGTCGCTACCGGCGCCTGTGCGTCGACGGGCCGGTCCTGCGGGCGGGTGCCGGCGGGACGGTCGACGTCGCCGCATGACAGTGCCGCTCCTCAACGCGAGCGGCTGCCTCGATGCGCTCACCGCGCCGGATGTGGCCCGCTCGCTCGACGCGTTCGTCACCAAGACGGTGACACCCGAACCGCGCGAGGGGAACCGGCCCGTTCGGATCGCCGAGACCGACCACGGGATGCTGAACTCGATCGGGCTGCAGGGCCCGGGGCTGGACGGTCTCGTGGAGCGCCTGCTGCCGGCGCTCGAGCCCCTGGGGGTACCGGTCTGGGTCTCCGTCGGTGGGTTCTCCGCCCGTGACTATGCGGGCTCGTGCGAGCGCCTGAACGGGTGCGAGACCGTGGACACGATCGAGCTCAACTTGTCTTGCCCCAACGTCGAGGAAGCACCCGAGACAGCGGCGGAGATCGTGTCGGCCGCGCGTGCGGCGACGGCGAAGCCCCTGTACGCGAAGCTGTCACCGGCCACGTGGGAGATCGCGGAGTCGGCGCGTGCGTGTGTCGCAGCCGGGGCCGACGGACTGTCGCTCGTGAACACGATCCGCGGGCTGGCTCTCGACCCGCGCACGCTCCGGCCGGTGCTCGCCCACGGAGCAGGTGGATACTCCGGCCCGGCGCTCCGTCCCATCGCTCTCGCGTGCGTCTACGCCTGCGCGCAGGCGGTCGATGTGCCCATCGTCGGCATGGGGGGCGTCGTCTCCGGAAGCGACGTCCTGGAGCTCGTCGCCGCCGGCGCGAGTGCCGTCGCACTCGGCACCGTTCTCTTCTCGGACCCCGGTGCTCCGGGTCGAATCCGAGGTGAGCTGGAGGCCGAGGTTGGGTCGCGGCGGCTCGAATCCGCCCTCGACGTGCACCGCGGGTCGTTGTCAGGATAGAAAAAAACCTGCAAATCCTGCAGAAAGTTCCCGCTTGACCGGGGGCTGCGGAACGCTAGACTCCACTTCTCAATGGTCACGACGAAGACGCAGACGCAGGCGCCGCTCCGCTCACTCGACCAGCGGATGGAAGCACTGAAGCGCGCCAACGACATCCGCGTCCGCCGCGCACAGCTGAAGAAGGACCTGAAGGAGGGCCGCGTCCACATCGAGGCGATCCTTCTCGACCCGCCCGAGTACGTGTCCACCGCAAAGGTGTTCGACATGCTGATGGCGGTGCCGAAGTTCGGTCGCGTCAAAGCTGCCCGGCTTCTCAACCAGTGCCGGATCAGCCAGTCGAAGACCGTGGGCGGCCTGTCCGACCGGCAGCGCGCGGAGCTCGTCAATCTGTTCAACCACAGGTGATTCTCGGCTGAGCCGAGAGTCACCGAACGAGAACCACGCTCTCGACTTGTCGAGAAGACGTGTGTTCGTCGTCACCGGCCCGTCGGGTGCGGGGAAGGGGACGTTGATCCAGGCGCTCGTCGACCGCGTGCCCGAGCTCGAGGTCGCGGTCTCCGCCACGACGCGGCCGCTGCGGCCGGGCGAGACGGACGGCGTCGAATACCACTTCCTCACCGAAGCGGAGTTCATGCGCCGGGTCGAGGCGGACGAGTTCATCGAGCACGTGGCCTACGTGTCGGGAAAGCGGTACGGGTCGCTGCGGTCGGAGCTCGACCGGATCGCGGGACACGGACGCGTCTGCGTGCTCGAGCTGGAGCTGGAGGGAGCGCTCCGCATCCAGGAGGAGCTCGCAGACTCGGTCACGATCTTCATCGCCGCCGACGTCGACGAGCTCGAGCGAAGGCTGCGTGAACGGGCGACCGAGTCGACGGGCGAGATCGGCGAGCGGATCCGGCTCGCGCGCGAGCAGCTCGAGCAGGCGCACCGATTTCGCTACATGGTGCGAAACGACGACGTCCGTCGAGCGATCGAGGTGCTCGTGGCGATCGTCGCATGCGAGCTTCGTCTCGCCCGCTGAGCGCTCACGCCTCCCGCGGCGGCGCCCGAGGGCTACAGGTACCATGCACAGCCGATGATCGAGCCCCGGATCGACACCCTGCTCGAGCACGCCGAGACGGCCGACGAGCCGCCGTCCCGGTATGCGCTCGTGATCATGGCCGCGCAGCGCGCACGCCAGATCAACAGCTACCACCATCAGCTCGGTGAGGGCATGGGCCTCGAAGAGGCGCCGCCGCCGCTCGTCGAGTCGCGCTCGAAGAACTACTTGACCATGGCGATGGAAGAGATCGCCCAGGGCAAGCTGCGCTTCGCATACGCGAAGTCGTAACTCGCCGCGCAGCTCGGAATCCGCTACCGCGGATCCCGAACGCGCAAGAAGAGCAAGATCCCTAAAGGCGTCCGCTTCGCGGCCGCGTCGCATCCCACCTTGTGTCGCGGGCATTCGTGACCCACGCCGTCGAGGACAGTCACAATGTGGCCGTGGCCAGGGTCGCCGTCGGCGTCACCGGAGGGATCGCCGCCTACAAGGCGTGCGAGCTCGTGCGGTTGCTCGTGCGCGCCGGCCACGACGTCTTTCCCGTGCCGACGCGCAGTGCCGAGCGGTTCGTCTCGGCCGAGACGCTCTTCGCGCTCGCACGCCGCGAGCGGACGGCCGATCCGTACCCCCACCTGCGCGCGGCCGACCTGCTCGTCGTCGCGCCACTGACTGCGCACACCCTCGCCCGTCTCGCGCACGGCCTCGCGGACGACCTCCTCACCGAGACGGCACTCGCACACCGCGGGCCGATGCTCGTCGCACCTGCCATGAACACGGGCATGTGGGAGCATCCCGCCACCCAGTCGAACCTCGGCATGCTCGTCGCGCGCGGGGTCGAGGTGATCGGGCCGGAGGACGGCGAGCTGGCAGAGGGCGGGACCGGGATCGGGCGGATGGCGGAGCCCGACGCGATCGCCGAGCGCGTGGCCGAGCTGCTGGGTGGTGTGGCGCCGGCTCCGACCGGATCTCTGATCGGGCGCCGGGTGCTCGTCTCGGCCGGCGGCACGCGGGAGCCGCTCGACGCCGTCCGGTTTCTCGCCAACCGCTCCTCCGGTCGCATGGGCGTCGCCCTCGCCGCGGAGGCCCACCGTCGCGGCGCCGACGTGACGCTGCTGGCGGCGAACCTGCTCGTGCCCGCCCCGACGGGGGTGGAGGTCGTCGAGGCGCCGACGGCGGCCGACCTCCGACGCGAGGCGCTGGCGCGCACGGACGTGGACGTGGTGCTCATGGCTGCAGCGGTGGCCGACTACCGTCCCGCCGAGCGGATCGACGGGAAGCGGCCGAAGGACGGCGAGCCGTGGCTCGTCGAGCTCGTGCCCACCGGCGACATCGTGACGGCGCTCGGCGCGAGTCGAGCGCCCGGGCAGGTGCTCGTCGCGTTCGGCGCCGAGCACGGCGAGGCAGGCCTCGAGCGGAAGCGCGCCATGCTCGACGACAAGAACGTCGATCTCGTCGTCTACAACGACGTGGGCCGGGGGGACATCGGCTTCGACAGCAGCGACAACGAGGTCGTTCTCGTCACCCGGGCGGGGGACACACTCGTCGCCAAGGCGTCGAAGGAGGCGATCGCGACGGCGATCGTGGACGAGGTCGAGCGGCTCCTGGACGGGGGCGAATGACGGAGCCGGCGACACCGCTCGTGACCGACACGGCGGCGCAGCTCGCAGACCGCGTCGTCGCGTCACTGGCAACCGCTGTGCACGCGTCTGTCGAGACGCTGCGCCTGCCCCTGCTCGCGCTGCTCGCCGAGGGTCACGTCCTGGTCGAGGATGTGCCCGGCGTGGGCAAGACGGTGCTGGCGAAAGCACTGGCGCGCTCGCTCGACCTCTCGTTTGCCCGCGTGCAGTTCACACCCGATCTGTTGCCGGCTGACGTGACGGGCGTCAACGTCTTCGACCAGGCCTCGTCGACGTTCCGGTTCCGGCCCGGGCCTGTGTTCGCGAACATCGTGCTCGTCGACGAGATCAACCGCGCTTCACCGAAGACCCAGTCCGCGCTGCTCGAGGCGATGCAGGAGTCCCAGGTCACGGTCGACGGCGCCACGCACGGGCTGCCACGCCCGTTCCTCGTCGTCGCCACGCAGAACCCCGTCGAGTACGAGGGCACGTACCCGCTGCCCGAGGCGCAGCTCGACCGCTTCGCGGTGCGCATGGCGATCGGCTATCCGCCCCCACACGAAGAGGCGCGGATGCTCACGGAGCAGACGACGGCGCCCCCGCTCGACCACCTGATACCCGTCGCGGGCGAGGCGGAGGTGCAGGCGGCCATCGAAGCCGTGCGCAGCGTCTACGTCGAGGAAAGCGTCAATCGCTACGTCGTCGCCTTGCTCGCGCACACGCGCGACGACCAGCGGCTCGCTCTCGGCGCCAGCCCTCGGGCGGGGATCGCTCTCCTCCGCCTGGCCAAGGCGCGCGCGATCGTCGAGCGGCGAGACTTCGCGACGCCCGAGGATGTCCGCTCGGTGGCCCCGTCCGTCCTGCCGCACCGCCTGCTGCTCGCTCCCGAGGCACGCTCCACCGGCGTCACGGCCGACGAGATCGTCAGGCAGGCGATCGACAGGACACCCGTACCGGTGTGAGCCGGAGCGGCACCGCACTCGCGATCGGGGCGGCGACGCTGGCCGGCGCGTGGCTGTTCGGGTCGCTCGCTCTCGCACCGGTCGGCATCGGCCTTGTCGCCGCAGCGGTCGGCGCGCGCCTCTGGCGGCGTGCCGCGGGAACGTCCCTCCGGCTCGAGCGCAGCGTCTCGGCCCGCCGTCTCGTCGAGGGCGACGTGCTCGAGATCGACCTCCGGCTGACGGGCGGGGCCTCGAGATGGTCGCGCGCCGTCGCCCTCGAGACCGTCGGGCGCCTGGGGGTGAGGGAGATCCGCCTGCGTCACGGGCATGGCAGCCTGCGCTGGCCGGACATTCCCCGAGGTCGGCATGTGATCGGTCCCGCGGAGGTGACGATCGAGGATCCACTCGGCTTCGAGCGGGCACAGGCGTCCGCGCCCGCGTCGCAGACGGTGCTCGTCCGACCGCACGTGTCGCAGCTCGACGCGCTCTTCACCGATACGGGGAGAGACGGGCTGGACGGTCGACGCTCGCTCGTGCGCCGGGCAGCGGGGGTCGACCTGCACAGCGTCCGCGACTACCAGCCGGGCGAGCCGCTGCGTCTCGTCCACTGGCCGACAACCGCCCGCCGTGGGGCGTTGACGGTGCTCGAACTGCAGGACAACCCCCGCGACGAGACGGCGGTCGTGCTCGACTGCGATCCGGCTGGTGTCGCAGGGCCTGCGGGGCGATCGAGCTTCGACGAAGCGGTGCGGGTCGCCGGATCCGTCCTGGCCGCGTGCGCCCGGCGCGGAAGGCCCGTCGCGCTGGCCGGTGCCGCCGGGTCGTCGTTGCTGCGCGTCAGCGGGCTCGACGGGTCTTGGGAGGAGGCGCTCGACGTCCTCGCCGGGATCGAGCCGGACGAGCGGAGAACGCTCGCCGCGCTGCTCGCCGACCGCCGCCTGGCCACGGCACGCGTCCAGGAGCTGATCGTGATCAGCTGCCGGCCCGAAGGGATCGACGTTGCGGTCGCGCTCGAGCGGCGGCTCGCGGGTGTCGTGCTCGTCGATGCGCCGACCTACGCGGGCGCGGGCCCCTCGCCGCCGTCTCCGACGCTCCTGCGTCTCGCCGCCGCGGGCGTCCCGGTGACGGTCGTGCGGGCGGGGCAGGATCTCGCAACGGCGCTCGGGGGTGGAGGGCTCGGTGCGCGGAGCGCGTAGCCTCGTCGCAGCGGCGGGCCCGGCGATTGCGCTCGTCGTCACGTGGGGCGCGTTGGAGGCCCCCGTCGCCTGGCGCGGCCTCGTCTTGGCCGCCGCGCTCGGACTGCTGCCCGCGGCGGCCGGTCGCACCTGGCTCCGGGCGGCAACCGCCGCGGTCGTTGCTGTCGCGGGCCTCTCTGCCGCGTTCTCCGTCTCGCCCGTGAGCGCGTTGCCCCGGACGGACGGAACCTGGCTCGGCGAGATCGAGCGCCTGGTCGAGATCGGTCTGCGGGGCTTCGAAGTCGTCCTGCTGCCCTTCGATCCCGCGGAGCGTCCGGCGATGCATGCGCTCGTCGGGACGGCCGTTCTCGCCTTCACACTCGCGGTTGCACTCGCCGTGGCCAGCGGCCGGCCGCTGCTCGCCGCCGCGGTCGTGGTCGTCGGTGGCGGCTGGGCGACGGCCAGCGTGCCCGACCACCGTCTCGTCCTCGTCGGCAGCCTTCTGCTCGTCGCCGCCCTCTGGCCGAGCATCGTGCTTCATGCACGTGCTCCTCGCGACGCCGTCGCGGCGGCCGCCGTCGTCGTGGTTCTGTCGGTGGGCGCGGTGGGCGCGGCGTCGGCCGGGGCCGCCCCCGACGACGCACAGCTCGGCTGGCGCTCCTGGTCGGTATTCGGGGACGCCCGAGAACGGCTCGGTGTGAGCTACGTCTGGGAGGCCCAGTACACGGGGATCGACTTTCCAGTCCGACCGACGACGGTGCTCCGCATCGAGGGCCCGAGGTCGGCGCACTACTGGAGAGCCTCGACGCTCGACCTCTTCACCGCCGACCGCTGGCTGGAGAATCTCTACCCGATCGTCACCTCGACGCCGTCGCGCCCGCTGCCGGCCGATCCGCTGCTCCCGGCGAAGCGGCGCGCGGGTGACCTCGTGCGGCAGGCGGTGGAAGTGGCGGCGCTCGCCGACGACCACCTGGTCGCCACCGGCCAGCCGCTACGGCTGCAGAGCGACGTGGTCGACACCGTCTTCTTCCTGAGCGGTGGCGTCATGCGTGTCAGCCGGACGTTGCCCCGTGGCACCAAGTACACGGTCTGGAGCTACGCGCCGAGACCCTCCCCGCGCGAGTTGCTTCGCTCGCGGCCGCGCTATCCGGCAGCGTTGGAGCGGTATCTCGCCTTCGACCGCACGGTGCTACCAGGGTTCGGCGAGCCGGGTCGTGCGGCGGTGCTGAACCGGATCCTGAAGGACTCGCTGTATCGGTCCGTGTGGGACTACCGGCCGCTGTGGGAGCAAGCGGACCGGCTCGGGTCGAAGGCACGGACTCCGTACGAGGCGACGCTCGCCGTGGAGCGCTGGCTTCGCACGACAGGCGGTTTCCGGTACGAGGAGCATCCGCCGCTGGCCGAGGGCGTGCCGCCGCTGGTCGGCTTCGTGACGACGACCAAGGCCGGGTACTGCCAGCACTTCGCCGGCACGATGGCCTTGATGCTGCGACTGCTCGGCATTCCGGCGCGCGTCGCAGTCGGATTCACGAGCGGCAAATGGGACGGGAAGCGGTGGGTGGTCAGCGATGTCGATGCGCACGCCTGGGTGGAGGCGTGGTTCGACGGCTTCGGCTGGTTGGCGTTCGACCCGACCCCCGGCCGTGGCTCGTTCTCCGCCTCGTACACGCTCGCGTCGGACTCGGCCGACGCGGTCCGCGCCCTGGGGCGGGGCGAGCTGCTCGCCGTCCTCCCCGAGTCGGACGGGGTGAAGACGCCGGTAGGCCCGTCCACGACGCAGCCGGCCGCTGACGCGGCCCGCGCGCAGTCGTCCGCCTGGCCGTTCCTGATCGTGGCGGCGGTGCTCCTGCTTCCCGCCCTCGTGCTCGCGGTGGGCAAGGAGGCGATCCGCAGGGGGCGGTACGCGACGCGGGACCCGCGACGCCTGGCAGGAGCAGCACGCGCGGAGCTCGTCGCCGTGCTGCGTGATCAGGGCGTGACTGTCCCGGACGGCCTGGACATGCCGGGCCTGCGGCGGGAAGTCGAGCGCCACCTCGGCGTGCCCGGTGGCGCGCTCGCCGAGGCGCACGCCAGGGCGCGCTACGGCCCGCCCGGCCGCGCGCTCCAGGCGGCCGCAGACATGCGGTCGGAGCTGCGGACGTTGCGGCGGGTGCTACGTGAGGAGCTCGGGGTGCGACGCCGGCTTCGGGGTGCGTTGTCGCTGCGCTCGCTCCGTCGTGCTTGACACCGTCGGCACGCTGTAGTCATGAGCGAGGCGTACGACCTGTACCAGGCGGGTCGTGCGCGCCTGCGCGACGGGATGCCGGCTCAGGCGACCGTCTCGCTCGAGCGCGCCAAGCGCCTCGAGCCGGAGAAGGCGTCGATCCGCGAGGCCCTCGGGATCGCGTACTTCCGGATCACGCGCTGGGAGGCGGCGGAGGCCGAGTTCCGGAAGGTGATCGAGCTGTCACCGGTGGACGCCTACGCGCACTACGCGCTCGGGCGCACACTGCAGAAGCAGGGGCGCGACGACGAGGCGAGCCGCTACCTCAAGCTGGCGAAGGTGCTCGAACGGCGGCAGGACGCGCCCGCTGCCGACGTCAGCTAGAGGCTTGATGTGGGTTAGAAGCACGTCTGAATGGGGGTCTGGGCCGGCGGATCGCGTCCGCTGCGGCCGGCACCAAGGCATCCGGCCTTGGCACCGTCCGCATCGAACACGCTCCTTGGCCCAGGCCCTCCCCAGCCGCACTCCTAACCCACATCAAGCCTCTAGACGTCGTCGGCGAGGTCGGCTGCGATCGTCGCGTGCCGCCGGAAACGTCGCGCAGCGGCATGGTGGAACGAGGCCCGGTAGGCGGCCTCCGCCTCCGGAGCGAGCGTGGTCGTGTAGGCGTCTCGGATCTCGAGCAGCCGGTCGGCGAGTGCGTCGACGCACAGCTGGTAGTCGCCGTACGCCTCTTCGGCATGCTCGCGATCGGCGTCGTTCCAGGCAGCCTCGGCTTCGTCGACCTCCTCCAGCAGATCCGCCTCGTCGGCCGCGAGCAGATCGAGCTGCCGCTCGACCAGCTCGGCGAAGCGGTCGTTACGGCGCCGGATCAGGCGATCTCCCGGTACAGGTCGAGGTGTGCCGCGGCGGCCGCCTCCCAGGTCAGCTCCGCACGGGCACGGGCCGCGCCGGCGCGTGCCGCCGCAAGCGCATCGTGGTCGTCCAGGAGCTGCGCGATCGCCGCACCGAGCGCCTCGACGTCGCCCGCCGGCACGACCGCGCCGGCGCCGAAGCGCCCGACAACCTCGCCGAGACCGCCGACGTCGTACACGACGGCAGGGACGCCGGCCCCGAGGGCCTGGAGCAGCGCACCGGACTGGTCGAGCTCCGCTCGATAGGGGAAGACGGCCACCGTCGCCTCTCCGAGCGCGTGCTCCAGGTCCGTGTGTGACAGGTACCCGAGGCGCCACTCGGCGCGGTCGCCGGCACGCCGGCGCAGCTCGTCCAGCGGGATGCGAGGGTCGCCGGCGACGAGGAGCCGCGCCCCCTCGGTGGCACGCACCGCCGTGACGGCGTCGTCGACACCCTTGTAGGGGCGCAGGACTCCGAGCACGAGCACGGTGCGGCCGTCGTCGCGCCGTGCCGGGTCGGAGCGGAAGACGGGGTGTGGGATCACGCGCAGCTTCGCGCTGTCGACGCCGAACGCGATCAGCACTCGCCGCCCGTTGTCCGAGTGGACAACGATACGCTGGAAGCGGCCGAACAGGTGCCGCCAGAGACGTTGCTTGCGGGCGGTGCGGCGGGGCAGAAGGTCGTGCGCCGTGAACACGAGCGGCGCCCGCGAGCGCAGCAGCCACGCGTCGAGCTCCGGCAGCGCGCTCCACTGGAGGTGCGTCACGTCCGGCCGCGCGGCTGCGACGCGTGCGAGCCCGAGCGGGTGCTCGACCAGCCGCAGAACCGTGCGCGGCAGGCGGGCGCCGATCCGCGACGAGAGCGGGTAGAACGCCTCGCGATGCCGATAGCCGTCCGTTGCCGGCACGGCGCCGAACCGAAAGCGGGAGGTGAAGAGCTCGACGTCGGCACCGGCCGCGGCGAGGGCGGCCGCGAGGGCGTGGTCGTACGGCGGCGTATACGCGGGCGGGTCGGCGAGCAGGACGCGCATCGTCGTTCAAGAGTAGAGGCGCGATCCACGGTGACGGCCCGCGGGCAGAATGGGGCAGTGACCGCACCATCAGGGGAGACGTCGTTCGCCCAGGCTCGGGGGCAGTTCCCGGTCCTGGAGCGGATCGCGTACCTGAACGCCGGCACCTTCGGACCGCTCGCCGACGCCACCGTCAGCGCCATGCGCACCGCGCTCGACCGGGACCTCGTGGAAGGCAGATCGGGCCTGCCGTACTTCCTCGAGACGCTCGACCTGCGCGCCGAGCTGCGGACGCGGTTGGCGGCGCTCGTCGGCGCGGAGCCCGGGACGGTGGCGCTGACGTCGTCGACGACGGAGGGCTGCAACATCGTGCTGGCCGGTCTCGGGCTCGGCCCGGACGACGAGATCGTGACGACGACCGACGAGCATTTCGGCCTGCTCGGCCCGCTCTCCGTCTCGGACGCCCATGTCGTGGTGGTCGAGCCGGATCCCGAGCGCATCGTCGCTGCGGTGACGGCGCGCACGCGGCTGCTGGCCCTGTCCCAGGTCCTGTGGACAACCGGCGCCGTGCTCCCGGTGCGCGAGCTGCGCGAGCAAACCGGTGTGCCGGTGCTCGTCGACGGCGCCCAGTCGGCCGGGGCGACCCCGGTCGACGTGGCCGGCATGGACTTCTTCACGATCTCGGGGCAGAAGTGGCTCTGCGGCCCGGACGCGACCGGTGCGCTCGTCGTCTCGGACGCCGAGCGGCTGCGGGTGACGGCGCCGAGCTACTTCAGCCAGGCGTCGTACGGCCCCGACGGCGCCTTCGAGCCGCGTGAGGGGGCGGTGCGCTTCGAGCGGGGCTGGTGGCCGCCTGCGTCGCTCCACGGCCTCCTGGCCGCGCTCGACACGCACCCGGGCTGGTCGTTCTCCCGAGCGCGCGAGACAGCGGAGCGGCTCCGCGAGCGCCTCGACGGGGCCGTCGAGGTCGTTACACCCGCGGAACGGGCGACGCTCGTCACCTTCCGACCCGAGGACACCGACCCGGCGGCGCTCGTCGAGCGACTGCGCACCGCAGGGATCCACGTGCGCGAGCTCCCCGGCCGTGGGCTCGTGCGCGCCTCGGTCGGGTGGTGGACGAGCGACGGCGACCTCGACCGGCTCGTGGAGCAACTCTGACGGCCGGGCACGTCACGGCCGGATGTATCCGGCCCTACGACGACGAGGGCGCGTCGACGGCCGTGCGCAACCCGAGTTCGGACGCGATCGGCTGTAGCGCTGCGATCACGTTCGCGATGTGCTCGTCGAGCTCCAGGCCGAGGAGCTCGGCGCCGGCATAGACCTCGTCGCGGTGCACGCCCGCGGCAAACGACGGTTGCTTCAGCTTCTTGCGCACCGACTTCGGCTCGAGGCCCTCGAGACCCGTCGGTCGCACCAGCCCGCATGCGTGGACGAAGCCCGACAGCTCGTCACACGCGAACAGCACCTTCTTGAGCTGGGTGTCCCGTGGGAGGCCGAGATGGTCCGCGTGCGACAGCACCCCTTCGATCACGATCTCCGGGTAGCCCTCCTCGCGGAGGATCGAAGCGCCGTCCTGCGGGTGCTTGTCGAGCGTGGGGTGGATCTCGTAGTCGAAGTCGTGCAGCAGCGCCACGCAGCTCCACAGCTCCTCGTCCTCGCCGTAGAGCCGGGCGTACGAGCGCACGGACGCCTCGACGGCGAGCGCATGCCGCAACAGCGACACGCTCGACGTGTAGCGCGTGAGCGTCGTCCACGCCTGATCGCGGGTCATCTCCATGGGGTCGCTACCATACCCGCCGCCTCATGCAGTCGTTCGTCATCGAAGGTGGCCGGCCGCTCTCCGGCGCCGTCCGCGCCGCCGGGAACAAGAACGGCGCGCTGCCCATCCTCGCCGCCACCGTCCTCGCCTCCGAGCCGGTGTGCCTCGAGAACGTGCCGCGGATCCGGGACGTCGAGACGATGGTCGAGATCCTGGCCGACATCGGCGCTCACGTCTCCTGGACAGGAGCGAACGAGCTCACGGTCGACGCGGCCAACGTCACGAAGACGTCCCTCGATCCCGAGCTGTGCCGGCGGATCCGCGCCTCGTTCCTGCTCGCCGGGCCGCTGCTCGCCCGCTTCGGCCGCGCCGTCGTGCCGCAGCCGGGCGGTGACGTCATCGGCCGGCGCCGCCTCGACGTGCACATCCACGCCTTCGCCGAGCTCGGCGTCGAGGTTGTGCAGAACGGCGCCTACGACCTTGCCACGACGGGTCTTGTGGGGACGCGGGTCTACCTGGACGAGGCGTCGGTGATGGGGACGGAGAACGCGATCATGGCCGCGGTGCTCGCCACCGGCGAGACGACCGTCGGGCACGCAGCTTGCGAACCTCATATCCAGGATCTCTGCCGCTTCCTCGTCTCGCTCGGGGCGGACATCGACGGCGTGGGCTCCAACGTCCTGCGCATCACTGGGGTGGGGCGCCTCGGCGGCGGCACCTACCGGCTCGGGCCGGACCACATCGAGGTCGCGAGCTTCGCGGCGCTCGCCGCTCTCTGCGGCGGCGAGGTGACGATCGAGGATGTCCAGCCCGACGACCTCATCTCGATCGTGCCGGCCTTCCGGAAGCTCGGCATCCGGCTCGACCTCGAGGGGACGTCGGTGCGCGTCCCCGCCGGTCAGGACATCCACGTCGAGGACGACCTCGGCGGCCAGATCCCGAAGATCGAGAGCGGCATCTGGCCGGCCTTTCCCGCCGACCTGACGTCGATCGCGGTGACCGCTGCCACCCAGGCGCG
Source organism: uncultured Actinomycetes bacterium (assembly GCA_963789895.1). Classification (GTDB taxonomy): domain Bacteria; phylum Actinomycetota; class Thermoleophilia; order Gaiellales; family Gaiellaceae; genus Gaiella. Next base: position 152,496 of record CAWBMC010000002.1, read on the forward strand.
AGGCACCGTCCTGATCTTCGAGAAGATGTTCGAGAGCCGCCTGTTCTTCGTCGACAAGCTCGTCTCGATGGGCGCTCGCATCATTCTCTGCGACCCGCATCGCGCCGTCGTCACCGGCCCCGCGCAGCTGTACGGCGAGCGGCTCGAGAGCCCCGACATCCGCGCCGGCATGGCGATGGTGATCGCCGCGCTCTGCGCCGAGGGAACCTCGACGATCGGCAACATCGGCCAGATCGACCGTGGCTACGAGCGCATCGACGAGCGGCTGCATGCACTCGGCGCGCAGATCGAGCGTGCGGAGTTGTGAGCGGCGCCCGCCTCACACTCGGCGCGGGCGACGCGAACGTCGCCACCGGGATCCCCGTTCTCGACCACCTCCTCGTCCAGTTCGCGCGGGCGGGCCGCTTCGATCTCGCGCTCGAGATCGACCCCGACGACCCGGAGGCGGAGGTCGACGCCGCCGGGGCTGCTCTCGCAGCAGCCGTTGTGCCGCTGCTGGACGAAGGCGCCCACGGCGACGCCACCGTCGCCGCCGACGAGGCGCTCGCGATGGTGGTGGTCGAACGCTCCGGCTCCCCGCTCGTCGCATCGAACGCGGATCTGACCGGTGTGGGCGGACTGGGCAGCGATCTCGCCGCCAGGTTCCTCGGGGCTCTGGCAAGCGGCGCTGGGCTGACGCTGCACGTGCGATTGATCGAGGGCAGCGAGACCGACCATGTGCTGGAGGCGATCTTCAAAGCGCTCGGTGTGGCGCTCGCGCGGGCTGTTAGGGACTGAAAGGGGAGTATGGACAAGCAGGTGATCCGCACCGAGGAGGCGCCGGCCCCATTCCAGGGCGCGCCGTACAACCAGGCGATCCGCGTCGGGGAGCTCGTCTTCGTCGCCGGCCAGCTCGGGTTGCGGCCGGGCGACACCGAGGTGGAGGGAGATGTCGCGGTGCAGACGGAGCAGGTGCTGCAGAACCTTGCCGCCATCCTCGCCGCGGCCGGGCAGCTCGCTCGACAACCTCGTCAAGACGACCGTCTACCTGCAGGATCTCGGCGACTTCGCGGCCATGAACGAGGTGTACGCCCGTCACGTCGGTGAGCGTCCTCCGGCCCGTGCCACGGTCGAGGTGGCGAAGCTGCCCTCGGGCGCGCTGGTCGAGATCGAAGCGGTCGCACACGTGTGACCCTGCGGCATCGCCAGAATGCGGGCGATGCCGACCGAGATCCGCCGCTATGTCCGTTCGCTCGGGCTCGACGCGTACGTCGTGGGCGGTGCCGTGCGCGACGAGCTGCTCGGCATCCCTCACAGCGACGAGGACTTCCTCGTGCCGGGTGTCGACCAGCGCCGGCTGCACGAGCTGCTCGAGCCGCACGGCCGCGTGGATGACCTCGAGGTCCACGGCCAGCTCGTCGGCGTCCGGTTCCATCCGCGTGACAAGGCGATCCGGGCGCTGCAGCCGTCCGGAATCGAGCTGACCCCGCCCCGCGCGGAGCGCTCTACCGGGCCGGGGCACGGAGACTTCGCGATCGTCAGCGACCCGTCGATCGGAGTCGACGAGGACATGGCGCGACGCGACTTCACGATCAACGCGATCGCACGGCGGCTGTCCACCGGCGCGCTCGTCGACCCGTTCGGCGGTGTCGGCGACCTGGGCCGGAGGGAGCTGCGCACCGTGGCGGAGTGGTCGTTTCGCGAGGATCCGCTCCGCATCCTGCGCGGGCTACGGCTCGTGTCGCAGCTCGGCTTCACGCCGTCGGGCGAGACGCTGGCGCGCATGCGCCTCGAGGCGGACGGTCTCGCTCACGTCTCCGCCGAGCGCATCGGCGGCGGTGTCGCCGCGGACGGCCTCGGCGAGCTGTCGAAGCTCCTGCTCGGAGTGAGGCCGCGCTACGCCCTGCGGCTGGCACGCGACACCGGCGTCCTGACGCGGATCCTCCCCGAGGCGGAGCGCGCCATCGGCTACGACCTCGGCGTCGACCGTCAGCCGCTGCCGCTCGACGAGCACGTGTTCGCGGTCGTGCAGGCGGCTGCGGACGCCGGGACCTCGCTCGCCGTGCGGCTGGCCGCGCTCCTCCACGACCTCGCCAAGCCGGCCGCGCGGGAGGAGGGACTCCCGCACGCGTCGGCGGGCGCCGCGCTCGCGTCGCGCGCGCTCAACCGGCTGCGCTACCCGACCGCGCTGCGCAAGCGCGTCGTCGCGCTCGTCGCCGGCCACGCGTTCTGGCTCGACCCCTGGCTGGACGGGGAGGATGGACGGGCCACGCGCAGGTTCCTGGCCAAGCACGGGGAGGTGCTCGCGCGCGAGCTCGTCGACCACAAGCAGGCCGACCTGTCCGCCAAGCGGGTCGATCCCCGCGAGCTCGAAGCGCTCGACCGGCTGCGCCGCGAGATCGATGTCGAGCGATCGAGCCCGCACCGGCTCGCCGACCTCGCGGTCACGGGCGCGGATCTGATCGACGCCGGCTTCCAGGAAGGCCCGGAGCTCGGTCGTGCGCTCCGCCTGCTCCTCTCGGAGGTCGTGGAGGACCCGTCGCTCAACACGAGAGACACGCTGCTCACACGGGCGCGTGAGGCGCTCGCGTGAACGCCGCCACCGTACGCGCGAATCTGACGGAGATCGGCAGCGTCGCCGGACCCGGTGTCACGATCGTCGCGGCCACCAAGTACGTGTCGCTGGACGACATGGCGGCTCTCGTGGAGGCCGGCGTCCATGTCGTCGGCGAGAACCGGGCGCAGGATCTCGAGCGCAAGCACGCGGTCTACGGAGACGCCTTTCGCTGGCATTTCATCGGGCACCTGCAATCGAACAAGGTGAAGGTGGTGAACCGGATCTGCGAGCTCGTGCACTCGCTCGACTCCGACTCCGCGGCAGCGCGGCTGACGGTGCCGGCGCTGCTCGAGGTGAACCTCTCGGGCGAGGAATCGAAGAGCGGCGTCGTGACGGCCGACGTGGCGCCGTTCCTCGCCCGCCACCCGGGTCTCGTGCGTGGACTGATGACGATGCCGCCGCTCGCGGGTGACGCCGAAGCGTCGCGGTCGTGGTTCCACCGGCTGCGCGAGCTGGCGCACGAACACGGGCTGGAGCAGCTCTCGATGGGCACGTCGCAGGACTGGCGCGTCGCCGTCGAGGAGGGCGCCACCCACATCCGCGTCGGTTCGGTTCTCTTCGGGCTCGAGTGATTCCTCGACAAGCAGCAGCCATTCACGCGCTGGCGGGGTCGACTCCCAGAATCAGAAGAGAGACGGCGGCAGAGCCGCCGGTGGTAAGACCAGCAGCCTGTAGCACCCGAAGCTTCGGGCGCAACAGGCTTGTGTTTCCTGCCGGCTGCTCTGCAGCCGTCTCAGATCTTCGTCGCGTGGCAACCTCCATCCGGTGCAGGACCGACGTGCTGGATCAGTCGGATGGATGAGGATCAGGTCTGGTTGAAAAAGCCGCCGGTATCGAGTGCGCGGGCTCGCTCCTCGGCGGAGAGCTCGACGTTTCGCGGCGTCAGGAGGAAGACCTTGTCCGCGACGCGTTGCATGCTGCCGTCGAGCGCGTACGTGAGGCCGCTGGCGAAGTCGATCAGCCGCTTGGAGAGCTCGTTGTCGGCGCTCTGCAGGTTGAGGATCACGGGGATCGAGTCCTTGAAGCGGTCGGCGATCTGCTGCGCGTCGTTGAAGCTGCGCGGCAGGACGAGGTGCACGCGCACCTGACCGGCACCGGCGTCGACGCCGCGGAGACGTGAGCGGCGGGAACCGCCGGACGAGGGGGCGGCGGGCGCGTCGCCGGCGCTGTCCGGCTCGGACCACTCGTCCGGCTCACGGCTGCGCGGCAGGCGGCGCACGTTGTGGCGCGTCGAGCGGGAGCGAGACTCACGCACGGCCTCCTCCTGCGTCGCGACCGCGTCCTCGTCCCACTCATCGTCCTCGGCGATGCCGAAGTAGACGAGCGTGCGATTCCAGACGTCGGAGAGACCCATCGCCGCAGAATGGTAGTGCGGCAGCCGGAGGTCGGCGCCGATGGTAGGGAACCTCGCAAACGTAGAGAACAACGCCTCGTGGGCGGCTCAACCGCAGGCGTTTCTCTGCTCGGCGACACGGTGTCCGTGGCGACGAGCTTCGTCGACGTGTTCGTGGGCGTCTACATCCTGCTGATCTTCGCGTACGTGCTCCTGACCTGGATCCGGCTTCCGTATTCGCCGACCGCGGAGCGCGTGCAGAGGTTCCTGTTCGAGACCTGTGATCCCTACCTGCGGCTCTTCCGCCGCATCATCCCGCCGCTCGGCGGGCTCGATCTTTCCCCGATCGTCGCCGTCTTCGCCCTCGTATTCGTGGGCCGGGTGGTGGACACTGCGATCGAGCGCCTCGTGTAGCAAGAAGGGAGCATCGTCATGCCATTGACACCGGTTGAGGTCAGACATTTCGACGGGCTGAGCCGAGGCGTTCTCGGATACAAGCGCCAGCCCGTGCATCGCCTGATGGACGAGATCGCCGACAGCTTCGAGTCGGTCTGGCGCGAGCGGGCCGAGCTCGTCGAGCGCGTCGAGGCGCTCGAGGGCGAGCTGGGACGGCACGTCGAGCTCGAGTCGCTGCTCCGTGCGACGCTCGTCTCCGCCGAGCGCGCCTCCCAGGAGACGCGGGAGCAGGCACGCCGCGAGGCGGAGGTGATCGTCTCCGAGGCCAACACGGAGGCGCGCCGCGTGCTCCGCGACGCGATCACCGAGAAGGAGCGACTGCTGGGCGAGATCCGACGGATCCGCTCGCTGCTCCGTTCTGCCCTGGAGGTGATCGACGACGTCCCCCGCGACGAGCCGAGCCAGGCGGCGGAGGTCGCCGCGGCGCCGCCTGCGACTCCGACGCCAAGCCCAGCGCCAGTCCCTGCGCCAGAGCCGGCGGAGGTCGAGCCCGAGGAGCACACGCTTCCCGGCGGCATGACCGATCTGACAGGCGACGTCGTCGAGGACGACATGCCGAGGGACGACGACGGCACGGATCCGGGGATGCATCGGCTGGTCGGCTGACCGCGACTATCCTTGGGGCGATGGAGCCCCAGACCACCCGCCTTCGCATCCACGTCGTACCCGGCGCGAAGCGCGCCGCGGTCGGCGGACGGCACGGCGACGCGTGGAAGCTCCGTGTCACCGCCGCGCCTGAACGCGGCAAGGCGAACGCCGCCGTTGTCGACCTGCTCGCCACACACCTCGGCGTCGCACGACGCGACGTCGAGATCGTCGCGGGCAAGATGACGCGCGACAAGGTCGTCTCGCTGCGCGGGATGTCGGCACAGGAGGCCGAGCGGCGCCTCGCCGCCGGAAAGGAGTCGATGTGAGCACGGATCTCGAGGCCCGCCGTTCAGAGCTGCTCGCGCTCCAGGCGCGGCTCCTGGCGGCGGCCGAGGGGATCATCCCCGACGAGGAGGATTCGGACGAGATCAACTCGGCAGCCGGCGACCAGCACCTCGCGGATCACGCGAGCGACATGCTCGAGCGGGAGATGGACTGGTCGCTCGAGGAGAACGCCGAGCACATCCTGGCCGAGATCGAGACGGCGCTGGTGCGGATCGACGACGGCACGTACGGCACCTGCGTCGTCTGCGGGGAGCAGATCCCCGAGGAGCGCCTCGTTGCCGTCCCGTATGCGACGCTCTGTGTCCGCGACAAGCGCCTCCAGGAGCGTTCGTGACCGAACCGGCGCGCAGCGAGTCCCCGCGCACGCTCGACGTCCGTGTCGGCTCGGCCACGAGCGCCCTGCAACCGCTCTCGAGCGTGGAGCGGTCGCTGGCCCCCGGGCCTGCACAGTGGGCCTCACTGGTCGTCGTCTCGCTGGCCGCGATCGTGGCCGACCAGCTCACGAAGTGGGTCGTGTCGAGCGCACTCGGGCTGGGGGAATCGGCCGACGTGCTGGGCCCGTTCTCGCTCCACCACGTGCGCAACACCGGCATCGCCTTCGGGCTCTTCGGAAGCGCGACGACGGCGGTGATCGTGGTCACGGCGGCGGCGGTCGGTGGGATGCTGATCTTCTTCGCCCGCGCCGGGCAGCGTCACACCCTCGTTCCGATCGCGCTCGGGCTCGTGCTCGGCGGCAGCATCTCCAACCTCGTCGATCGCGTGCGGCTCGGCCACGTGACCGACTTCCTCGACTTCGACTACTGGCCCGCGTTCAACCTCGCCGACACGTTCATCGTCGTCGGGGTCGCGCTTCTCTTCCTCTCGTTCGTCGCGGCCGACCGCACGAGCGTGCGCGTTGGCGACGCTCCGCTTTCGAGTCGTTCCTGAGGACGAGGGAGCGCGGCTCGACCGCGCTCTGGCGGCTCGTCCCGAGGTTGCGACGCGCTCGCAGGCAGAGCGCCTGATCTCGGCCGGCGCGGTGCTCGTGGACGGTGTGTCGAGGCCGAAGAGTCACCTCGTGACGTCGGGCGACGAGATCGAGGTCGAGCTTCCCGATGCGGTCGAGCCGTCGGGCGCCGCGGCGCCCGACGTCCGTGTCGTGCTGGAGGACGAGCACCTGCTGGTGGTGGACAAGCCGGCGGGGATCGTCGTGCATCCTGCCGGCGGCCACACGGCGGGAACACTCGCGCAGGGGCTGGTCGAGCTCGGCGCCGAGGGCGGGGAGGAAGGGCGTGAGGGGATCGTGCACCGGCTCGACCGGGACACGTCCGGGTTGCTCGTGGTCGCGCGGTCGTCGCAGGCACACGACGCGCTCGTCGAGATGATCCGGCAGCGTCATGTGGAGCGCCGCTACCTGGCGCTCGTCCGGGGTCTCGTCAAGTCGCAATCGGGGCGGATCGACGCGCCGGTCGGCCGAGACCGGCGCGACAGGACGCGGATCTCGCTGGACACCGAGACGCCGCGCGACGCCGTGACGTGGTTCAGCGTCGAGGAGCTGCTCGATGGTCGCGCGCTCCTCGAGGTGCGCCTCGAGACCGGTCGAACGCATCAGATCCGCGTCCACCTGGCCGCCATCGAGCTGCCGGTGTGCGGCGATCGGGTGTACGGGGTTGCGGGTGACCTCGGGCTCGAGCGCCAGTTCCTGCACGCGCACCGGCTGCGGTTCCGGCACCCGTTCACGGATGTCGAGGTCGACGTCACCTCGCCGCTCCCGGAGGATCTCGCGCGCGCACTCGAGCGAGCCCGGGTCTGACCTTCTGGTCCGACGCTGCCGGTTCCCGCTACGATTCCCGAACTCGTGTCCCGTCGTCCCGGCGGGGGCACGCGGACGGTGGTGCCGCGGCTGTGCCCGGTTCCGTCCGTGCCCGCCGGCAGGTAGCACCGTCAACCAGAATCGGAAAGGGGCTGGTCCCGTTGTCCGTCGTCTCCATGAAGGAACTCCTCGAGGCCGGGGTGCATTTCGGCCACCAGACACGCCGCTGGAACCCGAAGATGCGGCGCTTCATCTTCACCGACCCGTCCGGCGAGCTCGTCGTCCGCGGCGGCATCTACATCATCGACCTGCAGCAGACGCAGCAGCTGCTCCAGGATGCGTACGACTTCGCACGCAACATCGCCGAGCGCCGCGGCGTGATCCTGTTCGTCGGCACGAAGAAGCAGGCGCAGGACTCCGTCAAGGAGCAGGCCACGCGTGTCGGGATGCCGTACGTCTCGAGCCGCTGGCTCGGGGGTCTGCTCACCAACTGGCGCACGATCGCCGACCGGATCGCCTACCTGCACGAGCTGCGACGCCTGAAGACCGACGGTCAGCTCGAGCTCCTGCCGGCCAAGGAGCGGATCGCGATGGAGAACGAGCTCCAGAAGCTCGAGGCGAATCTCGGCGGCGTGGCCGATATGAAGCGCCAGCCCGACGCCATCTTCATCGTCGACCTGCGCAAGGAGCAGCTGGCGGTGCGCGAGGCGCAGCGCCTCGGTCTGCCCGTGATCGCGCTCGTCGACACGAACTGCGATCCGGACGAGGCGACGTACGTGATCCCGGGCAACGACGACGCGATCCGCTCGTGCTCGCTCGTTGTGCGCGCTGTCGCCGACGGGATCGCCGCCGCACAGACGAAGGTCGAGCCGGCCGACTTCGCCCCTGCGCCGGCCGAGGAGGGGGCCCATGACGAGCCTGTGGCCGAGCAGCCGGAGCCGGCGGCCGAGGAGCATGCTGCGGTGGAGCCCGAGCCGTGCCCGAGGAGACGGAGGCGGTCGCCGTTCCGGCGGACGCGCCCGTCGAGGCCCCGGACGGTGGTGACGAGGTATGACGGAGATCTCCGCCACGCTCGTCAAGGAGCTCCGCGACCGCACCGGCGCCGGGATGATGGAGTGCAAGCGAGCGCTGCAGGAGACGGCCGGCGATATCGACGCCGCCGTGACGCTTCTCCGCGAGAAGGGGATGGCCGCGGCCGGCAAGCGCGCCGACCGGACCACCTCTGAAGGGCTCGTCGGCGTGATCGTCGACGGTGGCGCCGGCTCGATCGTCGGCGTGGGCTGCGAGACGGAGCCGGTCTCGAAGAACGAGGAGTTCCAGTCCTTCGCCGAGCGCGTGCTCCAGGCGGTGCAGGCGGGCGGGGAAGACGCCGTCGACGGCTTCGAGGAGGAGCGCCTCGCGCTCGTCGGAAAGCTCGGCGAGAACATCGTCGTCGTCGGCGCACGGCGCTTCGAGGGCGGCACCCTCGCGCAGTACGTGCATCCCCCGGCCAACAAGATCGGCGTCCTCGTGCAGCTCGACGGCGGCACGCCCGAGCTCGGGCGCCAGCTCGCGATGCACATCTCCTTCGGGCGGCCGGAGTGGACGAGCCGCGACGACGTCCCCACCGAGACCTTGGCGGCGGAGCGGCAGATCTACGCCAACTCCGACGAGGTGCAGTCGAAGCCGGAGCCGGCACGTGAGAAGATCGTGGACGGCATGCTTGCCAAGCGCTTCTTCGCGGCCACGCCGGGCGGGGTCCTCGTCGACCAGGCCTGGATCCACGACCAGTCGACGACCGTCGGCCAGGCCCTGGAGGCCGCCGGCGCGTCGGTGACGGCCTTCGCGCTGGTCTCCGTCACGGGGTCGTGACCGTCGAGTCGCAGGAGACCGTCGACACCGGGGCCGTGAGCCCGGCGCCCGCCTTCCGCCGAGCGATCCTGAAGCTCTCGGGTGAAAGCCTGATGGGCGAGCGCGAGTACGGTGTCGACCCGCGCACCGTCACGGCGATCGCCAAGGAAGTCGTCGCCGTGCACGGCAGCGGCACCGAGCTTGCGATCGTGGTCGGGGGCGGGAACTTCTACCGCGGCATGAAGGCAGCGGCCGAGGGCATGGACCGCGCCACCGCCGACTACGCCGGCATGCTCGCGACGCTGCTGAACGCGCTGGCGTTGCAGGACGCGCTCGAGCGGCTCGGTGTGCAGACGCGGGTGCTCTCCGCGATCGAGGTGTCGGAAGTCGCGGAGCCGTACATTCGCCGCCGTGCGATCCGGCATCTGGAGAAGGGCCGCGTCGTCCTGTTCGCCGCAGGCACCGGGAACCCGTTCTTCACCACCGACACGGCCGCGGCGCTGCGCGCGCTGGAGATCGGGGCCGAGGCGATCCTGATGGCGAAGAACGGCGTCAAGGGCGTCTACGACGGCGACCCGAAGACCGACCCGAACGCGACGTTCCTGCCGGAGATCACGCACCTCGAGGCGATCGAGCGCGGGCTGCGGGTGATGGACACGACGGCGCTCTCCCTGTGTATGGACAACCACCTTCCGATCCTCGTCTTCGAGCTCGCTGACGGAAACATCGAACGCGTCGCTGCCGGTGAGAGGATCGGCACCGTCGTTGCCACTCCCAAGGAGGCTTCGTAGATGGCTGCGATCGAGGAGTTCCTCTCCGACTGCGAGCGCCGCATGGACAAGTCGATCGAGACCACGCGGCACGAGTTCAACAGCGTCCGCACCGGTCGCGCGTCGACGGCCCTTCTCGACCGCATCGTGCTCGACTACTACGGCACGCAGACGCCCCTCAGCAACATGGCCACGATCAGCGCCCCCGAGGCACGGATGCTCACGGTGCAGCCCTACGACCCGACGCAGATCAAGGCGGTCGAGAAGGCGATCATGGAGTCCGACCTCGGTCTCACCCCGTCGAACGACGGCAAGCTCATCCGGCTGCCGATCCCGCAGCTGACGGAGGAGCGGCGTAAGGAGCTCGTCAAGGTCGTCCGCCGCTACGCGGAGGAAGGCAGGGTCGCGATCCGCAACGTGCGCCGCGACGTGATGCGGCACCTGGAGGAGCTCGTCCGCAACGGCGACGTGGGCGACGACGAGGAGCGGCGCGCCGAGAAGCGCGTCCAGGAGCTGACCGACGAGCACGTGAAGCGCGTCGACGACCTCCTCAAGCACAAGGAAGCAGAGATTCTCGAGGTTTGATCCGCGGTGCGGATCAAACCTCTACGCGGATGACCGAAGGCTCTGTCAGCCGCGATCCGGGAACAGCCCGGAGCGTGGCCGTGATCATGGACGGAAACGGACGCTGGGCCGAGTCGCATGGCCTGCCGGTGGCCGACGGGCACCGCGAGGGGACACGTGCGTTGCGCCGGACCGTCGAGGCGTCGATCGACGAAGGCATCCGCTCGCTGACCGTGTACGCGTTCTCGACCGAGAACTGGGCCCGGCCGGCGGACGAGGTGGAGACGCTGATGGAGATCCTCTCGGAGACGATCGACCGCGAGCTGCCCGACCTCGCCAAGCAGGGGGTGCGCACCCGTTTCATCGGGCGGCGCGACCGCGTGCCGGACTGGCTGCGCGAGAAGATGACTGCGCTGGAGGCGGCCACCGCCAGCCTCGACACGCTCCACCTCTGGATCGCGTTCGACTACGGCGGACGAGCCGAGGTGGTCGACGCGGTCAGACGGCTCGTCGCAGACGGCGTCACCGCCGACGAGGTGGACGAGAACGCCATCTCGGCGCGGCTCTATGCTCCCGATCTCGATGGCGTCGACCTGCTCATCCGCACGTCCGGGGAGCGGCGGATCTCCAACTTCATGGTCTGGGAGGCCGCGTATGCGGAGCTCGTCTTCACCGACACGCTCTGGCCGGACTTCGGCGCCACCGACCTCCGCGCGGCGCTCGAGGAGTTCGCGGGCCGCGCGCGCCGGTTCGGGGGCCGGTAGCCGATCGTGAGCGCGTTCTGGTCGCGGATCGTGATCGCCGTGGTGCTCCTGCCCCTCGTCATCGCGGTCGTCTACCTCGGCGGCTGGTGGCTGTGGGCGCTGGCGCTCGCCGGGGGGATCGTCGCCTTGCACGAGCTCTACGCGATCGGGGCCTCGCTCCGGCCGCTGCGCCTCGGTGGGTATGCGGGAGCGATCGCGGCGATGCTCGGGATGGAGCTCGGCGGCGTGCCGTGGCTGCTCGCGGGCCTGCTTTCGACGCTCCTGTTCGCATTCTGCGTCTTCCTGCTGTCGCAGACGAGGCCGACCTTCACCGCGGCGATCGGTGCGACGGTGCTCGGGGTCGCCTGGGTCTTCGGCGGTCTCGCATGCCTCCTGCTCGTCCGTGAGATCCCCGAGTTCGGCCTCTGGACGATGGTCTCCGTGCTTTTCACCGTGTTCGTGAGCGACACGTTCGCGTTCTTCGTGGGGCGCGCCTTCGGCCGCCACCGCATGGCCCCCGCGATCTCGCCCGGCAAATCGTGGGAGGGGTTCGCCGGCGGCATGGTCGTCGCCGTCTTCGTCCCGTTCCTGCTGCTCTACCGCGATCGGAACGAGTTCCTGTCGATCGGGCAGCTGTTCGTGCTCGGGGTGACGGTTGCGCTCGCGGGCGTGCTCGGCGACCTCTTCGAGTCCGCGGTCAAGCGGGATCTCGGCGTCAAGGACTCCGGCCGCGTGCTTGCGGGGCACGGGGGCATGCTCGACCGCCTCGACGCGCTCCTGTTCGCCGGTCCGGTCGCCTACGTCGTCATCCTCGCGTTCGGCGCAACCTGACCTGAACCGCCCAGCCACTACCCTTTCGTGGACATGAGACGTGTCGCCCTGCTCGGCGCCACCGGCTCCATCGGCCGGCAGGCGATCGACGTCGTTGCAGCGCATCCCGGTCTGCAGCTGTGCGCCGTGATGTCGGGCACGACAGCTGTCGACGACATCGTCACGGAGCACGACGTGGAGCACGCGCAGGTCGGCGGCGACGCGGTGGAGCTGCTCGAGCGCGCACATCCCGATGTCGTGCTCAATGCGATCGTCGGCTTCGCGGGCGTGCGGGCGACGTTGTGGTCGCTGGACCACGGTGTCACGCTGGCGCTCGCGAACAAGGAGAGCCTGGTTGCCGCAGGCCCGCTCGCGCTGGCGGCGAAGGAGCGGGGTGGAGGGCTGCTGCTCCCCGTGGACAGCGAGCACTCGGCGCTCTACCAGTGCCTCGAAGGGCGTGACCCGGCGAGCGTCGAGTCGCTCGTGCTGACGGCGTCGGGCGGCCCGTTCCGCGGCCGCAGCCGCGACGAGCTCGAAGGTGTGACACCGGCAGAGGCGCTCGCGCACCCGACGTGGAGCATGGGCCCGAAGATCACGATCGACTCCGCCACCCTCGCGAACAAGGGTCTCGAGCTGATCGAGGCCCACTGGCTGTTCGGTCTGCCGTACGAGCGGATCGACGTCGTCGTCCACCCGAGCTCGGTCGTCCACGCGCTCGTGCGCTTCCGTGACGGAGCCGCGCTGGCCCATCTCGGTGTGCCCGACATGCGCGTTCCCATCTCGTTTGCGCTCACGTACCCGGAACGGGCTGCGACGCCGGTCGCTCCGCTCGATCTCGCCGCGGGGCTGACGCTCGAGTTCGAGGCGCCTGACGTGGACGTCTTCCAGATGCTCGCACTCGCGCGCGAGGCCGGTGAGCGGGGAGGAACCTTCCCGTGCGCGTACAACGCCGCCAACGAGGTGGCGGTGGACGCATTCCTCGGGGGACGACTCCCGTTTCCGGACATCGCGGCGACGGTGGCCGACGCGCTCGGCACCGTGTCCGGTGCGCCCGCGCGGGATCTCGAAGACCTCGTCGCCGCCGACGCGGAGGCACGGCGCACGGCAGGCCGGAGGCTCGCGCCCGCATGACGATCTTCTTCGCCCTCGTCGGCCTCGGGCTCCTGATCTTCGTCCACGAGCTGGGGCACTTCGTCGCGTCGCTCTCGCTCGGCATGCCGCCGCGCAAGTTCTACGTCGGATTCCCGCCGGCACTCTGGAAGACGACCCGCCGCGGCGTCGAGTACGGCGTCGGCGCGATCCCGCTGGGCGGCTTCGTGAAGATCCCGGGCATGCACCGGCCGGCGCCCTCGGACGTCGACGCCGCCTTCGGTCGAGCGCTGGACGAGAGCCCGTCCCTGTCGGCGCCCGTGACCCGGCTTCGCCTCGCTCTGGCCGAGGACGATCACGATGGGGCGCGCGATGCCCTGGAGGCGTTGCGCGAGCAGGTCGCGCTGCGTCAACTCACCGAGCCGGCGATGCGGGCAGTCGACCGGGGCCTCACCGAACTGACGGACGCGCTCGGCCCGGACGCCTACTGGCGCGCGGCGACCTGGAAGCGCGTGACCGCGATCGCCGCAGGGCCGGCGGCGAACATCCTGCTCGCGCTCGTTCTCTTCACGGTGCTCTTCATGACCTCTGCGGGCAAGGTCACGTCCACGATCGCGGGGGTCGTCGCCGACACACCTGCGGCCGCGATCGGGCTCCAGGAAGGCGACCGCATCGTCTCGATCGGCGGGCGCGACGTCGGCCCGGCAGGGATCCCGGCGGCGATCTCGGACTCGAGGGGACAGCCGCTGACCGTCGTCGTCGTCCGGCACGGCGAGCAGGTGACGATCGGGCCGGTCGCCGCCCGGAAGGACGAGACCGACGGCGTCTACCGTCTCGGCTTCAGGCTCGGCACCGAGCCACTTCCGTTCCCCGCCGCCGTCGGGAAGTCGCTGCGGGTGACCGGGATCGTGACGCGGGACGTCGCCAGCACGATCGGAAACCTCGTCACCGGTTCGGGGCGCGAGGAGATCGCGAGCCCCGTCGGCATCGTGCAGGGCTCGTCGGACGCGGCGAAGGAGGGGGCCGACAGCTTCATCTGGGTGCTCGGCCTGATCTCGCTCTCGATCGCGCTGCTCAATCTGCTGCCGCTCCTGCCGCTCGACGGAGGTCACATCGTGTTCGCGGTGCTCGAGGGCGTGCGTGGGCGGGCGGTCGGCCGGGAGATCTACGAGCGCGTCTCGATCATCGGCATCGGACTCGTCGTGCTGCTCTTCTTCATCGGCCTCTCGAACGACATCAACCGGCTGTCGTAAGACGTGGGGGCCGGATCGCTCCGGCCCCCACGAGAAGCGGGAGCTCTACGCTGCCGGGACGACGTTGGTCGCCTGCGGGCCCTTCTGACCCTGCTCGGGCACGAACTCGACCTTGGCACCCTCGGCGAGCGTCTTGAAGCCGTCGCCGGAGATGCCGGTGTGATGGACGAAGAGGTCCTTGCCGCCGTCGTCGGGGGTGATGAAGCCATACCCCTTTGCGTCGTCGAACCACTTCACGGTTCCGGTTGCCATCTCTCTGTTTCACCTCCTTGCCATGTTCACGAAACGGGCAAGGAGGTGCAGGAGCGCACGACCCGGACTCGCTTACGTTTGGCACGCAAACGGTACCATCACGAGCCGTCTCGCGTCCGTTGCCTCGTCAATCGTCCGACGGGGGCACGGTGGATCCCGCCCTACAATGACTCGGATGCCTTCGGAGGTGCAGATCCGGGTCGGCAACGTCGCCATCGGCGGCGGCGCCCCGATCGTCGTGCAGTCGATGACGCTCACGAAGACACACGACGTTGAGGCGACGACGGCGCAGATCGCGGCGCTCGCCTCTGCCGGCTGCGAGATCGCGCGGGTGGCGGTGCCGAAGACCGAGGATGCGGCGGCGCTGTCCAAGATCGTCCGCTTCTCGCCGATCCCGGTCATCGCCGACATCCACTTCAACGCCTCCCTGGCCCTCAAGGCGATCGAGGCCGGCGTGCACGCCGTGCGCATCAACCCCGGCAACATCGGCGGCCCCGACAAGGTCGAGCAGGTGGTGACCGCGGCGAAGCGCAAGGGGATCCCGATGCGCATCGGTGCGAACGCCGGCTCGTTGCCCGAGCATCTGCATGACCTGGCGCGGCGCGACGCGGCGGAAGCGCTCGTCGTGGAGGCGCTCGAGCAGGTCGAGCTTCTCGAGCGGCTCGACTACCGGGACTTCAAGATCTCGGTCAAGGCGTCGCACGTGCCGACGATGATCCGTGCCTACCGGATGCTGGCCGCGAAGGTGCCGTATCCGCTCCATCTCGGTGTGACGGAGGCGGGGACGCCGTTCTCCGGCTCGATCAAGAGCGCCGTCGGGATGGGCTCGCTCCTGATGGACGGGATCGGGGACACGATCCGCGTCTCGCTGACGGCTGACCCGGTGCGTGAGGTCGAGGTGGCATGGGAGATCCTGAAGGCACTCGGTCTGCGCGAGCGTGGCCCCGTGATGATCGCGTGCCCCTCCTGTGGACGCGACAACGTCGGCGTCTGGAATCTCGCCGAGACGGTCGAAGTCCGTCTCGCCGAGTACCCGGAGGCGTTCGAGGTCGCCGTCATGGGATGCGCCGTGAACGGGCCGGGTGAGGCGGGCGACGCCGACTTCGGGATCGCAGGCGGCCGGGAAGTCGGCTTCATCTACGCGCACGGGCGTGTCCTCAAGAAGGTGCCTTCCGAGGTGCTCGTCGACGAGCTGTTCCGCGAGATCGACGCCTGGATCGCCGCGGGCATGGCACGCCCGAAGCGGCTCAAGCTGGCGAAGCCGGCCGCGCTCGCGATGGCCGAGGCCTCCCTCATTCCTCTCGATTGAACTTCGTCTAGTCTGGCAACCGTGATCGCGCGGGCCTCACAGCTGTTCCTGCCGACGCTGCGCGAGGCGCCCGCCGACGCGGAGGCCGTCTCGCACAAGCTCCTCGTCCGCGGCGCGTTCATCCGTCAGGTGAGCGCAGGCGTGTGGACGTACCTGCCGCTCGGGTGGCGGGTGCACCAGAAGATCGTGCAGATCGTGCGCGAGGAGATGGACGCGATCGGCGGGCAGGAGATGCTGATGCCGGTGCTCACGCCCGCGGAGCTCTGGCGGACGTCGGGCCGGTACGAGATCCCGGAGGTGTTCAAGCTCCAGGACCGGAACGGCCGCGAGTTCGTGCTGCCGATGACGCACGAGGAGACCGTCACCTTCCACATGCGGGAGCTCCAGAGCTACCGGCAGCTGCCGCAGATCCTCTACCACTTCTCGGTCAAGGATCGTGACGAGCCCCGTCCACGCGGCGGTTTGATCCGTGTGCGCGAGTTCATCATGAAGGACGCCTACTCGTTCGACCGTGACGCGGAGGGCCTGGACGTCAGCTTCCACAAGCACGCAGAGGCGTACGAGCGCATCTTCGAGCGGTGCGGCGTCGAAGCGCACGCGGTGCAGGCCGAGCCGGGGATCATGGGCGGGAGCTCGTCGATCGACTACCTGGCACCGGCCGGCTCGGGCGAGAACACGCTCGTCACGTGCGAGCGCGGCGACTACGCCGCCGATCTCGAGATCGCGCGCGGCGTGCCGCGTGCACCCGACTTTCCCGAGGCACTCGACCGCCCGACGGAGGTGGCGACGCCCGGTGTGACGACGATCGAGGCGCTCGCCGAGCTGCTCGGGGTCGACACCGCGGCGACCTCGAAGGCGATGCCGGTCGTCGGACAGGACGGAACGGTCGTGCTGGCGCTCGTGCGCGGTGACGACCGCCTCGAAGAGGCGAAGCTGGCCGCGGCGCTCGGCACCGCGGTGCGTCCCGCGACAGAGGACGAGATCCGCGCCGCGTTCGGCGCGGACCCCGGCTCGATCGGGCCGGTGGGCTTTGCGGGTCGGATCGTCGCCGACGAGTGTCTGCGCGAGGGCCAGTTCGTGGCCGGTGCCAACCGGACCGGGTGGCATCTGAGCGGTGTCGAGGCGGGCCGCGACTTCCAGCCGAGCTTTGCCGACATCCGGCAATCACGGTCGGGCGACGCCTGTCCGAAGTGCGGCGGTGGCCTGATCTTCCAGACGGCGATCGAGATCGGTCACATCTTCAAGCTCGACCTTCGCTTCTCGGAACCCCTCGAGGCGACGTACCTCGACGAGGCGGGCGCGGAACAGCCGATCATGATGGGTTGCTACGGGATCGGGCCGGGGCGCATCATGGCCGCCGCCGTGGAGCAGCGACACGACGAGCACGGGATCGTCTGGCCCGAGGCGATCTCCCCCTATGACGTGCACGTGCTCTCGCTGAGCGCCGGCGCACCCAAGGTGGCCGAGGCCGCCGAGTCGGTGGCGGCGGAGCTCGCGGGAGCCGGAAAGCAGGTGTTGCTCGACGACCGTGACGCACGACCCGGCGAGAAGTTCGCCGATGCCGACTTGCTCGGCTGCCCCGTGCGTGTGACGGTCGGGAAGAAGACCCTCGAGGACGGCGCCGTGGACGCCCGCCGCCGCGCAGGCGGATCGGACGAGCGCATCGCGCGTGACGCCCTCACGACCTGGATCAAGGAGAGCTGATGGCGAGACGGCGGACGTTCAGCGACGACCCTCTGGGGCCGACGATCGAGAAGCTGATGACGGAGACGGGGATCACCTACCGCGCGCTGGCCGACAAGACGAACCTGTCGGCCGGGTACCTGAACCACATCGTGCACGGAAACCGGCCCGTGCCCTCGAACGAGGTCCTGGCGCGCATCGCGAAGGCCCTCGGCGTGAAGGCGGAGCACTTCCGCGAGGTGCGCATCCGCGTCATCACGGACAAGCTCGAGAAGATGCCCGACCTTGTCGATCGGCTCTATAAGCGTCTGGGGTAGCGCTACGGCCTGGATGCAGGCGGTTTCAGGCGCCGGCGCCTTCGTCGTAGTCGTGCATCCGGTGGTCGGCGGTGCAGTCCGGGCAGACAACGAGCCCTGCGGACTCATCGCCGAGCTCGCCGTCGAGGAGCAGCGCACCGTGGTGCCAGCCGCGTAGCGCTCGGTCGTCCTCGGGCTCGTGGCCGCACTGCGCGCACTCCACACGAGTGGGGGAGGGGTGCAGCAGGCTCGCGTTCGGATGCTCCATGCGCCTCCTCGAGCGTCGTGCCTGGATTCGAGGATAGCACCGCTTGTATCGATGGCCACGATGGCGACATGGGGCTCGGAGCTCCGGGTTCGCTAAGGTGACCCGGTCGCGGGGCGTGGCGCAGCCTGGTTAGCGCGCTAGTCTGGGGGACTAGAGGTCCCGAGTTCGAATCTCGGCGCCCCGACTGAAAAGCCCCGAATAGCGGGGCTTTCGTTTCTGGAGGTGCGGTTTGCACGCCGCGCCCTTCAATAGCGCAGGCCTTCCCCCCGCACGATCGTGAGCAGGGTCGCGCCAAGCACACCCAGGTCGTACCGGACGAGCGGCCCGCTCGGCTCACAACGGAGGCGCTCAACGTACTCGAGGTCGAGATCGGTGAAGCTCGATCCGCGTGTTCCCTTGCTCACCTGCGCCGGGCCGGTCCAGCCGGGAGTCACGTGCAGGCGGTAGTCGATGCCCATCGCCACCTGGTCGGCCACCATTCCGGGCGGCCACGGTCTCGGACCGACGAGCGTCATCTCCCCCCGCAGCACGTTGACGAGCTGTGGGAGCTCGTCCAGGTACCACGGTTTGAGGATCCGCCGACCCGCCCACGTGAGGTTGTCGGCGCGGCTCTCGTACAGCCGCGCGTGGCTCTCGTCCGCGCGCATCTGCGCCAGTACGTCGCTTCGGAGCGTTCGGAACTTGAGCAGGTCGAACTCGCGGCCGCGGGAGATCCGCCGCTCGCGATAGATCCACCCGCCTCGATCCCGAGGGCGGCGGAGCATGCTCACCGCCATCGCCGCCCAGATGACGACGAAGACCGGCGCGAGCACGACCGTCAGGGGGACCGACACGGCGAGGTCCAGCGCTCGCTTGGCGCCCCTGCGGCCGGGGTCGTGTCGCGCTCCGTCGCTGATCACGTGTCGAGGTCTCGCACCACGGGTCACCCACGAGCCTCGCACGTCTGAGCCCGGCACGCATCCGAGCGGAGGGCGAACGTGGCCCGGGGGGGACCGGAGCATTCACGGACCGAGCATTGCTGCGAGTCCTTGCGCGGACCCCCTCGGGTGCTGTTGGATGGCCGGGATGGCCGACGAGAATGGGCTCGGCGGGAGGTTCTGGCTCGGCTTGGTCGGCGCGATGGTCGCGATCGGCCTCGGGCTGTTCCTCTGCTTCGTCGTCTTCGACCGAGCGGTCTACCGATGGGGTGCACTCGGGGCCATGATCGTGTTGGGCGCGGCGCTGCTCCTGATCGTCTGGATCGTCGATCGACGTCAGATTCGAAAGTACGAAGAGGAGTAACTCCTGCGAGGGCTGGGCGTCGAGGCGTGGTTCGAGTCTCGGTGGTCAGCGGCGGCGCAGGGGGCCAGAGACGTGCCGCTGGATGCACACGGGCTCCCGGACGTGACGGCGGGCGTCGGGCCGTGCGGCAACGGCGACGAGCATCTGCCAGCGCCTGAGGGGCGACAGCAGGGGCGGGTCGAGCGTCGTGGCCGTCGTGAACGCGCGCTGCAGCGTGGTCATCGGATTCGCTATCGGCCGGACGCGCCTGCGACTTGATCCCCGTCGCGAGGCGGGCCGGGCCGGCACCCACCGCGCCCCCAAAGGGGGAGGGTTGAGGACGCCACTGCCGACCCGGCCACGGTGACCCTTCGCCCTCACCGTGCCGGCCCCTCCCTCATGGGTTCGAACACGTGTTCTGGTTTGGCGCTCCGACGAAGGCCGCAGACGCTGTAGTGTCCCGCACGTCCCGGTCCGGAGGAGAGGTAGATGTCGATGCGGTGGTTGTCAGGCATGGCGCTGGTCGTGGCGCTCGTCGCGATCGGTGCAGGCTGCGGGGGAGGCGACGACAGCTCATCGACGACGACCGAGACCGCGACGGCAGGGGCGTCACGTCTGACGGCCGATCAGTGGGCTTCGTACCAGACCGCCAAGGACGCATTCGTCTCCGCGCGCGACACCGCGGTCAAGAAGCTCGACACCTGCAGCGACCCCTCGGTGAACGTGTTCAACGCATGCATCGGCTCGTCGCTCGACGACGTCGAGTCAGCTGCGACCGCTCTGGGCGAGACGCTCGCCGGCTTCGACGGCACCGTCTCCGGCGACTGCGCCTCGGCGCTCGCGGTGCTCGAGGGGTACGTCGCCCCGTACGTCAACGCGGTGCAGACGCTCCAGGACGCGACCGACTCGGGGAACGCCGCCGAGGTCTCGAGCGCCAAGACGAACCTGGAGACCCTCTCCGCGAGCGGACAGGACGAGACCAGGGCGTTCGAGAAGGCCTGCGTACCGGTCTGATCAGCTCTCGCGTCGCGCGGAGTGACGCCGACCGTTCCAGTACATTCGCCCGGCGATGCCGAGACGACGGCCCATCCTTGTCGCCGCGGGCACGCTCGTCGCCGTCGCAGCGGTGCTCGCCGCCCCGGCGCACCCGAGCCCCGCAGCCAAGCCTCGCGTCGCGATCTTCTACTACCCGTGGTGGGGGACACCGGACCGCGACGGCGCGTGGCAGCACTGGTCACAGAACGCGCACGAGCCTCCGACCGACATCGCGTCGTCGTTCTATCCTGCCCGCGGACCGTACTCGTCGAGCGACCAGGCGGTCGTCCGCGCGCAGATGCGAGAGATCGCACGGCTCGGGGTCGACACCGTGATCGTCTCCTGGTGGGGGGCCGACTCCGCCGAGAATGCCAGGCTGCCACTCGTCCTGCGCGAAGCACGCGCGGCGCGGTTGCGGGTCGCCGCGCACCTCGAGCCGTGGACGGACCGCACCCCGGCCTCGGTGGCGGAGGCGATCCGACTGCTCCAGCTGCGGGGCATCCGCGAGTTCTTCGTCTACGACTCGACCGCTGCGCCGGACGCGCAGTGGGCGGCAGCCCTCGCCGGTGTCCCGACCGCGATCGTCTACGCGAACACGCCGCTCACGGGCAAAGCGCGGAACGGTGGCTTCGACGGCGTCTACACCTACGACGTCTACATCTACTCGGGCGGCGCGTTCCCCCGGATGTGCTCACAGGCGCGCAAGGCCGGCCTGCTCTGCGCGCCGTCCGTGGGGCCGGGCTACGACGCACAGCGAGCCACCGGCGACAAGCGCACGCAACCGCGGAAGAAGGGTGCGCGCTACGACGAGATGTGGGAGCGCGCCATCCGAGCACAGCCGGCCCTCGTCACGATCACCTCGTACAACGAATGGCACGAGGGCACTCAGATCGAGCCGGCCCGGACGACCGGGGCGCCCTACCTCTCGTACGACGGCGCCTACGGGCTCACCGGAAAGCCCGCCGAGCGGGCCTACCTCGATCGCACGACCTACTGGGTCAAGCAGCTCAACGCGCCCCCGTAGGGGCCGGATCCATCCGGCCCCGAACGAGGTGGCCCGTCAATACAACGCCGTCGCCAGACGCTTGCGGAACGTGGCGACGAGCGGGTCCTCCTGACCGAGCCGCTCGAAGAGCGCCACCGCCACCTCGCGCAGCCGGTCGCGCTCCCCCTGCTCGGCTCCCGGAACGGCTTCGACGATGAGCGACAGCGCCCGCTCGACGTCATCCGCGTCGAGCGCGGAGACGACGTCCGGCAGCTCGCCCGCCGAGCGGAGCTCTTCCACGAGGGCATCCGCGCGAGGTGGCGCGAGGAGCTCGTCGAGCCAGGCCGAGACCGAGGTCGGAGAGCGCGCGCCGACGAACTCGGCCACGACACGACCGTCCCGGAATCCCTTCACGGCGGGGATGCCGGAGACCCCGAAGCGGCCGGAAAGACTGGGATTCGCGTCGACGTCGACCTTCACCAACTCGACCGCGCCGCCGCGGTCGGTCACCGCCTGCTCGAGCACCGGCGCCAGCGCATGGCAGGGGCCGCACCACTCGGCCCAGAAGTCCACCACGACGGGCATCGCGTGCGAGCGCTCGACGACCTCGTCCTCGAAGGTGAGCTCGCTGACGTCCATCACCGACACGGTACCGGCGCCATCTCACCGGACGACGACGACGTCGGCGGCGCACCCCGCAAGCAGCGCGGGCAGCACGTGCTCGGGTGACACCCCGGCCAGCGAGCGATGCGCCAGGCTGACCTCGATCGTGGCGAGTGCCGTGTCGTCGAGACCGAGCGCCCGCGCGCCGATCGCTCCACCGACGGCGTAGAGGTCGTCGGTGGAGAGCACGCTCCGCGTGCCACTCTGCCGGCGCGCGATCCCCTCGAGCTCGCGGAGCTCCTCGAACGGGTCGATCCGGACGTTGGAGTCCGAGCCGATGCAGAGCGGGATGCCGCGATGGACGACGCGGACGACAGGAAGAAAGCCGTCACCGAGGTCCGCCTCGGTCGTCGGGCAGACGCAGATCGCGGCTCCGTGGGACGCAAGCAGATCCAGCTCTGCGCCGTCTGCATGGGTCGCGTGGACGACCGTGGTGCGCTCGCCGAGACAGCCGGAACGGGCGAGCAGCTCGATCGGGCGGCAGCCATGCTCGGCCAGGCACTCGTCGATCTCGCGCGGCTGCTCGCAAGCATGCACATGGAGCGGCAGCCGCTCGCGCTCTGCATACCGGCCGATCTCCTCCAGCCAGTCGCGGGGGCAGGCACGCACGGAGTGGGGGGCGACGCCGACGCGCACGCCCTCCGACGCGAGCGCCTCGATCTCGGACAGGTAGGCGCTCACCGACGCCTGTCGCATGCGCTCCAGACCGCCGCGGGCGTAGGCGACATGGAGACACACGAAGCCGATCGCTGCGTCGGCTGCCGCGGTTGCCGCCGCGCGTGCCTCCGCAAGCCCCAGATAGTGGAACTCGCCGACGGCGGTGAAGCCCGCAGCACGCATCTCGCGATAGACGCCGGCGTACAGGCTCCGCACGGTGTCCGGAGTCTGTCGCTCCGCCTCGGCGAGCATGCCCTCACGCCAGGCCCAGAAGTCCTTGCCCGCCGCGCGACCGCGCAGTGCCCGCTGGAACGCGTGGCTGTGCGCGTTGACGAACCCCGGGAGCGAGAGGTTCTCGGCCATCTGCGCGACTACCCTAACGGGCGATGACCAGCCCCCCGGTGCCCGTCGCGCTGCGCCAGCTGCCGAACGCGCTGACGCTGCTCCGGTTCGCCGCAATCCCCGTCTTCGTGGTGCTGTACGTGGACGCGGGCGACGGCGGCGCCTGGGCCGCCGGCATCGTCTTCGCCGCCGCCGCCGCCACCGACCAGCTCGACGGCTGGCTGGCGCGACGCTGGCACGTGGAGTCGGCGTTCGGGAAGGTCGCCGACCCGCTCGCCGACCGGCTCATGATCGGCGTGGCGGTGATCCTCCTCTGGGCCGACGGTCGCATCCCGTGGCCCGCAGCCCTGATCGTGCTCGCTCGTGACCTGCTGCTGGTCGTCGGCTACAAGCTCGTGGTGCCGCGCGGTTACGACTTCGAGGTGAGCTTCGTGGGCAAGCTCGCCACCTGGGTTCTGTACTTCGCGCTCGCCTGCATCATCGTCACGGCGAAGGGAACGACCTGGCCGCTCGTGCTCTTCTGGATCGGTGTCGGGTTGGCCGTGGCGGCGGGCGCCCAATACCTGGTCAAGGCGCGCCGCGAGGTGGGGAGGGGTTGACGCTGCCGAGGCGAACCTGTCCACAAGTCTCAAGTTGAGGTTGACCCCTCGTCCCGGCGGCTGCTTCAATCGACCCAGCGACTGAAAGGCAGGACGTGGAACTGTTCCCCGATCTCTCGACTCTCTCCGATCCGGAGCTCGACCAGATGCTGGCCGCGCTCGAGCGCCAGGAGGATGGGATCTCCCAACGGCGGCGCATCCTGCACGGGCGGATCGACATCCTGCGCGCCGAGCGGGTCGCCCGCTTCAAGGCCAAGGTCGAGCAGGGCGAGCTCAGCCTGCCGACGCCGGACGTGACGCTGGAGGGCTTCGAGCGCCCGATCTTCGAGGGCACCGGTGAGCTGCCCGAGGCGGGGGAGACCGAGCCGATGCCCGATCTCGGGCTGATCTCCGACGGTGACCTGCGGACCCTGATCGACAGGCTCGAGCACGAGGAAGACGACGTGTCGCTCGAGCGCCGCGTGCTGCACGGCCGGATCGACATCCTCCGTGCCGAGCGGACGCGCCGGCGGCGCGGTGGGGTGTGGGACCCCGACAGGATCGCCGAAGCGCTGTCGCACGGGGGCGCTCCCTCTTCGCCGGACGGTGCATGAGCCACGTCTACTGCCCCGAATGCGGCTTCCAGAGCCCCGAGGCGGCGAGCTTCTGCTCGCGCTGCGGCGCGGCGCTGATGCCACCCGGTGTCGACGAGACGACGCTCAGCATCGAGCCGGGCGAGTTGCCGGACGCGATCCCGGCCGAGGTCGGCGGACCCGCGCTCGTCGTCCGCTCGGGGGGCGGTCGCGCGGGCGAGGCGTTCAGCGCAGCCGCGGAGCGCACGCTCATCGGACGCTCACCCGACTGCGACATCTTTCTCGACGACGTGACCGTCTCGCGGCGCCACGCCGAGCTGCTGCGTGAGGACGAGCGGCTCGTGATCAGGGATCTCGGGAGCCTGAACGGCACCTTCGTCAACCGCCGCCGCATCGAGTCGGCCGTGCTCGAGGACGACGACGAGTTGCAGATCGGCAAGTACCGGCTCACCTTCCTCCGACGATGAGTGCCACCACCGAGACAGCCGGACAGCGCCGCCTGCACACGATCGGCGCCGTGTGCGAGCTGCTTCGCGACGAGTTCCCCGACATCTCCATCTCCAAGATCCGATACCTCGAGGACCAGGGGCTCATCCATCCGCGCCGCACCCGGGGCGGTTACCGCCTGTTCGCGGACGGGGACGTGGAGCGCCTCGTCACCATCCTCCGCCTGCAGCGCGACGAGTTCCTGCCGCTGCGGGTGATCCGTGACGAGCTGGACTCGCCGAGCGCCGACCGGGCGCGCCGCCGCGTGCAGGGGCTGCACGGACAGGAGGACGAGATCGATCTCGCCGAGCTGTGCGAGCGTGCCGGCGTGACTCCGGACTTCGCCCGGCAGCTGGAGGACTATGACCTGCTGCAACCGCGGGTCGAGGCCGGCGACCGCCTGTTCCGGGAGAGCGAGGCGGACATCGCCGCGGCGTGCGGTCGTATCGCGCGGCACGGGATCGACGCCCGACATCTGCGCGCGTTCCGGACGGCCGCAGGGCGCCAGTCTGCGCTGCTCGAGCAGCTCGTTGCGCCCGGGCTTCGGTCACGCGATCCGCAGCGACGCAAGGGCGCCCTCGAGGATCTCGAAGGGCTCGCGAGCGTCGCTCAGGAGCTGGCGCAGCTGCTGCTGTTGCGCGACCTCCGCGAGGCCGCGGACCGGTGACCGCAACCGACCTGCGCGCCAAGGTCCGCGACGTCCCCGACTTCCCGAAGGAAGGGATCGTCTTCAAGGACCTGATGCCGCTGATCGGCGACCGGATCGCGTTCCGCGAATCGATCGACCTCCTCGCGGAGTGGGCTCGCCCACGGCAACCCGATGTGATCCTCGGCGCCGAGGCGCGCGGCTTCATCTTCGGTGGCGCCCTCGCCTACGCGATCGGCTGTGGCTTCGTGCCCGCTCGCAAGCCCGGGAAGCTGCCGTGGCAGACGGTCGATGCGACGTACGAGCTCGAGTACGGCACCGACACGCTCGAGGTGCACGCCGATGCGATCGGACGTGGCGCGCGGGTGATCGTGCTCGACGACGTACTTGCGACGGGCGGCACCGCGCGGGCGAAGATCGACCTCGTGGAGCAGCTGGGCGGTCTCGTCGTCGGCGCCGAGTTCGTGATCGAGCTGACGTTCCTGCACGGGCGCGAGCGCCTCGCCGGTTACGACGTGCACACGCTGCTCAGCTACTGAGCCGGCCCGGCGCGTCCCTGTCGTCCGACAGGGACGCCAACCTTTCACTCCGGGGAGGGATCACGACCGATACGGGAGTGAGCCGATGACTCAGAACGTGGACGCCGCCGTCCGCAGCCGCCAGATGAAGATTCCGCCGACCCATCTTCTCCTTCGCCACTGCCTCGCCCTCGGTGAGGCAGGGCAGCGCCGGGCGCCGGCACAGGAGCGGCTGGAGGAGGCGCTGGGACCCGAGCTCGCCCGCCGCCTGGTGCTGAGCCTGGCGCCGGTCGACGGCTCTCGGCGTTAGTCGCTGCGCAAGCGGGGGATCCGCTCACGCGGATCCCCCGCGCGCAACATCGCAGTGCCTGGAGCCCGCTGCGCGGGCGCAGCGATCGCCGGCTTACTGCCGGCAAGGGTTGACGGCGTTCGTTTCGCGGTTCCCCCGCGCGCGAACACCGAACTCGTGTTCCTTCAGCGGCGGCCGCCCTGCGTGCGGACGAGCAGGAAGATGAAGAAGGCCGACACGATCGCGATCGGGAACGCCGTTCCCTCCGAGATGTCGACGGCAAGCATCCCCAGCCACAGGAAGAGAAAGAAGACGACCGCCCAGAGAAAGCTCTGGACGCCGCGATCGACGCTCGGTGCGCGGAGGTGCATCGGTGTCGATCCTAGACGACTCGCCTGGCGGCGAGTCGTCTAGGACAGTCAGGCTCCGCGCAGGCTTGCGTCGGCCAGACGACAAAACGAGTCGGGGCCCCGTGAGGGGCCCCGACAAAGAATTCACCGAGCCGGTGGCGCTTTCGTCCACTCATCACGTTGACCTTCCGCTTCCGCGTACGGCCCTCGCGCTGAGCTTCGACCTAGTCGCGCTCCGTGCTCGGTGCACAGGGGAAGCTACGAGGTGTGCGGCGGCCGGTCAAGGGCGCCGTTCACCGCTTTGCCGCAATTTGCGCACAAATCGTTCACCAGAAGCCGCCGGCGGAACGCACGTAGGATGGCCTGGTGCGCCGCTCGGTCGTTCTCACGGTGGCAGGAGCGGCCTTCGCCGTGGCCGTCGCGCTCACGATCGGCGGAGTCGGTGACGACCCGGCGAAGCTGACGAACGGTCAGGCCCTCGTCCTCGGCCTCGTGCAGGGGGCGACCGAGTTCCTTCCCATCTCGTCGTCGGGTCACCTGATCCTCGTCCCCTGGCTCTTCGACTGGACGTATCTCGAGCAGAACGACGCGTTCAACCAGACGTTCGACGTGGCGCTCCATCTCGGCACGCTCGTCGCGGTGACGGCGTACTTCTGGAGCGACGTCGTGGCGCTCGTCCGCGCCTGGTTCCACACGCTCGGGCGCCGACGGGTCGAGACCGGGGAGGAGCGCATCGCGTGGGCGGTGCTGGTGGCCACGATCCCGGCGGCGGTGGTGGGCTTCGCGTTCGAGGACGTGATTGCCGAGCATCTCGGGGAGCCGTGGCAGATCGCCATCTTCCTGGCGCTCTTCGGCCTGCTGCTGGGCTATGCGGATCGCCGTCCGATGCGCCTCACGATGGAGGGGCTGACTTGGCGCAAAGGGCTCGTCGTCGGCCTGGCCCAGTGTCTCGCGCTGATGCCCGGGGTCTCGCGCTCGGGGATCACGATCACGGCGTCGCGGTTCCTCGGTCTCGACCGCGACGCGTCGGCCCGCTTCTCCTTCCTCCTCCTGATCCCGATCACGTTCGGCGCCGTGGTGCTGAAAGGCCTGAAGGACGTCGTCCTGGCCGACGGGCTACCCGCGGGGACGAGCGGCCCCTTTCTCGTCGGCGTGCTCGCCGCGATGGCGAGCGGGCTCGTCGCGATCCAGTGGCTGCTCGGCTACGTACGCCGTCACAACTACGACCTGTTCGTCGTCTACCGCCTCGTCGCGGCGGCGGCGATTCTGTTCTTGATCGTGACGGGTATCCGCAGCGCGACCTTCTAGCTGTGCACTGGCACGCGAGCCGGAGACGGAATAGCGTGCAGGTGTGCGCGTTCCCGTCGGCGACGTCGAGCTCTACGTCCACGAGAAGGGGGAGGGGCGGCCGCTGATCGCGCTGCACGGCGGGCCCGGTCTCGACGGCTCCGTGTGGTTCCCGGCGCTCGACCCGCTGGCCGAGGACGGCTGGCGCGTCCTCGCGCCCGACCATCGCGCCAACGGCCGCTCGGACGCGGGCGACACGTCCGGCTGGACGGTGCCGCAGATGGCCGACGACGTCGAGGAGCTGATCGGCCGGCTCGACCTCGCCGAGCCCGTGGTCATGGGCTGGAGCTTCGGCTCGTTCGTGACGCAAGCCCACATGGCGCGCCACGGGAGCGCACGCGGCTACATCCTCATGGGCACCGTGGCAGGCCCGGCCGCGCTCGAGGGGGTCTTCGACCGCCTCGCCGTCTTCGAGCCCGAGCATCTGCGCGAGCAGGTGACAGCGTCCTGGGAGCGTGAGCCGACCGTGGAGACGGCGGAGGGCTGCAAGCAGCTGCTGGCCGACCAGATACCGTTCCACGTCGCCGAGCCGGAAGGCCCGCTCGTGCAGTGGCTGATCGACAACGATCGGGTCGTCTACCGGCCCGAGGTGCTACGGCACTTCTCCGCGGACGGTGAATACGGCATGGAAGACCTGCGCGGCACCCTCCGGACGTTCACGAGACCGGTGCTCGTCCTCAGCGGGGCGGAGGACAGGACGACACCCGCTGCGTCGGCGCAGGAGCTTGCCGACGCGATCCCGACGGCCGAGCACGTGATCATCCCGGGCGCCGCTCACATGATCCCCTACGAGCAGCCGGACGCGTTCCTCGCGGCGTTGCGCGCCTTCCTGGCCGACGTCTGACACGGGCAGCCGGGAGGGCGGGGGTCTGCACGCCTCGATCTGTCGCGACTTGACATAACGTTGTTTATCGTGCGCTGACAGGGCCGAACACGTTCGCCGCCCGGATGGCTTCAGCGCCCCCGCGGCGCCATGTCGTCGAGCATGGCCGCGACGAAGCGGCGCAGGCGCTCGTCGATGCGACCGTGACCCATTTCGATGTCCGGCACGTCTTCGAGCCCCCAGACGAACTGATGTGATCCCGAGGCGAAGACCTTCGCGTGGGATGACGCCACGTAGACGGTCGAGTCCGCGTCGCCGTCCACGTCGGCACCACGCTCTCGGTGGAACAGGACCGTCGGGTGATTGTCGCAGCCCACGTCGCGAGGGAGCCAGGTCGGGATGGCGTCGACCTCACGGCTGACAAGACCTCGGAGGACGTCCCCGGGGACCAACCCGGCCGCCTGGATCCACGGGTTCCCGGCGGCGCTCTCCTCGACGACGTAGTCGCCGTCGTTCGGCCAGTCGAGTGTGCCGCCCTGGTGCTGAACCCCGATGAGCGCGCACTCGGGAAGCGGTGGAACGAGCGCACGGAAGAGGATCGTCTCGAGGGCCGGGTTCTGCTCCGGATCCAAGGCGGCGCTCTTGTAGGCGACCATTGTCGTGAAGTCGTCCTCGAGCCGCACCTGCCAGTAGGCGGCATTGGCGCCCATGAACGCGAGGCTCGTCCCCGTGTCGCGCGCACGCTCGAAAGCGGTGCGGAGCTCCGCCGGCCAATACTCCCCGTGACCGGCAACGACGATCAGCTCCCGCCCTTCCAGGGACCCGGGATCGCGTGCAGCCTGCAGGTCGGTCTCGTACGCGACGTCGAACCCCTCCTGCTCGAGGAACTCCACGAGCGGCAGCTCCCAGGCGTTGTGACCGAGACTCGTCGGATCATAGGGTCGATCGAACGCGACCTTCACCGCCGGGTGACCGGCCGGGCTGTTGAACTCGTAGACGCTCCCACCACCCCAGCCGTTGTAGGCCTGCCACGTCATGGCCGGCGCCAAGACGAGGATCGGCGCGCGCGACGCGACGGGCACCTCCCGCACGACGAACCAACCAGGGTGCATCCGGCCCGCGTCAGGCCCGCTCGTCAGCACGTAGCGGACGGCGTAGTAGCCAGACGTCCAGTCCGGCGGCACGACGAGCTCCTGGCTCACCGGCCAGCCAGGATGCACGAGCCCTTCCCGGCTCGGAGTCGGTATCGGCCGGGACGCTCCGCGCGCCTCGCCGTCACAGGACGGTAAGCACGCGACGAGCCTCGAGCCTGTACCGCCGTACCACCCGATGCGGTGGATGACGATCCGGTACGAGGCAGCCGGCTCGGTGGAGACGTGGAAGGTGAGACGGCCACCAGCGACCGCATCCGGAAGCGAGTCGCCCTCTTCCTCGACAGCACCTTCCTGAACGACGACGCGCTCCCCGAGGGCTTCAGCCGCGCGGGGTTCGAGCTCACGGTCTTCGTACCGATCGTCGTCACGCTCGGGGTCGGTGTCCTGTTCTACGTCCTCGGGCGCGGAACACGAGCGCAGTCGGTCGATCTTCCGATCGAAGCGAAGGCACCGGCCGCCCTGTAAGCGCCTGCATCTCGCACACCACCCCGCCCGGGGGGACCACATTCCCCCGGGCGGGGTCTTGCAATCACCGTCACGAGGGTGGGAGAGTCTCGGTGAACACGCGGCAGAGCTCACTGGTGACGTCCGTCGACATCGACCCCATCCTCGCGCTCGAGGAGCTGCGGCAGCTGCTCGAGAGCTGCGAGCACTCGGGCACGATTCGCGCGGTCGAGGTGGCCGACATCGTGGAGACGCATGAGCTGGCGCCCCTCGAGCACGAGGCGCTCCTCCGAGAGCTCGACAAGCGTGGGATCGAGATCGTCGAGGTGACGATCGAGCCGCCCCCCACTCCGCCGGCACCGGAGACGACGACCGACGCGCTGCAGCTGTTCCTGCGCGAGGCCGGTCGCCATCGTCTGCTGACCGCCGCGCAGGAGGTGGAGCTCGCGAAGCGGATCGAGCGGGGCGACGCCGAGGCGAAGCAGCTCATGATCCAGTCCAACCTTCGCCTCGTCGTCTCGATCGCGAAGAACTACCGCAACCAGGGTCTGCCGTTCCTCGACCTCATCCAGGAGGGCACGCTCGGGCTCATCCGCGCCGTCGAGAAGTTCGACTGGCGGCGCGGCTTCAAGTTCTCGACGTATGCGACCTGGTGGATCCGTCAGGCCGTTGCCCGCGCTCTGGCGGACAAGGCGCGGACGATCCGCATGCCGGTGCACATCGTCGAGCGCATGCAGAAGATGAACCGCGCCGAGCGGACGCTGTGGACGCA
Source organism: uncultured Actinomycetes bacterium (assembly GCA_963789895.1). GTDB lineage: Bacteria > Actinomycetota > Thermoleophilia > Gaiellales > Gaiellaceae > Gaiella. The sequence continues at coordinate 183,415 of CAWBMC010000002.1, forward strand.
GCTCGGTCGCGAGCCGTCGCTCGACGAGATCGCGGAGGAGGCGTCGCTGACGTTGCAGCAGGTGCTCGAGGTGCGGGTCGCTGCGCGCGCCTCGACGAGCCTCGACGCCCCCGTCGGAGACTCCGAAGACGCCGTGCTGGGAGACTTCGTCGCCGGTGACGAGCCGCTGCCCGAGGAGCGGGTGGAGCTCAACCTGCGCAGCGAGGCCCTCCACCATGCGCTGCTGGAGCTGCCGCCGCGGGAGCGTGAGGTGCTGACGCTCCGCTACGGCCTCGACGGCACCGAGCCGAAGACGCTCGAGGAGATCGGCCGCAAGCTCGGCCTCACGCGCGAGCGGGTGCGACAGATCGAGCTCGACTCGCTCCGCCGTCTCGCCGGCCTGCGCGAGATGCAGGCCGTCGCGGGAGTCTAGGGACGCATCCGGGAGGTGACTAGGCGGAACTCCGCTTGCGGATTTCCGCCGACTGTGCCTCACGTCCGGAGGTACAGCTCGAGACCGGGCGCGACGTGGCGGAGCTCGCGCAGCGCGCGGGTCTCCAGCTGCCGGACGCGCTCACGCGTGATGCCCAGCTCGGTGCCGACCTGCTCGAGCGTCATCGCATCACGGCCCTCGAGACCGAACCGCAGCAGCAGCACGCGCCGCAGGCGCGGGTTGAGCTGCGACAGTGCGGCAGCGAGCTCACGTGAGCGGAGGGCCTGAGCGGTCTCCTCCTCCGGCGAGCTCGCGTTGTCGTCGGGGATGAGGTCGCTCATCAGCGACTCGCCGTCGCCGATCGGAGTGTCGAGGCTGACGTTGTCCTGGACGAGATCGAGCAGCTCCTGCACGCGCTGCGACGTGAACCCGCTCTCCTCCGCGACCTCGTCGGTCGACGGGTCGCGGTTCAGCTTCTGCCCGAGGATGCGCCGTGCCTTCTGCACCTTTCGCACCTGGTCGGCAACGTGCACGGGCAGGCGAATGGTGCGGCTCTGCTCCGCGAGCGCCCGCTGCACCGACTGCTTGATCCACCAGGTCGCGTACGTCGAGAGCTTGTAGCCGAGCGTCCAGTCGAACTTCTCGACGGCGCGGATGAGACCGAGGTTCCCCTCCTGGATGAGATCGAGCAGGGGGACGCCGGCGCGCGTGTAGTTCCGCGTGATCGACATCACGAGACGCAGGTTCGACTCGATCAGGCGGCGCTTCGCCGCCTCGTCGCCTGCATCCTTGCGCCGCGCGAGCTCACGCTCCTCGGCCGCAGTGAGGAGCCGGCCGTCGCCGATCTGGCGCACGTAGAGCTTGAGCGGATCGCGGGTGACGTCGGCCGCTGCCTCGTCGCGCGGCTCGGGCACGTCGTCGAAGAGATGAGGGGCGACATTCCCGTCCACGCAGGACGTATCGGCGGTGTACGTCCCTCACTTGAGGTATCTGCCCGTCAGGGGGATTGCACGATCCAGGACCCGCGGACGACAGTCCGAACAAGATCTTCATCTTCGATGGCTAGCCTGGTCATGGCGTCCGGGTGACCTGATCGAATCGCGACATGTGCGGCATCGCTGGATACAGCCTTGGTGAGCGGTCGAGTGCCGACCGCACTCTCGCCACGCAGGCGTTGCTGGCCGGGATCGCGGAGCGCGGCGAGGACGCAGTCGGCTATGCGCATCGCGGCACCGGCGAGGGTGTCACGGTGCACAAGCAGCAGACGGGCCCCAGCGCGCTGATCGAGGCGCTGGCAGTACCTGCGCAAGCGACACAGGTGCTCGTGCACGTGCGGGACTACACGAAGGGCCCGCCGTCGATCGCGGCCAACAACCATCCGGTGCGACACGGTGCCGTCGTCGGCATCCACAACGGGATCATCGAGAACGACGACGCGCTCTTCGCACGGCACGGCTGGAGCCGCCACGACAACCAGATGACCGTCGACTCGGAAGTGATCTTCGCGGTCGCGGAGGCCTCCCGCAACGCGGCGCAGGCACTCGAGCAGCTGTTCGGCGCGATGGCCGCGGCCTGGGTCGACGAGCGGGAGCCCGACACCCTCTTCCTCGCCCGTGGCGTCTGCCGCCCGCTCTGGCTCGGGCTCGGCCGGCACGAGGCCTTCTTCGCGTCGACCCGGTCGACGCTACAGCTCGTCGAGCGCACGCTGCGGATTCATCTCCGCCTGCGCGAGGTGCCCGAGGGGCGCCTGTTACACCTCGTCGCCGGCGCAGTTGCGGCCGAGGAGCGCTGGAAGCCCGACGCGAGCTACGTCGAGGAGAACGTCCTGCCCGCCGTGCGCGCGCCGCATGAGGGCGAGCACTGCGTCAGACGCCTTGCCGCCCTGGCCGCGTTCGCGTGAATTCCTAACCGTCGGCCTTCAGCGTCCCGTCCGAGGCGACGGTGACGCCTTCCTCGCGGAGCCGCTCGCGGACGAGGTACTGAAACGCAGCCCACGGGCCGCCGGGCACGTCGACCATGCGGTACACCTGCCATTCGGAGAGCAACGACGGGTCGGCGATACGGGCGTCCTTCCAGTCGGCCATGCGCGGCAGGCGACGAAGCTGACGTGCCAGGACCGCCCCCTGCGCGACCGCGCGCTCGAGCCTCTCCTCACCCACCGGGACGTCGAAGCCCGCCTCCCGCAAGGCGGCGGACAGCGAACCGAACGTGTGCCAGATCAGCGACTTCGAGGCCACGCGACCGCGGTGCTCCTGCACGTCGCGCGCCGTCGGGACGCGACCGAGCTCGTCGCCGAGCTCGCGCAGCTGGCGCACCATCTCCTCACGGCTGATGAAGCGACGCGCGGTGAGGCCTGCGGCGCGCTTGGCCGCGTTCCAGGTGCCGAAGTGCTCGATCACGGTCTGGGGATGCACGGACGCCTCCGGGTCGGCTGCGAACTCGCGCATCGTCGGCGAGCGCCCAAGTCGGGTTGCGGACGCCTGCAGCTCGGCGAGGATCTCGTCGTCCGTGTAGCGGCGGCGCAGCCCGGCACGGAACGCCGCGAGCGCAGCCTCGTCGATGCCGGCGACGGCAGGGTGCTGGCGTCGCGGGCGACCCATGCAATGATACTAGAGCATTCTGTTCAGTATGCAAGAGGACCAGAACAGCGCTCCGGCCTGCGTCCTGGCTAGGCTGGCAGGATGGGCGCGCGCCTCGCGATCGAGACCGCGGCCGCCCGGCTCGCCGGCTCGCTGTCCCGCACCGCCCGACGCGGTGGCGGCACGACTCTTCCGGGCAAGCTCCTGTGGACGCTCGACCCCGGCGCGGTCGACGCGCTCGCATCGCGGCTGAGCCAGGGCGCCGCCGTCGTCTCCGCCACCAACGGGAAGACGACAACGGCCGCGATGGCCGCCACGATCCTCGGCAGGTCGCGTCGCCTCGCCTGGAACCACTCCGGGGCCAACCTGGCCTCGGGAATCGCCTCCACCCTCCTCGGCGCCCGCGACGCAGAGCTCGGCCTCTTCGAGGTGGACGAGTTCGCGCTGCCGGAGATCGTGCGCCGTGTGCGGCCGCGGGCTGTCGCCCTCGGCAACCTGTTCCGCGACCAGCTCGACCGCTACGGCGAGCTCGAGCACATCGCCGAGCGCTGGCACGACGCCGTCGCGGAGCTACCCCAGGAGACGGCGCTGGTGGTCGTGGCGGACGACCCCCTCGTCGCCGAGCTCGCGTCGGGCCGTGCCGGCGCCGTTCGGTACGGCGTCGACGACCCCGGTGTCGCGCGCCCGGCACTGCAGCACGCCGCGGACTCGAAGTACTGCCTGCGTTGCGGCACGCCGTACGCCTATGCCGCAGCCTACGTGGGTCATCTCGGCGACTACCGCTGCCCGGCGTGCGGGCACGCCCGGCCACCGCTCGACGTCGCTGCGCGGAACATCGAGCTGCACGGGCTCGAGGGAACGAGCTTCAGCCTCGTCACGGACGCGGAGGAGCGCCGGCTGCGGCTGCCGCTGCCGGGCCTCTACAACGTGTACAACGCGCTCGCCGCGGCCGGCCTCTGCCTCGCGCTGGGGACGGCGCTCGACGAGATCGTCGACGGGCTCGCGACCTTCCGCGCTGCCTTCGGTCGCTTCGAGCGCATCGACGTCGGCGGCCGCCGCCTCATCATGCTGCTCGTCAAGAATCCCGCCGGCGCCAACGAGGCGATCCGCACGCTCGAGAGCGGCGGTGTCCCCACCACCCTCGTGGTGGCGCTCAACGACGCGATCGCCGACGGTCGCGACGTCTCCTGGATCTGGGACGTCGACTACGAGCCGCTGCTCGACCAGGCCGAGCGCATCGTGGTCGCCGGCGACCGCGCCACCGAGCTGGCACTCCGCTTCACCTATGGTGGGTTCCCCCGTGACCGACTCGAGGTGATCCCCGATCTCGAGTCGGCGCTCGATCGCGGTCTGGAGCTCGTCGGGCCGGGTGGGGAGCTCGCAGTCCTCCCCACCTACACCGCCATGTTGCGTCTGCGGTCGGTGCTCACGACACGCGGACATGTGCGCCCGTACTGGGAGACGGCTGCATGAGAGTCCGTGTCGCGCACCTGTACCCGGACTACCTCAACATCTACGCCGACCGGGGCAACATCGCGGTTCTCACGCGTCGTGCCGCGTTGCGCGGGCACGAGGTCGTCGTCGTCGGCGTCGGTCCCGGGGATCCGCTGCGACAGAACGACGCGGACCTCGTCTATGTCGGCGGAGGGCAGGATCGCGAGCAGGCGCTCGTCGCGCCCGACCTCGCCGATCGTGGCGAAGCGCTCGCAGCAGCCGTCGGCGCCGGCGTGGCGCTGCTCGCCGTCTGCGGTGGGTATCAGCTTCTCGGTCGCGGCTACCGTGGGCGCGACGGCTCGTGGATGCCCGGCGCGGGCCTCTTCCCACACGAGACGGCGGCCGGCGAGAAGCGGCTGATCGGCGATGTGCTGCTCGACTGCGAGCTCGAGCCGGGTGAGCGGCGCACGGTGGCGGGCTTCGAGAACCACGCGGGCCTGACGGTGCTCGACCCGGGGGCTGTTCCCCTGGGGCGCGTCGTCGCCGGCTACGGAAACGACGGCAGGTCCGGTTTCGAGGGCTGCCGGGTCGGCGTCGCGATCGGGACCTACCTGCACGGTCCCTTGCTGCCGCGAAACCCATGGCTCGCCGACTGGCTGCTGTCCCGCGCCTTGGCGCACGCGCGTGGAGGCGAGCCCGAGCGGCTGGCGCCGCTGGCCGACGAGCTCGAGACCCTCGCCCACGCGGTGGCCGCGCAGCGCGCCCGCGACCGCGGCGGCGGCCGGGCGTAGACAACGCTTGTGTTGATTCAACACAAGCGCCTTCAGCCCACGAGGCGCCCTCGCACGTGTGCGAGGTCGGCAGGCGTCGCGCCCATCGCGAGCAGATACTCCTCCTCCCCACCCCAACGTTCGCGGACCCGCGCCAACACCCGTTCCAGGCCGGCGGCCGGGGCAGAGCTGATGCGGCGTCTGAAGGCACGCTCGTGCTCGTCGTCGGCTGCCGCGATCCAATCGTCGACGAGCGGCCCCACCACAGGCCCGCTGAGCGCGTAGTCCTCGGCCACGACATCTGCGGGGACACCTGCAAGCCGCAACAGCAGCGCCGACAGGATCCCCGTCCTGTCCTTCCCGACAAAGCAGTGGATCGCGACGGCACCATCCGCGGCCGACGCCACGGCGTGCAGCGCCGAGACGATCTGGGTGCCACGCGTGTCGAGCGTCTCGGTGTAGAACAGCTCGATCGCATCGACGTCGTCGATGGCGCGTCGCACGACCGCCTCGTGGCGCACCGCCTCCGCCGGGTCGTGATCCCCGAAGAGCGACACCGCGACCACGTCCAGATCCGCTGGCACATCTTCCTCGTCAGGCCGCTCCCGCACGAAGCGCAGATCGACGATGCGCCGCACGCCGTACGCGCGGACGCTCGACCAGCCGGCGGGCGACAGTCGCCGCAGATTGTCCGCGCGCACGATCTGACCGAACCGCGTCGTTCCCCCCTCGGCGAGGGGCAGCCCGCCGAGGTCACGCACGTTGAGGCAGCCGTCCCAGAGGAGGTCGCGCGACCTCACTCCAGCCACAGCGCCCCCAGGTACACGCAGGCGTCGCCCGGTTGCCACCGGCGCAGGAACCGCTGCAGCGGCGGGTGCATCACGATGCCGTCGAGCTCGTCAGGCTCGAAGAGGCGGTGGCCGCGAACCGCTTCGTCGCGCGAGACGACATCGGCGAGCGACCCCGCCAGGTCACCGGCGAAAACGACGTGGACGATGTGCTTCGACCAGAGGCTCCGCTCGGGCGAGATCGACTCGACGATCGCGATCGGCCCCTCGACCGGCAGCTCGTGTCCCGCTTCGAGGAGACCGGTTTCCTCCGCGAGCTCGCGCAGCAGCGCCTCGGTCAGCGTCTCGCCGCTACGCACACCGCCGCCGGGTAGCAGCCAGTGCTCCTGTCCGCGCTTCTCGTGACGGCAGAGCAGGATACGGCCGTGCCAGCGCAGCACGGCCGAAACGCGGATCCGTGGGTCGGGCCTCACCTGCCCGAGGAGCCGAAGCCGCCAGTGCCGCGCGCGGATACAGCCAGCTCGGTCACCTCGACGACCCGAGCCTCGGCGACGGGGATCAGCACGAGCTGGGCAATGCGCATCCCGGGCTCGACGGTGAACGACTCGCGCGTATCGGTGTTGAGCAGGATCGCCTGAAGCTCGCCCCGGTAACCGGAGTCGATCAACCCGGGGCCGTTGACGACGGAGATCCCGTGCCTGGCGGCAAGACCCGATCGCGGCGTCACGAGTCCCGCATAGCCATCGGGAATGGAGACTGCGATGCCCGTCGGCACGACGGCACGCTCACCGGGCGCCAGAGTCACCCGCTGGCAGGCTGTCAGGTCGAGGCCGGCGTCGCCGGGATACGCCGCCCCCGGCAGCTCGGCGTCGTCGCGCAGCCGGGTCACCTCGAGATCGATCACGCGTGCGAGGCGCTTTCGGCCGGGGCATCCGCGACGAGGTAGCGCGCGAACCGCCGCACTTCCCGGTGCGGCAGGCGTGCTCTGATGACAACCCCTGCCTCGGTGTCGGCTCGCTCTTCGATCGGCGCACCGAGCCCGTAGAGCGCTGCCAGTACGTTGCCCGCCTCGTACGGAACGAGCAGCCGAACGTCTTCGAAGCGGTCGGAAAACCGGGCTGCGACGCGCTGCTTGAGATCCTCCAGCCCTGCTCCGGTCGCCGCCGAGACCAGCAGCGCCTGCGGAAACCGGTTTGCAAGCCGCCGCCGCCCCAGCGCGTCGATCACGTCGATCTTGTTGAGGACGAGCTCCACCGGCAGCGAGTCGCCACCGATCTCGGTCAGCACCGCGTCTACCGCAGCGATCTGCTCGCGCAGCCGATCCTCCGGAAGCGACGCATCGGCGACGTGGAGCACGAGATCGGCGACCAGCGTCTCCTCGAGCGTCGAGGCGAAGCCCTCGACCAGCTGTGTGGGAAGCCGGCGGATGAACCCGACGGTATCCGTCACGAGGTAGCGCTTCCCCGCGTGTGCGAAAGCCCGCGTGGTGGGGTCGAGCGTCTCGAAGAGCCGGTTCTCGACCGACACCTCGGCGCCGGTGAGCGCGTTCAGCAGCGTCGACTTGCCGACATTCGTGTACCCGGCGAGCGCGACCGTCGGCGTCGCCGCGCGTTGTCGCTGCTTGCGCCGCGTGCTGCGCTGCGCCCCCACCGTCCTGAGCCGGCGCTTCATGACCGCGATGCGCTGCCGGGCCACGCGCCGGTCGGTCTCGAGCTGAAGCTCACCCGGGCCACGGGTGCCGACGCCGCCACCGACCCGGGCGGTGCCGCCGCCGCCCGCCTGCCGCTCGAGGTGCTGCCACATGCCGCGCATCCGCGGCAGGTTGTACTGCAGCTGCGCCAGCTCGACCTGCAGCTTCCCTTCGGCGCTGACGGCGTGCTGGGCGAAGATGTCGAGGATCAGCTGCGTGCGGTCGACAACGCGGGCCGTGAGGGCGTCCTCCAGCGCGCGCTGTTGCGTCGGCGTCAGCTCGTCGTCGACCAGCAGCACCTCGGCGTCGCTCTCGGCGTAGGCCGCCTTGACCTCGGCCAGCTTGCCCTTGCCGAGGTACGTGCGTGGATCCGGTCGCACGCGGTGCTGCACGGCGTCGCCGACGGGTTGCACTCCCGCGGTTCGCGCGAGCTCGGTCATCTCCTCGAGCTCGTCGGACGGGTCCGCCCCTTTCGGGAGCACGGCGATGACGAACCCGCGCTCGGGCTCGGCGTCGGTCGCCGGGTGGGGACGGCGCGTGGTCATGCGGTGGAGTATGCAGATAGCCTCCTCGCGTGGCATCTCTCGCGGACCGGCTCGCCGCGCGCACGCTCGAGCTCGTCGACATCCCGTCCGAGAGCCTGCACGAGGAGCTGGTCCGTGAACACGTGCGAGGGTTGGTGCCGGCGGGCTGGGAGGCGGAGACGGAGCTCGACGATGCAGCGCTGTACGCCCGCCCGCGACGGCCCGGCGTTCCCCTTGTCGTGCTGGCGGGCCACTACGACACGGTGCCCGCGCAGGACAACCTTCCGGGTCGGATCGGCGACGGCGCCGTCCACGGTCTCGGGGCGACCGACATGAAGGGTGGTCTCGCGGTGGCGCTCGAGCTCGTTCGCGAGCTCGCCGCCCGCGAGCCCGGTGCAGTCGACGTCGGCTTGCTCGTCTTCGGCAAGGAGGAGCTGCCGCAGCAGCACAACCCGCTGCCGGAGCTGTTCGCCCGCTCGACGCTCGTGCACGAGACGACGCTTGCGCTGCTGCTCGAGCCGACCGACGGCGAGGTGCACGCCGGGTGTGTCGGCAGCATGAACATCCGGATCCACTGGCACGGGGTGAGTGGCCACTCAGCGCGCCCATGGCTGGCCCAGAACGCCATCGACAGCGCCATCCGCGGCCTGGCGCCGCTCGTCGACCTCGAGCGCCGGGAGGCGATCGTCGGCGGCCTCCCGTTCTGGGAGGTCCTGAGCGTGACACGCCTCGACGCCGGTATCGCCGACAACGTGATCCCGGATACAGCCGTCGCGCACCTCAACTTCCGGTATCCGCCCGACCGGACACCGGCGGAGGCCGCGGCGTACGTGAAGACACTGGTACCGGCGGACGCGACGCTCGAGATCGTCGGTGACGCAGCGCCCGGTGCCGTCGCGACGGGCTCGCCACTCGTGCGCGCGCTGCTCGACGCGGGCGCCCGTGGGATCGCGCCGAAGCAGGCGTGGACGAACGTGGCCGACTTCACGGCCCTGGGCATCGACGCCGTCAACTTCGGCCCCGGTCACCCGGCGCTCGCCCACCGGCGCGACGAACACGTACGCATCGAAGGGCTCGTTCACGCGTACGAGACACTGCAGCGCTTTCTCAGCGGGTAGCGTCCGTTCGTGCCTCTTTCCCCCGTTCTCCGGAGTCAGGCCACCTACCCGTTCGTGCGGCTCGGCCAGGCCGCGGCGGAGCGTCGCGCGGCGGGCCTCGAGGTGATCGACCTGGGTATGGGCGACCCGCGAGAGCCGACCGACCCGCGGATCATCGAGGCGTTGAAGGACGGGGTGCGGGAGCGGATGGGGTACCCGGCCGCCGTGGGGCTGCCCGAGCTGCGGGAGGCGATCGCCGGCTGGGCGGCGCGCCGGTTCGACGTCACCCTCGACCCGGAGCGGCATGTGATCCCCACGTTGGGCTCGAAGGAGGCGATCTTCACGTTCGCGCCGGTCGTGCTCGATCTCGAAGCGGGTCGCGACACCGTCGTCGTCACCGAGCCGGGCTACCCGGTGCCGGAGCGCGGCGCGCTGTTTGCCGGTGCGAGCGTGCTCGAGCTGTCGCTCGCGGAGCACAACGGCTGGTTGCCGGATCTCGAGGCCGTCTCGGCTTTCGATTGGAAGCGCGCCGCGCTCGTCTGGATCAACTACCCGAACAACCCGACGGGAGCCACGGCGCCGCTGTCGTTCTTCGCGCGAATCACAGAGCTCGCGCGCCGCCACGGCTTCGTCGTCGCTTCCGACGAGGCGTACACGGAGCTCTGGACGGACGAGCCACCCGTGTCGGCGCTCCAGCTCCCCGACTGGACGAACCTCGTCGTCTTCAACACGCTCTCGAAGCGCTCCTCGATGACGGGCTTTCGCAGCGGCTTCGTCGCCGGTGACCCGGCGCTCGTCGAGGCGCTTCGCAAGTACCGCCCCAACGTAGGGACTGCGCCGCAAGAGTTCGTGCAGCGCGCATCGGTGGTGGCATGGTCGGACGAAGAGCACGTCGTTCGCGCGCGTGAGTCGTACGCCCGCAAGCGGGCACTGTTCGCCGGGGTGCTCGAGCGGAAGGGCGTGCGCATCGCCGGTGGCGGCGCGACGATGTACATGTGGCTCGCGGTGCCCGAGGGCGAGACCTCTGAGGGGTTCGCGAAGCGCCTGCTCGACCGCGGTGTCCTGCTCTCGCCCGGCTCGTACCTCGGCCCGTCCGGTGAGGGGTACGCACGGATCGCACTTGTGCAGACGGAGGAGGAATGCGCCCGCGCGGTCGAGATCCTCGAGGATGCCCTGTAGTGGACGTGGACCTCGAGCGGCGTATCGACGAGCTCTGGGAGACGGGCGCGCTCGATGCGGAGCCGATCGTCGAGACGGTGCGCCTGCTCGACGCCGGCGAGATTCGCGTCGCGGTCCCGAGCGGCGACGACTGGATCGTGAACGAGTGGGTGAAGAAGGCGATCCTCCTCTACTTCCGGTTACGGAAGGTCGAGCCGATGGACGTCGGTGGGCTGCAGTTCCTCGACAAGATCCCCGTCAAGACCGACTACGCGGAACGCGGCGTACGCGTCGTCCCACCCGGGGTGGCGCGGTACGGGTCGTTCCTCTCGGAAGGCGTCGTGCTCATGCCCGGCTTCGTGAACATCGGCGCCTGGGTAGGCCCGCGGACGATGGTCGACACGTGGGCCACGGTGGGCTCGTGCGCACAGATCGGCGCGGACGTCCACCTCGCCGGCGGCGTCGGCATCGGCGGCGTCCTCGAGCCCCCGCAGGCTTCACCCGTCGTCATCGAGGACGGTGTCTTCATCGGCTCGCGCGCCGTGATCGTCGAGGGGGTTCGCGTCCGCGAAGGGGCCGTGATCGCGCCCAACGTGGTGCTCGCCGCGTCGGTGCCGATCATCGACGTCACCGGCCCGAAGCCGATCGAGCACCGAGGAGTCGTGCCCCCGCGCAAGGTTGTCCTGCCGGGGGTGCGCGAGAAGACCTACCCCGCCGGCACCTACGGTCTGCCGTGCGCGCTGATCGTGGGAGAGCGCAGCGCGTCCACGGATCTGAAGACCTCCCTGAACGACGTGCTGCGCGAGTTCGAGATCGCTGTCTAGCGCACGACGTCGAACGAGCGGACTGCGGCGAGCGCGTTCGCGACGGTCTTTGAGGTCGCGCGGTCGCCGACCATGACATTGACCTGGTAGCCGCGGCCACGGATCGCGATCTGGGCTGCTGCGCCGCGTCCGTCGAAGCACTCGAAGTACTCCCGGCGCAGCTTGACGTCGAGCGCGTCGCGATCGGTGCCGACGTCGTCCGCGGCCCTCCCCGCCCACCGAAGCACGACCACGACGGCACCGTCGGCAGGCACGCGGTACGCGGCGACCTGGCACTCCGAATGTCGCGGCGCCGCGCCTTCCGTGCCCACGACGAGCACCGTGCGCGGGTCGACGATCGGGCCGGGATCGGCCACGTTGACGAGACTCCAGTCGGCGGGCGCCCGCACGAGGACACCGTTCGCCTTCAGCGCAGGCCATGCAGCCGCCATAGCTGTGGCGGCGATGGCGAGCCCGACGGCGAGCCCGAGCGAGACTGCTTGCAGTCTCCTCATGCCCTGAATGGTAGGGCGACGGAGTCGCTCTGCCTAGAGGCCCGATGTGACATGGCCGTCGGATCGAGCCTCTAGATGTCCGTTTCGCCCGTGGCTACCTCGACGGCCGGACCGGTGAGCGTGGCCCGGCCGTCGTCGAGGGACACGGAGAGGACGCCGCCGGGCAGATGGACGGTCACCGGGCTCTCGCACCACCCGCGCGCGATCGCCACAGCTGCTGCGGCGACCGACGACGATCCCGAAGACGACGTTTCACCGGCGCCGCGCTCCCACACCAGCACGCGCAGGTCGTGGGGCCCCTGTGGGTCGACGAGCTGGACGTTCGTCCGGTGCGGGAAGCGAGGGTGTACCTCGAGCCGGGGCCCGAGCCGCAGCAGGTCCTCCCGAGTGGCACCGGCGACACGGACGACTGCGTGCGGGTTGCCGACCGAGGCGCTGGTGAGCGTGACCGGGACGCCTGCGTCGACGACCTCTTCCTGGCCCACCTCGACGCGGCCCATATCGGTCTCCGCCAGCAGACCGCCCAGCATCCGGATCCGCGCCGTGCGTCCGGCGCTGACGATCTCGACCTCGACGGCACCTGTGACGGCTGCGAGCCAGCGGCCCGCGATCCTCACACCGTTGCCCGACATCTCGGCGATCGAGCCGTCGGGGTTCCAGATCACCAGCTCGGCGGTCGTGGAGTCGTGCCGGATGATCTCGAGCACTCCGTCGGACCCGATCCCGGTCTCCGGATCGCACAGGCGCGCGACGCGTTCGGCATCGAGCGCACCGGCATCCGGCTGCTCGACGACGAGGTACGCGTTACCGAGCGCGTGCCACTTGGAGAATCGCATCTGCAACCGTCTGCGGCGGGCCGGTCGCGTCGACGGTGACGAGTCCCGGGATCCGGCGCATCCACTTCCGCTGGTAGGCCGCATACTGCCGTGTCCGTACGACGACCCGCTCGAGCGCCTCGGCGAGCGGCAGCGCGGCGATCTCCCGTAGCCCGAGCGCCTTCTCCGCCGTCACGGAGACGGAACCCGTGAGCGCAGCCTCGACTTCGGCGACCACACCGGCGGCGAACATCGCCTCGGTGCGTGAGCGGATGCGCGCTTCGAGCTCGGCGGCAGACAGCTCGAGCCCGACGACCAGGGTCGGCCGGCGGGTGTCGGCCGACCAGAGACGGTCGCTGGACGGGACGAGCGAGACACCGCTCTCCGCGAGCTCCAACGCGCGGACGACCCGGCGCCGATCGTTCGGGTGGACCTTCCCCGCCGCGACCGGATCGCGCCGGCGGAGCTCCTCGTACGCCGCCTCCGGAGCCGCGTCGTACGAGCGCTCCCAGCGCGCTCGCACACCGGGTGACGCAGGTGGCGGCACACGCAGGTCGACGAGCGCCGCGCGAAGGTACAGACCTGTCCCGCCGGCGACGATGGCCGAGCCCGTTCCCGCGACGAGCTCGTCCACGGCGGCGTGCGCGCGCACCGCGTACTCACCGACCGACATCGTCTCGGCCACACTGCAGATCCCCACCAGGCGCGTCGACCGGAGCGGCTGGTTCGTGAGGATCGGCAACTCACGGTAGACCTGCAGCGCGTCCGCAGACACGACCTCGGTGCCGAGGCGGTCTGCAAGCGCCTCGGCGACGGCAGACTTTCCGCTGGCGGTCGGACCGAACACGGCCACCACCTCGATGTCCGAATCGGCCATGTCCCTCGGCGGCACACCGGGGCCGCCGACCTCCTCCCCACGGCTTGAGCCTACCGCGATTCCGCGCTCACCTGTGTGAGGACTTCGTGACGTTTGTGTGTCAACGGTGACCGCCATCCCGGCTGCACGTGCGCGGTCACGCCGCCACGAGAGCACGCGTGCGCCCGCGAAGCGTTGTCGAGGTCGCGCTTTCGATGATCACGTCGACCAAGTCGCCCGGCATCGCTTCGCCGGAGAAGTTGACCGTCGTGTTGCGACGCGTCCGGCCGCGAGACAGCGTCGCGTCCGTTCGGCTCGACCCTTCCACGAGCACCTCCTCGACCTTGCCGATGCGCGCTTGGTTGCGGGTCGACGCGACACGCTGCACCGTCTCGACGAGCCGCTCGAGGCGCTCGTGCTTCAGCTCCTCCGGAACCTGGTCCGACATCGCGGCAGCCTCCGTTCCTTGGCGCGGCGAGTAGATGAAGGTGAATGCGCTGTCGAAGCCGACGTCCTCGACCGCTGCGAGAGTCGCCTCGAAATCGGCCTCTGTCTCGCCCGGGAAGCCGACGATCAGGTCCGTGCCGAGCGCGAGGTCCGGGATCGCGTCTCGGAGTCGATCGACCAGGGCGAGGTACCGCTCCAGCGTGTACGTACGGCGCATGCGCTTCAGGACCGGGCTCGACCCCGACTGCAACGGCAGGTGAACGTGCTCGCAGACAGCGTTGCAGTCCGACATCGCCTCGATCACGGGGTCGCGGAAGTCCTTCGGATGCGGGCTGGTGAAGCGAATTCTGTCGATCCCGGCGACGGCGTCGCACAGGCGCAGAAGCTCGCCGAACTCCGTCACCACCGCAGGTCGCAGGTCGCGCCCCCAGGAGTTCACGTTCTGCCCCAGCAGCGTCAGCTCACGAACGCCGTCCGCCGCAAGACCGCGCACCTCCGTCACGATGTCGGTCGGCCGGCGACTCTGCTCGCGACCGCGCACGGCCGGGACGATGCAGTAGGCGCAGGCCGAGTTGCAACCCATCGAGACCTGAACCCAGGCCTGGAACCGTCGTCCGCGGTGCATCGGCAGGTCGGCCGCGAAGTGTTCGTGCGTACCGAACCTGCCCCGGGCGACCGCATAGCCTCCGGCGGTGATCCAGTCGCCTAGGTGCGGGATCGACCCCGGGCCGAACGCAACGTCGACGAACGGATACAGGTCGAAGATCCGCTCCCGCTGCGCCTCGGCATAGCAACCGCCGACGGCGATCACCGTGTCGGGATGGCGGCGCTTGCGAGCCGCAGCGTCGCCGAGGTACGCGGCCAGGCGCGTGTCGGGCTTCTCCCGGATCGTGCACGTGTTGAAGACGAGCACATCGGCGTCTGCGGGTGTCGCGCTCTCGCCCAGACCGAGCGACTCGAGCATGCCCTTGATGCGCTCCGAGTCGTGCGCGTTCATCTGACAGCCGAACGTGGTCACGTGGTAACGCCGCATCGCCGCGCCAGTGTAGCCCTGCGGCGCTACGTGCTCTGGGCCCAGTGGGGCAGCTCTCGCCGACCCGGCTCGCCCGACCACGCGTCGCGCTGCTCGAGCACGAGCCCGTCCGCTGCGAAGCGAAGCAGTGACGTACCGGCCACCGTCTCGACGCTTCCGTCCACGCCGATGATCACGGCGCACCAGTCCACGGCGGCGCGGTCTCCGGAGACGACGGGCTCGCCGAAGCGACACGTCGCCTCGCTCTGTTCGCCGAAGGCCCACAGTGCGTACTCCTTCGGCGCCTGTGCCTCGCGAAACGGATGTGAGAAGAAGACCGCGCCGTCGGCGTACAGAGCCGCGACACGGGCAGCATCGCCGCCGGGCCACGCCTGCGACCAGCCCGCGACCCAGCGACGCACAGCGGTTTCGGTGTCCATCGCGCCGACCGCTACTTGGCGACTTCCACTGCCCGCGACTCGCGGATCACGATCACCTTCACCTGACCCGGATACTCCAGCTGATCCTCGATCTCTCGCGCGATCTCGTACGAAAGCAGCGCCGCGCGCTCGTCATCGACCTCGGTCGGCTCCACGATGACCCGGATCTCGCGACCTGCCTGCAGCGCATACGCTTTGGCAACGCCGGGCTTCGAGCTCGCGATCTCCTCGAGCGACTCGAGGCGCTTGATGTAGTGCTCCAGGCTCTCGCCGCGTGCGCCGGGACGAGACGCTGAGATCGCATCCGCCGCGATCAGGAGCACAGCCTCCACCGTCTGCGGCTGCACCTCGTAGTGGTGTGCCTCGATCGCGTGCACCACGCCCTCGGACTCTCCGAAGCGCCGCGCGAGCTGCGCAGAGATGAGCGCGTGCGAACCCTCGACCTCGTGTGTCATCGCCTTGCCGAGGTCGTGGAGCAGTGCTGCCCGCTTTGCCGTCTTCACGCCGGCGCCGAGCTCCACCGCCATGATCCCCGCCAGGTGTACCACCTCGAGCGTGTGGCGCAGCACGCTCTGGCCAAAGCTCGTGCGGTACCGCAGCCGGCCGAGGATCTTCACGAGTTCCTCGTGGAACTCGCCGCAGTTCGCCTCGAACACCGCCTGCTCCCCCGCCTGTCGGATGTGCTCGTCGAGCTCCGACTTCGACTGGTAGTACATCTCCTCGATGCGGGCCGGGTGGATACGACCGTCCTCGATCAGCTTCTCCAGGGTGAGCCTCGCGATCTCGCGGCGAAGGCCGTCGAACGACGAGAGCACGACCGCGTGCGGCGTGTCGTCGATGATGAAGTCGACGCCGGTCAGGTGCTCCAGCGTGCGGATGTTTCGTCCCTCACGGCCGATGATCCGGCCCTTCATGTCGTCTGACGCCAGCTCCACGACACTCACCGTGGTCTCGGCCGTGTGGCTCGCTGCGACGCGCTGCAGAGCGTCCGCCACGAGCGCCCGTGCACGCCGCCGCGACTCGGCACGTGCCTCCTCCTCCAGCTGGCGCACGCGTCGAGCCAACTCGTGTCGGACGAGGTCCTCCGAGCGCTCCAGCAACAGCGCCTGGGCCTCCTGGGTCGTCATCGCCGAGATCCGCTCGAGCTCCTTGAGCGATTCCTCCCGGGAGCCCTTCAGCTCCTCCTGCAGCTGTCGCGCGTGCGTCTCGCGATCCGCCACCCCCTGCTCTCGGCGGACGACCTCGAGCTCCTTCCCCTCCAGCTCCGCCTCACGCTGCACGACCCGCTCCGCCGTGCGAGCGATGTCGACACGTTCGTCCTGGAGCTGCCGCTCCGCTTCGGCGCGGTACCGCACCGCCTCTTCACGCCCCTCGATCGTCGCCTCGCGTCGCAGGGTCTCGGCCTCGCGGCGCGTCGTGTCGACGAGCGATCTCCGCTCCTCCTCCGCCTTCCGCAAGCCGGAGCGGCTGGCAGCCTTGAGCCACACCGCGGTCGCCAGCGCTCCGACGACGAGTCCAGCAATCACCGCGATGACCGTGAGCATGCCCGCTCCTTCGAGGGGATTCGGTTGTCCGCGACACGCGTCGCGGCTGCTCACATCCGGCACTCCGCCCGCAGACCGGGCAGCTCCGGCACGGCGCTGCTGCGCTCCCTTCTAGGCGGGCGCGCCCTCTCCGACCCACCCCGCCCAGGGTGGCGTCGTCGGTCGTCGGCTGGTCACGATTGGGCTCACAGCGGTGCGTCGTTTCGGAAATGCTCGTGTGCAGGGAAATCCGGATGAAGCATCCTCATCCTAACGTGTCTTCCGCCACGGCCGCAACGACGCTCTCCACGACCTCCTCGGCGAACCCTCTCGCGGCGAGCAAGCGAGCGGTTTGCACCGACGCGCCGCGTCGGGCGACGATGGCTCGCGCTCGTCCCTGTTCCGGCTCGAGCGCACCGATGGTGTCCGTCACGATCGCGGCGGAGATCCCGTGGCGCTCGAGATCGGCCGCGATGAGAAGGTCGCCGGCGCCACGCTCGGCGAGCACAGCCGCCCGCCCACGCGCGAAGCGCTCGTCGTCGACGTAGCCGAGGTCCTGCAACCGCGCTACCGCGGCGTCGCGCTCCGCCGCATCGACGCCGCGCCGCTCGAGTCGCTCTTCCAGCGAGGCGACGGAGTGGTCACGCATCCGCAGGGCCCGCAACCCCACCTCGAGCGCGTTCGGTGGGCGTCGCTCCGGCATCAGGCCCCGAGGCTCATCTCTCCCAGGCCCCGTCTCTCTTCTAGACCAGGTCGGCCTCGGCCACAGCCTCCTCCGGCTCCGCGATCTCCTCCGGCTCCGCGATCTCCAGCCCTTCCGCCGTCGCCGGCGTCACCGGCAGCAACCGGGCGGAGACGATCTGCTCGGGCCCCGCCTCCGCCTGGATGCGGGCCAGGATCGTCTGCACGAGATCGGGGTGCTCGGCGAGAAAGGCGGTGGCGTTCTGGCGGCCCTGACCCAGCCGCTCGTCCCCGAAGCTGAAGTACGAACCGGACTTGGCGACGATCTTCCGCTCCAGGCCGACGTCGAGCACGGTGCCCTCCCACGAGATGCCGGAGCCGTAGATGATGTCGAACTCGGCCTGCTTGAACGGCGGCGCAACCTTGTTCTTCACCACCTTGACACGCACGCGGTTGCCGAACGCCTCGGCCCCGTCCTTCAGCGTCTCGATGCGCCTGATGTCGAGCCGCACGGAGCTGTAGAACTTGAGCGCGCGACCGCCGGGAGTCGTCTCCGGCGAGCCGAACATGACGCCGATCTTCTCGCGCAACTGGTTGGTGAACAGGCAGATCGTGTCCGTGCGGTTGAGCGTGCCCGCGAGCTTGCGGAGCGCCTGGCTCATGAGGCGCGCCTGCAGGCCGACGTGGCTGTCCCCCATCTCGCCCTCGATCTCGGCCTTCGGCGTCAACGCTGCGACGGAGTCGATCGCGACGACGTCGAGCGCACCGGAGCGGATCAGCAGCTCGCAGATCTCGAGCGCTTGCTCACCGGTGTCCGGCTGCGAGACGAGCAACTCGTCGACGTTGACACCGATCCTGCGGGCGTAGGACGGATCCATGGCGTGCTCCGCGTCGATGAACGCGCAGATGCCGCCGCGGCGTTGTGCCTCCGCGATCACGTGGTAGACGAGCGTTGTCTTGCCCGAGGACTCCGGGCCGAAGATCTCGACGACGCGACCCCGCGGCAGCCCGCCGATCCCGAGCGCCATGTCCAGCGAGAGCGAGCCGGTCGAGACCGCTCCCACCGCCACCTGCGCAGCGTCGCTCATGCGCATGACCGAGCCCTTCCCGAACTGGCGTTCGATCTGTCCGAGCGTGACCTCGAGCGCTTCGTCGCGATTCATGTCGTCGTCCCTCCTACGGCGGTCGATTCGAGCACCTCGTACCGGGAGCCGGACGGGTGCAGGCGTGATAGGTAAGCAGCAGCGTCGGACGGAACGAACGTTCCCGTCGCGGGTAGCGGTGGTCGAAGGCGCGGCCGCGTGCGGAAGCGGAGCACCGACACGTGTGGAAGCCACGCACGCGCCTCCCGGCGATAGACGCCGAGCGCCTCGAGCCTGTCGTGCACGGAGATCGCGAGAGCGGTTGCCGCGCCGGACGGGTCGTCCAGCACGAGCATCCCGACGCTGCGGGTCTCGCGGTAGCGGAGCGGATCGAGCGGTGCCGCCGTCGCCGCCGCGGCCGCGTCGCGCAGCGCACCGACGATCGCAGGGAGCTCCCGGGCCGGCCGGTGGCCGAGGAAGGCAAGCGTCACGTGCATGCTCTCGCGCGGCACCCGGCGGCCGTCGCCGAGGTGTTCCGCTGCCCATGCCTCGAGGACGTCCAGCGTCGCGACGGGCAGGCGCAGCGCGAGAAAGAGCCGCAGCCTCGCATCACCCTCGACGCTAGCAACGGAGGTCACACGGCTTCGTGTCGGCTCTGTGTCAGGACTCCACGCCCGCCTCCAACAGGCGTCGGACGAGGTGCAGCGCGGCAACGGCGGAGCGGGATCGGATCCAGTCCCGCGAGCCCGGCAGCTCGAAGCGAAGCGCCTCGCTGCCATCCGGCCCCGCGACATGGAAGAAGACCAGGCCGACGGGCTTCTCGTCGGTGCCGCCACCGGGACCCGCGACTCCCGTCACGGCGACCGCGACGTCGGCTCCGAGCCGCATCCTGGCACCCTCTGCCATGGCTGCGACGGTCTCGGCAGACACCGCTCCGTGCCGCTCGAGCGTCTCGGCTGGGACATCGAGCTCCCGCTGCTTGACCTCGTTGGAGTACGCGACCACGCCGCCGACGAACACGTCGCTCGACCCCGGCACAGAGGTCACGCGGGCGGCGACGAGCCCGCCGGTGCACGACTCCGCCGTCCCGAGCGTGATGCCACGGCTGCGACACAGCTCGAGCACGATCTCCTGCACCGTGCGCTCGTCCTCCGCGAACAGGTAGCGCCCGAGCGGGCCGCGCAGGCCAGCGGCGATCGCTTCGGCGCGCGCCTCGGCGCCCTGCTCGACGACGAGATCGACGTGGATCTCGAAGTCGCGCGCGCAGATCGTCGCCTCGACCCCGTCGCCGTCCCCGCCCACGTCGGCGAGGGCCCTCGCGACCGCAGACTCACTCACCCCGTAGAAGCGGAGGGCGCGCCGTCCCGGCCGTTGCGCACGCGCGACGACGTCACCCAGGAGAGGTGTCTCGAGCGCGGCCGGCCACAGCCGCTGCAGCTCCGCCGGCGGGCCCGGGAGCACGGCGACGACACAGCGCCCGGCGCGGACGACGAGCCCCGGCGCCGTCCCTGCCGGCCCGAGCACCGTCGCGCCTGCCGGCACCGTCGCCTGCTTCCGAATGCCCTCGGCAAAGTCCGCGAACGGGCGGCGAAGGCGCTCGGCGATGCCACGCGAGATCTCCTCGATCCGCGCTTCGAGCTCGGTGTCGACGACGAGATCGAGCCCTGCCACCTTGGCCACGAGCTCGACCGTGCGATCGTCGTGCGTCGGCCCCAGGCCACCGGACACGAGACAGACGTCCGCGTCGTCGATGCTCTCGCGGAGTGCGCGCTCGAGCTCGTCGGGGCGATCGCCGACAACCGTCACGCGGGCGGGCTCGAGGCCCAGCTCGATGGCCTGGCGGGCGAAGAACGGCCCGTTCAGATCCGTGCGCTCGCCGCGGACGAGCTCGCTGCCGGTGACGACGATCGCCGCGCGGGGGCGCGTCACCCGGTCGATGCCGCTGCGACGAGCAGCTCGCCGCTCCGCGAGAGCGGATAGCGGTTGCCGTTCAGCTTCACGACGACGTTCTTCGGTTTCGAGACGGAGACGTAGAGTGCCTTGCGCGTGAAGCGCTGGGACCGGCCACGCTCGAGCGTGCCCGAGTACAGAGGCGCTGCGCTCGGGGACCCGGCCCGAACGACGACGAACGACGGGCCTTTCGTGGCCCGCACCTCGACCGTGATCGTCTGCCCGGCGGGGTTGGCCGCAGACGGCTTCGTGCCCAGCGTCTTGACGCCCTGCACCTGGGGCTCGTCCGGCCCGCCGAAGCGCCACGCTGCGATCACGAGCGCCGTCAGCACCGCGATCGCGAGCAGCGTCACGACGACGACGCGTGACTCGCGCCGCTGCTGGCGGCGGTGGCGCGGAGGTGGCACGCGGCGCGTGCGCGGCGCGTAGTCCTCGTCGCCCGCGACGAAGCGCGAGTTGTACTCGTCCACGTAGAGCCGCCCGTCGAGACCGAGCGCATCCGCGTAGACGCGCAGGAACCCCTTCGTGTACGTGTGCCCGGGGAGCTGGTCGAAGCGCTCTTCCTCGAGCATGCGCAGGTACTTGGCCCGCACCTTCGTGCGGGATTCCATCTCGTCGAACTCAAGGCCCTGCCGCGTGCGGGCCTCGCGCAGGCTCGATCCGATCGCGAACACGAGCCTGGAAGTGTAGTGACAGCCGCCCGGTCGCGGTGCAGGCCCGTCAGTCCCTGCTGCCGAGGTATGTGAGCAGCCCGAAGAACGCGACCGCGACCAGCGCGGCGCCCGCGAGCCAGATGCCCGCCAGGCCGAAGATGCGCGCCCAGCGCGACCGCGGCCGCCCTTCGAGCGGCACCGCGCCACGCCGGTCGCCCGAGAGCCGGATCGCCAGCAGCCCGGTTCCGAGACCGACGGGGATCGCGAACGCGGCATGGACGAGGTCGTACGAGCCGGAGTACCGCGTGCCGAGCACGGCCACCGGCATCGTCAGCACCGAGACGACGCCGACGGCCACGGCGAGCGCCGTCCGGGCGCCGCCGGGCGGGGCGGCGCTACTGCTTCTTGTAGGGGCGACCAACCGCTGCGGGCGGGATCGAGCGGCCGATCACACCGGCGACCGCGATGAGGGTGAGCACGTACGGAAGCGCCTGGAAGAGCACGTCGATCGGCACCCCGGCGGACTCCGAGTAGACGGGCAACCGCTGCGCCAGCGCGCTCGAAAAGCCGAACAGGAGGCAAGCGGCCGCGGCTCCGAAAGGTCGCCAGTTGCCGAAGATGAGCGCCGCCAGCGCGATGAAGCCGCGACCCGCGGTCATGTTCTCGTTGTACGAGCCGACGAACCCGATCGAGAGATACGACCCGCCCGCGGCGGCGAGCATGCCGGACAGGGTGACCGCCGCGTAGCGCGTCGCGTAGACGTTGATGCCGACCGTGTCCGCCGCCCGAGGATGCTCGCCCACCGAGCGGATGCGCAGCCCGACCGGCGTCTTGAACATGACCACCCAGGAGACGAAGATCAGCGCCAGCGCCAGCCAGATCATGAGGTTGAGGTCGCCGAAGATGTCGCCCAGGAACGGAATCCTCTGCACCGCCCCGAGGTCGATGTTGGGGATGCCGGGAATGTCCGTCGGCGTCCCGTCCTGCCCGTAGATGTCGATGAACAGGTAGCCCGTGATGCCGAGCGCGAGGAAGTTGATCGCAGTGCCGCCCACGATCTGGTCGGCGCGCAGGTTGATCGCGAAGAACGCGTGCACGAAGGCCATGGCGCCGCCCGCCGCGATCGCGATCAGGAGCCCCAGCTCCCACGAGTTCGTCTTGTCCGCGCCCCAGATGCCGAAGAAGGCACCCATCAGCATCATCCCCTCGAGCCCGATGTTCACGACCCCGGAGCGCTCGCTGAACATGCCCCCGATCGAGGCGAAGATCAGCGGGGTCGCGTAGCGGAGCATCGAGCCGAAGAGCGCCGACCAGACGACGACGCCTTCGAGGTTGTCGACGCTCGAGCGGGTGGCGCCCCAGCCGAGGAGGAGGCCGAACACGCCTGCGGCGACGGCATAGCCGCCGACCTTTCGCTCCCCGCGGATGAAGGCGCCGATGCCGATCGTCAGGGCGAAGAGCCCGATCAGGATCGGCGCCACCGGTGTGCGGACGTGGAACGGCGGCAGCGCGATGAGGGCCGCGCAGACGCCGATCACGACGCCTGCCCAGCCGACCGAACGCGTGCCTGTGTACCAGCGCATCAGGTCGCCTCGGCCCTTCGTAGTCGCAGCTTGCGCATCACCCAGAGGACGGCGACGTCGGCACCGACGAACAGCACGACCAGACCCTGGATGAGAAGCGTGAGGTTGGACGCGAGCTCCGGCTTGAAGATCTCGGGGTCCAGGTTCCTCGTCGAGGTACCGGTGAGGAGGGACCCGAAGAGAAGCGCGGCGAGCCCGACACCGACCGCCGTGTTCCGCCCGAGGAGCGCCACGGCGATGCCGACGAACCCGATCGTCGACGTCTGGATGTCCCCCGTGGCGAGGCGGAACTGCCAGCCGAGCACGTCGATGGCGCCCGCCAGACCGGCGAAGGAGCCGGCGATCGCCATCGCCAGGAAGTAGTTGCGCGCCACGCTGATGCCGCCGTAGCGCGCGGCCTCCGGATTGAACCCGACCGCGCGCACCCCGTAGCCGAGTGTCGTCCGGCTGAGGATCACCCAGTAGGCGACCAGTGCCGCCAGCGCGATGAAGAACCCGATGTGCAGGCCCTGGAGCAGAGGGTCGCCCCAGAAGACCGGAAGCTTTGCGTTCTCGGCGATGTCGTGCGAGATGGGCGAGCCGGTGGTCTCGTTCTGCAACGGGCCGGTCAGCGTGAACAGGAAGACGCCGACCCAGACGACGATCCAGTTGAGCATGATCGTCGTGATCACCTCGTGGGCGCCGACCGTCGCCTTCAGGAAGCCCGCGATCCCCGCCAGCAGCGCCCCTGCCAGCGTCCCGATCACGATCGCGAGCAGGATGTGCAGCCAGCTGGGTAGGCCGCCGAGGTTGGAGCCGACGATCACGGCCAGGATCGCCCCTGACATGTATTGGCCCTGCCCCCCGATGTTGAACAAACCGCACCGGAAGGCGAACGCCACCGCGAGCCCGGTGAGAATGAGCGCGGTCGTGTAGATCAGGGTCTGCTGCAGGTTGAACGACGCGATCTCGCGCTCGGCGCCGTCAACCCACGGGAAGAACCAGTTCAGCCCGGCGCCCTTGAAGATCTCCCAGTAGACGCCCCACGGCCACTTCCCGGTCGAGATGAGGATCACGACGCCGCCGAGCAGGAACGCGATCAGCGCGGTGATCACCGGCGCGAGGAGGCCGCTCGCCTGCTGGGCGATCGAGTAGCGCTCGACGAAGCCGGAGCCGGTCTCTTCCTCGGGCTCGGTGGCCTCCGAGTCGGGGCCGTTCGCACCGGGGTCGCTCATGCAGCGACCTCCCTGTCGCGGCCTCCACCGGTCATGGCGAAACCGAGCTCTTCCTCGGTCGCGGTGGGCGGGAACTCGCCGACGATCGCGCCCTCGTACATGACCAGGATGCGGTCGGCGAGCGAGAGCACCTCGTCCAACTCCAGGGAGACGAGCAGGATGGCCCGCCCCTCGTCGCGCTCCGCCACGAGCCGGCGGTGGACGAACTCGATCGCGCCCACATCGAGACCGCGGGTCGGCTGAGCGGCGATCAGCACCCGCGGGTCGCGGTCGATCTCACGGGCCAGGATCACCTTCTGCTGGTTGCCGCCGGAGAGGCCACCGGCGCGGGTGCGCGGCCCTCCGCCGCGGACGTCGAACTCCTCGATCAGGCGCCGGGCGCGGGCGATCATGCTGCCGGGGAACAGCCAGCCGAAGCGCGAGTCGGGCGCCTTGCGAAAGTCGTGCAGGCCGACGTTCTCGGCGATCGTGAAGTCGAGGATCAGACCGCGCCGCTGGCGATCCTCGGGGATGTGGCCGAGTCCGGTCTCGAGGTGATGGTGCGCATTGGCGGAGGTGACGTCCTTGCCCGCGACTTCCACCGTTCCGGAAGTGACGTGTGCCAGACCCGTGAGGGCGTCGATCAGCTCGGTCTGGCCGTTGCCGTCGACACCGGCGACGGCGACGATCTCGCCCGCGCGCACCGTCAGGCTGACGCCCCTGACCTTCTCGATGCCACGGTCGTCGACGACGTGGACGTCGTGGACGCGGAGCAGCGGCTCCGCGGGCTTCGCAACCCCCTTCTCGACCTCGAGCAGGACTTCCCGCCCGACCATCAACCGGGCCAGGCCTTCCTCGGTGGCGCCTTCCCCGAGCAGCGTCTCGATCAGCTTCCCACGCCGCAGGACAGTGATCCGATCTGCGATCTCGAGCGCCTCGTTGAGCTTGTGGCTGATGAAGATGATCGACTTGCCCTGATCGGTGAGCCCGCGCACGATCGCGAACAGCTCCTGTGCCTCCTGCGGCGTGAGCACCGCCGTCGGCTCGTCGAGCACCAGGATGTCCGCCCCGCGGTAGAGCGCCTTGAGGATCTCGACCCGCTGCTGCTGTCCCACGGTGATGTCACGGACGTGGGCATGCGGGTCGACCGCCAGACCGAACTGCTCGGAGATCTCACGCACCCGCCGCTCCGCCTCCCGGGTGTCGAGGAGCACGCCGGCCGTCCTCGGCTCCACCGCGAGCACGATGTTCTCCGCCACGGTCATCACCGGGATCAACATGAAGTGCTGGTGCACCATGCCGACGCCGTGGTCGATCGCCGCGCGCGGAGAGCCGAGGCGCACCGCGCTGCCCTTGATCGCGATCTCGCCCTCGTCAGGGTGGTAGAGACCGTAGAGGCAGTTCATCAGCGTCGACTTGCCGGCCCCGTTCTCGCCGAGGAGCGCATGCACCTCGCCCTCGCGCAGGTCAAAGCTGATGTCGTCGTTCGCGACGATGCCGGGGAAGCGCTTCGTCACGTGGCGCATCTCGAGAACGACGGGCCCGGTGGACATGTCCGCGGGATTCTATGGCTCGGTGCCGGCGCACAGAGCCCGAGCGAAGAAGAGGGCGGGCCGTGTGGCCCGCCCTCTTGACCTTCTCAGTGGTCTCTCGTGGTTCGGGAGATCACTTGACGACTCGCGGCGGCTTCAGGGCGCCGCTGATGAGCTTGCGCCTGGTCAGCTCCAGCTTCCCGATCAGCGCGGCGCGCTTCGGCGCCCTCGTGCTGACCACGCCGTATCCGACGCCGTTGTTCTTCACGTTGAAGACACCGTCGGTCTTGCCCTTGAACTTGCCGGCCTTCTCGAGGGCAATCGTCTGGTAGACGCCCGAGTCGACCTTCTTCTGGGCGCTCGTCAGGACGTACGAGCCGAGGAAGCCCTGATCCGAGTCGACACCGATGCCCCAGACCTTGCGGTCCTTGGCAGCGGCGAGCGCACCCAGACCGCAGCCGCCCGCGACCTGGAAGATCACGTCAGAGCCGGCGTCGTTCTGCTTCAGGGCCAGCTCCTTGCACTTGTCCTGAGCGACGAAGTCCTGCGAGTAGTCGTTCAGAGTCTCGATCGTCGGCCGCACCTTCTTGGCGCAGTACTGGTAGCCGGCGATGAAGGCGTCGACCGGCGGGATCTTGACGCCGCCAACCGACGAGATCGTGCCCGTATTGGTCACGTTGGCTGCGGCGACGCCTGCCAGGCACCCAGCCTCCTGCTCGGCGAAGACGATGCCGCGGACGTTCTTCGGCTTGCCCTTGAGCGCCACCCACGGGTAGTCGATGATCGCGAAGTGCGTGTTCGGGAACTTCTTGGCCGCGGCTGACACCCCGTCGGCCATGAGGAAGCCCACCGCGATCACGAGCTGGTTCCCCTGCTTCGCCGCCGTGGCGAGGTTCGGGATGTAGTCGTTGGCGCTCTTCGAGATGAAGACGCGACCTTTGACCCCGAGCTTGCTCTGTGCCTGCTTCAGGCCCTTGTAGGCAAGGGAGTTGAAGCCCTTGTCGTTGAGGCCGCCGATATCGGTCACGAGACCGACGCTGACGTCGGCCGTGCTCTTGCCCGATGACGCCGAGCCTACGGCGGCGGCGGCCAGCGCGGCGACGGCCACAAGTCCGACCGCCACGCCAACCATCCACTTGCGAATCGTCACATGCCCTCCTTGGGACGTGATGGTGCGGAGCCTCCCGCCTCTGTGACGGGAGATCCAAACGGAAGTTGGCGCGCTTGCCAACCCGCGTAGACTAGTCGCCGCGGCTCGCGCGTGCGGTGCTACCCGTGATCGATGACGGAAGCGAGCTGGTGCTCCTCGAGCAGCACGCGTCGAGGCTTCGACCCCTCGTAGCCGGAGATGATCCCCCGCCGCTCGAGCATGTCGATCAGGCGTCCCGACCGTGTATAGCCGACCCGCAGCCGCCGCTGCAGGAGTGAGACCGAGGCGGTCTGCGTCGTGACCACGATCTCGATCGCGCGGTCGAGGAGCGGATCCTCGTCCGGATCGAAGTCGACCTCGTCGTCCCCACCTTCGGGCGGTCTCTCCGGCGCCTCGAGCAGGCTCTCGTCGAGCTCCTGCCCGCGCTGCGCCCGGCACTGCTCGACGACGAGGGCGATCTCTTCCTCCGTCACGTACGCGCCCTGCACGCGCTGCAGCCGCGATGTGCCGAGCGGCTTGA
Source organism: uncultured Actinomycetes bacterium (assembly GCA_963789895.1). GTDB lineage: Bacteria > Actinomycetota > Thermoleophilia > Gaiellales > Gaiellaceae > Gaiella. The sequence continues at coordinate 210,622 of CAWBMC010000002.1, forward strand.
AGAGCATGTCTCCCTGGCCGAGGAGGCTCTCGGCGCCCGCCGTGTCGAGGATCACGCGTGAGTCGGTCTGGCTGGAGACGGCGAACGCGATGCGCGACGGGACGTTCGCCTTGATCATGCCGGTGATCACGTCCACGGAGGGCCGCTGCGTTGCGAGCACGAGGTGGATGCCGACCGCGCGGGACTTCTGCGCCAGCCGGATGACCGCGTCCTCGACCGCCTGCGGGGAGATCATCATCAGGTCGGCGAGCTCGTCGATGACGACGAGCAGATACGGGAGCGGATCCTCGCCGCGTGCCCTGAAGGCCCGGTTCGCCTCGGGCAGGTTCCGGGCCCGTACGAGCGAGAGCCGCTCGTAGCGCCGCTCCATCTCCGCGACGACGTTGTGGAGCACCGCCGATGCCTCCTTCGGGCTGGACACGACCGGCGTCAGCAGGTGCGGGATCGACTCGTAGTAGTTGAGCTCGATGCGCTTGGGGTCGATGAGAATCAGTCTCACCTCGTCGGGTGTGGCGCGGAGCAGCACCGAGGTGAGCACGGCGTTGATGCAGCCGGACTTGCCCGACCCGGTCGTCCCGGCGATGAGCAGGTGCGGCATCCGCGCCAGGTCGGTCCAGACCGCGTTCCCGGAGATGTCCTTGCCGAGCCAGACGGACAGCGGGCTGGCGCTCGACGGCAGGTCGTCGAAGATGTCGCCGAGCGTGACGAGCTTCGGCGCCAGGTTCGGCACTTCGACCCCGACCGCCTGCTTGCCGGGGATCGGCGCCAGGATGCGAATCTCGGTCGTCGCCAGGGCATACGAGAGGTCGTCCTTGAGCGCCGCGACCTTCGAGACCTTCGTGCCGGGCGCAAGCTGCAGCTCGTAGCGGACGACGCGCGGGCCGGCGATCTGCCCCACGATCGTCGCCTCGACGCCGAAGTGGGCCAGCGTCTGCACGAGCGCCTGCGCCGTCCGCGCACTGGCCTCCGTTGCATCTCCCTGCGCCGGCGGCGATGTCTTGAGCAGAGCCCGGTCGGGCAGCCGGTAATCGCTCGGCGTCGATGCCGGCCCGAACGGAGGCACGCCGTCCTCCTCGGTCGGCTCGTCGTCGGCGCCATGCGTGATGAGCCGCGGCGGCTCGGCGCTCATGGTGCCGGGCTGGAGGATGTCCGGAAACGCCTCGATGCCGTCGATCGGCCTGGTCTGCACCGGTCGGACGACGGGTACGGCGACCGGCTCCGCGTCGCCGCCGGTCGAGGCTGAGCGCGGCTCGAGGCTCTCGATCGTGCGTCGTGCAGCCGTCCCGGCGCGGCGCACGGCGGATCCCGAACGGCGGAGGAGTGCCCCCGCCGAGGCACCGCTGACGAGCAGTGCACCGGCGAGGAAGAGCGTCACTCCGAGGATGACGGCGCCGGTCTCCCCCACCACCTTCGCGAGCCCGCCGCCGACGAGCGCGCCCGCGAGACCACCATGGTCCTTGCCCAGGGCGATCATGAGGCCGATCACGCCGACGACGACACCGGTGCGGAACGGCTTCACGTCGACGAGCGCGCTGCGGACGAGCAGCAGGCCGCCGAGACCGAGCAGGATCAGCGGCACGACATACGACGCCGCGCCGACGCCGGACTCGAGCCAGTCGGCGACGTGGGCGCCCACTGGGCCGCCGTCCCAGCCGAGCCAGAGCACGGTGGCGAGAAAGAGGCCGACCGCGGTCATGCCGAGCCCCCACAGCTCGGGGTGATGATGTGAGCGGGTCTTCTGCGTGCGCTTCTTCACCCGCGCGGGAGTGCGCGGCCGCAGCGTGCGCCGGCGCTTCGTGCTCCGCCTCGATGCCATGGAAGTGCAGCTTCGCTGCGGTCGGCGGCTCTCCTTCGCCGTCCCGTCGCCACCCGCCCGCGACCGTATGCTGCTCGGGTGGTCACTGCGCTCGGGATCGCGATCGCCGGCGCGGCCGGCGCGCTCGCCCGCTACGGCGTCGAGGGGGTGGTGAGCAACCGTTCGCCCGGAGCCTTTCCCTGGGGCACCTTCGTGGTCAACATGTCCGGGTCTTTCGCGCTGGGGGTCCTGTTCGTGCTCCTGACGGAGCGCTTCACCGTCGACCCATGGCTGCGCTCGACGCTGATGATCGGGTTCCTCGGGGCGTACACGACGTTCTCGACGCTCTCGCTCGAGAGCTACCGCCTCCTCGAGGACGGCGCCGTCGGCCTCGCGCTCGTCAACACGTTCGGCAGCATGGCGGCCGGGCTGGCGGCGGTCTACCTCGGCGTCGTCGCGGGGAGGGCTGTCTGATGCGGATGCAGGGCGAGGGAAAGCTGCTCCGCATCTTCGTCGGAGAGTCCGACACCTGGCACGGCCGCCCGCTCTACGAGGCGATCGTGATGCGCGTGCGCGAGGAAGGGCTCGCCGGGGCCACGGTGCTGCGCGGCATCGAAGGGTTCGGTGCCGACTCGCGCATCCATACGTCGCGAATCCTGCGACTGAGCGAGGACCTGCCGGTCGTGATCGAGATAGTCGACACCGCCGCGAACATCGATCGCGTGCTCCCGCTCCTGGACGAGATGGTGACCGAGGGGATGGTCACGCTCGAGCGCGTCGAGGTGATCGCGTATCGAAGCTCGAGCTAGCTGCCGCTAGCCGAGGCTCTCGATACGGGAGACGAGCAGGTCGAAGAAGCGGTCGGCGTCGAGGTCGACACCGACGTGCGCGTTCGGCGGCCGGTCGGTGCGGTGCCACCGGTCGACCACGGTGCGGCCGCGACAGAGCTCCGACGCGAGCTCGACCTCGACGTTGCAGTGGACCGTCGTCATCAGCGTCGGGTCGATCAGGTGCGCGACCGCCACTGCATCATGGATCGGCGCTCCGTCCCAGCCGTATGTCGTCCGGTGGTAGACGGTGAAGAAGTCGACGAGGTCGGCGACGAACGCTCCGATCTGCCCACTGCGCCGGAGTCGCTCCTGCAGCGCGGGCGTCGTCACGGCGAGGTGCGTCACGTCCAGACCCGCCATCGTCACGTCGAGACCGCTCGCGAGGACCGTCTGCGCCGCCTCGGGGTCGGCCCAGACGTTGAACTCGGCTGACGGCGTCATGTTGCCCTCGGCGATCGACCCGCCCATGAAGACGATCCGCTCGATGCCGTCGCCGCCGTGTGCAGCGAGGTAGCGGGCCACGTTCGTCTGCGGCCCCGTCGGGACGAGCGTCACCGGGACAGTGGCGCTGCTCAGGGCCGCACGGATGAACGCCACCGCGTCGTCTGCCGCCGGCTCGATCGACGGTGCCGGGAGGACGGGCCCGTCGAGACCGCTGTCGCCGTGCACGTGTGCGGCAACGACGAGCTCGCGGGTCAGCGGTCGCTCGGCGCCGGGTACGACGGGAACCTCGGTACGGCCGGCGAGCTCGAGCACCCGCAGTGCGTTCGCAGTCGTCTTCTCGAGCGTCTGGTTCCCGAAGGTCGTCGTCACTCCGAGCACCTCGAGCTCGGGACTGGCGAGCGCGAGCAACAGCGCGATCGCATCGTCGTGACCCGGGTCGCAGTCGAGAATGATCGGGATCGGCATGTCGGTCAGGGCGAGATATATCTCGCCCCTACGATGGCGTGTCGAGCAGCAGGTCGATCTCGGTCGCCGTGGGAAGCGAGGGTTGAGCGCCGAAGCGTGACGCCGCGAGCGCGCCGGCGGCGCACGCCCGCCGCAGTGCCTCCTGATGCTCGCGCCCTTCGAGGATCGAGACCAGCAGACACGCCGTGAAGGCGTCTCCTGCGGCGGTACCGTCCACCGCCTCGACGGGCGGCGGAGCGGCGCGTGCGACCTCTTCCTCGTCCTCGAGCAGAACCGCTCCCTCCGCCCCGAGGGTGAGCGCGACGAGGCCGTCGCGGCGCGACAGGGCCTCGAGCTCGAACCGATTGACGACGGTCAGGTCGGGGTCGACGGAGACCGGTCGCGCGGGCGCTGCGTTGAGGCAGAACACCCCGGAGCATCCCTCCCACGCCGATCGCACCGCTTCGTCGGGAATCTCCAGCTGGCAGAGGACCGCGTCGTGGGACGGCAGCTCGACCTCGCCGAGAGCGGCGTTCGCCCCCGGGGCGACCGCGATCGTCGTCTCGCCGGCCGCGTCGACCTGGATCAGTGCCACCCCGGTCGGCGCATCGACCGTCGTCAGCTCGAGCTCGACCCCTGCCGCACGAAGCCCCGCGACGGCCTCCTCCGCGAACGGATCACGGCCGACCGCCCCGATCATCGTCACGTCGGCTCCCAGCCGCGCGCAGGCCACTGCCTGATTGGCTCCCTTGCCCCCCGGAACGCGCTCGAAGACGGCGCCTGTGACGGTCTCGCCGGGTCGCGGCAGCACGTCGAGACGCGCCACCAGATCGAGGTTGATCGAGCCGACGACCGTGATGCGCGTGCTCACGCCGCCAAGGCGCGCAGATCATCCACCGTCGACCCGAGGAGCGTGTCCCGCAGGTCGAAGAGCCCGGCCCACAGCGAAGACGGATCCGGCTCCGCGTGGAGCCGAGCTGCGTCGTCCAGCCCTTGCAGCGCCCGCACGAGCACGGCCAGCTCGAGATATGCGGACGCGACTCGATTCGGGCACGCCGTGACGCCGGCGCGGTCGAGGACGGGACGCCACTCGACGAGCTCTCCGGCTCCCGGGCCGCCGTACCAGGATCTGCCCTCCGCCCCGTCTGCGCCGAGCTCGGTGAGATACCGGGCCAGCGGCCCTTCCAGACCGGCGATCGCCGTCTCTGCCCGGTCGGCGGCGTGCCGGAGAGCCGCCTGCCGGCCGCCCGGGGTTGCCGGCACAGGCTCCCCGCGCCCCCAGCGCTCGAGCAGCCGGCAGAAGGCGAGCGCCGCCGCCTCGCACGCCCGCAGCTGGGCCGTGAGCCGGCGCGCGGTCAGCTCGTCACCCGCGTACAGCGCGATCACTTCGGGCCAGGCCATCAGACCTCGATCACCACGGGAAGGATCATCGGCCGTCGGCGGGTGCGATCGTAGACGACCTGGCCGATCGCGTCGTGGACGTGCTCCTGCAGCAGCTTGATCTCGACGATCCCGTCGGCGGAGAGCTGTTCGACGACGCGGTGCGCCTCGAGGCGCAGGTCCTCGAGCAGCTCCTCGTCCTCGGCGAAGCCACGCGTGATCAGCTCGGGCGGCGCGATCTCGCCGCCGTCCGAGAGGGCGACCGTCGTGACGATGATCAAGACGCCGTCCTCCGCCAGGCGGCGGCGGTCGCGTAGCGCCACATCCTCGACGTCGCCGACGCCGAGCCCGTCGACGAACGTGACGCCCGCCTCGATGCGGTCGACGATGCGCGCCACGCCGTCGGCCAACTCCACCACGGAGCCGTTCTCGGCGATCAGGATCCGATCGTCGGGAACACCCGCGTCACGCGCGAGCTGCGCATGCGCAGCCAGCATGCGGTACTCGCCGTGGATCGGCATCACGTGCCTGGGGCGTACCAGCGAGAGCAGCGTGCGCATCTCCTCGGAGCACGCGTGACCCGACACGTGCACGGGTGCGATCTCCTGGTGCAGCACCTCGGCACCGGAGCGCGCGAGACGGTTGATCGCGTCGTGCACGCGAAGCTCGTTGCCGGGTACCGGCTTCGCGGAGATGATCACCGTGTCGCCGCGCTCGACGGTCACGTTCTGGTGGTCGCCGTAGGCGATCCTTGTGAGCGCCGACATCGGCTCGCCCTGGCTCCCCGTGCACAGGATCAGGACCTCGTCGCGCGGCAGCTCCATCGCCTCCTTCGGCGACACGATCGCCTCCTCCGGGAGATCGACATAGCCGAGGTTGCGGGCGATGTTCATGTTCTTTCGCATCGATCGGCCCACGACCGCGACCTTTCTCCCATGCTCGATCGCGACCTCCGCCGCCTGCTGCATGCGGTGGATGTTCGACGCGAACGACGCAACCACGATGCGACCGTCACGCAGCGGGATGATCTGTCTGAAAGCCTCGCCGACGAGCCGCTCCGAGCCGGTCATCCCGGGCCGCTCGGCGTTGGTCGAGTCGCCCAGCATCAGGTCGACGCCCTCGTTGCCGAGCTGTGCCAGCAGGCCGACGTCGGTCTTCAAACCGTCGACCGGTGTGTGGTCGAGCTTCCAGTCGCCCGTGTGCAGGACACGACCGGCGGTCGTCTCGACGACGACGGCGACCGCGTCGGGGATCGAGTGCGCCATGCGCACGAACCGCAGGGTGAACGAGCCGAGCACGAGCGGCTCGCCCTCGGGGTCCGCCTCGCGCAGCTCGGTCACGGCGCCGAGGCCGTGCTCGTCGAGCTTCGACTTGATCAGCCCGAGTGTCAGGCGCGTGGCCACCACCTCCTCGACCTCCACCTCGCGCAACACATAGGGCAGCGCGCCGACGTGGTCCTCGTGGCCGTGGGTGAGCACGATCGCGCGCACGGGACGGTCGTAGAGGTACGAGAAGTCGGGCAGCACGAGGTCGACGCCGAGGTGCTCGTCGCGCGGGAAGGCGAGCCCCGCGTCCATCAGGATCCGCTCGTCGCCGAGCTCGTAGACGGTCATGTTCTTGCCGACCTCTCCCAGGCCGCCGAGCGGAATGATCCGGAGTGCGTCGCTCACCGAGTCGGAGTCTACGGACGGGCTCAGCGGCGGGACGTCAGGTGGTGGCTCAGAGGTGCCAGACGGCGGCGATCCACGTCGATCCGTCGATCCGCTCCGCGGTGACGGCGACGTCGCCATCGAGGCCGTCGACCATCTGTCTCAGCTCGGGTGAGACGACTGCTTCGACGCCGTCGACCTTGCACGACACTTCCTCGCCGACGCGCGAGACCTCGACAGCGTTCCCGTCGATCGAGGGAAGCTCGATCACCGTCACCTCGGCGGCGGCGACACCCCAGACGTCGCCTTCGTTTCGCAGCGCCGCGGCGCGATACGGAGGTGCCAGGTACGCCTCGACAGCCTCCGCCAGCGGGGTCGCGGCGCCGTCGGGTATGTCCTCGTCGACGACGAGCGTGCCGTCTGCGAGCGCCACGAAGGTCAACTCGTCGCCCGGCAACTCGGGGGCGTGTGCGCTGGCGGCGACGTCCCACTCGCCGCGAGCACGCGCAGCGCCCGAGATCGCCGGCAGCCCGAGGCCGGGATTGCCGTCGAGGCCGGGAGGCGCGGAGAGAAACCCTCCGTCGGCGCCGAAGCCGAAGACGGCCCGCAGCGCGTTCCTCGTCTGGTCGTCCACTCTCAGACCGCGACAGGTGAGAGGAGGCCGAGACGTTCGAGGCAGCCGCGGATCGCGGTCGTCTCCGCCTCGTCCGCCTCGACGAGGGGGAGCCGGACCGTGCCCGGTGCGAGCCCGAGCAGATCGAGCGCGCGCTTGATGGCGATCGGGTTCGTGACCACGCGCAGGAGGTCGATGGACGGACGCAGCTCGGCGTCGAGCGCACGGGCACCGTCGACATCGCCGTCACGGAAACGCCGGACCATCTCCTGCACCTGTGGCCCGACAACGTGTGTGTGCACGCAGATGCCGCCGGTCCCGCCCACCTCGAGGAAGGGGAGGATCAGGTCGTCGTCACCCGCGTAGAGATCGAGGCCGCACGCGACCACGTGGCGGGCTGCGTCGAGGCTCGGCTTCGCCTGCTTGACACCGCGCACGTTGGGAATCTCGGCCAGCCGCGAGACCGTCTCCGGCTCGGCGTCGCGGACGACGCGCGCGGGGATGTCGTAGAAGATCACCGGCCGGTCGGTCGCCGCTGCCACGGCAGCGACATGAGCGACGATCCCGCGCTGCGGCGGCAGGTTGTAGTAGGGCGTCACCACCAGGAATCCGTCCACGCCCAGCTCGTGCGCCCGCTCGGTGAGGTGGATCGAGTGCCGCGTGTCGTTGGTGCCCGTGCCCGCGAGGACGGTGGCGCGGTCGCCGACCTCGTCCACCGCTGCGGCGTAGAGCGCAAAGCGCTCGTCGTCCGTCAACGTCGGAGCTTCACCCGTGGTGCCGGTGACGACGAGGCCGTCGGAGCCGTTCTCGACGAGATGCCGGCTGAGCGCGCGGAAGCGGTCGAGATCGACCGACCCGTCCGCGGCGAACGGCGTTGCGATTGCGGTCAGCACCTCGCCGAGCACGTCCGGATTGTATCGCCGGGGCGCCGCTCAGCCCGCCGGCCCTCGATCAGAGCAGGGCTTCGAGCCCGATCGTGAGGCCCGGCGGCAGACCACGCACACGGTCGAGCGCGAGCAGCACACCCGGGACGAACGCCTCGCGCGACGTCGTGTCGTGCCTGATCGTCAGCGTCTCCCCGCTGCCGCCGAGCATCACCTCCTGGTGCGCCACGAGCCCCGGGAGACGGACCGAGTGGATCGGCACATCACCGCTCATGCGCTCCGCCGTCGCCCTCGCCGTGCCGGACGGCGCGTCGCGCTTCGTCTCGTGGTGCAACTCGACGATCTCGGCGCGCGGGAGCACGCGCGACGCCTCCTCGGCGAACCGCATCATGAGCACGGCACCGAGCGCGAAGTTCGGAGCGAAGAAGCACGGTACTCCGGCCTCTCGGGCGCGCTCGTCCACGACCGTCGTGTCGAAGCCCGAGGTGCCGATCACCACGGGAACCGCCGCTGCGAGGCAGATGTCGACATTCGCGGTGACGGCATCCGGTCGTGTGAAGTCGACCGCTGCATCGCACCCGGCGACCCCTGACGCGCGACCGTCCGTGACGTCGTGCCCCGCCGCAGCGAGCCGCGGCGCGAGCACCGACCCGACCTTGCCCGCAGCGCCGAAGAGACAGACTCTCACGCTGCCGCAGCCTGCGGGTTGAAGCCCGCGACGGCGGCACGAAAGCGCTTCTCCGCCGGGCCGATGCCCGCCACGGACAGCCGCTCCGGCGCCAGCAGCTCCGCGGCGAGGGCGGCGACATGCTCCTCGGTGACTGCGTCGATGCGTCGCACGGTCTCCTCGAGAGACACGATCTCGACGTCTGTGATCATCGCGCGGCCGAGCCTGGTCATACGATTCGAGGTCGACTCGAGCGAGAGCAGCAGGCGCCCGCGGAGGTTCTCCTTGGCCCGCTCGAGCTCGCCGGGGCGGAGGTTCCCGGCACCCACGTCGCGGAGCTCGGCGGCCGTCACCTGCAGGCATTCGGCGAGGTTGTCGGCCCGCGTGCCGACATAGACGCCCACCTGGCCGGTATCGGCGAACTGCGATCCGTAGCTGTAGACGCTGTAGGCCATGCCGCGCTTCTCCCGGATCTCCTGGAACAGCCGCGAGGAGGCCGAGCCGCCGACGATCGCATCCAGCAACGACGCGGTGTAGCGCCGCTCGTCGGCGCGCGAGACGCCCGCTCCGGAGAGGACGACGTGGTACTGCTCCGTGTCCTTGCACAGAAACCGAGCCCGGGGCGACGGCATCCGGTGCACGGGCCGCCGGACGAGACGCGACGGCTGCGAGCCACCGTTGCGCCGTGCCGCGAGCAACTCGACGAGGCGGTCGTGCTCGACGTTCCCGGCAGCGGCGAGGACGACGTTTCCGCCGACGTACGCGCCCCCGTGGTAGCCGCGCAGCGCCCGCCGGCTGACGGACGAGATCACCTCCGCGCTGCCGATCACGGGCCGGCCGAGCGGGTGAGCGCCGAACACCACCTCGGCCGCGATGTCGTGCACGAGATCCTGCGGGTTGTCCTCGACCATCGCGATCTCCTCGAGCACGACCTCGCGTTCGCTGTCGACGTCGGTGAACGACGGCTCGAACACCATGTCGACCATCGCGTCGAGCGCCTGCTCGAGCCGGTAGTCGGGCACGCGCGTGTAGACGACGGTCGTCTCGCGCGAGGTGGCGGCGTTCAGCTCGCCCCCCATCGTGTCGAAGAGCTCGGCGATCTCCTGTGCGCTGTAGTGGGCCGAGCCCTTGAACAGCAGGTGCTCGATGAAATGCGAGACGCCCGCTCGCGCGGCCGGCTCGTCGCGCGAGCCCGCGCCGATCCAGAGACCGATGGCGACGGAGCGCACCCCGTCGATCGTCTCGCTCACCACCCGCTCGCCGCCGGGCAGCGTCGTCAGCCGGTGCTCCAGCATGGCGCGGATCGTAGCCGGGGTCAGACCCGCAGGGTCTGACCCCGGCTTGTAGGGGCCGGATATATCCGGCCCCCGCAGAGATCGATTCTTCGTTCGGGCCGGATGTATCCGGCCCCTACTACCTTCTGCCGCGGTCGCGGCCGCCGCCACGGTTACGGTCGCCGCGTGGCTCACGCGGCTCCCGCGGCGGGGCGTCCTTTGCCCGCTCGATCAGCACCTCCGGCTGGACGAGCGCGCCGTCCTCGTGCTTGGCGACGAGCTTGAGGCCGATCCGGCCACGCTCCTTGTCGATCTCCTGCACGATCACGTCGAGCACGTCGCCGCGGCTGATCACGTCCTCGATGTGTGCCACGCGGCCCGGGCCGACGTTCGAGACGTGCAGGAGCCCGTCGGTGCCCTTCTTCAGCTCGACGAAGGCGCCGAAGTCGGTCGTCTTGACGACGCGGCCGGTGTACGTGTCACCGACCTCCGGCTCCTTCGTCATCGCCTCGATCGCGGAGATTGCCGCGTCGGCGTTGTCGCCCTCGGTCGCGTAGACGAGGATCGTGCCGTCCTCCTCGATGTCGATCTGCACCTGGTGGTCGGACTCGAGCGAACGGATCGTCTCGCCGCCCTTGCCGATCACCATGCCGATGAACTCGGGGTTGATCTGGATCGTCGAGATCCGCGGCGCGTGGCCGGCGAGCTCCTCGCGCGGTGCGTCGATCGTCTCGGCCATCTTCTCGAGGATCGACACGCGGGCCCGCTTCGCCTGCTCGAGCGCAGTGCGCATGATCTCCTGCGTGACGCCGGTGATCTTGATGTCCATCTGCAGAGCGGTGATGCCCGCGGACGTCCCGGCGACCTTGAAGTCCATGTCGCCCAGGTGGTCCTCCGCGCCCTGGATGTCCGTCAGGATCGTGAAGTCGTCACCTTCCTTGACCAGGCCCATGGCGATGCCGGACACCGGCGCCTCGATCGGCACGCCGGCGTGCATGAGCGCCATCGTCGAGCCGCAGACCGATCCCATCGAGGACGAGCCGTTCGACTCCAGCGTCTCGGAGACGAGCCGGATCGTGTACGGGAAGTCCTCGGCCGTCGGGACGACCGGCTCCAGGGCCCGCTGCGCGAGCGCGCCGTGCCCGATGTCGCGTCGCTTCGGGCCACGCATGAAGCCTGTCTCCCCGACCGAGTAGGGCGGGAAGTTGTAGTGGTGCATGAAGCGCCGCTCCGACTCGAGCGACAGGTCGTCGATCCGCTGCTGCTCCTTTGCCGTGCCGAGCGTGCAGAGCGTCATGATCTGCGTCTGCCCGCGCGTGAACAGGGCGGAGCCGTGCGTTCGCGGCGAGACGCCGACCTCGGTCGTGATCGGCCGGATCTCCTCCGAGCCGCGACCGTCCGGCCGGCGCTTCTCGACCGCGATCTTCTTGCGCACGAGATCCTTGTAGATCGCGTCGGCCGCCTTCTTCACCGCCGAGCGCGTGACCGAGTCCTTCACGGGCGCCTCGCCCTCGGCGGGCGCCGGGCCGGTCGGGAACGGAAGCTCGACCTCGTCCTGGATCCGCGTCAGCAGAATGTCCCGTTTCCGTGACTTGAGCTCCTTCGAGTCCTGCTCGGCGTCGGTCAGGGCGCGCAGCTCCGACTCGAACTGAGCCCGTACAGGAGCCTCGACGGCGGCGGCACGCTCCTGCTCCAGCACGGCTGCGAGACCGTTCCGGAGCTGGGTCTCGCGGACGATGTCCTCCTCGGTCGAGTCCATCGTGATCGCCGGTGCGACCTCGGCCAGCAGCTCGTCGAGGATCGCGCCCGCCTCACGGAGCCCGGCCTCGGCGATGCGGTCGCGGATCGCGGCACCGTGGCTCGCAGCAAGCTCGGCGTTGAGCTCGGGGTCGACCCACTTCGGCTTGCCGACGGACGCGCGCAGCTCCTCGATCGCGTCGCAGATGCGGACGATCTCGGTGTGCGCCAGCTCGAAGGCCTGCAGGATCGTGTCCTCGGGCACCTGGTCGGCGCCGGCTTCGATCATCGTCAGCGCGTCGCGGGTGCCGACGACGATGAGGTCGAGCCGAGCCGATTCCGCCGTCTCCTGGAAGGTCGGGTTGACGACCAGCTCGTCGTCGACGAGAGCGACGCGGACTGCGCCCACCGGGCCCAGGAACGGCAGCGACGAGATCGCCAGCGCGGCCGAGGCGCCGTTGATGCACAGGATGTCGTGCGGCACAACGAGGTCGGCCGAGAGGACGGTGCAGATCACCTGCACCTCGTTCTTGAAGCCCTTCGGCCACAGGGGCCGGATCGGGCGGTCGATCATGCGCGCGGTCAGCGTAGCGCGCTCGGTGGCGCGCCCTTCGCGCTTGAAGAAGCCGCCGGGGATCTTCCCGGCGGCGTACATCCGCTCCTCCACGTCGACGGTGAGCGGGAAGAAGTCGGCGTCGGGTCGCGCGTCGTGGCGCCCGACCGCCGTGGCGAGGATCATCGTCTCCCCGCTGCGGACGAGAACGGCCCCGTCCGCTTGCTTTGCGAGCCTGCCCGTCTCGAAGACGATCTCGCGACCGCCGACGTCGACGGAGACCGAGGCAGTGCGCTCGGTGATGGTGCTCATGTGGTGTGTCCCTTCACTCTTCCGAGTTCCACGGAAGGTGGAGGTTTGAGCCAGCCTCGCGGCGCGTCTCGCGGGGCTCGATCAAACGTCCACCCTCCGCCACGTCCGGAGCTAACGACGGAGGCCGAGCTCCTTGATGAGGGCACGGTAGCCCTCGAGATCCTTTCGCTGCAGGTAGTCGAGGAAGCGGCGGCGGCGGCCGACGAGCGTCAGCAGCCCTCTTCTCGAATGGTGGTCCTTGGGATGGGTGCGCAGGTGCTCGGTGAGGTCGTTGATGCGACGCGTCAGCATCGCGATCTGCACCTCGGCCGAGCCGGTGTCCTGGCCACTCCGCCCGTGCTTGTCGATCAGCTCCTGCTTGACTTCCTTGGTGAGAGCCATGTGTCTCCTCTCGTCGAATCGCCTCCGCAGTCCCCGCACGCCGTGAAGGAAGGACACGGGCGGCCGAGAGAGCGGTCGCCGAAAGAGTACCTGGAGGGCAGCGTGCGCGCCCGCCGGCTGGGCGCTCGCGGCGCGTGAGTGGCCGCGGCCCTCGCCCGCCTCTCCGTCTGCTGCGGATGGCGAACCCGTTCGTCCGCACCATCCTGCGCTCTCGGGCGCATCGCCTTCTCAGCGGACGGCTGCTGTTGCTCACCTACACGGGACGCGGCGGCCGCAGGCGCACGATTCCGATCCTCTTCGCTCGTGCCGGCACCGGTCTCGTCGCCCTCGCCGTGGCACCGGAGCGGAAACGCTGGTGGCGCACCTTTCGCGGCGGCGCACCTGCCGTGCTCGTGCTCGCAGGCGAGGCGGTGGCGGCGAGGGGGCAGCTCCTCGGCGGCGTGGAGGCACGCGAGGCCCTTCGCGCCTACCTGACGCGCTTCCCTCGTGCCGCCTCCACCCTCGGGGTGGGATCCGAGGCGACCGACGTCGAGCTCACGGCCGCCGCGGCAGCGGTCGCCATCGTCGAGTTCGGGTGCTCGACGGTCGAGTCCCGTTAGCGTCTGGTCTGTGCGTGTCGCGATCCTCGACGACTACCAAGGAGCAGTGCCCGCCTTCGCTTCCGTGCTCGCATTCGCCGACGGTGCCCCGGTCGACGTGATCAACCCCGAGGCGGCACCCTCGTGAGAGCCGCGGTGGCCGCGGGGCACCCGGCGACTGCCGAGGTCGGGGCCGAGATCCTCGCCGATGGCGGCACTGCCGCCGACGCGACGATCGCCATGTGCCTCGCCTCGTGCGTTGCCGAGACGGTGATGACCGGTCTGCTCGGCGGCGGTCACGCGATCTGGTGGGACGGCCGACGTGCGGCCTTGCTCGACTGTTTCGTCGCGGTGCCGCGGAGAACCGGCGAGATGGTCGATCACCTGGTGCGCTTCGGCGAGGAGGTGGTCGAGTACCGCATCGGCCCCGCGTCCTGCGGCGTTCCCGGCGTGCCTGCCGGCCTGGCCGCGCTGCACGAGGCAGGTGGGCGGTTGCCCTGGCGACGCCTGCTGGAGCCCGCGGTGCGCCTCGCGCGCGGCGGCGCCCCGCTCCCGCCCCGCCATGCCGCCTGCCTGTCGATGCTCGAGGAGCTGATGACGCTCGAGCGCGGCGCCGCCATCTACGCCCCCGGAGGCGCGCTGCTTCAGGCGGGCGACGTGGTCATCCAGCCAGGCCTGGTCGAAGCGCTCGAATGCCTCGCCGACGAAGGCCCGCAGAGCCCCTATCGCGGCTCGGTCGCCGAGGCGCTGCTCGGCATCGACGGGGTGACGCTCACCTGGGACGACCTGGCCGCCTATCGGGCCGAGTGGCGCCCTCCGGCCCGTGAGGAGTGGCACGGGTTCCACGTCGTCACGCGCGCCGGTCTCTCGGGTGTACCCGAGACGCTCTCGCGCCTGCCGCGTCTCGCCGGGCGCTCGCCGACGGAGCGCGCGCTGGCGCTCGTCACAGCGCTGTCCGGTGCCCCCGGCCCGGAGACCCACACCACGAACCACGTCGCCGTCGACGAGGCAGGTCGTGCCGGTGTCTTCACCACGAGCCTCGGCGTCGGCGCGGGCGTCTGGACGCCCGGCTTCGATCTGCATCTCAACTCGATGCTCGGGGAGACCGACCTCGCGATCGGCGGCCTTCATCCCGGGGAACGCATGGAGTCGATGATGGCGCCGACCGTCGTGCTCGACGGTGAGGGGCTCGTCCTCGCAATCGGAGCCGCCGGGGGCACACGACTGCGGACGGCTCTCGTCTCGGTGCTGGCGGGGATCCTCGACGAGGGGCTCGAGCCGCAGCCCGCCGTCGACCGACCACGCCTCCACCCAGCCGGCGGAGCCGTCCACGTGGAGCCGGGTGCCGACGAGGCGGCGCTGGCGCAGCTCGAGGAGCAGGGTCACACCGTCGTCCGGTGGGACGACCTTCATCACTTCTTCGGCGGTGTCAGCTGCGTGGGTCGCGACGGGCCGGCGGCGGATCCCCGGCGCGACGGCCGTTCGATCTCGCCGTAGGCGCGACGCCTGCAGCGCCCTCACACGGGCCGCTGCGCAGACCGCGTCGCGTCGACGTCGCGAGCGATCTGGTCGATCAGCTCCTGCTCGGAGGCAAACACCGCCTCGTCGCGCAGCCGCTGCCACAGCTCGACGACGAGGCGCTTGCCGTAGAGATCACCGTCGAAGTCGAGCAGGTAGGGCTCGATGCGGCGCTCGGTGCCACCGTAGTGCGGGTTCGTCCCGATCGACACGGCGGCGCGGTGAGCAAGCGCCGAGCCTGCATAGATCCCGAACGCAGGGCAGGCGAGTGCCGGCTCGAGCGCGATGTTCGCCGTCGGAAAGCCAAGCGTGCCGCCTCGCTGATCGCCGGCGACGACGAGACCGTCGAGCTCGTACGGGCGACCGAGCAAATCTGCAGCCCCGACCACGTCGCCGTCGCCGAGTGCGACGCGAATCGCCGTCGACGACACCCCCGGCACCGGGTCGACGGCGAGCACTTCGTAGCCGAGGCGGCCGAGGAGCTCGAGATCGCCCGCGCGTTTCGCACCGAAACGAAAGTCGGAACCTGCGGCGACGGCCTCGGCACCGATGGAGCTCAGGTAGCCGCTGGCGAACTCCTCCGGGCGGAGCCTCATCAGCTCCGGCGTGAAGGCGAGCACGATCGTCGTCTCCACGCCGAGCTCCGCCAGCAGCTCGAGCCTGCGCTCGAGAGTGGTGATCAGCTCCACGCGGTTCCCGAGCGCGATCCTTGGATGCGGATCGAATGTGATCGCGGTCGGGGCAAGACCGGTGTCCGTCGCCGCCTGCAGGACCGCCGCGTGCCCCCGGTGCACGCCGTCGAAGGTTCCGATCGCGACGGCGCGCGGCTGCCGTTCCACCTGCGCCGGGCCATGTGCGACCCTCACGACGCCTCCGCGACGGTTGCGATGGGAAGCCGACCGAGCGCGTCCTCGACCGGGATCACACGCTCCGGATCGGCCTCGGTGACCCGAAACGGTCCGACCTCCGTTCGCCGCAGACTGCGACAGTGCCCGCCGAGCGCGTCGGCGATCGAGCGGATGTAGGTGCCCGAGCCGACCAGCAGCTCGAGCCGGACGATGCCGCGGTCGTACCCCAGAAGCGTCGTCTCGTGGATCCGCATCGCCCGCACCGGCATCTCGACGGCAACGCCGCGCCGGTGCAGCCGATACGCACGCTCGCCGTCGATCTTCACCGCGGATGCGGCCGGGACCGACAGCTCGACCGCTCCTTGAAAGCGCTCGAGCGCACTGCGGAGCTCGTCCTCTCCGGGCGGCTCGTGTTCCTCGATCACGTCCCCCTCCGGGTCGCCGGTCGTCGTCCGGGCGGCGAGGTCGACGGATGTCTCGTAGCGCTTGTCCAGCTTCATGAACCGATCCTGCAGGCTCGTTGCCCGCCCGGAGAGCAGGACGAGCAGACCGGTCGCAAACGGGTCGAGCGTGCCTGCGTGCCCCGTCTTCGCCCCGGTGCGGCGGCGCGTCTCGGCGACGAGCGCGAACGAGGTCGGCCCTGTCGGCTTGTCGACCAGGATCACTCCCGTCGGCTCGAGGCCGCGCGGGATCGCCATGCTAGTCGGAGTCCCGCTGCGCGACGAACTCGCGCACGATCAAGTCGGTGATCTCACCGATGGACGAGTCGCTCGAGAATCCGGCCGCCTGCGGATGACCACCACCGCCGGAACAGCGGGCGATCGCCGACACGTCGATCTCGTCGACCGACGTGCGCAGCGAGACCTTCCGCGCCGGGCTCCCCGAGCGCGGCGGCTCGCGGATCAGCGCGGCGAGCTTTGCGCCCTCGACGGCGCGAAGCGAGTCGATGATCCCCTCCGAGTAGGGCTCGGCCGCCCCGACCTCGGCGAAGTCGGTGCGCAGCAGGTACGAGACGACGACGTCGCCTCCTTCGTACACGGTCGCCCGCTCGAGCGCGCGCGCGAGAAGCTTGAGCTTTGCGAACTGGATCGTCTCGTAGACGCCCTGGAACACCTTGTGCACGTCGGCGCCGGCCTCGACGAGGTCGGCCGCCAGCCTGAGAGCCTTCGGCGTGGTGTTGGAGTACTGGAAGCGACCCGTGTCGGTGACCACCGCGACGTACAGCGCCTCGGCGATCTCGGGCTGCAACACCACGCCGAGCGCCGCAAACACGTCCGCGAGCACCTCGCCGGTGGACGACGCTTCGGCGACGACGAGGTTGGCGTTCCCGAAGCGGGTGTTGTCGTGGTGGTGGTCGATGTTGACCACGAGCGGCGCGCCGTCGAGGAGGGTCTCGTCGGCCAGACGCGACGCTTGCGCACAGTCCACCGCGACGACCACCCGAGCCTCGTCGGCCGTCGCCGGCGGGCGGGCGCGAAGCAGACCGCGCACGTCGAGCTCGAGAAAGCCGTACTCGCCGGGCAGCGGCGCCTCCCCCTCGAGCACCATCACCGTGTCCTTGCCCAGCTGCTCGAGCGCGAGCTGTGTCGCAAGGAGCGAGCCGAGCGCATCCCCGTCCGCGTTCTCGTGGGAGGTGATGAGGAAGCGGTCGTGCGACCGCAGCGCCTCCACGACCGCGTCGATGTCAGCCTGCTCCACCATCTACCTCACCTGGCTCGTCCGCCGGCGCGACCTCGTCGATCAGCCTCGACATTCTCACGCCTCGCTCGACGGCGGAATCGTACGTGAACCGGAGATGCGGGGTACGGCGCATGTGGAGCTCGCGGTTGATGCGCCCCTGCAACACGCCTGCGGCCCCCTCGAGCGCCTGCATTGCGCTCTCCCGCACCCGGTCCGAGCCGAAGATGCTCACCCACACGGTGGCGTACTCGAGGTCCTTGGTGACCTGGACGGCCGTCACCGTGACGAACCCGATCCGCGGGTCCTCGAGCTCGGCGATCCCCTCTGTGAGGATCTTGCGGACGGCCTCGTCGACGCGCCGCAGGCGATCAGGCCTCGTCATCGAGCGTCACCGTCCTCCGTTCGCACACGAGCACATCGACGTCGTGTCCGCGGACACACCGCTCGGCCTGGTCGAGCAGCCGCTCCGCCTCACCCGCCTCGCGGGTCACGCAGGAGAGCGTCAGGCGCGCCCGCTGCCACGTGTCGTGGTGGTCGACCTCGGCGATCGAGCAGCCGACCCGATGCTGCAGCTGGGCCTTGAGCGACCGCAGAAGCATGCGCTTTTCCTTCAGCGAATGGCTCTCGGGGAAGAACAGCTCCACCGAGAGGATGCCGACGAAGCCCCCGCCGCCCACGCTAATCGGCAAGCGGGATCTCGCGCCGCGAGATCCCGAAATCCGCTCGCGCGGATACCGGCCGCGCGAAGATCCCTGAAGGCGTCCGCTTCGCGGCCGCGCAGGCGCGGACCTCGCGAAGCCCTACGGTGCCCCCATAGGCGTGTCGAGGTCGGTGCGCTCGACCTCGCGCGTCTCGAAGACCTCGAGCACGTCGCCTTCCTTGATGTCGTTGAAGCCGTCGAGGAGGATGCCGCACTCGAAGCCCTCGCTCACCTCGCGCGCATCCTCCTTGAACCGCTTGAGCTGCGACACGTGTGTCTCGTAGATGACGGTGCCGTCACGCACGATGCGGACCCGCGCGTTGCGCCGCACGATGCCGCTCGTGACCATGCAGCCGGCGATCGTGCCGAGCCTCGAGACCTTGAACAGAGCGCGCACCTCGGCCTCGCCGATCGTCTCCTCGGTCTTGACCGGCGAGAGCATCCCGACGAGCGCCTGCTGGATGTCGTCCGTGAGCTGGTAGATGACGCGATAGGTGCGGATGTCGACACCCTCGCGCTCGGCGAGCGCCCTCGCGTCGGCGCTCGGCCGGACGTTGAAGCCGATCACGAGCGCGTTGGACGCGGCGGCGAGGTTGACGTCGTTCTCCGTGATCCCGCCGACGCCGGTATGGATCACGTTGACGCCCACTTCCGAGTGCTGGATCTTGCCGAGCTCGCCCAGCAGTGCCTCGACGGACCCCTGCACGTCGCCCTTGAGGACGATGTTGAGCTCCTGGATGGCGCCCTCCTGCATCTGCTCGAACAGCGTCTCCAGGGACACGCCGCGCTTCGAGCGCTGCGCCAGCTGCTCGCGACGGAGCCGCTCGGAGCGCTTTTCGGCGAGGTCCTTCGCCTGCCGCTCGTGCTCGACGACACGCGCCAGCTCGCCCGCCCGCGGGGGGCTGTCGAAGCCGAGGATCTCGACCGGGTCGCCCGGCCTGGCCTCTTTGACCTTCACGCCGCGGTAGTCGTTCAAGGCCCTGACCTTCCCCGCGGCATCACCGGCGACGATCGCGTCGCCGACCCGCAGGGTGCCGCGCTGGACGAGCATCGTCGTGACGGGGCCGCGCCCGACGTCGAGACGCGACTCGACGATCGGCCCGGATGCGTCTGCCTTCGGGTTGGCACGCAGATCGAGCTCGGCGTCGGCGACGAGGAGGATCTTCTCGAGCAGCTCGTCGAGACCCGTCTGCTGCTTGGCGGACACCTCGGCGAACTGCGTCGAGCCGCCCCAGTCCTCCGGTTGCAGCCCTTCGGCGGCGAGCTCGCTCTTGACGCGGTCGATGTTGGCGTCCGGCACGTCGACCTTGTTGATCGCGACGACGATGGGTACCTCCGCCGCCCGGGCGTGGGAGATCGACTCCTTCGTCTGGGGCATGACGCCGTCGTCGGCCGCGACGACGAGCACCGCGATGTCCGTCACCTTGGCGCCGCGCGCGCGCATCGCCGTGAACGCCTCGTGGCCGGGTGTGTCGAGGAACGTGATCCTGCGACCGTCCACCTCGGTCTGGTAGGCGCCGATGTGCTGGGTGATGCCGCCGGCCTCCGTCGCGACGACCTGCGTCGAGCGGATCGCGTCGAGCAGCGTCGTCTTGCCATGGTCGACGTGACCCATGATCGTGACGACCGGAGGTCGCGGCGAGAGATCGGCCTCCGCATCCTCGATCGGCTCCGGCTCGGCGTCGTCGTCGGCGGCGTGCTTGATCACGACCTCGCGGCCGACCTCCGACGCGATCAGCTCGACCTCGTCGTCGGCCAGCGACTGCGTCGCCGTGCGCATCTGCCCCAGGCCCATGAGGATCTTGATGATCTGCGGCATCGGCACGCCGAACGCCGCCGAGAGATCCTTGACCGTGGCCCCCGACTCGACGGTGGCCGGCCCGGTCGGCGGCGCCGGCGGCGGCGTCCGCGGTGTCGGCGTTGCCCCGCGCTCGCGCGTCTGGCGCGCGTCGCGGCCGCGTGCGGCACCACCCTCGATGACGACCCGCCGCTTGCGCCCTGACGGGCCGCCGCGCGGGCGGATCGGTCGGTTCGGCTTGTTCGGTCCGTCAGCCATCAGCGTCAGTGTAGATCCGCGTCGGTTCCGATTCGACGACGACCTGGCGCCGAAGCACCCGCGCGAACGCCCTCCGCTCGCGCGCCAGGGCGAAGCAGGCTGCCTCCCTGCAGGTGTAGACGCCGCGTCCGGGCAGCGCACGCCCCACCTCGAGGCGACCGTCGACCGCTGCGAAGCGAACGAGCTCGGCCTGCGGAGCCTTCCGGCCGCACCCCGCACACGTCCTGATCGGCGCCGCGGTCACGGCTCAGAGCGCTCGCCCTCCTCGGCACCGTCCTCTGCGACGGCCTCCTCGAGCAGCTCGACGAGTGCCGCGCCTGCAGCGACGTCCTCGACGACCGCCTCGGCTGCCGCCTCCTCGATCGCCTCCTCGAGGACGACCGCGTCCTCGAGCGTGATCTCGCCTGCGGCCAGCGCCTCCTCGACCGCCTCCTCGAGGATCGCTGCGGCAACGAGCTCGTCCGCGACGATCTCCTCGACGGCTGCGACGATCTCCTCCTCGGCCAGGACCACCGACTCGACGTCGGGGCGGTTGACGAGCTCCTGATGGGCCGGCACGCCGCAGTACTTCGACCCCGGCAACGCCGCGTTCGGGCACCGCTTGCCGTTGGTGAGAATCGCCGCGCAGCGACCGGAGTAATCCTCGGCCCCTTCCTCCGCGCCTGCAAAGGCCGCCTTCGCCTCGGCTTCGGCGAACTCGGAGTCCGACTTGATGTCGATCTTCCAGCCGGTCAGCCGCGTCGCGAGACGGGCGTTCAAGCCTTCCTTGCCGATCGCGAGAGCGAGCTGGTCGTCCGGCACGACAACGGTGGCGTCGCGGGTCTCGTCGTCGATGTAGACCTCCCGCACGCGTGCCGGCGAGAGCGCCTTCGCGACGAAGCGCGCCGGCTCCGTGTTCCACGGGATGATGTCGATCTTCTCGCCGCGCAGCTCGGACACGACCATGCGCACGCGCGAGCCGCGGGGCCCGACACAGGCACCGACGGGGTCGACGCCCTGGACATGCGACTCGACCGCGATCTTCGACCGATAGCCCGGCTCCCGTGCGACGCCGCGAATCGTCACGAGGCCGTCGGCGATCTCCGGCACCTCGAGCTCGAACAGCGTCTCGATGAGGCGAGGGTCGCGACGGGAGAGGACGACCTGCGGCCCCTTCGTCCCCGAGCGCACCTCGACGATCACGGCCTTGATGCGCGACCCCTGCTCGTAGCGCTCGCCGTCCACCTGCTCGGAGCGTGGAAGCAGCGCCTCGACCTTGCCGAGGTCGACGAGGACGTTGTTGCGGTCGCCCGCCTGCTGGACGATCCCCGTCACGACCTCGCCCTGGCGGTCGACGTACTCGTCGTACATGATGGCGCGCTCCGCCTCGCGGATGCGCTGCTGGAAGACCTGTTTGGCAGTCATGCCGGCGATGCGCCCGAAGTCGTTCGGCGTCACGTCGGTGCGGTCGATCTGCTGTTCCGGCACCTGCGACCAGTCGAGGTCGAGCTCGTCCGGGTTGATCAGCGTGTGCTGCTTCTCGCCGGTCTCCTCCTCGAGGCGCTCGAGCTCCTCGATCTTCGCCTCCATCGCCTCGTCGAGCAGCCGCTCTTCGAGATCGGTCGGGATCACGATCGCGTAGACGCGGAACTCGCCGTCTTCGTCGAGCACGACCTCGGCGTGGCGGGACGCATCCGGCAGCTTCTTGTACGCCGCGAGCAGCGCGTCCTCGAGCGCCGAGACGAGCGCCTCCGACTCGATCCCCTTCTCCCGCTCGATTGTGCGGATTCCCTCGATGATCTCCTCGCTCATGATCCCTTCCGTCCTTCGTCGACCAGATTCGCCCGAACGATGTCCTCGTACCGGATCTCGCGCTGGATGCCGGCCGCGCTGACGACGACCGTCTCGTCTCCGGCTCGGAGCACCTCACCGCGCAGGCGCTCGGCCTTGCCCGCCCCGGAGACCCGAAGCTGGACGCTGTGCCCGACGGCACGCTCGAAATGCGCCGCGGTGCGAAGCGGGCGCTCGGGCCCGGGTGAGGAGACGTCGATCGTGTAGTCGGTGCGGTAGCCGTCGAGCAGGCGCGTGACCCGCTCGCAGAGCGCCAGGTCGACGCCTTCCGGCCGATCGACGTAGACGCAGAACCTGCTCGGTGAGAGGAGCTCGACGGCGAGGACGCTGACGCCGGGCAGGTTGCCCTCGACGGCCGGGGTGATCTCCTGGGTCAGCGTCCGCTCTTTCGCATACGTGTCGGTCATCGTCGTGCTCCCTCAAGAAAAATGGGCGCCGACGCGCCCATTTCCCAAGCTGCAGGTGAAATGTGGTGCTCGCAGGGTAGCACGAGCGCGCGGAATCCTCGAACGGCCGCGATCCGCTTTCAGGTCTCGAGGACGATCGTCACCGGGCCGTCGTTGACGAGCTGCACCGCCATCCGTGCGCCGAAGCTGCCCTCCTCGACGTGCACTCCATGCGACCGCAGCGCCTCGGCGAAGGACGCGACCAGCGTCTCTGCGATCTCCGGTGCGGCGGCACGGGTGAAGCTCGGGCGGTTGCCACGCGCCGTGTCGGCGACGAGCGTGAACTGGCTCACGACGAGCGCGTCCCCGCCGACGTCGACGAGCGAGAGATCGAAGCGGCCCTCGTGGTTCGGAAACACGCGTAACTTGGCCACTTTCGCCGCCAGACGCTCGGCCGAGGTTGCATCGTCGTCCTCCGTGGCGCCGACGAGGACGAGGAGGCCCGGTCCGCAGCGACCCACGATCTCGTCGGCCACGGTCACGGCCGCTTCGGACACCCGTTGCACCACGATGCGCATGAGCTGAACCCCTCGATCGATTGTCACTCATCTCAGGGACGGCTGATGCCGATAACCGCCTTCGTGGAAGCCGCGCGGAACCCGTGGCCCGCTCTCGGGACCTTGCTCGTCAGGGACGGTGTGATCACCGCTGAGCAGCTGGAGTTCGCGCTCGCGGTCAAGCGCCGGTCGCCACAGGTGCGCCTGGGTGAGATCCTCGTCGAGCACGGCTACTGCTCCCCGGAGCAGGTCGCCATCGTCCTCGCCGAGCAGCACGACCTCCAGTACCTCCACGTCACGCTCGAGTCGCTCGACGTGGAAGCGTCGACGCTCCTGTCCGAGAACCTCGCCCGACGCTACTGCGCCATCCCGGTGCGCTTCGAGGAGGACGGCTCCGTGCTCATCGCGGTGGCCGACCCGACCAACGTGCAGTTCTACGACGAGCTGCGCCTTGCGCTGGGCGTGCCCGTCAAGGTGGGCGTCTCGACCAAGGACGCGATCGAGGTCGCAATCAACCGGCTGCACGAGGGCGCCACGGTCGAGTTCTCCGGCGTCTCCCAGGAGGACGCGGAGGGCGAGGACGTCGGTGAAGACATCGACATCGACCACGAGACACCGGCGGTGCTGTTCGTCAACCGATCGATCGCGAAAGCGCTCGACCTTCGCGCGTCGGACATCCACTTCGTGCCGCAGGGTCGTCGCGTCGTCGTCCGCGCCCGGATCGACGGCGTCATCCGCGAGATCGCGTCGATCGCCGGCTCGCACACCTCGGCGGTCGTGAGCCGGCTCAAGATCATGGCGGGGCTCGACATCGCCGAGCGACGCGTGCCGCAGGACGGTCGCGTCGCCGTGAGGCGTGGCACGGAGGCGGTCGACGTCCGCGTCGCCGTGCTCCCGACGACCAACGGCGAGAAGGTGACGCTGCGGCTGCTCAGCCAGTCGAACGCGCCTGCGTCGCTCGACGACCTCGGCCTGTGGCCGCGCAGCCGTGTTGCCCTCGAGCATGCGATCTCGCAGCCGTACGGCGCGGTCGTCGTCGTCGGCCCGACAGGGTCGGGCAAGACGACAACCCTGTACGCCTGTCTCCAGGAGCTGAACAAGCCGGAGGTCTCGATCGTCACGATCGAGGATCCCGTCGAATATCGGCTCATGGGCCTCGATCAGATCGACATCAACCCGCGAGCCGGCCTCACCTTCGCATCGGGTCTCCGGACGATCCTCCGCTCCGACCCCGACATCATCCTCGTCGGCGAGATCCGCGACGAGGAGACGGCCGAGATCGCCTTCCGCGCCGCGATGACCGGCCACCTCGTGCTGTCGACGCTGCACGCGCAGACGGCGTCGGCGTCGCTGCAGCGGCTGCTCGACATCGACGTCGATCGCAGCATCATCGCCTCGTCGGTCAACGCGTTCGTCGCGCAGCGGCTGGTGCGCACGCTGTGCACCTACTGCCGTGAGCCGTACGCGGCCGAGGGCGACGACTTGCGGGACCTCGGCGTGCCCGACGGTATCGCGCAGGTCACCCTGCACCGGGCGGTCGGCTGCCGCGAATGCAACGAGATCGGCTACAAGGGCCGCACTGCGGTCTTCGAGGTGTTGACCATGACCGACTCGATCGCATCGCTGATCGGGGCCTCCTCGAGGGAGGTCGAGGCGCTGGCGATCGCGGAGGGGATGCTCACGCTGCGCGAGGACGGCGTCCGCCTCGCCGTCGCCGGTGTCACCACCGTCGACGAGGTGCGACGCGTGGTCGGCAGCATCGGTACCTGACTCTTCTTGCGGGCGAGGAGATCCACTCTCGCCGATCCCACTTCGCCTAACGGTGCCCGAAGTGGTGGGCGCGCGGGAGCGAGACGACCACCTCCTCCGACTCCGCGACGCCGCGCGCGAGGGCTGAGAGGCTCTCGAGCGAGGAGACGAGCACGTTGCGGTTCCGCTCGACGCGCTCGAAGCGGCCGTGGACGAGCAGCAGCGGCTCGCTGCGGACGATGGCCCGGTGCCGCTCGTAGACGGCCGGCGGCACGATCAGGTTCACCTGCCCGTGCTCGTCCTCGAGCAGCATGAAGACGATCCCGTTCGCGGTCGCCGGTCGCTGCCGGGCGATGGCGAGCCCTGCGTATGCGACCTGCGCTCCGTGACGCGCCTCGTGCAGCTCGAGGCTCGTGAGCGTTCCGGGCGGCAGGTGGGATCGCAGCAGCGCGAGTGGATGGTCGCCGACCGAGAGGCCCGTCTCCCGGTAGTCGGCCAGCATCCGCTCCCAGCGGGTGAGGTCGCGCAGCTCCGGAGTCTCCACCGTCGGGTCGAGCTCCAGCGGCAGCTGCTTCTCCCTCCCCTGCGTCCGCTCGACGGTCCGCGGCCTGATCGCGAGCCCGAGCTCCCAGAGCAGGTCGCGCCGGCGTCCGAAAGCGTCGCATGCGCCGCCGCGCACGAGCGCCTGCAGCGCGTCGCGCGACACCGGCGCGCGACGCGCCAGGTCGCCGATGTCTGCGAAGGGCCCGTTCGCATCGCGCTCCGCCACGAGTGCGGTTGCGTCGTCTGAGCCCAGCGACTGCACCTGGGCCAGACCGATGCGTACACCGGGGGGACTGTCCCCTGCGGGGACAGTCCCCGACCGCGCGGCGCTCACGTTGACGTCCGGCGGCTGCACCTCCACCCCGCGCCGCTGCGCGTCGCGGACGAGACTGGCGGGCGGGTAGAAGCCCATCGGCTGCGCGTTCAGAAGGGCGCAGAGGAACACGGCCGGATGGTGGTGACGCAGCCACGCGGACTGGTAGGCGAGCAGGCCGAAGGCGGCCGCGTGCGACTTCGGGAAGCCGAAGCCGGAGAAGCCGACGAGCTTGTCGTAGACGAGGTTCGCGACAGCTGCGTCGACGCCGTTCCGCGCCGAGCCCTCGACGAAGCGCTGACGGTACGCCTCGAGCGCGGCGAGGCTTCGCTTGCGGCTCATCGCCCGCCGCAGCCCTTCCGCCTCCCCGACCGTGAACCCCGCCAGCGCGATCGCCACGTCCAGCACCTGATCCTGGAAGACGACGACGCCGAGCGTGGCCTGAAGCGGTGTGCGCAGCAGCTCGTGGTCGACCGGGTAGACGAACGTCTGATCCTCCCGCAGCCGCCGTCGATGCTCGATGTACGGATGTACGGCCTTGCCCTGGATCGGCCCGGGTCGCACGAGCGCCACCTGCACGGTGAGGTCGTCGATCGTCTCGGGCCTCGTCCGCAGCAGGCTCTGCATCTGGGCGCGCGACTCGATCTGGAAGACACCGACCGTGTCCGCGTCCTGGATCTCGCGGAACACCGCCTCGTCGTCGAGTGGGATCCGCGAGAGGTCGAGAGGTGTCCCGTGGAGACGTGCGATCTGGTCCGCACACTCTTCCACCGCGGACAGCATTCCCAGCCCGAGCAGGTCGATCTTGAGGAAGCCCGCGTCGGCGCAGGAGTCCTTGTCCCACTGGCAGAGCTGCCGGCCCGCCATCGCCGCCGGCTGCACCGGCACGAGCTCCACGAGCGGCCGCGAGGAGATGACCATGCCACCCGGGTGCTGGGAGATATGACGCGGCAGGCCGGCGATCTCGCCCGTGAGGAACTGGAACGCGCGCCAGCGACGGGAGAGCAGCTTGCGCTCGGCGTCGGGAAGGCTCGCCACCTCCTCGGCCACCTTCTCCGCGTGCCAGCCGTCCGTGACGCGGGCGAGCCGCTCGAGCTCGACCTGCGGCAGGCCCAGCGCCTTGCCCACGTCGCGGATCGCCCCGCGCGACCGGTAGGTGGCGAAGCTCGCCACGAGCGCCGCGTGCTCGCGCCCGTAGCGCTCGGTCACGGCGACGATCAACTGCTCCCGGATGTCGCGTGGGAAGTCGAGGTCGATGTCCGGCACGGACGCCATCTCCCGGTTCAGGAAGCGTCCGAGCGAGAGCTCACTGGCGACGGGATCGACGTGCGAGAGCCCGGTCAGGTAGCAGACGATCGACCCGACCGAGCTGCCTCTCCCCCGTCCGGGCGGCAGGAAGCGCCGCGGCGAGTCGCGACCCCGTACACGGAGGGCGCATTCCCGTGCCAGCTCGAGCACCTCCCAGTGCAGGAGGAAGAAGCCCGCCAGCCCGAGCTCGTCGATCAGAGCAAGCTCGGTCTCCAGCCGCTCCCGCGCCTGCCCTTGTAACACCGTGTCACTTGGGGGGTAGCGCTCGGCGAACGCGGCATCGCAGACGCCTACGAGCTGCCGGATCGCAGGGTCATCTCTGTCGGAGAAGTCGGGGTAGCGGTAGCCGAGCTCCTCGGTGAGGTCGAACTGCAGTCGCTCCGCGATCTGGACCGTCCGCTCCGCCGCCGGGCGGTCGAGGCCGTCGAAGCGCTCGATCATCTTCGCCGGGGCCCGTAGCACCGCCTCGCGGTTGCCGCGCCGCTCCTCCTCGCAGCCGTCGAGCGAGGTGCAGCAGCGGATCGCGACGAGCACGTCCTGCAGCACTGCCCGTCGCCCCGAGTGGGCGTGGACGTCGCCGGTGGCAACCGTTTCGACGCCGAGGTGGTCGGCAAGGTCGCAGAGGAGCGCATGCCGCCTGGTGTCGCCGCGCTCGTAGGGTCGCTGCAACTCGACGAAGAACCGCTCGCGCCCGAATGCCTGCGCCAGCCGGGCGGCGCCGTTCGGGTCGCGCAGGCCGAGACCCTGGCGCGAGCAGCCGGACAGGCAGACGAGCCCTTCGCTCAGCTCGGCCACCGTCTCCAGGGACACGGACGGGGCGAGGAGGACGCAGTGCTCCTTGCCCTCCGGTCGAGTGCCTGCGTGCGCGGCCGTGAGGATACGGCAGAGGTTCGCGTAGCCGCGACTGTCCTCGCACAGGAGCGTCACGTGCGCGGCACCGGCGAGTGTCACCTCGGCGCCGGTGATCGGGCGCACGCCGAGCGCCTTCGCCGCGTGGGCGAACTCGAGCGAGCCGTAGACGCCGTCGTGGTCGGTGAGCGCGAGCGCCTCGTAGCCGAGCGCGGCCGCGCACGCGGCGAGCTCCTCCGGTTGCGACGCTCCGTCCAGGAACGAGTACGCACTGTGGCAGTGCAGCTCGGCGTATGTCATCGGGCAAGCGCTTCTCGCTGCGCGAGAATCGGGATCCGCTCACGCGGATCCCTTGCGCGCAAAGATCCCTGAAGGCGTCCGCTTCGCGGCCGCAAGGGCACGCAGCTCATACCTGCCTCTAATCTCCTCGGGTGCCGCTCCGTCCCGAGCCTGGCGAGACACTCATTCGCGACTCCGAGTCGCACGTCGCGCTGCTGTCCGAGCACGACCTCCTTGCCCTCTCCGAGTCCCGGTTCACGCCGGACGCCGCCCCGGCGCCTCCCACCCACGTCCACGGTGCGCATGCGGAGGCGTTTCTCGTGCTCGACGGAGCGGTGCGGTTCCTGCTCGGGAGCGGCGACACGGTTGCGGAGGCGGAGACGTGGGTCGTGGTGCCTCCGGGTGTCGCCCACACCTTCCGGATCGACGGAACAGCGTCGTTTCTCGACTTCCACAGCCCATCGTGTGGCTACGGAGCGTTCGTCCGAGCGCTCTCGTCGGCCGCGGACGAAGAGGAGCTCGCCCGCGCCCGCGCCGCGTTCGATCAGCAGGCGCCGGCGTCCGACGGTGGCGACGACCCGTCCCGCGTCGTCGTGCGCCGCGCAGGCGGGAACGACGGAGAGACGATCACCGACCGTCCCGGACGCCGTCTGACGCTGCTGGTCGACACGGAGGAGCTCGCAGTGACAGAGACGGTCTACGGACCGGGCGAGCACGGCCCCGACCCGCACGTCCACCACGACCACGCCGACACCTTCGTCGTGATGGAGGGCGAGCTGACGTTTTCGCTGCGGGGTGAGAAGCTGCGCGCCCCGGCCGGGACGTTCGTGCTGGTACCACCGGATGTCGTCCACTCCTTTCGGAACGACGGGGACGGCGACGCCCGCTTCTTCAACCTCCACGTGCCGTCGCGCGGCTTCGGCGAGTACCTGCGCGGCCGCAACCCCGGGTTCGACCAGCACTACGTGGAGGCCGACTCGGGTCTCGACCCCGGCACCGTCGTGGTGCGAACGCTCGAGGGAGCGAGCGGCTGAATGACCCGCCCGGGCCGCGACCGCTACGACGACATCGTCGACGCGATCACGGCCTGGCACCCGCATTGCCGGGCGTCGAAGGTGTTCGGAATGTCCTGCGTGAAGCGGGCGGGTCGCGTCGTCTTCGGCTTCTCGCGGACAGGGATGGTGTTCAAGCTGACCGACCCGGAAGCCCATGCTCGCGCGCTCGCCGTCGACGGCGCTCACCTGTTCGACCCGTCCGGTCGCGGGAACACGACCTTCCGGCAATGGGTGGTGGTGCCGCCCGAGCGCTCGGACGAGTGGGAAGAGCTCGCCTACGAGGCGGTGCAGCAGGACCATTCCGTCACGCACGCTGGGTGAACCACGTCTTGCTCTCTCCGTCGAAGTAGACAGCCGTGTTGCGTCCCGATTCGAGCACCACCTCGAAGTAACGGCGGTCGACCGGCTCATCCGTCCACCAGCGGTCGACGACACGCCACTCCTCCCGCACGAGCGTGACCTCCTCCCGGTCGACGACGCGGGGCGTGCCGCCCACGCCGGTCTCGACGAGGGCCGGCCGAGGCGCGTTCAGACGTCCCGCGGTACCACGAGCGCGCGTGCTTCCGGGATCCGCGACCACGGCGCCACCTCCACCACCGCGCAGACCGAGCCGGCCCCAACGCCGGCCCGCACCTGGCGCAATCCCTCGCGCAGCCGCTGCTCGAGCTCCTCGCCTTCGGGAGCGACGAGAGCCAGCTGATCGCCGACGTGCTCGGCGAGCTGTACCGCTTCGAGACGGAGCTCGACGACCGGTGCCGGGATCTCGGCGAGCTTCGGCCCGAGCGCCGCCCGCAGGCGTCCCGCATCGGCGGTCGCCTCACGCAGCGTCGCCGTCCGCCGCCAGGAGCCGCCGCTCACGAGACGGCCGGCGAGTGCCACCTTCCGAAAGGGGCGTCCTGCCCGCTCCGGACGCGCCACCAGCCTGTCCAGCAGCGCCGCGAGCGCCCGTCGCAACGTCAACTCGTTCGCGACCGCCTCGGGGAAGGAGAGCGCCTCGGCCAGCTCTGCCGCGGGCGATCGCCCGCGTGCGCGGCGGCGCTCCCCGCCACGCGCGAGGCTCCACGCCTGCTTCCCCTCCGGCCCCAGCCGCTCCGCGACAGCGCCGCCCGGCAAGCTGGCCAGCTCGCCCAGCCGTCGGACGCCGAGCCCCTCCAGCTCGGCGTAGCGCTGACGCTCGAGCGGTAGCAGCGTGAGGGGGAGCGGCTCGAGAAACGCCTGCTCCTCCTTCCCCTCGACGATCACCGCCTGCCCGGCGTGCGCCACGCTCGCCGCCGCGAGGGCGACGAAGCGGCGCTGCCCCGCACCTGCGCGCGGGTCCCAGGCAGGACCGACGGAGGCGAGCGCCTTGCGTAGCGCCGCCTCCACCCCTCCGTAGAGCCGCTCCACCCCTGCCGTCTCGAAGACGACGACACCAGGCTCGAGTGGCTCCACCGCGAAGCCCGCATCCTCCAGACGGCACAGGAGCGCTTCCGCCTCCTGCTCCACCGCCGCCGGGTCGCGCTCGACGAGCACGAGCCCCGGACAGGTTGCGAGCGCCTCGCCCATGCGCATCCCCGACGTCACCCCCGCCTTCTCGGCGGCGGCGGTGACCGCTCCCACGAGCTGCTCGGTGCCGGGCTCCGGCGCGAGCGCCGCAGCCGCGAGGAGCAGCCGCGGCCGGGTCCGCAGCGCCGCCCTGAGCTCGAATCCCGGGACAACGATGCAGGCGATCATGGAACGTCTGTTCTATACGAACATACGTTCTCCTGTCAAGCGGGTCACCCGCCGTGTGGGATCCCTGCCAGCCGAGGCCGCGCCTATCGTCCCTGCATGTCACGCATCAACATGAAGCTGGCGGACGGCTCCGACGCCAACCTCGAGACCGACGACCCCGACGGGGACATCCACCGCTTCGTGAACCGTGAGGGCGAGTTCGCGCACGAGTGGATCCAGGTGCAGGAGGGCGGGCGCCGGGTGCGGTACGTCCGCTACGAGCAGATCGTCCAGGTCTGGACGCTCGTCGACGCCTAGCGCCGTTCTCGCTTCGCGAGAACATCGGGATCCGCTCACGCGGATCCCTGGCGCGCAAGAGATCCCTGAAGGCGTCCGCTTCGCGGCCGCGGGGCTCTATCTCCCGCCTGCTCGCGAAGTTCTAGAGGCGTCCGCTCCCTGAGACGTTCGCGCGGAAGCACTCGGTCAGGTACGGGAGCTCGATCGTGCCGTCTTCGGCGTGCTCGTCGAAGAGCTGCTCGACCGCGGCGAGCACCGGCGCGCGCTCCTCAGCCGTGAGCACGGCGCAGTAGCTGCGCGAGAGCACCAGGTCGAGCAGCCCGTCCCGATCGAGGCGCTGTACGAACGAGAACGTTGCCCGCTCGACCGGGCCGAACAGATCGCTTGCGACGACGGGCTCCTCCACGTCGGCGTCCTCCACCGTCTCGCTGCCGATCAGCTCGGAGAGCTTCGCCACCAGCGGCTCGCGGTCGTCACGTGTGTTCCAGACGAGCGCCAACCGTCCATCGGGTCGCAGCACACGCGCGATCTCCGGCACTGCCGTGGCGTGGTCGAACCAGTGGAACGCCTGCGCACTGACGACGACGTCGGCGCTGGCGTCGGGTAGGGGGATCGCCTCCGCGCTCCCGGCCAGAGGCACAGCGCCCGGTGCAGTCGTGTCGAGGTGCTCGCGCATGGCCGGCAACGGCTCCACCGCCGTGACGCGGTGGCCGAGCGCAACCAGCGAGCGGGTCAGCTTTCCCGTCCCGGCGCCGAGATCGACGACGTCGGCCGGCTCGCTCCCCGCGAGCCACCGGACGGCCTCCTCGGGGTAGCCGGGCCGCGCACGCTCGTAGGCGTCGGCCACGTCGCCGAACGACGACGCCCGCCCTCGCTTTTCGTCGCGGTTGACGATCACAGGCAGATCTCCGCCGCCACGCCGCGCATGCCGACGAAGCGCGGTACGACGTCGAGGACGCTCTCCCGTGCGCACCACGGGATGTCCGACTCGAGCTCGGGGCCGTGGTTGATCAGGTTGCGCCCCGAGCGCGACTGGCGGAACGCTTCTTCCGCGCTCGCGTACGAGCGGACGAGCCTGACGGCGAGCTCGGCCGCGTCGGTTCGCTGGCCGCCGAGGCTCTCCGCGATGCGCCCCGCGACGTAGGTGTCGTCCAGGCACGGCTCACCCTTGACGCCGGCGCAGACGACCAGCACGTCGTCCCCGTGCGAGCCGGCGTCTGCCACCACGGCGGCGAGATTCAGCAGCGATGCCACGACGACGCGGTCGCACCGCTCCGCCGCGGTCACGATCGCCCTCGTGCCGTTCGTGGTCGACATCGACAGCACGGGCGAGCGGGGCTCGAGGTACTCGCGCGGGGAGTTGCCGAGGTCGAAGCCGTCGATGCGCACGCCGAGACGCTCGCCGCCGAGGGTCACCCCGTCGAGCTCCTCGTGCAGGCGTCGCGCGTCCTCCACCTCGGCCGCACAGAAGACCCGTTCGTAGCCGGCGTCGAGCGCCTGGCAGATGGTCGACGTGGCGCGGATCACGTCCACGACGACCCCCGTCGGCGCCGCCGCAGCCGCGTCGGGAGTGAAGGCGACGTGGACGCGCACGCGGGTACGCTAGCCCCTCGTGACCGAGACCGAGCACTGCTACCGCCACCCCAAGCGCGAGACGCTCGTCTCGTGCTCCGAGTGCGGGCGGTTCATCTGCGAGGAGTGCATGAACTTCGCGCCCGTCGGCATCCGGTGTCCCGAGCACGCTAGCGTCGGGGCCGGCGCGAGACCGTCCGCGAAGCGGCAGATGCAGATGGCCCACCGGCGTGCTTCGACGCTGACCGCTCCGGCCACGATCGCCCTCGTGGCGATCAACATCGGTGTCTTCCTGATCACCGTGTTCCAGGGCGCCGGCATCAACGCCCCTGGCGGCAAGCTGTTCGAGAGCATGTGGCTGAGCGGCGTCCAGGTCGCAAACGGCGACTGGTGGCGACTCGTGACGGCGATGTTCCTGCACGGCTCGCTGCTGCACATCGCCTTCAACATGTTCGCCCTCTACTGGCTGGGAACCGTGGTCGAGCAGGCGATCGGAACGGCGCGCTTCCTGCTCGTCTACATCGTCTCCGGTCTGGGAGGGTCCGCGGGTGCACTGATCATCAGCTTCTCGGGCGGATCGCTCCACCTGACACCGCTGTTCGCGGTCACCGTCGGCGCCTCCGGCGCAATCTTCGGGATCATGGGCGCACTCCTCGTGCTCGAGTACATGACGACGGGCTCGTTCGCGGGTCAGGCGATGGGCCTCATCCTGATCAACCTCGTGATCACGTTCACGATCGCGAACATCTCCGTCGGAGGTCACCTCGGCGGCCTCGTGGTGGGAACCGCAGCCACCTTCGTGTTGATGCGCACCCGCTACGTGAAGCCGGTGTGGATCGGGCCCGCGATCGTCGTCGCGATCGGCATGGCGAGCATCGCCGTCGCCTATATCCGCGTCGAGAGCTTCCTCTAGCCGCCGGCGGCGACCGCGACGATCCCGGTTTCGGCGAGGGCCGCCTGGGCCGCGGCGAGCCGCGCGAGCGGCACGCGGTAGGGCGAGCAGCTCACGTAGTCGAGACCGAGGCCGTGGCAGAACGTGACGGAGGCAGCCTCGCCGCCGTGCTCACCGCAGATGCCGAGCTTCAGGTCGGGCTTCACGCCGCGCGCCCGCTCCACCGCGATGCGCATCAGGTCTCCCACACCGCTCTGGTCGAGCGTCTCGAACGGGTTCCGCTCGAGGATCCCGACCTCGAGGTAATGCGTGAGGAAGCGACCCTCGGAGTCGTCGCGTGAGAACCCGAGCGTCGTCTGCGTGAGATCGTTCGTGCCGAAGGAGAAGAAGTCGGCCACCTCGGCGATCTCGTCGGCGCGGATGCAGGCGCGCGGGAGCTCGATCATCGTGCCGCACCGGTAGTCGACCGACGGCTCCTCCGCGGCGACGCGCTCGGTCAGCTCCCGCAACCGGCGCAGCTCCTCCCGGAAGCCGACGAGCGGATGCATGATCTCGACGAGCGGCGCCTGGCCGGTGCGCTCCCGGACGGCGCGGGCCGCACGAACGATGGCGCGCACCTGCATCTCGTAGATCTCCGGGTACTGCAGCCCGAGGCGACAGCCACGTGTGCCGAGCATCGGGTTCTGCTCCCGCAGTTGCTCTGCGCGCCTCCGCATCGCGTCCGAGACGGCCTCCTCGGCGCTCGGCAGGAACTCGTGCAGCGGCGGGTCGAGCAGCCGGATCGTGACGGGGTAGCCGGCCATCGCCTCGAAGATCCCCTCGAAGTCGCCCTGTTGCACCGGCAGCAGCTTCTCCAGGGCGCCGCGCCGCTCGGCCTCCGAGCGGGCCATGATCATCTCGCGCACGATCGGCAGCCGGTCCTCGGCCATGAACATGTGCTCCGTGCGGCACAGGCCGATCCCCTCGGCGCCGAACTCGCGCGCCCGGACGGCGTCGTCCGGTGTGTCGGCGTTCGCCCGTACGCGAAGGCGGCGCGCGTCGTCCGCCCAGCCGAGCACCGTGTCGAAGCTGTCGTCGATCGCCGGCGGAACGAGCGGTACGGGGCCCACGATGACGCGGCCGGTGCCGCCGTCGATCGTGATCACGTCGCCGGCCCGCAGCTCCGCGTCGCCGATCCGGACTTTGCCCGTGGCGGCGTCGATCTCGAGGCTCTCGCAGCCTGCGACGCACGGCTTGCCCATCCCGCGGGCGACGACCGCGGCGTGCGAGGTCATGCCGCCGTGCGCGGTGAGGACGCCCTGAGCGTGGATGAGCCCGTGGATGTCGTCCGGCGTCGTCTCCCAGCGGACGAGGATCACCGCCTCACCGGCGCGGCCGCGCTCCTCGGCCGTGTCGGCGTCGAGCACGATCGCGCCCGAGGCCGCTCCCGGCGACGCGTTCAGCCCGGTGGCGACGACCTCGACGGCGGCGGCAGGATCGATGCGCGGGTGCAGCAGCTGGTCGAGCTGACCCGGATCGATCCGCGCCACGGCCTCCTCGCGCGTGATCAGCCCTTCCTCGACCATCTCGACCGCCACCCGCAAGGCAGCCTGCGCCGTCCGCTTCCCGGTGCGCGTCTGCAGCAGGTAGAGGGTGCCGTCCTCGACGGTGAACTCGATGTCCTGCAGGTCGCGGTAGTGGCGCTCGAGCAGCGCGACGGTGGCGACGAGCTGTTCGAACGCCGACGGAAGCAGCACAGGCATGGCGTCGATCGGCTCCGGCGTGCGGATCCCCGCGACGACGTCCTCGCCCTGCGCGTTGACGAGGAACTCGCCGTACAGCCGCGCCTCCCCCGTCGACGGATCGCGGCTGAAGCACACCCCCGTGCCGGAGCTCGGGCCGGTGTTGCCGAACACCATCTGCATGACGTTGACGGCGGTGCCGAGGTCGTCAGGGATGTCGTAGGTACGCCTGTAGACCTGCGCACGCGCCGAGCCCCACGAGTCGAACACGGCGCGGTAGGCACGGCGCAGCTGCTCGCGCGCATCCTGTGGGAACGGCGTCTCCGTCGCCGCCTCGTAGATCCCCTGGTAGGAGGCGACGAGCTCCCGCAGGTCGGCGTCGCTCAGATCGACGTCCTGCGTGACACCGCGCTCCTCCTTCAGCGCCGCGAGCGCCGCCTCGAACAGGTGACCGTCGACGCGCTCCACGACCTCGCCGTACATCTGGATCAGCCGCCGGTACGAGTCGTAGGCGAAGCGCGGATTGCCTGTCGACGCGGCGAGGCCCTCGACCGCGACGTCGTTCAGGCCGAGGTTGAGGATCGTGTCCATCATCCCCGGCATCGAGATCGCTGCGCCGGAACGGACGGAGACGAGGAGCGGCTGGGAGGGATCGCCGAACCGCTTCGCGGCACGCTCCTCGAGCCGCTCGATGTGACGTCCCACCTCGTCGTCGAGGCCGGGCGGCACCGTCTTGCCGGTCGCCATGTAGGCGCGGCAGGCGTCGGTCGTGATCGTGAACCCGGCAGGCACCGGCACGCCGAGCGCAGTCATCTCCGCGAGCCCCACACCCTTGCCGCCGAGGAGCTCGCGGCCCCCGCCCGAGTCCTCGTCGAAATCGAAGACGTAGTGCACGACGACCGATCTTCTACCTGTTCCGGCGGAACGGTGTGCGAGGATGCCGCGGTGCAGGGGCACGTCGTCGCGATGGGCGGCTTCGACGAGGCGCTCATCCGCTTTGCCGTCGAGCTGTCGGGCGCCGCGCGGCCGCGTGTCCTGTTCGTGCCGACCGCGATCGCAGACGCCGCGGAGGTGATCGCAGACTTCTACGAAACGGCTGCCGAGAGGCATCTCGACCCCGATCATCTCGAGCTCTTCGGCGTTCCCGACGACCCGCTGCGACGGATCGAGCGTGCCGAGGTGATCCTCGTCAACGGCGGCAATACTGCGAACATGCTCGCCGTCTGGCGTGTGCACGGCGTCGACAGCGCACTGCTCGCGGCCTGGCAGCGCGGCGCTGTGCTGGTGGGTTGGAGCGCCGGCGCAAATTGCTGGTTCGAGAGCTCGGTCACGGACTCGTTCGGCGCGACGCTCGGCCCGTTGCACGACGGGCTCGGGCTCCTCGGCGGGAGCTTCTGCCCTCACTTCGACGGGGAGGGGCTCAGACGGCCCGTACACGAGGAGCTCGTCGGCACCGGCCATCTGCCGCCGGGGTTGGCCTGCGACGATGCCGCCGCTGTGCACTTCTGTGGCACGAGCCTGGTCGAGGCGGTCGCGACCCGCCCGGATGCCCGTGCCTGGCGTGTGACGCCGACCGGATCGGAGCCGCTCGTGAGCCGAGCGCTCACGCCCTGACGCCGTGAGGAGGGTGGCGGTGATCAGCTCGGCCAGCGGCTGCGGCAAGACGACGGTTGGCCGGGAGCTCGCGCAACGCCTGAACGTGCCGTTCGTGGAGCTCGACGCGATCCATCACCGCGCAGGCTGGGACGAGATGCCCGCCGACGAGCTTCGCAGCGCGGTGAAGCCGCTCGTGGCGCGGGAGGCGTGGGTGATCGACGGCGGCTACCGCGGCAAGATCGGCGACCTCGTGCTCGAGCGCGCCGACACGATCGTCTGGCTCGACCTGCCGCGCCGCGTGTGGTTGCCACGGCTGCTGCGGCGAACCGTGCGACGGGTCGTGAGGGGCGAAGAGCTGTGGAACGGGAATCGGGAGACGCTGCGCGGCGCATTCTGGGGGCGCGACGCGCTCATCCCGTTCGCGCTGCGGACGTACCCGTCCCGCCGACGGCGCTATCCGGTCGAGCTGGCCCGCTATCCGGTCGTCCGGCTCCGAACGTCGGCAGAGATCCGGCACTTCGTGGCCTCGCTCGAATCACTACCATCTGAGGTGTGAGCCGCGCTCCGGGGGTGAGGGCGATCGCGGTCGTTGCGGCCTGCCTTGCGGCGGGTTTCGCGTGTGCGGGTGCGGTCGCCTCGTCACGTGGGACGGTGGTCACGATCCGCGTCGACGCGAAGGACTTCGCCTTCACGCTCTCCCGGCGCTCCGTGCCCGCCGGCACCACGGTTCGGTTCGTCGTCCGCAACCGAGGCAACGTCCCGCACGACTTCGTGATCGGCGCGAAGCGCACGCGGGCGCTGCAACACGGCGGCAGCCAGACGCTCACGGTGCGGTTCCCCCGCAAGGGAAGCTTCCGGTTCGTCTGCTCCGTCCCCGGGCACGCGAGGCTGGGCATGAAGGGCACCTTCGCCGTCGGCGCGCCACCGGCCCCCGCACCGACGCCGCCGCCGCCCGCGGTCGACGTCGCGTCGCTCGTGCGGCTCACCGAGGTCGCCAAGGTCGGTCGCCCCGTGCTCGTGACGGCGCCGCCCGGCGACACCACGCGCGTGTTCGTCGTCGATCAGAGTGGTCTCGTCCGCCTGATCGACGACGGGACCGTCCTCGACCGGCCGTTCCTCGACATTCGCGACAGGGTGCAGGCCGTCACTGAGACGGGGCTCCTGTCGCTTGCCTTCGCGCCCGACTTCGCGACGAGCCGACACTTCTACGTCTTCTACAACCAGCACAAGGGCAACGGCGACATCTCCGTGACCGAGATGCGCGCCAGCGCCTCCGACCCGGACCTGGCCGATGTGTCGACGGCAAGAACGCTGTTCGAGATCGTCAAGCCGTGGGAGAACCACAACGCGGGCATGCTTCAGTTCGGTCCGGACGGCGACCTCTACATCAGCGTCGGAGACGGTGACTCCGGTGTCCGGAATCGGCCCGGCGCCTTCGCCCAGAGCCGCAACGAGCTGCTCGGGAACATCCTGCGCATCGATCCGCAAGGCGGCACGCCCTACCGCATACCGGACGACAACCCGTTCGTCGGGCAGGCAGGTGTCCGTCCGGAGATCTGGGCCTACGGGCTGCGCAACCCGTGGCGGTTCTGGATCGACGCGCCGACGGGCGACATGTTCATCGGTGACGTGGGCCTCGGCGCAGAGGAGGAGATCGACCTCGTGCCGCGCGGCGTCTCGGGTCTCGATTTCGGCTGGCCGTGCTTCGAGGGTGCCGAGCCGTTCGACGCCTCTGCGACCTGCGACAGCTCGACGGCTCCGTTGGTCTCGATCCCCCATGGGACGGGTGCCTGCTCGGTGATCGGTGGCGTCGTCTGGCACGACCAGCGGGTGGCGGCGCTCGACGGTCGCTACCTGTACGGGGACTACTGCACGGGCAAGGTGACGTCGATCGTGGTCGAGGGCGGGCGCGTCGTCGACACTGACGATCTGGGCGTCACGGTGCCCGAGCTGTCGAGCTTCGGTGTCGACGGGCTCGGACGCGTGTACCTGACGTCGACCGCCGGCGGTGTCTACCGGCTCGACCCGGCTGCCAGCTCGGCGGGGTAGGCGCGGAGATTCCACACGGCCGGGAACAGGAGCACGCAGAGTGCGCCGGCGGTGCTGATCGTCGCCGCCAGGACAAGTGTCTCGGATACGCCGATGGCGCCGGAGAGCGGTCCCACCAGCAGGTAGCCGAGCGGGTTCAGGGCGACCGAGCCGAACCAGTCGAACGAGCTCACGCGGGAGATCGCGTGCTCCGGGATGTGGCGTTGCAGCGTTGCCGACCAGACCGCGTCGTCGACGCTGAGGCATGCGCTCGCCACCAGCGTGAACCCGGCCAGCACCGCGACGGGCGCCGGGATGGCGAGCAGGTAGAGCAGCCAGGGAAGCAGCATCGCGAGCACGACGGTCGCAACCAGTGGGTGCCGGAAGCGAACCCGGAGCGCTGCCAGCCCGCCGACGAGCGACCCGACCGCCTGGAAGGCGAGGATCAGCCCCCACACACCGGCGCCGCCGAGGTCTTCCTTGGCGACGTACGGCCCCAGCACCAGCAGCGTCGGGAAGAGCATCAGCTGATACAGGCCGAAGTAGACGATGATCGTCCAGAGCCACGTCCGCGACCTGACCTCGCGCCAACCGTCGCGCAGATCGGTCGCCATGCTCTGCGTTGTCGTCCGGACGACTGCGTGCAGTTCCAGCGACACCACGAGCAGCGCCGAGCACGCGAACGTCGTCGCATCCCCCGCGAGCGCCCAGGCAGGACCCACGGCCACGACGAGGATACCTCCCACGGCCGGGCCGGCGATCCGGGTCGTGCTCCGTGCCAGCCCGACGAGCGCGTTCGCCTCCTGGAGCCGCTCGGCGGGGGCGATCTGCTGCACGAGACCGGTACCGGCAGGTCGTGAGAACGCTCCGGCCGCGCCGAAGACGACCTGCAGCGCTGCGATGCTCCACACGGCGGCGTGACCGGTGAGGAGGAGCGCTGCCGTCGCTCCCTGGCTGCCGGCGCGGAGTGCATCGCACGCCGCCAGGATCAGCTTGCGCGGCAGGCGATCGGCCCAGACGCCGCCCGCGAGCAGGAGCACCACCATCGGCACCTCGCGCGCGACGAGAACGAGCCCGAGAGCGGTCGGGCCACCCAGCTCGAACACCGCGAAGGCAAGAGCCACCTGTGCCATGCCGCCGCCGAAGGTCGAGACCCCCATCGCCGCTGCGTAGCGCGCAATGTTGCGCTCGTGCAGCAGGTCGAGCGACCGTGGCAGGGGCACGCGGGCGAGTCTACGAACGCGAGCGGCGGGAACGGCCGGCGCGGGCTCGAAGCTCAGCCACCCACGCGGCGGCCCGGAGACCGAGCCAGATCGGTGTCAGTACCACATAGAAGAGCACGATCCCGACACCGAACGCGGACCACCACGTGACCCAGTAGCGAAGCGGCACCCAGCCCTTGTCGGTGAGCGTCCTTCCCTCCGCCCGCCAGATGCTGCGACGGCTCACCGCGCCCGCCGGCGACGGTTGTCGACGACCTTGATGATGCGCATCGCGGTCTCCTCGACCGAGAGCTCGGAGACGTCGATCACCGGGCAGCCGAGACGTCGATGGACGGCAGCGGCGGAGTCGAG
Source organism: uncultured Actinomycetes bacterium (assembly GCA_963789895.1). Lineage (GTDB taxonomy): Bacteria > Actinomycetota > Thermoleophilia > Gaiellales > Gaiellaceae > Gaiella. The sequence goes on from CAWBMC010000002.1 coordinate 251,206, forward strand.
CTCTTCGTACACGGCTTCCAGATCTGCGTACTTGCCGCGGGGGGCGCCCATGGTGCGGACGCGCTCTTCACGGATCTCCGCCAGACGCTGGGCGTCGATCGTGAGCCCGACGAGCTTGGCGCGGTCGACCTCGAACAGCGCTGCGGGCAGCTCTACACCCTTCACGATCGGGACGTTCGCCGCCTTGTGACCGAGGTAGCCGAGATAGATCGAGAGCGGCGTCTTCGACGTCCGGGAGACGCCGACGAGGACGATGTCCGCTTCGTCGAGCCCGCCGCCGACGCCGTCGTCGTACTTGACGGCGAACTCGATCGCCTCGATGCGCTTGAAGTACGTGTGGTCGAGAGGAGCCCGCGCCCCTGGCTCCATGCGCGCAGCCACACCGGCGACGCGCGAGATCGACTCGATCGGGTGTCCCAGCAGGTCGCAGTAGTGGACTCTCGTCCGGCGGCAGAGCCGGCGCATCTCGTTTCGGAGGCCCGTCTCCACGAGCGTGTACACCATCACCGCCGGCCGGCCGCGGGCGCGTGCGACCGCGAGCTCCAGATCCTCAACCGTCTCCACGCGCGGGTGGCGGACCTCCTCGAACGGCTGCTCGGGAAACTGCGCCTCGAGGGCCAGCACGAGTCGCGCCGCCGTCTCGCCCGTCGAGTCCGAGACGATGTGGAGCTCGACGGGCACCAGCTGTTCCGTCATCGGCGGGGAGGCTACCCTGCGCCCTCAGATCGGGCTGCCTGCCCGCAGCTCCGGGTGGCGGCGCTGCAGGCGCTCGTCGAGGTCGTCGAGCGTCCGCGTGCGGGCGATCGCGGGCCGTGCGCCGACGCGCTCGTAGTGCGCCCGCAAGGCGTCACCCCCCAGCGTGTGACCGTCTGCGTAGCTCTCCCAACCCTTGAGCATGTACAGGTAGATGTCGGCGACGGTGAAGGCCCCACCGGCGCACCACGTGTGACCGGTGAGCTCGCTCTCGAGATAGGCACCGACCGCCTCGAGCTTCTCCAGCCCCTTGCGCCGCACGCCGTCGTAGCCGCTCGGGTCGTCCGTGAGGTACCGGGGAGCGTCGAGCGGCTGCCAGATGGGATGCAGCGTGTTCGCGAGCCATGACAGCCACCGCAGGTAGGGGCCGCGCGCCGGCGCGCCGACCGCGGGCGCAAGGTGCGCCTCCGGAAAGCGTTCCGCGATGTACTGCAGCACCGCGCCTGTCTCGTAGACGACGACGTCGCCGTCGCGGAGTGCCGGCACGAGCCGCAGCGGGTTGACGGCCGCGAACCCGGGTGTCTCGTCGCGGCGCCGTGGGTGCACGTCGACGGTGTCGTACTCCGCCCCGGCCTCTTCGAGCGCGGCACGCGCGGCGAAGCTTGTCGAGCCGGTGATCTGGAAGAGCTCGAGCATGCCAAGCCTTTAGATGGTGCGGACGGCGATCGGTCGCGCCCGGCCCCGCGTGAGGGCGAGCAGGTCGCCGGGTGCGAGCTCGATCTCGAGCCCACGACGGCCGGCGCTGACGTACACCGTCTCGTGCTCCAGGGCCGAGCTGTCGATCAGTGTCGGCAGCGCGCGCCGTTGACCGAGCGGCGAGATACCGCCCGTGACGTACCCCGTCGCCCGCTCGGCCGCCCGCGGATCGGCCATCGCGGCGCGCTTGCCGAGCGAGCGGAGGTCGAGCTGGGCTGCGACTGGGACGACGGCGACTGTCAGCGTCCCGTCCACCGAGACGACGAGGGTCTTGAAGACGCGGTCCGGGTCGACGTCCAGCTTCTCTGCAGCCTCGAGCCCGTACGAGGCCACCTTCGGGTCGTGCGCGTACTCGTGCACGCGGTGGCCGACCCCGGCTCGTGCCGCCGCTGCGATCGCCGGTGTTCCCCTGCCCGCCACGAAGGGATCGTACGGCGGGTGACGCCGGTAACGTCTCGCGCATGCCCGACGTGGTGACGATGGACAAGATCGTCTCGCTCTGCCGCCGTCGCGGGTTCGTGTTCCCCTCGTCGGAGATCTACGGAGGGCTCGGCTCGTCGTACGACTACGGCCACTACGGCGTGCTCCTCAAGGAGAACGTGAAGGCGCGCTGGCTCGAGGCGATGGTGCGCGAGCGCGACGACATCGTGGCGCTCGACTCCTCGATCATCCTCCACCCGCACGTCTGGGAGGCGTCGGGTCACGTCGGCGGCTTCGCAGACCCGCTGATCGACTGCCGCACCTGCAAGCTGCGCTTTCGCGCCGACCAGCTCGACGACGCGCAGTGCGGTCGCAAGCCGAGCAAGCACCCCGGCGAAACCGACGCCTGCGATCTCACGGAGCCACGACAGTTCAACCTCATGTTCGAGACCAGGGTCGGTCCGGTCGAGGAGACCGGCTCGAAGGTCTATCTCCGCCCGGAGACGGCACAGGGCATCTTCATCAACTTCAAGAACGTCGCCCAGCTGGCGCGCCGGAAGCCTCCGTTCGGGATCGCGCAGGTGGGTAAGTCGTTCCGAAACGAGATCACCCCGGGGAACTTCATCTTTCGCACGCTCGAGTTCGAGCAGATGGAGATGGAGTTCTTCGTGCCGCCCGGCGACGCGGCGGAGTGGTACCGCTACTGGGTCGAGGAGCGCCGGAGCTGGTACGGGCGCCTCGGCGTCCGCGAGAGCCACCTGCGCGTCCGGCCGCACGAGGCCGACGAGCTCTCGCACTATTCGAGCGCGACGAGCGACATCGAATACCTCTACCCCATCGGCTGGTCCGAGCTCGAAGGCGTCGCCAACCGAGGCGCCTACGACCTCACCGCCCACACCGAAGCCTCGGGGGCGAAGCTGGAGTGGGTCGACGCGCAAAGTGGCGAGCGATACGTCCCGCACGTGATCGAGCCGGCTGCCGGTGTCAACCGCGCCATGCTGGCGTTCCTCTGCGACGCCTACGACGAGGAGGTCGTGGCGGACCGCGACCGCACGGTTCTTCGCTTGCATCCACAGATCGCCCCGGTCAAGGCGGCCGTGCTGCCGCTGATCGGGAGGGACGGCGGCATGGTGGAGAAGGCGCGTTCCTTGTACGAGGAGCTGCGGCGCTTCGCAGTCGTCGAGTACGACGACAACTCTCAGATCGGCCGGCGTTACCGCAGGCAGGACGAGATCGGGACCCCGTACGCATTCACGATCGACGAGCAGACACTCGAGGACGACACGGTCACACTCCGCGACCGCGACTCCCTTGCGCAGGAGCGGGTGGCGCTGGCCGGCACGCGCGCGCTGCTCCTCGACCGGCTGGCGGAGCCCTGGCGCTCCCCCAAGACGGACTGATCGGGGCGAGTCAGCCGTTCAGTGGCGGCACCGTGCCGCGCTCGAGCACCCGATCGCTCGGCGCGGTGAAGCCCGACTTGGCGTACAGGCCGTGAGCGTCTGCGGTGTGCAACATCCACCGCGTGCCGGCGAACGGGCCGTCGTCGACGGTGAACCGGACCAGATGCACTCCGAGGCCACGTCCACGGTGTCCGTCGAGGACGAACACGTCGGCGAGATACGAGTGGACGTGACCGTCCGAGACGGTGCGCGTGAAGCCGACGAGCGCGCCCCGGTGATAGAGGCCGACGACCCGGGCCGCCGAGGCGAGGAGTGCGTCCGTCACCTCTCGGCGCCGCCCGGCTGCCCAGTAGCTCTCTTCGCTCAGGTACCGGTGCACGACATCGGCGTCGATGCGTGACCGGTCGTCGTCGAGCTCGTACCCGTGGCCGAGATCAACACGCACGCTTCGATCCTGCCAGTCCGCGCAGTCCCGAGGCGGCTTGCTACGGTCAGAACGTGCGCGCCGCCGCCGCCCTCCTGCTGGCGCTTCCACTCGTCGTCGCCGACCTGTGGCTCAAGGCCGAGGCGACGACGCCGTGGTGGGCGTATCACGAGCGGTCGCTGCCGTGGATCGTGCTTTGTCTCCTGATCGTGCCTGGGCTTCTCCTCGTGACCCGGATCCCCGCGCCGCTGGTGCCACCTGCCGTCGGTGTCCTGCTCGCGGGCGTGCTCGGCAACGTCCTTTCGGCCGCGTGGAACGATCTCGAGATCCCGAACCCCATCATCATCAGCGGTGACACCGGGCTGCTCGCCTTCAACCTCGCCGACCTCTACACCCTGGTCGGGATCATCCTGCTCGTGGCGGCCGTCGGTGGCTGGCTCGTGCGGAACCGGGCCATGTTCTCGCAGATGCAGGTTGCACGCGGGGAGGCTCGGCGCCGGGACTAGCCCCGGGACGACGGCTCGGGCCGCCCGGCCGCTGTCAGGAACGTCGACATCCACAGCCCGAGTACCATGAACTCCATGCAATCGGCGGCTCCGTTGTTCGTTCCCGCCCGAGACTCGCTCGACGACCTCGTCCCGCACCACGGGATCCTCGACCCGCACGAGCTCGAACAGGTCGCGCGTGGCATCGCCGCACGCCCTGACATCTGGGAGCCGCTCACATATGCCGACGCCGAGCGGCGTCGATACGAGCTCGTCTACGAGGACGAGCGCATGGACGCGTGGGTCTTGTCCTGGATGCCGGGGCAGGCGACCGGGTTCCACGACCACTACATCTCGTCGGTCGGGATCTGCACCGCCCAGGGCTGCGTGCGCGAGGACCAGATGCGCTATGGCGCCGACCCCCTCGAGCGTCACCTGTCCACCGGCGACTCGCGTCACGGAGACCCGAGCTACATCCACCGCGTCCGGCACTGGGCCGGCGAGCCCGCGGTGACGATCCACGTCTACTCGCCGCGGCTGGAGTGGGTCGGCCAGTACCGGCTCGGCGACGACGGCGTCGTCCGGCGCGAGCCGTCGCCCGGTCGCAATGAGCTTCGCCCGCAGCTCATCTCCGAGGGCGCACTGTACGGAGCGCTCGACCGCTTCTAGCCAGACCGCCCAGATGTGAGCGTGGCCGTCCTCGCCTCGTCCCCGGCGGACATGGCCGGCGCTCGACACCCCGAGCGCCGCCATCCTCCTCCCCGCGGTTCGACCCTACCGTCGAACTCCGCTCGCAGGGGTGACAGCTTCGTGCCGGATTCGTGACACCGAACGTGCGACCCGCTCTACCACGACGTGGTCTTGAGGCGGAAGCCGCCGTGATGCTCGTACGTGGCCGCGATCACGCTCAGCGTCTCCCGTAACACGACCTCCGCCCGAGCGAGGACGAGGCCCCGCGCGTCGGCGATGGGCGCGTGCACGAGTGCGCGAATCCCCTGGCTGCCCTGCACCGAGAGCTCCATCCCACCCGGGTCGCAGTCCGCGCACATGACGCCCCCGGCCGACGGGACGTACGCGACGAGACCGTCCACGCGGCCGCACTCGACGCAACTCTCGAGATGCGGCAGGTACCCCGACAACCAAAGCAGCTTGAGCTGGAACGACAACACGATCGGATCCAGCGCGGGCCGAGCGGGTGCGAGGGATTCCGATGCGTCGAGCGCGTCGAGAAACCGCGTCAGGGCGAGAAAGGCGCGCTCGTTCCGCTCCTGTTCGGTGAACAGACGCAGCATCGCTTCGAGCCCGATGAGACCGACCTGGAGACGGTAGGGGTCCGCACGAACGCGATCATGGGGGCGGACGAGCGACGCACCGGTGACCGTCTGCAGTTCGCCCTGACCCCGGTGGAGTACGAGCTCGACGTGGGAGAACGGCTCCAGCCGTCCCCCGAAACGGCTCTTCGTCTTTCGCACACCCTTCGCCACCGCGCCGACGCGCCCCTGGTCGGAGGTGTAGACGTGCAGGACACGGTCGGCTTCGCCGAACCGAAACGAACGGAGCACGACGGCTTCAGTCGTGGACGACCGGGACACGGCCGCAGTCTAGGTCTCAGCGATGACGCCTCACGCGGCGGCTCGCTGCGGCGTTGGTGAGGTAGAGCCGCGTGACGCCATCCACCGCTTCCACCCGGGCCCGACGCCTCGCCCTCGCTGCGGCGCTGTTCACCGTCGTCGCGTGGGCGTCCGCCTTCGTCGGCATTCGCGCAGCCGGTGACGATCTCTCGCCCGGACCGTTGGCCCTGTTGCGGCTGGCGGTCGGCTCCCTGGCACTCGGCGCCGTTCTCCTGGCGCGACGGGATCGTCTGCCCAGCGGCCGCGACCTGCAGCTCGTCGTCATCTGCGGCGTGCTCTGGTTCGGCGTCTACAACGTTGCGCTCAACGCCGCCGAGCGCCGGGTCGACGCCGGGACGGCGGCGATGCTGGTCAACGTCGGTCCGATCATCCTCGCTCTGCTCGCAGGCGTTCTCCTCGGCGAAGGCTTCCCACGCACGTTGCTCGCCGGGTGCGTCTTCGGCTTCGCCGGTGTGTCGGTGATCGCCCTGGCGACCACCGACGGCATCACCATCTCCGGCGGCGCGCTCCTCTGCCTGCTCGCGGCGGCAGCCTACGCCGGGGGTGTCGTGGCACAGAAGCCGACGCTTGCGCGCAACTCCAGCCTCGGCGTCACGTGGACTGCGTGCACCGTAGGCCTCATCGTCTGCCTCGCTTTCACGCCCGCGCTCGTCGACGAGCTGGGGCAGGCCTCCCCGAGCTCCATCGCCTGGGCTGTATATCTCGGTCTGGTGCCGACTGCGATCGCATTCACGACCTGGGCCTACGCCCTGGCACGGACGACGGCGGGCCGTATGGGAGCGACGACGTATCTCGTCGTCCCGGTCGCGATCTTCCTCGGCTGGATCCTGCTCGGAGAGACGCCGGCAGGTTTGGCGCTGGTCGGCGGCGCGATTGCACTCACCGGCGTCGTGATCGCGCGCCGTTGACCGGGCGCGACGGGCCGCCCTCCGTCGATACGTGCTGACACGAGGGACAGAACGTCGTCCCGCGCCCCCCGACCAAGATCCGCTCGAGCGGCGCCCGGCAGCGGTGGCAGGGTTCGCCGACTCGGCCGTAGGCGCGGAACTCGTCCTGCATCGAGCCCGAGGAGCCGTCGGGCGCCGCGTAGTCGCGAAGCGTTGCGCCCTGCCGCTCGATCCCGAGCCGAAGCGCACGCCGTACCGATCGGTGGAGGCGCGCGATCTCGTCGGCGCCCAGCGAGCCGGCGGGCCGCAGCGGGTGGATCCTCGCGTACCAGAGCGCCTCGTCGGCGTAGATGTTCCCGAGACCCGCGAGGCGCCGCTGGTCGAGCAGGAACGACTTCACCGGCGCCCTCCGCCCCGCCAGCGTCCGGGCGAGACCGGCTGCCGTGAAACGCCGGTCGAGCGGCTCGAGACCGAGCCGCTTCGCCAGATGGGTCGCCACCTCGCCGGGCTCGAAGAGCTCCCACGTCCCGAAGCGGCGGACGTCGCGGTACCCGACATCCGATCCGTTGTCCATACTGAGAACAGCCCTCCGATGAGCATCGTCGGGCAGTAGCCCGCGGGGGGCGATCCGAAACGAGCCTGTCATCCGGAGGTGCACGAGAAGAGAGCGACCCGAGAGAAACTCGACAACCAGATACTTGCCGTGTCGATCGACACGCTCGACTCGCTGACCGACGAGCTCGAGCGCTACGGCACCCGGGTCGAACGGGCGGGTGAGGCGCGGGTCGACGATCGTCGCACCACGAACGGTCGCACCTTCGAGCGCAGGCGCGATTGCAGTTCGAACGGTCTCGACCTCGGGAAGCTCGGGCACCCCGCGAGCCTAGTCGCCGGGCGTATGACGGCAGTCGGCAGAAGCCTGGCTCAGCCGAGAACGTCGAGGATGATGCCGCTCGCCGCCGGTGGATCGTCGCCGATCTCGTACGCCGCCACGACGGTGGCGGTCGCGGCGTCGGCAGTGCCCGTGCCGCGCGCGTGTATCTCGGCGAGCACGTCACCGGCAACGACCTCGTCTCCGCGCTTCATGCGGCAGAGGATGCCGACCGCGTGGTCGACAGGGTCGGTCTTCGTACGGCGCCCGGCGCCGAGCTCGAGGGCCGCGACGCCGACCGGCAGCGCGCCGAGCCGCCGTACGATGCCGCTGCGCGGGGCGCGCACCTCGCGGATGACGGGAGCGACCTCGAGCGCGTCCGGCGAGGGATCACCGCCCTGCGCCTCGACCCAACGGTGGTACGCGGCCGTCGCCGACCCGTCCGTGACCGCAGTCGTGGCGCGACGGCGCCCCTCCTCGAGGTCGACACCGAGGTCGGAGAGCGCAAGCAGGCGCGCGCAGGCGTCGAGCACGAGCTCCGTGAAGTCGGCCGGGCCCCCTCCTCGGATCGTCGCGACCGCCTCGCGGATCTCGAGCGCATTCCCCACCGCGCAGCCGAGAGGCTGCTCCATGTCGGTGAGGAGGCAGACGACCTCGCGGTCGGCGCGACGGCCGAGCTCGATCATCACCTCGGCCAGGTGCCGTGCGTCGTCGAGCGTCTTCATGAACGCACCGTCCCCCACCTTGACGTCGAGCACGACCACATCGGCGCCGGCGGCCAGCTTCTTGGACATGATCGAGGAGGCGATCAGCGACACGATGTCGACGGTGGCGGTGACATCGCGAAGCGCGTACAGCTTCTTGTCCGCCGGGACGAGATCGGCGGACTGCCCGACGATGGCAAGTCCGATCTCGCGCACCTGGGCCACGAACTCCTCCGTCGTCAGCTCGACCTGAAAGCCGGGGATCGACTCGAGCTTGTCGAGCGTGCCGCCCGTGTGACCCAGACCGCGGCCGCTCATCTTCCCGAACGGCACGCCGCACGCGGCAACGATCGGACCGACTGCGATCGACGTCTTGTCGCCGACGCCCCCGGTGGAGTGCTTGTCGACGACCTTGCGGCCGAGCGCGGCGCCGAGGTCGAGCGTCTCCCCCGAACGGATCATTGCGTCGGTGAGGGCAAACGTCTCCGCGTCGGTGAGCCCGGTGAAGTAGACGGCCATGCACCAAGCGGCCATCTGGTAGTCCGGCACCTCGTCACGCGCGTACGCGAGGATCAACTCGGAGAGCTCGTCGGCGTCGAGCTCCTCCCCGTTCCGCTTGCGCTCGATCAGCTCGGCGGGCCGAATCACGGGCTACGCCTTCATGGCGACGAAGACGACAGGACGACGGCGAACCAGCAGCGGCTCGTCGAGCGTCGATGGCAGCCGATCGAGAAACCCCGAGAGCCGCTCCGAGGACGCGTAGTACGACCGCACCATCTCGATGTCGGAGAACAGAACTGTCCCGTCGGCGTCATGCCGCTGGATGTGGTCGAAGTGCCCCGACAGGAGCTCCGCCCCGTTCTCGCCGCCGAACGGCAGGTCCCACCGCTCGATGCCCGCCAACGCGAAGAGCTCGGCCAGGTGGTCAGCGCAGTTCGTCGCAGCGACGAGACGGCCCTGCGGTCGTAACACGCGCGCGAGCTCGGACAGACCACGATCGAGGTCGGGCACGTGGTACAGCATCCAGGCCGCGACAGCCACGTCGAACGACCCGTTCTCGAACGGAAGCTCCTGGACGTCGGCAACGAGGGCGTCGACTCCCCGCGTGCACGCGATCTCGACCATGCGCTGCGACTGGTCGACGGCAACGAGCTCGACTCCGAGCCGGCTCACGAGTCGCTCGGCGAGCTCGCCTTCGCCGCAACCGACCTCGAGCACCCGTCGCGGATTCCAGGCGGCGATCTCGGCGTACGCGACCTCGCGGGCATCGATCCCCTGCATGTCACGGTAGACGGCCTTGCGCGCGGCGAGACCTGCCTCCGACGCGTACTGCTCGCGCACGTACGCGGGGTCGTCGGTGCCGCGGACGATCGAACCGATCACGGCTCGAGGATCAGCGTCCCGGGCGCGCCCTTGCCCGGGTGCTTGCCACCGAGCCAGGCGTTCACGGTCGCGCCGACGTCGGCGAACTCGCCCTCGTGAATCCGGCCGTTCGCGTTGCGGCCGGCAGCGTAGGCGAGCAGCAGCGCATGCTCGCGCGAGTGATCCGTGGACGGCGTCGTCGGGTCGCAGCCGTGGTCGGACGTGATCACGAGCAGGTCGCCGTCACGCATCGCCTCGAGGATGTCGGGCAGGCGTCGGTCGAAGTCCTGCAGGCAGCGGTGAAAGTTGACGGGGTCGTTGCGGTGACCCCAGACCTGGTCGGTCTCGACGAGGTTGACGAAGACGAGCCCACGGTCGAGGTTCTCGAGCAGCTCGATCGTGCGGTTGATGCCTTCGACATTCGACTTCGTCGTGAACGACTCGTCGATGTCGCAGCCGGCGAAGATGTCGTGGATCTTCCCCACCCCGTACACGGTGTTCCCGGCCGCGCGGATCGACGACAGGTAATTCGGGCGCCGTGGCTCGAGCGAGAAGTCGTGCCGGTTCGGAGTGCGCTCGTAGTGCCCGGGCAAGCCGACGAACGGCCGCGCGATCACGCGCCCCACCGCGTGCTTGCCGGTGAGGATCTCCCGGGCGATGCGGCAGCCCTCGTAGAGCTCCTCGAGCGTGACCGTCTCCTCGTGCGCCGCGATCTGGAACACGGAGTCGGCCGACGTGTAGACGATCCACTTCCCCGTCTGCTGGTGCTGCTCGCCGAGCTCCTGGATGATCTCCGTCCCCGACGCGGGCTTGTTCCCGAGCACGCCGCGCCCGGTGCGGTTCATGAACGGGTCGATCACGTCGTCCGGGAAGCCGTACGGGTAGGTGGGGAACGCGACCGGCGTGACGATCCCGAACAGCTCCCAGTGACCCGCGGTGGTGTCCTTGCCCTTCGAGCGCTCGATCAGGCGACCAGCGACCGCGGGCGCTCCCGGCTGTGGCGGGCAACCGTCCAGCGGCTCGACGTTGCCGAGACCGAGTGCCTCCAGGTTGGGCAGGTCGAGACCGCCGACAGCACGGGCGACGTTGCCCAGCGTGTCCGAGCCCTCGTCCCCGAAGTCGGCCGCATCCGGCAGCTCCCCCGCGCCGACGGCGTCGAGCACGATGACGCACGCGCGCGGCACGCAGCTATCCTACGCGACCAGTGGATACCGCTCTCGGACTCCTCGAGCTCGTCTTCTACGTCACGAGCATCCTCGCGCTGTCGATGTCGATCACCTGGGTCGTGATCAAGGTGTCGCCGTCCAAGGCCGCCAAGGAGCAGAAGGCGGAGCAGTCGGAAGCGTGAGCTCTTCGGCTCAGGCGGCGACCTGCGGCATGACATCGCCGAGCGGTGTGTATTCCATGCCGTGCGCTGCGGCCACCGCCTCGTAGACGATCCGGCCGCGAGCGACGTTCACGCCGCGCGCCAGCGACAGGTCGTCGGCGACGGCGCGGTCGACACCCTTGTCCGCAATCGCCTCGGCATATGGGAGCGTGACGTTGGTGAGGCCCTTCGTCGCCGTGATCGGAACGGCTCCCGGCATGTTCGCGACGCAGTAGTGGACGATGCCGTCCACGTCGTAGACCGGGGCGTCGTGTGTCGTCGCATGGGACGTCTCGAAGCAGCCGCCCTGGTCGATGGCGACGTCGACGAGGACCGCGCCGGGCTTCATGCCCGCCAGCATGTCGCGCGTGACGAGCTTCGGCGCGCGCGCGCCGGGGACGAGGACCGCCCCGATCACCATGTCGGCGTCGGCGATCGCCTCCTCGATCTGGAGTCGGTTCGACTTGGCCAGCGTGATCCGGCCGTCGAGCGCGATCTCGAGCTCACGCATCCGATCGACGGACAGATCGAGCACCCACACGTCGGCGCCCATGCCGACCGCGATCAACGCCGCGTTGAGCCCGACGACGCCGCCGCCGAGCACGACCACCTTCCCGGGCGGCACGCCGGGCAGGCCGCTGAGCAGGACGCCACGGCCGCCGTGCGCCTTCTCCAGCGCCCAGGCGCCCATCTGCGGCGCCAGCCGGCCGGCGACCTCGCTCATCGGCGCCAGCAGCGGCAGGCGCCGGTCGGCAGTCTCCACCGTCTCGTAGGCGATCGCGGTGATGCCCGAGTCGACGAGCGCGCGCGTCAGCGGCTCGTCGGCCGCGATGTGCAGATAGGTGAAGAGGACGAGGCCCTCGCGCAGCCGCTCGTACTCCGCCTCGATCGGCTCCTTGACCTTGAGCAGCAGATCGGCTTCGGCCCACACCGCTTCGACCGAGGCAAGGCGCGCGCCGGCGGCGATGTAGGCGTCGTCGGGAAAGGCCGAGCCGATGCCTGCCCCACGCTCGACGACCACCTCGTGCCCGCGCTGCACCAGCTCGCGAGCACCTCCCGGTGTCAGCGCGACGCGGTATTCCTGCGTCTTGATCTCCCTGGCGACGCCGACGCGCATGGCGCGCGGGACGATAGCTGACGCCGGCTGGCCGGGAAACGGCGTCAGGTGACGGGCGACACCGCGGGCTCGCCGCGCAGGACAGCCGCAGCGTTGCGCGCCGCGAGCTCGGCCATCGCGGTCCGTGTCTCCACCGTCGCGGAGCCCAGATGCGGCAGCAGGACGACGTTCTCCAGCTCGAGCAGACCCGGATGCACCTCCGGCTCACGCTCGAACACATCGAGCCCGGCGCCTGCGATGACGCCGTCGCCCAACGCAGCGACGAGGGCAGTCTCGTCGACCACCGGGCCGCGAGTGGTGTTGACGAGAAATGCCGTCGGCTTCATCAGCCGCAACCGCCGGCCGTCGATCAGATGCCGTGTCTCGGAGCTCAGCGGGCAGTGCAGCGAGACGATGTCGCTCGTTGCCAGCAGCTCGTCGAGCTCGAGGAAGTCCGCGTCGAGCTCCCGCTCGAGCGCCGGCTCGGCCCGCCGGCGCCCGGCGTATCCGACGGTCATGGCGAAGGCGCGAGCCCGCCGCGCGACCGCGGTGCCGATCTGCCCCAAGCCGACGATGCCGAGGGTCTTGCCCTGGATTCCCGTACCGAGGTGGAAATCGAGGCTCCAGCTCCACCGCACGCCGCGCCGGACCAGACGCTCGCCTTCGCCGAGCCGTCGCGTCGCCATCAGCACGAGCGCGAACGCCAGGTCAGCGGTCGCATCGGTGAGGACGCCGGGGGTGTTCGTGACGACGACGCCGTGTCTCCGGCACGCGTCGACGTCGACGTTGTCGTAGCCGACCGCGATGTTGGAGACGACCGCCAGCTGCGGTCCCGCGGCGGCGAGAAACGCGTCGTCCACGCGGTCGTGAAGCATCGTCACCACCGCTGCGGCATTCGCGACCCTCGTGCGCAGCTCGGCCGGCGGAAGCGGTGCGTCGTCGTCCGGGAGCCAGACATCGCCTGCCCCGCGCAAGATCGCGAGCGCCGAATCGGGAATGTGCCGCGTGACGACGATGCGCGCGCTCATCGCGCCCCGGCCAGGTGAGCCACGAGCGCGCGCTCGGGAGGGCCGAACCACGGGGGAATGCCCGCGGCGGCGTTCTCCGCGACACGCTCCGGCCGCCGCGTGGCGGGGATCGCGACGTCGACCCGCGGGTCGCTGAGAACCCATTTCAGCAATGCCTGCGCCCAGGTCTCGACACCGAACGGCCGCAGCGGCTCCAGTCCGTCGAGACCGGGGTCACGTTCGAGCAGCGCCCTGCGTGCACCGCCGAGCGGGCGCATGACGATCACGGCCAGGTCGAGCTTCCCGGCGAGCGGAAGGATCCGCTCCTCGCATTCGCGCTCGACCGGGTTGAGCGGGATCTGAACCGCATCGAAGCGACCCGTGCGCAGCGCCCGCTCCAGCTCGTCGAAGGCGCGCGCGTCGTAGTGGGTGACGCCGATGCGGTCGATGCGGCCCGCTTCCCGCTCGGCCTCGAGCCAGCCGAGATGCTCCCGCCAGAGCACGAGGTTGTGGATCTGCTCGATCTCGACCCGACCGAAGAGGCGCATCTGCAGCTCGTACTGGCGCCGCCCGTCGGCGACATCGGGCGTCCAGATCTTCGTGGCCACGGTCGCCGAGTCGCGGCTGCCGCCGAGAGCCGCACCGAGCGAGCGCTCCGCACCGCCGTACATCGGCGACGAGTCGAAGACGGTGACGCCCTCCGCGAGCGCAGCGTCGACGACGTCGCGGGCGAGAGCTTCGTCGTCGTCGAACGTGCCCCACGTGCCGAGCCCGACTACCGGGCCGAGACGCCGCCTCTCCTGCGTCGGCATCAGGACGTACACGCGATGTCGACGAGCGCGAGCGTCACGTCGACCATCGCGTCGAGATCGTCCACCGCGATCCGTTCCTCTGGCGAGTGGATGTCGACCATCCCGTTGGCCAGATTCACGCAGGGGAGGCCGCGCTCGTTGAACACGTTGGCGTCGGCGGCGCCGCCGGACAGCGCCGTGGCCGGCTCGTGTCCGGTCAGGCGAAGCGCCTCCGAAGCGAGGCGCACGGGCAGATCGTCGGGGCGGAAGCGGTACCCGCGGTACTGGGCGCGAACCTCCGTTTCCACGGTGCAGTCGGACACGCTGGCAGCGAAGGCGAACGCGTCGAGCATCTCCTGGACGAGCCCGGCGAGCGCCGTCTCGTCGTGCGAGCGTGCCTCGGCGGTGACGGTGCACCACTCGGGCACGATGTTGCGGGCGGTACCGCCCGAGATGACCCCGACGTTTGCAGTCGAGACCTCGTCCACCCGCCCAAGCCGCAGATCCGCCACGGCGCGAGCGGCAGCGGCGATGGCGGAGCGGCCTTCCTCCGGCGCCATGCCGGCATGAGCGGCCCGGCCGTGAAAGCGCGCTTCGACGGCACGCGCGGATGGCGCGCCGAGGATGATCTCACCGATCGGGGCGGCCTGGTCGTAGACATAACCGACGCGAGCGTCGAGCCGGGACGTGTCGAAGGCGTAGGCGCCGAGCAGACCGACCTCTTCCTTGGGCGTGAAGAGCAACTCGACGCCGGCGTGCGGTAGGCCCTCCGAGATGATGCGACGGACCGCCTCCAGCATCGCCACCACGGCCGACTTGTTATCGGCGCCGAGGATCGTCCCGGCGCTGTTCCGGACGACGCCGTCCTCGACGATCGGCTCGATCGGCGCGGTCGGAGGCACCGTGTCGAGGTGGGCGCAGAACAGGAGCGGGACGCCGCCGTTCTCGCGTCCGGGCAGGCGGCAGAGCACGTTGCCCACGGTCGACCCGATCTCGACACCCGCGCCGTCCTCGTCCCAGGCGAGACCGAGCTCGTCGAGGTAGGCCTCGACCCGGTCGGCCACCGCCCGTTCCTCACCTGGCGGGCTCGGGATCGCGCACAGCTCCAGGAACAGTTCGAGGGCATCGCCCACGGGCGCATCCTACGGACGTCGAGCCCTAGGCTTCGACGGAGATAGCAGCGATCCGTGCGCGTGAACGTTCGAGCGCGGCGCCGACGAAATCGCGGAACAGCGGTGCAGGCCGCGTCGGGCGCGACTTGAACTCGGGGTGGAACTGGCTGGCGACGAACCACGGATGATCCGGCAGCTCCACGATCTCGACGAGCCGACCCTGCTGGAAGGTGCCTGAGAACACGAGCCCGGCGTCGGCGAGCTGCTCGCGGTACTGATTGTTGACCTCGTAGCGGTGCCGGTGCCGCTCGTGGACGACGTCGACGCCGTAGGCCTCGCGCGCACGGGTGTCCTCCGCGAGCTCGACCGCCTGAGCCCCGAGCCGCATCGTGCCACCGAGATCCTCGATCTCCTTCTGCTCGGGGAGCAGGTCGATGACCGGGTACGGCGTTTCCGCGCTCATCTCCGTGGAGTTCGCTCCCTCGAGACCGCACACGTGGCGGGCGAACTCGCTCACGGCGACGTGCATGCCGAGACAGATGCCCAGGTAGGGGATCTCGCGCTCGCGCGCTATCTGGCAGGCGAGGATCTTCCCCTCCCACCCGCGCGAGCCGAAGCCACCCGGGACGAGCACACCGTCGACCTGTTCGAGCTCTGCCGCCGCGTCCTCGTACGACTGATGTTCGGAGTCGACCCAGCGGACGCGGACACGGCTGCCGTGGTGGATGCCCGCGTGCTTGAGCGCCTCGTGCACCGAGAGATAGGCGTCGTGGAGCTTGACGTACTTGCCGACGAGGGCGATCTCGACCTCCTCACGGCGCTCACTGATCCGGTCGGTCAGCTTCCGCCACTCCCCGAGCTCCGCGGGAGGGCAGTCGAGCCCGAGACGCTCGCAGACGAGGGTGTCGAGGCCCTCGCGCATGAGCCGGTCCGGGACGAGGTACACGTCGGGGACGTCGGGCGACGAGATCACCGCTCGCACGTCGACGTCGGCGAACAGCGCGATCTTGTCGCGGATGTCCTCGGACAGCTCGCCGCGCGACCGGCAGACGACGACGTCCGGGTGGATACCGATGCGGCGCAGCTCGTTGACCGAGTGCTGCGTCGGCTTCGTCTTCAACTCTCCGGCAGCCTCGATGAACGGCACCAGCGTGACGTGCAGATAGACCACGTTCTCCTGGCCGACCTCGCGCCGGAACTGGCGGATCGCCTCGAGAAACGGCAGTGACTCGATGTCGCCGACGGTGCCGCCGATCTCGGAGATGACGACGTCGACCCGATCGTTGGCCGCCGCGCGGCGGATGCGCGCCTTGATCTCGTTCGTGATGTGCGGGATCACCTGCACGGTGGCGCCGAGGAACTCGCCGCGACGCTCCTTGCGAAGGACGGTGTCCCAGACGGCGCCGGCGCTGTGGCTCGCGTTCCGCGAGAGGTTCTCGTCGATGAAGCGCTCGTAGTGCCCGAGGTCGAGATCGGTCTCCGCTCCGTCCTCGGTGACGAACACCTCACCGTGCTGGAACGGGCTCATCGTGCCCGGGTCGACGTTCAGGTACGGGTCGAACTTCTGAGCCTGGACGCGAAGGCCCCGCGCCTTGAGCAGCCGGCCGAGTGACGCCGCGACGATTCCCTTGCCGAGGGCCGAGACCACACCCCCGGTGACGAAGACGTACTTGGTCGCGCGTTCGCTCACGCGGTTTCCTCCGTGGCCCGAGGCCGGGACCAGACCGGATCAGCGGTGGCGCCTCCGACTTCGAGATGCCTCCGCTCCGTGAGCTCCTCCACGGAACTCCAGCCTAGCATGGCGACGACCCTCCCGATCTCGCGGCCCGTCTCCTCATCCCTCGCCGATCGTAGGGGTGGGTCAGGACGGCCACTACGGCCATCTTCCACCGCACGTCGAGACGCCGGCACACAACCGGCACAGAGCCGCCACACATCCGTCACGCGCGTTTCGCGATCGTTCCGGTAGGGGGGCATGCGCCCCCTCGAGGGGGCATGGACCGGCGGGGCGTGTGCGAGCGGCGTGCGGTACCCCTCGCCGCTGGTCGACGTCAGGCATCCGAGGGGTTGGGCGCGGGGTCGGCTCCCGTCGAGCCTGCGCCGGGGCGCGAGACCGTCGCGAGGAACTCCTCGCCGCCGAGCATGCGCTCGAGCTCGTCGCGGCGCTCCGCCTCGTCGAGCCGGGTAACGCGGGTGTGCGTCGGGTCGCCGGGGATCTTCTCGACCCGGAAGTGCGCGTCGGCGACGCTGGCGATCTGCGGCAGGTGCGTGATCGTCAGCACCTGGGCGCGCTTCGCGAGCCGCTGCAGCGTGGCCGCCACGGCGTGGGCGGTGACCCCGCCGATCCCGGCGTCGATCTCGTCGAACACGATCGTCTCCCCGCCGGCCACTGCAGCGATCGCGAGCGCGATTCGGGACAGCTCGCCACCCGAGGCAGCCTCGGCCACGGGAGCGAAGCCGAGGCCGGCGTTCGGCCGCGCGAGAAACACGACCTCGTCGTGGCCGGTGGGCCCGAGGTCACGGGCTCGAACCTCGACGAGCAGCTCGCCGTCGCCCATCCCCAGTCCCACGAGCTCGCCTGACACCGCCGCGCAGAACGTGTCGACTGCGCCGACTCGCCGCCCATGGAGGAGATCCGCGAGCTCGTCCGTCCGCTGTTGCGCCTTCGACACTGCCTCCCCCGCAGCTGCCACCGGGTCGCCGTCGCCGAGCACGGCGAGCTCCGCCAGCGCCCCGGCCCGACGTTCGAGCAGCTCGGACGAGGTCTCGCAGCGGTAGCGGCGCCGCAGATCGGACCAGAGCTCGAGGCGCTCCTCGACGGTCTCGAGCCGCGTAGGGTTGCTCTCGAGGGACGCGGCGAAGCGCGCCAGGTCGCTGCCGGTCTCCCGCAGCCGCACCAGCACGTCGCGGAGCTCGGCAGCAGGGCCGGCGAGCTCGGGTGCGATCCGTTCGAGGGGCGCGAGTGCGCTTTCGGCAGCGGCCGCAAGCGCGGCAGCGCCGTTTCCGTCGTCCGGATCGATCGCCTCCAGCGCCTCGCCGACGCCGGCGGCGAGCTCGGTGACGTGCCGGATCCGCTCGCGCTCGCTGCGCAGATCGTCCTCCTCGCTTGCCTCGAGCCCGTCCGTGTCCGCGACCAGCGCCTCCAGCCCCGCGAGGTGCGCGCCCCGCTCGTCGGCGCCGCGCGTCAACTCGTCCAGACGGCGTCGAGCCGCGTCGAGCGCCCGCCACGCGAGTCGCGCTTCGACCCGGGTCTCTGCCTGCTCGGGACCGCACGCGGCGTCGAGCACGTCGAGGCGGTAGGACGGACGGGCCAGCCGGCGTTGCTCGAACTGGCCCGACATCGCGATCAGCCGCTCGAGAGCGAGGGTCAGATCGTCGCGGGCCACGGCCCGCCCCCACGCATACGCACGCGTGCGACCGTCCGCGAACACGCGCCGCGCCACGACGAGACCCGCCTCGTCCTCCGGTCGCAGCTCCGCCAGCGTCGTGTGAGCGTCGTCGTCGAGAAAGCCGTCCGGCAGGTCGAGCTCGGCCTCGACGTACGCCTCGTCGCCCGCAGCGCCGATCAGGCCGGCGTCCGCACGCGCACCGAGCAGGAGCCCGATCGCCTGCGCGAAGATCGTCTTGCCGGCCCCGGTCTCGCCCGGTGACCGCGTTCAGCCCGGCGTCGAGGTCGAGGTCGGCGTCGCGGATGAGGACGAGATTCTCGATCCGCAGACGACGCAGCACGACCACGATCGTAGTTCGCGGCCGGAAGACCTGCGGACGACGGCCCCGCGCGGACAGCGGCCACGCTCGCGGCAAGGTCACGTACTGAAGCTCTGGCGGTAGCGGCTCACGAACGTCGACTCCGGCAGCGTCGCGAGCAGCGACCGCTCAGCCGCGAGGCGGACGTCGACACGCTCGCCTGTCCCCGCTCGGGCCACCTCGTGGCCGTCCACGAGGACTGCGGTCTCGACGCCTGCCGTCCGGTTCCAGACCAGGACGTCCCGGCCTCGGGGGACGACCAACGGCCGTGCGTGCAGCGAGTGCGGTGCCACGAAGGTGAGCGCCATCGCGTCGATGCCCCAGACGAGCACCGGCCCGCCGTTCGAGAGGTTGTACGCCGTCGATCCCGACGGCGTCGAGCAGATGAGCCCGTCGCACGGGACGCGCCCGAGCGGCTCGCCACCGACAGCCCACTCCAGCTCGACCATCCGGCCGAGCGATCCGCTCGTCACGACCGCGTCGTTGACGGCGACATGGCGCTGACTGCCCACGACGATCTCGATCGTCGGTAGCTCCACAACCTCGTACTCGCCGGCGAACACACGCGCCAGACCGCTCTCGAGCTCCGCACGCGAGACCGCGCTGAGAAACCCGACGCGACCGAAGTTGACGCCGACGACCGGCGTGCCGGTGCCGAGGAACCGGGCGAGCGCGCGCAGCATGGTGCCGTCGCCGCCGAGCACGACGGCGATGTCGGCCCCGTCCGCGCCGTCGGACGACTCGACGCCGTGCTTGCTCGCCTCCTCCTCGGTCAGCACGAGGTCGACGCCGGCCTCTCGCGCGACCGTCTGCAACCGGGCGAGACCGGAGCCGATCTGGTCGACGCTCCCGTGCGTCACGACCGCGGCGCGGCGCACGGTCTTCGGCTCAACCGATTGCGGCATCGATCCAGCGGTCGACGTCATCGGGTTGCGCAGCGTCCTCGCTCTCTCGCAGGTGAACGAAAAACTCCCGGTTCCCCTTCGGGCCCGGCAGGCCCGAGTCTACGACCCCCAGCACCTCGGCGTTCCACGCGGGCGCCTCCGCGCACACCCGCTGGAGCACGCCGGCGTGCACGTCCCGGTCGCGGACGACCCCTTTCGGCGCATCCGCGCGACCGGCCTCGAACTGCGGCTTGACGAGGACGAGCGCCCGCCATGCCGGCGCGGCGAGCCGGAGCGCCGGCGGCAGCGCGGTGCGGACGGAGATGAAGGACACGTCGCAGACGACGAGTTGCGGCGGAAACGGCAGCTCCGTCACCGAACGCACGTTGGCGCGCTCGATCACGGTCACGCGCGCGTCGCCACGGATCCGTGGATGCAGTTGCCCGTAACCCACGTCGAGCGCGATCACGCGCCGCGCGCCTCGCTGCAGCAGGCAGTCGGTGAAGCCGCCGGTCGACGCGCCGACATCGAGACAGTCGAGGCCCGCAGGGTCGACGGCGAACGCGTCGAGCGCATGCGCGAGCTTCTCGCCGCCCCTCGAGACGTACCTCGCCCGCGGCGACACGACGACGTCGAGCGCGTCGTCGACCTGCTGGCCCGGCTTGTCGAATCCGGGCACGAGCCCTGCGAGCACGAATGCCTGTGCCTGATGTCGGCTCTCGGCCAGCCCACGCTCGACCAGCAGCACGTCAAGCCGCTTCTTCACGCATGTCATTGTCGCCCCATCGTGGAGACGCTCGTCGAGGAGGTGGACGTCGGACCGTTCCGGATCGTGCTCGAGCGGCCCACCGAGCCCGAGTCGCTACTCGACGAGGAGCAGTTCGCGAACGACGAGTTCCTGCCCTACTGGGCCGAGAGCTGGCCCAGTGGTGTCGCGCTTGCACGCCATCTCGCGGCTCGTGACCTGACCGACGTCACCGTGCTCGAGCTCGGCTGCGGCCTCGGACTGCCGTCGCTGGCCGCAGCGCTCCGGGGTGGCACCGTCGTCGCGACCGACTGGGCGCGTGATGCGCTCGACCTGCTGCGCCGCAACGCCGAGCGCAACGAGGTCGAGGTGGAGCCGCTGCAGCTCGACTGGCGCTCACCCGCGCAGCTCGGCACACGGCGGTTCGATCGTGTCGTGGCGGCCGACGTCCTCTACGAGGAGCGCAACGCGCAGCCGCTCCTCGCACTCCTGCCGCAGGTCGTCTCCGCCGGCGGCGAGGCGGTCGTCGCCGACCCCGGCCGCCGGTATGCGCAGCTCTTCCTCACGGGCGCAGTCGCAGCTGGGTGGACGGTCGAGACCGTCGGCGAGCCCCTCTTGCCACGGGGTGGGATCCACGGCCTACGGCGTGCCTGACAGCCGCCGTCAGGCGTGCATGCGGCGGGCCTCGACGAGGCGCCGCCCATAGTTCCCCGCCAGCCGCTCCACGCGCACACGCTCGCCGCTCTGTGGTGCGTGCACCATGCGGCCGCGCCCGATGTACAGGCCCACGTGTCCGTAGCCGCTGAAGAAGACGAGGTCGCCGGGCTCGAGCTGTCCTCTCGGCACGCGACGACCCACGTGCGACTGGCTCGCCGCGTTGTGCGGCAGCCGGACACCGAACCTCGCATAGGCCCACATCACGAGCCCCGAACAGTCGAACCCGCTCGTCGACGAGCCTCCCCACCGGTACGGCGTGCCGACAGCCCGCAGCGCGATCCGCACGGCGCGCACGCCCACCGGGATGGGCTCGAGCCTCGGCCGGCGCCATTCGATCCTCGAGCGGGCGGCAAGCGACGCTCCCGCCGCGCTGCCGTCCCGAGCCGAACCGCCCACTGCGGACGGCGTGAACATTGCGACCAGCGGCAGGAACGCAAGCAGACAGAGGACGGAGAGACGAGACATGAGAGAGGGAGGAGAGCGCTGCGACCGGAGGCAAGGCACCGTGCCGGTCACGGCTGTCTGGAGCAGACAGGGTAACGACGGTCGCGGCTCGGTGCGCCGGTCCCTGCCCGTCAGACGGTGCGGGCGGCGAGCTCGTCGACGAGCAGCTGCAAGACGGAGGTGTCGGCGTCGATCGCCGCCAGCCGGTCGGACGCCCACGCGGCGGCGTCCACCGCGAGCGAGCGAGCTGCGTCGGCGCCCAGGCGAGCTGCGTAGCCGTCCCCGTCGAGCACGTCGTCGACGATCTGGAACAGCGGCCCGAGCTCCTCGCCGAACGCCCGCCACGGCGCCTGCGCGGCAGCGGGTACGTCGGCCGCCCAGAGCCCCAGGCCGACGGCTGCTGCGAACAGCCGGCCCGTCTTCAGGCGATGCAGCTCGGCCAGGTCGGCGTCGGTGCCGGTCACGTCGAGGTACTGGCCGCCGATCATCCCGAGCGTCGCTGCGGCGAGCTCGCGCGTGATCTCGGGCGACCGGTACACGGACGCCTGACGGAACGCCTCCGCCAGGAGCGCGTCGCCGGCCAGGATCGCGACCGGCTCGCCGAACTGCGCCCAGACGCTCGGCTGCCCGCGCCGCTCGGCGTCGTTGTCGAGCGCGGGCAGGTCGTCGTGCACGAGGGAGAACGCATGGACGAGCTCGAGCGCGGCCGCGGCGGGCAGCGCCTCGTCGAGCGAACCGCCGGCGGCCTCCGCCGTCGCGAGGCAGATCTGCGCCCGGACCCGCTTGCCGCCCGCGAGCGCGTAGCGGAGGGACGCAGCCTGGTCACCGAGCTCCGGCAGGAGCTGGAGCCCGGAGAGATACCCCTCGACGTGCTCCCGCAGCCGGTCAGGCGCCAGCATCGGCGGCCCGGCGCGCACGCTGGATCTCCGCCTCGATCTCCTTCGCGATCTCGGCGATCGCCGCGAGATCGTCGACCGCACGATCGACGTCGCCGTCGCCGGCGGCCAGCGTCTCCAGCTCGTCCACCTTGCCTCGCAACCGCTCGAGCAGCTCCTCTGCGCGCTGGAGCGACGCGTTCGACTCGCTCATCCCTCGCCGTCCTCCCGCTGCACCCGGCCCAGGATCCCGTTCACCAGCCGCGCGGCGTCCTCGGTGGCGTACCGCTTCGCCAGCACGACCGCCTCGTTGATCGCCACCTCGGCAGGCACCGTTCCCTCCTCGAGCTCGTAGATACCGATGCGCAGAATGTTCCGTTCGAGCGTACCCAGACGATCGGCCGGCCAGCCGACCGAGGCGGCCGTGATGCGCGCGTCGAGCTCCTCGGCCCGGGGAGCGACGGCCGCGGCGAGCTCGCGGGCAAAGGCGTCCGGCTCGCCCTCGAAGAGGCTGGCGAGCGGCTGCTGCGTGAGATCCCACTGGTAGAGAAGGAACAGCGCCTGACGGCGCGCCTGCCGGCGGCCGACCGCAGTCGATGCGCTGTCACCGCTCACGACGCCGAGAGCGACGGCAGGACGCTCTCCATCTCCCGCAGGTATTCGGTCGAGTACGCGCCGGCGACGAAACCGGCCGAGCGCAGCACGTCGAGCACGAGCTCACGAGTGGTCGGCACCCCCTCGATCCGTAGCTCCTCCAGGGCTCGTATCGCACGGGCGATCGCACCGCTCCGGTCGGCGTCGTGGACGATCACCTTCGCGATCATCGAGTCGTAGTAGGGCGGGATCTCTCCACCCTCGACGACCGCCGTGTCGACGCGCACGCCGGGGCCGAGCGGCGGCCGGAAGCAGGTCACGACGCCCGGGGCGGGCGCGAAGTCGCGCCTCGGGTCCTCCGCGTTGATCCGCACCTCGATCGCATGACCGCGGCGCGGTGCGCGCCCCGTCAGCGTCAGCGCCTCGCCGGCGGCGATCCGCACCTGCTCGCGGACGAGGTCGATGCCCGTGACGAGCTCGGTGACCGGGTGCTCGACCTGCAGCCGGCAGTTGACCTCGATGAAGCAGGGGCTGCCGTCGGGCCCGAGCAGGAACTCGAACGTGCCCGCGTTCCTGTACCCGACCTGCCGGCAGGCTCTCGCGACCGCGGACTCGAGCTCCTCGCGGCCGGTGTCGTCGAGCGCCGGGGACGGCGACTCCTCGACGAGCTTCTGGTGACGCCGCTGGATCGAGCACTCCCGCTCGCCGAGCGTGAGCACGCCGCCGTCCGCGTCGCAGAGCACCTGCACCTCGACGTGGCGGGCCGGCACGAGTGCCCGTTCGAGGTAGAGCGACCCGTCCCCGAACGCAGCCTCGGCCTCCGCCCCCGCAGCGCTGTACGCAGCCGCCAGGTCGTCGGGTGACGAGACGAGTCGCATTCCCTTGCCGCCCCCACCGGCGGCGGCCTTCAGCAGCACGGGGTAGCCCACCTCGTCCGCGGCCGCTCGCGCCCCCGCCAGGTCGGCGATGCCGTCGCTCCCCGGCACCAGCGGCACGCCGGCTGCCCGCAGCTCGAGCTTCGCCTGCGTCTTGTCGCCGAGCTTCTCCATCACCTCGGGAGACGGCCCGACGAAGACCAGGTCGTTGTCCGCGCACGCGCGCGCGAAGTCCGCGTTCTCGGCGAGAAATCCGTAGCCCGGATGCACCGCTTCGCAACCCGTCGTGACCCCGGCCGCGACGACGCTCGCGATGCGCAGGTAGCTGTCCGCGGCGGCCGGCGGCCCGATGCAGACGGCGTGATCCGCGAGGCGGACGTGGAGGGCGTTTGCGTCGGCGGTCGAGTAGACGGCGACGGACTCGATGCCGAGCTCACGCAGCGCGCGGATGACGCGCACGGCGATCTCACCCCGGTTCGCGACGAGGACGCGGCCGAACACGGCAGCTCAGACGATCGGCGGCCCGGAGACCGGCTCGAGCTCGAAGAGGAGCGTCCCGTACTCGACCGGCTGCGCGTTGTCGACATGGATCGATCGGACACGCCCGTCGACGTCGGCCTTGAGCTCGTTGAAGAGCTTCATCGCCTCGAGCAGGCCCAGCGTTTGACCCGCCCCGACGACGTCGCCCACCTCGACGAACGGCGGTGTGCCGGGGTCGGACGAGCGGTAGAAGACGCCGACCATGGGTGACTCGACGCGTACCACGCCACCGGGGTCGACCGGCTCCAGCGCGGCCGGCTCGTCCTCGGCGGTCGCACCCTGGACGGCGACGACGCCACCCGGCTCGTCCGCGCGACGGACCGAGACGCGCATCCCCTCGTCCTCGATCTCGATCTCCCCCACACCCGACTCCTGCACGATCTTCACGAGCTCGCGGATCCGCTCGGCCCGCTGGACGTCGACGTCGCCTGCCAGCAGCGACGACTCGCGTGAGTGGCGCTGGCGAATGCTCTGCAACAGGATCTCGGCCTCCTCTCCGAAGAGCGCGATGAGCACGAGATCTTCCTCAGAAGCTGCCAGGCCCTCCGCCGCCTCACGAACGTCCTCCGCGCTGGGGGGATCGTCGTCGAGCGGTGCGCCACCGTCGCCGAGCAGCTCGACGGCGCGAAGAACGGACGCCTCGATCGGAGCCGGCGGTGTGCCGAACGCTCCTTCGACAAGCTGCCTGAACTCGTCGTGCATCGTCCCGTAGCGGCGGGCGGAGAGCACGTTGAGCAGCGCCTGAGAGCCGAGGATCTGTCCGATCGGCGACGCGAGCGGCGGCCAGCCGGCTTCCTCGCGGATGCGCTGCAGCTCCGTCAACGTGTCGAGCAGGCGGTCGCCGGCGGCGTGTGCGCGCAGGTGCAGGTCCAGCGCCGCGACGATCCCCGCCGGGAGGTCGTATTCGGCCGCGCGCACGGCGATGCGCGGTGCGACCGGCGCCACCGGCTCGTCGCCGATGTGCTCGTCGATGATGTCGGACACCTGCCAGAGCAGCTTCACGTCGACGCCGGTGTCACGACCGAGCCCGTGGAGCGCCTCCACGAGCGACTGCCCCGCAACGCGATGCAGGGTCAGCGCGAGGGGGTAGACGGCCGTCGCGATGAGATCCGCGCCGACGCGTGTGGCGACGATGGCGTTGAGCAATCCGGTGCCGGCGGCGCCCTGGACGTGGAGCCCGACGGGAAGGCCGGTTGCCTCCTGGAGCCGCTGCACGAGCTCCTCCGTCAGATGCGGGAGCAGCGCGTCCGTGGGATCGTTGAGGATGACCCTCGACGCGCCCAGGTCGGCGACGCGTCGCGCCTGCTCGACGAGCGCGTCCACCTCGCCCGTGCGGCCGGGGCTGTAGACGAGGCCGACGTGGAAGCTGCGCCCGGCCGCGACGATGGCCTCACCGGCCTCCCGGAGGTTCGTGACGTCGTTGAGCGGATCGTGCAACCGGAAGACGTCGATGCCGTTCTCCGCCGCGCAGGCGACGAACCGGCGCGCGACGTCGGCGGACACCGGATGCGAGCCGACCAGGAAGCGCCCGCGGAGCGCGATGCCGAGGGGTGTCGTCGTGCGGGAGTCGAGGGCGCGGATCCGCTCCCACGGGCTCTCGACCCCCTTGCGCACCGCCGCGTCGAAGGCTCCGCCGCCGGAGACCTCCAGGCTGGCGAACCCGGCGCGGTCGAGAATCTCCGCGATGCGGAGCACCTCGCCGGTCGGCACCTTGCCCGCAAGCGGCTCCTGGCTGAGCAGACGGATCGTCGTGTCGACGAGCTGCGGCATCCGCTGGGGACCTTAGCGGCCTCAGGCGCGGCCGATGTAGCGCGCTTCGCGCGGATCGACCTTGATGCGCTCACCGATGTTCACAAACAGCGGCACCTGGACGACGGCGCCCGTCTCGAGCGTCGCGGGCTTCGTCACGTTCGAGACGGTGTCACCGCGAACCCCGGGCTCCGTGTCGCTCACGGTGAGCTCGACGGAGGCGGGCAGCTGGATGCCGGACGGCTTCGCGTTCACGTACAGCATCTGCACGGTGGACGACGGGAGCATGTACGCGAGCTCGCCCTCCACCTCGCGATGGGACAGGCCGAACTGCTCGAACGACTCCTCGTCCATGAAATGCGCCTCGCCGCCGTCGTCGTAGAGAAACTGGACGTTGCGCATCTGCGTGTGGACGCGGGCGAACTTCTCGCCCGCCCGGAACGTCTCGTCCACGACGGCACCCGAGTCGAGGTTCTTGAGCTTGGTGCGTACGAATGCACCGCCCTTGCCCGGCTTGACGTGCTGGAACTCGACGATGCGCCAGACCGAGCCCTTGTGCTCGATGTGCATGCCGTTTCTGAACTCGTTCGTGTTGACGATCTCGGCCACGACGGCCGGCAGGGTACCTGCTGGGGCGCCCACCGCGGCGTGGTTGGATACCCCCGGTGAGCGTGCGGCGCGGTCGCGAGGTGTCACTCGACGAGGCACGGCGCATCGCGGTGCGGGCGCAGCTCCTCGACGGCTCGGCGACCGATGTGCTCGGCACCGTCCGCAGGCTCGGCTTCCTCCAGCTCGACCCGATCGCCACCGTGGCGACACCACAGGAGCTCGTCCTGTGGAGCCGGCTGGGCCGGTTCGACCGGACCGAGCTCGACCGGCTGTTGTGGCAAGAGCGGGCGCTGTTCGAGTGGAACGCGTACATCTGGCCCATCGAGGCGCTACCGCTCGTCAGGGGGTTGATGCGCCGCTGGCGCCGGTCGACGCGCTACGCGCACGAGCGCTGGGGCCACGCCTTCCTCGCCGAGAACCGGCCCTTTCGTCGCTACGTGCTCCGTGAGCTCGAGCGGCGAGGGCCGCTGCTCTCCAGGGAGATCGAGGATCGTGCCGCCGGCGCTCCCCAAGACCACCGCTGGTACGGCTCGCGCCGGGTCGGCCTGATGCTCATGACGCTTCATCTGCGCGGCGAGATCGCGATCACCGGCCGACGTGGGAAGCAGCGGCTGTGGGATCTCGCGGAACGCTGGTACCCCGACGGAGAAGCCCTCCCGCTCGCCGCAGCCGAGCGGGCACTCGACGAGCAACGGTTCCGCTCGGTCGGCGTCCGGCTCGAGAAAGGCCGGTGGCTCGCACATCCGGACGCCGGTGACGGCGCGGTGCCGGATCGCGCCACACTCCTGTCGCCGTTCGATCGCCTGATCCACGACCGTGACCGGGCCGAGGCGCTGTTCGACTTCCGCTACCGCCTCGAGATGTACGTGACGCCGGCGAAGCGCGAATACGGGTACTACGTCCTGCCTCTCCTCGTCGGCGACCGTCTCGTGGGCAGGGTCGAGCCGGTGCTCGACCGGCGAACGGGTGTGCTTCGCGTCGTCGGAGCGTGGGGTGACACCTCGCGCGCGGGCGAGGCGCTCTCGCGTCTGGCAGCGTTTCTCGGCGCAGAGCTGCCGTCGGGGCCGGACACACCGGCCCGACTCACGCGACCTGGATCGGATCCTTCGTGAACGACGTGAGACGTTCGCAGCCGTCGTCCGTGACGAGGACGAGGTCCTCGATGCGGATCCCGAGCTCTCCGCTCAGGTAGATCCCGGGCTCCACGGTGACGACGTTCCCCGGCTCGAGCGTGTCCTCGGACTCCGGGCGGAGAACGGGCGCCTCGTGGATCTCGAGACCGACCCCGTGGCCGAGCCCGTGCCCGAATGCGTCGCCGAGACCCGCTGCCTCGATCGCGACGCGCGACGCGGCGTCCACATCACGGCCGTGCGCACCGGGTCGCACCGCCGCGAGCCCATCGAGCTGCGCGCGCAGGCAGAGGTCGTAGAGCTCCCGCAGGCGTGCATCGTCACCTGTCAGGAACGTGCGCGTGCAGTCGGAGCAGTAGCCGTCGACGACGCAACCGGCGTCGACGACGACCGTGGTTCCGGCGGGGATCGGAACGTCGTCGCGGGCGTGCGCGTGCGGACGCGCCCCCATCTCGCCGAAGCCCACCATGGTGTCGAACGAGCTCCGGGTCGCCCCGAGCTCGCGAAACCGACGGTCGACCCACCAGACGAGCTCGGCCTCGGTGCGGCCGACGAAGCGCTCGCGTGACAGCTCTGCGAAGACCGCGTCGGAGAGCGCCGCAGCACGTCGCAGAGCGGCGATCTCGGTCGCGTCCTTGACCGTGCGCAGCCTCTCGACGATCCCGGTCGTCGGGTGCAACTCGACGCCACCGCCGCGGAGCGTCTCGTACGCCGACACGCTCAGGTGGTCGGCTTCGAACCCCACCTCGCGGCCCGAGATCAGTTCGGCGAGCGCGAGGATCACGTACCGGCTCGTCTCGACGAACGTCACGCCGTCCACCTGGCTCGCCGCTCTCGCGGCCTCGGCGTACCGGAAGTCGGTATAGAGCGTCGTCTCCCCGGTGGGATCGACGAGAGCCGCCGCGTTCGAGCTCTCGAGCCCGGTCAGGTAGAGGACGTTGGCGCCCTTCGTGACCAGCAACGGCCGCTCGAGCCGCTCTGCGAGGAGCCCGAGACGGCTCATGCGCCCCCCTTCGACAGCAGCTCGAGGGCCTCTCGGTAGCCGTCGACACCCTTGCCGATCACGCGTGCAGTGGTCAGCCCTTCCAGAACCGAGTGCTGGCGCCACGTCTCGCGCTTCGTCACGTCCGAGATGTGCACCTCCACCACAGGCCCGTCGAACGGCTCGACCGCGTCGCGGATCGCCCACGAGTAGTGGGTCCAGGACGCGGGGTTGAGCACGAGCGCGTCGGCGCTGTCGAGAGCGGCATGGAGGAACTCGACGTACTCGCCTTCGTGGTTCGTCTGCCGGCAGCGCACCTGGAGATCGAGTGTGCGCGCCCAGGCGTAGATACGCGTCTCGAGATCCTGCAGCGAGTCCTCGCCGTAGAGGCCGGGGTCGCGGCGTCCGAGCAGGTCGAGGTTCACGCCGTTGAGGACATCGATCCGCACCGGCGCGACTCTACTCGGCGCGGCCGGCGACGAGCGGCGACGCTGACCCCTCGCGGTGGACCGGAAGATGATCGGGAAACTCCTCCCACCCTGCTGCACTGTCCGCGTGGATGTGGCGCATGACTCTCAGCCCAGCGTCGACGTCGAGTGCCCCGGCCGAGATAGAGACCCAGTCCGCGCCCGGACTGCTCCAGAAGAGCGACGAGCCGCAGGTGGAGCAGAACGATCGCTCGCGCTC
The DNA here is from genome assembly GCA_963789895.1 of uncultured Actinomycetes bacterium. Taxonomy (GTDB): domain Bacteria; phylum Actinomycetota; class Thermoleophilia; order Gaiellales; family Gaiellaceae; genus Gaiella. The sequence goes on from CAWBMC010000002.1 coordinate 280,789, forward strand.
GTTGTCGTCGAGGTACAGCGTCGGTACGACGTCGCCCAGCAGCGTGACGGCCGTCCGTGGTGCCCACGTGTACGCGGCCGCGTTGGTGCCCGCGCGCCGGCACAGCGAGCAGTGGCAGACGACGATGTCGCGGAGCGGCGGGTCGACCTCGAAGCGCACGGCGCCGCAGAGGCAGCGACCAGGGACAGGCGCGCCGCTCACGAGGTGATCAGCTCGTCGAGCGCCGATCTGACATCCGCCTCGGGCAGCTCGACCCCCCAGCGCGGCTCACCCGGCGCGTCGAGCAGCACGAGACGCGGCCTCGCCCCTGCCGCCTTCTTGTCACGGCCGAGCGCCGCCCACGCGGCGTCGCGGTCGAGTCGCGGACGTTCCGGCGAGAGCACTCGCTCCACCGTGCGCCGTTCCTCCTCCAGACCCGACAGCCTGAGCGCGGCGAGCAGGCCGAGCGCGACCGCCTCGCCGTGTGGCAGGTCGTACCCTGCTGCGGCCTCGAGCGCGTGGGCGAAGGTGTGTCCGAGATTGAGCTGGTTCCGCGGCCCGCGATCGTATGGATCACGGAGGCAGACGGCGCCCTTGAAGGACGCGCAGCGGCGCACCTGCTCGTGCTCCGGGAGCTCCCAGAGCGGCTCACCGACGAGGAGACCCGTCTTCACGACCTCGGCGAGACCGTTTCGCCGCTCTCGGTCGGGCAGCGTCTCGAGCAGCGTCGGGTCGACCACCACACGTGCCGGCCAGTGGAAGCAGCCGGTGAGGTTCTTCGCGTGTGCGAGATCGATCGCGGTCTTGCCACCGATGGCGGCGTCGACCTGCCCGACGAGCGTCGTCGGCACGGGTACCCACGAGACACCGCGCATGTAGGTGGCGGCGGCAAACCCGGCCACATCGGTGGTCGCACCGCCGCCGAGGGCGACGACGACCCCGTCGCGGCCGATCGTGAAGCTCGACCAGAGCCGCTCCAGCACGGCCGGTGTCTTCGCAGGCTCTCCCTGCGGCACCTCGTGCACGCCGACATCTCGCGCGCCGAGTGCGAGCTGCGCGCGGACGCCGTGGATTCCCGCCACGTGCTGGTCGACGACAACCTCGGCGGGACTGCCGCCGGGCACGAGATCGCCGAGAAGGTCGATCGCACCGACTTCGACGACGATGCCCGCCGCTGCGAGCACGACCGCCTCGGCCTCGTGTGCGCGCGCGTCGGCGACCTCCTCGTAGACGTCGCGCCGCGCTTCGAAGAGCTGGTGGAAGGCCGCTTCGTCCTGCGCCAGCGGGCGCTTCGCGCCGCGTGCCCGTTCCCACGCCGTCGCCGGATCGACGTCCAGAAGGACGGTGAAGGCCCGCTCGGCCAGGCGTGCGCGGGTTGCCTCAGAGACGACGGCGCCGCCGCCGAGCGCAACCACGATCGGCTCCGCCGCGGCGAGCGTCTCGCCGGCGACCTCCTCCTCGAGCGCCCGGAAGGCCGGTTCTCCGCGTGACGCGAAGAGCTCCGCCACGGGGGCTCCGGCGCGCCGCTCGATCTCCGCGTCGAGGTCGACGAAGGGGCGGCCGAGCCGCCGGGCCACGTCGACTGCCACGGTCGTCTTGCCCGCGCCCATGAACCCGGCGAGCGCGAGATGCCGTCCGAGCGCGTTCAGGCGGTCGGGCGCCACCGGTCGGCGATGCGCTCGAGATAGTGGCGGTGCGCGGCGACCATGTCTGCGACGGCGTCTCCGCCGAGCTTCTCTCGCGCCGCGCCGGCGAGCTCCCAGGCCACCGCCGCCTCTGCCACGACGGCGAGGGCCTCCACCGCCTGCACGTCGCTGCGCTCGACGAGTGCCTGCGCCGCGTCGCCGGTGGCGAGATCGACCGAGTCCAGCGGGCGCATGAGCGTCGGCAGCGGCTTCATCGCCGCGCGGACGACGACGGGCTCGCCGTTCGTCATCCCAGCCTCGAGACCGCCCGCACGGTTGCTGCGGCGGCGCAACCCCGGCTCGATCTCGTCGTGCGCTTCCGTGCCGCGCCGCCGCGCGAGGTCGAGCCCGTCGCCGATCTCGACCGCCTTCACCGCCTGGATCCCCATCAGCGCGGCGGCGATGCGTGCGTCGAGCCGGTCGGCCTTCTCCGCGTACGAGCCGAGCCCGGGCGGGAGGCCGGTGGCGACGACCTCGACGATGCCACCGAGGGTGTCGCGGTCGGCGCGCGCCGCGTCGGTTGCCTCGCGCATGCCGTCGTCGGTCGTCTCGCCGCCGATCTCGACGGGCCGCCCCACGACCTCGATGCCGATCTGCCGGAGCAGCGCCTTCGCGACCGCGCCGGCGGCGACATGCACCGCGGTGTGGCGCGCGCTGGCGCGCTCGAGCGCGTTCCGGACATCCTCGTGGCCGAACTTGAGCACGCCGGCGAGGTCGGCATGACCGGGCCGCGGCAGCGTCACCGCCTTCGTTCCCTTGCCCTCGGGCTCTCCCTCGGGTGGCCAGGGGCTCATGCCCCAGAGCCAGTTCTTGTGATCGCGGTTGCGCACCACGAGCGCGAGCGGCGTGCCGAGCGTGAGACCGTGCCGCAGACCCGCGAGCACCTCCACCTCGTCCGTCTCGAGCTGCTGACGCGGGCTCCGGCCGTACCCCTGCTGGCGGCGCCGCAGGTCGGCGTCGATCGTCTCCTTCTCGAGGAGCAGCCCGGCCGGCAGGCCGGTCAGGATCGCAACGAGCGCCGGCCCGTGCGATTCTCCCGCGGTTGCGAGCCGGAGCGTCATGCCGCAAGCCTAGAGGGTCGTCTTGCGGGAGAGGAGGAAGGGTGCGCTACATGGTGATCGAGACATTTCCGCAAGGCCCGGCACCGGTGTACGCCCGGGCCGCGGAGCACGGGCGCATGCTGCCGGAGGGACTCTCGTACGTCGACAGCTGGATCGATGCCGCGCGGCTCGACCGCTGCTTCCAGCTGATGGAGACAGACGACCCAGCGTTGTTCGACGAGTGGTGCGGCCGCTGGAACGACCTGGCGACGTTCGAGATCGTGCCGGTGATCACGTCAGCAGAGGCGGCAGCGCGCGTCGCGACGAAGTGAGCTCCTCGAGGGCCACCGTCTACTCGTCGTACGAGACGAGCTCGAGGAGGCTGCCATCGGGGTCGCCAAGCAGCGCGTACCGCTGGCCCCAAAACGCGTCCGTGTGCGGTTCGCCACAACGAAGGAACTGGCCCTGCAACTCGAACTCTGTTTGCCTAGGCTCCTCGTGGCCTCGCGCGCCCGAGGGTGCGTTTGGCGGATTGCGGGCTTTCGGCCGGAATCCTGGCCGCAGGGCCAGTCCGGAATATCCTACGCCTTCTTGGTGCGTGAGAGAAGCACGCGAGGAAGGCCCGCGTACGTTGTGGGGCGCTTCCATGCGTTCCCAAGGTTTGGCAGACCCGGTGGTTGAATCCAGGACCATGGATCCGCTGGCCTGGGTGTGCGAGCAGGGGATTGTGTTGCAGTCTGCTCGCGGCCCGGTGCCCAATCTTGCCGAGCAGATCGCCGGCGAACCGATCCGCGGCAGCTGGTGGGGCCACCCAGCCGGCCGTGAGATCTTCGCCGTTCTCAACCGCCTTCTCGCCTCCGAGGATGTCGTTGCAACTCGCCTGATCGAGGGCAGAGTCACGCTCGTCCACCGACGGATCTGGCCGGCGCTTGTCCGGGTTGCCGACCGCTTCCCCGCTGAGCGGCTTGCAGCGGTTGACGAGCAGCACACCGCCACCGGAGCCCACCAGACCGTCGAAGTCGCGTTCCCCGGGTGGGTCCCACCCGAAGACAGGGCCGCGGCGACGCTTCTCAGCGTCGACGAAGCGCTCGCGCAACTTCCGATCTGCCTGCGCTGACGACGATGCAAAACAGCATGCCCCAGCGACGCTTGAGCGGCCGGCTCTATTGACGCCGAACAAGTCTCGACGCAAGCCAGCCCACCGCCACGCCTACGGGAAGCCCGATGAAGAAGAACGCGAACGCCGGGCCCATGTTCGCGTCGCATTCATCGCCGGCGCAGCCATCAGGCGCCCCGGGCCCACCGACGATGCGCGCCAACGCAAGCGCCGTCACAGCCGCGACAACACCGAAGACCCCGAACCGGAGCCAGCCAAGGCGTCGAGCGACAACGAGCAACCCGATGCCGACAACCGCCAGGACGGCGACATCGCGCCAGGGTTGCCCCACAAGGACACCGCACACCAGTGCAGCGACCACGGCGACAACGACCCCGACAGACCTCACAGAGCGAGATCGGAGCGTCACGATCCGACAGGTATCGGTTCACGCTGCGTACAGGTTGACCACGCCGTCACCTCGCTCCACGGCACGCAGCAGATCGGGCGACACGGTGCGCCAGTGTTCGGGAATGTCACATGACGAATTGAGCCCGGATCGGCTGGAGCAGCGATGAGTTTTCTGTGGTCTGTCAGTCTCTTGCTTTGCGCGTGTCCTTGGCAGGGTGAGATGCGGCCCGGAGCAGGCCGCCGAGAAACGAGGATGAGATGACGCGGTATCTGATCTCGTTCGACGAAGGTGCGATGACCTTCCCCGAGGAGGACCTGCCCGACGTGGCCGAGGCTGCCCACGCGGTGGTTCAAGAGGCCATGGACGCCAGAGTGTGGGTGTTCGGCGGCGGGCTGTCTTCCCACGAGGAGTTGAGTGTGGTGGCCACCGATGGGACGGTCACCGATGGCCCGTATCCGGAGAGCAAGGCGTACATCGGCGGATTCTCGGTCGTCGACGTGCCCTCACGCGAGGAGGCGCTGGAGTGGGCTGCCAAGATCGCCGTTGCCTGCCGCTGTGCTCAAGATGTCCGCGAGTTCCTGCCCGACCCGGCGGTAGGCAACTGATCGAACCTCACATAGCCAACTCATGCCCACGGCTACGAACGGAACAACCGCCTGCCCCAGCGTGCGGGAATGTCGCCTGACGAGGACGACCGGCTCCGCTCCGATGCCGGGTCGAGCGCCTCCTGCATCTCATACGATGGCGGAGGAGGTGCAACGTGACGACGTCCGATCCGATCGCCGACATCATCGGGGACTATCGAGCGTTCGCGGCGATGCAGCGCGACCGTCTTCTTGCCCGCGGCATCGACATCTCACCGTACGCGCTCAGCCACCTCGCTGTCCGCGTCGCCGACTGGGACCTGTACGTCCATCAGCGGACGCTGCTCGAGCGCCATGCGAGGGCGAACCTCGAGAACGTCTGGAACGGGCGACCGATCTCCTTGCTCGTGCTCGCCGAGCCGCTCGATGTCCTCGATGGGACTCCGCTCTCGCGCATCGAGCTCATCCCGCCCGTTCACCAGCGTGTCTACCGGATGGGCCTCGAGCACCTCGGCGTCGTCGTCGGTGAGGAGATCGACGACTTCTCGCGAGTGCATCGCGCCGCGCTGACTGGGCAGCAGTTCCAGAGTCCCGACGTCGAGCCGGTCTACGTGCTGTTCGAGGACTTCACCCACGTGAAGTTCTACCGGCGCTCCTTCTTCGACGTCGTCGAGGACGAGGAAGGACGCTTCGAGGGCTTCAGCCACGTCGACGACTGGGTGCCGCAGCGCCTCGTCACCGCCACCGGCCCGAACCCGCTGCCGCGGTGACCCAGGCGGCTGCCGAGCTACAAGACCGCCCGCTGCCCGAGTGTTCAGGAATGTTCCCTGAGCACGATTCGTCGTGAGACGCTGCGTGACCACGGTTGTGTCGTTCGAAGCAGTGTTGCCGAGGGCTCGGTTCGCCGTCAATTGGGCATCTGCGGCACAGCCTGCGCTCGAAGTCGCGCAGCTTCTTGTGCAACCTTCGCCCGGATCTCCGGGGGCACGTCGGGATTGATATCGACGAGCGCGACGGCGTCGTCGACGAGTCCGAGCTCGACGTCCGCGCCCGGCGGCAGCCGTCCCTCCAGATACCAGCTCACGGTCGACTCGACGAGGCGGTCGTAGCGCAGGGAGGCAGACGCGAGAACGTGCGGGCCGAATTGCGAGCGATCCTCTCCGCCATTCGCGACGCCCCACACGCCGCGAATGGCGGCGGCCGTGAACGCGCCCAGCGCGCAGTCGCCTGCCACGGCGAAGACGACGCCTGAGCCGGCGTCGATCTGCCGGTTCGCGATCCTCTCGCAGATCGCCTGGTCGTCGTACTCGAATGAGTATTCACTGCGGATATTCACGCCGGGAAGCGCGCGCCGCACCCCCGTCGAGAACCCTTGAACCAAGATCCGCTGTTGCGGGAAGTTCGGCTCTCCGCTGATGATCGAGACCATGTGCCGGCGGTTCTTGGGCAGTGTTCGCCGGGCCTCCATGAGGCCGCTCAGGTAGCCGGCGAGATGGGCAGCCTCGCCGGCTCGTAGCGTCAGCGCGGTGGCATTGGAGGCACCTCCGAGCTCGACCCCCTGCACACAGCAGTAGTCGAGGAAGACGAACCGCGTCTCGGGGTGCTGGGGGACGACGTCGAAGAACCGCGGCCCCGTGAGCCCGAGAGGCCACAACACGAGGTCGAACTCACCGGATCGGAGCCGCGCAGACAGCCTCTCCACATCTTTTTGCGAGCCCGGCTCGAAGCCCCCCAACGGCGGGCGGCGCGGGAATAGGTCGACGATCTCGGTCTCGAGCTCATGATTGTGTTCAGCTTCCAGGAGCCCGTCCACAAACGACCCCCAACCCGCTTCGTCGCGGCTGCCGAGGCCGCCTGGATCCCACATTCGGATCAGGGCGACCCGAGTCGAGCCCCTGGACCCTGGCAAGCCTGCATCGGTCAGGACGAACTGGCGGAGAGCAACCGCCGTCACGGCGACAGCCAGCGCACCCGCCAGGACAATCGCAGACAGTCTCCGTGCTCTCGGCCTCGTTGGCTGACCGTCGCGGGTCTGCACCGGCCGCGCCGGCGTCCGAAGGTGAGGCTCCTGCCGGACGATCTGCCCTGCGAGGCGCTGAAGCTCCTCGCCCGGCCGGAGGCCGAGCTCGCCGAGGTCGCGCCGTGTCCGCTCGTAGACCTCGAGGGCCTCGACGTGGCGACCCGAGCGATAGAGCGCGACCATGAGCTGTGCGACGAGGCGCTCGCGATACGGTGTCTCCTCGACCAGCCGGCGCAGCTCCCCGAGGAGCTCGGCATGGCGGCCGAGAGCCAGGTCCGCATCGACGCGGATCTCAGACGCCCGCAGGCGAAGCTCGTCCAGGCGCTCGGCTTCCGCACGGCTCTCCCGGTGCAGCGTCACATCCGCGAGTACGGGGCCGTGCCAGAGGCCGAGTGCCTCCTTCGCGATGGACGCGGCGCGTGGATGGTCGCCGGCGTCCAGCGCCTGGGCTGCGTGGTCTACGAGGTCCTCGAAGACCTGCGAGTCGAGAACCGCCCTACCGAGGTCGATCCGGTAGCCGCCCCCCCGTCGCTCGATGGCAACCCCGTACGGGGAGAGAGCCCGGCGCAGCCGGGACACGTATGACTCCAGGCTGTGCGCTGCGGACGCCGGGGGATCATCGCCCCAGACCTCGTCGACCAAGAGCTCGGCGGGCACGACCTCGTACCTGCGGAGAAGCAGGGCTGCGAGAAGAGCCCGCTGCTTGTGCCCGCCGAGCTCGAGTGCGCGTTCCCCGACCTCGGCCTCGAGCGCGCCGAGAATGCGAAACCGGAGAGGTGGTGACTCGCCCGTGCCATCTAGCTAACCACGCTTGGCGGTTCCCGGACAGCAGACGACTTCGAGCTTCTTGCGAGCCGGCTGCAAGGACGCCCATGAACCTCCAGGGCGACATGAGTTCCCCCAACGGAGGTAGACATGAAAGCGATACAGGCCCTACTCGCCGCGCTCGTCGCGACGATCATCCTGGCGTCTGTTGCGGCGGCCGGCCCTGAGGCAGCGAAACAGCGGGTGGTGATCGACATGAAGATCTACCCGCAAGAGACGTTTGCGCTCACGCCGATGCAGGCCGGCGCGCTGAAGCCGGATTCAGGCACGATCAGCAGCAACTGGACGAGCATCCCGGAGCGAGTTGTGATCCGTAACGGGCAGAGAGTCGGCATCTACGACGGTGCCGTGACGACGCTTACCGGGAAGCGGGGAACCCTCACGATTCGCGACCGGAACGAGTGGATCGACTTCGGATACGACGGGAACGGCGACGGCGAGAGCGACGGCATCGGCATCACCACCTGGAAAGTCGTGCGCGGGACCGGCCAGTACGCCGGGATCGTCGGCAAGGGCCGGGGTGGCCATATAGGTCTCGGTAACCCGTGGTATGCACGCTACGAGGGCTTCCTGACCCGTCCGTAGATGCGCTGAAACAGACGGGGCGGTGCGCGAGGGCGCGCCGCTCCGTCCGCCGGCTGGATGGCTCTCTAACGCGCCGGCCCTCCTCCAACCCGCGCTCGTCAGCCGCAGAGCTCGCGAGCTCAGACCGACGGAAGCGTTGCGCCCCGTTCGACCAGTTGATGAGTGCTAGTGGCTGGTGAGGCCAGAACAGGCTGCCCGAGGGTTCAGGAATGTTCCCTGAGACACGCGGCGCTCAGTCAGCGTTGACCTGGCGTGTCCCGGTTACGAACGCGCACTGGGGCGAAGAGCGATGATCACGCCGACGTAGAAGCACATCGCATCAAGAACGAGTTCGACGCGATGCCCGACCCACAGCAGGCCGTCGAGAAGCTCGAACAACTCACCGGCCGCCAACCCCTGCAGCACGGAAGCTGACCCCCTGACGATCGCTGGGAAGCGGACGCCGGCCAACAGCTACCAACGCGTTGCGGACGTTGATGGTCGAACCGAACGACCCTACGCGGAAGCGGCGTGGTGACCGTGGCTTGCCCCAGCGTGCTCTCGCTTGAGAGACGATCGGCCGGTTAGGAGGCGCGGAGCGCGTCCCGCATCGTCTGGATCGGCGCCGGCAGGCCCGTCCAGCGCTCGAAGGAGGCGACACCCTGGAAGAGGAGCACGTCGAGGCCGTCGACGACGATGTCGCAGCCCGCCTGCTCCGCCGCCGCCACGAGTGCCGTCGCCGAGCCGTCCGCGTTGTAGGCGAGGTCGACCACCTGCATGCCCGGTGACGGCGGCACGATCAGCTCCTCCTTCACCGGCGTGCAGTTGACGAGCACGTCGAACCCGTCGCCCGTCGGCGGCCAGTCCGCGTCGCGCCGGCCGCGGACGACGACCTCGGCGCCCACCCCGACGAGCGCGGCGGCGACCGCCTTCGACGCGCCGCCCGTCCCCAGCACGAGCACGCGCCGGCCGTGCGCCTCGATCTGGTCGGTGACCGCGGCGCCGTCGGTCGAGCTGCCGAGCACGTGACCGTCGCGCACGACGAGCGTGTTGACGGAGCCGGCGCGCTCGGCCACCTCGTCGAGCTCGTCGCAGAGCGCCATCACGGCCTCCTTGTGCGGCATCGTCACGTTGGCTCCCGCGAAGCCGGTTGCCACGAGCCCGCGGACGCCGTCGCCGAGCAGCTCCGGCGCGGTCGGTAGCGGCACGTAGGCCCAATCGAGCCCCAGGGAGTGAAACCCCGCGTTGTGCATCCGCGGCGACAGCGAGTCGGCCCGCGGCCAGCGGAACAGCCCGACGAGCGTGGTCGTGCCGTGGATCTCGATCACGTGCGCAGCCTAGAAGCTACGACGCCCCACCGGGTCATCGCCTTCAGGAGCAGGCATAGCCGTACTCGCACACCTTGCGCAGGAACTCGGGCTCGCTGGCGGTGAAGAAGTGGCGCTTCGTACCGGGGACGCGCACGTAGTAGAGGTAGTCGACGCGGGCCGGGTGCGCAGCCGCCTTCAGGGAGGCGAGACCGGGGTTCGCGATCGGCGTCGGCGGCAGCCCCGGGAAGCGGCGGGTGTTGTACGGCGAGCCGCTGCGGATCGCCGCCTTCGTGAGCGACTCCGTGCCGGGGATGTGCAGTCCGTAGCGGAGCGTCGCGTCGATCCCGAGCGGCATCCGGTTCCGCAACCGGTTGTAGATGACAGCGGCCACGAGCCGCCGCTCCTTCGGCACGACCGTCTCCTTCTCGATCATCGAAGCGATCCTGAGCACGTCGTACGGCGTCAGGTTCTTCGACTTCGCATAGCGGAGGTCGAGCGAGCCGAACCGGCGGCGGAAGGCGGCCAGCTGGTCGGCGACCAGCTCCTTCCCCGTCGTGTACTGGGAGAACTCGTACAGCGCCGGAAAGAGGAAGCCCTCGATCGAGCGGTGCTTCCAGTCGGCCAGGAACGGCTTCGGCGGCCGCGCCGCGCCGGTCGCCGCGAGGTAGGCCTGCTTCGTGAGCCGGGGCGTGACACCACGCTTCTGCTTCGCTATGGCGCGCACCGCGTCGACCCGGTCGCCCATCTCGGCGACGCTGAAGCCCTCCGGGAAGATGATGCGCAGCCGCTCCAGCGGCGGCGTCGTCTCCGTCGGCGGCGGGGTCGGCTCGCTGTCCGACCCGCAGCCCGCGGCGATCACGGCGACGACCGCGAGGCAGACGAAGGCGAGCTTGTGTTGATTCAACACAAGCTCAGGACCCACCACGCGATCGACCGCCGTCGAGCCAGCTCTGCAGGAGGTGGGCGGCTGCAAGCGCGTCGTCCGGGGTGTCGGACGCGTGGCGCTGGGCGAGCGTCGTCGTGAAGCGCTCGTCGTACATCTCGACGGGGACGGCGATCCGCTCGGAAAGCACGGTCACGAAGGCGTCCGTCTCGAGAGCCTGCTGCCCCCGCTCACCGCGCAGCGTCAGCGGCAGCCCCACGACGACACGCTCAGCGTCGAGCTCCTCGACGAGCGCCGCGATCCGGTCCAGCCCCGCCTCCGCCGCTGCGCGCTCGACGACGCAAACGGGTCGGGCCAGCGTGCCGGTCGCGTCGGAGACGGCGACGCCGGTCCGCGCGGCACCGTAGTCGAGCGCGAGCACGCGCATCGTTACAGGGCCTCGGTGAGAAGCCGCTCGGCCTCGGCGAGTGCCTCGGCGAGCCGCTCCGGATCCTTGCCGCCTGCACGCGCCATCGTCGGCCGCCCGCCGCCTGACCCGCCGACGAGAGCAGCCGCACCCTTGACGACGTCCCCCGCGCTGACCTTGTCCGCCACGGCCTGGTCGAAGTTGGCCACGATCTGCACGCGGCCGTCGTCGACGGCGCCGAGCACGACCGCTGCCGGCGCGTGCCGCTGCTTCAGCCGGTCGGAGAGCTCGAGCAGCGCGTCGCCGCTGAATCCCTCCACAGCCTGGACGACGACGTTGAAGCCGTTCAGCTCGCGCACGTCCGGCTCCGGGTCGGCACGTGCGGCGGCAGTCGTTCCCTTGCGCCGGATCTCCTTGCGCAACTCGTCCATCTCACCGCGGATCTCGTCCAGCTCACGCGAGCGCGCATGCAGGTATGCCCATGCCTCGCCCGAGGTGACAGCCTCGATGCGACGCGCGCCGGAACCCACCGACGACTCGGTGAGGATCGCGAAGGCCCCGATCTCGGCGGTCGAGCGCACGTGTGTGCCACCGCACAGCTCGGCCGAGTAGCCGGGGATCTGCACCACGCGGACGATGTCCCCGTACTTCTCGCCGAAGAGCATCATCGCGCCGAGCGTCCGCGCCTCCGCGATGGGAGTCTCGAACGTGACCACGGGGTGGTTCTCGAAGATCTTCTCGTTCACGCGGCGCTCCACCTCGTCGCGCTGCTCCGGTGTCAACGGCTGGTCGTGCGTGAAGTCGAAGCGCAGCTTGTCGGGGCGCACCGCGGAGCCGGCCTGCTTGACGTGCTCGCCGAGCACGTCGCGCAACGCCTGGTGCATGAGATGCGTCGCGGTGTGGTTCGCCATCGTCGGGAAGCGGGCACGCCAGGAGACCACTGCCTTGACCCTCGCCCCTGGTGTGAAGCCTTGGCCGCGGAAGACGAGCACCTGGTCGTCGCCCAGGCGATGTGCCTCGACGAGCTCGGCCCGCACCGACGGGTCGTCGTCGAGCTCGATCCAGCCGGAGTCCGTCACCTGACCACCGCCGGCCGCGTAGAAGGGCGACTCCCGCAGCTTGGCGAGGAACGTGCCGTCGCCGAGCTCCGCGACGGCACCGAGCTGCGTCAGCGCCTCGGTCTTCGCGTAGCCGACGAATGCGGTGACAAAGCCGGCGCCGGCGGCGAAGTCGGCAGCCTGCTGCGTCGAGCCCTTCTCCCCCGTGCCGCGCGAGATCTCCCGGTGCCGATCCATCTCCTCCCGGTAGCCGTCGACGTCGACGCGTTGACCGCGTTCGGCCGCCAGCTCGACGGTGAGCTCGATCGGAAAGCCGTAGGTCGCCGCGAGCCGGAACGCTTCATCGGCGCCGATGTCGGCACCGCCCTCCAGCGACTCGAACTCGCGCATGCCACGCTCGAGCGTCTCGCGGAAGCGCTCCTCCTCGGCGCGGACGACGCGCTCGATCTCGGCGGCGTGCTCGACGACCTCCGGGTACCAGGGCCCGACCTGCGCGACGACGATCGCAGGCAGCGGGTAGACGGACGGGAGACCGATGCGGCGGGCCTGGACGACGGAGCGCCGGATGAGGCGCCGCAGGACATAGCCACGCCCCTCGTTCGACGGCGTCACTCCCTCGGCGATCAGGAACGTCGTGCCCCGCCCGTGGTCGCAGAGCACCCGATGTGCCTTGGTGGCGGCGGGTGACGTGCCGTAGGCGACGCCGGACTCCTGCTCGATCCAGTCCATGATGAGCTGGAAGCCGTCCGTGTCGAAGATCGAGTCGACATCCTGGAGCAGCATCGCGCCCCGCTCGAGCCCGAGACCGGTGTCGATGTTCTGCTGCGGCAACGGGGTCAGCGACCCGTCGCCGGCGAGGTCGAACTCCATGAAGACGAGGTTCCAGAACTCGATGAAGCGGTCGCAGGCCTCGCAGTTGGGGCCGCAACTCGGCCGACCGCAGCCATGTTCCGGGCCGCGGTCGTAGTGGAGCTCCGAGCAGGGGCCACACGGGCCTGTCTCTCCGGCGGGGCCCCAGAAGTTCTCGGAGCGGGGAAACGGGACGATCCGCTCTCGCGGCAGGCCCTTGCGCAGCCAGGCGTGGACGGCCACCTCGTCTTCGCCGAGCCCGAGCGTCGGATCGCCTGCGAAGACGGTGGCCCAGAGACGATCCGGCTCGAACCGCAGGTGCTCGACGACGAATTCCCAGGCGTAGTCGACGGCCCCGTCCTTGAAGTAGTCGCCGAACGAGAAGTTGCCGAGCATCTCGAACATCGATGCGTGCCTGGCGGTCAGGCCGACCTCGTCGAGGTCGGTGTCCTTCCCGCCCGCGCGAAGGCATTTCTGGACGGTTGTGAAGCGCGGCGCCGGCGGTTCCTTCGCACCTGAGAAGTACGGCTTCAACGGCTGCATGCCGGCCGAGATGAAGAGCGTGGAGGGATCCTCAGGCGGTGGCAGCAGCGACCACGAGGGAAAGCGCAGATGTCCGCGCTCCTCGAAGAAGCCGAGGAAGCCCTCGCGAAGCTCGGCGGTCGTACGCACAGGGCCGATCGTAGCGGCGGGTCAGACTGCGGCTCGTGCGTCGTGCCGCCGCAGCAGCGAGGCACGCGTTTCCGACCGCGACCTCGCCGAGGCGCGCCTCAGGCAGCCTCGTCGGGAGGCTCGGGCGCAGGCGGCGGCTTCGGCGTCGGCTCCGGCCGCGGCCACGGCTCAGGTTCCGGTTGCGGCGGCGGGGGTGGCGTCGGCGCGGGGCGCTCCGCAGTCGGTGGCGTTCCCGTGGCGCGCAGGTCGTCGGCGAGATCCGCCTCGCGCTGCCGGGCCGCGTCCTTCGCCGCCGACATGGCGTCGCCGACGCTGCCGGTCTTGCGCAGCCACGAGAACCCGTGCGCGATGCCCGCCGCGACGCCCGAGACCTTCTCGACCGGCTTCGCGATCGCATAGCTGACCGCCCGCACCGCCGTGTCGGCGCTGTCCGCCATGGAGACGGCGCTGTCCGTGACGCTGTCCGCCTTGTCGAGCTGGTAGTTGATCCGGTCGACGGTGCCACCCGTCTTCACGATCACGGGCAGCAGGTCGCGCTCGGTACCGCGGATGAGCGACGAGACACGCCCGAAGAGCCCGCCGAGCTTGATCAGCATGTAGAGCGAGCCGAGACCGATTGCGACGAGGAACACCGCGAGGCCCCAGTAGGCGACGTCCCCTCCGGTGACGGCCAGCACGCTCACCGGCGGGATCCTAGCGGCTCGCTCGTCTCGCCCTCACATCAGACCGTGCTGTGGATCGCGACGATCGAGCCTGCGCCGACGACGGCATCGTCGACGTACACCGCTGCAACCTGACCCGGGGCGACCGCCTCGACAGGCCGATCGAACCGGACACGGAAGCCGCCCTCCGTCTCCTCCACCGTCGCGGGAGCCGCCGACGCACGGTGGCGCACCTTCACGTCGGCCCGTTCGCAGTCCACGTACAGGCGGCCGCGCGCGGTGAGCTCGGTGCAGGCGAGCGACCGCCGCGGTCCGACGATCACGGTGGCGCTCTCGGGCTCGGTGCGCAGCACGTACAGGGGCTCGGCACCGGAGAGCCCGAGACCACGCCTTTGCCCGGCCGTGAAGCCCCAGACCCCCTCGTGCCTGCCGATCGCATTCCCGTTCTCGTCGTCGATCGTGCCCGGCTCGTCGGCCACCCCGGCGCGCCGCAGAAAGGTCCTGTAGTCGCCCCCGCCGAGGAAGCACGCCTCCTGACTCTCGGCCCGCCGCGCAGCATCGAGACCAGCTGTCGCGGCCTCCGCGCGGGTCTCGTCCTTCATCTGCTCGCCGAGCGGGAAGCCGATCCCCTCCAGCAGCTCGGGGTCGACGGTCGCGAGCATGTACGACTGATCCTTGGCCGTGTCGGCTCCGCGCGCGACGAGCCGGACGCCGTTGCGCTCGACGACGCGCGCGTAGTGGCCCGTCCAGAGCGCGCCGGCTCCGGCGCGCCGCGCAAACGCGTGTAGCGCGTCGAAGCGGAAGGAGCCGTTGCAGCGCGTGCAGGGATTGGGTGTCAGCCCGGCCGCGTAGCCGTCGACAAACGGCGCCACGACAGCGTGGCGGAACTCGTCTCGGAGATCGAGCGTGATGTGAGGCAACCCGCGCTCGTGGCACGTCTGGCGTGCGGCGACCACAGCCGCGGGCGAGCAGCAGACCCGGTCGACATTCGGGCCCTGAGGGTCGACCCACAGCCGGAGGGTCACCCCCAAGGCGTTGGGCGCGGCGCGCACCAACGCGACGGCGCTGTCGACACCGCCGCTCATGGCGACGGCGACGCGCCCGGGGTCGGGCGCGGCCGTGAACACCTGCGCCAGCGCGTTCGCCAGCGCGTCGGCGGCGAGGGTCTCACCCGGGACGGCAGCTGCCTCGAGCAGCGTCAGACCCGCGAGGGGCCGAGCAAGGCCCGGCGCATCCGCCTCGACGATGCGGTCACCGTCGACCACGAGCCGCACCGCCGCATACGCGTCCCCGCGTGCCGAGTCGCCGACAACCTCGATTGGCGCCATCCGCTGAGGCTAGCGCCCGCCCGGCCGTCTCTGCCCCGAGCGCGGTCGGTCCGCGCGAGCATCGCGGCCGCGCGCCGCACCCCCCGCAGTGGGGGTGCGCGTCCCTGAGGTCACGCTATCGCGGAACTCCGCACACATGTGTGTCGAGTTCGTGCCGGGAGCGTGCCGCCCCCTCGCGAGCGCCAGAGACGACCAGAGCCCGGTGCCGAGCGGCCGATCTGCGCCCGGCTCGCGCCCGCTCGTCAGGCGGGTGCGAGCAGCTCGAGCCGGTTGCCCCACGGGTCGACTGTATGCAGCCGAAGCCGGCCGGGGATCTCCGCCTCGTCCGCGTACTCGACGCGTGCGCCCGCGTCGGTCAGCGCCTGCGCGATCCGCCGCAGAGCCTCAGCGGAGCCGACACTGAGACCCGCATGTGCCTTCACGGCCGGAGTGAACGGCTCGGCCACACCCACGTGCAGCTCCTGCGACCCGACGCGAAACCAGCAGCCGCCGCGCTCGGCCAACATGGGTGGCTTGGGGATCTCCTCCAGCCCGAGCAGAGCGCCATAGAACCTGCGCGCCTCCGCCTCGCAGCCCGCCGGCGCCGCAACCTGGACGTGATCGATGCCGACGATCTCACGCTCGAGCGGCGTCGTTCCGCTCATCGACGGCGAGCCGCCGGGGCGGGACCCGGACGAAAGGTGCTCCACCCTGCCGATGATGCCCCGGACCGGAAGCGAACCTTGCGCTCCCAGGTGGGTGCCGGGCGGGGGGTCGGCAACGCCTTTCCCCGACCCAAGCTCCCTTCGTGATCGTGTTGGTTCACGGATTGAGCCCGGGGCCACGCACAGGGTCGAGCACGCTCGACTCTACCCGCTCGTGTCGGCTGCGAAGCGCCACTGCACACGCTGGATGCCGTCGAGGCCGAGTCGTCGCGCGATTCCCTCGGTCAGCTCGAACTGGTTTCCGGGACTCTTGAGCTTGGTGTCGATCACCTCGGTGAACAGCGTTTCGTTCCCGTAGCGGATCAGGATCTTGGTTCCGCACGGGAGCACCGGGTGCGTCACTCCGAGCGAGCGGCTGGTCAGGGTGAGGCCGCACGTCGTCTTTTCCGCGTCGCCGGCCGGGCCGCGCGATGCTGCCAGCGCCTCGTACCAGCCGCCCGGCGCGACTGCCCCGAGCGACGCGGCCCGTGCCGTGTCCGCACCGCGCCGCTCCTGTACCGCCAGGGCGACGAGCCCGGCCAGGAGCGCAGCCGCCGCGAGCACGAGCAGGCGCCGGACGACGGAGGCGCTCAGGGCTCCTCCGCTGTGACGAGCGCGATCCCGAGCTCGTCGAGCTGCGCCGACGTCACCGCAGACGGCGCTCCCGACATGGGGTCGAGCCCGGCCTGGTTCTTCGGGAAGGCGATCACGTCACGCAGGTTCGACTCGCCGGCCAGCACCATCGTCATGCGGTCGATGCCGAGGGCGATGCCGCCGTGCGGAGGCGCCCCCATCGCGAGCGCATCCAGGAGAAATCCGAACTTCGCACGCTGGTCTTCGGCGCTCAGGCGCAGCAGATCGAAGACACGCGCCTGGAGGTCGGACTCGTGGATCCGGAAGGAGCCGCCACCGAGCTCGTTCCCGTTGACGATGATGTCGTACGCGTCCGCGAGCGCCCGATCAGGCTCGTCGGCGAACCGCTCGACCCAGTCGTCGGTCGGCCGGGTGAACGGATGGTGGACGGCTCCGAAGCGAGCTTCCTCCTCGCTCCACTCGAACATCGGGAACTCGGTCACCCAGAGAAAGGTGAACGCCTCGTCGTCGATCAGACCGAGCTCACGGCCGAGGTGCAGGCGCAGATGCCCGAGCACTCTCGACGTCGCCGGCCGGTCGTCCGCCGCGAAGAGGAGCGTCTCGCCGGGCTCGATCGCAAACGAAGAGACCTCGGACTCCGAGAGGAACTTCGCAATCGGGGAGCGCAGCTCTCCACTTTCTTCGTCGCGGATGAGGTATGCGAGACCCTGCGCGCCGCGCTCCTTGGCCAGCTCCTCGAGTGCTCCGATCTCCGTGCGCGAGAACGCCTGCGGGACACGGAGAAAGCGCACGGTATCGGCCGACGCGAACACCCCGAACTCGGAGCCGCGGGTCGCCGCGGTCGCGTCCTCGAGCTCGAGCCCGAACCGGGTGTCCGGCTTGTCGGAGCCGAAACGGCCGTCAGCTTCCGCATACGTCATCCGCGGCCACGGCGTGGAGATCTCGATGCCGAGGCATTCTCGCCAGATGGCGGCGAACATCTCCTCCATCAGCCCGAACAGCTCCTCGCGGTCCGGGAACGACATCTCCGCGTCGAGCTGTGTCAGCTCCTGCACCCTGTCGGCGCGGAGGTCCTCGTCGCGGAAGCAGATCGCGATCTGGTAGTAGCGGTCGAAGCCGGCCACCATCGTCAGCTGCTTGAGGATCTGCGGGCTCTGAGGCAGCGCGAAGAAGCGTCCCTTGTGGAGCCGGCTCGGGACGATGAAGTCCCGCGCCCCTTCGGGCGTCGGCTTGAAGAGGATCGGCGTCTGGATGTCGAGAAACCCGCCCGCCTCCATGTGCCGGCGGATGATCGCGACCATCTGGGCTCGCAAACCCAGGTTGCGTTGCAGCTTCTCGCGTCTCAGGTCGAGCCAGCGGTAGCGGAGGCGCAAGGTCTCGTCGACGTTCTCCTCGTCGAGCTGGAACGGCAGCGGCGTCGAGCGCGAGACGACGACGAGCTCGTCGACCTGCAGCTCGACCGCGCCGGTCGGCATCCGCTCGTTGACCGTCTCGGGGGAGCGCGCGACAACCTCGCCGCGGGCCTGCAGGACGAACTCGTTGCGCACGTCCTTGACCAGCTCCGCCGCCGCCGGCGCGCGCTCGGGGTTGATCACGAGTTGCGTGAGGCCGGTGCGGTCGCGGAGGTCGACGAACACGAGCCCGCCGTGGTCTCTGCGCCGGGCGACCCAACCGGCAACGGCGAGCCTCTGCCCGACGTGCTCCGCGCGGAGCTCGCCGCACATCAGGTCGCGCCAGCTCACGATCCCGACAGTCTGCCGACGATCTCGGCGTGTCCAACCGTCTCGTCCGAGACGCCGGCGGTCCGTAGCGTCGCGGCGTCCACCCCGACGACGACGGTGACCCGCGATCCGAGGCGGCCGGCCTGGGTCAGCTGCCCCTTGAGCGAGCGGCCGGCGTAGTCCGTGTCACACGAGACACCGGCCGCGCGCAACGACGCGAGCCAGCTCTGCACCACCGACCGCGGCGCGCCGTCGTCGAGCGCGAAGAACACGTCGATCGCGGGCGACACGGCGGTGGCGACGCCTTCCTCCTCCATCGCGATCACGAGACGCTCGATCCCCGCGCCGAAGCCGACCCCGGGCGTCGGCGGCCCGCCGATCTCCTCCACGAGGTAGTCGTAGCGGCCACCACCCGAGATGGTCGAGTTTGCTCCCTCGAGCGGGCCGATGAACTCCCACGTGGTGCGCGAGTAGTAGTCGAGCCCGCGTACGAGCGTGGGCACGAGCTCGTACCCGACGCCGACGGCGTCGAGGTCGGCGCGTACGCGAGCGAAATGCGCGACGCATTCGTCGCAGAGCGACTCGCCGATGGTCGGTGCCTCGCGGAGTGCCTCCTGCACGGCGGGCGGCTTGGCGGCGATGTTGTCGAGCGCCCTGAGCGGGGACACCGCCGCCTTGGCTCTCGTCTCGTCGTCGAGGCGACCGTCGTTGGCGGCCAGCCAGGCGCCGAGCCGCTCGAGATACGCCGGCCGACAGGTGCGGCAGCCGATCGAGTTGAGCGTCAGCGTGTACGTGGTCACATCGAGACGCCGTAGGAGGGTGTCGTAGAGCTGGATGATCTCGGCGTCGAGCGCGGGATCGTCCGAGCCGATCGCCTCGACCGAGGCCTGCCAGTGCTCGCGATACCGTCCTCTTCCCGGTGCGCCATACCGGTACATCGGCGCGATCGTGAACATCTTCGCCGGCTGTGGATCACGGTGCATGCCGTGCTCGAGGTAGGCGCGACAGATCGGAGCGGTGCCCTCCGGTCGCAGCGTCAGCGAGCGGTCGGAGCGATCGGTGAAGGTGTACATCTCCTTCTGCACGACGTCGGAGCCCATGCCCGACGTGCGGACGAAGAGGGCCGTGTCCTCGAATACCGGGGTCTGGATCGACCGGTAGCCGTAGAGGTCACAGAGCCGTTGGATCTCTCCGGTCACGCGGCGCCAGAGCGGCATCTCGGCCGGCACGACGTCGTGCGTGCCGCGTGGCCGCTCGATCTTCCCCCGCTCTCCGTCGCCGCCGGACACCGTTTGGCAAGGCTAGCGGCACCGTCGCCCGGACACCCCGTGGTCAGTCGACCGCGGTCTGCGGTGTCTCGCGCAGCCCGCCGAGGAACGGGTTGCTGCGGAGCTCCGCACCGAGGGTCGTGTCCGGCCCGTGACCGGGGTGGACGACCGCCTCGGGTGGGAAGCGGTCGATGAGCGTCTGGATCGATGCGACCAGCGTCGGCCAGTCGCCGCCCGGCAGGTCGACACGACCGACGCCGCCCCGGAAGAGAACATCCCCCGTGAAGAGGTGACTGGCGGTCGTGTAGGCGACGTGACCCGGAGAGTGCCCGGGCACCGCGACGACGTCGAAGTCGATCCCGGCCGCACGGATCGTCTCGCCGCCGCCGACGAGTGTGGCGTCACCGTCGAACGGCGGCACCGCGATGCCGCTCGAGCCGTAGACGTCACCGGGACGCCGGAAGATCCACTCCTCATCGCGCGGCAGCCAGACCGGCGCTCCGGTGCCCTCCGCGAGCTCCGCCAGCCCCAGGAAGTGGTCCCAGTGGCAGTGCGTGACGAGGATCGCGGCGCAGCCGGCTCCGGACGATGCCAGCCGCAGACGGATCTCTGCGGCCGGACCGCTCGGATCGACGACGACTGCCTCCGCAGCACCGCGCTCCCGCCGTACGAGATGACAATTGGTCCCGATCGGGCCGAGCTCGAGCGTGTCGACGGCGAGCGCCACTAGGCGCCGCGGGTCTTCGCGAGCCGCTTCTGCTGCGACCGCCACATGAAGCGGTCCATGAAGTAGCTGAACGGCACGAAGACGGCCAGCAGCAGCACCGTGTTGACGACCGCGGCGCCGTAGCCCTTGTTCCCGTTGAGAAGGAGCACGGTGGCGAAGAAGATCGGCGAGAACATCGCGCCCCGCTTCAGCACCCGGTTCCAGCTCGGTTCCTGCACGACGCCGCGACCGCGGGAAACCTTTGGTTTCGACCCCTTCGCGGAGTCCGGACGCTTCCCCTCGCCCGCCGGTCGCAGCTCGGTCGAGCGCAGCACGGTCTCGTTGCCCTCCCCGTCGATCTCGACGAGGTCATAGTCGTGACGCTTCTCCTTCTCGCGCTTGCGGCGCTGTTTCCGTGTCGCCATGAGCGTTATCGTGCCACGCGCGACCAGGCAACCGAGCCGTTCTCGATCACGGTGTGCACGACGTCGCCGGCGAGGTGGTAGGCGAGGTGGCGCCAATCGGCGGCATCGAGCAGCACCAGGTCGGCGGCATATCCGGGCGCGATCCGCCCCTTTCGGTCTGCGCGTCCGAGCACGTGGGCGGCGTTGACGGTCACGGCGCCAAGTGCCTCCGAGGGCGACAGCTTCATCTGCGTGCAAGCGAGCGTGCACACAAGTGGCAGGCTCTCGCAGAATGCCGAGCCAGGGTTGAAATCGGTCGCCAGCGCGATTGCCGCACCCGCGTCGACAAGCCCGCGGGCGGGCGGCATCGGCCGGCCCAGGAAAAGTGCGCTTGCCGGGAGGAGCACGCCGACCACCGCGCTCTCTGCAAGCCGGCGCACCCCCGCAGGCCCCGTCGCCTCCAGGTGGTCGACCGACCGCGCGCCAAGCTCGATCGCAAGCTCGATGGCCCCCATCTCGTTGAACTGGTCGCCGTGCAACCGCAGGACGAGCCCGGCCTCCGCGCAGGCGACGAGATAGCGCCGTGCCTGAGCCGCGTCGAACGCGCCCTGCTCGAGGAACACGTCGGCGGCCTCGGCGAGCGGTGCGGCAGCCGGAAGGACGTCACCGAGCAGGAAATCGAGGTACGCGTCGGCGTCGGCGTACTCGGGCGGCACCGTATGCGCCCCGAGCCACGTGACAACGCCGCCGGCCGCTCCGACCGCTCGGAGTTGTGCGATTTCCGTCTCGAGGTCGAGCCCGTACCCCGACTTGCCCTCGAACGTCGTCGTCCCATGGGTGCGCATCCAGCCGCGGTGGCGCTCGACAGCCGCGAGCAGCTCATCGGCGCCCGCCGCTCGCGTGGCGCGAACGGTCGACAGGATGCCGCCACCCGCCGCATGTAGCTCCTCGTAGGTCGCCCCCGAAGCCCGGAGGGCGAACTCTGCGGCCCGGTCGCCGACGAAGGCCGGATGTGTGTGGCAGTCGACGAGACCCGGCACGGCCGCACAGCCGCGACCGTCGATCTCGACGACCTCTCCGTCGAGCCGGGGCAGGTCCCGCATGCGACCCACCGCTGCGATTCCGTCCTCGTCGCACAGGACGTACCCGTCCTCGACGACGTCGACCGCGTCGAGATCCGAACCGCGCAGCGGCGCGGCGCGACCCGCGGGCGACGCTGCCTGCGCCAGATCACGGACGAGCAGGCGACTCACGTGACCGATGGGAGGTCGAGTCCCCGCTCGGTCGCGCACTCGAGCGCCTCGGCGTAGCCGGCATCCGCGTGCCGCATCACCCCTGTGCCCGGATCGGCGGTGAGCACCCGCTCGAGACGGTCGGCGGCGTCGTCGGTGCCGTCCGCGAGGACGACCATGCCGGCGTGGATCGAGTTGCCGATCCCGACGCCACCGCCGTGGTGGACGGAGACCCACGTCGCCCCGCACGCCGTGTTGAGCAGAGCGTTGAGGATCGGCCAATCGGCGATCGCGTCGGACCCGTCACGCATTGCCTCGGTCTCCCGATACGGAGAGGCGACCGAACCGGAGTCGAGGTGGTCACGACCGATCACGACCGGACACGACACCCGGCCTGATCGCACGAGCTCGTTGATGGCACGCCCCGCCTGGGCCCGGTCCCCGTAGCCGAGCCAGCAGATTCGAGCAGGGAGCCCCTGGAAGGCAACCTTCTCGGGTGCGTAGGCGAGCCACCGCTGCAGCAGCTCGTCATCCGGGAAGAGTTGCGCGAGCTCGGCGTCGATGACCTCGATGTCCTTCGGGTCGCCCGACAGCACAGCCCACCGGAACGGACCGACTCCACGGCAGAAGAGCGGCCGGATATAGGCCGGGACGAAGCCCGGGTATGTGAACGCTTCGGTCAGGCCGCTGTCATAGGCCTCCCCGCGAAGGTTGTTGCCATAATCGAAAACATAGCATCCCATGCGGACGAACTCGAGCATCGCCTGGACGTGCTCCACGATCGACCGGCGTGACAGCTCGAGGTAGCGTGCGGGATCGAGCCGCCGGAGCTGCGCGGCCTCCTCGAAGGGCACCTCCGCGGGCACGTAGCCGACGAGTGGGTCGTGCGCCGCCGTCTGGTCGGTGACGAAATCGAAGTGCTCTCCGCGCCGAGCGAGGACGCCGAACACGTCCGCCGCGTTTCCGAGGAGCCCGATGCTCAGCGGCCGGCGCTCCGCCGCGGCCGCTCGCACTCGAGCGACCGCGTCGTCGAGGTCGGCGGCCACCTCGTCGAGGTAGCGAGTCTCGAGGCGCCGCTCGATCCGTGTGGGGTCGACCTCCACGCAGAGGATCGCGGCACCGGCCAGCGTCGCCGCCAGCGGCTGCGCACCGCCCATGCCACCGAGGCCGGCCGTGAGGATCGTCTTGCCACGCAAGTCGGGCGAGCCGAAGTGGGTCTCCCCTGCCGCGCAGAACGTCTGGTACGTCCCCTGCAGGATGCCTTGCGTGCCGATGTAGATCCACGATCCGGCCGTCATCTGTCCGAACATCGTCAGACCCAGGGCCTCCAGCCTGCGGAACTCTTCCCACGACGCCCACCGCGGCACGAGCAGCGAGTTCGCGATCAGCACCCTGGGTGCGCCCGCGTGCGTCCTGAAGACGCCGACCGGCTTGCCCGACTGCACGAGCAGCGTCTCGTCGTCACGGAGCCGGAGGAGCGTCCGCACGATCGCTCGCAGAGCGTCATGCGAGCGTGCCGCCCGGCCGGTGCCGCCGTACACGACGAGCTCCTCCGGATGCTCGGCCACGTCGGCGTCGAGGTTGTTGAGGAGCATGCGAAGGGGCGCCTCCGTCTGCCACGACCCCGCGTGCAGCTCCGGGCCGTGCGGCGCCCGGATGGACGTCAGGTCGCCGCACAGCCGCTCGACGAGCACGTCCGTGTCGCTCACCGGGGCTCCTTCCGGCCGACCGACAGCGACAGATCGTCGTCGAAACCGGGATGGCGACGAGGCGACCTCGACAGCACCGGGCTCAACCGATCATTCCGACGGCAGCACCGAGTGCCTCGTCCAGACGTCCGTCGCGCACGGCGTCCGCGACGCTCTCGATCTCACTCGACATCGACCGGTCCTCGCGCAGGCGCGGCGACAGCGTGCGGACGAACGTCCGGGCGGCGGCCACGCCGCGACCGGGTTCGAGCGGCGCGAGAAACTCGATCGCCTGCGCGCCGGCGAGCAGCTCGATCGCCAGCACGCACTCCGCGTTCGCGAGCACCTGCAGCGCTTTCAGCCCGGCGGCGTTCCCCATCGAGACATGATCCTCCTGGCCGGCGCTCGTGGGGATCGAGTCGACCGAGGCAGGGTGCGCCAGCGCCTTGTTCTCCGAGACGAGGGCCGCAGCGACGTACTGGAGGATCATGAACCCGGAGTTCAGGCCTTCCTCCGCTGGAACGAGGAACGGCGGGAGCCCGTCCGACAGGGCCGGGTTGACCAGTCGCTCGACCCGACGCTCCGAGATGTTCGCCAGCTCGGCGACCGCGATCGCCAGCGTGTCGAGCGCGAACGCGATCGGTTGGCCGTGGAAGTTCCCGTTGGAGACGATCTGGCCCTCGTCGACGAGGACGAGCGGGTTGTCCGTGGCGGCGTTCAGCTCGACGGCAACCGTCCCGGCCGCATAGCCGAGCAGGTCGCGGCTTGCCCCGTGCACCTGTGGCGCGCAGCGAAGCGAGTACGCGTCCTGCACCTTGTCGCACCAGCGGTGGGACTCGATGATGGCCGAGCCTTCGAGCAGCGTCCGGATGTTGGCGGCGCTCCGCTGCTGCCCGGGCAGCGGCCTCGCATCGTGGATGGCGGGATGGAAGCTCGTCCGCGAGCCCTGCAGCGCTTCGAGTGACATCGCGCACGCGACGTCCGCGGCGCGGGCGAGCCTGTTCGCTCGAGTGACGCCGAGGGCCGCCATCGCCGTCATGAACTGGGTGCCGTTGATCAGCGAGAGGCCCTCCTTGGGGGCGAGGCGAACCGGGGTCGATCCGGCTCGCGCCAGCGCCTCGTCACCCGCGAGCAGCTCCCCTCGGAACCATGCCTCCCCCTCTCCGACGAGCGGCAGCGCGAGATGGGCGAGCGGCGCGAGATCGCCGCTCGCCCCGACCGACCCCCGCGCCGGAACGCGGGGGAGCACACCCTTCTCGAGCAGCTCGAGCAGGAGCTCCACGGTGGCGACCTTCGCGCCCGAATACCCCTTTGCCAGCGCGTTCGCGCGCAGGAGCATCGCCGCGCGCGTCACCTCGGGCGGATACGGGTCGCCGACACCGCAGGCGTGACTCCGAAGCAGTCGCAGCTGGAGCTCGTCGACCTGGTCCTCGGGGATCGTCTCCGAGACGAAACGGCCGAAGCCGGTGTTGACGCCGTAGGTGTGCTCGTTCCGATGCGCGTCGACGAGCGCCCGCGCACGCTGCAGCCGCTCGAGCGCGATGGCGACCCAGCTCGGCCGGTCTGTCGCCGACGGCGACGTCCCAGACGTCGTCGACGGTGAGGTCGTCGCCGGTGAGGATCAGCGGCTCCGCCACGGCCGCGAGTCTAGAGGCTGGAGGCGCAGCGCGACCGGCGGCCGCCGCGGTCCAGCGGCCACCGATCCCCACTCCGCCGCCCCCGACAGGGGGTGCTCGGGGCCCCTGCAGTCACGCTACCGGCGCAGGCGTCACCGCTGTGTGACGTCTTTGTGCCGAGATCGTCAAGGCGCAATCTCATCGAGACCGTCGAGCAGCCGGAGCTCGAGGACCCGGTCGGACGAGAGTCCGGACAGCGCCAACGCGGGTGCGGCGGCGGCCGTCACCACCGACGCCGGGAGCAACCCGACGAGCTCGCCGCCCGCAACCGCCACCTCGTAGCGGGCCGCCTCGGCGCGCACGCGCGCCACGACCACGTGCAACGAGGTCTCATCGACGTCGAGCAGGTTCAGCGAGACCTGCACGCGTCCGGTCTTCGCCAGCGGCAGCCCGAGCGCCTGAACGCCGGGCAGACCGCCGCTCGACTCCCGCACCGCAGCGGCGATCGAGCGCGCCACGTCGACGTCGCCGGTGTCGAGATCGACGTTGAACGCAACGAGCGGCCGCCTGGCACCGACGAGAACCGCACCCGCCCGCAGATCGAGACGCGGCGGGCCTGCGTCCGGCGTCAACTCGCCCTCGTCGATGCGGCGCTGCAGCTCGGCTGGACCGCCACGGCGGAAGAAAGCCGGCGGCCTGCCCCCACCGCTCTCGGCGTAGAGGAAGACAGGCAGCTCGAGCTCCTCCCCCACCCGATGCGCCACCCTGAGCGCCACCGCCCGCGCCCGGTCCATGTCGGCCGGCACGAGCGGCACGAGCGGAACGACGTCCGCCGCTCCGACTCGTGGATGGATGCCGTCATGACGACTCAGGTCGATCCGCTCTCGGGCTGCAGCGATCCCCGCGACCAGCGACTCCACGAGCTCGTCGTCGCCACCGACCAGCGTGAATACCGACCGGTGATGATCGGCGTCCGAGTGCACGTCGAGGAGGCGAGCGCCCCGACTCGAGAACGCTGCGGCGAGGACGCCCACGATCGCGGTGTCGCGGCCCTCGGAGACGTTCGGGACCGACTCGAGCGGCAACATCGCGCCTACTCTACGACCCATGCGCGAGCCGACCGCCCCCGTGTGAGCAGCGTCCGCGCGCTGGCAGTGCTTCAGCGCGAGAACAGGCGCTGCCGGAGGTGCCTCGAGGCAGGGTTCGCGGTCGTGCCGCCGCCCGTCGTACCGAAGCAGACGCGGTGCCGCGCGTACCTCTTCGGTCTTGCACCGGGTGCGGTCGAGGCGGACACGGGCCGACCTTGGCAGGGACGTGCAGGTCGGACGCTGCGTCGGTGGCTGCGCATGGACGAGGAGACGTTCTTCGCGACGTTCTACTGTGCGGCGGTCACGCGGTGTTACCCGGGCAAGGCGGCCTCCGGCCGCGGCGACCGGACTGCGACCGTCGCCGAGCAGGAGCTCTGCGCGAGCTGGGCGGAAGCGGAGCTTGAGCTCCTCCGGCCGACGCTCGTCGTCACGGTCGGGCTGACCGCGGCGCGACGGCTGCTCGGCATCCGCACCCTGACGGACGCGATCGGCAAGAGCTTCCTCACCCGGGAGGCGATCGCGATCCCGCTGCCACACCCTTCGGGGGCGAGCGGTTGGCTCAACGAGCCAACCAACCGGGCCCGCCTCGGCAAGGCACTGACCCATGTCCGCCGCGAGCTCGAGCGGATCGACCGCGAGCTCTGACGCAACCTGCGCCTCCACTGCCCGTAGGATGCGGGCATGGTGCCTGCCGGACGTGGTGCCGCTGGACGGCGCGACACGGAGCCCGAGCACCTCATCGAGGAGCCGGTCTCGGCGGAGGCGCTGCGCGAGACGAGACTGACGCCGACCGAGGCCGTCGCCGGCATGCGCATCCGCCTACCGGTGCGGGGCAACAAGCCGCTGCGCCGAGCGCTCGAGCGCGCGAACGCGGACAACGAGCTCAAGGCCTGGTGGCACGTGTCGAACGTCAACGCTGTCGTACGCCTCGAGATCAACGACCACTCCTGGGTGCACATCCAGATCGTGGCCAACATCGCGCTCAAGCTGCTTCGCGAGCTGGTCAAGCACGGCGTCGAGCCGTCCGTCGTGCGCGACTACGGGATGACGAACGACGAGGCGGAGACGGTCGTCGTGCTCGCCGCGCTGACCCACTGCGTCGGCATGTCGGTGCACCGTCGTGGCCATGAGGACTGGAGCCTGTTTCTCGCCGAGCCGAAGCTGCGTGAGCTGCTCGACGGCATCTACGAGGAGCCCGACCGGACGGTACTCGTCTCGGAGGTGCTGCAGGCGATCACCAGTCACCGCGCCGACGGTGAGCCGCTCTCGCTCGAGGCGGGCATCCTGCGCGTCGCGGATGCGCTCGACATGGCCAAGGGACGCTCGCGCATCCCGTTCGAGAAGGGACGAGTCTCGATGCACTCGCTCTCGGCGGCGGCGATCGAGGAGGTACGGATCGGCGACGGCGAGGACCGTCCCGTCCGGATCGAGATCGTGATGAACAACTCGTCCGGGCTCTTCCAGGTCGACGGGCTGCTGCGGGCGAAGCTCCGCGGCTCCGGGCTCGAGCCGCACGTCGAGGTGATCGCCCACATCGACACGGACAGCGAGAAGCGCCTCGTGCCGATGTTCCGCCTGGATCCGTAAACCGCCCGAAGCACGCGGCAGAGTCGGAGGCGGACGCGGCGCGGCCGCGAAGCAGACGCCTTCAGGGATTCTCGCGCGCGGGGATCCGCTGGTGGCGGATCCCCGCGCTGCGGACAGGCGGAGCGTCTACCATGCCTGCGGCCCGTTGCGGGGTCGTCTAACGGTAGGACGCCGGATTCTGGCTCCGGAAGTTGGGGTTCGAATCCCTGCCCCGCAGCCTCGGCGACGCCCCCGCGAGGGGGCGTCGCCGTTGTTCTGCACGGCAACGATCGTGACAGCGATTTCAAAGGTTTTGTAAGGAATCGCACGTACCTTTGTGCACTGTCCGGCGCGTCGAGTACTGTGAGTGGATCGAGTGACACGACCGGCTCCGTTCGGCGAGCCGCGCCCCTGTCCCCGCTCAGGAGGTAGAGGTCTGAAAGCCCTGGTGTTGGGCCTGTGTGCCCTGATGATCATCGCGTTCGGCTCCGCCGCGCAGGCGCAGCCGACAGCGCAGACGCTCGCGCGTCACGTGCAGACGCTCGAGCAGGACAGGCGGGTGATCCGGTTCTTCGAGCAGCATCCGTGGCTCCTCACCGATCGCGCGGTCGGCCCCGAGGCGCGGCGGCAGCTACGGCTTCATCGAGCCAGCCTACGCAGCCACACGGCAGCCGCGGCGCGCGTGAAGGCTCGGCTGTCGCGAGTCCACACGACACGGTCGTTGCAGGCGATCCGGAAGGCCGGTCCGCGAAAGGCGATCTGTCACGTCTTCGGCACGCACTTCTGCGGCGAGGCGTTGCTCGTCGCCCGGTGTGAGTCGGGGCTGCGGATCGGCGCGCGCAACGGCCAGTACCTCGGTCTCTTCCAGATGGGCTCGTCGGAGCGGCGGCGCTTCGGGCACGGCCCGACGGCGTTCCTCCAGGCGGCGGCGGCACACCGGTACTTCGTCCTCTCCGGGCGTGACTGGAGCCCGTGGTCGTGCAAGCCGTGGCGCTGAGCGGGCGGGCTTGACACTCCTGGGCCTGGGGATCAATCTGGGGACGAACCTGGGGATCAGCCTGGGGACAGAACGTTTCGTGCGCAAACTGCGGCACCCGGCCACCCCGCCGGGTATCCACGGGGTCGCATGCATGCTAGGTGTCCGGTAGTGCCATGGCTGAGGCGGACCAACGACCGCTTGAGGCCGCTCGACGAGGCGGCCGCGTACGCCCGCTGCCACGGTGACCGCGACGAGTCGGTTCGCATCGTGAAGCTCCCGCCTCGCCGGGCCCGCTACGACCTCCTCGCCACGGGCGAGGAGATCCGGCGTCACTTCGAACAGCGCATCGACGCGCGCGACATCGACGACCTCTCGAGCCCGGCGCAGGGCTGACCCGCTCGGGGCGGTGCCGGGTGGCCCCGATCGGGTCGACGGCGCGCCGCTGGTGACTGATTCCGGTCGGCTACGATGTGCGACCGTACGGCCCATTCGTCTAGTGGCCTAGGACACCGCCCTCTCACGGCGGCGGCACGGGTTCGAATCCCGTATGGGCCTTACAGCCCCCTCAGCCTGTCTCACCGGAAACCCTGCAAACGCGGGGTTTTCGGCTTCTAAGCAGGGATTGCGCCCCCGCTCGCGCGGTGATCGTCCGCGCGAGGGATGCGGCGAAAGCCGGTCCCGTGCAGACCCCGCTGCAGACCTCGAGGGAAGCTGCCTACAGCTGGCTGTCGAGCGACTGATCGGTCGGCGTGTTCTCGAGACAGTGCTCGACTGCCCGCACAGGCGCGTCGGACTCGTTCAGCTGCCAGTAGGCGA
Source organism: uncultured Actinomycetes bacterium (assembly GCA_963789895.1). Lineage (GTDB taxonomy): Bacteria > Actinomycetota > Thermoleophilia > Gaiellales > Gaiellaceae > Gaiella. Next base: position 310,523 of record CAWBMC010000002.1, read on the forward strand.
CGTTGCCGCGGTGATGAGCGAGATCCCCAACGCGCGCTATCCGTCCGAGCATCTTTTGCGCCCGGTATTCGGTCTTTGCCGCGTTCACCTCGCTTGACGCAAACGCGACCGTGGCCCAGGCGCGCTCAACCACAACCTGGAACGTGCCCCCGGACGCGTCGCCGTCAACGTAGTGGGCGTCGTTTGGCCACACCTTCACTCCGGCCGACTCGACGAGACATTTCTTGATCGACGCCGCGGTGTAGAAGCCGCCGCTCCCGTGCGACGTGCCCCCACCGCAGCCTGCGGCAACCAGGAGCAGGAAGAGCCCGATTAGTGCCATCTGTCGCGTACAAGGAATGATCCGTCTCAGGAGCCGTCCCGTACAGGCCAGGATGGCCACCGGAAGGGCTAGTCCCCACCTTTTTTGAGGGGCTGCTGGCACTCTCGTCTCAAGGCGTCGGTTTCTCTCCCCGCTAGCTGACAACGGGGTTACCAGACGAACCATTCGCGGGATCGGCGCGTTGGGGCTTCGACGGACGGGGCTCTCGGCTTGCTCCGTCGGCGTTTCGGGTGGCCGGCGGCTCTGGGGCCGTCAACCTTGCCGTGGCATGAGCGGCAGAGGGTGATGCAGTCGTCGGCGTGGACGGTGCGGTGGTCGCCGCCGAAGGCGGGGTCGATGTGGACGGTGAGTCCTTCTCGGCCTTACATCGCCCCGCGAAAGCGGGGTTTCGCTTTGGTGCGGCAGATGCGCCAGGATCGACGGGATGAGGGGACTGTCCCGTCTTGCGCCTGGGCTCGCGCTCGTGGGCGCATGCGGTGCGGTGGGGTGGCTCGTGCACGCCGCCGTCCCGGTGGCGTCGCCGTTCGTGGTCAGCCTCGCCATCGGCGCGGTCGCCGCCAACACGGGTCTTGTACCGCGGCAGGCCGCACCCGGCATCGACGTCGCCGCGAAGCACCTGCTCCGCGCCGGCGTCGTGCTGCTGGGCTTCGAGCTGTCGTTCGCGGACGTCGTCCGGCTGGGCGCACCGGGCCTCGCGATCGTGATCGCAGTCGTCGCTGCGACCTTCGCCGGCACGCTGTGGGCCGGCCGACGGCTGGGCGTCGGCCATGACCTGACGCTCCTGATCGCTGCCGGCTTCGCGATCTGTGGAGCGTCGGCGGTGGCGGCCATGAAGGAGGCGACCGACGCCGACGACGACAGCGCCGCCTACGCGATCGCGCTCGTCACCCTCTGCGGCACGCTCTCGGTCTTCCTCCTCCCCCCGCTCAGGCACCTGCTCGGGTTGAGCGCAGTCGACTTCGGCTCATGGGCCGGCGCGGCCGTGCACGACGTCGCGCAGGTGGTCGCCACCGCCTCCACCGGGGGCGAGGCCGCGCTCACCGCGGCGGTCGTCGTCAAGCTGACCCGTGTCCTCCTGCTCGTGCCGCTGGTGGCGGCGGTCAGCCTCGGTCGCTCGGCGGCGCGCGGAGCAGGCGTCGAGCGGCGTGGCCCCGTGATCCCGGGCTTCGTGATCGGCTTCGCCGCCGCCGTGGTCGTGCGGACGACCGGCGTCCTGCCCGCGGGCGTGTTGGACTCCATCTCGACCGCACGGACGGTCCTGTTCGTCTGCGCGCTCGCGGCGATCGGCGCCGGTGTGCATCTGAGGACGCTCGCGCGTCTCGGCGGGCGGCCGCTGGTGCTCGCGCTCGCCTCGTGGGCGATCGTGGCGACGATCGCCTACGGCGGGGTGCTGCTCGTCGGATAGGCGGCGCCCGGGTTACCGGTCGACGTCGACGATCTCGTCGACCGCCACATCTGTGAGGCGGGTCGTGCGACCGTCCGGGTAGCGCACCACCAGCTCCTGCACAGACGACGCGTCGCCGAGACCGAAGTGCGCGCGCGGATCCTCCGCCGACAGGTAGCTGCTGCCCGCATGCAGCTCGCGCACGAGCCGGCGGCCGTCGTCGAGCACGACCGTGATCCGCGCGCCCGGGGAGAACCGCGCCAGGCGCACCTCGAGCCAGTGCCCGGTGGCCCCAGTCGTCCGCAGCAGCACCAGCCGTCCGCCGATCGTGTTGATCGCGAAATCGAGATCGCCGTCGTTGTCGAAGTCGGCCGCTGCCAGACCCCGGCCGTTGAGGCGCGGTGACGGCCGCAACCCGACCTGACGGCTCGCATCGACGAGAGTCCCCGCCTTGGTCTGCGCCACAACCTGGATCGGCCGCGCGTCGCGCTTCGGGTGCAGCACCGGGATGGCGCCGTTCGCGACGACGAGGTCGAGCCTGCCGTCCAGGTCGAGATCCGAGAACGACGCACCCCACCCGGTGGGGCTCGAACCGAGGGCCGCGACGAGCTCCGCCCGCGCGTCCGCGAACGTCGCGCCGCGCCCCCGGAAGACCGCATGGAGCTGCCCGCGGGAGTTCGTCACGAGCAGGTCAGGGCGCCCGTCGCCCGAGTAGTCGCCCACTGCGATCCCCATGCCGGCGTTCGGGTCGGCGACGCCCGCACGCTGCGCCCGATCCACGAGACGGAAGCCGAGCCCCGCCGGGTCCGCCTTCGCCCCGCCCGGCTGCGGCACGATCGAGTAGAGCCGGTTCGGATCGAGGTCGTTCGCGACGTACAGATCGAGCCGGCCGTCGCCGTGGAGGTCGGTGAACTCTGCGCCGAGGCTGTGGTCGAACGGTGCCTTGTCCAGCCCGGCCGCCCTGCCGACCTCACGGAACCGCGCCCGGCCCTTCGCGCCCGAGCCCACATTGAGGTAGAGCAGATCGCGCACACCGAGATGGTTGGCCGGGAACCCCTCGTCGGAGCCCTGCACCGGGAGGTTGTCCTCCGTGTACCCGCCGACGAAGAGGTCGGGGCGCCCGTCGCCGTTCACGTCCGCCACCGCTGCCCCCGTGTGCCAGCCCGAGGCGTTGATGCCGGCCGCGCGGGCGCCCTCCGAGAAGGTGCCGTCGCCGTTGTTCCACAGCAGCGCGTCGTAGCTGTCGGTCGGGACGTTGTACCCGGCGCTCGTCACGAACACGTCAGTCCGGCCATCCTGGTCGAGATCGGCCGCCACGCATCCGTCGCCGCGCAGAGGGAGATCGGCATGCGAGGCAGCGCTGACGTCGACGAATCGCCCCCGCACGTTGTGGAAGAGCGCCGAGCGCGGCAGCCCGCCGTGCTGCTCCCATGTCGCGTAGTCCGCGTCGGAGTACGAGTTGACGACGAACAGGTCGAGCCACCCGTCGTTGTCGTAGTCGAGCCAGCAGAGCCCGCCGCCCATCATCGCCGTCCGATCCAGGCTCACCCCGTAGCGGAACACCCCCTGCCGGAAGCCGAGTCCGACCTGGGCTGCGACATCCTGGAGCTTCAGGCCCTCGAACCCGGACGCGTGGCGATCATCGGTCGAGCCGGAGGCCAGCGACGGCGCAGCACCCGCGGGCGCCGCGCCACGCGAGTCGACGATCACGTAGCGCCGGCCCTGCAAGATGAGCTCGAGCGTCTGTGCGAAGGGCGCCGGATCGCTCCGTTGGACAGCCTTCGCCGGTGACCCGGCATAGGTGACGACTCCCAGTGTCCCCTGCAGAGCGGCGACGACGAGCGGCGGCCCCTGACCGTCACCGGGCTCGAGCGTCAGCCGCAGCCGCTCGACGCGATAGGTCGGGACGGCGATCGGCGCGCCCTTCGCCTCGAGGATCCGTTGCAGCAGGCCAGCGAGCCATTCACCGTTCGCACCAACCGCAGCGCGGGTGACACTCCGCCGCCGCAGCGCCTCGCTTCCGGCCGCGAGGTCGGCGACGAGGTCGCGCGCGATGCGGAGCGACATGGGCCGGCCGATCTTCGATGCGACCACGCTCGACGGCGCCACCGTCACCACCGGCAGCGAGCGTGCCGACTCGACGGGAACGATCGCAGCTGCCTCCGCGCTCGACCGGGCCGGGATGCCCGCGAGCACGAGCAACCCGACGAAACCGACGGCGCCCGCAAGTGCCGCCGCCCCCATGACGACACGCCTCGCCGCGCCCGTGCCGAGGTCGCCGCCGAGCCTGGCCGCACGCGCGACGACCAATCGCTCCACGAACGGGCGCGCGAGGCAGACGAGCGCCAGCGCACCGAGCACTGCGACCTTGCTCGCGAACTCGGTCGTCTGCGGGGCGATCAGCAGCACCGCGAGCAGGCCCACGCCGATCGCGTAGACGCGGCGTCCGGTGCGCCCGTCCGGGACGGTCTTGGGGTCGGTGATCATGAAGAACAGGAAGACGAGGATCTCCGGGGAGGTGACGAGCACCCACCAGAAGCTCCAACCCGTGATCGGGCCCAGGTGCCAGCGAGCGGTCATCTCGTGCCCACTCGCCGCGAGCACGGCCATCCCGGTGGCAAACGCGACCCAGAACCAGATCGCGATCGACAGCAGGTGCAGCCGGAGGAGGATCGCAAAGCCGCCCGCGACGATGATCACCAGCGCCAGCACGAGCCACGGCGAGAACGGGGCCCACCAGAACTCGAGCGGGTCGGCGTGCGCCGACCCGAGCAGCAGGAAGCAGAGCACGAGGCCGAAGTTCGACGGGTTGAAGATGTGGCGGCCCCGGTAGCGGATCACGTACTTCGAGAGCAGCGCCACGGCGGCGGTCGCCGCGAAGATCCAGGCGCCGTTCATGCTCCACCAGTCGCCGTGCTTCGTCCCGGGCACGCGGAGGATGAACGCGACGCCGTTCCCCGTCAGCAACGCGCTCGCCGGCCACAGGATCACGTGCTGGCGCGAGAACGCGATCCCGACCTCGAGCACCGCACATGTGACGAGCGCCACGAGGATCTGGGCGATCGAGAGCCGAAAATGGAACGCCACCTGGCCGAGCACCTGCAGCGACACGATCACGACGGCCAGGTGCAGACGCGGGTCGCGCCAGGTCGGCAGCAACACCGGGTACGGCGTGCCACGGATCCGTAGCGTCGGCCTGCCGACACCGGCTAGGGCAGGCGCGCTCATCGAGCATTCATGGTACTGAGGCGACGTCGACGGGAGAGATTTTGCTCAGGTGAGCGCGTCTGCCAGCCGATACAGGGATCGTGACGGCAACGGACCTGGATCCGCGCCTGCTTCCGGACGACGAGCTCGGAGCGCTCTTGACGGAGCTCGGCGACGAGGAGAAGCAGCTCTCGAAGCGCCGCGACGCCCTGCACCGGCGCATCGACTTCGTCCGCGCCGGCGGCGGCGGCCACGAGGACGCCTCCACCGAGCTGCTCGAGTCGCTCACCGGCGAGGAGAGCTACGTCTCGAAGGAGCGCCAGGCGCTGCAACGGCGCATCGATCTTCTCCGCTCCGAGCAGCTCCGGCGCCACGCCACGCGCTGACGCCGCGTCAGGCCGCGGTCACGAGCTCGGCCACCAGCGGCGCCGTGTCGAGCGGGTCGAACCCGATCCGGGCCGCGATCTCCTCCGACGACGGGCGCGTCCCTTCGAGGAAGAGGCCGCGCAGGAGCTCGCCCGTCCGTGGGCGCCGCCACCAGTCCGGTGCCACCTCGCTTCGGAGCCAGACGCGGAGCTGCGCCGAGCGCACCCAGGCGCGGAGGTAGTCGGCCGAGTAGAAGCCGGAGTCCATGTCGGCCAGGTGGTTCTCTTCCGGGTAGGCGACGCCGGTCGCGGCGGTCAGGCGCTCTGCGTAGCCCTCGGACGTGCCGCCGTCGTCGCCGAAGCGGTGCCAGAAGTCGAGCTCGAAGCCGAGCTTGGCCGAGTAGCGCCTGAAGAGCAGCGCGTTGACGAAGCCTGCGGCAGCGGCGTGCTCGATGCGCCTCCGTCTCGCCGAGCCCGAAGTGCTCGGCGTGCCAGCCCGGCTCACGGACGATCGAGTCGAGCAGGAACGAGTAGATCTCGGTCAGCGCGTGGTCGCGGGACAGCCGCCGGTACGCGTACGGAAGCGCCGGATCGCAGCCCGCGTAGTGCAGCGCGTGACCGGCCTCGTGGAGAAAGGCCTCGTAGTCGTGCAGGCCGCCCTGCGCGCGGGTGATGAGATGCACGAGCCGCGGCGGGTCCGAGGGGATGACACACGCGCGCGGCGACTTCTGCGGCCGGTCGTCGAGGTCGAGCCGGATGCCGCTCGCGGCTTCGAGGTCGAGGCCGAGCGCGTCGAGTGTGGCGCTGCACACCGGCACCGATCGCTCGCGCGTGTACGTCGTCTCGAGCGGTGACAGCCGTCGCAGCCACGCCACGTGCGCGAACGACGGGATTGCAGCGCGCTCCTCTCCGAGGAGGCGGTCGAACCACCGGTCGCGTGCCGTCGTGTAGGCGGCGGTCGTCGCCTCGCGCGTGGCGTCGAGCACCTCGAGCAGAGGCGCGAGCGCGATTCCCTTCTCCGCCTCGTTGCGCGCCACCGGGTTCGCCTCGCCGGAGAGCTCGGCAGCGAGCTCCTCGTGCGCCGCCAGGAGCGACCTCCGGTCGTCGTTGAACGACGCGGACACCTGCAGCCCCACGGCGCCGAGCTCGTCCCGCTCGGCGTACGAGACAAGCGTCGCGAGACGCGCTTGAGCGCGTGCGCAACGGCAGCTCCTCCCCCTGCCACGGGACACGGGCCGCGAGGAGCGCGTTCTCGAGCGCGTCGTCGCGCTCTGCCAGCTCGCGTACGAGGATGCCGCCCTCGCACATGAGCCGCAGCCTCGTCAGCCTCTCCCGGCCGTCGTCGGCGACCTCCGTCTCGTCGTGCGCGAGCGCGTCGAGCTGCTCCCGCGTGAAGAGATCCTCGTAGCGGGCGACGATCGCCGCTTGCTCCGACGTCTCCTTCTCCCCCACCCGCACCGCGCGTGACTCCTCGGAGCGCTCGAAGAGATACGCGGCGAGGCGCTCCTCGAACGCGTCCGCGCCGCGTACTTTGTGGTGATTCACCACAAGCGGGGTTTCACGCGGCGAGCTCCGACGCGTGCCGGAGACGCTCGAGGGTCACGTCGCGGCCGAGCAGCTCGAGCGACTCGTAGAGCCCCGGCGACACCCGCGAGCCGGTGACGGCGACCCGGATCGGCGCGTACACCTGGCGCGGCTTCTGACCGAGCTCGTCGCAGAGCGCCTTGAGCCGCGCCTCGATCGTCCCCGCCTGCCACGGGTCGACCTCGCGCAGGGCCGCCTCGGCGTGCTGCAGGATCGAGGCGTCGAGATCGGACGGGTCGGGTTCGACGTCATCGAAGAGAAAACCGGCGAAGGCCGGGAACTCGCCCAGCCGTCCGATCTTCTCCTGCACGAGCGGCGCCGCCTCGCGCACCCGCTCCGCAGGCCAGTCGAGCCCCCGCTCACGGAGAAAGGCGACAAGCGTCTCCGCGTAGCGGTCGGGCGGCAGCGCCCGCAGGTAGACGCCGTTCATCCAGTCGAGCTTGTCGTAGTCGAACGTGGCCGGGCTGGCACCGACACGCTCCAACGTGAAGCGGTCGACCAGCTCGCCCGGCGCCATGATCGTCGTCTCGCCGTCGGGCGCCCAGCCGAGCAGGGCGAGGAAGTTCATCAACGCGTCGGGCAGGTAGCCCGCGACACGGAACTCGTCCACGGAGACTGCCCCGTGCCGTTTGCTCAGCTTGCGGCCGTCGGGGCCGTTGATGCTCGGCACATGCGCGTAGACGGGCGGCTCGTGACCGAGCGCCTGCAGGATCTGGATCTGCTTCGGCGTGTTCGAGACGTGGTCGTCGCCGCGGATCACGTGGCTGATCGCGTCGTCCATGTCCTCGACCGGCGAGGCGAAGTTGTAGGTGGCACGACCGTCGGAGCGGACGATGACGAGGTCGTCCAGCTGGTCGTTCGGGAACTCGATGCGGCCGCGAACCGCGTCCTCCCAGCCGGTGACGCCGTCGTCGGGCATGCGAAAACGGATCGCGCCCTCGTCCTCGTACGCCCGCCCCTCGGCGACGAGGCGCGCCGCGAGCTCGCGACAGCGCTCCATCGCGTCGAGCTGGAAGGTCACCGGCCCGTCCCACTCGATCCCGAGCCACGTGAGGGAGCGCTGGATCTGCTCCGTCGCCTCCTCCACCTCGCGGCTCGTGTCGGTGTTCTCGATCCGCAGCAGGCACTCGCCGCGACGGCCGCGCGCGAAGAGCCAGTTGAAGAGGAACGTGCGCACACCGCCGATGTGCAGGAAGCCTGTCGGGGACGGGGCCATGCGGACGCGGACGCTCATCGAGCGGCCATGGTAGTCACGACGTCGCGACCGCCCCCGGAGCGGGTGCGCGTATCGCGCGCACCGACTGCACTGCCGCGATCACGGCCGACGCAGCGAGGAAGATCGTCAGGGCGGATCGTCGTGGCGCTGAAGAGCAGGCGAAACTGCCGCTCCTGGAGCGTGCCGAGACGACCGCGCAAGGACACGGACACCGCCGAGTAGCGTACGCATGTGCTGTTCGGCGCCCACGTCTCGTCATCCGGTGGGATCTCGAACGCGATCGACCGGGCTGCCGAGCTCCGTTGCGACGCGGTCCAGGTGTTCACGCAGAGCCCGCGCATGTGGCGACCCACGGCACACACGCCGGAGCACGTGGCACGGTTCCGTGAGCGGCGGGAAGAGACGGGGATCGGAGCGGTCGTCTGTCACGCGCTCTACCTCGTCAACCTCGCGAGCCCCGACCCGGTGATCCACGGAAAGTCGGTTGCGGCCATGCGCGCGACGCTCGAAGCGGCGGCTGCGATCGGCGCCGACGCGGTCATCTTCCACCCCGGCTCGCACCTCGGCGCCGGGATCGCGGCCGGCGTCGAGCGATCCGTGCCCGCGCTCCGCGAGCTGCTCGAGCTGACCGACGACCGCCTCTGGCTGCTGCTCGAGAACTGCGCCGGCGCCGGGGGCACGATGGGACGTTCCCTGACGGAGCTCGCGGCGATCGTGGACTCTGTCGACCGCCACCCCCGGCTCGGCGTCTGTCTCGACTCCTGCCACTGGTGGGCATCGGGTGTCGACGTCACCGATCCCGCGGCGCTCGACGCGGCGGTGACGGAGCTCGACACGACGATCGGTCTCGACCGGCTGCGGTGCCTCCACGTCAACGACGCTGCCTCCGCACTCGGGTCGAATCTCGACCGGCACGCCTCGATCGGCCAGGGCGAGATGGGCTCGAAGATGTCCGTCTTCCTCGCCCACCCGTCCTTCCAGGGTCTGCCGGCGATCCTCGAGACGCCCGGTCCCGACGGCCACGGCCCCGACGCTGCGGAGGTGCAGGCGCTGCGCGACCTGCATCGCCGCGGTGTGCGCAACGCACGGCGGCGCTCTGTCTGAGGTGCCAGGCACGAGAACACGTCTCGCGCCGCCATGTCCTCATGCCTGGCACGAGGACGCGGCTCTCGCGGGCGTGTCCGAAACGGACGCTGACGCGGCTACGGACGCTGGTCGGACAGCTCCGCGATGACGCGGAAGCTCGGCCGCTCGGCAGCCACCTCGAAGAACTCGGGGTTGCGGCAGCCGACCTCGTCGAGCCGGTGCTCGTAGCAGGCGCTCACCTCTGAGCGGCACATCGGCAGGGGCGCACGCCGGGCGCGCACGGCGCCGAAGCCGTCTGGCCGCTCCTCGGCGGCACGCAGCAGGTCGAGGTCGATCTCGACGTCGAAGACCTTCTGCAGGCAGCCCATGTAGGTGTGCCCCCACGCCTCGTACGCGTACACGAACGGACAGCTGCGCTCGAGGCACGAGCCCGGATGCACCACCTTGTCGCAGAGCACCTCGCAGCGGCGGCATTCGACCTCGTCCTGGGGCCGCAGCGGGAGCTCCGTGCGGCGGAGACGGGCCGGGGCGATGTCGCTCACAGCACGGATCGTGGCAGCGATTCGATAGCCGCCGCAAGACTTGACATGCCGGCCGGATGAGGCTAGGCGGCTCGTGACGCAATCGCACAAACAGCGCTCGCGGCGGCGTCGGGTTGCTGATCGGCAGCCGGGTAGGGTTCGCGGGCGATGCTGCGGAAGGCTCTCCTCGCCTCGCTCGCACTCACGCCCGTCACGATCGCGCTCGACCACTTCGCCGATCTGAGCGCGACGACGGCGTTCGTGCTCGCGGCGCTCGCACTCGTCCCGCTCGCCTGGGTGATCGGCGAAGCGACGGAGCACGCGGCCGAGCACACGGGGCCGGGCATCGGCGGCTTCCTGAACGCCACCTTCGGGAATGCCCCCGAGTTGATCATCGCGCTGCTGGCCGTCAACGAAGGGCTGCCGGAGGTCGTTCGTGGGTCGCTGACCGGGTCGGTGGTCGGCAACCTCCTGCTCGTGCTCGGCTTCTCGCTCGTCGCCGGGGGGCGTGGCCGGGTCGACCGGTGGTCGACGCTCATGTCACTCAGCGTGGTCGGCATCGCGGTCGCCCTCCTCTTCATCCCGTCGGTCGTGAGCTGGGAGGGAGATCCGAACCGGCATGCGGTCGCCGTGCTGTCGATCCCCGTCTCCATCGCGCTGCTTCTGCTCTACATCGGCACCACCTGGTACTCGCTCCGCCGGCACCACATCCAGCACGTCTCGAGCGACCACATGGTCGAAGGCTGGTCGTTCCGCCTCTCGCTCGTCGTGCTCGGCGTGGCCACGGTCGCAACTGCGTTGGTGGCGGAGATCCTCGTCGGGTCGCTCGAGACGTTCGCCGACCAGTTCGGCCTGAGCGACTTCTTCGTCGCGGCGGTGATCGTCGCCATCGTCGGGAACGCAGCCGAGCACGGCGGTGCCGTGCTCGTCGCACGCCGCGGCAAGATCGAGCTCGCCACGGAGATCGCGCTGTCATCCGCGGCGCAGGTCGCCGTCTTCCTCATCCCCGCGGTGGCTCTGCTGTCGTGGCTGATCGACCCCCTCGCGCTGGCGTTCCGCCCTGTCGAGATCGGTGCGCTCGCGGCCTCGACCGGCCTCGTCGCAGTGACGCTGGCCGATGGCCGCTCGAGCAGGGCGAAGGGGCTGCTGCTCCTCGGTGCGTATGCGATCGTCGCGGCCGCCTTCTACGCGGTCGGCGATCGCGCGGCTGGTTAGGACGAATCCTCTCCGAACGTCGACGGATGGCGCGTCACCGGGTAGGTGGCGAAATAGAGCTTCACGATCTCTCCGTGCTCGTCGCGCACCGCACGCACGAGCTCGCCCTGCTCACGCCCCTCGACCACCCGCCAGCGATCGCTCCCGTCCGGCGCCAGGTACGACGTTCGTCGCCCGGGCGGGCCGTCGACGAGCTCGGCCTCCAGGCGCCCGGCACGGTACGAGACGACGAGCCGGGAGCCCTCCGTCCACCAGAGCCCGAGCAGCGGCTCCGCCTCCCGGGGCACGTCGCCGGCAGCCCAGAGCGAGGGCGTGCGCGGGTCGGCGTCGAGCGCTGCGCAGGCGAGGTCGAGCGCAAGCCTCTCCGGATCGCCACCGGCGGCGGTGTTGGTCAGCACGGCTGCGCCCGTCCGCTCCTCGCGGTCGACGAGCATCGCGGCAAGGAACCCGGGCATGGCGCCGCCGTGACCGGCGAAGACGCGGTCGCCCCGGCGGTAGAGCTCCAGACCGAGGCCCCAGGCGACCGTCCAGCGCTCGTGGTCGACCATGGTCTGGACGCGCGCCATCTCGTCGAGGCTCGATCCGGTGAGCACGTCTTCCGATCCGGTGCAGAGAAAGTCCGCCCACCGCGCGAGGTCGCGCGCGGTCGACCACAACCAGCCCGCTGCGCCCGTCGACTCGGTCACCTCGGGGTCGGGTTCGACCCGCACCCGATCCGCATACGGGTGCACGAAGTACGGCGTCGCCTTCGGTGCGTCCGGGCGTAGCCTCGTTCGCTCCAGCCCGAGGGGATCGAGGACCCGTTCCTGCAGTGTCCGCTCGTACGACTCGCCGGCACGTGCCACCACCTCGCCGAGCGCCGCGAAGGCGAGGTTCGAGTAGTGCCAGAGACGACCCGGCTGCAGAACCTGCTCGGCGTCGGCCAGCCCGCTGACGAGGTCCTCGCGGCTCGGCGCTTGCATCGTCTCCCAGATCTCTCCCGGTGGCTCGCGCTGGATCCCGGAGAGGTGCGAGAGCGCGTGACGGATGGTTGCCCCAGCGGGGAACTCGGGCAGATACGTCCCGATCGGTGCGTCCAGCTCGAGCCGGCCCTCGTCGCGCAGCTGCAGGATCGCGACCGCCGTGAACGTCTTCGTGATCGAGCCGATGCGGTAGGCGTGGTCGACCGTCGCCGGTTCCGCTCGCTCGACGTCGGCGAGACCGAGCGCGCTCTCCCACACGACGTCCCCGTCGCGAAACACGACGGCGACGACCGACGGCAGCCGCCGGTCGGCCTGCGCGACGGCGACGAGGCGGTCGAGCTCGGTCGTGAGCCGGTCAGGCACGGACACCGATGCCGAGCGCCTCCGGGACGAGCGCGCAGGCGCGGTCGACCTCGTCCTCCGTGACGTCGAGGTGCGTCACAGCCCGGATCACGGTCGGATGGATCGTCGACGACAGGCCGACTCCTGCCTCGCGCAGCCTTGCCAGTGCGTCGTCGCGACCGAGCCCGAGCGCTCCGACGTCGATCTGCACGAAGTTCGTCTCCGCCTGCGCCAGGTCGACCGGCAGCCCCGCTCCGTGCCATGCCTCGGCGAGACGGCGCGCGTGCGCGTGGTCGTCGGCGAGCCGTTCGACGTGGTGGTCGAGCGCGTACACGCCCGCGGCGGCGACGATGCCCGCCTGGCGCATGGCGCCACCGAAAAGGTGCTTCTCGCGCCAGGCGCGCTCGATGAGCGAGCTCGAGCCTGCGAGCAGGGCCCCGAGCGGGCAACCGAGCCCTTTCGACAGGCAGACGGTGACCGTGTCCATCGACGCCGCGATCGCGGCGGGGGCCACGCCCTGGGCAACAGCAGCGTTCCAGAGCCGCGCGCCGTCGAGGTGCACGGCGAGGCCCCGATCCCGGGCGGCGGTGACGACGGCGCCGAGCTCGTCCAGCGGCCAGCAGCGCCCGCCCGAGCTGTTGTGCGTGTCCTCGAGCGCGAGCACGGTCGCGCGCTGGTCGGCCGCCTTGGTGCTCGGCTGCGTCGCCGCGGAAAGCTCCTCGACCGTGATCCGGCCCTCGTGGCCCTCGATCGTGTCGACGAGCAGCCCTGCGTGCACTGCCGCGCCCCCGTACTCGTAGATCACGACATGGGCATGGCGCTCCGCGATCAGCACGTCGCCGGGTCGCGTGTGCAGCTTGAGCGCGATCTGGTTCGCCATCGTCGCCGTCGGCAGGAAGAGCGCGGCTTCCTGCCCGAGGAGCGCCGCGACCCGCTCCTGCAGCAGGGTCACGGTGGGGTCCTCGCGCTTCTGCTCGTCCCCCACCGGCGCCGCCGCGATCGCGGCGCGCATGCCGTCCGTGGGCCGGGTGGCGGTGTCCGAGCGGAGGTCGATCACGCCGGGGACGCTACCGTGACTGCATGGATCTCGTCGCTCTCGAGGAGACGCTGGCAGCGCACGGCGAGCCGGCGTTCCGGGCCGGCCAGGTGTGGGGCTGGGTCGCACGCGGCGCCGGCGGCTACGACGAGATGACAAACGTCCCACTCTCGCTGCGCGCACTCCTCGCGGGGACCGTCCCGTTCTCGACGCTGTCGCTCGTCACCGAGGCGCACTCGAGCGACGGGACGGTGAAGGCGCTCTTCCACACCGCCGACGGGCATCCCGTGGAGGCCGTGTTGATGCGCTTCCGGGACGGCCGCCGCTCGGTCTGCGTCTCCTCGCAGTCCGGCTGCCCACTCACGTGCACGTTCTGCGCCACGGGTGCGATGCGCTTCGGGCGCAACCTGACGGCCTCCGAGATCCTCGACCAGGTGCTGCATTTCCGGCGCGTCGAGCCGGTCGACCATCTCGTCTTCATGGGGATGGGTGAGCCGCTGATGAACCTCGAGGCGGTGATCGGCGCAGCCCGCCGCCTGCCGGACGTCGGCGTCACGCATCGCCGCACGACCGTCTCGACAGTCGGCTGGCTGCCGGGCCTGACGTCGTTCGTGGACGACGTGGCCGAGCCCATCCGCCTCGCGCTCTCCGTCCACGCCGCGGACGCCGAGCTGCGCTCACAGCTGATGCCCGTCAACGACCGCTACCCGCTGCCCGCGGTGCTCGCCGAATGCCGTCGCTACGCCGAGCGGCGGCGCCGGCGCGTGTTCGTCGAGTACGTGATGCTCGCCGGCGTCAACGACTCCCCGGCACAGGCCCGCGCGCTCGGGCGGCTGCTGGGCACCGACCACTTCAAGGTCAACCTGATCCCGTACAACCCCACCGGGCGCTTCGACGGCTCATCGCGCGACACGATCGAGCGCTTTCGCGTCGAGCTCGAGCGAGCCCGCGTTCCGGTCACCGTCCGGCTCACCCGCGGTCGCGACATCGCCGCCGCGTGCGGCCAGCTCGCCGCGTCGCCACGGGCACGCCGTGCCACTGCAGCGGCGCCCGGCTAGGGGGCGTCAGACCAGGAGATCCGAGCCGACCGCGCCGAAGTCGTGGCTCACGACCGGCTGCTTCGCCGCCTTGACCTCGTCGAGGCGCCGTACGGGCCGCGTATGCGGCGCTTCGTGGAGCACCTCCGGGGACTCGGCCGCCTCGCGCGCGATCTGCCGCATCGCGTCGACGAGCTCGTCCAGCCGCTCCCTCGTCTCCGTCTCGGTGGGCTCGATCATCAGCGCCTCGGGCACGACGAGCGGGAAGTAGATCGTCGGCGGATGGATGCCGAAGTCCATCAGGCGCTTCGCGACGTCGAGCGCGGTGACCCCGTGCTCACGCTTCAACGTGCGGGCGGAGAGCACGAACTCGTGCATGCAGTGCCGGTCGTACGGCAGCTCGTAGTCGTCCCGCAGCCGAGCGAGCAGGTAGTTCGCGTTCAGCACGGCCATCTCGGACATGTCCCGCAGGGCGGGTCCGTAGGCGCGGATGAAGGCGTACGAGCGCACGAAGACGCCGAACGCCCCGGCGAAGCCGCGCACACGGCCGATCGTCTGTGGGCGATCGTGGTCGAGCCGGTACCGGTCGCCGTCACGGACGATCACGGGCGCCGGCAGGAAGGGCGCGATGTCGTCCCGCACAGCCACGGGCCCGGCGCCGGGGCCACCCCCTCCGTGCGGTTGCGAGAACGTCTTGTGCAGGTTGTAGTGGACGATGTCGAAGCCCATGTCGCCCGGCCGGGACTTCCCGACGACGGCGTTGAGGTTGGCTCCGTCGTAGTAGAGGAGCGCTCCGGCCGAGTGGAAGATCTCGGCCACCTCCTCGATCCCCTCGTCGAAGAGACCGAGTGTGGATGGATTCGTGAGCATCAGCCCTGCCGTGCGCTCGTTCACCTTGCCGCGCAGGTCGTCGAGGTCGAGGTTCCCCCGCTCGGTCGTCGCGACCTTCTCGAGCGTGTAGCCGGCCATCGTGACGCTCGCGGGGTTGGTGCCGTGGGCGGTGTCGGCGGTGATGATCGTGTCCCGCTGCTCCCCCTCGCCGCGGGCGGCGAAGTAGGCGCGCATCAGCATCAGCCCGGTCAGCTCGCCCTGCGAGCCGGCGGCCGGCTGCAGCGTCACGGCCGGCAGCCCGACGACCTCGGACAGGATCCGCTCGAGCGCCCACATGAGCTCGAGCGCCCCCTGCGCGCCGTCGTCCTCCTGCAGCGGGTGCAGGTCGCGAAACCCGGGCAGCATCACGGCCCGCTCGTTGACGCGCGGGTTGTGCTTCATCGTGCAGCTGCCGAGCGGGTAGAAGCCGGTGTCGATGCCGAAGTTCCGGTCTGCGAGCGCGGTGAAGTGCCGCACGATCTCGTTCTCCGGCACCTCGGGCAGCCGCGGCGGCACCGCGCGGCGGAGCGCGGCAGGGACGTCCGGCACCGGCAGATCCGGCCGCGGCGGTCGCCCGGCGCGCCGGCCCGGGCGGCTCTTCTCGTAGATCAGCTCCACGAGCAGACCTCCGCGAGCACCGCGGCGAGCCGGTCGACGTCCTCCACCGTGCGCCGCTCGGTGAGGGCGACGAGGAGCACGTCGTCCATCCCCTCGTAGTCGCGACCGAGTGGATACCCGGGGTGCACGCCGTGCTCACGCGCGCGGCGGACGACCTCTCGGGCGTCGATCGGCGTGCGGAAGGCGACCTCCTTGAACACGGGTCGCTCGAACGCGAGCGGCAACTGGACACGCTCCTGCGCGTAGCCCGCGAGCGCCATGCAGGTCTCGCCCACCTCGCGCAGCCCGTCGGGCCCGAGCCAGCACAGCGTGATCAGGCCGCCGAGCGCGAGCAGCGTCTGGTTGGTCGTCATGTTCGACGTCGCCTTCTCCCGACGGATGTGCTGCTCGCGGGTCTGGAGCGTCAGGACGAACCCGCGCTTGCCCTCCAGATCGGTCGTCTCGCCGACGATCCGCCCCGGCATACGGCGGATGAACTCGTGCTTCGCCGCCAGGAACCCGTAGTGCGGGCCACCGTAGGACTGGTAGCACCCGACCCCCTGCCCTTCGCCGATCGCCATGTGCGCGCCGTAGGCGCCGGGCGCCTCGAGCAGCCCCAGCGAGACCGGGTCGACGTGGGCCACGGAGACGCCGCCGCCGGCCGAGCCCGCGGCTGCCAGCTCGGGCGCAGGCTCGAGCACCCCGAAGACGTTCGGCTGCTGGAAGATGGCGATCGCCGCGTCGGCGGCCGCCGCGGCGAATCGCTCCGGGTCGGTCGCGCCGCCGTCGTGCGGCACCTCGACGACCTCCATGCCGAAGCCGGGGGCGTAGGTCTTCACCACCTGGCGCACCTGCGGGTTGAGCGCCTCGGCGAGCACGACCTTGCTGCGACCGGTGTGGTGGCGCGCGATGAAGCACGCATCCGCGGCGACCGTGCAGCCGTCGTACCCGGACGCGTTGGAGACGTCCATCCCGGTCAGCTCGCAGATCGCCGTCTGATACTCGAAGATGGCCTGCAGCACGCCCTGGCTCATCTCCGGCTGGTACGGCGTGTAGGCGGTCAGGAACTCGCCCCGTCCGAGGAACGTGTCCACGATGGCGGGGACGTAGTGGTCGTAGATGCCCACGCCGAGAAAGGACAGCTCGTGGTCGGTCGACGCGTTGCGCTCCGCCAGCGCCGCGAGATGACTGAGCAGATCGGCCTCACCCAGCGCCGCCGGCACCTCGAGCTCGCGGTCGAGGCGCACGCCCGCGGGGATCTGCTCGAACAGGTCGTCGATCGAGTCGACGCCGATTGCGGCGAGCATCGCCTCACGGTCGGCGTCGGTCTGCGAGAGGTAGCCGGGCGGTCCGCTCACTGCTCGGCGACGTGGGCGCGATAGGCGCCCGAGTCCATGAGGGCGTCGACCTCGGACGGATCGGACAGTCGGATGCGCACGAGCCACCCCGCACCGTACGGATCGTCGTTGACCGTCTCGGGTTCGTCGGCGACCTTCTCGTTCACCTCGAGGATCTCGCCGGAGAGCGGCGCGACCACGTCCGAGACAGCCTTCACCGACTCCACCTCGGCGTACGGCTGACCCGCTGCCACCTGTCCTCCGGCGGTCGGGGCCTCGAAGTGGACGAGCTCGCCGAGCGCGTCCTGCGCGAACCAGGTGATGCCGAGCACGGCCTCGTCGCCCTCGATGCGGGCCCAGTCGTGCTCGGGGTGGTAGCGAAGATCGTCCGGATAGCTCTCGGGCGCAGCCACTAGCGCTCCTCTCGGCGGTAGATGGGTTTCTTGACGACGCGTGCACGCCGCTGCTTGCCGCGTACGTCGATCGTCAGCTCTGTCTCGGGTGCAGCGCTGTCGGCCGGGACGTAGCCCATGCCGATCCCGACGTCGAGCGACGGCGAGTGGGTGCCGGACGTGACGAGGCCCCCGCCGTCGATCGGCATGCCCTGCCGTGGGATCGCCTTCTCCTCCATCACGAACGCGGCGAGCCGCCGCTGCGGGCCGCTTTCGCGGACCCGGCGCAGCTCGGCGACGCCGGTGAACTCCTTCTCGAGCACGCACGTCCAGGCCAGCCCGGCGGAGATCGCATCCGTCTCGGGGGTGATGTCGTTGCCGTGCAGCGGGTAGCAGACCTCGAGCCGCAGCGTGTCCCGTGCCCCGAGCCCGCACGGCGTGGCGCCACGCCCGGTGACGGCGTCCCACAGCTCCACCGCGTCGTCTGCGTCACAGAGAAGCTCGACGCCGCGCTCGCCCGTGTAGCCGGTGCGGCAGACCATCACCTCGACGCCGTCGACGTCGCTCATCGCGTGGGTGAACGCCGGTGCGTCGGGCAGCCCGAGGCGCTCGATCGACTCCGGGCCCTGCACCGCGAGCAATCCGTACTCGTCCGACGCGTCACGCACCTCGGAGCCGCGGATCTCACGCTCCTTGATCCAGGCGTAGGCCGCCGCACGGTTGCCGGCGTTGACGACGAGCAGGTAGTGGAAGGCGCTGATCCTGTAGGCGATCAGATCGTCGACGATGCCCCCGCTGTCGTTCGTCAGGAGCGTGTACTGCGCCTCGCCGTCGAGCGAGGCGCCCGAGGTCGTTGGAGAGGAGCCCCTGCAGCAGCTGCTCCGCGTTCGGCCCCTCGACGTGGAGCTGCCCCATGTGCGAGACGTCGAACACGCCCCACGACCTGCGGACGGCGAGATGCTCGGGGATGACGCCCTCGTACTGCACGGGCATCTCCCAGCCCGCAAACGGCACCATGCGGGCTCCGGCGCCGACGTGCCGCTCGTAGAGCGGCGTCCGGCGCAGGTCGGCTACGGCGGCGTCCACGGGCGCGACTCTAGCCGCGCACCGTCGGCTGTCCGCGCCGGCCGGGTGTGGTGCCTGCCGGTGCCTGCCTTCAGGCAGGCACCAGGGGCGTGCGGCTGCGAGGGTACGGGCCCGCCGTCGGCGGGCTCCGCGTACGTCAGTCCTCGCGAAGGAAGGACGGAACGTCGATGTCGGCGTCCGCACTCGCGCTGCGCGAGCTGCTCGTGGCCGCCGCTCCGGCCATCGCCGCGGCCGGCTCGACGCGGCGCCGGCGGGCTCTCCCGCCGCCGAAGCCGGTCGCGATCACGGTGACGCGCACTTCGTCCTTGAGCGAGTCGTCGATCACGGCGCCGAAGATGACGTTCGCGTTCGAGTCGGCGTGACCGGTGACGACCTCAGCCGCCTCGTTCACCTCGAAGAGGCCGATGTCGGGCGGCCCGGTGATGTTGAGGAGCACGCCGGTGGCGCCGTCGAGCGTCGTCTCGAGCAGAGGCGAGGAGACGGCGGCGGTGGCCGCCTCGGCGGCACGGTTTTCGCCGGACGCGGTGCCGATCCCCATCAAGGCAGATCCGGCGTCGCGCATGATCGTGCGCACGTCGGCGAAGTCGAGGTTGACGAGCCCGGGCACGGTGATCAGGTCGGTGATCCCCTGCACGCCCTGGCGGAGGATGTCGTCCGCGATCCGGAACGCCTCCGTCACGGGGGTGCGCTTCTCGACCACCTCGAGCAGGCGGTCGTTCTCGATCACGATCAGCGTGTCGACGCGGTCGCGCAGGCCCTGGATGCCGACCTCTGCCTGGTCGGAGCGGCGACGGCCCTCGAACCCGAACGGCTTCGTGACGACGCCGACGGTGAGCGCCTCGAGCTCACGACCGAGCTCTGCGACGACGGGTGCCGCACCGGTGCCGGTGCCACCTCCCTCGCCGGCGGTGACGAAGATCATGTCGGCGCCCTTGAGCGCCTCCTTCAGCTCGTCGCGGCTCTCGACCGCCGCGGCGAGACCGACGGCCGGGTCGGCGCCGGCGCCGAGCCCGCGCGTCACCTTGGAGCCGATGTGGATCTTCACGTCGGCGTCGGTCATCAGGAGCGCCTGCGCATCCGTGTTGACGGCGATGAACTCGACGCCGGTGAGACCGGACTCGACCATGCGGTTGACGGCGTTCGTGCCGCCGCCACCGACGCCCACGACCTTGATCACTGCCAGATAGTTGCCGCTGGGAGTACTCATCTCAACCTGCCTCGACGTCAAGCTCTCATCGAGCTAGTGGGTGTGAACGTGCGTCCTGCGTGTCCCATTCGTATCCAGGGTACGAACTCCTTGTCGGCATTGTCAATGGGAATCTCAAGGTAAGGTCGAGATCGTACTCTCAACCTCAACTTGAGGTAAGGGTCGGTTCCGGCCACCGGGCGCTCGGGCACGCTGACGTCGAGGTAGCGGGATCCTGGCTGGAGAAGCGGGATCAGGCGACGCGCGACGGCGAGCTTCAGGGCGACGTCGGCTGCGTCGCCGAGGCGCACCTCGAGCCCCGAGCGGAGCCGCAGCGTGAGCGCATCCTCCGTCGCCTGCACGGAGATCACACGGGACGGGAAGCGGTGACCGGCGAGCGGCGAGACCGCCGTGACGGCGGTGCGGAGGTCGCCGACGACGGTCGCGCCCGGCGTGAGCGTGGCAGCAGCCTGACCCACCCAGATCCGTGCCAGCCCCGGGCGCGTGCCCGGCCGCACTCTGGCCACGACGCGTCCGCGGGCGGAGACGACGTAGGCCCGCGCGCCCTGGCGGATCACTGCCACGGGGTGCTCCGGCACGACGCGGACGGCGAGTGTGTGCGGGAAGGCGCGGTCGAAGGTGGCCGAGGCGACAGTCGGCACCGACTCGACGGCGCTCTCGGCTGCGGCGAGGTCGACCGCGAGCAGGCTCTCCCCCCTGGTCCGCGCGAGCGCCCGCTCGACCTGGGTCACGACGCCGTCGGGCGCGCCGTCGACGGTGACGGTGCGCACCGCGAACATCGACGTCTCGCGCGCTGCGACGTAGGCGAGCGCCGCCCCCGCGAGGAGCGCGAAGGCGATCAGGAGCGAGCGGGCCGACGGTGCCAGCCAGTCGAGGTCGAGGCGGCCCACACGACTCCGCCGCGGGAACGAGACGACGACGCTCGCCGTGCGCGCCCGAGGGCGCGCACCGCGCTTTGCTCGCTCCCCGGTCGGCACGGGACGATCTTCGCCGTCCTGCGCTCCGGGTCCTCACCCCAGCGCCATGCCTCCGAGCAGGACGACTTCGTGCTCGAGCTCGACGCCGAACTGCTCACGGGCACGGCGTCGCGACTCGGCCATCAGCGCCAGGCAGTCCGCGGTCGTCGCCCCACCGGCGTTCTCGATGAAGTTCGCGTGCATCGGCGAGACGACGGCGCCGCCGACGCGGTGCCCCTTGAGTCCGCAGAGCTCGAGCATCCGACCGGCCCCCAGCCTCACCGGCGGGTTCTTCCAGACGGAGCCGAACGTCCGCTTCGTCGTCGGTTGCGTCGCCTTGCGGCGCGCCACGAGCTCTGCGACATCGGACCTTGATCTCGGCCGGCGGCCGGGGGCGCAGCCGGTATTCGACGCCGGCCACGATCTGCCCCGGCCCGAGGTCGGAATGACGATAGGTGAGCCCGAGCTCGGCCGCCGTCAGCCACCCCGCGCCATCGCCGGTCACGACGAGGGCGCGCTCGAGGATCGCCGCCCAGTCCGAGCCGTACGCACCGGCGTTCATCCGCACCCCGCCACCGGCCGTGCCGGGGATGGCACATGCGAACTCGAAGCCACCGAGCCCCGCCTCGCGCGCCCGATGCAGGCAGACCGCATTCGTCGCACCGCCCCCGGCCAGAAGCAGATCCCCGTCGGCGCGTGCCGCCGCCAGCTCGCCGGTGAGCCGCAGCACGAGCGCGTCGACTCCGTCGTCGGCGCAGAGGACGTTCGAGCCGAGCCCGATCACGACCGGGGCCAGCCCTGCTCGTTCGGCATGGGCGAGCGCCTCCTCGAGCTCGGGCAGCGTCGAGGGCTGCGCAAACAGCCGGGCGGGGCCGCCGGTGCCGATCGTCGTCCAGCGGTCGAGCGACACGTCCTCTGCGATCGACACGGTCACGCGGGTAGACCGTCCACGATCGCACGCGCGATCTGCCACGGCTCCCCCACGCCGAAGGTGACGATCACGTCGCCCGGCCGCGCCATGTGCAACGCGAGGGACGTTGCGTCGGCGAGCGCCGGCGCCCAGCCCGCCCGCACGTGCGACGGCAGGCGCTCGAGCACGGTCACGCCCCGAGACGCCGTCGCGCGGCTCGTCGCGGGCGCCCGTCACCTCGGTCACGATCGCCGCGTCCGCGTGGCCGAGCGCGTCAGCGAGCTCGTGGGCCAGATGCCGCGTTCGCTCGTAGACGTGCGGCTGGTAGACGGCGATCAGGTTGCCGGCCGTCCGCTCTCGCGCCGTCGCCAGCGTCGCGCGCAGCTCGGTCGGGTTGTGCCCGTAGTCGTCGTAGACGGTCACACCGCCACGCTCTCCCACCAGCTCGAAGCGCCGGCCGACACCGGCGAAGCGCGCGAGCGCGCTCTCCGCGACAGTCGTGGCCACCCCGGCTCGTTCGAGGGCGGCCCGTGCCGCGGCGGCGTTGAGCCGGTTGTGCTCGCCGGGCACGGCGAGCTCGACGTCCGACCGGTTCGAGCTCCCAGCCCCGCACGACGTCCGGCACCTCGGCCAGCCAGGCTTCGAGCTCCTCGCGGAGCTCGGCCTCGGAGGCGTAGGTGGCGTGGTGGTCGAGCTCGACGTTCGTGACGACTGCGATCCGCGGTCGCAGGGAGAAGAGCGACCGATCGGACTCGTCACCCTCGACGACGAGCCATCCGCTGCCGACGCCTGCGTTCCCCTCGAGCTGCGGAACGACACCGCCGATGATCCACGACGGGTCGTTGCCGGTCTCGCGCAGCGCGAACGCGATCATGCCCGCCGTCGTCGTCTTCCCGTGCGCACCGGCGACCACGATCGACGGCTGCGCGGCGACGAGCTCGGCGAGGAACGCCGCGCGCGGCGTGCCTTCGATCCGGTCGCGGTGGGCTGTGGAGACGACGACCTCCCAACCCTGCGGGCGGTCTCGGCTCCCCGCCGAGGTCGATCTCGACGCCATCCAGCGTCTCCATGAAGATCGTCTCGCGCACGTCCCAGCCACGCACCTCCGCGCCGAGCGCGCGCGCCGCGTTGGCGTACGCGGACATCCCCGACCCGCCGATGCCGACGAAGTAGAGGCGGCGTCCCGCGAGCGGTGCCTGCTTGTGTTGATTCAACACGAAGTCACCCGTCACCCCCGCGCCAGCGCGATCAGCTCGTCGGCGATCGCCTCGGCCGCGTCCGGGCGCGCGAGCGCGAGCATGTCGGCGCGCATGGCGACGAGCCGGTCGGGGTCTCCGAGCAGCTCCGCGACGAGGCCGGGGACCCGCTCGACGTCGGTGTCGGCGACCACGACAGCGCCGCCGCCACGTTCGAAATGCCGCGCGTTGAGCGTCTGGTGATCGGCAGTCGCGTGCGGGTACGGCACGAGCACGGCCGGCGTACCGGCAGCGGCGAGCTCCCACACGGTGCCGCCGGCACGAGAGACAGCCACGTCCGCCGCCGCGAGGGCGTCGCCGAAGTGGTCGGTCTGCGGCAGGAGCACGTACCCCGGCCGCGTCACCCTGCCGGCGAGCGAGGCGTGGTCGCGCTCACCGCAGATGTGCAGCACGGCAGGCCCGGCTCTCCCCCCACGCGGACACGGCCATCTCGTTCAGCGATCGCGCGCCCGCGAGCGCGCCGAAGACGGCCACGACGGGCTCGTCGGGCTCGAAGCCGAAGCGGGCGCGCCCCTCGGCACGCGTGGCGCCGCGATGGGCGCGCGGGATCGGCCGGCCGACGACGCGATACTTCCCGCCGCTGCGCCCCTCGACCTCGTAGGCGAGAAAGACGCTGCGGGCGAACGGCGCCGCGAGGCGGTTGGCGAGGCCGAGATGCGCGTCCGCCTCGGTCAGCGCGGTCGGGATTCCGCGCAGCCGGGCCGCGAGCACCATCGGCCCGGCCACGAACCCGCCGCCGCCGAGCACCACGTCGGGCCGTCGCCGTCCGAGGATCCGCAGGCAGAGAAAGGGTGCGCGCACTGCGCGGACGCACGCGCGGACGAGGTCGAGACCAGGGCGTCGCGGGATGCCGGAGACAGGGAACGTGTCGAGCTCGAAGCCCGCCTCAGGCACCAGCCGCGACTCGACGCGGTCGGGGCTGCCGGCGAACGTCACCGTCACGCCGCGTTCCCGCAGCACCTCCGCCACTGCGAGGGCGGGCCTGACGTGACCCGCGGTCCCGCCGGCCGCGACCACGCACACGAGCTTCGACGACGCGCTCATTCACGGCGATGTTAAGGAGGATCCCGACCGCGGCGAGCAGTACGACGAGAAACGAGCCTCCGTAGGAGACGAACGGCAGCGGGATACCGGTCAGCGGCGCGATGCCGAGCACCGCCGCGAGGTTGACCGCAGCCTGCCCGCAGACGAGGGTCGTGATCCCCGCCGCGAGCCGCTTGCCGAACGGGTCGGCGCAGCCGATGGCGACCCGGAAGCCCGCCCAGGCGAAGACGAAGAACGCGGCCGCGACGAGCGTTGCGCCGATGAGGCCGAGCTCCTCGCCGATGACGGCGTAGATCATGTCCGTGTGGGCCTCCGGCAGGAAGTTGATCTTCTGGATGCTCCGCCCCAGCCCCTCCCCGGTGACGCCGCCGGAGCCCATGCCGATCATCGCCTGCACCGTCTGGAAGCCGGCGCCCTCGGGATCCTGCCACGGGTCGAGAAAGCTGAGCACGCGCGCGCGCCGGTAGGGCTCGAGCCAGATCGCCGCCGCGCCGAACGCGAGCGACAGCGTCGTCGCTGCGAGCAGCAGCCGCACCGGTGTCCCGGACACGAGCAGGAGGCCGGCGACCATCAGGCAGAGCGCGATCGTGGTGCCGAGGTCCGGCTCGAGCAGGATCAGGACGCAGAAGACCGCCACGACCAGTCCGACGGGCTTCAGGAGCTGGCCGAACGTCCGCGGGGCCGGTCTTCGCGCGAGCACCGCCGCGACCCAGATGCAGATTGCGATCTTCGCGAACTCGGACGGCTGGATGCTGATCGGCCCGGCGAGAAACCATCGTCGCGCGCCGTTGATCTGCGGCGCGACGGCAAGCACGGCGACGCACGCCACGAATGCGGTCACGAGCAGGATCGGCGCGAGCGGCCGCAGCCGGTGATAGTCGAAGCGCGAGAGGAGCAGCATCGCGGTGACGCCCACGAGCGCGTACAGCCCCTGCTTGATGAGGAAGTACATCGGGTCGCCCTCGCCGAGCGCCGCCGACGCGGACGTGGCGCTGAAGACCATCACGAGCCCGAACGCGACGAGGCCGAGCGTCACCAGGACGAGGACGCGCTGCTCGAGCTGTCTCACCCGGCGAGCTTCGCCACCAGGCGGCGGAACTCCTCCCCTCGCTGCTCGAAGCTCGTGAACTGGTCGAAGCTCGCGCACGCCGGCGAGAGCAGGACGACGTCGCCGGGAACCGCGGCGGATGCCGCCGCGGCGACGGCTTGCTCCAGATCGCCCGCACGAACGTAGCCGACGCCACGCGCCGTGAGCGCGGCGGCGATCTCGTCGGCCGCCTCGCCGATCACGTAGGCGCGGTCGCCGTCGGCGAGTGCATCGGCGAGCGGCGCGTAGCTCTCCTGCTTGCCCCTGCCACCGAGGATCACGTGCAGCCGGCGCTCCGGAAACGACGCCACCGCGCGCAGTGCCGCGGCCACGTTCGTCGCCTTCGAGTCGTTGACGTAGAGGACGCCGCCGAGCTCGGCGACGGTCTCGATACGGTGCTCGACACCGGGGAAGGTACGCAGCGCCGCCGCGATCGCCTCGTCGGGTACTCCGATGGCGCGGGCGGCTGCGGTTGCGGCGGCGGCGTTCTCACGGTTGTGCGCCCCCGGGATGAGCGGCTCGGCGGGCAGCGGATCGTCGGCAGCGAACTCGACGCGTCGCCCCCGTCCCGGGACGGCAGCGAAGCCGCGCGGCACGACGGCGACGTCGTCCGCCTCCTGGTTCGCGAAGACGTGGAGCTTCGCCGCCGCGTAGTCCTCGAAGGAGCCGTGCCGGTCGATGTGGTCGGGCTGCAGGTTGAGCAGCACCGCGACGCGCGGCCGAAGCGCGTCGACGTCCTCGAGCTGGAACGAGGAGAGCTCGCAGACGACCCACGCGTCCGGCTCCGCCGAGCCGACGAGCGACGTCAGCGGCCGACCGATGTTGCCCGCCACCTCGAGCGGGCATGCCCGCCGCGTCGAGCATCGCTCCCAGGAGCGCCGTCGTCGTCGTCTTGCCGTTCGTGCCGGTGATACCGACGAGCGGGTTCGGGAGCAGGCGCGCCCCGAGCTCGATCTCCGAGACGATCTCGACGCCGCGGGCACGCGCGGCGTCGACGGGCGGCGCGTCGCCGGGCACCCCGGGGCTCTTGACGACGAGGTCGACTCCGTCGAGAAGCTCATCGTCCCAGCCGCCGAGCCGAGCCTCGATCTCGAGACCGGTCACGTCGACGTCCGGGTCGCGGTCGTAGGCGACGACGTCAGCCCCCTCGCCCGCGTAGCGCCGCCACCGCCGCGCGCCCCGAGCGCGCGAGCCCGACGACGAGGACGCGCCGCGGCACCGTCACAGCTGGAAGCGCAGGTAGTAGCGGTAGTAGAGGACGAAGCCGACGGCGCAGAGGATGGCGCCCACGATCCAGAAGCGCACCATGATCTTCGTCTCCGACCACGCCTTCATCTCGAAGTGGTGGTGGATCGGCGCCATCAGGAACACCCGCTGGCCCGTGCGCTTGAAGCTCGCCACCTGGATCATCACGGAGAGCGCCTCGATCAGGTAGATGCCGCCGATGAAGACGAGCAGCACCTCGGTCTTGGTGAAGATGGCCAGGGTGGCGATCGCCCCGCCGAACGCCATCGAGCCGGTGTCGCCCATGAACACCTCGGCCGGGAAGGCGTTGAACCAGAGGAAGCCGATCACGCCGCCGATCAGCGCCGCCGTGACGATGGCGATGTCCAGGTACTCGTCGCTCCGGAGTCCCGGCTCGCCCGAGCGGATCCAGGTGATCGCCGCGATCGCGAGCAGGGTGAGCAGCGAGACCGCGCAGGTGCCGGCCGCCAGCCCGTCGAGACCGTCGGTCAGGTTGACGCCGTTTGCCGTGCCGGCGATGAGGATGAAGAGGAACGGGAAGTAGAACCAGTGCAGGTCGATGTTGACGTCGACGACCGGGAAGTAGATCTGCGTGTCCATGTAGCCGACCTGCGTCGTGGCCCAGCCGACGCCCGCGGTGACGGCGGCCAGCAGAAGCAGCTTCCAGCGCCCGGAGAGCCCGAGCGAGCGGCGCCTGCGCACCTTGAGGTAAGTCGTCGGCGAAGCCGATCGTCGCGCACGCGAGCGTGGCCACCATCACCGTCACGCCCGGGACCGTGTAGAGCGAGACGACGACGAACGGCAGCACCGCCGCGAACAGGATCAGCAGACCCGCCCATCGTCGGCGTCCCCGCCTTGACGAAGTGGTGCTTCGGTCCTTCCTCGCGGATCTGCTGACCCACGCTCTGGCGGCGCAGCCAGGCGATGAACTGAGGCCCGATGACGACGGCGATCACCATCGCCACCAGCCCCGCGACGAGAACCCTCACCATGCGGAAGCGATCTTCTCGATCTCCGCCGCGATGCCTTCGAGGCCGACCGCCCGCGACGCCTTGACGAGAACCGCGTCACCCGGCTGAACGAGCTCGACTGCGTCGGCGAAAGCGCCCGCGTCCGGGATCCAACGCTCCTGTGCCGCTCCTCCGAGGTAGGCGCGTGCGGGCTCGCCGACCGCGACGAGCACCTCGAGCCCGACGGCGGCGATCAGCTCGCCGATCTCTGCGTGATAGCGGTCGCTCTCGGCGCCGAGCTCGGCCATCTCGCCCAGCACGGCGACCCGCCGGCGGCCGTCGCGCTCGCTCCGTGAGATCCTCGAGCGCGGCGCGCATCGAGGTGGGGTTCGCGTTGTACGCGTCGTTGACGACGAAGCCGCCGCCGCGCAGCGGGTGCGTCTCGCCGCGCCAGGGGGACAGCTCGATCTGCGCGGCGCCTTCCTGCGGCGCGCTCGAGCGGCAGGCCGAGCGCGTCGTATGCGGTGAGCGCGGCGAGGACGTTCTCGGCGAGATGTCGCCGGTCGAACGGGAGCTCGAGGTCGAGCGCACGACCACCGACCCAGAAGCGCCAGCGCCCATCGTCGAGGCGGTCGACGGTCGAGCGGTCGAAGCGGCGGATCTCGACGGGCACGCGGCCGAGGTACGGCTCGAGCTCCGGCGCGTCCGCCGGGAGGACGGCGACGCCCCCTGCCGGTAGCGCCTCGATCGCCTCCGCGTTGGTGCGGGCGACGTCGTCGACCGTGCCGACCAGCTCGAGGTGCTCGGGGCCGATGGACGTCACGACGACGACGTGCGGCTGGGCGACGGCGCACAGCTCGGCGATCTGACCGGCACCGCGCATCCCCATCTCGGTCACGAGCACGCGTGTCTCCGGCTCGAGGCGCAGCACGGTGAGCGGTAGTCCGATCTCGTTGTTCTGGCTCGCCTCCGCCGCACACGGTCGGCGTCACGGCTGCGCACAAGGCTCCCAGCGCATCCTTCGTCGACGTCTTTCCGGTCGAGCCGACGACGGCGACGACGCGTGCGTCGGAGCGCGAGCGGACGAGGGAGGCGAGGGTTGCCAGCGCGCGCGTGCTGGTCGTCGGGGACGAGAGCGGCCGCACCGCGATCGAGCGCGTCGTCGACGAAGCTGACACCCGTGTTCAGCGCCACGAAGAGATCGCCCGGCTCCGCGACGCGCGAGTCGGCATGGACGCGGCGCACGAGCCCGCCTGCCGGCGCACCGCGCAGCTCACCCAGCGCGAGCCCTGCCAGCTCCTCCCAGGAGAGCTCGATCACGCGCCGTGTCCTGTGCCGCGCGGTCGACGGCCGTCGGGTCTGAGCCTGGTCTCGTCCCTTCGAGACGGCTGCATGTGTGCCGATTCTGTGCCGGTCAATCCACAGCCTCCCGCCGAAGGACCGCGCGCGCGACGTCGCGGTCGTCGAAGGGCTGCACGACGCCGTCGATCTCCTGACCCTGCTCGTGGCCCTTGCCGGCGATGACGACGACGTCACCTTCTGCCGCCATCCGGAGCGCCGTTTCGATCGCGGAGCGGCGGTCCGGGTCGATCTCCACGTCCGTTCCCGTCCCCTGGACGACGTCCTCGATGATGGCGAGCGGCGCCTCCGACCGTGGGTTGTCGCTCGTCACGATGACGACGTCGGCGCGTGCGCGTCGCGACCTGACCCATCGGCCGCCGCTTCTCCTTGTCTCGGTCGCCACCGGCGCCGAAGACGGCGATCACCCGACCCGGGCCGAGATCGCGTGCCGCCTGCAACACGGTGTCGAGCGCGTCCGGCGTGTGCGCGTAGTCGACCACGACGGCGAACGCCTGCCCTTCGTCGACGGCCTCGAACCGACCCGGCACCCCCCGGACAGCACCGACGCCGCGTCGGATCTCGTCGTCGTCGAGGTCGAGCAGGAGCCCGGCCGCCACGGCGCCGAGCACGTTCTCGACGTTGAAGATCCCGAGCAGCGCCGTCTCGATCTCGATCCCGGCGGCCGTGAAGCGGGCTCCGCGCGGCCCGAGCACGAGACCGTCCGCCCGCACCTCCGCCTCGGGGCGGAGCCCGTACGTGACGAGCGGCGCGCGGTGTGCGCCGGCGAGCTCGTCGGCCAGACGCCGGCCGTACGGGTCGCCGATGTTGATCGCGGCCGGTGGCGGCACGACGCCGGTGAACAGCCGGCGCTTGGCCTGGAAGTACTCCTCCATGTCGCCGTGCAGGTCGAGGTGGTCCTGCGTCAGGTTCGTGAAGACGAGCGCCTCGAAGCGGACGCGGTCGAGCCGCCGGAAGTGCGACCCGTGCGACGAAGCCTCGAGCGCGGCCGCGTCGTCGCCGGCGGCGAGCCATCTCGCGCGAGCAGCCGCTGCAGATCGACCGACTCCGGCGTCGTGTGCGGCGCTGCCCGCGGCACACCCCCCACGATCCATTCCACGGTGCCGACGAGACCGGCCCGCCGCCCTGCGGCCTCGAGGATCGAGCGCAGCAGGATAGGCCGTCGTCGTCTTGCCGTTGGTGCCGGTCACACCCGCGATCTGGAGTCGCTCGCTCGGGTGGTCGAAAAGCTCGTCGGCGGCGACGGCCATCGCAGCCCGGACGTCCGCGACGACGAGCTGGGGCACGACGACATCGAGCGGGACGCTCGACGACGAGTGCCACCGCGCCCGCCTGCACTGCCTCGGCGGCGAGGTCGTGGCCGTCGACCCTGCTGCCGCGGACGCAGCAGAAGAGCGAGCCCGCCGTCACCCGGCGCGTGTCGTAGGCGACGTCTGTGATCTCGACCGGTCGCCGTCCGATCACGTCATCCGGCGACAGCGCGCGGATCAGCGCGTCCAGCTCCATCGCGGCGCCAGTAGGCAGTCGACGCTGTCCGGCGCCCGCAGGTCAACGGCCGCGGTCTGCAGATCGGCCGTGCACCTGTGGCAGCAGCCGAGCAGCGTCCGCTCACGGCCGAGTCGAGGCGAGCAGGCGGGCGCTGCGCTTCGTCTCGGGCGCATCCGGCGGCACCTCGAGGTACTGCAGCGCGAAGCGTGCGATGTCGCGGAAGGCCGGCGCCGCGACCGAGCCGCCCCAGATGGTGCCGTGCGGCTCGTCGACCATGACCATGATCGCGAGCCGCGGCTGCTTGGCCGGCACGAGCCCGACGAACGACGCAACGTACTTGGCCACGTAGCGCCCGTTCTCGGCCTTCTGGGCCGTACCGGTCTTCCCGGCCACCGTGTAGCCGGGGATCGCGGCCTCGGTGCCGGTTCCCTCGAGGACGACGTCGCGGAACATCGACATCATCAGGTTGGCGGTGCGATGCGAGACGATGCGCTCGCCCTTCTTCACCGGCACGCGCTGGCCGCCGATCCGCTCGACCAGGCGCGGCGTCGGCATGACGCCGCCGTTCCCGATCGCCGCGTAGGCGCTCACCATCTGCATCGGCGTCACGGCGATGCCCTGCCCGATGGGCACGGTGCCGATCGTCGAGCCGTACCACTTGTCGAGCGGCAGCACCATGCCCGGCGCTCTCGCCCGGATAGTCGAGCCCGGTCGTGCGTGCCGAAGCCGAAACGGTCGATCCACGTCGAGAGCTCTCCGGCGCCGAGCCGCTCCGCGATCGGTGACGGTGCCGATGTTCGACGACTCCGAGAGGATCTGGCGCACGGTCATGCGCTGCGTCGGACGCCAGTGCGCCTCGTGGATGATCCGGTCGGCGACCCTGATCGTGGGCTGGAGCATGAACGACGTCCGCGGGGTGACGACCCGATCCTCGAGGGCACCTGCGATCGTCACGATCTTGAACGTCGAGCCCGGCTCGTACATGTCGGTCACGGCACGGTTGCGGCGCACGTCGGCGGGTGCCGAGCCGAACGCGTTGGCGTCGAACGTCGGCGCGTTCGCCATGGCGAGGATGGCACCGGTGCTCGGGTTCATGACGATCGCGGTGGCACCCTTGGCGCCCCACACGCGCACCGTCCTGACGAGGATCTCCTCGGCGGCAGCCTGGATCTCGTGGTCGATCGTCAGGCGCACGTTGCGACCGGGCGCGCTCGGGTCTCGAGGTGACGACGTCGATCGGCCGTCCGAAGGGATCGCGCACGACCGTCTCGGAGCCGCTCCGCCCGGCGAGCTTGGCGTCGAGCTCCCGCTCGAGCCCTTCGAGCCCCTTGTTGTCGGTGCCGGCGAAGCCGAGGACGTGCGAGGCGACGCTCCGCTGCGGGTAGACACGCCGCTCCTCGGAGTAGAAGCCGAGACCCGGGATCTCCTTCTCCTCCAGCGTCGCCGCGCGCATCGGATCGGCCTTCCGCAGCACGTAGAGAAACCCGGTCGACCGGTCACGCAGCTTCGCGTAGACGTCGTTCGGGATCGAGGTCGAGCGCCTTGCCGGCCTCGATCGCGGCGCGTTTCGGGTCGGTGACGTTGCGCGGGTCCGCGTAGACGGTCGTCGCCTGCTCGCCGATCGCGAGCGGCGCCCCGGTGCGATCGAAGATCGTCCCACGCCCGGCAGGGATCTCGATCGTCTCCCGGTGCTGCTGCGACGCCATCGCCTCGTACGACGGCCCCTTGACGACCTGGATCCAGGCGGCCCGCGCGACGACGACGCCGAAGAGCAGCCCGAACGCGACGAGCAGGAAGGTGATGCGTCGATTGGCGACGCGCCGCTCGCTCATCTCTCCCTCGGCGTCAGCCGGACGTACTCGGTCAGGAGCGGGTCGGCCTGCTGCAGGCCGAGCCTCGCCCGCGCCGCCGTCGCGACGCGGAGGCTCGAGGACGCGCTCGAGAGCCTCGCCCGCAACCTGGCGTTGTCGGCCTTGACCTGCGCGCGCTCGGTGCCGAGACGGTCGAGCTGGACGTTGAGCTGGAGGACGGCCACGTTGACTGCGACGACCCCGGCGAGGAGAGCGCCGACGACGACGATCCAGGCGACACCGCCGCCGAGCCGCCGCCGCGACGCGGCTCGCGGCGCCCGCCGGCGTCGCTTCGACTGCGGTTGCCGCCTCGACCGTCGTCATGTCAGACCTTGATTGCGGCGCGCAACCGGGCCGAGGCGGCGCGCGGGTTGTCGTCGACCTCGCGGGCCGAGGGCCGCACGAGCTTCGGCGTCAGGATCCGTAGCTCCGGCTCCTTCCCGCAGGCGCAGACGGGGAAGTCCGGCGGGCACGTGCATCCGCTGCGCCCGCTCCCGGAGGAACCGCTTCACGATGCGGTCCTCGAGCGAGTGGAAGCTGATCACCGCAAGGCGGCCGCCCGGCCGGAGCATCGCCAGCGCCGCCGGCAGGGCAGCCTGCGAGTGCTCCGAGCTCGTCGTTCACCGCGATGCGAAGCGCCTGGAAGACGCGCTTGGCCGGATGGCCCTCGCCGAATCGCGCCGGTGTCGGGATCGCCGACTTGATCGTCTCGACGAGCTCGCCGGTGCGCTCGAACGGATGCTCGGCGCGACGGCGCACGACGGCGCGGGCGATCTGGCGCGCGTAGCGCTCCTCGCCGTAGCGGCGGAAGACGTCGGCGAGCTCGCGCTCGTCCCAGGTGTCGAGGATCTCGGCGGCGGTCGGTGACGGACGTCGGGTCCATGCGCATGTCGAGCGGCGCGTCGGTGGCGTAGGAGAACCCGCGCTCCGGCCGGTCGATCTGCATCGACGAGACGCCGATGTCGAGCAGGATCGCGTCGGCACGCACGTCGTTGGCCGCCAGCTGCGCGAGCACGAGCGAGAAGTCACCGCGGAGGAAGCGCGACGTCGACACCGGCACCGGCCTTGAAGCGGTCGAAGTACGACTTCGCGGTCGGGTCGCGATCGATCGCGACGAGCTTCCCGCTGCCGCGGAGATCCTCCGCGAGCAGCCGGGCGTGACCGCCGGCGCCGAACGTCGCGTCGACGACGGTCTCCCCGGGGCGCACGGCGAGGAGCTCGCGCACCTCCTCCGCGAGAACGGGGACGTGATCAGCTGCGCTTCTCGGCAAGACGTTCGGCAACATCGTGAACGCTCCCTTCGCTCTCTCTCAGCTGCGCGGTCCAGGCGTCGCGGTTCCAGATCTCGAGGTGGTCGTCGACCCCGGCGATGACGACCTCCTTGCCGAGCGCCGCGTACTCGACGAGCGTCGCGGGAACCAGCACGCGGCCCTGCTTGTCGGGCGTGTCCTCGGCTGCCCCGGCGAACACGATCCGCTTGAGCCGTGCGCGTCTCCGCCGCGAAGGGATCGAGCTCGGCGATGCGGGACTGCACGACCGACTCCCACGCCGTTCCCGGATAGACGTCGAGGTTCCGGTCGAAGCCCTTCGCGAGCACGACGCCGTGCGAGAGCGCGTCACGAAACCGGGCCGGCAGCGTGACGCGGCTCTTGTCGTCGAGGGTGTGCTCGTACTCGCCGGTGAACATTGCTCGCGGTCGCGGGGGTCTCCCACGGAGCCCCACTGTAAACCACTTTCACCCACAACGCAACCCGAACCCCCCATTCCGAGGCGGACCCACGGCCCCGGATCCGTGTGTGGCGTTCAGTCGCTGCGCTGGACGTCAGGCGCCGGTGTCGCTGCTCAGCGGAGACGCGCTGCGGGGCCACGCCGCGGCCCGTCAGCGCTGCCGCTCCGCAGTGGGCGGCGAAGGCGACCGCGTCGTGGGGCTCGAGACCGGAGGCGATGGCGAAGGTGAGACCTGCCGCGAAGCGAGTCGCCCGCGCCGTAGGTGTCCTCGACGGGCCCGGGTGGCGGGGCGGCGCTGAAGGGCCCACCGGGCTGCATCCAGCCACCGAGCGCGCCCGACGTCGTCACCACGAGCGACGGCGCCGGGTCGAGGTCGCCCGGACGGTAGCGCTCCGCGTCGTCCTCCCCGCTCCCGATCAGCCCGTCGAGCTGGACGGAGCCGCGGCGCAGGACGTCGAGCTCGCGCGTGACCGCCGGTCAGGACGCGCGCGTGGCGGGCGAGCACCGAGCGCGTCGACGTCGCCCGCGACGAAGAGGACGGCGTCCATCTCGCGCAGCTCGTGCCAGGGCAGGCGGTCGTCGTGACCCCTCGGTCGCAGCTTCGCGCCCACGGTCGTGATCGTCCGCTCGGCCGACTCGTCCACCTGCGTCAGCGCCCACCGGGTGGGGGCGCGCTCGATCGCCGCGTGCACGCGCAGCCCGCGGTGCTCGAGCTCCGCCTTCGCCCGCGCGCCCAGCTCGTCGTCGCCGAGCGCCGTGAACAGCGTCGCCTCATCGGCCAGCAGCGCGAGCTGCAGCGCAGCCACCGCTCCGCCGCCGCCGGCTTGCTCCCAGTCCTCGAACGAGTGCGCGATCTCCCCGGGCCCCGGCACACGATCGACGCGCGCGAAGCGGATCCACTCGACGTGCCCGACAACGGCGGCTCTCATCGCGGGGAGTCTCACAAATCGGCGCCGTTCGGGGTTTCACGGAAAGATGACCACGATGGCCACCACGATCCCGCCCTTCGAGAGCTTCTACGCAGAGCATGCGGGGATCGTGCTCGCCCACCTGCGACGGCGAGCTCGGGTCGCAGGGTGCCGACGATGCCTTCCAGGAGACGTTCCTGCGCGCCCTGCGCGCCTACGGCCGGCTCCAGCACGGCGAGCATCTCCGTGCCTGGGCGCTCACGATCGCCACCAACGTGGCCGTCGACACGCTGCGGCGCACCGGACGCGAGCACCTCACGGCGGAGCCGCCCGAGACACCCTTCAGCGACAGCGAGCCCGCCTTTCTCGAGATCGCGGAGTCTGACGGACGGACTGCCACCGAAGGAGCGGGCCGCCGTCGTGCTCCGCTACGGCTACGACCTGACCTATGACGAGATCGCCACGGCGCTCGAGTCGAGCCCGGACGCGGCCCGCCAGGCCGCCTCCTCGGGCGTACGACGGCTTCGGCGCACCGCCGGAAGGAGCACCTGATGACCGTCCCGATCGACCTCGACCGCCGCTTCCGCGAGACAGCCGTCCGCTCCGGCCTCCTCGACGCCGGCTACGACGTCGTCGACAGCCCCGTCGGGCCTCTGCTCGTCGCCGCCACCGACCGTGGGTTGCTGCGCGTCTCGTTCAGCGGCGACGACCCGGACGCCGCGCTGGAGGAGATCGCACGTGTCGCCGGCTCCAGGGTGCTGCGCGCCCCTCGCGCCGTCGACTGCCGCACGCCGGGAGCTCGACGAGTACTTCGCCGGTCGCCGGCGCGCGTTCGATCTCGCCGTCGACCTTCGCGGTGTGACGCCGTTCAGCGTCACGGTGCTGACGGAGCTCGCGAAGGTGCCGTACGGGCGTACCGCGACCTACGGCGAGCTCGCGCTTCGCGCCGGGCGCCCCAAGGCGGCGCGGGCTGTCGGGATGGTCATGAACCGCAACCCGATCCCCATCGTGCTTCCCTGCCACCGCATCGTCGGCGCCTCGGGCAGCCTCGTCGGCTACGGCGGCGGGCTCGACCGGAAGGAGCTGCTGCTGCGGCTCGAGGGCGTCACCTTCTGAGACGGCCCCAACGCCGCCGATCCGTCAGAGACGCGTCGGGATGCTCAGCGCGTGACGGAACAGGTTGGCCGGGTCGTACCGCTTCTTGACGGCGACGAGTCGCTCGAGGTTCTGCCCGTAGTACGCGCGGCGCCACCCGGCGAGGTCGGTGTCGGCGTAGTTCTGGACGGCCTGGCCGGAGACGTATGGGCGGATCGCGGCGTGGGCATCCCTGACCCAGCCGATGCTCACCTCCGCGAGGCTGACGCTGCGATCGGCCCAGAGCGACACGTACTCGAGGGAGAACATCGCGTCGCGGTGGACGAACGCCGTCGCGCTCGGGGCAACGCGATTGATCGCGCCCCCGTACGCGAACATGACGATCCCGCCGCCGCGGAGCCGCGGGTCACGATGCTTCGCATTGACCGCGGAGATCAGCGTGTCGACACCGGCGGGTGTCAGCAGCTCGCGGGCGAATGCCGACTTGGCGGCCAGGCGAGCACGTCTCGCACCGGTGCCCTCGAAGTACTTGACGGCGACGTTGAACGGCCGCTCCGTGATGGTCACGCTGACCGGAGAGCCTGCCCCCGTCAGCGGGGCGAGCGCCGCCACCGCCTCGCTCCTCGGCCCGAGCATCTGACCGTTGACTGCCACCTTCGGATCGCCACCCGTCGTGGCCGGCACGCGCAGTGCGAGCACCGACGAGATCGTGTCGGGTGCGGACTGCATGAACGTCTGCCACGCGACCACCGCGCCGTGCGCAGCGGCCCACGGCCATTCGATGTTGAACGTGGTCACCGTGTCGACCGGGAAGGTCCGCAGCGTGAACGCGGTGACGATGCCGTAGCTGCCCGCCCCTCCACCGCGCAGCGCCCAGAAGAGATCCGGGTCGGCGGTCGCCGAGCACTTCCGCAACCGGCCGTCCGCGGTCACGATCTCGATCGCCGTCACGTTGTCGCACGTGAGCCCATGTGCCCGTGAGGCGAAACCCTGCCCGCCTCCGAGCGCGAGCCCACCCAGCCCGACGGTCGGGTGCGACCCGGTCGAGATCGCGCGCCGCGAGGTCCAGAGTCGCGCGTAAGCGTCCTGGAGCTCGATGCCCGCCCCGATCCTCGCCGTCCCGTCCGGCCGCACGGCCACACCGGCGAAGTGAGCGAGGTCGACGACGACACCGGTGGTGGACGAGAGACCTGCGTACGAATGCCCACCCGAGCGGATCGCAAGACGGATGCCGTGACGGCGCGCCCAGCGGATCACGGCCTTCACCTCGGCGGCGGTGTGCGGCACGACGACGGCGAGCGGTCTGATCTCGTCGAATCTCGCGTTCCAGGCGAGCCTCGCCGTCGCGTAGCGCGCGTCACCGGCGGTGATCACCTCGTCGACGTCGCGTCTGAGCTCCGCCAGGGGAGATCCGCCTGCGCCCGCCTCCGCGAGGGCAGGCGCGCCGAGCGCGAGCGCGGCGCCGCCGGCGGCGAGCCGCCCGCCGCGGCTGACGAACGACCGTCTGTCGAAACGCTCCATCCGGACAGATGATCGCAACCGGCGCGGTCGGTCACCGTTACGGGGCGCTTACGGAAGCAACCGGTAGCCCACCCCCCAGACGTTGACGACGTACTCGCCGCCGTCGACGAGCCGGAGCTTGCGGCGCAGCCTCGACGCGTGCGAGTCGACGGTCCGCGTGCGCAGCGCCGTTCGGACGCCCCACACGTCACGGAGGAGCTCCTGCTTCGTGAAGACCCGCTGCGGGTCAGCGGCCAGGCGGGCTGCGAGGTCGAACTCGCGTGCCGAGAGCTCGACCGCCTGACCGCCCACTCGTACCTGACGCGCGCGGCGGTCGACGACCAGCGTGCCCGCTTCGAGCACCTCCGCTTGGCCGATGCCGCTGCGACGCAGCAGCGCCCGCATCCGCGCCACGAGCTCGAGGTAGAGGTGCCGCTCGACGACGTCGTCCGCACCCTGTTCGAGCGCGCGGACACGCGACACCGCGTCGGCGCCCGGCTCGGCGAGCATGATCACGGGCACGTTCCGGTCCCAGCGCCGGCCCGGCTCTCCGGCGCGAAGCCTGCGACAGAGATCCGGCTCGGAGGCGATGACGATGTCCGGGGAGGCCCGCTCGGCGAGGTCGAGCGCACGCGAGCTCCACGGCGCCTCGAAGACGCGGAAGCCGTCGTCCGACAGCTGACGCTCGAGATAGCGTCGCGATTCCGGCTCGGGCTCAGCGAGGAGAACGGCGCTCGACCACATGAGGTCGAGGCTAGAGCTCCGTCGATCCGGCCGCCAGATGTCCATTCGAACCGATGTGTGACGATTCGTCCACACGGGTTCCGGGAGAGACGGATGGAGCACATCTGGATCGAGACAGAGCGTCTGCGGATGCACGCGCTGGCCGAGGGGCCGGCAGACGGCCCGCTCGTCGTGCTCCTGCACGGCTTCCCGGAGCTCGCGCGCTCGTGGCGGCACCAGCTGCCGGCGCTCGCCGCGGCCGGTTACCGGGCCGTGGCGCCCGACCAGCGGGGGTACGGAGAGACCGATATCGAGGGCCCCTACGACACGGGGACCCTGTCCCACGACGTCGTCGATCTCGTCCGCGCGCTCGGCAGGGAGCGGGCGACGCTCGTGGGGCACGACTGGGGCGGCGCCGTCGCCTGGGTCGTGGCGCGCAACCATCCCGCACTCGTCGAGCGGCTGGTAGCCGTCAACTGCCCACCGCCCGCTGTGCTCACACGCGCCCTCCTCCACAGCCCGAGACAGCTGCGACGGTCGTGGTACCTCCTCTTCTTCCAGGTGCCCTGGCTGCCGGAGCGAAGGATGGCGCGCGACGGCGCGGCGGTCGTGGCCCGCGCGCTCGTCGGTGGCTCGCACGTCCGCGCGGCGTGGACGACGGTGGAGATCGATGCCTACCGGGCAGCATTCGCACGGCCGGGCCGTGCCAAGGCGGCGATCGACTGGTACCGAGCCGCGTTTCGCCGGTCATTCGTCCCACGTAGGCGACGCTCGAAGCTCGTCTCCGTACCGACCCTCGTTCTCTGGGGCGTCCGGGACCGGTTCCTCGGTCCTGAGCTCGTCACACCGGCTGTTCTCGCGACCGCGATGACGCCGGGCAACACGCCCGAGGTCGTCCTGATCGACGAGGCAGGCCACTTCGTGCAGAACGAGGCACCAGACCGCGTCAACCAGGAGCTCGTGCGATGGCTGGCTTCGGTCTCGTAGCGGGAGCCGCGGCGGCGCTGGCGGTGGCTGCCTCCTGGACCAGCGGGGCGCCGCTCGACGCCCCGCGCACCGAGGTCGCGGCGGCGGCGCTGCGCGATGAGATCGTCGTTGCCGGCGGCTTCGTCGCCTCCGGCGGCAACAGCAGGCGCGTCGATGCGTACGCGCCGGCGACGGACACGTGGCGGCGCCTCCCGGACCTGCCTGTGTCGGTCGACCACGCCGCTGCCGCCTCGTGGCGCGGCCGGCTCGTGGTCGTCGGCGGGTACGGCGCCGACCGGAAGCCGCTCCGAGTCGCCTACCTGTTCGACGGCGCGCGCTGGCGGCCGTTGCCGCGTCCTCCGGCGGCACGCGCAGCTGCTGCAGCAGCTGCCACGGCCGCGGGGAAGGTCTACGTGGTCGGCGGACGCACGGATGGCGGGCTCGCCGATGACACGCTCGTGCTCGATCTGCGCACGAGGCGCTGGGTCCGCGTCCCCGGCCCGACCCCACGCGAGCACCTCGCGGCGGCGGCGCTCCGTGGAGTCGTCTATGTCATCGGCGGTCGGCGAGCCGGCTACGACACCAACCTCGCCATCGTCGAGGCGTACGACCCGGCCCTGCGGCGGTGGCGCCGCCTGCCGGCGCTGCCGGATGCCCGCGGCGGTACGGGTGCGGCGGCAATCGCAGGGCGCGTCGTCTCGATCGGTGGCGAGGAACCGGACGGGGCGATCCGCACCGTCTTCGCCTACGACGTCAGCCGCGGACGCTGGAGCGCGCTGCCCGACCTACCGACTCCACGCCACGGTCTCGGCGTGGTCGCGCTGAGTGGTCGCGTGTGGGCGATCGCAGGCGGCCCGACACCCGGTCTGTCCGTCAGCGGCGCAGTCGAGTCTCTGCGGCTCCCCTAGCTCGCTGCGCAAGGTGGAGATCCGCTCTCGCGGATCCCCACCGCGCCGGGCCGCCTACGGCGGAGTTCCCAAAGGCGTCCGCTTCGCGGCCGCGCGCCACGGATTTCACATCGAGCCTCTTTCGTCGAGCACGCCGGCGATCCAGACCTGCGTCGACTTGGCGCGGCGGTAGGCGCGGTGGACGCCCGCCTCGAGCGCGAAGCCGACCCCGCCGTGGGCCTGATGCGCGCTCGCCGTGACCTCGCGTGCCGCGACGCCCGCCCACCGAAGCGCAGTTCGCTGGAGCGGGCCCTCGCTCGAGTCGCCGGGAGTCGCCGCCTCCCAGGCGACCAGCGCGAGACCGTCCGTCGCGACGGCCATGTCCGCCAGCCGCGCCTGCATCGTCGGGAGCGAGGCCAGCGGCGCGCCGAACTGCTCTCGGGTCGACACGTAGGCGACGGTCGTGTCGAGCGACGCGGCGGCGAGGCCTGCGAGATAGCCGAGCGTGGCTGCTCCCCAGGCGCGCAACCGTGCGTCGCCGTCGGGCAAGGTCGCGCCGGTCACCGCTGCGACGATCACCGTCCCGGTCCCGTCGAGCGTCGGCTCCCGTGCGCCCACCTCCGCGTCGCCGAGCACGAGACCGCCCGGGGTGGCGAAGGCGACTTTGTGTTGATTCAACACAAGGTGGCGCGCACGCCCACCCACCGCGAGCGCTCCCCCGAGCGTCGCGGCGTCGAGCAGCGAGAGTGGCGCCACCGCGCGCCCCAGCTCGATCGCTCCCGCCACCGCCGGGCCGAGCAGCTCTTGTTCCGCCCACAGCTCACCCCACCCGACCGCGGCGACTCGAGTGGCGAGCTCGTCGTCGTGCTCGTCCCACCACGTGCCGAAGCTGGGCTCGCGCGGCGGCTCCCAGTCTCCGATCGCACCACGGATGCTGTCCGCGAAGAGCCGCAGCTCCGATGAGGTCTCGAACCTCACAGCGCCGCCAGCACCTCGACGGTGTGCTCGCCGACCGCAGGGGCACCTCCGCCTTGTCCGTCGTCGGACCGGCTGCCACCGAACAGCGAGCCGAGGAGCGCCACCTCACCGAGGCCTGCCTGCGCGACACGCCCGACCAGACCGGCCGCGCGGATCTGCTCGTCGTCGGGGACGGTCTCGCGTGCCAGCACCGGGCCGCAGGGCACACCTGCGGCGCCGAGGCGCGCGATCCACGTCTCGATCGGCTCGGCGCCGAACCGCGAGGCGATCGCGTCTGTCAGCCGCACCTTGCCGGCGAGGATCCGCTCGTCGGCAGGGACGAGGTCGGGCGCAGCGACCGTCCCGTCCTCGAGACCGAAGAGGTCGAGCAACGCCTGCCGCTGAGCGCGGTTCAGACACGCGACGGCGATGAACCCGTCGGCGGCCGCGAAGCAGCGGTAGTACGGGTTCATGGCGACGCCGCCGGCGATCTCTCCGGCCCGTGAGTCGAGATCGGCGCGTGTCGCGGGCCGCGCTGGGCCGTCCGGCTCGCCCGGCAGCCAGACGAGGTCCTGTACCTGCACGGCCAGCGCTGCCGCGAGCAGCGAGACGTCGACCCGGTCGCCGATCCCTGTCTCGCGGGCCCGAACGAGCGACGCGAGCACCGCCGACGAGAGCAGGAAGCCGGCGGCGAGGTCGGCCATCGGGATGCCGCCGGCGCGGACCGGGACCTCGTCCCCCGGTGACGCGTGCGCCGTGAGCAAGCCCGAACGCGCCTGCGCGACGAGGTCGTACGCCGGCACGCCTGCGAGCGGCCCCAGCTCGCCGAACGACGTGACGACGCCGAGCACGAGCCGGGGGTGCGCCACGCGCAGCGTCTCCCACCCGAGCCCGAACGCCTCCGCGCGAGAGGGCGGGGCGTTGTGGAGCGCGATCTCGGCCGTGGCGAGAAGCGCCTGCAGACGGTCGCGGCCGCCGTCCGTCTTCAGGTCGAGCACGACCGAGCGCTTGCCGCGGTTCAGCGGGATGAAGAACCGGCCCAACCCCGGCGCCACGGGCATCACGTGGCGGTAACCGTCGCCGGTGGGCGGCTCGACCTTGATCACCTCCGCACCCAGGTCGGCGAGCAGCAGGCCGCACAGCGGCCCGGCCACGTACTGGGCCGCCTCCACGACACGGACACCCTCGAGCGGCCGGCTCATGGCAGACCCAGGCCTCTGCGCGCGATCACGAGCTGCTGGATCTCGGCTGCTCCGCCGGCAATCGTCGATCCGACGGAGGCGCGGTAGAGCGCCGCGGCGCGGCCCTCCACCGGCGCATCCGCACCTTCCGCGAGCCCTTCGAGCCCGAGCAGGTCGACGGCCGTGTCCGCGGCCCTCTGCACGACCCGGGCGCCCGCGAGCTTGGCCATGGCAGACACGTGCGAGGCGGGCAGGCCGCGGTCGATCGCATCGGCCGCGCGGAAGGAGAGCAACCGCGCGGCGGCGAGCTCGCCGCGCAGCGCCTCGACGCGAGTGCTGCTGCCGACCCGCTCCTCGAGGCGGTCGAGCACCCACGCGACGCCGCCGAGCTTCTCCGCCGTGATGCGCTCGAAGTCGAGCGTGGACATGAGCACTTGCCAGCCCTCGTTGAGCTCCCCGACCAGGTTGGCGACCGGAATGCGGACGGCGTCGAGAAACACCTCGCAGAGCCAGCCGCCGCCGAGCGTGGAGAACGGCCGCACGTCGATCCCCGGCATGTCCATGGGTGCGACGAGCACCGACACGCCACGGTGCTTGGGGCGCTCCGTGTCGGTGCGCACGGCGAGGTAGATCCAGTCGGCCAGCTGGGCGCTCGACGTCCAGATCTTGTGCCCGGTGACGATCAGCTCATCGTCCTCACGCGTTGCCAAGGTGGTCAACGAGCCGAGGTCGCTCCCGGCTCCCGGCTCGGAGAAGCCCTGGCAGAAGACGAGCTCGCCGCGGGCGATGGGCGGCAGTAGACGCTCGACCAGCTCCTCGGACGCGAAGCGCTCGAGCGCGGCGCCGATCGTCTTGTAGGACAGCAGGTAGTGGGAGAGCGGCAGCCAGTGGTAGCCGAAGACCTCCTCGACGAGCGTCGCGTCGAGTCGCGTCAGGCCGCGACCGCCCAGCTCGGCCGGCCACGAGATCCCGATCCACCCGGCCTGGCCCAGCGCGTGAGTGACCGCGCGCGAATCGCCGTCGGAGAGCATCCCTTGCCGACGCCACTCCTCATCAGCCTCGAGCAAGGGCCGCAGCGTCGTGCAGAACGCGTGCGCTTCCTCGCGGAGGAGGAGCTGCGCAGGTGTGAGCCGGAGGTCCACTGGCCGCTCGATCCTAGAAGGTTGTCGTGAGAGGATCGGCAGGTGGAGGAGCGCCGCGCCTGGATCGCGACGCGCGACGGTGTCAGGCTGGCCGCGCGCCTCTGGCTACCGGAGACGACGCCTGCGCCGGTGCTGCTCGAGGCACTGCCGTACCGGATGGACGACCTCACGTCGTCGTACGCGTCGGAGTACGAGCGGCTGTGCGAGGAGGGTGGCTTCGCCGTCTGCCGGCTCGACGTGCGCGGCACGGGATCGTCCGAGGGAATCGCGGAGGACGAGTACACGCAGGCCGAGCTCGACGACATCTGCGAGGTGATCGCCTGGCTCGCGGCGCAGGCGTGGTCGAACGGCCGCGTCGGGATGTACGGCACCTCGTGGTCGGGCTTCAACTCGATCCAGGTCGCCTGCCTCCGCCCGCCGGCGCTCGGAGCGATCGTCCCGATCTACGCCACCGACGACCGGTACACGGACGACACCCACTACATGGGCGGCGCCGTGAAGGCCGTCGACCTCGTGGACTGGGTCACGTACATGATCGCCTGCAACGCGCTGCCGCCCGTGCCGGCCGTGTACGGCGACGGCTGGCGTGAGGAGTGGGTACGTCGCATCGAGGGTACCGAGCCGTGGGTCCTGCGCTGGCTCGAGGAGCAGCACGACGGCCCGTACTGGCGCCACGGGTCGCTGCGACCCGACTACGGCCGGATCGCGTGCCCGACGATGATCGTCGCCGGCCTGGCCGACGGGTACCGCAACAACACGCTGCGCACGTTCGCCGCCCTCGAGTGCCCTACGCGCCTCATCCTCGGCCCGTGGAGCCATGTGTCGACCGCAACGTCGCTACCCGGGCCGCACATCGACCTCGTGCCGGAGCTCTGCCGCTGGTTCGGCCGCTGGCTCCGTGATGACGCGAACGGCATCGACGAGGAGCCACCGATCGTGCTCTTCGCGCGCCGGTCGACGCGACCCGAGCCCGACCTGGCTGAGATGCGCGGCGAATGGCGCACCGAGCCGTCGTGGCCGGCGGAGCGCCTGCGGCCGACGGCGCTACGCCCCACCGGTGACGGGACGGACGAGATCCAGGTGCGCGGCGATGTCGGAACGACCGCCTGGAACTCGTGTGCCGCCAAGCTGCCGTGGGGCCAGCCGCTCGACCAGCGACCGGACGATGCGCTGTCGCTCGTCTACGACTGGGAGCCGCTCGAGGGCGAGCTCGAGCTCCTCGGGCATCCACGCCTGCGTCTGAAGCTCACGCCCACCGCCCCCGTGCAGTACCTCTCCGTGCGCCTGTGCGACGTGTTCCCCGACGGCACCTCGGCCCTCGTCACGCGCGGGATCCTGAACCTCGCCCACCGCGACGGGCATGACCGCCCGCAGCCTCTCGAGCCGGGCGTGCCGACCATGGTCGAGCTCGAGCTGGAGGTCACGTCGTGGACCCTCGAGTGCGGCCATCGACTGCGTCTCTCGCTCGCCGGCGCCGACTGGCCCAACACGTGGCCGCCACCGGCCGCGGGCGTGATCCTGGTCGACCGCGGATCGGTCGAGCTCGAGCTGCCCGTCATCGAAGGCGCGTCGCCGACGCCTCCCCCGACGCTGCCGACCCCGACGGCGGGCGACGCCCACACGCCGGACGAGGACGGGCCGCAACCGCCGACGGTGTGGAAGGTCGAGCACGATCTCCTCGAGCGCACCACTCGCGCCGTGATCT
The DNA here is from genome assembly GCA_963789895.1 of uncultured Actinomycetes bacterium. Classification (GTDB taxonomy): domain Bacteria; phylum Actinomycetota; class Thermoleophilia; order Gaiellales; family Gaiellaceae; genus Gaiella. The sequence continues at coordinate 355,226 of CAWBMC010000002.1, forward strand.
CGTACGGGTCGACCTACACCGCATCGTTCGACGCCTCGATCAGCGAGCAATACGACGGCGAGGTGGGGGTCTCCGTCACCGACCCGTCGCGCGCCTGGGCGCACGGAGCAACCCTGTATCGCGTCAGCTGGCCGGAGGCCGACGTTGTCGCGGAGGTGACGCTCGACGTGCGCTCCGACGCCGCCGCCTACCACGCGGTCGTCGATCTCGTCGTCGAGGAGGCGGGTGAGGCCGGCATCGGCCGGCACGAGCGGCGCTGGGAACGGTCGATCCCGCGGCGTCTCGCGTGAGTACCTCGTAACGATCGGTCACAGGGCGTGGCAGGCGGCTTCGTGCGCGGCGACGCCCGTGACCGGCGTAAGTCGGAGATCCTCGCCGCGGCAGCGCTCGACGATCCCGAGCCGCTCCGCCTCCCCTGACTGTACGACGGGGCACCGCGGGTGGAAGCGACACCCCTCCGGGATTCGGCGTGGGTCGGGCGTTTCGCCTTCGAGTATCTGCTGCTCCATCTGCTCGTGCTCGGGCACGACCGAGAGGAGCGCCCGGGTGTAGGGATGCCGCGGTGCGGAGAGCATCTCCTCCGCCTGCCCCAGCTCGACGATCCGGCCGAGGTACATGACCGCGACCCGGTCGGCGATGTTCCAGGCGAGGCCGAGGTCATGCGTGACGACGAGGATCGTGACGCCCTTCTCCTTGACGAGGCCGAGCATCAGGGCCAGGATCTCGCCGCGCACCGACGCGTCGAGCGCGGACACTGGCTCGTCGGCCACGATCAGCCACGGGTCGAGGGCCATGGCGCCTGCGATCACGACGCGCTGCCGCTGACCGCCGGAGACCTCGTAGGGGTAGAGCGGGAAGAAGCGCTCGGGCGGACGAAGGCCGGACGTGGAGAGCGCTTCTGCCACAGCAGCCTCCTCCCCGTCGGACAAACCGTGGATGCGCAGCCCCTCGGCCACCGCCTCGTAGATCGTCTGCCGTGGGTTGAGCGCACCTGTCGGGTCCTGGAAGACCATCTGCACCCCACGCCGATACGCCTTCAGGGACGACGCGTCGTACCGCAACGGCTCGCCACGAAACCAGACCTCTCCGGCGGTGGGACGCTCGAGCCCCATGATCGTGCGCGCGAGAGTCGTCTTCCCGCAGCCGGACTCGCCGACGAGGGCCAGCACCTCTCCTTCGCGCACAGCCAGGTCGACGCCGTCGACCGCGCGCGCATCGGAGCCTTTGCGGCTCGTGAAGCGAACCTCGAGACCGCGCACCTCGAGCAGGGGCCCGTCGCTCATGCGACGCCTTCGAGGTGGATGCAGGCGGCCTGCCGGCCCGGGCCGGCGGGCAGCTCGACGGCCTCCCACGACGCACACTCCTCCGTGGCGCGTGCGCAGCGCGGATGGAACGGGCACCCTGAGGGCAGGTCACGCGGGTCCGGAGGATCGCCGCCAAGGCCGGACGGCGCCATGCGGTAGCGGTGATCCCCGATCACCGGGAAGGCCGCCGCGAGCGCGGTCGTGTACGGATGCGCAGGCTCTGCGAACACCTCGTGCGCGGGGCCCTCCTCGACGAACCGGCCCGCATACATGACGGCCAGCCGCCGGCACACGCTTGCCAGAGTGGAGAGATCGTGCGTGATGAACAGCATCGCGAGGCCGAGGTCTCGCTGCAGTTCCTCGAGCAGCCGCAGCACCTGGGCCTGCACCATCACGTCCAGCGCCGTCGTCGGCTCGTCGGCGATCAGAAGACGCGGGTCGCAGGCGAGCGCGAGCGCGATCAGCACCCGCTGCTTCTGCCCGCCCGAGAGCTGATGCGGGTAGTCGGCGGCGCGGCCCGCAGGGATGCCGACCACGTCGAGGAGCTCGGCGATCCGCTTCCGCACCTCCGACTTCGGCATGGACGGCCGATGCGTCGTGATCGCCTCCTCGATCTGCCAGCCGATGCGCCGCACCGGGTTGAGCGTGTGGAGCGCCCCCTGGAAGACGATCGACATCTCCTCCCAGCGGACGGCCCGCAGTCGCCCCGGCCTCATCGCGAGCACGTCCTCGCCGTCGAGGAGCACTTCGCCCGTCACGTTCGTGCCACGGGGCAGGAGCCGCAGCAGAGCCGCCGCGATCGTCGACTTGCCACAGCCCGACTCGCCGGCGAGGCCGAGGGTCTCTCCTGCAGCGAGATCGAAGGAAACCCCACGCACTGCCGGGACGCCGCCGGGATAGGTGACGCTGAGGTCCCGGACGCTGAGGAGCGGCGTGCTCACGACCCCGGCTCGCGCAGCCGCGGGTCGAGGATCTCCTCGAGCGCTTGCCCGATCAGCACGAAGGCGAGCACGACGGCCATGATCCCGAGACCCGGTGGCAGGTAGTACCACCAGGCGTTGCGCGACAACGCTCCGGCCTGGAAAGCCTCGTCGAGCATCTTCCCCCACGAGGCGCGGGTGGGGTCTCCGAGCCCGAGGAAGGACAACGTCGTCTCGGAGAGGATGGCGACGGGCACGGTGAGCGTCAGGTTGGCGAGGATCAACGGGGAGACGTTCGGAAGCACGTGCCGGCTCATCAGGTAGCCGCTCGACGCGCCCAGGGCCCGACTGCGCTCGACGTAGAGACGCTCCTTCAGCGACAGCACCTGTGCCCGGACGACGCGTGCCGTACTGGGCCACGACGTGATCCCGATCACGAAGATGATGTTCCAGACCGAAGGCCCCAGCACGGCGGCGAGCACGATCGCGAGCGGCAGGAACGGGATGACCAGGAACCACTCCGTGATGCGCATCAGCACGGCGCCGAACCAGCCGCCGAAGAAGCCGGAGACGATCCCGACCAGCGAGCCGATCACGATCGCGATCACGGTCGCCGCGAGACCGACGAGCAGGCTGATGCGCGCGCCCCAGACGAACTGCGCCCAGACGCTGCGTCCGAGATTGTCCGTGCCGAGCGGCGAGAACTCGGACGGGGACGCCCAGCGCGGGTTGTCGATGGCGTTGATCGCACGCAGCTCGGAGTGGTCTGCGAGCAACGGCGCCGCGAGGGCCATCGCGATGATCAGGAGCAGCACGACGAGCCCGATCATCCCGGGCGTCGAATGCCGGTAGTCCGACCACGCCTGTGCCAGCGCCCGGCGACGGCGTTGCCAGGTGAGGGAACGCGCCGAGACGGTGGCCTCGACGGTGCTCATGCGGTTCGCACCCGCGGGTCGAGGTACGCGTAGAGCAGGTCGGCCAGGAGGTTGAAGAAGATCACGGCAGCGCTGAAGACGAGGAAGAGCCCCTGGAGCATCGGCAGATCGGGCGCGTTGAGCGCGTCGTACGTCAGACGGCCGAGACCGGGCCACGAGTAGATCGTCTCGACGGCGATCGCGCCGGACAGGACGAAGCCGAAGTTGATCGCGATCAGCGTGACCACGGGCAGGATGGCGTTCGGCACCGCGTGGCGGTTGCGCACGATGACGTCGCGGAGCCCTTTCGCCCGGGCGAGCGTCAGGTAGTCCTCTCGCATCGTGTCGAGCAGTGAGGAGCGCATCACGATCGAGTACTCGCCGAGGTACGCGACGGTCAGTGTCAGCGCGGGCAGGAACATGTGGTGCGCCTGGTCGGCCAGCCTCGCGAGACCCGTTGCGTCCGACCCGGCATCTGTCATGCCCCCGACCGGGAACCAGCCGAGCGAGACCGCGAGCGTGATGAGCAACAGCATGCCCAGCCAGAAGTCGGGCATTGCGTAGGTGGCCATCGTGAAGCCGGTCGTCCCGTAGTCGGTCGGAGAGCCGCGTTTCCACGCGGCCGCGATCCCGATGAGCACGCCGAAGATCGTCGAGAGCAAGGTGGAGATTCCGACCAGCGCGATCGTCGGCCAGGCGCGATCCCAGATCTCCTGCGCAACCGGCTCGTTCGAGATGTACGAGCGCCCGAGGTTGAGCTGCCCGGTCTGCTTCACGTAGGCCCAGAACTGCTCGACCGTGGACCCGTCGAGCCCGAACTGGTGACGCAGCTCCGCCCGCTGCTCCAGCGTCAGGTTGCGCCCGCGGAAGAGGTTGGCGACGGGGTCGCCCTCGACGACGCGGAAGAGGAAGAAGTTGAAGACGACGACGAACGCGAGCGTCGCGAGGGCGCCCAGGACCTTGAGCGTGACGAACTTGAAGCTCACGCCGCCCCGGCGTCGACGCTCATGCCGGCGCCCCGTCGCCCTGGCGCATCGCTATTCCCGCTCGTCGGTGCTCCGCCGGCGGCTGAGGATCAGCACGACGATTCCGACCGCAAGGCCACCGACGACGACGATGCCGATGATCCCGGCCGTGCCGAGGCCGCCACCGCCGCCGCCGCCCGACGACGCGACCGGCGCCAGGTTCGCGTAGGTCGGAGACGTGTTCGTGAACAGCACCGGCCCCACGTCCGCAGGCTGGCGGATCCAGCCGGTGAAGCGGTCGGTGCGGTACGCCTGGAGCTCGGGGTCGTAGGTGAGCACGTTGTACGAGGCGGAGTCGTAGAACTCGCTGAGCATGCGGTGCACGATCTCGAGCCGCTTGTCGTGGTCGAGCTGGACGTTCTGGGCTTTGTAGGAGGCGTCGTACCGCTTGCTGCACCAGTTGGCGTCGTTGTAGTAGTTCGTCGGGTTCGCGGGGTCCTTCGACAGCTGGTTGCACTGGAAGTAGCTGAGCATCGGGTCCGGGTCGACGAACGGCGTCCAGCCCCACTGGAACATGTCGTAGTCGCCCTTGCCGATGATCTCGGTGAGTCGCGAGCCGCTGACCGTCTTCAGACTGGTGCCGATGCCGATCTGCTTCAGCCAGCCGGTGACGAACTCGGCGTTGCCGGGTCCGGTCTGCGAATCGGAGAGGATGTAGTAGGTGAGGACGATGTTATTGCCGTCGTTCTCGCGGATGCCGTCGCCGTTCGTGTCCTTGTAGCCGGCTGCGTCGAGGATCTGGTTTGCCTTGGCGAGGTCGAAGGTGTACTGCTTGCTCTCGGGGATCTCCGGCGTCCACTCCGGGTTCGCCGACGAGCCGATCGCGCCGCCGACCCTGCCGAGGCCGTTGCTGACCCGGTCGAGCAGTGTCTGCTTGTCGATCGCATGGGCGATCGCCTGCCGGACGCGGATGTCCGCGAGGACGGGGTTGCCGTTGCCGATGCCGTCGACGTGCTGGTCCTCGGGCCGGCCTCCGTTGACGGAGATCTCGGTGAAGGTCCCCTGCTCCCCTGCGACGGCGACGATGTCGTCGCGGTTCTGCAGCTTCGGGAACGACTCGGCGGAGACGTCGCTCGCGGCGGCGTCGACCTCACCGCTCTCGAGCGCGGCGATCATCGCGTCCGGGTTGGTGAACAGCCTGAACACGACCTCGTCGACCTTCGGCTTGCCGCCCCAGTAGCCGGGGTTGGCCGTGAAGCTCCAGAACTGCCCTCGCTTCGCCTCCTTGAGCGTGAACGGCCCCGAGCCGACGCCGTCCTGGCCGTCGTACTTCGTGATGGCAGCCTTGTCGTACTTGTCCCAGATGTGCTTCGGCAGGATGTAGACGTCCATGGTCGGCAGCTTCGGGTCGGGGACGGAGCTGTGGATCTGGACGGTGCGGTCGTCGATCACCTTCGCGGTGAGGTTTCCCACCGTCGAGGCGTAGTTGAGCCAGGCCTCTGCCCTGCCCCTGTTGACGGTGAAGGCGATGTCGTCGGCAGTGAGCGGGGTGCCATCGGACCACGTCAGACCCTCCCGCAGCGTGTACGTGTAGGTCTTGCCGTCGTCCGACGCCTCCCACGACTCGGCCAGGCCTGGGATCGTGTGAAAGTCGTCCGCTGCCTTGTCGGTCAGCGTTGCGTACTGGATGTTCCACACCTCGTAGTCCGGTACTTCGACCCCGACAAGGGGATTGAGCGTGTCGTAGTCGTTCGTGACGCCAACCGTGAAGACGACCTTCTCGTCGTCCTGGGCGAACGCGGCCGCGGCCGCGGCGAGTCCAACGACGACGACGAGGATCGCAACGGCGAGGCGGCGCAGGCTTCTCACGAGTTCTCCTTCTCCAGGTCCCCGGGGGTCGAGGGATCATTGACCGGCCCTGACCGGAGAGTCAAGGCGTGCTCTCTCAGACGTTCGACCCCGATGCGGGTTGTTCAGGACGCGTTAGAGCAGGTACCAGTCGAGAAAGCGCTCGAGCCGCCGGTGGAAGTCGAGAAACGGCCCTTCGCGGAGGAAGCCGTGCGCCTCGGTCGGGTAGGTCACGTACTCGTACGTCTTGCCGAGGCGACGCAGCTCCGTCACGAGCTGTGCGGACTGGTTGGCGCTGACGCGCGCGTCGAGGTCACCGGTGGCGACGAGCAGCGGCACGGCGATCCGGTCGAGGCGATGGATCGGCGAGCCGCGCAGATAGACGTCGCGGTTGACGCCGGGGTGGCCGAGCATGTTCTCGGCGCAGTAGCGGATGCCGTCCCAGTCGCCCTGGGCCCAGGTGGTGATCAGGTCGCAGTCGCCGTACTTGCACACTGCGCACCGGAAGCGCTCGCCGGCGTCCTCGACCGCCGCGCAGAGCGCCATGTACGAGCCGTAGCTCGGGCCGAAGATCGCCAGGCGCCCGGGATCGATGCCGTCGAGGGTGCGCAGGTAGTCCGCCGCCGCGAGACAGTCGCGGGCGTCACCGCCGCCCCAGTCGAGGTCGTTCAGATGCTCGAACGTCTTCCCGCGGCCGGTGGAGCCCCGGTAGTTGAGCTCGAGCCACGCGTACCCCTTGTCGACGAAATACTGCGCGACGCCGTCCCACTCGTCGCCGACGAACTCCCTTGGCCCGCCGTGCGGGTAGACGACCGCCGGCGCGGGGCGGTCTCCGGCGCGCGGGCGGTAGAGCAGCGCGGCGATCTCGAGCCCGTCGGACGACGGAAAGGTGACCTCCTCGGGGACGATGTGGAGGGCGTTCCGCACTGTGGCCGGAGCAGGGGCGACCAGGGTCTGCGGCGTGCCCTCGAGTGTCAGAAGGCGGAGCTCTGGCGGCGTCACGTGATCCTCGTAGGTGACGACGAGCGAGCCGTCCGCAGCCCAGAGCGGCGTGCCGTAGCAGCCGCCGCCGGCGACTTCCGTCACCTCCCCCGACGCAACGTCGACGATGACGAGGTCGTGCCGCGGCTCGCGTGAACGGATCGCGGCGATCCGTGTGCCGTCGCTACTCCAGGCCGGCTCGGAGAAGTCCGCGTCCACCGAGGCCAGGACCCGCTCGGTGCCACTCTCGGGCTCGATGGCGCGAATCTCCCACCACTCGCCTCGCTGCGCCGTGAAGGCGAGCTGGCGGCCGTCGGGCGACCACGCAGGCTCGGCGTCCTCGATGCCGGGTGACCCGGTCAGCGCGCGGGTCTCGCCCGTCGCGACGTCGGCGAGTCGGATCTCGGAGCGCGTCAGGTCGGTGTGCGACCAGAAGCGGAAGGCGACCGAGCGCCCGTCGGGGGAGACCGCAGCCTCGAGCTCGTCGCCGTTTCGGTCGAGCCCGGGCGCCGTGCGGACGAGCGGCTGCGGCCAGGGATCGTCGAGCGAGACGACTGCGAGCCGGCTGCGCGTGTCGCGCTCGACCGTGACGACGAGGCGTTGGTCGTCGAGCCACAACGGGCTTCCTGCCGCGGTCACCTCGTGCGGCGGCCCGCCCACCGTCGGCACGACCCACACCTTCCCCTCGGCTGCGTATGCGACGCGCGAGCCGTCGGGCGAGATCGTCGGCGTCGTGTCCTCCCAGTACGGCATCGGTTGCCGCCCGGTCGTGAGGCGCGAGACGGCGCGGTCAGGCAACGCTTGTGGTGATTCACCACAAGCGGCAAGGTCGAGCAGCCAGACGTCCGAGGTGTCACGGTCCTGGATGAAGGCGACGATCCCCCCGTCGGGCGAGAGCGACGGTGTCCGCGGCCGCTCGATCGCCCAGACGGCATCGAGGCGCCAGTACGGCGGCAACGGGCTGCCGCGGCGCGTCGGCGTCGGCACACCGCCGAACTCCTCCACGCCGACCCACAGCGATCCGGTCACGGCCACCCCTCCTCGAGCCCGCCGAGCGCGGCGAGCACGAGCCCGCCGATCGTCGCGAGATCGTAACCGCCTTCCTGCACGACGACCGTCGGCAGACCGAGCGCGCCGAGCAGGCGCCCGGCCTCGCGGAACCCCGCCGCCGTCACCTCGAGCGGGCTGTTCGGATCAGCCGTCGCGGCGTCGACGCCTAGAGCGACGACGAGGACGTCGGCGCCCCGCTTGCGGACGGCGGTCACAGCCGCGCCGATCGCTTCGAGCCACCGCTCGTCCCCCGACCCCGGCGCGACAGGGAGATTGACGTTCGCTCCCTCCCCCGCCCCGGTGCCGTTCTCGTGCGCCAGCCCGAGAAAGTGCGGGAACCAGCCCGCGGCCGGATCGACGTGCACCGACACCGTGAACACGTCGGACCGCTCCCAGAAGATCGATTGCGCGCCGTTGCCGTGGTGGACGTCGACGTCGACGATCGCGACACGATCGACGCCCCGGTCGCGCAGGTGCTGAGCAGCGGCAGCCGCGTTGTTCAGGTAGCACGACCCTCCGTACGCCGTCCGGGTCACATGATGACCGGGCGGTCGCGTACACGCATACGCATGCCGGGTGCCCGCCAGGACGAGGTCGCAGGCGGTCAGCGCCGTGTCGACGGCGCCCCGCGCCGCTTCCCACGTTCCCGGTCCAACCGGTGTCATCGTGTCGAAGCAGAAGTTCCCTGTGCGGGCCGCGGCCGAGGCTGCGACGAGCGGCTCGTGCGGGCCGACGAGACCGGGGTGCGGGAAGATGTAGCCGACCACGGACGCCTGGCCAGGATCGTCCGGGTAGCCGGCCGCCACCCAGCCGGCCCACGCGTCTCGGAGAAAGCCGACGAGCGCCTCGTCGTGCACCGCGAGCAGCGCCTCGTCGCCGTGCGGCTCGGCCGCGACGACCGAGGCGCCGGCTTCCTCCAGCGCACCACGGATGGCAGCGGCCCGCTCCGGTACTTCGTCCGCCTGCGACGGAAGCCCGATCCAGACCTCTCCGGACGGCCGGTGCAACCGGTGCGTGTCCGACCAGACGACGGGCAGGGCGAGCGCCACGGCGGCGAGCCTAACGGGTCGAGGGCGCGGTAGGCTCGCCGTCGTGCCCGGACCACCGTCACCGCGAGGGCCACGCCTGCGCGAGCTCGGGTTGCGGCCCGGCGTGGTGCCCGCCGGTGAGCACAATGCGATCACGGACGTGCCCGGGGTGACCGTGGGGCACGTGACGGTGTGGCGCGACGAGCCGGAGCCGCCCGCCGGACGCGGCTGCGCGCGGACGGGCATCACGGTCGTCGTGCCGTCGGAGCCGGGTGGCGTCCCCGCGGAGCCGCACACGGCGGGCGCTGCAGTACTGAACGGCGCGGGTGAGCTCACCGGTGTGCTCGAGATCGCCGAATGGGGTGTCCTGCAGACGCCCTTCTACCTGACGTCGACGATGCAGGTCGGCCGGGTCTACGACGGCGCCGTCGCGGCTGCGATCGCCGCCGACCCGGCGATCGGCGACAAGCGGGTCCTGATCCCGGTGGTCGGCGAATGCGACGACTCGTGGCTCTCCGAGTCCCGCGTGCAACAGGTCGAGGCCGAGGACGCGGGTCGCGCGCTCGCGTCCGCTCGCGGCGGGGCGGTCGCAGAGGGGTGCGTCGGCGCCGGGACGGGTATGACGACGTGCGACTGGAAGGCCGGCATCGGTACGTCCAGCCGGCTTGTCGCGGAGGTCGACGCGACGGTCGGCGTGCTCGTGCTGGCCAACTTCGGCTCCGCTCGCGACCTGCGCATCGACGGCGTCGCCGTGGGCGAAGTGCTCGGCGCGGGGATCGAGAGTCCTCCGGCCCCGGGCGGCAGCTGCATCGCCGTCGTGGCGACCGACGCGCCGCTCGGACCCGAGCAACTCGAGCGCGTGGCGCGCAGGTGCGGCCTCGGCCTGGCCCGCGTCGGCTCGGTCGGCCACCACGGCTCGGGCGAGATCTTCGTCGCCTTCTCGACCACGCGGCGCCTGGTCAGGGGCGACACGAGGGCTCGAGCCGCGGCCGAGACGGTGCCCGACTCGCAGCTCGACGTGATCTTCGCGGCTGCGGTCGAGGCGACCGAGGAGGCCGTCCTCAACGCCCTCTGGGCCGCCGTCGACACCACCGGTCGCGATGGCCGTCTCGCCCGCGCCCTGCCGCACGGCGAGGTGCTGGAGCTCCTCGAGCGCCACGGTCGACTCCACCGCTAGCCGCCTCGGCGCGACGCAGCCGCACGAAGGGACGAACGAGCTCTGAGCCTGGTCGTGTTGAGCAACGTGCCGGTTTCTCCACCCGTCCGGCGCGGCCGTGTGCGGAAGAGGCCTGTGCGAGGTCAGAGACGCCCGGAGCGGAGCACGCCCCAGATGAGCCAGACGCCGAAGATGCCCGAGAGGACGAAGCCGAGAAACGAGAGCAGGTGGATCCCCATCACGTGCGGCCCCTCCTTCGCGAGCGAGCCGATGATGGACGAGCCGACGAGCCCGCCGGCGACGACGACGCCGACGACGATCCGGTTCACGGCGTGGTGGATGGTGGTGTCGAGCTCGTCGATGCCGGGGTTCTCGATGTTGACCGCAAAGCGTCCGGTGCGAACGTCCTCGAGGATGTCGTGCATCTGATACGGGAGCTCGCGGGCCACGCCGGCAATCTCGCGCGCCTCGCGCTGGGCGCGCAGGGCAAGCCGTGACGGCGACAGCCGCTCGGCCATCAGCTGCTTCGCGTACGGCTTCGCGACCTCGAAGACGTTGAAGTCGGGATAGAGCTCCACGCCGACGGAGCCGAGCGTCGCGATCGTCTTGTCGAGCACGACGAAGCGGGTCGGGAGCCGCAGGCTCATCGAGTAGATGAGATCGAACGCCTCGCGGATGACCTCGATCGGGTCGATCTCCGAGAGCCGCGTCCCGTAGTAGCGGTAGTAGAGCTCCTCCAGCCGCCCACGGAGCTCGTCCTCACGCTCCTTGGGGTACTGGACGCCGAGGTCGGCCAGTCGTCGCGGCAGCGCCGAGACGTTCTCGGTGGCCGCGTCCACGAACAGCCTCGTCAAACGGGCCATGTCCTCGTCGGTGAGGCGACCGGCGAGCCCGAAGTCGACGAGACCGATGCGGCCGTCCTCGAGCAGCAGGATGTTCGACGGATGAGGATCGCCGTGGAAGAACCCGTGGCGGAAGATCATCGTCATCCACGCGTCCGTCATCCGGTAGGCGAGCTCGCGCCGCTCCTCCGCGGGCCAGTCGGACGTCTCGACATCTCTGATGTGCGTCCCCTCGATGCGCTCCAGGGTGAGCATCCGCCCGGTCGTGTAGCGCCACCAGACGCGTGGCACGACGACACGCTCGTCGCCGGAGAAGTTGCGCCGGAACGTCTCGGCGTTGCGAGCTTCGTGCTGGTAGTCGAGCTCCTGCCGGATCGAGCGTGCGAACTCGTCGACGAGCGCCTCCGGATCCACGAAGTCGAGCGCGCGCACACGCTCGCGCGCCAGGCGGACGGCCGAGCGCAGCAGCTGCAGGTCGGACTCGATCTGGCGGGGTGCATCCGGGCGCTGCACCTTGACGACGACGTCGGCGCCGTTCGGGAGGGTGGCTCTGTGCACCTGGCCGATCGACGCAGCGGCGATCGGCGTCTCCTCGATGGCGAGGAAGGCCCGCTCGACCGTGAGGCCGAGATCGGCCTCGATCACCTCTGCCACCATCTCGAACGGGAACGGCGTCACGTCGTCCTGCAGCTTGCGAAGCTCCACCACGATGTCGGGCGGCACGAGATCGGGTCGGGTCGAGAGCACCTGCCCGAACTTGACGAACGTCGGGCCGAGCTCGTCGAGCATCTCCCGCAGACGGCGCCCGCGATCTGCGACCGGGACGTCCGTCGGTGTGCGCCGGCGGTCGAACACGTACCCGAACCCGTGACGCCCGGCGACGCGGGCGATCTCGGAGAGACGACCGAGGGAGCGCTGTCGGGTCGGTGACACGCTCGCAGTGTGGCAGTACCGAGCGCGGTCCACAAAGACACTGAGCCGACAGACCCGAGGGCCCGTCGGCTCAGATGGCGGGACTCTAGGGAGCGCCTGACGGCGGGTCAAGCCCGCCGACCGGGAAAAGCCGCTCTTTGCGACCTTTTCTAGACCGAGGCGTCGCGGGCCCGCTCGAGCAGCCGGAGCCGGTGCTCGAGCTGCGCGACGCGAAGCTCGAGATCGTCGACCGTCTCACGCCGGGCGAGACCGAGCCGGGCGAGCGCCTTCTCGGACACCTCGTCGCCGCGGATGCCGAGACGCTCCGCTTCTCGCCGCCAGGCGGCGATCGTGTCGCGCACCGCCGTTCGCATCTGGTCGCGCTCGACACCGACACGCCGCGCGAGCTCGTCGGCAACCGCGTCGGCCGCCTCGATCCCCTCGGATGCCCAGCCGACACCGGCGAGCACGAGCTGCTGCAGGCTCGGGGTGGCGTTGTCGCCGTTCTCGCTCACGCCTACATCCTAGGCGCCGCGACAACCGCGCGCCGAGAACTCAGCGAGAGCGGCCGTGCGGACGCGAGGAGCGGCGCTGCCGCCGCCGCTCGCGCTTGGCCGATGAGTGGCCGATGTCCGCCCCACCCACTGCAGCCGCGGCCGGGGACGGCGTCGGCGACGGGCCACGCGGGGCCACTGCGGGCTGACCTCCCTCGTCACCCTCGTCTCCAAGGAGGGCGCCGCCGACCGATTCGACACCGGCCAGCGCCGACTCGTCGTCACGCCGCCGCGCGTACTCGGGCTCCTTCTCCTTCAGCACGGAGAGGAGCGGAGCGGCGACGAAGATCGAGGAGTAGGCGCCCGACGTGATCCCGACGAGAAGTGCGAAGGCGAAGTCCTTGAGCGTGTCGCCGCCGAGGAGGAGGAGCGAGAGGATGGGCACCAGCGTGATGAACGTCGTCGCCAGCGACCGGGGGATCGTCTCCCAGAGCGACACGTTTGTCAGCACGCGGAACGAGGCCCTCTTCATGAGCGGGATGTTCTCGCGGATGCGGTCGAAGATGATGATCGTGTCGTAGATCGAGTAGCCGAGCACGGTGAGCACAGCGGCCACCGTGGCGGTCGTCACCTCCCGGCCGAGCAGCGCGTAGATCCCGACCGTGATCACCACGTCGTGCGCCAGCGCCACGAGCACGGGAACCGCGAACTTCCACTGGAACCGCAGCGTGATGTACCCGACGATCAGCAGGAGCGAGACGATGATCGCGAAGATGGCGTTCTTCGCGATCTGGCGGCCGAAGCTCTCCGAGACGTTCTTGGCGCCGAATGCCCTCGCGCTGACGGTCCGTTCGAGACCAGTCTGGAGCTGCTCGTTCTCCTGCGGTGTGAGCGTCTCGGTGCGCACCTGGAAGGTGCGGTACTTGCCGTCCGTCGAGGTGCCACGGCCCTGGATGACAGCGCCCGCCTGCCCGACCTCCGCCGTCTGAGCGCGAACCTGCTCGAGCGAGACGGGCGTCGCGGTGCTGAACGTGATCTGTGTGCCGCCCTTGAAGTCGATGCCGAGGTTGAGCCCCCTGACGGCGATGGCACCGATGGAGAGGACGACCACCGCGCCGGAGATCGCGAACCATGTGCGGCGGCGGCCGATGTAGTCGAGCTTGAGCCACGACGGGATCCCGCGCCCGGAGGCGCCGACGAGGCGCATGCTGTCGAACACCTTGAACCCTGCGAGGACGGTGAGGAACGCGCGGGTGGCGAGCACCGCCGTCAGCATCGAGATCGCCGTGCCGACGAGCAGCATCAGGGCGAAGCCGCGCACGCTGGCGGTCGCGACGCCGAACAGGACGAGCGCCGTGATCATCGTGACGACGTTCGCGTCGATGATCGTGTGGAACCCCTTCGTGTAGCCGGTTGAGATGGCTGCCCGCACGCTCCGGCCCGCGCGCGCCTCTTCCTTGATGCGTTCGAAGATGACGACGTTCGCGTCGGCCGCGACGCCCAGCGTCAGCACGAGGCCGGCGATGCCGGGCAGCGTCAGCGTCACGTTGAAGAGCAACACGGCGGCGTAGAGCAAGGCCGCGTAGACGAGCAGGCCGAGCACGGCCACGAGCCCGAGGAAGCGGTAGAAGAGCAGCAGGAAGAGCGCCACGGCGAGCAGGCCGACGATCGCGGCGGTCTTGGCCTCGGCGAGGGAGTCCTTGCCGAGCGTGGCCGAGATGCTGGTCTGGTCGAGCGTCACGAACTTGACCGGCAGCGCACCCGTCTGCAGGACGATCGCGATCTCCTTGGCCTCGTCGATCGACCCGATCCCCGTGATCTGAGCGCGGCCGCCGCCGATCCCGCTGGAAAGGTCGCCCTGCGTGTAGTCGATCTGCGGCCAGGTGCGAATCTCCCGGTCGAGCACGATCGCGAAGTGCTGTGGCGACTGACGGATCCGACCGCGGAGCCACTCGGCGCGTGTGATGTCCTTGAACTTGCCGGCTCCCTTGCCGGTGAACTCCATCATCACGATCGGCTGGCCGCCGCCTCCCGCGCTCGTGTCGAAGTCGGCCCGGGTGCCGGAGAGCTTGAGATCGGCGCCGGTCATCTGCGGCACGGTCGGCGGGTCGTACTTGAAGAGGTACCAGCCGAGCGCGACCGCCTGGCCCGCGCCGTTGGGGCACGCACCGGCGTTCGCGCCGCATCTGATCACGACGGTCCCCTGCGGAGCGGCGAAGACCTTGAACCCCGCCGGGAGCGTTCCGCCCCACTTCTTGAGCACTTCGGCCTTGCTCGTGGCGGGGCCGTTCACGAGCCGCTTCTTGGTGTTGAACACGTACCACTCGTCCGAGGTTTCCTCGCTTGCGAGCGACTGGACGCGGGCGAGCAGCGGATACAGCCGCGGGTACGCGACCGGGTTGCCCTGTGCGTCGATCGACGGGCCGGTGAGCGACGTCTCGAGGTCGTAGAGCTCGAGCTGCGCCGTCTTGCCGATGATCTGCGCCGCGGCGGCCGGATCCTTGACACCCGGCAGCTGGATCGCGATCTGATCGTTGCCCTGCTTGCGGATCTCCGGCTCTGCGACGCCGAGGCGGTCGACACGGCTGCGCATGATCTCCACCGACCGGTCGAGATCGCTCTTCGTCAGCTTGCGATCCTTCGGCGGCACCGCCTGGAGGGTCACTTCGAGGCCGCCCTGGAGGTCGAGGCCGAGCGTCGCCTCCTGGTGCAGCGGCGACGCCGGAACGGCGAGCAGGCCGACACCGACGAGCGCGGCCAGGACGAGCACGAGGACGACGACTGCGGAGCGACGAGTCATGCTGCGGCGCTCAGGGTATCTGGGCTACAGAGCCCGCGTGGCCCCGGAGACGTCTCCGCACACGGTTTCCTCACGATTCACAATCTCAGCTTCTCGCGCGGGCCTCGAAATCCCCTAGCGGCGCCTGAAGAGGCGCCGCTGGGTCGCCTCGATGCCGGCCTCCTCGTCGGGCACGGTGACGAGCCCCGGCACCTCCTCCGCCTCGCCCTCGACGACGTCGTCGTCGTCTTCGTCCGACGCGACCTCGTCCTCCTCTTCCTCGTCATCGGGCTTGACGACGGTGGCGATCGCGCGGCGCGCGACGCGCACGTGGATCCCGTCCGCGATCTCGACGACAAGATCGTCGTCCTCTTCCTCGAGCTCGACGACGATGCCGTAGATCCCACCCACCGTCAGGATCTCGTCACCGGGCGCCACCTCGGACAGCAGGCGCCGCTGGGCCTGCTGCTTCGCCCTCTGCGGACGGATGAGCAGCGCCCACAGCAGCACGAACATGGCGGCGATGATGATCAGGCTTCCCACGTGGTCTCCGTTTCCGCCGGGCGGGTGGCCAGCGCCGCAAGCGTGTCCGCGCGGTAGCGCTCGAACTCGCCGCGGAGGATCGCTGCCCTCGCGCCTTCGGTCAGTCGCAGTACGAACCACAGATTATGCAGAGTCAACAGCCGCAGTCCGAGGATCTCCTGCTGGTTGACGAGATGACGGACGTACGCACGTGAGAAGCGGGCGCACGCCGGACACCCGCAGCCCTCCTCGATCGGCCGCGGATCGCGTGCGAAGCGGGCGTTGCGAAGGTTCAACCGCCCGCGACCGGAGAGCGCCGAGCCGGTGCGCGCGGTCCGTGTCGGCAGGACGCAGTCGAAGATGTCGATGCCGCGGCCGACGACCTCGAGTATCCCCTCCGGATCGCCGAGCCCCATGAAGTACCGCGGCCGGTCGGCGGGCAGAAGTGGCGCCGCCCAACCCACCGCGTCGAGCATCTCCACCTTGCTCTCCCCGACCGCCAATCCCCCGAGCGCGAACCCGTCGAACGGAAGCGCGGTGATCTCCTCGATCGAGCGCCGGCGCAGCTCGGGATCGGTCCCGCCCTGTGCGATGCCGAAGCGGAGCTGCCCCGGCGCGCTCGCGCTCGCGATCTGACGCTCTGCCCACAGCGTCGTGCGCCGCACCGCCTCGGCGTGCGACTCGCGTGTCGCGTCGGCAGGCGAGCAGATGTCGAGACACATGGCGATGTCGGAGCCAAGTCGCCGCTGGATCTCGGCCACGCTCTCCGGCGTGAAGCGCTCGGCGGCACCGTCGTAGACGGAGCGGAAGGTGACGCCGTCGTCGTCGACCGCGAGCAGCGTGTCGCGCAGTGAGAAGACCTGGAAGCCACCCGAGTCGGTCAGGATCGGCCCGTCCCAGCCGCTGAAGGCGTGGAGCCCGCCGAGCTCCTCGATCACGTCTTCGCCCGGCCGGAAGTGCAGGTGGTAGGTGTTGCCGAGGATGACCGGCGCGCCGAGCGTCTTCACTTCGTCGGGGTGCAGCGTCTTCACCGACGCCTTGGTGCCGACCGGCATGAACGCCGGCGTCGGGATCTCGCCGTGTGCAGTGCGGATCAAGCCTGCGCGCGCGGCGCCGTCGACGGCCTGGAGGTCGAAGTGATGCGTCACGGCAGCGCCGCTGGGCGAGGGCGTTGCACCGCACGGACGTAGAGCACGAGCAGCAGCGCGAGCGCCGCCGTCTCCCCGACCGCCAACAGGGGCAGCGGCACCGGTTCGCGACCCCAGAGGAACGGCGCATACGCGAGCAGGGAGACCCCCTGCACCAGGACCGCCACGGCTGCCCAGCGTGTCGCCCAGAACGCGAGCACGATCGTGAAGACGTCGGCGCCGTAGAAGTAGCGTTCGTGCATGTGCGGCAGCAAGAACGGAACGAGCACGAGCGAGATCGCGCTCGACGCGAGGATGATTTCGTCGTCGAGGCTGACGATGGCGCGAGCAGCCGCGACGACGACGACGGCGACGACGAGCACGGCCAGCGCGGTCGCCGGGTCGGACAGCCGCCCGGACAGGCGTTCGGGCACCCACTGGTACGGGTTGGGAGCCATGAGCGTGAGCTCGCCGAAATACCCGGCCTGGTCGAAGTAGAGGCCCAACACGTCCCGTAGCGGCTTGCCGGCCAGCAACGCCGGCAGTGCCGCCAGGAGATAGACCAGCGGTGGAATCAGGAACGATCGCCACCGCACGCGATGCCGAAGCGCCAGCAGCACGAGCACCGGCAGCAGGAACACACCCTGCACCTTGATCGCGAGGGCGAAACCGAAGGCGACGAAGGCCGCGACCTCTCGCCGGATGAGCACGAAGTACACGCACGCGAGCAGGCCGGCAGTCCAGACCGAATCGATCTGACCCCAATACGAGCTGTTCAAGACAACCGTCGGTGCCAGCAGGACGGCTGCGAACGCCAGCGCAGGACGCAGACCCTCTCGGTACCGGAGGCGGACGATGCGGTACGCGAAGAACGCGCCGACATAGTCGAACACCATCGGCCCCCATTTGATGATCAGCTCGTCCGCGCCGTGGGGCAGAACGGCGTCGCCGGCGATGAGGGCGTACAGGTAGAGCGGCGTGTAGTTCGTCCGGAACTCGGTTTGCAGCAGCTCGGTGGCGCCGTGCTGCTGAAGCACGGCGAGCCAGCTGCGAAAGACGTCCATGTCCTCGTTCGATCCGTGGAGGAGAAGTGCACGCACAATGAGCCCGGCGACCGAGGCGACGATGATCACTGCCGCTGCGCCGGAGCGGAGGTCGCGGGCGCGCATCGGCGAGATCGTACGCCGCTGCGCCGCGGTGATGGAGAATGGCGGCGATGGCGGGTCACCTTCCCGAGGAGTTCGACCTTGCGATCCCGCTCACCGAGTCGCCGTTCGACGTCCCCGACCGTGAGGAGCTCGAGTTGGGTGAAGGGCTCGAGGGCGACCCGGCAATCGCGTTCCGGCGCACCCTGGGGATGTTCGCCACCGGGGTCACGGTCCTCACGACACGTGCCGGCGACCAGGTGCACGGCATGACCGCCAACGCGTTCATGTCCGTCTCGCTGCGCCCGCCACTCGTCCTCATCTCGCTCGACCGGCGGGCGAAGCTGAGCGCGCTGCTGCACGAGGGCACGCGATACGGCGTCAGCGTCCTCGAGGCCGCGCAGGCGGGTCTCTCCGACCGCTTCGCCGGACGGCCGGGTGACGACCTGCCCGAGCCGCGGTTCTCCTTCGTCCACGAGACGCCGCTCGTGGACGGCGCCCTCGCCCACCTCGTGGCGCGCGTCGTCCGCTCGTACTGGGGTGGCGACCACTCGCTCTTCCTCGGACACGTCGAGTACGCGCGGTACGGCGAAGGCAGGCCGCTGCTCTTCCACGGCGGCCGCTACGAGCGGCTGGTGGCGGACTCGAGCGATGCCTCATCGCTCCCACCGGAGCTCCTCGACCCACTCGTGGCGGCGGGTTCGGAGGTCGTCTTCGGCGACGGCGAGCCGATGATGCGGAGAGGCGAGTCCGGAGCCTTCGTCCTGCTCGTGCTGGAAGGCACGGCTCGGGTCGAGCGGCCGGGCCTGTCACTGCTCCGCGGGAGGGGACAGCTGATCGGCGAGATCGAGGTGCTCGATCCGGGCAGCGGACGCGCGGCCGACGTCACCGCTGTCGGCCCGGTGCGGTGCCTCACCGTCTCGCGGGATGCGTTCCGCACCGCGCTCGAGAACGACTCGCGCGCGGCACTGGCCCTGATCCAGATCCTCGCCTCGCGGTTCCGCGAGACGTAGCCGCTGCTCTCAGCTCCGCGGCTTCGTCTTCTCCGGGTCGTAGAACGGGATCGGCACGACGGTGGCGGGGATGCGCTTCTGGTGGCCGTCGAGCTTGCCCACCTCGACCTCGGTGCCGGGCTCCGCGTAGCGGACGTTCATCCGGCAGAGCGCGATGTTCTTCTGCAGCACCGGTGAGCGTGTCCCGCTCGTGATCACACCGACCTGCGGCCGGCCGACGTGGACGCAGTCGCCGTGCGTGGCAGGCTCGTTCCCCTCCAGCTCGAGACCCACGAGCACCCGCTGTGGGTGCGCCCGCCGCTCGGCGAGGGCCTCCTTGCCGACGAAGTCCTCATCCTTGTCGGCCGTGACGGTGAACCCGATCCCGGCCTCGAACGGGTCGACCTGGTCGTCGAACTCGTAGCCGGCAAAGATCAGGCCGGCCTCGATGCGGAGCATGTCGAGTGCCTCGAGCCCGAGCGGGGCGAGCCCGTGTGGCTTCCCTGCCTCGAGCACCGCGTCCCAGACGGCCGGCGCGTCCTTCGGATGGCAGAAGAGCTCGTACCCGAGCTCGCCCGAATATCCGGTCCGCGAGGCGACGAGCGGGATCCCCTGCGGGCCGCCGAGGCGCGCCACGGAGAAGCGGAACCACCGGAGCTCTGCGAAGGGCGTCTGCGCGGGCGGTGTCCAGACCAGCGGCGTCAGCAGGTCGCGGCTGGCCGGCCCCTGCACGGACACGTTGTGCAGGTCGTCCGTCGACTCCTTCACCCAGACCCGCAGCGCGAGCCGCTCGGCGTGCTCTCGCAGCCAGATACCGCCGTACTCCGAGCCACCGACCCAGCGGAAGTTCGTGGCCGCGATCCGGAAGACGGTGCCGTCGTCGATCATGCCGCCGGTGTCGTTGCACATCGCCGTGTAGACGACCTGACCGTCGGAGAGGCGTCTGATGTCCCGGGTCATCGCCGCCTGCAACAGGGCCTCTGCATCGGGTCCCAGCACCTCGAACTTGCGCAGCGGCGAGAGATCCATGATCGCCGCGTGCTCACGGCAGGCCCAGTACTCGGCCACCGCGCCGAGGTTGTCGTACGCGGTCGGCAACCAGTAGCCGTTGTACTCGGTGAAGCGACCCGTCAATGCCCGCGTACGCTCGTTGAAGCCCGTCTCCTTGGTCAGCTCGGGCTCGGCGTCCGGGGTCACACGATGGGCGATCGCCGCCGAGAAGCGCTCCGTGGCCGGGTAGACGCGCAGGTGCACCTCGGTGGGATTCCAGGCGTTGGCAGCGTCGACGTCGTCGGGGCAGGCGCTCGAGAGACAGACGAGGTCGGTCGTCGCCCGCAGCAGGACGTAGTCGCCGGGACGCGACCAGGGCTCGTCGAGGATGTACAGGTTGTGCGCGTCGAAACCGGTGTTGTAGAAGAAGTTGATCGCCGGCCATCCGGCTCGTGGTGCGACGGTGTACGGCTCGAGCTGCGCGTTGAAGTTCTCGGAGCAGTTGACGTGCCCGAAGTACCCCTTGTCCTCGTAGTACTTGCGTGTGCAGGCGAGACCGAAGGTGTCGTGACGACCGACCGTGTCGCGCACCACCTCGACGAGCGGCTCCAGGTCGACGGTGAAGAACTTCGAGTAGAGACCGGGCTGCGGGTACATGCTCCCCACCAGCGACCGGGTCGCCGTCGAGTCGAGCCCACGCTCGACGCCGGCTTGCAGCTTCCCACCGTGGAAGGCCAGGAAGTCGGAGCACTGGCGGCCCCGCACGTCGATGATCTGGATGTATTCGCCTGCCTTCACCTCGTACGCGAGCGCCGAGGCGCGATCGACCTGGAAGTCGAGCCTCGGCTCGGCCAGGGGCTCCGGGAGGGACGGCTCGAGCTCGTCGTGCGCCCGCGCACGCCGGATCTCGAGCTGGAGGTCAGACGCCGGGAGGCCACCTTCGACGACGGGCTCTCCGTCGGGCGCCCCGACGACGACCACAGCAGCACGCTCGGCACGGAACGTCTCCTCGTGGCCGGGCGGTGAGGCAGGCCCGAACAGGACGACAGCCGTGGCTCGCGTCGGGTCGAGCCCTCGGCCGCCGAGCGCTCCGACGATTCCGGCGGCGCCGTCGGTCTCCGAGCCGGTCAAGCCGCGCAGGACCGTCGCCGGAGCAGCGTCACCGGTGAGACCGAGTGCCTGGTAGTCGTCGGCGCCCGACGCGGCCAGGACGGTGAGCTCCGCGTGCTGGCCGCCGTCGAGGTCGCGTACCGTGAGCCGGTCGTCTGGCTCCAGCGCGACGACCGTGGCCCCACCACGCCGCACCCGGTACGTCTCCCGGGTGGGATCGAACGGGACGAGCCCCGGCACGAGCAGGCGCGGGCGCGTGGCAGCGGGCATCGGCTAGCCCGCCTTGGCGGGCTCCTTTGCCTCGTCCTCGGCGGCCTGCGCGACCAGCTGCTCCGCGAGCTCGCGCTTCCCCGCCGCGTCCAGCTTCTTCACCTCGTTCTCGACCGCGCGGCGGTTGTACGACTGGTTCCAGTAGTCGAGCGACTCGAAGCCCAGCAGCACCGCCTTGCCGACGAACTGCCGCAGCACCTCGTTCGTGGGGCCCATCACCCAACCCGCTTTCCCGTCGCGGAGGTACCTCTCCAGCTCCATGTCGCGCTTGTAGCCGGAGCCCCCGCAGGCGTGGAGCATCTTGTCGACCACGTGTGCGACGTTCTTGGCCGCCTCGAACTTGATCTGCCAGGCCCAGTGCAGGAAGTTGGCGCGCGCGACGTCACCGACGGCGAGCACCTTCGTGTTGTCGTCGGTCTCACCGTCCATCGCCTGCGCGACGGAGTGGACGAACAGCCGGCACGCGTTCGTGTCCATCACGGCCTCGCCGACGTAGTCCTGGATCGTCGGGTAGTCCGCCACCCGCAAGCCCACGTCGACGTGCCGCTTGCGGGTCGTGTGCCGCTTCGCGATGTCGATCGTGCCGAGCGCGATCCCGTTCCAGACCGAGGACGAGCCGATGAGGAAGAACGGGTCGACGATCTCGTCGTTCGACGCGGCGCCGTCGCCCTCGGGTCCGATCAGCTGCGTGGCGGGGATCTCGACGCCCGGCACCTCGAGCGGCCCCGACTGGTTGCCGCGAAGGCCGAGCGCATCCCACAGCGACGGCTGCGACTCGACATGCTCCGCATCGACGACGAAGACGGACAGGTCGTCGTACCCCTTGAACTCCGGGCTCGTCGTCTGCACGACGTAGAAGTCCGCGAACCCTGCCGACGTCGTCCACGACGCCTTCTTGCGCACGTTGTAGCCGCCGTTCGACCGCTCCGCGCCGGACGAGATCGGATACCAGAAATGCGAGCCGGTCTCGGGGTCGGAGTAGGAGAGGGTGCCGATCTTCCCGCTCCGCAACGGCCGGATGTACTTCTCGAGCAGCTCGTCCGTGGGCCGGTACATGATCGCCATCACGGCCCCGATGTGCATCACGTAACACATCGCCGTCGACGCGCAGCCGTATCGGGCGATCGTCTCGCAGGCCATGCTGAAGGCGACGTGGTTCTCGCCTAGGCCGCCGTACTCCTCGGGCACGGTGAGCCCCAGGAAGCCGTGCTCGCCGAGCAGCTCGAGGTTGCGCCGCGGGTACAGGAGCTCGTCGTCGGAGCGCTTCGCGTTCGCCCGCAGCTCCGTCTCGCAGAGCTCGATCAGAAGCGCGCGCAGCTCTTTCTGCCGCTCGGTGAGGACCCAGTCGGGGTCCCACTCGTAGCCCAGTCCCCAGAACGGCTCGGAGCCCCACATCTTCTCGGACATCAGCACCTCCACTGCATCGACGCGGCCGGTGGATCGTAGAATCGCATATCCCGTAGGGCAAGACCGTTGCCCGGGGCGATACGGTCTTGCCCCGGCTGGGGCCGTGAGCGGGCCCTACAGGAGCAGCATCGCGTCGCCCAGCGAGTAGAAGCGGTAGCGCTCCTCGATCGCCGTCCGATACAGCGCCCGCGTCTCCTCGACGCCGGCGAATGCCATCACCAGCGCGAGGAGCGTCGTGCGCGGCAGGTGGAAGTTGGTCAGAAGCGCGTCGACCCGCCTGAACTCGAAGCCGGGCGTGATGAAGAGATCGGTGCGTCCCTCCGTCCCGCCGCTCCGGACGACGGTCTCGAGCACCCTGGTCGTCGTCGTACCGACGGCGAGCACCCGGTCGGTGGTGCGGATCCGTTCCCAAGCGGCGGGCTCGACCCGGTAGCGCTCGCCGTGCAGCTGGTGCTCCTCGAGGGTCTGCCCGGCGAGCGGGCGAAACGTGTCGAGGCCGACGTGCAACGTCACCCGCTCCACGTCGAGCCTCGCGAGGAGATCCGCCGTGAAGTGGAGGCCCGCGGTGGGCGCGGCGGCCGAGCCTTCCTCCGTCGCGTAGACGGTCTGGTACCGCTCGGGGTCGTCGAGTGGCGTCGTGATGTACGGCGGGAGCGGCGTCTCCCCGATCGGCTCGCCCTCGAGTCGCACCACCCACCGGCCCTCCCCGAGCGCCTCGACGAGCTCGACGGAGCTTTGTGTTGATTCAACACAAAGTCCGAGTACCTCCCCTGCGCGGAGGCGGCGGGACGGGCGGGCCAGCGCTTCCCACCGATGGTCGTCGAGCCGCTCCAGCAGGAGCACCTCGACGTGTCCACCTGTCGCTCTGCGCACCCGCAGGCGGACCGGGAGGACGCGTGTGTCGTTGACGACCACCAGCTCGCCGCCGAGCTCGTCCGGGAGCTCGGCGAACAGACGGTGGCGAACAGCCCGCGTCGACCGGTCGTAGACGAGCAGTCGGGAGCCGTCGCGGTTCGCTGCGGGACGCTGCGCAATCAGCTCGGGCGGCAGCTCGTAGTCCAGCTCGGCCGATCTCATCCGACGGCCAGAGTAGCCTTGCCGCCATGGACGACCAGGCGCTGCAACGCGCACGGGTGCGCATCGCCGAGGCCCGCGAAGGCCGTTTCGAAACGACACGACTCGAGGCGGCACTCGACCGGGCCCGCACGCAGGTCGAGGCGCTCGCCACGGCCACGGCCGAGCTCGAGGGACAGCTCCCGGACCGCGTCGGAGACGCCGTCCGCGAAGGGCTGCGCCGTGAGGTGCTTCCTGTGGCGCGGACGCTCGCCGAGATCAAGGGCTTGGTCAACCAGGCAAACCACCGCCTGGAGCGGCTGGAAGAGGAGCTTCTGGCGGAACGGCACGCGCGGATCGACGATCTCGCGATCGTCGTCGACCTCGTCTCCTCCGGCTGGCAGGGCGTCGACGAGCGGCTGCGGCGCATCGAAGAGCGCCCGGCCAGGCGGGAAGCCCCCGCCGACGTCGTGCCGCTTGCACCGACCGCGGCAACACCGGTCGACAGGGCGATCGCCTCGTAGGGGCCTGCCCGGCCCGTGCCCGCCGCTCGGTCGAGGAGAGCGAGGCGGGCTCGCCCCTACACGGGAGCGCGCGGTAGCCGCACGGTGACGCATGTCCCGGCGCCCGGGGTGCTCACGATCTCCACCGTGCCCCCGCTCCGCGTCACGATGCCGTAGACGATCGGCAGCCCGAGACCCGTGCCGTGTCCCGCCTTCGTGGTGAAGAACGGCTCCAGTGAGCCGATGCGCGTCGCCTCGTCCATGCCGATGCCGGTATCCGCGACGTCGATCGCGACGCCGAGCGGTTCACGCCGCGCAACGATCGCGAGCGTCCCCGCGCCGGGCATCGCATCGCGGGCGTTGAGCGCGAGGTTGACGATCACGCGCTCCAGCTGGTCACGGTCGATCAGTACCTGATCGAGACCCGGGGTGACGGACACCGACAGCGTGTGCCGCTCGGACATCATCGTCCCCACCACCTCCCTGACACCCCGCACGACATCGCCGACGTCGAGCACTTCCGGGACCAGCGCCTCATGTGGCCGGCCGAACGCCAGGAGCCGGTCGACGAGATCTCCGACCCGGCCCGCCGTCTCGAGCAGGGCATCAGCGTCTGCGCGCGCGTCGTCGGCGAGTTGCCCGCGGAGGAAGGTCGCGTAGCTGACGATCACCGTCAGGTAGTTGCGGAGGTCGTGCGCGACCCCTGCGGCCAGCCGGCCGATCGCCTCCATCTTCTGCGCCTGCCAGAGACGCTCGTCGCTCTCACGGAGCGCCTCGAGCGAGAGCTCACGCTCGATCACGGCCCCGAGCGCCCCGGCGGCGGCCCGCAACGCCTCGATCTCGGCGACGTCCCACACGCGCTCGGTCTCGCAGTCGTTGCAGCCGATCATCCCCCAGACCGCGCCCTGCACCATGACCGGCACGACGAGATACGAGAGCGTCCCGGCGGCGTCGAGCGCCTCGCGGAACGCGCCCACCTCGTCGCGCGCCAGGCCTTGGAGCTGCTCGCCCCGCGCGAAGGCCGCGGCGCGTTCCGCCGGCACGGTCAGTCCTTCCCAGATCGCGGGCTCGTCGACGCTCGAGCGACCGTCCGCCCACTGGAAGTTCCGTGCCACCGCGAGCAGACCGTCGTCCCCGCGCTCCACCCGGCTCGCGAACACCCGGCTCGCCTCGGCGGCGGCCCCGATCTCGGCAAGGACTGCCTCCACCGCGTCCTCCGTGGTCACCGCGGCGAGCGCCCGTTGCGCGGCCGCCGCGACCGCCGTCAGCATGCGTTCCCGCCTGCGCACGGCCTCGAGCCCGCTGGCGCGCTGCATGGCGGAGCCGAGGACGCTGGCCGCGGTGCGCAGCGCCTCCTCCTCGGCCGGCGACCAGCGCCGCCTCGTGACGCAGTCGTCGTAGCCGATATAGCCGACCAGCAGATCGTCGACGAGGATCGGCACGCAGATGATCGAGAGCGTTCCTTCGACCCGCAGCCGCTCCTGTGCGACCGGGTGGAGCTCCTCGCGCAGATGCTGGACGGTCTCTCCACGCGAAAAGGCGGAGACCACGGGCAGCGGCTCGACGCGGTCGTACCACAGCTCTCGCACCGACGGCGCGACATCCGGTGCGCACCAGTCGTTTGTGAGGCACGAGCGGGTCTCGCCGTCGACAGCCGTGCACTCGAACAGCCAGCAACGACTCGCGGCGCCGGCCCGGCCGAGCAGCGCGAGCACCTCGTCGATGACGTCCCGCCACGACGGCGCCCGCAGGAGGAGCTCCGCCGCAGCCGTGACGGCCTCGAGGATGCGCTCGCGCGAGTCGAGCCGGGCGTCGGACAGCTCGCGCTCCATCGCCGCGCCGATGGTGCCGGCCGCGGTGCGCAGCGCCTCGAGCTCGAGCGCCGACCACTGGCGCTCGGTGAGGCAGTCGTCGAAGCCGAGATACCCCCAGAGCCGCCCGCGGGCCCGGATCGGCACGCTCACGTAGACGAGCGTGCCCTCCTCCTCGAGCCAGCTGCGCTCGTGAGCAATGTCCTCCGCAGGCCGGAAGACGGTCGGCTCGCCCGCCAGGAGGCGCGCCGAGTGGAAGTCGAGCTCGTGGTAGCCCTGCCACATCGGGAGTCCGATGGTCGGCTCGATCTCCGCTGCGGTCCACTCATGGCGCATCGAAGAGACCAGGCGCTCGTCGACCGGTGATGTCTCGAACACGTAGGCGCGGCTCGCATTCGTCGCCTCGCCGAGCACCGCAAGCACGTCCTCGATCGCGTCCTCCCAGTACTCCGCCTGGAGCAGCCGCTCCGACACGACCGCGACGGCGGAGAGAATCTGCTCGCGGCGGCTCGACTCGGCCTGCCACCGTGTGCGCTCGACGGCCGCGCCGAGGGCGCCCGCAGCCGCACGCAACGCCTCCGTCTCGTGGTCGACCCAGCGACGCTCGGCGCGACAATCGTCGAACCCGATCAGGCCCCACAGACGCCCTGCGTCGAGCACGGGAACGGCCAGCGTGGCCAGCGTCCCCTCCGCCTCCAACGTGTAGTTGTCCTCGGGCGCCAGCTCACTGGTGACGTAGTCGAGAATCTCACCCTGCTGGTACCGCTCGACGTCCTCGTCGGACTGGCGCAATGCTTGCCACTCCGGGTTGCCGATCGTCGGCTGCACGCCCGCTGCGACCCACTCGTGCGTCATCCGCGAGAAGACGGCGCCGTCGCGCTCCGACCAGCACTCGAAGAGAAACGTCCGGTCTGCTCGCGCTGCGCATCCGAGCCCAGCGAGCACCTCCGGGATCGCGTCCTCCCAGGTCGGCGTGCGGAGGAGGAGCTCGGCGGCGTCGGCGACCGCGGCGAGGAGCTCGTCGCGCGCCACTGGCGAGGACGGAGCCGCACGGGACCCGGCAATGGCCTCGATCGACGCGCGCCGGCGACCGGCTCGAGCACTCATGGCGGTCTCGACGGTACCTGACCGCGCGGATCGCGCACGGTCGCGCGGGCACTCACCGTTGCAACGTCGCGACGGGCAGCACGAGGCGGAAACGGCTGCCCTTCCCCACCTCGGACTCGACCTCGATCCGACCGCCGAGCGCCGCTGCGAGCTCTCGAGCGATCGGCAGCCCGAGTCCTGTCCCCTGTGTGTCGGCGGAGACGAAGGGGCGGAAGATCTGCTCCTGTGCATCCGGCCCGATCCCCGGCCCGGAGTCGACCACGTCGACGCGGACGGCGCCGTTGCCGGCGTGCATCTCCAGCTCGATGATGCCGCCGTCGGGCGTCCAGCGGAACGCGTTGGTGAGCAGGTTCGTGATCACCTGCAGCACCCGATCGCCGTCGGTGATGATCGTGGGAGGATCGCCCTCCTCGAGCAGGCGGTAGTCGATCTCGCGACGCCGCGCCTCGTCCCCGAAGGCGCCGTACGCATGCTCGACGAGACGGAGCATGTCGACCTCCTCCGCCTGCACGGTGAAGCGATGCGCCCGCAGCTTGGCGAGATCGAGTACGTCGCCGACGAGACGTTCGAGCCGTGTCGCCTCGGTGGAGACGACGTCGAGGGACTCGCGCACGAGCTCCGGATCGTCGACGAGCCCGTCGCGGATCGCGTCCACGTGGCCGTGGATGGCCGTCAGCGGCGTGCGCAGCTCGTGCGAAACGGACATCAGGAACTGGCGCTCCCGCTCCTCGGTCGCGGCCAGGCGTGCCGCCATGTCCCCGAACCGCTCGGACAGGTGGCTGATCTCGTCGCCGCCGTGCGATTGGGGCACGACGACCGCGTAATCCCCCGCCGCGATCTGGTCGGCGGCTCGCGAGAGGAGGAGCACGGGGCCCGTGATCCGCCGCGACAGCCACCACGAGAGCAGCCCCGCGAACACGACGCCGACGGCGAATGCAATCGCGAGCCGGGACAGGAGCGGTGCCCACGGGCCGCTGATCTCGTCCTTCGGCGCCGCCACGATGATGACGCCGAACGGCTCAGTGTCCGGTTCGAGCCGTACCGGCTCTGCAGCGGCGAAGAACGTCGTCGTCTCTCCGGGTGGTGTGAACTCGAACTGGAAGGCCCGGTCGAGCGCTCGCGCCCGGGGCGGCAGCGAGGACTCCGGCACGCGCTTCAAGCCGGACTCCTGCCCGGGGAAGACCGAGGCGCCCGCGTAGAAGATGTGATCGCCCGTCGCCTGTTCGATCTTCGCCGCCGCGAAGTCGAGCGCGGGCGCCCCCTCGTCCACCGCCCTGAGCGCCGCGTCGGCGTAGAGCTGCGCCAGCCCTGAAGCTTCCCGCCGCAGCTCGTCCCGCGTCTGGCTCTCGGCGTAGCCCCGGAAGAGCTGCAGCGCGATGGCCGTCGACAGCAGGCTCGCGAGCAGGACGGCGAGCAGGAAGAGCGCCGGAAGCCGGAAACGCAGCGACCGGAACATGCCTGGCGAGGGTACGCGGCGCCGCGAGCTACGCCGCGGACACCGGGGTTCGGTCCGAGGCCACCTTGTAGCCGACGCCCCAGACGGTCACGATCGGCGAGGCGTCGCCGAGCTTGCGGCGGATCTGGCGCACGTGCACGTCGACGGTGCGCGTGTCGCCGGCGAACGTGTAGCCCCAGACGCGCTCGAGCAACTGGTCGCGGGTCAGCACCAGGCCGCGATGGTCGAGCAGCTCCCAGAGCAGGTCGAACTCCTTCGGCGCGAGCTGGATCTCGTCGTCGACGACGAACACCTCGCGGCGGCCGGCATTGATGACGAGATCGCCGTGACTGATCTCCTCGCCGCCGTCGCGGCGCCGCTCGCCACTCGTGCGCCGCAGCACCGCCTTGACGCGGGCCACCAGCTCACGCGGGTTGAAGGGCTTCGTCAGGTAGTCGTCCGCCCCGACCTCGAGGCCGATGATCTTGTCGACGTCCTCGTCGCGCGCCGTGAGCATCAGGATGGGCACATCCGAGCTCTTGCGGATGCGGCGGCAGATCTCGATGCCGTCCATGTCCGGCAGGTTGAGGTCGAGCAGGATCAGTGACGGCGTCTCGGCCGCGACCGCGTTCAGCGCCGAGCTGCCGGTCGCCGCCGCCCGGACGGTGTAGCCGGCGTTCTTCAGGTAGAGCGAGACGAACGACGCGATCGACTGCTCGTCCTCGACAATGAGGACGCTCTGCGGTGCGCTCACGGGCGGCTCCGGAGGGACTGCAGGGCCGGCGCGCCGAACGGCACGCGGGCCGGCTCGGCCGGGACCGGCTGTGATTCGGAGTCCCCGACCGTGTACGACCCTGTGGCGCCCGTCGGATCGGGGTCCCCGTCCAGGACGGCGAGCCCCGCGCCCCTGGCGCTGATGTTGATGCCCTCGCCCCGCACGACGATGCGGTAGCGGCCGGCGGGCACGTAGAAGGTGGCATCCCGGCCATGGAACGTGGTCAGGCGTCCGCGGGGCACCCCGTTGACCCGTGGGCTCCACTGGTCGCTCGGTGTCAGGTCGACGATCGTGAGCGTCCCGCGGTCGAGCCGTCCCAGCAGCGCGCCGCGCCCTTTGACGGTGATCACGCCGCGGCCGTCCGTGATCTCGAGCGACCCGCGGGCGCGTTCGGCGCCCGCAAGTGCAGGCAGGGCGAGCACGACCAGGGAGCTGACGATTGCCGCAATCCGCATCCGTGCCCCGAGTATCGGCTCCACGCGTGTTTTCTGGATGAGTGGCGCGTTAGAGAAGTGTAAGCGGACCCTCGGGCGTCAGAATGCCCCCGTGGACCAGCTGACCGAGTTCGGAACGACGATCCTGGTCGTCTCGGCCGGGCTTTCCCTCGCCATCGGCGTCAGGCTCGGGGCAGCCCGCCTCAACATCCCGACGGCGGCGCCACTGCTCATTCTCGCCGCGCTCGCGTCTGACGTGAGTCACCGCCTCGCGACCGTGATCACGTTCGAGGACGTGCAGCGGATCGCGACGATCGCTCTCATCGTGATTCTGTTCGAAGGCGGCTTGGGCATCGGGCTCGGCCGCTTTCGACAGGCCGCGGTACCGATCGTCGCGCTGGGTGTCGTCGGCACGTTCGCCACCGCCGGCCTCCTCGCCGTCGCGGCGCATCTCGTGCTCGACCTGTCGTGGACGATCTCAGGGCTGCTCGGCGCGGCGCTCGCACCTACCGACCCCGCGGTCACGTTCTCGGTCCTCGCCGGCAAGGAAGTGGAGGGCCGTTCGGGAACCATCCTCGAGGGGGAGTCCGGTTTCAACGACCCCGTCGGGATCGCTCTCATGATCGGAATGGTCGAGTACGCGACGAGCAGCAACCCCTCCCTCGCACCCGTGTCGTCCGAGTTCCTCGTCCAGATGGCGGTCGGGCTGCTGACGGGCGTGATCGGTGGCCTCGCGCTTGCCTGGGCAGTGAGGCGCGTCCCCTTTCCCGACCGTTCCCTGTACCCGCTCGCCGTCCTGCTTGCGGCAGGGGTCGTCTACGGCGTCGCCACGGTCGCACACGGCTCGGGCTTCCTCGCCGTCTTCGTCGCCGGCATCGTCCTCGGAGACGTCCCGTATCGCGGCCGCAATGAGGTACGCGACTTCAATTCGGCGCTTTCCGATCTGAGCGAGCTCGCTGTCTTCGTTGCGCTCGGTCTCACGATCGATCTCGGCTTCATCGGCGACGAAGGGCTTTGGTGGCGCGGGATCCTCCTCGCGGTGCTGCTCGGGTTCGTTGTGCGGCCACTCGTCGTGGGCGGCCTTCTGCTGCCGACGCAGCCTCGCCTGGGGCGAGCGCGTGTTCGTCATGTGGAGCGGGCTCAAGGGAGCGGTACCGATCCTGCTCGCGTCGCTGGCTGTCGTCGGCGGCACGGACTACGCAGCCGAGCTCTACGGGCTCACGTTCGTCGTCGTGCTCTTCTCCGTCCTCGTCCAGGGGAGCGCCGTCCCGGCGGTGGCGCGGCGTGCCGGCGTCCCGATGGAGCCGTCGCGCTCCTACGAGCCGTAGGTGTAGAAGCCGCGGCCGCTCTTGCGGCCGAGCAGCCCGGCGTTCCGCATCGCCACGAGACGCGGCGGCGGCGCCATCCGCGGCTCCCGGAGCTTCTCGTAGAGCGCCTCGGAGGCGTGCACGTGGACATCGATGCCGACCAGGTCGACGAGCGCGCACGGCCCCATCGGCCAACCCGCCCCGTTCGTCATCGCAGCGTCGAGGTCGGAGGGGCTGACGCGTGCCTCGTCCAGAACGCGGACGCAGTCGTTGAGGAGCGGGATGAGGACGCGGTTGACGACGAACCCCGGCGTGTCGTGGCAGCGAACCGGCGTCTTCCCCATGCGCTCGGCGACGCCGGCGGCAGTCTCGAACGCTTCCTCGGACGACAGCTCGGCACGCACGATCTCGACGAGGGGCATCAGCGGCGCCGGGTTGAAGAAATGCATGCCGACGACGCGCTCCGGTCGCGCGGTCGCCGCTGCGATCTCCGTCACGGAGAGCGCGGAGGTGTTCGTGGCGAGCACCGCGTCCGGCCGGCAGAGGCGCTCCAGCTCGGCGAACAGCTCCAGCTTGGCGCCGAGCTCCTCGACGATCGCCTCGATCACGAGGTCACAGCCGGCGAGACCAGCGAGGTCTGTTGTCATCGACAGCCGCGCCGCCGCCGCATCTCGCTCGTCCTGAGACCGCTGTCCCTTCTCGACCTTGCGGGTGAGGAAGTGGCCGATCCGCGCGGCCGCCTGGTCGCCGAGGTCGGCGGTCAGCTCGCGACCCACGACGTCGAAGCCCGCCTCGATCGCCACCTGCGCAATGCCGGCCCCCATCGCTCCCAGACCGACGACGCCGATCGTACGCACCTCGCTCACGGGCGCGATCCTATGCGACCGATCGCGGGGTGGGTGCGTGTCAGGCGGCCGCGGCGCGCAGCTGCGCAGCCCGCAGCCGAAGCAGCTCGACCACGTCGAGCGTGACGCGGAAC
Source organism: uncultured Actinomycetes bacterium (assembly GCA_963789895.1). GTDB lineage: Bacteria > Actinomycetota > Thermoleophilia > Gaiellales > Gaiellaceae > Gaiella. The sequence continues at coordinate 387,386 of CAWBMC010000002.1, forward strand.
GGATCGCTGATCACGAGCCCGTCCGGGTCGGCGGCAGCCAGGATCTCGCCGTCCGCCTCTGCCACGAGCACCGTCCCGACGGGCAGCCGGCTGCTCGCCAGCTCCGCCAGGCGGTGCAGTGCCGCGTCGTCGGCCGGAAGCGCGAGACGGAGAGAGATCTCCTCGCGCGCCCCGACCTCTGACGCGATGGTGGAAGGCAGGCGGTTGCTCATCCGAGGTAGTGCCGCCTGCGCTCCACGTCGTCGATGCGGGAGTCGGCGCCCTTGACGAGCGCCATCAGCCCGACGACGACCACGAAGACAACGAATGCGATTTCCATGCACCTATGGTCGCTCATCGGTATCATTAGGGCAAGTCGAGGTATTCATGACTACGATCACTCAGTCTGATAGTTGGCTCGGGGTCGAATTGCGCCACCTGGCAGCCCTCGAGGCCGTTGCAACCGAGGGCACCTTCGGCCGGGCTGCCGAGCGCCTGGGGTACACGCAGTCGGCGGTGAGCCAGCAGATCGCGACGCTCGAGCGCATCGTCGGCGGGAAGCTTCTCGACCGTCCCGGCGGCCCGCGGGCAGTGTCTCTCACCGACGCGGGCAGGCTCCTCCTCCGCCATGCGGAGGCGATCACGGCGCGCCTCGAGGCTGCGCGTGCGGACATGGTCGCGCTGCAGGCCGGCGAGACCGGCGCGCTGCGCGTCGCCACCTACCAGAGCATCGGCGCGCGCGTGCTCCCCGAGGTGATGCGGCGGTTCATGGCCGGGTGGCCGGGGATCGAGCTCGGGCTGTCCGAGCCGACGACGGATCCGGAGCTGTACGCGGTCGTCGAGAGCGGCGACGTCGACCTTGCCTTTACGAGCCTCCCCACCCCCGACGGCCCGTTCGAGGCTGCCGAGCTGATGAGCGATCCCTACGTCCTGCTCGTCCCCGCCGACAGCCCGCTCGCGAAACGGAAGTCGGCCTCGCTCGCCGACCTCGGCGACACGCCGCTGATCGGTGCCAACCTGTGCTCGAGCGGCGTCGCCATCGAGAACGCGCTGCGCAACGCCGGCTACGACGTCGAGTACAAGTTCCAGTCGGACGACAACGGCACGCTGCAGGGGCTCGTCGCCGCAGGCTTCGGCGTCGCGCTCTGGCCGCTGCTGGCGATGTCACCCGGTGACGATCGCGTGAAGGCTCTTCGCCTCGAGCCGGCGATGCCGCGCCGCCGGATCGCAGTCGTCTGGCACAGCGACCGCCACCGCACCCCGGCCTCGCGCGCGTTCGTCGAGATCGCCCGCGAGGTGAGCGCCGCTGTCGAGCGCGAGCTCGTCGAGCCCTAAGAGTTCTAACTCCGGGCCGGATGTATCCGGCCGCTACAGGCGCTCGACGACCGCGGCGATCGCCTGGCCCTGGCCGATGCACATCGTTGCGACGCCGTAGCGGGAGCCTCGTCGCTCGAGCTCGTTCACGAGCGTCGCGGTGATGCGGGCCCCGGTGGCGCCGAGCGGATGGCCGAGCGAGATGCCGCCGCCGTTCGGGTTCACGTCGCCGGCCTGCCAGCGCTCGTGCAGGCCGGTGTCGGCGAGGAACTGGAGCACGACCGAGGCGAACGCCTCGTTCACCTCGATCACGGCGATGTCGTCCCAGCCGAGGCCCGCCTTGCGAAGCGCGCGCTCGCAGGCCTGGGGATTGCCGTGCAGCATGCGATACGGGTCGACGCCGGAGAGGCCGAACGCCACGAAGCGGGCGCGCGGCCGGAGCCCGAGGCGCGAGCACGCATCGTCGCTCGTCAGCAGCATCGCCGCAGCGCCGTCCACGATCGCGCTCGAGTTCGCGGCGGTGACGATGCCGTCGGCCGTGAACGCCGGTTGCAGCGAGGCCATCTTCTCGAGCGTCGTCTCGCGGCGCGGTGTCTCGTCGACGGCGAACAGCACCGCCGCGCCGCCCGCGCCCACCTCGACGGGCACGATCTCGCGTTCGAAGCGCCCCTCGTCGATCGCGGCCACGGCGCGCCGGTGCGACTCGAGCGAGTACTCGTCGAGCATCGTGCGCGACAGGCCCCACTCCTTGGCGATCACCTCGGCCGAGATGCCCTGGGGCACGATCGGCCATCGCTCCGCGATCTTCTCGTTGAGGCCCCCCCAACCCTCCACGCCGAGGTTCGAGCCCATCGGCACGCGTGTCATGTGCTCCACGCCCGCGGCGACGACGACGTCGAGATGTCCGGCCTGGATCGCGGCGGCACCGTTGAATGCGGCCTGGAGCGAGGAGCCGCACTGCCGATCGACCGTGCTGGCGGCGACGGTTTCGGGCCAGCCGGCGACGAGCACCGCGACGCGGCCGACGTTGAGTGCCTGTTCGCCGACCCCTGTCACGCAGCCCATCTGCACGTCCTCGACCTCGCCCGGATCGAGGTCGACGCGCTGCACGAGGCCGTTGAGAGCGGTCGCTGCGAGGTCGTCAGCGCGGACGTCGGCCAGCGAGCCGTCACGGCGCCCGATCGGCGTGCGTATCGCCTCGACGATGAGCGCGTCGGTCACGCCGAGAGGGTACCGCGCGTGGTGTTCCAGATGACGTTCACGGCGGACGGCTTGCGGAACACGAGCCCGGACACGGCGGCGGGTCGATCGGGATCGAGCCGAAGACCGGGCAGGCGCGAGAACGCCCGGCGCAGGGCGACCTGACCCTCGAGCCGAGCCAGGTGCATGCCGAGGCAGACGTGAGGGCCGTGCGCGAAGGCGACCTGGAGACGCGTGTTCCCCCGGCGCACGTCGAAGCGGTCGGGCTCGGAGAACACCGCGGGGTCGCGGTTCGCGCCGGCCAGCGAGACACGCACGAGCTCGCGCTCCTGGATCGCCGCACCGCCGAGCGCGACGTCCCGCGTCGCGTACCGGTCGACGACGGCGGCCGCGGGCTCGAGGCGCAGGGACTCCTCCACCGCGGCTGCGAGCAGCTCGGGCTCCGCCTCGACGAGCCGTCGCTCCCGATCGTTCGAGAGCAGGTGGAGGAACGCATTCGCGATCATCGCCTCGGTCGTCTCGATACCGCCGAACAAGAGCACCCCCGCGTTCGACGCCACCTCGGAGCGCGACAGCGTTCCCGCCTCCCCCGCAGCAGCGGCGACGAGTGACGTCGATGGGTCGCGGTCGAGCGCAGGCTCGACCGACGCCACCAGCTCGGCGAACGCTCGAGCGCCGGGCCGGCCGGGGTCCCGACCGGCGGTGATCTCGGTCACCGCCCGGACGATGGCCGCGTACCAGTCGAGCGCGGCTGCCGGCTCGGTGTCCTCGAGGCCGAGCGCGTGCACCATCATCACGACCGAGAGCGGCCCGGCGAGGTCACGCCGGAGATCGGCACGGCCTTGTGCCTCGACCGCGTCGAGCAGCCCGTCCACCTCGCGCTCGACGATCGCCGTGAACCGCGCCCGGACGGCCGCAAGCCGGAAGGGCGGCGCGAACGGATCCCGATGCCGTGCATGCTCGACGCCGTCGAGCGAGAGCATGCTCGGGCCGACGACCTGTGCGGTCGAGAAGCGCGGGTCGTCGACGGTGAAGGTCGAGTCGTCACGCATCACCGCGAGCGCAAGCTCGCGGGAGGTGACGAGCCAGCCGTCCAGCACCGGCAGCCACGAGACCGGCTCGGACGCACGCAACCGGTGCAGCAACGGGTGCGGGTCGAGGTCGAGCTCGGCCAGAGTGGCGGCGGCACCGACCGGGAACGACGCTGCGCGGTCGGCGACGGTCACGCCGTGGCCGCGAACAGCCGCCACGTCCCGGCGATGCCCTTGAGCTCATGGTCTCCCCGGTCGTCGAACGAGATACCCGAGCCGGCGACCAGGTCCTTCACCGTGCCGGAGACCAACACCTCCCCGGGTTTGGCGAGCGCTGCCACACGGGCCCCAACGTGGACGGCGAGGCCCGCTATCTTCCCGCCGACGAGCTCGCACTCGCCGGTGTGGATCCCTGCCCGCACCTCGAGGTCGCGCACTGCTGCGCCTTCGGTGATCGCACGCGCACATGCGATGGCGCGTGCCGGACCGTCGAACTTGCAGAAGAAGCCGTCACCGGCCGTGTCGACCTCGAGACCACGAAAGCGCGCCAGCTCCGTGCGCACGTCCGCGTGGTGTCGTTGCAGCAGCTCCCGCCACGCCGCGTTCCCGAGCGCTGCGGCTCGTTGGGTCGATCCGACGAGATCGGTGAACAGCACGGTGGCGAGTACCGAATCGGGGATCGCAGGCCCTACCTCATCGCGGGTGAACGCAAGCAGCGCCTCGGCTGTGGCAGGGTCGTACGGGCTGTGATCGTCTCCGTCCTGGTGCAGGACCTGGGCATCACGGATCCGCTCCGCGACAAAGAGGGCATCGCCTCCCCATCGCTCGCGATGGACGACCAGGGTTGGGACGCGGATCGAGCCGAGCACCTCCGTGATGTCCGTCTCCATCTGCATGCGGGCGAAGTCGGCCGCCGCCGCCGGGCTCACCGCGAGACGGTGCATCCACACGAACCACTCGAGCGCCTCGTCGTCGCCGGTCATGGACGGGTCGATGAACCTGCCGAACTCCTCGAGGAACTCCCGATCCCCCCACCGGTCCCGCACGGTTCGCACCCAGTCGAGTACCTCGTCCTCGCTGTGACCATAGGGATACGTCGGCGAGCGCACCGTCCTCGCGTACGGCCCGAAGAGCGCGATGCGCTCGCAACGTTCCGGATACGTGGCCGCATAGAGCGCACAGACGTTTGCACTCTCGCCGACACCGAACAGCGACGCCCGGTCGGCGCCGATCTCGTCGAGGACGGCCGTGATGTCGTCCATGCGCGACTCGAGCGACACGTTTCGCGGCCGGTCCGAGAGCCCGGTTCCGCGCGGGTTGAAGACGATCAGCCGCACTTCTTCGGCAAGCCGGCGCAGGAAGGGCGCCGTCTTCGGGCCAACCCAGAGCGAGTACAGGTTCGTCAGATGGGGGGCGTAGACGAGGTCGACCTCGCCCTCCCCGGCGATCTGGTAGGCGATGGCGACGCCACCGCTGCGCGCATACCGGACGTCGGGCACGTCGAGCACGGCACCAGTCTGGTCGAGGTCGCGCCCGACGGCAACGCCCGCCGCGGCGAGGTTGTCGCCACGGGGTAGCCTTTCACGGTCGGCGCAACGACCGAAGGAGAGCGCGAGATGGCGGTTGCAACGGGGATCGACGAGCGGTTGCTGATCGGAGGCGAATGGGTCGAGGGTGCCGGCGGCAAGCGCTTCGACGTGACCGATCCCGCCAGCGGCGAGGTCGTCGGATCGGTGCCGAACGCAGATCAGGACGACGTCCGCGCCGCGATCGACGCTGCAGCAGGCGCGCTCGACGACTGGAAGACCCGGCCCGCGATCGACCGCGCGCGCATCCTGCGCCGCGCCGCCGACCTGATCCGTCAGCGCAAGGACGAGATCGCGCTCGTGATGACCTCCGAGCAGGGCAAGCCGCTCGCCGAGGCCGCCGGCGAGGTCGACTACGCCGCGAGCTTCCTCGAATGGTTCGGGGGCGAGGCCGAGCGCGTCTACGGCCAGGTCGTGCCGTCGATGAACGCGCAGAACCGCGTGCTCGTGCTGCGCCAACCGGTCGGCGTGACAGCCGCCATCACCCCATGGAACTTCCCCGCGGCGATGATGACGCGCAAGCTGGGACCGGCGATGGCCGCCGGGTGCACGAGCGTCGTCAAGCCTGCGAGCGCGACACCGCTCACCGCCGCCCTCGTGCTGCGCGCGATCGAGGATGCCGGCGCACCAGCGGGCGTCGTCAACCTCGTCACCTCGCGCTCGTCGGGCATGGTCGCCGAGACGTTGTTCGGCGATCCACGTGTCCGCAAGATCTCGTTCACCGGCTCGACCGAGGTCGGCCAGGACCTGATCCGGCTCTCTGCGGGCCAGGTGAAGCGACTGTCGCTCGAGCTCGGGGGCCACGCGCCGTACGTGATCTTCGACGACGCCGATCCCGAGGAGGCCGTCGACGGTCTCATCGCGTCCAAGTACCGCAACGCCGGCCAGACGTGCGTCTGCGCCAACCGCGTCTACGTGCAGAGCGGCATCTACGACAGCATCCTGCGCCTGCTCACGGAGAAGGTGACGCGGATGGTGGTGGGACACGGCACGCGCGACGGCGTCACGATCGGCCCACTCATCGACGAGCGAGGGCTCGACAAGGTCGAGGAGCACGTCCAGGACGCCGTGGCGCGCGGGGCACGTCTCGTCGCGGGTGGCGAGCGGCTCACGGGGGACGAGTTTGCGGGCGGTGCGTTCTTCGCTCCGACCGTGCTCGACGGCATCACGCCGGAGATGCTCATCTCCACGGAGGAGACGTTCGGCCCGGTGGCCGGCCTGACGCGGTTCGAGACGGAAGAGGAGGCGATTCGCCTGGCCAACGACTCCGTCTACGGCCTCGCAGCGTACTTTCACACACGCGACTACGCGCGACTGTTGCGTGTCGCCGAGAGGCTCGAGTACGGCATCGTCGGCGCCAACGCCGGCATCATCAGCGCCGCCAACGTCCCGTTCGGCGGTGTGAAGGAGTCCGGCTACGGCCGCGAGGGTGGTGCCTTCGGCATCGACGAGTACCTGGACGTCAAGTACGTGCTCGTCGGCGGCGTCGGCGTGTGATGGGCCGGGCTTCAGCCTGACCCCGCCGTTCACGAGCGCGCCGTGGCGCCGTCTATCCTGAGCGCGTGGCGATCTTTTCCCGCAAGCCGGCGGCCCCCGCGGCGACAGATCTCCGTCGTGAGCGCCGGGCGTTGCTCCTCCTGCGTGAGGAGCGCCTCCGTGACCTCGGCGGGCTGACGCTCGAGATGTACCGCCGCGACCAGTTCAGCGAGGAGCTGGTGCTGGAGCGGTGCGCCGAGCTCGTCGCCATCGAGGCGCGTGTGAGCGAGATCGACGCGCTCCTCCAAGGCGCGCGAGGCCTGCGGCGGCGTGGTGCCGCGATCTGCTCTTGCGGCGCCCCGGTTCTGATCGGCGCCCGGTACTGCCCGAGCTGCGGCGCCTCGTTCCTCGAGGCCGAGCAGGCGGCCGGGTGAGTGTCGCCGCCGCGCCGGCCTGTCCGCGTTGCGGTGCAGCGCTCGCGTCGTCACAGGAGTACTGCCTCGACTGCGGGTTACGCCGGCCGGGCCCCGGGCGCTTCGGCGTCGCGCCGGTGGAGGGGAAGCGCGTTGGCCCGCGCCTCCTCGTCCTCGCGGCGGTCACGGTCGCGGGTGCGGCGCTCGCCGTCTACCTGACACAGGAGCCGGCAGCTCCCGCCGCCGTGGAGACGGCGACAGGGGGAAGCGTCACGGCCGAGACGCCGACCGAGCAGCCGCGCAAGGCCCTCGCCGCCTGGCCCGCGAATGGCGAAGGCTGGACGATCGTGATCGTGTCGGTGCCGAAGGTGCAGGGGCGTCAGGACGCCGTCGACGTGGCGAGCGCCGCCCGTGCCCGTGGGTTGCAGAAAGTTGGCGTGCTCGACTCGTCGCGCTTCGCGAGCCTGCATCCCGGGTATTGGATCGTCTGGAGTGACCGCTACGACACCGAGGCGGAGGCAACGTCCGCCCTCATGCGCGCTCGAACCTTCGCAAAGTCCGCCCGTGTGCAGCGGATCACCGGTTGACCCGTTCTCTCTCCTGACAACGATTGTGCGCAGCTTGTAACACAGACGAACACCCGCTACACTCAACCGAGTAGGTGAGGCGAGCCCCGCGCTTACGCGGCTCGCTCATGCATCTCAGGGGAAGTGAGAGAGCCGCATGGAAGATCACGTCGCGCAGCTGCAGTCGTGCATGTATCAGTACTCACGAGCGATCTACCGCTCGATCAAGGACCTCATCGACCCCTACGCCTCGCTGGAGACCCGTGTCGAGCATCGTCGCGTCGTGCTCTGCGAGTGCGAGCAGACGATGGAGCGGCTCGCAGCCGACCCGCACTACTTCGCGCGACCTGACCGCGCGCTCTTCCAGGACATTCGCCGCTACTTCCCCATCGCCACGCAGGCGCAGGTCGCCTGGGCCGTGCGCGAGGGCGTCGCGGCCGCCGTCTCGTTCATCGAGGCGCAGCTCGAGGCCGGGCTCTTCGACGGAGGCATCGCCCGCTGCAAGGCGACGACCCGCAAGGGCAAGGCGTGCCAGCGCACGCCGCTCCCGGGCAGGGACTACTGCCCGTCGCACCAGCATCTCGAGCGCACGGCCCCGAAAGCCGTCGCGGCGTAGCGGCCCCATGCAGACGGCCCGAACGCGTGGGCCAACCCGCAGCCCGCTGACCGCGCGCTGCGGATAAGCTCGCACCTCGTGTCTCACGACGCCGACAAGCTGATCCGTCAGCTCTCACTGGTCGCCTTCCTCATGGCCGAGCGGCGTCCGCTCACCGCCCGTGACGTGAAGTCGAACGTCGAGGGCTACTCGGAGATGTCAGACGAGGCCTTTGCCCGACGCTTCTACTCGGACCGGGCCGAGCTGACCGCGCTGGGCGTGCCCTTGCATTCGCAACGCGACGAGTTCACCGGCGAGGAGCTCTACACGCTGCGCTCCGAGAACTACTTCCTCGACCGGCTCGACCTGGACGACGACGAGCTGGCCGCGCTGCAGACGGCCCTCTACTACCTCGAAGGGAAGTTCGCATACGCGGAGCCGCTCCGTCTGGCGCTGCAGAATCTCGCGCTCGGCCGAGGCGGCTTCGCCGAGATGACGACCGGTACCGCCGAGCGGGTGCGGGTCAACGCGCCCGACTACTCTCCGGAGCTCGCCGGACGTCTCTCGAAGCTGGAGGCGGCGATCTCGAAGCAGCGCACGATCACCTTCCGCTACGCCTCCCCCACCCGCGAGCGGGAGGCCGACCGCCGGCTCAATCCGTACGCGCTCCGGCTCGACGAGGGCGTCTGGTACGTCATCGGTCACGATCTCGACCGCGACGCGATCCGCACCTTCCGCGTCTCGCGGATCCGCTCGGACATCCGCTTTGCGACGCGGCGCGAGCGCGATTTCCGGCTCCCACCGGACTTCGACGTCGAGGCGCACCGGGTCCCGCGCCCGTGGCAGATCGGCGAGCCCGTCGGCGTGGCGAAGATCGCCGTGCAGGGCGACACGGCGTGGTGGGTGCACCGGACGCTGTCCGACGCGGGGACGCTCGAGGACGGGGTCTTCGAGACGGAGTTCGCGCGTCTGGAGCCGCTCGTCGGCTGGATCCTGCGACAGAACGGCCGCGCTGTCCCCCTCGAGCCCGACGAGCTCCGCCACGAGGTGTCCACGGCGCTCACCACGCTCCGGGAGCGGCACGAGGGCGAGGCGCCACAGCCTGCGCGTGAGCGCCGCGTCGACACGAGCCGCCAGCCGGTGGAGCGGCCCGTCGGCCCGGTGGCCCCCGAGCGCTTCGGCGTGCTTCAGTCGCTGCTGGCCCATCTCCTCGACTCGTGCGGCGAGAGCAAGGATGCGCGGCTCGACGCGGACGACCTCGCGCAGCGCTTCTCGATCCCCCGCGAAGAGCTGCAGGAACAGCTCTCACTCCTCAACCTCGTCAACTTCGGGGGTGGCTGCTACACGGTGTATGCGGAGGTGAACGAGGAGACGGGCTTCGTCCGGGTCGACAAGGAGCTGTACGGGGACGTCTTTCGCAAGTCGCCGAAGCTGACACCGCTCGAAGCGCGGGCGATCCGCCTTGCGATCGAGTACGTCGGTCCGACGATCGCCGCGGAGGCGCATACGCCGCTCGGTCGGGTGCGGCGCAAGCTCGAGGAGACCTTCGGCCGCTTCGAGCTGCAGCAGACACCCGAGCCGCGCGTCTCCGGCGACGAGGAGTCGCTGGTCCGCATCCTCTCGAGAGGAGCCGACAAGCGGCGCGTCGTCGAGATCGAGTATCTGAAGGAGGGCGAGGAGACGCCGGCGGTGCGCCGTGTGGAGCCGTACTCGTTCGAGCGGGAGCTCCCGGTGTGGCGTGTGCACACATGGGATCGCACCGTCGACGGCCCGCGTACCTACCGTCTCGACCGCATGCGCTCGGCGCAGCTCACCGACGAGCGCTTCGACGCCCGTGAGGGCTTCGACCCGAACTACCTCGCCGAGCCGCGCCTGGCGCGCGTCTGGCATTCGCCCGTCGTCGCGCGCTGGAGGATCGAGCGTGGCGCCCGCGCGCTCACCGATCGTGCGGCGCTCTCCGATCTCTCGTTCAAGACGGAGGAGTGGCTCGTGTCCGAGGTGCTGGCCGATCGCGGCGAGACGGTCGTGCTCGAGCCTGCGCCGATGCGCCGCGTGATCGCCCGGCGCGCGAAGGAGCTCGAGGGCGAGCTGGGTCTCAGCCGGACGCGGCGTCGACGCGCGGCAGAGCGAGCGTGAAGGTGGCGCCCGCCGAGGGCGCCGATTCGAGCTCGAGGCTGCCGCCGTGTGCTTCGGCGACGGCACGGGCCACGTAGAGACCGAGCCCGGTCGAGCCGACACCGCTCACCCCGCGTGCGAACGCGTCGAGCTCCGGCGGGACGCCGGGCCCGTCGTCGGCGATCGTGATGCGGACCTCCGTCCCCCGGGCGGCGGCGCGGACGACGACCCGGTCGCCGTGCCGCAGGCCGTTGGCGATGAGATTGCGCAGCGCCTGGCGCAACCGCACCGGGTCTCCGGCGACGACGAGCCCGGCCTCCGCGACGACCTCGACGTCTGCTCCCTGCAGGCCGTCGAGGAGCTCGGCGACCTCGACCGGCCGGAGCTCGACCGAGAAGAGCTCGGGATCGGCAAGCAGTCGCTCGATGTCGCGCCCGGCAGCGGCTCCGAGCACGAGCAGGCGCCGCCGGTCGCCGTCCACCAGGTCCCCGTCGCGGAGCGCATGCTCGATCGCCACGAGCGCGGCCAGGGGGCTGCGAAGCTCGTGGGCGAGCACGGCGAGGCGATCGACGTCGTTCATGCCGGCTCCGGCACGCCGCGCTCCGCCAGACGCCGCAGCGCCCACGCCGCGGTCTCCCGCAACATCTCGTCGTCCCCGTCCGCGTAGGCCTGGACGGCGTCGGTGTCGGCGTGGTCTCCCACGTTCCCGGCCGCGACGAGCGCGTTCCGGCGCAGCCAGCGCGGATCGTTGCGCGGCACGTAGAGCCTCCGGTAACGCTCCCGCAGGCCCGGCCCGTCCTCGCTCCAGCCAGGCGCGCAGCGAGACGAACGGCTCGCCTTCCTCCACCGGCGCGCCGGCGCGGCGCTTCTCGATGCCGCGGTTCCACGGGCACACGTCCTGGCACACGTCGCAGCCGTACACCATCGCACCGAGCTCGGCGCGATACGGCTCGGGGATCGGCGCCGGCGCCTGCGTCCAGTACGACAGGCAGCGCGTGGCGTCCAGCACACCGGGCTCGTCGAGCGCGTGTGTCGGACAGGCGTCGATGCACAGGCGGCACTGACCGCAGTCGAGCGAGAGCGGCGATGTGGTCTCGATCGCGACGTCGGTGACAAGCGTCCCGAGCACCACCCAGGACCCGTGCGTCCGGGTGATGAGCATCGTGTTCTTGCCGTAGAAGCCGACGCCCGACCGTGCGGCGCCCTCCCGGTCGACGTGGTCGTTCTCGTCCACGAGGACGCGGTAGGACGCCGCCGAGGCGCCGGCCGAGCGCGTCGAGCCGCTCCCTGAGCGTCGCGTAGGCGTCGCTCCACGTGTAGCGCGGCAAGCGGCCGGCGCCGATACCCGGCTCGGGCTCGCCGCCGGGAGCCCAGTAGCAGAGCGCGGCCGAGACGACGCTGCACGCGCCTTCGAGGAGCGTCTCCGGGTGGCACGAGACCTCGGGGTGCGCCATCGTGAAGCGCATGTCGGCGAACAGCCCGCGCGCGTGACGCTCGGCGATGTGCCGCTCGGTCTCCTCGTAGGGCTCGGCGGGCGCCGCGCCGATCACGTCGATCCCGAGCTCGGTGGCGAGCTCCGCGAGCTCTCGAGCGGTCATGAGAGGATCCTGCCATGAAGGCGATCCGGATCCACGAAGACGGCGGGCCGGATGTGCTGCGGTACGAGGACGTCCCCGATCCGGAGCCGGGGCCGGGCGAGGTGCTGATCGAGCTGCGCGCGGCCTCCCTCAACCATCTCGACATCTGGGTGCGCCAAGGGCTCCCCTCCGTGCCGAAGCCGCGGATCCTGGGCGCCGACGGCGCCGGCGTCGTGCTGGGAGTCGGCGCGGGTGTGACCGGCTTCTCCGTCGGTGACCGTGTCGTCATCAACCCGGGTCTGGAGCACGGCGACACGATCGCCGTCGTCGGGGAGCATTCGGACGGGACGCATTGCGAGCAGATGGCGATCGCGGCGGAGCAGGTGTTCGCGCTCGACGACGGGCTCTCGTTCGAGGAGGCGGCTGCGTTCCCGCTCGTCTACGAGACCGCCTACCGCATGCTCGTCACGAAGGCGGGCCTGCAGGAGGGCGAGTGGGTCTTGATCTGGGGTGTCGGCGGAGGCGTGGGGACGGCGGCGTTCGAGATCTGCCGCGCGCTCGGCGCCCACACGATCGTCACCTCCGGCAGCGACTGGAAGCTGGAGCAGGCGCGCGCCTGGGGCGCCGACGTGGCGGTGAACCACGCCGACGGAGACGTCGTGGCCGCCGTCAAGGAGGCGACGGGCAAGGGTGTGCACGTCGTCGTGGAGTCGGTCGGCGAGGCGACCTGGGCACGGTCGCTGGCAGCGGTGCGACCCGCCGGGCGCGTGACGGTGTGCGGCGCCACGAGCGGCCCGAACCCACCCGCGCAGCTGCACCGGTTCTGGTGGAAGCAGCTCACCGTCTACGGCTCGACGATGGGCGCGCGGGACGACTTCCTCGGCGCCTACGACCTCGTCCGCTCGGGCGAGAGCCCGCGTGCACGTCGACCGCGTGTTCCCGCTGTCGGAGACGCGCGCCGCCCACGAGCGCCTCGAAGCCGGCGAGCAACTCGGCAAGATCGTGCTCATTCCCGGCTAGGGCCGGGAACGACCAACTCCCCCGACCGCTTCAAGGCCCCTGGTGATTCGGCGCGTGATGGGATCCGCGCGAGCCGGGATCTCATGCTGCGCGGCAGAGTCAGCCGAAGCCGAGGATGAACTTGGCGTCGTCCGACATGCGGTCGGGCGTCCAGGGCGGGTCGAACGTGAGCTCGACCTCGACCGCGTCGACGCCGGGCAGCTCAGCCACTGCGTCGTGGATGCCTTCCTGGATCATCGGGCCGGCCGGGCACCCCATCGACGTGAGCGAGTGGATGATCTTCACGTTCTCGCCGTCGATCTCCGCCTCGTAGAAGAGGCCGAGCTCGACGATGTCCATGCCGAGCTCGGGGTCCTCGACCCCGTGCAGAGCCTCGACGACGTCCTCCTGGGTAACCATCAGACCGAGTGTATCGACGCGCCCGTAGGGGCCGGATACATCCGGCCCGCCGTCTACCTACACGCGGACGAGGCGCTCCGCCTGCGACAGCACGAGGTCGAGGACGGCGCCGACCGCCTCGTCGACGCTCGTGTTCTCGATCACCGGCACGTCGAACCGGTGCGCCCGATCGACGAGCGCATCCTGGATGAGCCGGATCTCCGGGATCCCCTCCAGGTACTTCTCGAGCGGCCGCAGGCCCTCGGTGGCGCGGTCGCGCACCCAGAAGTGGCTGCGATGCACGTTCTCGTCGGTGATCGCGATCACGCACTGCACGACGAGGGCGCTCTCGCGGTGCACGCGCAGCATGCCCGGCACGAGGTGGACGCCTTCGAGCACCATCGACCAGCCCTCGTCGAGCGCGCGGTCGATGGCGGCCTCGACGCCGACGAGCACGTTCCGCGTCTGGTCGAGGAAGCCGAGCAGCGCCGCGTCGCCCGACTCCTCCTCCTCCGCCTTCGTCAGGCCGAGCTGCGCCTCGAAGCTCGAGTAGTGCACGGAGGGCATGAAGTCGCGCGAGAAGAAGGCGCGCATCGTCTGCCGGATGAAGTCGGTCGACGCAACCCGCGTGATGCCGAGCCGGTGCGCGACCTCGGTCGCCAACGTCGACTTCCCGGTCCCGGTCGCCCCACCGACGAGGACGACGATCGGCAGCTCGAGTTGCTGCAGCGCCTGCAGCCGACGCAGGCGGCGCATGGTGCGACCCGCCTCCGGCTCACCCAGCACTTCGACGGCCAGCTCGGCCAGCCGGTCGAGATCGAGGCGGTCGGAGCCGCGCAGGAGCAGGTCGGCGTCCGCGCGGCGCGCGAGCTCGTAGGAGCGCGTGGGGGACAACCCCGTCGCCGCCAGGGCGCGGGCCATCAGACCCTTCGACCACGGCGGGCCGTCGTCGCCCCCGAGCGGCAGGGGCGCCAGGTAGCGCCGCTCGTTCATGCCGGTACCTCCCGTAGCGCGACAGCCTCTGCTGCGAGACGCTCGAGCTCGGCGTCGAGGTCGGGCTCGCCGGCGAGCGGGACGACGTCGTTGCGGGCGAGAACGACCCGCACACCGCGCTCCCGCGCCGCCGTCGCGACGACGTCGACCGCGGCCGCCTTGAGCTCGATCACGAACGTCTCCGCGTCGACCTGCGCGAGCTCCTCCCGCAACCGGGCCCGGTCGGCGAGCGCGCCGGAGACATGCACGACCTGCGCGTCATGGCGCTCGGCGAGCTCGGCCGCAAGGACGGCGTGCGCTGCATCCGGCGCCGTTCCGAAGAACGCGATGCGCTCGCCGGCCACCGACTCGAGCGGCTCCGGGCGAAGCCGCGTCCGGATCACCGGCACACCGGGATGTGCCACGTCGCGAAGCGCGCCGGCAAGCGCCGCGTGCGGCACGCCGTCGTCGGCCATCGTCACCACGACCAGGTCGGAGACGAGCACGCGGTACGCGTTGAGGTAGCCGGTCGCGACGCCGATGTCCTGCCGGGCTCCGACCACAGCGATGCGACGCGCCGCCGCGACCGGTGGCAGCGCTGCGCCGCTCCCGTCGAAGACGACGAGATCCGGGTCGAGCGACGCCGCCAGGCGAGCGCCTTCGAGCACGTTGGAGACGGCGACCGCGCCGGCGAGACCGCCCCCGCAGCGACGGCAGCCCACCGTCTCGACACCGGCCACGGCCGCCGTCTCGAGATGGTCGGAGGCCGCGTGACGGCCCGCGGCCGAGAGCGCGAGCAGGCTCTCCACCGTGGGCGGCAGAGTGACGAGCTCCGGCTCCGGCGGCCCGCCACGCCCCATCGCGACGACGACGACCCGGCGTGAGCGCGCGAGCAGCCGCGCGAGATGGCCGGTGACGGCCGTCTTTCCCACCCGCTTGCCCGTGCCGATCACCGCCAGCGACGGAACGTCGACCGGCGCGAAGACCGGAGGCTCGAGGCGGAAGTCGGCGCCCTCGTACGGGACGCCGAGCGCCAGCACGCGGCTCGCGAGCCGCAATCGCTCCACCGGGCCGAGCACCGGCTCGTCCGAGAGGTCGACGACGACGTCCGGCCGGAGCTCGCGGATGGCGCCCTCGACGCTCTCACGCAACGGCACCCCGTATCCCTCCCCACCGCGCAGCTTCTCCGTGCCGCCGACGAGGACCGCGCCCACGACCTCGTCGGAGAGCGAATCGAGCGCGTCGCGCACGACGGGCGGATAGTGCTCGCCGTCGACCAGGACGAGCGCACGTCTCATGGCCGCGACGACACCTCCCGCTCGATCCGGCCCGTGTACTTCTCGTACTCGTAGGTATCCGTCGCGAACTGGATGATCCGCTCCTGCCCGTGAAAGGGATGGTGGCGCCACACGTCGACGTGCCGGCCCGAGACCTCGATCACGTTGTAACAGGGTCGCGTGTTCCCGCGCAGGCGCAGCGACGACACGGTGCCGGTGTTGACGACGAACAGGTTCTCGAGCCGCCACGCGTAGGGCACGTGCTTGTGACCGGAGAGCACGAGATGCACGCCCGCGCGAAGGAGGCACTCGATCGCGTCGCCCGCGTCGTAGACCACGTTTCGCTCCCGCCCGGTGCCCGGTACAGGCAGCAGGTGGTGGTGGAGGACGAAGATCCGGAGATCCGCGGGCTCGGCCCCGAAGCACTCCTCGATCCACGGGTAGCGCCCACGGCCGATCTGCCCGTGGTCGAGGTCGGGCTCCGTCGAGTCGACGGCGACGATCGTGATCCCGCTCTTGCGAAGCACCGAGTTGCGGTCGCCGAAGAGCTCCTCGAAGTGGATGTAGCCGACGTTGCGGGAGTCGTGGTTGCCCGGCACGACGACGAGCGTGTCGCAGCGCAGCCTGTCGAGGTACTCGCGCGCCAGCTGGTACTCGTGCTTGAAGCCGAACGTCGTCAGGTCGCCCGTGCAGACGACCACGTGCGGTTGTAGGTCGTTGACCTCGCTGATGGCGCGCTCGAGCAGGTTCGGCTCGAAGTACGGCCCGCCGCAGTGGAGGTCGGAGATGTGGGCGATGCGGAACACGTCCTCCGGCACAAGGCCAGTGTACGGCCCGCTCCGAAGCGGAATCCAGGCCGGACGCCGCCGCGGCTCGAAAAGCGCCGTCCGAGGCCATCTCTAGCCTTGCCACGGTGCGGGTCGAGCCGCAGGAGCCTCACCGCTTCCAGGCATTTCGCGGCACCGAACCGCCTCGGTTCGCTCACGAGGTGGAATTGGAGTGCGCCAAGATCCTGGACTACTACGGCGTCCCCTGGGAGTACGAGCCGCACTCGTTCGTCCTCGAGCGCGACGAGCGAGGGCCGCGTCACGAGCGCCTTCACACCCGACTTCTTCCTCCCCGAGCAGAAGCTCTACGTCGAGGTGACGGTGATGAAGCAGTCGCTGGTGACCCGCAAGAACCGCAAGCTCCGGGAGCTGCAGCGCCTGTACCCTGACGTGCGCGTGAAGCTGTTCTACCGCCGCGACATCGAGAGGCTGGCACAGCGATACCGCCTGAGGCTGGCGTCGTGAGGAAACACGCGGCCGGCGGGCGTCCCTGATGTCCGCCGCCGGCCCACTCCGCGCAGACGGCCAGCCCATCGGCGAGATCTTCCTCACCCGTGACGAGATCGCGGCGCGCGTCCGCGAGCTGGGGCGAGAGATCGAGGCGTACTGCGACGGTCGCGACCCGGTGCTCATCGCTCCCCTCAAGTCGAGCGCGGTGTTCCTCGTCGACCTTTCCCGCGCGCTCGGGATCCACCACGAGATCGACGTCGTCGAGCTCGCGCCCTACAGTGGCCGCCGCGGGGGCGAAGCCGTGCGGCTGCTCAAGGACCTCGACGGCCCGGTCGAGGGCCGCGACGTGATCATCGTCGAGGACATCGTCGACACGGGCCTCACGCTCGGGTATCTCGTCCGCACCCTGTCTCTCCGCCGGCCGGCGAGCCTCGCCGCGGTGACGCTGCTCGACCGGCCGCATCGCCGACTCGTGGACGACGTGCCGCTCGAGTGGATCGGCTTCACCGTCCCCGACGAGTTGTTCGCCGGCTACGGGCTCGGTCTCGAGGAGTGCTGGCGGGCCTTGCCCGACCTGCACGTCGTCATCGCAGCCGAGCTGCCCGCCACGATCACAGCTGCGTAGAACTCAGAGGTAGCCGAGCGGGTCGACAGCGGTGCCGTCGATGCGCACCTCGAAGTGGACGTGCGGGCCTGTCGAATGACCTGTGTTGCCGCTGTAGGCAACGGTATCGCCCTGGGCGACGCTTTCCCCGGCAGAGGCGACCAACCCCGAGTTGTGACCGTACGCCGTCGACAGGCCGCCTCCGTGGTCGATGACGACGAGGTTGCCGTAGCCGCCGAGCCAGCCGGCGTAGATCACCGTCCCTGCCGCCGCCGCGTGGACCGGCGTCCCCTCCGGCACGGCGATGTCGATGCCCTCGTGCATGCGGCCACCCCGCGGGCCGAAACCGCTCGTGATCGGCCCGGAGACCGGCCAGCTGAGACCCGATGTCGACCCGGTTCCGCTGGTCACCGAGCCGGCCGTCTCGGCTGCGCGGATCCTCGCTGCGATCGCCGCGCTCTCGGACTCCAGCGCCTCGACCTCCTCATTGAGCTTCGCCTCCGTGGCGCGGATCTCCCCCAGGGCTCCGCGTTTCGCCGCTGCCGCGGCCGTGACCGCGTCCCGTGCGGCTGCGAGCCGGTCGCGGACGGCACGCTGCTCGACGGTGCGCGCGGCAATCGCACGCTCCGCCGCGAGCGCCTCCGCCCTCGCGCCTCGCACCCGCACGGTGGCTGCGGCGGTGCGCGTGCGGGCGTCCGTGGCTGTCCTCGCGATGCGCTCGTCCTGACGTCCGATCCGGTCGAGCACGTCGATGTCATCGAGCAGCTCCGAGATCGACGACGCGCCGAGAACGAACGCGACGACGTCGGGGTCGCCGTTGATGTAGATGGCGCGGACGCGCTGCTCGAGACGGGCGATCGCCGCCGCCTCCTCCCGTCGCAGGGTCCGGAGCCGGTCGACAAGCCGCTGCAGGCGCGCCTCGATCGCGTGGCGCGCGGCCTGCTGCCGCGAGAGCTGCGCCTCGAGCACGTCGAGGCGAGCCTGCTCCGCGTCGACCGACGCGCTTGCCGCACGAGCGCGCTCCGTGAGCGCCGACAGCTCGCCGGTCAGCACGCCCTGCCGGTTCTGCGCGTCCGCAAGCTGGTCGCGTGCGTCGCCGAGGCGCGCATCGACGCGATCTCGGTCGTCGCCCGGATCTCCCGCTGCCGGGGCGGCGGCGAGCAGGACGGCGGCCAGCATGACCAGGAGCGGAAGTCGACGCTCCATTCCGGACATCTTCAAGACGTCGTCGGCTGCTCCTGCTTACCGTCATCGAGCGCTCGCAGCGCCTGCGCGGCCTCCCGGCGCAGCGGTCCCACCACGGCGCGGTAGTCGTCGTCCGTGATCCGACCGGCGCGGTGGTCTGCTTCGAGCTCCTGCAACGCCGCCAGCGCGCGATCGCGCTCCTCGGCGAGCTCGAGCCTGTGACGCTCGTCCTCGTCGGGCTCGCCCACGACGTCCGAGGCGGGGGCCGGGTCGCGGAGGAACGGCAGCGCAACCGCGATCACGGCGGCCACGACGACGAGCGCGGCCAGAACGAGCGCTACCGTCACCTGCCGGGTGACGCCCCGGCAGCAGCGCCCGTGTCCGCATACCGTGCGGCGAGCCTGCGCTCCTCGCGGGCGTCCGGCCACAACGCCACCACCGACCCCGCCAGGAAGACGATGCCGGCGAGCCAGATGAGGTTGACGAGCGGCTTGACGAAGACGCGGAAGTAGACGGAGCCGTCGTCGTTCACCTGCTCCGCGATCACGAAGAGATCCTCCCCCCGCGCGTAGTCGGTCCGGATACCCACCTCGTTCGAGACCTGTTGCTCGACGCTGTAGGCGTTCTTCCCGGCCTCGAGCCGCCCGAGATCCTTCCCGTCGCGGCGCACCGCGAGCTGCGCCCGCACCTCCGTCGCGTTGCTCGTGTCGCGCTCGACGAGGCGGCCGTAGGTCAGCGTGTACCCCGCGACAGCGAGAGACTCGCCCCTTGCGAGGCGGCCCTCGGCGACCGAGTCGTAGGCACTCGAGCCGACGACGCCGATCGCGAGCAGCACGATGGCGAAATGCACGACGTACCCTCCGTAGCGCCGGCGGTTGCGAGACACGAGAGACGAGAAGGCGCCGGGCCACGACTCGCCCGAGAGTGCGCGCCGCGCGGTCGTGCCGCGCCAGAACTCGATCGCGATCGTCGCGATCACGAAAGCGGAGAACGTATAGGCGATCAGCCCCGGGATCGACGAGCCGGCGCCGAGCGCGACGAGCAACGCACCGACGGCGAGCGCCGCGATCGTCGGGCCTGCGAAGGTGCGCGCGAGCCCTCTCAGCGAGGCGCGCCGCCAGGCGACGAGTGGCCCGATCCCCATCAGGAGGAGCAGCGGCAGTCCGAAGATGCGCAGGAAGAAGTCGTAGTACGGGCGTCCGACGACGACCGCCTCCCCACGCACGGCCTCCGAGACGATCGGCCAGACCACGCCCCAGAGGATCGTCAGGCAGAGGGCAACGAGAAGCAGGTTGTTGTAGAGGAACGTCGCCTCTCGCGAGACGAGCGACTCGAGCTTCGTCTTCGACCGCAGCAGCGGCAGCCGCCAGAGGGTCAGCGCAACCGAGACGACGACGGCGAGGATGATGAAGGACAGGAACCAAGGCCCGATCGAGCTCTTCGTGAAGGAGTGGATCGAGTTGACGACCCCCGAGCGTGTGAGGAAGGTGCCGAACAGCGAGAGGCAGAAGGCGAGCGAGACGAGGACGACGTTCCAGACCTTCAGCATCCCGCGCTTCTCCTGGATCATGACCGAGTGCAGGAACGCCGTCGCGGCGAGCCACGGCATGAGCGCCGCGTTCTCGACGGGATCCCAGGCGTAGTAGCCGCCCCAGCCGACCTCGACGTAGGCCCAGTGCGCGCCGAGCAGCTGCCCGATCCCGAGCGCCGTCCAGGCGAGGAGCGTCCACCGCCGCGTGGCGATGATCCAGCGCTCGTCCGTGCGTCCGGCGAGCAGGGCCCCCATGGCGAACGCCCACGGGATCGCGAGCCCGACGTAACCGAGGTACAGCGCAGGTGGATGGCTGACCATGTACGGGTTCTGCAGGCTGGGGTTGAGCCCCAGGCCGTCCGCCGGCGCCGGGCTGGTTGCGAACGGGCTCGACACACCCGTCAGGAGCCAGGCGAAGCCGACCGTGACGCCGGCGAGCACGGGCGTCACCCAGAGCACGAGGTCGGCGGCACGGCGGCGGTTGATCCACACGGCGAGACCCGCGTACGCGGTCAGCACGAGGAGCCAGAGGAGCAGCGACCCTTCCTGCCCGCCCCAGAACGCCGACAGCTTGTACGGCGTCGGCAGCGCCCGGCTCGAGTGCTCGGCGACGTACCGCAGCGAGAAGTCGTCGCGCAGGAAGGCGGCAGCAAGCACGAGCGACGCCACAAGCGTGGAGAAGAACGACGCGATGAGCGCGTTGCGCGCCGACTCTGCGAGCCGGCGACGCCGGGTGGCCGCCGCGTAGGCGCCGGCGAGCAGCGCGTAGACGGCCAGCCCGAGGGTGACGAGCAGCGCGGCGCTGCCGAGCTCGGGCACCGTGGCTTCCCTACTTGGCGGGGTCGGACGCCGTGTACTTGGAGGGGCACTTCGTGACCATCGTCCCCGGCGTGGCGACGAAGATGCCCTTCCGGAGGCGTCCGTCGATCACGACGTCGCGCCCGGCGCGGAACAGGTCCGGCACGGAGCCCGTGTAGAGGACGGTGACCGTGGCGGGCTTCGATCCCGAGATGTCACGCACCTTGAAGCGGAGCCCGCCGTCGTGGGCGTCGCCCGTGACGGGGCCGACCACGCGCCCCACCAGCGAGACGTCGCCCGTCCGGTGTGCGAGCTCGCTGGGGGCGAGGGACGGCGTTCCGCCGCCTGCGATCGACGTGTAGAGGAGGAAGATGCCGAGCACCGCCGCGATCGAGAGGGCGATGACGAGCCGCGCCGGAGAGCCTCTCCTGGCCACGAGACAAGTCTAGTAGGGGCGAGGCCTGCCTCGCCTTGAGCTACCGCCAGGTCGGGGAGGGCGAGGCCTGCCTTGCCCTGACCCATGGCCGCGTCGACGAGGGCGAGGCGGGCCTCGCCCCTACGCCGCGCGCCGCTCGGGAACAGGGCGCCGGTCGGGCACGTCGTAGCCGTGCTCCTCGCACAGCGCCCCTGGCGACTCCTCCGTGAGCGAGTCGCAGTACCCCTTGCCGTAGGCGGCCCGCATGAAGGCCGCGACGACTTCCAGATTCCACTCGCCGACGTCCGCGACCTCGCGCCAGAGATCGGTCAGGCGCAGGTCGATGTCGAGCTCGAGCAGGTCGATGCGGGTCGGGCGATCCATCTGCCGTTTCAGCGTACGGGTCCGGTCGGACGACAGCGTTTCCCCTGCAGATGCCTCTTTTTGCATGCGCTTTCTCGCTTCGCGAGAAAGGCGGATCCGCTCCCGCGGATCCTTGCGCGCAAGGATCCCTGAAGGCGTCCGCTTCGCGGCCGCGAGGCTCGTCTCTTCGGCGGCGCGGATAGAGTCGGCGTATGGGACGTGTTCGCGTCGGTGTCGCGCGCGTGCCGTCGCGCGAGAGCCCGGAGGCTGCGATCGCGCTGGTCCGCGAACGTGGCTACGACGCCTGCGAGATCGACTTCGAGGGCGGCTTCTGGATGGACTACCCGTGGGCGGAGCGCCTCGGCGAGGTCGCCCGCGAGCACGACGTCGCGCTCTCCGTGCACGCGCCGCTGTTCGGCTTCATGGGTCACCTCGAGACCACCGGTCGCAAGTTCTCGTCGGCCGTCGGTGCGCTTGATCGGAGCGCCGGCATCGCCACCGCGGCCGGAGCCGAGCTCGTCGTGCTGCACCCCGGCTTCCTGCTCGGACGGCCGCGCGAAGACGCGATCGACGCGGTCGTGGAGCAGCTCGGGACGCTGCGTGAGCGCCTCGAGGGCAAGGGACGGGCGGTGCCGTTCGGCGTCGAGGTGATGGGTCGCGTGCGAGATCTCGGCTCGATCGACGACTGCGTCGAGATCGCCCGCCGCGTCGATTGGGTGCGGCCGGTGCTCGACTTCGCGCACATGCACGCGACGAGCGACGGTGCCTTTCTCGAGCCCGAGCTCTTCAGGACCGCGCTCGCGGACGTCGACTCCGTGCTTCACGCGGGCGTGCCGTTCCACATCCATTTCTCGGACATCGCCTACGCGAACCGCAACGAGACGCGACACCTGCCCTACGGTGAGGGCACCCTGCGGGCCGAGCCGCTCCAGGCCGCCCTGGAGCACTTCGAGCGCCCCGCGACGGTGATCTCGGAGTCGCCCGACGAAGCCTCGAGCCAGGCGATCCGCGCCATCCTCGCGACGCCAGGCTAGTCCCTCCATCGCGTCGGGAGGGGGTTCCCTACGATGGGCTGGTGCTCGACCCGAAGGTCTTCAAGGCGTACGACATCCGCGGCATCCACCCGACGGAGCTCGACGAGGACGGCGCCTACCGCATCGGCCGCGCCTACGTGGAGCACTTCGAGCCGCGCACCGTCGCGGTCGGGCGCGACATGAGGCTGGCGGCGCCGACCATGACCGCCGCGGTGATCGAGGGTGCCGCCGACGGTGGTGCCGACGTCAGCGACCTGGGGCTGGTCGGGACGGAGATGGTCTACTACGCCGTCGGCGAGCTCGGCCTCGACGGGGGCATCTGTGTCACGGCCTCGCACAACCCGAAGGAGTACACGGGGATGAAGATCGTCCGCCGTGGGGCGCTCCCCGTCGGCGGCGACTCCGGCCTCGACGACGTCCGGCGCCGCGCGCTCGGAACGTTCGGCACCGTCGAGCGGCGAGGGTCGGTGACGGCGCTCGACGTCTGGCCGGGCTTCGTCGACAAGGTGCTCTCCTTCGTCGACACGGACGCGATCAAAGGGCTCAAGGTGGTGATCGACGCGGCCAACGGGATGGCCGGCGCGATGCTGCCGCCGGTGCTCGAGCGTCTGCCGCAGCTGGAGTACGTGGCGTGTTACTTCGAGCCCGACGGCTCCTTTCCGAACCACGAGCCGAACCCGCTCAAGCCGGAGAACCGCGCCTTCATCGAGGAGCGCACACGCACCGAAGGGGCCGACCTGGGCGTTGCCTACGACGGCGACGCCGACCGTTGCTTCTTCATCGACGACGAGGGCGAGTTCGTTCCCGGCGACTTCGTCACCGCGCTCCTGGCCCAGGCGGTGCTCGCCAAGGAGCCCGGCGCGAAGGTGATCTACGACGTCCGCGCCAGCCGCGCGGTACCGCTCACGATCGAGGCGGCCGGCGGCGTCCCGCTCGTCAACCGCGTCGGCCACGCGTTCATCAAGCACCGCATGCGCAAGGAGGGCGCGGCCTTCGCCGGTGAGGTCTCGGCCCACTACTACTTCCGGGACTTCTCCCAGGCCGACACGGGGGTCGTGCCGTTTCTGCTCATGCTCGAGCTGCTCTCGCGCGCAGAGCGGCCGCTCTCGGAGCTCCTGGCGCCCTTCCGCGAGCGTTTCTTCATCACCGGAGAGATCAACACGCCGGTCGCGGACGTGCCGCTCAAGCTGCAGGAGATCAAGGAGCGCTACGCCGCGCTCGGCGGTCGCGTGTCGCACCTGGATGGGGTCTCCGTCGACTTCGACGACTGGCACTTCAACGTCCGCCCGTCGAACACGGAGCCGCTGCTGCGTCTCAACCTCGAGGCGCTGTCCGGGGCCGAGATGGAACGGCGCCGCGACGAGGTGCTGGCGCTGATCCGGACCTAGATGGTTGCGTGTCAGGCGCCTCGCGGCGCAGTGTCGACGAGCGCGACCCTGACGAGGTCGCGGATCGAGAGGATCCCGACCGGCACGCCCTCCTCCACGACGGGCAGGTGGCGAAAGCCGCCGTGGATCATCAACACGGCCGCGTGCTCGATCGAGTCCGTCGACTCGATCGTGTCGGGGTTGTGTGTCATCCGCGCCGACACCGGCGTCGCGAAGTCGATGCCGGCCGCGACGGCGCGCAGAACGTCCCGCTCGGTGAGGACGCCTGTCAGCCGTACACCGTCCAGCACGAGCACCGCTCCGACGTTCCGCTCCGCCATCCGCACGACCACGTCGCCGAGCGCGTCGTCGGGCGTCACGGTGAGCAGGTCGCCGGACATGTGAGCCGAGACGGGCTTCATGAGGGGACTCTAGAGCGTTCACGCGCTCGGTGGCTAGGATCGCGGGGGTGAGCGACCCGCTCGAGCTCGGCCGCGTCACCGCGCAGCGACCTCCGTTCAAGTACTCCGCCCTGACGCGCGTCTGGTTCTCCGACACGGACGCACAGGGCGTCGTCTACTACGGCCGCTATCTGCCCTACTTCGACCATGCGCGAACGGAGTACCACCGCCACCTCGGCGGCGAGCTGCACACCGGCGACGCCCAGCTGGTGATGCGGGCCTCGCACGTCGAGTATCACGCACCCGCGCGCTTCGACGACCTGCTCGAGGCGTTCATCCGCGTCAGCCGCATCGGGCGAACCAGCATCACGTACGAGTGCGCCGCCCACCGGCTGCCGGACGGCGAGCTGATGACGACGGCGACGCAGACGCTGGTGCTGGTCGACATCGACGAGCGGCGCCCCGTCGCGATACCCGAGCAGCTGCGTGCCATGGTGCGCGTGTTCGAAGGTGAGGATCTCGAGGAGTGAGCGCCGCTGCGCTGGTGGCGATCGATCGCATCGTCGGGGCGTCCGAGGACGCGGACGAGGTGCTTCGTGACACGGTGCGCGTGCTGTCGGAGGAGCCGTCGATCTCGTGGGCGGGGATCGCCTTCTCGGAGGGTGGCGAGCTGACCGTCGGCCCTGCTGCCGGCATCCCGCACGAGGCGCGGCGGCAGCGCACCACGATCACGTACCAGGGTGTGCCCGTGGGCGAGTTGTGGGTGGACGGCGAGGCCGACAGCGCGTTTCTCTCACGCGTTGCCGAGCTCCTCGCGGCGCACGTCCTGATCGGCTGGGACACCGGCGGCGAGGCTTGGGAGCCCTAGTCCAATCCGAGCCCGACCGGACGCTTCGAAGGACCGCCGAGCGCGACAAGGTGGGCAGGCACGCGGCCGCGAAGCGGACGCCTTCAGGGATCGTGTTTCTGCGCGCAGGGATCCGCTGTCGCGGATCCCTGCTTGCGCGACAAGGACAGGCCGGGCGCGCCCGCCGGAGCAACGAGTGCTCCAGCGGGCGGCGCGTCGGCTCCCCTCCCCCGCACTCGTCGTACCTCCCCCGGTGGGGGGTGGCAATCCCTGGAACGAGTGACTGTCTGCCCCCTTCGAGGTACCCCACTCGATCGAGGGATACTCCCTCGGTCGAGGGAAAGGCCTGATTGCGCGCGACAAGTAGGCTGCGCGCGTGGACCGGTGGACGAGCGTCAGGCTCGACGAGATCGAGCCGATCACGGTGGCCGGGTCGCTGCAATGGCGGCCGCTTCGTCGCACGCTCGGTGTGCAGGCGTTCGGCATCAACGCCTACGTGGCGACAAATGCCGGCGACCACGTCGTCGAGGAGCACACCGAGTCCACGCTGCAGCACGAGGAGGTGTACGTGGTTCTCACGGGACGCGCCACCTTCCACATCGGCGACGAGACGCTCGACGCGCCGGCGGGCACCGCTGTCTTCGTGCGCGACCCGGAGCTCCGACGGCACGCCGTGGCGGAGGAGCCGAGCACGTCGGTGCTGGCGATCGGGGGCAAGACAGGTGAGCCGTACACCCCCTCGGCGTGGGAAGCCTACTTCCATGCGGAGCGCCATCGCCCCGCGGGCGACTTCGCGGCGATGGCGGACGAGCTGTCGGAAGCGCTGGTCCAGTACCCGGACGACGCGTCCGTGCTCTACAACCTCGCCTGCGCCGAGTCGCAGGCCGGCCGTCTCGATGACGCGGTGACGCATGCCCGTCGGTCGCTCGAGCTCCGGCCCGCGCTGCGTGAGTGGGCCGGCCAGGACGCCGATCTCGATCCGATCCGCGAGCGGCTCAGCACCTAGAGGTTGAGATGAACACCGAGGCGCGCGGCCGCGAAGCGGACGCCTTCAGGGATCTGATCGTCGCGCGCTCGGGATCCGCGGGAGCGGATCCCGAGCTTGCGCTGGGTACTGGCTAGGTGCCGGCGTTCGTCGTCGGCGACGTCCACGGCCACCGCGACGCTGCTCGCGGGGCTGTTGCGCGACGCGGGACTGATCGACGGCGGCGACCGCTGGTGCGGCGCCGACGCGCGGCTCTGGCTGCTCGGTGACCTGGTCGACCGCGGCCCGGACGGGATCGGCGCCATCGACCTCGTGATGCGTCTGCAGCAGGCGGGCGATGTCCGCTGCCTACTGGGAAACCACGAGCTGCTCCTGCTCGGTGTCGCTCGGCATGCCGACGTCCCGATCGAGGACACCGATGTCACATTTGGCGAGAGCTGGACGCTGAACGGCGGCCGCATCGGCGACCTGCGACGCCTCGAGTCGCATCACCAGGCGTGGATCGAGGCTCTCCCGCCGACCGGGCGCGAAGGCGCCTGGCTCCTCCTCCACGCGGACACCAGCCGGTACCTGGAGCTCGGCTCTAGCGCGGCCGAGATCGCCGAGTCGGCCGGCAGGCTGCTGCGGGGCGGCGACCCGGTGGCGCTGGGCCGGCTGCTCGAGCTCGTGTCCGACCGCCACGAGCTCCGCCAACCCGCGTCGGTGCACACGCTCCTCGATCGACTCGGCGGCGAGCTCATCGTGCACGGACACACGCCGATCTTCTTCGTCACCGGCCGTGATCCGACAGCGGTGACGGCGCCGCTCGTCTACGGCGACGGCCGCGTGCTGAACGTCGACCATTGCCTCTTCGCGGGCGGCCCCGGCTTCGTCGTCCGCCTCGACACCGCCGGCTGGGAGCTCGCACCGCCCGCGACGCCGTCGTGATCCGGCGACAAGACGAGCCTAATTCGGTGTCACGCGGTACGCGTCGAAGACGGCCTCGAGGTTCCGCAGCGCTGTCAGGAGCGAGCGGAGGTCCTTCACGTCGCCGAGCTCGGCCGTGTACCAGTTGTGCGCCATCCCGTCCTCGACGGAGCCGCCGTAGGAGACGATGTTGGCGCCGTGCTCGGCGAACGTGCGGGCGACGTCCTCGAGCAGGCGGGCGCGATCCCAGGCCTCGACGGCGATCTGCACGCGGAAGCTCGACGACGACGCCGTCCCCTCCCACTCCACCTCGGTGAACCGCTCCGGGTTGCGCATCAGCGCCTTCACGTTGGGGCAGTCGGCCCGATGGATGGTGATGCCGCGACCGAGTGAGATGTAGCCGACGATGCCGTCGCCCGGCACCGGCGTGCAGCACTTGGCGAGCCGTACGAGCACGTCGGAGACGCCCGGGACGGCGATGCCGAGCTTGTCGCCGGTGACGGCCGTCTTCGACCGGGACGGCTTGAGCGTGACGGCGGGCTCCGCGGCGACCTCGTCGGTCTTCAGGCGCTGGAGCACCTTGTTGACCACCTGGCCGGTGCCGATCTTGCCGGAGCCGAGCGCGAGGTAGAAGTCCTCCGCCTTCTTGAAGCCGAGCTCGCGGATCACCCCCGCCAGCACGGACGAGCCCTGGAGCTTCCGGTAGGGGAGGTTCTGCGCCTTGAGCGCCTGATCGAGCGCCTCCCGCCCCTTGGCCTCCGTCTCACCGCGGGTCTCCCGCTGATACCACTGGCGGATCTTGTTGCGGGCGCGCGAGGAGGCGGCCAGCTTCATCCAGTCCCGCGAGGGGCCGCGGCCCGACTTCGAGGTCAGGATCTCGACGAAGTCGCCGTTCTTGAGCTTGTAGTGGAGCGGCACGATGCGCCCGTTCACCTTGGCGCCGACGGTGCGGTGGCCGACGTCGGTGTGCACGGCGTACGCGAAGTCGATCGGCGTCGCGCCTGCCGGCAGCGTCTTCACCTCGCCCTTCGGCGTGAACACGTAGACCTCGTCGTCGAAGAGGTCGGTGCGCAGCGTGCGCATGAACTCGGACGGGTCGGTCTCGTCGCCCTGCCAGTCCATCAGGGTCTTCACCCACGTGACCCAGTCGTCGTCCCCCTTGCCCTTGCGGCCGCGCTTGTAGAGCCAGTGCGCGGCGACGCCGTACTCCGCCTCCTCGTGCATCTCGCGGGTGCGCACCTGGATCTCGAGCGGCGTCCCGTTCGGCCCGATCACGGTCGTGTGCAGCGACCGGTACCGGTTCAGCTTCGGCATCGCGATGAAGTCCTTGAAGCGCCCCGGCATCGGCTTCCAGAGCGAGTGGATGATCCCGAGCGCGCCGTAGCAGTCGCGCGTTCCCTCCTCCCCGCCGCGCTCCACGACGACGCGCATGGCGGTGAGGTCGTAGATCTCGTTGAACTCCTTGCCCTTCTTGGCCATCTTGTCGTAGATGGAGTAGAAGTGCTTGGCGCGACCGACGATCTCCGCGGGGATGTCGGCCTTTTCCAGCTCGGCGTCGAGCCCGGCTGCGGCGCGCTCGACCTGGGACTCGCGATCCGCGCGCCGGTCGGCGACCATCGCCGTGATCTCGGTGTACTTGCGGGGGTGGAGGATCTGGAACGACAGGTCCTCGAGCTCCCACTTGAGCGCGTGGATGCCCAGGCGGTGCGCGAGCGGCGCGTAGATCTCGAGCGTCTCCTTCGCCTTCTGCAGCTGCTTCTGCTTGCCGAGGTACTCGATCGTGCGCATGTTGTGGAGGCGGTCGGCGAGCTTGATCAGGATGACGCGCACGTCCTGCGCCATGGCGACGATCATCTTCCGGTAGTTCTCGGCCTCCGCCTGCTCTCTCGAGGAGAACTGGATGCGCGTCAGCTTGGTGACGCCCTCGACCAGCTGGGCGATCTCGATGCCGAACTCGGCGCGGACGTCGTCCAGGGACGTCTCGGTGTCCTCGACCACGTCGTGCAGGAGCGCGGCGGCGATCGTCTGCTCGTCGAGGTGCAGCTC
This sequence comes from uncultured Actinomycetes bacterium, assembly GCA_963789895.1. Classification (GTDB taxonomy): domain Bacteria; phylum Actinomycetota; class Thermoleophilia; order Gaiellales; family Gaiellaceae; genus Gaiella. Next base: position 416,644 of record CAWBMC010000002.1, read on the forward strand.
GGTGCAGATCTGGGCCACACCCCACGGATGGTTGATGAACTCCTCGCCGGAGCGGCGCGTCATGCCCCGATGCCGCTCCTCCGCGTAGACGAACGCGTGGCGGATGAGCTCCTTGTCGACGCCGGGGTTGTACGTCTCGACGGCAGCGATCAACTCGCTGACGAGGTGCTCGTGGTGGCGTTCGGCGTCGAGGACTGCCATGGGTTGAGTGTACTTCTCGTGTTTGTCCTACCAGGATCGGCGCGCCGGGCCGCGAACGTGAACATTCCGTGGCTCTCGTCTGGCGCAGAATCACCCTCTGGCGACTACGGCGCATGCTCCTTGCGCTCGATCGCGCCGCCCGCCGGCCCGTCTGACAAGCGCCCGGGCGAGCCTACGCAGCCTGCGGGAGCGCTTCGGCGTCGCCGCGCTCGAGCAGGTCGCGAAACGACACGGACTCGAGCAGCTCGCGCCGACTGCCGCCGGCGACCAGTCCGAGCTCGGTGAAGATCTGCCGAGCCTCCGGCGTCCACGCACCCTCGCCGTCCCGCCACAGGCCGGCCAGCCATTCGCGCAGCTCCTCGTAGCCCGCAGGGCTGTCGAACACGCGGCGCACGACGAGCTGAGGCGCCACGGTGCCGTTCCAGCGGTTCTCCTTGAGGCGGAAGAGGAGGTCGTACTTCAGCTCGCGATCGAGGCGATCGAGCTGCGAGCCCAACCCGAAGGCGATGGCGCTACCGGCGTCGCGGCCGTGCTGGCGGACGCGGAAGCGCAGGTGCTTGCCTTCGCCCACCGTGGCCGGCTCGACCGCCTCGACCGCGGCCACGAGCAGCGTCACGTCGGGGTTCCCGAGCCCGAAGGGCGCCAGCCGGTCGAGCTCCTGCGCGAGCTCGAGAGTGAGCGCCGCCGCGGGCACGATCGCGTCCACGACCTGCACCGGTCGGAGATCGTCCTCGGTGAGCACGGCGTCGGCCTGCGCGGCGAACGCCTCGGCGAACGGCTCGAGCTGCTCGGTGCGGATCGACAGGCCTGCGGCCGCGCGATGCCCGCCGTACCGTTCGAGATGCTCCGCACACGCCCCGAGCGCGCCGTGAAGGTCGAAGGCGGCGATCGAGCGGCCTGATCCTTTCCAGCCGTCTCCTGTCCCGGCGATCAGCACGACCGGTCGCCCGAACTTCTCCACGAGACGCGAGGCGACGATCCCGATCACGCCCTCGTGCCACTCCTCGTCCCAGAGGACGTAGCCCCGCCGCCGGCGTTGCGCCTCGGGCCAGCCGTCGACGCGCGCAACGGCGCTGCGGAGCATCCTGTCCTCGACAGCCTGGCGCTCGCGGTTCAAGCCTTCGAGCTCGCCGGCGAGCCGCCGTGCCTCGTCCGCGTCGTCGGTGAGGAGCAGGTCGAGAGCGAGATCGGGGCGGTGCAGCCGTCCGGCGGCATTGATCCGGGGGGCGAGCCGGAAGCCGACCGCGCTCGAGTCGACCGTGGCCGGGTCGACCCGCGCGCTCTGCATGAGCGCTCGTAGGCCGGGGCGGCGGGTGCGGGCGAGCTGGCGCAATCCGGCCGCCGCGAGCGCACGGTTCTCGTCCTGCAGCGGCACCACGTCGGCGATCGTGGCGAGACCGACGAGGTCGAGGTGGCGCGCGAGCTCGGGATGCCCTTCGCCGAGGAGCGCCTCGGCGAGCTTGTGCGCGACACCCGTGCCGCACAGGTCGGGGAAGGGGTAGCTCGACGGGCGTGTCGCCACGACGAGGCAGTCGGGCAGTTCGTCGCCGGGCCTGTGATGGTCGGTGACGATCACGTCGAGGCCCAGCTCTCGTGCGTGGGCGACCTCCGCCAGCGCGGTGATGCCGCAGTCGACGGTCACGAGAAGCCGGACTCCGTCGGCGGCGACGCGCTCGACCGTCTCGCGGGCGACGCCGTACCCCTCCTCGAAGCGGCTGGGGAGATGCCAGCTCACGTCCGCTCCGGCCTCGCGCAGCGACAGCACGGCGACCGCGGTGGCGCAGATGCCGTCGACGTCGTAGTCGCCGTGGACGCAGATCCCCTCGCCTGCGGCGATCGCCTCCCTGATCCTGGCCACCGCCGCGGCCATGTCGCCGAGCGCCAGCGGATCGTGCCCGGGCAGCCGAGCCTCGAGGAAGGCGCGCGCAGCGTCCACGTCCGCGTGACCTCGGCGTGCCAGCACCGCGGCCGTGATCTCGCTCACGCCGAGCTCCTGCGCGAGTGTCTGCACGACGTCGCGGTCGCATTCTCGGATCGTCCAGCGGCCGTCGTGCATCGTCCCTCGACGGTACGTTCGTGGCCGGACGGACATCGGCGGCGGCCGTGGTCGGCGGTGTCGCCTGGGTTAACCCAGGCGACACCCTGCACCCGCGCGCCCCCCGGCTGGACAGGTCCGAAACTGCGAATTGAGAGTCGCAGGCACCAGAGGCACGCTGTCTGCATGCCGCGAGTCGATCGCCGTGAGGAAGCCGGAGCGGTCCATCACGTCGTCGCTCAGGGCAACGGCAGGGCGGCGATCGTGCTGGACGACCTCGACCGCCAGCGGCTCCTGATCGGCCTGGCGCGCGTCGTGCGAGCCAAGGGTTGGCGCGTGATCGCGTATTGCCTGATGGACACGCATCTGCATCTCGTGGTGCTGACCCCTGCTCCGAGCCTGTCGCTCGGGATGCGTCAGGTGCTCGGACCGTACGCCCGCTGGTTCAACCTCAGACACGGTCGGGAGGGACACCTCTTCATGAGCCCTTTCTACTCGGTGCGACTGGACGAGTCTCACCTCATCACCGCATCGGTCTACGTCGACCTCAATGCGGTGCGTGGAGGCATCTGTCGCCACCCGGCGGAGTACCGGTGGGGCTCGTACCGCGCGGTGGCAGGGCTCGAGCGGTTCGGTCTGGCGGACCCGGGCCTCCTGTTGGCTGTGCTCGGCGGCGACGTCGAGACGGCCGGGCGCAGGTACGTTCGGCTGGTGGACGACGCGGTGGACGAGCTGCGCCGGGAGAGATCGCACGCTTGACGGTGTCCCCTGGGTGAACCCAGGGGACACGCGCCCCGGGTTCACCCGGGGCGCCGGTTGCTACGCCGCGCGCGGGATCAGCGGCCGCGGCCGGCGCGGCGCTCGGCAAGCAGCTGCAGCACGATCTTCACCCAGAGCAGAACGAGCCCGACGGTGAGGCCGACGACGACGACGGCGATCGGTGCGAACAGCGCCATCTGCTCGATCGAGAAGCGGGTCACCGCTGCCCCGACGAGCCAGATCACCAGTACCGCGGCGATCACGCCGAGGGTGACGCGGTGCTCCCGCAGGCGGCTCGGCCACGTCTCGCGGAGGGCAGTCACAGCGCGAGGCTACCCTTCGGCGGTGGCGCACAGCGAAGAGAACTACGTCTCCGGCGAGGATTACGTGATCGAGTTCATGCGCTACGAGTTCCGCTTCGGGGCGCGCGACTTCGAGGAGCGTGTCACCGCGGCGGCGGTCAGGCTCGAGCTCGTGCCCACCAACGAGCTCGATCACGAGTCGGTCGCCGACCTCGTGGAGCTGACGTGGCAGGGCCGAATCGCGGAGCCGCGGGGGGAGCTCGGTGAGTACCTGCGGCGCCACTGGGAGCGCGTCGGTGTCCTCGACGGCGAGTCGCTCGTCTACTGGCTGCGCAAGCTCGTCTTCCGGAGCGCCTACCTCGACCACCGCGTCAAGGCCGGGCTGCTCGAGGTCGCGTTCGACGAGGGCACCGGCGATTTCGGCTACGCCGAGCCTGAAGGCGGCCGTGCGCTGCTCGAGCTGGCACCGACCCCGTCGTGGGGCGCGGTGCAGTTCAGGGGATGACGCGAAGCATCAGCCCCTGAACTTGTCGCCCCTACGCGGGTGGCCCGACGAACCCAAGCTTCTGCTCCGGCTCGGAGGCGCCGAGGCGTATCTCCCGGACTGCGCCGAGCGGCACGATCAGCTCCTGCGGGTCGCCGTCCTCGCCGTGCGGGCAGAGGGTGACGAAGCCGAATCCCGGCTCGGCCGACAGCGAGGCGAGCCGGTGCAGCGCGCCGTCGATGAGCTCGACGCTGACGGCCACCTCCTCGAGACGGTGCGCCTCCTGGAAGTCGGCGATGCGCCGGTGGATCCGCGTCACGAGCTCCTCGAGCGCCCCTGCCATCCCGGGCGTCCAGATCTGCGACGTCAGAACAGGCTCCGGTCGTCGCTGACGGCTCCGACGTGGTCGCGGCCGAGCTCGGTGATCACGCGACCGCGCGGTGTGCGCTGCAGGAAGCCGAGCTGGAGCAGGAACGGCTCGTACACGTCCTCGATCGTGTCGGGCTCCTCGCCGAGCGCGACAGCGAGCGTCGACAGGCCGACCGGCCCTCCGCCGAACTTGACCGCCACGGCGTGGAGCAGATCCCGGTCCATCCGCTCCAGTCCCTGCTCGTCGACCTCGAGGAGCTCGAGCGCCTCACGCGCGATCTCGGTCGTGACGATGCCGGCGTGACGAACCTCGGCCACGTCGCGCACGCGCCGGAGGATGCGGTTGGCGATCCGTGGCGTGCCGCGCGCGCGGCGAGCGATCTCCTCCGCGGCCTCGTCGGAGATCTCGACGCCGAGGATGCCGGCGGAGCGGCACACGATCGTGGCGAGCTGCTCGGGCTCGTAGTAGCCGAGCCGGAACGTCATCCCGAACCGGTCGCGCAGCGGCGTCGTCAGGAGCCCGGTGCGCGTCGTCGCGCCGACGAGCGTGAACGACGGCAGGTCGATCGTCAGCGTTCGCGCCGCCGGGCCTTGCCCGACGATGATGTCGAGCCGGAAGTCCTCGAGCGCCGGGTAGAGGATCTCCTCGATCGCCCGGTTGACACGATGGATCTCGTCCACGAAGAGCACGTCGCGCATCTCGAGCGAGGTGAGGATCGCCGCCATGTCGCCCTTCCGCTCGAGCGCAGGCCCGGCGACGCTGCGGATGCCGACGCCGAGCTCCTCGCGCACGATCTGCGCCAGCGTCGTCTTGCCCAAGCCGGGCGGACCGACGAGAAGCACGTGGTCGAGCGCCTCGCCGCGGCCCTTGGCCGCGTCGAGCGCGATCCCGAGCTGCTCCTTGACCCGCTCCTGTCCGACGAAGTCGTCGAGACGCCGCGGCCGCAGGCTCTGCTCGACCTCGTCGTCGTCATCGGGTCGCATCGTCGGGGCGAGGAACTGCGTCACGCCGCGGCCGCCGTCCGCAGGGCCAGCCGAATGCGCTCCTCCGCCGGGAGCTCCGGATCCACCGCGGCGAGCGCCTGCTCGGCCTCCAGGACCGAGTAGCCGAGCCCGACGAGCGCGTCGCGCGCGACCAGGTGCGGTGGCGTTCCGGCCGCGGTCGACAGCTCGGCGTCGGGGGCGCCGGCGCCGATCTTCTCCTTCAGCTCCAGCACGATCCGCTCCGCGGTCTTCTTGCCGATCCCCGGGATGGCCTGGAAGCGCGCGTGGTCGCCGAGCGCGATCGCCCGGCGCAGCTCGTCGGCCGGCGAGCCCGAGACGACCGCCAGCGCGACCTTCGGGCCGATCCCGGTCACGGTGAGGAGATGCGTGAAGAGCTCGCGTTCGGACGCGTCGCCGAAGCCGTAGAGCTGCATCGCGTCCTCGCGGACGTGGAGGTACGTCTCCACCGTCAGCTCGGAGCCGGCCTCGGCGCGGCGCAGCACCGACGGTGTGGCGGCGACGAGGTAGCCGACGCCCCCGACGTCGAGCACCAGCCCGTCGGGTGTGCGATCCGCCGGCCGGCCACGGAGCCTTGCGATCACGACGCGAGCCTCGCGAGCGGCGGCAGCAGGGCGTGGCAGATGGCGACCGCGAGCGCGTCTGCCTCGTGCGAGGTGCGCGGCTCCTGATCGAGCGAGAGAATCGTCGTCACCATGCGCTGCACCTGCCCCTTGTCGGCGCGGCCGTAGCCGCAGATCGCCTGCTTGACGCTAGCCGGCGCGTACTCGGCGCACTCGACGCCCGCCGACGCGGCCGCGACGAGAACGGCGCCGCGTGCCTGCCCGACGGAGAGCGCGATGCGGGCGTCTGCACCGACGAAGGACTCCTCGAGCGCGACGGCGTCGGGCGCATGCTCCCGAATGAGCGCCGTGACCCCGTCGAACATCGTCTTGAGCCGCAGCTCCGGGCGTTCCCGCGGGCCGGTGCGCCAGCATCCGGAGTGCAGCGCCCTGATGCGCCCGTCGCTTTCGTGGACGATCCCGTAGCCGCACGCAGCCGTCCCAGGGTCGATGCCGAGGACCTTCACGGGGAGAGGGTACGGACTCCCCCGGACGCGCCCTCCTTCCTCCTCCTACTCCCTACCCCTGTCACTCGCCTCCAACTCACGCCCCCAGCCCTCATACCCGCTAGAACCGCCACCCCGCTTGTAGCGGTCAGACGCGTCTTGGCTCACATGTGGCCACATACCGGGGCCCGGAGTCTCGAACGCTCGCTCGTAACCGCGGGTGCAACACCAACAGCGTCCCTGCCCGTCGCGGTTCAGGTCCGTGAGAACGTGGCCGCGCTCGCAGACTCCCCACTTCGCGACGAACTCAGCGATGAGCCTGCGTCGGAGGGCGGCACGGTAGCGTTCCTGCTCGTCGTTTCGGGACACAGCGACAACGGTATCGGCCGGTCCTGAAGGGTTGGTTAGCGCAGGTCGGCCCGCCTGAGCGCCGAGATCTCGACGGGCCCGCGCCTACTGCGCGCAGTTCTTCGCCGTGAAGGCGTTGATGCGCGCGAAGGCGCCCTTGTACGGCTGCGTGTCCAACACGCCGTACCCGAGCGGATGCCCGGCGATCTTGCGATACCCCTCGGCAAGCGTCTTGACGTCCCCTTGCAGGCTCGCGGGCACCGTGGAGGCAAGCCCCGCCCAGCGGGCGGCCGCGGTCTCGAAGTCGCCCGTCGAGGCGGCGATGTTGAGCGGTGAGCCCTGGTTGTTGACCTCCTTGCAGATGGCCGACTTGGACGAGAACGACCCGTCGGTCTCCTCGAGACCGCCGCCGGTCCCGGTCGTTGTCGTCTCGGTCTCGGCCTCGGTCGTCGTCGCCGTCGTGTCGGCGCTCGCGCCGCCGCCGCCGCCACCACAGCCCGAAGCTACGAGTCCCAGCGCAGCCACGAGCAGGCCGGCAACGATCCACGCGCGCATGTGACTCACGGTACCGCCGTCCCCGGACACGCGCGGCGGCTTCACGAGGCGACGGCCTCGAGCACCGTCTCGGGGATGTCGAAGTTGGCGTAGACGTCCTGCACGTCCTCGGAGTCCTCCAGCCCTTCGACCATCCTCACGATCCTCTTCGCGACCGCCTCGTCGGCGATCGCCACGGTCGTCTTGGGCACCATCGAGAGCTCGGCCGACTCGATCGTGTAGCCCGCGCCCTCGAGCGCCTCTCGCACCGTGCCGAGGAACTCCGGCGGCGCGGAGATCTGGAAGACGTCTCCGTCGCGCTCGACGTCGTCGGCACCGGCGTCGGCGGCGACGAGCAGCAGCTCCTCGTCGTCGACGTCCTCGGCGGCGACGAGGACCACGCCGAGGCGCTCGAACTGCCAGGCCACTGCGCCGGTGGCGCCCAGGTTGCCGCCGTGCTTCGAGAACTGGTGTCGCACCTCCGACGCGGTGCGGTTCCGGTTGTCGGTGAGCGCCTCGACGAGCACCGCAACCCCTTCCGGCCCGTAGCCTTCGTAGACAACGGTCTCGAAAGTGGCTCCGTCGGCGCCCTCGCCCGAGCCCTTGGCGATCGCCCGCTCGATGTTGTCCTTCGGCATCGAGTACGAGCGCGCCTTCTCGATCGCGTTCTGCAGCGCGAGGTTCGATCCGGGATCCGCGCCGCCTTCCTTGGCCGCGACCATGATCGAGCGGGACAGCTTCGAGAAGAGCTTGCCGCGCTTGGCGTCGGCGGCGCCCTTCTTGTGCTTGATCGACGACCACTTGCTATGCCCTGACAACAGCAGCCTCCCTGACCAGCTCGAGGAAGAGCTCGTGCACCCGCGCGTCGTCGGTCAGCTCCGGGTGGAAGGCGGCAAGCAGGTAGCGCCCGTCGCGGACGAGCACCGGCGCGCCGTCGAGCTCTGCGAGCACCTCCACCCCGGGCCCGAGCTCGCGCACGCGCGGCGCGCGGATGAACACGCCGTGGAAGGGGCGCTCGTGCCCTTCGAGATCGATGTCTGCCTCGAAGCTCGCCACCTGGCGGCCGTAGGCGTTGCGGTCGACGACGAGGTCGGCGACGTCCAGGTGGTCGCGATCGAGCACGATCATGCCGGCACACGTTCCGAGGATCGCGCCCGGGAAGCGGCGGATCGCCTCGTCGAGCCCGTACAGCTCGGCCAGCTTCATGATCGTGGTCGACTCACCACCCGGAATGACGAGCCCGTCGAGCTCGTCGAGCTCCTCCGGCAGCCGCACCTCGACGACGTCGGCTCCCAGACGGCGGAGCACCGCCGCGTGCTCCCGGAACGCACCCTGAAGCGCAAGCACGCCGACGCGCTGAGCCCTCGCCGTCATCCGATCGCTACCAGCCGCGGACTTCGAGGCGCTCGGCGTCGGCGAGCGAGGCGGACGAGATACCCACCATCGGCTGGCCGAGACCGGACGAGACGTCCGCGAGGATCTTCGCGTCGTTGAAGTGCGTGGTCGCCTCGACGATCGCCTTGGCGCGCCGCGACACATCCTCGGCCCAGCCGTCCTCGTCGACGAGCTTGTCGCGGCCGGACTTGAAGATGCCGGAGCCGACGAAGACGCCGTCGGCGCCGAGCTGCATGCAGAGTGCGGCGTCGGCGGGGGTCGCAATGCCGCCGGCGGTGAACGTGACGACCGGCAGGCGGCCGTTCTCGGCCACCCAGCGGACGAGCTCGAACGGTGCGCGCAACTCCTTCGCCTCGGCGTACAGCTCTTCCTCACGCAGCGACTGCAGCCGGCCCATGCCGCCGAACACGGCGCGCATGTGCGTGACGGCGTTGACGATGTCGCCGGTGCCCGCCTCGCCCTTGGTGCGGATCATCGCCGCGCCCTCGGCGATCCGGCGCAGTGCCTCACCGAGGTTGGTGCAGCCGCAGACGAAGGGGACGGTGAACGCGTGCTTGTCGACGTGGTGCTGCACGTCGGCGGGCGTGAGCACCTCGGACTCGTCGATGTAGTCGACCTCGAGCGCCTCAAGGATCTGCGCCTCGACGAAGTGCCCGATCCGGCACTTGGCCATCACCGGGATCGAGACGGCCTCCTGGATCTCACGGATCTTCTGCGGGTCGGACATGCGCGCGACGCCGCCCTCGACACGGATATCGGCGGGGACGCGCTCGAGCGCCATCACCGCGCAGGCGCCGGCGTCCTCGGCGATGCGGGCCTGCTCGGCGTCGACGACGTCCATGATGACGCCGCCCTTGAGCATCTCGGCGAGACCCGTCTTCACCCTCAGGGTGCCGATCTCGGACATGCAATGAGTGTAGCCGGGGGATCAGGCTCGATGCCTGATCCCCCGGCTTGGGTCAGGCTTCAGCCTGACCCGGTTGTACGTCCGCTACGCGCTCTGAGGCTCGTCGCCGCCCGAGCCCTCGGCTGCCGGTGGCTCCGGTGCGGACGGCGCCTCCGGTGCGGCCTCGGGCGCGGCCGGTGCCGCCGGCGCCGCGGGGGCAGGCGCGGCGGGGGCGGCCGCCGCGCTGCCGCTGCCGCTCGAGCTGGTCATCGACTGCACCTTGTCGCGCACGTCGGTGAGGCTCTCGCCGGCGGCCTTCATGTTCATCCAGGCGCCGACGACGATGACGATGGAAAGAGCCAGGCCGATCCACGCCCAGATCGTCCTGTCGACGATGGAGTCGGCAAGACCGCCGCCCGGCTTCGCGATGAACCTGATCAGCGTGAAGATGAAGAGGAGCACCGCCAGCGCGGCCGTGATCATCGAGGGCGTGACGCCGATCTCGAAGTTGATGTTCGCGAGCCGGATCGCCTGCCAGACGACGAGGACGATCAGCAGCAGTCCGGCGATGAACCCCACGCCGTGCCACATGCTGGCCCCGTAGCTCGTGTTCGAGATCTCGAACCAGTTGAAGAACGAGGTGACGAGGAAGACGATTCCCGCGACGAGGACCACCTTCGCGCCGTGTGACAGCTCCGAGAGCTTGTCCATTTTGCGGCCTTTTCCTTTCTCCGAGGGCTTTCGTGCGCTCGCATTCTCTCCCGTGATGTGAGACAGATACAAGCGGTTCGGCGCGACTCCTCTCCCCACAGGCGTTTCGGCGCCTGGCCCCGAGGTTGCGCCGTCGGCGGGGGCGGCCGCCAGCGGTCGCCCTCGCGCTGACATTTCGTCACGTTTTCAGGCGCGGCCGGGCACTGTGCGGGCATCCGCCGGCAGGCCGGCGGGACGGCGCTCGAGGTCACGCATTCCGGGCAGGAAGAGCGCACCGAGGGTGACCGCGCCGCCGATCACGGCTGCGCCGACGAGCGTGGCCTGCGCCCCGATCGCGGCCGCCACCGGAGCCGTGAGCGCGAACGAGAGCGGCAGCAGCCCGATCGAGATGAGCCAGTCGAGGCTGGAGACGCGACCGAGCAGAGACGCGGGGACGTGACGCTGCTTGATCGTCGCCCAGACGATCGTGCCCGCGGTCTCGAGCGCGTTGAAGAGCAGGCAGGCCGCCATCAGCTGCCAGGCCGAGGTCGCGATCCCGTAGCCGGCCACGGCCAGCGTCGCAATCGTCCAGCATGCGTACATGAAGGTGATGCCGCGTCGCGGCTCGGCCCGCTGGCCCATGACGAAGGCGGCGCCGACCGCTCCCACGCCGCCCGCCGCGAACACGAGGCCGAGCGCCCCCGCGGACGCATGCAGGTCGTTCTTGACCACGTATGGAAGCAGCACCTCGGCCGGGCCGAGGAAGAGCAGATACGTGACGGCCGCCGAGAGCAGCGTCCCCCACAGCCACACGCGGCTGCGCACGAAACGGAGACCCTCGGCCATGGCTGCGACGGCCGGCGCCGGCGGCGCGTCGTCCCGCCAGGGGCGCGCCGGGGGGCGCATGACCAGCACCATCGCCATCGAGACCAGGAACGTGCACGCATTGAGCGCAAAGGCCAAGCCGGTGTTCAGCGCCACGAGCCACCCACCCAGCGCGGGACCCGCGAGGCGCAGCGCGATCGGCCGCACGAACTGGTCGAGCGAGTTGGCGGCGGGCAGATCAGCCGACGGCAGCAGGTCGGGGACGATGGCGTCGAACGCCGGTGTGAAGAAGGCCGTGCCGATCCCGTAGACCCCGACCAGCGCGACAAGCTGCCACAGCTGGAGCGAGCCGTTCAGGGTGAGGACGGCGATCACCGCGACCGCCACGGCCCGTAGCGCGTCGGCCGCGATCATCACGTGACGGCGGTCGTACCGGTCGCTCGCGACGCCGGCCGGGAGCAGGAACACGATCATCGGGACGGTCAGCCCGATCCCCACCAGTGACAGCGCCGCCGGCGCGTTCCAGAGCACATACGCCTCCCAGGCGACGGCGATCAGGAAGACGCCGTCGCCGAGGAGCGAGACCGTCATCCCGGCCCAGAGCAACCGGAAGTCGCGATGGCGCAACGGCGAGAGAAGCTGGACGCGCGAGAAGCCCCCGGGGCGGTCGAGCGCCTCGTGGCTATGCTGCATCGCTCTCGGGCTGCGAGCTCAGGCGTGTCCACCCGCTCTCGTCGCCCTCCTCGAGATACTCGAAGAGGGCCCCGTCGCTCATCGGCCGGGCGAAATGGAAGCCCTGCCCGAGCTCACACCCGACGTCCTGCAGCCACAGCGCCTGCTCGGGGTGCTCGATCCCCTCGGCCACGACCTCGAGCGTCAGGTTCTCGCCGAGCGCGATGATCGCGGCGGCGAGAGAGTCGTTCTCGCGTGAGGCGAGGAAGGAGCGATCCATCTTGAGAATGTCGACGGGGAACCGCCCCAGGTAGCTGAGCGACGAGTAGCCGGTGCCGAAGTCATCCATCGCGAGACGGACACCCAGCGCCTTCAGCTCCTGCAGCCGCCGCACGGCCAGATCGGTGTCGGCCAGCATCACGGACTCCGTGATCTCCAGAACGAGCGAGGACGCCGGCAGCCCGCTCGACTCGAGCGCCATGCGCACGTCGTCGACGATCGACTCCGACTGCAGCTGCTTGACAGACAGATTGACGCTGATCGTCAACGGCTCCGGCTGCGGGCGCCGCGCGTTGATCAGGGCCCCGTCGTGGCAGGCGACGTTCAGCACCCAGCGTCCGATCGGGATGATGAGGCCGGTTTCCTCGGCGATCGGGATGAACTGGTCGGGGAGGATGTTGCCCCGCGTCGGGTGCGTCCAACGGAGCAGCGCCTCGACACCGTAGATCTCCGGCGCGTTGAGCCGGACGACCGGCTGGTAATGAACCTCGAGCTGGTTCGACTCCATCGCCTTCTGCAGATCCGAGCGCAGCTCGAGGCGCTCGAGGACCCGCTCGTGCATCTTCGGCTCGAAGATACGGTAGCCGCCCTTGCTGTCGCGCTTCGCCATGTACATGGCGACGTCGGCGTTGCGGAGCAACTCTTCGGCTTCTGTCACGCCCGCGCCCGCGTGGGCGAGGCAGATGCCGACACTGGAGCGCGGGAAGACCTCTTTCCCTTCGACCTCCAGCTGCTTCTCGAGCATGCGCAGGATGCGGCCCGCCGCGTCGGCGGCCTCCGCCGAGTCCTTCACCCCGTCGAGCAGCACGGCGAACTCGTCGCCGCCGAACCGCGCCACCGTGTCCGTCGGCCGCACCGCCTCGACCAGCCGCTGCCCCACCTCGCGCAGCACGACATCGCCGGCGGGGTGGCCGAGGCTGTCGTTGACCATCTTGAAGTCGTCCAGGTCGATGAACAGGACCGAGACGATCATGTCGCTCCGCTCGGCACGTGCGAGCGCGTTCTGGACGCGGTCGGTGAACAGCGCGCGATTGGCGAGGTTCGTGACCGGATCGTGGAAGGCCTGGTGGGCGAGCTGCTCCTCGAACGCCTTGCGCTCGCTCACGTCGCGGCTGTTCAGGACGATGCCGCGAACGTGCATGTCGTGCAGGAGGTCGGTGTGCTGCACCTCGAAGTGCAGCAACCGGCCGTCACGGTGACGGAGCGTGCACTCGATCGTGTGCGCCTCGCCGCCGGCCGCCCCGTCGCCACGCATCACCTGTGCCAGGCGAGCTTGGTCGGCGGCTCCGACGAGCCGATCGAAGCGCGTCCCCTCGAGCTCCTCCACGGTGTAACCGAGCACGCGCTCGACCGACGGGCTCTGGTAGGTGACGACGCCGTCCGCGTCGAGGACGCTGATCAGGTCGCTCGAGTGAGCGACGAGCGACCGGAAGCGCGCCTCGCTCTGCCTGCGGTGGAGGTCGCGGGCCAGAGATGCGCCCTCGACCGCGAGCGAGATCTGGGTGGCGAGTGCCTCGAGGGAGTCCACGAGCTCGCGCGACAGCGCCGTGGGGACGGAGACGACGAGCCGGCCGCGCATCTCCTCGCGCGCGGAGAGCGGTAGCACGAGAACGAGCTCGCCTTCGCGGAGCCGCAGGTCGCGACGCACCGCTGCCGGCACCTCGCCGAGCGGCAGCTGCAGCATGTCGTCGGGTGCGGCCTGCAGCCAGTCGGCCGCTGCGCTCTCGAGGCGCCAGTCGCCCTCGTCCTTCGACGAGGCCGCCACGACTGCGATGTCGTCCCCGATCACCAGGCGCACGTCGGGCTCGAGCCCGAGCAGCCTCTGGACGGCGCCGACCGCTGCCTCGAGCACCTGCTCGTGACCGGCGGCGGCGACGAGATCGACGCCGGCAGCGCGCAGTGCCGCCTCACGGGTGGCGGCACGCTCCTCCTGGCGCACGAGCAGCGCCATGCGCGCCACCACGAGCAGGAAGAGGGCGGCGGAGGCGATCACGAGCACGAGCACGTCCGCGTCCTCGAACGCCTGGGTGAGGATGGCCGGGGCGATCAGGCAGGCGCCGCCGAGCAGCACGAGGCGAAACGTCGTCAGCTGCGCGCGCTTCGCTGCGGCGGGCTGCTCGAGCGTCCGCATCGACGGGTGGAGAGCGGCCGCGCCCCACAGCACCTGATACGCGATCCAGCCGAGATCGAAGCCCAGCTGGTGGTGGTAGCCGTCGACGAGGAGCGCGTACCCGTAGGCGGAGTCGACGGCGAGGAGGGAGACGATGCTCGCGACGAGCATGTAGAAGGACGGGGCGCGCTTGCCCGCGTCGACGGCGAGACGAATCGCGGCGGCGAGCAGCAGGATGTCGCCGAGCGGATACGCGACCGAGACCAGCTTCGCGGCCGATGAGAGCCCGGAGAGGTGGAAGTTCGGTGCGATCAGGAAGACCCAGGAGAGCAAACCGATGCCGATCGTGAGGATGGTCGAGTCGATCAGCGCCGCTCGGTCACGGATCGGGTTCCGGCGCCGCACGAGAATGATGAGGCCCGCCATCAGGGCCGGATACACGGCGAGGTAGATCCCGTCGCCGAGCGACGGGAACGGCACCTCGACACCCGCCAGCTTGGGGTAGCTGTAGGTGTAGAGGTCGCCCAGGAAGTACAGGAACAGGCCGAGCGCGAAGAGCCACCAGGCCGACGCTGCCCTCGGCCGATGGATGGCGATGGCGACCACGATCGCAATGGGCGAGAGCAGCCCGATGAGGTTGATCAACGGGCCGTTGCCGGAGAGCGGCGAGAAGAGATACAGCCCCGTGAGCACCCCGTTGAGGCCGAGGAACCACAGCCACAGATGCGTGCGCCAGCCCCGGGTCACATGGTCAGCGGCGGCGGCGGCGTCATCGGGCACGAGAGCGCCGGCCGCCCCGGCGGGCTGCACCCTCATGCGGCTCGCTCCTCACCCGTGACGGGCTGGAGATCGAACCGTTCTGCGAGCTGCTGCAGCACGTCGACGAGCTGGTCGATCTCGGCCTGGGTGTTCGCGCACGTGACCTGGATGCGAAAACCGACCTCGCTCTTGGGGACGAGCGGGTAGGCGGCCAGCGTCACGTAGATGCCACGGTCGAAGAGGAAGCGGCCGACGGCATCGATGTCCTCGTGGTGCGCGAGCGGCACCTCGACGATCGGCAGGCCCGATGCGTTCGGCGTGTACGCGCCGAGCCGCTCGAGGCAGTCGAGCACCTGTGCGGACTTGCGCCAGAGGTCGGCACGCAGCTCGTCACCGCGGCGCGCGTTGACGTCGAAGCCGCTGAGCACCGTGGCGAGGGAGGCAACGGGCGACGGGCCGGAGTAGAGGTACGGCGGCGCCGCGGTCTTCAGCAGGCGCTTCACCTCGGTCGGGCAGGCGAGGAACGCGGCCAGTGAGGAGTACGACTTCGAGAAGCCCGCAACCAGGACGAGCTGGTCGTAGCTCTCGCCGAGGTGGCGTACGATGCTGTTCCCGCGCATCCCGTACGGGGAGGTCTCGTCCGCGGTCCGTTCGCCGATGACTCCGAAGCCGTGCGCGTCGTCGACGTAGAGGAGGGCGTCGTGCCGGCGGGCGATCCTCGCGAGCTCGTGCAGGTCGGCCACGTTCCCGGTCATGCTGTTGACCCCGTCGACGCAGATCAGGCTGCACGAGGAGCGATCCCGCTCGAGCATCTGCTCCAGCACCTCGAGGTCGGCCAAGCGGAACTTCTTGAGCGTCGCCCCGTGGGCTGCGGCCAGCTGACAGCCGTCGTAGATCGTCTTGTGCGCCCGGCTCTCGACGAAGACGGTGCCTCCGGCGGCGAGCACCGGGATGACCGACATGTGGATCAAGGTGATCGTCGGCAGGATGAGCGTGTCCTCGCAGCCGAGCAGGTCGGTGAGGCGCTCCTCGATCTGCTCGTAGAGCGCCGGGCTGCCGAGCAGGCGCGACCAGCTCGGATGCGTGCCCCAGGTGCGCAGGTATTCGGGGACCGACTCGATGATCTCCGCGTCGAGGTCGAAGCCGAGGTAGTTGCAGGAGGCGAAGTCGGCCAGCCAGCGGTCGCCGACGCGGATCATGCGGCCGTCGATCTCGTCGATGACCGCGTCGATCATCGGGTGCGTGCGCTCGAGCTCGGCCAGGTCGCTGCACGCTTCGAGCCAGCGCTCGATCCACGGCACAGGGTCGAGCGCCACCGGGAGCGACGGCTGCGCACTCATGCGCACACCGCGCGTGACATCTTTCCGTTGTCGCCCGCAAGGCGGGCGTGCCGCACGCCGCTGGTCACGCTGAAGTCTCCCGTTCGCCGCAGTGGTGAACCGAATTTCCTCTGCACTCATCGAACCCAAACGGGGATTCATCTCATGCCCCGATCGGGGCATCGCCTCGGGCCGTCGGCCGACCGCGCGAGCGACGGTCGCGTTCAAGCGGCTGCTGAGGTCGACCCGCGGCCGGTTCCCTGAAACGCGGTACCTCGTTCGAGGGATGACTCGAGCGGCGGTGGGGGTCAGGCGGTTCGCCTGACCCCCGTTTTCACCTGCTCAGACGCGCGCGGCGCCCCGCAACCGGTCGTGGACGGGCAGGAAGCGCGGCTCGAGCTCCGGCATGTCCTTGCCTTCGGCAGCGGGCCCGAGCACGGTCTCTGCGAACTCCGCAAAGGCCTCGGGCGACTCCCAGATGTCGACGAACACCATGCCGCCGTCATCCGCCACCGCTGCGATGTGGGAGACGGCCGGATGGGCGCTCCCGTCGCCCTCGTGACTTGGCAGGTCTCCGGTGATCCGATCGTAGAGCTCGGGCGTGAACTCGTCGGACTCGATGATCATCAGCACACCGGCGTCCGTTCCCGCGCCCTGCGGGATCGCGTTGTGCACGGGCAGGATGCGCGGCTCCTTCTGGGCCACGCCGGCGTCCGCCATGGCTGCGCCGAGGCGCTCCTCGACGAACTGTTGCAGCGCCGCTTCGGAATCCCACACGTCGACGATCAGCAACCCGTCGTCTGTGAGGGCGGCTGTGTGGGCGATGAGCCCGTCGGGGGCGTCACCGTCGCCTTCGATGCCCATATGTGCATTGACCTGCTCGTACTGTTCGACGGTGACGCCGTCGAACTCGAGCAACATGAGGATCGCCATCCAGGCCTCCTTTGTGGGGTCGCGCCCGACAATAGACCTCCGCGCCCCGCTCTGCGACGGGTTTTCCGAACCGTTACCGCCGCCGCGCGAATAATGTGCGGATGCCGCACGCCCCCGCAATCTTCCCGCGATCACTGCGGCCGTACGTGCTGCACGCGTTTCTCTTCGTCTACACGGTGCTGGTGCTGGTGGCCGACGGCCTCCTCGGCGGCCTTCGCGCCCAGCTGGCGCTCGGAGTCTTGGGCTTCGGCGTTCTTGGTTTGTGTGTGCGGGCGGTCGAGCCCGCGCGGCGGTTCGAGGTGTGGCTGTGCGTCCCGGTGGCGACGCTGTTCGAGGTGTACGGCTCCTTGATCTGGGGCGGCTACACGTACCGGCTGCACAACGTGCCGCTCTACGTGCCGCCCGGGCATGCGCTCGTCTTCGTGTTCGGCATCACCGCCGTCGGGCTACCGCTCGTCCGGCGGCACGGGCGGCTGCTCCGGCTCGTGGTCGTGGGTGCCGCCACCGGCTGGGCGGCGGCAGGCCTGACCGTCCTCCCCCTGGTCACTCACCGCTACGACGTGCAGGGCGCGATCCTGCTGCCACTGCTGGCGTGGTGCATCCTGCGCTCCGGCCGCGGGGAGATGTACGCGGCCATCTGGCTGCTCACGGCGACGATCGAGATCGCCGGCACGTGGGCGGGCGACTGGAGCTGGGCCGCGGTGGCGCCGTGGTCGCACTTGCCGTCGGGCAATCCGCCGTCCGCGATCGCAGCCGGGTACGCGGTGATCGACGGCTCGGTCGTGTTGCTGGCGCCGCTCGTGGTCGCCTTCGCCGCGCGGCTCGGTCGCGCCGTGGGCGCGACGCATCCGGCGCTCGTTCTACCCTCGCGTTCGTGGCTCAACCGGACGGGGAACGCCATGCCGGCGCGTTCGGCCGCGACACCTTCGGCCGCTACGCAGAAGGCGCAGCGCGATTCTTCGGCACGCCCCAGTACATCGTCGGTCAGACCGTCGCCGTCGTCGTCTGGGTCATCCTCAACTCCGTCGCGGTCGTCCAGCACTGGGATCCCTACCCGTTCATCCTCCTCAACCTCGCCTTCTCCCTGCAGGCCGCCTACGCGGCTCCGCTCATCCTGCTCGCCCAGACACGGCAGGCCGACCGCGACAAGTCCGCCGCCGACGCCATCGAGCAGCATCGTGTGGACAGCGCCCGTCGAGCGGAGCAGCATCAGGGCCAGCTCGAGCGGGCGACGAAGGAGCTGCGCGAGCTCCTGGAGCAGAACACCGCGCTGACCCGCTCCGACCGCGAGCTCACCGGGCGTGTCGAGGCGCTGGCCCGCGAGATCCGCACCCTCGTCGCTCCAGGGTGACCAGCCGGGCTCGACGGGCATTGTCGGCCGGATACCGCGAGCCTATGATCGCCCGGTGTCGGAGCCCACGTTCGTGGTCCAGGTCGACGGCGGCACGATCGGCGGTTGGGACGTCGGTGACGGCCCTCCCGCCCTGGTGCTGCACGGCGGGCCTGGGCTCTCCGACTACACCGAGAGCCTCGCGACCGAGGTCTCCGGGCTCTTCCGCACGATCCGCTACCAGCAGCGCGGGCTTCCGCCGACAACCGTCACCGGCACCGCGACGGTCGAGGATCACGTCGCTGACGCGGTCGCCGTGCTGGACGGCCTCGGCGTCGAGCAGGCGTGGGTGATCGGGCATTCCTGGGGCGGGCACCTGGCGATGCACCTCGCCGTTGCCGCCTCCGAGCGGTTGCTCGGAGCAGCCATCATCGATCCGCTCGGTGCAGTTCCCGACGGGGGCGAGGCCGAACTGGGCGAGAACCTCACGTCCCGTCTACCCCCGGAGACTGCTGCGCAGGTCGAGGAAATGGACGCACTGCTGATGAGCGGGAAAGGGTCCGAGGCCGACGGAATCGAGATGATGCGCCTGGTCTGGCCCTACTACTTCGCCCACCCGGACGAAGCGCCGCCGATGCCCCCGTGGAGAATGAGCAACGACGTCTACGCGGAAACCCTCGCCTCGATCCGTCACCACTTCGAGCACCAAACCCTTGTCCGCGAGCTACCGCGGGTGCGCCTGCGGTTCCTGTTCATCCACGGTCGCGACAGCCCGATCCCCTGGCAACGCAGCGCCGAGAGCGCCGACCTGCCGCCCGACGCGACCCTCGAAGTGATCGACGACTGCGGGCACTTCCCTTGGCTCGAACAGCCGGGCAGCATCGCCGCGACGCTCACCCGCAACGGCGTACCGGGGTCTGCATAGACTCGCGAGCGATTGGAGGCTTCGTTCCGCTGCGGGGGTGGAATGGGCCCGCCTGGACTCGAACCAGGGACCAACCGATTATGAGTCGGCTGCTCTAACCAGCTGAGCTACGGGCCCGCCGAAGTGAGACTACCGCCGTGGAATTGCGGCGCCGGCACCGTTTGTCCGGCCCGATTGCCGCTCGTCCTGTCACAATGCCGTCACAAGTGGCCGCTGCACCCCAGACGACCGCGACCACCGGCCCCGTCCTCGTTCCGAGCGAGGGACAGCCGGAGCCCGTCACCTTCCACCGCGAGGTGCAGCTACGCACTGCCGGCGGGCTGTCGGTCACGGATATCACCGACGAGGTGCGCCAGACGGTCGTCGAGAGTGGCGTCCGCGACGGCATCTGCTGCGTCTACTCGCCGCACACGACCTGCTCGGTGCGCGTGAACGAGTTCGAGCGCGGCTTCCTCGAGGACTTCGCGGTCATGCTGCGACGGCTCGTACCGACCGAGCACTACTACGCCCACGACGACTGGGACCGCCGCACCGAGAACATCTGCGAGGAGGACCAGGAGGTCGGCAACGGCCACTCGCACTGCATGTCGATGCTGCTCGGGCCCGCGGGCGAGTCGATCCCCGTGCGGGGCGGTGAGCTCTGCCTCGGCCAGTGGCAGCGGATCCTCTTCCTCGAGCTCGACCGCGAGCGCGACCGGCGCTGGCTCGTCCAGGTCGTCGGCGTCTGAGGCGGGTCAGATCGGAAGGTCTGACCCCTGGGAGACCGGAGGAGGAGAGATGACGACCGCAACGGCAGTCGAAGGGCTCGTGATCGACGGCGAGCGGGTGCCCGCGGCCGCAGGGGGCGCCTTCGAGACCGTCAACCCCGCCACCGGCGAGATCTTCCGCACCGTCGCCCAGGCGGGTGTCGAGGACGCCGACCGCGCCGTACGCGCCGCCGCGCGCGCGTTCGAGGACTGGAGCAGCCGCACGCCCATCCAGCGTGCCAAGGTGCTGTACAGGTGGGCCGACCTCCTCGAGGAGCACGTCGACGAGCTGGCGCTCCTCGAGACACGCGACATGGGCATGGCGATCGGCGACTCACGCTGGTGCGTGGGGAACGCAGCGGCTGTGATGCGCTACTACGCCGGCGCGGTCGACAAGTTCTTCGGCTCCACGATCCCGGTCGACCGCGAAGGCATCGTGCTGACCTTCCGCGAGCCGATCGGTGTCGCGGCGCTGATCACACCCTGGAACTTCCCGCTCAACATCGCCAACTGGAAGACGGCGCCGTCGATCGCCGCCGGCAACACGGTCGTTCTCAAGCCGGCCAGCCTGTCACCGCTCTCAGCGCTGCGTTATGCGGAGCTCGGTCTCGAGGCGGGACTGCCCCCAGGGGTGCTCAACGTCCTACCCGGGCCGGGGCACGCCGTCGGCGACGCGCTGGTCGAGCATCCGCTCGTCGCGAAGGTCGGGTTCACCGGGTCGACCGAGGTCGGCGTCGAGATCGCGCGCAAGGCAGCGGGGACGGTCAAGCGCGTCACGCTCGAGCTCGGCGGCAAGAGCGCATGCCTCGTGTTCGCGGACGCCGACCTCGAGAAGGCCGGCCGGATGGCCCCCTTCGCCGTCTTCGAGAACTGCGGCCAGGACTGCTGCGCACGGTCGCGACTCCTCGTCGAGGAGTCCGTGAAGGACGAGCTGCTCGAGCGCTACGTCGACGCAACCCGCGCGATCGTGGTCGGCAACCCGGAGGACGCGGCCACGCAGGTCGGCCCGCTCGTCTCGGCCGGACAGCGCGAGACGGTGGAGGGCTACGTCGCCCGCGGGGTCGAAGAAGGCGCCGTCGTCGTCGAGGGCGGCATGCGGCCCGACGACCCAGCACTCGCTATCGGCTTCTACCTGCGTCCCACGATCCTCGACGGCTGCTCGAACGAGATGACCGTCGCGCGCGAGGAGATCTTCGGGCCCGTGGTCTCGGTGATCACGTTCAGAACCGAGGAGGAGGCGATCCGGCTCGCAAACGACACGCCGTACGGCCTCTCGGGATCGCTGTGGACGCGCGACGGCGCGCGGCAGCTTCGTGTCGCACGGGCGCTCCGCACAGGCTGCATCGGCGTCAATTCGAACAGTTCCGTCTTCCCGCAGGCGCCGTTCGGCGGCTACAAGCAATCCGGGATCGGCAAGGAGCTCGGCATGGAAGGGCTCGTGCACAACACCGAGCTGAAGAGCGTGTTCGTCAGTACGGAGGCGTAGTCACCGGTCGTCGTGGACAGGCGTCGGCTCCTCGATCGACATCGACCCGGTCGTGACGATGGTGCGATAGCGAGGGAATGCGTGGTGCCCCGGGTGCACGAGGTACTGGTCGCCCGCGTCGACCAGGCGCCGGTAGACGTAGAGCGGCACCCGCACCAGACGCTCGCAGTCATCCCTGATGCACTCGCACCCGAACTGGACGAGACCCTGAGCGTCTGTCGTGGGATTGGCGCCTTTCGCCTTGCTCTCGTTCGCGATCCGCTGCTTGTCCCGGTGGTGCGTGCCGATGCTCTCGGCGTCGGTCGCCACGACGGACAGGCTGGAATCAGATGCCGACACGGAGGGGCTCGGCGTCGGTGTCCACCTCATCCAGCACGACGGACGGCTCAGTCTCCGGAGCGTCCAGCCCCTCGGAGCCCGTGCCTTCCGCCTCCGCCGTCGCCGCGGCGGCGGCCGCCAGCTTGTCGTCCTTCTTCATACGTTTTCGTTCCAGCTTCCGCGCCCGGCGCTCTCGGACGGCCTGCTCTCGGACCATCTTCTCTCTGGTCGTCTGCCTCTTTGAGCTCATCCGCGCCCATCCTTCCCGTCACGAATCGGGGGTGGCAGAACATTTGCCGCTGATCACGGTACCCTCAGGAGCTCCCGGCCGCGTGTTATTCCGGCGTCACGTACGCAGCCGTGAGGCCGCCGTCGACGACGAATGTGGCCGCGTTGACGAAGGATGACTCGTCGCTGGCCAGGAACAGGGCCGCGTCGACGAGCTCGCGGGGCTTCCCGAGTCTTCCCATCGGCCAGTGGATCCGCCTACGCTCGTAGGCATCCGGGTTCGAGCCGTAGATGTTGAGCAGCAGCGGTGTCTCGACCGGGCCGGGACACAGCGCGTTGACGCGAACGCCCTGACGCGCAAACTGCACGCCGAGCTCCTTCGACAACGCCAGTACAGCGCCCTTTGAGGCCGTGTACGAGATCTGTGACGTGGCCGCACCCAGCAGGGCGACGAACGAGGCCACGTTGATCACCGACCCGTTTCCCCGTTCGAGCAGATACGGGATCCCGTGCTTGCAGCAGAGGAAGACGCCCTTCGTGTTCACGTCCTGCACGCGCTGCCACGCCTCGACGGAGGTGTCGAGCACGGACGCATCGTCGTCCGGTGAGATGCCCGCGTTGTTGTAGAGCACGCCGATGCCGCCGAAGCGCTCGGCCGTGGCGGCCATCATCGCCCGCACCGCGTCCTCGTCGGCGACGTCGACCTGGAAGGCGAACGCCGACCCATCGGCGCAGAGTCCCACCGTCTCCTCCGCCGCGGCGAGCACAACGTCCGCGACGCACACCTTCGCGCCTTCGGCGCTGAACACGACCGCCGCCTCGCGCCCCATGCCACCGCCCGCACCCGTGATCACGCAGACCTTGCCGTCCAGCCGTCCAGCCACGCGCTCCTCCTTCGTCTCTCCGCGGACGCCCGATTGTCCCCCATCGGCGCGTGCTGCGCGGCGGTCAGCGGCGCCCGGCGCGGTAGCGGCGCGCCTCGGCGACGAGCGCCTCGAAGAGCCGCTTGTCCTCTTCCATCTCCGGGTGCCAGAGGACGCCGACGGCGAACCGCTTCGACGGGTCCTCGAGCCCTTCGAGGGCTCCGTCCTCGGCCCAGGCCGTCTCGACGAGCCCCTCCCCCACGCGGCTCACCCCTTGGTGATGGCTCGACTTGACGCCGTCGTGACGGCCGCCGAGGATCGACGCCAGGCGCGTCCCCTCCTTGACGTCCACGGGATGCTCGCTGAAGACACCGAGCGTCTCGCGATGGCCCTGGTGCCCGACCTCGTCCGGCAGGTGCTGGATCAGGTCACCGCCGCGCAGGACGTTCAGCAGCTGAAAGCCGCGGCAGATGGCAAGCATCGGCATGTCGCGCTCGAGCGCACGCTCGAGCAGCGCGAGCTCCCCGGCGTCGCGGCGCGCCTGGGCCGGATCGGTCGCCTCGTGACGGTCGGCCCCGTAGACGGCCGGGTCGACGTCGATGCCGCCGGAGAAGACGACACCGTCGAGCACGTCGAGCGTCTCGTCGACCGCCTCCGTCGACGGGGGCACCACGAAGGCACGGCCGCCGGCGTGCTCGACCGATTCCACGTAGTAGAGAGGTATCAGCGCGGCCGGCAGCTCCCAGGCCCCCCAGCGCGCCGGCTGCGCGTACGAGGTGATCCCGATCAGCGGTGTTCCCTCCATCAGCGACAGCGTACGCAACGGCTCAGTAGCTGCCCGCAGCCGAAACCGTGGCCGGCACCGATGTCCGCCGCCCCGCTCCGGGACGATGCTGACGGCGAAAGGAGGGAATCGTGAAGACGATTCTCGTCTGCTACGAGGAGCGGCCGGTTGCGGGCCGTGTGCTCGAACGCGTCGCCGAGATCGCGAAGGCCTTCGATGCGAAGGTCATCGTCACGAGCGTCGCGCCCGTGATCCATGGACGGGGCCTCGGGCCGTACGATCCCGTCGACCCGGTCGAGCGTCACGAGGCGGAGGTCGACGACGCCGCACGCCAGCTCGAGGAGCTCGGTCTGGACGGTATCGAGACCGTGACCGGCGTCGGCGACCCTGCGACTGCGATCGTCGACCTCGCCGCTGCGCGACAGGTCGATCTGATCGTGCTCGGGGCCCACGACGGCGGCCTGTGGTCGCGGATGATCGAAGGCAGCGTCGGCGACACGGTCGTGCACAGGGCGCACACCGACGTGCTCGTCGTGCACTGACCGGGCGGCGGTGGGAGGCTACACAGCCTCCCACGGCAGCCCGCGCGGCGCGGGCCGCACGTGCTCCCAGGGTGGGTACGGCGCGTAGGCGACCTTCGGCTCCGGCGTCTCCTCCTCCACCCTCGCATCGTGCGAGCGGGCGAGATCCGAGACCGGATACACGATCCCCTCCCCCACCCCTCGCGCGCCGACCATCAAGACAACCCAGGGACCGTCAGCTCCGCCGCGGGGACGCGCCAGCTCCCTTGTGTTGATTCAACACAAGCTCACCCCCGCTCGAAGTAGCGCGCGCGCTCCCAGTCGGTCACGAAGCGGTCGAAGATCGACTGCTCGGTGCGGGCGTAGTTGAGGTAGTGGTCGACCACCTGGTCGCCGAAGGCGGCGCGCGCCATCGTGCCGCCCTCGAGTGCCGCGATCGCCTCGCGCAACGACGACGGGAAACGCTCCGCGTCCGACTCGTACGCGTTCCCCTGCAGCGGCGGCGGTGCCTCGAGCCCTTGCTCGATCCCGTGCAACCCGGCCGCGATCATCGCCGCGAAGGCCAGGTACGGGTTGACGTCGCCGCCGGGGATCCGCGTCTCCATGCGCTTCGCCTTGCCGTGACCCACGACGCGGAAGCCGCACGTGCGGTTGTCCTGCCCCCAGGCGAGGGTCGTCGGCGCCCAGGTGCCGGCCGCGTAGCGCTTGTACGAGTTGATCGTCGGCGCGAAGAACACCGCCAGCTCCTTCGCGCACGCGATCTGCCCGGCCAGCCACTGGCCGAACAGCGTCTCGTCGTCTGCAAACGCGGGTTCGCCGTCGCGGAACAGCGACGCGTGGATGTGGCACGAGTTCCCGATCCAGTCCTGGAACGGCTTCGCCATGAACGTGATCGAGCAGCCGTGCTGGAAGGCGATCTCCTTGGCGCCGTTCTTGTAGACGGCGTGGTTGTCGGCCATCGTCAGCGCGTCGGAGAAGCGGAAGTTGATCTCCTGCTGGCCCGGCCACGCCTCGCCCTTTGACGTCTCGACCTTGATCCCGGCGGCCTGCATCCCGTTGCGGATCGCACGGATGAGCGGCTCGTCGTAGGTCGTGCCGAGGATGTGGTAGTCGAGGATGTACGGCACGGACGGCGTCAGGCCCCTGTAGTCGTTTGCGTGCGCCTCCGCGAAGGTCTCCTTGAGGAGGTAGAACTCGAGCTCCGAGCCCGCCATCGGCGTGTACCCGAGTGCGGCGGCTCTTTCCATCTGGGCCTTGAGCACCTGCCGCGGCGACGGCTGTACCGGCGCGCCGTCGTGCCAGAGGACGTCCCCCAGCACGAGCGCAGTGCCCTCGAGCCAGGGGATCCGCCGCAGCGTCCCCATGTCGGGCGCGACGGCGAAGTCGCCGTACCCCTGTTCCCAGCTTGCGATCTCGTAGCCGGGTACCGGATCCATCTCCATCTCGAGCGCGAGCAGGTAGTTGCAGCCCTTCCACCGGATGCTCGTCGTCGATCTCCTCGACGAAGAACTCGCCGTGCAGGCGCTTCCCCATCAGGCGCCCCTGCATGTCGGTGAAGGCGACGATGACGGTGTCGACCTCGCCGCGCTCCACCAGCTTGCGCAGCTCTGCAAACGTCAGCACGCGGACGATCCTATGCCGTCCGTTCCGCCGCCGACGGTCGAACGCCTTGACAGAACGCGCCTGGGGTAGGTGAATTGACCCCTCGGAAGCGACAAGGGAGGTCGGTGAGATGAGCAGCGGGCCTGCACCCGGTGGGTACCACACGTCGGAGGACGAGCGCATCCTCCACAAGCTCGGCTACGCGCAGGAGCTCTTCCGCGCGATGGGAGGGTTCCAGAACTTCGCCATCAGCTTCACCATCATCTCGATCCTCGCCGGCTGTCTCACCTCGTACGTGATCGCGTTCGGGCAGGGAGGCCCGATCGCCGTGTCGTGGGGCTGGCTGCTCGTCGGGCTCATGAGCACACTCGTGGCGCTGTCGATGGCGGAGATCGCCTCGGCCTATCCGACCGCCGGCGGCCTCTACTACTGGGCCTCGAAGCTCGGCAGCCCGGCGTGGGGCTGGTTCACGGGCTGGTTCAACCTCGTCGGCCAGATCGCGGTGACCGCTTCCATCGGCTACGGGCTGGCGATCTTCGCGACCGCGCTCCTCAACTACTGGTTCGACTACCCGAACACGAAGGAATACGTCTACCTCGCCTACGCGGTTGTCCTGCTCGCGGCGCTCGTGCTGAACCTGTTCAAGGTGAGCATCACCGCCATGCTCAACACCATCTCCGCCTACTGGCACATGGCCGGCGTCGCCCTGATCGTGCTCGTCCTGCTCATTGTCCCGGACTCGCACCACTCGCTCGGCTACGTCTTCACCGAGACGATCAACGCCACCGGCTGGGGCGGTGACACGACCTCGGGGTTCGTCTTCTTCTACGTGTTCCTGACGGGGCTCCTGATGGCCCAGTACACGATGACGGGGTACGATGCCTCGGCACACGTCGCCGAGGAGACGCACCAGGCATCCCGTGCAGCGGCTGTCGGCATGTACATGTCCGTGGTCGCCTCCGTGTTCTTCGGCTTCATCCTGCTCGTGGCCGTGACGCTGGCACTGCCGCCGACGGTCGAGACGATCGATCTCTACATCATCCCGACCAGCTGGGTCGCCGCGATGGGGCAGAGCTGGGGCACGTTCCTCCTCTTCATCTGCTGTGTGGCGCAGTTCTTCTGCCTGACCGCATCAACGACGTCGGCGTCGCGGATGCTCTTTGCGTTCTCGCGCGACAGAGCCGTTCCAGGCCATCAGCTCTGGCGGCAGGTCGCACCGAACCGCATTCCGCGCTACTCGGTGATCGCGATCTGCGTCCTCGCCGCAGCGATCATGCTGCCGACGCTCTGGAACTTCTTCATTGGCTACTACGTCGGCACGGGCATCGCGGTGGTCGGCCTCTACATCGCGTTCATCCTGCCGGTCATCCTCCGCTACCGCATGCGGGACCGGTTCGAGCCCGGCGCCTGGAGCCTGGGTCGCCACTACCGCTGGATCGACCCGCTCGCGATCATATGGGTGGTCTTCATCTGCTTCATCTTCTTCATGCCGCCCTACAGCATCAGCGCGCCCTGGAAGGACGGCTTCACGTGGGAGGCGGTCAACTACGCACCGATCCTCGTCGGTGGGGCATTGATCCTCTTCGGCGGGTGGTGGATCCTGTCCGCCAAGAACTGGTTCAAGGGCCCGGTGCGGATGGGCACCGAGGAGGAACTGGAACAGCTCGAGGAGAAGACGGCGAGCGGGTTCGAGGTTCCGGCCGACACGGAGTACGGCACGACGTAGCACTCCGGGTCGTCTGTCGTTGCGAGGGGCGCCGTGAGGCGCCCCTCGACGTTCAGCGGGCGATCGCGGCGAGAAACCCCGGCTCCGCCGCGGTGCGCGCCATGCGCTCGAAGTGCTCGGCGGCGTAGCCGACGAAGTCGAAGTCGAGCTCGGAGACGGCGCTCTGCACGACCCCCCACATCGCCTCGCGGAAGTCGGACATGAAGCGCATCAGGTCGAGCGTGGCGAGATCCTCGGCGCGCTCCACGCCGGCGTAGGCGGCGAGCAACGCGGCCCGCCCGTCCACGTCGAGCTCGTGGTTGACGGAGAAGTTCGCCAGGTCGAAGAACGGGTCGCCCATGCCCGCGTACTCCCAGTCGACGATGCGGATCGCCTCGCCGTCGTCGATGAAGTTCGCGTTCAGGAGGTCGTTGTGACAGGGGCGCGGCTCCACCCCGGCACGCACCGCGGCGATCTGCTGCGCCAGCCCGTGCGCCCATCCGTACGCGTCCGGCAACGCCGCCCCGCGCGCGACCGCGGTGTCGCGGTACGTCTCGACGACCTCGAGTGCGTCGAAGCGGCCCGGGATCGGAGGGCTGCCGTGCACGGCGCGGAGCGCAGCGCGCGACGCGCGCCAGCGTCTCGGGCTCGCGCATCTGCTCGAGCGGCGGGATCGACCCGTCGATGAACCGCGTCACGAGCCACCCCTCCGGCTCGACGAAGTCGACGACCTCGGGTCCGACCCCGGCGGCGGCCGCGGTGCGCGTCGCTGCGTGCTCGACGCCGCGGTCGATGCCGAGCAGCCCCGTGTCCTTGCCGGCGATGCGCAGCACGTAGACGCCGTCGGGTCGTGTCACCTTCACGTTGTGGTTGGTGATCCCGCCACCGAGCACCTCCCACTCCGAGGCGCCGTCCGGCCACACGCGCAGGACCGCCTCCCCGAGGCGATCGGTCACGCGCGGATCCGTTCGCCGGCGGCGTCGTACAACGGCTCGGCCGCGACCACCCCGTCGACCCACTCACCGAAGATCTCCACCGCCACCTCGGTGCCGACGTCGTGCTCCGCCGGGATGTACGCGTATGCGAGCGACGCCTCCACCGTGTAGCCGTAGCCGCCGCTCGTGACGCGGCCCACGAGCGCGTCTCCCACGCGCACCGGCTCGGAGCCGAGCGCGACCGCTCGAGGGTCCGAGAGGGACAGACAGCGCAGTCGCCGCCCGGGCGGCGCGGCCGTCGCGAGCGCCTCGCGGCCCATGAAATCGTCCTTGTCCAGCTTCACCGCAAAGCCGAGACCGGCCTCGAAGGGCGTGTCCTCCGGCGTGATGTCCGCTCCCCAGACGCGGTAGCCCTTCTCCAGCCGCAGCGAGTCGATCGCCTTGTAGCCACCGGCGACCAGCCCGTGCTCGACGCCTGCCTCCCAGAGCACGTCCCAGAGCCGCCGGCCGTACTCCACGGGGCAATAGAGCTCCCAGCCGAGCTCGCCGACGTACGTCACGCGCACGGCGAGGCAGGGCACGGGCCCGACCGCCAGCTCCTGTGCCGTCATGTACGGAAAGCTCTCGTGCGAGAGGTCGGCGACCGTCAGCGGCTGCAGGATCGCGCGACTCGCCGGGCCCCAGAGACCGATGCAGGCGTGCTCGGAGGTGACGTCCCTGACGTGGACAGAGCCGTCCTCCGGCGCGTGCTGGCGGATCCAGGAGATGTCGTGGCGGCCGAACGCGGTGCCGGTGACGATGCGGAATCGATCCTCGGCGAGCCGCGCCACCGTGAAGTCGCATTCGATGCCGCCGCGCGCGTTGAGCATCTGCGTGTAGGTGACCCGACCGACCTCGCGGGCGACCCGGTTGGCGCAGAGGCTCTCGAGGAAGCCGGCCGCCCCGGCCCCCGAGACGTCGATCTTGGCGAACGAGGACTCGTCGAAGAGCGCTGCCGCCTCGCGGCAGGCGCGGTGCTCGGCTCCGATGGCCGGTGACCACAGCTTCCCCGCCCAGCCCCGCGGTCGCAGCGACTCGTCGCCGCGCGGTGCGTTCGGCTCGAACCAGTTGGCACGCTCCCAGCCCGACTTCTCGCCGAAGACCGCGCCCAACTCGCGCAGCCGCTCGTAGGTGGGCGAGACGCGCAGCGGCCGGCCTGCCTCCCGCTCGTGGCCCGGGTACTTGACGTCGTAGTAGGTCTCGTAGATCTCCTTCGTGCGCGCCAGGGTGTAGTCGCGCGAGCGGTACGCGGCCCCGAAGCGGCGCGAGTCCATGTGCCAGACGTCGAGCGACGGTGTTCCCTCGACGATCCACTCGGCCACGAGTCGGCCCATGCCGCCGGCGCCGGCGAGACCGTGAGCGCAGAAGCCCGCTGCGACCCAGAAGCCGCGCACGTCCGACGGGCCGAGGATGAACTCACCGTCGGGTGTGAAGGCCTCCGGGCCGTTGATCAGCCTCACGACGCCCATCTCCTCGAGCGACGGCACACGCACGATCGCGTTCTGCATCAGCTCCTCGAAGCGCGGCCAGTCCTCCTCGAGCAGCTTGCCGTTGAAGTCGGCGGGAATGCCGTCGAGCGACCACGGCGCACAGTGGCGCTCGTAGCCGCCCATGATCAGCCCGCCCGACTCCGGGCGGAAATAGACCAGCAGCGACGGGTCGCGCATCGTCGGCATCTCGGACGGGAGACCGGACGGCTCGAGCACCAGGTACTCGTGCGCCATCGGCACCACGGGAACGTTCACACCGGCAAGTGCCCCGATCTCGCTCGCGAACATGCCGCCGGCGTCGACGACGACCTCGGTCTCGATCCGGCCCTTGCTCGTCCCCACGTGGGTGACGCGGTTGTCGACCACCTCGATCTGCTCGACCCGGGTGTTCGTGGCGATCTCCGCTCCGCGCCGCCGTGCGCCCTCGGCGAGCGCGAACGTGAGCTGGCTCGGGTCGATGTAGCCGTCCGTCGGCAGGAACGCCGCGCCGAGGACGCCGTCGGTCGACATGGGCGGGAACAGCTCCCGCGCCTCGGACGGGGAGATCAGCTCCAGCGGCAGCCCGAACGTCTTCGCCCAACCCGCCTGGCGCGAGATCTCCTCCAGGCGCTCCTCGGAGGATGCGAGCCGCAGCGACCCGACCTCGCGCCACCCCGTCTCGAGGCCCACCTCGGCCGTCAGCGTCCGGTACAGCTCGACGCTCGACATCATCATCCTCGTCAGGGAGAGCGAGCTGCGCAGCTGCCCCACGAGACCGGCGGAGTGGAAGGTGGAGCCGCTCGTCAGGTCCGCGCGCTCGACGAGCACCACGTCGTCCCAGCCGAGCCGGGTGAGCCAGTAGACGATCGAGCAGCCGCCGACGCCGCCGCCGATCACCACCGCACGCGCCCTGTCCCGCACACCGCCTCCTCGCGGTCGATCTACGCCGTCGGGCGCAACCTAAACTGCGGGCATGAGGGTCGTCGCCCGACCCGACGCGCCCGAGACTGGGTCAGACCTTCCGGTGGGCCTTCACCCCATCCACGCACCACCGTTGTGGTCGATCGCCTGCCCGGTGACCCCACGCGCATCCGGGGAGAGAAGCCAGGCGACGGTGCCGGCGATCTCGTCCGGTTGCGCCATCCGCCCGAGCGGCACCGCGGACATCGCGTCGCGGTAGGCGTCTTCGCGTGTGGCGCCCGTCGCGGCTGCGAGACGGTCGAGTCCACCCCATGCCATGTCCGTGTCGACCCAGCCCGGGCACACGGCGTTGACCTGGACACCGGCAGGTGCGAGCTCCGCAGCCAGGGCGCGGACGAGCCCGAGCAGTCCCGCCTTGGAGGCGCAGTAGCCCGTGTGCCCGGCGACCCCGATGCGCGCCAGGAGCGAGGAGACGACGACGATGTGGCGCGGCGTGGGGCCTGGCGCCAGGTGACGCTCGGCGGCACGGCACGTGTAGTACGTGCCCGACAGGTTCGTGGCCACGAGATCGTCGAAGGAATCGTCCTTCCCGTCGACGTTCTCCGCGACGATGCCCGCGCAGGCGACGAGAGCGTGGACGAGCCCGAGCCGGTCCGCAGCTCGAGCCATCGCCTCGTCGACGGCCTTTCGTTCCCGGATATCACAGGCGGCCGTGTAGCTCGCGCCGCCGAGCTCGCGCAGCTGTGCTCTCGAGCGTGCCCGCCTCCAGCCCGAGCAGCGTCAGCGCGGACGCCGTCGCGCGCGAGCCGGCGCGCGATCGCGCGGCCGATCCCCGTACCTGCCCCCGTGACCACGATGTGTCTCTCTGCCATCTCTTCTCCAACCGGTCGCAATTTGCGGGAAAACCGTCCGCCGAACCCCTTGATCCGCCGGCCTCGCTCAGCATAGAGTTCCGGCTGCGCCGAGCACGGGACGCGACTAGGACGAAGCCCCTCCGGGAGGCAGTACGCGGAAGCGGAAGGTCACTCGGGGGTGTGGACGAAAGCGCACCCGGCTCGGCGAATTCCTGGTCCAAACCCTTTGTAGAGCATCCACAGCGAACAGCAAGTTCGTGCGTGCTTATAGAAAAGACCGCAAAGTGCGGTCGTTTTTCGATTTGGACCCTTCAGATGGCACTTGACGCCACGGGGGCCAGCCCCTAGAGTGCCGATTGCACCGAGCACGGAGCGCCTGAGGTTGATGGCCCTCCGATCGGCAGTCGCTTCGGCGGATGTCAGTCGGAAGGCCGGACGAAGGGGCCACCGGCTCGGTGCATTTCTGCGTGGAATTTCGCCCGTCGCGTCATCGGACAGGCGAAAGAGAAGCAAAATGCGAAAACCCGCAATTTGCGACGAATTTCACCCCTGAGGGTGTTGACGTCCGGAAAGGACGTCGTTAGGGTTCTGATTGCACCGAGCACGGAGTTCCTGAGGTTGATGGCCCTCCGATCGGCAGTCGCTTCGGCGGATGTCAGTCGGGAGGTCGGACGAGGGGGCCACCGACTCGGTGCATTTCTTTGTGGAGCGCGGGTAGGCGCGACGACTGCGTCGTTCGGCTCTAGGCTGGCGCAATGCGCCGCCTGCTTGTTCTCGTCAGCTCGATCCTTTTCGTCGACGCCATGCTGTTCGTCGCGCTCACGCCGCTGGTGCCGGGGTATGCGAAGGAGTTCGGCCTCTCCGACACTGGTGCCGGCTTGCTCGTCGCGGCGTTCGGGCTGGGCGCTGTGCTCGGCGGCATCCCCGGAGGAATGCTGGCAATGCGCATCGGCCCGAAGGGCGCCGTCGTCGCCGGATTGCTGGGGGTGAGCGGGGCGAGCGTCGCCTTTGCGCTGGCCGGTGGCCCCTGGACGCTCGGCGCCTCACGCGCCGTCCAGGGCGCTGCAAGCGCGGTCGTCTGGGCGGGCGCGCTCGCCTGGCTGACCGTCGTCGCCCCGCGCAACCGGCGCGGTCAGGTGCTCGGCACCGCGTTCGGGGTCGCCATCGCCGGTGCCATCGTAGGCCCGATGCTCGGCGGCCTCGCCGACGTGGTCGGCACGAGGCCGTCGTTCGCTCTCGTGGCCGTCATCGCCACGGCGCTTGCACTTGCCGCTCTCCCTGCGAGGACCCCGCCAGCCGAGGTGCGAAGACCCGGTGCGGTGCGCGCTGCGCTGCGGGACGCCGGTTACGTCGCCGGGATGTGGCTCAACTTCCTGATCGAGTTGTTGTTCGCCATGCTGGTGCTGCTCGTGCCCCTGGCACTCGACGAGCACGGTTTCTCGGCCCTGGCGATCGGCGTCGTGTTCCTCGCCTCGGGTGTCGTCGAGGTCGCGCTCAACCCCATCATTGGTCGAGTCTCGGATCGCTTCGGACGTCTGCTGCCGCTCCGGATTGCGCTTGCGGCCGCCACGATCGTGTGCCTCGGCCTCGCTGTCGCGGACAGCTCCGCCGCGATCGTCGCACTTGTGCTCGCGGCGGCGTTCGGCTTCGGTGCGATGTACTCCCCGGCCATGGCGCTCGTCGCCGACCGGGCCGACGCTGTGGGTCTCCCCTACGGGCTGGGCTTCGGGCTCATGAACACGTTCTGGGCGCTCGGGCTCCTCGTCGGCCCGATCATGGCGGGTGTGATCTCCGAGAAGCACGGCGACCAGCTTCCGTATCTGATCGGCGGCACCCTGACGCTTGCCACGCTGCTTGCGACGACGTACCCCGTGCGGCGGCGGCTGGCCACGACATGAGCAGCGGCGACTGGGACAAGCGCTACGGCGCCTCCGATCTCGTCTGGGGCGTGGCGCCGAACCGCGTCGTCGCGGCCGAGCTCTCCCAGCACCCACCCGGCCGGGCACTCGACCTCGCGTGCGGCGAGGGTCGCAACGCGCTCTGGCTCGCCGAGCGAGGCTGGAAGGTGGTCGGTGTCGACTTCTCGGAGGTGGCGATCGGACGTGCACGGCGCCAGGCAGCCGAGCGTGGCCTCGCCGTCGACTTCGTCCTCGCCGATGTGCTCGAGACGCCTCTCGACGAGGCCGGCTTCGATCTCGTGCTGCTCGCCTACCTCCAGCTCTA
Organism: uncultured Actinomycetes bacterium; assembly: GCA_963789895.1. Lineage (GTDB taxonomy): Bacteria > Actinomycetota > Thermoleophilia > Gaiellales > Gaiellaceae > Gaiella. The sequence goes on from CAWBMC010000002.1 coordinate 450,543, forward strand.
CCCGGCCGAGCGCGCGACTGCGCTCCACCGAGCCGCTGCCGCCGTCCGCCCGGGAGGCACCTTCCTGCTCGTCGGTCACGACCTGCGAAACCACACAGAGGGGCACGGTGGGCCGTCGGATCCGTCCCTCCTGTGGACGGTCGCCGAGGTCACCACCGCGCTGACCGGTCTCGGCTTCGCCGTCATACGCGCCGAGGAGGTGCTCCGCGACGTCGAGGGCGCACCACGGCCCGCAATCGACACGCTCGTGCGCGCGCGGCAGGCCGGTTAGGCGGACGCGAGCGCCCGCTCGGGCGGGAACTGCTCGAGCGCCCAGGCGTCGTCGAGCGCCGGACGCCGGTAGTCCTGGCCGTTGACGAGCGCATGGTCTCCGGTCTTCGGGTCCATGGGCAGGCGCGACTCGGCCGGATACCAGCGGTTGTGACGGTCGATCAGATCGTTCACCTCGTCGAACGACCACTGCCTCACGGCCGCCCGCCAGCGCTCGGCGAACCGGGTCGCGTCGGCCTCGTCGCGCGCGAGCCAACGCCAGGCCGTCTCCAGCTCGCTGTGGTGCGCGGCAACCTGCACGTCGATCTCGCGCAGGCGCACCATGAAGGGAAGCGGGCCGCCGAGGGAGGCGAGATACCCCTCGGTGCTGGGCCGGAAGTTCCGCAGTCGCAGTTCCAGCCGGCGTCCGGCCAGAGGGCTCGACGCGACGTCCTCCTCGAGCGCAGTGCGCTGCCGCCGGTCACGCGCCGTCTCGGGTGCGATCGCGCCCTGACCGAGGATCGCCTTTCGCTCCTCCTTCCTCACGCCTCCAGTACAGCAGAGCCCGCTCTCGCCGCGCGCCCGACGCCGCGGCACGCAACCGCACCGAGCAGCGCGCTGACGAGAGAGACCGTGGCGAACATGGCCCACATCGCCTCGTCCCCGTAGCTGGCACGCACCTGCAGGCCGGTGAAGGGCGCCAGGGCGAAGCCGGTCGCCGCCATGCTGCCGAACGCGCCCATGTACGCGCCGCGGAGATCGACGGGCGCGAGACCCGCGACGATCGCCTGCGAGGTCGGCACCCAGAGCATCTCGCCGAGAACGAAGAGGACGATCACCGTCACGACCACCGGCACCGTGGCTGAGACGCCGAGCAGGAGGAACGGGAACCCCATCAGCAGCATCGCGGCGGCCAGCTTCGGCGCCGCAGAGACACCGCTCACGACGCGCGTGAGACGAAGCTGGAGCACCGTCACGAGGAGTGGGTTGACGATGACGAGGAACCCCCACGCCGCCGGGCCGTACCCGTATGTGGTCACGAGCGACACGGGCAGCAACGTCTCGTAGGAGACGTACACGATCCAGGCGAAGAGGCTCGAGACGAGGAACACGAGGAAGAGGCGATCGCGCGCGATCACACCGAACGACCCGCGCTCGGGCGCGGCCTCCGGTGAGAACTCGCCTCGAGCGGGGATGAGCCGGTAGGCGAGCAGCCAGGCTGCGGCTGCGAGCAGCGACAACCCCGGGAAGAACAGCGTCCAGCCACCAAGCAGGAGGAGCAGGCTGCCGATCGGGGGGCCGAGCACCACCCCGAGGTTCGAGGCGACGCGCACCATCGCGTACCCCGCCTCGTGGCGCTCCGGCGGCACGAGATCGGCGACGAGGGCCTGCCCGACCGATCCTCCGAGCGCCGCCACGGAGCCGACGATCACCATCAGCGCGAGCCCCAGCACGACGTCGTTTCCGACCAGGAGAAACAGGGGCGCCAGCACTGCGAGCCCCGCCTCGCCGGCCAGCATCAGACGGCGGCGGCCGAAATGGTCGGAGAGGTGTCCGCCGCCGTAGCCGACGACGCCCGCCGCGAGCGCGCCGAGCAGGAAGCCGACGGCCAGCTGCCGCGAGCTGGCTCCGAGCTCGCGGATGGCCCAGATCGCCATGAAGCTCCAGAACCCCGAGCCGGCCAGCGAGCAGGCGAAGCTGACGATCGCCAGGGGTCGGAGCGCGGGCTCTACCTCGCCGCCGAGCACGAGGCGCCCCACGCGTGTCAGACGCGCCATGGGCAGCACGCTAGCCAATGACCGGCGTGCGCAAGGAGCCGGTCAGAAGCGTCGCAGGAACCGCAAACGTCGACGAGGCTCCGCGGGGGACGGCCGGCCGGGAGGAGGCTCGGCGTCCGCAGGCCTCTCACCGGGGATCGCGATCGTCGTCGCCACGCCACGCGCACGCAGGCGGGCGAAGTCGCCCCGTACCGCCTGGGCCATGTCCTGCTTGTGGCTCTGCTCCTTCACGCTCGCGCCAGGGTTCAGCACCGCGTGACCGACTCCTGCGTGCGCGCTCGGAGCCTCTATGCCTTTTCCGCCAGCTCGAGCACCCACAGCTCGACGTGCTGCGTGCCGGAGAACTCCTCCAGGGGCGACACGGCGGTCCCGGCGTGCGTGAAGCGGGGCAGGAAGATCAGCCTTCGGTGCGGCGGTGATCGCAACCACGCGAGGAACGCGTCTCGCGCCGTCCCGACAGGCTGTTCCGAGTAGTACAGGTTCTCGCCCACGAAGCGGTAGGGGAAGCCCGACGCCCGGACGTGCACGAAGGCGGGCTTCCCGCATGCCGTGTGCTCGAAGTCCCCGCAGGTGACGACGTCGCCGGCCTTCTCCCGAGCCACCTGCGCCAGCGTGCTCGAGCTTCGAACAGCGCCGAGCCCCGCTGCGCGGCGGGCGTGGTTGACGAGGCAGAGCAGGGCTGCCTGACGCTGCGCAGGCGTGCCGCGGAGGCTCCGCGAGCCCGGGCAGGCGCGCCCAGAGGCGACCAGCGAGCCGTTGGACGCACCGACAGCGCCCTCCGCGGCGACGAGAGCTAGTAGCGCGACGACCGTGGCCGTCGCAGCCAGCAGACGACGGGGATTCGACACGGAGGGAGATCCACCCTACCCCAGGCGGTTACCGGACGTCTACCAGGGTGCTTCCAGGCGAGGGATGGAGCGCGTTTGCGCCGTTGTCGATGGTTCGGGCCTCCCGTGTCGTCGGCCCGCCCCGGGACAATGGTGCAAACCCAGACGAAGGAGCTCCACATGCGTTCACCGCGCCTTCCCTCCCCCGCGACGGCGATTGCGCTCGTGGCGCTGTTCTTCGCGCTCGGCGGGTCGGCCTTCGCGGTCGGCCACGCGACGTCCGCAAGCCAGCCTCGCTGCGCGGCGGGCGCGATCCGCGGAGTCGCCGCCATCGCAGGGTCGTCGTCGATTCCCGCGACCTGGACGGGTCAGTTCTTCACCCGGAAGTTCAACTGCACGCGCAAGGCCGTCCAGGTGCGCCGCATCGACGCGGGACGCTACGACGTGCTCTTTGTCGGCAACGCGGCCAACGTGGCCCTCGTCAGCGCCGCCACCCAGACGTCCGCGACGGTGTCCCGCAATCCGGACGGGTCCTTCCGCGTGACGATCTTCAGCCCCGAGGACAACGATCACCAGCAGCTGGTGGCCGACGGCGCGTTCCAGATCGCGATTCTCTGACCGGGATCGCTGGGGACGGCGTCGCGTGCGCCGTCCCCGTCCCGATCTGCGACGGTTGTCGAGACGTCCGCAGTAGGATCAGCGCTCGTGCCGGGCTACGTCTGGATCCCCTTCATCATCCTCGGGACGCTGCTCGTCCTCATGGGGGTCTTCGCCTTCCTGGCGCGGTTCCGTCGCGGCCGGTACCTGATCCCGATCGTGCGGCTGCTCTCGCGGATCGGCTTCATCAAGCGCTGGTTCATGCGCGCCCAGGTGTCGCAGCTCGAGCGGACGAACCCCGAGCTGGCGAGCGCGGTGAAGAAGATGCAGGCATTCGGCGAGCCGACGACGCCGGACCAGGTGCAGCGTGCGATGCGCGTCCTGACGCCGCAGGAACGCAAGGCGTACATGGACGCCGCCGCCGAGCAGCAAGAGGAGCACCCTGCGATCGAGCCGACGAACCGCCAGCAGCGCAGACGCCTCGAGCACGGCGGGCCGGGTATGCCCATGCGCCCGCCGGAGGGCTCGAGCCGCCCCGGTGCCGCCGGGCGGAAGACCGGCTCGAAGCGCAAGAAGAAGTAGCGCGAGGTCGATGCGGCATGCAGCCGCGCATGCACGAGACGTGGCTGGCGGTGCTCGAGGACGAGCTGCAGCAGCCGTACATGACCGACCTGCGCGCCTTCCTCGTCGGCGAGGTCGAGTCGGGTCGCCGCTTCTTCCCGCCTGCCGATCGTGTCTTCAACGCCCTGACGCTGACGCCGTTCGACGCGGTGCGTGTGGTGATACTCGGCCAGGATCCGTACCACGGTCCGGGTCAGGCGATGGGGCTGTGCTTCTCCGTCCCACCGGGAGTGCCGCAGCCGCCGTCGCTGCAGAACATCTTCAAGGAGCTCTCGACCGACCTCGGCCTTCCCGTCCCGGCAACCGGCGACCTGACGCCGTGGGCGGAACGCGGCGTGCTGCTGCTGAACGCGGTCTTGACGGTGTCGCCCCGCAGGCCGGGCTCGCACGCGGGGAAGGGCTGGGAGCGCTTCACCGATCGAGCCGTCGCAGAGCTGTCCGCGCGCCGCGAGGGGATCGTCTTCATGCTCTGGGGCCGGTACGCGCAGCAGAAGGGTGAGGTCGTCGACCGCGAGCGCCATCACGTGTTGACTGCGGCTCACCCCTCCCCGTACTCGGTCTCCGGTTTCTTCGGCTGCCGGCACTTCTCCAAGGCGAACGCGCTCCTCGAGGCCGGTGGACGAAGCGCCGTCGACTGGACGCTGGCCTGAGGCTCGTGGACTCGTTCGTCCCGCCACCGGAGCAGGGAAGGGTGTTCGCGGCACGACGGCCGGTGCGGCTCTCGGACATGGACGTCCACGGGCGGCTGCGGCTCGATGCGGTGGCGCGGTATCTGCAGGACGTGGCGATCGACGACGTCGGGGAGACCGGCTGGGGAGCGCCGGAACACCTCTGGGTCGTGCGCCGGTACGAGGTCGATGTCGTGGCGCCGTTCCTGTACGACGAGTGGGTCGAGCTGACGACGTGGTGCAGCGGGCTTGCCCCCGTCGCTGCGGGAAGGCGCACCACCCTCCTGGGCGACGCCGGCGGGCGCATCGAGGTCGAGAGCGCCTGGATCCACTTGGGACCGGACGGACGGCCGGCGCGACTCGACGCCGGCTTCGGCATCTATGCGGACGCGACCGGCGGGCGGCGCGTCTCGACGCGCCTGGAGCTGCCCGACCCCCCCATGGATGCGGATCGTGCCGCGTGGCAGCTTCGCTCGACGGACGTCGACCGGATGGGTCACCTCAACAACGCCGTCCACTGGCAGGCGATCGAGCACCGGCTGCTCGGCTCCCGGATCGACGCTCGGCTGCCGTTCCGCGCCGTGCTCGAGTACCGCGGCTCGATCGACCTCGGCGACGAGGTGGAGCTCGCGGGTTGGCCCTTGGACGGCGGCACGGCGCTCGGGTTCGTCGTCGCCGGGGTGGCACAGGCGGTGGCGTGGGTCACGCAACCCAAGCTGCGGAGCCCGCACTAGACTGGCTGCCGCGATGGACGGGACCACCTGCGACCTCTCGGACGCGCACGGAGAGCGGGCGCGGGTGCTCCCGCCGCAGCTGCGCCATTTCGGCGGCACGCGCCGGTTTCACGGCGCCGTGGTGACGGTGGAGTGCTTCGAGGACAACTCGAAGTTGAAGGAACTGGCCGGCACACCGGGCGCCGGCAGGGTGCTGCTCGTCGACGGCGGCGGCTCGACGCGCTGCGCGCTCCTCGGCGACACGGTCGCCGGCCAGGCTCTGGAGAACGGCTGGGCCGGCATCGTCGTCCACGGCTGCGTCCGCGACACCGCCGTGCTCGAGACGATGCAGATCGGCGTCATGGCGCTTGCCTCCAGCCCCCGCCGCTCGCAGAAGAACGACGACGGGCAGGTGAACGTGCCGGTCGAGATCGGCGGCGTGCGGATCGCGCCGGGCGACCTGCTGGTCGCCGACGAGGACGGCATCGTGATCCTCGACGCCACGGCGACCTGACGAAGCGCGGGCCGCCTGGCGCCCCCGAGCCGCGAGGCTACGTGCCGCCGCTTTCCTCCCAGTTGCGCACGGCGCGGACTGCGGCGTCGCAGTCCCGGCCCGAGATGACGGCGGCACGCTCGGGACCGATGCGGCAGGTGACACGCCCCTGGTTGTCGCGGCAGACGCCGACCTCCCGGCCGCCGTCGCGATCGGTGACCGTCATGCAGGACGAGCGGTCGTCGACGACGTAGACCTCGCTCGCCACCCAGTCGACGCCGTGCCTGTCGCCGCACGACGTGGCGATCGCCGCAACGGCGATCACCGCGACCAGCGTCGGGCCAACGCGGCGCACCATCCTCTCCTTGTGATGCGTTCCCGGCCGGTGCGCAACCCCATGAGCCCTACTCAGCCCCGGTTGAGGACGTCGTCAGGGTCGAGCGGGGACGCGGTCGCGGTCGGCTCGCAGGACGAGCTGCCTGCCGTCGGCGAGCGTCGCGCGGACGGCCACCTGGCCGGCGGCGTTCACCGACACCGGGTTCGCGGCGAAATCCGTGACCGCCGAGCCGAGGAACGGGTCTCCCACGGCGAGGATCCGGTCGGCGACGGGGTCCGGCCCGGCGTAGAGACCGAGACTCCCACCGTGCGGCGTGGCGATCCGCACGACCGTGCCGGCACCGGTGATGAGCGCACCGCGATACGACTCGAAGGCGCCGTCCGTCTCGATCGTCTCGGGCGCCCGGCCGTCGGCGACCGTGAAGATCCCCCCGCCGCCGGTGCGGAGCGTGGCGGCGAACGCGACGGTGCCGTGATCGTCGACCGAGGGGAAGAGCGCCAGCGTCTCGAAGACGTCGGTCGTCTCCGCCACCGTCCGGATGGATCCTCGGCCGCCGGCGTAGATGCCCTGGACGCCGTCGTCTCGGTCGGCGCGGAACACCACTGTCCCGCCGCTCGAGATCACCGGCAGGCCCTCGAACCGACTCCAGCCACTCTCCGTGTCCGCGATCCTCGAGACGGCGCCGTCGTCCATGAAGACGCCGCTGACGCCGCCCGTCCGATCCGCGCGGAAAGCGACCGCACCCGCCTCGTTCATCGTCGGGCCCAGCGGGCCGATGGACGCAAACCCATCGTTGCTCGCGATCGTCTGCAGGCGCCCGTCGCGGACGCGGAAGACGCCCTGGCCGCCGCCCTGGAGGTCACCGTAGAAGCTCGTATCCCCCCGCGTGTTCAGATCGGGGTGGCTCGTGACGCCGGCGAGCAGGGCAGGCCCGGCGACTTCCTCGACCTCGCCTCCTGCGCCGACGTAGACCCCCATTCCCCCTCCCGTCAACTCCGCCTGAAAGGCAACGGTGCCGGCGTCGTTCACGGAGGCCACGTACGGCGCAAAGTCGCTGAACCGCTCGCCCGTGGTCGCGATCACCGTCCAGGAGAAGATGGGAGAGCTTCCGGGCACGACCGCGGGAGGCGCTCGACCGTCAGGGCGCGTCGAGCCGCACGACTGCCTTCATGACCTCTGTCGGGTGCTCGATCGCGTACGCGATCGCCTCGGGTGCCTGCTCGAGGGTGAACTCGTGGGTGACCAACCCGGCGGCCGCATCGCGCCGCCGCCCGACGAGCTCGACCGCAGCCGCGAACTCATCCGAGCCGCAGCAGCTCACGCCGAGCACGTCGATCTCCTTGAGCGGCAGGTCCCCGACGCGGATCGGTGCGCTCTCGTGCGAGAGACCGACGACGACCACGCGCCCCGCCGAGGCCACGAGCCCGACGGCGGTCTGCACGAGCGCGGGGACGCCCGTCGCCTCGATCACCACCTCCGGCCCGTCGCCGCCCGACCATTCACGGGCGGCTGCCGGGAGGTCGTCGTCGGCCGCCACGTGAAGGAGATCGGCACCGCTCGCGACACCGCGCGCCAGGCGGCTCTCGAGCCGGTCGACGAGGAGGGCGGACGCGCCGCGGTCGGTCACCGCCAGCGCGAGTGCCTGCCCGATCGGGCCGGCCCCGAGGATCACGACGTGCTCGCCGGGTGCGACTCGCCCGCGCACGACGGTGCGCACTGCGATGGAGACCGGCTCGATCAGCGCCGCGAGCGCCGGGTCCTGGTCACCCACGGGAAAGACCTGCCCCGCAGGAAGGACGAGCTGCTGCTGCAGCGCGCCGTCGGCGTGGACGCCGGTGAGGCTGATCCTCACGCAGGCGTTCCCGTGGCCGATGCGGCACGGATAACAGTGGCCGCAGGAGCTGACCGGCCAGATCGCGACGCGCAGGCCCGGCGCAAGGTCCGGCGGGCAGTCCGCTCCCAGCTCGACGATCGTCGCTGCGGCCTCGTGCCCCTGGATCCTGGGGTACAGCGTCGACGGGTCGTCGATCGTGCCGATGTCGCCGAGGAAGTAGTGGAAGTCGGACCCGCAGAGACCGACGGCCTCCGGCGCGAGCAGAACCTCGCCCGGACCGGGTGCGCCCGGCGTCCGGACGTCCACGACCTCCATCGATCCTCTGCCACGTGTGACGGCTGCGCGCATGCGGTTCGTGTCGGATCGAATCACGCTGCAGAGAGTGGTGCAACGAGAGGCGGTCGCGTGAGAGAGACTTGTGACCGTGGACGACCTGACTCGACTCGGCGTCGTAGACGCAGCGAAGCTCCTCGCGCGGCGCGGCGCGTCGGCGTCCGAGCTCACCGCCGCCTGCCTGGCGCGGATCCGCGCGCACGACGGCGTGCACAGCCACGAGGGAGACCCGGACTCGATCAACGCCTGGGTGCGGGTGTACGAGGAGGACGCCGTCGCGACGGCGGCCCGGGCCGACGAGCTCTGGAGCGCCGCCGGCGTGCGACGCCGAGGCCCTCCGCCGCCGCTGACCGGGATCCCGCTCGGGCTCAAGGACCTGTACGGCGTGGCGGGCAAGCCGGTAACGGCGTCGAGCAGCTTGCTCGAGGACGTGCCGACCGAGGACTGCGACGTGTGGAGACAACTCGCCGCTGCGGGCATGGTGCTGCTGGGCCATCTGCACACCCACGAGTTCGCCGCCGGGGGGACGACCGACCAGGTGGGCAGCCCCTGGGATCGCGCACGCTCGGCGGGTGGCTCGAGCGGCGGCTCGGCGGCGGCGCTGGCGGCACAGATGGTCCCCGCCGCCACCGGCACGGACACGGCGGGATCGCTCCGCATCCCGTCTGCCTGCTGCGGCACGTCGGCGATCAAGCCGACCCGCAACATGGTGTCGCTGGCAGGCGTCGTGCCCCTCTCGTGGAATCTCGACCACGCCGGCCCGATGGCGCGCACGCTCGCCGACTGCCGCTTGTTGCTGGCGGCGATGGCGGGACCCGATCGCCGGCGCGCGGAGAGCGCCCTCCACGCGACCCCGCCGGCGCCGGACGCGCGTGGGGCGTCGCGGCCGCTGGCCGGAGTGCGCCTTGCAGTCTCCCCGCGCGTGGCCGACGTGGAGCTCGACGCCGACGTGGCCGCCGGCTTCGAGGACGCACTCGATGCCTGCCGTCGACTCGGGGCGTCGCTCGTCGAGCCCCCACCGCCCGACGTGAGCTTCGACGTCGGTGAGGACCTCCTCGACGTCCTGACGACCGACATGCTCGCCTACCACCGCCGGTTCGACGGCCGTCGCGAGCTCTACCGACCGGCCCTGCGCGAATGGATCGAGGAGGGCGAGCGGCGCGCCGTCTCCGGTGAGGCGTACGTCGCCGCCGAGGCGCGGCGGCACGAGGTGACAGGCGCCTGGGCGGCCTGGCTGGACGAGCATCGCGTGAAGGCGCTGCTCGAGCCGACGATTCCGGTCGTCGCCCCCCTGCGCGGGGATGGGTACGAGCACGCGGGCACCGACATCGCGCTCATCTCCCTCACCCACATGTGGAACTGGACGGGCTTCCCGGCGGCGGCGCTCCCGGCCGGCGTCGGGCGCAGCGGGCTCCCGGTCAGCGTGTCGCTCATCGGCGCGGCCGGCAGCGACTGGGAGCTGCTCTCACTCGGTATCGCCTTGCAGGCCGAGCTCGGCGTGCCCGAGCCACCCTCCTCCCTCGCGGCGGCGTAGAGTCGATCCTCGACGTCGCCGATCGTCGGGAGGACATGGAGCTCGAGAGCTACACGTTCGTGCTACTCCGTCGCGGGCCTCGCGCGTTCGAGTACGACGAGGAGGAGCTCGACCGCCTGCAGGCCGGGCACCTCGCGCATCTCGACTCGATGCGAGAGCGCGGGGCGTTGCTCCTCGCCGGCCCTTTCCGGGAGCAGCGGGACGAGACGCTCCGCGGGTTCTGCCTCTATGCGACGGACGTCGAGGAGACGCGTGCGCTCGTCGCATCGGATCCGTCGGTTCAGGCGGGGCGGATGGCCGCCGACGTGATGGTCTGGCTGACGAAGCGCGGAGCAGTGTCGTTCCACCCGCCGCCGTCGGACCCGCGCTCGTGAGGAGGCCTCCTACGAGCTGAAGCCGGTGACGCCGATGATCGGGGTCGGGCTGATCGCCACCCCGACCGCGAGCGCGAGAACCTGTCCGATCGCCTGCCCCATCAGACCGCCTGTCTCCCGCCGGTGCCGCGCCTCGAATGCACGTGGTGAGCTTTGCAGATGCCAGCCGCAACCGGCTCGCTCGGCTGACGGTCGAAGTACCCTGCGACCCGCGATGATCCGCCGCTGCGACGAGCGTGACTTCGAGGCGATCCACTCGATCGTCAACGACGCCGCCGAGGCGTATCGGGACGCCATCCCGGCTGACTGCTGGACGGAGCCCTACATGCCGCGCGAGGAGCTTCGCAAGGAGATCGAAGCAGGCGTCGTCTTCTGGGGGTACGAGGAGGACGGTGCGCTCGCCGGGGTGATGGGTATCCAGCACGTCGGAGACGTAACCCTGATCCGCCACGCGTACGTCCGGACGACCTCGCAGCGCCGCGGAATCGGCGCAGCGCTCCTCGCGTCACTCCACGCGCAGACCGACCGGCCCGTTCTCATCGGAACCTGGTCCGACGCGGAGTGGGCGATCCGCTTCTACGAGCGGCACGGCTTCCGGCGCGTCTCGCCGGAGGAGAAGGATCGCCTGCTACGCACGTACTGGACGGTGGGCGAGCGGCAGATCGAGACCTCGGTCGTGCTCGCCGACGGCCCCTGGGGTGCATGACGCAGGTTGGCGCCCACCGTGTCATCATCGGCCGATGGGCGGCTTCGTGAGCAGACCGGGCGAGGGCGAGACGTTCGATCGTGGGAATCGCGTCATCACGATCAAGGCCGCTCTCGACGAGCTCTCGGCCAACGAGCTCGTCTTCGACCCGTCCTTCTCCGTCGAGCCGCACCGGCACGACGACCATGTCGATGCGTTCTACGTCCTCGAGGGAGAGGTCGACTTCTTTCTCGACGGCGAGCTCGTCCGCGCCACGCCGGGGACGTTCGTCGCCGCACACCCGGGAGTGCTGCACGGGTTCAGCAACCCCGGCCCCGAGCCGGCCCGGATCCTCAACCTGCACGCGCCGGACGCAGGCTTCGCAGATAGCGTGCGCGGCTTCTAGCCGAGCCGGAGCGCGGGCCACCACGGCGCGTTGCGCGTAACCGGACCACGTCGGTCGCGGTTCTCGAGAACGTCGCCGCCGAGGTCCAGAAGTGGCTGCGCCGACCCGCCGACCAAGGTCTACAAGGCGTGACGAGTGCCCGCCCGCGCTCCCCCGGACGGGCCATTCCGTGGATTAGCGTCGGGCTGTGGACGTGTTCAGGGTCACGGCGGCGCGGACGAGAGTCTTCAACGCCTCCTCGTCTATCTTCTCGCCCTCGTGGAAGTCGATGGCACGCCTTGTGTTCCCGTCAAGGCTGGAGTTGAAGAGGCCCGATGGGTCCTCCAGAGCCGCACCTTTGGCGAAGGTCATCTTCACGACGTTCTTGTACGTCTCGCCTGTGCAGATCAATCCGTCGTGCGACCACACCGGAACGCCTCTCCACTTCCACTCCTCGACGACTTCGGGATCGGCTTCCTTGACCAAGGCACGGAGCCGGCTGAGCATCTTGCCCCGCCAGTCGCCCAGCTCCTTGATTCTCGCGTCTATCAGCTGAGACGGAGACTTGTTCTGCGACCCGCTCTTCTCCATGCCTGTTTCTCTTCCCTGGTCCGAAGCTTTGACAAATGGGGTCACCGCCGGCGTGCCGACTCTATCTCAGGCCGTAACCGGCGCCCGCCCGCGCTCGCCCTCCGGACGGGCCAGCTCGAGGGCAACGCGTGAGCGCAGCGGACGAGGGGGCTGGCCCGGCCGGACGCGGGCGGCGCACAAGAAGTCGACTATGCGGGCGCTGTCTCTCCTGCCGATCGATTACGGCCGAACACGGCAAGGGCGAGTATCAGGAGACCGATCCCTGTCAGCACCAGAGCGATCCCGACAACTATGCCGAAGATCGAGATCCTCTCCGCCATGTACGAGACGTTGAGCGCAGTTGCGAGCGCCGTCTCGTTGATCCAGATGTTCCTGGCACCGTTCGAGATCGGCTGGCCGCTCTCGTCCTTGGCGGCGGCGTTCTCGTCGCTCGTTCCCGCAGGATCGTCGGGCTTGGCAGCTGACTGGAAGCGGCCCATCTGCGCGTAGCTGAGCCCGCCCGTCGCCTCGAGCGCGTGGATGCGCATGTACTGCGCGAAGCAGCGGGCCTCGTCTCCGGTGTCGATCGTCTGATCGACGACGTCACACGTCGGCAACGTGATGGTCTCCGGGAGACCCGCCTCGCTTGCAGCTTTCTGGATTTCTGCCGGCGCCATGTCGGCGCCGCCGACGATTGCCTCCTTGCCGAGCTCGTCGCCAACCGTCTGGTAGCCGTTGATGCCGAGGAACAGCGCCCCGACGCCGAACAGGACCAGGATTGCCCCCGAGATAAAGCCGCCTATCTCCCACAGCCGTGCAGACCTCATCGCCCAGACCTCCCTGGTGGCTAACAGTGGGACGCACTATTACAGGCATCCGTTGGCCCGGTAGGACAGCCCGCCCGTGCCGCTCGACGGCTCATCGACCACGACCGGTCGGGTGTCGCCCGCTTCCCCCGCTCGCCGGCGTCGGGAAACGGACGTGCGAGTGGTACTCGTGGCCCGGGTAGGGGATGACGATCCCTGACGGCCCGTGGAGGCCGCTCGATGTCCCGACGAAGATCATCTGAGCGCCTGCCGCGACGAAGCGGTCGACGAGATCCTGCGCCAGGCTCCAGTCGACCTGCCTGCGGGTGGTCGGCGCGCGGAGTGCCCCGTCGACCCGCGGGAGGTAAACGTCGACGTCGAGGCCGTTCTGGTGGGAGATGTGCTCGTCCGTCATCGGCCCGCCGCCGTTGCGGCTGATGTCGCCGACGACGACGCGCGGCGCGTTCGGGTGCGCGGCCCGGTAGGCGTGGGTGACCGCGAGGATGGCGCTCGATGCAGGCTCCGCTGACGACTACAACCTCCACTGGGGTCACCGCCTGCTCAGCCACTACCTCCACGAAGCGGGCATCGCGCACGCGCACAGAGAGAACCCCGGCAACCACGGCGGTCGCGCGAACGAGCGCTACCAGGTCGCGCTGGAGTGGCTTTCACACGTTCTCGAGCGCGACTGATTCGTCCTGCAACTGGGGATAGGTCGCCGCTGTGCGCGAGTGTGCGGGAATGTCCCTTGAGGCAGTTTCCGTGCTCGCTGCTTGCATGTGGTGGCGAGTTATGTCGGCCCGCCTGTTAGTCGGCGATTGGTTCCCAGATCAGCTCGGCGACGTCGAGGACGAGATCGGGCTCGGGCTGGTCCGGATCTGCCTGCATGCGCACCTCGCCGATACAGACGCAGACGATGTCGTTGAGTCGCCGGTACTGCTCGGCGTCGCTGAGATGGAAGATCGCACCGACGATCTGCCGCCTTCCCGGCGGGTACGGGCGCCCGTACCCGTGCAACTCGAACATGATCGTCGCTCCGTCGTCAGCCTCGATCACAGCGCGGAAGTCAGGCCGAAACGGACCCGTCTCAGTGCGCCGACGCGGGAAGTTCGCACCTCGGAAGCGGCCGGTGATCGAGCCCTCGCATCGGCCTTCGGCGAGAAACAGGTGCTGTTCCCACCCGCCCTCGAGCCCGATCATCCAGCTCTCGGGATACGTGAAACGGATCCGATAAAGGGGCTCGAGCCGCAACGATCCTCCTGCCGCAGAACCTTACGTCCCTCGAGGTGCGAGCGGTGGCACGCGACAGGACGCTCATGTGCCCAAGCGTGCGGGAATGACGCTTGAGCCTAGTCGCGTGACCAGCCCGAGCTCGTCCAACCCGGCGCAAGACCCGTCTGAGACACTCCGTCGCATGGAGCCTTCCGAGGAGATCCGCCGCGTCGTCCACCGGTGGATGACGGCGAACGTCGACGGGGACGCCGACGCCGTGATCGGGAAGATCTCTGAGCTCCCCGGCATGCTTGCGGTCGGCACCGACGCCGACGAGTGGTGGCACGCCCAAGAGCGTCCCGTCTGGAGGCGCCAGATCGAAGAGGTGGGCGGGTTCCCCATCACCTGGGACGAGATCGAAGCGTGGGAGGAGGGAACCGTCGGGTGGGCGGGTATGAGGATGACCGTCCACGGACCGGAGACCACCACCGAGGCGCGCGCGACATTCGTGCTCCACCTCGAGCGCGGCGAGTGGAAGATCGTGCAGGCGCATTGGTCGAATCCCACGCCGAACGAGGACGTCTTGGGGATGACGCTCACCGTCAGACTCGACCAGCTCGAGAAGACAATCCAGCGTGAGCGACCCGACCTGTCGGGCAACCTCGCCGCCGACGGCACGGTGACGATCATCTTCACGGACATCGTCGACTCGACGGTCTTGACCACTCGGCTCGGTGACCACGCCTGGCTCGAGCTGCTCCGACGGCACAACGCCGTGATCACGGAGGCCACCGCCAGTCACGGCGGGACTGTGGTCGAAACGCAAGGCGACGGCTCGATGCTGGCCTTTTCGAGCGCGCGTCGGGCGGTCGCCTGCGCGCAGGCGATCCAACACGGCATCGACGGTGCCTTCGCAGACGCTTCGCCGCCGATCCGCGTCAGGATCGGCGTTCATACCGGCGACGCGCTGCATGAGGCGGACCACTTCTTCGGCACCACAGTGCACTACGCGGCGCGTGTCGCGAGCCACGCCCTCGGGGGCGAGGTACTCGTCTCCAACCTCGTGCGCGAACTCGTCGCCGGTCCGGGCATCGCGTTCCTCGAGAGTCGCGACGTGGAGCTGAAGGGGCTCGATGGTTTGCACCGGCTCTTCGCGGTCGATCTCACCTGAGCGCGGCCCGGCGGCGTCAGCGGTGGATTAAGAGCCGCCACGGAATCGCATACATGCCGAATCTCCGCTCACGCCCGCCAGCTAGAGGTGCCTGCGCTGTCCGAGTGTCCTGTCTCCTGAGAAGGGCCGCGCGAGTTTCGTTGCAAATTCGAGACCAGGGTGGACAAGACGTGAACGCGGAGGCGTCACGCACGCGGCCTTCATCGCGAACGACGGCTCGCTTGGCACTCGGACGAGGAGGGTGTGTCAGGCTTCTCCGGCATGACGGAGTTGCCGAGCGGCGCGGTCACCTTCCTCTTCACGGACATCGAGGGGTCGACGCGACTCGTCAAGCAGCTTCGGGAGCGGTATGGAGAGGTGCTCCAGGAGCATCAGCGCCTGCTTCGGGCGGCCTTCGAAGCGCACAGCGGCCACGAGGTCGATACCCAGGGCGACTCCTTCTTCGTCGCCTTCTCCAGCGCACGCGACGCGCTTCTGGCAGCGATCGAAGGACAGATGGCGCTCCTCGCTCATACGTGGCCGGACGATGTGCAGATCAGAGTGCGGATGGGGCTACACACCGGCCAGGCCGTCGCATCAGGCGGCCGGTACACGGGCCTCGCAGTCCACCGCGCGGCACGGATCGGCGCGGCCGGGCACGGCGGGCAAATCCTCGTCTCCCAGGCGACGCAGACCCTGCTTGAGGACGAGGAGGAGGATCTCCACATCTTCCTCAGAGACCTCGGCGAGCAGCGGCTGAAGGACCTCGATCGCCCAGTCCGCCTCTACCAGGCCGGGGCCGACGGGCTGCCGGCCGACTTCCCGCCGATTCGTCATGAGGCGGAGCTCGCGGTGGCCGCCGAGGCAGCGATTCGCCCGCCGGCACTCTGGCGTCGCCCCATGGCTCTGGCGCTGGCGGCAGTTGTGCTTCTTGGAGTGGTCGTCGTCGGCGCCTTTCTGGCGACGCGGGATTCAGTCGGCGGTCTGAGCGGAGTCCGACCGAATCACGTCGGAGTCATCGATCCGGCGATGAACGAAACCATCGCCGAGATCCCGGTCGGGGTCCGTCCGGGGCCCGTCGCTGCCGGAGCCGGCTTCCTCTGGGTTGGAAACCTGGACGACAGGACGCTCGCGAAGGTCGATGTGCGGCAGCGCACCAACGCCGGCTCGGTGTCACTCGACGAGCGGACGCCCACGGGGATCGCCGTGGGAGCCGGCGCGGTCTGGGTCGTACACGGCCTGCTCGGGAGCGTCTCCCGCGTCGATCCACAGTTCGACAGCGTGACGTCGACGATCGACGTGATCCCGACATCGTCCGTCCCTGGTCACGGGGCCGGGGTGGCCACCGGCGCCGGCTCGGTGTGGGCCGTGTTCGGAGATTCGACGATGGTGCGGATCGGGCCGACGGACGGACGAGTGTCCGGGTTGACGCTCGTAGGCTCGAGGCCGTCGGCCGTCGTGGTCGGGGACAGTGCCGTGTGGGTGGCCAACTCAGGGGACGCCACCGTCCAGCGTTTCAACCCGGCAACGTTCGAGGAGGGGCCCGTGCGGACGATCAGCGTTGGTCTCCGCCCGACCGGGATCGCATTTGGCGCCGACGCGATCTGGGTCGCCAACGCCGGCGACGACACGGTCACCCGGATCGACCCGAGCACGTACTCGACGACGACGATCCCCGTCGGTTCCCAGCCGGTTGCCGTCGCCGTCGGTGCGGGCGCTGTGTGGGTCGCGAACAGCACTGGCCGGACCATCTCTCGCATAGACCCTGCGACAAACGAGGTCGTGCGGACGATCAAGATCGGGAACGCCCCGTCCGGCATCGCTGTCGCCGACGGCCTCGTCTGGGTGGCGGTGCAGGCGCCGTAGCTCTACTTCAGGCAGGCCGCCGTCAGGTCCAGCGCGGGCCGCAGGACGATGCAGCCCACCCGTTTCGAGACGAGCGTGGGCTCGCTGAAGATGCTGATCGCCGCCGACGGTGCGGCGTCGCGCGCGAGCCGAACGTCGAGCTCTCCGTACGCGCGGTAGCGCTCGGGACCTCGCAGGCGGGCGGCCTGCCGCATCAGCCGGTTGTACCTCGTCGAGTCGAAGCGGCCGACGTTTCCATAGGCGCCGATGAACTGCCCATCGAAGAGCTCGTTCACGTAGCTGTACGGGTCGATGAAGTCCGCGACCCAGAGGATGACCGTGAGGTCCCATGGTTCGTCCGGGGCGACGAGCCTGTTAGCGAGGGCTGCGCCCGGGATTGCCTTCACCTCGACGTCGAGCTCGATGCCCGTGAGCTGCCGCTTGACGAGCTGGGCGACCGCCAGCGGTAGGGGAGAGTCGCGCACGTAGAGCGTGGCTTTCCCGCCCCGCGTGTTTCCGCGCGCGAGCTCCCGCGCTCGACGCAGGTCTGGGCGTTCGAGCGGGTAGATGTCGGCGTCCCTGAATCCCGGCAAGGTAGGCGGCAGGTACTGGTCGGTGGGGCGTTCGGCCAGCGGGCTGTTGGTCACCGCGCGCGAGAGCGCCCTCCGGTTGAGGGCGAAGTTCACCGCTCGTCTCAACTTCGCGTTGTTACGAAATAAAGGCCGCGACGTGTTGAAGATGACATGCCTCAGGATGGATCCCGGCTTGACGAAGAACTGCGACCTGTTGACGCCGTACTTCGCAGCCAGGCCCCGGCCCGGCTCGAAGTAGATAGTTGCCAGGGCGCTGCCCCAGTCCGCCTCGCCGCGCTCGACCCGATCGAGCACCTCCGATCCCGAGGTCGCCCGAAGATCGACGTCGAAGCCGTCGACATGGTGCGGCCGCGTGCCGCCGTAGAAGCGGTTGCGCCGGATGATCACCCTCTCGCCCGGCC
The DNA here is from genome assembly GCA_963789895.1 of uncultured Actinomycetes bacterium. Classification (GTDB taxonomy): domain Bacteria; phylum Actinomycetota; class Thermoleophilia; order Gaiellales; family Gaiellaceae; genus Gaiella. Next base: position 468,548 of record CAWBMC010000002.1, read on the forward strand.
GGTACTCCGTGACGACGTACGGGCCGGCTGAAGGGAAGGCGCCCACTCCCTCGGGGTCCGCGGGGAGGGTCGGCGGCACGGCGCAGAAGAACGGCATCGTCGTCTTCGCCGCGAAGTCGAGAATGGGCCGCGTGAACCGGACGACGAGCGTGTTCCCCCGCGCGACGACTCCCGCGGCCGTTGTCGTCCTTCCTGCCTGGACGTCGGCGGCCCCGACGATATCTCCGGTGTACTGCGCGCCCGCCGAGCTCACCCCGGGCGCGAGCGTGCGGTGGATCGCCCGGGCGAACGCGCTCGCACGAACCGGTGTCCCGTCGCTGAAGCGAAAGCCGCTGCGCAGGGTGAAGGTGTACGTCTTGCCGTTGCGGGAGATCTTCGGGAAGTCGGCCGCCACCTCGGGCACGAGGCGGAGCCCCTCCGGTGGCGGCTTGTCGGGATACGTCATCAGCCGTGCGCAGGTCGTGTCTAGCAGATACCAGGCCGAGGAGTACGCGAGGGCCGGATCGATGTAGTCGAAGTCAGGGCCGGGCAAGCTGATACGGAAGATCCCGCCCTCTCGAACCATGGACGGCGAGCCCGCCGCTCCTGTCTGGGTGGCGGCCAGTAGGAAGCCACCGCCGATAGCGAGCATCGATAACAACCAGTGATGCCGGTGGCCGCTCACGTCGGATCCCTTCCTTGCCGTCAGTCTTCGGCGACAGACTACGACTTTGTGAACTTGATAACTAGACGCGCTACGCAGGCCCGAACCTCCAGACCACAGCTATGTCGTCAAGAGCGGGGTTTCGGCGGGCGGGCGCCGCAACCGGGGCGCCACTTCCGAACGACACACGGGGCACGAGTCGCTACCTGCAGCGACTCCGAGCAGTCGTCTGCGCGAGTGTGCGGGAATGTCACCCGAGGAAATTGGTCCGTTCGCTTCTCGTGTTGTGGATCATCCGGCTCGCTTAATTTCGACCACCTTGCCAGTGATGCTGGCCACTCGTACGGGGCCGAATACGCGCGAGTCACAGGAGCTGGAGCGGTTATCGCCCATGACGACGAGCGTGTCCTTGGGAACGCGCCTCGGCGGCTGCGTGGTCTGATCGCGGCGATCCGGCGTCACGTATGTCTCAGCGAGTCGTTCGCCGTCAATGAAGACGTAGCCGTCTCGCATCTCCCAAGTCTCCCCCGGCAGTGCGATCACTCGCTTGATCAGCCTTTCGATCGCGATCCCGCACCTGCGTTCCGCCGAAGGCGGCGATGCGAAGACGAGGATGTCGCCGCGCTCGGGACTGCCACCGAAGCTCTCCACGACCAACGTGTCCGCCTTCTCCGCTTCACACCCGCCGCCTGGACGTGCGCAGTGAATGGTGGGTTCCATCGCAGAGGATGGACTGGTGTACGTCGATTTGTCCCCGCCGCACGCCGCGACCACCAGCGCTAAGCCGAGCGGCGCGAGGCAGAAGGCGCGATTCACGCGCTTACGCGTCCCAGAACACACAGTCTCTTGCTTCAGGATGTTCCGCCCGGTTGTCTCATCTCTAACAGTACGGGCTGTTGCGTGAGCGAGCGTGGTCCCACCCGAGAGTACTCACGGCCCGTTCGGAGCGATCGCGACAGGGCCGAGTAGCCGCGCGACGAGTTGCTCCTGTTCGTCAGTCATTGCCGGCATACCGATGTAGCCCTTTCGAGCCGCCCATACTCGCCGTGAAAGTCGCGCGATCGTCATGGTCACGCCCGACCGGGCGCTCAGCCAAGGAGCCACGTAGAACACCCGCTCGCCGGAGTGACGCCGCAGGAACTCACCAGCGCCCTCGCCCTTCGCCAGGTACCGCGCCAGCTTCGTCACGTACCGACGCAGCCGACCCGCCTCGTACTTCCCCTGCTCCATCACCGCCTTCTCGTACGTCGACGTGTGACCGAGCCCTTGCATGTATGCCGCCGGCTTCAGTGCCCTGAAGAACTCACCCGCGAAAGCCTTCTCCAGCTTCGTCGTGTGCCCGACCACGTAATGCAGGTGCGGAACCCCGCGCGACTGATCCTCGAGCACCCAGACCAACAGCCCCGGCCACCGCTCCACAGCCCAGCCTTGTCGCTGCAGCTGCCGGATGGCGTTAGTTCGCGCCTGATTCAGCGTGCCACGACGACGAGCAGACCACAGCCGACGCTGATCCTCGGCTACCGACGGAAGGACACGACAGCCGAGCGGGCCGGAGCACTTCACCCCTGGCACATGCGTGCATCGGGAGAGATCCCACCACCAATCCTCTGCCGTACACGTCAGCACGCCCTGAAGGACCTTCGCTTCCGTTCCGTAGAGGCTGCAGTAGGCGTCCAGAGCGCCTTCGACGACCGATCGGAAGGACGATGCCCACGACAGCCGTTGCGAGTCGCACCAGCGTCGACCGCACGACCCGTCGCTCACGCAAGATCGCCTTCCCACAGCCTCCAGGACACCACCGCTCGGCCGGCGTCAGGTTTCCACGGATCTCGCCTGCGGCTTCGTATGCAAGGCAGAACGCCGCGAAGTCTTCGGGGGTCGCTATTCGGCGATGTATGCGACGCCGGCTCTCGGGGCGCTGCGCCGGCATGACGAAGAGCGGATCCTGGCCCGCCACGTGCGGAACGACACGTCTCACGACGGCCCCCGTCCGCGCAGCGGGGCAGCCGTGGGTCGCATGCGACCCATCGCCAGCCCCGCTGCTACCCGAACGCGACCCGACCAGTGGGAACCGGTCGCAAATCGCAGGTTTCTCGTGCGCGACCGTTCGCACTCCTGCGCAGGCTTTCTTCCTGCACAGCGCGACTTCTCGCGCTCCTTCGCATCGAACCTTCCGAGTGGAGGCGGCGGGAATCGAACCCGCGTCGCCGGTCGCCGCGGCCGGCGTCAGCGGAGGACCCGGACTCTGAACCACTAGGCCGCTCCGAAGCGGACCCGCCGAAGCGTCACAAGCGGGGCCGCGATGGAAGCGGCTGACGCTGGACTGCCCGCGCTATTCGACGCGTCAGCGTACAACCGTCATGAAGCCGAACCGGATCGGGAGCAGCCGAAACGCCGCAAGCGATATCGGCACCAGCACAGTCCGGAAGAGCTCGCAGCGTTCGAGCGAACGCTCGCGGCGCTGGCGCGAATCCGCCCCGGTTCACTGAAGGCCGACGAACGGCGATGCCCGGGGTGCGGGAAGGTCATTCGCATCCAACAGCGGCACTGCGGTCGGCGGTGGTGCGACGCGGTCAGACCTACCTGGGGACGTGCGATGGCTGACGTGCTTCATCGGGCTCTGGACGCCTACTGCGACATCTACGGGACTGAAGCGAAGGTCCTGTCATTCGCGATCACGTGCACGGCACGGCCGGGGTGGTGGGACACCGCACGGTGTTCCCACGGCCCGGCCGTGCCGTGTTCGGGAACGATCGGCTGCCGCGTGCGCCAGGAAGTCGAGGAGCGAGAGCGTGACCTCTGGCCACGGAGGAAACGCGACACGCTCAACATGGCGCGGACGGAAGCGATACGGAAGTTGAAGAAGGTGGGATTCCGTCTCACGAGCGGCGAAAGATGGCCCGACCTACTCATGTCGGTCACTGAGGATCAGAAGCGAGGTCTCCCGCACCTTCATGGCGTTCTGGGGCACACCACGAAACTCGAGAAGGCATACGCCAGGGCATTCCTGGACGCCCTACCTCGCGCCGCCCGTCATCACGGGCTCGGCTTCACCGACCGCTACTGGTGGGTAGTGCAGAAGCAATCGCGCTATGAAGCTGGCCGGCTACGCGCCTACATCACGAAGCTGACTCGCTACCTCGCAAAGGACGCGCACGGCAGCGAGTTCCTACGTCTCCACGCCGGCGAGCGAATCTTCTATGTCGCCCCCTGGTTGTCCCGGCTATCCGGATTCACGATGACGATCGCGCGGCTCTGCCGGCGGGTGTGGGCCGCTCGGCACGGTTACTGCGAGATGCCCAGGATGACGGCCGACCAAGCGGCGCTCGTCGTTCGGCTGCTTGATCCAGTGGTTGTTGTTCCGAACGCTCCATGAGCGCCCGCCCGCCCGCGGCTCCCCCTCCGGACGGGCCGGCCTGGGGGCCACGCGTGAGCGAAGCGAGCGCGGGGGCCGGCCCGATCGGAACGCGGGCGGGCGCGACGGACCAAGCGAGAGGACGCTTGAACAGCAAGCGGAGATCTCCCGGGACTCCGGTATGGCCGACAGTCTCGTGCAGCGAACTACGGAACGCCCAGGAAGCCCTCGTACGTGCATACCACGGGCTACCGAAGGCCTACGTGGGCATTCCGCCCCTTCCCGACGATCCCGGCGTACTGGCCGGTCCCGCGCGTGACCTTCCAGGTCCCGATGCCGATGCCGCCGTCCTCACCGTCGCCGTTCCCGTCGCGCGCGAGAAAGACCCACTCGTTCCGGTCTCGGATGGTGAGGGTTCCTCGCTTCCCGGTCAGTGTCGTCACGGCACCGTTGTAGATGGTGACTTCCTGTCCGTCGCGCATCACTCTGCGTCCGGGGATGCTCGTCCAGTTGCTGTCGATCGTGCCGGAGTCGCCCTTCAGGGATCCGGCCTGCAGCGGCGTGAGTACAAACGTTCCCTGCGGGTAGATCTTCATGTCGATCGCCACCCGCTGCTTCGCTGCGGAAGGGCCGCCGACGCAACGGTTATCAGCGTGACCGCTGCCGCCAGCGCGAGGAGCACGGCGTGTCGAGCGTTCATGCCGTTCTCCTTTCGTACAGGGTCATGGCCCCTTCGTCCGTACGGGCGACCAGGCGAACCGGCTTTCGTTCGCCCTGCTCCGCGTCATGTTCGTCTGCCCGCTCCCGTCGGCGTTCATGACGTAGACGTCGTAGTTGTCGTCGTTCCAGCTGAGGAAGGCGATCATTCGCCCGTCCGGCGACCAGGCGGGAAGCGCAGCGCGAGCTGCGCGATCTCGTAGCGGTCGCGTCTCCCTAGTCAGACCCGTCGGCTGTCCGCTGCCGTCGACGTTCACGACGGACACGTCGTACCAGGCCCAGCTGTGGCCTCCCCCGCCGGAGCTGCCACGAGTGTCGAAGACGATCTTCCGCCCGTCGGGCGACCAGGCAGGATGGAAGCCGCGGGAAGAGCTGCGCGCCAGCCTCCGCTGCCCGCTCCCGTCGGCGTTCATGACGAAGATCTCGAATTGACCGGCGACCCTTCTCGCGAAGGCGATCCGCCGCCCATCGGGCGACCACGCAGGGTCTTCGTCGCGGGCTGGGTTACGGGTCAGGTTCCGCTGCCCGGTGCCGTCGGCTTCCATGACGTAGATCTCGTTGCTGTGCCCACGTTCGCGCGTGAAGGCGATCTTCTTCCCGTCGGGCGACCAGACAGGCACGCCGTCGCGTGCCACGTTGCGGGTGAGGTTCCGCTGCTTGCTGCCGTCGGCGTTCATGAGATGGATCTCGGCGTTGCCGTCGTGCTCGCGCACGAACGCGATCGCCTTTCCGTCTGGCGACCAGGCGGGACCGGCCCCGCGCGCGAGTCGCTGCTGCGGGCCGCCGTCGGCATTCATGACGAAGACCTCGGAGTTGCCGCCGAACGTGCGTACGAACGCGATCGTCTTCCCGCCGGGTGACCACGCGGGAGTCCCAGGCGCGGCGTTGCCCGTCAACTTCCGCCGTTCGCTGCCATCGGCGTTCGTGACGGAGAGCTCGTTCGGCGCGTGAATGAAGGCGATCTTCGAGGCTGCCGCGGACTGCGCCAGCCGAAACTCCCCACAGACGAGTGCGCTCTCGTCGGGCTCTTTGTCTGAACGGGCTCCGTAGACCGAGATGACGCCGACGCGCTCGCCTCTTTCGCTCGCGTAGGCGCGAGTCGAGTAGTCGAGGATGCCACCGTCGTGGCCCCACTCGCGTCCGCATCGGACACCGATCGAGCCGATCCCAAGGCCGTACGCACCCTGTCCCAGATCGACCGTCTCCTTCATTTTCGCGAGGGAGGCGCTGGACAGGATTCGCCCCGACAGGAGCGCGGAGTAGAAGCGGGAGATGTCGCGCGCGTTCGAGACGATCCCGCCTGCCGCCCACGAAACGTCTGGATTGGCCCAATCCACGTCGTAGATCAGATGCCCCTTCGGATACTCCGGCACCGGCGTCATGGCGCCGTCGTTACCGAGATCCGGCAGCAGCCGCGTCTGCGGAAGCTCGGTCCCGTCGAGCCCGAGCGGACGGAAGATGCGCTGCTCGAGCTCGTGTGCGTACGAGCGCCCGGTCACCTCTTCGATGACGAGACCGAGCGCGACGTAGTTCGTGTTCGAATAGCTCCACTGGCTGCCGGGCTCGAAGGCGAGAGGCTTGGAGCCCGCGAAGCGCAAGAGGTCGATCGGCCGCGTCGACGGCGATCGGCTTGCCCCTTTGAGCCACGGCAAGTAGGGGTCGTCCGTGTAGTCCACGAGTCCCGAGCGGTGCTGGAGCAGCTGGCGGATCGTGATCTCGTTGCCTCTCGGCACGACACCGGGCAGCTGGTCTTCGAGCGTGTCGCTCAGGCGTAGCTTCCCGTCGTCCACGAGTTGGAGCACGATCGTCGCCGTGAACGTCTTCGTCACGCTCCCCACGCGAAAGCGCTGATCCGCCTTCGGGTGACGCGTGCCCGCCGTGGCCACGTAGCTCTTGTCCCCTACGGACGCGTAGACGATCACCCGCCGTGCCCCACCACCGGCAAGCTCACGCGCGATGCGCCCGACCGGTGGCGGCACGCTCGTGTTGTTCGGGCCTGCCGCCGCGACAGACGTGAGCGCGACCGACGTCGCGAGAGCGCCAAACAGGATGTGTCGGATTGTCATCCGCACACCGTGCAGACGATCTCGCCGTGCGGGTATCGGATCCAGTGCCTGCATGATGAGGCGATCATGACCTAGCGCCGGCTCGAGTGTCTCGGCGCGTAGCCGCGTCGCGCGTCAAGCGACATTCCGGCACACTCGCACAGGACATGCTGCTCTGTCGTGGAGGCGTTAGCGTCTGGGACGCGATGGCTGAGCGAGGTACAACTCAGGGTCCGGGTGGCTGGAGGCGCAAGGCGATGTCGCCGAGTTGCGTGGGACCCGTGTTTTGCTGAGGCGGTGGCTCGAACAGGACCTGGAGCCGTTTGCCGACTTGAAAGCTCTTTAGGCAGAGCGTCCACACGTCGAGCGCTCGCTCTATGGATCTTCAGCGGAGGGCGACCGCCCTCATAGCTGCCAATTGCCATACGCGCGCCAAGCAGCAGGGGTTTGCCGCGAAGCGGACGGCTGTGGCCGCCCTTGACGGCTTGGCGCGTGGGTGGCAGCGGTTATGTAACACCCCTGATAGGTGCAGGTCTGTGGAACGAAGCACGACGGTGCCGCGAAGCGTCGCATACGCGCCGTGGCGGACGCTCAGCGTGTTCCCTTCCGCGAAGCCGACGCAGCGCACGTAAGCGCACCCGATCACGTGGGTGCCGACCGGCAGCGCAGGCAACGCGGGGTCACGGGTGCCGCGCCGACCGCTTACTGTCCGCCTCCGCTCCGGCCGGACGCGCCGAGGACGCTGTGCGACCTCGGCTCGACTGAGGCGTCCGCCGTCGGCCGGTTCAGCCGAAGCTCCCTCGCGCGCGGCGACCACGCCAAGGCGCCAAGCGGTTCTGTCCTCGCCGCCGTTCATCGAATCTGATCCTCGACGGCCTGGAGACGCTGCGGGACACGGCCTGACGCCGACAGCTGGGGTCAGGGACCGGTCGTGTGTACGAGGGTCGCGCCTAGTTCTTCCGCGCGGGCGACCAGGCAAACCAGCCTTCGTTCGCGGGGCTGCGCGTCACGTTCAGCTGCCCAGTCCCGTCGGCGTTCATGACGTAGACCTCCGGCGTTGCCGTCGCGGTCGCTGACGAAGGCGAGCTTCCGCCCGTCCGGCGACCAGGCAGGAGAGTTGTCGCCCGCGGCGTTGCGCGTCAGGTTCCGCTGCGCGCTCCCGTCGGCGTTCATGACGTACACCTCGGTGTTGCCGGCGCGCTTCCGTACGAACGCGAGCTTCCGCCCGTCGGGCGACCAGGCAGGAGAGTTGTCGCCCGCGGCGTTGCGCGTCAGGTTCCGCTGCGCGCTCCCGTCGGCGTTCATGACGTACACCTCGTCGTTGCCGGCGGGGGCGCCGAACGGCGAGCCGGTGGTAGAGGGCGGCGTCCCCGCGCGGTAGCTGACGAAGGCGAGCTTCCGTCCATCGGGCGACCAGGCCGTTTGGGAGTCCCATCCCCGGTTGCGCGTCAGCCTCTTCTGCCCGCTGCCGTCGGCGTTCATGACGTAGACCTCGGGGGGGTAGCAAGCCCGCGGCCCGCCCCCACACCCGAACTCAAACGCGGGGAAATGGCGTAGGAAGGCGATCTTCCGGCCGTCGGGCGACCAGATCGGACTTCTTTCCCAGCGGGGGTTGCGCGTCAGGTTCAACTGCCCGCTGCCGTCGGCGTTCATGACGTACACCTCGCCGTTGCCGTCGCGCGGGCTCCAGAAGGCGATCCTCCGCCCGTCGGGCGACCAGGCCGCATCCATCGACCATTTGCCCGTCAGCCTCCGCACCCCGCTCCCGTCGGTGCTCACGACGTAGATGCCCTTCTCCGCTTGGAAGGCGATCCTCCGCCCGTCGGGCGACCACGAAGAAATTGCGAGCCAGGTGTTGCTCGTCAGCCTCCGCTGCCCGCTCCCGTCGGCGTTCACGACGTAGAGCTCGTTGTCGGATCGCCCGCCGAAGCGAGGGGTGCTGACGAAGGCGATCCTTGAGTTCGTTTGCGCAGGCGCAGCCCCGGAGGAAGCGGCCGGCCCGACGGTCGCCGGCGGTTCCGTCTCGACCGGAACGCTGGGAACCGGCCCGGCGGACTGGGCGCCGCCGGTGCCGCCGCACGCGGCTGCAATACATGCGACAGAGAGGGAAAGTACGAGCGGTTTCATCGCTGCTCCCTTGGACGTGAACGCGTTCATCACGTCTCATCCTCACTCTCGCCGGGATCAGCGTCGTTGCCGCCGCGTAACGGTTTCGCAACAGGCAGCCTGAGCGTGAAGCGCGAGCCTATGCCGATCTCGCTCCATGCATCGATCCCGCCGCCGAGCAGCCGCGCGTTCTCGAGCGCAATCGCGAGCCCGAGTCCGCTCCCGCCGCCTGCGCGTGCCGGATCGGCCTTGTAGAAGCGCTCGAACACATGCGCGAGGTGTTCCGGCGCCATTCCCGGACCGCGATCCCGAACCTCCACGAAAGCACCGGTCTCGTCCCGGCCAATCTGCACGGCGACGTCGCGGCCGCCGTGAGCGAGGGCGTTCTCGACCAGGTTGGAAAGGATTCGCTCCGCCCGGCGCGGATCCGTCTCTACGACGACGGGCCCTGCGTCCAGAGACACGCTCGTGTCCCAGCCGCGCGCGCGCAGCAGGCCGGCTGCGAGCGAGCCCAGGTCGACGGGCTCCGTGCGCACGTCCTCGCGGCCGGCGTCGAGCCGGGAGATCTCGGTCAGCTCCTCGACCAGGCGGCGCAGGCGGCTCACGTCTTCGACAAGCAGTTGTGCCGGCCGCTTCGCTTCGGGCGGCATGCTCTCGAGGTGCTCCTCGAGAAGCGAGGCCGCGCCGGCGAGCGCCGTCAGCGGCGTGCGCAGCTCGTGCGCCACGTCGGAGGTGAAGCGACGCTCGCGCGCCTCTGCCTCCGAGAGGGCACGGATCTTCTCCTCGAGCGCCTCCGCCATCTTGTTGAACGAAGCTGCCCAGGCGCCGAACTCGTCGTCGGTCTCGACCGGAAGCCGCGTCTCGAGCAGACCCTCCGCGAGAGCGTGGGCCGCCGCGCTCGCCTGCCCGATGGGGCGGAGAACCCGCCGGGCGACGAGCGCGCCGGCTGCCCCGGAGAGAACGACCACGACGCCCCATCCCACCAGGAGAATCGTCCGGAGCTGTGCGAGGTCGTCATGCAGGGCTTCCTCGGAGAAGAAGAAGTAGAGCTCCGCCTGCGACGGTGGGGGCCGCCCCCCAGCGACGAGGTACGGGGTATCGGCGATTCGCATTCGCTCGAAGGCGAGGTCGCCGTTCCGTACGAGGCTCCGCACTCCGGCGGAGATCTGCGTCCGTCCTAGGGGGGCGCTCGACGAGAACACCTCTCCGCCGACCAGTGCGACCGTCTCGAAGCCGGGTTGCCGGGCGTAGAACTCGAGGAGGCCGACGACGTCCTGCGCCGCGGAGGATCCCTCGAGGACGGTTCCCGCAAGCACCAAGTTCGTGCGCGCCTGCGCGAGCGAGCCCTCGACGGAGTCGTCGAGGCGCGCGCTGCTGACGACGAGATACGTCCCGAGCGCGAGCGCCCCGGTCGCGATCGCGGCGACGAGGGCGTAGGTGACCGCGAGACGCCGCCTTAGCCTTCCCCCGGTGACGACGCGCCTCATCGACCGCGCTCGAGCCGATAGCCGACGCCCCGGACCGTCGTGATCAGCCCCGGAGCGCCCGGCTCACCTTCGATCTTCGTCCGCAGGCGCTGGACGGCGATATCGACGAGGCGAGAGTCTCCGAGATACTCGTACCCCCAGACGCGCTCGAGCAACAGCTCGCGGGTGAACACCTGACCAGGCCGCCTCGCCAGCTCGAGCAGAAGGCGAAACTCCGTCGCCGTCAGCTGCAGCTCGGCGCCGTCGCGCGTCGCCCGGAATCCAGCCGTCTCGATCTCGAGCTCGCCCACGCGCAATACCTCCTCGACCGGCGGGTCGTGGGTGCGACGCAGGAGCGAGCGGACGCGGGCGACGAGCTCCCGCAGCTCGAAGGGTTTCGTCACGTAGTCGTCGGCGCCGAGCTCGAGTCCGACGACGACGTCGACGGTGTCACTCCGGGCCGACAGCATCAGGATCGGTACGCGGCTCGAGCGTCGGATCTCCCTGCAGACCTCGAGCCCGTCGAGCTCCGGAAGCATCACGTCGAGGACGACCAGGTCGTAGGGTTCGGCGCGGAAGCGCACGAGCGCTTCCCGTCCGTCCGCCGCCGTCTCGACGCTCAGACCCGCTCCCCGAAGTCCCAGCGAGGTGACCTCGCGAATCGACGGGTCGTCCTCGACGAGGAGCACCCGCTCGTCCACGCACCCTCCTTAGGCCAGCTCGGCCGCGTCATCCGCGACCGACCGTCTCGATCTCGCCCTTGACCCACGGGAGAGCGAGCGAGGAGACCTCCACGATCGTGTCGGCCGGACCCAGCCGAGCAGCGAATTGATCCGGCAGTCGGCGAGCTTGGTGCCGGCCCCCGTGTCGTCGCTCACGTGCATGTCGCATCCTCTCATTCGGAGGGCTGCAGGAACCATAAGACGACCCGGAAGTACCTGTGAGGAACCTTCTCCACGTAACCGAGCTTGACATCCCGTCTGTTTGTTTGTACAAAACTATCCATGGGTAGGCCGCGCACACGGAACGTCGCGATGGTCAACGGACGGATCACTCCGGAACAGATGGCGTGGCTTGAGGAGAGGGCAGCCGAACTTGACGGGAATCTCAGTGCGGCGCTGCGCCAGGCGATCACGGATGCCCGGCTTCTCGAGATGGCGCGCGAGGACTATTGGCGCATCTGCCGTGAGTACCCAGACTTCGAGATCCCGCGCGACGAGAACGAGGGGTCATCGATCCTCGCTGTGGCACTACGCCTCCGTCTAACGGACACAGACGACGCCGAGCTCCGCAGGCTAGAGGGCGACGAGCATGCGGATTGAGCGAGCGATCGACGCGTTCCTGGATTGGCGGGTGCTGGAGCAGGACGCGACGAAGCGCTCAACCGAGTCGTACCGACGGATCCTCGACAAGCTCGCCGGCGAGTACCCGGAGGCAGATGTAGGAGAGTTGACAACAGGCGACCTCCGGTCATTCTTGGCAAGCTGGGTCGCGGAGAGCAAGGCTGAGCGCGGCGTCGACCTGAGTGCCGCGACACGCTCGAACATCATCTCGGTCCTGCACTCGTTCTTCGGCTGGGCGGAGGCCGAGGATCTGATCGGGTTCGACCCGTCACGCAAGATCAAGAGGCCGCGAAAGAGGAAGCCAGACGTGTATCGGCCGAGCCTGGACGAGCTCGCGAAGCTCCGCGCCGCAGCGGTTGGCCATGAGCGGCCGCCACTCCTCCTGATGGAAGGGGTAGGGCTGCGCCGGAGCGAAGTCCTCGGCTGCCGCTGGGAAGACATCGACTTCGATCGCGGTCGCATACGCGTGAAACGCAAGGGGCAGCACTGGGAGTGGCTGCCCATCGATCCTGACGTCCTGCGCGAGCTTCGGATCTCGTATCGCGAAGTCGATGCTGAGCTGGCGCATTACATGTTCCGCGTCGAGGTCGAGCAGTGGACATCGGGTACCCAGCGTGCGCGGCGGCTGAAGGATGGGACTAGGCCAGGTAGCGAGCAAGCGCTCTGGCGATTGGTTCAGCGGGTGTGCAAGCGCGCCGGTATTCGGCTCCTCTCCCCCATCAGCTGCGACATGGGTTCGCGAACCGCTTCGTTCGCGAGAGCGGCCGTGATCTCGTCGCTCTGCAGGCGCTTATGGGTCACTCTCGGCCCGACACGACACAGGGCTACACCGACGACTTGGATCTGGAAGAGCTCGCTGAGGCGCTCGCTCGAGCTGCCGAAGCGAGGGCCGCACAAGCGTCGCCGGACGAGGCAACGGGAAACCACCGAGGGCCCGAAGGCCCTCGAAGTCAGGAGTGGAGGCGGCGGGAATCGAACCCGCGTTTCATTCCCCAGGGATCGCCGTGCGTGTCGGCATCAGCGCCGCGATCGCATGCTCGCACCGCAAGGCCGCGCGCAGAGTTCGAATCCCGTTGGGGGCATCGCGACGCTCGTGCTGACCAGCCCAGACCAAGGCCGGACAGAACTGTCACGCCGGAGGTCGCGGTTACTCGGATCTGATCCTCGCCAGGACAGCAGCGGTCGTAGCCTAGGAACCAAGCCAACATCACGCGCGGACATCGTCGGGCTTGGTCACGGTACGTCGGTGTGATCTGACACGAATCTGACACCGGAAGCATGTCCGGCGTACTCAACACTGAGGGGAGGTCTCTCGGGCGTGGTACGGGTGTTCCCATATCACGCCATGGTCAGGAGGACGCGCTTACGCAGGCGCCGTTGTGGGTGGTGACGACCGGTCACCCCGTGCTCGGAGCACGGCCACGACTGCAACGACGAGGTAGCCAAACGCGGCGACCCTAGGGGCGAATATCGCGAGCACGATCACGCCGACGTAGAAGCCGATGTTCGGCCCCGTCGCCATCGCGATCGAGTTGAACTCCTTCTCGCTGACCTCCGGTCTCAGGAGGTGCCGGTCACGGGCAACTGAACCCCAGAGAGCGCTGAGCAGGGACGAGATGATAAGTAGCGATCCGCCGTAGAAGATGACTGCAGCACGTTCAGCGTCGGAGCTATGGATCGCTTCCGCCATTAGCTTGGTCGGGAAGGGCAGGAACGAGACAGCCATCAGCAGCAGCAGGTTGATCAGCATCAGCCGCGTGTTCGCGTACTGCAAACGCCGGAGGATGCCGTGGTGGGCAAGCCAGATCCCCCCGATCGTGATGAAGCTTGTCGCATACGCCAGGTAGGAGGGCCACTGGTCGATGATGCCGCGCCACAGGTTGTCGAACGCCGTCTCGGGCACGTTCACTTCGAGGATCAGCAGCGTGATCGCGATCGCGAACACGCCGTCGCTGAACGCCTCTGTCCGGCCGGTGCCCCAGTAGTTCTCCACGGCGAACCCGCTTCGCCCGCTGGCCGTCAACTCCTGCGCCTCCGGCGACTCTCCTCCCCGAAGAAGAGCGCCAATCTCGCTGCCAGCACTCCACGGGCGGGATGTGTCTCCGATCTGAGGCCTACGCGGGCTGAACCGCGGTGTCTGCGGGGTGTTTGGGGTCTTTGCTTTCGTCTGTGGTGGGGTGTGCGTGCTCGGGTAGCCTCGGTGGGAACTACAGCTAACCCTCGATGACCCACCAGGCCAGGCCGCTGACGACCATGCCGTACGTAACAAACCTTGCGTAGAACACATTCCGCAGAGCCTCCTGCTGCCGGGCCGTCTGCGTCGACCGCGCCGGATGCCACTTTCCAACCAGCGTCGCGGCCCAGTAACCGAACGCCCCTGCAACGACGAGAAAGATGGCCCCGTACTGGGCATGGCGAAAGAATTCGAGCATCAGTCGGGTTCAAGCCGACGCTCGATCGCGTCAAGCCGTTGCTCTATTTGTTGAAGCGCATCGAGGCGGAGCTCAATCCGCTGTAGGGAACCAAGCTCCCAATCGTCGCGCACCTCGGCACTGCGCTTCTGTGTTTCACTGATCACCGCGGATGTGATCAAAGCGGTCGCGAGGGAGACGGTCGCGACGCCGAGGAACATCACGAGCACAGCGACGATCTTGCTAAAAGGTGTCTGAGGGATTACGTCGCCGTAGCCGACTGTCGTTACGGTCTGAGCAGACCACCAAACGGACTCGCCGAACGAGTTGAACTCGTCGTGTGCAAGCAGTCGCACCACGAGTGCTCCGGCCACGGCGATCACCCCGGTGACGCCAGCGAGGTACGGGATGATCCGTCCCGACAACACCTCTCGGTTCATGCGCTCCAGACGGCTGGCGGACAGGAAAGGCATCAGCCCGTAGCTTCGTCACTGCGGCGCGACTCCCTCCGCATCAGTGGGTCGCGTAGGCATCACGGGTTTCCAAGTCTCCGCGCAGCTACCCGAGTGTTCTTCCTCTTGCCACGTCCTCAGTCGAACTTGCGTTCAACTGGTGTTGCGCGCAAAGACATTGTCACGCGGTGGGCGTGATCGGCCGCGCCGCCGATGGTTGTGCCGCTGACAGGTTGACCGAGCAACCAACAGATTGACCTCATGCGAGCGGTGCCCCGACGACGGCGAACGCAAGGCACGACCGGTTCGATGCCCGTGATCGGGATCACGTCTCCCGCCCTGGATGTGGCGGCCGAGAAAGCGCGCCGCTGATACCAGTTCAGGGAGGGCCTGGGAGCGAGAGGATCAGGACCCCTGCGAAAGTGAGGAGTCCGGCGCCGACGCCGATCATGACCAAGCGAACGCCGAGCGGCGGGAACTGGGTGCTGAGACCGACCAGGAACAAGACGCTCGCAAGGATGACGGTCACCCGCACGTACTCGTCGCCCGTTTCTGCGGCCTTCTGACCCTCCGCGTAGAAGGCGTTGGCGCTCGCGTCGAGCAGACGCGATTGCGCCTCGCCGGTCGGGATGTACTGCCGCATCTCCTGCGGGCCCGCCGGGGCGTTTGGGTTCGTGAACGGGTGGGTGGCGAGCCAGGCGTCGAACGCGACTCGGTATTCGGGTCGGAAGCGCTTCTCGGCGAGGCGCATCCCGTTCGGGTTGTGGGTCAGGTACGCCGCGAACCAGGTGTTGAACAGGATCCCATCAGCGGTGCGGAAGGTCAGGGACTCCTGAAAGGCGCGGTTCGCCTTCGTCCGGGTCGCGGAGGCCTTCGCGAGCTTGAGCGATGACTCGGTGCCCCACTTCGCGGCCGAGTAGCCTGACCAGGCCGCCACGATCGTGACTACCGAGAGCAGTACCGCTCCCGAGACCGAAATCAGCCGGTCGCGCCGATCGCCCGCGCCGTGTGGGTGCGCGTGCTTGTTGTACTCGCCGACCTCTTTGCCGACCTCGGTTGCAGACAGACCCTCTGGCACGGCGGCTCCTATTCCTCAGGCTGGTCGACTGCCTCACGCTATGCCGGAGACGGTCTGTCCGGCATCGGCCACATTGGCCGAACCACCTCGCCGTCGCATGGGAGGAGGTGAGCTCAGTCGGTAGTCGGATCTGAGCTTGAGGGCCGACCGTCGGTCGCTCCGAGGTTGTACTGGTCGATGATCTCGACGGCCTCGGATCGGGTCTTGACGCCGAGCTTGTCGTAGATCGACGCGACTTGTGTCTTGACGGTTGGGCGGGAGACGTAGAGTCGATCGGCGATCTCCTGAAGGGAGAGATGGGTTGGCAGGAATGAGATGAGCCGGAGCTCGGCCGGGGTGAGCTCGTAGTCTTTCCCTTTCCTGATCCGCTCTCTGAGAGCCTCGAGCCTGGCAGGGAGCGTTCCTGCGTCGCGATAGGCACGCAGCGAGTCGTTAGCAGCGAGCTTGAACGCGAGGGCGCCGGCGAGGTCGCCGAGGCTGAGGCTGATCTCGGCGCAGCGCAGCGCGAGATCTGCGTCGAGCCACGTGACCCCGCGGAGCAGAGGACGGAGCCGCCGGACGTGTTCGAGCTGGTGGGCAGCCTCCATGTGGTCCCCGCGCTGCTGGTGTGCTTGTGCTCCGGCCGCGTGGGCGATCGCGCTCTGGGCGATCTCGTCGAGACGCGCTTCCTCGACCAGCAGGAGCGCCTCGAATGCGAATCTTTGCGCGTTTCGACGCTCGCCGATCTCTGTGGCAGCGAAGGCCATATAGCTGAGGCAGTAAAGCCGTATGTGCGTGAGCTCTGGCCGATCGCCACACAGGGCTAGTGCCTCGGCGAACGCGTCGAGTGCTTCCTGCGGTCGGCCCAGGAGAACGTTGGCTGTGCCGAGGGCGCGGCAGGCGCTGAGGAGCCAGCGGCTGCTCTCGCGCTTCTCGGCGGCGTAGACGTACTCGGCGTCGCGCAACATCCCGTGGATTCCGTCCGGGGCGACGACGCAGCGGACAATCGCGAGCGCGGATTGGAGCGAGGATGCCCCGTCGGCGGATGCAACGTCGAGCCGCGTCCGCTCGGCGGCAGCGACGAACCGCCTCGCCTTGACAGGATCGCCGAGCAGCGCCGCCGCCCAGGCTGCTGCGATCGAGAGTTGGGCGTCGGATTCGAGTTCTGTGTCGGTGCAGCGCGTGAGCCAGAGCCGTAGCGTCTCGATCCGCCCGCTGCCGGTGAGCTCATCCCAATGCTTGAGCGCGATCCTTCCGGCCTGGTCGAGATCGCCGCTCGCGTGCGCGTACGCGAACGCCTCCTCTGGGGTTCCGTGCTGTTCGCACCAATCTGCTGCCCGCGCCAGGTAGACGGGGAGCAACTCGGGATGGCGACGCTTGAGCTCCGTTCGAAGGAGATCGCGGAAGAGGTGGTGGTAGCGGTACCACTCGCCGCGATCGTCGAGCGGAACGACGAACGCGTTCGAGCGTGCCAGGATCTCGAGCGAATCCGCAGCGTCCTCCGTGCCAAGCACGGCGTTGCAGAGGGCCGGCGTCATCCGTCGCAGGATTGACGTGGCGAGCAGGAACGTACGCAGATTCTCCGGCTGGCGTCCCAGGACCTCCTCGAGGAGGTAATCCGCGATCTGTTGTTGCGTGCCGGCCAGAGCGGCAGCGCTGGAGGCTACGTTGTCGCTGTCGCGGGACGAGAGCGCTGCCAGCGTCACCCCGGCAACCCACCCCTCCGTCCGCTCGCACAGGGCCGCGGCCTCCTCCTCGGATAGTTCGAGACCGCCGAGGGCAGCAACGGCTCGCGTCTCCTCGCTGTCGAGGGCGAGCAACTGTGTCCCGACCTCGGTCAGATCGCCGCCTGCGCGGAGGCGGCCGCGCCGCATCCCCGGATCGCCGCGCGTGACCAGCACCAGCTGGGAGTCGGCTGGCACCTTCTCGGCGAGGAACGCGAGGATCGAGCGGCTCCTCCTGGCCGTGACGAGGTGTACGTCGTCGAGCACGAGCAAGAATGGGTTGCGCTCGCTGAGGTCTGCAGCCAAGAGAGGCAGAGCGGCCTCGACGATCCGCGGCGTTCTCCGTGACAGCTCCTCGAGAAGGTCAGCGCGGAGGGGCCCGGTTCGCTCGACAGCAGCCACGATGCGGGCGAGCAGCACGACGGGGTCGTTGTCGCCTCGTGCGAGCTGAACCCATCCGCGCGGACGCGGATCGAGGTCGCTCCACTGCGCGACGAGTGTCGACTTGCCGTACCCCGCCGGAGCGGAGACCAACACTACCCGGCTGCGTCGCGCGGCCTCCTGTAGCGGAGCAAGCCGAGGCCGCGGCACCGCATCGGAGCGAACAGGCGGAGCCAGAACCGACGACGCTTCCAGCAGGCGCCGACGCTCGAGTGGACGAGACGAACTAGCGACGGCGCCATCCAATACCCGAAGGGCCGGCCTGATTCTCGGACGAACGTGACGCTACGCGCCGTCTATAGCGGCCTGGGCGTAGCCCACGGGGCACGCAGCCGGTATCGAGATACGAGTCGTCAATCACAGTCGATCGCCTCTCACCGGCGAGCTACCCGGCGACGTCTGCGCTCTTTAACTGCCGTCGGTGAGAATATCAGCCTATTTGGTCGATGAATCTGGGCCGCTCGAGGCGTAGCGTCGGGTGCATGGCCGGCCAGCAGAGAGCGCCGCGCAAGCGACCATCTCGGACGCCGGTTCATCTGACGCCAACCGAGACGAGCGTCCTCGCCCTCCTTCCGACACATTTGACGCTCGCCGCGATCGGCGATCGCCTCGGCATCGGCCGACCAACCGTGAAGACCCACGTCCAGCACATCTACCGGAAGCTCGGGGCCACGAGCCGAGCCGAGGCCGTGCAGTCGGCTGAGAGTGCCGACCTCCTGCCCGGTCGCCGGAGTGGTCCGGTCGGCAGGACTGGAGCCCTGAACAAGGAGGCATGACGATGACCGAGACATTGGCCGAGCAGCTCGAGAGCGAGGAGTCGATGTTCGTGCAGACCGCGCGGGCCGTCGAGAGCGATGGTGCCACCACGCTGACGCTGCAAGGGATCACCCCCTCGACGCTCTACTTCTCCGACCGGCCCCAGCGGGTTGTCGGGCACATGGCGACGACCGATTTCGTCGACCTCTGGGGCGTCGGCGACAACAGCTTCGAGACCGACCTACCGAACGCGGTGCTCTCGTTTCTCGAAAGCGGTGCCGAGGCGCCCACCGACGCGGTCGTCGTGCTGACGGCACCGAGCCTCAGCGGCGACGGCGACCTCAGCTACTCGATCGACGTGCTCGAGGGAGAAGTCCCGGCACAGACAGGGCCTGTGACGCTCTTCATCGACCCGCTCGGGCGGCCGCTGTCGCCCGTCTCGGTCTGCGGCGTGCGCCGGCGCGAGAGACGCCGCGATCGGCGCGGGATGTAACACAAGCACGACCCGGGCCGCGGCGTCCCGCCGTGGCCTACCAACCTCCTGAAAGGGGAATCTGATGGCAGAAGAAATCGTTGAGAGGCCCGTTCTCGATCTGCTCGCGAGCATGACGGCGGACTCACTCGAGGCGTCGAATCTCGACTCCGAGACGCTGATGCTGGTGCGCCTTGGAGCGCTCGTCGCGGTCGATGCTTCGGCCGCGTCGTATCTGCTCAACCTCGGCGCAGCGAGCGAGCTGGGCTTCGGAGCGGAAGAGATCCAGGGCGTCCTGACCGCGGTCGCGCCGATCGTCGGCACCGCACGTGTCGTTTCGGCATCGGGAAAGATGGTGGAGGCACTTGGCATCGCGATCGAGATCGCCGAGTACG
The DNA here is from genome assembly GCA_963789895.1 of uncultured Actinomycetes bacterium. GTDB lineage: Bacteria > Actinomycetota > Thermoleophilia > Gaiellales > Gaiellaceae > Gaiella. Next base: position 487,931 of record CAWBMC010000002.1, read on the forward strand.
AGGCCGAGCTCGAAGAAGAGACCGCTTCGTAGCAGGGGTCGCCGGAAGGGCGCGTCGGAGAGGTTCACGCGCGCCCATTCCTCGGCCGCCGCAGCACACACGAGACAAGGAATGCACGGCTCAACTTCGTGACCATTCTCAATCCGTTCCCGAAGTAGGAGGAAATCATGGCAGGCGACAATCTCGTTCTTGTGGTCGGTAGCTACTCGGTCACCGGAGCGGCAGCCGACGACTTCAAGGCGCTCAAGGCCGGCGAGGGCGCAGGCGATTACCAGGTCGTCGGGGCCGTCGTCCTGAACCGCGATCCCAGCGGCAAGGTCGACGTGGCCGAGCACGACAGCGGTGCCCACGTCGCAGGCGGCGCCGTTCTCGGCGGCACCGCCGGGCTCGTGGTCGGGCTGTTCGCGCCCCCGCTGCTTGCCGCGACCGCGGTCGGAGCCGGGATCGGCGCCGTGGTCGGCAAGCTCAAGAAGAAGCACGAGGAGAAGCAGTTGGGCGTCGAGATGGAGGAGTACCTGCCGCCGGGATCGTCTGCGGTCGTCGCGATCGTCGACGACACCTACGCCGACAAGGTCGAGGCAGCGCTCGTCAACTCCGACAAGCGGATCAACAAGGCAATCGACAAGGACGATTACGACGAGCTCCAGAAAGCCCTCGCCCAGTCGTCCGACGAGGTCACGAAGGCCGTGAACTCCTAACCGGCCGGCACGAGGAGGGGGCCGGCACATACGACGGCCCCCTCCCGCCGCCCAACAGGGGACGTAACGATGACATCCACTCGCACACTCACTCTGATCGCTATCACGGTTTCAGTCGCGTTCCTCGCGGCCGGCTGCGGCTCGAGCGGCGACAGCACGACGACGACAACGACCGGCGCGTCGGCCACGGAGACGTGGGCGAGCGGTGTCTGCACGTCACTCACGACCTGGCAGGACGCGATCAAGTCAGCCGCCGGCTCCCTGAAGAGCGACCCCACAAAGAGCGGGCTCCAGACGGCCGCCGACGACACGAAGTCTGCGACCCAGACACTCGCCTCCGACCTGAAAGGCCTGGGCAAGCCCGATACCCAGGCCGGACAGCAGGCGAAAGACTCCCTCGACCAGCTCTCTACGAGCCTGGAGCAGAACGTGGCCACGATCGAAGACGCGATCAAAGGCGCCTCCGGCATCAGCGGCGTGATCGCTGCCGTCTCATCAGCCACAGCCACACTCGCGACGATGGGAACCCAGGTCAAGACGACCTTCACCGACCTTCAGGGACTCGACGCGAAGGGCGAGCTGAAAAGCGCATTCGAAACCTCGAGCGCCTGCAACACCCTCACCAGCGCAGCCGGCTCGTGAGCGCATCGGTCGCCGCCGGCACGGCCGTCGCTTCCGTGAGCCCGCTTCGCGACCCGTCGCGGAAGCGACGCCTGGTCAAGATCGCCTGCTGGACCGCGGGCGTCGCGCTACTCCTGCTCGTCTTGAACCTGTTGGGCGTCGACGTCCAGGGCTGGCTGACCCATCTCTGGGATCAGCTCAAAGCGGTCCCGGTCGGCTATCTGATCGCCGGCGTGCTGTTGCAGGTAGCCCAGACGACGTTCAACGGAGTCGCCTACTACGGGATCCTCCGCTACGCCTACCCGGACGCCGGAGTCAAGCTGTGGCCGATCGTCACCGCCTACGCCGTAGGCGTCGGGATGAACAGCTTCCTGCCGGCCAACATCGGAACCTTCGTGACGCTGCTGATGTTCGTCGCGATCATCCCCGGCTCCAGCTTCGCGGGAATCCTCGCCGCCTACGTCGTCAACAAGATCTTCTTCACCATCGTCGGCGCAGTCGTGTACGGCCTCCTGTTCCTCCAGGCGGGAGCGGCCTTCGACGTGGAGCTCGGCTGGTTCCGCCACCACGCCCTGCTCACGCTGCTGATCATCGTCGGCGGTGCCTTCCTGATCTTCTTGCTCGGCCGGATGTTCTGGCACAAGCTGAAAGGCCTCTGGGAGAAGGCGGAACAGGGCGGCAAGATCCTCACCGATCCGAAGGCGTACGTCACCAGGGTCCTCACGTGGCAAGTTCTCAGCTACGCCGCGAAGCTCGGCGTGATTGCGGTGTTCCTGGCCGCCTATTCGATCCCCGTCACGTTCGGCTCGGTCGTGCACGTGATCGGCTCGAGCTCCGCCGCGAACGTGACCTCCGTGACCCCAGGGGCCGTCGGCGTCACCCAGGCAGCCAACGCAGCCGCGTTGCGCGACTACACCGACGGCGCAACAGCGACCGCGTACTCGTTGAGTCAGCAGCTCGTGACCTCCGCCACCAACGTCGTCTACGCGCTCGTGCTCGTCCTCCTCATCTTTGGCTGGACGGGCGGCAAGGCTCTCGTCTCGACGTCCTATAGCGGCGCAAAGGAGAAGGTGCACAAGCCGAAACACGACGAACCACCCGAGGCAACAGGCGCGGGCGGGGATGCGTGATGAAGCATCCCTGCGGCAGCAGCGGAGCGATGGTTGTGGCGGCAAGCCGTCGAGGCCTGGCCGGCACAAAGCGGAGAGAGCGATGACGACGTCACAGGCTCCCGCACATAAGCGCCGGTCTCTGAGGGTCGGCCGCGTCGTCGTCGGCTGGGTGATCAACACGGTGGCGTTGATGTTGCTGGCCTGGCTCCTCCAGGGTTTCTCGATCGAGAGCTGGGGGAGCGGCCTTGCTCTGGCGGCCGTGCTCGGGTTGCTGAATGCGCTCGTCTGGCCGCTGCTGATCCGGATAGCGCTGCCGTTGACTGTGATCACGCTTGGATTCGGGGTGCTTCTCCTGAACGGCGTCTTCGTCTGGCTGGCCTCGGACATCCTCGCCGACTCCGTGCAGATAAGCGGGTTGTGGACGGCTGTCGTCGTTGCACTCGGCCTGACGCTGATCAACAACACGGTGACGCTGTTCCTGGGGATAGACGACGACGACCTCTACTACCGCAATGTGATCAAGCGACAAGCGCGAAAGTCGAAGGAAACGGCGGCGCCGAGCGACATCCCGGGGGTGCTATTCCTGGAGATCGACGGGCTCGCGCACGACGTCCTTGTGAGGGCGATGCGGGACGGAAGTGCGCCGACGATGGCCGCCTGGCTGCGCAACGGCTCCCACTCGATGATCGAGTGGGAGTGTGACTGGTCGTCGCAGACGGGAGCGATGCAGTCGGGGATTTTGCAGGGCTCGAACTGGGACATGCCGGGTTTCCGCTGGTGGGAGAAGGACAGGCAGGAAGCGTTCGTCTCGAACAGCCCCAAGAATGCCAGGGAGATCGAGAAGCGGCATTCGAACGGCAAGGGCCTTCTGTACGCGGACGGGGCCAGTAGGGCGAACCTCGTCTCGGGTGATGCACCTCACTCGATGATCACGATGAGCACCGTGCGCGAGAAGCGCGAGGGCCGCGTCGGCGAGGACTACTTCGCCTTCTTCGCCAATCCCTACGACGTCACCCGCACGTTCATTCTCGTGATCAAGGAGATCGTGGCGGAGATCTGGCAGCAGACGCAGCAGCGACGTCTCGAGATCGAGCCGAGGGTGCACCGTGGCTGGTTCCCGTATCCCTTGCTTCGCGCCTACACGAACGTGCTCCAGCGGGAGCTGGAGGTCGCTTCCACGATTCAGGATCTCTACAGCGGGCGACCGGTGATCTACACGATGTTTCTCGGCTACGACGAGGTGGCCCATCACTCCGGGATCGAGCGGCCGGAGACGCTGAAGGAGCTTGCGAAGATCGACAAGGCGTTCGCGCGCCTCGCCAGGGCCGCCGAGGACGCACCCCGGCCCTACCGCCTCGTCGTCCTCGCCGATCACGGCCAGTCGCAAGGAGCGACGTTCAAGCAGCGCTACGGGCTTTCACTCGCTGATCTCGTGACCGAGACGTGCGGTGTCGACGAGGTGCTCGTGCCGGGAGGCGTCGACGAGGGCTGGGGGTACCTGAACGCCGCCGCCACGGAAGGGGCGTCCTCGTCCGGCGTGACGGGCTCCGTCACCCGGCTCGTCACCAGAAGCTCGACCGCGAAGGATGGCACGGTCGACATCGGTGCTGCGCGGGACGAGTCGGGCCGTAAGCTCAGGCACCGGGAGAAGAAGGGGACAGAGGGGCCGCCCGAGGTGACCGTGATGGCGTCGGGCTGCCTCGGCCTGATCTCGTTCCCACAGATCGAGGGGCGGGCCACGCACGAGCAACTCAACGACCGCTACCCCGACCTCGTCGAGACGCTCCGCACGCACCCCGGAATCGGCTTCGTCCTCGTCCGCTCCGACAGCCGCGGCGCCGTCGTACTCGGGCGCAGCGGGACGAACTACCTGGACGAGAAGCGCATCGAAGGCGACGACCCGCTCGCCTCGTTCGGCCCCAACGCCGCGCTGCACGTGAAGCGCACCGACACCTTCCCCCACTGCCAGGACATCATGGTCAACAGCACCTACTGGACCGCTGTGGACGAGGTCGCCGCCTTCGAGGAGCTCTGCGGCTCACATGGAGGCATGGGCGGCACCCAGAACCACCCCTTCATCCTCAGCCCCTCGGACTGGGCTCAGCCCTCGCAGCAGATCGTCGGCGCCGAGAACGTCCACCTCCAGTTCGTACGCTGGCTCGCCGACCTCGGCCAGACCGCCTACACCGACCTACCGGACGTCCCGCACCGACTCGTTCAGGCGCCAACCGTCCAACCTAGCGCGAGTATCGCGGGATGAACGGCGGTGCTTGCTTCTCACCCAGCGAGACCGTCACGCGCCCTGGCGCCGAGCCGACGCAAACGTCCGGCGGGACCCTTCGCTGTGAACGCGGGACCGAGGAGTTCGGGAACGCGAACGCCACCGCCCCGACCGGGTCGCGACCGGCCGGGTTACAACGATCGGAGGCACGATGGTAGGCCGACCCCAGCAGATCGTGATCACGTTCAGGACGCTGCTCCTGGTGGTCGCGCTCTTCTTGGTGACGTGGGCCGTCGTCTCGATCCGCGAAACCTTCGTCGTCGTTCTGGTCGGGATCTTCCTCGGGCTCGTCTTCGAAGGCCCCGTCCGGCTCGTGGAGCGAAAGACGCGGCTCGGACGCGGCATGGCCGCGACGGTGACCGTGATCGGCGCCCTCGTCGTGCTGACGCTACTCGGCCTTGTGCTCCTGACGCCGCTGCTCGAAGGGATGCAGTCCTTCCTCAAGGACTTGCCACAGACGGTCGACCAGCTGAAGAACTCGAGCGAGCTCGGCTTTCTCAAGGACACGGGCGCCGCCGACAGCGTGACGTCCGGGGCGCAGAGCGTCTCGAGCTCGGTTCCCGACGCGCTCGGCGCTCTCGTCGGGTTCGCCGGGTCGATCGCATCCCTGGCCCTCGACGTCTTTCTGATCACGTTCATCTGTCTCTTCTTCCTCTGCGAGGTCGCGGAGCTGAAAGGTGCCCTCGCAAGCGTGCTCCCGAAAGGCCAGGAGGAGGTGTGGCTGGCGCTCTGGGATCGCGTCACGACGATGGTCTCGCGCTGGGCGATCGGCGTCGTGATCATCGCGACCCTCGCGGGAATCACTCAGGGCATTCGACCGCGTACCTGCTCGGCTCGAGCTACGCGGTCGCGCTGGGACTGCTCGCCGGCTTCCTCGACATGATCCCGAACATCGGCGCCACGATCGCCGGCTTCATCCTGTCGATCACGCTGTTCGCCGAGGAGGGCCTGACGGCGGCGCCTGATCATGCTCGCGGTCGTGCTGATCTACCAACAGGTCGAGAACAGCGTCCTCACCCCGACGATCCAGGGCAAGGCCGTCAAACTGTCGGCGTTCTTCATCATCATCTCGGTCGCGCTCTTCGGCGCCCTGCTCGGCGTCGTCGGAGCGCTGATCGCCGTTCCGGTCGCAGCCACGATCCAGATCGTGCTCGGAGAGGTCACGAAGACCTACCGAGCCCAGGTCGCAGCCGGCAAACTGGAAACCGAGGCCACACCCGCCGGCGACGTCGCGAGTGCCTGACCCGATCACAACACCTGCAAGCGATGCGACCGTTGACCGTGGTGTCGCGTCAGCACCGTCGGCGGTGAAGGTCGGTTGGGGTGTGGCCGGGATTCTGGCGACGGCCCAGTTCATCATGGTGTTGGACACGACCGTGATGAACGTGTCGATCACGCAGGTCGTGGCCGACCTTGATACGACGGTCGTGGGTCTTCAGACCGCGATCACGATGTACACGCTGGTGATGGCCGCGTTCATGCTGATCGGCGGCAAGATCGGCGACCGCTGGGGCGCGAAGCGGGCGTTCTGGATCGGGGGGCTCGTCTACGGGGCGGGGTCGCTGACGACGGCGCTGTCGCCCAATCTCGCCGTGCTGCTGGTGGGCTGGTCGCTGGTGGAGGGTCTTGGCGCGGTGCTCGTGATCCCCGCGATCGCCGCGCTGACGGCCACGACCTATCAGGGCAAGCAGCGTGCGATGGCCTACGGCATCCTCGGTGGTGTGAGTGGGGCGTCGATGGCGGCCGGGCCGCTGATCGGCGGGTGGGTGACGGCGAATCTCTCCTGGCGTTACGTGTTCGCCGGCGAGACGGTCGTGATGCTGATTCTGATGCTGTTCCTGAAGGTGCTCCCGGCGACGGTCGGCCGCAAGAGCAAGCTCGACCTGGGTGGCGCGGTGCTGTCGGCGGCCGGACTGGGCGCGGTCGTGTTCGGAGTCCTGAAGTCGAGCCAGTGGGGATGGGTGACGGCGAAGGCCGCGGCGCCCGTTTCCCCGCTCGGGCTGTCGCCGACGTTGTGGCTGATCGCGATCGGCTCCGTCCTGCTGTGGCTGTTCGTGCGGCAGGAGCAACGGGTCAAAGAGCGCGGACAGGAGCCGCTGCTCGACCTCGCGCTCCCGCAGATCCCGAGGATGCGGGCCGGGCTGGTGGTGCAGTGGTGCCAGGCGTTCATCATCCAGGGCACCTTCTTCGTGATACCGCTGTACCTGCAGACGGTGCTCGGCTTCGACGCCCTGAAGACCGGCAAGACGATCCTGCCGATGTCGGTCGCGATGTTCGTGTTCGCAATCGGCGGCTCCGCGATCACAGGCCGCTACTCGCCAAAGCGGATCGTCCAGCGCGGCGTCGCAGCGATGCTCGTCGGGGAAGCAGTCCTGCTTCACTTCATCGGACCCGAGCTGAACGGCTGGGGCTTCGGCATCGGGCTGGCGCTGCTCGGAGCGGGCCTCGGGCTGCTCGCCTCGCAGGTCGGCAACGTGATCATGTCGTCGGTCGATCCCTCCCGCGGCGGCGAGGCGGGCGGGCTCCAGGGCACCTCGCTCAACCTCGGCGCCTCGCTCGGGGTTGCGCTCGTCGGCTCGATCCTGATCGCCTCGCTGGCGACGAACTTCTCGACCGAGGTGAAGGCGAACCCGAACCTGCCCGACTCGGTCAAGCAACAGGTGGTCGCGGCCTCCGAGAAGAGCGCCAACTTCGTCTCCACCGCACAGGTCGAACAGGCAGCAAAGGACGCCGGCCTGCCCCCACGCCAGACGACAGAGCTCGTCGCCGTCTACTCCGACTCGCAGCTCAACGCACTACGGGCCGCGCTCGGGTTCCTCGCCCTGTTCGCACTACTCACGCTCGCCTGGGTGCGCCACCTACCCGAGCACGCACACTCCGCCCACAGACGACGAAAGCAAGAGCCCCAAACACCCTCCAGATACCGCCGACGCGCCCGCGTAGGCTCAGATAGGCCGAAGCGATCGTTAGCCGACGCCGACCCGGTCATCTTCTAAGGGGCATCGCTAGGCTCGGGAATGATCACCCGCACGATCGACCTGGCGGGCTAGTGCGCCGCGTAACGAATCGAGGTGAACGCGATCACTCCAGCTGGTTCCCGTCCGACTCGTCGACCGCGACCCTCGCTCGACGTCGTCCACGGTGCGACCACGTCCAGCCAAAGTCTCGGCGCCGGCTTCCCTCGTCTGGGACAGAGTGTTTCTCTCGCCCGACCTTCCGACGGTGTGGCCTGAGCGTACCGGCCGTCCCCCGCGACCAGGCCCCAAGCTCGGATGGGAGTCTCGAGGGGGTGGGGTGGGTTGGGTTCAGAAAATCCCTGCTAATCGCGATTTCATGGAGGCGGCGGGAATCGAACCCGCGTCCGCGGCCGCACCGGCCGAGCGTCTACGAGCGTAGTCCGGGCTTCGGTCTCGCCCGCCGGGACGGTTCCCGGACGACCACCTGGCGGGCCAGCCATCCTAGTGAGTCGCGCCTCGGGCGATTGGCTCTCCCGCGGCGCCGAGCCCGATCGTTGGCGCCCCGACCCTGGCCTCGGGCCCAGCCAGGCGGGACGTCGCCTTACCTAGTCGAGACTAGGCGGCGAGTGCGAGATCGTTCTTCGCACTTGCATTGTTCCCGGTGGATTAACGAGGCCGACCGGGGACCTCGGCTCGCAACTGGACCGGAGAACCGACCACGTCGAAACCTGGTCGCCCCCGTATGTGTGTTCGTCACTCAGGATAGCCGCCGCACGAGGCACGCGCCGCCGGCGTTCGTACAGTGAGCGCAGGTGCGCCACGCAACCCGGTCCGCGATCCTGCTCGCCGCGACGCTCGCGGTCGCCGCATCCGCGCACGCCGCCGGCAGTGGCTGGGTCGTCGCCAAGCGCGGCACAACCGCCCCCGCAGGAGAGCTCGCCTACGTCGGCACGATCGTGCGGCACCCGAAGCAGATCGGCGTGCGCGTCGTCGTCGCCACGCCACGCGCCGTGACGCTGTCCGTCGTGCTCTCCTGCCGCCGTGGCATCAGGATCAGGGTGGCGAGGGGACGCGTCGCCGTCCAGGCGCCCTCTACGAAGACGCTGCGCCTGCCACTCTCCGGCGCGGACAACTGCGCCGTCTCGGCCACCGGCACGAACCCGTCTGGCACGCTCCGGCTCGACCTCTTGCGCGGCGCCTAGATGATTGATGCCACGAGATCGTCTGTTCCGGGGCGTGAGCTGGCCGCTCTGGGGCGCGGCGCCAGACCAGCGGCGATGCTGGTGGCATCGGTGCTGGTCTGGCGACGCGAAGCGGACGGCTCTGACATGGCCGCAACGCGGACAGGTCGGAGCCGGGAGCGGCCCAGACGCGCCAGATCACGCATTCGGACGCACGAGATCGTGGCATCAACCATCCAGCTTCAGACGGTCATGCGCGCCAGCGCGTGCATCTTGTTCGTCACGTCCAGCGCCGCCACCTTGTACGACTCGGCCAGCGTCGGGTAGTTGAACACCGTCTCCACGAGCGCGTCGACCGTTCCCTCGGCGAGCATGATCGCCTGGCCGATGTGGACGACCTCCGTCGCCCCCGTGCCGAAGACATGCACGCCCAGCACACGCCGATCGGTCGCGCCGACGAGGAGCTTCAGCATGCCGTGCCGGTCGCCGAGGATCTGGCCGCGCGCGAGCTCCCGGTAACGCGAGATGCCGATCTCGTACGGGATCGCCTCACGCGTCAGCTCCTCCTCCGTCCGGCCGACGTAGCTGATCTCCGGGATCGTGTAGATCCCGACCGGGACGATCAGCCCCAGGGCACGCCCGTCGTGACCAAAGGCGTCGCACGCTGCCAGCCGGCCCTGCTCGGCCGAAGTCGCGGCGAGGTTCGGGAACCCGATCACGTCGCCGACCGCGTAGACGCCGTCGACGGCCGTGCGGTAGTGGTCATCGACCCGGATCCGCCCCCTGTCGTCGGCCTCGATCCCGATCCGGTCGAGCCCGAGGTCGTCCACGGCGCCGCGCCGGCCGGCCGAGTAGAGAACCGCCTCCGAGGGGATCCGCTTGCCGCTCGCCAGCTCGGTCACCGCGCCGCCCTCGTGCCGTGAGACGCCGACGACGTCCTCGTTGAAGCGGAAAGTGACGCCGAGCTCACGCAGGTGGTACTGCAACCCCTCGACGAGCTCCGCATCGCAGAACTCCAGCAGCCTGCCGTGGCGCTCGACGACCGTCACCTTCGTCCCCAGCGCCGCGAACATCGACGCGTACTCGATGCCGATCACGCCGGCGCCGACCACGACGAGCGAGGCCGGGATCCGCTCGAGGCCCAGGAGGCCGTCCGAGTCGAGAATCGTGCGACCGTCGAACTCGACGCCCGCGGGATGAGTCGGGCTCGTGCCGACCGCGATCACGATCACCGGCGCCTCGATCCGGTGCTCGACCCCGTCGCCGGTGTCGACCGCGAGCACGTTCGGCTCCACGAACCGCGCCGCACCCTGGAACAACTCGACGCGGTTCCGCCTCAACTGGTCGCGGATGACGTCGTTCTCCGCCTCGATCACGTGGCTCGCCCGCCAGAGCAGATCCTGGATCGTCAGCTCCTCCTTGAGGCGGTAGCTCTGCCCGTAGAGGAAGCGGTGGTTGAGCCCCGTCAGGTAGAGCACCGCCTCGCGCAGCGTCTTCGACGGGATCGTCCCCGTGTTCACGCAGACGCCGCCGACCGTGTGACCACGCTCGATCACGACCGCATGCTTCCCGAGCTTCGCCGACTGGATCGCCGCCTTCTGTCCCGCCGGCCCCGATCCGATCACGGCGATGTCATACGGCACGCTCATCAGCACGACCCTACGGGGCGTTGTCGGGGCACGGAGCGAGCTTACGACATCGTCACCGTTCCTTCACCGCCGCGTCGCCGCGGAGCGAGAGCAGCCGTGCCAACTGCGCCGGCTCGACGTGATACCCGAGCAACGCCGTGCGGCGCAGCACCACGAGATCAGGATCCGCGAGCGACGGCGGCAGCCCGCCGCCGGTCGCGGCCGGCGTCGCGAGGAAGAAGTAGTGCTCCACCCCGTGCTCCGTGTCGGCGTAGAAGAGATCGCCGATCTCGACCTCGACGCCAAGCCGTTCTCGCGCGGCGCGGCCTGCTGCCCGCCCGGGGGTCTCCGCCGATTGCAGGATCACACCCGGAGCCCGGTACCGAACCGAGCCGTGATCGATGTCGCGCATCAGCACCACGCCGTCCGCCCCGACCAGGAGCACGACATGTGCACGAGGCGCCAGCTCGCTCATCCGCGCTCAAGCATGCTACGAGAGCACGGTCCGCAGGCGATCGAGGAGCTCGAGGAGCTGCCGCGGCGGCAACTTCTCGGTGGCGCTGCGCACGAGGTCGGCGATGAAGCCCGGCAGCGCGCCGGCCTCCTCGGCATCGTCGATCGCGCGCGCGAGCGCCGTCGAGATCGCCTTCTCCGCGTCCGTCTTCGAGATGCCGTTCCTGTCGGCGAACGTATCGAGCGCAGCGTCGCTCCGCAGCGCCAGGACGAGCTCCTCCCGCGACACGCCCAGCTCGCAGGCGGCGCCGTCGAGACCCGAGAGCACGATCTGCTCGAGCACGTCCTGCAACCCACCCGGGTCACGCCACTCGCGCGTCACGCACGGATCCGCAACCGCGGCCGGCTCGTATCGGCCGCCACCGAGCGCAACGTACGCGAGGATCAGCGCCAGGGAGGCGCCGACCGAGATGAGCAACGGGCGAGGCACCCTCACGACCGTCTCCGCAGCCCGATCGCCACCGACACGAGTGCCGCCAGCGCCAGAAGCGCCGACAGCGCGAAAGGGCCGGAGAACGCGTTCGTCACCGCCCGGTCGAGCTGGTCCTCGAGCGCCTGGAGCAGCGAGCGGTACTCGTCGGTGTCCGGTCGGTCTTCGAAGGCGGCCGCGACGTTCGGCACCTCACCCTCGGCCTGGTCGACCTGTACGAGCACGTCCTGCGCCACGCGCAGCTTGTCGAGCGGTGGGATCTCGCTGTCGAGCACAGCTGCGGCGCCCGCGTACAGCGCCTCCTGCTCGTTCCGGTCGAGCGCAGACGTGAGCACCGGCGCCAGCAGCAAGAGCCCCACCACCACACCCGCGTGCCGCGAGGCGATCGTCCAGCCGCCCTGAACCACCTGCTCCGAGCGGCCGGCCAGCGCCCATTCCGTCAGCGCCGTCACGGCAAGACCGAGCCCCGCGCCGACCAGGAGCTGCGGCGGCACCGTCCACCCCCAGCCGGCGCCGGGCAGCAGCGCCAACGCCGCCAGACCGCCCGCCACGAGCACGATCCCCGTCGCCGCCCGCAGGGCAAGACTGCCGACGCGAGGCGCCAGCCGCGCCGAGACCAGGGCGGCGGCAGGCATCACCGTGACCACGAGCCCGGCGAGCGCCGGCGACATCCCCCACCCGTCCACCAGCAGCAGCACGATCAGGAACAGCGCTGCCACGAGACCACCCGACAGGAACAGCAGTCCCAGGTTGGCCCCGACGCTCGGCCGCCCCGACGGCTCGGGCAACGGCCGTGCCGACAGCCCTCGCAGTGCCGCAAGCGGGATCAGCGCCAGCGGCGCCTGCACGAAGAAGATCCACTCCCAGCCGAGGGTCTGCGTCAGGACACCGCCGACCGCCGGCCCGACCGCGGCACCGAAGACGCCGGCGGTGACCCAGATCCGCACCGCGCGGGAGGCGCTGCCCTCCACCTCGCTCAGGAGATCGAGCGCGGCCGTGATCACCAGGGCCCCGCCCGCCGCCTGCACCCCGCGCGCGCCGACCAGAAACGCGAAGGACGGTGCCAGGCCGCACGCGAGCGAGGCGCCGGAGAACACGAGCACGCCGACGACGAACGCAGCCACCGGACGCCGCCGTGCGACCATCGACGCGGGCACGGCCGACAGCGCCAGCACGAGGTTGTACGACGTCAGCACCCAGGCCACCGTCGCGATCTCCACGTCGAACTCGCGCAGCACGTCGGGGAGCGCCAGTGTCACCACCGACGAGTCCGCCAGGGCCAGACCGATGGCGAGGCCGAGGAGGAGCGAACGCCGGCTCATGTCACGAGTCTAGGAGCACCGCCGGGGCGACAGCACCTACCGCCGCGGGTATCGTCAGATCCGGGGAAGCGAACGAGAGGAACACGAGCCGTGGCGATCACGACGCACCAGCCGTACGTCGACCTCACCTCGCTGCGCGAGCAGGTCAAGGCCGAGGTCTCGCGCGTCGTCGTCGGACAGGAGCACGCGGTCGAACTGCTGCTCGTCGCCGCGCTCGCACACGGTCACGTCCTCCTCGAAGGCCCGCCCGGCAGCGCCAAGACCCTGCTCGGGCGCGCCATGGCCTACGTCTTCGGCGCCGAGTTCCGGCGCATGCAGTTCACGCCGGACACGACACCGGAGGAGCTCATCGGGCACTTCGAGAAGAAGGCCGGCGAGCAGGTCTTCGTCAAGGGCGTCGTCTTCGCGAACGTGCTGCTCGCCGACGAGATCAACCGCACGCCGCCGCGCACCCAGGCTGCGCTGCTCGAGGCGATGCAGGAGCGCACCGTCACCGTCGAGGGTCAGACGCAGCGTCTTCCCGATCCGTTCCTCGTCATCGCCACGCAGAACCCCTACGAGCACGAAGGCATCTTCACGCTGCCCGAGTCGCAGCTCGACCGCTTCCTCTTCAAGATCGAGCTCGACTACTGCGACGCCGAGAGCGAGGTCGCCATGCTGCGGCTGCCGCACACCGGCGTCACGCCCGACATGCTCGGCGAGATCAGGCCGTTGCTCGGCATCGTCGGCCTCGACAAGGCGCGGCACGAGCTCGACACGACCGACGTGCCCGAGCCCGTCGCGCGCTACGTGGTGCGCCTCGTGCGCTGCACCCGCGAGATCGAGGGCGTGCAGCTCGGCGCCAGCTCACGCGCCGCGATCCACCTGCTCAGCGCGTCGAAGGCGAACGCCCGGCTCGAAGGACGCGACGCCGTCTCGATCGAGGACGTCCGCACGGTCGCGCCCTACGTCCTGCGACACCGCCTCATCTGCGATGAAGGCACGACGCCGGACGACGCGCTGCAGCGGACGCTCGCGCTCGTTCCCGCGTAGCTCGGTGGACGGTCACCGCGATCGGTGACCGCCCACCGATCGCTCTTACCCCGCTGTTGCCTGCTCGAGCGCGCGACGGCAGAGCACCTGTGCCAGCACGGCACGGTACTCGGCGCTGCCGGCGTGATCCGACGGCGGGCTCGTCCCCTCACCCACCTGCGCCGACGCGTCGGCCACGCTCGCACCCGAGGTCAGGGCAGCTTCGACGGCCCTGGCACGGAGGGGTGTCCCGCCCATGTTCGTGAGCGCCACGGACGCGCCCTCGATGTCGCCGTTCGAGCGGTGCACGACCGCCGCGACGCCGACCGTGGCCCAGTCCTGCGCCCGACGATGCGCCTTCAGGTACGCGGAACCCGTCGTTGCCGCCAGCTTCGGCACCCGCACCTCGACGAGCACCTCACCCGGCTCGAGCGCCGTCTCGAAGACACCGGTGAAGAACGCGTCGGCCGGGATCACCCGCTCGCCGCCCGCACCGCGCGCGACCAGCTCGGCGCCGACGGCCATCATCACGGCGGGCAGGTCGGAGGCAGGGTCGCCGTGCGCCAGCGAGCCGCCGATCGTGCCGCGGTGTCGCACCTGCGGGTCGCCGATCTGTCCCGCCGTGTCGCTCACGACCGCGCAGTGCTCCTGGAGGAGCGCCGCGTCCCGCACCGCCTGGTGGCGGGTGAGAGCGCCGACCGCGACCTGCGTCCCCGCGTCGCGCACGTAGGCCAGATCGGAGAGCCGCCCGATGTCCACGAGCTTGGACGGGCGGGCGAGACGGAACTTCATCGCCGGCACCAGCGAATGCCCGCCGGCGAGCAGCTTCGCCTCGGGGTCGGCGCCGAGCAGCTCGATCGCATGCTCGACGCTCTCTGCCACCACGTAGTCGAACCGTGCGGGGATCACTGCTTCGCCTCCTCGATCGCGCGCCACACTCGCTCCGGGCTGGCCGGCATCTGGACGTCGGTGACGCCGAGGTGGGAGAGCGCGTCCACGACGGCGTTGATCACAGCAGGCGCTGACGCGATCGTGCCCGTCTCTCCCGCCCCTTTCGCGCCGAGCGGATGGTTCGGGCTCTTCGCCTCCACCCGGTCGAGCTCGAACGACGGCAGCTCGGCTGCCGACGGCACGAGGTATGTGGCCATCGTCGACGTCATCAGGTTCCCTTCCTCGTCGTAGACGCCCTCCTCGTAGAGCGCCGTCGCGATGCCCTGCGTGACACCGCCGTGCACCTGGCCGTCGACGATCATCGGGTTCACGACCGTGCCGACCTCGTCGACGGCCACGTAGCGGACGAGCCGTGCGTCGCCCGTCTCCGTGTCGACCTCGACGACCGCGGCGTGCGCACCGCCCGGCCACGAGAAGTTCGACGGGTCGTACGTCGCCGTCGCCTGCAGGTACGGCTCCATCCCGTCCGGCAGGTTGTGCGCCGCGAAGGCCGCCCAGGCGACCTCCTTGATGTGCATCGCCCGGTCGGGCGAGCCCTTGACCGAGAAGAGCCCGTTGGCGAACTCGAGGTCGTCGACGGCCACCTCCATCTGGTGCGCAACCAGGTCTCTCGCCTTGTCGGCCACCTTCTCGCACGCGAACACGAGCGCGGCTCCGCCGATCGGCAGGCTGCGGCTCCCGTAGGTGTCGAGGCCGTACGGCGCGATTGCCGTGTCGCCGTGCAGCACCTCGATCTCGGACAGCTCGTAGCCCAGCTGGTCGGCGGCGATCTGCGCCCACGCGGTCTCGTGACCCTGGCCGTGCGGGGACGTGCCCGTCACCACCTGGAGCGAGCCGGTCGGCAGCGCGCGAACGGTGGCCGACTCCCAACCACCGGCACCGAAGCGGACCGCGCCGAGGATCCGCGAGGGCGCGATGCCGCACATCTCGGTGTAGGTCGAGAACCCGACCCCGAGCTGCTTGACGTCGCCGCGGTCACGCCTGGCGGCCTGCTCTGCGCGCAGATCGTCGAGACCGAGACGCTCCATCAGCTTGTCGAGCGCGCCGTGGTAGTCACCCGAGTCGATCGTGAGACCTGAGGCGAGCTGCGCGGGGAACTCCGTGATGAAGTTCTTCCGCCGCAGCTCGAGGACGTCCATGCCGAGCTCCGCGGCGAGCGCATCCATCGTGCGCTCGATCACGAATGTCGCCTCGGGCCTGCCCGCCCCGCGGTACGCGTCCGTCGGGGTCGTGTTCGTGAACACCCCCGTGCACGTGAAGCCGTAGTTCGGGATCGCGTACGGGCCGGAATACAGCCACGCGCCGAGCAGCGGGATGCCGGGGGTGATGAGCTGCAGGTAGCCGCCCATGGCCGCGGTGACGTTCACCCGCACGCCGCTGATCTTCCCGTCCTTCGACGCGGCGAACTCCATCTCGGTCACGTAGTCGCGGCCGTGGATGGTCGAGGTGTAGCCCTCGGAGCGCTCCTCCGCCCACTTCACGGGGCGGTTGAGTCGCCGCGCGAGCGCCGGCGCGAGAAGCTCCTCCGCGTAGACGTCGGCCTTCGAGCCGAACCCGCCCCCCACGTCCGGCGCGATCACACGCGCCTTTGCCTCGCTCAAGCCGATCGTCGCGGACGCGAGCGCCTTGAGGATGTGCGGGATCTGCGTCGTCGACCAGATCGTCATGTCGCCGTTCGGCTCAGGTCGTGCGACGACGGCGCGCGGCTCCATCGCGTTCGGGATCAGGCGCGGCTGGTAGTAGCGCCGCTTGACCGTGACGTCCGCCTCGGCGAACGCCTTGTCGAGGTCGTCCGTGGCCAGCTTCCACACGTACGAGATGTTCGAGTCGAGCTCTTCGTGGGCGCGCGGCGCACCCTCCTGCGCTGCCTCCCACACGTCCACAGCCGCGGGAAGCGGCTCGTAGTCGACCTCGACGAGCTCCGCCGCGTCCTTCGCGAGCGCCCGCGTCGTCGCGAGCACGACCGCGACACCGTCGCCCTGGTAGCACGCCTCGGTCGCCGCCAGCGGATAGTGCGCCGGGTTCTTCATGTCCTCTGTCACCGGCCAGGCACACGGCATCGGCGCCTTCCACTCGTCCTGCAGGTCACCGGCTGCGAACGCAGCCACGACACCCTCGGCGGCGCGGGCGGCATCGAGGTTCACGCTCCGGATCCGCGCGTGTGCGTACGGACTCCGGACGACGACCATGTGCACCATGCCGGCCAGCTGGATGTTGTCCACGAACGTGCCGCGCCCGACCAGCAGTGGCCCGTCCTCGCGGCGGAGGACGGAGGCGCCGACGTACTTCGTCGCGGTGGCGCTCATGACAATCCCTTCCTGCCGCAGGCCGGGAATCCGCAGCAGCGGATCCCCGACGCGGCGATCCGCCTGCGGCGGCAAACCCCTGAAGCGGCCGCTTCGCGGCCTGAACGCAGCGTCATGACGATGCCCCGGCCGCGGCCGCGACGGCCTTGACGATGTTGTGGTACCCGGTGCAACGACAGAGGTTGCCCTCCAAACCGGCTCGGATCTCCTCCTCGCTGCCGGCCTCGCCGGCGTCGATGAGCGATACCGCTGCCAGCACCATCCCCGGCGTGCAGTAGCCGCACTGCAGCGCGTGCTGCTCGTGAAACGCCTGCTGCACCGGATGCAGCGTGCCGTCTGCCCCCGCCAGGCCCTCGATCGTCGTGATCTCGGCCCCGTCGGCCTGCACACCGAGCACCGTGCACGACTTGACCGACTCGCCGCCCCACAGCACGGTGCACGCACCGCACGACGACGTGTCACAACCCACGTTCGTCCCCGTCAGCCCCAGGCGCTCGCGGAGCACGTACACCAGCAGCTCGCGCGGCTCGATCTCCACCGTCCGGCGCTCCCCGTTCACGGTGAGGGTCACCTCGTGCAACGTCGCCTCCTTCGTCGGTCAGCGCACCGAGTCGAGCCTACTCCACCGTGCGCGCCGTCTCCAAGCTTCCTCGCCATAGACTGACCACGTGATCACCGTCCAGCAGATCGACGTCGCGGAGCTTCCACGTCTTGTCGCGATCCACAACGCGGTGCGAGTCGACGACCCCGCCACGGTCGACGAGATCGTCGACTGGCGGCGGCAGGCAGAAGACATGGTGTGGCTCCTCGTGACAGACGATGCCGCCGACATCGGCGCCGGTCTCGGGCTCGTCGGCTGGCACAGCCGGCCAGGTGTCGCCACCGCCCTCGCCTGGATCGCGCCGGAAGCGAGGAGACGCGGCGCCGGCCAGGCCCTGTACGACGAGTTGCTCCGCTGGGCCGGTGAGCGCGGCTGCGTCGAGGTGGAGACCTCTGTCGCGGAAGACGACCCGGACAGCCTCGCCTGGGCAGACCGGCGCGGCTTCCGCGAGATCGGCAGGGAGCTCAAGGTATCGCTCGACCTCACCGCGATCGAGGCGCCCACCGTCGAGCCGCCGGCAGGGATCGAGATCGTCACCTGGGCTGAGCGGCCCGACCTCGCGCCCGGCATGTACGAGGTGTTCGTCGAGGCCGATCCCGACATCCCGGGCTCGGACGGGGTCGAGATCCCCGCCTTCGCCGACTGGCTCTCGAAGGACATGCAGGGCCTGGCGGATCGGCCGCAGGCGGTGTTCGTGGCGCTGGCCGGGGACGAGGTCGTGGGTTACGCAAAGCTCGCCCTCTCACCGGCGCGCGCGGATGTCGCCTGGCACGACCTGACCGGTGTCAAGCGCGCGTGGCGCGGGCGGGGCATCGCCTCCGCGCTCAAGCGGGCACAGATCCGCTGGGCCAAGGAGCAGGGCTACCGGCGGCTGACGACCATGAACGATGAGCGTAACGCGCCGATCCGCCGGCTGAACCTGCGCCACGGCTACGCGCCGGAGCCGGGTCGCGTCATGCTCTCGACGACGATCACGGGGATCGACTGAGCACCTACCAGGCGAGCTCGCAGAGGCGGTCGAGCTCCGCCAAACCGCGCTGCCACACATCCGGGTCATCGACGTTCAGGCCGCAGAGCGCGAGCAGTTGCGCCGGCGTGCCCGTCCCCGTTGCCTCGAGCATCGTGACGTAGTCACGTGCGAACCGCTCGGGATCGTCCCGCCGCAGCGCTGAGAGGCGGAGCGCTACCAGCGTCGCGTAGCCGTACTGGTAGGCGTAGAAGCGGGTGATGAACGGATGCGGCCAGTGCAAGATCGCGAGGCGTTCCGCCATCGAGCCGTGCACCTCGCGATCACGCGCCAGCCACAGCTCGTCGATTCGCTCGCCCGTCACCGTTTGGCCGGAACGACGCTTCTCGCACGCATCCTGCTCGAACCTCGTCGCGGCGACAGTCGAGAAGACGAGCGTAAAGACGCCCTCGAGCGACATCCGCAGCAACGCCTTGCCGTCATCCCCACCGACCGCCGCGGCCAGATGCTCCGCCGCCGCGAGCTCGGCGAACGTGGACGGGACCTCGAAGAACGCAGCCGACGCCGGCTCCACGGCGACGAGCCACGGCTGCACACGGCCGGCCGTCTCGAAATGGGTTGCATGTCCGAGCTCATGTGCCAGTGCGCCGGAGCCCCACGCCGTCTCCTGGTAGTTCAGGAACACGTACGTCCCGTAACCGGGTGGAAACGGGGCACAGAAGACGGAGCCGTCCTTGCCGGGTCGACGCTCGGCGTCGACGCATGATTCGTCGAGGACGGTTCTGGCGATGGATCCCAGCGACGGCGACAACTCGTCGAAGACATGGAGGCTGCAGGTGACCGCATCGCGCCAGGCAATCGCCGGCGGGGTGCCGACGGGCGCCATCGCGTCGTGCGGCTCGATCTGCTCCAGGCCGAGTGCCTCTCGCTTGCGCTCGTACCAGCGCTCGAGGATGTCGGTGCGGCTCGAGGTCGCGACGAGCAGACTCTCGACCGTGGTTCGGTCGACCTCGTCGACGACGAGCGTCGCCTCCATCGGGTCGTCGCGGCCTCTCAGCCGGTCGTCCGTCAAACGGTCGGCGATCACCGCGTCGAGGCACGCTGCACAGACGGTGAGGTTCTCCTCGTAGACGGCAAGCAGTGCCTCGGCCGCCCGCCGGCGAACATCCCGGTCCGCGTGGCGTCGCAGCAGCCGCAGCTCGACGACGCCGTGCGGCCGCTCGCCCTCGCCGGCGTCGAACGGCACCGACGCCGCGGTGAGGCGCTCCTGCGAGAGACGCCCCCACGCGGTCGCGGCGGTTGGCGTCCGGGCCGCGAACGAACTCTCTGCGGCCGGGTCGAGACGCCGTGCGGCCCGTGCGACCTGATGCTCGATCCAGTGGCGGTATGTGGAGAGCTCGGGCGCGTCGGTCTCGACAGGCGGCGTCGATCCGACTGCGAGCTCCACCGAACGCAAAGCGTCGCGCACCGTCGCGAGCGGCGCCTCGCTCTCGGTCACGAGATCGCGCGCCTCACTGTCCGACGCGTCTGCGAGCAGCCGTAACGGGGCGTAACCCCACTCGTCGCTCAGCACCTCCCGAAGCTCGGCGAGCGAGCTGGCGTCGTCGAGGAGTCCGCGCAGACCCGCGGCGTCGAGATGCCCGATCGCGTCCGTACGCGCTTCGAGCTCCCCCGCCTTCGCGACGGCAACCTTCAGCGCCTGCCGTGCCGCTGCGGCATCGGCGAACATGCGCGTGAGATCCCAGCGCACCCCGTCAGCCGACGACCGCTCGACGATCTCCGTCACGGGCGCAGATCGTAGTGAGTCATCGCCGCCGTCGCAGCGCCCTGCCCATGTCGCGCTGCGCGTCGCGCTCGGCGATGGCGCGGCGTTTGTCGCCCTTCTCCTTGCCGCGCGCGACGGCGAGCTCGATCTTGACGCGACCGTCCTTGAAGTAGAGCCGTGTCGGCACGATCGTGAGCCCCTTCTCCTGCACCTGACGTCGAAGGGCGTCGAGCTCGTGACGATGCAGGAGCAGCTTGCGGTCGCGGTCCGGCTGGTGGTTCTGCCGGTTGCCGCCCGGGAACTCCGCGATCGAGGCGCCGACGAGCCATGCCTCGCCGTCGCGGATGTCCGCGAACGCGTGGCCGAGCTGCACTTTGGCGTCACGCAAGGACTTCACCTCGGTGCCGGTCAGCACGAGACCCGCCTCGAGCCGCTCGAGGAGCTCGTAGTCGAACCGCGCGCGGCGGTTGTCGGCGATCAGCTTCGTTCCACCGGATCCAGGCACCCCGGCAGTGTAGGGACGGGGTGAACGGTCAGCGCCGACCGCGTGCGCAGCGGTCGCAGAGCGGGAACCACGGCGGGCACGTGCGACCGCACGAGCGGCAGCGGCCGACTGTGCCCTCGCTCACCTCGACCCGCAGGCGCGCCACGACGCGCGCTGCGGCGGCCTCCTCGAGCGCGGCGGCACGCTCGATCGTGACGCCGGCGACACCCGGAAACTGGAGCCCGAACCAGCGCAGGATCCCGGCCACCCGACCCGCCGCCTCGGCCTCCTCGAGCGTCGCATCCCGCAGCCGCGACGTGTCGAGGAGCCACTGCAGCACGGCCCGTTGCGATGCGTCACCGGCCACCGCGAGAGCGAACAGGCCGAGGATCTCTGCACTGTCCTCGTCGATCGGCGCATTTGCAAGGCGCCAGGTCTCGTCGAGCGACAGGCGACGGCTCTTCTGGCGGAGCGCCTGCTGCACCGCGCCGAGCCGGCCGCGGATCGGCGCCAGCGACTCGACTGCGAGCCAGCCTTCGCGCGCCCACTGGCGCACGGCGACGCGATGCCAGGCGGCGAGCGCGGCGTCGAGGTCACGGGGATCCTCGACGTTCAGATCCCCGAGCCGCGGGCCGATGCGGGCCTCGTCGACGATCCGGTAGCCGCGATGGCCGTGCGGCAGCTCGACGTGCGGCTCCAGCGCCGACCGGACGAGCTCCGGGTCGGCGTCCGCCCAGGGGATCCCCGCCAGCACGCCCACGTGCCCGCGCTCGACGAGTCCGAAGCGCCCGGCGCGCCCGGCGATCTGCGCCAGCTCCCACGGCTCCAGATTGCGTCGATCCTGCCCGTCGAACTTCGTCGTCTCGGCGAAGAGCAGCGTCTCGCAGGGCAGGTTGACGCCGTGCCCGAGCACGTCTGTGGCGACGCAGACGTCGGCGCCGCCCTCGAGGAACCGGTCGATCTCCTCACGGCGGGACGCCAGCGGCATGGCGCCGTAAAGGGTCGCGACGCGGCCCGGCTGGAGTCTGTGCACCTCACCGGCCAGAGCGAGCACGGCCTTGCGGCTGAACGCGACCAGCACGCTTCCGGGCGTCACGGCACGAAGCGTTCGCTCCCCCACCCACTCGAGCGGCAGCTTGCGCTCGAAGACCCGGATCTCCGCCTGCGGAAAGGCGTGCTCCACCAGCGGCAGCGCGTCGAGCGCGCCGAGCACGCGGATGTGGCGGTACTCGCCGGCGAGCAGCAACCTCGTCCACGCCGCACCTCGCTCCTCGTCGTCCGCCCACTGCACCTCGTCGAGCACGAGGACGTCACCCGAGGAGGGCGCCATCTCGACGGTGCAGCAGATGATCGGAGCGCCGTCGTTGACGCGCTCCTCCCCGGTGACGAGACCGACCCGGTCGGCGCCGACCCAGGACGAGAGCCGGCGGTGCGCCTCCTGGGCGAGCATCCGCAGCGGTCCGGCGTAGACGCCGCGCCCCTCCGCGGCGAGGAACTCGAGCGCGTCGTGCGTCTTGCCGGAGTTCGTCGGCCCGAGATGCGCGACGACGGTCTCGGGCTCCGTCCGTCGCTCGGGCAGACGGATCTCGACCAGCCGCTCCGCGCGCTTCACCGCGGCGCGCTGGTACGAGTCGCTCGCCCGCGAATGGCGCTGCGACCTGCTCGGCCGCTTCGGCGGCCGCCGCGAACCTCGTCGACGGCCGGGCACGTGGCTAGACGCGCAAGTAGCGGCGCATCGTCATGCCCGAGCCGAGCGCGCCCACGCCGAACCCCACGCCGAGCAGGATGAGCGTGATCATCCCGAAGCTGAGCGCCTGCACGTCGTCGGACGTGTCGATGTGCCCGAGGATGGCCGGCAGCGCCAGCTCCTTGCCGAGCAGGAGCAGCACCACGGCCGCGAGCGCGCCCGCGCCGCCGCAGAGCAGGCCTTCGAGCATGAACGGGCCGCGCACGAACCAGTTCGTCGCGCCGACGAGCTTCATCACCTCGATCTCGCGCCGACGGGAGAAGATCGAGAGGCGGATGGTGTTCGCGATCAGCAGCACCGAGGCGATCAGGAGCACGACCACGGCGATCAGGAAGACGACCTCGATCGCGCGCGCCACCTGCAGGATGCGCTCCGATGTCTGTTCGCCGTCCTTCACACACTCGACCCCGAGAGGGCCGTCCGGGTCACCGACACCCCTCCGGCAGACCGGCGCGTCGAAGGCCTTCCGGATGTCACGCGACAGCGTCTTGACCTGCTCCGCGCGCAGAGGCGTGACCGTGTACGACGCGGGCAGCGGGTTGCTCGTGATCGTGTTGATCAGGTCGGGGTTGCGCTTCCGCATGATCTTCAGCGCATCCGCGCTCGAGACGTAGCGGTACCTCTTCACCGTTCCCGCCGCCTTCTGGGCGTCGAGGAACACGCGCACGGCGTTCACCTGCTTCGGCGACGCCGACTCGGTGAAGTAGATCTTGGCCTCGAGCTGATTCTTGACGTGATCCGTCCAGGAGACGACCCACGTGCCGAGCGCGATGAAGAGACCGAGCAGGCACATGCCGATCAGCACCGTGATCGTGGCGGCGAACGACGTCGAGAGGTTGGCGCCGATCGAGCGCACCGCCTCGGATCCCATCAGCTTGAAGCGGCTCATTCGGTCTCGTACCCGCCGCGGCGTTCGTCGCGCACGATCTTGCCGCTGTCGAGCGCGATCACCCGCTTGCGCATCTTGTCGACCATCTCACGGTCGTGGGTGACCATCAGGATCGTCGTCCCCGAGGTGTTGATCCGGTGCAGGAGCTGCATGATCCCCACCGACGTGTCGGGGTCGAGGTTTCCCGTCGGCTCGTCGCAGATCAGCAGGGGCGGATGGTTGACAACCGCGCGCGCGATCGAGACGCGCTGCTGCTCGCCACCGGAGAGCTCGTCGGGCTTCGAGCCCGTCTTGTGCGCGAGACCGACGAGGTTCAGCACCTCGGGCACCTTCTTGCGCACCGACCCCGTGGGCTCGCCCTGCACTCTCAGCGCGTACGCGACGTTCTCGTAGGCGGTGCGATCGCGGAGCAGCTTGAAGTCCTGGAAGACGCAGCCGACGTTGCGACGCAGCAGCGGCACCTTGGAGCGCTTGAGCCGGCCGAGGTCGCGGCCGCCGACGATGATCCGCCCCCTCGTGGGCTCGAGCTCCTTGAGCAGCAGGCGGATGATCGTGGACTTGCCGGAGCCGGACGGGCCGACGACGAAGACGAACTCGCCCTTGTCGATCGTGAACGAGACGCCGTCGACGGCCGTCACGTCCGGCTCGTACACCTTCGTCACGTCCTCGAGGACGATCATCGTGGAGGTCCCACCCGGCCGCGACTGCCCGTTCTCGGAGGTCTCGGCGGGATCCACGAGCGCGATCGGGGCGTCGGCCATGGCGTCTGTCATGAGGTCTGTGTCCTGCACCGGAAAAAGGGTGTGCGGCATGTGCTCGCCGCTCCGGTCTGGGTTCGTCTCAGTGTAGCCAAGTCCTGCGGCCGACCCGCCGCTGGCGGCCGGGCCGGACGGATGCGGCGTCTACGACGAGGCGCCGGTGGAGGCGGCGCGCTGGAGCAGGTACGCGTGCACGAAGCCGTCGAGATCGCCGTCCAGCACCGCCTGCGTGTTTCCGGTCTCGTGCTCGGTGCGGTGGTCCTTGACCAGCTGGTAGGGGTGCAGGACGTACGAGCGGATCTGGCTGCCGAAGCCGACGTCCTGCTTGGCGCCGCGCTCCTTCGCGAGCTCGGCCTCACGCTGTTCCTCGGCGAGCTCGGCCAGCCGGGAGCGGAGGATGCGCATCGCGGTTGCCTTGTTGGACGTCTGCGACCGCTCGTTCTGGCACTGCACCACGATCCCGGTCGGCAGATGCGTGATCCGCACGGCGGAGTCGGTCTTGTTCACATGCTGCCCGCCGGCGCCGCTCGCGCGGTAGGTGTCGATGCGGAGCTCGGTCTCGTCGATCTCGATCTCGGCCGTGTCGGGCAGGAGCGGTGCCGCCACCACCTGCGCAAAGGCCGTGTGGCGGCGATGCGCAGCGTCGTACGGCGACAGCCGCACGAGGCGGTGCACGCCGCGCTCGGCGCGGAAGAGCCCGTAGGCGTTCTCCCCCTTCACCGCGACGGTGGCGGACTTCAGGCCTGCCTCCTCGCCGGGGCTCGCCTCGACGAGCTCCGTGTCGAAGCCGCGCTTCTCGGCCCAGCGCAGGTACATGCGCAGGAGCATCTCGGCCCAGTCCTGCGCGTCGGTGCCGCCCGTGCCGGCGGTGATCGACACGACGGCGTCGCCGGCGTCGTAGTCACCCCCGAACAGCGCCTCCTCCTGGAGTCGCTCCATGTCGGCCCGCACCGGCGCGATCTGCGCTGCAATATCCCCTTCGAGCTCGGGCTCGAGCTCGAGCAGCTCACGCGCGTCGGCAAGCTCCTGCTCGAGACGCGCCCACCGCTCGAGCTTTCGCGTCACCCGCGCGTGCTCCTGGGAGATCCGCGCGGCCTCGATCTGGTCGTCCCAGAAGCCCGGCTCGCCCATGGCGGCCGCGAGCACGTTGGCGCGATCTGTCAGCGCATCGGGGTCAAAGGTACTCACGGACCCAGGCAAGCTGGGCCCCGAGCTCCTCGAGCTGGTCGGCGAGCGAGGTGTCGACAGCGTCGGTCACGTCCGATCAGCCTACCCGGACGTCGAGCGAGACGACGGAACGCGGCAACCCGTCGCGGACGACGTCGAAGCCGGCGCGCGCGTAGAGGCCCGCAGGCCCCGTCCACATCTCTCCGGCCTCTTCCGCCTGGTTCCGCGGATAGCCCTCGAGGCGAGAGGCGCCGGCGTCGCGCGCCGCCGCGATCGAGCCGGCGAGCAGCGCCGTGGCGACGCCGCGTCGGCGCCACTGTGGGGGCACGAGAAAGCACGTCACCGCCCAGACCGACGGATCCGGCTCCAGCCGGAGCTGTGCCACGAGCTTCGGCAGACGGTCACGCGGGCCGATCTGGCACCAACCCACAGGTTCGTTGTCCTGATAGGCAATGAGGCCGTCGTACTCGCCGCGGTCGCACAGCGCACCGCGCAGCTCCGCGTTCTCTGCCGCTGTGCGTTCGGCCCAGCCGTCCCAGGTCGACACCCACCAGGCCACACACCGGCACCAGCCCGCATCGTTGGCATCGCAGTGGAGCGCGCCGAAGTCGGCGCGACGATCGGGTGCGAAGCGCTCGACGCGGATGGCCACGATCAGGGACGCCCGGCCTGGTCCCACGCGTCGTGACCGTCGCGCACGCGACGCCAGAGGAGGCTCCGCTCCGCGGGGTCGAGGTCGCCGTAGGCGAGCCCGAATCGACCGAGCACCAGCTCCCACCAGTCGTCGGGCTCGATCACGTCGACCGCGACGACCTGCTCGGGCTCGACCTCGGTGTAGACGCAACCGCGCAGGATCTCCAGCCGGCGCCCGACACGCCGTTGCGCGGTCACGACCTCCGCAAACCGCGATTCCGTCGACAGCAGGCCGTGCATGGCCTCGAAGTCCTCCGTCACCGCGGCCTGCGGCGCCATGTCGAAGCCGACGAAGCCACCGCTACGGTCGTGCTCGAAGCGCCAGCCGCCGGAGACGCACGCGGACGGCCGGAGCGCGTAGCGGTAGCCATCCTGCTCGATGACGCCGGCCGCCAGTGGCAACGGCTCCGCCGGCCCGTCGCCGAGCCCGACGTCGACGAGCCACAGCTGATCGTCGACCGTTCGGGCCGTGAGGCCCAGGTGGTTGCCGTCGGCGCCGCGTGGCTCCGTCATCGTCCGGTTCTGCACCCCGGCGAGGTGGCGGACGACGTCGACGCCGAGCCAGGCGAGAAAGACCGCGAAAGCGCCGTTCAGGTGGTAGCAGTACCCGCCACGGCCGCCGAGGATCCGCCGCGCGGTCTCGACCGGCGCGATCCCGGGCGGTACGCCGCGGACGATGTCGAGGGTCTCGTAGGGGATGCGCTCGACGTGCGCGCGCTGCAAGTTCCGCAACGTCGGCCCGTCGACGGAGCCCTGCTGCACGTCGACCCCGAGCAGCTCGAGGTAGGCATGCGCGACATCGTCCGGCAGACGCTCCACGCTCGTCATCGTCTCACCGCGTCGCGGACGAGGAGGCAACCGGCGAGCCAGGCGAGGCCGAGACACCAGCCGGCGACCACGTCGGTGACGTAGTGCACACCGAGGGCGATCCGGCTCGCGCCGACACCGAGCCCTGCGACCACCGTCAGCCCCCACAGCCACGCGCGTGCTCTCCGTGACGAGAGCCGCTCGGTCGCGAGCACCGCGACGGCCCCGAGCGCGGCCGCGCCGGCCGCCGCGTGGCCGCTCGGGAACGACGTCGACGACGGCAGCGTCACGGCCGGGTCGTGCTCCGGCCGCGGCCGGTCGAACCACAGCTTGAGCAGCATCACGACGAGCTGCGAGCCGAGCACCGCGGTCAGAAGGAAGCCGAGGTCGAGCCATGCGCGGTGCCGCAGCAGCACGAGAGACGCGCCGACGGTGAGCGCGATGAGACCGATCCAGCCGCCGAGCCAGGAGAACGGACGCGCGAGCGACTCGACCCACCCCGGCAGGTGGCGCGCGACCCAGACGGCGACGTCCTCGTCCCAGCCCGCCAAAGGCGCCTGGTCGTACGCGAGCGCGAGGAGCGTGAAGCCCGCGAGCGCGACAAGCGCGACGATGACGAGGGCGCGTCGGTGTGCAGGGGCCGGGCCTGCCCGGCCCTCAGGCGTCACGGCCGTCAGGGCGAGGGCGGG
This sequence comes from uncultured Actinomycetes bacterium, assembly GCA_963789895.1. Classification (GTDB taxonomy): domain Bacteria; phylum Actinomycetota; class Thermoleophilia; order Gaiellales; family Gaiellaceae; genus Gaiella. The sequence continues at coordinate 515,509 of CAWBMC010000002.1, forward strand.
GCAGGCCCCGCCCCTATGCGCCGTGGCACTTCTTGAATTTCTTGCCGGAGCCGCACCAGCAGGGGTCGTTGCGACCGACGTCGCGATGCTGGTTCACCACCTGCGTTTGCGGCGCGAACGGGCTCGGCGGCGGTGCGAGCGCCGTCGCCGTCCCGGCCCCCGCGGCTGCGATCGCGTCCGCGCCGGCGCTGATCTCGTGCTCGTAGCTCAGATGCTGCGGCGCCTGCTGCGGCTGCAGCTCGGGCGGCGCCTCCTGCTGCACCTCGACGTGGAAGAGGGTGAGCACGACCTCCTCGCGGATCATCGCGCTGAGCGCCTCGAACATGACGTGGCCCTCACCGCGGTACTCGACCAGCGGGTCCTTCTGCGCCATCGCGCGGAGATGGATGCCGTCGCGCAGGTAGTCCATCGACTCGAGGTGCTCGCGCCAGCGTGTGTCGACGATCTGCAGCATCACGAAACGCTCGATCTCCCGCATCAGCTCGGCACCGAGCGCCTCCTCGCGCTCGGCATACGTGTCGAGCGCGTCCTCGCTGAACTCGTCGATCAACGCCTCGCGGCTGGCGAGGTCGACGCCGTCCTCGCGCAGCTCGCCCACGGTCGACCCGGTTCCGTAGAGCGCCTGCATCTGCGCCACGAGGCCCTCGAGATCCCACTCCTCCGTGTCCTCGGCCTGCGTGAACTGCGACACGTTGGTCGCCACGACCTCGCCGATCCACTCACGCACCTCGTCCGAGAGGTCCTCGCCCTCGAGCACGCGCCGGCGCTGGTCGTAGATGACCATGCGCTGCGTGTTCATCACGTCGTCGTACTTGAGGACGTTCTTGCGCGCGACGAAGTTCTGCTCCTCGACCTTCTTCTGCGCGTTCTCGATCTGGCGCGAGAGGATCCCGGCCTCCATCGGCTGGTCGTCCGGGATCTTGAAGCGGTCCATGATCCCGTGGATCCGGTCGCCGGCGAACAGCCGCACGAGATCGTCCTGGGCGGAGAGGTAGAAGCGCGTCTCACCCGGGTCACCCTGGCGCCCGGAGCGGCCGCGCAGCTGGTTGTCGATGCGGCGTGCCTCGTGACGCTCCGTGCCGAGCACGTAGAGCCCGCCGACCTCGCGCACCTGGTCGTCGATCTTGATGTCGACGCCGCGGCCGGCCATGTTCGTCGCGATCGTCACCGCGCCGCTCTCACCCGCGAACTGGATGATCTCCGCCTCGCGCTCGTGCTCCTTCGCGTTGAGCACGTTGTGCGGGATGCCGCGTCGCGTGAGCAGCTCCGCCAGGTACTCGGACGTCTCGACCGCGATCGTGCCGACGAGGACCGGCTGCCCCTGCTCGTGACACTCGACGATGTCATCGACGACGGCGTTCCACTTCGCTTCCTTCGTCTTGAAGATGTAGTCGTTGCGGTCGTCGCGCGCGACGGGGACGTTGGTCGGGATCTCGACCACGTGCAGGTTGTAGATCTCGACGAACTCCTTCTCCTCCGTCTTCGCCGTGCCGGTCATGCCGGCGAGCTTCTCGTAGAGGCGGAAGTAGTTCTGGAGCGTGATCGTGGCGAGCGTCACGTTCTCCTCGCGGATCGACACGCCCTCCTTCGCCTCGATCGCCTGATGCAGGCCCTCGCTCCAGCGCCGGCCCTCCATGATGCGGCCGGTGAACTCGTCGACGATCTTCACCTCGCCGTCCTGGATGACGTAGTCGACGTCGTTCTTGTACAGCGACTGCGCCTTCAGCGCCTGCGACAGGTGGTTGACGAGCTGGACGTGGCGCGGGTCGTACAGGTTGTCGATCCCGAGCGCTCGCTCGACCTTGTCGATCGCGGCCTGCGACGGTGACACCGTCTTGAACTTCTCGTCGTACAGGTAGTCGGCGCCGGAGAGCTCGGTCTCGTCCTCGCCCTTCATCGCCTTTCGCGTCGTCGGCTCGCCCTCGAGCTCCTTCACGACGCGCGCGAAGTCGTAGTACGTCTTCGCCGCGGTCTCCGGCTCGCCCGAGATGATGAGCGGCGTGCGCGCCTCGTCGATCAGGATCGAGTCGACCTCGTCCACGATCGCGAACGTGTGCCGGCGCTGCACGACTCCGTCGAGGGTGACGGCCATGTTGTCGCGGAGGTAGTCGAAGCCGAACTCCGAGTTCGTGCCGTACGTGATCCCGGCGCTGTACGCGACGCGCCGCTCGGCGAACGGCATCATGTTCTGGATGAAACCGACCTCGACGCCGAGGCGCTCGTAGACGCCGCGGTTCCACTCCGCGTCGCGCTTGGCGAGGTAGTCGTTGACGGTGACGAGGTGGACGTTCTCGCCGGAGAGCGTGTTCAGGTAGAGCGGCAGGCTGGCGACGAAGGTCTTGCCCTCGCCCGTCTTCATCTCGGCGATGTCGCCTTCGTGCAGCGCGATGCCGCCCATCATCTGGACGTCGAACAGCCGCTGCCCCGATTCGCGGCGGCGCGCCTCGCGGACGAGCGCGAACGCCTCGTAGAGCACGTCGTCGAGCGACTCGCCGTTCGCGACGCGCTCCTTGAGCGCACTGGACGCTGCGAGCAGCTCGGCATCGGAGAGCCCTTCGACGTCCGGCTCGAGGGTTGCGATGTGGGTGGCCTGTTCCTGCAGGCGCTTGATCCGGCGGCCTTCGCCGACGCGCAGCACCTTCTCGAAGCGACCAAAGCTCGTCGTGGGCATCAGGGAAACAGGGTACCGGCAGGCGCGTGACGATCAGAGAGTCCTAACGGACGCCTGACGCTTCCGTCACAAGCTCCAGGGAGACTGGCTGTCATGCGTCTTTCGCGCTTCGCTGCCGTCATCCTCGGCGGGCTCGTGCTCGCCGGAACCGCCATCGCGGCGGCGACTCTCGTGACACCCGGCAAGGCCCTCGCGCAGGCGGGCGAGGTGACGCCGCTCGGTCTGACCGGGCGGAAGGTCGTCTTCGGCGCCGGGGTCTCCCCCGCCGAGTGCAGGGTCAAGCTGTGGTCGATCTCGAAGGCGTCGCTGACGACGTTCGGTGTGCCGAAGTCGCCGTCGTGCACGATCGAGACGAGCACCGGCACCGGCATCGCGGCCGTGTCGGTGTCCCTGACGCGGACCGTCTGGGTCGCCTACACGGGCGGCAACATCCGCGAGTGGTCGCTGTTCACCGCCACCCCGTCCGCGCCGAAGCCTCTGCGGCTTCGGTTCACCGCGCGTAACGTCGACGGTCCTGTGCCAATCGTGCTCGGCCAGGGTACGTCGCAGGGTGTTCCGTACGCCGTCAACCGCGAGATCGTGCTATCTCGGTGACGACGGGACGCGGATCTTCAAGGTCGTCGCACCGGCGGCTGTGGGTTGATCGCGGCAGGCCCGGGGCCGAGCGGCATCCGCGTCGTTGCCGCCACCGCGGACGGCCGCATCCTCGCGCTGGCCGCCGACGGAACCGCAGCAGCGGACGACATCGTGCCGGACGCTCCCGTCAAGGCGCTGAGCCTGATCGCCGCCGGGGTCGCCTACCAGACGGGAAGCACCGTGCACGTCGTCGGCCCCGCGGGCGAGACGACGGTGACGCTCGCGGGCGCCGCCACGATGGTCGACGCCGCCGCCGGGCGGATCCTGTACCAGCGCGCCGGCGACCTGGGCGCCGTGACGATCGCGACCGGTGCCGACGTACAGCTCGTGGACGGAGACCGCAGGCATCCGGTCACCGGCCGGCTCGACGCAGCCGGCCTCGCCTGGGCTCAGGGCGCGACGGTCAACTGGCGTCCCGGCCCGCTGCCCGCGTCGTAGGGGCCGGTTACTTCCGGCCCTACGCCGCCGATTTCTCCGGCTCGTCGGCGTCCCCGTCGGGCTCAGGCTCGACCAGCGCTCCGTCCGGGCCGGCGGCACGGCGGCGACGCTCGTGGACGCGCTTGTCGCGGTAGCGCTCGACCTGGCGCTCGAGCTTGTCGATCAGCAGGTCGGTGGCCGCCTCGTACGTCGGCGCCGACTCACGCCCGTGCAGTGTCGGGCCCTTCGTGTGGATCGTCGCCTCGACGATGTGGTCGTCGGCGATCTTCGGGTTGCGCTCCCGGTCGAGCACGACCTCGATCTGGGTGGCGTCGTGGAGGCGACGCTCCAGCTTGGTGAACTTCGACTCGACATAACCCCGGATCGCGTCGTTGACCTGGCCGTGTCGCACCGTCACCTGCAGTCGCATCGCGCCTCCTTGTCCGTCTACTCCGACTCTAGCGCTACCGCAACGCCCTGGCGAGACACACCACGTCGACCCGGCGGGCACCAGCCCGCCGGAGAGCGGAGGCGCAGGCGTTGACCGTGGCGCCCGTCGTGTAGACGTCGTCGACGAGACAGACGCCGCCCGCCGGCGGCTCGTCCGCTGCGAACGCGCCACGCACGTTGTGGCGGCGTTCCGCGAGCGCGAGGCCCCGCTGCGGCCTGACCACACGAGTGCGTCGGATGAGGGGCAGCACGGGGAGTTGCCAGCGCCGGCCGAGCTCGACGGCGAGGCGATGGGCGGGGACGTGGCCGCGCTCCCGCCGGCGGTCACGATCGCCCGGCACGAACGTCAGCGTCGCGACGACAGGCCACGGCACAACGGCGACGACGAGCTCGGCCGCGGCCGCTGCCAGGTCGCGCCGGCCGCCCTCCTTCCACGCACGCACCAGCCGACGGCCTCGATCGTCGTATGCGATCGCCGCGCGGGCCGTCGCAAACGCGAGCCGGCGCCCCGCGCACTCCGCGCACCGGCGCACGGGCCACGCGCCGGGCGCGCCGCACCGCTCGCAGAGCGGAGGCGCGATCCGGACGAGCGCCTGCCGGCAACCGTCGCAGAGCGGTGTCCCCACCGTCCGGCAGACCGCACAGTGCGCCGGCAGAATGAGCCACCACGGCGCCATCCCTCGAAGCTAGAGGCGCAGGTGTCACCGGTCAGTGGCGACTTGGTGCCGTGTCTGCGACCTACGCGATCGACGCGGCGAGCATCTCGCGTAAGTCGTCGCGCGAGCGCGACAGGTCCTCCGGCGTCTTGATCGGGAAGAACCGGCCGCGCGGCCCGCGGCGGGGCACCTCGAGGAATCGCGTCGGCACGAACCACGAGAGCTCGTGGTAGAGGCGCTCGAGCTGCACGGCTGCGCGGCCGTCGGCCTCCCGCTCGACGTAGAGCCAACCGAGGTCGTACGTCCGGTCGAAGACGTCGAGGTCGACGATCGCGGTGTTGGTGTTGAAGACGTCGATGCGGTCGTGGTCGAAGCCGGCCGGGAAGCGCGGCGCCTCGAGGAGGACCGTCCGTCCGTCGACGCGCGCTGGCGCGCCGCCCATGTCCCCCTCCTTGGGCGCTACCTCGATCGTCAGCGGGCGCACCGGCGAGCAGGTGCGAGCCGACGACGACCGGGTCGACACGGGCGCCGAGGTTGTCGACGTTCGACACGGTCACCACCTCGACGCCGCGCGCGCGGAGAGCGGCCGCGGCGCCGGAGCGCGGCAGCGCCTCGACGAGATCGCCGTGACCGGGACCGTACAGCGAGACGCGACCGTCCGCCTCGCGGAAGAGCGAGCCGTCCTGCTCGAGCCGCAGCGAGACGAACTGCGAGAACCAGATCGGATCGGGCAGCCCCCGTGCGGCGACGTGCGCTCGGGTCGCCTCGTCGGTGGAGAAGCTCGTCATCAGCGCGACCGGGACCTCGGTCTCGAGCGCCGACGCGAGCCTGTGGGTCTCGCCGAGCTTCCATTCGAGGAAGCTGCGGCCATCGAGCGCCTCGACCGTCCCCTTGACGACACCGCCGAATCGGGTCGCCATGCCGCCCGCGAGCACGACCGCCCCGACCCGCCCCGCCGCAGCGCCTCGACCCCGGCGGCGTGTGCCTCCTCGTGGGCGCCCGTGCCAGGGTCGGGCAGCGTCTGCACGTCGCCCGACGCCGGTGGCTCGACCTGACCGCCGACGCGGTTCGACGCCTGCGAGAGCTCACCGCTCGCGACACGGGCGGCCAACTCCGAGAACCGTGCCTCGTCGAAGCCGAATCGCTCCAGGAGCTCTCGTGTCTCCGGGTCGACGTCCATGGTCGTCACGGTCGGGGGAGGGTGTCGGCGTACGGGGCCCTGTGTACGCCTGCCTCGGTCACGATCGCCTCGATCAACGCCGCAGGCGTGACGTCGAAGGCCGGGTTCCGCGCCGGGAACCTGGCCGTCACCTCGCTGCTGTCGCGCTCCTCGATCGGGATCGTCGCTCCGCTGGGCGTGGCCGGGTCAAGGGTCGTCGTCGGCGCGACCACGACGAGCGGCAGCCCGTGGTGCCGCGCCAGCACCGCCAGCCCGTAGGTGCCGATCTTGTTGGCGGTGTCCCCGTTGGCGGCGATCCGGTCGGCGCCGGTGACGACGAGGTCGACCTCACCGCGTGCCATCAACGACGCGGCGGCGCCGTCGACGACGACGGCATACGGGATCCCGAGCTGCTCGAGCTCCCACGCCGTCAGCCGAGCGCCCTGCAGCAGCGGCCGCGTCTCGTCGACCCAGACGTGCGTGACGCGATCTGCCTCCCAGGCGGCGCGGACGGCGCCGACGGCTGTGCCGTAGCCGCCCGTGGCGAGACCGCCCGCGTTGCAGTGCGTCAGCACCCGGGCCCCCGCCGGGAAGAGCTCCACGGCGTGAGTGCTCATCCGGCGGCAGCGCTCGACCTCGTCCTCGTGGATGCGCCGCGCGCGATCGGGGGACGGGTCGGCGCGCATCTCGTCGAGCGCCCAACGCAGGTTGACCGCGGTCGGGCGGGCGCCCGCGAGCGTCGTCGAACGCGGTCTCGAGGTCCTCCCCACGCGCTGCCGCGAGCGCCAGCCCGTAGGCGGCCGCGACACCGATCGCGGGAGCGCCACGGACGGCGAGCGTGCGGATCGCGTCCGCCACCTCCGCGGCGGAGCCGCAGCGCAGCTCGACCTCCTCCTCGGGCAGCCGCCGCTGGTCGAGCACGACGACCGCGTCCTCCTCGAGGCGGACGATCCGGTGCGGTTCGAGGTCTCCCACCCGACGGACGATCGCGTCAACCGGCGTCAGCGTCTAGGTGCCCTCGTCCCAGCTCGCGAGATAGCGCGCCTGCTCCTCGGTGAGCGTGTCGATCGCGACGCCCATCGTCTCGAGCTTCAGGCGTGCGATCTCCTCGTCGATCTCGGTGGGCACCACGTACACCTTGCGTTCCAGCTCGCCGGCGTGCTGGACGACCCACTCGGCCGCGAGAGCCTGGTTGGCGAACGACATGTCCATCACCTGTGCCGGATGCCCCTCGGCCGCCGACAGGTTCACGAGTCGCCCCTCTGCGAGCAGGTAGATGCGGCGCCCGTCGGCCATGATGAACTCCTCCACGAAGGTGCGCGCCTCGCGCGTCTCGACGGCGAGCTCCCGGAGCGCCGGGATCTCGATCTCGACGTTGAAATGACCCGTGTTGGAGAGGATGGCGCCGTCCTTCATCCGCTCGAAGTGCGCGCGCGTGATCACGGCCTTGTCGCCCGTCGCAGTGCAGAAGATGTCGCCGACCGCGGCCGCCTGCTCCATCGGCAGCACCTCGAAGCCGTCCATCGCAGCCTCCAGCGCCCGCATCGCGTCGACCTCGGTGACGATCACGTGCGCGCCCATGCCGCGTGCGCGCATGGCGACACCTCGCCCCACCCAGCCGTAGCCGGCGACGACGAACCGCCTGCCCGCCAGCAGGATGTTCGTGGCGCGGATGATGCCGTCGATCGTCGACTGCCCGGTGCCGTACCGGTTGTCGAAGAGATGCTTGGTGCGCGCCTCGTTGACGGCGACGACCGGGAAGCCGAGCTTGCCGTCCCGCTCGAGCGCACGCAGCCTGATCACACCGGTGGTCGTCTCCTCGGTGCCGGCGATCACGTCACCGAGCTGCTCGCGACGGTGGGAGTGGAGCACGCCGATCACGTCGGCTCCGTCGTCCATGGTCACGTGTGGGCGGTGGTCGACCGCCGCCTCGATGTGCTGGTAGTACGTGTCGTTGTCCTCGCCCTTGATCGCGAAGACGCCGATCTCGTACTCGGCGACGAGCGCAGCAGCGACGTCGTCCTGGGTCGAGAGCGGGTTCGAGGCACAGAGGACGACGTCGGCACCGCCCGCCTTGAGCGTGCGCATCAGGTTCGCGGTCTCGGTCGTGACGTGGAGGCAGGCGGAGACGCGATAACCGGCAAGCGGCTGCTCGCGCTCGAACCGCTCCCGGATCGCGGCGAGCACCGGCATCCCCCGGTCCGCCCACCCGATGCGTCGGCTGCCTTCCGCTGCCAGCGCGAGATCCTTGACGTCGTAACGCAGTGTCGTTGCCATGACTTCCTTCTCGGTCGCTTGGCCGCCGAGTCTACCCCCCGCCCGGGGACTGTCACCGCAGGGGACTGTCCCCTCTGCGTTACGCGGCGTTCTCGACCGCGAGCAGCGCCGGGACGTCGGTCGCGGGGACCGGCCGTGAGAAGAGGTACCCCTGACCGACGACGCAGCCGAGCTCGTGGAGCCGCTGGCGCTGCGCCGCGTCCTCGATGCCCTCCGCCACCGTCGTCATCTCGAGCGAGTGCGCGAGCGCGACGATCGCTTCGACGAGACGTGCCCGGCGCGGGTCGCGCACGACCTCGTCGACGAACTCGCGCGCCACCTTGAGCTCGTCGGCAGGGAAGCGCTGCAGGTAGCCGAGCGACGAGAAGCCCGTACCGAAGTCGTCGATCGCGATCCGGATGCCCATCGCCCGCAGATCCGCGAGCCTCGCGCTCACTCCTTCCACGTCCTCGAGCAGCGTGCCCTCGGTGATCTCCAGCGCCAGCTGCTGTGGCTGCAGGCCGGAATCGGCCAGCGCCCGCGCCACTTCCTCACGGAACAGCGGCTGCAGGATCTGACGCGCGGACAGGTTCACGTTGATCGTGAGATCGCCGTTGCCGGGGACGCCGATCTGCCACGCCCGCGTCTGGCGGCAGGCGCGGTCGAGCGCCCACTGGCCGATGGCGTTGATGAGGCCGGTCTCCTCCGCCAGCGGGATGAACTCGATCGGCGGCACGAAGCCACGCACCGGATGATTCCAGCGCAGCAGTGCCTCGAAGCCGAGCGTCCGGCCGGTGGCCAGGTCGACGAGCGGCTGGTAGTGAAGATCGAGCTCGTCGGCCGCGAAAGCACGCTCGAGGTCGGCCTTCAGCTCGAGTCGGGTCAGCGCTGCCTCGTGCATCTCGGGCTCGAAGATCTCGAAGCGGTTGCCGCCGGAGCGCTTCGCGCGGTACATGGCCATGTCCGCGTTGCGAAGGAGCTCGCCAGCCGACTGCCCGGGGTGGCCGAACACGATGCCGACGCTCGCGCGGCCGAGCACCTCGGTGCTGCCGAGACGGATCGGCCGGGCCACCGCCTCGAGCAAGCGCTCGGCAGCGACTGTCGCGCCGGCGATCCCCTTCGTGTCCTCGAGCAGCAACGCAAACTCGTCTCCTCCGAGCCGCGCCGCCGTGTCGACGGAGCGCAGGCTCTCGTGCAGACGGGATGCGATCTCGACGAGGAGGTCGTCGCCCGCGGCGTGGCCGAGGCTGTCGTTGATCGTCTTGAAGTCGTCGAGGTCGAGGAAGAGCAGGGCCACGTCCTCGCCACTGCGTCTCGCCCGCTCGAGCGAGTGCTCGACGCGGTTCATCAGCAGGGCTCGGTTCGGCAGCCCGGTGAGCGCGTCGTGGAAGGCCTGGTGCTTGAGCTGGTCCTCGAGCACACGGCGATCGGTGACATCGTGTGCCGTGAACACGACACCGCGCACCGCCTCGTCGTGGAGCAGGTTCCCGAGCACGCACTCCACCTTGCGGAACTGACCGTCCGAGCGGCGCAGCAGCAACTCCCGCTCCACCTCGGGCTCCTCCGACACCACGGCGCGGAGCTCGTCGCCAACCCCGTCGAGAAGATCGTCCAACCGCGTGCCGGTCAGCTCATCCGGATCATGGCCCAGCATCGCCTCGACCGACGGCGTCACGTAGCGGATCGTGAAGTCCTGCTCGAGGACGGCGATCACGTCCTTCGAGTTCTGCACGAGGCTGCGGAAGCGATCCTCGCTGCGTCGCTCCAGCAGCACCTCACGGCGCTCGGCCGATTCAAGTGCAAGCGCAACCTGCGAGGCGAGGGTGTCCAGCCCCTGGTGCAGATGCCACGGCAGCGGGCGCAGGCCCGTCACGCGGACGATGCCCTGCAAGCGGTCGTCGACGACGATGGGAACGACGAACGTCTTCGCCGTGCCGAGCCGCCCGAGCGAGCCCGCCTTGCGGATCTCTCCGCGGATGGTGCCGCCAACGGCGCCACCGCCGACGACGACCGCGTCCTGGACGGTGAGCGCCGGTCGCGCGCCGAGCTCCACCTGAACGAAAGCCTGGCGCTTCCCACCGGCCAGCTGCTGCGCCGTCTGGGCTGCGACGGTGCAGATGTCGTCTCGGGAACGAGCGGAGACGAGCGCAGCCGCCCCCTCCTGCAGCACGTGCTCACGCTCCGACGAGCGGTCATAGGCCAGGACGACGTTGGCGAGGCGCGCGCTGACGGCAGCCAGGAGAGCGAGCGCAGCGATCACGATCACCCCCGAGACGCCGCCGGGACCCCTCACGGCGTCCACCACCACCATCGCCATCGTGACCAGCACCGCGCACACGAGCAGGGCGATGCGACGGATGATCGGCCACGACTCGGGCTGTTCCACGAGCTGCGTCAGCCTGCGCATGGACGGATCGAGTGCCGCCGCCGCCCACAGCAAAGGCACCGCCACGAGTGCGATGTCCAGGAGGCTGCCGCTCGCATACCACCCCTCGATCGCGCCGAAGACGTACACGCCGTCCCCGACGAGCAGGAGGGCCGTTGCGAGAGCGATGAGCGCGGTTGCGACGCTGCCGAGACCGGCCGTCAACACGAGCCGCGCGACGAGGCCGAGCAAGACGATCCCGGCCAGCGGGTATGCGGCGGAGACGCCCTTCTCCCAGGCGGAGAGCGTCGGGTCGCCGGTGATCGAGCTCAGAACGAGCGCCCACACCAGCGAGGCGACACCGATGGTGACCACCGCAGCGTCGAGGATCGCACCCCAGTCGTGCGCGGGCGTCCGCCGCCTCACGAAGATCACGAGCGCGGCCCCGAGGAATCCGTAGGCCAGTAGGTGGAGCGCGTCAGCCGGCCCTGGGTAGGTCGTCGTCGCGCCGCGGAGAGCATCTGCGAGGTCGAGTGCCTGCGCTGCCGCGAGCAGCGCCGCGCCGCCGGCCGCAAGCAGCCACGGCTGCCGTTCCGGCGAGTGGTTGAGTCGCATGCCGGCGAGCACGCCGAGCGCTGCGAGGACGCTCAGGCCCGTCAGCCAGGCCTCGTACGCCTCCCCGCGCCCCCGCAGGAAGGGTGAGACCGCGAGCAGCACGCAGGCGGCGGCGAGAACCCAATGGATCCGGCGCATCACACGGGTATCGGCGTAGATCGGACTACGTATTAGCGCGGCTTTGCACGCTGCGTGCGAGCCGTTCGCGTCAGGCGCTGTGCGGCTCGGCCCGGCCGTAGCGATCCTCGAGCCGGACGACGTCGTCGAGCTCCGGCGTCGAGACCTCGAGCACGACCGTGTCGTCGACCGCGGTGACACGGTGAACCGTGCCCGGCCGGTAGCGGAAGGCGTCGCCGGCGGCGATCTCGATCGTCTCCAGCGGCCCACCGACCACCCCCAGCTCCAGCGTCGCCCGGCCCTCCTGCACGAGCCACGACTCGTCCTTGTGCTCGTGGTACTGCAGGCTCAGCGCGTGCCCGGCGCGGATGACGAGGAGCTTGCCGACGTACGTCTCGGCCTCAGCCCAGACGAGCTCATAGCCCCATGGCTTCTCGATCCGTCCGCGGCTCGTGGCGGTAGTCGCTCACGAGAAGCGAAGCGCCCCTTCGGGGATCGTGGCGCCGGCACCGACCCGCAGGCCGTGGTCGAGGCCGTTGCGTGGGCCGAGCTGGGCGCCCGGCCCGACGACGGCCAGCCCAGCGACGGACGAGCCCACACCGACGCTCGCGTCCGGCCCGACGATCGAACCGATCACGCTCGAGCCCTCCCCAACGGATGCGCCCGCCCCGACGACTGCGTTCTCGACGATCGCGCCCCGACCGAGCGTCGCGCCGGCTCCGACGACGGCGAGGCTGCCCGCGCGGACGCCGGCTCCGAGGACGGCGCCGGGGCCGACGTAGACGGGCGGCACGAGACGCGCCTCCGGATGCACGGTCGCCGTGTCGTCGACGAGTGTGAAATCGCTGCCGAGCGCCTCGCCGAGCTCGGTCACGAATGTGCGCTCGAGGACGTCGCGGTGCGCCTGCAGGTACGTCTCCGGTGTCCCCACGTCGAGCCAGTATCCCGGCTGGGCGAGACCGAAGACAGATCCTTCCTCGCACAGGCGCGGGAAGACATCCCGCTCGATCGAGACGGCGCGCCCTTCGGGTATCAAGTCGAGCACCTCGGGCTCGAGCACGTACAGCCCGGCGTTGATCAGATCGGTGTCGATCTCCTCCGGCCGCGGCTTCTCCAGGAACTGGCGCACCCGTCCGTCGGGAGCGAGGCGGACGAGCCCGTACCGGCTCGGGTCCGCGACCGGGGTCAGCATGATCGTCGCCTTGCCGCCGCTCGCCCGGTGGAACTCGACGAGCGCCCCGAGATCCGCCTCTCGCAGCGAGTCGCCGTTGAGCGCGAAGAAGGTCCCGTCGAGACCCCGGCCGGCGTGGCCGATACCGCCGCCGGTGCCGAGCGGCTCCTCCTCGACCCGGTACTCGAGCGCGAGAGCGCCGTATGCGTCGCCGAAGTGGTGCTCGATCTGCGTCGGCATGTACCCGCACGAGACGATCGCCTGCCGGACACCGTGCCGGCGCAGGTGCTCGAACGTGTAGGCGAGGAGCGGCCGGTCGACGAGCGGCAGCATGTCCTTGCGCATCGTCTCGGTCAGGGGGCGCAGCCGTGTCCCCTGGCCGCCGACGAGGATGACTGCCGGCAGGCTCACGTGGCGCCGCGACCGATGCCTTCGTAGGTGAAGCCGGCAGCTCGCATCGCCGCGGGGTCGAGCATGTTGCGACCGTCGACGAAGATGCGGCGCCGCATCGTCTGGCCCAGAGCCGCCCAGTCGTGCTCGGCGAGCTCCGGCCACTCGGTCACCAGAACGGCCGCGTCGGCGCCGGCGACGGCCTCTGCAACCGTCGGCACCTGCTCGACGCCCTGTAACCCGTCCGGGGTGGCGACGGGATCCCAGGCACGCACGTCGGCACCCTCGGCGACCAGCCGGCCGGCGAGCACGATGCTCGGCGCCTCACGCACGTCGTCCGTGTGCGGCTTGAAGGCAAGACCGAGCACCGCGATCGTCGCCCCGCGCAGGCTGCCGAGCTGCTCCTGCAGCTTCCCGATCACGCGCCGCTTCTGCAGCTCGTTCACCTCGATGACCGCGTTCAGCAGCTGGAAGTGGTAGCCCGAGTTCGCGGCGAGCTGCTTCAGCGCCAGCGAATCCTTAGGGAAGCAACTTCCGCCGAAGCCGACGCCCGCCTTGAGAAAGCTAGGGCCGATGCGGCGGTCGAGGCCCACGCCCTCGGCGACCCGCACCACGTCGGCCCCGGTCGCCTCGCACACGTTCGCGATCTCGTTGATGAACGAGATGCGTGTCATCAGTGCCGCGTTGGCCGCCAGCTTGATCATCTCCGCCGAGGCGACGTCGCAACGCACGATCGGCGCCTCGATGCCGGCGTGCAGAGCGGCGACGCGGTCGGCGTCCGCCTCGTCGAAGGCGCCGATCACGATGCGGTCGGGGTGCAGAAAGTCGCGTACGGCAGTTCCCTCGGCGGTGAACTCCGGATTCGAGGCGTAGCCGACATGTTCGAGGCCCCGCTCGTCGAGCCGATGCCTGACCTTCTCACCCGTCCCGACCGGCACCGTGCTCTTCATCACGACGACGATGCGCCGGTCGACCTCCGGCAGCTCGTCGACCACGGTCCACACGGCCGTCAGATCCGCGTCGCCGGAGTAGGTCGGCGGCGTCCCCACCGCGACGTAGACGATGCCGGCTGCCCCGACCGCCTCGCCGACGTCGGTCGTGAACGAGAGCCGCTCGGAGTTTCGGGCGAGAAGATCCTCGAGCCCAGGCTCGTAGATCGGCACCTCGCCGCGACGCAGCGCGTCGATGCGGGACGCGACGATGTCGCGCACCACGACGTGGTGCCCCAGCTCCGCCAGGCACGCGGCCGTGACGAGGCCGACATACCCCGCGCCGAAGACGGCGATCCGCTCACTCATGCCGGGGGCCAGGATACGCGAGTGACCCGGTGCGACTCCCGCGGAGCCACTAGAACCTGAAGTAGATGAACGGCGCCACGCCCTCGGGCCCCATGGCGTGGGTCAGCATGAGCGCGAAGGCGAGCACGACGGCCTGGCCGAGGACGGGCAGCCGCCCGAACCGGGCCATGATCAGCTGCGGCACGCGCGCAGGCAGGTACTGCGAGCCGATCCCGACACCGATCGCGAGCAGCACGCCGCCGGTGACGAGCGGAGACGCTTCGCCCCAGTTGGTGAAGAGGCCGGTGATCATCTCCCACGCGAGTCCGAACGAGTCGGAGCGGAAGAAGATCCAGGCCAGGCAGACGAGCTGGAAGGTGGCGATCCGGGCGAGCCACGTTCGCAGCGGGGTCGGCTCGCGCGGCACGTAGCCGGGTCGCTCTCGCCACCACCGCTCGGCCGCGAGCCCGACGCCGTGGATACCACCCCAGACGATGAAGGTCCACGCTGCGCCGTGCCACAGCCCGCCCAGCAGCATCGTCAGCATCAGGTTGCGATAGGTGAGCAGGCGTGTCCCCCGGTTGCCACCGAGCGGGATGTAGACGTAGTCGCGCAGCCAGCGCGAGAGCGTCATGTGCCAGCGCCGCCAGAAGTCCCGCAGCGACGTCGCGGCGTACGGCGAGTCGAAGTTCTGCGGGAACGAGAAGCCGAGCAGCAGCGCGATGCCGATCGCGATGTCCGTGTAGCCGGAGAAGTCGGCGTAGATCTGGACGGCGTACGCGTAGACGCCGATCAGGATCTCCAGCGACGAGTGGTTTCCCGGCGCCGCGAAGACCTCGTCCACGATCGACGACGCCAGGTAGTTCGCGATCACCACCTTCTTGAACAGCCCGGTGGCGATCAGGTAGAAGGCGCGGCTCGTATCGACCCGTCGCGGGTCGCGCGGGCGCTCCAGCTGCGGGATCAGCTCCGCCGGGCGCACGATCGGCCCCGCCACGAGGTGCGGGAAGAACGACAGGTACGTGGCGAACTTCTCGAAGGTCGTCGGGACGATGTCGCCGCGGTAGGTGTCCACGACGTAGCTGATAGCCATGAACGTGTAGAAGGAGATCCCGACCGGCAGGACGATCGTCTTGACCGAGAACGGCAGGTCGAAGCCGACGATCGCGGCTGCGTTCTGCGTCGACGACAGGAAGAAGTCGTAGTACTTGAAGTAGCCGAGCAGGAGCAGGTCCCCTGTCAGGGCGACTGCGAGCAGCCACTTCCGCTGCGACGGGACGCGGGTCTTGTGAATCCGCACCGCGAGGAGCTGGTTCCAGACGGTGCAGCCGGCGAGGAGAAAGATGAAGCGCCAGTCCCACCAGCTGTAGAAGACGTAGCTGGCGACGATCATGAACCAGCGCCAGCGGTGGATGTGCGGCATCGCGAGCCACGAGAGCGGCAGCACGATGACGAAGAAGATCGCGAAGGTGGTGGTCGGGAACAGCACGGCGGCTCAGCCTAGATGGTTGATTCCGGTCGGAATCGACCAGCTGGCGCCCCGAGGCGCGACAGCGCGGTTGTCGCAGGCCCGGCTCCGTCTGTGCCGAGCGTCAAGATCAGAGTGCCGCGTTTCCCTCCACGGAGGTCACTGTGTACGAGGTCATCATCCTTGGTGTCTACGTTCTCTTCGTCGCCGGCTTGTGGCAGGTCTTCACGAAGGCAGGCGAGGACGGCTGGAAAGCGATCATCCCGATCTGGAACACGCTCGTCATCCTGAAGATCGTCGGGCGCGAATGGTGGTGGATCCTCCTCATGCTCATCCCGCTCGTCGGCTTCATCATCTGGATCATCGTGGCGCTCGACCTCGCGAAGAGCTTCGGTCGAGGCGCGGGATTCGCGATCGGCCTCATCCTCCTGCCGTACATCTGGGTGTTGATCCTCGGATTCGGGAGCGACACGTACCGCGGGTCTGGGGCCGCGGCAGCGACGGTGTAGCTGCCAACGGGACGAACCTCAGGTGCCGGGCTGACAGCCCGGCACCGACCGTCTGGGACGGTCTGGCCTACCGGTGCACGGTGGCGATGGGCTTCAAGCCCTTCGCGATCGCCAGCATCGTCTCGTTCGAGAGCCGGTCCAGCAACGAGTTGACGACCCAGTAGGTGCCCCGCGGCGTGCGGAGCACGACCATGTGCAGCTGCGCGCCGTCGTAGTGGAGCTCGTAGCGGCGCCCCTTGATCCTCCGCACCACGCTCCTGCCGCCCAGAACCGGTGCGTCGTCCCAGTTCGCCTCCTGGACACCCCAGTACTCGTTTCGCCCGCCGAGCTTGAACGTGAGGCGGATCGTCTTGTCCCGCTTCTGCTTGCGGTTGAAGTAGTAGGAGCGGACCGGCGTCTCCGAGTCGATCCACGACGAGCGCTCGAGGATCGTCGGCACCATGAGCGGGAACGGCGTGCCGCGCTGCGCCTCGCGCAGCAGCTCGAGCGAGGCGCCCGTGCCGGGCACGATCTGGGGAGCCTGCTTCTCCGGCGTCTTGTCGATCGGCGCGGACGAGAGCCGTCCGTGGAACGTCTGGCCGACGACCGTCGCGAGCATGGCCCCGTTCGCGAGCTGGCGGATGGGAACGGTCATCCGCTTCACGTCAGCTGAGCCGAAGAGACCGGCGAGGGTGCCCGCCGCCTGCTTGGCGCCGGTCTGCTGCGGATCGAAGAAGACGGCGGTGCGGAAGAAGTTGAACGAAGGCGCGTTGGCGGGGATCCCGTTGGGTGGGAGCACCATGCGGTAGCTGCGCTGCGAGAGCAGATAGCTCGCGCTCGACGCCGACCCGCTGACGCCGTTGCCGTTGAGCACCGTCACGGTCGTGCTGTTGGCGGCCGGCGCCTTCCGCTTCAGCTTTTCTCCGAGCGCGACCGCCGTCGCCTTCTTCGACGAGTCGACGTCCGGGCTCGCGAACTCCGCGACCGCCCGCTGCACGTTCTCCGGCGCGGTCGTCAGGTCGCCGAACCCTTCGAGGCCCTCGAGCCGCGCCTGGAAGATGTGACCGGGGGGCAACGCGTACGCAAGCGCGGCGTACGACAGCACCGTCCTCGGTGCCACGTCCTTGCCGCCACCCTGCCCCACCTCGACGTTGTGGGTGATCACGCTGATCACCTGTGGCAGCTTGACGACGGAGAAGCTCGACTGGATCTGGTCCTTGAGCGCCTTCACGAACAGCTGCTGGCGGGCGTTGCGGTAGAAGTCCGAGTCCGTGTGGCGGAAGCGCACGAAGTCGAGCGCCCGCGTTCCCGTTAGCCGCTGGTAGCCCGGCTGCAGGTCGATCTTGGCGTAACCGGAGGGCCCGGAGACGTCGTTGAAGTACCGCCGGTCGATGTCGATCCAGACGCCACCGAGCCGGTCGACGAGCTGCCGGAAGCCGCGAAAGTTGACCGTGATCAGGTAGTTGATGGGCACGCCGGTGAAGGAGCGCACCGTCTCGAGCGCGCCCGTCTCGCCGCAGTAGACGAAGGCGGAGTTGATCTTCGATGTGAACGGCGCCTTCCCGGGACAGTGGATCGGCACCGACAGGTCACGCGGCAGCGAGAGGAGCGAGATCGTCTTCGCGGCCGGATCGGCGCGGACGAGCATCAGCGTGTCGCTGCGCGACGGCGCGTCCTTGCCGTCGCTTGCGCGGCGGTCGTAGCCGATCACGAGCGCGGTGGCGGGCTGGTTGGCGACGGGCACGTCGAGCTGCTTCGACGCCTCCTTGACGCTCGGCGAGTGCGCAGCGACGGCCGCCACCGACTCGTGCAGCCACAGGTAGCTGCCGCCGGCGAGCCCGACCGCGAGCATCGTCACGACGAAGGCACCCCACCCGAGAACCCGCACCGCCAGCCCGCCGCGCGTGCCGGGTGGCGGCTGCCGGTAGACGGCAACGGGGACGTGTGGGGCGGGCGGCAGCGCCGCGGCGCCGTTTCCGTTGGAGCCGGCGGTGCGGCCCACACCTCTTTTCAGCGTCGTTCGCATGCGAAAGAGGGCGCCGTGCGCCCATCCGGCGAGGATACCCGAGGCACCGGCAGTGCCCCCGCCGGCTTTACGCGCTCTTCACGCGACGCAGCGCGTCTGCGAAGAACGCCATCTCCGCCGGCGTCCCCGCCGTGATGCGTAGCGCGTCCGGGGCTCCGAACGGCCCCATCGGACGCACGATCACGCCTTCGCGCAGGAGCCGCTCGGCGAGTGACACGGCGTCGCCGACCTCGACGAAGTGAAAGTTGGCGACGGCCGGGCCTGCAGGCTCGAAACCCTCCGCTCGCAGCGTCTCCTCGAGCGACCGCATCGCCTCGCGGTTGACGGCGCGTCGGCGCGCAAGCTCGTCGGCGTCGCCGAGGCTGGCGAGTGCAGCTTCCTGGGCCGGCGTGCCGACGTCGAACGCGCGTCGCACCTTGGAGATCGCAGCGATCACGTCCACCGGGCCGACGCCGTAGCCGATGCGCAACCCGGCCAGGCCGTAGATCTTCGAGAACGTCCGCAGCACGAGCACCCGGTGGCCCGCCTTCGAGTACTCCTCGATCGCGTCGGGGTAGTCGGGCTCCTCGATGTACTCGAAGTAGGCCTGGTCGACGACGGTGAGCACGTGCGCCGGCACGCGTGCGAAGTAGGCGTCGAGCTCGGCGCGCCCGGTCATCGTCCCGGTCGGGTTGTTGGGCGTGGCGATGAACACGAGCTTCGTCCGCGGCGTGATCGCCTCGAGCAGCGCTTCGACGTCGTGCCGCTGCGCGCGCAGCGGCACGCGGACGGGCACCGCGTCGAGCTTGAGGGGGTCGAGGACGTAGCTGACGAACGACGGCCAGCCCGTGACGATCTCGTCACCGGGATCGAGCGTCGCCTGGCAGACGAAGCCGATCACGGCGTCGGCGCCGGCGCACACGGTGACCTCCTCGAAGCGCACTCCGTGACGCTCGGCGAGCGCGGCGCGGAGCCGGTAGCAGCCGCCGTCGGGGTAGCGGTTGAGCTCCGACGCGCTGCGCGCGATCGCCTCGGCGGCCGACGGGAACGGGCCGAACGGCCCTTCGTTCGAGGCGAGCTTGACGACGCGCTCGAGACCGAGCTCGCGCTGCACCTCCTCGACGGGCTTGCCCGGCTCGTAGGGCACCAGGCCGGCGAGCGCTCGACGGACGACACCCTCCCCGGCGGGGCGGAGCGTGCCGCTCACGCAGCCTCGGGAGCCGGAGCCGGCGGGCGCACGGGAACCGTGACGGGCTCGGCGGGTGGCTCCGGTGCCGACTGCGTACGGGCTCCACGCCGCCACCACCAGATCGCGGCGACAGCGATCCCGCCGACGATCGTCAGGGCCAGTGTCCAGGCCAGCAGGCGGCGGATCCCGAGGATACGCGGGCCGAGCAGCTCGAGCCCGAGCAGCGCGACCGCAGCGGTGGGCCCGCTTTGCCGCTGCAGGCGCCGGCGCAGCACCATCAGCGCCAGCGAGGTCATGACAGCCTTCCGTGCGGAGCTCATCGTCGTCCTCCTTAGCGCCTCTTCGGCGGGAGGTGAATGGCGCGACCGAGCGCCACGAGACCCGCCTCCTTGATCGCCTCGGACAAGGTCGGATGCGGCGCGATCCCGTCTGCGACCGTCTCCACCGTCGACTCGGCGTCGAGCGCGACGACGCCCGCCTCGATCAGGTCGGTGGCGTGCGGGCCGACGATGACGAGCCCGAGGAGCTCGCCGTAGGTCGTCTCGTGGATCGACTTCACCCAGCCGGTCGTGTCGCCCGACATGACCGCACGCGCGTTCGCAACCCACGGGAACACGCCGACCGCGACCGTGTCGCCGTGGAGCTCGCGCGCCTGCTTCTCGGTGAGGCCGACCCCGGCGATCTCCGGATCCGTGTAGATCGGGCGCGGCACGGCCGGCTCGCCGAGCCGTGTGCCGTGCCCCATCGCGTTCTCGGCTGCGATCTCGCCTTCGCGGAACGCAGTGTGGGCGAGCTGCCAGCGGCCGGCGACGTCGCCCGCGGCGAACACGTGCGGCGCCGCTGTGCGCATGGCGTCGTCCGTCGCGATCCCCGTCCGCCGGTCTGCCTCGATCCCGAGCGCCTCCAGGCCGAGGCCGTCGACGAGCGGAGCGCGGCCAACGGAGACGAGCATGAGGTCGCAGTCGACCGTCTCTCCCTCACCGAAATGGACGGTGAGATGGGTGCCGTGGTCGTCGACCTGCGTGCACTGCTTGCCCAGGTGCAGCGCAATCTCGCGGCGCTTGAACGCCTTGGCCAGCTCCTTCGCCGCGTCCTCGTCCTCCTGCGGGATGAGCGTGTCGAGCATCTCGACGATCGTCACCTCGGAGCCGAAGCGGTTGAAGATCGAGGCGAACTCGCAGCCGATGATGCCGCCGCCGAGGACGACCAGCCGGCGCGGCACCTCCGTCTGAGCCAGCAGGCCAGTCGAGTCGACACAGCGCGAGGAGTCGAGCCCGGGGATCGGAGGGCGCATGGGATACGACCCGGTTGCGATGACGGCGCTGCGGAAGGTGATGCTCTCGCCGCCTTCGACCGCCAGCGTGTTCGGGCCGGTGAAGGTCCCGTGCCCCTGCACCCGGTCGACGCCGAACGCCTTGAACAGCGAGGCGACGCCGCCCGTCATCTGCTGTACGACGCCGTCCTTCCAGGCGGCCGCGGCCGGAAAGTCGAGCGTCGTCAACGACGTGACGACGCCGAGCTTCGCGTTCACGTCACGCACCGTGTGCAGTGCATGAGCGGTCTGCACCCACGCCTTGGTCGGAATGCAACCGACCCGCAGGCAGGTGCCACCGAGCGCCGGCTCACGCTCGACGCAGACGACGCGGGCGCCGAGCTGCGCGGCTCGGATCGCGGCCGTGTACCCGGCCGGGCCGCCGCCGAGGACGACGACGTCACATTCCACCGCTTTGCCTCCCTCTGCTTTCCATCAGCCCGGCGATGGTATCGGCGCGAGCTGTGCGAGCATCGTGAGTGAGTCTTCGCTCTCGCCGACGCGTTCGAATCCGTGCCGCTCGTAGACGCGCACCGCGTCGAGGTTCAGGCGGTCGACGCACAGCGAGAGCGCCGGATGCCCGTCCGCCCGCGCTCGTTCGACCAGCGACGTCAGCAGTGCGGCGCCGATGCCGTGGCCGCGCCGGTTGGGGACGACGGCGATGGCCAGCTCCGGTGTGGTCTCGCTCACGAAGCCGTATCCGGGGCGCGCACGCGGGAAGAGCCGGAACCAGGCGGCACCGACCGGGAACCCGTCCTCGATCGCGATCACCGCCGTGTCGCCGGGCCTGCCCCACGCCTTCACGTACAGCTGTACCGGCCCCGGGCCCTCCCCCGGCGCCCGCTCCTTCCAGTAGTAGGCGTGGTGGAGCATGTCGCGCAGGAAGCGCACGTCCTGCGCGCCACCCCGGCGGACGACGACCGGCACTAGAGCGCGAGCGCCGGCTCCTCGACGAGCGCGACGAGGGTGCGCAGGAAGTCGGCGCCCTCGGAGCCGTCGATGGCGCGGTGGTCGCAGGTCAGGGTCATGTGCAGCATCGGTGCCACGTCGATCTCGCCGTCGACGACGACCGCTTCCTGCTTGACGGCGCCCACGGCGAGGATCGCCACCTGCGGCGGGTTGAGCACGGCGACGAACTGCTCCACCCCGAACATGCCCAGGTTCGAGATCGTGAACGTCCCCTCCTCGAAGTCCTGCAGCGTGAGCTTGCCGTCGCGGGCGCGCGTGACGAGATCTGCGCGCACCCGGGCGATCTCCTGGATCGTGAGCCGCTCCGCGCTGCGCACGACCGGGACGACGAGACCCGCCGGCGCGGCCACCGCGATACCCACGTTCGCGGTCGGGTAGCGATGGATCTCCTCGCCGGTGAACGTACCGTTGATCGCCGGGTGGCGCATGAGTGCGGCAGCCGCCAGCTTGACGAGCACGTCGTTGACGGTCGGCCGGACGTCGTCCTCGGCCACACGCTCGACGAGGCGCTCACGCAACGCGAGCGCCTCGGTCATGTCGGCAGAGACCCCGAGCTGGAACACGGGCGCCATCCACGCGTCCGTCAGGCGTCGCGCGATCGTCTTGCGCACCGACGTGAGCTGCACGACCTCCACGTCGGCCGGCGCCGCGGCGGCGATGGGGACCGCCGGGGCCGGGCTCGCGGCGGCCTTCTCGACGTCGTCGGCGACGATCCGCCCGTCGGGCCCCGTGCCGACGACGGATGCGAGCACCACCCCGCGCTCGCGCGCGATCCGCCGCGCCAGCGGCGACGCCTTGACGCGGCCGTCACCGCGCACTTCGCCTACGGCGAACTGCGCGGTAGTCGGGGAAGCAGCGCTCGCAGAGCCGAGGGGCCCCGGCTTCTCAAGAGCCTCCGCCGGCTCCACCGGCGCGGCCGGAGCAGCACTAGCGGAATCGCCGCCAGGCGATTCCGCGGCGACCACCTCCTCACCCTCGACGCCGATCATCGCGATGGTGGTGCCCACCTCGACCTCGCCCGAGTCGACGAGGATCTTGAGCAGGACGCCGTCCGCCTCCGCCTCGACCTCCTGCGTCACCTTGTCCGTGTCGAGCTCGTACAGCGGCTCGCGCCGCTTCACCGCGTCGCCCTCCGACTTCAGCCAGCGGACGATCGTGCCCGACTCCATGCCCTGCCCGAGCCGGGGCAGCTTCACCTCGGTCGCCATCTCAGCGACGCGCTCCCGAACGACGGCGTCCGCGCCGACAGCGGCGTACAGGAGCCCGGGGAGTCATCGGGCGTCATTATGCTGACGCTCCGTGAAGCTCGTCGATCAGTGGGTGGCGATCGAGGCCAACCTGCCGCAGGGCTGGGACGATGTCCGCCTCAACCTCGTCACCGAGCAGGCAGAGGAGCTCAGCCGCGCGGCTCACGTGCTCGGCCCGATGAACCCGGGGCACGTCGGCGGAGCGCTCGTGATCCACGTCCGGCGCGCAGGCGGCGCTGCCGGGCCTGAAGCGGCGCGTCGGCTTTTCGGCCGGCTGGACACGGACCGTGTGTGGTGCCTGCTGTCCGTCGACGAGACGCGCGGACCGGCCGTTCCGCTCGTCACCGAGACGCCGTCCGAGGCTCCTGCCGGGACGGTGGTCGACCAGTGGGACGCCGCGCTGGCGACGTTGCCGTCCGACTGGAGCGACCTCCTCTGCCGGCTCGACGTCGAGTCGAGCGACTTTCTACCGCGTGCGGCGCTCCTGTGTGCGCCAGTGAACCCGACGCGCGAGCCGGACGCCGTCGGCTTCACGTTCCGCTGCGCCCGCCGCACCGGCTACGGCGTCTCGCCCGCGATGGCGCGCCGCTGCTTCGAGCGTCTGGTCGCCGAGAGCATCGTCACCCGGGTCGCGATCCTTCGCGTCCTCGCCGACACGGACAACGTCCACACGCAGGGCGCCGTCTGGCTCGTCGGTGGCCGGGTGCTGTAGCGAGCGTTACGGCGCCACGGTGACGGTGCCGCGCATCGAGCCCTTGTGGGCGTCGCACTGGTAGACGAGCGTGCCCTTGCGCAGCACGACCTTCCACGTCTGCGTCGCCGTTCCCGGCACGGAGGTCTTGCGGTTGACGCCGGCACCGAGCAGGTGCGCATTGTGCGCGGTCGAGCGGTCACGGACGAGCACCGTGTACCTGCCCGGCTTCAGGCGCGTGATGCGCTTTCCCGCCTTCGTCTTGAACCCGATCGTGAACCCAGGCCCGCTGGTCAGCACGAGCGTCGAGCCGACGGGGGCGGACGGCGGCTTCGTCGTCGTGCCGCCCGTCCCCCCACCGCCTCCGCCCGTCTCCCCTCCTCCGGCTCCGACCGTGAACTGCCCGCGCATGCGCGTCGGATGTGCGTCGCAGACGAAGCGATAGACACCGTCGACGAGTGTCGCCTGGAACGTCTGCTGCTCGATCGCTTCCACGGCCGTGAAGACGTCGACGCCCGGCCCGAAGAGATGGAAGTTGTGCTCGTCGGACTTGTCGTCCACCGTGATCGTGACCTGGCCGGGGGCCGGATTCGCGATGACATTGCCGGCCGCGTCGCGAAGCGAGATGTTGTACCCGGGGCCGACGGAGCCCGACCAGGCAGCGTCGTCCGCCATGGCAACACCCGCAGCGGCGAGCGCCAGTGCGATCGTGACGGCGACGGCGGCGACACGCATGCCTCTACCTACGGCGAGGCAGCGTGATCGGATTTGCTCACCCACGAAGGTCTGCGCCGAGCCGCCGGGCGAGCTCCTCCACGATCCGCTCGCGCAACGCGGTTGCCTCGTCGTCGGTCAGCGTGCGCTCGGACGACTGGAACACGAGATGCACCGCCACCGACTTCATGCCGTCGCCGACCTGCTCGCCGCGGTACACGTCGAACACGCGGGCCTCGCCCAGCTCGCCTCCGCCGGCTTCGTGGGCGGCTGCGACGATGGCACCGGCCTCGACCTCCTCGGCGACGACCACCGCGATGTCCTGCCGGTTGGCCGGGTAGCTGATCACGTCGTCGTACAGGATTCGCTCGGGGACGGGGGCGATGAGGGTCGGGACGTCGAGCTCGAACACGCCCCAGCTCCCGTCCAGCAGGCTCGGGTGGAGCTCGCCCAGCCAGCCTGCGTCCGTCTCGGCGGCTTGACCCGGGTGCAAGTGCGCAGGCGCGGCGCGGCGCACCTCCAGCGACAGGTGCAGCGCCTCGTAGAGCGCCTCCACGGCGGCGCGCGCCGCGGCGAACCCGCCCTCGGCGATACCGCCGACGTGCCACCGCTCCTCGGGCAGCGGCCCGCCCGCCGGGAGGTAGACGCGCGCGAGCTCGAACAACCGGATGTCGTCGTTCGCCGCGTCGACGTTGACGCGGGCGGCCTCCACGAGCCCGTGGAGCAGCGTCGTGCGCAGCACGGCATGCTCGCCGCTCATCGGGTCGGGCAATCGGAGCGCGGCGGGGTCGGGGTCGGACGGCGTCAGGCTCCACGTGTACGCCTCGGAAAAGCCCGCGCCCACGAGCACGTCCTCGATCGTGCGACGAAACCGCTGCTCCGGGGTCAGATGCCCGGCGACGAAGCGTCGCAGCGGCATCGTGGTCGGCACGCGCTCGAGCACGACCCGCGCCACCTCCTCGACGAGGTCGATCTCCCGCGTCACGTCGCGTGCGCGCCAGGTCGGCACGGTCACGCGCCCGTCCTCACCGGGCTCGAACCCGAGCCGCAGGAGGATCTCCAGCTGCTCGTCGGGAGCGATGTCGAGCCCGACGACGTGGCTCGTGCGCTCGGTGCGAAGCGAGACGACCGGCCGCTCCGGAAGGCCGTCATGGACGTCGGTGGCACCGGTCATCTCGCAGCCCGTGAGGTCGACGAGCAGTCTGCTCGCCAGCACTGCGGCGGCCTCGGCGGCATACGGGTCGACGCCCTTCTCCCACCTGTTCGACGCCTCCGACCGTAGCCCGAGCCGCTCGGACGTCGTGAGGATCCCGATCGGCTCGAAGTTCGCCGCCTCGAGCAGCACCTCGGTCGTCGCGTCGGAGACCTCCGACTCGAGACCGCCCATGATGGCGGCGAGCGCGACCGCCTTCTCGCCGTCGGTGATCATGAGGTCGGTCGGGAGCAGCGCTCGCAGCGTGCCGTCGAGCGTGCGCAGCTGCTCTCCCTCCTGGGCACGGCGCACGACGATGCGGCCCCCGGCGAGCCTGGCGCGATCGAAGGCGTGCAACGGGCTGCCCCACACGTGCATCGCGTAGTTCGTCACATCGACGACGTTCGAGATGGAGCGCATGCCGGCCAGATGCAAGCGGCTGCGCAGCCACTGCGGTGACGGCCCGACGGCGACGTCGCGAAAGACGCGACCGATGTACCGCGGGCACCCGCCGAAGTCTTCGACCTTCACTTCGACGAGCTCCGGATGGGTGATCCGTGGGTCCTCGGGGTCGGGCGGGCGCAGCTCGCCGCCGCAGACCGCCGCAACCTCGCGGGCGAGCCCGACGAGCGACAGCAGGTCGACGCGATTCATCGTCGGCGTCACGTCGAGCACCCGGTCCGCGAGCGGGAGCACGTCAGCGAGCGGCGTGCCCGGCTCGATGCCGTCCGGCAGCACCATGATCCCGGTGTGATCGGGCCCGAGGCCGACCTCGTCCTCGGCGAGGATCATCCCGCGCGAGACCTGACCGCGCAACTCCCGCTCGTCGAGCGGCTCGGAGAGCCCGGGCAGCAGCGCACCGGGAAGCCCGACGGCGACAGTCGCCCCCACCCCGAAGTTCCACGCGCCGCAGACGATCTGCTGTGGCTCGGGCCTGCCGACGTCGACCTGACAGAGCTGCAGCTTGTCGGCGTTGGGGTGCGGGTCTGCAGCCAGCACGCGGCCGACGAGGAAGTGCCCGAGATTCCCGTCCTCGTCGGCGACTCCCGCGTCGATCACGCGCTCGACCTCGACCGACGAGACCGACAAGCGGCGCGCCATCTCGCGCGCCGTGGCAACGGTGTCGACGTAGTCGCGCAGCCAGGAGAGCGGGGCCTTCATCAGAACTGCCTCGACACCCTGAGGTCGTTGCGCCACAGCTCGCGCAGGTCGGGGAGCTCGTGGCGGAGCATGGCGATACGCTCGAGGCCGAGGCCGAAGGCGAAGCCGGTGTACCGCTCCGGGTCGTAGCCGACGAACTCGAACAGCTTGGGATCGACCATCCCGGAGCCACCGAGCTCGATCCACCCCGAATGTCGACAGACGGGGCAGCCCGCCCCGTCGCACACGTGGCAGGACACGTAGGGCTCGATCGACGGCTCGGTGAATGGGAAGTAATGCGTGCGGAACTCCGTCCGGCGCTCCTGCCCGAACAGGGCCTTCATGAAGAAATCGAGCGTGCCGAGCAGGTCGGCGAGGGTGATCCCCTCGTCGACGGCGAGACCTTCCACCTGGTGGAAGATCGGCGTGTGCGTCGCATCCGGCGTGTCGCGGCGGTACACGCGCCCGAGCGAGACGATGTAGATCGGCGGCTGTTGCGTCTCCATCGTGCGGATCTGAGACGGCGACGTCTCGGTGCGCAGCAGGGTCTCGTCGTCGAGGAACAACGAGGAGAGCCGCGACCGTGCCGGATGCCCGGGCGGGAAGTTGAGGCCGTCGAAGTTGTAGTGGGTCGTCT
This sequence comes from uncultured Actinomycetes bacterium, assembly GCA_963789895.1. GTDB lineage: Bacteria > Actinomycetota > Thermoleophilia > Gaiellales > Gaiellaceae > Gaiella. The sequence continues at coordinate 542,741 of CAWBMC010000002.1, forward strand.
CGACCTCGCGGCCGTCGACGACGCCGTAGCCGAGGCCCAGGAACACGTCTTCGACCTCGCGGCGGATCTGCGTGATCAGGTGGAGGTGACCGCGCGCGTACGCCCCGGCGGACAGGGTCACGTCCACCGTCTCCTCCGCCAGCCGGCGGTCGAGCTCTCCGCGCGCGAGCTCGGCGGCGCGCGCGTCGATGGCCTCCTCGAGCTCGACGCGGGCGGCGTTGAGCGCCATTCCCGTGTCCCGGTCGCGAACCTCGCGGAGCGCGAGCTTGAGAGCGCTCTTGCGCCCGAGGTATTCGACGCGAACGTCCTCGATCTCACCCACGGTGGAGGCGGCGGCGACAGCCGCCAGCGCTTCGGCTTGGAGCGCCTGCACGTCCATGGGGTGCGAGGGTATCGGGAACGCAACGCGTGATGGTTGAATCGTGTCGATGAGCGACTACGACGCGTTCGCGCCGATCTACGACGACTGGTCGGCGCTGATGACCGACGACGTCGAGTACTACGTCGCTCTCGCGGGCGAGGCGGACGGGCCGGTGGTCGAGCTCGCGGTGGGGAACGGGCGGGTTGCCGTGCCGGTGGCGCAGTCGATCGGGCGGCCGGTGATCGGGGTCGACGCATCGTCTGCGATGCTCGCCGGTGCGCGCGAACGGGCGGCCACGGCGGGCGTCGAGCTCGACCTGCGCCAAGGTGACATGCGCGAGCTGACCCTCGAAGAACCGGCTGCGCTCGTCTACTGCCCGTTTCGCTCGCTGCTCCACCTGCCCACGTGGCAGGACCGGCGACGTGTCTTCGAGCGGGTCGCAGCGGCGCTGCGACCGGGCGGCCGGTTCGCGTGGAACGCCTTCGTGTTCGACCCGAAGATCGCCGCCGAGATCGACGGGGTCTGGCGCGACCAGAACGGCGTCCGCCACCGTTGCGACTACGTCGCGGCCGACAGCAGGATCGACATCACGCTGGAGAACGGCGCCTCGGTCTCGCTCTGGTGGGTGGCGCGCTCGGAGTGGGAGGCACTCGTCGACGTTGCGGGCCTGGAGGTGGAGGCACTCTTCGGGTGGTTCGACCGCACGCCGTTCGACGAGACGAGCCGCGAGCACGTCTTCGTCGCCCGCAGGCCGGAGAGAGGCCCGGCGCACGGTGGCTGACCCGCTGGCGGGCGTGTACGACACGATCGCGTCGATCTACGACCCGTGGTCGGCGTCGGTGACCGAGGACGTCGACTTCTACGTCCAGGAAGCGTGCGAGACGGGCGGCCCTGTGGTGGAGCTCGCCGTCGGGACGGGACGCATCGCCGTCCCGACCGCGCTCGCGGGTATCAGGGTGATCGGTGTCGACCAGTCGTCCGAGATGCTGGCCACGGCGCGGTCGTATGCCGAGCGCATGGGCGTCGGCACCCAGATCGACCTCCGGCTGGGTGACCTCCGCGAGCCGCCGGTCGGAGAGCGTGTGCCCCTCGTCACGTGCCCCTTCCGCTCGCTGCTGCACATGTCCGATGAGGCGGAGAAGCTCCGTGCGCTCCGCGCCGCGCACGACCTGCTGGAGCCGGGTGGGCGCTTCGTGTTCGACGTCTTCGCGCCCTCCACCGAAGACGTTGCCGAGACGCACGGACGCTGGCTCGAGCGCGAGCCCGGCATCTTCGAACGGGCGGATTGGGACGAGACGGCGTGCACGCTGACTCTCTCGGTGCGGTCGGGTGACGCTGCGGCGTCCTTCACGCTGCACTGGCTGGACGAGCCCGGCTGGAGAAGGCTGATCGGCGAGGCCGGGCTCACCGTCGACGCGCTCTACGGCTGGTTCGACCGCCGCCCGTTCGACGGTGGCGAGGACATGATCTGGATCTGCCGGCGATCCGGCACCCCCCACACCGTGCCGCCGGTCGCCGCCGCGGCGGGAACCGGATAGAGTCGCGGCATGGTCTGGGTGATCGTGATCGTGGCGATCGTCGTCGTCTTCGCGCTGATCGCGGTTGCGCTCTACAACCGGTTCGTCAAGCTGCGGAACCGCGTCGACAACGCGTGGGCGCAGATCGAGGTGCAGCTGAAGCGCCGCTGGGACCTGATCCCGAATCTCATCGAGACGGTGAAGGGCTACGCCGCGCACGAGCGCGGCACCTTCGAGGCGGTCACGAACGCGCGCGCGGCGGCGCAGCAGGCGCGCTCGCCGCAAGAGGCGGGCCAGGCCGAAGGCATCCTGAGCCAGGCGCTGGGCCGTCTGTTCGCCGTCGCCGAGGCGTACCCGGAGCTACAGGCGGACGAGAACTTCCGCCAGCTGCAGAGCGAGCTCGCGGAGACGGAGAACCGCATCGCCGTCTCGCGCCAGGTCTACAACGACACCGTGCTCAGCTACCACAACGCGATCCAGACGTTTCCCGGCGTTCTCATGGCAGGGCCCTTCGGCTTCACGCAGCGCGACTTCTTCGAGGTCGAGGACGACGCACAGCGCGAGGCGCCGCACGTCGACTTCTCCCGCCCACCGGCCGTCGGGGACTCTGGCGCCGGTGCTGCGGGCGCGGCGGGCGGAGCGCCGAGTGAGCCGCCGAGCGCGTAGCGCCCTCGCCCTCGCGGCGGTCTCGCTCCTCGCACTCGCACTCGCAGCCGCGGCGCAGGCGCGCTCGTACACGCTCGTCGCAAGCGACGTCGGCGTCGCCGTCGCCCCGGACGGCACCCTCGACGTCGCGGAGCGCATCACCGTCTCCTTCGACGGCGGCTACACGTTCGGCTTTCGCGATGTCCCGTACCGGATCGGCCAGCGGGTCAGCGGGATCGCGGTCTCCGAGAACGGCGTCGCGTTCCAGCCGGGAGCGTCGACCGAGCTCGAGCCGGGCGGCCCGGCGGGGACCTACGGCAGCCGCGACCTGGGTGACCGGATCCGGATCGTGTGGCGCTTCTGGACCGGAGCCGGCGGGACGCGGACCTTCACCGTCCGCTACCGCATGACCGGGCTCGCGGTCGCCTACGACGACGTGGTCGATGTGAACCTCAAGGTGTGGGGCGACGAATGGGAGCAGCCGCTCGGTCGCCTCACCGCAAGCATGAAAGGGCCCGGCCGGGTGCTCCGCGCCTGGGGTCATCCGGTATGGGTGCGGGGGGATGTGACGCTCCAGGGCGCGACTGCGCTCCTGCGGGCGCTCGACGTCCCGTCCGGGCAGTTCGTGGAGCTGCGAGCGCTGTACCCACGCTCGGCGTTCGCGTCGACGAGCGGCATGCGCGTGGAGCGCGGGCCGGGCCTCCAGAAGATCGCGGCCGAAGAGGGAGCCGTCGTGGCCGACTACGACCGCGACCGTGAACGGATCGACGACGCACTCGCCCAGCCGTGGCGCACGGCCTTGATCCTGGTCGTGCTCGGCACGGCTCCGGCCTTCCTCCTCGTCGCGATGGTGTTCTGGCTCTACGGACGCGAGCTTCGCACCGGGTACGACCGCGAGTACGAGCAGGAGCCGCCGACGGAGACGGCGCCCGCGCTCGTGCCGACGCTGCTGCGACAGGGTGGTGAGGCCGGCTCGTTCGAGCTCACCGCGACGCTCTTCGACCTGATCCGGCGCGGCGTCTACCGATCGGCGCCGACGACGACCCAGCGCCCGATCTGGGGCGGGATGCGGCACGAGACGGTCAACGACCTCGAGCTCTCCGCCGGGGCCGACACCGAGCTCCGCACGTGGGAGCGCGATGTGACCCGAGTGGTGGACGACATCCTGGACGGCGAGACCGAAGTCTTGTCGAGGTTCCGCGAGCGCATCGAGGAAGACCGCGAGCAGATGGCGCAGCGCTTCACGGCGTTCAAGACGCACGTGGGCGAGGAGGTGGGTCGACTGCACTGGTTCCGGTCGATCGGCGCGGTGCCGCTCGCGATCGCCCTCGTGGTGTTCGCCGTCATCGGCGCGCTGCTCGGCTGGCAGGCGCTCGCCGGCTGGCGCTCCGTCTACCCGCGCTGGAACGACGTGGTCATGCTGGCCCTCGCGGCGTGCGCGTTCGTCAACGCGGCCGTGACGCTGGGAGCGCTGACGCAGCGCAGGCTCTGGCGGCGACGCGCGCGCGAGGCGGAGCTCGAGGCCGAGCGGTGGGAGGCATTCCGCCGCTACCTGACCGACTTCCCGCGTCTCAGCGAGGCGCCGCCTGCCACGCTCGCGCTGTGGGAGCGCTATCTCGTCTACGGGATCGCGTTCGGGATCGCCGACCGCGTGCTCCAGGCGGCCCATCTGCACATGCCCGAGGAGCTCGCCGAGACGAGCTCCATCTACTGGATCTCGCCTGGCGGCGACCTCGGCTCGGGAGCATCGTCGATGTCGATCAGCGACCTCTCGTCAGGGTTCGGCTCGGCGCTCGCACCCCCGTCGTCGGGCTCGGGTGGTTTCGGCGGCGGCTTCTCGGGCGGTGGTGGAGGCGGAGGCGGCGGCGGGGGTGGCGGCTTCGGCTGAGATGTCCGAAAGGGCGTCTGGCGGCGAGCCGAGCGCGGGCCGTCCACTCGAGCTCAGGTCGATGTCGACCGGCGCGAGAGCTCGTAGAGCGCGATCGCGCCGGCGGCCGCGACGTTGAGCGACTCCGCGGCGCCCGGAAGCTCGATCGTGGCCTTGTCGTGACCGGTCACGAGGTCGTCGGGCAAGCCCGCGCGCTCGGCGCCGAGGAGCAACGTCAGCGGCGGCTCGAGCGGCAGCTCGGTGAGCGGCGTGCCGCCATGGGCAACCAGAGCCACGTGTCGACCGGGTGCCTCGCCCCAGCCGATCAGCGGCACGCGGAACACCGCTCCCGCTGAGGCACGAAGCGCCTTCGGCGAGAGCGGATCGGCGCAGCCCTCGGAGAGGGCCACGCAGACGCCGAACGCGTCCGCCGTGCGGACGAGGGTGCCGATATTGCCAGGATCGGCAACATGCCACAACCCGAGGCAGACCGGTCGCGGGACGGTCGGGAGATCGGCACGGCGATAGACTCCGACGACGCGGGCGGGATGTGGCAGCGTCGAGACGGACGCGAGCAGCTCGGGGACGACGTTCTCGCCCGCGATCAAGAGCTCGACCGGCTCGATGCCGGCGCTGTGCGCGGCGTCGACGAGATCCTCTCCCTCACACGCGAAGAGGCCGGTCTCGTCGCGGTGCTTACGCGCCGTGAGCAGCTTGCGGACGCGCTTCAGCCGGGCGTTGTCCCGCGACTCGATCATCCGAGCCACTCCAGCCAATTGCCGTGGAAGTCGAGGTGCCCGACCAGCCTCGGCCGGTCCGGCCAGACACGGAGCTCGAGCTCCCACGAGTCGTCGCGGTCGGTCTCGCGCTCGTCCAGGCGCCGGGTGGAGACCCAGGCGAGCGGCCGCCCGTCCGCGCCGGCATCGTCGAGCGTGCGCGTCAGCGACAGGCTCGCCTCCGCGCCGAGATAGCCGGTGGACGCCGTCTGGAAGACGACTGTGATCGCGTCCGCCGGACGCTCGGCAAGCAGGCCCGGGAGCAGCTCGACGTAGTCGCCAGTCAGCAGGCGCGGGCGCGTTCGCTCGTCTCGCATCGTGGCGACGGCGGCGTCGAAACGCTCGATGCGCGCATCGAGGCCGGGCCAGATGAACGAGCGCAGGAGCCGGTAGCCGTCGACGGTGGTGACGTCCACCGGCGACAGGTCGATTCCCGATCGCCCCCGGATCACGAGCGGGGCGGCGAGCAGGTCGGCCGGTACCGGAACGATTTCGCGTGGCCGCAGGACAACCCACGCCTCGGGTGGCCCCCACTGCCCTCCCGCGTACACGTAGCGGTACCGGTCGAGGAGCAGGTTGAGCCCGGCGCTCGGACCGAGCTCGAGGAGATCGAGCGACAGGCCGGTCTCGCGCGCGATGGTGAGGAAGCATGGCAACAGCCCGGCGCAGCGCCCGATCTCGTTTGTCTGCACCCCCTGCTCGCGGACGAAGCGCGCGAGCTCCTCCCGATGCGCCGCCAGCGCCGCGCGGAACGCGCCGTCGTCGTCGAGCGCGTCGGGGGCGGCCCCACTCAGCACGAGGTAGTGCACCCCGCCGAAGAACCGCAGAGCCGCATCCCAGCCGACGTCGTCACCGAAGACCGCGAGAGCAGGCTCCGGATCGTCGGCCAGCATCCGGGCGAAGTGGGCATACACGGGCGAGCCGAGCGTCGCGAACTGCTCCGCCTGGCGCCCGAAGACGTCCGCGAGGGGCTGCTCGCTCAGGCGGCCTTGGCGAGCGCGGCCTTCGCCTGCTCGGCGACGGCGGCGAACGCGTCCGGCTCGTTCATCGCCAGGTCGGCGAGGGACTTGCGGTCGAGCTCGATGCCGGCCTGCGCGAGCCCGTGCATGAACTGGTTGTACGACAGTCCGTGCTGGCGGGCGCCGGCGTTGATGCGGATGATCCACAACGACCGAAAGGTGCGCTTGCGGTTCTTGCGGTCGCGGTAGGCGTAGACGAGCGAGTGCTCGACCTGCTCCTTCGCGTACGTGTAGTGCGACTTCTTGAGCCCGTAGTAGCCCTTCGCCTGCTCGAGAACCTTGCGGCGCTTCTTGCGCGCGTGGACTGATCGCTTGACGCGAGGCATTAGTGGTCCTCCTGGTGACGGTTCCGCGTCTCTGATGCGCGAGACGCAAGCAGTGCTAGGACGCAGGGAGCGCCCATATCAGCTGATATGGGCGCGACTGAGGACGACGCAATGCGCCGCGGATCGCGCGTCAGAGGCGCGCCAACTGTCGCCAGGAGGACCACTGACTCAGTTCCTCCCCAGCAGCTTCTTGATCGAGCGCGTGTCGCTGGACGCGACCTCGTACTCCTTGCGGAATCCGCGTCTACGCTTCGACGACTTCTTCTGCAGGTTGTGGCTCTTCATCGCGTGACGGCGCAGGAGCTTCCCCGCCCCGGTCACCTTGAACCGCTTCTTCGCCCCGCTGGCTGTCTTCACCTTCGGCATCGCGTCTCACTCCTGCGTTCTTCGTCGGCCCGAGCACCATGACCATGTTGCGACCGTCGAGAAGGGGCTGCTGCTCGATCTGCCCGATCTCCTTGACGTCGTCCGCGAGACGCTCGAGGAGCATCCGACCCCGCTCCGGGTGCAGCGTCTCCCGCCCCCGGAACATGATCGTGACCTTGACCTTCGCCCGCTGGTTGAGGAAGCGGACGACGTGGCCCTTCTTGGTCTCGTAGTCGTGGGTCCCGATCTTGGGTCTGAGCTTGATCTCCTTGACGTTTATCTGCGACTGGTGCTTGCGGGCCTGCTTCGCCCGCTGCTCCTGCTCGTAGCGCCACTTGCCGTAGTCCATCACCCGCGCCACGGGAGGATCGGCCTGCTTTGCCACCTCCACGAGGTCGAGGTTCTTCGAGTACGCGTACTCGAGCGCCTCCTTCGTGTCCTTGATCCCGATCTGCTCGCCGTCCTCACCGACGAGCCTCACCCGCGGCACGCGGATCTGCTCGTTGATGCGATCGTGCTGGACGACGGGACGCGTCCGATCCTCGGGACGACGCCTCGGTCTCAAAGGCTGCTCACCAGGCTCTGGTTCCTCTCCAAGCGGTACGGATCCTTTCGTGCAATGACAAAACCGCTGCAAGCAGCGGCATCAAGTCCTCGTCTTGCGACTCGGTTCAACCCCGCGCGACCCGCAGCCGGCGAGGTGAGGGGCGATGCCGTCCCTGCTTGCAGAAAAGGAGCGTAGCAGGTGATCGGGGCTTCGCCTCGATCACCTGCTACCACCAACCACGTAGGGGCGAGGCCCGCCTCGCCCTCGTCGACCGTGCCCCAATGCAGGGCGAGGCGGGCCTCGCCCCTACGGGATGGCCTGAGAGGCGAGCGCGGCGAGCAGGGCGTCCAGCGAGAGCGTGTCCTGGCCCTCCCCGCCGCGGCGCCTGACGGCGAGCGCGTCCTCCGACTCGCGATCGCCCCAGACGACCGCGTACGGCACCTTCTCCACCTCGGCGTCGCGGATGCGCTTGCCGAGCGTCTCCGCTCGGTCGTCCACGTCGGCGCGATAACCCACCTCGCGGAGCTTCGCGGCGAGGGCGTGCGACGCCTCGTGATGCCCCTCCCCGACAGGGACGACGCGAACCTGGACCGGCGCCAGCCAGAGGGGAAAGGCGCCGGCGTAGTGCTCGATGAGGATGCCGATGAACCGCTCGAGAGAGCCGAGCAGCGCGCGGTGGATGACGAACACGGCGTGCTCGTGGTTGTCCGCACCCATGTAGGTGAGGCCGAAACGTGCGGGCATCTGCGCGTCGAGCTGGATCGTTCCGAGCTGCCATGAGCGGCCGAGCACATCCATGACATGGAGGTCGATCTTGGGACCGTAGAACGAGCCCTCGCCCTCACCGACGAAGTACTCGATCTGATTGCGGTCGAGCGCCTCGACAAGCTTGCTCTCGGTGAAATCCCACTCTTCGTCCGCCCCGAGCTTGTTGTCCGGCCGGGTCGACAGCTCGGCGCGAGGCTCGATTCCGAAGAGCCCGTAGAGATATCTGAGGTACTCGAGCGACCCGTCGAGCTCAGCGTCGATCTGGTCGCGCGTGCAAAAGATGTGGGCGTCGTCCTGCGTGACGTAGCGAACTCGCGTCAACCCCTGCAAGGCGCCGGCGAGCTCGTTTCGGTGCAGCGGCGCCGCCTCCGCGTACCGCAGCGGGAGCTCTCTGTAGCTGCGCAGCCGCGAGCCGAAGAGCAGCATGTGCCCGGGGCAGTTCATCGGCTTGACCGCGTACGTCTGCTCGTCGTCGAGCGGGATGAGGAACATGTTCTCGCGGAACTTCTCCCAGTGGCCTGACGTGACCCAGAGCGCCTTGTCGTAGATCAGGGGCGTCCGCACCTCCGAGTAGCCACGTCGAGCGTTCTCACGTCGCCGGAGATCCTCCAGTGCATTGAAGACCGCCATTCCCTTCGGGTGCCAGAACGGCGACCCGGGCGAGTGCTCGTCGAAGTGGAAGAGGTCGAGCTGCTGCCCGAGCCGGCGGTGGTCGCGCGCCCGCGCCTGCTCGAGTCGCTCGAGGTGGACGTCGAGGTCGGCCTCCGAGAAGAAGGCCGTGCCGTAGATCCGCGTCAGCTGCGTGTTGTGCTCGTCGCCGCGCCAGTAGGCGCCGGCGAGTCCCGTCAGCTTGACCGCCTTGATCGGCTTCGCATTCTGCAGGTGCGGCCCGCGACAGAGATCGGTGAAGTCGCCCTGCGTGTAGAGCGAGATGCCGCCTTCGGCCGTGTCGACCAGCTCGACCTTGTACGGCTCGCCCTCTGCATCGAAGCGGGCGCGCGCCTCGTCGGCCGAGATCTCCTGGCGCTCCCACTCCCTCCCCTCCGCGATCTCCCGCCGCAGCTCCGCCTCGATGGCGGCGAGATCGGCCTCGTGGATCGGCTCCGGGAAGTCGAAGTCGTAGTAGAAGCCGCCGTCGATCGGCGGCCCGATGGCGACCTTCACGCCCGGGTGCAGCCGCCGGACGGCTTCCGCGAGCAGGTGCGCCGTGGAGTGGCGGAGCACGTGGAGCGCGTCCGTGTCCTGCGTGTCGCGGGTGGTGAGGATCTGGATCCGCTGACCGTCGGCGAGCGGCAGGCGCAGGTCGCGCGGTTCACCGTCGGCGCGCACGAGGACTGCCTGCTCCGCCAGCTTGGGACCGATCGCCCGCGCCGCGTCGAGCCCGCTGGCGCCGTCGGGCAGCTCGAGCTCGGTCTCGTCGGGGAGGACGACCTTCATCGCGGCGGAGGATAGTCGCGGGCGGAAGCGGCGCTCGCCCCTACCGGGGGCAGGCGAGCGCCCGGGGCGTTTCCCGTGGCGGCTCGCGGCGGGCGCGCATGGCCATGGCCGTGATGGTAGCGGCGTTCGCGGCACGCGGTGGGGCGGCGTCCCTCGTTCGAGCGCTGAGGAGCGCCCGCCGGGAGGCCGAACAGAGGAGAGTGCCGCCCCGTGCCGCCACACGGCGACGCTTCGACGTACCGATCTACCGGGGACGCTTCGGCGCCGCCGAAGCAGAGCGCCTGCTCTGGCGGGCCGGGTTCGGGCCGCGCCGCGAGGAGGCGCGGCGGTTGTCGGAGCGCGGTCTCGACGACGCGGTCCGCTCGCTCACACATCCGGGGCCGGAGCGATTGGTCGGCAAGCCGGCACGCGACGACAAGAACCGGCGCCTTGCACCGGCCGACGCGTACGGTCACGACCACCTCTGGTGGCTCGACCGGATGGTGCGCACGAGTCGGCCGCTCGTCGAGCGCATGACGCTCGTCTGGCACGACTGGTTCGCGACGTCGAACAACGGTGTCGGCTCGCAGAAGCTGATGATCGAGCAGAACCGGCTCCTGCGCCGCTTCGCGCTCGGCAACTTCCGCTTCCTCGTGCACGCCGTGACCGCCGACCCGGCGATGCTGCTCTGGCTCTCCGGCGCCGACAACTCGAAGGACGCTCCCAACGAGAACTACGCGCGCGAACTGATGGAGCTGTTCACCCTCGGCGAGGGGAACGGCTACGACGAGCGTGACGTCCGCGAGCAGGCACGGGCCCTGACCGGCTTCCGCTACGTGTGGAGCAGGAGCAAGGGGCCGGTCAACTTCCACTTCGACCCGCGGCGACACGACGGCGGCACCAAGGTCGTGTTCGGCAAGCGCGGCAACTTCGACTTCCGCGACGCGTGCAACCTCTGCCTCGACCACCCCGCGCACCCGCGCTTCTTCGTCGAGAAGCTGTGGAGCTACTTCGTCCCGGTACCGCCCGACGTCCGCACCCGGCGCGCGCTCGAGTCCATGTACCGCTCGAGCTACGAGGTGCGGCCGCTGCTCGACGCCATCCTGCGCCATCCGAAGCTCTACCTCGGGCCGCGGATGGTCAAGCCGCCCGTGGTCTACATGGCGGGCCTGCTGCGGACACTCGGGCGGCGGGTCGAAGGAAGCTCGTGGGTGTGGCTCGCCGACGGCTCCGGGCAGCGTCTGTTCTACCCGCCGAACGTCGCCGGATGGGACGACGAGCGCTGGCTCGACACGGCCACCTTCCGCGGCCGCTGGGCGATCGCGAACGAGGCCCTGTCGAAGTTCGCCGTCGAGCAGAAGCGTGGGAAGAAGCCGCCCAAGGTGCCGTTCGACGCGGAGAAGATCGTCGCCAACGCCGTCTACCTGCTCGGCAGCCCGCGCATCCGGCCGGAGACACACGCGGCGCTCGTCCGCTTCGCGAAGACTGCGCTGCGTGACGCGAACGAGGACTGGAAGAAGGACGCCTATCCGCCGCTCGTCCTGAACGCCGTCCGCCAGCTGCTCGCCGTGTCCCCCGACCTGCAGGCCGCCTGATGGGTTGCTGTCGCGAGCACTCCCGAGCCGACCTGTTCCGTCGCGGGGTGGCGAGCGCCGGTCAGGGGCTGCCGGTGATCGAGCCCGGCATGCCGACGCCCGCGGGATCGGGGCTCGACCGGCGCAGCTTCATCGCCCGCAGCCTCGGCCTCGCCGTTGCCGTCTACGGCGGCGCCTCACTGCGACCGGAGGCGTTCGAGGCGGGGATCGCAGCTGCGCAGGCGGCGGCGAACGGCAAGAACAAGGTGCTCGTCAGCATCTTCCTCGACGGCGGTGCCGACTCGCTCTCGATGCTCTTCCCCGCGGATGACCCGCTCTACCGCAAGCTGCGCCCCCGCCTCGCACTGGGGCCGACGCAGGGCGTCCCCTTCGCCGAGGACCCCCGGTTGCGCTGGCATCCGGCACTGACACCGCTGTCGACGCTCCACGGCGAGGGCAAGGTGACCGTGATGCCCGGGATCGGGTACTCCGACCCCAACCAGTCGCACTTCACGTCGCGCCACTTCTGGGAGGTCGGCGCCCTCGACGAGCGCCTCGCGACCGGCTGGATGGGCCGCTACCTCGACCGGTACGGCGCACGTGACAACCCGCTCCAGGGGCTGGCTCTCGACTGGGGACTGCAACCTGCACTGGCGACGAAAAGGGTGCCGGTCGCGTCGATCGACGGCCCCGACCGGTTCGACTTCTGGACGCGTGGGGTCTGGGGGGACGTGCAGGAGCGGCTGCTCGACGCGATCGGGCTGCTCGGTGGCATCCCGACGCGCGGCGACGCGGGTCTCGAGCAGGCGACCGACGCCGCGCGCCAGACCTCGCAGCTCTACCGGCAGCTGGCTCCCTTCCGCTCCAAGGACGGCGAGTCCAAGGGCTTCGGCAGCCCGGTTCCCTACCCGGGTGGCGACGACGCGTTCCCGCGCCGTCTCGCCGGCCTCGCGGCGATGCTCGCGGCGGGGCTGCCGCTCCGCTGCGTCGCTCTCAGCGCGCCCGGCTCGTACGACACCCACGACAACCAGCCGGGCGACCTCGCCGAGGGTCTGAAGCTGACCGCCGACTCCCTGCTCGCCTTCCAACGCGACCTCGAGGCGCGCGGCATCGCCGATCGCGTGCTCGTGCACGTGTGGTCGGAGTTCGGGCGCCGTGCCGAGGAGAACGCCTCCAGCGGCACCGATCACGGCGCCGCGGGCGCAGGCTTCCTGATCGGCACCCAGGCGAGCGGCACCATGGTCGGCGAGTTCCCGGGCCTGGGGACGCTCGATCGCGACGGGAACCTGCGCGCGACGTCCGACTTCCGCGGTCTCTACGCGTCGCTCGTCGAGGACTGGCTCGGTGGCGACGCCGAGGCGATCCTTCCAATCGCGAACCTGCCGCGGCCGAAGGTGGTGAAGTGACGAAACCGCCGCTTGTGTTGATTCAACACAAGCTGCTCGCGCTCACGGCCGTTGCCGCGGCGGCTCTGGTCGTCGCCGGCACCCCTGCTGCTCTCTCTCCGGCGCGGGTGCAGGTCACGGCGGACGAGTTCAGGCTCACGCTCTCCCGAACGTCGATCCGGCGCGGTCCAGCGGTGCTCGAGCTCTACAACCTCGGTGAGGACGACCACGATCTTGCGCTGCGCCGGATCGCCAAGGGGGCGCACACGTACCGGATCGCGGTGGTCACGCCGGGTCGTGTCGGAGAGCTCGTGGCGCGCCTCGTGCCCGGTCGCTACGCGCTCTGGTGCACGATCGCGGGCCACCGGGCCCGCGGCATGCAAGCGACGCTCGTCGTGCGCCCGCGGTAGCGCGCCCTAGACTGACGCGATGGGCGAGCTCAGCGCCTCGAGCGGCCGTTCGTGGCCCGTGCGACTCGCTCGCTGGCCCCTCAGCATCCTGCGCAAGCTCGTGAGCGTGATCCCGCAGGCGATCGACCGCTACTTCGCGCACCGCCTCCCGCAGCACGCCGCCGGAATCGCGTACCGGGTGCTGTTCTCCCTCGCGCCCCTCACGATCGTGCTCGTCTCCATCTTCGGCCTCGTGCTGCAGAACGACGACCTGCGTCAGGACGTGATCTCGTGGATCGTCGACCTGCTCCCGGTCGACCAGGAAGGGAGCGCGAACATCGAGCGTGCGGTCACGTCGATCGCGAGCCCGGCGAGCGCGCTGGGGCTGATCTCACTGGCGGTGTTCGCGTGGGCGGCCACAGGGATGATGGCCGCGATCCGCACGGGCCTCGACACCGCCATGGAGGTGGAGCGCCGACCTGCGGCACGCGGGAAGCTCGTCGACTTCATCCTCGTCGTCGCCGCCGGGGCGCTCGTGCTCGTCGCCGTCGCCCTCAGCGTCATCTCACAGGTGGTGGGGCGCCTCGCCACCGACGTGGCAGGCGCGATCGGGCTGCACGGCGGGCTGGTGGAGACGCTCGCACGGTCGGGCATCCCGGTCGTGGTCTCCTTCGGCGTCGTGATCCTGCTCTACCGGTTCGTGCCGGCGGGAGAGCTGCGCGTCCGTGACGCGGTGGCCGGAGCGTTCGTGACGGCCGTGCTGTTGCTCCTCATCTCCGCAGCGTCGGCGTACATCTTCCAGAAGACGACCCGTCTCTCGGTCATCTACGGCTCGATCACGGTCGCGCTCGTCTTCCTCTACTCCGTCTACCTCTATGCGTCCGCGCTGCTGTTCGGGGCCGAGGTGGCGGCCGCGTGGTCACGGCCGCCGGACGGGCCGGGCGATCCCATCCTCGTGCAGGTGAAGCGCGCTGCGCTCGGCCTGTTCGTGCATCCGGGTGCGGCCGCGACGGACGAGGAGCGAGGCTCCTACCAGGAGCCACCAGCCGGCGGCAGCGAGACGCCGGGCGGTCGCACGACGTAGACGATGCCGCCGCTGCCGCGCAGCCACGCACGCTCGAGCTGCGACCGGTCGTAGACGCGGCGTACGTCTGCATTCGTCTCCGCCGCCGGGTCGTTGACGATCGGATCGCCGCCGCCTGTCACCCCCGCGAGCACGACGAGGTGTCCCGCGCTTCCCGCTGCGAGGAAGCCGTCGAGCTCGCCCGGCCCGGCCGAGAGGGACAGCGCGAGCGGTATCCCGGCCGCCAGGAACGCCTCCGCCTCATGCAGCGAGCGCAGCCTCGTGACGAACGCCTCGAGCCCGAAGCCGGCCGCGTAGGCGGTGTTGAACGGCCAGTTCCCGCAGCCGCCGTAGGCGGAGTCGTAGGTCCAGCGCGCAGCGTGGTCGACGCACGCGTCGGGGTGCGATGCCCCCACCCACGCCGTCTCCACCGCCGCGGGGCCTGTCCTCCAGAAGGCGAGCAGCATCGCCGTCGACGCGGCGCTGCACCACGACGCGCCGCCACCGCCGTACTCCGGGAGGTGGCCGCGGTGCCGGAACTGGGAGAACGCCGGCACGTCGAGCTCGACGGCGCTGCCTCGCAACGCCATCTCCACCGGCGGACGGCCTTCCCCTCTGATCCCGCACGCCACCGCCGCGACGAGTGACAGGGACACGCCGGCCCCGGTCCCGGCAACCCGGACACGGAAGGCATCGAGCCCCGCCCGGGCGACGAGCGTGTCGACGTCGACACGGCAGCGGCCGTCGTCCTGGCCCGGATGCGAGGTCGAAGCTGCGCCGCTCTCCGGGGAGCCCCACCTGCCGAGCGCGTACCACGGCGTCTCGCCTGCCGCGTCGCGCCCCTGCAGGGCAACGTCCACCGCTGTCTGCGCGGGCGTGACGGCGTTCCACGAGGGAACGACGTCGTGGACGGCGAAGCCGGGCTCGACCCAGGGCGAGATCCACACCGCTGCCTCCGCCCGCGCCAGCTCGTCGCCGCTCCATCGCACGAAGGCGAGCTCCGTCACGCGCGCAGCGTACTGGGATGCAACCCCTGCAATTTTTCTATAGACTTTTTCTGTCACCCGTGCCCGACCCGGAGGTTCCCGTGGCCCTCTCGACCGAGCTCCCCGCCCTCGACCCGCTCGACTATCTCGCCCTCGACGGCCTCCTCGACGAGGAGGAGCGCGCCGTCCGCGACACCGTGCGCCAGTTCGTCCGCGAGCAGGTGCTGCCCGAGGTCGGTGACTGGTTCGAGCGTGGGATCCTGCCCCGCGAGCTCCTCACCGAGCTCGCGAAGCTCGGGTTGTACGGCATGCACCTGGACGGCTACGGACTGCCGGGCGCCAGCGCCGTCGCCTACGGGCTCACGTGCCTCGAGCTCGAGGCAGGCGACTCGGGCGTCCGCAGCGCCGTCTCGGTGCAGGGCTCGCTCGCGATGTTCGCCATCTGGCGCTGGGGCTCCGAGGAGCAGAAGCAGCGCTGGCTCCCTGCGATGCACGCCGGCGAGGCGATCGGCTGCTTCGGGCTGACCGAGCCGGACGCCGGCTCCGACCCGGGCGCGATGCGAACGCATGCGCGCCGCGACGGGTCGGACTGGGTCCTGAACGGCGCCAAGATGTGGATCACGAACGGCACCATCTCCGATCTCGCGATCGTCTGGGCGCGGACGGACGACGGCGAGATCAGGGGCTTCATCGTCGAGCGCGACATGCCGGGCTTCTCTGCACCGGAGATCCACAAGAAGATCTCGCTGCGCGCCTCGGTGACGAGCGAGCTCGTGCTCCAGGACGTCCGCGTGCCGGACGAGAACGTCTTTCCCGAGGTGAGGACGCTGCGCGGCCCGCTCACGTGCCTCGACGAGGCGCGCTACGGGATCGTCTGGGGCGCTGTCGGCGCGGGACGCGCGTGCTTCGAGGCAGCGCTCGACTACGCCAAGGAGCGCATCGTGTTCGGCAAGCCGATCTCGGGCTACCAGCTCACGCAGCAGAAGCTCGCCGAGATGGCGCTCGAGGTGAACCGCGCCGGTCTCGTCGCGCTCCACATCGGGCGGATGAAGGACGCCGGCACACTGCGCCCCGAGCACGTCAGCATGGGGAAGATGGGCAACGTCCGCGGCGCGCTCGACGTGTGTCGCGCGGCCCGCACGGTGCTCGGTGCGAACGGCGTCACGCTCGAGTACCCGGTCATCAGGCACATGAACAACCTCGAGTCGGTGCTCACCTACGAGGGCACGCACGAGGTGCACACGCTCGTGGTCGGGAACGCGATCACCGGGACACCGGCGTTCCGCTAGCGCCCGTGGCGGTCGCTCCCGCACCCGTCCGGCGCCCCACGGCCCAGTACCGCGCGGCGGCGGCGCTGCGCACGGCCATCCTCGAGGGCGAGCTCCGACCCGGGCAGCGCGTGAACCAGGAGGACTGGGCGGCCAGGACCGGCGTCAGCTCGATCCCCGTGCGCGAGGCGCTGAACGCGCTCGCCGGCGAAGGGCTCGTCACGTACCGGCCGCGGCGCGGCTACGTCGTCACCGAGCTCGCGCTCGGCGACCTCGAGGAGGTCTACGCGCTGCGGCGGCTGCTCGAGACGGACGCCATCCGCCGCGGTGTGCCCCGCGCGACCGCCGAGGACGTCGACGCGCTCGCCGCTGCGGCGCGCGACTGCCGGGCGGCTGCCCGCGCCGGCGATCTCGCAGCGCGGCTCGACAGCAACCGCCGCTTCCACGACCGCCTCTACGGGCTCGCAGGGAGCCGGCCCCTGTCCCGGCTGATCGACGGTCTCTGGGATCAGACCGAGGCCTACCGCGCGCTCTACTACGCGCTACCCGGCGAGACGGCCGAGGCCGACCGCCTGCACGACGCGATCGTCGCCGCGGTCACCGACGGCGACGTGGACACCGTCGTGGCGCTCCAGGACGAGCATCGCGAGCGAGCGCTCGAGCGTCTCCGCACGGCCCTGGCCGCGTGAGACCGGTCAGTTGATCTGCCGCCAGGGCTTGTCGGCTCCCCAGAAGGCCACGTCGTAACCCTTCGTCGAGAGCGGGTCGATGTGGAGCGCCGCGCCGTCGAACGTCCAGCGCACCTCCTCGACGCAATCCCCCGAGCAGAACTCGACCCCGTTCGGCGCCCGCGGCGGCCAGCTGACCGTGAGCCGGTCACCGTCGATCGTGTAGCGCCCGACGACATTGGGGATGGAGCAGGCGCAGCCCGTCTGGGCGAGGGAGATGACCCCACCCCGAAGTGTCCAGGTGAACGTTCCGACCGCGTCGGCGAGGTAGCGAGGCTGGATGTCCGGGATGACCCGCAGGACTTCCTGCTTGCTGAGCCGGTAGCGGAACACACCCTCCGGGAACTGCCCCGTCGCCTGCGGCGCTGCGTTCGACGTCCCGGGCTCGTCACTTCCCAGGAGCCGCGCAGCGCCGATCACGCCGAACGCAACAACCGCGACAACGGCCCCGATTCCCGCCACGCCCGCCGCCCGCGTCATGCCGAGATCGTGGCACCCGCGGAGCGATGCGTCCAGCCGGCCGGGCGCTCTCGTCCGCTGTCCGACGACCGCTGTCGGGTGCGCCTAAGATCTGGTCCTGACGCTCGAACGCCCGCCTGCAAGCCGCACCGAGCCCGCCGTGAACACGCGTGGCTGACACGCGCGGAAGCGGGCAGCGGGCGGCTCCCTCGGAGCACGGCCGCTTCGGCCGCGGCCTGCGCGCGCTCGCCGCACGGCTCGGACTCCCGGTGCCCGATCCTGCCGTTCCCGCGTACTCAGGCGTCCCCTACGCGATGCTGGCGGTTCCCGACGAGTCTCCAAAGCTGACCTCGAGCGAGCCGGAGGTTGCGACGGAGCCGAGCGTCGCTCGTGGCTTCGAACACCACCGTCGGACGCGCGAGAACGAGCGCCACGGCGAGCTGTCCAACCGGCTGCTCGACAACATCGAGGAAGTGGTCCGCGGCAAGCGGGAGCAGGTGAAGCTCGTGCTCTGCGCCCTGCTGTGCGAAGGGCATGTGCTGCTCGAGGACGTGCCCGGAACAGCCAAGACGGTCCTCGCCCGCGCCATCGCCCGCTCCATCGACGGAGTCGCGGCGTCGCGCATCCAGTGCACCCCGGACCTCCAGCCCACCGATGTGACCGGACTGTCGGTCTACAACCAGAAGGAGCGGGAATTCGAGTTCCAGCCCGGGCCGGTATTCACGAACATCCTGCTCGTCGACGAGATCAATCGCGCCATGCCGAAGACGCAGAGCGCGCTGCTCGAGGCCATGGCCGAGCGCCAGATCACGGTCGACGGGCAGTCACGCCCGCTGCCGTCGCCGTTCCTCGTCCTCGCCACCGAGAATCCGCTCGACCACGAAGGCGTCTTCCCGCTGCCCGAGGCGCAGCTCGACCGGTTCTTCCTCAAGGCCGCCCTCGGCTATCCACAGGCCGGCGAGGAGCTCGAGATCGTCCAGGCACAACGCCATGAGCACCCGTTGCACTCGCTGCAGCCCGCGCTCACGCTCGCCGAGCTGCGCGAGTTGCAGGACGCGGTCGAGAGCGTGTACATCGACCCCATCCTGCAGCGGTGGGTGATCGACCTCGTGCGCGCGACACGAGAGCTCCCCGGGGTGCAGATCGGCGCCTCCGTCCGTGGCTCGCTCGCACTCGAGCGGGGAGCACGCGCGATGGCGCTGCTCGAGGGGCGTGAGCACGTCGAGCCGCACGACGTGGAGATGCTCGTCGAGCCGGTCCTCTCCCACCGCGTGCTCCTGACGCCCACGTACGCGATCGACGACGGGGACACGACCATCACGGAGGGGCTGCTCGCACGGTGCCTGGAACGGGCTCCGCGGCCGGCACCCGCACAGAGCACGGACTGTTGACGGCCGTGCGGGACGCGGCTCAGGCGCGCGAGCCCGAGCTCACGTTTCCGCTCGTCCCCGCGCGGAGAGTGGTGAGCCTCGATGTCTCGGGGCGCACGAGCCGACGGCGAGGCAGCGGCGACGAGGTCGCCGGCTCCCGGCCGTACCGACGGGGCGACGCCGTCAGGCTCGTCGACTGGCGCGCCTCGGCGCGCCTGTCGACGGCACGGGGGAGCGACGAGTTCGTCGTGCGCGAGCGCTTTGCCGAGGACGTCGTCCGGGTTCTCCTGATCGTCGACCGCGGCCCGTCGATGGGGCTCTTCCCGGCGAGCCTCCCGTGGCTGCGAAAGCAGGAGGTGGTACGTGTCGCAGGCCGGATGATCCTCGCCAGCAGCCGCGCCGTGCACGCCCTCGTCGGGCACGCGGAGTGCGGGCCTGACGGCCCGCACGTGCAGCGCCCCGTCCGCGACCGGGCCCTGCTCCGCCTGCTGGAGCAGAAGCTCGCGCACGACTCGGCGGACGGGCCGCCACGTGGGCTGGACGCGACCCTCACCCGGCTCACGGCATTCCCTGCCGAGGTCCCCGCGGGAACGTTCGTGTTCCTGCTCTCGGACTTCCTCGTGCCCCCACGACCCGATCTCCTCCACACCGCCCTCACCGCCGGCTGGGACGTCGTGCCCGTGCTGATCCAGGACCCCGTCTGGGAGCGATCGTTCCCCGCCGTTTCGGGGGTCACGCTGCCGCTCGGTGATCCGGGCACCGGGGTCGTCCGCCTCGTCCGCCTGCGACCGGTCGAGGCACGCGAGCGACGAGAGCGAAACGAGGCACGCGCACGTGCACTGGCCGACACGTTCCTCTCGCTCGGGGCCGAACCGGTCCTGCTCACCTCATCCGACCCGGGAGCCGTCCAGACCGCGTTTCTCGCCTGGGCGCGAGCTCGCACGGGCCTGACCAGGAGGGTCCGGTGAGAGACGGGCTCGCCCGGGTCGGTGCTCGTCTGAGCTCGATCGCAGACCGCCCAGCCGCCCGCCTGCTCGCCATCGGAGCCGTGCTTGCAGTGGCGCTTGCAATCGTCGCCCTCGTCCTGCGCCCCACCCCCGCTCCGCCGGCGCCCGAGCTCCGGCGCTCGCCGATCACGGTGACGCAGACCATGACGCCGACGACGGCGTTGTTCGGCGATCGGCTGGAGGCGGTGGTCGACGTCTACACCGCCGCCCCCGCCGTCGCCGCCGGCTCGGTACGGGTGGCAACCGACTTCCGGCCGTACACCGTCGTCGCCATGCACGTCGACCGCTCGAGCCGGCGGTCGGTCGCGCTGACGCGCACGGTCGTCTCGCTGCAGTGCCTCACGACCGCGTGCCTCCCGCCGCGGCAACGGCCGCGCACGTTCCATTTCGCACCGACGACCGTTCGCTATCGCCAGCGCGGACAGGGCCGGACACTGACCGAGCCGTGGAGTCTCGTTCGCGTCTCGTCACGCCTCGAATCGGCGCAGGCAAGACTCGCCGAGGCGCCCCCTGAGCTGACGACCGGGACACGGCTGCCGCCGGATGCGCTGCGGCTCGGGCTCGTTGCGATAGCAGTCGCTTGCGCAGCCGCAGGTGCCTGGCTCGTCCTCACCGGCCTGTGGCCGCACGTCTTCTCGTCGCGGCATCGCTGGCGTCGACTGAGCGAGCTCGACCGCGCGCTCGCCCAGCTCGACGCCGCCACCGCGATCGACGACGAGGGCATCCGCCGCCGCGTCCTCGAGCAGCTGGCGACGAGGCTCGGCGAGGCGGATCGCGCCGCCCTCGAGCGGCGCACCCGGGAGCTCGCCTGGTCTGCCCACGAGCCCCGTGCCGACGATCTCGCCGCCCTCGGTGCCCAGGTTCGCGTCGAGCTCAACGGAGGGCACAGCTGAGCACCGACGTCACCTTTCCCGGACCGCGACGGGCACTCGGACGTCGCACGATCCCGAGCGGTGAGCTCGGCTCCTTCAGCCGCCCTGCGCGGCGCACGCGGCTCCTGCTCATCCTCCTGCCGCTGGGCGTGCTCGCCGTTGCGGCAGCTCTCGCGGTCGCGCCCCGCGACCAGCCGGCGGTTCCCGCCGCACTCCAGGGCGGCGACGGGCTGATGGTGGTCGTCGACGTCTCGTGGAGCACACTGAGCGCCTCGGCGGTCATCGGTCAGTCGCTGCTCGCCATCGCGCGCAACCCGGCACAGAAGGCGGGACTCGTGCTCGCTTCGGACAGCGCCTACATGGCGTTGCCCCCGGAGGCGCCCGGGTCGGCGCTCACCGGCTGGCAGCGGCTGATCACCTACGTGAGCATGAACAACCAGAGGATCGTCCGGCGCGCGAAGCAGAACCGCGATCCCATCCCCTACCCCACTCCCGGTGACTACCCGTGGGCGGGGGTCTTCACCGGTGGGACCCGACTCTCGTCGGGCATCGCACGGGCGACCCAGGCGCTGCACGAGGCCGGCGCCCGCCATGGGCAGATCGTCCTCATCAGCGACCTCCGCGACACGCCGGAGGACCTGCCACGCGTCAGCGCGGCGATCGCGCGCCTGCACGAGCTCGGGATGCGGCTCCGTGTCGTGGCCGTCGGCAACGCCCTGCGCGACCGCAAGGCCTTCTCCGATCAGGGCGGCGCCGAGTTCGTGACGAGCGCCGCCGACGCCGTCTACGCCCCTCGTCGGCAACGCACGCTTCCGAGCGCCCCGCCGGCGACGCTGCTCGTCCTGCTCGGTGTCCTCCTGGCCGCGCTCCTCGCCGCGGCCGAGTTGCTCCTGCCACGCCTGCGCTGGGGTGTGCGAGAGGAGCGAACGTGAAGCGCGGCCCGCTCGTCCGGCTGACGGCCGGCGTCCTCCTCATCGTGGTCGCGGTCGGCGCCGCCATGCTCGCGCGCGGTGTCGCCCAGGCGGAGCGAGCCGATCGCGACACCCGGGCGGCGTGGCAGCCGGGCACCGCACCCAGGCCACCCGCTCCGCCAGGTTGGCTGCAGACGGCCGGCGAGCGCGGGCTCGGGATCAGCGCACGGAGCGAGCTCCAGCGTGCCTACATTGCGTATCGAGCCGGGCTCGCCGATGTCATCCCGGGCACCATGTACCCGCAGACGCAGGCGCGGTATCAGGTGATCGCAGCGATCGGCCGCATCCGAGGGTCGCTCCGCAGCGATCGGGATCGAGCCTCGGCCGACGCGGTGCTCGGGCGTGTGTTCGCGGAAAGCGCGACGGCTGCCGGGCCGACGACACAGCGCCGAGCCCTCCGCGACAACGCTGTCAGGGCGCTTCGCCGCGCGGTGCTCGGCGACCCGACGAGCGCTGCGTCGAAGCACGACCTGGAGGTGCTGCTCGCCGAGCCCGGCGAGGCGAGGTCGCATGCGCGTGGTAACTCACAGCAGGACCGCCCCGGCGGCAGGCTGGCCGTGGCCCCGCGCGCGCAGGCCCCCGGGTCGGGGTACTGAGGCCGGCGCATGGTCGCCACACTCGTCTTCCTCACACCCTGGGCCGGCCTCGTCGCCGTCGCGTTCGCCATCCCGCTCGCGGCGCTCGTGATCCGCGAGCGGCGCGGCGCGCGCCTGCGGGCTCAGCTCGGACTCGCCGGTCCCGGCCCAGCGCGAGCGGTCCTGCGTGGCTGCGCGATCGCCTCTGCGGCCATCCTCGTGGGCCTGACCGCCGCGCAGCCGGCGCTCCGCAGCCTCGGCGGCGAGGGCATGCGTACCGATGCGGAGGTCTACCTCACCTTCGACGTCAGCCGCTCCATGCTGGCCAGCTCGGAGCCCGGTGGGCGCGAACGTCTCGACCGCGCCGTCGCTCTCGCGCGACGCCTGCACCAGGGCCTGCCGCAGATCCCCACCGGCGTCGCCACGGTGACGAATCGCATGATGCCCCTCCTGTTCCCGATCCGCGACGCACGGGGTGTCTCCCTCGTGCTCGACCACTCGGTCGCGATCGGTCAGCCGGCGCCGTCTCGGCTCACGACGCCTCGGGCGACACAGCTCGGCGCGATCAGCCTGGCGGCGGACCGCACGTACTTCAGCCGCTCGGCCGCGCGACGAGCCCTCGTCGTCCTCAGCGACATGGACACCGATGCGTTCGGCCTCGACGGGACGCTCGGGACGCTCCGTCGCCACCGCATCGAGCCGTTCTTCGTGCGCGTCGCAACGTCCGGAGAGCGCGTCTACGACGCACGCGGGCGGGCGGAGCCGTATCGACCGAACAGCACGCTCGCGGTCAGCATGCTCCGGCGGGCCGGCTGGCACGCCTACGAGGAGTCCGAGCTTGCTCAGCTGCTCAGGGATCTCCACGGCTACCTCGGCCCGGGGCCGACGCGGCCGAGCGGGGTCGTCCTGACACAGCGCAACCTCGCTCACATCACGGGCCTCGCCGCCCTTGCAGCAGTCGCCGTCCTGATCGCGTCCAGCCTCCTCGCAGGGGTGACGCCGACACGGCGGCCGCAGCCGGCCGGGCGCGCCTAGAGGGCGCTGGTCTTGGATCCGCAGCCGCCGGCCACGGAACTCACATCAGGCCTCCGGCGACCGTCCCGCGGGAACGCCGACGGCGGCGAACGACGACGCCACCGGCACGGAGCCGCCGCCGCCGGCGGCGGATGCGGCGACCGCGTCGAGGATCTCGATCACATGGGCCGCGTGGTCGGCGCGAGCCCGGTGCGGCCGCCCCGCCCGGATCGCGTCTGCGAGCTCGGCAACTGCTCGTCCCCAGTCGGTTCCGGCAAACGGCGGCGAGACCGGCTCGATCGGCTCGTACGAGCCGCCGAACTCGGCCAGCTGCAGAGGCGAGTCGAAGTGTTGCCAGCTCTCGAGGAAGAGCGAGCCCTCATCCCCGTGGAATTCGATTCCGCTCTGCTTGGAGTGCTGGCCGACATAGAAGCTCGTTGTCAGCCTCACGACAGGGCCGCTCTCGAGCTCGATCACGGCGACGCCGAAGTCCGGCGTCTCGACGTGGAAGGCCTCCCCGGAGGCGCTCGTCCGGTCGGGGAGCACCACGCGCCCGTACGCCCTGACGGTGCGTGCCGGCCCGAACATCGCAGTCAGGATGGTCAGCGGGTAGACGCCGACGTCGACGAGCGGGCCGACGCCGTAGAAGGGCGCCGGCGCCGGGTGCCAGCGCTCGATGCGTCCCCAGTTGACCTCCGCGTACACGATCCGCACCACCCCGATGGCGCCGTTCGAGACCATGCGCCAGGCCGTCTCCTGTGCCTCGCCCATGAACGTGATCGGCGAGCAGCTGAGGCGCACGCCGGACGCTTCGGCGAGCTCGAGCAGGCGCCTGGCCTCGGTGTAGCTGCCGGCCAGCGGCTTCTCGCTGTGCACGTGCTTGCCCGCCTGCAGCGACTGCGCGGTGACATCGGCGTGCGCACCGTGCGAGGTCAGGTTGATCACTGCGTCGACGTCTGGATCGGCCAGCACGTCACCGAGCGAGGCGTAGGCGGTGCCTCCGAAGCGCTCCACGAAGGCAAGCGCCCGATCGGCGTCGACGTCGGTCGCGCCGACGATCGAGACGGCGTCGTACGCCTGCAGCGTCTCGCCATAGCGTCCCGATATGTTGCCACAACCGACAATGGCAACACGCAGGTTGCCGTTATCCACGGGAGGACTCCGACAGGCGTTCGAGCTGCGCCCGGAGGACGTGGCGCATCTCGACGCATTCCTGGGTGGGGTCCACGTGCCACGGCTCGTGCTCGATGCTGAGCGCACCGGCGTAGCCGATCTCGACGAGCGCGTGGACACATCCCGGGATGTCGACGCAACCGGTGCCGTGCTCGACCGTCACGTGCTCCCCGGGGCGCTCGATGTCCTTGAGATGGACGTGGACGATCCGGTCGCCGAGCTCGCGGATGGCCGTCGGGGCGTCGTAGCCGTGCGTCGCGAACCACCCGGTGTCGACGGTGGCGCCAAGCACGTCAGGGGAGTCGTCGCCGATCTTGGCCAGCACCTCTGCGGGAGAGCGCTCGGGATGATTCTCGAGTCCGAGCCGCACGCCGTGCTCACGGAGCACCGCGGCGGTCCCGTCCCGGTCGGCGAGGAGGATCTCACCCATCCCGCCGAGCACCGTGGTACCGACCGCGTTGGCGATGCGGCAGGCGGCGGCCAGCTCGTCGAGGGTGGCGCCGACGGTGCCCGCCATGCTGACGACCCGCAACCCGTGGCGGTGGAGCGCCTCGACAGCGATGTCGCGGTGCTCGGGCGTCGCCCAGCGCCAGTTGAGGTGCGCCGTCCACAGGTCGAGCTGGTCGAAGCCGGCACCGCGGATGGACGCGAGCACGGCGTCGAGCCGCGCCTCGTATGTGCCCAGCGGGCTGAAGGCGGCGTTCGTCGCAGCGTCGCACGGCCCCCACTCCTCGCCGCCTGCGTAGCCGACCTCGCGGGCGACGTAGTTGGCGCCCATGAACGAGATCGACTGCGACAGCCGGCTCGAGGTGGAGGCGGTCCTGCTCATCTCAGGACGAGATGGTCGTCCTCGACCTCGACCAGCGCCGCATCGGGTGCCGGCGGCTGCTCGAGCTCGGCGAGCACCGGCGCAACGTCCTCCAGTGGGTGCCACTTCTCGTGCAGCTTGGGCACCGACCCGAGGAGCATCTTGGTGTAGGGATGCTGTGGGTTGCCGAACACCTTCTCGGTCGCACCCGTCTCCACCACGACGCCGTGCCGCAGGATCACCGCCCGGTCGGAGATGTAGTTGCCGAGCGACAGGTCGTGGGTCACGAAGAGGACGCCGAGACCGCGCTCCTTGAGGCCGCCGAGGAGATTGAGGACGTCGATCCGCGTCGAGGCGTCGAGCATGCTGATGATCTCGTCGGCGACCAGGTACTTGATGTCGAGAAGGAGCGCGCGCGCGATGAGCAGGCGCTGCAGCTGCCCGCCGCTCAGCTGATGCGGGTACTTCCCCAGGACGTCCGCCGGCTCGAGGCCCACCGACTCGAGGGATGTCTCGAGCTTCGTGCGCCACTCCGCGTGGCCCAGGCTGCCGAGATAGCTCCCGCGGATCATCTCGAGCACCCGATCGACCTTGAACACCGGGTTGTACGAGCTGAACGGATCCTGGAACACACCCTGCACGCTCCCGTAGTAGTCGCGGAGCGCCCGGCGACCGAGTGTCGAGACGTCCTCTCCGTCGACGGTGATCGCGCCCGACGTGACCGGGATGAGCCGGAGAACCATCTTGCCCACCGTCGTCTTGCCGCTGCCGCTCTCGCCGATGAGCGCCACGACGGCGCCTCGCTCGACGGGGAACGTCACGTTCGACACCGCAGTCAGCAACGAGCCCCCGAAGGTCCCGGTCTTGTACACCTTCGTGACGCCTTGGAGCTCGAGCATCAGGCGGGCACCTTCCAGCACGCGGCAAGGCGGCCGGGGCCGACCTCGACGAACGGCGGCTCCTCGGCACATTTCGCGTGGGCCAGCGGGCAGCGGTCTCGGAACCGGCAACCGGTGGGCGGGTTGAGCAGCGAGGGCGGACGCCCGGGAATCCCCTCCAGGCGCTGCTCCGCGTATCGCACGCCGACTCGTGGCATCGAGCCGAGGAGCATCTTCGTGTAGGGATGCAGCGGATCCTGGGTCACCGCCAACGCCGAGCCCTTCTCGACCAGCTTGCCCGCATACATGACGAGGATCGAGTCGGCGATCTGGTAGAGGATCGAGAGGTCGTGGGTGATGACGATCGTGCTCTTCACGAAGCCACGGTCGCGGAACTCGACGAGCATCTCCGCCACGGCTCTCTGGGTCGAGACGTCGAGGGCGGACGTGAGCTCGTCGGCGATCAGGAGCGACGGGTCGAGCAGCGTCGAGATGACCATCACCACGCGCTGCTTCTGGCCGCCGGAGAGCTCGATGGGGAAGCGGCCGAGGACCTCGTCGTCCAGGCCGACGAGGCCGAGTCGCCGGCTCAGCTCCGGCAGCGTCGCGTCGTAGCTCGCCCCGCGTGATTCGAGCAGCTCGGAGATCATCCGGCCGATCTTCCGGATCGGGTTGAGTGCGCTCATCGCGTACTGCGGGATGATCGACACCTCTCGGTAGCGAAAGGCGTCCATCGCCCTCTCGTCGCCGATCGGGAGCTCGGCGTCGTTCAGCCATGCCGCCCCTTCGACGAGGCGCATGCGACCGTCGAGGCGGACCAGGCTCTTCCCGAGCGTCGTCTTGCCGCAGCCGGACTCGCCCGCGAGACCCATGATCTCGCCGTCGGCCACTGCGAACGTGACGCCGTCCAGCGCGCGGACGTCTCCGCGGAGCGTGCGGTAGTACACACGCAGGTTGTCGACCGCCAGGCTCACGTCGACGCCGCCGGGATCGCGAGAGAATTCCTGAAGCGGCCGCTGCCGCGGCCGGCGCCGCTGGTGGATGTGAGCGGCCCGACGATCAGACGGCTCACGTCTCGCGCAGCTTGGGGTTGAAGACCTCGTCGAGGCCGACGTTCATCACGTAGAGGCCGCCCACGATCGCCGTGATGCCGATGCCCGGTGGGATGAACCACCACCAGTAGCCGAGCTGCAAGGCGCTCGCGCTCACCGCGTTGTTGAGCATCAGGCCGAGCGACATGACCTGGGACGGCCCGAGCCCGAGGAAGTCGAGCGTCGCGGCCGCCAGGATCGAGCCGCCGAAGAGAAGGATGAAGACCAGGAACAGATAGGAGCTCATGTTCGGCGCGATCTCTTTCAGGATCACCTTGGCGCTGCCCCGCCCCGAGAGTCGCGCGAGACTGACGAAGTCGCGCGAGGCGAGTGTGAAGGTCTGCGCGCGGATGGCGCGGGCCGCCCAGGGCCACGACGTGATGCCGATCAGGATCGCCTCGGCCAAGAGGCTGCCGACACTCAGGTACGCAGCGATGACGATGAGCACCGCGAGCGTCGGGATCACGAGCACGACGTTCGTGAGCATGCTCAGGATCTCGTCGATCACGCCGCCGCGATAGCCCCCGATGAAGCCGATCGTCATGGCGATGATCGAGGCGACGACTCCGGCGACGGCTCCGACGACGAAACTTGCGCGCAGCCCGTACACGAACTGGGGGTAGACGTCCTGCCCGGCACCGGTCGTGCCGAGCAAGTACTCGCGCGACGGCGGTTGCCCGGTCGGAAAGCCGAACTCGAACGGGTCGGCATCCGTCAGCCACGGCCCCACGATCGCGAGCACGAGGAACGCGAGCACGACGGTGAGTCCGATCACGAGCTTCTTGTTGCGAAATGCGAAGTAGAGCGTCTCGTTCCGCTTGCGCCGCTGCGGCGCGCCCTCGGGCACGATGACCGTCATCTCGGCGGAGCCGGTGGCGAGCGATTCGACGCGTGAGTCCGCGGTGTCCACTACGAGCCCTGGATCCCGGTGCGGGTGCGCGGATCGACGATCACGTACGCGATGTCGACGATGAAGTTCGCGATGAGGACTCCGACGATGATGAACAGGAAGACCCCCTGCAGGAGGAAGTAGTCGCGGTTCTGGATCGCGATGATGATCAGCGAGCCCATGCCGGGATAGGCGAACACGATCTCCGTGACGAGCGCCCCTCCGACGACCGCCCCCAGCGCGAGCGCCAGACCGGACATCTGCGGGAGGACCGCGTTCCCGTACGCGTACTTGCGCACGAGCTTGCTCGGTGCCCCCAGAGCCTGCAGGTAGTTGGCGTAGTCGGCCTCGAGTTCGTAGATGATCAGATTCCGCATCCCGATCGCCCAACCGCCGAACGAGACGAGGAAGAGCGTCAGGAACGGCAGGAACCAGTGGTTCAGGAAGCTGCGGAAGAACTCCCAGGACCAGGTGGGCTGGAGGGAGAAGTCGTAGGCGCCCGAGACGGGGAAGATACCCAGCCGGAACGCGAGGAAGTACGCGAGCACGAGCGCGAGCCACATGTACGGCGTCGCTGTGAGCACGTACGAGACGGGCAGCACCGTGTCGTCGAGCGACTTTCGCCGCGCCGCCATGGCGCCCACCCGGTTCCCGGCAAAGTAGCTCAGCACGATCGCCGGGATGAGCAGCGCCAGCGTGTACGGCAGCGCCTTCAAGATCAGCTCGCTCACCGATGAGCCGACGTACGTGATGCTCGGCCCGAGGTCGCCGTGCAGAAGCCCCTGCCAGAAGCTCAGGTACTGGCTCCACAAGGGCTTGTCGAGCCCGAACGACTCGGTGAAGAACCCATGGAGCGTCTCGGAGGCGGTCGCGTTCGTCTGCAGCCGCGCGATCAAGGCGTCGATCGGGCTGCCCGGCATCAGTCGCGGTATGGCCCAGTCGATCGTGACGGCCACGAAGAACGTCAGGAGGTAGATCGTGATCTTGCGGAGGAGGTATCGGCTCACGTCAGGGGTATCGGCTCACATCTGTTGCGAAGCACCACGGGCGACTCCACGAGGACTCGCCCACCATGATCTCACCGATGCACCGGCCGCCGCCCTCCTGAGAGGGCGGCGGCCGGTGCGATGGCCGTACTGCTGGCCGATCGTTGTCTACTTCTTCTTCAGGTTGGCGAGCGTCTCGATGCCGGTCATGTTGAGCCAGCCGTTCCACATGACGGGGACCGATTGACGCGCCTTCACCGCAGAGCTCGGGAAGTTCGTCCAGTAGGTCGTGTTCCACTGCGCCCACGCCCCGTTGTACCAGAGCGGAATCGCAGGGAGGTCCTCCAGGATGTACTTCTGGATCTGCGAGTTGATCTTCTTGAACTTCGGATCCGTGGACCGCATCTTGTTCATCTTGAGCGTCAGCGCCCACGGTGCTGCACCCGCCTCCGTGAACCGCGAGAAGTTCGCGAACTGCTGATCGACGATCGGCAGGTGGAAGAGCAGGTCGTAGTAGGTGTACGGCGTGTTGCTGATCGGCTTCTCGTTGTAGATGAGGAGGTCATAGGTACCCGCGGCACGCTCGCTGGCGAGCTCGGGGTAGGTGGGGAAGTTCGGGGTGATCCGAATGCCGGCCTGCTTGGCATTCGCGGCGATGATCTGGATCGCGGTCATCCAGTCCGACCATCCGTTCGGGACGATCAGCTTCATGTTGATCGACGACCCGTCCTTGTTCTCGACGTAGCCGTCCCCGTTCCCGTCCTTGTAGCCGTTCGCCGCGAGCAGCGCCTTCGCGCCGGCGAGGTTGTACTTGAAGCCGAGCTTCTTGACCTGTGCCGCGTCGATGAACGCGTTCAGGTTCGGCAGCAACCCGGTCGGATTCGCCTTCTTGACGATGTTGCCGTAGTCGTCGGTGACGATCTGGTCGATGTCGATCGACATCGCCAGCGCCCTGCGGAACGCCCGGTCGTTGAGGGGCTTGTGCGTGGTGTTGGGCATGAGCCACGCGGCGTTCGCGGAGAGCATGTACGGCGCCTTGGCGTAGTAGGTGCCGACCTTCCCCCCGACCTGCTTGTCGATGCCGGGGAAGAAGTTGTTGCTCAGGTCGATGTTGTTCTGCAGGAAGTTCTGCATCGTGGACGTGTTCGAGCCGTTGTTGATGTCGACGAGGTACTGCATCGGCATCTTCATGCCGAACGCCTTCGTCGCCCACCAGCCGGCCCGCCTGTTCCACTGCAGCGTCTGCTCGCTGCCCTTGCCGGCCCCGTACTTGAACGGCCCGGTCCCGACCTGCTTGTCAGCGTCATCCGTGTTACCCGTCGTGATCTGGGTGGCGCTGTAGCTCGACCAGATGTGCTTCGGAACGATCGGGATCGAGTACATGTTGGTGTCCCAGTCCTGATAGTTCGGCACACCCTTGAAGTTGAAGCTCACGACATTGCCCTTGGTCGTGATGCTCTGCAGACCGGTCTTCCACATCGTGCCGTTCTGCGAGCCGTCGAGCTTCCCGGTCTCGAACGTGAACTTCACGTCCGCGGCCGTGAGCGGCTTGCCGTCGTTCCACGTCACGCCCTTGCGCACGGTCACGACATAGCTCTTCCCGACCCACTTACCGGAGGTCGCGAGCCACGGCTTGAACGTGCCCTTGAGCGGGTCGTATCGGAACAACGTCTCGTAGAGCAGCCCGAGCGTCCCGGTTGCGTATCCGGTCCTCAGCGGGTTGAAGCTGCTGAAGGGGCCCCACTGTGAGCCCGCCGTGTACAGCGTGCTTCCACGCGGCAGGGCGGTCTGGGCCGTGCTCTGCGCGCCCGCGCCCGCCGCGAACGATGCAACCGCCGCGGCCGCGATCAAGGTGACCACGCCGAGAGCGACTGCCGTTCTCTTCTTGCCGGTTGACATCTTGTGTTCCTCCTCTTTCAGGTGCCCTGGTTTCGACGGTTTCGAGGCGCGCGATGGATTCTTGGGTTGCCTCGGCTACCGGTCATCGGTAGTTGGACGAAGGCATCCCTCCCTTCGTTAGGGTGGCGGCCGCGAGTGCTGTTCCGCGTCCCCCCGAGCTCGAGGGGGCTGCAGCGGTGAGCGAGATGGCGGTGACGCCGAACGGTTCGATGGCGAGCGGCCACGCCTGGTCGGCGAACTGCTCGCCGACGGCGAGGACGGGTTGGAGCGAGACGGTGTCGCCGGAGCAGTTGACGAGGAGTGCGGTCTCGGAGCTCCCGACCTGCAGGCGGCCGACGAGCACCCGAGGGTCGTCGACCCGCACCGGCCGGGCGACTCCGGCGGCGGTGGCGAGAGCCGAGTAGATGCGCCAGGTGCTTTCGGGATTCGCCCACGGCGTCTTCGCCGCCATGTGCTCGAGGGGATACGTGCAGAGGACAGTCTGGCCGGCGCCCACATCGTGCCGGAGGAGGGCAGGACGGCCGTGGCCGTCGACAGCGACGACAGAGGCGCCGGCCAGCTCGACGGGCAGGTAGGACCGGGCGCTCGGCTCGCCGGCGACCCGGAACGTGAGCCGCGTGCCCGTGGCGAGATCGCCCAGGTCGTCCACGAGCTCGAACACGACCTCGTCGTCCACGATGGGATCGACGAGCCCGTACCGGAGGCGGTGGCGGATGCCGAAGATCTCGTCCAGCCAGGCGAGCCACGGTCCGCGTTGGCTCGCGGTGCTGCCCGCGAAATAGGAGAGGTAGACGGTTGCGCCCTCGTGCGCGAGTCGGCGCAGGCGATCGATGCCCGGCGCGGTGAGCAGCTTCGCGCACGGCGCGAGGTAGAGCCGGGCGCCACCGGCGATCCCGTCGCGCTCGCGGACGAGTGAGACGGGGAGATCCGCTTCGAGCGCGGCGACGTACGACTGCAGCAGGTTGGCGCGAATGTCCTGCCGGTACTCGGGACTCGTGAACGGGAGCACCCGCTCGAAGTGCTCGGGCACGACGATCGCCGCGTCGCCCTTGATCGGCTCCCAGCCCTCGACGGCCAGCTTGCGCACGAGCTCGGCGAACGACGACATCGCCCGCATCTGCTCCTTCGGCCGCCCGCGACTGTCGGAGAGCCCGAAATGGAGCTCGAACACGTGGTGGCGGTACGGGTCCTCGTGGCGGATGTCGTCGAAGTCGCAGTTGTTCCAGGCGAGCCAGCCACGGGCGCCTGCGAGCAGCGTCGTGTGGAGGACCTGCCGGTAGTAGTCCGCCGCGCTCTCCTCGCACGCGAAGTCCGAGCTGACACCGAACTCCTCCAGCACGACCGGCTTCCCGAAGCTTCCCGCCAGCTCACAGGCGAAGGCGGGCGTGAGGAACTGCCGCAGCTGGTCGTCCTGCATCGGGTACGCGTGCGGGCCGACGAAGTCGACGATCGGGGCCAGAGACCGCAGCGAGTACCCGTTGTCCTCGCCCGAGGCCTCGATCCCCCACGCCCCGTCGCCGATCGAGATCGGCTGCCGGGCGCCGGTCGCTCTCACGGCCTCCACCACGGCGCGAGCCCAGGCGGTGACCACGTCGGCCGACGCCCGGCCGCCGTAGAGGGGCATCTCGTTCGAGACGAGCCAGCCGATGACCGCGAGATGCGGTGAGAAACGGCGCGCGATCTCGGCCGCGAACCATGCCTGACGGCCCACGAGCCACGTGTCGTGGTACAAGTCCCGGCCTTCGCGCCAGACGGGATCCCAGTTCTCTCCGGACATGTGGCCGACGAGAAAGGTGGGGATCGACTGCATGCCGAGCTCGACGTGCGCGTCGAGGAAATCCGCGAAACGCTCCACGACGTTCTCGTCGAGACGGTCCGGCTCCGGCATGAAGTCCGGCCAGAAGCAGAACGACCGGGTCACGGTGAGACCGTGCTCCCGAAGCGCCGTGAGCTCCTCCCGGACGACGTCTCCGTCGTATCGCGACCACATCCGCGGTCCGCCGGCGCGCGACCAGAAGTTCACGCCGAGCCACGGCAGGGTGTCGATCCCCTGGCTGAGCTTCCCGTCTGCGAACCCGTCGTCGGTCATCGCTGCGCGAACCTCGTCTCGCCGTCAGACGCCGTCGTCGGCGCCTTCACGTCACCTGGAGTTCATCACTTATCCGGTTAAGTGTCAAGGTCGTAGTTGAACGGTTAAGCACCGTTTGTCACCACTCGTGCGGCACAACCCACTCTCCCGGGCGCGACGGCGGGGACG
This sequence comes from uncultured Actinomycetes bacterium, assembly GCA_963789895.1. GTDB lineage: Bacteria > Actinomycetota > Thermoleophilia > Gaiellales > Gaiellaceae > Gaiella. The sequence continues at coordinate 575,991 of CAWBMC010000002.1, forward strand.
CTCAGAGCCCGTGACGGCGGCGGCGCGCGGCGGGCGCCTGCCCGGTGCTCGCACGCGGTGTCAGCTCACCACGCGGTGACTCGACGTTCGCGTGGTCGCCGGGGTGCTCGATCGCGGCCAGCAGCCGCTTGCTGGCGAGGGCACCGTAGGCCGGGATGTCACGGGTCAACGTCGTGATCGGCGGGTGCACGACGCGACAGAGCAGCGAATCGTCCCACGCCACGATCGAGATGTCGTCCGGAACCGAGAGGCCCATCTGCTGCACCACCCCGAGACCCGTCACCGCGAGCACGTCGTTGTCGTAGGCGATCGCGGTCGGCGGCTCGGGATCGGTGAGCAGCTGACGTGTCGCCCGGGCGCTGCTCTCGGGCGAGTAGTCGGTCGAGACGACCCGCGCGGCCAGCTCGAGCTCGCGCGTCACCTCCTCGAAGGCTGCCGTGCGAACGGCGCTGTGGACGAAGCCGGGAACGCCCCCGATCCGGGCCACGTGGGTGTGGCCGAGAGCGGCGAGGTACCGGACCAGCTCGATCACCGACTCCCTCTCCTCGTGCCAGACCGCGGGCAGGACGCCGCTCTCCATCGGCCCGCCGATGATCACGGCCGGCAGGCCGAGCTCGACGAGCGCCTCGATGCGCGGGTCGTCGACCCGGAGGTCTTGCACGAGCACGCCGTCGACGCGACGTTCCGCCCACCAGCGCCGGTACACGGCGATCTCGCTCTCGACGTCGGAGACGAGCTGCAGCGTCAGGGCGACCGACTGCAGCGAGAGCTCGGACTCGGCCCCCGCGAGGAACTCGGGGAAGAACGCCTCGCCGGCCAGCGTCCGGGCGGGTCGTGCGAGCACGAGACCGCACGCGTTCGCGCGGGCCGCCGAGAGTGATCGCGCAGCAAGGTTCGGATGCCAACCCAGCTCGTCCGCGATGCGGAGGATCCGTGCTCGAGTCTCGTCGGAGAGCCCCGGTCGGCCGTTCAGCGCGTAGGAGACGGCGCCCTTCGAAACCCCGGCCTGCCGCGCGATGTCGTTGATCGTCACCCTGCGCCCGTTGCCTGGCCGCTCAGACACGCCCGCTCCCACGCTCGAGGGCTGCGCCCGCGCCACGACGCCGACGCTCAACGCTAGCAACGACGCAGGCCGAGATCGTCGGCCGCTGCACGTGTGCGCGGCGTCGGCTCGGGATTGGTGGTGACACGTTGACGGTGGGCATCGAGTATGGTCCTATGTACCGGTTAAGTAATACCACGTCGAGAGGCGATCGCTTGAACGATCAAGTGACCCACTTTCCTCCGACCTTCCTGTGGGGCGCAGCCACGGCCGCGTACCAGATCGAAGGCGCGACGCACGAGGACGGTCGCGGCGAGAGCATCTGGGACCGCTTCAGCGCGGTGCCCGGGAATGTCAGCAACGATGACAACGGCGCCGTGGCCTGCGACACGTACCACCGCTACCCGGAGGACGTCAAGCTCATGCGCGAGCTCGGGCTCGGCGCCTTCCGCTTCTCCATCGCCTGGCCACGAGTGGTGCCGGACGGCCGTGGCAAGCCCAACGCGGCAGGTCTCGACTTCTACGACCGGCTCGTCGACGCGCTCCTCGAGAGTGGGATCGAGCCGTACGCGACGCTGTACCACTGGGACCTGCCGCAGGTGCTCGAGGACGCGGGGGGCTGGCCATCGCGCGACACCGTCGGAGCATTCTCCGAGTACGTCGAGGCCGTCGTCGGCCGTCTCGGCGACCGCATCCGCAACTGGATCACGCACAACGAGCCCTGGGTCATCTCGTGGCTCGGCTACGGCCTCGGCCAGCACGCGCCGGGTCGCCACAGCGAGCGCGACGCGCTCGCGGCGGCTCACAACGTCCTCCTCTCACACGGCCGGGCCGCGGACATCCTGCGCCGGGACGCACCCGGCTCCCGGGTCGGGATCACGATCGATCTCGTCGACATCCAGCCGCTCACGGACTCCGACGCGGACAACGCGGCTGCACGAGAGCAGGACGGGCTCCGAAACCGCTGGTTCCTCGATCCGGTTCTCCGCGGCGAGTACCCCGCCGACATGGTCGAGCACTACGGAGCCGCCGTGCCGCCCATCGCCGACGGCGACATGGAGACGATCTCGAGACCGCTCGACTTCCTCGGCGTCAACTACTACACGCGCAATGTCGTTCGCGCCGACCCGCAGACGGGCGCCGCGATCAGCGTTCCGCTCGAGGGTGTGCCTCGCACGGCGATGGGCTGGGAGGTCTACCCCGAAGGGCTCACCTCGCTGCTCGTCCGCCTGCACGAGGAATACGAGGTGCCCCGCCTGTACATCACGGAGAACGGCGCCGCCTGTGTCGACGCGCGACGGCACGACGGCAGCGTGCACGACCCCGATCGGGTTGCATATCTGCAAGGCCACATCGGCGCCGTCGGTCGGGCGATCGAGCGAGGCGTCCCCGTGGACGGCTACTTCGTGTGGTCGCTGCTCGACAACTTCGAGTGGGGTTACGGGTACACGCAGCGCTTCGGGCTCGTGTTCATCGACTACCCGACGCTCGAGCGCGTGCCGAAACAGAGCTTCTACTGGTACCGCGACCTCATCGCCGCACATCGCACAGCCGTGGCCGAGCCGAGCGCGGCTCGGTAGCACCCGGGCCCTCCGACCCGGCAGAAGGGGCGGGGCGCGCGTCCCCGCCCCTTCGTTTCTGCGAGGTGGGGATCCGCAGTCGCGGATCCCCTACCCGCGCGTGACGGTGACCAGTTCCTCGCGGTCGCTCGTGCCGGAGACACCGACGGCGAGCACCGGGCCGACGCCGCGTGCGTAGAACTTGTACTCGAGGCTCTTCGGCTCCAGCGGGTTCACGTCACGCGTCATCACGACGTGGGGGTAGTAGCCGGCGGGCACCTCGGCCCGCTCCGTGAGGCTGAAGATCGAGCCGCGGTCCTCGGCCACACCCTTGTAGTACTCCTGGCGGTAGCGAAGCCCGACGCGTGGCTTGGCAGGCAATGCGATTCCCGGCTGCGCGCCGTCGACCCCCGCTTCGAACGAGCCGCGGCTGGAGACGAGCTTGCCGTTCTCGTACTCCCCTGTCCGCTCCCCCAGGTACCAGACGTTGCCCGCCTTGTCCTGGGCGTAGTAGTCCCACGTGTCCTCGACGAGCTTGCCGTCCTCGGTCACCGTGTCACGGACGAGCCGTGCCGTGATGCCGTCCGCCATCTCCTTCGTCTCACGGGTGACGCGCACGACGACGCGACGGACGGCGCCGTCCGAGTCCGTCTCACGGTACGTCCACCGGGTCCCTGGCTTCATCGGCCAGTACGGGTTGTCGATCTTCACGCTGAAGTCCGACGGGTCGAGCGTGACCACCTCACCGCCTTGCGGCAGCGCCACGCCGCCCGCAGTCACCGCGCCTGCACCAGTGACTCCGATGGCTGCGACGACAGCGATGCCTGCGACGACACGGAGCCCACCGACGAGTGCCTGCCTCACGCTCATGATCGCTCCTCTCGCGTTCGACCGGGGCCGACCCCGGTGCTCGATTCCATCGCCCCGGGGTGTACACAGGCCCGATGAGACGGACATGAGGAGCCGTGGCGCTCATCCCCTCATCTCGCCTCCTACGGTGGTGCCGATGGACGTGCGGCATCGTCACTCGGTCGGGCGATCGTCCCCTGACCGCTGAGCGCCGACTCCCCTGGGAAGCCGTCTACAAGAGAGGTCTAGGATGACACGCATCTCGGTGGGTCGCCTGTCCGTCGCAGGGTTTGCCGTCTCAGCCGCGCTCTTCGCCGGAGTCGCTGGTGCCACCCAGGGCGACGACCACAAGGTTCTGCTCTGTCACCACACCGGCTCCGAGTCGAACCCCATCGTTCTCATCTCCGTCGATGTGGCCTCGGTCGACGCCCATGTTGCAAACCAAGGCGACTTCTTGCCCCAGGGCGACGACTGCGGCAGCGAATAGCACGTCGGCGTTCTTCACCACCAGTACTGAGGGTTCACGTCGGCTCTGCTGGCCTGGTGCTGGCCCACGAGAGAGACTCGTTCCGGGGCCTCGGGTCTCGCGTTCGTGCCTTACAGCCCGCCCTATCCCGACGTGGATGCCGCACAGGCGCTCGAGACCGTCTCCATCTCTTGGGTGGCCTGCTCGTCGGCTTTCCCGAGGGACGAAATGACTCCGAGCGAACCTCTTGCGCAGACTCTCGCCTGCTGGCGCTCTGCCCTTGCCAGGTCGCGTTCCGCTCGGGTTTGTTCGAGCTCGACACGCAGTTTGGACGCTTCGTCCTGCGCTGCCGACACAGCGCTGCTGGCCTCGGCAGCTGCGGCGTTTGCCTGGGCGACGGCCTCCTCGGCTGCAGCGACGTCGCTTTCAGCTTGGGCGACATCCTCGTTCGAGACGACGAAAATCTCATTGCTTGCGTTGATGCTCTCGACCTCTGCAGCGACGGCTGCAGCAGCTTCTGCCTGTGCCGCCGCCTGTGCCTCAGCGGCCTGCGTCGCGGCCGTCTGATCCTCGAGATCCGAGTGGACCTTCACGGCCCAGACGCCGAGGCCGATCGCTGCCAGGACCGCGACACCCGTGATTACCATCCACAAGATCGGCCTCTTCTTGCCGGTCGGCGTCGCGTTGGCAGTACTCGGCTGGCCGCGCACTTCATCGTCGGGCGGGCTCGAGGAAGTGGTCACAGGATCTCCCTTCCGACTCGGCAATCGACTAGCGCTTCTTGTGAACCCTGCGTCAGCATGACATCACTTTCGTGCCGATCAGCTCGCGACCTCCCTCCCGACTCGGTGGGGCGATCGGGCTTGCCTGGGTCTCTCACCAGCTGCACCCAGAAGACGACATCGTCCTGAAGCCGGGGTACTACAGCATCCAGTTCTTCGTCAAGGCCCACCGGAAAGGTGACCGCACGCTGGCCGGATCTCCGGCACACGCCTCGTGCAGGTAGCGACTGCGTCATAGGCCGTTCGCGTGCGGGAGCAGCTGCTGTGGGCCGCGCCCTCAGGTGCCGGGCGGCGCACCGCGCCGCCGGATCACGTGGGCTCGTCGCTCGACGCCGGTGAGCCAGCCGTGGAGCTCCACGCCGACGAGGACGCCGAGCGCGACCGCCGCGATCGACCCGATTACCGCGAAGACGTCGCCGCTCGAGGCGCTCTCGGGGAAGGCAAGGAACGTCGTCAGCCCAATCAGCCCGAGGGCGCCGGGCACGAGTAGCCAGAAGCCCGGCAGGAACATGGCGTAGACGGGCATCGTCGACGGTAAGCGCGCCAGCAGGTAGGCCGTCAGGGTCATCACGAGGGCGCCGACGAAGCCGCTTGCGTAGGCGCCGAACAGCTCGTTGCCCAGCACCTGCCCCGTCCAGGCGGCGTACAGCACGACGAGGAGCGACGGGAACGTACCCGCGGGAGCCGAGTGGGCGACGATCACGCCGACGGCGAACACGAGCACGCCGAGCCACGGCGCCCATTCGCCGAGCAGCCGATCCGAGCTGGCGAACGCTCGCTCGGCCGGGATTCCGACCACGCTGACTCCGGCGACGATGCCGAACGCGAGCAGCCCGAGCTGCGTTCCAGCCCAGACGAGCCGCGATGCGCCGGCGACCATCTGGCCCTCTGTCAGCTCGAGAAACGCGGTGGTCAACGCCACCCCGGGAATGAAGACGACCAGCGAGGCGATCATCGCCCGCAGCCCGGGGTCGGTCACGTCGTGCTTGACGGCGAGGGCCGTCAGCGCGGCGACGACGAAGGCTGCGAGGAACGGCATGAGCACCTCGAGCGTCCGGCGGCCGTGCGCGAGCAGGCGCAGCACCCCAACGAGCGTGCCCAGGACGGCGGCCGCGGCGACGTCTCTGGCGGCCGGGTGCAGGATGAGGGCGATCCCGACCGTGGCCGTCGTGTATCCGAGAATGGTCGCCGGGGTGCCGAAGCGGCTTCCCATCGCTCGGATCTCCTCCAGCCGGGAGATCCCCGCGGCGGGTTCGACCTCGCCACGCTCGGCGTTCTCGGCGAGCATGTGCACGGCTGCGATCTGGTCGAGCCGCGGCGTGGCCGACAGCCTCCTCGTCGACCCGATCGTGGCGGCCTCGCCCCGGCCGGCGGTCAGGAAGACGGAGGTCGGGAAGACGGTGAAGCGGGCGTCGCGCAACCCGTACGCGCGGGCGATCGCAGCGAGGCGGTACTCGACCGCGTCGACCGTCTCGCCGATCGCGCTCAGCGCGCCGCCCAGCTCGGCGAGGAACGGCAGGAGCAGCCGGCGCTCCGGATCCCCGCGCTGCGACGCGTCGGTGGCTTCTGCTGTTGTCTCGACCTGACCGTCCACGGCTGGTTCCGCCCCAGGGCAGCCGCGCGCTCTGGCTAGCCGCCGGTGAGCGAGGCCTCGGGGCCGGGTGGCTGCTCGCCGCGCATCCGCTTCCAGACGAAGTCGAGGACGACGGCGAGAATCAAGATGGCGACGATCGCGGTGAAGGTCTCGGGTGCGTTACGCAGCGTGTCGACGGCGAAGAAGACGAGCACGACCGCGGTGGCGGCGATCGCCGTGAGCACGATCACGGCGCGGGCGCCGATCTGGGTGCGCAACCGGAATGCTGCCGTGCCGACGAGAAGGAAGATGAGCAGCGAGCAGGCACTGCCGACCGACGCGATTGCGGACAGGTCGACGATGTTGGAGACGACGAGCACGATCGCCGCAGTGATCAGCATCCCCGCATGCGCACCGAGCCGAGAGCCGCGACCGAAGAAGGTGGGGAACTGCCCTGTTTCGGCGAGCATGGCGGTCAGACCACCCGAGGCGTAGAGGGTCGCGTTGACCGAGGAGGAGGTCGCGAGAAGTGCGGCAATCGCCATCATCACGAAGCCGGCCTCGCCCAACGCAGGTCGCGCCGCCTCCGCGATCGCTGTCTCCCCGTAGCCGATTGCCTCTGGCACTGTGAGCGTGCCGAAGACGCCGAGTGAGATGAGCACGTAGAGGACCGTGGTGATACCCAGCGCCCCGTACATCGCGACCGGCAGTTCCCGCGCTGGATCGCGAAGGTCTCCGGCCGCGAACGTGATGACGCTGAAGCCGAGGTACGCGAAGAACGTCAGCGCGACACTCGCCACGATGTCCGCGGCCGACGGGTAGCCGCTGAACGCGAGCAGGTCGAAGTCGATGTCAGCGAGCGTCACGGCGATGAAGACCGCGAAGACGGCGAGCAGGACGACGACGATCAGCGACTGGGCGCGGTCGACGACACGCGAGCCCACCAGGTTGACGGCCGCCATCGCGACCACGATCGCCGACGTGAAGACGTGATCCCACCCGCTCGAGGCGTCGTCGCCGAGGAAGAGCGCGGTCGCGTAACTGCCGAACGCGACTGCGACCATCGAGCACACGATCACGATCGCTGCGAAATACCCGATCCAGGCGGCGATACCGACGAGCCGGCCGTTGCCGAAGCCCTGGATCAGGTAGGCGAACAGCCCACCCGACGATGGGTAGCGCACTCCGAGCTTGACCACGGTGTAGCCGAGAAGGGCTGCGACGACCCCGGCGAGCAGGAACGACAGCCAGACAGCCGAGCCCGCGACCACAGCCGCCTCACCGAGAAGAGCGAAGATCCCAGCACCGACCATGGCGCCGATGCCCAGGAACATCGCACCACGAACTGTCATCTCAGGGAGCGGCCGGTACCGGCGGCGCGGGGGTGTGGCCGCCGAAGAAGAGCCAGACGATGCCGATCCCGGCGAGCGCGGTCACGATCCAGCAGATTTGCAGTGGCACCTGGAAGCTGTGGTCGAAGACTCTCTTGCCGAGGCTGGTCGTACCCGTTGTGTCGGCCTCTGCGGCGGCGATCTGCGTGCCGTTGGCGGGGAGGAAGAGCACGCCGACGACCGCTGTCCACATCGCGATCATGTACCCGGCGCTGATCCCGAGCGCGAGGCCGAGCGGGATCATCGTCCGCGTCGCGGCTGACTGGCTCGTGGTGAGCCCGGCGACGAGGAAGATCGCCACCGCGATCATGAACGGCCAGTTCTCCGCCAGGCCGCCGAGCGCCTGAACGATCGCGTCTTCGTTGTTGGCGATGAACGTGTCCGCCATCCACGCGATCCCGAAGAGCGCGATCATCGCGATCATGCCGGACTTGAAGATCGCCGTGCCGGGGACGTCGGTCGCCTTCACGTGGCAGAAGACGAGGATCAGCGCTGCCGCGCTGAGCATGATCATCTGGATCAGCGGCGTGACCGACATCGGCTCGACGCCGCCGCCCTCGGCGGCCACCGTCGGGCGGATGCTCTCGACGAAGCCGAAGACGCAGATCGCGGCGACGCCTGCGAGGAAGATAGCCACGCTTCGCTTCGCGTACGGCATCAGTGTGATCTCGGCTGCGGGCGCCGGCGGTTGCACCTCCCCGGCGGCGAGGCGGCGCTGGTACTCGACGTCGTCATCGAGCTCGGTCCCGTAGCGGCTCATCACGACCGACATCGCGAAGATGCCGATCAGGCTCGCCGGGACCGTGATGAGCAGCACGTCGATCAGGTCGTAGTTGTAGATCTCGACGAGCGGCAAGAGCGTCGCCGTCGCGGCAGCGACGGGGCTCGAGGTGATCCCGAGAGCGTTGGCGACCGTCGACCCCGCGAGCGCCCGTTCGGGCCGGATCTTGTTGGCGTATGCGACCTCGTTGATCACCGGGATGATGGAGAAGAAGGTGTTGCTGGTGCCGGTGAGGATGGTCAGGAGGTATGACACGTAGGGCGCGACGAAGTTGAGCGCCTTCGGTCGGGCGCGCAACGCGCCGCTCGCGATCACCACCATGTAGTCGACCCCGCCCGCGGCCTGCATGGCCGCTGCTGCCGAGACGACGGCGATGATGATCAGGATGGCGCTGATCGGTGCCTCGCCGGGATCGAGGCCGAACACGAAGACGAGGACCAGCGTCCCGACGCCTCCCCACAAGCCGAGGCCGATCCCGCCTGAGCGGACACCGAGCGCGATGAAGCCGACGACGACCAGACCCTGTACGGCGACGAGAATCCAGTCCATCGTCGTCATGCCGACTGCTCCTTCTTCCGCAGCTCCTGACAGGTCGAAGAGCCCCGCAACGCGGCGGCGAGCTCGGGATCGAGGCGCGCAACGTCGGCCACCGTCTCGACGCCGGACGCAAGCGCCGACCCGATCGCCCGTGCCGCCCCTGTCACCTGCTCGACCGACTTCTCGAGCGTGTCGGCCTCCTCGTCGAGCAAGTCCTGAGCATCCTCGAGGTCGTCATGCGCCGAGTCCGCCCAATCAGACAGCTGCTTGGCGGCCTCCTCACCGTTCGGGGTGTCCGGCACCCCTGCGTTGTCGATCCCCTCGACGAGCGCCTCGGTGGACTGGACACTCCGCTCCAGCCCCTTGCGCACGAACCCTGTCCGCCCCTGCGTCGTCTCCGACTGTGGCTCCTCGCTGGCAGCGTCGCCGGGTGTGCGGATGTCCTCGACGGTCGCCTCGATCTCGCCGCGCCAAACGCCGACGGCGCCGCAGACGCTCTGCGCCCACTCGCCTGCCGGGACGGTCTCTCCGCTCTTGTCGCGGTTGCCGACCATCGCCGTGACGGCCAGCACGACGGCCACTCCCACGATGATCGCGATGATCCAGCCAAGCCAGCCGCGCATCGCCCTAACTCTTTCCCGCCGAGTATTCGTCGACGACGCCGACGAGGAGCTTCCAGAACCGCTCGACGGTCGGGATACTGACACGCTCGTCGGGGGAATGCGGCGCCTCTATCTGCGGGCCGAGGGCGAGCATGTCGAGGTGGCCGCTGACCTTGGTGCCGATGACAGCCGTCTCGAGCCCGGCATGGATCGCAGAGACGACCGGGGGCTCCCCGAAGAGCCGCTCGTAGACCGCCCGCGCGGTCGCCAGCACCTGGGAGTCGAGATCGGGCCGCCAGCCGTTGTAGTTGTGCTTCACCTCGAGGCTCCCTCCGGCCAGGCGCGCAGCCGCGTCGAGCGCCGCGATCACCTCCGGCAGTGCCGAGTCGTTCGACGAGCGAGACAGGCTGTGCAGCGTGAGTGTCCCGGCCTCGGTGACTGCCTCGCCGAGCGAGGTGCTCGTCTCGACGAGACCGTCGAAATCGGGGCTCATGGCGAGAGGGCCCGTCGGCACGAGCGCGAGGACGTCGAGCAATCTCGCCGTCGCGTCCTCCGTCCAGGCGTCCGCTGCGCCGCCGGCGCTCTCGACGGTCACTGCGGCTCCGGGGTCGGTCTTCGCGTACGCGTCCCGTACGGTGGCAGTTGCCGTCTCGACCGCCGACCGGAACGCAGCCTCCGAATCCTTTGGAACCGCACACACTGCGACGGCGTCGCGTGGGATCGCGTTGCGGCTCTTGCCTCCGTCGAGCGAGACGAGCCGGAACGGCACGGACGAATACGCCTCGCGCAGCACCCGACCGAGCACCTTGATCGCATTCGCACGCCCAAGGGCGATCTGGACCCCAGAGTGACCGCCAAGCCCTCCACCGGCCACGAGTGACAGGGTCGCTGCTTCCGGGGGGAGCGTGTCGCGTGGTGCCTCGACTCGAATCCACGTGTCGGTGCTGCCTGCGCACCCGACCGTGAGTACACCGTCTTCCTCGCTGTCGAGGTTGATGAGCGTTGTGCCGGTCAGCAGCGACCCGTCGAGGGCGTTCGCGCCCTCGAGCCCGACCTCTTCGGCGACCGTCATCAGGAGCTCGAGCGGGCCATGAGGTATCGAGTCGTCCTCGACGAGCGTCATCATCGCCGCGATCGCGATGCCGTCGTCGGCGCCCAGCGTCGTACCGTCCGCCGTCAGCCAGTCGCCGTCCCGGATGAGCACGATCCGTCCCTCGGTCGGATCGTTGGGACTCGCCGAATCGCGCTCGCACACCATGTCCAGGTGGCCTTGGAGCATGAGCGTCGGCGCCGACTCCCGACCTGCAGACGCAGGCACCCGAATCACAAGGTTGCGACCGGAGTCCTGCGCCAACGCGTAGCCTCTGCCGCTGGCCCACGAGCGCACATGCTCGATCACCGGCTCCTCGTGACGCGACGGCCTCGCGATCGTGGTCAGCGTCTCGAAATGCGCCCAGAAGGCGCGGGGCTCGAGGCCCGCCACCGCTGCTGTCCGGTCAGCCATCTCCCGGGCGTAACTCTAGTACGCGAGCGCCTTCTGCTTGAGCGCGTCGAACTCCGCCTGCGAGATCGCCCCACTATCGAGAAGATCCTTCGCCTTCTGGATCTCTGCTGCCGCGCCGCCGCTGCCTGCCGCTTCTCGAATGGAGTCGTCGTACTGCGCCCGCTGAGCGCGAGCCTGCTCGATATTGCGCTCGGTCATCCCGTCGTTCTGCGTGATCAGGTAGATGAACACGCCGAGGAAGGGGAGGATGATCACGAAGACGATCCAGCCCGTCTTGCCCAACCCTGATAGATCGCGACGGCGGAAGACATCTCCGAAGACCCTGAAGAGCAGCATGAACCACGCGATCCAGATGAAGAAGATGATCATGGAGCCGAACACGCCCCAGAACGGATAGACCCCGACCGGCACCACGCCCTCCTTGAATTGAATGACGCGAAGCTAACAGGACCCGCCGGACTTGGCTTGTCGCCCAGCCTGTAGATAGGCGCGCCCGGACTCGAACCACGTCGACGGGATCAAGCGACCGGGAGCCCCTTCGATCCTCCGCTGGCCCACCGCTGGCCCAGACAGCCGAAGAGGCCCCACTCGGAGCCCCTCTACACCGCAATCCAGTGTTCGTCGAGTGGGCGGTACTGGGCTCGAACCAGTCGCCCCCACTCGAGACACCGACGGACAGCGATGGTCAACACGGACGCATCCCGCTCCAGCACAGGCGTTGAGGCGCGACAGCGTATGACAGGAGTGGACACGCCGGACACCCTCTCCGAGCCGCCGTGTGAACGAAACGTGGACGGGAGCGCCCATCGCTCCACCTTGTTGTCTAGCGCGCGGGAACGACGGAGCGGGCGGCGGTGTCCGTAAGGTTGTGCCGCATGGTCGCGGCGATGGCAACGGTGTCCGGCCCGGCGGCGAGCCTCGCCGCACTGACCGAGGTCTCCGACGACGTGGGCGGCTGGCTCCGCCGATATGACGGGTATCGCGGAGTGTTCGTGTTCGCGGACGAGAACGAGAAGACATCGCGTGTGATCACGCTTTGGGAGACCGCCGAAGACGAGCTCGCCGCCCGCCGGGCGCGCGGCGCAATGCGTGACCAGCTGATGGCTATGGCGGGCCTCGAGGTCGTCTCGTTCGACGTCTACGAAGTGCCGGGCCACGAGTACGTGGGCGGCTAACACGTCGTCGTAGACTCGCGCGAGTGATCGAATGAACAGAGGGCGTGACCCCACGGATCCCCGTGATTGGGGTCGCGTCCCAAATCGGAAATCTGTCGGATCGGCCGTCATGATGCGAGCGGTGTGACCACGTCGATTGGTATCGGCTGCGTGCTCGGCGGGCTTGTCTGCATCCTGGTCGGCGTCGTCCTCTTACCGGCGACGAACCGACCGTTGAGCCAGCGGCGCTGGCTGGTTGGTCTGGGTCTGTTCCGCGTGCTCGGCGGGCCTACCACACACCGGAGGTTTCGCGGGACCAGATCGTGATGGCAACTCCCACCGCGCCGGCGGGTTCTGCTTCCCGCTCACAGGCGTCGAGATGACGCAGCAAGCGAGTTCACCACGTCCATTGGGCAGGATGCCTAGTCGTGTGTTTCTCTGAAGAACACGACCTTCCCCGTGATCCGATTCGTGTACGGGTTCCAGTGGCCCACGTAGACCGAGTCTTCGGTGATGCCGACACCGAGGCTGCCCCTCAGCCCTTTCTTCGTCTCGCCGCACTGCACGGCTGTGGTTGGCCCTTGGGCCGGGAGAGGGTAGCTCTGCGGCCAGACCTTGCAGAACAGGTGTGTGCCGACAACCGGCGCGGTGTCCCCCGTTCGCAACTCGACGATCCGGAGCTCGCCGACGGCCCCGGCCGTCGCAGCTGCACCAAGAATTGCCCCCGCTATCCCAGATGCTGCAACTAACCTGACCATCTCTGGGACCTCCTTTCTCCACGCGGGATCACATCAAGTGTGCTCTGTTACTAGTAGCGCACATCCGGGCTTTCGCGGATCCGCGGACGGCTTAATGCGCCGCCTCGGAGTTCGCAACGAGATCAGGGTCAGGATTACCTTTCTCATCTCCCTCATCCCTGGGACGTAGTGCTGGCAGCGGGAGTATCGGTAGTTCCGGGTAGCGGGTTCGGGGGCGGCGCGGATGTGCAGCGTCACGCCGGGATGGATGATCGAGCTGTCGAGGGTCCAGGTACATGACTCTGGGCGAAGGAGGTGTGCGTAATGCGTGCACTGAATGTGCCGCATGGCGGCATGTGGTGGCGACGCCAGATTCGCGATCCGCAGGTCGTGGTTTCGCTCGTTGCGGCTGCGTGCGTTCTCGTCGAGGCCGTCATCGCGAAGAACGTGATCGGTGTGGAACTGGGCTTCTTCAGCCAGCTCGCGCCGATGTGGATCTTCATCGCCTACCTGGCGAGCGGCCTTCGCGATCGCACAAGTGAGATCGCGTTCATCGCCGTGATCATCCTGGCGACAGCCGCCATTCTCGTCCTGTACGCGGTCTGAGAACCCCGCCGCTGCCCGGAGTGCTGGCGGCGGGAGTTCGGGGAACCGCGCCGCCGCTGAGACGTCCGCGGCGCAGGTGTTCCCATTTTGTCCCCACAAGCACTGAGGCTGTTACCGCACCTGTAAACGAAAGCCCCGCGTCTTGCGGGGCTTAACGGGCCTGAGCGGAGCTGTTAAGGCCGGTCGAAATCGGACCAGCCACTACGTGATACTCGTTACAAGCAGGCGATTCTCATTTCTTTCTCATGCAGGGGCCATCGATTGGACGCTTGCGCCTCCTAGCCTGCAGGTAGTGGCGGTCTGCCATACACAAAGGAGGCGACATGCACATCCAGATCATCAACTTTCACCTCAAAGACGTGAGCGAGGCCGACTACCGTGCGCAGTGCGATGAGGTCGCGCCGGCCTTCGCGGAGGTGCCGGGATTGATCTCGAAGGTCTGGCTCGCGAACCGGACCACGAATACCTACGGAGGTGTTTACACGTGGGCGAGCCGCGAGGCGATGGACGAGTACGCGAAGAGCGACCTCTTCAAGGCCGTCGCGACCAACCCGAATCTCGCAGGCATCACGTCGATCGACTTCAACGTGCTCGAGGAACCGACGAGCGTGACACGCGGGCTCGCAGGGGTGCCCGCCTGACAGACGCGGCATAGACTCTTCCGCGAGGAACCCCGAGTGAGCCGAACTATCCGTGAGCTCGTCGAGGAGCGGTCGGCCGAGATCTTCGGCCGGACTGCGGAGAAGGCCGCCCTGCTCCAGACGCTGGAGGAGGGCGGCCCGCTCGTCGTCTTCGTGCACGGGATCGCCGGCGTCGGCAAGTCGACGCTTCTCGAGTCGTTCGCGGGCGAAGCCCGCAGCCGCGGCGAGACGGTCGTCATGATCGATTGCCGATCGATCGAGCCGACGGAACGCGGCTTCCTCGACCGGCTTGCAAACGCGGTCGGAGGGGCGCCGACGAGCACTGAAGAAGCAGCCGAGCGCCTGGCAGGACTTGGGGAACGCGTGGTGCTCATCCTCGACACATATGAGATTCTTCGCCTGCTCGACAGCTGGGTCCGCCTGGCGTTTGCACCGGCCCTGCGCGACAACACGCGGCTGATCCTCGCGGGACGCGAGCCTCCCATCGCAAGCTGGTACGCAACGCCGGGATGGAGCGAGCTCGTGCGCGGCGTCCCGCTCGGCAACCTCGATGACGGCGAAGCCGGCGAGCTGCTGACGAGAGCCGGCCTCGACGCCGCTGACGCCCACAGGGTGAACCGACTCGCACGCGGGCACCCGCTCTCTCTCGAGCTCGCCGCTGCCGCCGTGCGGGATCGCCCCGACGTCGCGCTCGACGACATCGCGCTGCAGGCGGTCCTCGACGAGCTGACAGAGCTCTATCTCGACGGCCTCGACGGTTCGACTCGCGCGGCGCTCGACGCCGCTTCGGTCGTCCGGCGGACCACCCTCTCGCTCCTCGAGGCAATGCTGCCCGATCGCGCGCCGCAGGACGTCTTCGAGCGTCTACGAGCTCTCCCCTTCGTCCAACTCGGGAGCGACGGGCTCGTCGTTCACGACACGATTCGCGAGACGGTCGCCCGCGCCCTGCGCGGGGTCGATCCGGTCGCCCATCGGCGCTATCGGGCAGCGGCATGGCAGAAGCTCCGCAGCGAGCTGCCGACGGTGCCCCCTGCCGACCTCTGGCGGTACACCGCCGACATGCTCTACCTGATCGAGAACCCGGCCGTCCGCGAGGCGTTCTTCCCATCGACCGAGCACGTCCTTTCGGTCGAGACGGCCACTCCTACAGACGGTTCGGCGATCGCCGCGATCGCACGTCGACACGAACCGGACGCGGCTGCCGCTCATTTGGTCTCGTGGTGGGAGCAATCACCACAGAGCTTCGTCGTCGTCCGCGACCGAAGCGGGGGCGTTGCGGGCTTCTCGATCGTGTTCGAGCCGGACGACGTTCCCTACGGTGCGATCGAGGCCGATCCGATCACACGGAGCTGGCGTGAGCACTTGCGCCGAGATCCGGTTCCACGGGGACAGCGGGTGCTCTGGAACCGCCGCTGGCTGAGCGAGGACGAGGGGGAACAACGCTCCATCGTGCAAGCGGCCTGCTGGCTCGACATCAAGCGCGCGTACATGGAGCTGAGACCGGAGCTCCGGCGTCTCTACACGACCGTCCGCGACATCGCGACGTACGCGCCGATCATCACTCCACTCGGATTCGTGGCACTGCCGGACGCTGTCCAACTCGACGAGGTCAACTACCACACCATCATGCTCGACTTCGGCCCCTCGTCGGTCGACGGGTGGCTGACGAAGGTCGTGGCACGCGAGCTCCTCATCGCGGAGGACTCGATCCTCGACCCCGTCGAGCGGCAACTCGTCGTCGGGGGACGACGGCGCATCGACCTGACACGCCTCGAGTTCGAGCTCCTCGACTACCTGTATCAGCGTCAAGGCAAGGTCGTCGACCGATCCGATCTGCTTCGTGACGTCTGGGGTTACTCGCACGTCGGGAGCAACGTGATCGACACGGTCGTGCGCTCGCTACGGAAGAAGCTGGGTGAGCGGGCGTCGATGATCGAGACTGTCCGCGGCCGCGGCTACCGGTTGCGAGCCGAAGACACGTAACCTCAGTCGAGGGTTGCGGCAAGCGGCGCCGCCCTGGTTTGGGTGCTGTCCGCCCTCCTCGAGAGCGATCGGAATAGCACGAAGTCCCTGTTTGCGGGGACATCTGTTGTCATCGCGACATCAAGCGAAATGGGCGGTACTGGGCTCGAACATCGCTGCTATCGCGGTTTTCCGGCCGCCGCAGGGGCACATAGGGGGGCATCACGCGTGCGTGCACCCCCCGGGGTCGCGATTTCCTCGGCGCCTCGCCCACGCAAGGCCAACGCGGATCAGGCAGGCGCGCGGGTCCGAAATCGCGGTGATACCGAGATGTCAGTGAACCTGACAGCGGGCAGACGCCGAGATCCGCGACAACTTAGAGGTTGTACGCAGGGGTTGGCCGCCGTCAGCGCCGCAGCGTCCAGAGGACGGCGCGGCTGGCCCATGAATAGCTCCCGCGCGGGTTGTCGCTCCACCCGACGATGAGGCCGTTGTCGTTGATCGCCCGGGCGCGACTCTCGACGTCCTTCCCAGGAAGAGCGCCGAGGTCGATCATCTTCGTGTTCTGCCACAGGAAGGCGTGCTTGATACCGCTCCTGGTCTGGCCCCATCCGATGACCTGACCCCGATCGTTGATCGCAACGGCATTGCTGTTGGCGCCGCCGAGCGTTCCGAGGTCGATCATCTTGCCGTCACTCCACAAGAAAGCGCGCTCGCTACCGCCCTTCGTCTCTGCTTGTCCCACGACCTGACCAATGTCGTTGATCGCTCTGGCCACGCTCCAATAACCCCCGAGCGTGCCGAGGTCGGTCATCTTCCCCCGCTGCCACAGGAACGCGTGCGCACCACCGCGCTTGGTCCAACTCCAGCCGACGATCTGCCCACGATCATTCGTCGCCGCAACCTCGCTCTCCGTCCCGCCGAGCGTGCCGAGGTCGATCATCCTGCCGCTCTGCCAGCGACACGCGTGCCGAACTCCTGCCTTTGTCAGGCTGTCACCCACGACCTGGCCGCCGCTGTTGATCGCCACCGCGTAGCTGTTCGAGCCGCCGAGCGTGCCAAGACCCATCATGCGCCCCTTCTCCCAGCGGAAGGCACGCCGTATCCCATTCCGCCAGATCTCACCCACGACCTGCCCTCGCTCATTGATTCCACCTGCGTGGACGGTCGCGCCGCCGAGCGTTTCGAGATCGGTCAGCCGTCCGGCCTGCCACAGGAACGCACGGTCAAGCCCGTTCACCAAGACCTGACCGCGCTCGTTGATCGCCACGGCGTAGCTGTACGGGATACCGAGATCGGTCATCGTGCCACTGCGCCACACGAAGCCACGCTGCTCCGTCCTGGTTTCACTGGACCCGACAACCCAGCCATCGTTGTTGACGTCACCGGCCCCATTCGAGCTGTCCGCATCACGACTTCCCAGCGTCCCCAGATCCCGGATCACCCACCGCCCCGCAGGCGCAGCCTGAGACCCGCCCGCCGCGAGCGACACCACCACACCCGCCACCAACACAACCACGGAAGCAACCAACAACCGGCGCACCGCGCCTCCTTCCACCCACACGCTGCCAAGCCCACGACGCCAGCGCATCAGCGCCGCCGCTGACCCTGCCTACCCGCAACTACCGAGGAGTTCAGCCGCGCTTCACCGTCCACTTCCAGGCTCCGTTGTAGTCCCAATGCCTTGAGGGGTAGGCGTCGGTCCGCCCCGACGACCTGGCCGTTCTCGTTGATGTCGTCGGCCTCGGCGCTCGTCCATCCCGGCGGCATCGGAAGCCTGACGACCCGCCCGTTCTGGAACAGGGCAGCCGCGCTCCACTCGGTGTCGCCCCGCGTCTCTGTCACGACGCTGCCCACGATCTGGCCACGGTCGTTGATCGCCATGAGGGAGCACTTGTCGCACAAGCGGGTTACCCTCCCCGCCCGCCAGACATACCCCGTGTTCGCCACGACCGTGCCAGCGTTGTTGATCTGCGCGCGGACAACAAAGCGACCCCCTTCTGAGCGGATCCCGAGGCTCCGCGTGCGACCCTCCTGATGGAGGAACGCCGCCCACGGCCAGCCAAACACGCCCACGATCTGGCCACGTTCGTTGATGTCCGTCGCCTCGCTGTACGTTGTCTTGAGCGGGCGGAGATCGCGCATCCGTCCGCGCTCCCACAGGAACGCATGCTGGATCGGAAGGCCGTCAACGTCCCGTGCCTTGGTGTCAGCCCAGCCGACAACCTGGCCGCGCTCGTTGATCGCGAGCGCTTCGCTGCTTGGCCCGCCAAGCGTGCCGAGGTCACGCATCCTGCCCTGCTCCCACAAGAACGCATGCTGGATAGGTTCGTCGCGCGCCGGGCTGTACTTCCCGATGTCGGCCGCGCCCACGATCTGCCCGCGCGCATTGACGTCGTTCGCGGCACTGTTGTTCCCGGACAACGTGCCCAGATCCAGCGCCACCCCGCGCTGCCACAACACCGCGCGGAACGACCCCTCCTGCCCGGTCGGGTCGCTGACGCTGACACGGTCGCCGACGATCCAACCTCCATCGTTAATCGCGTTGGCCCACGCACCGCGCCCAGGCCCGTTCTCCGAACGCGGCGTACCCGTAAGCGGCACCACCACCCAGCGCGCCCGCCCTGCCTCTGACGCACCCCTCGACGCGCCCGCCGCAATCGAGATCACCGCAGCCGCCGCCAACACCACCACGGAAGCAACCAGCAACCGGCGCACCGCGCCTCCTTCCACCTCGAAGGCTGCGCCACACAGCCCGCGAGCGCATCCGGGCGGCTACCGACCCCGCCTACCCGCAACTACCGAGGGGGTCAGCCGCGCTTCGTCCAGAGAGAGCGGCGTGCTTGGCGCCGCTCACTTGGCGGGCTGCCATGTCCAGAGGACGGCGTGGTCGTCGCGGGTCATCGTGTCGCTAGTTCCGGCAATTTGGCCGCGCTCGTTGATCGCTTCTGGACTGCTGACTCTTCCGCCAAGGGTGCCGAGGTCGGTCCGCTTGCCGTTGTCCCACAGGAACGCGTGAGGGTTCCCAGCCTTGGAGTAGCTCCAAAGCACGACCTGCCCACGGGTATTGAGATCGAGCGCATCTCCGATGACATCCTGGTAGCTGACGCCCCCGACGAATGCTCCCAGGTCGGTCATCGTGCCCTTCGCCCACAGGAATGCGTGAGCGGCGCCCGCCGCGGTGGTGCTGACCCCTACGACCTGGCCGCGCTCGTTGATCTCCGTCGCGACGCTTTCCTCTCCACCCAGCGTGCCGAGGTCGATCATCGCACCGTTCTCCCAAAGGAACGCGTGAGTGGTGTCCTTCCCCGTCCAACTGTGCCCGACGACCTGCCCGCGCTCGTTGATTGCGATGGCCTCGCTTCTCCTTCCGCCGAGCGTGCCAAGGTCGGTCATCTTCCCGTTCTGCCACAGGAATGCGTGGTAGAGGAGCTTCTCCCCGTACTCCGCTTTCCCAACGACCTGCCCGCGCTCGTTGATCGCCCAAGCCTTGCTGCGTCGCCCCCCGAGCGTGCCGATGTCGCGCATCTTCCCCTTGCTCCAAACGAATCCGTGATAGAGCATCGTCGTGTCGTAGCTCCATCCCACGACCTGGCCGCGCTCGTTGATGTCGTACGCCTCGCTACGCCCACCCCCGAGCGTGCCGAGGTCGCGCATCGTGCCCCTCTCCCACAGGAACGCGTGGATCGAACCCCGGTTCGTGCTCCGCCCGACGACCTGCCCGTCCCCGTTGATCGCCGAGGCATTGCTCCAACTCCTACCAGGGAGAGCGCCGAGATCGGTCATCCTCCCCTTCACCCACAGGAAGGCATGCTCCCAGCCGCCGCTGGGACCGGTCTCGCTCCATCCGCCGACCTGCCCGCTCTCGTTGATCGCCTCGGCATGACTCCACCCACCGCCAAGCGACCCCAAATCGGTGATCACCCACCGCCCCGAAGACGCATCCCCAGACCCACCAGCCGCCACCGACACCACCACACCCGCCACCACCACAACGCACACAAACAGCAACCGGCGCATACAGCGCCTCCTTCCACACGCAGGCTGCGCCAGCCGCCGCCGCAGCGCATCGGGGCGGCCACGGACGCCGCCTACCCGCAACTACCGAGGCCGGTCAGCCGCGCTTCGGCGTCCAGAGGACGGCGTGCTGCGGGCGATACTTGAGGGTGACGATGAGACTCGATCCGACGATCTGGCCGCTGTCGCTGATGTCGAAGGCGGTGCTTCGTGAGGCACCGGCGGCGAGCGCAGACGTCCGTCCCTTGGCCCAGACGAAGCCGTAGCTGGGGGCATCGTCAAACGGTTCCTTCTTCCCAAGGAACCAACCGACGACCTGTCCGCCCTCGTTGATGCCGCTGGCCGCGCTCTCCGTCGGGCCGAGTGTCCCCAGATCGCGCATCCTGCCATTCTGCCAAAGGAAGGCATGGTCCCAGGGAAGAGCGTCTCCGCTGTTCGGATCCCAGTCTGCGCGATCAAAGTGGCTCGACCCAACGACCTGGCCGCGCTCGTTGAGGTCAAACGCCGCAGACTCAGGCCCGCCGAGCGTGCCGAGGTCGATCATGCGTCCGTTCGCCCATCGGAACGCTTTCCACAAACCACTCTTCGTCTCGCTCTCCCCGACGACTTCGCCGCGGTCGTTGATCGCGTAGGCGTAGCTTCCCTTCCCACCGAGTGTGCCCAGAACCCGCATCTTCCCGCTGTCCCACAGGAAGGCGCGTGACCACTCCTCTCGCGGTCGTGCTGAACCCGACGATCTGGCCACGGTTGTTGATGTCCGATGCATGGGCGCGCCTACCACCGAGCGTCCCAAGGTCTCTCATGCGCCCGTTCTCCCACAAGAACGCACGCTCTCTGGCAGCAGGATCGTCGTACCAGTTGAAACCGCTGTTGCCGACGACCTGACCGCGGTCATTGACCGCCACCGCCTCAGACCACTTCCTGCTGGGCAGCACGCCAAGATCGGTCACCCTCCCTCTGTGCCACAGAACGGCATGCACAGGGCAGAGAACATCATCAACGCAAGACACCTCGCTATACCCGACGATCTGGCCAGGCTGGTTGACCGAGCTGGCGAGGCTTTCGTTAGTGCGTTCCCCAAGCGCACCAAGATCCTTCATCACCCACCGCGCCTGCACCGCATCGGCACCAGACGCAGCCACCGCCAGCAGCCCACTCGCCGCCATCACGGCCACTGCCAGGACAACCAGCCTCAAGCGGCGCATACGCGCTCCCTTCCACCCACCAGGCTGCGCCACCCTCGACTCCGGCGCATCGGGGCGGCCACCGAACCCGCCTACCCGCAACTACCGAGGAGGGTCAGCCGCGCTTCGTCCAGAGGACGGCGTGCCGGTCGCCATACTCCTTGACCTCGCTCCATCCGACGGTGCGACCCCGGTTGTTGATCGCGGTACTCTACGACCGTTGCCTTCGGGTGGCCTCCGCTACAAGCCTTCGCGTTGAGCTCCGCGAGGCCGTCGGGCGGATCGTCGAGCACGCTCGGGATCGCCTCGCGGTCGGAGATCGTGAGGGCGACGACTCGCCGTTCGGCTTGTCAGGGGTCGCATCTATCCGACCCCTGAGCAAGCATGAGTCGATGAGCCCGAAGCTCCTCATCCTGGCCTGCGCGCTGCTCGTCGCAGTCTCGACCGCGGCAGCAGCAGCGACGGTCGATCCCAAGACGATGGTGCTGCAGCGGGCCGACGTAAGGGGGCTCCAGCCCGGCCTGAAGTGCTGTAGCGGGACCCGCCCCACTGACGAATACCACCCGCGCGGCTGGATCGACGGGTGGCGCGTAATCGGTGGCCTCAGCAACCCCAAAGCGAAAGTGGCCGAGCTGAACTCCTACGCCGACGTGTACAAGACCTCCGCCGCAGCCGGCGAGTGGGTGAAGTACAAGAAGCGGCAGTTCATCCAGTCTCCGAACGGCTGGCACCCGTTCAGCACCGGCAGCAAGATCGGCGACGCCACCGAAGCCTTCACCACCACCCTGAGCCCTGGCGGCGGCTTGCACCTCACCTACGTCGCCATCTTCTGGCGCTACAAGACTGCGACCGCCCTGGTCACGGCGACGGGGAACGCCAAGACCCTCACACCGGAACCGATCATCCGTCTCGCCCGCAAGCAGCAAACCCGGATGCAGGCGGCCTTCCGCTAGCCCGACCGCACCGCATGCCGTTCTGGGGCAGCCGCCACGACGTCGTCAAGCGTCACGCACGCAGATTACGACCTCGGTGCGAGCATTTTGCGAGCACGACGCTCGACGCGTTGTCCCCTGAAACAACGAAACCCCTGCATTTGCAGAGGCTTCGTGAGTGGGCGGTACTGGGCTCGAACCAGTGACCCCCAGCTTGTCGAGCTGGTGCTCTCCCAACTGAGCTAACCGCCCCTGCGGCAGCCGATTCTAGCTGGTCGTCGCCGGCGAACGTCCGGCCCGCGCTCGACCATGCACGAGCGCGGCGCGGTCGCCGTCAGCGGCGCCGATCTCTTGTTTCCTGGAGGCCGAGCAGCCGCTCGACGGCGGCTTCGAGATTGACGCGCCCCGCGCCACGCGTGACAAGGCGACCGGCCGCGCCGGCGGGCTGCCACGCAGGCATCCCGATGTCGACCACGATCGCGTCCGGCGTGGAGGCGAGCATCGTCTCCGCGGCGGCGCGCTCCCAGGCATGGCGGTGCGGGTCCCTGACGACCACCACGAGCTGCCGGCTACCGAGCGGCACGAGCGACACCGCCTCTCCCGGGGCGGGCTCGGCGACGCGCACCACTTCCGCGGCGGGCACGCGTACACCCAGGATCTGACCGATGCCGTGCTGCGCCTCGCCCGCTGCGATCCCCGCTGTCGGGACGAACTCGACGAGCAACGGCTCGCGGACGAGCGTCACCTCCCCGTCGGCTTCGAGCGCACGTCGTGCCGCAACGAGACCCACCGACCGCTCCGGAGCCGCGCCGGGTGACGCTGCGAGCGCCCAGCGGCCCAGATCCGCGACGCGACCGGCCGCCTCGGCGAGCCGCTCCTCGTCGAGCCGGCCTTCCAGGACGGCGCCGGCAACAGCTCCCGCGACACGCGTCACGTGCCCTGCGTCGATGTCGTGCCCGAGACACAGTGCGTCGGCACCGGCGCCGAGAGCACGTACCGCGCCCTCCTCCATCCCCACCCCTGCCGCGATCGCCTTCATCTCGAGCGCATCCGTGACGACGAGCCCGTCGAAGCCGAGCTCTTCGCGGAGCAAGCCGGTGAGCTGCGCCGGGCTCAGCGTCGCGGGCAATGCATCGATCGCCGGCACGACGATGTGAGCGGTCATGAGGGCCTTCGCGCCGGCGGCGAACGCCGCACGGAAGGGCACCAGCGCCGCCGATAGCAGGTCGTCGCGGCTCGAGCTCACGACGGGAAGCTCGAGGTGCGAGTCGAGCTCCGTGTCGCCGTGGCCGGGGAAGTGCTTCACGCAGGCGGCAACACCGCCGGTCTGGAGCCCCGTCACGAACGCCGCGACGTGTCGTGCGGCGAGCCCGGGGTCCGAGCCGAAGGAGCGGACCCCGATGACCGGGTTGCGCGGATTGGTGTTGACGTCCGCGACCGGCGCGAGATCGACGTTGACGCCGACCGCCCTCAGGTCCGCGGCGATCGAGGCCGCGACACGCTCGGTCAACACAACATCGTCGACGGCACCAAGGGCGAGGTTGCCCGGATACGAGCTGCCGGTGCGAGCCTCGAGCCGCGTCACGTCGCCGCCCTCCTCGTCGGTCGCCACCAGCACGTCCGGCCGATGCTCCCGCAGCGAGCCGGTCAACGAGGCCAACTGCCCGTTATCGGCCACGTTGCGCGCGAAGAGGACGACGCCGCCGACGCCTGCCTCGAGCTCTCGCCGCAGCCAGTCCGGCGCCACGGCCCCGGCGAAACCGGGCAGCAGGCACGCGCGGGCGAGCCCGTCGAGCTCTGCCGTCATCCCCGCACGGCGCCTGCGGTGAGCCCGAAGGCGATCTTCCGCTGCACGAGCAGGAAGAAGACCACGACGGGAATCGCCGTCAGCGTCGACGCGGCCATGAGCGCACCCCAGTCGGTTTCGCGGTTGGAGCCGTAGAAGTACGAGAGCCACACGGTCAACGTCTGGTTCTTCTGATCCGAGAGCAGGACCGCAGCGAGGATGTACTCGTTCCAGGTGGTGACGAAGGCGAAGACGGCGGTGGCCACGAGCCCGGGCGCCATCAGCGGCAGCAGGATCCGCACGAAGGCGCCGACGCGGCTGGAGCCGTCCACCATCGCCGCCTCCTCCAACTCGCGGGGGATCCCGAGCATGAACCCGCGCAGCGTCCACACGGCGAACGGCAGCAGGAAGGTGAGGTAGGTGACGACCACCCCGCCGATCGCGTTGATCGGGAACGGGTCATCCTGACTGGTGAGGCCGTAACGCGCGAGGACGACGTAGAGCGGGATCACGAGCCCCACCTGCGGCAGCATCAGGATCCCGATCATCAACACGATGAAGAGCTTGCGGCCCGAGAAGCCGTACTTCGCGAGGGCGATCGCGGCGAAGAAGGAGAGCACGATCGCGAGCGTCACCGTGATCGTGACGATGAGCAGGCTGTTCTTGACGCCCTCCCAGAAGTAGGGCCGGTCGATCGCGTCGCGGAAGTGCTCGACCGTCGGGTGGAACGGCACCCACGTCGGTGTCAGGCTGACGATCTGGTCGTCCGGCTTGAACGCCGTCGAGATCATCCAGAAGACCGGGAAGACCATGACCACGAAGACGAGCAGCCCGACGACGTTCCAACCGATGCGGCGAGCACGCCTCCAGCGGGCCCGCCGGACGGCGGCCTCGCGCGGCACGGCCTGCGACCGCGCGCGCGTGGTCGCCGCGGTGGCGGCTGCGCCGCTCACGTGACGTCCCCCATCTTCACCATGCGGCGGACGTAGAAGACACTCAGTACCGCGACGACGAGCAGCATCAGGATCGAGATCGCGGCGCCGCGGCCGAAGTCGGAGTGCGCGTACCCCTGGATGAAGACGTAGACACCCATCAGGTAGTTCGAGGAGTCGACGTGTGAGGCGCCGATGAGCAGGTACGGCTGCGTGAAGACGCCGAAGTCCCAGATGATGGAGAGGCTGGTGAGGATCAGCAGAACCGGCTTCAGGATCGGCAGCGTGATGTCGCGAAACACGCGGACGGGGCCGGCGCCGTCGATTTGCGCCGCGTCGACGAGCTCACCCGGCACCTGCGACAGGCCCGCGTAGAGGGTGATGACGACGAACGGGAGCGCACCCCAGACGATCAGCAGGGTGACCATGGCGAGCTTCGAGAACGTCGTCCCGTACCAGTCGTGCTGGAAGAAGTCGCCCAGGTGGAGCTCCGTGAGGATGTAGTTGAGGACACCGTTCTGGAAGTTCGTCATCCAGAACCACACCTGCACGGCGACGACCGGCGGCATCGACCAGACAAGCACGAGGCCTGCGGTGAGGAGCACCCGCACGACCGAGCTGACGCGCGTCAGCAGCAGCGCGATGAGCGTGCCGAGCACCATCGTCAGGGTGACGTTCGCGATCGTGAACACGACCGTGCGCAGGAGCGTGTCCCAGAAGACGCGGTCGTGGAGGACCGAGCTGTAGTTGTCGAAGCCGATCCACGAGCCCGAGCGCTGGATCAGCTCGGGCAGCCCGTACTGCTGGAAGGACAGCTTGACGAGGAAGTAGAGCGGGTACCCGAGCACCGCCGCCATGACCGCGACCACCGGTAGCAGCAGCAGGTACGGGACGGAGCCGCGGGCGACGCGGCTCCCCGACCGAGGCCGTCGCCGCCGAGACATGGAGGGAGGCGTCTCGGCGGCGACCGCCATACGACCTACGAGGCGTTCAGGACGGACGAGATGTTGTCACTGGCCGACTGGGCGGCCTGCTTGATGGTCAACTTGTTGGTCAGGATCTGAGCCAGCATGTTGCGGAGAATATTGCCGTTCTCCACGTTGACCCAGTTCTTGGCCGTCGGGACGAACCAGCTGCGGCGTGCTGCGCGCTCGTTGACGCTGTTGCCGAGCAGGCTCGTCGTGTTCGGGATGTTGCCGATGGCGCGCAGCGCGGTCATCGAGGCGTTGCTCGTGTATGTGCTGATCCAGTCCGCGCCGAGCGACTTGTTGCCGCCGACCGGGACCGCGAGGTCCGAGCCGCCGAGGAAGCCCGGCATCGGCTGGCCCTTGGTGTGGCTCGGCATCACGAACTGCGCCGTGGATCCCTTGTACTTGTCGCCGACACAGCAGCTGAACCACCCGGGGCCGACCATGGAGCCGGCGAGGCCCTGTGCGTAGACGCTGTACGGAGTCGGATTGTTCTCGTCGGTGGTCTTGCTGGCCTTCGACGCCGCCGCGAAGAACGCCTTGTAGGCGGCCAGCCCGGCCAGGGCCTTCGGGGTGGCCAGCGAGCCCTTCCACTTGCCGCTGACGCGGTTGGCGATCTTCCCGCCGAAGTCGTAGACGAAGCTCATCGCGAAGTACCAGTCGGTGCCCGCGATGTAGACCGGCGAGAAGCCCTTCTGCGTGTTCTTCCTGGCGAGCTTCCGCGCACCGACGGTGAACTCGGCGAGGCTCGTCGGGGTCTTGACGCCCGCCTGCTTGAACAGGTCGGTGCGGTAGGTGACGACGCGCGACCCCGCGTAGTAGGGGACGCCGAAGACCTTGCCGGCGAAGCGACCGGAGGCGGCCAGGCCCTCGAGCCAGGTGCTCTGGTTCGGGAAGGACGTACCGCTCAGGTCCTGGAAGGCCCCGGCCGCCATGTACTTCGTCATCTCCGTGTTGCCCATCTCGATGACGTCAGGGGCGTTGCCGCCGGCCAGCGTCGCGTCGAACTTCTGCAGGTGCGTGCCCCACGTCTGGTACTGGACGTTGACGGCGACACCTGCGTGATCCTTCTGGAACTGGGCGTTCGCGGCCTTCACGATCGGCTCCCAGCTCGGCGCCTGCGCGTCGGTCTGCAGCCAGACCGTGATGCTGCTCGCGGCCTTGCCGTTGGTGCCACCGGCAGCGGTGGAGGCCACAGCCGCGACGGCCACGGCGACCACGGCCAAGGCGATGATGATCCGTGCTCTCATGGACGATCCTCCGAAGAGCGAGTGAGGAATGGCCTTCGCACGTCCCGCCCTGCCGTGGCGGGCGAGACGCGTGCGAAGCGGACGACAACTGGTTTAGACCACTTTGCCACTGCGCGTGAGATTCGCACATCTCCGCGTCTCTTGTCAAGACCAATTAGACGTCTTCCTTCAGGCTCGGAGATCGCCCAATGCCTTCCCGAGGGCGTGGTTGCACGCGTCAGACGCATTCGAGGCGCCGCAGAGGTGTACCGCGTGCCGGGATGAGAATGAGCGTCTTGGTACTGACCAACAAGAAACCCGGTCCGCTGCGGCGGCCGGTCAGCTTCCGCGTCGGTCGCGCCTGGCGCCGGCGCGCGGGTCGAGCGGGCGACTCAACTCCGTCACGATCCGATACCGGTCGCCACGGTAGATGGAGCGCACGTACTCGACGATCTCGCCGCTCGGCTGCCGCGTGATCCGCTCGAACACGAACGCCGGCGAGTGCAGTGGGACACCGAGCAACGCCGACTCGTCCTCGTTCGTCACTGTTGGTTCGATCGTCTGCGTACCGCCGACGATCTCGATGCCGTAGGTGTCGTGCAGAAGCTCGTAGAAGGAGTGCTGTTCGAGGTCCTCGGCCGAAAGACCGGGAACGAGCGCTGCGCGCACGTGCAACGTCTCGATGGCCATCGTCTCCCGGTCGGCAAGCCGCAGGCGCGTGAAGATGACCACTGGTTCCGACGGTGAGACGTAGAGCAACCTCCCGAGATGGGCGCCGGCAGGTGCCACGCGAAGCTCGAGCGTGCGGCTGGACGGGACCATCCCCCGGCGTCGCATGTCCTCGGTGAACGAGGTCATGGTCAGCTCCTGGGCGATCTTCGGCTCGCTGACGAAGGTGCCGCTCCCCCGCTTCCGCAGCAGGTAGCCCTCACGCACGAGGTCGTCGAGCGCCGCACGCACCGTGAGCCGGGAGACGCCGAGCTCCGTGCTCAGCTGGCGCTCGGACGGGATCGCGTCGCCGACACCGAGACGCTCGATCAGGTCGAGCACGCGCTCGCGCGTCTCGCTCTGCTTGGTGACCGTCCGCACCGTGCTCATAGCCCGCTCCATCCTAGAGGGCGGCCGGCGGTGTGGTCAATACCACTCACGTCAACTCGTCAGCGCCTGCGACGCGTGACGGGCCTCGGCGACGAGACTGCCACCCCCGTCGACGTCGAAGAAGTGGAAGCGCGATGTGTCCACGGTGAGCCTCGCGGTGCGCCCCACCCGCACGCGGGCGTCGGGGTCGACGCGGGCCGTGAAGAGGGAGGCGCCGTCGGCCAGCAGGCCCTGGCTCTCCATCGCACCGCGCGCCTCGACGACGACCGGTGGCGCGTCGACACGGAAGAAGACGTGAGCGTCGGCGCCGAGCTCTTCGACGACCTCGACGTGAACCTCGACCTGGGGCAGGTGCGACGGCCCGAACGAAGCCTCCTCGAAGCCCTCTGGTCGGATGCCGAGAATCACCCGGCCGACCCCTGCAGGTGGCCTGCGCGTCGGATCGAGGGCGATCCGATGCCCGCCGAAGACAACGTGGTCTCCGTCGATCATGGCCTCGACGAGGTTCATCGCAGGCGATCCGATGAACGCGGCCACGAACAGGTCGGCCGGCTCGTGGTACAGCGTCTGCGGCTGGTCGGCTTGCACGATGCGCCCGTCCCGCATGACCGCGACCCGCTGGCCCAGCGTCATCGCCTCGGTCTGGTCGTGGGTGACGTAGACGGTCGTGACACCGAGGCGCGAGTGCAGCTGCGCCAGCGACGCCCGCATACCGACGCGGAGCTTGGCATCGAGGTTCGAGAGCGGCTCGTCCATCAGAAACGCCTTCGGCTCTCGCACGATCGCGCGACCCATGGCCACGCGCTGGCGCTGGCCGCCGGAGAGCTGTGCGGGCCGCCGCTCGAGCAGGTCGCGCAGGCCGAGCATGGCGGCGACTTCCTCCACGCGCCGGCTCACCTCTGCCTTCGGCGTGCGCCGGACCTTGAGCCCGTAGCCGAGGTTCTCGCGCACCGACATGTGGGGATAGAGCGCGTAGCTCTGGAACACCATGGCCACGTCCCGATGCCGTGGGGCGAGGTCGGTGACGTCGCGCTCGCCGATCGCGACGTATCCGTCGGTCGCCTCCTCCAGACCGGCGATGATGCGCAGCAGCGTCGACTTGCCGCACCCGGAGGGCCCGACGAGCACCATGAACTCGCCGTCCGCAACCGTCAGGCTGACGTCGTCGACGGCGACGACGCCGCCGCCGGCGTAGGTCTTGGTCACGTGTTCCAGCTCGATTGCGGCCATCGCGTCAGCGAGCGTGAGCATAGACGGATCGGAGAAGAGTTCAAGACCAGTTGTCGTCCGGTTCGAGACAAATGGTATTGACCACTCGGTTGCATCGTGCGTAGACTAGCGCGCATGTCACAGCCCGGAGCCGGTATCCACGCGTCGCTCGACGAGCTGGTCACCGAGGCGCGCAACCCGGCCGCAGCCGACCTCGATCTCCGCACCACCTGCGAGCTCGTCGAGCTGATGACCGCCGAGGATGCGACCGTTCCGGCGGCGATCGCGCTGGCCCAGCCGTCGATCGTGGCAGCCGTCGAAGGGGTCGCGGCGCGGCTGCGCGTCGGCGGCCGGCTCATCTACGTCGGCGCGGGAACCTCCGGGCGCCTGGCGGCACTCGACGCCGCCGAGTGCGAGTCGACATTCTCGACCGCGCCGGGCCAGGTGGTCGCGTTGCTGGCCGGAGGCTCCCAAAGCTCTCCGACCGAGCAGGAGGCTGCCGAGGACGACGATCGTGCCGGCGCCGACGCCGTCACCGCTCTGCGCATCGGGGCCGTCGACGCCGTCGTCGGCGTCAGCGCCAGCGGGCGCACGCCCTACGTCCTCGGCGCGCTCGAGGTCGCGCGCGAGGCGGGAGCGCTCACTGTGGCCGTGGTCTCGGTGACGGAGTCGCAGCTCGGAAGGATGGTCGACCACGAGATCGCGGTCGTCGTGGGGCCGGAGATTCTCGCCGGGTCGACACGGCTCAAGGCCGGGACCGCGCAGAAGCTGGTGCTCAACATGCTCTCGACGATCGTCATGGTGCGCCTGGGAAAGACCTTCGGCAACCTCATGGTCGACGTCTTCGCCACGAACGAGAAGCTCCACGCACGGGTGCGACGGGTGGTGCGGGAGACGACGGGAGCGACCCCCGAACAGGTCGAGGAAGCACTCGCCGCGGCGGACGGTGACGCCAAGGTCGCGATCGTGTCCCTCCTCACCGGGGTCGATCCCGAAACGGCGCGGGAGCGCCTGGCGGCGGCGCACGGCGCCATCCGTGCCGCCCTCGACGGGTGAGACTCGACGTCGCCGCAGCGCTCGTCGGGGGCATCCTCGTCCCCGGTGACATCGACGTGGCCGACGGTCACGTGACCGCTGTCGGCCTCTCCTCACCGGCGGGGCGGGGCATCGCCGCTCCGGGACTCGTCGACCTGCAGGTGAACGGCTTTGCCGGAGTCGACTTCCTCGGCGCCGATGCCGACGGCTACGCGCGGGCGGGCGACGCGCTGCTCGAGACCGGCGTCACGTCGTACCTGCCGACGTTCATCACCTCGGCCGAAGGCGATCTCGTCGATGCCCTGCGTGGCGTCGCGTCGTCCCTCGACGGGCCGCGGCTCCTGGGCGTGCACCTGGAGGGTCCCTTCATCTCACCGCGCCGGCTCGGCACACACCCCGCCGACGCCCGCCGCGACCCGGACATGGAGCTGCTCCGGCGCCTGCTCGACGCTGGTCCCGTACGGCTCGTGACGCTCGCGCCCGAGCTCCCCGGAGCACTCGAGCTCGTCGACGAGCTCGTCGCCCGTGGCGTCGTCGTCTCCTGCGGGCACAGCGACGCGACCGCCGCCGAAGCGCACGCCGCCTTCGACCACGGCGTCACCACCGTGACGCACGTCTTCAACGCCATGCGACCGTTCAGCCATCGCGACCCGGGGATCGCAGGCGCGGCGCTGACACGGCCAGGGGTGGTCGTGCAGCTCATCGCCGACGGTGTGCATCTCGCGCGGGAGGCGGTGCTGCTCGTCTGGGCTGCGGCCGCAGAGCGTGTCGCGCTCGTGACCGACGCGGTCGCCGGCGCCAGCCTCGGTGACGGCTCGTACGTGCTCGGGGACGTGACGGTCGAGGTGCGCGACGGTGTCGTGCGCCGTGAGGACGGGGTGCTCGCAGGCAGCGCGGTGACGATGATCGAGGCGGTCCGCAACCTCCACGAGCTGGGCGTGCCGCTCGAAGCCGCACTGCGCGCTGCGTCGGAGGTGCCCGCCCGCGTCCTCGGCGAGCGGCGTCTGGGCCGCCTCGAGTCGGCTACGCGGCCGACATCGTCGTGATCGACGATACGCTGGAGATCGACCGCGTGCTCGTGGCCGGAGAAACCCGTGTCGCCTGCTGAGACGACGACCCCAGGTGCGGAGCCGGCGCCCGGTTCCTCGCGGAGATCCACGAGCAGCCGGCGGCGCTGCGGCGTCTGCTCGAGGTCGAGAGCGAGATCGCGACGGCGGCGGACGCGCTCCGAAGCCGAGGGAGCCGGCTCGTCAGGCTCGTCGGGCACGGCTCCTCGGACAACGCGGCTTCCTACGGCGTCTACGCCTTCGGCCTGCTGGCGGGCCTGACGGCGGTCCGCGACTCGATCAGCCTGACGGTGCTCTACCACACCCGGCTCGACATGGCGGGCGAGACGGCGATCGGTCTCTCGCAGTCCGGGCGTACGCCCGACGTCGTCGACTATCTCGCCCGCGCGCGCGAGAACGGCGCCCTGACGATCGCGCTCACGAACGATGCGAGCTCCGCGCTGGCGCAGGCAGCCGACGCAGTGATCCCTCTTTGCGCCGGCGACGAACAGGCGGTGGCCGCGACGAAGACCTACCTCACGACCGTCGCGGCGCTCGCGCTCCTGGCCGGGCACGTCGCGGGCGCGGGCGCGCAGGTGTCCGAGGGTGTCAGGCGTGCAGCCGATGCGCTCGAGGAGTCCCTCCCCCGACTGGTTCAGGACGCGGCCGCCCTGGCCGTGCCCTTCTCGTTCACCGGCCGGATGTTCGTCATCGGGCGCGGCGTCGAGTTCGCCACCGCCCGCGAGATCGCGCTGAAGCTGCTCGAGACCTGTTACGTCGCAGCGGAGCCGCTGACGGCGACCGACCTCTCACACGGGCCGATCGCCGCGCTCGATCCGCTCTTCCCCGTGTGGGCGATCGCCTCCGCCGACGAGACGCTGCCGGCGGTGCAGGAGGCGGCAGGTCGCATCCACGAGATGGGCGCCACGCTCGTGGCGAGCGGCGCGGCGGCCCACGAGATCACCAACGCCGCCTACTCGCTGCCGGTGCCCGAGACCGAGCCACGCCTCCTCTCCCCTCTGCTCTCCGTCGTCCCCGGACAGCTCTTCGCGTGGGCGCTCGCGCGCGCCAAGGGACTCGATCCCGACCGGCCGCGCGGCCTCAGCAAGATCACGCTGGCCCGGTGAGCCTGCTTGAGCGCAAGCACACGCCCGTAGCTCCGCTCGAGTGATGCTCGCGGCAGCCGCCCCTCGCGCGCTGCGCGGAGCAGGCTGTCGAAGACCGCCGCGCTCTCACGTTCGCCGCCCGCGAGCAGCAACAGGTCGGCACCTGCCACCGCCGCACGAAGGACGACGTCGTCGACGCCTCGCCGCTCGGACGCGGCGACCGCCTCGAGGGCGTCGGTGACGGTGACGCCCGCGAAGCCGAGGTCACGGCGCAGGAGCCGGTAGGTGGCGGGCGACCAGACCGCGGGCTCTGGCCCGAGCGCGGTGTAGGTCGCGTTCGAGATCATCACGAGCCCGACACCGGCGAGGACGAGGGCGCGGAACGGGACGAGATCGGCGTCGAGTTGCGCCCGCGTGGCGCGGATCGTGACGGCCGCGACGTCGGTGGTCCGCGAGGCCCGCCCGAGTCCCGGGAAGTGCTTCGCGGTCGCGGCCACCCCCTCCGACTGCACCCCGGTCGCGAAGGCCGCCGCCCTGGCGCCAACGGCCGCCGGCATCGTCCCGAAGGCGCGTTCCTGCGCGCGATGAACGATCCCGGCCGCTCGGCACGTCGGCGACCGGGGCAAGGTCGACGTCGATCCCGTTCGCGCGCAGCGCCCGGCCCGTCGCCGCTCCGACCCGCTCGAGCGCCGCTGGGCTGCGCGTGCCGAGAGCCGCGGCGGCAAGCCCCGGCGGGGCCCAGCGCAGGCGCCGGAAGTCCCCGCCCTCCTGGTCGACGGCGATCAGCAGACGTGGGACAGCCACCGTCCCGCGCCGCCCGGTGGAGGACGCGAGTCAGTGCGCGGACCTGCGCCGGCGAGCGCACGTTCGGGCCGAAGAGGATCACGCCGCCGACCTCTCCGGCCCGGATCCGAGCGAGCATGCTCGCGCTCGGCGTCGTCCCCTCCATCGCGACGACGAGACGCTGGCCGACGAGCTCGCGCAGCGAGACGCCCGGTGCGGTCGACGCGGCGGCGGGCAACGCCGGGAGCGCGAGGACGAGCCCGACGGTCGCGGCGCAGCGCGCTGCGGTGCCTAGAAGTTCTCGGGGCACCACGGGGCGGCGTCGGTGCGGAAGCAGCGCATCGGCGCGGGCCAGGCCGCCGCGAGAGCCCTCGCTGACCCGCTCCGCTCGAGCCAGGCCGGTGAAGGAGAAGCCCCCGAGGTACGCCGCGCCCAACGCCTGGACGTCGAGGCGGACGTCGGCGCGACGCCTGCTGCGGCGCGCCACACCGTCCTTCGACCGTCCACGTGCCGACGTTCTCCGGGAACAGCGGATCGGAGACGACGTCGAACGTGACACGCCCGTCGTGCGCGTAGCCGCGTGCCGAGAGCGCTGCGCCGACGTCGACGAGCCGCACCCAGATCCCGTCCCACACCCGGGCGCGCAGCTGGTTGACGCGCGCCACGAGCAGGTGCAGCGGATGGTCGAGCGGCAGCATCCACATCTCGATCGCGTCGATCCAGTCGACGGCCAGCAGGAAGCGCCAGATCTCGCGTGTCGCGCGGGCGTCGACACCGAGCGCCTCGCGGACGCGCAGCGTCTTGCGCCAGTCCTCCCCCGACCCTTCGCTCACGATCCGGTAGATGGCGTAGCCCGCCGGGCGGCCGTCGATCTCGAGCAAGGCCCGCTGCAGCGGCCCGCCGCCACGACGGTGCTCGGGCTGGTCGTCGAGCTGCTTCATCTCCCACCACGACCGGGAGCGGGAGAGAAACCCGACCGACCGCCGCCGCACGCGGTCGTACAGCGGCGGGAAGCGACGCAGCGCCTCCTCGTGGGAGACGAGTCGCACCCGGCCGTCCTGCGGCGCCAGATCCTGGCGCAGCCCTCCCGCTCGGCCTTCGGTCTTGACGTTCACGCACAACGAGGCGAGGCCGTAGCCGAACCGACCGTAGATCGTCTCCTCGGAGGCCCACAGCGCGGCGATCGGCTCGCCGCGCTCGCGCACGTCCTCCAGCTGCGCCGTCATCATGCGCCGCAGCAGGCCGCGGCGCCGGTGCGACGGGAGCACGCCGACGACCGTCACCCCCGCGCACGGCACCGGCCCACCGGGCACCGTCAGCTCGAAGGGGAAGACCCCTGCCCCGCCGACGATCGACCCGTCCTCGACGGCGGCGTGCATGCGATCGAACGGCAGCGCCTTCGAGAACCGCTCGCCCTCCTCCTCGGTCGGCTCCCAGCCGAAGTAGTGCCCGATGCAGCCGGCGGCGGCACGGAACTCGTCGAGGTCGCGGACGGTACGGATGCGGACTGGCACGCGGCGGATCCTACGCGTCGCCGAACTGCACGCTAGGCGAGCTTCTCCAGCGGCGCGTACTCGAGCATCAGCTTCCGCTCCGACCCGTCGGCGGCGAAGCGTACGGTGACGATCCCGCCCGCCTCGATACGCGTCACGACACCTTCGCCGAGCGAGCCGTGGCGCACCGAGTCTCCCGTCTGCAGCACCGGCGTCTCATGGTCCTGCCGCGGTGGGAGCTGGCGCGGCGACGACGCGTACGACGACCACGACGCAGGCCGCAGACGCTCACGCTGGACGGACGACGGCAGCTCGTCGAGGAAACGCGACGGCAGGTTGTACTCGCGCCGGCCGTACAGCGACCGGGCGCTGGCGTGCGTCAATGCCAGCCGCTCCATCGCACGCGTCATGCCCACGTAGGCGAGCCGGCGCTCCTCCTCGACCTCGTTGTCCTCGATCGAGCGCGCGTGCGGGAAGATCCCCTCTTCCATCCCGATCAGCAGCACGGCGCGGAACTCGAGCCCCTTGGCGTTGTGGATCGTCATCAGGGTCACCAGCGAGCCGTCCGCGGCGATCGTGTCCTGGTCGGAGACGAGCGAGACCTCCTGCAGGAAGGCCGACAGCGTCGGCTCTTCCCGCTCGCGCCGGAACTCCTGCGCCACGCCGACCAGCTCCTGCAGGTTCTCGACGCGTCCGCGTGCTTCGATCGTGCGCTCCGCCTCGTAGGCATCGATCGTCCCCGACCGCGCGAGCACGGCCTCGACGAGCTCGTCGAGCTCGAGCTCCTGCGCGGCGGACATGAGTGACTCCATCAGCGAGCGGAAGCCTCGCACCGCCTTGACGGCTGCGGTCGCAAGGCCCGCCGCCTCGGGGTCCGCGGTCGCCTCCCAGAGCGAGATCCCGACTGTGGACGCGTGCGTGACGAGTCGCTGGATCGACGTGTCGCCGATGCCGCGCCGCGGCCGGTTGGCGATCCGCAGCAGCGAGACGGCATCGGCCGGGTTGTCGAGCACGGTCAGGTAGGCGACGACGTCCTTGATCTCGGCGCGCTCGTAGAAGCGTGGGCCGCCGATCACCTGGTACGGGATCTGCTGGCGCACGAGTACGTCCTCGAGCACCCGCGACTGCGCGTTCGTGCGGTAGAAGACCGCAATCTCGCTCGCGGAGTAGTCGGAGTCGACGAGCCGCGCGATCTCCGCCGCGACGAAGCGCGCCTCGGCATGCTCGTCCTCGACCTCGACCACCTCGACCGGGTCACCCTGCCCGAGCTCGGAGAAGAGCTGCTTCGGCTTGCGGTCGCGGTTGTTCGCGATCACCGCGTTGGCGGATTCGAGGATCGAGTTCGTGGAGCGGTAGTTCTGCTCGAGCGCGATCTCGCGGGCGCCGGGGAAGTCCCTGTCGAAGTCGAGGATGTTCCGGATATCGGCGCCGCGGAACCCGTACACGCTCTGATCCGGATCTCCGACCGCGAACACGTTGCCGTGCTGCGCCGCGAGAAGCTGCAGCAGCCGGTACTGCGCGTGGTTCGTGTCCTGGTACTCGTCGACGAGGACGTAGCGAAACGCCCGCTGCCACTTCTCGCGAGCCTCGGGGAAGCGCTCCAGCACCTGCACGGTGAGCATGAGCAGGTCGTCGAAGTCGACCGCGTTCGAGCGATGCAGCGTGCGCTGGTAGAGGTCGTAGACCTCGGCCACCGTCTGATCCCAGAACGAGCCGACGCGGCTCAGGTACTCGTCGGGCGTGACGAGCGAGTTCTTCGCATTCGAGATCTGCGCGTGGATGCCCCGCGGCGTGAACCGCTTCGGATCCTTGCCGAGCTCCTCCAGGCAGTGCTTCACGACACGCACCTGATCCGCCTGGTCGTAGATCGAGAAGCTCGGCCGGTAGCCGAGCCGCTCCGCCTCGCGGCGCAGGATTCGCCCGCACGCCGCGTGGAAGGTGAGGATCCAGATCGCACGCGCCGTCGGGCCCAACATCCGGAGCAGCCGCTCCCGCATCTCGCCTGCCGCCTTGTTGGTGAACGTGATCGCGAGGATCTCGGTCGGCTTCACGCCACACGCGCCGATCAGGTGGGCAACGCGGTGCGTCAGCACCCGTGTCTTGCCGGAGCCCGCCCCGGCGACGACGAGCACGGGGCCCTCGGTCGTCACGACCGCCTCGCGCTGAGCCGGGTTGAGCCCGGCCAGCAGCTCGTCGTGCGGCGTCACCGTCACCGTCCGATGCTAGCCACATCATCCGCTTGACCGATCGTGTGCGGAATCACACAATCGCGCGTGTCACGAGCAAGGGAGGTGTCATGAACAAGGCGATCTGGGACCGGCTCTCGGCCCTCGGCGGCGTCCTGTTCATCTTCTTCTTCGTCGTCGGGATGCTGCTGCCGGGCGGCCCGCCGACGGTGGACGACGGGTCGGACGACGTCGTCTCGTTCTTCGCCGACAACCGCGGCCCGATCCTGACCGGAACGCTCCTGATGGGGCTGGGCGTGCTGGCCATGATCTGGTTCGTGGCAAGCCTGGTCGAGTCGATGCGACGCGTCGACGAAGGGCGGCTGGCCACAGCGGCGCTGATCGGGTTCGTACTCACGTTCGCGGCCGGCCTCATCTCGGCCCTGACGAAGGCATCGCTCGCCTACAGCGTCGCCGCGATCCTCACGCCCGACGAGGTGCGGGCGCTGTTCCATGTCACGCTCGTGGTCGACGCGATGTCGTCGATCATGTTCGCCGCCTTCGCGATCGCCGTTGCCGGCGCGGCGCTCCGGACCGGCTTCCTGCCGCGGTGGTGGGGCTGGGTGAGCTTCCTCATGGCGCTCCTGGCGATCCTCAGCGCCACCGCGTGGTCGCGGGACGGGTTCTGGTCACCCTCCGGCGGCATCATCTGGATCGCCAACGGAGCGTTCGTCCTCTACGTCCTCGGGACGAGCGTGCTCCATTTCCGCGAGGTGTCCAAGGCTGCGGCGTAGACGCCGTGCCGTAACCGTCGTAGGGGCCGGACCACTCCGGCCCCTACGAGTCAGAGGCGAGCGCAAGCGGTCGACGCAGCAGGCCGAAGCAGCCGAGGAGCGCCGCTGCCTCGAACACCGCCCGTGCGATTCCCGACCCTGGATCTCCTTCTGCGAACCAACCCACTGCGAACACGGCCGAGCACACGACTCCCGTGATCACGGCTGCGAAGCCCCAAGGCGTCAGCCGGCGCACACGCCGGGACACGTCTGGCAACGGGCTGAGCAGCATGGCGATCTCGTCGACCGCGGTGGTCTCGCCGAGTGCGCAGCTCCCGGGAGAGTCTCGCGAGCGTCTCCTCGATCACGACAGCACCACCTCCATGGCACGGGCGAGGCGCCTCCAGCCCGTGCGTCGGTGCTCGAGCTCGCCGAGCCCTCGCCTCGTGAGCCGGTAGACCCGTCTGCGGCGACGCTCGACGACCGCCCAGCTGCTCCGCACGAGGCCGGCTCGCTCGAGTCGGTAGAGCGCCGGATAGACGGTCCCCTCGGGGAAGTCGAGGACACCGTCGCTGTCCCGACGCAATCTCTCGACGATCCCATACCCGTGGGCAGGGCCGCCGTGAAGGACGGCGAGCAGCAACATCTCGACGTGGCCTTTCGGTGCGTCGATCTGCATACCCAGGATCATATACCTAGGGTCACTATGCTACCAACACGACCGCGGCCAGGCCGCGCCCTCGATCGGGTACCCGACAGTCAGGGTCGCGCGCGACGCTAGGGTTTCTGCCGTGAGCGCACCTGCTTTGGGCGGCCACCAGGGGGCGGTCATCCGCGAGCTCGAGACCCGCGACCTGCCGGCGCTGGCGACGCTCGTGCGCGCGCTGCTGCCGACGATGGTCGTCAGCGAGCGCGGGCTGGACCACATGCGCAAGTCGACCACCTGGTGGGTTGCCGAGTCGAACGGCGACATCGTCGCGGCGGGGCGAGCGGGACGCTTTGGCCGCTGCTGGGTCGGCGTCGACCCGCGTCGGAGAGGCCGTGGTCTCGGGGCGGCACTCGCCCGACTCGTCGAGACGCGGCTACGCGAGGCCGGCTATGACGAGGGCGTCGTCTGGACAGACGACGAGACAGGTGCCGCGTTCGCCGAGAGCCGCGGCTTCCGCGAAGTGCGCCGCAAGCCGGTGTCGGTGCTTCACCTCGAGCGCGCCGAGCTGCCACCGCTCCAACTCGGACCGGGTGTCGAGCTCCTGTCGCTGATCGAGCTCGAAGACCGCCTCCGCGAGCTGCACGCTCTCGCGATGGCCGCGCATGCCGACGACCCGGCCGACCCGCTGGACGCGGAGCAGTCGTTCGAGGACTGGCTCCGCGACGACCTCGGCGTGCCCGACCTCGACTTCTACGGAAGCGTCGTCGCCGTTGTCGACGGGCACCTCGCGGCTCTGGCGTTCGTCGCCTCGGACGGTGCAACGCGCGCGGAGAACGAGTTCACGGGCACGCATCCCGACTTCCGCGGCCGCGGTCTTGCCACGCTCGTCAAGCTCTCAACCCTGTACTGGGCGAGATCGCGCGGGATCCGCGAGATCTGGACGGGGAACGACTCGGAGAACGCGCCGATGCTCGCCATCAACCACAAGCTGGGCTACGAGCCGGCCGGCGCGCGACGCAAACACGTGAAGACGTTGTCGTCGTAGGGGCCGGATACATCCGGCCCGGGCCGGACATGTCCGGCCCCTACGACCAGCGCACCGTCAGCTCGACCGGCGCCTTGACCGGGCCCTTCCACACGATCCGCCAGGTGTACGTGCCCTTCGGCAGCGGCTCGTACGCGCCAGTGCAGTAGAACGAGCCGGCTGCACCGTCGCAGTGGTACGTCTTGGTGTCGATCAGCGGACCGCCCTTCGGTGCCTTCGCCCCGAGGAGGTAGAGACGCGCTCGACCCTGCGTCGGCACCCGCAGCAACACCCGGAACGCAGCCGTCTTCTGCGTCGTCACCGTCACCTGGCCGACGCCGGTCTTCGGAAGCGTGTCCTCGTAGGTCGCCTTCGCGGACGTCGTCGCCACGGCGGCGGCAGGAAGGACGAGCGCTGCGCAGGCGAGCAGGAGCACGGATCGGCGTCTCACGGCGTCACGCATCGTACGCCCGGCGTGGGAGGACGGCGACACGACCGTCGACCTCGAGCACCCGCACCGACGCCTCGTAGTGCCGTGCGAGGCGCTCCTCGGTGAGCACCTCCGACGGCGACCCGTCGACGACCACACCCCCGCCGTCGAGCAGGAGCATCCGGTCGGCGTACTGCGCCGCCAGCGTCAGATCGTGCATCGCCCCGACGAGGGTGAGCCCGATATCGTGCCGAAGCTCGTCCAGCAGCTCGAGTGCCTGCTGCTGATGCCCGATGTCGAGCGCCGACGTGGGCTCGTCGAGCAGGATCACGGGCGCCTCCTGCGCAAGCGCACGCGCCACGACGACGCGTTGCCGCTCGCCCCCGGAGAGCGTGCCGAGCAGCCGGCCGGCGTAGCCGGCGAGATCGAGCCGGTCGAGCGCACGTTCTGTGGCCACGACGTCGGCCCAGCTCTCCTTGGCCAGGTAGCCGACGTACGGCGTCCGCCCGAGCAGCACGTACTCGGAGACGGTCAACCACGGCGGCGTGACCGGTGCTTGCGGAACGACCGCGAGCAGCCGCCCGACCTCCCGCCGGCGGTACGTGGACGTCTCCCGCCCGAACAGCCTGATCGAGCCGGTGAAGCGCACGAGCCCGGCGATCGCTCGCAGGAGGGTCGTCTTCCCCGCCCCGTTCGGCCCGATGATCACCGTCCATTGCCCCTCCGGCACGCCGGGCGCTGACGTCGGTCACCACCTTGGCGCCGCCGAGGATCACCGACACGCCGTCGAGCTCGAGCGCGCTCACCCGACCATCCGCCGGCTCGTGCGCAAGATGACCGCAAAGAAGGGGGCGCCCAGGAAAGCCGTCACAACCCCGATCGGGACCTCGGCGGGCGCCAGCACCGTACGGGCGATCGCGTCGACGAGCACCAGGAACCCGGCGCCCGCCAGGAAGGAGAGCGGCAGCAGCGACCGGTAGCTGCCGCCGGTCAGCAGCCGCAGAGCATGCGGGACGATGAGCCCCACGAACGCGATCAAGCCGACGACCGAGACAGCGGCCGCCGTTCCGATCGTTGCCGCAGCGACCAGCGTCAGCCGCACGCGTCCGACGTCGACGCCGAGGCTGGCGGCTTCGTCGTCGCCGAGCGAGAGGACGTCGACCGACCGCCGTAGGACGAGGATCACGATCACCGACACGACGACGTAGGGAAGGATCAGGACGACGTCGCTCCAGCCGGAGCTCGGCAGGCGCCCAAGAATCCACGAGTAGACCTCCTGCAACGTGTCGG
Organism: uncultured Actinomycetes bacterium; assembly: GCA_963789895.1. GTDB lineage: Bacteria > Actinomycetota > Thermoleophilia > Gaiellales > Gaiellaceae > Gaiella. The sequence goes on from CAWBMC010000002.1 coordinate 617,326, forward strand.
CGTGCTGTTGTTGCACGAATGCCTGCACGGCGGTGAGGAAGGAGACGACGGTGACGCCTGCGAGCACGAGCACCGCCGGCCCGCGGTCGCCGCCCGCCGACCTGGCGAGCGAGTACGAGATCGCGACGGCGAGAGCGGCGCCGACGAACGCCGACGGTGGCACGACCTGGTGCGCGTCGAGCGAGCGCGGCAGGTACGCGATCGCGAGCGTCGCGCCGAGGCCGGCGCCGGCGGCGACACCGAGCAGATACGGGTCGACGAGCGGGTTGCGGAAGACGCCCTGGTAGGTCGCGCCGGCGATCGCGAGCATCCCACCGACCAGTGCTGCGAGGGCGACACGTGGCAGGCGTAGCTGCCAGACGATCGTCTCCTCGGTCGGGGTCAGCGGCGACGTGACGCCCGGCAGGTGCAGGCGGGCGCCGACCGACCGGAGGATGTCGCCGACACCGAGATCGATCGGGCCGACGAGCAGCCCGACACCGAGGGACACGACGAGGAACACGGCCGCCGCGCACACCCACACCGGTGTGAGCCCGCGCGGACGAACGAGATGGGTGTGCGCGGCGGCCGTTTCCATTCGTCAGGACTCGAGGCGGGTGATGGCCGTCGCCATGGCGCGGAAGAAGTTCACCAGGCGCGGCCCCCAGCGCGAGGCCAGCGAGTCGTCGATCCGCACGACCGAGCCGGTGCGCACCGCGTTGATGCGACCCCAGCCCGGACGCGAGGCCACGGTCGCCCGCGTTTGGCCGCAACAGACGATGTCGGCCAGCACCACGAGATCAGGGCTCTGCGAGACGATGTACTCGGCGGAGAGCTGCGGGTAGCCGCTGCCGGACGGGTCGGCTGCGTCCGCGATGTTCTTCAGGCCGAGGAGCGAGTAGATCTTCCCGATGAACGAGCTCGACGAGGCCGAGTAGAAGTCTGGCGTCAGCTCGTGGTAGACGGACAGCCCGGCCGAGCGGCTCTTCGCCGTCTTCACGAGGCGCGCGATCCGGATCTTCATCCTCGTCACGACCTTGGTGGCACCCTCCCGCTGCCCCGTGACGAGGCCGAGCTGTCTGATCTGCTGGTAGGCACCGGGGAACGTCCGCACGGCATCGTGGAGAACGACCGGGATGCCGAGCTTCCCGAGCGCCTCGGAGAGGCCCTTCGGGTCGTACGAGATGACGACCAGGTCGGGCTCGTAGGCAGCGATCGCCTCGACGTTGGGGGTGAAGCCGGAGAGCGACGTCCGTGGTGCGTTCTTCGGGTAGTCGGACTGGTCGTCGACGGCGAGCACCTGTTTGCCGGCGCCGATCGCGAAGAGCGACTCGGTGGCCGTCGGCGAGAGCGAGATGATGCGGCGCGGCTGCTTCTTGATCGTCACCTTGCCGTTGCCGGCCGTGATCGTGACAGGAAAGTCCGCCGACCGGGCGGTGCGTGCGCCGGTGGCACCGGCGACGAAGAGAGCAAGTGCCGCCGCAGCACATGCGACGAGCACGAACAGGCGATGGAGCACCTGAATCCTCCTTCCGCGAGGGGTTCGGTAGGTGCGGAGCGAGGCAGGTCTTCTGACTCGGGGCACCCTCCCCCACCGCCTTCCCAGCCCGTAGGCCAGTGACGTCTGGCGGGGGAGCATCTCCCCTCACAGCGGCGGGACCGTCCCGGATTCACACCGGGTTCCCTCACCGCGCTCCGTGTGGAGGCGGACCCTATCATCGGGCAGTGCCCGGCGACCGGGATCAGCTCGTCCTCGAGAACGCGCCCGCCGCATGAGCGCGCTCCTGGTCGAGCTGGACGGCGTGCTCGGCGACACGCGGCCGCTGTGGCGGGACTGGCTCGTCGACTCCGCCCGTGTGCTCGGCGTCGATCCGGCGTCGCTGCCGTCCGATCGTGCGGACGCCGCAGCCGCCCTCGACGCAGCGGGTGCGGGCAACTGGCGCACCCTGCTCGGACCGCTTCGCGGAGGAGCGGGCGCCGGTCTATCTCCGCCCGGCGGCCGAGGTGAGCTCGGCCCTCCGCCGCCTGACGGAAGCCGGCACCGCGATCGGGGTCTTCACCGACGCCCCGGAAGAGCTGGCGCGCGTCGCGCTGGCGCAACTCGGAGCCGCCCGCCGGGTGACAGCGCTCGAGAGCGGGCACGAGGCGGTCGAGCGGCTTCGTCGCCGTCTCGGCTCCGACGCGCTCGTCGCCCATACGCGGGAGGAACTGATCCGGGTCGCGTCGTAAACTGCTACGGCGTGGATCGACACGACCTTCCAGACCGACAGCTGGACGCGCTGCTCGAACGGCTCGACCGGATCGTCGAGCGGCTCGACCGGATCGACAAGCGGCTCGAGGCGGCCGAGGGGACGTCTCAGGTGAGTCGCGAGATCCGGGCGCTCAACGAGTCACTCAACGCGCTCGCCTACGCGGCGCTCGGCCAGAGCCCGCACGTGCGCCGTCGCGCCGGCTGATCGTCAGCCGACGAGGCGGTAGAGCGGCCCGTCGTCCGACGTCAGGTACAGCTCGCCCGTCGGAGCCTCGCCGAACGAGCTCAGCCCGGGGACGCGAATCGCCTCCGTGCGCACGTCGGTCGCCTTCCCGTTCACGAGCGCGAGCGTCCAGATCGTGCCGGCGCAGTAGTCGCCGAAGATGTAGCGGCCCGCCAGCCTCGGGATGGCGCTGCCACGGTAGACGTAGCCGCCGGTCACCGAGCAGCCGGTGTCGTGCGAGTACTCGTAGACCGGCCGCACGAGCGTGCCGGGCCCGAGTGGCTTGTCCTCGTAGCTGTGCGTTCCCTCGTAGACGTCCCAGCCGAAGTTGAGCAGGGCCGTGGTGCCGCGCGGCACGAAGTCGATCTCCTCGATCGCGCCCTGCCCGACATCGCCGATCCACAGGTCGCCGGTGACCCGGTCGAACGTGAACCGCCACGGGTTGCGCAGACCGAGGGCCGCGATCTCCCACTGGGGCTTGGTGCGCGAGACGTCGAGGCGAAGCAGCTTGCCGAACCGCGACCCCATGTTCTGGGCGCGGTTCTCGGGGTCGCCGCCGGAGCCGCCGTCGCCGATCGACGTGTACAGCTTCCCGTCCGGCCCGAAGGCGAGGTTGCCGCCGTTGTGGTTGCCGTACGGATCGTGCACGGAGAACAACGTGACGCGGCTCGACGGGATGGCCACCGTCCCGTTGGAGCGGTAGCGCGCCACGACGTTGCGACCGTCGGCAGACGTGTAGGCGACGTAGAAGAGCTTGTTCCGCTGGTAGCGCGGGTCGAAGGCGAATCCGAGCAACCCTTGCTCGCCGCCTGCGGTGATGAGCGAGCGGACGTCGAGAAACGGCTTCGCACGCACCTTGCCGTTCTGCATCACGTACACGCGGCCGATCTTGTCGACCACGTAGAGCAGTTTCGGCTGCCCGGGCGCGGAGGTCACGACGAGCGGGTTCTGGAAGCGTGAGGACACCTTCACCAGACGAAGCGCGGGCGTCGACTGCGTGGCAGAGCCGACGACCGGCACCAGGAGGGCGAGAAGCGCAACGGTGACGACGAGGCGCCGGCGCATCGGACCCAGGGTAGCCGACACTTCGCGGATGCCGTCGGCCGCCCGGTGTCGGCTCAGCCGGCGGAGATTGCGCCCGGGCCGGGTCGCAAGACGATCGTCTCGGCGGGAGCATTGGTCAGGATCCAGGCCAGCTCCTGCGGCGTGAAGCCGGGCTCCGCGCCGCGCGGCGCCGGCGCCACGATCTGATCGAACTCTTCGACCTCCCAGAGCCTCCTCAGCGCATGCACCGGCGTTCGCCCCCGCTCGATGCGCGCGTCCACCGGGACCCTGGCGTCGAGTGCCGCGATCTCGACGGCCTCGAGGAGCGGCATGGCCACTTCGACCTGCTTCCCGCCGGGCGCGTCGGGGCCGAGGTCGCGGGGCAGAACGAGCAGGTAGGCGGGAACGAGGACGGCGTCCTCGGCGCGGGCGATGCGGATCGCCGCTTCGAGCACCGCCGGTTCGAGCGCGCCGCCCGTGAACGGCACGAGGATGCGACGCTTCCCGGCGAGCGATCGCGCTTCTCGTCTGCGGTTACGGCCGAGGTTCACCGAGCTCCTTCCGGCGGGAGCGGTCGGCGACGACGCGAACGTCCACCCCCGGCAGCGCGCGCAGGAGACGCGTGAGCGTCGACCCGCGCATGATCTCCTCCCAGCGGCTCTCGTCCGGATTGCCGAGGAGGACGTACGTGGTGCCCCGGTCGAGCACGACCCGGCGGACGGCGTCGAGGAAGTCCGGCGACTCCTCCTCGAGGAAGTGGACGCCGAGCACGATCGCCAGGCGGCGCAGAGCGGCGAGCTGGATCATCTCCGCCTCGCCGAGATCCCCGCCCGGCTTGCGAATGAAAAGGGCGTCGGTCTCGGCCCCGAGTCGCTGCGCGGAGCGCCAGGCCCGGCGCAGCAAACGCTGCGAGCTCGGCTCGGCGGTCACCAGCGCGAGGATGCGCTCGCCGACCGCTCGCTGGCTGAGCGGGTCGAGGACGTCGACATGCCGTCGTGCGCCGACGTCCTCCGCCACCTCGCGCAACGACATCTCACGGAGCGCGGCAAGGTTCTCGCGCCGGAAGAAGTTGGAGAGAGCGGTGTCGATCCGATCCTGCGGATACACCTTGCCCGCACGCAGGCGATTCTGCAGCGCCTCGGGAGCGAGGTCGACGAGCACGACCTCGTCCGCGTCATCGAGAACGCGATCAGGGAACGTCTCTCGCACGCGAACGCCCGTGAGCTCGAAGACCGCGTCGTTGAGCGACTCGAGGTGCTGCACGTTCACCGTGGAGATCACGTCGACGCCGGCGTCGAGAATCTCGTCGATGTCCTCGTAGCGCTTGTGATTGCGCGCACCCGGTGCGTTGGTGTGCGCCAGCTCGTCGACCAGTGCGAGCTCGGGCGCACGGCGCACGACCGCGTCGACGTCCATCTCCTCGAGCTCCACAGCGCCGTGTTGTGCGCGCAGCCGGGCGACGATCTCGAGGCCCTCGGCCAGTGCCGCCGTGTCGGGCCGGTCGTGCGGCTCCAGATAGCCGATCACGACATCGACGCCCTCTGCGAGCGCCTGGCGGCCCTCCTGGAGCATGCGATAGGTCTTCCCCACTCCGGGGGCGGCGCCGAGCAGGATGCGGTAGCGCCCTCGCACCGCCCGCATCCTAGGAGGCTCAGGCCCCGAACACGTTGTGCACGAGCAGGTCGATGAGCTTGATGCCGACGAACGGCAGGATCACGCCACCGAGCCCGTAGATGAGGAGGTTGCGCCGGAGCAGAGCCGTGGCGCCGATCGCCCGGTACTTCACGCCGCGCAGCGCAAGCGGCACCAGCGCCGGGATGACGAGCGCGTTGAAGATGATCGCCGAGATGATGGCGCTCTGAGGCGTGCCGAGATTCATGACGTTGAGGTCGTTGAGCGGCCCGCGCTCTCCCGGTGCCTGCGCGTACGTGAACGCGAACATCGCCGGCAGGATGGCGAAGTACTTGGCCACGTCGTTGGCGATCGAGAACGTCGTCAGGGAGCCGCGCGTGATCAGCAGCTGCTTGCCGACCTCGACGATCTCGATCAGCTTCGTCGGGTTCGAGTCGAGGTCGACCATGTTGCCGGCTTCCTTCGCCGCGGTGGTGCCGGTGTTCATGGCGACGCCGACGTCGGACTGGGCGAGCGCGGGGGCGTCGTTCGTGCCGTCGCCCGTCATCGCGACCATGCGGCCCTTTCCCTGCTCCTCGCGGATCAGCTCGAGCTTGCGCTCGGGTGTCGCCTCGGCGAGGAAGTCGTCGACGCCCGCCTCCTCGGCGATCACGGCCGCGGTGACGGGGTTGTCGCCGGTGATCATCACGGTGCGGATGCCCATGCGGCGCAGCTCGTCGAAGCGCTCCCGCATGCCGCCCTTGACGATGTCCTTCAGGTGCACGACGCCGAGCGCGAAGTTGTCACGCGCGACGACGAGCGGCGTGCCACCCTGCCTCGCCACGGACTGGACGATGCCCTCGAGTTGCTCGGGGGTGCGGCCGCCGTTCTCGGCGACGAAGCGCCCGATCGCGTCCGCGGCGCCCTTGCGCAGGCGCGACCCGTTCAGGTCGACGCCGCTCATGCGGGTCGAGGCCGAGAAGGGAACGAACGCATGCTCGCCGAGCTCGCGCTCGCGGATGTTGAAACGCTCCTTGGCCAGCACGACGATGGAACGACCCTCGGGCGTCTCGTCGGCGAGGGAGGCGAGCTGGGCAGTCTCGGCGAGCTCGCGCTCCTCGACACCGGGCAGCGGCAGGAACTCGGCTGCCTGCCGGTTCCCGAGCGTGATCGTCCCCGTCTTGTCGAGCAGAAGCACGTCGACGTCGCCGGAGGCCTCGACTGCGCGTCCGGACATGGCGAGGACGTTGCGCTGGACGAGGCGATCCATGCCCGCGATGCCGATCGCGGACAGGAGTGCGCCGATCGTGGTGGGAATGAGGGCGACGAGCAGAGCGATGAGCACGGTCTGGGAGAGATTCGTGCCGGCATAGAGCGCGAACGGTCGCAGCGTCACCACTGCGGCGAGGAAGGTGATGGTCAGCCCGGCGAGCAGGATGTTGAGCGCGATCTCGTTCGGCGTCTTGCGGCGCTCGGCGCCCTCGACGAGCGCGATCATGCGGTCGAGGAACGACTTGCCGGGCTCCTGGGTGACCTCGATCACGAGCTGGTCGGAGAGCAGGCGCGTGCCGCCGGTGACGGCCGAGCGGTCGCCGCCGGCCTCGCGGATGACCGGCGCGGACTCACCCGTGATGGCCGACTCGTCCACCGAGCCGACACCCTCGAGGATCTCTCCGTCGGCGGGAATGACCTGGCCGGCCGCGACGACGACGACGTCGCCGCGCGAGAGCTCGGCGGCAGGCACTTCCTCGAGCCCGCCGCTGTCCGTCCGGCGCCAGGCTGTCGTCGTGGTGCGGGTGGCGCGGAGGGCGTTCGCCTGAGCCTTGCCACGCCCCTCCGCGATCGCCTCCGCGAAGTTCGCGAACAGCACGGTCAGCCAGAGCCAGAGCGCGATCGTGCCCGTGAACCACAGCGCTTCCGAGTCGCCGCTGCCGAAGAGGTCGCGGACGAAGATCGCGGTGGTGATCACGCTGCCGAGCTCGACGATGAAGATGACGGGGTTCCGGAGGAGCGTGCGCGGGTCGAGCTTGCCGAACGAGTCGCCCACCGCCGCGACGACGATGTCCCGGGAGAAGATCCTCTGGCTGGTCCTGGTCACGACGCCTCCGAATCGAGTGCGAGGTTGAGCTCGAGCACGTTGACGCCCGCTTCGCCGAAGATCCCGAGCCAGCGGCCGTCGGTGTGCTCGTCGATGAGATCCGAAACCTGTTGGGCCGACATGCCGCGCACCTTGGCGACACGCGCCGCCTGCAACTGGGCGTTGGCCGGGGAGATGTGGGGGTCGATGCCCGAGGCAGACGTCGTGACGGCGTCGACCGGGATGTCGCCGACCCTGAGACCGGGGTTGTACGGGCGCTCGAGCTTCAGGATCGCAGCGATGCGCTCTCTGACTGCCTTCGCGAGGTCAGGGTTGGTCGGGCCGAGGTTGGCGAAGGTGGTGGCGGCGGCGTTGTACTCGGGTGCCGTCGCCGAGGGCCGCGGGTGGAAGTACTGCGGTTTCGTGAACGCCTGCGCGGCCAGCTTCGAGCCGACGACCTTGCCGTCGCGCTCGATCAGGCTGCCGTCCGCCTTGTTGGAGAACGCGAGCTGTGCGAAGCCGGTGAAGAGCAGCGGGTAGACGAGCCCGAAGACGACGGTCAGGACGACCACGGCGATGACGGAACGGCCGAGAACACGCATCAGGAGAGCCCCTCCACGATCGGCCCGAGCGTGAGTGCCGGGAAGATCATCAGGCCGGCGGTGAGCAGGACGACGCCGACCAGCAGCACGACGAACGTGCCGCCGTCGGTGCGGAACGTGCCGGCGGACGCGGGCACGGTCTTCTTCGCCGCCAGCGAGCCGCCGAGCGCGAGCGCGGCGACGAGCGGCGCGAAGCGACCGAGCCAGAGCGCGATCGAGCCCACGAGCGTCGAGAACTCCGTGGCGCCGTAGCCGGCGAAGGCGCTGCCGTTGTTGTTGGACTGCGAGTCGTAGGCGTAGAGCGCCTCCGAGAAGCCGTGAGCGGCTGGGTTGAAGATCGATGCGAGGCCGCGGTCGGTGACGACCGAGATCGCCGTCAGCACGAGGACCATCGTCGGCACGAAGAGCGCGCCGATCGCGGCGAGCTTCATCTCCCGCGCCTCGATCTTCTTGCCGACGTACTCGGGCGTCCGTCCCACCATCAACCCGGCCACGAACACGGCGATGAGGACGTAGAAGAACATGCCGTAGAGACCAGAACCGACACCGCCCCAGATCACCTCGCCGGTGAACATGTTCACGATCGGGACGGCGCCACCGGCGGGATCGAGTGCGTCGTGACCGCCGTTGACGGAGCCGTTGGACGCATTCGTCGTCACGACGGCCCAGTTCACCGTCGGCGCGATGCCGTAGCGCACCTCCTTGTCGGACATGTTGCCGCCGCTCTGACCGTCACCCGCCGTGATGTTGACACCGGAGTCCCGGAGCACCTGCGAGCCGTGCTGCTCCGCGGGGAGCGCGACGGCGAGACCGATGATGGTCATCGTCATCATCGCGGCGTAGATGGGCAGCGCCTGGCGGCGAGCTCCGATCATGCGGCCGAACATGAACACCTGTGCCGCGGGGATGAGGAGGATGGCGAGCATCTCGAGCAGGTTCGTGAAGGTATTGGCGTTCTCGAAGGGCACGGCCGAGTTGGAGTTGTAGAAGCCGCCGCCGTTCGTCCCGAGCTGCTTGATCGCGATCTGCGTCGCCGCCGGGCCGCGCGCGATCGTCTGCTGTGCCCCCTCGACGGTCGTCGCCTGCGCGGCGCCGTGGAACGTCTGCACGACTCCCTGCGAGATGAGCAGCACGGCGAGGATTGCCGCCAGGGGGAGGAGGATGTAGAAGAGCGACCGGTAGAGGTCGGCCCAGAAGTTCCCGATCGTGCCTGCCGAGCGACGTGCGAAGCCGCGGATCACCGCTGCGAGCACGGCCATCCCGAGCGCGGCCGAGACGAAGTTCTGTACGGCCAGGCCGGCCATCTGGCTCAGGTACGACATCGTGGTACTCGCCGCCGTAGTACTGCCAGTTCGTGTTGGTGACGAAGCTTGCGGTCGTGTTGATCGAGACCCACGGCAGCACGCCCTTCATCCCGTCCGGGTTGAAGGGCAGGTGGCCCTGCAGGCGCAGGATCAGGTACAGGAGGACCGCGAACACGCCCATGAAGACGAGCGCGGTACCGGCGTACGCCTTCCAGCCCTGCTCCTCCTCGGCGCGCGTCCCGAGTAGGCGGTAGAAGCCACGCTCGGGGGCGGTCAGCCACCTCGGCATACGCAGCGTCCCCATGTACACACGCGCCATGTACGCGCCGAGCGGGTACGCGAGCACGGTCAGGATCACCACGTAGAGCGCGATCTGCAGGATGCCGTTGCCGGTCACAGCTTCTCGCCGCGCAGGAGCGCATACACGAGGTACGCAAGCACGAGGAGCGCCACGACGAGCCCGAAGAAGTCGGCGCCGGACATCAGACGCGATCCAGCAGGTAGACGAGCGCGAACGCGCCCGCGAAGCAGAGGATTGCGATCGCGATGCCGAGCAGCTCGACCATCAGCGGCGCGGCTCCAGCGCGCGCAGAAGGATGTCCAGGCGCTCGGGTAGCTCGTCCGCGTGACGCCTGTCGTAGAGAGGGCTGCCGCCGTCGGCGAGCAGCCTACGCACCATGAGAACCCCCCGGGCACTGACAGGCTTCTCCAGCCGGAGCAGACGGTCGCCGATCGCGGTGAGCCTCGCGCGTTGCGCGCGTGCGGCCGGTCGGTTCACGACCTGCGCGGTCATGACGACGTTCTGACCGAGCGAGGCGACCAGGGCATGGAGCGACTTGGCCAATGCCTTCCGCTGTCTCTCGGAGGTCAGCTCCTCCGCCCGCCATTCGAGCTCGGGTGAGGAGCGGTGCCCCGCTAGGAGCAGCCGGTCTGCCTTGGCACGGTCGCGCACGGCGGCGGCGTGTCCGACCGTTGCCTCGAGGGCCCCGGCGACAAAGAGCGCGCCACCGAGCATGAGACCCGACGTCGGCGACACGAGCCCGGCGACCGCGGCAGCGAGCGGGAGGAGCGCGAGAGCGAACAGGACCGTTGGGCCGCTGAAGGACCGACGGTCCAGATGCAGCGGCCGCGATTCCCGCTCGACGTCGTACCTGTTGCTCACGACTCGAAGGTACGACCGCCGGCCTGAGCCGGGCCTAAGTGTTTGCCGCTCAGGCCTAAGAACGGTCTAAGAACCCAGATCCGGGTCGACGAGCCGGTAGCCGACACCGGTCTCGGTGATCAGGTACCGGGGTCGCGCAGGATCGGACTCGATCTTGCGACGCAGTTGCGAGACGTACACGTGCAGGTAGCTCGACTCGAGCTGATAGGCGGGGCCCCACACCTCCTTCAGGATCATGCGGTGCGTGAGCAGCTTGCCCTTGTTTCTCGCGAGCAGGGACAGCAGGTCGAACTCGTGCGGAGTGAGATGCACGGGCTCGCCGTCGACCGTGACGGCGTGCTTTTCGAGGTCGATGTGCAGCGACCCGATGGCGAGCAACGGCTCGCCGTTCGGCCCGGCCCGTCGCAGAACGGCGCGGAGACGAGCGAGCAGCTCGCCGATCGCGAACGGCTTCGTGACGTAGTCGTCTGCGCCGGCATCGAGGGCGGCGATCTTCTCGGGCTCGTCCCCGACCGCCGACACGACCACGATCGGCACTTCACTCCAACGGCGCAGCTCGCGACAGACGTCCGTGCCCTTGATGTCGGGCAGCACGAGGTCGAGGATGATCGCGTCAGGAGGCCGGAAGCTCGCTGCCGCCAGCGCCTCCTGACCGGTGGCCGCAGTCTCCACGTCGTAGCCTGCGCTGGTGAGCGTCGTCTTCAGGGCTCGCACCAGCTGGGCCTCGTCGTCGACGACGAGGATCCTGCGTCCGCTCACCTCGCGACGGGCGCTGCGATCGCTGCCTCGGCCGGCAGCGCGAGGGTGAACGTGGCGCCCTGCCCGGGATGCGACTCGACCCAGACCCGCCCTCCGTTGGCCGCTGCGAATCCACGGGCGATGGCAAGTCCGAGCCCTGCGCCGGCGACGCCTTCGTGGCCTCGGTGGAACGGCTCGAAGATGCGCTCGCGCTCTTCCTCCGGGACACCGGGGCCGTGATCGACGACCCGGAAGAGCACCTCCTTGCGCGTCGCCGTCACCCGCACGGCTACCGGCTCCCCCGGCGGTGAGACCCTGAGCGCGTTCTCGATCACGTTTGCGAGCGCCCTCTGGATCTGCCCCGCATCGACGCTCACGGGTGGGAGCTCCTCCGGGATCAGGAGCTCGACGGCCTCTGACCCCGCGATGCCGTCGAGCGCCTGCGCCACGAGCTCGTCGGCCGTCCACAGCTCGGGCATGGGTCTCGCCGCGCCGGCCTGGAGCCGTGACAGGTCGAGCAGGTTGTCGACGAGGCGCGTGAGCCGCGCCAGCTCGACCTGAAGCGTGTCGAGCAACTCGCGGCGGCTCGACTCGTCGAGTGCTCCCGCGTCGCCGACGAGGCCGCCGAGGGCCGTCTCCATCGTTGCGAGCGGCGTGCGAAGGTCATGCGAGACGGCCTGGATGACCGCGGTCTTGACGGTGTCGCTGCGGCGCAGCGCCTCGGTCTCGAATGCCTCCTGGTGCAGGATCTCCTGGTCTCCGGCCACCGCCAGCAGCGAAGCGAGCGCAGGGAGGAAGCGCCGCCGGACCCGGAGGTCGGCCTCCTCCCGATCGGACATGAAGAGGGTGCCGACATGGCGGTCGCCGGCGATCAGCGGATGCGGATCCTGGTCTCCGATCGGCGCTCGATCCGGGCCGAGCGCGATGGACACCTCCGATACGCCGAGAACAACGGCGACGCCGGTCGCGATCCGATCGAGCTCCTCCGCCACATGGGTGCCGCCGAGCAACGACGACGCGATCTCCGCCAGGAGCGACGCCTCACGCTCCCGCTGCTCTGCCTCGCGAGCCCGGTCGCGCACGCGCGTGGCGAGCGCGGAGACGACGATCGCGGTTGCCACGTACACGGCGAGCGCGAACCAGTTCTCGCTGTCGGTGAGCGAGAACGTGTGGACCGGCGGCAGGTGGAACCAGTTGAACGCGAGCATGCTCGCCACGGCGACGGGAATCGCATACGCCAGCCCCCAGCCGACCGCCACGACCAGCACGGCGAGGACGTACAGGACACCGAGACTGAGGACGGGCACGGTGCCCTTCAGCAGCTCGATCGCGAACGTGACGAGCGCGACCGAGGCCACGCTCGCAGCCACGCCGCTCGAGATGTGACGCCTCTTCGGGACCCGCGCGCGCACGGTCAACTGCTGAGGAGTACGCCCCGCAACGCTTCTTCCTTGCCGGGCTGCACGATCGCCAGCACCTGGTCGCCCGCTTGGAGCACCGTCGTCTCGACGTCGATCTCGGCTTGCCCCTGGCGCAGCACCGTGAGCAGTCTCGACCCCTCGGGCAGCGCCAGCGCTGAGACCGGCTTACCCGCCACGGGGGAGTCGGTCTCGATCTGCACCTCGACCAGGGCGAGACCTTCCGTGCGCAGGTCGAGCAGGCGCACGAGCCCGTGGGCGGGCACCTCGTGCTCGACCAGGCCGAGGATGCCCGAGGTCGCGCAGACGGTCTGGGTGATCCCCAGGAGGTCGAAGTACTCCTGGTTGCGTGGGTCGTTCACCCGAGCGATCACTTTCGGGACGCCGTAGCCGTCCTTCGAGATCTGCGAGATGACGAGGTTGTCCTCGTCGTCGCCTGTTACCGCCACGACCAGGTCGGGCGGGCGGGCGATCCCGGCGCGCTCGAGGACGAAGATCTCGGTCGCGTCGCCGAGGATCGGGATGTGGCCGAACTCCGCCTCGAGACGCTCGAAGCGGTCGCGTCGCTGCTCGATCAGGGTCACCTCGTGGCCCATCTGCAGCAGCGACCGCATCACGTTCGATCCCACCTTGCCGCCGCCGGCCACGATGATGTACATGCGTCTCCCGTCAGCCCTGGTCTCGTGACCCGCTGCCGGGCTGGCACGCAGCCTCGACCGTCTCGGTCAGGACCGAGATGGCTGTCTGCGTGGGGCAGAACGTCTTCATGCCGTGCTGCGCGTAGAAGTCGGCGCGGAGCGGATCGAGCAATCGCACGACGACGCAGCCGACGCCGAAGCGGCGCTGCGCGACCTGGCCGATGACGATGTTCGTGTTGTCGCCGTCGGTCGCCACAACGACCGCGTCGGCCTCCTCGATACCCGCACGGCGCAGCACGGTGCTGTCCATTCCGTGTCCGAGGACGAAGTTGCCCTGCCAGCCTGCGCCGAGGCGTTGCAGGGCCTCTTCACGCTCGTCGATCACCGTCACGTCCCAGCCGTCCCCGGCGAGCCGCTTCGAGACGTTCGACCCGACGCGTCCACAGCCGATGACCAGCGCCTTCACGATCGCAGCGTAACCGAGCGTACGGCGATCAGGCTCCCCAACCATCGTCGAACACACCCTCCGGGAACGCGATCACGAGCACCTCGCAATGCGCGTTCTTCAGCACGTGGTCGACGGTCGGTGAGAAGAAGCGAGATTGCCGGCGCCAGCGCGGCGAAGAACCGAGCACGATCAGATCGGCACCACGCTGCCTCGCCTCGGCGACGATCGCATGCCCGATGGATCGAGCCAAGACGACATCCGTGCCGATGTGGACGTCGTTCTCCGCGCCCAGGTGCCGGGCCTCCTCGAGCGCGCCGTACGCGCGCTCCGCGACGTCGGGAGGGAGCGGCCCCTCGAGCGGGAACTGACGCGGCACGCGGACGACCGTGATCGCGTCGACGTCGGCGTGGCGCTCCTTCGCGATCGCGATCGCCGTGGCGACCATCTCCTCGCCGATGTCGCCCAGCTTCATCGGCACGAGCAACCTCGTGAACGTCGCGGCCGCCGGCAGCGAGGTCAACGGGTCGACCTCCTCCAGCATCCCACGGTGCTCCCACCACCGCGTGGCGAGGTAGACGGCGAGACCGATCACCAGCCAGAGCGGGCCGGCGTAGCGGGCTCCCGGATGCGTGATCATCGCGAGCACGAAGATCGAGAAGGTGAGGACTGCCCCAACGATCGCCGGCACGGGGTACGCCGTCCCCGCGATCCGCACCTCCGGCCGCACGCGGAAGGGCCGGACGAGATCGGGCTCGCGGCGGCGCAGGTTGAGCACCGCGAGCTGCGCCAGCGTGAACGCGAGGAGGACGCCGAACGAGTAGACGCTGGCCAGGAACTGGACGTTCTCCGCGGCACCGGTCGCCACGACGATCCCGATCGCGACGAGCGCGATCGCGATGATCGCCTCCTGGGAGACGAGCGTCCGCCGCTCGAGCCGGCCGAACTCGCGCGGCAACATCCCGTGCTCGCCCATGGAGTGCGCGAGCCGTGTGCAGCCCGATATCGACGTGGTGATGGCGACGAAGAGGATGAGCACGGCAGACAGCCCCACTCCGACCCGCAGGACGTCGACCATCAGACTGGGCAGGTGGCCCTCGAAGGCGGTCACGATCCCTGCGATCGGAGCCTCGAGCCATTCGTCCGCGAGCTCGGTGGAGCCGTCTTCCACCGGGAACGCCGTGAGCCCGACGGTCGCGACGAGCACCGTGAGAAGCACGACGAGCCCGATCGCCGAGAACAACGACCGTGGCAGCGTGCGTCCGGGTTCTCGCGCCTCTTCGGCCAGGTTCGCAACCGTCTCCAGGCCGGTGAAGGCGAGCATGCCGAGCGGGATCGCGAAGAGCAGATCGTCGACCCAGTCCTGACCGGGAGCGAGCGAGAGGCCGTCGACGAGCGTCTGCGGCGAGAACAGGAGGGCGAACCCGAGCACCACGATGAGGGTCTGGATGACGAGATCGAGCAGCGCGACGACGAGACCGGCGGTGTGCAGCCGCGCGTGGCGGAGCAGACGGGTGCCCGCGATGACGGCGATCACCGAGACCGCCACGACGACGTCCCACGGGCTGTTGCGCAGCTCGGGCACCGAGACCGCCGTGGCGAGGTAGTGCGGCAGGAAGAGCGCCGACAGCGCGATCACGATCAAGTAGTCGAGGAAGAGCGCCCACCCCGCGAAGAACCCGACCAGGCCGTTGAAGCCGCGCCGGGCGAACGTCTCGGCTCCGCCCGTCTCGGGAATGGCGGCCGTGCCCTCGGCGTACGAGAGCGCGACGAGCAGGAAGACGAGACCGGTGAACAGGAGCACCACGGGGGTCAGGCCGAGCGCCTGCGCCGCGACGATCCCGAGCGCGATGTAGATCGACGAGCCGATCTCGCCGTACGCGATCGCGAACAGCGCCGGAGCGTCCAGCACCCGTTCGAATCCCCGCACCTTCCGGGCCATCTAGCCGCCCACCCGCCTGCGCTCCAGCGTGAACCGGGCCACGCCGAGCGCGACGAAGAGCCCCCCCAGGACGTACCCCAGCACGCCACCGCCGTGCACCGCCGTGACCACGAGCAAGGCGATCCCGATCGCGACGAAGACGACCGAGAACACGAGCACGACGGCGCGGTACAAGCTCATCGCGACGGCTCCCCGGACGTCGTCACCATCACGCGGCAGGGGGCATTGCGCAGCACCCGGTCGACCGTCGTCCCGAAGACCCCCCGGCGCCGGTCGGTGAGGTACTTGCGAGGCGAGCCGAGCACGATGATCTCCACGTCGCGGCGCTCCGCCTCGGCCACGATCTCCCGGGCAGCGCTACGACCGCGCACGAGGCGCGGCGTGACCCGCACGCCGTATGAGTCGCCGATGGCGACAGCCTCGTCGAGCTCGGCATTGGCGACAAGCTCCGTCTCGGGTTGTACGGCGTCGGCGGCCAGCTCCCACGGCATCTCGAGCACGCTGAGCGCGATCACCCGGGCGCCACGCTCGGCCGCGAGCCGGCAGGCGACGTCGAGCGCATCGTCCGAGGGTCGACCCGGCACGATCGGCACGAGGATGCGCCTGTACTCGAGCGCAAGTGCCGGCCCCAGCGCCGGCGCCGCCTTCACAGCCGAGCGCAGAGACACACCGAGGATGCGGCGCCGGTAGATGACATAGCTGACGAGGCCGAGCACGATCCAACCAAGCCCCACCCAGCGGGTGGCTGGGTTCTGCACGACGATGACGCCGAACGAGATCCCGGTGGCAACACCACCCACGATGGCGAACAGCGGCCAGGAGACCCCGCGCACGGTGAGGTTCCCGCGGGCCCTGAAGACGGGCTCGCGCGCATCACCGCGGTCGGTCACGCGAATGCGCACGAGCGACGCGTGCGCGACGGTGAAGGACAACGTCGCGCCCAATGCATAGAGCGTGCCGACGAAGTTCACGTCACCGGGCAGCAGGATCAGGATCGGTGCGACACCCGCGAAGATGACGAGCGACAGCCAGGGCGTCTTGAAGCGCGGGTGCAGCCGGCGGAAGATCTCCGGGAGCTGGCGGTAGGTCGCCATCGAGTACGTGATCCGCGAGGCGCCGATCACGCCGGCGTTCGTGGCGATGAAGAGGATCGTGGCCGCGAGGATGCCGACGTAGATCTCGAGCGCGTCGAGGAGCCGTCCTTCGACCCCGATGTTCGCCACGAGCCCGAGTATCGGGTCGTTGGCGTAGCCGCCCTCCTCCGGCGGCAACGCCAGCAGCGTCGTCCACTCGCCGTCGATGCGCTCGACCGGCATCGCCGACAGGGCTATCGCCGGCAGCGTGAAGTAGATCGCGAACACGGCGAGAGCCACGAGCTTGTACGCATTCGGGACCGTGCGAACAGGATCGCGGGCCTCCTCGGCGAGGTTGGAGACCGTCTCGACACCCGTGTACGCGAGCATCGCGACGGGAATCGAGATCGCGAGGCTCGACCACGTCGGCGCGACTCCCCAGTGCACGTTGTCGACGAGCACGGCGGGGCTGAAGACGAGCGCGAACCCGATCGCCACGAGCAGCAGCTGCGTGGCGAAGTCGATCACCGCGAAGCTGATCGCCAGCTTCGCCGCCTCCGTGACTCCGACGATGTTGAGCGCGACGAGAACGACGATCACGATCGCGCCGCCGACGATGTCCCAAGGGTTCGTGCGCAGCGGCTCCCAGAAGATCGAGAGGTAGTGCGGCACGAAGAACGCCGAGACGGCGACGGTGACGACGTAGACGAGCATCTGCGCCCAGCCGGCGGTGAAGCTGACCAGCTCGTCGAACGCGTGGCGCGCGAAGCTCGCCGACCCGCCCGCCTCCGGGAAGCGGGCGGTCCCCTCGGCGTATGTGGCTGCGGTCATGGCGAAGACGACGCCCGCGACGACGAAGACGAGCGGTGTCAGCCCGAGTGCAAAGACGGCCGTGAGACCGAGCGCGTAGTAGATCGAGGAGCCGACGTTGCCGTACGCGGTGGCGAACAGCGCCGGCGTCCCGAGCACCCGCTCGAGCTCGACCTCGCGCCTACGGCGACCTCCCGGCACCGCGCGAGTCTACGCACGCCGGAGCCGGGCACCCAAGGGCAGGCTCGGCGCCCGGCTCACGCCGGGCGCCGGCAGTCACCACTGAGGGTTACCCGTGGATCGAGGCGATCAGCGGGATGATCAGGATCGCGACGATGTTCGTGATCTTGATCATCGGGTTGATGGCCGGGCCCGCCGTGTCCTTGTACGGGTCGCCCACCGTGTCTCCGGTCACGGCGGCGGCGTGCGCCTCGGATCCCTTGCCGCCGTAGAGGCCGTCCTCGATCAGCTTCTTGCCGTTGTCCCACGCGCCTCCGCCGGAGGTCATGGCGATGGCCAGGAAGAGACCGGTGACGATCGTGCCGATCAGCAGCCCCCCGAGCATCTTCGCGCTGATGATCCCGACCACGATCGGGAAGACGACCGGGATCGCGGCCGGGAGCATCATCCCCCTGATGGCCGAGCCCGTGACGATCGAGATCGCGCGGGAGTAGTCGGGTCGCGACGTTCCCTCCATGATCCCCGGGTCCTCGCGGAACTGACGACGCACCTCCTGCACGACTTCCCCGCCGACGCGCCCCACCGCCGTCATTGCGAGCGAGGCGAAGAGGAACGGCATCAGCCCGCCGATGAAGAGCCCCGCGACCACGTACGGGTCCTCCAGTGAGAACACCGTGTTGAGGCCGAGATCGGTGAGCCCGCGCGAGTACTCCTCGAACAGGATCAGAGCCGCGAGCCCGGCCGAGCCGATCGCGTAGCCCTTGGTCACCGCCTTCGTCGTGTTGCCGACCGCGTCGAGCGGGTCGGTGACGCCGCGCACCGACTCCGGCATGTCCGCCATCTCGGCGATGCCGCCGGCGTTGTCCGTGACGGGCCCGTACGCGTCGAGCGCCACGATCAGGCCACACATCGACAGCTGGGCCATGACCGCCACGCCGATCCCGTAGATCTCGCCGCCGGCGATCTCGTAGGCGCCGACCACCCCGGCGGCGATCACGACCACGGGCAGGGCGGTCGCCTGCATCCCGTACGCGAGGCCGGCGATGATGTTCGTCGCGTGGCCGGTCTGGGAGGCCTCCGCAATCTTCTTCACCGGGAGCCAGCGGCTGCCGGTGTAGTACTCGGTGATCGCGACGAGCAGGAACGTGACGGCGAGCCCCACGAGCGCCGAGCCGTAGAGCTGCCAGAACGAGAACTTGCCGTCGTCGAAGGCCATCGTCACGGGGACGAACCCGAGCGCGGAGAGCACCGTGGCGACGAGCACGCTCTGGTAGAGCGCGTTGATGATCGCGTTGCGCCCGTGGCCGACGCGGGCGAAGAACGTGCCGATGATCGAGGCGACGATCGAGACGCCACCGAGCGAGAGCGGGAACAGCCAGAGCTTGGCGTCCGGGTAGTGCGTGCCGAGAAGCATCACGGCGACGGCGGTGACGGCGTACGTCTCGAACAGGTCGGCGGCCATGCCGGCGCAGTCACCGACGTTGTCCCCCACGTTGTCCGCGATCACGGCCGGGTTGCGCGGGTCGTCCTCGGGGATACCTGCCTCGATCTTGCCGACGAGGTCGGCGCCGACATCGGCGGCCTTGGTGAAGATGCCGCCTCCGAGACGCGCGAACACGGAGATGAGCGAGCCACCGAACGCGAGCCCGATGAGATCGTCGACGGCAGACTCCGGGGTGTTCTCGAGCCAGCCGGTGAGGATCCAGTAGTAGCCGGCCACGCCGAGCATGCCGAGACCGACGACCAGGAGACCGGTCACCGACCCGGCGCGGAACGCCACCTTGAAGGCCGGGGCGACTCCCTCGCGCGCCGCCTCCGCCGTACGCGAGTTCGAGCGCACGGCGACGTTCATGCCGATGAAACCGGCAGCCGCGGACAGCGTGGCGCCGATCACGAAGCCGAACGCCGTGCCCCAGCCGAGCTTCGAGTAGAAGCCGAGGAGCAGGAACGGGGCCACGGCGACGACGGCGATCGTCGTGTACTGCTTGCGCAGGTAGGCAGCCGCGCCCTCCTGGACGGCGCCCGAGATCTCTCGCATCCGCTCGTTGCCCGCCGGTCGCGACAGCAGCCAGTAGGTCAAGTAGAGGCCGTACAGCACCGCCAACGCCGCGCACAGCAGCGCGAACAGGACGGCATGGTCAACGAAGAAGTCCATCGATCCTCCGGAATGAATCCCTCACAAAGAAAGCGCCGATCGCCGTCGACGCGGGGGATTATGTAGCACAAGCGGGCGGAATGCTGCCGCATTCGCCAGCGCTAGACGAGGGGCGCAGGCGCCTCCCCGGCCGTCACGGACACCTGCTCACGGTAGATCTGCTCCAACGAGAAGCCGGCTTCGAAGCGGGCGATCTGACGCTCGGCGGCGTTCGTGTCGGGAACGGCGAGGAACGGCGCCGCACCGATCTCCTCCGCGGCAGGCAGCACCCATTCGATCAGCTGCTCGATCCTCGCCCTGGCCGGGACGACGTCTCCGCGGTCGAGGTCGATCAACTCGCCGGAGAGGCCGTAGCGGATGGCACGCCAGACGTTCTCCTCGATGAGACGGTGGGGTTGAAACGTGACGAGCTCCCCCTCGTCGTGCGCGCGGGCGAGTCGTGCCGTGAGCGACGCCGCCAGCGCGGCCAGCGACTGCGCTTCTCCGACGTCCGGCTGCGCGTCGCAGATCCGTATCTCGACCGTCGGGAAGGCGAGATGCGGGCGCACGCTCCACCATAGTTGCGTGTGCTCGTCGATCGACCCCGTCTCGTAGAGGAGCCGCACGTAGGCCTCGTAGTCGGCCCAGTCGGAGAACGTGTCCGGCACCCCGCAGCGCGGAAAGAAGCGCGTGAAGATCTGCGTGCGCACCGAGTGCAGCCCCGTGTCGACACTCTCCGCGAACGGCGAGCTGGCAGAGAGCGCCAGCAGCTCTGGGAGGAAGTTGCGCAACCCGTTCGTGACCGCGATCGCCCGGTCGGCGCCGTGGATCCCGACGTGCACGTGCAGGCCGAAGGTGTTGTTCTTCCGCACCACGTACTGGAGGATCTCCTCGTTGCGCCGGTAGTGCGGCGTGTCGATGATCCGTTGTTGCTTCCAGCTCGACCACGGGTGCGCCCCCGTGGCGCCGAGGACGAGCCCGAGGGGCGCGACGAGCGCGGCGAGCTGCAGGCGCCGCTCGGCGATGACGGCGGGAACGTCGGCGAAGGTCGCGACGCGGCCCGTCTTGATCTCGATCTCCGACGCGATCAGCTCGCCGGCGAGGTTCGCGGCCAGGTCGGCGTCCGCGACGGCGACGACATCCTCGTAGCGGTTGACGAGGTCGAGGGTGGCCGGATCGAGGAGCGCGAACTCCTCCTCGACAGCGACGGTGAAGTCGTCGGCGGCCTCGAACGCCTCCCGCGTCTCGCGCAGTAGCTGATCGTACGGCACCCGCTGTGCGTCTCCCATGGAGCGGAAAGGCTAGATGATGGCCCATCGGGCCAGCGCGTCACGTCGCGAGGTCGAGCAGACGCCGCGCGATGCCGGCCCAGCTCCAGCGCTCCGCCGCGGCCAAACGGGCTGCCGCGCGGACCGCGGCGCGATCGGCGGCCGGAAGCGCGAGCAGCTCCCGCAGGCGCTCTCGAAGCGTGCCTGCATCGCCGTTCGGGAACGACGCGAGCCGTCCCAGCCGGTCCGGATACGTCGCCTCCAGGCCGGCCGCCACCTCAGCCAAGCCGGAATGGCGGGCCACGACGGGTGGGCACCCGGCCGCAGCAGCCTCGGCGGCGACCATGCCGAACGCCTCCGGAAACACCGACGGGACGACGCACGCGTCGGCGTACGCGAGCAGGTGGCGCAGGTGACGGTGCTCGAGCGGGCCCGTGAACAGAGCACGCAGACCCAGCTCGGACGCCTGCGCCTCGAGAGCGGCGCGCTCCGGGCCAAAGCCGACGATCACTGCGCGCGCCTCGACACCGGCGAGCGCCTCGAGCAGCACGTGGACGCCCTTCTGCGGGATCAACTTGCCGAAGTACACGACCGTGGGCGCCTCGCTGACGAGGAACCGCGCGAGCCGCAGACCGTTGCGCTCGTCCGGTAGCCGCTCGTTCGCGTTCCCGGGATTGGGCGTGTCCCGGCGCGCCTCGTCCAGCAGCGCGGCAAGAGCGAGCTCCGGCTCCTCGGGCACCCACTCCTCGACGTCGACGCCGGGCGGCACCTCGTGGACGCGTTCGACCTGCCCGCACACCTCCTCGAGCACCTGCCGGATGTGGCCGGAGCCGACGAAGGTCGCCGCAGCGCCGGTGAGAACCTCCGTGCCCCACAGGGACAGCCAGACGTTCCCGCGCATCGCGTACTCGAGCTCGGAGCCGTGCGCCTTGACGGCGTAGCGCGCACCCGAGGCCGCGCCGACAGGGCCGCCGAGCAGCACGTGGTTCGCGAAGACGAGCTCCGCCGGCAACTGGTCGCGCACCGCGGCCGCGTTCGCCTGCACCCAGCGGTCGAGCTCCACCCGGGTGCAGTCGGGGACCCGTCGCACGTCGTGGAACCCCTCGTAGCGGTCGAGCACGAAGACGGGCAGGAATCCACCGACGTCGGGTCGCACGGTCGCAGCGCCACCGAGGTCGTACCGCCCCGGCTCGGTCTCCTGCGACAGCACGACGACGTCGTGTCCGGCCAGCGACCACTCGCGGGCGAGCTGCCGCGTGTAGACGTTCGAGCCGGTACCGCCGAGGAGATATCCATGCCAGAGGACGATGCGCATGGACGCATCCTGCGTGATCCGACCTGAGTTCGGGCGGGACGACGAAGTCCCGCCCACCCGCTCTCAGGTCAGATGAAAGTACAGAGCGTAGAGGAGCTCGACGGCAGGGTTCGAGGTGTGCACCTGCACGTCGCCCGGGGTGTCGAGCAACGCCTCCGAGTAGTTGAAGATGATCTTGACGCCGGAGGCGACGAGCGAGTCGGCCGCGCCCTGCGCCGCGTCGGCCGGCACGGCGAGCACGCCGACGATGATGTTGCGCTCTCGCACGACGTCGTCGACGACGTCGAGCGGGGTGACGGCGACGCCGCCGACCGCGCGACCGAGCTTGGCCGGGTCGTTGTCGAAGACCGCCGCGATCGTGATCCCATGCTCGGCGAAGATCGACGAGGAGGCGATCGCCTCGCCGAGGCGCCCGGCGCCGACGAGGGCGATGTTGTGCTGGCCCTGCGTGCGCAGGATCTTGCGGATCTCGCCGAGCAGCGAGTCGATGTTGTAGCCGACTCCCCGCTTGCCGAACTTCCCGAACATGGAGAGGTCACGCCGGATCTGCGTCGCGTTGATGTTCGTGTACTCGGCGATCTCCTGCGACGAGATGCGGTCCTTCCCCATCTTCCGCGCCTGCGTCAGCACCTGGAGATAGCGCGAGAGCCGCGCCGCAACACCGACAGTCAACCGATCCGCCACGTTCGCACCGCCTCCCTCCGCCAACCGACTTCGTGACAACGCGGCCATAGTCTGCCTACGCCTCTCCCGCGACCGGCGGGAGAACCGTCAGGACGCGGCCGTGAGTCGCTCGCGGAGCGCGTCCCGCTGCACGAAGAGCGTGAAGGCCCGCTCGCCGTCGATCTCGACCACCGGAATCCACTCGCGGTGGCGTCGCTCGAGCTCCGCATCGCCGCCGATATCGACGAGCTCGACGTCGAGCCCGAGCTCGGCAGCCACGTCCTCGACGATCTCGAGCGCCGCCTCGCAGAGATGGCAGCCGTCGGCCACGAACACGACGACGTGCGGGACGGCGCGGCTCAGGGGTAGAGGCCGCGGATCGTCGTCGCCTCGGCGACGCGCTGAACGGCGAGGCCGTAGGCGGCCAGGCGCATGGTCGTCGCGTACCGCTCACGCGTCTGCCACGTCTCCTCGAACGCGCGCACGGTGATGTCGTTCAGCTTCGCGTTGACCTCGTACTCCTTCCAGAAGTACTCCTGCAGCCCCTGCACCCACTCGAAGTACGAGACGACGACGCCGCCCGCGTTGGCGAGCACGTCGGGGAGCACGAGAATGCCGCGATCCTCGAGGATCTCGTCGGCAGCAGGCGTGGTGGGCCCGTTTGCCCCCTCGCAGATCATCTTCGCGCGCAGGCGCGACGCGTTCTCCCCGGTGATCACCTGCTCGAGCGCACACGGTGCCAGCACGTCGCACTCGATCTCGATCAGCTCCTCGTTCGTGATCGGATCCGCGCCGGGCAGCCCGTTGAGAACGCCGTGCTCGGCCTTGTGCGCGATCGCGGCGGCCACGTCGATGCCGTACGGGTTCGCGACGCCGCCCTGCGAGTCGCTGAGCGCGACGATGCGGGCTCCCTCGTCGGACATGAGCCGGGCGAGGTTGCTGCCGACGTTTCCGAACCCCTGCACCGCGATACGCGTGTCGGGCAGACGACCGCCCTGCTTCTGCAGCGCGGTCCGGATGCAGTAGAGGGCTCCGCGCGCCGTCGCCTCGTCGCGGCCGACCGACCCGCCGACCGAGAGCGGCTTCCCGGTGACGACACCGAGCACGGAGTGGCCGACGTTCATCGAGTAGGTGTCGAAGATCCACGCCATCACCTGCGAGTCGGTGCCGACGTCGGGGGCGGGGATGTCCTTCTCCGGGCCGATCTCGTTGATGATCTCCGTCGTGTAGCGACGTGTGAGCCGCTCGAGCTCTCCGGTGGAGAGCAGCTTCGGGTCGCAGACGACGCCGCCCTTGGCACCGCCGAAGGGGAGCCCCATCAATGCGCACTTCCAGGTCATCCACATGGCGAGGGCCTTGATCTCGTTCTGCGTCACGGCGGGGTGGTAGCGGATGCCGCCCTTGGCGGGGCCGCGCGTCATGTTGTGCGTGACGCGGAAGCCGTTGAAGACGGCGACGGTGCCGTCATCCATCGACACGGGCACCGACACCTCGATCGACTTCTTGCACTCGGACAGGATCCGGACGAGGTTCGGGTCGATGCCAAACGTCTCGCCCACATCGCGCAGCTGAGACCGGGCGATGGCAAACGGCTCTTCGCGGAGATGTGAGGCGGGCGCCTCGGTCGCGCTCATCGCTGCGATCCCTGCCCGGCCACGACGCTCGTGACTATACCGGCGCTCGAGAGATGGAGAAGGGTACGTCGGCGACGTCGCGCGCGCCGGCCACCGGGGTGGCGATGATCCGCAACGAATACGTGCCCTTCGGCAGCCTGCCGCCGCGCGCGCCGCGCCCGGTGATGCCGAACGCATACCGACCTGGCAAGACGTCTCTCATCCTTGTCAGCGTGCCGAGTCGACGGCCCGAGTGATACAGCTCGATGGACAGCGTTCGCAGGGGCATCAGCTGTGGTCGGTCCTGACGCCCGTCGATGCGGCCGGCGACGAGGCTGAGCACCGCCGGCGCCGCGTCCGAGGGCACGAACGTCTCGCTGGAGAGGCGGACGCCGGTGAGGAGCGGCTTCCCCGAGACGGGCACCGCGACGGCCCACGGCACGCGCAGCGTCCCACCGCGAAGAACGCGGATGCGAAGCACGCCTGCCAGGCCACCCGGTGCGCTCGGCAGGACGGGCACCGCAGCGGTGAGGGCGATCTCGCGGGACCGGCCGGGGCCGAGCACGAACGTGTTCGGGACGGCGGTCAACCCGACCGCGGACGAGCTCGATCCCTGCACGTCGAGGCGCAGCGCGAGCGGCCGACCGGAGATGTTCCGTAGCCGCACCGTGCGCTCGAGGAGGGCCTCCTCGCGGAGTGCGGCGCCAAGGCCGACGGTCGGCGGGTCGGCGACCAACTCGACGGACGCGGCTGCGGCAGGGTCAACGAGCCCGGTCACGCCGGCCGCCCCGGCCAGCGGTCGTGCTCCGGCGACGAGGGCGCTACGGAGGGCGGCAGCGTCGAGCCCTGGCCGCGCCTGCGCAAGCAGCGCTGCGGCGCCGGCGACCACCGCCGCAGCGGCGCTCGAGCCGGAGACGGCGCCGAACCGTCCCGAACCGTCGTCCGTCCGTCCAGGCTCGGACGTGGCGAGGCCGACACCGGCGGCACTCAACTCCGGCTTGGCCCCGTTTGCGAACGTCAGCCCCTCGGACGAGAAGGGAGCCGGCGCGAAGGCGCCCGCACTCTCTTCGAAAGACGTTGCGCCGACGGCGAGCTCGACCGGCCGACCGGCCGCGAGCTGCTCCCGCACCAGTTGGGCCACGGCGGGAGGCAGACCCAGCACGGGTACCTCCAGCGGCTCGGCAATCCCGAGCGCGCCCGCCGGCAGCGGCCCGTCGACGAGCACGGCGCGAGCCCCTGCTGCCGAGAGCTCCTGCACGACCTCGGGTGTCGGCGGACCAGGCGGCAGCAACGGCGCTGTCCCGGCGACACGGCTGAACCCCCGCTCGTCGAAGAGGCGCTCGAACCCCGCCTGGCCACCCACGACGGCAACCCGGGGTGCGCTGAGGGCGATCACCGGCGCGTTCGTGGTCTGACCCTGAACCACCGCTCCACCGAGAGGTTGCTCGCCCGCCAGAAGCACACCGAGCCCGGCCCGGAGGAGGACGTGCGCTGTCGGGCTTCTCCGACGGGTATCCGCCGCGGCGACAGCAAGCGCACCTCCGCCGGCGGCAGGCGCTCCGACGCTGCCGTAGGCAGGCCCTGCGGGGCCGTCGTTGCCGGACGGGGCTACGACGACCATGTCCAGAGCGAGTGCGCCGGCCGCCGCGCGGGCGAGCGGCGCGTCGGCGAACGACACGAACGGCTCCACGACGCCGACGAGGGCGATCCGCGCCGCATCGTGGGCGTCGCCGTCGTGGTTCGGATCGACCGCAGCCTCGAGGCCCGCCAGCACCTGGTCGGTGCGCGCGTACACGGAGACGTCACCCGTCGCATCGGGTTGCCAGCCCGCCACGCGGATCGGGCGCAGCGACGCCTGCGGGGCAACACCTTGGAGGTTGCCCGGCCCGTCGAGACCGACGACGAGCCCGGCGAGCTCGGTCCCGTGGCGTTCGAGTCGCCCGGCCTCGGTCGGGCTTTCCGCCGGCTCGGCCAAGCCACCCGGATCGATCACGTCGATCCCTGGCAGGAGTGCCTCACGGATGAACGGGTGGTCGAAGTCGACGCCGGTGTCGAGCAACGCCACCGTGACGCCCGAGCCGTCGAAGCCGGGGATGGCGACGTCGGAGCGGCGCCCGACGGCAGCAGAGACATCTTCCACGTCGAGCGCGGCCGGGTAGGCGGCACGCACAGGGTAGATGCCGGCCACGTCGGGGTCGCGCTCGATCACGGACAGCGCGCCCGTGTCGATCGAAGCCGCGAACCCGTTGAAGACTCTCAGATACTCGTGCTCCGGCTGCACCGGCGCCCCTTTGAAGGCGAGGCGCGCCAGGACGCGCTTCTGCGCCGTGCGGGCGGTGGCCGTCCACGACTTCATCTGTGCCTCTCCGGCGGTGCCACCGGCGGCACGGACCCGATCGGCGAGCGACCGGGCGCGGAGAACGACGATCCAACGGCCGCCGAGCTGGGGCACCGGGCGGGAGCCCAGCAGCCCCTGCCAGCCTTCCGCCCCGCTCACCGGCGCCGAGTCCTCGGCTGCGGCGGCACCACCCAGCGCGGCCACCGCCACGACGACGGCCCCTACGGCGAGACGGCGCATCGCGTCAGGACGCATAGGCATCGAGAGCAAGGTACTCAGGGTACGGGAGGGCGCGCGTGAAGCGTGCGGCTGACGCGATCATGGCGGCGTTGTCGGTGCACAGCGCGAGCGGTGCGAAGACGGCCTCCGGCAGCGCTGCGCGGAGCTCGCTGTTCGCCGCCACCCCACCGACGACGGCGATTCGCTCCAGCCCGGTCTCCTCCGCCGCCTGCCGTGTGCGCCCGACGAGTGCTCGGACGATCGCGCGCTGGTACGAGGCGGCCAGGTCGGCCCGCTGCGCCGCGGCTGCGTCGCCGAGGTCGCGCACCGCGTACAGAAGCGCGGTCTTGAGCCCGGAGAAGGAGAAGTCGAGCCCGGAGACACGGGCGACGGGGAAGCCGAACGCGTCCGGGTTTCCACGGGCGGCAAGCCGGTCGACCGCGGCGCCGCCGGGGTAGCCCAGCCCGAGCATCCGTGCGCCCTTGTCGAAGGCCTCGCCTGCGGCGTCGTCGAGCGTCGTGCCGAGGCGACGCGACGCCCCGTACGCGTCGACTGCGAGCAGCAGCGTGTGGCCACCGCTTGCGAGCAGGCAGAGAAACGGTGGCTCGAGCGGCTCGGGGCGCAGTGCCAGCGAGGCGATGTGGCCGTCGAGGTGGTCGACGGGGACGAGCGGCAGATGGCGTGCCCAGGCGATCGCCTTCGCAGCCGAGAGCCCGACGAGGAGCGCCCCCACGAGTCCGGGGCCCTGCGTCACGGCGACGCGATCGACATCGTCGAGAGTCGCGTTCGCCTGGTCGAGGGCCTCCCGGAGAACAGGGGAGACGAGCTCGAGATGACGCCGGGACGCGACCTCGGGCACGACGCCGCCGTAGCGCGCGTGGAGCTCGGCCTGCGACGCGACGACGGAGCAGACGACCTCTCCGTCGGCAGTGACGAGCGCGGCCGCGGTCTCGTCGCACGAGGTTTCGATCCCCAGTATCAGCTGGGCCATCAGCCGTTCTCCTCGTCCGCCGCGCACGCCGCGGAATCCCGCCACATGACGAGCGCGTCCTCGCGGTTGTCGGTGTAGTAGCCGGGACGGACGCCGCGGGAACGGAACCCGAAACGCTCGTAGAGCCGGATCGCCTCCTCGTTCGAGACCCGCACCTCGAGTGTGTACCCGCGCTCGGTGTCGCCCGCCGTCTCGCTCAGCAGCCGCTCGAGCAGCGCAGCGGCGATCCCGCGCCGTCGCCACGCCGGATCCACGGCGAGGTTCATCACGTGCCACGCGTCCACGTACCGCGACAGCACCAGATAGCCGACGAGCTCCCCCGTGTCCGTCACGGCCGCGAGGGAGAGCGAGCTCGGCTTCGCGAGCTCGCCGACGAACATCGCGCGTGACCATGGCGCCGGGTAGGAGGCGCGCTCGATGCGCTCGACGGCGTCGAGGTCGGAGAGCTCGAGTCGACGGAGCTCGACGTTCACGGCGGGGGCACGTCGACGTCGGGTAGCCGAACGTACACGGGTGTGACGAGCTCGGCCGCGCCGAAGCCGGAGGCAAGCGCAGCGTGGAGGCGGGCCTGCGGGCGGTGGAGCGGGCTGCCGTCGGCTGCCACCTCGGCGCCGCTCGCCTCGAGCGTGGCGCTGTACCGGCGTGCCCCGTCCCCCACGCACACCGACCCGGCAGGGGGCGTGACGAGCTCGGGCGCCGCCACGCGCGGTCCGGGAACGAACACCTCGCCACGCCGCGCGTCGATGACCGGGTAGAGCCGGTCTCCCGCGGCGGCGAGCGCGTCGAGCGTCGACACGCCGGCGACGGGCAGATCGAGCGCAAGCGCAAGCCCGCGTGCGACGGCGAGCCCCATGCGCGTGCTCGTGAAGCTGCCGGGGCCGGTGCCGACGGCGATCGCATCGATGTCCGTCGGCCGCGCGGAAGCCTGGCGCAGGAGCGCATCGACATCCTCGAGGAGGGTGCGAGCGAGGGAGACCCGCTCGCCGAGCACCTCGCCGTCGTCGACGAGAGCGCTACAGGCGACGTCAGTCGCGGTGTCGAAGGCCAGGATGAGCACCAGCGATGCCTTGTAGCAGCGGCGGGTCGTCGCCGGTGACGTGCACCGTGCGGATGTCACCGCCCGAGTGCTCGAGCGCGAGACGCAGGCGGGGCCGCGGCAGGGCCCCTTCCCCTGCCTCCGGCCACTCCACGAACACCACTGCGTCGTCGAAGTAGGGCTCCAGGTCGCCCCACTCCGCCGGCGAGAGGCCCTGGAACCGGTAGAGATCGAGATGCGAGACGTCCACGCGGCCGTGGTACCGGTGACCGATCGTGAACGTCGGGCTCGTGACCGGTTCGGTCACGCCCAGGGCGCGCGCGGCCCCACGCACGAGCGTCGTCTTCCCCGTGCCGAGCTCCCCCGAGACGAGCACCACGTCGCCCGGGGCGAGCCGGGCTGCGACGGCGGCGCCGAGCGCCTCGGTCTCGGCGGCCGATGCTGTCTCGAACTCGGGCACGCGCCGCTCAGAACAGCCCGAGCTGCACCGTCTCGGCCTCGCGCTCGGCCGCGACCTCGGCCGATGGAGCCGGTGGTGCGGCCGCGGCGACCTGCCGCTCGAGCAGGTCGGTGAGGCGGGCGAAGTCCTCCTCCAGCACGGCCAGCATCGACGGCGTGTAGAGCGCTGCGGCCGGGTGGTAGAGCGGGTAGAGCAGCACACGGCTGACGCCGAGCATGACCTCCTGCTCCTGGCCGTGGACCCGCGTGATGCCGTGCGGCTTGCCGGAGAGGAGCTTGGTCGCGAAGTTCCCGAGTGTGGCCACGATACGCGGCTGCACGAGCTCGATCTGACGGAACAGGTGCGGCTCGCACGCGGCGATCTCGTCCGGCAGCGGGTCGCGGTTCCCGGGTGGGCGGCACTTGAGGACATTGACCGTGTAGACGTCCTCGCGGGCGAGCCCGATCCCCTGAAGCAGCCGGTCTAGCAGCTGCCCTGCCTGCCCCACGAACGGCAGGCCCTGCTGATCCTCGTGAAACCCTGGTGCCTCACCGACGAAGACGAGCTCTGCGTCGGGATCGCCCGAGCCGAACACGACCTGCGTCCGCCCGGCGGCCAGCGCGCAGCGCTCGCAGGTCGCGGTCTCGTCCGCGTACGCCTGAAGCGCGGCTGATCGCTCCGTGTCCACCGTGCAGGCCAGTCTAGGCGCGAAGCCGGACCGCAATTCGACGTTCGCGGAGCGAACGTCAGTGGCCGCAGCCGCAGGAGCCGCCGCAGCAGCCGCCACCACCGCCGGACGGGCCGCTGAAGCTCGGGGTCGAGCGCGTGCCGGTGACGGCGAACGACGACAGCTGCTTCAACACCTTGGCGGCGCCGCACGACGGGCAGCTGACGACCTGATCGTCGCGGCGAACGAGCTCCTCGAAGTGATCCTCGCACTCCATGCAGGCGTACTCGTAGATGGGCATCGTGCCGCAGTGTAATGCTCGTCGTCATGGAGCCGTGGGTCGCACCGACGCTCGAAGGCCGCATCGTCCGCCTCGAGCCGCTGTCCGGCGCGCACGAGGCGGGTCTCTGGGCGGCGTCGCGCGACCCGCGCACGTGGACCTGGCTGCCGATCCTCCAACCGCAGACCCGGGACGAGCTCGCGCGCTTGGCTCGCCGCCGCCCTCGACGCCGCCGCACGGGGGACGGAGCTGCCCCTCGTGACGATGGGCCACGAGGACGGCCGGGTGCTCGGGTCGACCCGCTACCTGGCTCTGCGCCCGGAGCATCTGTCGGTCGAGATCGGGTGGACGTGGTTGCACCCGGACGCGTGGCAGACCGGCGCCAACGTCGAGGCGAAGCTGCTCATGCTCGGTCACGCCTTCGACGTGTGGGGCTGCCGCCGCCTGGAGCTGAAGACCGACGCGCTGAACGAGCGTTCACGTGCGGCGATCGAGGCGCTCGGCGCGTCCTTCGAGGGCATCCACCGCCGGCACCAGCTCGTCCGCGACGGCGAGAACCGCGACACGGCGTGGTACTCGATCCTCGACGACGAGTGGCCGTCGGTGCGTGAGCGTCTCGCCGCTCGCCTCGACGCCGCACGCCGTCCCCCTGCCCCGGGTTGACCCCGGGCGGAGTCCATCGCACGGCGCTCCGATAGACTTCCGGCAAGCCCGGTATCCACGAGGAACTGGAGCACAGGTGTTGGACAGCGTCAGGGTCGTCGGCGCGCGCGGTCGCGTCGGTGCAGCGGTGAGCGCAAGGCTCGCCGAACGTGGCGTGCGCCTCGACGCCGACGAGCCGGACGCGGTGTTGCTGTGCGTCCCCGACCGGACGATCGCCGAGACGGCGCTCGCCACGCCGACCGGGCCCCTGGCTCGCGCACGTCTCGGGCGCGACGCCGCTCTCGGCGCTCGACCCGCACACGCGCCGCTTCGGCCTGCACCCGCTGCAGACGTTCACGCACCGGCGCGGGACGGAGCAGCTCGACGGCGCCTGGGCCGCCGTCACGGCCGAGACCGGCGAGGCGCGAGCGGTCGCCACCTGGCTCGGGGAAACCCTCGGCCTGCGCCCGTTTCCGATCGACGACGAGGCACGTGTGCTCTACCACGCCGGCGCTGTGGTTGCGTCGAACTACCTGGTCGCGCTGCGGCGGGCGGCCGGATCGCTGCTGGAAGCCGCCGGTGCTCCACCGGACGCTCTCGACCCGCTCATGCGGCGGGTGATCGAGAACGGCTTCGAGCTGACCGGCCCGATCGAGCGCGGCGACTGGACGACCGTCGACGGTCACCTGACCGCGATCCGCGCCGAGCTCCCCGAGCTGGAGGATGCGTACGTCGCCCTGGCGGCGCTCACGGCCCGGCAGATCGGCGTCCGGGTGCCCGCGTGAGGACGTGCCGAACGATCGAGGAGCTGCGCGCCGCTCTCGGCCCGCGCCGCCAAGGCTCGATCGCGCTCGTGCCCACGATGGGCGCGCTGCACGCCGGGCACCGGTCACTCCTCCGCGCCGCCCGGCGCGAGGGCGACACGGTCGTGATGAGCCTGTTCGTCAACCCTGCACAGTTCGGCGAGCCGGCCGACCTCGACGGCTACCCGCGCGACGAGCCGCACGACCTCGGCGTGGCCGCGGACGAGGGCGTCGACGTCGTCTTCGCTCCTTCGGTCGCCGAGATGTACCCGCCCGGCTTCCAGACGTGGGTCGAGGTGACCGAGCTCGGCGCCATCCTCGAGGGCGAGCACCGTCCCGGTCACTTCCGCGGCGTCGCCACCGTGTGCCTGAAGCTGTTCAACCTCGTCCGGCCGGACGTCGTCTTCTTCGGCCAGAAGGACGCGCAGCAGGTCGACGTCGTACAGCGGCTGGTCGACGACCTGGACCTCGACATCGAGGTGCGTTCGCTGCCGACCGTGCGCGACCCCGACGGCCTTGCGCTCTCGTCGCGGAACACGCGCCTGTCGGCCGAGGAGCGCGAGCGAGCGCTCACGCTTCCCCGCGCGCTCGCGACGCGCGACCCCGAGACCGCGCGCCGGCTGCTCGACGCCGCGGGCCTCGAGGTCGACTACGTCGCCGTGGCGCCGTTCCACCCCCCGGTCCTCGCTGCCGCCGTCCGTGTCGGCCCCGTCCGCCTGATCGACAACGTCACGCTGGAGGAGAACGCATGAGCACACGACCCCGTATCCCTGCCCCGAACACGCCCGCGCCCGGAAAGCTCCCGATCACCGAGCTCGTCGGGATGAAGGAGCGTGGTCAGCCGATCGTGATGGTGACGGCGTACGACGCGCCCTCGGGACGTCTCGCGGACGAGGCCGGTGCGGACGTCGTGCTCGTCGGGGACTCGGCGGCGATGACCGTGCTCGGTCACGACTCGACGGTGCCGGCGACGATGGACGAGATGATCGTGCTCACGCGCGCCGTGACGCGGGGGGCGCACCGGCCGCTCGTGGTCGCGGACATGCCGTTCGGCTCCTTCCAGGTCTCCGACGTGGGCGCGGTGGAGAACGCGATCCGGTTCGTCAAGGAGGCAGGCGCGGACGCGGTCAAGCTGGAGGGCGCGGGCGCGATGCTGAGCCGGGTGGACACGATCGTGGCGGCTGGGATCCCGGTCATGGGGCACATCGGGCTGACACCGCAGTCCGCGACCGCGCTCGGTGGCTTCAAGGCGCAGGGGCGCACCGCCGACCACGCACGACGCTTGCTCGCCGACGCGCGCGCGCTCGAGGCGGCCGGCTGCTTCTCGCTCGTCCTCGAGGCGGTGCCCGCGCCGGTCGCGGCACGCATCAGCGACGTGCTCACGATCCCGACGATCGGGATCGGCGCCGGCGCCGGCACGGACGGCCAAGTGCTCGTCTGGCACGACATGCTCGGTCTCTACTCGGGGAGCACACCGCGGTTCGTGAAGCGCTATGCCGACCTTGCTCCCGTGATCCGCGAGGCACTGCAGGCGTATGCGGCCGACGTGCGAGCCCGTGCCTTCCCCGAGGAGCAGCACACGTACGCGATGGCCGACGAGGAGCTGGCCGCCTTCGAGGCCGACAGGGTCGAGCGGCGAGTCGGTTAGAACTCGTTTCAGAATGACGCTTCGTTGCCGGAGCGTGATGGGCGGGTGCGATGCAAGGACGCAGGGAGCCCCAATACAGGACGTATTGGGGCGACTGAGGACGCCGCAGCGTGCCCGCACAGCGCGTTCCGGCAACACAAGGCTTCATTTTGAAACGAGTTCTCAAAGAACGACCGGCAGGGCGACGAAGACGCCGACGAAGACAGCCGCCAGCGCGGTGGCTGTCGCGACGCCGGTCCAGGCGAGGCGGTAGGTCACGCGGAGCCCTGCCACGAGCAGCACCGCCCCCCACGCGACGAACGGGAGGCCGACGCCGAGCACCACCGGGACGCTCGACGACGGCGCCGCGCCCCGGAAGTAGTCGACGCCGTAGCCGAATGCGACCACCGGCGCGACGAGGAGGAGCGATGCGGCGATCGGAACAGCGGCGAACGCAACCAGGTGACGGGCCTGCCGGAACGTGCTCTCGGCCGTGGCGCTGCGCACGCCGATCAGCACACCGAGCCCGAGCACGGCGTATCCCGCCGCCCCGTACAGTCCACCGGCGATGAACGTCACCGCCGCAATCACGAGGGCGTCGAGAGACGAGTCGTCGGCGACGGTGCCGCCCATGAGCAGCACCGCCGCGATCCCCGCGAGCAGCACGATTGCCAGGATCGGCTCCTGACGCGCCCCCTCGTCGTCCTCGTCGGTCTCGCGAAGCGCGACGAGCACCGCACGCGGCGCCCAGAGCATGCGCGGCACGCGTCTCCACCACGCGCCGACGAGCCGTTCTGCATCCCGTGCGCGCTCGTCCGCGGCGGCGTCGGCGGCCTGCGAAGGCTTGAGGGTCTCGCCCACTTCGCGAGCGTACCTTCGCATCGCGCGGGCGATCTGAGAAAGTTGGCCGTGTGGCCTCGGTGACATGCCAATCCTGCGGTACGGAGAACGAGCAGGACCGGAAGTTCTGCGGCGAATGCGGAAGCGCGCTCGCTCGCCCGTGCCCGTCGTGCGGCAGGGCCAACGCCGGCGCCGTGAAGTTCTGCGGGGAATGCGGGGCTGCACTGACGACGTCGGCGGCGGCAGAGGCTCCTCCACCAGCGGCGGTCGTCGCCGAGCGCAGGCTCGTGAGCGTCCTCTTCGCCGACCTCGTCGGCTTCACGAACGCGTCCGAAGACCGCGACGCCGAGGACACACGCGAGCTCCTGACCCGCTACTTCGACACCGCGCGAACCGTGATCGAGCGCTACGGGGGCACGGTGGAGAAGTTCATCGGCGACGCGGTGATGGCAGTGTGGGGCACGCCCGTCGCCAACGAAGACGACGCCGAGCGCGCGGTGCGGGCAGCGCTCGAGCTCGTCTCCGCCATGCCGGAGCTCAACGCGGGCCTGCAGGCCCGCGCCGGCGTGCTCACCGGAGAGGCGGCCGTCACGATCGGCGCCGCCGATCAGGGAATGGTCGCCGGCGATCTCGTCAACACCGCCTCTCGCATCCAGTCGACGGCCGGGCCCGGCGCTGTCTTCGTCGGCGAGACGACCCGGCGCGCGAGCGAAGCCGCGATCGTCTACACGGACGCGGGGAGCTTCGAGCTGAAGGGCAAGACCGAGCCGGTGCGCCTGTACGAGGCGCGTCGCGTGGTGGCCGCGCGCCGGGGCGAGGGACGAGCCACAGGCGTCGAGTCGCCGTTCGTCGGCCGCGAGCGTGAGCTGCGCATGATGAAGGACCTCTTCCACGCCGTCGCCGACGAGCGTCGGGCGCACCTCCTCTCGATCGTCGCCGTGCCCGGGATGGGCAAGTCGCGACTCGCGTGGGAGTTCGAGAAGTACATCGACGGGCTCGCCGACGACGCGTGGTGGCATCGCGGGCGCTGCCTCGCCTACGGCGAGGGCGTCGCGTACTGGGCGCTGGCCGAGATGGTGCGCATGCGAGCGCGCATCGCCGAGGACGAGCCGGCCGACGACGCGCTGCGCAAGCTCACGGCGGTGGTGCAGGAGATCGTCCCCGATGCGGAGGAGCGCGCCTTCGTCGAGCCCCGGCTGCAGCACCTCCTCGGGCTGACCGAGCGGATCGCACCCGATCGCGAGGATCTGTTCTCGGCGTGGCGCCTGTTCGTCGAGCGCATGGCGGACGAGTTCCCGGTGATCATGGTCTTCGAGGACATCCACTGGGCGGACGCTGCGCTCCTCGAGTTCGTCGAGCACCTGCTGGACTGGTCACGAAGCCAGCCGATCTACATCGTCACGCTCGCCCGTCCGGACGTCACCGACCGGCATGCCGGCTGGGGGGCGAACCTGCGGAACTTCACCTCGCTCGCGCTCGAGCCACTCCCGGCCGACGCGATCGACAGGTTGCTGCGGGATCTCGTCCCCGGCCTCCCCGACGAAGCGGTCGAGCGGATCCGGGATCGCGCCGACGGCATCCCTCTCTACGCGGTCGAGACGGTGCGCATGCTCCTCGACCGCAACCTCGTCGAACGCTCGGACGGTGGGTACACGGTCACCGGCGACCTCGGGACGCTCGACATTCCCGAAACGCTGCATGCGCTCATCGCGGCGCGGCTCGACAACCTGGAGCCCGCCGAGCGGAGGCTGCTCCAGGACGCAGCCGTGCTGGGAAAGACCTTCGCCCTGCGAGGCCTGGCGACGGTCGGTGACCTCGACGAGGACGAGCTCCGGCCGGCTCTGGCCACGCTCGTGCGCAAGGAGATGCTCGTGCTCGACACGGATCCGCGATCGCCCGAGCGCGGCCAGTACGGGTTCGTCCAGGCGCTCATCCAGCGGGTCGCCTACGAGACGCTCTCGCGCCGCGACCGCAAGGCGAAGCATCTCGCTGCCGCGCGGTACCTCTCCGTGAACGCCGGTCTCGATCCGGACGAGATTGCCGAGGTGATCGCGACCCATCTGCTCGACGCCCATCGGGCAGAGCCTGACGATCCCGACGCCGACGAGATCCGCGCCGAGGCACGAGGCTGGCTCACACGCGCGGCGGAGCGCGCGGCGGCGCTCGCCGCGACCGACGACGCACAAAGGGCTTTCGAGAGCGCCGCCGAGCTGGCCGACGAGCCCCTCGAGCGTGCGCGCCTCCTCGAGCGTGGCGGCGAGGTTGCGCGCTCGGCGGACCGCGCGGACGAGGCCGAGCGCCTGCTCCGAGCCGCGTTCGCGCTCTGCGACGATGCCGGCGCGACACACGACCGGGCTCGGGTGGCCGCTGCGCTCGGCATCGCCGTCTGGCGGCAGGGAAAGATCGAGGAGGCGATCGGGCTCATGGAAGGCGCCTTCGAGGTGCTCGTGTCCGACGAGCCGGACGCCGACGTTGCCACGCTCGCCGCGCAGCTCGGCCGCCTCCACTACTTCGCGGAGAACGCGACGCTCGCGGCAGAGCACATCGAGGCAGCGCTCGAGATTGCCGAGGAGCTCGACCTGCCTGCGGTGCTCGCATCGGCGCTCAACACCAAGAGCCTCCTGCTGAACCGGCGCCGCTACGAGTCGGATGCACTGCTGCGTCAGGCGCTGCGAATCGCGCTCGACCACGACCTCGTCTACGAGGCTCTGCGCGCCTACAACAACCTCCTCATCTCTTTCGACGCCTTCGACCGGCCGGAAGAGATCGAGCCGACGATGCGCGAGGCGCTCGAGCTCGCGCGGCGGCGCGGCTACCGCTTCTGGGAGGTGCAGCTCACGTTCGCGCTCGCCGAGGAGTACCGCTACCTCGGCCGCTGGGACGAGGCGGAGGAGCTGGCCGAGTGGCTGCCGCTCGTCGACGTGGCCGGCGATGCGACGAAGATGACGGGCACCCTGGGGCTCGCGCGGATCGCGATCTTCCGCGCCGACACGACGCGGGCGCGCGAGCTTCTCGCTCTCGTGGGCACGGAGGTCGACGAGAGCGACTTCCAGCTTCGCATGGCAGTCAGCTACGGTCGCCAGCTGGAGGCGGAGCTCGACGGCCGATTCGAGGAGGCCACGAAGCGCGCGACCGAGCAGCTGCCAGCTGCGATCGCCGGCCTGCAGCCCCAGGTGATCGCCGAGAGCCTCTGCGACGTCGTCACCTACGCGACGATGCTCGGGCAAGGCGCCGAGGCTCTCCCGGCACTCGAGCACGTCGACGGCTTGATACGCCGATCGCGGACGCGTCTCGTCGAGTCGCAGCTGCATCGGTTGCAGGCAGTGCTCGCCGCGTTCGAGGGCGACGAGGTTCGGCCGGCGACCGAGTTCGGGATCGCGCTCGCGAATGCCCGGAGCGCCGGCTACCCCTTCTTCCTCGCACCCGTGCTCCAGGACTACGGCGCGTGGCTCGTGGACTGCGGGCGCGCGGACGAAGCGGAGGCGCTGCTCGCCGAGGCGCGCGAGCTGTACGAGCGCATGGGAGCGACGGCGAAGCTCGAGGAGCTCGACCGGATCGCCAAGCCCGTCGAGATCGTCGGATGACCTGTCCTCACTGCACAGCCGAGAACCCACCGGGGCAGAGGTTCTGCGGCGAGTGCGGTTCGCCGCTGGCAGCCGTCTGCGGCACGTGCGGCGCATCCGCTGCGCCGGCGCAGAAGTTCTGCGGCGACTGCGGGGCTGCGCTGACGGGTCAAGCGCCGGCAGAGCCTGGCGCTCCGGCCGCGCCGCCGTCGGCCGAGCGCCGACTGGTCAGCGTCCTCTTCGCCGACCTGGTCGGGTACACGACCCTGTCCGAAGGCCGTGACTTCGAGGACGTGCGGGAGCTGCAGACACGCTACTTCGACACGTGTCGGACGATCATCGAGCGCTACGGCGGCACCGCGGAGAAGTTCATCGGCGACGCCGTGATGGCCGTCTGGGGAGCGCCGCTCGCGAACGAGGACGACGCCGAGCGGGCCGTGCGCGCCGCGCTCGAGCTCGTCGACGCCGTGCCGGCCATCTCACCCGCGTTGCAGGCCCGAGCGGGGGTGCTGACGGGCGAA
Source organism: uncultured Actinomycetes bacterium (assembly GCA_963789895.1). Classification (GTDB taxonomy): domain Bacteria; phylum Actinomycetota; class Thermoleophilia; order Gaiellales; family Gaiellaceae; genus Gaiella. The sequence goes on from CAWBMC010000002.1 coordinate 655,782, forward strand.
GCCGCCGTCGCGCTCGCTGCCGACGGCCAGGGGATGGTCACCGGCGATCTCGTCAACACCGCCTCCCGCATCCAGTCCGCCGCCGAGCCGGGCGCCGTGCTCGTCGGCGACGCGACGCGACGCGCGAGCGAGGCGGCGATCGCGTACGGGGATGCCGGCGAGCACGCGCTCAAGGGAAAGGCAGAGCCGGTGCAGCTCTGGCAGGCGCTGCGCGTCTTCGCGCAGCGGCGCGGTGAGGGCCGCTCGATGGGGCGCGAGGCCCCGTTCGTGGGCCGCGACGCGGAGCTCCGCCTCGTCAAGGACCTCTTCCACGCGAGCGCCGACCAGCACCGCGCCACGCTCCTCTCCGTCGTCGGAGTGGCCGGGGTCGGCAAGTCGCGGCTGTCGTGGGAGTACGAGAAGTACATCGACGGCCTGGCGGCGGACATCTGGTGGCACCGCGGCCGCTGCCTCTCCTACGGCGACGGGGTGGCGTACTGGGCCCTCGCCGAGATGGTGCGCGGGCGCGCCAAGATCACCGAGGACGAGGACGCCGCCGGCGCGCTGGCCAAGCTCCGCGCCACACTCGAGCTGCACGTCCCGGACGGGGCCGAGCAGGAGTGGATCGAGCCGCGGCTGCTCCACCTGCTGGGCCTGGCCGACCGCAGTGCTCCCGACCGCGAGGATCTCTTCTCCGCGTGGCGGCGCTTCTTCGAGCGCCTCGCCGAGCAGGGGCCGCTCGTGATGGTGTTCGAGGACATCCACTGGGCCGACGAAGGGCTGATCGCCTTCATCGAGTACCTCCTCGACTGGAGCCGGCACCATTCGATCTTCGTGCTCACCCTCGCGCGGCCGGAGATGGCCGACCGTCACCCCGGCTTCCCCGGGTCGGGCCGGAGCGCCACGACGCTGCCGCTCGAGCCGCTCTCGAACGAGACGATGGACGAGCTGCTCGTGGGACTCGTGCCGGGGCTGCCGGAGACCGTGCGAGAGCGGCTGCGTGAGGCCGCCGACGGCATCCCCCTCTACGCGGTGGAGACGGTGCGCATGCTGCGCGACCGTGGCCTGATCACCGAGGTCGACGGCGAGGTCGTGGAAGTGTCCGACCTCGCCGCGCTCGAGGTCCCCGAGACGCTGCACGCGCTGATCGCGTCGCGTCTCGACGGCTTGCCCGAGCCCGAGCGGAGGCTGCTGCAGGACGCGTCCGTGCTGGGCAAGACGTTCACCCGGCGCGGCCTGGCGGTCGTCACCGGCCTGTCCGAGGACGAGGTCGAGACGATCTCGCAGAGCCTCATCCGCAAGGAGCTGCTCGCAGTCGAGACCGACCCGTTCTCGCCGGAGCGCGGCCAGCTCGGCTTCCTGCAGGCACTCGTGCAACGGGTCGCCTACGAGACGATTGCGCGGCGCGACCGGCATACACGGCATCTCGCGGCGGCGGAGTTCCTCGCCACGGAGGCCGGGATCGACCCCGACGAGATCGCCGAGGTGATCGCCACGCACTACCTCGATGCGCACGAGGCCGACCCCGATGCGCAGGATGCGGACGAGGTACGGGCCCAGGCGCGGCACTGGTTCACCCGCGCCGCCGATCGGGCCAGCTCCCTCGCCGCCTCGCTCGAGGCGCAGCGCGCGTTCGAGCGCGCCGCCGGGCTCGCAGCCGGGGAGGTCGACCGTGGCGCGTCGCTCGCCCGCGCGGGCGATCTCGCCGTCACCGGCGGGCGCCTGGACGAGGCCGAGCCCCTGCTGCGGGAGGCCATCGAGATCCTCGAACGTGGAGGTGCACGCGCCGAGGCCGCGAACGCGGAGGCGCGTCTGGGCGAGCTGCTCTTCTCCACGGACCGCATCGAGGAAGCGGTCGCCCGCCTCAGCGGCGCGCTCGCGGTGTACGAGTCCGGGACCGACGAGGAGGCGACCGCCACCGTCTCCGCGCAGCTGGCCCGCTTCCTCTTCTTCGAGGGCCGCTCGGACGAGGCGATGCAGCACGTGGAGCGTGCGCTCGAGCTGTCCGAGCGCCTCCATCTCGACTCGGTCATCGTCCAGGCGCTGATCAACAAGTCGCTCATCCTCAAGCGCCGGCCGAACGAGAGCCTCGGGCTGATGCGCCAGGCACTCGTTCTCGCCGAGGAATCGGGGATCGACCGTGGGGCCATCCGTGCCTGCATGAATCTCGGCTATCTCCTGTCGATCGCCGACCGCTGGTCGGAGGCGCAAGAGGTGACCGAGCGCGGCCTCGCGATCGCGCGCCGCCGGGGCGATCGCCTCTGGGAGCGCAGCCTGGCGACGAACCTCGTCTCGGGCTACTTCGCCAAGGGGCGCTGGGACGAGGCCGAGGCCGCGGCCGCCGAGCTACCGGACGACGGCGAGGTCGGGACCGATCCGGTACACGCCTCCATGCGCCTCGATCTCGCCACGATCGCCCTGCTGCGCGGCGAGGACGAGCGCGCCGGCGAGCTCGCGGCGCCGTTCACCACGTGGCGCGACAGCGCGCGCATCCAGACCCGCGGGATCGGAGTCTGGGCGCGCGCGCTCTCGGCGATGGCGGCGGGGCGGCATGCGGACGCAGCCGCCGAGTGCCTGGACGCTCTCGCCGATCCGCAGCTGGCGGGCACTCCCGAAGCGGTCGAGATCATGCTGGAGGTCGCTGCCGACGCCGCCTGGACAGACCGCGACGCAGAGAGCCTGGCGCGCGCGGTCGAGCTGGTGGAGGCGACGCCGCTCGTGATGCACGGCTCCCTCGCCGCCCGCGTCGCCCTGCAGCGGGCGCGTCTCGGTGTTCTGCGCCACGACCCCGAGCCTCCCTTTGCGGCCGCCGTGGCCGTCCTGCGCGACACCGATGAGCCCTACTGGACGGGCACGGTGCTGCTCGAGCAGGCCGAATGGCTGGCCGACAACGGCCGTGTCGACGAGGCTGCGCCGCTGCTCGCGGAGGCGCGCGGGATCCTCGAGCCACTTCGGGCGGTGCCACGTCTCGACCGGCTGGCGCGCGTCGAGGCGACGCTCCACGCGGCAGGCACGGCGGCGTGAGGTGCCCGGTCGTTCGGCTCAGGCGGCCGCCGCAGCGGGAACCGCGAGCACCCGGCGCAGGAACCGCCCTGTGTAACTCGCCTCCACGTCGGCCACGTCCTCGGGCGTGCCGGCCGCGATCAGCTCCCCGCCCTCCTCGCCGCCTTCGGGGCCTAGATCGACGACCCAGTCGGCCTGCTTGATCACGTCCAGGTTGTGCTCGATCACGAGCACGGTGTTGCCTGCGTCGACCAGCCGCTGCAGCACCTCGAGCAGCTTCTCGATGTCGGCGAAGTGAAGGCCTGTGGTCGGCTCGTCGAGGATGTAGAGCGTCTTCCCCGTGGCGACCTTCGAGAGCTCCGCTGCGAGCTTGACCCGCTGCGCCTCGCCACCGGACAGGGTCGTCGCGGGCTGGCCGAGCCTGACGTAGTCGAGCCCCACGTCGTGCAGCGTCTGCAGACGGCGTCGGATCTTCGGGATCTTGGCGAAGAAGTCGAGCGCCTCCTCGACCGACATCTCGAGCACGTCCGCGATCGACTTCCCCTTGAAGCGCACCTCGAGCGTCTCCTTCGCATACCGGCGTCCGTGACACGTCTCGCAGGGCACATAGACGTCAGGGAGAAAATGCATCTCGATCTTGATCTGCCCGTCGCCCTTGCACGCCTCGCAGCGGCCGCCGCGGACGTTGAACGAGAACCGCCCCGGCTTGTAGCCCCGCACCTTCGACTCCGGCGTGAGCGAGTAGAGCTCTCGGACGTGGGTGAAGAGGTCGGTGTAGGTGGCCGGGTTCGACCGCGGTGTGCGGCCGATGGGCGACTGGTCGATGTCGATCACCTTGTCGAAGCAGTCGATCCCCTCGACTGCGGTGTGCGCGCCGGGCTTCGTGCGCATTCTGTTCAGCCGATTCGCGAGGGCCTTGTAGACGATCTCGTTGACCAGGGTCGACTTCCCCGACCCCGAGACGCCGGTGACGCAGACGAACTTGCCGATCGGAACCTCGACGTCGATCCGCTTGAGGTTGTGCTCCGCGGCGCCGAGCACTTTGAACACGCCCCGGTCGTCGACACGTCGCTGCGGCACCGCGATGCTCCGCTCACCCGCGAGGAACGCGCCCGTCACCGACCCCGGCGTGCCGGCGATCTCGTCGGCGGCGCCCTCCGCGACCACGTGACCGCCGTGCTCGCCGGCGCCCGGCCCCATGTCGACGATCCAGTCGGAGCTGCGCATCATCTGCTCGTCGTGCTCGACGACGAGCACCGTGTTCCCGAGGTCGCGCAGACGCTCGAGCGTGCCGATGAGGCGGTCGTTGTCGCGCTGGTGCAGCCCGATCGACGGCTCGTCCAGGATGTAGAGGACGCCGACGAGCTGCGAGCCGATCTGCGTCGCGAGCCGGAGCCGCTGCGCCTCGCCGCCGGAGAGCGTCTTTGCAGCCCGGTCGAGCTGCAGGTAGCCGACGCCGACGTCCGCGAGGAAGGTCAGCCGCTCGCGGATCTCCTTCACGACGCGGTGCCCGATGAGCTGCTCGGTTGCCGTCAGGTCGAGGCCGTCGAGGAACTGGAGCGCCTGACCGACCGACATCTGCGCGAACCCGTGGATCGAGAGGCCACCGACGGTGACGGCGAGCACCTCTGGCTTCAGGCGTGCGCCCTCGCACTCGGGACACGGGCGCATCGACATGTACTCCTCGATCCGCTCGCGCTGCTGTCCGGAGTCGGTCTCCCGGTACCGTCGCTGCAGGTTCGAGACGAGCCCTTCGAACGCCATCGCATACTGGCGCTTCCGCCCCATGCGGTTCTTGTAGGTGACGAGGATGCGATCGCCGCCGGTGCCGAAGAGGAAGAGATCCTGCTGCTCGGTCGCGAGCTCCCGCCAGGGGCGGTCGAGCTCGATCTCGTAGCGGTCGGCGATCGCCCGGACGACCGACTCGTAGAAGCCGCCGCCCGAGACGCTCCACGGCACCAGTGCGCCCTCGGCGATCGAGAGCGACGTGTCGGGCACGAGCAGATCCGGATCGACCTCGAGCTGAGAGCCGAGCCCTGTGCACCGCGGGCAGGCGCCGTGCGGCGAGTTGAAGGAGAAGATGCGCGGCTCGAGCTCCGGCAGCGAGACGCCGTGGTCCGGGCAGGCGAAGTTCTCGGAGAACAGGAGCGTGTCGCCGTCGACGACGTCGATCGCGACCAGGCCCTCCGCGAGCGCTGCCGCCGTCTCGATCGACTGCGTCAGCCGCTGCCTGAGGTCGGTCTTCATCACGAGCCGGTCGACGACCACGTCGATCTGGTGCTTGAGCTTCTTGTCGAGGCTGATCTCCTCCTCGAGCAGCCGTTGCTCACCGTCCACCTTGACTCTCGTGAACCCGTCCTGCCGGAGCTCCTCGAGCAGATCGCGGAACTCACCCTTGCGGTCGCGGACGACCGGCGCGTTGACGGTGAATCGCGTCCCGCCCGGGAGCGCGAGCACCTGCTCGACGATCTGGTCGAGGCTCTGGCCGGCGATCGGCCGCCCGCACACCGGGCAGTGAGGGCGCCCGACGCGTGCGAACAGCAGCCGCAGGTAGTCGTACACCTCGGTCACGGTGCCCACCGTGGAGCGCGGGTTGCGCGAGGTGGTCCTCTGGTCGATCGAGATGGCGGGTGAGAGCCCGTCGATCGAGTCGACGTCCGGCTTCTCCATCATCTGCAGGAACTGCCGCGCGTAGGCGGAGAGCGACTCGACGTAGCGCCGCTGGCCCTCGGCGTAGATGGTGTCGAAGGCGAGGCTCGACTTCCCCGAGCCGGAGAGCCCGGTCACGCAGACCAGGGCGTTTCGGGGCAGGCGGACGGTGACGTCCTTGAGGTTGTGCTCGCGGGCGCCGTGGACGACGAGCTCGTCGGCGGGCATCGCGTCGAGTCTACCGGGGCTCTCGTGATCGAACATGTGTTCGATCATAGTCGCCCCGCAGGACAGGGCCGGATGTATCCGGCCCCTACGCCTTGGCCTTGCGCCAGCGGCCGAAGACGAGGCCGCCGAGCGTGAAGCCGAGCCCGAAGGTGCCGAGCGCGAAGGCGCCGACCGCGATCGACTTGCGCCACAGCGAGAGCCCGCGCCAGTGGCCGAGCGCCGCTGCTTCCTCGTCGGTCAACTCCTCCCCACGCCGCTGCTTGCGCATGGCGCCACCGGCCTGGAGACCGAGATAGAGATCGTCGAAGATCTCGGGCCCTTCGGACATCACGGCGAGTGTATAGCCTCGTTCGGCTCGTGCCCGCGCCCCATCCCGACGACCGCAGCACTGTCGCCGCTTTCGACGTCGACGGAACGCTGACGACACGTGACTGTGTGACGCCGTTCCTCCGGCGCGCGGTCGGCCTCCGACTCGCACGGACGCTCGCACGCCATCCCGTGGCGGTCGCCGGCGCGCTCGCTCGACGCGACCGCGACCACCTCAAGGAGCTCGCCGCCAGCGCGCTCCGCGGCTACGACGCCGCCGAGCTCGATGCCCTCGGTGTGGCCTTCGCGGGGGAGATCGAGGCGCGGCTGCTCCGGTCCGACACCGTCGCCCGGCTGCACCGCCATCGGGCTCTGGGTCATGTGATCCTGCTTGCGTCCGCGTCGTTCTCGGCCTATCTCGACCCACTCGGGAAGTTCCTCGAGGTGGACGGGGTCGTCTGCACGCGGCTCGAGGCCGGAGCGGACGGACGGCTCACCGGTCGGCTCGCGGGCCGCAACTGCCGCGGCGACGAGAAGGCCCGCCGGGTGCGGGAGTGGCTTGCCGGAGCGGATCTGGTCGGCGCCGAGCTGTGGGCGTACGGGGACTCTCCCGCCGACGCGCCACTCCTCGCGCTCGCCGACCATCCGGTGTGGGTGCAGCGCGTCACGATCGCACCGGACCTCCCCGGTTATCACTAGATTTCGGTCGTCCCCAAGGAGGAACCTCGTTGTCCGACGCCCTTGCCGAGCTCAAGACCCGACTCGCCCAGATCTCCGATCTTCAGACCGCGCGCGGTGTCCTCGAGTGGGACCAGCAGGTGACCATGCCCCCTGGCGGGGCGCAGGCCCGCGCCGACCACCTGACCACGCTCGAGACGCTGCAGCACGAGCTCTTCACGAGTGACGAGATCGGACGCCTGCTCGACGAGCTGCGCCCGTTGGAGGAGTCGCTTCCGCACGAGGATGTCGACGCTTGCCTGATCCGCGTCACGCGACGCGACTGGGAGAAGGCGACGCGTGTTCCCACAGAGCTCGCAGCGGAGATCGCGCATGTCACCGCGGAGGCTCACCACGCCTGGGTGGCTGCCCGCGCCGCATCCGACTACGCGGCGTTCCGCCCCTGGCTCGACCGGATCCTCGACCTCAAGCATCGCTACCTGGAGTGCTTCCCGCCCTCGGACGACCTCTACGACGTGTTCCTGGACGACTTCGAGCCGGGGATGAAGACGGCCGAGGTGCGCACGGTGTTCGACCGGCTCAAGCCGGAGCTGATCGAGCTCGCCGCGATCGGGCGCGACCGGGAGCCGGAGCCATTCACGCGCGGCCCGTTCGCGCAGGAGGCACAGCACGCCGTGTCGCTGGACGTGATGCATGCCTTCGGCGCCGACGACGAGTCCTTCCGCCTCGATCCAAGCGTGCACCCGTTCTGCACGAGCTTCTCCGTCACCGATGTGAGGCTGACGACCCGCTACGCGGAAGACGACCTCACGGGGCATTCGCTCTTCTCCACCATGCACGAGGCCGGGCACGGCCTCTACGAGCGTGGCGTCGACCCCTCGCTCTCACGGAGCCCCATCGCGCACGGTTGCTCGTCGGCGCTGCACGAGTCACAGAGCCGCCTCTGGGAGAACGTGATCGGGCGCTCGCTGCCGTTCTGGCGCTGGTTCTACCCCCGCATGCAGGCGGCGCACCCGGAGGCGCTCTCCGGCGTCCCGCTGGAGCGGTTCCACGCCGCGGTCAACGGTGTGCGGCCCGGCTTCATCCGTGTCGATGCCGACGAGGCAACGTACGGGCTGCACATCATCCTGCGTTTCGAGCTCGAGCAGGACTTGATCGCCGGCCGGCTCTCGACGGCCGACGTCCCCGAGGTGTGGAACGCACTCGTCGACGAGTACCTCGGACTGACCGTGCCGGAGGATCGGCTCGGCTGCCTGCAGGACGTGCACTGGTCGTTCGGCGGCTTCGGCTACTTCCCGACGTACCAGCTCGGAAACGTGATCTCCGTGCAGATCTGGGAGCGGCTCCGCGAGGACCTCGGCGACACCGACGCGCTGGTCGAGCGCGGGGAGCTCGCTCCGATACACGGCTGGCTCCGGGAGCATCTGTACGTCCTCGGCTCGCGGTTCACGCCGTCCGAGACGATCGAGCGCGTCGCGGGTGGGCCGATCGACCCGGAGCCCTACCTCCGCTACCTGAAGGAGAAGTTCGGCAGCCCGGTGGCCTCGTAGGGCGGCTCTGGGTCAAGAGCCGATCGCGTACAGCGCGCCGCCACGCGTCCCGATGTAGACGCGCCCGCGCCAGACGGCCGGTGTGGACTCGATGCAGCCGCCGAGCCGGATCGACCAGAGCTCGCGCGGCCGGTGCCGCTGGTCTCGCACGTCGAGCGCGTGCAGCGAGCCGAGGCAGTCTCCCTCGAGCAGCACGCCGTCCACCACCACCGGTGATCCCCAGGTGGGGCCCGGGAGCGGGACAGACCACCGCACGCGGCCGGTCCGTCGGTCGACGGCGACGACCCCGCCGGCATTGGTCGCCACGTAGACGGTGCCGCGATCGATCGCGGGAGTCGACCAGGAGCCTGCCTTCCCCGCGCGGCCGACATGGCTGAGCCGCACCGACCAGACGACCGGGTGGCGCGGGTGCCGGGGGTCGAGCTTGACCAGCTGCCCGACGGCGCGGGAGCGGGCGCTCCAGCGTTCCACCTCGGCAGCGGCGTAGAGGAAGCCGTCGTCGTCGATCGCGATGCTTGCGTCGGCGTCGTCCCCCAGCCAGAACCGAAACACACGGCGCGGCTTCGCGCCCACGCGAAGCGTGCGACGAACGTCCCAGCCCTGCACGAGACCGGCCGAGTTCGCGAAGTACGCCACGCCGCGGTCGTACGACACCGAGGACTCGATCGAGAAGGCGCGGTCCGACCGGGCCGCGAGCAACCGTGCGTCCCAGCTCGGAACGCGCGCCACGACACGTGGACGCACCCGCACCTTCCCGCCCGGTCCGTAGCTTCGATTCAGCCGGATCACGTAGAACCACGAGTTCTCACCGCCGACGAGCAGGTGCCCGCGCACGACCAGGGGCGCGCCGTCCCAGTCGTCGTTCCACGTGACAGGCCCACCGGCGTGACTGTCGAGCGCCCAGAGCACTTTCGGTCGCCCCCGGTCGAGCGCCACCACGCGCAGCTTGTTGTCGCGGGAGCCTGCGTAGTAGAGGGGATAGCCATCCGGATCGGAGGTGGCCGAGCCCTTGGCGAGATCCCCCGTCGGCAGCGGCGGGCGGACTCGTCGCCCGGTGGCGCCGTCCACGAAGTGGTAGGCGCGGTCGAACGCCCCGACGCGCACCTCGACACGGCCGCCGGGCCGCGGGATCACGTTCGGCTGGCCCGTCCAACCCACACCACACCACGTCTGCGCGCCCGTCTCGTCGCGGGAGACGGCACACATGGTCCCGGTGCGCGGATAGCGCCAGACGATGCGGGGAGAACGTCGCGGCACGGGGCCGACACCGTAGAACGAGCGATGCTCGCCTCCCCGGAACGTCCACAGTCCGGCACTGGGTGCCGGACCCATCGGGTGACCGCGACGAACGACCGAGTGGCGCGGCTGCGCGCGCGGAGCTTGCGCGGCGGTGACGTCGGCCGCCGCGAAGACACCGTGCAACGCCACCAGGTCGAGCACACCGAGGACGAGCGCGGTCGCGCCGGCGGCGACGAAGAGGTCGCGAAACCGCCGGGCCTCCGACCGGTAGGTGCGCACGCCGCAACGGGGCGCCATGGGATACGAGTGCGGTGTCGTCGGGAGAAGTCCTGCCCGCGGACGATCGGTGACGCGCGAGGGCTGTCAGACGGCGACGGCGAGACCGGCGGCCCGGTCGCGACCGGTGACCCGCTCGAGCGCCGCGACGCAGCGCTGGTCGAACAGGGATGCGTCCCGGAGGAGCGCGATCGCGCGCTCGTGGCCCCATGCCCCGCGGTAGACCCGCGGCGAGACGAGGGCGTCGTAGACGTCGCAGACGGCGAGGATGCGTGTGTCGAGGTCGAGCTCGTCGCCGGCGACCCCGTCCGGGTAGCCCGAGCCGTCGAGCCGCTCGTGGTGGCCGCGCACCAGACCGAGAGCGCCTTCCGGGAAGCCCCCGAGGTCGCGGAGGAGACGGACGCCGGTCTGCGGGTGGCGCTTGACGATCTCGAACTCCTCGTCGGTGAGTGATCCCGGCTTGCACAGCACCTCCGCCGGGACGCCCAGCTTGCCCATGTCGTGCAGCAAACCCCCGAGCGCGAGGCTGCGCAGGTGCGGCGCGGGCAGGCCGAGCTCCTCGCCGACCTCGACGGCTCGGAGCGCGACACGTCGCGTGTGCTCCTCCGTGGAGACGTCCTTCTCCCCCAGCGAGACGAGCAGCGCACGCACGTGGGAGCCGAGGAACGCCTCCTCCTGCGTGACCAGCTCGACCGCCCGCAGGTCGCCGACGAGCGGGCGCGATCTCGCGGAACCGCGATACAGGTCGGCCGCGACCGCGCCGCCGACCAGGGCGATGCCCACGAGCTCGAACGCGTGACCGAGCCACCAGCCGAGATTCGTGTAGTCGAAGACGAGCGACGGCACGAGTGCCGCACCGAGCCAGACGATGCCCACCGCGACGAGCAGGTCGCCCAGGCGTTGCGTCAAGCGGAACGTCCTGACCGCGCGCAGGAAAAGGAGGGCGTAGATCACGAGACCGGCCGCCAGGAGCGCATAGGCCTCGGCGCTGCGAGGGGCAGGCACCTGCGGGACGATGCCGGGCTCGATGATCGCCGTCACGCCGAGCACGAGGATCACGGTCACCGAGATGCAGAGAAGCCACAGCAGCGGCCGTACCGCACCGGGCCGTCCGACGGCCGGCAGCGCCGACAGGGCGAGGATCGCGCCGCCGATGGGGAGCGTGAGCCCGCCTGTCAGGGCGACGACGCCGTACGAGTCGAAGACGATGCCCGGTGTCGTGAGGCCGTGCAGGAGGAGCAGGGCTGCCATGACCGAGAAGGCGCAGCCGACGAGCACCGCCCGGCCGTCGCGTTCGCGCGCGCCCGCGATGGTCAGCGCGAGTGCTGCCGCGGTGGCGATGCCGGCGCCGACGGCGACACCGATCAGGTGCGTCCAGCCACCGAAGGACACCTTCTCCTCGCCGACGTAGGCAAGGACGGCCACCGGGGCGACCGTGGCGAACGCCGCGAGGGCAAGCAGGTGGAGCGGCCGCTGCTGCACCGAAGCGTTATCGGCTTCGGCAACCCCGTTGTTTAGCCCGAGCCGAAACGAACCACGGCACGGGCGCGGCGGCGCTCCGCCTCGACCTCGCGATCGCGCGGCGGCGCCGCCGTCACCAGCTCGGCGAGGAGGTGCCGCGAGACGTGCGTGACGGCCTCGACGGCGCGGGCGAACGCGTCGGCGTTGGCCTGCGACGGCTTCGTCATCCCCGAGATCTTGCGGACGTACTGCAGAGCGGCGGCCTCGACCTCCTCGTCGGTGGCGGGCGGCTCGAAGTTGTGGAGCGTTCTGATATTCCGGCACATGATCGGGACGCTACCCGATCGCCGGGCCGAAGCCGCCGCCGCCCGGCGTCTCGGTTCGGACGACGTCGCCGGCCGCGAGCCAGCGGGTGTCCTTGCCCGGGATCTCGACGCCGTTGACCAGTGTCCGTCCGCGCGCACCCGCCTCGCCGCCGTGAACACCGGCCGGAGCGTGACGTCTCCGGTCGCCGAGCACGGACAGGCGGCAGGGCTCGAGGGCGCGCACCTCTCGCACGACGCCGTCGCCGCCATGACGACGGCCGCCGCCGCCCGAGCCCTCCCGCAACGCATACCGCTCGACCCGCAACGGGTAGGCGAGCTCGAGCGCCTCGACGGGCGTGTTGAGCGCGTTCGACATCGCGACATGGACAGCCGACGGGCCATCGGCGTCAGGGCTCGCTCCCTGGCCGCCGCCGACGGTCTCGTAGTACGTCCAGCGGCTGGTGCCGAAGGTCGTGTTGCTCATCGTCCCGGCACCCTGGGCGGGGACGTCGGCGGCCTGCCCGAACGCCGCCATGACGACGTCGGTGATGCGACTCGAGGTCTCGGTGTTCCCCGCCACGACGGCGGCGGGGTGGCGGGCGTTGACGAGACAGCCCTCGGGCGCACGAACCGTGACGGGCACGAAGGCACCGCCGGAGGCGAGGATGTCCGGGTCGGTCAGGACACGCACGACGAAGAAACAGGCGGACAGGGTCACCGCGAGCGGGCAGTTGAGGTTTCCGGCGTGCTGCGGCGCCGTGCCGTCGAAGTCGATCTGCGCCTCGTCGCCTTCGATCGTCACGGCGACGCAGATCTCGAGGTCGGCCTCGACGGCCTCGATCACGTCGCGTGCCTCGTAGCGACCGTCCGGGAGCCTCGCGAGGCCCACCCGCACGCATCGCTCCGCGTATGCGTGGAGCTCGGCCATCGCCGACTCGACACGCCCGCGTCCACGCCGCTGCACGAGCTCGGCGACGCGCTCGTCCGCGAGCCTGTGCGCGGCGAGCTGCGCTCGGAGATCGCCACGGCGCTCGTCGGGATTGCGGGAGTTCGCGGCGATCAGGCGCAGCAGGCTTTCGTCGAGCCTCGTGGGCGGGATGATCAAGCCTTCCTGGTACAGCTCACGGGAGGTCGCGGGCAGGCTGGCGGGCTCCATCCCGCCGACGTCGGCGTGGTGCGCGCGACTGACCGCGAACCCGAGCGGCGTCCGGGAGACGAGGGTGATGTCCGGCAGGTGCGTACCACCGGTGTACGGGTCGTTGAGGGCCCACACGTCGCCGGGGACGGGGTCGTGCGCCATGACCGCCGCGACGGCTTCGGGCATCGCGCCGAGGTGCACCGGGATGTGCTCCGCCTGCACGATCATGCGTCCCGCGTCGTCGAACAGGGCCGTCGAGCAGTCGCGCCGCTCCTTGATGTTCGACGAGAAGGCAGAGCGGATGAGCACCGCCCCCATCTCCTCGGCGACGGCGCGCAGTGCGCTGCCGATCACCTGCAGCTCGACCGGGATCATCCGCGCCGCTCCAGCACGAGCGTCCCGCAGGCATCCGTCGACCCCGCCCAGCCGCCGGGCATCCAGCAGGTGGCACCGTCGAGCTCCACGAGCTGAGGCCCGTCGACGCTCACCCGCCTGGTCGCCACGAGCTCCACCTCAGGCCCCGGAACGACGTCCGCCGTGCGCACGGCGACGAGCTCGACGTCACGCTCCCGGTCGGCGTACCCGTACCGCTCTTCGTGCGCGCGGTGGAAGCGCTCCTCGAGGTCGTCGCCCAGCGGGACGGCGAGCTCGAACGACTGGCCCGCGTAGCGAAGGTCTGCGACGCCTTCGCCCGGTAGCTCGCCCGCCTCCCGGAGCGGCCGCACGAAGGAGCGGACGCGGTCGCGCCGCTCGTCGCTGACGACGAGCCCGAGCGCCGAGAGAACGCCCGCAGCGCCCGGGACGAGGACGGTGCTGCATCCGAGCTCCTCGGCGAGGGCGCACGCGTGCAACGGCCCGGCGCCGCCGAACGCGACCAGCGCGAGCTCGCGCGGGTCGTGGCCGCGCTCGACCGACACCACGCGCAGAGCGCGCAGCATCTCGGCGTTCACGATCTCGACCACTGCCTCCGGCTCGATCCCACCGAGGGCCCGCGCGGCGGCGTCACCGTCGAGCGTCAAACCGCCCGGAAGTGTCGCCGGCAGGCGGCCGAGGAGGAGATTGGCATCCGTCACGGTCGGCTCCGTGCCGCCGCGCCCGTAGCAGGCGGGGCCGGGAACGGCCCCGGCGCTCTGCGGCCCGACGCGGAGCGCACCGCCGCCGTCGTGCCACACGATCGACCCGCCCCCGGCGCCGACGGTGTGGATGTCGACCATCGGGAGCCTGATCGGGAAGCCGCCGACATCCATCCCATCCGTCCGCTCTGCGTGCCCGTTCGCGATCAGGCACACGTCGGTCGAGGTGCCGCCCATGTCGAACGCGATCACACCGGCATGACCGGCGAGGGCCGCGATCCGCTCGGCACCGATGACCCCACCCGCAGGCCCGGAGACGAGGATCAGCGCCGGATGCTCCGCAGCCTCGGCCAGGGAGGCGACACCGCCCGAGGAACGCATCACCAGCGGCTCCGGCAGGGCAGCGGCGGCAGCTGCCGCGCCGAGCGATTGCAGGTAGCGCCCGGTGACCGGGCCCAGGTAGGCATCCGCCGTCGTCGTCGAGGCGCGCTCGTATTCGCGCGGCTCGGGCGCCACCTGGTGCGAGGCGACGATGTGGGCGCCGGGATACCTGCTGCGCAGCTCGTCGATGACGGCGCGCTCGTGGCTGGGATCGCGGAACGAGAACAGGAGGCAGACGGCGATCGCCTCTGCGTCGAGCTCCGGCAGCGTCCCGAGCTCGAGTGCCGTGATGACGCCGTCCGGGCCGATCCGCTCGCGGACGCCGACGCACCGCTCGAGGGGTACCAACGGCTCCGGATGGTCGACGCCGAGCCGGTACAGGTGCGCCCGGTCCTGGCGCCGGAGATGGAGCAGGTGCTCGAAGCCCTCCGTGGTGACGAACGCCGTCCTGGCGCCCGTCCGCTCCAGGACCGCGTTGGTGGCGACCGTCGTCCCGTGCGTGAACCGCCCGACCGTCGCCCCCGCGGCTTCGACCACCAGCCGCGCCGCCTCGAGCACCGACTCCTCCTGGAGCGGCCGTGTCGGCACCTTGGCCGTATGCAGCCGGCCGTCGGCGAGGAGTACCGCGTCGGTGAACGTGCCGCCGACGTCGACGCCGAGGATCGCGGGGGCACGTGTCATCGTCGATTCCCCACGGTCGCCCGCATCTCATCACAGTCGCGCGGAAGTGTCCGTTAGGGCCATCTTGCATGCAGTGCATGCGAAATGGTTGTACAGTTGGGTGGACGTGCCGAAGGCGATCCAGATCAGGGACGTGCCTGACGACGTCCACGCTGTCCTTCGCGCGCGCGCCGCCGCTGCGGGGATGTCGCTGTCCGAGTACCTGCGCGCGGAGCTCGTGACCGTGACCTCGCGGCCCACGGTCGCCGAGGTCATCGCCCGCGCCCGGGCTCGCCACGGCGGTGCGTCGGGGGAGGCGATCGTTCGCGCCATCCGCGAGCTGCGCGACGCGGGCTCGTGATCGTCGTCGATGCTTCCGCAGTCGTCGACGTGGTTGCGGACAGGGCCCCGAACCCTGCGCTCGTCCGCCGGCTGCTCGCGTCCTCCGAGCTCCACGCGCCGCATGTCGTGGACATCGAGGTGACGAACGCGCTTCGGCGCCTCGTCGCGCAGGGCGAGATCTCGCAGGACAGGGCTGCGGATGCGCGCCTGGATGCATCGGCGCTGCCTTTCGTCCGCTACCCGCATTCGGCGCTGCTGGATCGCGCGTGGGAGCTGCGGCACCGGCTCACGATCCAGGATGGGGTCTACGTTGCACTGGCCGAAGCGCTCGAGGTACCGCTCGTCACGTGCGACGCAGGGATCGCACGCGCCGGCGGGTACCGAGCCGAGATCGAGCTCTACCGGCCGCAGCCCAGCTAGACCTGCGCCAGGGCGTTCAGCTCGCGGCGCAGGTCCTTGATCTCGTCGCGGAGCTTGGCCGCGTACTCGAAGCGGAGCTCCTCGGCCGCGACGTACATCTCCTCCTCGAGCGTGATCACGAGCTTCTCGAGCTCGTCGCGTGACATGCCCTCGACCTCGGAGCGTCCACGGCGTCGGCGGGTCGGGACGTTCGGCGACTCGAGCGCGAGCAGCTCGGCGATGTCGGAGACGCCCTTGACGATCGTCTCGGGCGTGATGCCGTGCTCGGCGTTGTACGCGAGCTGCACCTCGCGGCGACGGCCCGTCTCCTCGAGCGCACCCTGGATCGCCTCGGTCAGCTTGTCGCCGTACAGGAGCACCCTCCCGTTCACGTTCCGCGCGGCACGGCCGATGGTCTGCACGAGCGCCGTCTTGCCGCGCAGGAAGCCCTCCTTGTCGGCGTCGAGCACCGCCACCAGCGACACCTCGGGCAGATCGAGCCCCTCCCGCAGCAGGTTGACGCCGACGAGCACGTCGTAGTCGCCGAGCCGCAGCTCGCGAATGATCTGGATGCGCTCGAGCGTGTCGATCTCGGAGTGCAGATAGCGCGCCTTGACACCAGCCTCGAGCAGGTAGTCGGTCAGATCCTCGGACATCTTCTTGGTCAGCGTCGTCACGAGCACCCGCTCGTTCGCCTCTTCGCGACGCCTGATCTCGCCCAGCAGATCGTCGATCTGGTTCTTCGTGGCCCGCAGCTCGACCTCCGGGTCGACGATCCCCGTGGGCCGGATCAGCTGTTCCGCGACCGTCTGCGATCGCGTGAGCTCGAACGAGCCCGGCGTCGCCGAGACGAAGACGAGCTGCTCTACCTTGCCGAGAAACTCGTCGAACCGAAGCGGACGGTTGTCGAGTGCGGACGGGAGGCGGAAGCCGTAGTCGATCAGCGTCTGCTTGCGCGAGCGGTCGCCCTCGTACATGCCACCGATCTGCGGCACCGTCTGGTGCGACTCGTCGACGAAGCAGACGAAGTCCTCGGGGAAGTAGTCGATCAGCGTGAAGGGATGGGTGCCGGCCGCGCGTCCCTCGAGGACGCGTGAGTAGTTCTCGATCCCGGAGCAGAAGCCGAGCTCCTTCATCATCTCCATGTCGTACTCGGTGCGCTGCCGGATGCGATGTGCCTCGAGCATGCGGCCGTCCGCCTCGAAGCGGGCGACCTGCGCCTCCAGCTCGGAGCGAATCTCGTCCACTGCGCGCTCGACGGATGGCTTCGAGGTCACGTACTCGGTCGCCGGCCAGATGGCGAGGTTGTCGAGCTTCGAGAGCACCTCACCGGTGAGCGGGTCGAAATGCGTCATCTGCTCGACCTCGTCGCCGAAGAACGAGACGCGGTAGGCGGTCTCCACGTTCGCCGGCTGCACCTCGATGATGTCGCCCTTGACCCGGAAGCGGCCGCGCCCGAGCACCGTGTCGTTGCGGACGTACTGACTGTCGATCAGCTTCCGCAGCACCTCGTCGCGATCGTGGGTCTGCCCCACCTCGAGGATCAGCACGCGGTCGCGCCACTCCTCCGGCGAGCCGAGGCCGTAGATGCACGACACGGAGGCGACGACGACGACGTCGCGTCGTGTCAGCAGCGAGGAGGTGGCTCCCAGCCGCAGCCGCGCGATGTCGTCGTTCCGGGACGAGTCCTTCTCGATGTAGAGGTCGGCCTGCGGGACGTACGCCTCGGGCTGGTAGTAGTCGTAGTAGGAGACGAAGTACTCGACGGCGTTCGAGGGGAAGAACTCCCGGAACTCGTTGCACAGCTGCGCCGCGAGCGTCTTGTTGTGCGCGATCACGAGCGCCGGGCGCTGCAGCTGCTCGATGATCCAGGCCATCGTCGCCGTCTTGCCGGTGCCGGTGGCGCCGAGCAGCGTCTGGAACCGGTTGCCGGAGGCGACGGAGGCGGCGATCTCACCGATCGCCTTCGGCTGGTCGCCGGTGGGCCGGTAGTCCGCCGTGACACGCAGCTCGGGCATCCGGTCAAGCGTAGCCGGGCGGACAACCGTCGCCTCCGACCCTGCGGCGGCGCCGGAGTAGTGTCGGTGGCCCGGAAGTGACGGTACCGCCGATCATGCTGCGCCTCGCCCTCATGCTGACCGTCGCCTGCCTGTTCGCCGGTGTCGTGGGCGACGCGACAGACGCTGGCGAACGCGCGGGCGATCGCTGCGCGCGGCCGGCGATGTCTCGAGCCGAGACGCTAAGCATCGAGCGCGCGCTGCGGGCGCGAAATGACGTGTGGGGCAACGCCCTGTTGCGCGCGCGGGGCGGTCCCACCTTCGACGGCGCATCGCGCTACCTCACTCCGCTCTGGCTCGCACGTGCCGGCGCCGGCAGACCGCTGACCGACTCGGGCGCCCACTACCTCGCCTTCGGCTGGCCCGCCGGCGCGCAGGGATCGGGCTCCGTCCCGCTGCATGTCGCTGACGGCAGCCAGATCGTGTCCCAGCGGTGGCAGGGCCCGTCGCTCACCGTCGGCGTCGGGCGCGGTGGTCGCGAGCGCTTCGGCTCGTGCCTCGCCCGCCTGGCGCACCCGCGGCTCGCCGGCGGCTATCTCCCCATCCTCCAGACCGCCTACGTCGACGCGTCAGGCGTCCGCTACCGGCAGGAGTCGTTCGCGGCACCGCTACCGGCTGCCGGCCGTCTCGCGAGCTTCGTGCGGATCGCAGCCGATGCGCACCCGTCACCCGGCCCGGCGACGATCCTGTTCGCCCCGTCCACCCATGCGCGCCGGCTCGCCTACCCGGTCACGGCGGGTGGTCGGCGCACCGTGTACGCGGCCTGGCTCAACGCAAACAACACCGATCGCCTACGGCCGATCGACCGCGCGACCTATGAGGCAGCTCGTGCCGGTCTGCGCGGCTACTGGCTCGGGCGCCTCGACGAGGGCGCGCAGATCGCCGTCCCGGAGCGGCGCGTGATGGACGCGATCCGGAACCTCCTGATCCAGAACCTCGTGCTGACCTGGCGCTACAGCGTCGGCAATCCCTACCAGGAGCTCGCGACGGCCGACGGGATCGCGGCGGCGGGCGTGATCGGCGCCTACGGCTTCGCCGACGTCGAGCGCGAGATCCTCCGCACCTCGCTCCGGAAACGGCCGACACCGTTCCCCGACTGGAAGCTGGGCGCGAAGCTCGCCGGCGTGGGTCTGCACGACCGTCTCTTCCGCGACCGGGCGTTCCTCGACGAGGTGACCCCGCAGCTCGCCGGATACGTCCGGGCGCTCGGGCGCCAGATCGACGCAAGCAGCACCGGCCTCTTGCCGCGCGAACGTTTCTCCCAGGACGTGGCGGAGCCGGTCGTCGGGCTTCATGCGCAGGCGACCGTCTGGCAAGGGCTTCGCCTGATGGGTGCGGCGTGGGCGGAGGGCGGTCGGCCGGAGCTGGCCGCGCGATGCCGGAGCCTGGCGGGGCGACTCGGCGCCGCCCTGCGACGGGCCGTGCGCGCCTCGCAGGAGCGGCTTTCCGACGGCACGCTGTTCGTCCCCGTGAGGCTGCTCGACGGCGAGCGGCCCTACGACGCGCTCAGCGCGTCGCGCGCCGGAAGCTACTGGAACCTCGTCATGCCGTACGCGCTCGCCTCCGGTCTCTTCGAGCCGCACGGCGGCCAGGCCCGCGACATCCTCGCCTACATGCTCGGACACGGGTCGCGGCTACTCGGGCTCGTGCGGGCAGGGTCGTACGCCCTCTACGGCGATGTCCCCTTCCCCACCTCCGGGACGGATCAGGTCTACGGCCTGAGCATGTCCCGCTTCCTCGCCGACAACGACCGCCCCGACCAGCTCGTGCTCAGCCTCTACGGGCAGCTGGCCGCGGGCATGACGCGTGGAACGTTCGTGGCGGGCGAGGCGGCGTCTGTGACACCGCTCGACGAACAGCGGTACCGCACGATGTTCCTGCCACCGAACGGCACGAGCAACGCCGCCTTCCTCGAGACGCTGCGCCTGATGCTCGTGCACGAGACGACCGCTGGAGACGGAGGCGCACGCGGTCTCGAGCTCGCGTTCGCGACGCCCCCCGCCTGGCTCGCGTCGGGCCGCCGCATCGTGGTGCAGGACATGCCGACGAGCTTCGGGCCCGTCTCGTTCTCCCTCGTGCGCACGCCCCACGCGGTTCGCGTGACGGTCGACCTGCCGTCGCGCGCCGACCGGCGGGAGACGCGGGTGAGGCTGCGGCTCCCCCACCCCCTCCGCATCGCCGCCGTCTCCGCGCACGGCTCGGCCGCATTGCTCGAACCGGACGGGGAGACGATCCGCCTCGGCGGTGCCGACGGGAAGGTCGAGCTGGTCGCGGCGATCCGCCGCGGCTGACCGTCCGCGTCAGCGGCGGAGGAGCACGAGCTCCGCCGTCGTCCACACCCGGTTGCTGCGGCCCAGCCGCTCCTCGCCCAGGCGCTGCAGCTCGGCCGTGGTGCCGCAGATGTCGCAGAACCACCGTCGTGTCGTCCCGTCGCGCTCCCGCGTGAAGATGGCCCGCGAGTCCCGGCCGAACGTCGCAGTCCTCAGCACCGCGGGCGGCTCAGGCCCACGGACGTAGCCGACAAAGGCGCCGCTCTCGGCGAGCCAGAGCCCTGCCGTCGTCGGGCCGGCGGTGACGATCCAGTGCCCGTCCGGGCTCCACCGCGCATCGGCGACCGCGGCGAAGTGCGCGATCAGCAGGTGCACCGTCTTCCGGGTCGGCACGCTCCACACCCGCGCGTCGTGGTCCTTGCTCGCGGTCAGGATCTGCCTGCCGTCCTTGGAGAACCTCACGGACGTCACGGCGGCGCGATGACCCTCGAGCGGCTCGAGGCGCTTGCCGCTGCGCCTGTCGACGAGGAGGACGACCTTTCCCCGGGCGCGGGCGACGAGACGGCCGTCCGGGCTGAAGGCGACAGTCGGAGGCTGCTGCAGCGCCGCACGCGGGACACCCCGGGACACCGGCACAAGCTGCGTGGCCGTGCCGGCGTCCCACACGCGGGCGTCGCCGTCGTCGCCGGCGGTGGCGACGAGTCGCCCGTCCGGGCTGAAGGCGACGTCGTTGACACGGTCGCGATGGCCGGCGAGCCGTGAGCCGTCCCCAGAGCCGCGGACCGACCGAACCACGGCGCTGCCGTCGCGGCTCGCGGTGACGAGCCATTTCCCGTCCGGGCTGAACAGGACCCGCGTGACGAAGTTGCGGTGGCCGCCGCCGGAGCCGAGCACGTCACCGCTGACGACGTCCCAGACGCGTGCGACGCCGTCCGCGCCACCGGCCGCGAGCGTGGCTCCGTCCGGGCCGAACGCGAGGTCGAAGACCGCGCCGACGTGCCCGGCCAGCTCGAGCGGATCGGTAGCACCCGGGCCGGTCGAGAAGATCCTGACCGTGCCGTCCCTGCTCCCGCTGCCGGTCGCGACGTGCGAGCCATCCGCGTCGATCGCCGCCACCACCTTCCCGTCGTGGGCGAAAGCCTCGACCTCCTTGCCGGTCGCGTCGAGCAGCGCCACCTGCCTGCCGCCCCAGACGACGATGCGTGTGCCGTCCCCGGACCATTCCGCACCGGCCACCGGTGCAGGGTGGGCGTACGAGGCAACCGGCTTCCCGTTCGGGGCCTGCGTGAGGCGGACGGTGCGATCGAGGCTCGCGGTCAGGACGAGCCTGCCGCCGGGCTGGAACGATGCGGCGGTGACCTTCTGCGCATGACGGAACCTCGCCCCCGTACGGCCGGTGCCCGTCGACCAGACAACGACCGTCCCGTCGGCGCCGCCGGTGACGGCCAGCGCGCCGCGACGATCGAGCGCGGCGACCGTGATCGGCGCGCCGTGATCGAGCACGCCGGCGGGAGCCCGGTCGGAGGCGCGGTACAGCCGCGCCCGGCCGTCCTCGGAGGCCGCGAGCAGCAGGCCCCCGCCGTAGCCCACGGTCGTGACCGGCCCCGCCGCCGGAAGCACCGTGCGCACGTTGGAGAGCCGGATCGCCGTGCGCAACGCGTTCTCGACGACCGACGTCCGGATCAGGTCGGCTGCGTGGACGGCGAGGAGCAGGCTCAGCTCGGGATCCACGGTCGTGTACTCGGCGCTCGTGGCGACCATCTCGTTGGCGCTGGCGTTCGTCGTCTGGGCGAGCGCCTCGGCGGCGTTCCGCGCGGCCGCCGTCCCCACCTCGCGCGCCTCCCGACGGAGCCTCGCCAGCCGTGCGCGCTCACGCCCGGCGGCGACACGAAGCGCGCGCAGGTCGGCGTCCACGGCCTCGAGCTTCGCCTCCGACGCGTCCACACGGTCGAGGGCGGCCTGCGCCTCCGCCGCGGACTGCTCCGCGAGGGCCGCCTGCTCGTCAGCCTCGGCGCGCTGGCGGAAGGCGAACACCGTCAAGGCCGTCATCACGGCGAGCGCGGCCAGCGCGATCGTCGCCACCGCGCCGAGGCGGCGGTGCCTGCGGCGGGCGTCGGCCCGCTCGCGTACCAGCTCCCGCTCGCCTTCGTGGCGAACGCTCCAGGCGAGGACCGCGTCGGCGAGGACGTCGTGGAAGATCTCGTACGCCGGGCCGCCGCCGCGGTCGTCGGCGACGGGCCGCACGATGCGCTCGTGCGCGAGATGGTCGAGCACCGGCTGCAGGTCGGTCTCCGAGACGCCGGTGTAGCGCGCGAGGTCGGCCGCGCGATGGGCGATCTTCGTCCCCGACGGTGTCACGAGGAACCCGAAGACCGCGGCCGCGGCATCGCGTCCTGCGTCGTCGAGCTCGCCGAGGGCGTGCTCCAGGTGCGCCTCGACCACACGGGTGGCGCCGCCGAGCGCTGTCAGGGTCGCGTGGCGAAGCGTGTCGGAGCCTCTGGCACGCTCGACCTCCCAGAGGCGCTCCATGACGAGCTGCAGGTAGGGGGCCTCGATGTGCCCGTTCGCGACGACCTCGGTGACGACGCCGCGGCCCTCGCCGGCCGTGATCTGCCCCGTCGCCACCTGGTCGAGCACAGCGTCGACGAGGGTCTCCTCGGCCGTCACACGCGGGCCCCCGAGGCGGCCGAGCTCGGCGAGCGGGCCGAGGATCGCCTCGCGCCCCTCGGCACGCGTGAGGTGGTCGAGGCGCAGGACGTTGCCGAAGAGCCCCGGGACGCGAGCCTTGAACGCGTCGAGGTCGGCGAGCGCGTCGTCACGGATCCCGAGCACGACACCGACCCTGAGGCTGGGCCGAGTCACGACCTCGGCCAGCGCCTCGGCGAGCGGCCCGCCACGATCGGCGCCGTGGTAGAGGACGTACTCCTCGAGCTGGTCGAGGACGACGTAGATCTCCCCGCCGAGCAGCTCACCCCAGTCCTCGAGCTCGTCGGCGAGGGAACGCCCTGGAGTGACGACGACCGGCCTGCCGAGCGTCTCCTCGAGCGCGCCCGCGACAGCGCTCGTGACCGCCGCGAGTGGATCACCGCGCCAGCTCGAGCAGACGGCGACGATCTGACGTGTTGCCCCCGCGCGATCGTCGGCGCGCAGGCGGTGGGTGACTCCCGCGCGCAGCAGGGAACTCTTCCCGACCCCGCTCGCGCCGTACAGGACCGTCAGCCGCGCCGCCTGGAGGTTCGCGGCGACGAGCTCCGTCTCACGCTCACGGCCGAAGAAAAGTCGCGCGTCGACGTCGGTGTCGCCGAACGCGGCCAGACCGCGGTACGGCGACAGCCTGCCGATGCCGGCGTCCGTCACACCGGCTCCAGCGGTGCGACCGCGAGCACGCGCCGGCGCAACTCGGAGACGTACTCGACGGGCGTCAGCTCGTATACGTCGACGTCGCGCTGGCGCCACAGCTCGCGCGTCAGCTGGTCGCAGCTCGTGTCGACTGCCCAGGAGCGGTAGCCGAGTCGGTCGGCGCCCCAGATCCTGCGCAGGAACACGCGCAGGCTCCAGTCGTCCACGCCGTAGCCGAGGAAGAGCACGTGGCTGCGACGGAGCTTGGCGGCGAGCGTGACGGGGATGGCGGCGTTCGGCTCGACGTCGAGCAGATAGTCGATGTGGTCGTCCTCGCTGATCACGAAGCTCTCGTTGAGGCGCGCGGGGCTCGGATCGACACGGCCGTGCGCACGCAACACGACGCTGCGGCGCTCGAGCGAGAGCTCGGTGTAGGCGTTGGGCTCGTCGATCACGGTTGCTGCTCCATCTGCGGTGACGTGCGCGAAGCGCCCCCGGTGGAGGCCCGCTGCGAGATAGCAGACGACATCGAGCTCCTCACCCGCCTCGGCGAAGGCGCGCTCGAGCGTCGTGTCGAGCCCCGTGGTCACGATCAACGGCTGCGACCGGCCGGCCGGCCGGAGCAGCGCCGGCAGCTCGGCGAGGAACCGGTGCACGGCCCCCGGCTCGTACTCGGCCCGCAGGACCGCATCCAGCTCGTCGTGCAGCGCACCGAGGCCTTGTGTGGCGGCGGCGACCTCCGAGACGTGCGCCAAACGCCCACCGTCGACGACACCGAAGCGCTCGGCGAGATGCACGGCCAGCTCCTCGGCAGTGGGTGCGCGTGCCGCACCCGCGCGCCATTGCGGTGACCCGTCGCCGGCGACGGCGCCAGGCCCGAGCACGACCACCACGCGGCCGGCGAGAAGTGAGCGGGCGACCTGATCGAGGTGGTCGTCGACGTCGACGGCCGCCGTCGCCGGTCGCAACGACCGATCCTGGCGCAGCACTGCCGCGTGCAGGTCGTGAAGCTCCGGGCCCGGCTCGATCCCGAGCTCCTCGACGAGCGTTCGGCGAGCGTCCTGGAACGTCTGTAACGCGTCGGCCTGGCGTCCAGACCGGTAGAGGGCCAGCATCAGCATTGCCCGCGGTCGCTCGCGTAGCGGGTTTCTTGAGATGAGGGCCTCGAGCTCGCCGATCGCCTCCCGGTGGCGGCCCAGCTCGATCTCCGCGTCGAGACGCTCCTCGATCGCGGTCAGGCGGAGCTCCTCGAGACGCCTGATCTCCTCCTGGGCGAACGCCTCGAGCTCCAGGTCGGCAAGCGCCGAGCCGCGCCACAGGTCGAGTGCCTGCGCCAGGATCGCGGCCCTCTCCTCGGGCTCTGCCAGCCGCGCCTGCGCGAGCAGGCGCTCGAATCTGACGAGATCGAGCTCGTCGTCACCGACGACGAGGACGTAGCCGGCCGGCTTGGTCAGGAGGCGGTCGACACCGACGAGCTTGCGGAGCTGCGAAACGGCGTTCTGCACGGACGCGGTCGCAGTCCGCGGCGCGGTCTCGCCCCAGAGCTCGTCGACCAGCCGTTCTGTCGAGAGCGGGCGATTCGCGTGAAGGAGCAGGAGGGCCAGCACGGCACGCTGGTTGCGACCGCTGATCGGCAGCGCAGTCGAGCCGTCACCGACCTCGATCGGGCCGAGCAGCCGGAAGTCGAGGTGCAAGCCGGGACTGGCCTCCCCCGATCCGGTGCGCGGCGGCGGAAACTCGAACGGAAGCCCGTCGACGACGAGCTGGAACAGGCGCTCCGGCCTGTCGAAGTCCTTGAGGGCGAACGGACCCAGGTCGAGCAGCCGAACCTGCGAGGGATCGTGGTCGCCGAGCAACGCCGCGGCGGCCTGTGACAGCAGCACCTGGCCGCCGTGCGCGGCCGAGCAGATCCGGGCCGCACGGTGGACGCCCAGGCCGACGTACCGCTTCCCCGTCACGGACGGCTCGCCGGCGTGGATCCCCATCCGGACACGCAGCTCGACCTCGCCCGGCCAGACATGGGCCGCCGTCGCCTGCTGCGACTCGACGGCGGCGACCACCGCGTCGCCGACGCGCTGGAAGGCGACGAAGAACGAGTCGCCCTGCGTGTCCACGATGTGCCCGCCGTGACGATCGAACGCAGCCCGCAGGAGGCGCTCGTGGTCGGCCAGCACCGTCCCGTACTCGTCGCCGAGCGTTCGTAGCAATGCCGTCGAGCCCTCGACGTCGCTGAACAACAGAGCCACCGTGCCGGCGGGCAGCCGATCGACAGCCGTCACGTTGCCATCGGTGGCCACGGGGAGATCATGCGCGTGTTCGACACGAGAAATCCACCCTGCGCCGGGACACGATGAGCGGGCCGTGAGCGGGGTGTGATCGCTGGCGACCCCGAAGCGCTGCTGCCGACCCGGTTAGCCGCCCGTGAGGTCGTCGTTAGGGGGCAATTTCCGGTCGCTTCGAGCGTGGGGCCATGGCTACCACGCGCAGTGTCTCCAGACGCGCCACCGCTCTGCTCCGGTGGACGCTAACAGCAGCGATACTCGCCGGCGGGTTCGTTGCCTCGACTTCGGCGGTCCCGGCGAACGCAGCCGCAGTTACTGCAGGCGCCGGCCAAGCAGGTACCGGCTCGTATGCATACGGCTGGCCGGTCAAACCGTTCTTCCGGCAGCATCCCGTCCGCGCATTCTTCGGTGATCCACGGATCGCCGGGCACGGCATCCGGCCGGGTACTCGCAGCTTCCACGGCGGCGTCGACGTGTCGGCACCTGACGGCACGC
The DNA here is from genome assembly GCA_963789895.1 of uncultured Actinomycetes bacterium. Classification (GTDB taxonomy): domain Bacteria; phylum Actinomycetota; class Thermoleophilia; order Gaiellales; family Gaiellaceae; genus Gaiella. The sequence continues at coordinate 681,892 of CAWBMC010000002.1, forward strand.
CGGTCTACGCCACGGTCGACGGAACCGCCCTCATCGACGACGACCATCCCGAGGTCGTGTGGGTCCGCGCGGCAGACGGATCGTTGTTCGGTTATTGGCACGTCGATCCAACCGCGCGCCGCAACCAGAGGGTTGTCGCCTATCGCACCCAGCTCGGCACGATCGCAAGTGGTTGGGGACACGTGCACTTCTCGGAGGAGCGCGACGGAGTCCTCGTCAACCCACTGCGGCCTCGTGCAATGGGCCCGTACGCCGACGGCACCGTCCCACGGATTCGATCGATCGTGGTCGAACGGCTCGGACGCACTCTCGCAGCGAAAGACGTCGCGGGCCGCGTCGATCTCGTCGTGATTGCAACTGACGAGACGCCGATCCCTGTTCCCGGTGCCTGGCGCGGTAAGCCTGTGACGCCAGCCGTGATCCGGTGGCGGGTGATCGACAGCCACGGCTCGGTGGTGGTCCCCTGGCGTACGGCATGGGACGTTGGGCACAGCGTCCCGCGCAACGCGGAGTACGACCGCTTCTATGCGCGCTGGACACGCCAGAACAAGGCCAAGCAGTGGGGACGCTATCGCTTCGTACTTGTGCGCGGCTGGGACGTGGAAGCGCTTGCGCCCGGTATCTACGCCGTCGAGGTCACGGCGAGCGATACGCGACGCAATACTGTGACCTCACGGCTCCCACTCGCGGTGTCGAGATGACGGATCAAGGACGCAGCCTCGCTCGCTCGTTCGAGGGGTTACGGGGAATATCCCCCGGCCGGGGGACGGCTCGAACCGCCAGATGCCGAGAACGTGAGCGCAGATGCAGATGGCGCGCGCTTTGGGACGAATCGTCACGGGACGGGCTGGCCTCGCCTTCGACCAGCGCGGCTTCACGCTGATCGAGGCCATCGTCGCGATGGTCATCTTCGTCATCGTGGCGACCGGTCTCGCAGGCCTGCTCGCATCCGGGGTCACCGCGCACAGCAACGCACGCGAGAAGGCACTCGCCAAGCAGCAGGCGCTGGCGCAGATCGAGTACGTCCGCCGGAAGCCGTACGACGAGGTCGGAATCGTCGGCGGCAACCCGGCCGGCACGGTCACGGTCGCCGAGTCGAACAAGCAGATCAGCCTCAACAGCGGCGTCTCCGGGAACAACACCGGCACGATGGTGACGCAGATCGCGTACGTCAACGACCCGACGCCGACGAGCTACGCGACGGCCGCGAACTACAAGCGCATCACGGTGACGGTGACCCGGAACCGGGACAGCAAGCAGCTGATCCGCTCCGTGACGTACATCGCGCCGTCGACCCGCGCTCCGTACGGCGGCATCAACAACGCGATCATCAACGCCACCGTCGTCGACTACGCGCTCAGCACCCCGCTCCAGAACGCCACCGTCACCCTCGGCGCAGGCCCGAGCGCACCGCGGAGTGACGTCACCGACGCGACGGGGGCGACGACGTTCCCGGCGCTGACCCCGACGACCGGCGGCCAGCCCTACTACGACGTCACCGCGACCCTGACCGGCTACAACACCTTGCCCGACGACGCGCCACCGAACGCCGCGGGCCGTTTCGCGCTGGCACCGAGCCAGACGGCGAACACCATCATCCGCATCTACAAGCCCGCCACGATCTACGTCACGATTCCCAACTACACGGTCGGCGGCGCCGCCGCGAACTTCTGGCTCTACGTCGGCTCGAACCGCAAGGCACAGCGGTTCGGCCCCTACACGGGCGGCACCTACACGATCACGAGCCTGAACGGCGAGCCCATCATTCCCGGGATCTCCTATACGGTCGGAGCGCTCAAGGAGATCAACCCCGGGCCGACGCGCTACTACACGCCCTCGACGACGCTGACGGTGCCGTCGGGCTATCCGTCGGTGCTCTCGACCACCTACACCGTCTCGATCGGCAACCTCACGTCGCGGGCGGTGACCGTCCAGGTGCGGAAGAGCGGCTCACCCGTCCCGGGCACGCGCGTCGACATCCAGGGCGGGCCGTCGCCCGGCTACTACCTCACGGGGACCACGAACCCGAGCGGGAACATCACCTTCGACGTGCCGCAGAGCACGAACGGAGTCCCGTCGACGTACTACACCGTCACCGCCTGGAACGCCGCCGGTACGGGGACCGGGCAGGCGCTGAACGTGAATGCGAGCTCGAACCTGACCCCACTTGCCCCGCCGGTGAACGTGCCGTGAGCACGCGCCTGCGGCTGCTCCGTCACTGTCAGCGCGGCTTCACGCTCGTGGAGATGCTGACGGTGCTCGTCGTCCTCACCTTCATCGGCATGGCGTTCGCGGCGATGTTCAGCAGCGTTGTGAACCACAGCGCCACGATCGCCGACCAGATCACCCTGCAGACAGAGGCCCGCGCGGCCCTCGACCGCTTCGCGAGCGACTTCCGGCAGGCCTACACGGGCGACCCGGCCCCGGTGACACCCACGTATCCGATCGAGAGCGTCACCTCCGGGACCGCGATCCAGTTCCTGACCCCCGACCGGGCCAGCCCGTTCCACCTGCGCCGCGTCTCCTACCGGATCTCCGGCGGGGTCTTCCAGCGGGCAGATGCGATCAGCACGGACACCGACGGCTATCCGTGGTCGATCCCCAGCCTGAGCTCGTACCGCAATCTCGTGGGCAGCATCACCACCGCCGCCCCCTTCACCTTCTACGACAAGAACGGCGCCACGACGACGACAGCGAGCGCCGTTCGTCAGGTGCGGATCCAGTTCACGGTGCAGACCAAGACGGGCCGCGCGACAACCTTCTCCGAGAACGTGACGCTGAGGTCGGACGTATGAAGCCCATGATCAGCTCTGCTCGCAGCGAGGACGGGTTCGCGCTCGCGATGGTCGTCCTCCTGACCACCGTGCTCTCGATCCTCGCCGTCACGCTGATGGCGCTGGCGACCGACGAGACCAACCGTGCGGGCCAGAACACCCGGCGCGAGGGTGCATACCAGGCGGCCGAGGCCGGTGTGGAGGACTACATCGCGAAGATGGTCGACGACCGTCTCTACTACCTCCACAACGTCCACGTTGGCGAAGCGACGCGGCGGGAGCCGGGCGGCACGAACGTCGCCGGCGGCAGCGTCTGGAACTACGGTCTCGCGTGGACCTATCCGAACGGCAACGACACGTGGCGGACGCTGACGAACGGGTTCGAGTACAGCCTGCAGATCACACCGCCGAGTGCGGCCGACCCGACGCTGCGCGTCCTCTCGACGGGGCGCAAGACCGGCAGCACGACCGAGTACCGCGTCGTCGAGGTGAAGGTCCGACCCTCCTCGCTGGCCGACTTCTACCGCGTCGTCAACGGCGACGTGGGTTGGGGCGCCGGCGCGACGACGAACGGGAAGATCTACGCGAACGGCAACATCGACCACGACGGCACCGCCACGGCGAACATGTACGCGGAGGGCAACATCACCGGCTCGTACAACCTGGTGAGCCCGGCGCAGACATACGACTCGACCACGATCCGGACGCAGATCAAGAACCCGATCAACTTCGCGAACTTCGTCACCTCGTTCGTGGACGTGAAGAGCGCGGCGCAGTCGAACAGCCCTTCGATGTACTTCAACAACGTCTCCAAGGCGGCGTGGAAGATCGTCTTCAACTCGAACGGCACCTTCACGATCCAGCCGTGCACGAAGACGAGCGGCAAGGACGTCGCAGACACCGCGCCGACCTGCACCGCCGGGAGCACCTATCCGGTGCCCTCGAATGGGGCCATCTACACCGACCAGACGGCGCTGGTGTCGGGCACCGTCAACGGGCGTGTCACGGTGGCCTCGACGGTCGACATCGTCGTCGGCGGCGACATCGACGTCGTCTCCGATTCGGACGACGTGCTCGGCCTGGCGGCGACGACCGACGTCGTGGTCGCGAAGTGGGTCGGCTACGACATGTCCTGGCAGTGCTCGGTGCTGGCGCAGAACGGCACCTGGAAGACCTACACCCAGGACGGCTCGCACGGGAACATGCTCTTCCGCGGCTCGTCGGCCACGAACCTCGGCGGCTCGCTGACGATGTTCCAGACGCGTGACTACGGCTACCAGGCGGATCTCCAGTACCTGCCGCCGCCGTGGTTCCCGACGGTCGAGGACGCGTACACGATCGTCCTCTTCCGCGAGCTCAAGGGCAGCTGAGCCGCAAGAGCTGACGCTCTTTGCGCAAGCAGGGGATCCGCTCGCGCGGATCCCCTACGCGCTGGCGCGTGGCACCGGCTGCACAGATTCCGTCCGGAAGGCAACCGCCGCGAAGGGCACCGTGGCCAGCAGCTGCCCGGCCGCCACGAGCAGGAACACCGGCCGCGGCCCCCACGTTTGCAGGAGCGGCCCCGCGACGAGCAAGCCGAGAGGGCCGGCGAGCATGGCAGCGGTCAGCACTGCGGTCATCACCTTCGCGCGCAACGCCTCCGGGGTGCGCATGGTGATGACACCGATCAGCGGCGCGTTGACGAGCGGCCCGAAAAGCGAGGAGAGGGCGAGCGCGACCATCACACCGGGCACGGGAAGCTCCAGCGTCAGGGCGAAGATCGGCAACGTCAGCGCGACGAACGAGACGGCGCCGAGGCGGAGCGGATCGAAGCGACCGACGGCGCGAACGGCGATCACGCTGCCGACGACCGCGCCCGCCCCGAAAGCCGCGAAGAACGCACCGGCGACCTTCGAGCTGTCGAACTCCTGGTAGGCGAGCACCATCAGCCCCGCCGTGAGGATCTGCCCCAGGCCGTTCGCGACGAGCGCCGTGCCTCCGAGGACGCGCAGCAGCCGATCGCGCAGCACGAACCGGATCCCTGCGAGGACACCGCCGCCGGCCTCCGTCACGGGGAGCGGCGGCCGGGCCGGGACGAACAGCACCAGCACGACGAACGCGAACAGGAAGGTCGCGGCGTCGACGACGAGTGCCGTCGGCGCGCCGAAGGCCGCGATCATGAGTCCGGCGGCCGCCGGCCCGAGGAGCGCGGTCGTCCGCTGCGCCCCCTCGAGGACAGCGTTTGCCTGCGCGACGACGTGCTCGTCGTCCCCGACGAGCTCGGGGAGGATCAGACGCTGCGACGCGAAGTACGGCGCGATGAAGACGCCGACGAGCGCCACGAGGACGAGCAGCAGCGGGAACGTGAGCCAGCCGAGCGCGTGAAGGAGCGGGATCGACACGAGCAGCGGTGCTCGGACGAGGTCGGAGACGAGCATCGTGCGGCGGGCGCCGTAGCGGGCCACGACCGCGCCCGACGGGATGCCGAAGATCGCGATCGGGGCCAGCTCCGCCGCGAGGACGACCCCCATCCGGGTCGCCGAGCCCGTCGTGGAGAGCACGAACCACGGCAGTGCGAGAAAGGTCATCTGCGACCCGAACGAGGAGACGGCCTCGGCCGCCACGAGCGCGACGACGGGGCGCCGGCGGAGCGGGGACGGCTCGCCGCTCACACGATCCAGGAGCCATCGCGCTGGACGACCTCGCCGTCGAGCTCGACGCGCGATCCGGGGAGGCGCAGATCCTTGACGATGTCCCAGTGCACGCTCGACTCGTTGCTCCCACCGAGAAAGGAGAATCCCTGACCGAGAGCGAGGTGGACGGTGCCGTCGATCTTCTCGTCGAAGAGCGTGTTGCGCATGTAGCGCGTGATACCCGGGTTGCAGCCGATCCCGAGCTCGCCGAGGCTGCGTGCCCCCGCGTCGGTGTCGAGCGTCTCGAGCAGGAACCCCTCGTTCGTCTCCGCGGAGGCGTCGACGACGCGGCCGTCCTCGAAGCGCAGCCGGATGCCGCGCAGCTCGCGGCCCTGGTAGACGGCGGGGAACTCGGTGAACGCGATCGTGCCCTGCGCCGAGTCCTCCACGGGGGAGCAGAAGAACTCGCCGCCGGGGATGTTCGCCCCACCCGCGTCGACCTCCATCGTTCGGCCGGCGACGGACAAGGTCAGATCCGTCCCCTCGCCGACGATCCGCACCTCGGAGGCTGCATCGAAGCGATCCGCGTAACGCTGCATCCTCTGGCGCTCAGCGTCCCAGTCGAGCAGGCAGGCGCCGTAGAGAAAGTCCTCGAACTCCGCCGTCGACAGACCCGCCTCCTGCGCCAGCGCCGGTGTCGGGAACTGGCACCCGACCCACGGCACCGCGTGCGTCGTGACCCGCTCGGTCACGGGTGTCAGTGCCGCGAAGAGCGCCTGCAGCCGGTCGGGGTCGAACGCCGACAGGTCGCGCGTGTTCTCGGGAGCGTCGACGACGATCAGCGCGTCGGCGGTCATCACCGCGTGGAGCTCGATCGACGGCAGCTCACGCACGCGGTCGAGCGAAGCCTCGAGCAGCCACTGGCGCGGCCCTCCCACGTTCCCGCCGAACGTGACACGCAACAACGCGTACGCATCCCGCCTGGCGATCGTCCGGACGACCTCCTCGACGAGCGGCCGGCCCTGCGGCGTGCCGAAGACCAGCACCTGCCACCCCGGTTGCACACCGAGGCAGGTGTCGACCAGAAGCTCCGCATACCTGGTGATTCGGGCATCTGTCATGTCCGCGATAATAAGACGTACGTACTGTTTTGTAAAATGAGCCCATGCCCCGCATCACCGACGAGGCGCGACAGGAACGCATCGAGCGGGTGCTCGAGGGCGCCCGCCGCTGCTTTGCGCGGTACGGCTACGAGGGGGCCACTGTGGCGCGGCTGGAGGACGACATCGGCCTCTCCCGCGGTGCGATCTTCAACTGGTTCCCGTCGAAGGAAGAGTTGTTCGTCGAGCTCGCACGACGCGACAACGAGCGGCTGCTCGTCATGTTCGCCGAGCGAGGCTTTGCCGCGCTCGTGCGGACGCTCGTGGAGGAGGATCCCGACTGGCTCGCGGTCTACCTCGAGTTCGGACGGCGACTCCGGTCGGACGAGGCGTTTCGAGAACGCTGGCGGGAGCTGGCCGCACCCGACGTGCGCGAGCGAAGCCGGTCGCGCCTGGATGAAGGCCAGACCGCCGGAACGATCCGTGACGACCTGACCTCGGAGCAGATCGGTCGCTTCCTGGGGGTGGTGCTCGACGGGATCGTCGTGCAGCGTGGGATGGGGTTCGAGCCGCCCGACCCCGACGCCATCGTGCGCCTGGTGGAGGACGCTATTCGCGGAGGGCAGAGGGCTGATGTGAGTTAGGCGTGCGTGTTGGGGAGGGACTGCACCAAGCAGCGTGTTCGGCTCGATCGGTGTGCAGGCCGGATCGCCTGTGCGCCGATCGAGACGGACACGATGCGCCGCGTGCAGGCCCCCAGCCGCGCGTGCGCCTAGCCCACATCAGTCCTCTAGCTCGGCAGCGTACGCACGCCGGTAGACAGGCACGAGCTTGAGCACGTTCGCGACGTAGGACCGTGTCTCGGGGAACTGGATCCCCACCCCCTGTGCCCGCCAGCGATCGACGTTGCCCTGACCCGCGTGGTACGCCGCCAGCGCGACGGAGACGCTGCCGTACTTCCGGATCAGCTCGCGCAGGTACCAGGATCCGTAGCGGATGTTGATCTCCGGGTCGAGCAGGTCGCTCACCACGAACCGGTCGCCGCCCGTGCGCAGCGCGATCGCCTCACCGGTCTCCGGGAGGAGCTGCATCAGCCCGAGCGCCCCCGCAGACGAGCGGGCATCGGGCCGGAACCTGCTCTCCGTGTAGATCAACGCGGCGACGAGGGCCGGATCGAGGTCGTAGTTCCTGGAGTGAGCCGTGACGATGGTCTCGTACCGGAGGGGGTAGCGCAGGCGATCGAGCCAGACCGGCTCCGAGCGCCAGACGGCCAGTGCAGCGGCGACGAGCGCCGCCAGCGCCGCGAGCCCGACGACGAGCCGCCGGCTCACGCCCCGGCGGTGTCCGTCAGGCGGGTGAGCTCCGCCAGCACGCCGACCACCCAGCGGTCGAGATCGTCGAAGGTTCCGGTGTTCGCGTAGTGGTAGTCGGCGCGGGCGACCTTCTCACGCTCTGGGAGAAGGCGCGCCTCGCGATCGTCCGGCGGCGTGCGGCGCCGTGCCTCGCGCAGTTGGCGCGGCGCGGTGACGACCGCGACCTTGTCGAACCGGGTCTCGCCACCCGACTCGTAGAGCAACGGAACCTCGGTCACGCACACTGTCGGCGGCTCGTCGAGTCGGGCGAGCTGCTCCCGCCAGGCGAGATACTCGCGCGAGACGAGCGGGTGCAAGAGCCCCTCGAGCCAGGCGAGTGCCTCCGGGTCGGCGAACACCAGCGCCGCGATGGACGGACGGTCGGGCCGTCCGTCGGCGCCCAGGATCCGATCTCCGAAGCGCTCGACGAGCGTCGCCTTGACGGCGTCGTCGGTGGCGAGGAGGTGGTGGACGATCTCGTCGCTCGAGACGGTGGCCGCGCCGCGCGCGCGGAAGGCGGCCAGCGCGGTTGACTTGCCGGCGCCGATGCCGCCGGTGATCGCGACGGCGATCGGCCGGCGCAACTACAACTCGTCGGGGTCGCCCGCTGGCTCGGGGCCGGCCTCGGTGACCTCGACGACGACGAGCCCCGGTTCATCCTCAGCTGTGATCTCGCCCTCGGCGACGATCCCGGCTGCCTCCTCGGCCTCGACCGCAGTCTCGGTTTCGGCCTCGATCGTGGTCTCCGCTTCGGCCTCGACCTCGGCTTCCGTCTCGGCCACGACCTCCGTCTCGAGCTCGGTCTGCGCATCGGTCACGACATCGGCCTGCGCATCGGCGGAGGTGAGCTCCACCTCGACCTCGGCCTCGGCCTCGAGAGCCGGCGCGCCTCCCTCGTCCTCGACAGCGAATCCCTGCGGGAACGCCTCCTCGGACAGCTTCAGATCGGGGGTCGGCGTGTCGTGCACGGAGGGTGCGCCGTCCGGGCGGGGCAACGGCTCGGCATCGTCCTCGACGCGCTTGAGCGAGAGCGAGAGCCGGCGGCGTTCGCCGTCGATCTCGAGCACCAGGACGTTGACGGGATCCCCCTGCGAGACGACCTCGCGGGGGTTCTCGACGTGGTGCGCCGCAAGCTCGGAGATGTGGACGAGGCCCTCGACGCCCGGCAGGATCTCGACGAAGGCGCCGAAGGTGACCACCTTCGTGACGCGACCCTCGACGACGTCCCCCTCGCCGTAGTGGTCGAGCACCTGTTGCCACGGATCGGTCTGCGTCTGCTTCAACCCGAGTGAGATGCGCTGACGCTCGCGATCGATGTCGAGCACCTTGACCTCGACCGTCTGCCCGATCTCGAGCACTTCCGACGGATGGTTCACGTGCGACCAGGAAAGCTCCGAGATGTGGATCAGGCCGTCCATCCCGTCGAGGTCGACGAAGGCGCCGAAGTCGACGATGTTCGAGATCGTTCCCTCGACGACGTCGCCGGGGCTCAAGCGGTCGAGGATCGCCTGGCGCATCTCCTTGCGCTCGTCCTCGAGCACGGCGCGCCGCGAGAGGACGACGTTGTTGCGCGAGCGATTCAACTCGATCACCTTGCAGCGGAGCTCCTTGCCGAGGAACTCGTCGAGGTCCTGCACCCTGCGGATGTCGACGAGCGACGCGGGCAGGAAGCCGCGCACACCGAGGTCGAGGATGAGACCGCCCTTGACGACTTCGATCACGCGGCCGTTGACCGGCTCGCCGCTCGCCTCGGCACCCTCGATCGCCTTCCAGGCGAGCTCGAACCGGGCGCGCTTCTTCGAGAGGATGAGACGCCCCTCGGCGTCCTCCTTCGTCATCACGAGCGCGTCGATCTCCTCGCCGACCGAAACCTCGTCGGAGGGGTTGACGTTGCGCCGGATCGACAGCTCTGCGACGGGGATGACGCCTTCGGACTTGTAGCCGATGTCGACGAGCACCTCGTCCTTGTCGACGCGCACGACGGTGCCGTGCACCACCTCCCCCTCGTTGATCGTCGGGAAGGTGCTGTCGTAGTCGGGGACGAGCTCGCCGTCGGGGCCGGTCGTCCAGACGCCGTCCACGACTCCAGTGGGTGTCTCGACGGACGTTGTGGGCTTCTCTACGGTGTCGTTTGCCATGTGGAGGGCGGAGTATAGCGACCTCTCGCCCCCCGGAATCGGCTCATTCGGGGGAACGTGCAGGGGATTCGCAACGGCCTGGATCCGGGCAGCGGATCACCAGCCTTGCGTGTCGATGACCCGGGGTCGCAGTCGAGCGTCGCTCGGGTGCCCTCACAGACAGGCGGCGAGGAACGCCTCGAGCAGCGGCTGCTCGCGACCGTCGAGTCGAGGCGTCATCTGCGGCTGGAACATTGTGCCCATGTAGAACGGATGACCGGGCAACTCGACGATCTCGACGCCGGCGTCGGGTGCGTGCCCCGAGACGACGAGGCCCGCCTGGGCGAGCACTGCCTCGAAGCGCGGCGCCAGCCCGTAGTTGCAGAAATGAAAGCCGTCGAACGGAGCCAGGCCGCAGAGCGCGGCGGCTCGCGTGCCGGGCACCGCTGTCACGGGCCGCACCTGCCCGACGAGCGAGCACGAGAGCCTGGTGACGACGGCGTCCGCGGCATCCGGCACATCCTCGCCGTGCTCCGCCTCGCCGATGCCTGCGACGTTGCGGGCGAACTCGAGCACGACGTGCTGGAAGCCGCCGCAGGAGGCCAGCAGCGGCTGGCCTCCCTCCCGTGCGGCGCGGATCACATTCAGGACGGCGTCGCGGTCGCGGTAGGGCGACCCCGGGGCGACCCAGACACCCGCGGCGTCTTCGACCTCGATCGGATCGAGCTCGTCCGTCGCCTGCCACCCTCCAACGAGGCCGGCCGGCAGCGACGTGAGGACGCGGTCGATGCCCCGGTGGGTCTCGTACCGCTCGTCGCGGTCGCCGACGACGACGATGCGCCGTGGGCGAGCCGCGCGGGCTGTCACTCCTTCGCCTCGGCCCAGTTGTCGCCGACGCCGACGTCGACGGCGAGGGGCGGATCGAGCGGGTAGGCACCGATCATCTCCTGGCGGACGAGCTCGCGAATGGCCGTGCCCTCGGTCTCGGGCACCTCGAGCAGAAGCTCGTCGTGTACCTGCAGGACGAGTCGAGCCGCCCGTCCCTCCGTTCGCAGCCGGTTCTGGATCCGCACCATGGCCACCTTGATCACGTCGGCCGCGGTGCCCTGCATGATCGTGTTCACGGCGAGCCGCTCACCGAGCGAGCGCGTCTGCCAGTTCGACGCGCGGAGCTCGGGGATCGGCCGGCGCCGGCCGAGGAGCGTCGTCACGTAGCCGTCCGCGGTCGCCTGCGCCACCGTTCGCTCGATCAGCTCCTGCACGAGCGGGAAGCGGGCGAGGTACGTGTCGATGTACGCCTGCGCCTCCTCCCGTGGGATCTCGAGGTTCTCCGCGAGCCCGAAGGCGGAGATGCCGTAGATGATCCCGAAGTTGACCATCTTCGCCACGTCGCGCTCCGAGCGGGTGAGCGTGGCGCGCTCCTTCCCGAGCACCTCCGCGGCGGTCGCTGCGTGGATGTCCTCGTCACGAGCGAAGGCGTCGCGCAGCACCGGCTCACCGGAGACGTGCGCGAGGATGCGCAGCTCGACCTGGCTGTAGTCGGCGGACAGCAGCCGGCATCCGTCCTCGGCCACGAAGGCGGAGCGGATCTCGCGGCCGAGCTCGGTGCGGACGGGGATCGACTGAAGATTGGGATTGGAGGTCGAGAGCCGGCCGGTGGCGGCAACTGCCTGGTTGAACGTCGTGTGCAGGCGGCCGTCGCGCTCGTCGATCGAGGCGGGGAGCGGCCCGAGATAGGTGTTCAGGAGCTTCGACAGCTCACGCCACTCCTCGATCACTCGGACGATGGCGTGCTCGTCCCGGATCGTGCGGAGGACACGGGTGTCGGTCGAGTAGCCGGTCTTCCCCTTGCGACCGGGCGTGAGGCCGAGCACCTCGAAGAGGACGCGGGCGACCTGCGGCGTGGAGCCGAGCTGGAACGGCTCACCCGCGAGGTCGACCGCGCGCGCCTCGAGCTCTTCGACGCGGTCGTTGAGCCGCGCCGTGATCTCACCCATGCGATAGGTGTCGATCCGCACGCCGGCGTCCTCCATCGCGGCGAGAACGACCGTCAGGGGCAGCTCGACATCGTCGTAGAGCGGCTCAGACCCCCGCTCGCGAACCTTCTCGCGCAGGATCGGCGCCAGACGGCGTGCCGCCTCGGCGTGGCGGACGAGCCTCTCGGTGGTCTCCTCGGCAGCGGGCTCCGGCACGAGCTCGATCCCGTGCTCGACGGCGAGGTCGTCCAGCTCGTATCCGGCGCGACCGGGATCGACGAGGTAGGCGGCGAGCAGCGTGTCGTCGGCCGGGGCGTGAGCGAGACGCAGGGACTTGGCGTCGTGGGTGACGATCTCGCAATCGCGGACCGAGACGGCGAGATCGTCCAGTCCAGCCGGTGACACGAGGACCGGGCCGTCCGCTGGTGCGATCGCCACCCGCTCGCCGTCCCAGGCGAGGCCGATGCGTCCCCGGACGGTGTCGAGCGCCGACTCCTTCCAGGCGACGGTGTCCTGGACCAGACGAGGGTCTGCCGCAGGCAGCGCTTCGTCGAGCGTGTCAACCCGTCCCAGCAGCGCCCGGAACTCGAAGCGACGGAAGATCTCCTTCAACTGCGAGCGGTCGGGGGCAGTGGAGACGAGATCTGCGGTGTCGACGTCGAGCGGGAGATCACGGCGCATGGTCGCCAGCAGCCTCGACTCACGCGCCTGGTCGGCGTGCTCGCGCACCGCCTTGCCCCGGGCGGGGCTGAGCTGGTCGGCATGCTCGATCACCGCCTCGAGCGAGCCGTACTGGGCGATCAGCTGGCCGGCGGTCTTGTCGCCGATACCAGGGATGCCGGGGATGTTGTCGGACGTGTCGCCCTTGAGGCCGATGAAGTCCGGCACCTGATCGGGTCGGACGCCGTAGCGAAGCTCGACCCGCTCGGGGGTGTAGACGTTGACGTCGGCCACCCCGCGCGGCGTCATCATCAGCGTCACGTTCTCGGAGCAGAGCTGGAACGCGTCGCGGTCGGTGGAGACGACGCACGTCTTGATACCGGCCTCGTCGGCGTGGGTGGCGAGCGTGGCGATCACGTCGTCCGCCTCCCAGCCCTCGAACTCGAGGTTGCGGTAGCCGAACGCCTCCACGATCGGCCGGAAATGCGGGAACTGCTCGCGCAGCAGATCCGGCATCGGGCGGCGGCCCTCCTTGTAGGTCTCGGCGATCTCGGTGCGGTGCACCGGACGCGTGTCCCACGCGACTGCGACGCCACGCGGCCGGTAGTCGGAGAGCAGCTTGAAGAGCATGTTGGTGAAGCCGAGGAGCGCGTTCGTCGGCTGACCGTCGGTTGTCTGCAGCTCCTCCGGCAGCGCGAAGAAGGCGCGATAGGCGAGGTTGTTGCCGTCGACGAGAAAGAGCTCCGCATCGCGAGCCGGGCCGTCGTCGAGCTCGAGCTCGGCGCCGGTGATCGTCTTCGGCGACATCGTCTCAACGCTATCGTCCCGACCGCCATGTCGCGCCCCGAGATCCTCCCGTTCACCGACGAGCACCTGGTGGACGCCGGCCGTCTGCTCGCCGAGCGCCACCGTCGGCAGCGGAAGGTGGAGCCCCGCCTGCCCGCCCGGTTCGAGGATCCGGACGTCGCGCGCGCCGAGGTGGAGGAGCTGTCGCGACGCGACGACGCCTCCGGATCGGTCGCAGTGGCCGGCGGCCGCGTGACGGGGTTCCTCCTGGGCACGCCGCGGGACGCGCTCTGGGGCCCCAACGTCTGGGTGGAGCTCGCCGGCCACGCGGTCGAGGAGGCCGAGCTCGCGCGCGACCTCTACGGTGCCGCCGCGGAGCGCTGGGTCGACGAGGGGCGACACCGGCACTACGTGCTCGTCCCTGCCCACGACCGCGCGCTCGTCGACGCCTGGTTCAACGTCGGTTTTGGCATGCAGCACGCGCACGCCATCCGCGAGCTCGACGACGAGGCCGTCCCGGAGCATCCGAACGTCCAGGTCGGCGTGGCGGAGGAGCGGGACGTCGACGCGATGGTCGAGCTCGCGCCGTTCCTGGCCGAGCACCAGGCGCGCTCACCGGTCTTCGGCTCCGTCCCCGCCCAGGATCCGGCCGAAGCGCGTGCAGAGATCCTCGACGAGCTGGGGAAGCCCGAGTTCGGCAACCTGGTGGCAGAGATCGACGACCACGTCGTCGGCAACTTCTTCGTCTGCCCGCTCGAGATGTCGTCGATGCACGTCGGCCTCGGTCGACCCGAGGGTGCGTCGTTCCTGGGCTTCGCGGTCACCCACCCGGACGTCCGTGGCGAGGGCGCAGGGCTCGCCCTCGCGGAGCGGTCGTTCCGCTGGGCGCGAGAGCGAGGCTACGACCTGATGGTCACCGACTGGCGCGCCACCAACCTGCTCTCGTCGCGATTCTGGCTGGCACGCGGATTCCGCCCCACCTTCTTCCGGCTCTACCGGTCGATCCCGTAGCCCACGTCGGGCGCGACGGCCCTCCCTGCTTGGATAGCAGGATGCGTGTCCCGCTCCTCGCCGGCTCGAGCCTGTACGCCGTCGATCTCCCGGAGGGCGCCGTGCTGCTCACGGCGCCGCCGCCGCTCGACCCGATCACCGACGTCGGGGCCGCCGTGGGTGAGGCGCTTCGCTTCCCGCTCGCCGGCCTGCCGCTCGATGCGCTGGCGCGTCCGGGCGGCCGGGCCACGGTCGTGGTCGAGCCGCCGATCCTGCCGATACCCGGTACGGCCGGCGATCCGCGGCATTCGGCGCTGGCAGCCGTGCTCGACGAGCTGACGCGCGTCGGGATAGACCCCGCCGACCAGACCGTGCTGATTGCCGGCGGTCTCGAGCGGCGCGCCGGTCGCCGCGAGCTCGACGCGCTGTTACCGCCTGCGCGAGCTCGGGGGTTTCGCGGCGACGTGGTCGTGCACGACGTCCAGAGCGAGTCGCTCCGGGACCTCGGCGGGGTCGACGATGTCCCGATCCGCGTCGCGGAGCCGCTCGTCGACACCGATCTGGTCATCACCCTGACCGCCGCCGAGACCGTTCTGCATGGGGGGCCGGCGGCGCTGCTCGGCGCCTGCGGGCCCGAGCCACCCCGCGCTGCGACGGCGGCCTCGCTGCTCGAGCCGGCGACGTCGCCGGGCTGGCGGCTCGGTACCGGCCTCGAGACGATGCTGGCCCGGCGCGTACCCCTGATCGGCGTCTCGATCGTGCTCGACCACCCGCGACTCACCGGCCGGTACGAGGGTTGGCCGTGGAAGCGAGACACCGTCGCGCGCATCGCGAGATCGCCGTTGCGGCGCGCACACAACGTTCTGCCTGGCGGCGCCAGGCACGCGCTGCTCCGGTCGCTCGACCGGCGTGTCGACGCTGTCGCGGTGCTTGCGGGCCCGCCCTCTGTGGCGCACGCCGAGGCGCTACTGCGTGGCACGAGCGTGCGCGCGGCGCAGCTCGACGCTCCGCTCGACACGATCGTCGTCCCGGTGCCGTGGCACGGTGCACACCGGGCACGTGAGCAGCTCGGGCCGCTCGCCGCGACGCACCTCGTGCTCGGGCTCGCCCTCCGGCTGTGGCGCGAGCTCCCGCCGCTCGCCCATGGGGGCACCGTCGTGCTGCTGCACGGGTTCCGGCCGACGTTCGCACGCGTCTCCGGCGACCCGTACCGGATGCTCTTCGAGGCACTGAGAAACTCGGACGCGGACGACCTCGCCGAGACGGAGTCGCTGGCGGCCCGTGACCCGGGGGCGCTCGCCGCCTACCGCGCCGGACGGGCGCCACACCCTCTGCTTCCGTTCGCGGAGTGGTCGGCCTGCAGACCCGTTCGGCATGCATCCGGTCGTGTCATCGTCGGGGGCTGTCGCGATGCCGCAGCGGCGAGGCGCCTCGGCTTCATCCCGAGCCACAGCCCTCAGGCAGCGCTCGAGATGGCCGTCGGCGTAGCCGGCGAAGGCGGCCGACTGGGTGTCCTTCTCGCTCCTCCGTACCCGCCGCTCGTGCCCGCGTAGGGCTCAGGCTCCCAACACGCCTGCTTTGCGGCCGCGCAGCGGACGCCTTCAGGGATCTTGCTCTTTGCGCGTGCGGGATCCGCGAGAGCGGATTCCGTGCTTGCGCCGAAAGGGCTAGTCGAGACCGAGGTATGCCTTCTGGACGCGCTCGTTGGCCTTGAGCTCGCCCGCGGGCCCCTCGAGCGTGATCCTGCCCGTCTCCATCACGTAACCGCGGTTGGCGGTGTCGAGCGCCATGAGCGCGTTCTGCTCGACGAGGAGGACGGGCGTCCCCTGCTGGTTGATCTCCCGCACGATCTCGAAGATCTTCTCCACGAAGATCGGTGCCAGCCCCATGGACGGCTCGTCGAGGAGCAGGAGCCTCGGACGGGCCATCAACGCACGGCCGATGGCGCACATCTGCTGCTCGCCGCCCGACATCGTCCCCGCCTTCTGGGTGCGCCGCTCGTGCAGCCGTGGGAACAGCTCGAAGACGTGCTCCATGTCACCCTTGAAGTTCTCCCGGTCGGTGCGTTGGAAGGCACCCATCTCGAGGTTCTCGGTCACGGTCATGCGTGGGAACAGCCGCCGGCCCTCGGGACTCTGCGCGATGCCGCCCTTGACGATCTGGTGCGGCGACACGTTCGTGATGTCCCGGCCTTCGAACCGGATCGAGCCCTGCCGCGGCCGGTTGAGCCCGTTGATGGCGCGCAAGGTCGTCGACTTCCCGGCGCCGTTGGCGCCGATCAGGGTCACGATCTCGCCGCTGCCGACACGGAGCGAGACGCCCTTGAGCGCATGGATGGCGCCGTAGTAGACGTGGACGTCCTCGACCGCGAGGACGTCGCCGCCAGAGGTGGAGGGCGCCGACGCGACGCTCACGCGGCTGCCCCCTTGCCCAGGTAGGCCTCGATCACGCGCTCGTCGGCCTGGATGTCCTCCGGAGAGCCCTCAGCGATCTTGGCGCCGTACTCGAGCACGGTGATCCGCTCGGAGACTCCCATCACCACCTTCATGTCGTGCTCGATGAGCAGCACGGTCATATCCTTTTCCTCACGCACCCGGCGAACGAAGGCAGTGAAGTCGGCAGACTCCTGCGGGTTCATTCCCGCCGTCGGCTCGTCGAGGAGGAGCAGCTTCGGGTTCGTGGCGAGCGCACGGGCGACCTCCAGCCGCCGCTGGTCGCCGTAGGGGAGCGTGCCGGCGTACTCCTCGTGGCGGCGTGGCAGTCCGCAGTAGACGAGCAGCTCGCGCGCGCGCGAGCGGGACTCAGCCTCCTCCCGCTTCACGCGCGGGGTGCGCAAGATGGAGCCGAAGATCCCACCCTTGAGCCGGCAGTGCATGCCGACCTGGACGTTCTCGATCGCGGTCATCTGCGCGAAGAGGCGGATGTTCTGGAAGGTGCGTCCAACACCGAGCGCGACGATGGCGTGTGGTGGCTTCCCGACCACCTCCGTCCCGTCGAACAGGATCGACCCGGAGGTCGGGACGTAGACACCGGTGATCTGGTTGAAGAACGTCGTCTTACCGGCGCCGTTCGGGCCGATCAGCGCCACGATGCCGCCGCGCGGGATGGTGAAGTCGACGTCGTCGGTGGCCACCAGGCCGCCGAACTCCTTACGCACCTGCGTGGCAACGAGCAGGTTGTCAACCGTCGTCGCCATCAGTCGTCCGACGGATCGCGGTCGGTGAGCGTGCCTTCGGTCTGCACGTCGTAGAACGGCGTGTCGTGCACGCCCTCCTCGAGCTCGATCCTGTGCCTGCGTTCGGGTATCAGACCGGTTGGCCGGAAGAGCATCATCAGGACGATGAGCAGGCCATAGATTCCGAACTGATACTTGGTCGGGTCGAAGTTGAGCCCGCCCTCCTGGATCTTGGTGCCGATCGTGGCGAGCCCTTCGACGTTGAGGTAGCCGAGGATCAGGCCACCGGCGAGGACACCCCAGATCGACCCCATGCCGCCGAGGATGACCATGCAGAGCAGGAAGATGGAGAAGTTGAAGTAGAAGTCGGCGGGAAAGGCACCCGCCCGAAAGCTCGCGTAGAACGCCCCGGCCACCCCGCCGAAGAACGCCCCGATCGCATAGGACCACGTCTTGGTGCGCATCAGCGGCACCCCCATCGCAGCCGCCGCCGTCTCGTCCTCGCGAATCGCAATCCAGGCGCGCCCCAGCCGTGAGTCGCGCAGCCGTATGCAGCAGAAGACAGTGAAGAGGAGCAACCCGATCGCGCTCCAGTAGTAGAGATCGTCGGAGTTCGACTGGGAGCGGAAGACGAACCCTCCGAACCCGAGGGAGTCGATCGGGCTGATCCCAAAGGTGCCGTTGGTGAGGTCGAAGCCGCGAATCGAGTCGGCATTGCGGACGAACTGCGGCACGATCTCGCCGAAGCCGAGCGTGACGATGGCGAGGTAGTCACCGCGAAGCCGAAGTGTCGGCAGGCCGATGGCGATGCCGACGATGGTGGTGAACACCCCGGCGAGGATCAGGATCAGCCACATGGAGAAGTGGATCCCGGTGACGTCATTCGGGACCGCCGACCCGATGTGGACGGTCACCTGGCTGAACTGCTGCGAGGCCAGCCAGCCGGCCGCATACGCCCCGGCCGCGTAGAACGCGACGTAGCCGAGATCGAGCAGACCCGCGTAGCCGACGACCACGTTGAGACCGAGCGCCATCATCGTGACGACGACCATCACGACCATCGAGCTCGTTCGCGGGATGAAGTCGCCGATCACAGGTAGGTCTTTCAGCGTGTCGACGATCAGCGGATAGACGAGCGCGAGCACGACCAGGCCGATGGCAATCCACCAACTCCGCTCGGTGCGCAGCCGGTCGCCGAAGCTCGCTTGAGCGCCCGTGCTCATGCCCCCTCGGGTGTCCGTTCTCCGAGGATGCCCTCGGGCCGGAAGACCAGGGTCGCGATGAGGATCCCGAAGACGATCGAGCGCGTCCAATCGCTGCCCGGAGTCCCGTCGAGACCCTCGTTCAAGGCCTGCACGAGCCCGATCACCATCGCGCCGAGCACGGCTCCGGTGAGATTGCCGATGCCGCCCAGCACCGCAGCTGTGAAGGCGATCAGCCCCAGCTCGAAGCCGGTGTCGTAGCGCATGTTGAACTGCAGCAGGTAGACGAGGCCGGCCACCGCGGCCAGCGACCCGGCGAGGAAGAACGTGACCGAGATCGTGCGGTTGACGTCGATGCCCATCATCGCCGACGCCTCGGTGTCCTGTGCCACGGCGCGCATCGCCTTGCCCTGCTTCGTCGACCGGACGAACCACGTCAGCAGGAGGAGCACCGGCACGATGATGAAGAACACGGCGAGCTTGTTCCACTGGATGGTGACGTCGCCGATCGTGATCGCGTCGGTGCGCGGGATGAAGTTCGGCACCGACTCGTAGCCGACGCCGTAGAGGGCGAGACCGACGTTCTGGATGATGAACGAGACGCCGACAGCCGTGATCAGCGGCGCGAGCCGCGGCGCGCTCCGCAGCGGTTTGTAGGCAATGCGCTCGATCGAGCCGTTGATCACGGCGAAGAGCGGCACCGTGATCGCGAGCGTGACCAGCAGGCCGCCGATCACGAGGATCACGCTGGTGTCCACGTCGAGGCCGAGCACGGACACGATGATCGTGCTGGCGACCAGCCCCGACAGCGCGAAGATGTCGCCGTGGGCGAAGTTGATCAGCTGCAGGATGCCGTACACGAGCGTGTACCCGAGCGCGACGACGCCGTAGATGGCTCCGTCCGTGATCCCGATGATGGAGACGTTGATGAACCGGCTCGGGTCCTCGGCGAACTTCACCACCAGCCACAGCAGGAACAGTCCCAGCAGGACGAGCCCGATCGCATCGATGATGCTCGCGCTCCGGACGCGTTTCAGGGTCGCTGCGGCGGTCGTCGTCATCGGTGGAGCGGGACTCTAAACCGGATGCGGCGGAAGGGCAATGCCTCCCGCCGCATCATGCGCAGTGGACTATGCGGCGCCCGCGGCGTCGACGGTCTCCGGCTTCGGAGTAATCGTCGTCTCCGTCGTGAGCTTGTCCGTCGCCTTGTAGATCGTGAAGCCGACGACGGCGCCCGACGCGTCCTGCGGGTCGCCGTTCTCGTTGAACGTGAATGAGCCGATCAGGCCGTCGACCACCTTCGACGCGAACAGCTTGGCGATCACGTCCCCACGGGTTCCGTCGGAGGCGGCGATCGCATCGAGCATCAGCTGTATCGCCTGACCACCGTAGATCGCGTACGGGTCGATGTCCTTGCCCTTGAGCGGCCCGGCCAGCAGCCCGTCCTTGAACTCGAGAGCCGATCCCACGAACTCGTCGATCGGCACGCCCGCGATGGACAGGAACATGCCGGCCGACGCCGGGCCTGCCTCGGTGATCGTCGACTGCTGCGTGAACCCGTCCGGGGCGAGGAGCTTGACAGCGCCGTCGTTCGGGCCGAGCACGGCGACCTTGTCCTTGATCACCTGGCCGCCGTTCTCGTCGGTGAGACCGCCGAGGAAGACCGCGTCTGCCCCGGTGCCTTCGATCTTCTTGAACAGGGCCTCATAGCTCGACGCCTTCGGATCCCAGGCGTCGAAGCCGGCGATCTCGATGCCGACGAACTCGGCGGCCTTGCGGAAGGTCGTCGCGACGCCGAGACCGTAGGCCTCCTTGTCGTTGAGCACGTACACTTTCTTGATGCCGATGTTCTTGGCGAACTCGGCCACCGCCGCGCCCTGGTAGTCGTCCGATGGAGCGACGCGCAGGTAGTTGCGCGCGCCCGAGGGGTAGAACTTGTCGGGCTCGGCCGGGTCGCACCCGCCGGGCAGGTTGACCGTCAGGCACGGCCAGGTATTCGCCGGTGAGAGCATGGGGATGCCACCGTCGGCCGCCTCGTTCAGCACCGGGATGATGATCGCGGCACAACCCGAGTTGAACGTCCCGATGACGCCGATCACCTTGTCGTTCGCAGCGTAGGCGTTCGCGTTCTGCGAGCACTTGCCCGAGTCCCACTTCGCCGCCTGCGCGGTCGCGTCGTCGCACGCCTGGTAGCCGATGTTGTAGTCGCCGGCTTTCCATTGGCGTTGACCGAGCTCGTAGCGGATCGCTGACTGGATCTGCTCGCTCTGGGCCCGCGACGCGCCCTGTAGCGGCAGGTCGGACGCGATGATGTAGTCGGGGTCCCCGTCGCCTTCATACTCGATCGCCGTGCAGGACGACGACGGCAGCGCCTCGGGCGCGCCGCCTCCGCCGCTGCCGCCACAGCCCGCTGCTACCAGGGCGAGCGCTGCGATGAGCAGGCCGATGAGGAACAACCCATTCCTCTTGACCGTCAACCTCTCCTCCTCGTTCGGCATTGAACCGACCGTGCGTCCGGCAGGCCGGACGCAGGCCCCTCCGTTGCGTGGCGCAAGTCTAGGACAATCGCGTCCGCTTTCAAGTCGCCTCCCGTTGCGCAAGAGGGCCGCGCGACCATGCCGGAGGTGGGGGTCGAACCCACACGTCCCGAAGGACACCGGATTTTGAGTCCGGCGCGTCTGCCAGTTCCGCCACTCCGGCTCGCAGAGATCCGATGGTAGACGGGCGCCGCACAAGACGGGGCGCCCCGCGTACGATCGTGCGTGATGCGCATCGGGATCATGACGGGGGGTGGCGACTGTCCGGGGCTGAACGCCGTCATCCGCGCCGTGGCGCGACGCTCGCTCGACCGGAGCCACGAGGTCGTCGGCGTGCGCGAAGGGTGGCGTGGCCTCGTCGAGGGTATCTTCGAGCCCCTCGGGCGGCGCGAGATCTCGGGCATCCTGCCGCGCGGCGGGACGATCGTCGGCACGTCACGGACGAATCCGTACACGGTGGACGGCGGTGTCGACCGCGTCCTGCAGACCTTCGCCGCGGAAGGTTTCGACGCGCTCGTGGCGATCGGCGGCGAGGATACGCTGGGGGTGGCGGCACGACTCCACGCGGAGCACGAGTTTCCCGTGGTCGGCGTGCCCAAGACGATCGACAACGATCTCGCGGCGACCGACTACACCTTCGGCTTCGACACCGCCGTCTCGATCGCGACAGAGGCGATCGATCGCCTCCACACGACGGCCGAGTCGCACAACCGCGTCATGGTCGTCGAGGTGATGGGCCGGCATACGGGCTGGATCGCGGTCATGAGCGGCATCGCCGGTGGCGCGGACGTGATCCTGATCCCGGAGCAGCCGATGACCGTCGAGGCCGCGTGCGGCGAGATCAGGCGGCGGCACCAGCACGGCAAGGACTTCTCGATCGTGGTCGTCAGCGAGGGGTACGAGCTGACGTACGAGAGCGGTGAGCAGCTGCTCGTGGCAGGCGAGGCACGGGCCACCGACCAGTTCGGTCACGTCGTGCTCGGTGGCGTCGGCGAGTTGCTCGGTCAGGAGATCGAGCAGCGCACCGGCTACGAGACGCGTGTGACGGTGCTCGGGCACGTGCAGCGGGGTGGAACACCGACGGCCCGTGATCGGGTGCTCGCGACGCGGTACGGGCTCAAGGCTGCGGATCTGGTGCACGAGCACCATTTCGGCCGTATGGCGGCCCTGCACGGCGACGCGATCGTGGACGTGTCACTCGCCGATGCGACGGTGGCGCTGAAGACGGTGCCGCCTGAGTGGTACGAGGTCGCCCGCGCCTTTTTTGGCTAGGGAGCTTCGCGAACCCGTCGATCGCCGCGGCGGGGTCACCCCGGGAGACATGGTGGGAGGCGGCGCGGCCGCGAAGCGGACGCCTTCAGGGATCTTGCTGTTTGCGCGCGCGGGGTCCGCGGGAGCGGATCCCGCGCTTGCGCCGGCCAAGAACGCCTAAACGTCCGGCGGGTCGGCCGAGACGAGATGCGCAGCGTCCCCCGACACGAGCACCGCGTCGACACCCGCCCGCTCGAGCTCGTCGACCTCGGCGCGGGTCGCTGCTGCGAGCTCGGCGATCGCGAGCTTGCCGGCAGGGACGTCGTGCAGGAGCGTCAACAGCCGATCGACTGCAGGCTCCTCGTCATCGGCGTCGTCGGCGCACAGGAGGAGGATCTCGGGATCCAGATGCTCGAGGACGACCTCGAAGTCGTCCTCGTCGTGCACCTTGACGACGCATTCGAGGCCGAGAGCTGCCGCCTGGTCGAGAAGCTCGAGGAGCCGCTCGGGCTCCTCGTCCGCCGCCAGGACGACAGCGTCCGCCGCTGTGTCGGCCGCGTCGCGCAGCGACGGTCCGTAGACGAGCAACGGGAGCGTCGAGACCGCGCGGACATCCTCCACGAGCCCCCGCAGGACGATTCCGTCGGCGCCGTCGGTCGCGGCGAGGCGCGCGCCGGCATGGTCACGCACCTCGACGAGAATCGAGATCCCGTCGCCCTCGGAGATGGCCTGGCTCAATCGGCGCGAACCGCTCACCGCGGGGATCGTACTGCGCGCGCACCGCCACGGTTCACCACGGCGCGCGAATGATCGGTCAGACTCACCCGCGTGGGCGAGCCCGTCAAGCGAGTGCGCCTGCTCGGCGCGGAGTCGACGGGCAAGACAACGCTCGCCCGTGCGCTCGCAATCGAGTACGAGACGCTGTGGAACCCCGAGTACGGACGGCCGTACACCGAGATCGGACGGGACCCGGATGCGCCGTGGACGAGTGCAGAGTTCACGCACATCGCCCGGATCCAGTGCTGGTACGAGGATTTCCTCGCGGGCCAGGCGCGGGACGTCCTGTTCTGCGACACCGACGCCTTCACGACAGCGGTGTTCCACGAGGTGTATCTGGGAACGCCGGCTGCGGGGTTCGCGGAGCTATCGGCTCGCGCCTACGACCTCACCATCGTCTGCGGCCTGGATGTGCCATGGGCACACGACGGCATTCGTGAATTCGAGCAACGGCGGCGCTGGATGCACGACCGGTACGTCGAGCACGCGCGCGCCGGCGGGCGACCATGGCTCCTCGTGACCGGGCCTGTCAACCAGCGCCTGGCCGACTCTCGAGCGTCCGTCGAGCACATGCTCGAGCAAACGAACGGATGACGAGGACGGCGCTCAGCGGCCGATCGGGTGCCAGATGGTCTTCAACTCGAGAAACTTGGCGATCTCCCACGGACTCTGCTCCTCGGCCTGGCGCACGACGCGTTTGACGTTCTCCGCCGCGGCGCGCTCCAGCTCGGCGACGTCGCCGTTGGCGCCCGTGATGTCGATCGCGTTCACGTCCATGTGTGCCGCGAGCACAGGTGCCAGCTCGGCACGACGGCCGGTGAGGATGTTGACGACGCCCGCCGGCACGTCGCTCGTCGCGACGGCTTCCGCGAGCTCGACGGCGGCGAGCGGATTCGTCTCCGACGCGAGTGCCACCACCGCATTGCCGCCGACGAGCGCGGGTGCGAGTCGTGAGACGAGACCTCCGAGCGCCGGCTCGTCCGGAGCCACGATCGCGACGACGCCGGTCGGCTCGGGCACGGTGAAGTTGAAGTACGGCCCCGCGACCGGGTTCGCGGAGCCGAGCACCTGTGACAGCTTGTCCGCCCAGCCCGCGTACCAGACGACCTTGTCGACGGCCGCGTCGACCTCGTCGCGTCCCGCACACAGCGCAGCGAGATCGCCGGCGCGCGCCTCCATCATCTCCGCCAGCCGGTAGAGCACCTGGCCGCGGTTGTAGGCGGTCGCGCCGGCCCAGCCCGTCTGGGCGCCACGTGCAGCGCGAACAGCGTCCCGCGCGTCCTTGCGCGAGGCGAGAGCGACGTTCTGCCCTTGCGCCTCGTACGTTCGGCCGGACTCGGAGCGCGGGAAGGCGCCGCCGATGAACAGCTTGTACGTCTTCTTCACCGGCAGCCGCGTCATCGGTCGAACCTCAGGTACGGCTCGAGCCCGTGGCGGCCGCCCTCACGGCCGAACCCCGACTCCTTGTAGCCGCCGAACGGCGACGCCGGGTCGAAGCGGTTGAACGTGTTGGCCCAGACGACACCGGCGCGCAGCCGCTCGGCCATCCAGAGGATCCGGGATCCCTTCTCCGTCCACACACCTGCGGAGAGGCCGTACATCGTGTTGTTCGCCTTCTCGACGGCCTCGTCCGGCGTGCGGAAGGTCAACACGCTCAGCACCGGCCCGAAGATCTCCTCCTGTGCGATGCGATAGCTCTGGGCGACGTTCGTGAACACCGTCGGTGGGAACCAGAAGCCACGTTCGGGAAGCTGGCAGGCGGGTTGGAAGATGTCGGCTCCTTCCTCCTCCCCGGCCTGGACGAGCTCGGTGATGCGGTCGAGCTGCTCGCGCGAGTTGATCGCGCCGAGATCCGTGTTCTTGTCGAGCGGATCACCCACGCGCAGCGTCGCCATGCGCCGCTTCAGCTTCGCGACGAGCGGCTCGTAGATCGACTCCTGGACGAGCAGTCGCGACCCGGCGCAGCAGACATGCCCCTGGTTGAACCAGATGCCGTTGACGATGCCCTCGATCGCCTGATCGAGGGCGCAATCGTCGAAGACGATGTTCGCCGCCTTGCCACCCAGCTCGAGCGTCAGCGCGACCTCACGGCCCGCCAGCTCCCGCTGGATCGCCTTCCCGACCTCCGTGGAGCCGGTGAACGCGACCTTGTCGATGTCGCCGTGCCTGACGAGATGCGCGCCCGTCGAGCCGTCGCCTGTGACGATGTTCACGACTCCCGGCGGCAGCTCGGCCTGCCGGCACACGTCGGTGAAGAGCAGCGCGGTCAACGGTGTCGTCTCGGCCGGCTTCAAGACCACGGTGTTGCCGCAGGCGAGCGCCGGCGCCACCTTCCAGGCGAGCATCAGCAACGGGAAGTTCCACGGGATGATCTGGGCGGCGACCCCGAGCGGCCGGGGCGTCCTGTTCGGGAACGCGTACTCGAGCTTGTCTGCCCAGCCCGCGTAGTAGAAGAAGTGGGCTGCGGCGAGCGGCAGATCGACGTCGCGGGACTCCTTGATCGGCTTGCCCCCGTCGAGCGACTCGGCCACGGCCAGCTCGCGCGCCCGCTCCTGCAGGATGCGGGCGATCCGGAACAGGTACTTCGCGCGTTCCGACGGTTGCAGCGTCGACCAGCCGTTCGCGAACGCTTCGCGGGCGGCGCCGACCGCGAGATGGACGTCCTCCTCCCCGGCCTGCGCCACCTCGGCGAGAACCTCCTCGCTCGAGGGCGAGATGGTCGGGAACCACTCGCGGCTCCGCGGCTCGACCTGCTCGCCGCCGATGAAGAGCCCGTAGCGCTCCTCCAGGCTGACGATGTCACGCGCTTCCGGCGCGGGCGCGTACTCCCAGTCGAGCGGGGCCGGCGCGGTCGGACGGGTCTTCTCGAGGTCGGTCATCTCAGTCGATCGTGAACGAATCGGGTGACTGGTACGCGCCGGTCTTCTGCTTGCGGACCTGCATGAGCACGTCGTTGAGCAGCGACGAGGCGCCGAACCGGAACAGGTCGGGCGTGAGCCAGCCCGCGCCGAGCGTCTCGTGCAGCACGCAGAGATACTGGATCGCCTGCTTCGCGTATCGGATGCCACCGGCCGGCTTCATACCCACCATGCGGCCGGTCTCGTCGTGCACGTCACGGATCGCCTCCAGCATGCACAGTGTCACCGGCAGAGTGGCGGCCGGCTGCACCTTCCCCGTCGACGTCTTGATGAAATCGGCCCCGGCCGCCATCGCGAGCAGTGCCGCACGACGGACGGTGTCGTACGACCCGAGCTCGCCCGTCTCGAGGATGACTTTCAGGTGGACGGTTCCGCATGCTTGCTTCACTGCGACGATCTCGTCGTAGACCTTCGCGTAGCGCCCGGACAGGAACGCGCCACGGTCGATCACCATGTCGATCTCGTCGGCGCCCATCTCCACCGCCGCGCGCACCTCGGCCAGCTTGACCTCGAGCGGCGCCTGTCCCGACGGGAACGCCGTCGCGACCGAGGCGACCTTCACCGAGGTGCCGTCGAGGCAGGCGCGCGCCGTCGACACCAGGTTGGGGTAGACGCACACCGCCGCCACGGGCGGAATGCCCGCGTCGACCGGGTCGGGTCGCAGCGCCTTCGAGCAGAGTGCCGCCGCCTTGCCCGGCGTGTCGGCTCCTTCGAGCGTCGTGAGATCCATCATCCGGACCGAGAGCAGCAGCGCGAACAGCTTCGCGTCCTTCTTGATCGACCGCTTGGAGAGCTCCGCCGAGCGCGCCTCGAGCGCGACCGCGTCAACGGCTCCCACTCGGGGGATGCGCGGCTCGAGAGGCAGCTCGGAGCCGCGCGGGACTGCGGGAGCCTGGCTCATGATCCGAGTGTAGATGCTGGCCGCCGGACATCCGGGCGCGCAGATGACCGTGCCCCGGACGCGGTTTCGGCGCTGCCTCGCCCGGTTCTGGACGATCCCGACGGCCATCCACGTCCCGCCGTTGCGATGCCGGCCGCCGTGGGCACCTCGTAGGATCGTGTCACGGACGTCGAGCAGCTCACCGAGGACGACTTCACGACGCTCTTCGACCAGGCGGGCGATCTGGTCGTCGTGGTCGACGCCGAATGGCGCATCGCGTCCATCAACGGCGCCGTCGAGGGCGTGCTCGGCTTTCGACCCGAGGACGTGATCGGCCGGGAAGCCCGCGTGCTGTTCGCCCCGGACGGGTTCGACGAGGTGCGCGCCCGCTACCGGCGACTCGTCGGCGCGGAGGCGGCGACGACGACCTACGAATCGGCGCTGCTCGCGGCAGACGGTCGCCGGGTCCCGGTCGAAGTGACGACGGCGGTGCTGCGCCGCGACGGCCGTGTGGTCGGCGCGCTTGGCGTCGCGCGGGACGTGACGCAGCGGCGCGGCGCCGAGGACGCGCTGCGTCGGAGCGAGTCGCAGCTCGCCGAGGCGCAGCGAATCGCCCATCTCGGCAGCTGGGAGTGGGACCTCGTGACCGACACGATCTCGTGGTCGGAGGAGATGTACCGCATCTCCGGCGTCGAGCCGTCGGGGGGTCCACTCGGGTACGAGGACTACATGGCGAGCATCCATCCGGACGATCGAGACGCGGTGATCCGGATCGTCACGACGGCGCTCGAGACCGGGGCGGAGTTCGAGACGCAATACCGGATCTCTGGACCCGACGGGCGCGAACGCGTGATCGAGGGGCACGGCGCGGTCACGCGCGACAGCGACGGCACGGCAGTGCGGATGGCGGGCACCGCTCACGACGTCACGGAGGAGTCCGTCGCCCGCGAGGAGCACCGCCGCCTGCAGGAGGAGTTCCTACAGGCACAGAAGCTGGAGTCGCTCGCGCTGCTGGCAGGCGAGATCGCACACGATTTCAACAACGCCCTGACGGCGATCCGAGGCTATGCGCAGCTGATCGTCGATCAGATCGACCCTGACAGCGCGGCCGCACGCGACGCGCTCGAGCTGTGCCGGACGGCCGAGCACGCGACCGCACTTCCCCGCCAGCTGCTCGCCTTCGCCCGACGGCAGACGGTGCGCTCGCGGGAGCTCGACCTCACGACGTCGGTGCGGGAGCTTCGACCGCTGCTCGAGCACGTCCTCGGCGTCGAGCACACGCTGGTCGTCACGGCCCCGGAGCTTCGAATCTGGGTGCGAGCCGATCCGGGCCAGCTCGAGCAGGCTCTCGTCAACGTGACGCTGAACGCCCGCGATGCCATGGAGGACACGGGTGGTGAACTTCGCATCGTCCTGGATGTGCTCGAGCTCGACGCCGCCGGTGCCGGCGAGCTCGAGGTGCCGGCGGGCAGCTACGGGACGCTTCGCGTCTGCGACACAGGTGTCGGGATGGACGAGGCGACGGTGGCGCGCGCAGCAGAGCCCTTCTTCACCACGAAGCAGGAACGCGGAGGCACCGGTCTCGGTCTGCCCGCCGTCGTCGGCGGCGTGACGCAGAGCGGCGGCGCGGTGAGGATCAGCAGCCGACCGGGAGCGGGCACGACGGTCGAGATCCTGTTGCCGACGGTCGCAGAGCCGGCTCGGCCGACACGTCCGTCTCCGGCCGCGCGGCGCGGAGCAAACGTGATGGTCGTCGACGACGAGCCGCACGTGCTGGCGGTGATCACGCGTGTTCTCGAGGAGGCCGGATACGCCGTGGTCGCCACGACGTCGGCACGGGACGCGCTGGCGCAGATCCGTGCCGAGCCGTTGAGGGCCGAGCTCCTCGTCACGGACCTCCGCATGCCCGACCTGAGTGGGGTCGACCTCGCCACAGGTGCTCGGGAAGCCCAGCCCGATCTGTCCGTGCTCTTCCTGTCCGGGTTCGCCGAGGACCTGACCGCGGACGACAGCGACCACCTGCTCCTGAAGCCCTTCTCACCCGAGGAGCTGGTCGCCGCCGTCGAGAGACAGCTGGTCGTGCCCGCGCGGCCAGCGGGCCGGAAAGGGGAACGATCGGGGCGACTGGGACCTCAGGAGATGAGCGACTGACGCAGCGCGGTCGCCACCGCCTGCGTCCGCGTCGAGCAACGCAGCTTCGTCATCGCCTTGCGCAGGTGGGTGCGCACCGTGTCCGGCGCGATGTGAAGCGTCGACGCGATCGTCTCGTTGGAGCTTCCGTTTGCAAGGAGTTGCAGCACCTCGATCTCGCGCCGCGTCAGTCGCGCCTCGAGCACACCGCCACTCTCGAGCATCAGATTCGCGAGCGCGGCGTCGATGTAAGGCTTTCCGTCGGCAACGGTGCGGACCGCGCGCACGAGCTCGACGAGCGAGGCGTCCTTCTGGATCACCCCGTGGACACCCCCCTCGAGGGCGTGGGCGACGAGCGTCTGATCGCCGACTCCCGTGTAGACCAGAAGCTTTGTGTCCGGTACCTGCACGCGGAGTCGCTCCATCGCCGCCAGCCCGGAGAGACCGGGCATGCGCAGATCGATCAGCGCCACGGCCGGCCGGAGCTTCTCGCACAGCGTCACTGCGCTGTCGCCATCCGTGGCGGTGGCGAGGACGGCGATGCCGTTCAGCTCGAGGTAGCGCCCGACGGAGTCGACGATCGCCGGGTGATCGTCGGCGATGACGACCGAAACCGCGGCACGATAGCCATGATCGGAACGCTCCTCGACACCCTCGCCGAACTCACGCCGCAGCAAACGATTCCTCTCGGGTGAGGCGATGACACCCGCGGCTCGGCTTCCCACGGGCGTCGCACCCGCCTTTTGTCCGCGCGAGCATATCAGGGTGACCCGCCGGAAACGACGGGCCGTCACGGCGCTCCGGCTCAGAGGCCGAGCCGCTCCAGCTCACGCGGGTCGCGCCGCCAACGTCGCCGCACCTTGACCACCAGCTCGAGGTAGACCGTCCCGCCGACCAGCGCCTCGACCTCCGGGCGGGCACGTGTCCCGATCTCACGCACCGTCGCGCCACCTCTCCCGACGAGAATCCCCTTCTGCGACTCGGTCTCGACAAGGAGGACGGCGCGCACATGGCCGTCTCCGAGCTCGTCGACGACGACGGTGATCGCGTGTGGAACCTCGTCGCGGGTGAGCTGCAGGGCTTTCTCCCGAATCACCTCGGCGACGCGCTCTTCGAGCCCGAGATCGGTGGTCTGCCCGGGCGCGAACAACGGTGGCCCGTCGGGGAGCAGGGAGACGAGGTCGGCGCGGAGCTCGTCGATGCCGTCCTTGGTCTTCGCGCTGACCGGGTGGAGGGCGTGGAAGTCCCCGAGCGTCGCCGCCGTCTTCATCTGTGTCGCAACGTGCCCGTGCGTGAGCCGGTCGATCTTGTTCACGACGATGATGACCGGCACGCCGAGAGCGAACACCCGGCGGGCAACGAACCGATCGCCTGCCCCGATGCGCTCACGCGCGCTGACGACGAGGAGCACGGTGTCCACGTCGTCGAAAGAGCCGTCAACGGTCTCCTGCATCCGCTTCGTCAGCGCGTCCATCGGCCGTTGGAACCCGGGCAGGTCGACGAGCACCAGCTGCGAGTCCTCACCGTGCGCGACGCCGAAGATGCGCCGGCGGGTCGTGTTCGGCACGGTCGAGGTGATCGCGACCTTGTCACCGCAGAGCGCGTTGACGAGGGTCGACTTCCCGACGTTGGGCCGCCCTGCAACCGCGACGATCCCGCTCCTCATCGGCGCTCACGTGCGCCGACGGTGTCGGGCGCGCCGCCCCGGCCGCGCCGCAAGCCGGCCTTGGTCGGTGCCGGGGGCCTCCGACCTCCTCCCCACGGGTCTATTCTATCGTGACAACAGAGCGATCGATACCTGTCCTTCGTGCCGCCTCTGTGCCGATCGCTGCACATGGGACGCTCTCCGAACGCAGCCTGGGTGCGCGCGTCGACGCGCATCACTCCGGCAGATCCGAAGGCTCGAACTGCTCTGGCAGGAGCTCGTCCACAGTCATCGTCACGAGCCGTCCGCCGTTGCGAAACACCACTCGTTCGACGCGCATCTCGGCGAGCCATTGGCGACAGCCGCCGCACGGTGAAGCGGTGATGGCGGCAACGAGGAAGTCGCCCGGCCGGTGCCCTTCGGCGATCGCCCGTGCGAGGGCGGTCCGCTCCGCGCAGACGCCGAGTGGATAGGCAGCGTTCTCGACGTTGACGCCCTCGATCACCCGTCCGTCGCGGGTGAGCACGGCACAGCCGACGTGAAAGCGTGAGTACGGAGCGTAGGCCCGCGCGGCAGCGGCGTCGGCGTGTGCGAGGAGGTCGTCGTCCGTGACGGTCATGTGGCAGAGAAGAGTTGGAAGATGACGAGTGTGATGAGTGCTCCGAGGAGAGCCCCAACGGCGACCTCGCCGGTGGAGTGGACGCCCGATTCGATCCGTGTCTGGGCGACCAACAGCGCCATGATGAACGTCAGCGACGAGATCAGGAAGCGATGTCCGTAGTCGCCGAGTGCGAGCGTCGTCGCCATCCAGCCGGCGAAGGCGACGGCTGCATGCCCTGACGGCCAGCCGCCACGGAGCGGCGTGCCACGCCCCGAAGCCGCTTTGAGGGCGATCACCACGATGACCGTGAGCACGAGCGCGATCAGCGTCAGCTCTGCCGGCGCCTCGGAGAGTCGGTCGAGAAACTCCGAGCTGCGCGTGGCAACCTCGCCGGAGAAGACGAGATAGCCGATCGCGACGGCATTCACCGTCGCGATGAGAACGGCCCCTGCGGCCACGTCCTTCGCGAGCTTTGCCAATGGGTCGAACGATGTCGATGCGACATCGACAGCGGCCTCCACGGCCGAGTTGAGCATCTCCGCAATGAGGACGAACGAGATGGCGAGCAGCAGCGCGATGAGCTCGAGCCGCGAGACGTCGAACGCGAGCGCGGCGATCAGCACGCCCGCGGCGATCGCGAAGTGGATCCGCATGTTCCGCTGCGTCCGAAGCACGTGCACGACGCCCTCGAACGCGAAGTTGAAGCTCTCGAGGATCGATGGGGGCCGGCGCCGAGCGGTCATGCGCCCAGAAGCGCGCGCTCGCGCGCCGCCATCTCGTCGCCGTGGTCGTACCCGAGCAGGTGCAGGAGCCCGTGGACGAGCGGCTGCTGCCACGCTGCACCGACGACCTGGGGGCAGAGCACGACGTCTCCGAGTTGGCGCGGGACACCTTCGGGAACCGCGCCCAACTCGTCGATCGGGAAGGACAGGACATCCGTCGCCTCGTCGACACCGAGGTGGTCTCGCTTCAGCGTTCGAATCTCGCCGGGCGCGACGAACGAGATGCCCAGATCGCCGCTGTCGACGCCCTCACCCGTCAGGACGTGACGCGCGAGCTCCACCGCTCCGTCGGAGTCGACCTGCGCGCCGCTTCGGTTCGACACCTCGACGTGGAGCATCGGCGTCACCGCTTGCGCGCGCTGCCCGTCTCCTCGGCGTGCCGCTTGTACGCCTCGACGATGCGCTGCACGAGCTTGTGACGGACGACGTCCTGATGCGTGAACTCCACGAAACCGACGCCCTCCACGCCCGCCAGGATGTCGCGCACCTGGATCAGCCCGGAGGCCTGCTCCCGTGGCAGGTCGACCTGCGTCACGTCGCCGGTGACGACCATCCGCGATCCGAAGCCGAGGCGGGTGAGAAACATCTGCATCTGCTCCGGGGTGGTGTTCTGCGCCTCATCGAGGATCACGAAGGAGTCGTTGAGCGTCCGCCCACGCATGAACGCGAGGGGTGCCACCTCTATCGTGCCGCGGTCCATGAAGGCGCCGAGGCGGTCCGCGTCCATGGTGTCGTAGAGGGCATCGAACAGCGGGCGCATGTACGGGTCCACCTTGGCGAGGACGTCACCCGGCAGGAAACCGAGCCTCTCACCCGCCTCGACGGCGGGTCGCGTCAGGATGATGCGACCCACCTGGCGCTCGGTCAGCGCCGCCACAGCGAGCGCGATCGCAAGATACGTCTTGCCGGTGCCTGCCGGGCCGATCGCGAACGTCACGGTCGACTGCCTGATCGCATCGACGTACCGCTTCTGGATGACCGTCTTGGGTGCGATCTTCTTGCCACGATGGTGCCAGACGACGTCGTCGAACACGTCACGGATGTCTTCCGCCTGATCGAGCGCTGCGACGACGGCGCCGACAGTGTCGGGGCCGATCTGGTGGCCGTCCTCGACGAGCTCGACGAGCTCGTCGACGACTGCCCGCGCCGCCGCGACGTGCTGGTCCGAGCCGTCGAGCGTGAGCCTGTTTCCGCGCAGCGAGATCGAGCAACCGAGCCGGTCGCGGAGGCTTTCGAGCACGCCGTCTCCGACCCCGGCGATCTCCGCGGCGACCTCGTTCGGCACGACGATCACATCCTGCATCGATCGCAGTGTACGGGCCGTGCCGCGAGTCTCCCCGTCGCCGAGGCGCCGTCCACGTCACACAACCGACACGATCTCGTCACGCTGTCGTCACGCGTGCGCCGGTACCGTGACTCCAGGGAGCCTCGCCCCCCTTCCAGGGGGAAGACGCTGCGGAGAGTCACGCCTGGTCCACTGCCTCCGGCACGCAGCCCACGCCGGGTGAGAAGCGTCAGGCGAGCTTCTCGCGGACGAGCTGACTGACGACCGAGCCGTCGGCGCGCCCCGAGACCTGCGGCATCACATCAGCCATCACCCGACCGAGATCGCGGATCGAGGTCGCCCCGACTTCCGCGATGACGTCGTCGATGATCTCCTCCAGCTCTTCCTCGGCCAGGGGCTCGGGCATGAACTCCTCGAGCACCTCGAGCTCGAACTCCTCGCGCTCGGCCGCCTCGTCCCGCCCGGCCGACTCGTAGGCGTCGATCGCCTCCAACCGCTTCTTGCGCTCCCGCTGCAACACCTGCAGCGACTCGTCGTCCGAAAGCGGCCGCTGGAGCTCCTTCTCCGCACCGCGAAGCGCGTTCAGGACGAGCGCGAGCGCATCGCGGCGTGCGTCGTCACGGGCAAGCCGCGCGGCTTTCAGCTCTGCTTCGATGCGGACGGAGAGGCTCACTGCGGGAACCATGCCCTATCCGAACCCGGGGAGGCTAGCCCCGCCGAGGATGTGCCAATGCAAGTGGAAGACCGTTTGGCCCCCAGTCGGGCCGACGTTGACGATCACCCGGTAGTCCTCGAGACCCGCGCCGGCGGCCGTCTCGGCGACGAAGCGGAGCATCCGCGCGGCCTCGTCGTCCGGGAACGCGCCGACGTCGCGGAACGTGTCGACGTGCCTGACCGGGAGGACCAGCAGATGCGTGTCGGCCTTCGGCGCGATGTCGCGAATCGCGACGAATCCGTCGCCGGTGTGGACGTGGTCACCGTCGGCGGCGAGCCGGCAGAAGAGACACTCAGGCACGGACAGCGAGGATCCCCTCCTCCGCAACTCCGGTCGCCCTGGCCGTCACGAACGAGCCCACGGGAGCGTCCACGAGCCAGGGTGTGTAGTCGTCGCCGTAGCCACGACCGGGACGATCGACGAGCACGCGGTCGACACTGCCGATCCTGACCTGCCAGCGCTCGTGGCACAGACTCCGCGACAGTGCCCGCAGGACGGCGCTGCGCTCCCGCTTGGCCTCGGGTGGAACGGGGTCGTCGGCGGCCGTTCGCGTGCCCGGTCGAGGTGAATACGGGAACACGTGCACCTTTGTCAGCCCGGCCTGCCGCACGACGTCCAGCGTACGCGCGAAGGCCGTCTCGTCCTCGGTTGGAAACCCGACGATCACGTCGCTCGTCAAGTTGAGGTCGCGCAACGGTTCGAGCCGTTGCAGGTATCTCTGCACGGTGTATCGGCGTCCCATCGCTCGGAGCACGCGATCGTCGCCCGACTGGAGCGGGACATGGAGATGCGGCGACACGGTGGGGGTCTCGCGCAGCGCTGCGACAAGCTCGCCGTCGACGTGGTTGATCTCGATCGAGGAGAGCCGCAGCCGCTGCAAGCCATCGATCGAGCCGGCGTCCCGCACCAGCCTCCCGAGCGTGTAGCCGGCCTGGCGGTCACGGAAGCACCCGAGATTGACACCGGTCAACACAACCTCCCGATGGCCCTGGCGAACACGTCGCCGGACCTCGGCCAGCACCGCTGCGGCGGTACGGCTGCGCGTCGCCCCACGTACCAGCGGGATCACGCAGAAGCTGCACGAGAACGAGCAGCCGTCTTGGATCTTCACGAACGCGCGCACACGCTCGAGACGGTGTGGTGCCTGCACGCAACCGATCGCGCCGACGTCACCGGCGACAAAGGTGGCCGCCTCCTCGCCTGTGCGCCCCACGACGACGATGTTCGGCGCGACAGCATCGAGCGCGCCGTCGAGGTTCGAGGCGCAGCCCGTGACGTACACCGTCCGCGCTGCCCGCGCCGCCCGGGACGCAGCCTGGCGTGACTTCGAGACCGCCTCGTGCGTGACACAGCAGGTGTTGACGACCGCGATCTCGCCGCCCTCCGGCACCTCCTCGTGCCCGTCGGCGAGGAGACGCTCCCGGATCGCCTGAGCGTCGGCGAACGAGACCTTGCAGCCGAGGAACTGGGCCGTGAACGTCGCCATGCGGCTTGGGAGACTAGACGGTCGCGCGCCGGAAGACGTCGGCAGCCCAGCCGCCGAGCTCCGCCGACCGGACATGCGTCCAGCCGCTGTGCGCGGGGCGCTCCCCCGCCAGGTAGCCCGATGTGACCACCATCTTCGCATCGAGGCGGTGGAGCATGCCCTCGACCGGCGCGAGCAGCACGTTTGCGACCGCTGTGTCCGCAGCCGGGAGCGCGTCGTGCAACGCATCGAGAGCGGACACTGCGACGGCGACGTCGTTGGCAGCCGCGTTCGCGGTGGTCGCCTCCACCGCGACGGGATCGGCGTCGATTGCGATCACCGGCGCGAAGCCGAGCCGCGCGCCGGCGATCGCAAGCACGCCCGAGCCGCACCCCACGTCAAGCAGGCTGCCGCGTGCGACCGAGCCGAGCAGCTCGATGCAGAGTCGCGTCGTCGCATGTGCCCCGGTCCCGAACGCACGCCCCGGGTCGATCACGACGGACGGCCGGTCGGAGGGCTCTTCTCCCACGGCGGGCCGATCCACACGCCACCGACGACGATGCCGCGATGGAACGTCTGCCAGGCGTGCTCCCAGTCCGCGGTCACCGGCGTCGCTCTGGCATCCGGAAAGCAAGCGCGGATCCGGGCCGCACCGGCGGCGTCGGTGTAGACAGCGAGCTCGAGCGAGCCGGCAGTGACGACCTCTTCGAACCCCTGTGGCGCGAGATCGAGCATCCGTGCGCGCGCGACTTCTTCGTCGCCGGGGACGACCCTCACGGCCACACGCTCGAGGTCGACGCTCATCCGAGTGGGAACTGCGCCGCAACGGCCCACGTGCCGTCGGTCTGCTCCTCCAGCAGCGACATCGTCTCGACCCGGAAGCGCAGCGGGAGACATGGGGCGAGCTCTTTCTCGGCCACCGCCACGATCGTGGCCGTCGAGATGCTCTCGGTTTCCTCGCCGACGGTGAGGTGCGGATCGACGGAGTCGAAGGCGCCCTCGTACGGGCGGTTCGCCGGGAAGCGGGCGCACGTCGCCTCGATCAGATCGACCCATCGTGCGCGCGGCTCCGGGGCGAGCCAGACGTGCTCGAGAAAGCGGCCGACGGTGACGAGGGCGGCGTCGAACGCCGGGAGTGACCGGACATGCGCGGCGACGTCCTCCGACACGCCGTCGATGTCGACGGCGGGCACGAACGGGAACAGCACGGTGACGTGCGGCACGATGCCTCGGGCGACGGAAGTTGCGTCGAAGCGGGTGCGAAACCCGCCGACGACCGGCTCAGCCTCAGGCACCCAGACCACGAGACCCGTCCGGCGCGACGATGGAGAGGCCGGGTTCACGCGACGCCGCTCTCAGCGGAAGGCGCTTCTCAGCCGGCGAAAGAAGCCATCATCGTTCTCGTAGGCGCCCTCGCCGATTGCCGCGCCGAGCCGCAGCAGCTCGTCGCGCTGCTCGGGCGTGAGCCGTCGCGGCACCCGGACGTCGACATGGACGCGCAGGTCGCCACGCCGGCCGCTGCGCAAGGACGGGATGCCCTGACCGCGCGTGACGATCACCTCGTGCGGCTGAGTGCCGGCAGGAAGCTCCACCTCGACGTCACCGGCAGGAGTCGGCACGCTGACCGTCGTCCCGAGCGCCGCGTCGACCATCGTCACCGCGACGACGGCGACCAGATCATCGCCGTCACGCTCGAGGCCGTTCTGCCCGCGTACGCGGACCTGGACGAAGAGGTCACCGGCCGGGCCACCGGATGCACCCGCATGCCCTTCGCCGCTCAGGCGGATGCGCTGCCCATCGTGGATCCCGGCCGGGATCTCGACGTGGACCGAGCGGTCGACGAGCAGCCGCCCGGCTCCTTCGCAGCCGCCGCACGGGTGCTCGACGACCCGACCGAGGCCCACGCAGTCGGGGCATGTCGAGGCTCGGACGAACTGGCCGAAGACGCTCTGGGAAACACGCTGGACCCTGCCCGCTCCACCACAGGTCGGGCACGTGACCGGGGACGTCCCTGGCTCTGCGCCGGTGCCGTCGCACCGGTCGCACGTCGCAGCGACGGTCGCTGGCACGGCGACGTCGCGGCCCGAGTACACATCCGCGAGCGTGATCTCGATCGTGGCCGCCACGTCGGCGCCGCGCGCCGGGCGGTTTCCCGTCGGAGCCGCACCGAAGATGCCGTCGCCGAAGAAGGCGGCGAAGATGTCGGACAGGCTGCCGAGGTCGAAGTCGGTGGGGTGAAAGCCGCCGCTCCGCAGACCGGCGTGACCGAATCGGTCGTAGGTTTGGCGGCGCTCCGGGTCCGAGAGCACCTCGTACGCCTCTGCAACCTCTCGGAAGCGAGGCTCGGCGTCAGCCGCGTCGCTGACGTCGGGGTGCAAGTCGCGCGCGAGACGCCGAAACGCCTTCTTGACGTCGGCGTCCGACGCATCGCGCGCGACCCCCAGGACGTCGTAGTAGTCGCGCTCTGTTGTCGCCATACCCGAGCTCAGGCGCTCTCGTAGACCTCTTCGACCAGCCGGGACAACTCGAACGCGGCCGCGCGCACGGCGCGGATCGCCCCCTCGTAGTCCATCCGCAGCGGTCCGAGCAGCGCCACGGAGCCGAGCGAGCGGTTGGCAAGGCCGTACGTCGAGCCGACGTACGCCACATCGCGCAGCTCGGTGCCTTCGACCTCCGGGCCGACGCGGACGATCGTCCGATGCGGGTCGAGGGCGTCCGTGAGCAGCTTCAGCACGGCGGCGCGCTGTTCCAGCAGCTCGAGCAGCCGCTGCGCAGCTTCGAGCTCGGCGCCGCGGGCGTCGCCGAGAAGACCGGCCGCGCTGCCGATGTAGAGCTGCGAGCTCGTGTCGGCGATCACGTCCGAGAAGGCAGGCCTGAGTGCGTTCAGGAAGGCGCGCTCGCGCGGAGCGAGCGACGGGTCCTCGAAACGCCGCCTCAGCAGCCCCGCGCCGAGACGATGCCCCGCCACGGTCTCGTTCAAGTATTCGCGAGCCCACTCGACGAGGCCCGCGTCGACAGCCTCGTCGAGCTCGACGAGGCGCTTCGTGATGCCACCGGTCGCGGTGATCACGACGATGAGGACGACACCGGGTTGGAGCTGGAGCACCTCGACGTGGCGCACGACCGCGATGTCGACCGCCGGCGCCGAGACGAGCGCCAGCAGCCGGGTCGCCTGCGAGAGTGACTCCGTGGTCTGCTGCAGGGCCGCCTCGAGCTCATTGCGCATCGCCGTCAGGTCGAGCGCAAACGGCGCCGGTCGCCCTTCGATCGAGTCGACGAGCTCCTGCGCGTACAGGTCGTAACCGGTCTCGGTGGGCACCCTCCCGGCGGAGGTGTGCGGGTGGGTCAGCAGGCCGAGGCTCTCCAGCTCGGCGAGCTCGGAGCGAATCGTCGAGGAGGAGAGGTCGAGGCCGCTGCGATCGACGAGCGACTTCGAGCCCACCGGCTGACCGCTCGCCACGTGCTCCTCGACGACGAGCCGCAGGATCTCGCGCTTTCTCGGTGAGAGCTCCATCTCACC
Source organism: uncultured Actinomycetes bacterium (assembly GCA_963789895.1). Taxonomy (GTDB): domain Bacteria; phylum Actinomycetota; class Thermoleophilia; order Gaiellales; family Gaiellaceae; genus Gaiella. The sequence goes on from CAWBMC010000002.1 coordinate 721,142, forward strand.
TCGGATGGTAGCCCTGGCCACGGCGTCGGTCGCCCCGCTGGAGCGCCCGACTCCCCGGTCAGTCGAGCGCCAGCAGCTCGGCCGTCACGCCACCACCCAGCAGGCGGCCACGCCGTGTGAGGCGGATCGCCGAGTCGCCGTCCACCGTCTCGACGAGCTCGAGCGCCGTCATTCGCTCCAGCCCCTCGGCATCGAGCGCATCTCCGACGGATGCCAGGTCGAGCGGCTCGTCGAGTCGGAGCCCGAGCAAGAGCCGTTCACGACGCTTCGTCATGTCGTCGAGGGCTTCGATCTCGCTCGGCACCTCGTCGCCGCGGGCAGCGGCTGCCACGTACCGGCGCAATGACGACCCGTTCCGCCGGCGTGTCGACCCGAGGGTCGAGACAGCTCCGATTCCCAGGCCGAGGTAGTCGTGTCCGTGCCAGTAGCCCAGGTTGTGGTGTGCGCGGAGGTCGCGCCCGTCGTCGGCGCGGCAGAAACTCGCCGTCTCGTACCAACGGAAACCAGAGCCCGTGAGGGTGTCGACGACGCGCTCGAAGTACTCCTCCATCGCATCCGCCTGCCGCCCGAGCTCCTCGCCCCATGCGTGGGTGAACCGCGTACCCGGTTTCGCCTCGAGCTCGTAGCAGGAGAGGTGCTCGGGCTCGATGGCGAGCGCCTCCGCGAGGTCGGTGTCGAGATCGGAGGTGCTCTGCCCCGGGATCCCGTACAGCAGGTCGAGCGAGATGTTGTCAAAACCGACATCACGAAGATGATGTACGGCGCGTCGGACATCGCCGGGTCCCGCCCGCCGCTCCAGCACTCCGAGCAGCTCCGGCGTGAAGCTTTGCGCGCCGAGCGAGACACGTGTCACGCCGCTCTCTCGAAGCAGTGATGCAAGCTGCGGCGTCACCGTCTCCGGGTTGGCCTCCGTCGTCACCTCCACCGCGGACGGCAGCCCGGCGAGCAGGAGCTCGAGGGCCCCCGGATCGGTGAACGTCGGTGTTCCCCCGCCCACGAACACCGTGTCGAGTCGCGCCGCGAGCGTCCCACGTTCGCGATCGAGCTCCGCGAGCAGGGCGTCCACATAGGCGGCGTGGTCTTCGGGTCTTCCGACGACGGTGACGAAGTCGCAATACCCACAGCGGTGGACGCAGAACGGCAGGTGGACGTAAAGGTGGCGGGCGCCGGTCACACGCCGCACCCGCTGCCGCAAGCCCGGAGAACCGCCGCGACGACGCGCACACCGGGGTGAGCATCGACGTGTTCCACGCCTATCGCTTCTTGTCGTCTCCCAGGTTGAGGACGGCGAGGAACGCCTCCTGTGGCACCTCGACGCCGCCCACCTGCTTCATCCGCTTCTTGCCCTTCTTCTGCTTCTCGAGCAGCTTGCGCTTACGGGTGATGTCCCCCCCGTAGCACTTCGCGAGCACGTCCTTGCGCTTCGCCTTCACGGTCTCGCGCGCGATCACGCGCGACCCGATCGCAGCCTGGATGGCAATATCGAACATCTGGCGCGGGATCTCCTCGCGCAGCTTCTCGACGAGCAGCTTGCCCCGCTCGTATGCGAAGTCGCGGTGGATGATGAGCGACAGCGCGTCGACCTGCTCTCCGCCGACGAGGACATCGACGCGGCTCAAGTCGCCTTCCCGGAATCCGGAGAGGTCATAGTCGAAGCTGGCGTATCCGCGTGTACGCGACTTCAGCTGGTCGTAGAAGTCCAGCACGATCTCGCCGAGCGGCAGTTCGTAGACGAGGTGCACCCGGTCTTCGGAGAGGTACTCCAGGCGGTCGAACGATCCTCGGCGCTCGTTGCAGAGCTCCATGATCGCCCCGACATAGCCCTTTGGAACGATGATCGAGGCCCGGATGTACGGCTCTTCGATGCGCTCGACCTCCCGCGGCATCTCGGCGGGGTTGTGAACCTCGGCGACTGTGCCGTCGCGACGTTCCACGCGATAGGCGACGTTCGGCGCCGTCACGAGCAGGTCGAGGTCGAACTCACGCTCGAGACGCTCCCGCACGATCTCCATGTGCAGCAGGCCGAGGAAGCCGCAGCGAAAGCCGAACCCGAGCGCCTGCGACGTCTCCGGCTCGTAGAACAGTGCGGCGTCGTTGAGCTTGAGCTTCTCGAGGGCGTCACGGAGCTCCGGGTAGTCGTCCGAGTCGGTCGGGAAGAGCCCGGCGAAGACCATCGGCTTGACGTCCTTGTAGCCGGGCAACGGCTTGGCAGCCGGGCGCCGCCGGTTCGTCAGTGTGTCGCCGACGCGCAGGCGGGAGACGTCCTTGAGCCCGGTGACGACATAACCGACCTCGCCGGCCTCGAGCATGTCGACGGGGACCCGGGACGGCGCCATGAAGCCAAGCTCCTCCGCCTCGAACTCGGTGCCGAGCGCCATGGCGCGAAGCGGGTCGCGGGTGCTGAACCGGCCGTCGACGACCCGCACGAAAGCGATCACGCCGCGGTACTGGTCGTAGGACGAGTCGAAGATGAGCGCTCGCGCCGGCGCCGCGGGATCACCCGCGGGGGGTGGGATGCGGTCGATGATCGCGTCGAGAACCTCGGCGACGCCGTGACCGGTCTTCGCGGAGATCCGCAGCACGTCGGCTGCGGTGCCGCCGAGGAGGTTCGTGATCTCGGCTGCCGCACCGTCGGGGTTGGCCTGCGGTAGATCGATCTTGTTCGCGACCGGCACGATCTCGAGCTCGTTCTCGATCGCGAGGTATGCGTTGGCAAGCGTCTGGGCCTCGATCCCCTGTGCGGCGTCGACGACGAGCACGGCGCCCTCGCACGCCTGCAACGACCGGGACACCTCGTACGTGAAGTCGACGTGACCGGGCGTGTCGATGAGGTTGAGCTCGTGACCCTTCCAGTGCACGCGCACCGCCTGAGCCTTGATCGTGATGCCCCGCTCCCGTTCGAGCTCCATCGAGTCGAGAAGCTGGTCGCGCATGTCGCGCTCGCTGACCGTGTCGGTGAGCTGGAGGACACGATCGGCAAGCGTCGACTTGCCGTGGTCGATGTGCGCGATGATCGAGAAGTTGCGGATGTGCGGCTGGTCCATACGCGGTCAGGCGCTCTCGCGCCCGTGCCGCAACCGTAGCAATGCGTCGAGTTCCCTCACCCGTAGCGCGCGACATGCCACGACGTACGCCACGCCCCCGACGACCAGCGCGCCGCCCACGGCGACGAGCTGGCCGGCGACTCCTGCTCCCAGCCCGTCGTCGAGTAGCCACCACGTCCCGTAGGCGGCAGCTGCGAGCAAGATCGACGCACCGGCGATGCGAAGCAGCGACCACGCCAGCGGCCCGACCGCCAGATCCGGGATCCGCGGCCGAAGCAGGGTGAACAGAAGAGCGGCACCGACGAGGTTCGCGATCGAAACGGCCAGCGGGATGCCCCAGACGCCGACGTGGTAGAGGAGGCTGTAGAGGAGAACGTTGAGGGCAAGGTTGCAACAGGCGACGAGCGTCGGGATCCAGCTGTTCTGAAGGCTGTAGAAGGCTCGGTTGAGGAGCAGCATCCACCCGTTGAAGACGAGGCCGGCGCTGAAAGCCGCGAGCGCGCCCGCCACCACGGTCGTCTGACTCGGGTCGAAGGCCCCGCGCTGATAGACGAGTCGCACGATCGGATCCGCGAGCACGACCGAGACGAGGCCGGCGGGGACGAGCAGGAACGCGATCTGGCGCAGCCCGGCGTCGAGCGTCCGTGCGAAGCCGCTCTTGTCACCCCGCGCTGCGAGCCTCGAGAGCGCCGGGAAGAGCACTGTCGTCACAGCGACGGCGAACACACCCTGGGGGAGCATGTAGAGGCGGAACGCCTTGTCGATCGCCGCCGGCGCCAGCTCTGGATCGATCAACCGGGACGCGAACAGCATGCCGATGACGGCGTTCACGTTGATCAGCCCGAGCGTGAGCGTCACCGGCAGCATCAGCACGAAGAACCGCTTCACTGCCGGGTCGCGCCAGTCCATGGCGAGCCGGAGCCGGCCATCGAGGCCGCGCAACCACGGCAACGGGAAGAGGAACTGGAGCAGCGTCGCCACCAGGATGGAGCCGGCATAGACATACAGCTCCGCGTCCTCGCCGTTCGCCCCCGGGACGCCCAGCGCCAACCCCGCGATGATCGCGACGTTCCAGAGAACCGGGGCGAGCGCCGGAACAGCGAACTGCTCGTACGTGTTCAGGATCGCGACGACGATCCCCGACAGTCCGAGCAGCACGACGATCGGGAAGAGCACGCGCGACAGCCCGACTGCGAGATCGAAGTCGCCTCCGGGGTCGCCGAACGGACGTAACAGCAACGGCGCGGCAAGCATGAACACCGCCGTCAGCCCGCCGAGGCCGAGCAAGACAAGCCAGAAGATGGTCGACGCGACACGCCAGGCTCGCGCCCGCTGTCCCTTGACCAGCAACTCGCTGAAGACCGGGACGAAGGCGCCGGAGAGCGCGGAGTCGGCGACGAGCGCCCGGACGAGATTGGGAATCTGGAACGCGACCGTGAACGCGTTGATCTTGCCGCTGACACCGAACAGGTACGCGCTGACCATCTCGCGCGCGAGACCCAGCACCCGCGAGAGTGCAGTCGCCGCCGAGAAGATCACCGTCGAGCGTGCGAGCCGTCGGCGGTGAGCCAACGTGTTCTCGCTCCCGTCGTCGGGAAGCGGGTGCCCCGGTGCGCTCATCCGGGTGAGTTTCGCGACAAAGTCGACACAGACCTGCGACAGCTTCGCCGATAGCATCCGTAGCGGGGAGGAGGAGTGGTGGCCCCCGGGTACGAAGACCGCGAGCAGCCGCGGCGAGCTCTGCTACCATCCCGGCGCCCGCGTCGTGCGGGCTTTCTCACGGTATGCCGAATATCAAGCAGCAGAAGAAGCGTGTTCGGATCGCCGGTCGCCAGCGGCTGGAGAACCTGCGCTATCGCTCGACGGTCAAGACGCTCACGAAGAAGCTCCAGTCGGTCGTCGCCGACGGGGACGCGGAGCGCGTCGGCGAAGCTCACCGTGAGCTCGTCCGGACGATCGATCGCGCCGCCGCTCGCGGTGCGCTGCATCGGAACACGGCCGCTCGGCGGAAGTCGCAGGCGGCGCGGATCGCCGCCGGCCAGTAGCCCGGGCGTAGTCGACGCCCGCTACCGCGTCTGGCCGCGTGTGAGGTCGACGAGCGCTCTCTGCAGCTCGAGCTCCGGCGCGAGCCGGCTGCCGCCCTTGATCGCGTGATCGAGCTCGGCGAGCCGCACGAGGACGTCGTCGAGCTCCGCCTCGCTGTAGTTGCGGCCGAACCGATAGGCCCGTTCCGCCTGCCATTCGAAGCGAACGCCGAGCTCCTTCACCGCTTCTCCGGGTCGCGCCCCTCGCTCCTCGGCCCGCTTGGCTCTGCGAACGGTCGTGGCCTGTCGCGCCAGCGCGCCTGCCACGATCGGGACCGTGGCCGTCACGGGTCGCCCAGATCGCTCCAAGAGCGCTTCGGTCGCCTCCAGCAGCGCCGTGACGTCTCGGTTGCCCCACGCGTCGGAGATGCGAAACACCGGTGTGTCAGCCGTGGCCGCGACGAGCTCCTCCACCTCCCGCTCACCAACGGGCTCGCCGTCGGCCCATGTCGCGATCTTCTCGATCTCTCGCGCGAGCGTGTCGAGATCGTCCCCGACGAGGTGCAGCAGCGCTGCACCGGCGTCCGGCTCGGCACGGACGCCGCGCTCGCGGAAACGGTCCGCGACCCACGATGCCAGGCTGCGTTTGGCCACGTCGAAGAACAGCTGCCCCTCGCGTCCAACCGCCTTCGCGAGCGCGGTGTCGCGCTTGAACGACCGCCCGACGAGCGCCAGGACGGTCTCCGGCGACGGGGCGGCGATGTAGGCAGCTGCCGCCTCGAGATCGCCCGCCTTCCAGCCGTTACGCAGCTGACCTTCGGCGTTCGGCCGGCCATCGACGTCTTCGACGATCACGAGCCGCCGGTCGCCGAAGAGGCTCCCGGCGTTGCACAGGGCGACGGCGTCGGCGCCGGAGCTGTCGACCGCCGATACGCGCTCGACTGCCTCGGGCGAGAAATGGGCGCGAAGCCGCGCCAGCGCCGTCTCGACCTTCGGGCTGTCACTGCCGCCGATCAGGTACGCGGCTCTCAGCTCGACATCGGACACCTCACCACCCTACCGCGGTGCCCTGACCGTGCTCAGGAGCGCTGGGCGACGACTCGGAGCGTCCTCCCGTCGGTCTCCACGACGACCCGGCCGTTCCTATCCGTCCTGTAGAGCCGCAGACCAGGCACCGCACTCAGCGCCGCCAGTGTCTCGGCGCGAGGGTGACCGTAGTCATTTCGCGCACCGACGGAGATGACCGCGACCTTCGGTCGCAGCACCAGGAGCTCCCGTCCGAGGCCAGGGTCAGCCGAGCCGTGGTGGGCGACCTTCAGCACCTCGACCGGATGAAGCGGCAGTGATCCGGTGACGTCCGACTCTGCGTCGGCCGTGAGAAGCACATCGGTCTCGCCGTACGTCGCCAGGATGACTGTCGCGTGTTGATTCGGGTCTTGCCCCGGCGGCCCCGGATCGTCCGGCCACAGCACCTCAAGTGTCAAGCGGCCGACACGGAAGCGGTCGCCTCGTCGCACGACAACCACGTGCACATGTCGGCGCGCTGCGACCTCGAGGGCCGCTGTCTCATCTCTCGAATCCGACGGGATCCCGGGTTGCAAGACGACGCCGACGTGCAGACGACGGAGGACATCGGCGGCACCGCCGATGTGGTCGCGCTGAGGATGCGTGAGGACGATCGCCGACAGCGAGGTCACTCCGAGCGATCGAAGCTGCTGGGCGACATGCGCCTCCGGTGGCCCCTGGTCGACGAGCACGGCCCCGGCGCGGGTCTCGAGCAGGGCGCCGTCACCTTGCCCGACGTCCAGGAACGTGACGCGAAGCCCCGGCGGCGGCGTCCACGACCTCGTGTCGCGCAGCGCCCACCAGCCGACGCCGAGCACGCAGAAGAGACCCGCCGCCGCGGTCGCGGCGGTGCCGCGACGACGCGCCGGCAGCGCCGCCACCGCGACGACGACTGCGCTCGCCAGGCCGAGACCGAGGAACGCCGACGGTGACCGCACCTGCGCGTGCGGCAATGCACTGAAGAACCGCGCGCACGCGGAGATCCACCAGGCGGCCCATCCGGCCAGCCAGCAGAGAGCCACGGCCGCGCTCGGGACGACCGGTGCGATCGCGGCCGCCGCGAGCGACAACGTCAGCACGACGGGCATCGCCGGCTCGGCCACCAGGTTGGCGGGCACGCTCCACACCGCCACGGCGCCGAAATGCAGCCAGCTGATCGGCGCCGTCGCCACGCTGCACGCCGCCGACACGGCGACGCCGAGCGCGAGCGTCTCGGGTACCGGATACCCCTCCGCGAACGCCTGCGCACGCGGGACGACGATGAGGATCGCGGCGACGGCGGCGAACGACAGCTGGAACCCCGGCTCCAGCAGTGACGCCGGCTGCCAGGCAAGGAGCACGAGCGCTCCGAGGGCCAGCGCATGCCAGCGATCGTCGGGTCGCGACGCGAGCCAGGCCACCGACCCGACGCAGCCGGCCACCGCGGCGCGGACGACCGACGGCTCCCAGCCGACCGCGAGCGCGTAGAGGACGATCGCAGCTATCGCGAGGAGTTGGATACCCGCACGCCCGATGCCGAGCAGCCAGGCCAGCCCACCGATGGCGGCGGCGACGATGACGACGTTCTGACCCGAGACGGCGGTCATGTGCGCCAGGCCCGAAGCGCGGAAGGCTTGCTGGAGCTCGGCGCCGAGCCCGTCGTCGTCGCCGAGCACGAAGCCGCGCAGGAGCGACAGCCGCTCTCCATCCGCGCCTTCGGCCAGCGTTCGTTCGACGTGCGCGCGCATCCGATCGGCGACGCCTCCGATCCCACCCCGCCGGCCGACGATCCGTGCCGTGTCGGCCCGCAGCACGACGTGGATGCCGCGCCGCGCCAGCCAGGCGCGCTCGTCGAAGCCGGTCTCGGGCCCGCGCGGCGCCACGAGACGCGCGCGCACGATCTCGAGCACCGCTCCCCGAGGCGGTGCCCGTCCGCTGTGCAACTCGAGCAAGGCCCGCTCGCGGAGCGCACGCCCGGCGAAGACGCGCACCTCGATCGGTAGCCGAAGCGAGAAGGGCGTCGAGCGACCGGGGCCCGTCACCACGACACGAGCCGAGCCGGCGTCTCCGATCCGGGCGACCAGCGCACTTTGCTCGAGCGCCGCGGCGCGCAGCGACCCCCAAGCGAGTCCGACCAGCACGAGCGCGGTCGCGATCGCCACCAGCCGTCGCCGCTCGTCCGCCGCCGAGAGCGCAACCACGAACGTGGCACATACGGCCACGAGCACGAGCACCTCCGGGATGCGGAGCCAGTTCGCGGCCGCCAGCCCCGAGCAGACCGAAACCACGAGGAGCGTCGGCCACCTCGCAACGAGCGCGTCGATCACGGCGTCACGAGGTCCCGCAGCTGCTCGACACGAGCCGGTCCGATGCCCGGCACCTGGTCGAGATCCTCGACCGACCCGAAAGGACCGTGCGCCTGCCGCCAGTCGACGATCTTCTGCGCGGTGACAGGCCCGATGCCGGGGAGCTCGTCGAGCTGGTCGACCGTCGCCGAGGCAAGGCTCACTGGTGCCCCCGGGAGCGAGCCGGAGCGACCACCCGCACCTGCGGCGCCCGGGAGCGGCCGTGTCGGGACGACGACCTGCACCCCGTCGGCGAGCGGTGCGGCGAGGTTGACGAGCGCAATGTCTGCACGCGACGTCGGCCCACCGGCACGGCGCACCGCGTCGGCGACGCGTGAGCCCTCCCGCAGCCGGTAGAGCCCCGCTCTTCGCACCGCCCCGACGACATGGACGTAGATGCGAGCGGCCGTCGCCTGCGCCCGGTCGCCGCCGGCCTCGGTGATCAGCGGCGCCGCCTCCGCGGGGGCCCGCGTCGTTCCGGTGCGCGCCAAGCGCGAGCCGGCCAGCGCGAGGACAGCGAGCAAGGGCAGCGCGAGGAGGACGATCTGGCGCCGCGTCACGGTGATCATGGGGACAGCGTCGCCCCCCGACTGTCACGGAAGCGTCACGACTTCGTGCCAACTTCGTGGCGGCCAGGGGCGGCCAGGATCGGCCGAGCGCCGCACCCGGCGTCGTCTAGATCACGAGGTTGACCAGCTTGCCCGGGACGACGATCGTCTTCACGGGCTCGCCGCCGTTCAGGTGCGTCTGGACCCGCTCGGAGGCGAGCGCGAGCCGCACGAGCTCGTCGTCGGCAGTGTCTGCGGGCACCCGGAGGCGATCGCGAAGCCTGCCGTTCACCTGGACGACCACCTCGACGGTCTCCTGCACGAGCAAGAGCGGGTCGGCCTCCGGCCACGGGTGTTGCCACAGCCGCTCGCTCCCGAGCACCGTCCACAGCTCCTCGGCGACGTGCGGCGCGTACGGCTGGATCAGCGACACCGCCGTCTCCGTGGCGAATCGCGCCGCCTCGTCGTGCGGCGCCGCCTGGATCTCGTTCACGAGCTCCATCACCGCCGCGATCGGCGTGTGAAAGAGGAAGCGGCGGTCGATGTCGTCTGTGACCTTCGCGATCGTCCGATGCGCCTTTCGTGCCAGCGGGGTGTCGACACCGGCAGGCGCGGCGGCCCGGCCGGCCTGCTCGTGCGCCACGCGCCAGAGCCGGTTGACGAAGCGCCAGACACCCTCGATGCCCGAGTCCTGCCATTCCATGTCCTCGTCGGCCGGGCCCATGAACAGCGCGTACATGCGGACGGTGTCGGCGCCGTAGCGGTCGGCGTAGTGCAGCGGCTCGACCACGTTGCCCTTCGACTTGGACATCTTCGCGCCGTGGTAGTGGAGCATCCCCTGGTTGAAGAGCCGCGCCACCGGTTCCCTGAAGCCGACCAGGCCCATCTCGTTCATCACCTTGGCGAAGAAGCGGCAATACAGCAGGTGCAGCACGGCGTGCTCGATGCCGCCGATGTACTGGTCGATCGGCATCCAGAAATCGGCGATCTCCTTCGAGAACGGCTCGTGATCGTTCCGCGGGTCGCAGTAGCGGATGAAGTACCAGGACGAGTCGACGAAGGTGTCCATCGTGTCCGTCTCCCGCCGGCCCGGCCCGCCGCACGAAGGGCACGTGGTGGCGACCCAGTCCTCCGCGGCCGCGAGCGGCGAGCGGCCCTTCGGAACGTAGTCCTCCACCTCGGGCAGGACGACCGGCAGCTCGTCGTCGGGCACGGGCACCGGACCGCAGTCGTCGCAGTGGACGATCGGGATCGGGCACCCCCAGTAGCGCTGCCGCGACAGCAGCCAGTCGCGCAGCCGGTACCCGATCGTCGCCTCGCCGAGCCCCTGCTCCGCCAGCCAGGCAGTGATCGCAGCCTTCCCGTCCGGCGCGGGCATACCGGTGAAGTCGCCGGAGTTGACCAGCACCTCGTCGTCCGTGTGCGCGACGAACGCGCCCGCCTCCGGCTCCGAGCCGTCCGCCGGAGCGACGACCTGGCGGATCTCGATCCCGTACCGCGCCGCAAACGCGTGGTCGCGCTCGTCGTGCGCGGGCACCGCCATGATCGCGCCGGTGCCGTACTCCATCAGCACATAGTCGGCGACCCAGATCGGGATCGCCTCGCCGTTGACGGGGTTCACCGCGAAGCCGCCGGTGAAGACGCCGTCCTTCTCCTTCGCCTCGCGCTCGACCGCCGAGCGAGCGGTCGCATGGCGTACGTACTCGGCGACCGCCTGCTCGTGCTCGGTACCCGCCACGAGCGACGGGACGAGCGGATGCTCGGGGGCCAGCACGAAGAACGTTGCCCCGAACAGCGTGTCGGGGCGGGTGGTGAAGACAGGCAGCTCCTCGCCCGACCCATCGACGCGGAACACGACGCGGGCGCCGTGCGAGCGGCCGATCCAGTTGCGCTGCATGGTCAGCACCCGCTCGGGCCATTGCTCGAGCAACACCATCTCGTCGAGCAGCTCGTCGGCGTAGTCGGTGATCTTGAAGAACCACTGCGTCAGGCTCTTCGCCTCCACCTCCGCGCCGCACCGCTCGCAGTGCCCATCGATCACCTGCTCGTTGGCTAGCACCGTCTGATCGTTCGGGCACCACTTGACGGGCGCCTCCTTGCGGTAGGCGAGGCCCTTCTCGAAGAAGCGCAGGAAGAGCCATTGCGTCCAGCGGTAGTACTCGGGCTCGTGTGTCGAGAGCTCGCGCGACCAGTCGATCGCCCACCCCATGCGGCGCATCTGGTCGCGGATGGTGGCGATGTTGCGCTCGGTCACCTCACGCGGATGGCGGCCCTCCTTGATCGCCGCGTTCTCGGCGGGCAGACCGAACGCGTCGTAGCCCATCGGGCGCAGCACCTGGACGCCGCGGCGGCGCCGCAGGTGCACGAGCACGTCTCCGATCGTGTAGTTGAGCGTGTGCCCCATGTGGAGCTCGCCAGAGGGGTACGGGAGCATCTCGACGACATACGTCTTGCTGGCGTCGCGTACTGCCCCGGGGGCGGGGTTCGGCACGACGAAGGCCTGCTCGTCCTCCCAGACGCGCTGCCATTTCGCCTCGATCGCCGCTGGGTCGTACCGCTCCATGGTCTCTTTCTTCGCCGGAGGGAACAAAAAAGCCTCTCGGTCGAGAGGCTCAGGGGGAGTCGTCACGGCGGCGCCGCGTCGCTCCCTGCGTTACGCGAGAAGCTGCTTCATCGCATCTGATGGTAACAGGCAGAATCGCCGGATGCTCGGTCTCTTCCCGGAGTCGGCGACCGTCGCAGACAGCGATCTGCTGCTCGGCGGTCTGACGGCGTCCGCTTTGGCGGAGCGGTTCGCGACACCGCTGGTCGTCTACTGCGAGGACACGCTTCGTGGGCGCGCCCGGGCGCTGCGTGCAGCGATCGGTGGCGGGCGTCTCTACTTCGGGACGAAGGCGTTTGGCAACGTGGCCGTGCTCCGGCTGCTGCGCGAGGAAGGTGTCGGCGCGGACGTCGCCTCGGCAGGCGAGCTCGCCGTCGCCGCGGCGGCCGGGTTCGACGGCGAGGAGCTCGTCGTACACGGGAACGCGAAGGACGAGGGATTCCTCGCTGCCGCGGCAGCCGCAGGTGCACCCGTCGTCCTCGATGCCCCGGACGAGGGACAGCTCGCGGCCGCGGCCGGCGTCGCCCAGGCGCTCGTCCGTGTCACCCTCGGCGTCGACGCCGACACCCACGAGGCGATCCGTACGGGGCATCACGGCTCCAAGTTCGGGCTCCCACCCGACCAGGCGCTGGGACTCCTCGCCGATGCCCTCGGGCGCGGGATCGACGTGCTCGGACTGCACGTGCACGTCGGATCGCAGCTCGCCGACTTCGACGCGCAGGCGGAGACGATCGTGCGGCTCGCGTCGTTCGCGGCGCGTGCCAGGCGCGAGCTCGGTTGGGTGCCGCGGGTCGCCGATCTCGGAGGGGGCTTCGGCATCCGGCACCACGTCGAGGAGACGGTGACCGACGCGGTCGAGCTCGCCGCTGCGGCCTCGGCGACAGCGCGCGACGCGTTCGCCGAGGCAGGGCTCCCGGAGCCCGAGGTCTGGCTGGAGCCGGGCCGCTCGCTCGTCGGGCGCGCCGGTGTGACGCTGTACCGGGTCGGCGCCGTGAAGCGGCTGCCGGGGCGAACCTGGGTCGCCATCGACGGCGGCATGTCCGACAACCCGCGTCCGCAGTTGTACGACGCCCGCTACACGGCGCTGTCGGCTGCGCGAGCGGATGAGACCGCAGACGAGGTCGTCAGCATCGCGGGCATGCACTGCGAGTCGGGCGACGTCCTCATCGACGACGTCGCGCTGCCCGCGCCGAGGCGTGGCGATCTGTTGGCTGTCCCGGCAACCGGTGCGTACACGCTTGCGATGGCGTCGAACTACAACGGCGTCGGTCGCCCGGCAGCCGTGCTGGTGCGCGACGGCGAAGCACGGCTGATCCGGCGGCGGGAGACGATCGACGATCTCCTCCGTACCGAGACCTGAGGTGCTGCGCAACGCGGCCGTGCTCGTGCCGGTGCTGCGTGACGATGCCGGCGAGCTGCGGCTCCTCCTCGTCGTCCGGTTCGACGACGGAGGGCTCCACGGCGGCCAGCTCGGTCTGCCCGGCGGGAGACCCGAGCCCGGGGATGCCGATCTGCGGGCCACGGCGCTCCGCGAGGCGGAGGAGGAGATCGGGTTGGCGCCGGAGTCCGTCGACGTCCTTGCGGAACTGCCGCCGTTCGACACCCGCGTCACCGGCTGGCGGGTGCACCCGTTCGTCGCCCGGGCTCCGTGGCAGACGGGCTGGCGGCTCCAGGAGTCGGAGATCGTGGCTGTGCTGACCCCGACGGTCCGCCAGCTCGCCGACCCGGCGGCGCGACGCACGCTTCCGTTCACATCGGTCCGTCATCCCGAGCCGCTGCTCGTGGAGGGCATCGACGTCGATGGTCACGTCCTCTGGGGCATGACGCTCAGGCTGCTGGACGACGTCGTGCCGCGACTCCTCGCGGGCGAATGGGCCGTCGGCTGACTGCCCCGATCACGGTCCCGTCGCCGTTGCGACACCCCCGCCGCTAGAGGACCTCCACGATGTCGCCGTCGACGAGCGCATGGTCGCGGCCGACGCGCTGGCCGTCGAACCGCGCCGACGGCCCCCACACGTGGGCGCCGCGGCACGCGACGGCGAGCTCGTGGTGGATCGTGTCGGCGACGTCGACGACCGTTGCACCCGGGTGGAGCGCGACCGGCTCGTCCTCGGGGGCGCCACCGTGGCGCAGGAAGACGCGGATCAGCCCGGTGAGCGACCAGACGGCGTCACGGAACGCATCGAGGCTCGCGTCGTCGAGCACCGACACGCCGACCACCTCGAGCTCGGGGAACGAGCCGCGGAGTCGTTCGAGGTCACCGGGCCGGCCGTCATCGACCTTCGTGGCGGCGAGGATGGCGGGCTTCTCGATGCCTGCGGCTGCCACCTCTGACAGCGCGGTGCGGAGCTCGGCCGGATCGCCGGCAGCAGCCTGGCAGAAGACGATCGCATCGGCGTTGCGGAGCACGCCGAGCAACGCCTTCCCTCCGCTGCGGCCGTTGGCTGCGCCCTCGATCAGGCCCGGGATCTCGACCAGCTGGACGAGGACGCCGCGGATGCGCGTCAGCGCCGGCACCGGTCGCAGCGTGGTGAAGGCGTAGTCGCCGGTCTTGATCTGGATCTCCGACAGAGCCTGCAGCAGCGACGACTTGCCCGCGTTCGGCGCCCCGACGAGCGCGACCTGCGCCGCACCCTCACGGCGCACGGCGAGGGAGTCACGGTGCACCACCTTCGCCCGCATCCGCGTGCGCGACAGCTCACCCTGCAGCCATTTGCGCAGGTCGGCGTACGGCCCGTTGCGGTAGTCGGGCAGCTCGCCGATCAGCGCGTTGATGACGCGGACCCGCTCGGTTCCCTCTGTGCCCTGGAGCCGCCGCCTGGCGACCTGGGCGAACGTGCGATGCGGCATCGGCATCGCGATCCTCCTTCCATCTCATGCAGAGCAGGCGGCGCGGCCCGGGTCTCGGGTCGCGTCCCTGTCCTGCCGCTTCCCCTGGACGCTGGAGTCGGGAAGCGGCGATCAGCCGCAGGTGTGCGAGATGGTGGAGCGCCAGGAGACGAGCTTCGCCTGGTCTTGGGTGGCCGTCACGCGCACGAGGCTAGCATCCGGCGATGGCGGACGCCTGGGAACAGCTCGCATCGGAGCACGTGTTCGACGATCCGAACTTCCGTGTGCGCCGAGACACCGTGCGGCTGCCGAACGGGCGCGTCGTCGACGACTACCTCGTCGGCGTGCTCGAGGACTACGCGCTCGTCGTGGCCGTGACGGCGGCCGGTGACGTCGTCTTGACGCGTCAGTGGAAACAAGGCGTCCGGCGCATGACGCTGGAGCTACCCGGCGGGAAGGTGGACGACGGCGAGACGCCGCTCGACGCGGCCGTGCGAGAGCTGCGAGAGGAGACCGGCTACGCCACACGCGGGCTGGAGATCCTCGCCTCGCTCGACGTCGACGCCTCGAAGGCGGCGAACCAGGGTCACGTGTTCCTCGGTCGGGGTGCGGAGCGACTGCACGAGCCCGAGGCACACGAGATGGAGACGCCTGATGTCGTGCTCGTGCCGATGGCCGAGGTGCGACAGCTCATCGGCAGCGGCGAGATCTGCGGCGGAGCGTCGGTCGCCGCGCTGCTGCTGGCGATGGGTCGTCTGCAGTAACCGGAGTGACTCGTCAGGCTGACGGGCCGTCATGATGCCGCGCGTGCGAAGGCCGCCATCCCGCCGTCCTCCGACAACTCGGCGGCGAGCTCTTCCATCCGGGCCAAGAACTGGTCCTCGCTGTACTCGTCGATGGACCCCCCACAGCTCGGAGACCCGCTGCTCCCATTCCGCGCTGATCCCGTCACCGCGAGCCTAGAGCGTCTTGTAGAAGACGGTCGTGTCGCAGGGCCGCCGGTCGGGGTAGAGGGCGTAGCCGGGGATCACGCCGACCGTTGTCCACCCGAGTCGGGCGTAGAGGCGCTCGGCGCTGTCCCCGGTGACGGTGTCCAGCACGAGCAGGGTTCTGCCCTCGGCTCGCGCTTCCGACTCGGCGCGCTCCATGAGACGTCGCGCAATGCCGCGTCGGCGTGCCGAGCGGTGCACGAGGAGCTTGGCGATCTCGGCGCGGTGTGGCTGGTTCGGGGGCAGCGCGAGGATCACCTGCACCGTGCCGACCAGCTCGCCGTCCACGAAGGCAGCGAGAAGCAACCGCCGTCCGTTCTCGACGTCGGCGGCGAACGCTTCGAACACACCACGCGCGTGCTCGTGCGTGAACGGCGCGAGGTAGCTGACGGACGCCCCACCGGCGACGCAGTCCTCCAGGACGCGCGCGAGTGCATCGAGCTGCTCGTAGACGTCGGCCGCGGAAAGGCGGCGGATCTCCGGCTCGTCGGCGTCCACCGCAGCATTCTTGCCCAACGCTCGTCGCTCGGTTGAGCCCCGCGCGCCCCCCCGGGCAGTCGTCAGACTGTCGCCCGTGATGCGCGAGGCTCCGCTCCGGATGAGCAAGAACGGTCTTGTTGTGGACGGCGAGGGCTGGTTCGTCGTGAATGCCCGCGACTCTCGCTGGAAGGACGAAGGGCTGCTCGGCGCGTACTGCAACTTCGAAGGCAAGCGGCGGTTCCCTCAGCTGGGGATCAACATCAGCGTCCTCGAGCCCGGCGAGGCGATCGGCATGTACCACCGGGAGAACGCGCAGGAGGGGTTTCTCGTTCTGGCCGGTGAGTGTCTCTTGATCGTCGAAGAGCAGGAGCGCCGCCTCCGGGCCTGGGACTTCTTCCATTGCCCTGGTGGCACCGAGCACATGATCGTGGCGACGGGTGAACAGGCCGCGATCGTGCTGGCGGTCGGCGGCCGGGGCCGTGGCGTCGGGGGTGGCGTCGTCTACACGGTTTCCGCGCTCGCCGGACGTCATGGCGCCAGCGTCGAGCGCGAAACGACCGATCCCGCCGGGGCGTACGAGAAGGCGCACGCGGACCTGCCGAGGTCGAGGTGGGTCGCGTATCGGCCGGGCTGGCTGCCCGACGACTGAACGATCGGCTCGGGGCCTTACCGCTTGATGATGTTGTGGACCTCGAGTACCTCCGGTGGGCCGGCGAGCTCGACGCCGCCCTCGGCGAGGATCGGCATCAGCCGCTGACCGAACGCCTCGAACTGCTCCTTCGAGTCCCAGATCTCGCTGACCCGGAAGCTGCCACCGGCATTGAAGGCGACGTGGTACTCGAGCCCGTCCGGCGGAAACTCGCCCGCCGCCTCGATGCGCGGCATCGTCGCCTCGTACTTCTCGGCTGTCATGTTCGGGGCACCGGTGAAGCGGACAAGGATGCTCATCTGTTCCTCCGTGGTCGGGTTCCTCTGACCCTACCGGGTACCAGGCCCAGCGTACGCGTGGCGGCGCCGGAGCTCGGTTTCGACCGCGGTCGGGTCGAGGCCGCGGGAGGCCAGGAGGACATAGCTGTGGAACCAGAGGTCGGCGAGCTCCTCGATCAGGCGGTCGTCCGACTCCGAGACGGCCGCCAGCGCCGCTTCGACACCCTCTTCACCCACCTTGCGTGCAGCCGCCTCCGGGCCGCCGTCGAGCAGCGAGACGACGTACGAGCCGGCCGGACGCTCCGCCTGTCGCTCCTTGATCACCCGCCAGAGCCACGGCGCGAAGCACGACTCGGCGCCGGTGTGACAGACCGGTCCGGCGGGGCGCACGCGGTAGAGCAGCGCGTCCCCGTCGCAGTCGTCCGAGATCGCCTCCACCGCGAGTGTGTTGCCGGAGGTGGCGCCCTTGTGCCAGTGCTCCTGCCGCGAGCGGCTCCAGAACCACGCCTCGCCGCTCTCGCGCGTGCGGCGCACGGCCTCCTCATCGGCGTAGGCGAGCATCAGCACGCGGCCCGTGTCGGCGTCCTGGACGACGACCGGGGTCAGCTGCGGATCGGCCATCCCGCCTCCTGGAGCTCGGCCTTCAACTCGGGCAGGCGCTCCGGCCGCTCGTGCACGATCGACGCGATCAGCGCCGCCTCCGCGCCGACGGCGAATGCGGCGGACATGTGCGACGCTTCGCCCGCGCCACCCGAGGCGATCACGGGCACCTCGACCGCATCCGCGACGGCGGACGTGAGCGCGAGGTCGTAGCCCGCCCGCGTCCCGTCGGCGTCGATCGACGTGAGCAGGATCTCCCCCGCTCCCCGCTCGACGGCCTCGGTCGCCCAGTCGACGGCGTCGCGGCCGCGTGGTGCCCGGCCGCCGTGCGTGACGACCTCGAAGCCGCCGTTCGTGGCGCGCGCGTCGATCGCGCAGACGACGGCCTGCGAACCGTACTCGTCGGCCAGAGCGGCGAGGATGGCCGGGTCGTCGAAGGCGGCTCGGTTGACGGCGACCTTGTCCGCACCGGCGCGGAGCAGCGCTCGCGCGTCCTCGAGGTCGGTGATGCCGCCACCGACGGTGAACGGGATCGTGAGCTCGTCGGCCGAGCGCTCGATCACCTCGAGGATCGGCCCGCGCCCCTCGATCGTGGCCGTGATGTCGAGGAAGACGAGCTCGTCCGCGCCGAGGTCGGAGTAGCGGGTGGCGAGCTCGATCGGGTCGCCGACCTCTCGCAGATCGACGAAGTTGACGCCTTTCACGACGCGACCGGAGGCCACGTCCAGGCAGGGGATCACGCGCTTCTTGACCATGCCAGGACGTTTTCGAGCAGGCGCGCGCCCGCGGCGCCGCTTCGCTCGGGGTGGAACTGGACGCCCGCGAGCGCCCCCTCCTCGACGGCCGCCACGACCGGGCCCTCGTGGTCGACGAGCGCCACCGTCGTGCCGCCGTCTGCAGGCTCGGCGGCGAAGCTGTGCGCGAAGTAGACGTCTGCGCCGTCGAGGCCTGTGAGCAGCGCGCTCTCGCGTGTTGGTGCGAGCGTGTTCCAGCCCATGTGCGGCACCCGTCGCGCGCGCAGGCGGCGCACGGGGCCGCGGAGCAGACCGAGACCGGAGCCGCCTTCGTCGCTGTCCTCGAACAGGAGCTGCAGGCCGACGCAGATACCGAGCGTCGGCCGGCCCGCGGCGACGCGGTCGCGCACGGCATCGTCGAGACCGTTTGCGGCGAGGCCCCGAGCCGCGCTCTCGAGGTGACCGACGCCGGCGATCACGGCCAGCGGTGCGTTGCGGACGATATTGGCGTCGGTCGTGAGGACGGGATCGGCCCCTGCGCGCGCCAGGGCTGCACCGACGGAGCGGACGTTCCCCGCGCCGTAGTCGCCGATTGCGACTCTGATCACGCCGCACCCTTGGTCGACCGGATCCCCCCGTCGCCTGGTGCGACCGCCTGCCGCAGCGCCTGCCCGAGCGCTTTGAGAGCGGCCTCGGCGACGTGGTGGTCGTCCCGCCCCGCCGACTCGACGTGCAGCGTGCAGCATGCCTCCATCGCGAAGCGCTCCAGCGCGTGTCCGAGCAGCGACGTTGCGAGGGCGCCGACCCGGTC
This sequence comes from uncultured Actinomycetes bacterium, assembly GCA_963789895.1. Taxonomy (GTDB): domain Bacteria; phylum Actinomycetota; class Thermoleophilia; order Gaiellales; family Gaiellaceae; genus Gaiella. The sequence goes on from CAWBMC010000002.1 coordinate 740,119, forward strand.
GGAGCCGAACGCGAGGCTGATCTCCGCGTGCGGACGGCGGACGAGGTCGACGGCAGCCGTCGCGCGCGCCTCGTCCATGGGCACGACCGCCGACCCGTAGCGTGCGACACCCTCACGTGTGCCGAGAGCCTGGGAGAGCGCGGTGCCGAGGGCTGCCATGACGTCCTCGACCAGGTGGTGGTCGTCGACCTCGAGATCGCCCCCCGCGAGCAGCTCCAGGTCGAAGCCGGCGTGGAACCCGAGCAGCGTCAGGAGGTGGTCGAGGAAGCCGATCCCGGTTGCCACGCGCACCCGCCCGCTTCCGTCGAGGTCGAGCGTGAGGCGGAGGGCGGTCTCCGTTGTCGTGCGCACGAGCGTGGTCTGTCGGCCGGGAGCGTGTCCCGGCTCGGCTCCAAGCGCGCGCAGCAGCAGGTCGTTCTCGGAGGGGCGGCGGACGGTCGCGCGGATGCCGTCCGCGAACGCCCGCACGACGATGCCCTGTGCCTCGAGCTGCTCGGCGAGCGGCTCGCGAGTGCGGATCCAGACGAAGTTGCCGGCGCCGGGAGGCGAGTCGTGGCCGGCGGCCACCAGGGCGGCGCGTACGCGCTCCCGCTCGGCGATCGTCGCCTCGAGGTCGAGCAGGCGCGGCTCGCGGAGCGCCGCGGCGGCGATGCGGGCAGCTGGTCCGGAGACGGAGGCGGGAGCGCCTCTCGCGCCGAGCAGCGCGGCCGTCTCGGGGTGCGCGAGCGCATAGCCGACCCGCAGCGAGGCGAAGCCGAACACCTTCGACATCGTCCGCAGGACGACGAGGTTCGGCAGCTCGTCCACCCAGGACACTGCGGAGCGGGCGCCGTACTCGACATAGGCCTCGTCGGCGACGACGACCGCCTCCGGGTGCGCACGCGCAAGCCCGACGAGCTCCTCGGGCTCGACCACCTCACCCGTCGGATTGTTCGGATTGCAGCGCCAGTGGACGTCGGCGTCCTCGCCCGCGGCCACGATCTCGGCCGCTCGCAGCACGGTCGCGATCCGGTACAGCGCGTAGGTCGGATCCGTCACCGACGCCCGCGACCCCGGCCCCAGAAACGTGTTCGCCACGAGCATGATCAACTCGTCAGCGCCCGCGCCGACGACGACGTTCTCCGGGGCGAGACTCGTATACGCAGCCGCGGCGGCACGGAAGTCTGCGTACGAGCCCTCCGGATATTCGTTCAGGCGCGCCATGCTCTCCGCCAGCGGCACCTGCGGCACGCCGGGAACAGGAGGGGTGTTCTGGTCGAACTTGAGCACCGTCTCTGCTCGCAGCCCGTGACGCGCCGCTACCTCGGCCACGGTCGGCGACCAGACGTACGGGCCGAAACCGTCACCGACCGGCTGTGCTCGCGCCCGTATCGACGCTGCGCTCGTGCACGGCTCCGCCGTCACGGCAGCACTCCGATCGTCCGCGCAGTCGCACCCTCGACCGCCGCGGCGTGCAGCGGCAGGCCTTCGACCGTCGCGAGCGGGCCGACGATCTCGACGGCGCGGCGTGCGCCCTCGGCCGACACGCGGACCACCTGGAGCGGCTTCAGGAATGTCTCGACGCCGAGGCCACCGGAGGAGCGCGCGAGACCGCCCGTCGGCAACACGTGCGTGGCACCCGCCGCGTAGTCCCCGATCGCAGCGGAGCAGCCCACGAAGACCGAGCCGGCGTTGCGGACGCGGGCCAGGAGCGTCTCGGGATCGCCGACGTAGAGCTCGAGGTGCTCGGGGGCGTAGGCCTCCGAGCGGTCGAGCGCCTCGGCCAACGACGCCACCAGCTCCACCTCGACGTTGTCATATCCGGCAACGAGTCTGACGACCGCATCGGACAGCACCCGATCGTCGGTGAGGAGCAGCGCCTCCGAGTCGGGACCATGCTCGGCCTGAGCGAGAAGGTCGGCCGCGACGCGCTCGGCGGAGGCCGAGCCGTCGGCGATCACCAGCACCTCGCTCGGGCCCGCCGGCAGGTCGATCCGCACGCGCGTCGAGACGAGAAGCTTCGCAGCCGTGACGAACGCGTTTCCCGGGCCGACGATGACGTCCACGGCGGGGATCGTCTCCGTGCCGTAGGCGAGCGCCGCCACCGCCTGCGCGCCCCCGATCGCGTAGATCTCGTCGAGCCCCAGCTCGCGCGCGGTGACCAGGATCGCGTCGACGGGATTCGGGGTGACGACGGCGATGCGACGCACACCGGCGACCTGCGCCGGGACGGCGGTCATCACGAGGGACGACGGAAGCGGCGCGCGTCCGCTCGGTACGCAGAGCCCGACAGCGTCGATCGGGAGCCAGCGGCGCTCGGTGACGATCCCCGGGGCCGCCTCGACGCTCGTGTCGCGGGGGAGCTGCGCCTCGTTGCAGCGGCGCACCGCGTCGATCATCCGGCGCAGCGCCTCGAGCACGTCGGCATCGACCCGCGCCGCGGCGATCCGCTCGTCCGGAACGCGGAGCCCTCTCGGTCGCGGCCCGTCGAACCGCTCTGTCCACTCGAGCAGCGCGGCGTCACCGCGCTGACGGACGTCCGAGACGATCGGCGCTGCCGCGGTCAGGGCGTCGTCGAGCAGTGCCGACCTCACGCGACGAGCCTTTCGACGGGCAGCACGAGGATCGATGTCGCACCCGCGTCCTTGAGCGCCGGCAGCAGCTCCCAGATCTGATCGGCGTCGACAGCCGCGTGCACCGCGATCTGCCCCTCGTCGGCCAGTGGCAGGACGGTCGGGGCACCCATGCTGGGCAGCACCTCGCGGATGGCGGCCAGGTCGTCGGAGCGCGCGTTCATCATCACGTACCGGCGCCGGCGCGCCGCGACCACCCCGAGCAACATCAGGTCGAGACGATCGACAAGCTCCTGGCGACGCTCGATCGCATCCCGGCCGCCGATCAGCACCGCCTGCGACGAGATCAGCACCCCGATGCGACGGAGCCCGTTGGCACTGATCGTCGAGCCGGTGGAGACGAGGTCGATGATGGCATCCGCGAGACCGAGACGGGGCGCGGCCTCGACCGACCCGGAGACGGGAACCAGCTCCGCGTCCACCCCACGCTCGGCGAGAAGTCGCCGCGTCGAGACAGGGTATGCGGTCGCGATGCGCGAACCGTCGAGTTCCTCGATCGTCTGCTGGAGCGCGTCCTCCGGTACGGCAGCCTCGAGCGTGCAACGGCCGAAGCCGAGCTCCGCGATCGAGACGACGTCGGCCTCGGCCTCGAGCACGAGGTTCGCGCCGGTGATCCCGAGATCGACGACGCCGTCCTGGACGTATTCCGGGATGTCACTCGGACGCACGAGCAGCAGGTCGACGGGCGCGTTCGCACAGGGGACGAGCAGCGAGCGCTCGGTGGCCTCGAAGCTGAGACCGGCCTCGGCGCACAGCCGGAGTGCGGGCTCTCCGAGCCGCCCCTTCGACGGGACAGCGAGTGTCAGGCGACCGTTTTCGCCGACGCGGGTGAACGATGCGCTCACAGCTGTTGCGCCCGCTTTGCCGATGTCCGGTCGAGCGCGAGTCGATAGCCGCCCGAGCCGTGGCGCACCCACTGCGCGACGCGCGTCACGGTCGCGGTCGACGTGGGCACCCGCTGCGCGATCTCGAGGTACGGCACACCTTCCTCGACGAGACGCGCGATCTGCCAACGGTGTGTCAGCGCCTCGAGCTCCGGCAGGGTGCACAGGTCGCGGAGGAAGCGCTTCGCCTCGTCACGAGTCTCCAGGGCCAGGAACGCGCCGGCGAGATCGTCGAGGCCGGGCACCGGCTCGACGGCGTGCTCGGGAGCCGGTACGGCGGTCGGCCGGCCGGTTGACGGTGTCCGTGCCATGGTGTCAGCATGATAGCATGCTAATGTGTTAGCACGTCAACTCGAGGTGATTCCGGCGATCGACGTGCTCGAAGGGCGAGCAGTCCGCCTCCGCGGAGGCCGCCGCGAGGCCGTGACGCTGGAAGGCGGCGACCCCGTCGAGCTGGCCAAGCGCTTCGCGGGAGACGGCGCGGGCCGGCTCCACGTCGTCGACCTGGACGGGGCCTTCTCCGGACTGCCTGCGACGGGCCTCCTCGAGCGAATGGTCGCGGTCGGCCTGCCCGTGCAGGTCGGCGGCGGGTACCGGACCGTCGACGCCGTTTCGCGGGCGCTCGCGGCAGGCGCAGACCGCGTCATGGTCGGAACGGCTGCGCTCTCCCCCACGTTCATCGTGGACGCTGTCGGGATCGCCGGCCACCGGCTCGTCGTCGCCATCGATGCCAAGGACGGCCGGGTCGCGGTCGACGGCTGGACGCGGCTCTCGGAACTGACGCCTCGCCAGCTCGCGACCAGGTGCGCCGAGGGAGGTGTGCATCGCGCACTGGTCACCAGCACTGCGCGCGACGGGTCGCTCGCCGGGCCCGATGCCGCGCTGCTGAGAGATGTCCTCGCCGCCGGGCTCGAGGTGCTCGCGGCAGGTGGCATCGGCTCGCTCGACGATCTCACCGTGGTCGACACGTTGGGGTGCGAAGGAGCGATCGTCGGCAGCGCACTGCTCGCCGGCCGGTTCACGCTCGCAGAGGCGCGGGCGGCGCTCGCGCGGACCTGAGCGGTGCGCCGGCCGCGAGCCTCCGCCGCCGTCTCGGCAGCGGGCCCGCGGACGCGAGCCTCCGAGGTCTCGAGCGGCACGAGTAGGCTCGCGGCATGGCGATCCGGTTCTGTGACGACCGGGGCACAGCGGGGTTCTCGTGGATCGTCGACGAGCCGGCCACACGGACGTCTCATGCCCTCGTCGCGGACGGTCGCGTGTGGCTCGTCGATCCGGTCGACTGGCCGCCCGCGATCGACCGCACGCTCGACTTCGGCGCGCCCGCGGCCGTGCTGCAGCTCCTCGACCGGCACGACCGCGACTGCGCGTCCGTGGCCGCGCGCCTCGGCGTGCCGCACCAGGTCGCGCCACCTGTACTGGCTGACACACCCTTCGAGGTGGTCGCGATCAGACGATCCCGCCACTGGCACGAGGTTGCATTGTGGTGGTCGCAGGCGCAGACGCTCGTCGTCGCCGAGGCGCTCGGAACGAACGCCTTCTACACCGGCGGACGCGACCGCGTCGGTGTCCATCTGCTGCTGCGGCTTGCGCCGCCGCGCCAGCTCGGCTCGTTGGCGCCGACCCATCTGCTGGTCGGCCACGGCGAAGGGCTCCACGGCGAGGAGGTGACCGCGCGCGTCAGGACGGCGCTGGCACGCTCGCGCAGCGGGCTGCTGCACGTGGTGCCTCGGATTCCCGCGTTGATCGTCGACGCACGACGGCGCCGCCGGTAACGGCGAGCCTCCGCCTCCGCTCAGCTCGACCGTGTCGCGGCGAGCGCCGCGGGCCGGACGAGCCGTGGCGGCGCCTTCAGCCCCGCATCGCGCACCGACGGGTTGAGCGGCTCCGCCAGAGGCGCAGCGCCGAAGGAGGCTCGCACCCGCGCCTCGGGGGGTGAGCCGTACGTCGTCGTCCGCTGGCGCGGGATTCTCCCGGCGGAGCGGATGAGCGCCTCCATCTGCTCGGGCGGCAGCTCCTGCCCCCACTCCGAGCCCGCTGCACGCGAGATCGACTCGTTCATCAGCGTGCCGCCGAGGTCGTTCACACCCGCCGCCAGCGCCTGTCGCACACCGTCCGGACCAAGCTTCACCCACGACGCCTGCACGTTGTCGATCCGGCCGTGGAGCGCGAGCCGCGCGACCGCGTGCACGAGCAGCGCCTCGCCGAACGTCGGCCCTCGCCGGGCCCGCCCTTTGACATACATCGGTGCTTCCATGGGCACGAACGGCAGCGGCACCAGCTCCGTGAACCCGCCGGAGCGGCCCTGCTGCTCCCGCGCGCGGATCAGATGGCGGGCCCACGAGCGCGGTCCTTCGACGTGACCGAACATCATCGTCACGTTCGAGCGCAGACCGACGCGATGGGCGGCTCCGTGAACCTCGAGCCACTGGTCGGTCGTCACCTTGTCGGGGCAGATGATCGCCCGCACCTCGTCGTCGAGGATCTCAGCCGCCGTACCCGGCAACGAGCCGAGCCCGAGGTCGCGCAGCCGCGCCAGGTACTCCTCCAAGCCGAGCCCGAGCGTGGCCGCTCCCTGCCACACCTCGAGCGCAGAGAACGCGTGCACGTGAATCTCCGGCACCGCCGCCTTGATCTCCCGCACGACCTGCGCGTAGTAGTCGCCCGTGAACGCCGGGTGGATGCCGCCCTGCAGGCAGACCTCGGTCGCGCCGCGCTCCCACGCCTCCCGGACACGCCGCACGATCTCTTCCTGCGGCACCAGGTACGCCGGGCCGCGGAGGTTCTCGGCCAGCTTCCCCTTGGAGAAGGCGCAGAAACCGCAGCGGAAGTAACAGACGTTCGTGTACTGGATGTTTCGCGTCACGACGTAGGTGACGTCGTCACCGCACACGTCGCGGCGCAGTCGGTCGGCGGAGGCAAGCACCCGTTCCCGCTCGCCCCCCCGCGCCTCGAACAGGCGCACGAGCTCATCCTCCCCGAGCTCGTCACCGGTCAGCTCGAGCGGGACGGCGTCGCGTCGGACGAGAAACGGAACCGCGACGGGCTCCCCCGGCGCCCAGTGATCCTCGCGCGCGTAGCCCAGCGCGTCCGCCGCACGGCGAACTGCCGGCTGGACGGCCGGATCGACCCACGTCTCGAGCTCGGCCACGTGCTCCGGGTACAGGGGAAGACGGGGCACGAGCTCGAAGCCCTTCGCCTCCGTCCCGGCGCGCAGCCGGTCGAGGTCGGGCCACGGCGCCTCCGGGTTGACATGGTCGATCGTCACCGGCGACACCCCACCCCAGTCGTCGATGCCGGCGTCGAGCAACTCCGGGAAGTTCCCGTACGCCAGATTGGGCGGCGCCTGCACGTGCCATTCCGGCCCGAGCAACACCCGCGCCACCGCGATCGACCACAGATGGTCCTCGAGCGACGCGTCCGGGTGCTGTGCCATGCGCGTGCCCGGCTTGGCGCGGAAGTTCTGGACGATCACCTCGCCGATGTGCCCGTGCTCCTCGCCGAGGGCACGGAGGGCGAGGAGCGACTCGATGCGCTCCTCCCTCGTCTCGCCGATCCCGATCAGGATCCCACTCGTGAACGGGACGCGGAGCTCGCCGGCGAGCCGGATCGTCTCCAGGCGTCGGGCCGGCACCTTGTCCGGCGAGGCCCAGTGCGCCATCCCCTTCCGCCCGAGACGATCCGAGACCGTCTCGAGCATGATCCCCATCGAGGCCGAGACAGGCCGCAGGGCTGCAATCTCGTGGCGGCTCATGACGCCGGGGTTCAGGTGCGGCAGGAGCCCGGTGTCGTCGAGGACGAGCTGCGCGCACCGTGCGAGGTACTCGATCGTGGTCTCGCAGCCGAGAGCGGCGAGCTCCTCGCCCGCAACCCTGTAACGACGCTCCGGCTTGTCGCCGAGGGTGAAGAGCGCCTCGGTGCAACCGGCAGCCGCGCCCGCGCGTGCTGTCTCGAGCACCTCTACCTCGGTCATGAAGGCACGTTCGCCGCGCCGCGGCGGCCGCGCGAACGTGCAGTAGCCGCAGACGTCGCGGCACAGGGTCGTCAGCGGGAGGAAGACCTTGGCCGAGAAGGTGACGTGCGTCGGGCGCAACCGCTCTGAGCGCAGCCGCCGCGCGTGCGCCATGAGGTCGTCGAGCGGGGTGTGGAGGAGATCGGAGACGAGGTCGCGCATGCGAGAGAGCGGTTCGGGTCGATCGGTTCCGGCCCGGGCGGTCTCCTCGCTCCGGTGGCCGACAGCATATGCATGCCACGGGATGATTGCGTGCGCAAGTACCTTCTGGATCAGGCGGCCAACGGCTCCGTCTCCACTGCCAGCGCCGGCTCGACGGCGCGCCGCCCGAGCACGGCGATCGTGAGCGCCGCGAAGCAGAGGAGCGCCAGCGTGCGCGGCAGGCCGATCGTGTCACCGAGCACGCCGATCGCCGGTGGGCCGACGATGAAGCCCAGGTAGCCGACGGTGAACGCGGCGGCGAGCGACGGCCCGGCGGGCGGGACACGCCCGGCGGCACTGAACAGGAGCGGCACTGCGTTCGCGATGCCGACTCCGACGAGCGCGAAGCCGAGCACTGACGCGACGGGCTCGGCGGCGAGCAGCGCCGCGCCGAGTGCCACCGCGACGAGTGCCATCCCTCCGCGCAGGAGCCGACCCGCGCCCAGCCTCTCATTGAGCCTGTCACCGGCAAGCCGGGTCATCGCCATCCCGAGCGAGAAGCCTGCGAACCCGGTGGCCGCCACAGCGGCCCCCGCGCCGAGGTCGTCGCGCAGGTAGATGCCGCTCCAGTCGCCGACCGCCCCCTCGATCATCATCGCCAGGAAACAGAGTGCCCCGAGCAGCAGCACACCGCGCGATGGAAGCGCGAGCCCGCCGGCCGCTTCGTCGACGACGTGCGATGTCGTCTCCCCGAGAGACGAGGTCGTCCAGAGCGCCGCGAGCCAGAGCAGGGCTCCGACGACGACCGACTCCACGCGAGGATCCATTCCTGCCGCGGCCGCAAGCGCCGCCGCGCCGGCGCCGGCGAAGCCGCCGATCGACCAGCCGCCGTGCAGCGAGGACATGATCGGCCGGGAAAGGCGACGCTCGACTGCCACCCCGTGTGCATTCATCGCCACGTCCATGGCGCCGTTGGCGGCGCCGAAGACGAGCAGAAACGCTCCCAGCGCGAGCGGCGACGGGGCGAGAAGCGGCAACGGGAGCAGGAGGCAGAAGAGGAGCGCGGTGACTCTCGTCACGGCAGCGCTCGACCGGCCCTGGAGGATATGCCCGGTGAGCGGCATCGCGACGAGCGCACCGGCGGCCATGCAGAGGAGCGTCAGCCCGAGCATCGACTTCGACACCCCGAGCTGCCCCTGGATCCAGGGGATGTGCGCGACCCAGGTGCCGATCATGGCCCCGTTGACGACGAACACGACGAATGTGGCGGCACGCGCGCTCAGACGACCACCACGTCGATCCCGGCCGCTCCTACTCGACCCGCTCCGGGAGCGACGACACCTGCTCGGCGGCATTCCGGGGGCTGACTCCGTGGAGCTCGTCCCGCCATCCCTGCCGGTGCAGCTCCGCGCAGAGGCATTCCGGATCGCCCGTCATCGCCCAGTCGAGGAACTCTCCTACGACGCGCGCTGCGCCCAGATGCCGCCGAAGGAGCGCCAACTGCCGTTCGACCAGCGCTGCAGCAGCATCTGCTCGAGCGGGAAGTGGTCGCCGGCACCCGTCTTGATCACGATCCCCGGCAGCACGAACGGGTTCTTCGGCAGGTTCATGCTCGACGTCGCCTTCACGAGCGCGTCACGGGTCAGGTTCTTGCCCGTCTTCTTGAGCAGCTCGATCGTCGTCCACGCGACCGCCATGCCGTACACGTGGTAGACGTCGTTGGCGTTCGCCCCCGGCGCGTACTTCTTCATGATCGAGCGGTAGAGCTTCATCGTCGCGTCCTTGGCCCACGTCGGGTCGGTCGGGTCCTTGAGGAACACGATCGAGATGGACCCGTTGACGACCTTGTTCTGCCCGCCCTCTGAGGCCAGGGTCATGATGTTCGAGGCCGAGGAGACGGCGTTGTTGACCGTCAGCTTCGGCTTCCAACCGAGCTTGTTCGCGTACACGTAACCCTGGATGGCGAACTTGGGCGTCGCGAACAGCGCGAGCACGTCGGCGCCGGACGACTTGAGCTTCGCGATCTGCGAGCCGACGTCCGGCGACGTCGCCTCGTACGGCTGCGCTGCGACGACCTTCGCCTTGGAGCGCGCGAGCCCTCGCTTCAGCCCGAGCAGCAGATCCTTGCCGTAGTCGTCGTTCTGGAACAGGACGGCCACCTTCGCTCCCGCTCGTGTCCGCGCCAGATAGCGGCCGTAGATGACCCCTTCGGCCTGGTAGCTCGGCTGGAACCCGATCGCTCCCGGGTAGTCCGCAGCGTCGCGCCCCCAGGTCGTCGCGCCCGAGGCGACGAACAGCTGCGGTACACCCTGCGCCTTCAGGTAGTCGCGCGTGGCGAGGTTCTGCTCGGTGCCCAGCGAGTTGAAGATCGCGAACACCTTGTCCTGCTCGACGAGCTGGCGGGTCGCCTGCACCGTCTGCGCCGGGTTGTACGCGTCGTCGACGTACTTGTAGGAGACCTGGCGGCCACCCGCTCCACCGTGGGAGTTCTGGTACTTGAAGTAGGCGTCGGCTCCGCGCGCCACGGAGGCGTAGGCAGATGCGGGCCCCGTCAGCGGCGACGTCCCGCCGAGCAACACAGCGGTCGGCGTGACACCCGGGTCGGCGGCGCCTGCGGCAAGCGCGGCGGCCGCTCCGAGCACGAGCACCGCGAACGCGGCGACGGGCGCGAGCACGAGCTTCCTTCTCATCGTCTCAAGGGCTCCTTGTCGAAGGTCGATCCTGCGGACGATGGTAGCGCCCGGTTGTTTGGAACTCGTTCGAACTGAGCTCTAGCGGCCGGTCAGGCCGCGCAGGCGGCCGACCAGCCCGGCGACGCCGTCGGGGAGCACGAACATGAGCAGGATCAGGACGCCGCCGAACACGACCGCGGGCGCGCCGGGCGAGTCGGTGTCGAGACCGCCGAGCACCGGCAGCCAGTTCGGGATCACGCTGTCGGCGTCCTGCGCCCACTGGGGCATGAACTGGATGAAGATCGCGCCCGCGATCAGCCCCACGAGCGAGCCGAGCCCGCCGACGACGACGCCGACGAGCAGGTAGATGGAGAGCGCGACGGGGAACGTGAGGGGGTTGACGAAGGTCGTCGCGATCGCGAACAGTGACCCGGCCACGCCGGCATAGGCCGCGCTGACGGCGAACGCGAGCGTCTTGTAGCGCGCCAGGCTGACGCCGAACGAGACCGCCGCCGTCTCGCTGTCTCGTACCGTCCGGAAGGCGCGACCCGTGCGTCCGCGCAGGAAGAGCCACGCCGCGACGTAGAGCACGAGCGCGATCGTCGCCGCCAGGTAGTAGAGCCAGTTGTTGAAGCCGAGCTCGAAGCCGAAGATCGACACCGGTGTCAGCGATGCGGTCAGCTCCGGTGTGCCGAAGAGGTTGATCCCCGTGCCGCCACCGGTGAAGTCGGCGAAGCTGAGCTTGTCCGAGTCGTACTTGGCGACCGCGGGGATCGCGACCGCAATCGCGAACGTCGCCAGCGCGAGATAGAGCCCGGAGAGCCGGAGCGCCGGAATGCCGAACAGGAACCCCGCCAGACCGGCGACAAGACCGGCGACGGGAATCGTCCAGATGTCCTTGACGCCGTGCTCGCTCATCAGGATCGCTGTCGTGTAGCCGCCGATGGCCATGAAGGCGCCGTGCCCGAGCGAGATCTGGCCCGTGTAGCCGGTGAGCACGTTCAGCCCGATCAGGGCGATCAGGTAGATCCAGACGTAGGCGAACTGCTGCGCACGGAAGTCGTTCACGAAGGCCGGTAGGCCGTACGCGGCCACCGCGAGCGCCACGAACGCGAGCAGCGGGACGGCGGCGCGGCCCACAGCCCTCATATCTTCCTCACCGCCGTGTGCCCGAAGAGCCCGGCGGGCCGGACGATGAGGACGCCGAGGATGATCGCGAGCGCGGCCGGTAGCCGCAGCTCCTCGGTGAACCAGTCGAAGGCCGGGTACTGGCTGAGCCAGCCGAGCACGTTGAGAGTGACGCCGATCGCGAGTCCACCGACGACGGCCCCGACGGGCGAGTCGATCCCGCCCAGCACGGCGGCCGCGAACGCGTAGATGAGGATCGGCTGCATCATCGTCGGGTCGAGGAACACGCTCGGCGCGGTGAGCGCACCGGCCACTGCACCGAGCACCGCGGCGAGCCCCCAGCCGAGCCCGAGCATCCACGTGACGCGAATCCCGACGAGACGCGCCTCGGCCGGGTTGACGGCCGCTGCTCGCATCGCCAGGCCGATCTTCGTGAAGCGGAAGAAGACCCAGAGGACGAACACGACTCCGAGCGAGACGCAGATCGTGCCGATGTCCTGATAGGCGATCGCGACGCCGCCGACGGTGAACGTCCCGGACGGGAACGGGCTCTCCACGGCGCGCACCTCGCCCGACCAGATCAGCTGCGTGAGCCCGTTCAGGAGGATGAGCAGACCGATGGTGACGATCACCACACGCAACACGGAGCCCTTCTCGTTCGGTCGGATCACGAGCTGGTAGATGCCGAGCCCGCCACCGAACGAGACCGCGAGGGTCAGCAGGAACGCCGGCCAGTAGGGCCAGCCGTGGTTGACGGTGAGCGTCCAGAGGATGAACGTCGAGAACGTCGCCATCTCGCCCTGGGCGAAGTTGATGATCCCGGTCGCGCGGTGGATGAGCACCAGGGCGAGCGCGAGCGAGCCGTAGATGCCGCCGGAGGCGAGACCCGAGACGATCTGCTGCAGGAGATCGGACATCTACTGTCCGATCTCCTGTAGGGGCCGGATATATCCGGCCCTGACGCCGGGGAAAGGACGGTGGGCGTTCGTGGGACGAGACATCAGTACCCCAGGTAACTCCGGCGCACGGCCTCGTCCCGGCGCAGCTCGATGCTCGTGCCGGCGATCGCAACCTCGCCCACCTCGAGCACGTATGCCGTGGACGCGGCCTCGAGCGCGATCCGCGCGTCCTGCTCGACGACGAGCACCGTGAGACCCTCTTTGGCGTTCAGCTCGCGCACGATGCGGAAGATCTCGCGCACCACGAGCGGGGCGAGCCCGAGCGACGGCTCGTCCAGCATCACGAGCCGGGGTCGCGCCATCAGCGCCCGCGCCAGCGCCAGCATCTGCTGCTCCCCGCCCGAGAGCGTCCCAGCGGGCTGGTCGGCCCGCTCGACGAGCCACGGGAACCAGCCCGCGACGCGTTCGACATCCTGCTTGACCTCGCGGTCGCGGCGGGTGTAAGCGCCGAGCCTGAGGTTCTCCAGCACCGTCAGCTCGGTGAACGTGCCGCGACCCTCCGGAACGTGGGCGATGCCTGCCTTGGCAACAGACTCGGGCCCCCCGCGCAGGCGCTTGCCCGCGAACCGGATCTCCCCACCCGAGCGCCGCACCGTGCCCGACACGGCGCGGAGCGTCGTCGTCTTGCCGGCACCGTTCGCGCCGAGCACCGCGACGATCTCCCCCTCGGGCACCTCCAGCGTGACGCCGTGCAAGGCCTGCACGGGGCCGTAGCGGGCCTTGACGCCGTTGAGCGAGAGCAGGGCCTCCGTCACTCCTCCACCCCGAGGTATGCCTCGATCACCGCTGGGTCGGCCTGCACCTGAGCGGGCGTGCCGTCCGCGATCTTGCGGCCGAAGCTGAGCACGTTGACGTGGTCGGACACCCGCATCACGAGGCCCATGTGGTGCTCGACGAGAAGCACCGTGAGCCCGAGGTCGTCGCGCAGCCGCTGCACGAAGCCGCCGAGCTCCCCGACCTCCTCGTGGTTGAGCCCGCCGGCGGGCTCGTCGAGGAGAAGCAGCCTGGGCGCGGCCGCAAGCGCTCGTGCGAGCTCGACACGCTTCTGGATCCCGTACGGGAGCGACGCGGCAGGGAGCGCGGCGCGATCGGCGAGACCGACGACGTCGAGCGTCTCCAGCGCCTGGCGCTCGCCGAACGCGCGTCCACGCGCATGACCGCCGGCGAGCACGTTCTCGAGCACCGACATCGTGCGGAACAGGTTCAGGTTCTGGAACGTGCGTGCGACGCCGCGCGTGACGACGCGGTACGACGGCGTGCGCAGCAGCGACTCGCCGTCGAGCAGCACGTCACCGCCGTCCGGCCGGTACAGGCGCGTGACGACGTTGAAGACGGTGGTCTTCCCGGCGCCGTTCGGGCCGATCAGCCCGGTGATCGTCCCCGCCTCGACGTCGAAGGAGACGCCGTCGAGGGCGATGATGCCGCCGAAGCGCAGCGTCACATCGTGGACGGTGAGGAGCGCCGCCATCTGAGCGCAGGAGCCTACCCGGCCGCCAGTACGCTTGCCGCGTGCCGGAGCCCCTCCATCCGACGGCCGCGAAGGTCGAGCAGCGTCTGCGGGAGCGAGGTCTCGAGGTCGAGGTCGTGGTGCTGCCGGAGTCCACCCGCACGGCGGCAGAGGCCGCCGCCGCGTGCGGCTGCGAGCTCGGTCAGATCGTGAAGTCGCTCGGGTTCGTGGACACGGTCAGCGGCGAGGCGGTGATGTGCCTGTGGGCGGGGGATCGCCGGGTGCCCGCCGAGGCGCTCGGGCTGCGCCGGGCGACGGCGGACGAAGTACGAGCAGCGACGGGTTTCGCGGTCGGTGGCGTGCCGCCGCTCGGGCACGACCGGCCGCTGCGGACGATCGTGGACGACTCGCTGCATCGCTTCGACCGCGTCTGGTGCGCGGCCGGCACGCCGCATGCGGTGTTCGAGGTCTCCGTCGCCGACCTGGCCCGCGCCGTCCACGGCGTCTGATGATTGATGCCACGAGATCGTCTGTTCCGGGGCGTGAGCTGGCGCTCTGGGGCGCGAGATCGTGACATCGATCATCTAGCATCGCCGCGTGCACTTCCGCGACACGCCCGAGGAGGCCGCGTTCCGAGCGGAGGCGCGCGGCTGGCTGGCACAGAACGTGCCCGACGCGCTGCGTGGTTACGGGTTCGGGCTGCAGACCGACGACCTGACGGCGATGCGCGCTTGGAGTCGCGCGCTCCACGCCGCCGGGTACGCGGGGCTCACCTGGCCGCGCGAGTACGGGGGCACCGGTGCCCCGATCACCCGTCAGGCGATCCTCCTCGAGGAGCTGGCGCGGGCAGAGGCGCCGACCCACATCGGCGTCATCGGCCTCGGCATGGCGGGCCCGACGATCATCACGCACGGCACGGACGAGCAAAAGGCGCGATACCTGTCGCCGCTCCTCGCAGGCGACGAGATCTGGTGTCAGGGCTTCTCGGAGCCGGGTGCCGGCTCCGACCTCGCCGGCGTCCGCACGAGCTGCCTCGTCGAGGACGAGTGCTTCGTCCTGGACGGCCAGAAGGTGTGGTCGTCGTACGCCCACGTGGCCGACTTCTGCATCCTTCTCGCCCGCTCCGACCCGGGTTCACAGCGCCATGACGGGCTGACCTACGTGATCGTCGACATGCACGCGCCCGGCGTCGAGGTGCGTCCGCTGCGCCAGATCACGGGTGACGCGGAGTTCAACGAGATCTTCCTCACCGGGGTGCGCGTGCCCCGTGAGAACCTCCTGGGCGAGATCGGCGGCGGCTGGCAGGTGGCGATGACGACGCTGCTGCACGAGCGCGGCACGCTCGGTCTGGCGCTCGTCTCACGGCTCGAGGTGTCCGTGCGCAAGCTGCTCGAGCTGGCGCGGGAGCGTGGCGCGACGCCGTTGCAGCGCGACGCCGTCGCCCGCGAGTGGATCGAGCTCGAAGCGCTGCGACTGACGGCGTACCGGTCGCTCGCGGCGCTCGAGCGCACCGGCATCCCGGGTCCCGAGGGCTCCATCCTCAAGCAGCAGTGGGCGGAGGCGAACCAGCGGCTCACGGCGCTCGCGCTCGACATCCTCGGGCGCGATGCGCAGCTCGTCGGGGAGCGTGCGCCCTACGCGGGCTGGTGGTCGCACCAGCAGCTCCGCAGCCGCGGGAACACGATCGAGGCCGGCACGTCGGAGATCCTGCGGAGCATCGTCGCCGAGCGCGTGCTCGGCCTGCCACGGTCGCGATAGTGGACGCTTCCTTCACACCCGAGCAGGACGAGCTCCGCAGGCAGGCCCGCGCCTTCCTCGAGGCGACACCGGAGCCGAGCTGGGCGCAGCTCGCCGAGCTCGGCTGGACGGGTGTCTCGGTGGGCGAAGAGCACGGCGGCGCCGGGCTCGGCTTCCTCGAGCAGGCAGTGCTGCACGAGGAGCTCGGCCGGGCGCTCACCACCGGGCCTTTCTACTCGACGGTCGCCGTGGCACTGCCCGCGCTGCCCCCCGACGAGCAGGCGCGCGTGGCGCGGGGTGAGACGAGCTGGGTGCTCGCGGTCGGGCCCCTGATTCCCGACCTCGACACGGCTGAGCGGATCGCCGTCGTCGGCGGCGGCAGCATCTACGAGCTCGTTGGAGCCCAGCGCGAGCTGCTCGACACCAGCGACGAGACGCGCCCGCTCGGCATCGTCGCCGGCGGCGAGCCGGGCGACATCCTCGCGTCGAGCGAGGTGCTCCCCGAGGTGAGAAGACGCTCGCTCGTCGCGCTCGCCATGGAAGCGTGCGGCGCGGGACGGCGGGCGCTCGAGCTGGCAGTGGAGTACGCCACGCAGCGCGAGCAGTTCGGCCGCCCGATCGGCTCGTATCAGGCCGTCGCGCATCCGCTCGCGACGAGCTACATGGAGCTGGAGCTGGCGCGGTCGCTGGCCATCTGGGCCGCCTGGTGCGTCGACGCCGCCGATCCGGGAGCCGCGGTCGCCGCCGCCGCAGCGAAAGCGCAGGCGTCCGAGGCCGCCGTGACCGCGTGCGAGCGCGCGATCCAGGTGCACGGCGGCGTCGGCTTCACGTGGGAACACGTGCTGCACCGACTCTACAAGCGCACGCTCTGGATCAGGTCGTGGGAAGCTTCGGCGGAGCAGCTGCGGGCCGAGGTGGCGTCGTACCTTCTCGACCGAGGGGAGTGAGATGGAAGGCCTGATGATGGACTACCAGCTCAACGTGCCGGCCATCCTGCGTCGCGGGGACGAGCTGTTCGGGCCCCGCGAGATCGTCAGCCGGCTGCCCGACAAGAGCTGGCACCGGTACACGTACACAGACTTCGTGGCGCGGACGAAATGCCTCGCCGTCGCGTTGCGCGGGCTCGGTCTCGAGACAGGCGACCGCGTCGGCACGTTCATGTGGAACCACCACGAGCATCTGGAGACGTATGTCGGCGCGCCGGTGGGCGGCTTCGTCACCCACACGCTCAACCTCCGGCTGCACCCGGACGATCTCACGTACATCGCCACCCACGCCGGTGATCGCGTGCTGGTGGTCGACAAGGTGTTGTGGCCGCTGGCGGAGAAGTTCGTCGGCCGCTGCGGCTTCGAGCACGTCGTCGCGGTGGGTGCCGGTGCGGTTCCGGACGGTGCGATCGACTACGAGGAGTTGATCGCGAGCGCGGACGAGAGTGCCTTCGCGTACGTCGACGTCGACGAGCGCGCCGCCGCCGCCATGTGCTACACGAGCGGCACCACCGGGCGTCCGAAGGGGGTCGTCTACTCGCATCGGTCGATCGCCGTGCACGCGCTCACCGTGGGGCCGGGTATCGGGCTGACGCCGGCCGACACCGTGCTACCCGTCGTGCCGATGTTCCACGCCAACGCCTGGTGCTTTCCCTTCTCGTGCACGATCGTGGGCGCGAAGCAGGTCTTCCCAGGGCCGCACCTCGATCCGGTCAGCCTGCTGGAGGCGTTCGAGCAGGAGCGGGTCACCGTCTCCGCCGGGGTGCCGACGATCTGGATGGGGATCCTGCAGGCGCTTGATGCGAGCCCCGACGGTTGGGACCTCTCGTCGATGCGCACGATGACCGTGGGCGGCGCAGCGCCGCCGCAGGCCATGATCGAGGGCTTCGGCGAGCGGCACGGGCTGCACCTCGTGCACGGGTGGGGAATGACGGAGATGACGCCCGTCGGCACGCTCTCCGGCGGCCCAGGCCAGGAGGAAGGGCTCGAGCCGGCCGAGGCGTACGCACGGCGTGCGAGGCAGGGTCAGCCGATCCCGTTCGTCGAGATCCGGGCTCGTGGTGACGCCGGACTGGTCGCGTGGGACGGCGCCTCGATGGGTGAGCTCGAGGTGCGCGGCGTCTCGATCGCGTCGGCCTACTACGACTCCCCCGACAGCGCCGACCGTTGGACGGACGACGGCTGGTTCAAGACCGGCGACGTCGTCGTCATCCACCCGGACGGCTGCGTCGAGGTGCAGGATCGTGCCAAGGACCTCGTCAAGTCGGGTGGCGAGTGGATCTCGACGGTGGCGCTCGAGAACGCCCTCATGGGTCACGAGGCGGTCGCCGAGGCGGCGGTGATCGCGGTGCCGGATGACAAGTGGTCGGAGCGACCGCTGGCCGTCGTCGTGCTGCACGAGGGCGCGAGCGTCACACCGGACGAGCTGCGCGAGTACCTCGCCCCGCAGTTCGCCAAGTGGTGGCTGCCCGACCGCTTCGAGTTCGTGGACGAGATCCCCAAGACGGCCGTCGGCAAGTTCCGCAAGACGGCGTTGCGTGAGCGCTTTGCGACGCCGGTGACCGCAGACAATCCCTGAGGAGACCGAGTGGGAGAATTCATCAGCACCGAGCAGGACGGCGCGGTCGCGATCGTGACGATCGACAACCCGCCGATGAACGCGCTGTCGGCCACACTCCTCGACGAGCTCGAGGCCGAGGTGCAACGGTTGGACACGGATCCGGCGACGCGGGTCATCGTGCTGCGGGGCGGCGGCGAGCGCGCCTTCGTCGCCGGAGCCGACATCAAGGAGTTCCCGGCGCTGCGCGAGGCGGCGGCCGAGGGCGGGTCGGCGCGTGGCATTCAGAAGCTCGGGGCGCACATGGATGCGGCGCACACGCCGTTCGTGGCGGCCATCCAGGGGTACTGCCTCGGGGGCGGCCTGGAGCTCGCCATGTGTTGTGACATCCGCATCTGCGCCGACGACGCGCGGCTCGGCCAGCCCGAGATCAAGCTCGGCCTGATTCCCGGCGGTGGTGGCACACAGCGGCTGCCTCGCCTCATCGGGCTCGGTCGCGCCATGCTGCTCAACCTGACGGGCGACTTCGTGGACGCGGCCACGGCGGAGCGCTTCGGTCTCGTCGAGCGGGTCGTTCCGGCGGCGGAGCTGCTGGAAGCGGCTCTCGAGGTGGCGCGGGCGATAGCGGCGAGGTCGCCGCACGCCCTCGCGGTGCTGCGCGAGCTGGCGCGGACGACGCGCGACCTGACCCTCGAGGAGGGTCTGCGGCGCGAGGCCGAAGGCTTCAGGCGCTGTCTCGAGAGCGAGGACGGGCTCGAGGGCGTGAGCGCGTTCATCGAGAAGCGCGACCCGCAGTTCAGCGCCCGGTGAACGCAGTCGTCCTGGAGGCGACCGGCGACCCGGAGGCGCTCGTCGTCCGTGACGTGCCCGACCCGGTCGCCGCCGCCGGCCAGTCGGTCGTCGAGATCCGGGCCTGCGGGATCAACTTCCTCGAGGTGCTGATCCGCCAGGGTCGCTACCCGCAGGCGCCTCCGCTCCCGTGGATCCCGGGGATCGAGGTCGCAGGGCTGGTCGGGGCACGACGGGTGCTCGGTCTCGTTCGCGAGACCGGAGGTGGCTACGCCGAGCGCGTCGCTGTCGACGACGAGTGGCTGTTCGACCTCCCCGCCGAGGCGAGCTTCGAGGAGGGCGCCTCGTTCCTGATGGCGTTCCTCACGGCCTGGATTCCGCTCACCCGGCAGGCCGACGTCCGACCGGGGCTGCGCGTGCTGGTGACAGCTGCCGCAGGTGGCACGGGCAGCGCCGCCGTGCAGGTGGCCCGGCTGCTGGGGGCAGAGGTCGTCGCCGCGGCGGGAAGCGCCGAGAAGCTCGCGCTCGCGCGGGAGCTCGGCGCCACCGAGGCCGTCGTCTACGACGAGCTCGGGTCGCTCGACCCGGTGGACGTCGTCTTCGACCTCGTGGGCGGCGAGCTCTTCGAGACGTCGCTCGGCATGATCCGGCCACTCGGCGTCGCGGTCGGCGTCGGCTTCGCGGGGGGCATGTGGAAACCGGTCGATCCGGCGCAGCTCGTGGGTCGCAACATCGGGGTTCACGGCTTCTACCTGGGGCGGCTGATGCGCCACCGCCCGGAGGTCGTGCTGGAGGCGGCCGGCGACCTCCTCCGCCTGTGGGGGCAGGGGCTGCTCCGGCCGACGGTCGGGGCCACCTTCCCTCTCACGGAGGCCGCGGCGGCGCACCGGCTGATCGAGGAGCGCCGCTCGACCGGCAAGGTGGTGCTCGTCCCGTGAGAGCCCTCGTCACCGGCGGGGCTTCCGGGATCGGAGCCGCGATCGTCGACCGGCTCCGCTCGGAGGGCTACGAGGTGGAGGTGCTCGACCTGACGACCGGCTTCGACGTCTCCGACGAGGCCGCGTGGGACGGGGTCGGCGCGGTCGACGTGGCGTGTCTCAACGCCGGAGTGCTCGGCGGACCGTCCGATCCCGCGCTGTTGCCGTTGGAGGAGTACCGACGCGCGATGGCCGTCAACGTGGACGGCGTCGTCCTTGGCGTCCGGCGCCTGGCCCAGGTCATGGCACCGGGTGGACGCATCGTCTGCACGGCGTCCCTGGCCGGGCTGACGGCGATGCCCGACGACCCCGTCTACACGGCGACCAAGCACGCCGTCGTCGGCTTCGTGCGCAGCGCCGCCGCGCCGCTCGCGGAGCGCCGCATTGCGATCAACGCCGTCTGCCCTGGCATCGCCGACACGCCGCTGGTGCGCGGCTCTGTTCGCGCGCGACTCGAGGCGAGCGGCTTCCCGCTGCTCACGCCCGCAGACGTCGCGGAAGCGGTCTGGAGCGCGCTCGATTCGGGCGAGACGGGCCACGCCTGGGTCGTGCAACCCGGCCGGCCGCCGCTCGACTTCCGCTTCGCGAACGTGCCCGGCCCGCGCGTCGACGGCGATGCCGTCGGCGCGCCCCCTCCTCTGGCGCAGCGCTAGACCTACTCGAAGCGGTAGCCCTCGCCGGCGGCGAAGCCTTTCAGGATCCGGCGGGCCACGACCATCCGGTGCACCTCGTCCGGGCCGTCGTAGATGCGGCCGCCGCGGGCCTGCAACAGCATCGTCGCGAGCGGCGTCTCGTCGGTGAGACCGCGGGCGCCGTGTACCTGCACCGCCCGGTCGATGACGTCGTTGAGCGCCCCGGCGGCGAAGAACTTGAGCAGCGACACCTCGACGCGGGCCTCCGACCCCTGGTCGATCTTGCGCGCTGCGTCCATCGTGAGCAGGCGGCACGCCTGGATCTCGGCCGCCGAGTCGGCGATCCACGTCTGCACCGCCTGCTTCTCGGCCAGCGGCCCGCCGAACGCCTCCCGCTCGAGCGCATACGTGCACATCAGCTCGAAGGCCCGCTGCATCTGCCCGAGCCAGCGCATCACATGATGGATGCGGCCGGGCCCGAGGCGCTTCTGCGCCAACCGAAAGCCGTCGCCCACCTCGCCGAGCGTGTTGGCGACAGGGACACGAACACCGGTGTACAGCACCTCGCAGTGCGTTCCCCACCCGCGGCCGACGTGTCCGAGCACAGGTGTCACCCGCACGACCTCGACACCCGCCGCGTCCGCGGGCACGAGGATCATCGACGCACGCCGGTGCGGCTCCGCGTCCGGATCGGTGACGGCCATCACGATCGCGAACGCCGCTCCGTCGGCTCCGGACGAGAACCACTTGTGCGCATCGATCACCCACTCGCCGCCGTCGCGCACGGCACGGCCGCGCAGCATCGTCGGATCCGACCCCGCGACCTCGGGCTCGGTCATGGAGAAGAACGAGCGCACCTCGCCGGCGACGAGCGGGCGCAGGAACCGCTCCTTCTGCTCCGCCGAACCGAAGAGATGCAGCAGCTCGGCGTTGCCCGCATCGGGCGCCTGGCAGCCGAACACGAGCTGTGCCATGAACGAGCGGCCGATCACCTCGTTCATGCAGGCGTAGTAGAGGAAGCCCTGCCCGGTGCCGCCCGCCTCGCGTGGCACGTGCGGGGCCCACAGACCGGCCTCGCGCGCGCGTGCCTGCAGCTCGGCGACGAGGGCGAACGAGGCGTCGTCCTCGAGCTGCAGCGCACCCTCGTTGGGGTAGACGTGCTCCTCCATGAAGACGCCGTACGCGTCGCGGGTCCGGAGGTAGTCGGGTGGGAAGAGCGCGCCGGACATGCCGAGTAGGATCGCCGCATGCGCCTGGGTCTGCAACTCGGGTACGACGACCCGGTCGCTGCGGTCGCGCTCGCCGAGGAGGCCGATCGCCTCGGTTTCCACTCGGTGTGGACGTCCGAGGCCTACGGCGCCGACGCGGTGACGCCGATGGGGTGGATCGCGGCGCGCACGCAGCGCATCCTCGTCGGGAGCGGGATCATGCAGATGCCGGCCCGGTCGCCGGCGGCGACTGCGGCCACGATCGCGACGCTCGACGTGCTTTCCGGCGGTCGTGCGCTGCTCGGGCTCGGCACGTCCGGCCCACAGGTCGCCGAAGGCTGGCACGGGCAGCGTTGGGGCAAGCCTCTCGTCCGCACGCGCGAATACATCGACATCGTGCGCACGGTGCTGCGCCGCGAGGCGCCGCTCGAGCACCACGGTGAGCACTACGACATCCCGTACACCGGTGACGGCGCCACGGGCCTGGGCAAGCCGCTCAAGCTGATCACGAGGCCGTTGCGCGCCGAGGTGCCGATCTATCTGGCCGCGATCGGGCCGCGAAACGTCGCGCTCGCCGCGGAGATCGCCGACGGCTGGCTGCCGATCTTCTTCTCCCCCGAGCGCTTTCGCGAGACGCACCTGCCGCGTCTCGAGGAGGGGTTCGCGGTGCGCGGCGGACGACCGCAGGGATGGGATCTCGCGCCGCTCGTCCCCGTCGTCGTCGCCGACGACGTCGGGGCGGCCCGCGCGTTTCTGAAGCCGCTGCTCGCCCTGTACGTCGGCGGCATGGGCGCGCGCGGACAGAACTTCTACAACCGGCTCGCCTGCCGCTACGGATACGAGGCCGAAGCGGCATCGATCCAGGATCTCTTCCTCGAGGGGAAGAAGGAAGAGGCGGCGGCAGCGGTTCCGAACTCGCTCGTGGACGAGGTTGCGCTCGTCGGTGATCGCTCGCGGATCGCCGCGCGGCTCGACGCCTGGCGTGAGTGTGGCGCCACGACCGTCGTCCTGCAGGCGAGGCAGCCGGAGGCGCTCAGCCTACTGGCCGATCTCGTGCTGTGAAGGAGGTCCTCGCGCAGGCGTTGGGCGTGGACGTCGTCGACGCGCGGCTGCTCGCCGGAGGCGCCTCGAAGGAGGCGTGGGCGGTCGGCACGGCCGATGGGCGCGCGCTGCTGGTGCGGCGAGCGCTGGGTGGAGTGATCCACGTCGACACGCTCCCGCTCGAGGACGAGTTCGAGATGCTCGTCGCCGCGCGGGAGGCAGGCGTCCGCGTGCCCGAGCCGGTCGCCTATCTCGGCGATGTCGACGGTCGCGAGGCATTTGCGATGTCCCGTGTGGACGGTGAGACGATCGGGCGCCGGATCGTGAAGGCGCCGCCACGAGAGCTCGGCCTGCAGATGGCAGCCGAGCTGGCACGCATCCATGCCATCCCCGCAGACCGGGTCGGCTTCCTCCCCCGCCCCGACCTGTTCGGCCGCCTCACGGAGGAACTCGACCTCGTTCACGAGCCGCACCCTGCGATCGAGTTCGGCATCGCGTGGTGCCGTCGACGGCTGCCGCTCGAGCGGCCTCCGGTCGTCTCCCACGGTGACTTTCGCGTCGGCAACCTCGCCGTGGACGAGCACGGGATCGTGGCCGTCCTCGACTGGGAGTTCGCGAAGATCTCGGACCCGCTCGAGGATCTCGCCTGGCCGCTGATCCGCGCCTGGCGCTTCGGCGCCGACGGGCTCCGGCTCGGTGGCGTCGCGGAGCTCGAGCCGTACCTGGCTCGGTACGAAGAGCTGACCGGGCGCAGCGTGCCACGGGACGAGGTCGACGCGTGGGAGGTGCTCGGCAACTGCAAGTGGGCGGTTGGGGCGCTCAACCAGGCGCGGCGGCATCTGACCGGCGAGGAGCGAAGCGTCGAGCTCGCGATCCTCGGCCGGCTCGCGGCCGAGATGGAGTGGGAGCTGCTCGATCTCGTCCGTCGCATCGAGCAGGGAGAGCGTGCCCGCCCCACGGCGCCGAGCCTCCGGCCGGCGGTGGCGGGCGACCGGCCGGCGGCCGGCGAGCTGGCGACCGCAGTGCGGGAGTTCCTGGAGTCCGAGATCCTGCCGGGCGTCGCCGACCATCGCCTTCGCTTCCGCACGCTGGTGGCGATGAACGCGCTCACGATCGTGGAGCGCGAATCGCCGCCGCCCGCCCCGCCCGACACCGAGCGCATCGCCACGGCACGCCGCCTCAGAGGCGGCGACGTCCGCGATGAGGACCTCGCGGCCCTGACCGCCGATGTCGAGGCTCGGCTGCGGGTCGCGAGCCCGCGGTTTCTCGAGCGTGTTGGCCGCGCCTAGGGAGGGCCGGCGCGCCGGCCCTCCCTCGCTGATGGCCTAGCGCGGTCCTAGCCGCACTTGAGCTTGGAGACGCCCTTGAAGACGCCGTCCGTGAACTTCGCGATCCGTACGCAGCCGACCGGGAACTGATCCTTCGCACCGGTCTTCTCCCTGTTGCCCGGGAGGAGGAAGGCGTTCGCCTCGTTCCAGGTGCGGGCGGCCTTCATGATCCCGGCCCGAGTGGGATTCGGGCCGGCGGCGTACAGCAGCTGCACGAAGGCCTGGGCGACGGCGACCCCGTAGTAGTTGAGCGAGTTCGCCTGCACCGCGGCCGCGGAACCGTTCGGGTAGTAGTTCGACATCACCTGGCGATACAGCTTCATCGCCGGGTCGGAGTCCCAGGACGGGTCGGCGGGATCCTTCGCGTACTGCGTCGTGAACGTGTTGTTCACGAGCGTGCCGCCACCGGACTTCTGCGCGAGCGTGAGGAACGTGACCGTCGCCGAGACCGAGTTCGTGTAGATCACCGGCGGGTTCCAACCGAGCGCCTTGGCGATCGCGTACGCCTGGATGGTGAACTTCGGTGTCGCGAAGATGACGAAGATCGTGGCGCCGCTGGCGCGGAGCTTTGCGACCTGCGAGGCGACGGTGGTCGCGGTGACCTCGTACGCCTCCTCGTCGACGATGTTCGACGACTTCGCGCCGAGACCGACCTTGAGACCGGCGAGGTAGTCCCTGCCGTAGTCGTCGTTCTGGTAGAGGACGCCGATCTTCGCGTTCGGGCTGTTGCGGACGATCGCCTGTCCGTAGATCTTCGACTCGAGCGAGTACGGCGGCTGCCAGCCGATCGTCCACGGGTACCGGGCCTGGTCGAGACCCCAGACCGTGGCGCCCGACGCGTTCAGCAGCTGCGGCACCTTGCGCTGGTTGAGATACGGCCGGATGGCGAGGTTCACCTCGGTGCCGAGCGACCCCACCACGGCGAAGACCTTGTCCTGCTCGACCAGCTTGCGCGTCAGCTGGACGCTGTTCGCCGGGTTGTACCCGTCGTCGTAGTAGTTGAAGACGATCTGACGCCCGCCGACCCCGCGTCTTCCGTCGGGCCCCTTGCGAGCGTTGATCCACGAGAAGTACGCCTTCATCGCGACCGGGATCGGGGCGTACAGGGACGCCGGCCCGGTGAGCGGGAAGGTACCGCCGATGGTGACCGTCTTCGCCGTGACCCCGGTCTCCGTCGGCGCGCCCGACGCCGTGCCCGCGACCACGGCCACGAGCGCGGCGAACAAGACTGCGACCTTACGCATGAGCCCTCCGATGATGGAGATGAATCAGCAGACCGGGCGACCCTACCGCCCGTCGTGCTGCGTGTGAAGAGGTGGTGACCGTACTGACGGCGCGGGTGCGAGTCAGTTAGGTGGCGAGGCCGACCTCGGCCGCGAGCGCCTCCGCCGCGTCGAGATCGGACGCGAGCGCCTCGATGCCGGACGCCCAGATGGCCGGGTCGGACAGGTCGAGGCCGACGATGCCGGCCAGCTCCTCGGGGGTCTTCGAGCCGCCCGCGCGGAGGAGGTCGAGGTACGGCTCCACCATCGCGTCCCCCTGCTGCTCGTAGCGGCGGTAGATGGCGAGCGAGAAGAGGTAGCCGTAGGCGTACGCGTACACGTAGCCGGGGGCGCCCGTGAAGTGCGGGATGTAGCTCCACCACGCGTCGTAGCCGTCGACGTCGATGGAGTCTCCGAAGAGGGTTGTCTGCTGCTCGAGCCACAGCTCCGCGAAGCGATCGATCGAGATCTCCCCCGTCTCGCGCCGCTCGGTGTGTACCGCGTGCTCGAAGCGGTTCATGGCGATCTGCCGGAAGGTGGTGGCGATCGCGTCCTCGATCCGGCCGGAGAGGAGGTCGAGCCGGCGGCGCGGGTCGTCCTCGGCGGTAAGCAGCCGCTTGAACGTGAGCGCCTCGCCGAAGACGGACGCCGTCTCCGCAGTCGTCAGCGGCGTGGATGCGTTGTAGAGCCCGAGCGGCTGCGCGAGGACGCCGTGGAGACCGTGTCCGAGCTCATGGGCGAGCGTGAGGATCGAACGGCGATCGCCCGTGTAGTTCAGCAGCACGTACGGGTGCACGCCCGGGATCGTGGTGGCGCAGAAGGCGCCGTGACGCTTGTCGGGTCGTACCGGCGCGTCGATCCAGCTCTCGGCGAAGAACCGCTCGACGACGTCGCCTGCTTCCAGCGCGAAGTTCCCGTATGCCTCGACGACGAGCGTGCGGGCTTCGTCCCACGGTCTCTTCGAGCTGTCCTGCGAGGCGGGTGCGAAGCGGTCGAAGTGCGCGAGCCGGTCCACGCCCAGGAGTCGCGCCTTGAGCCGGTAGTAGCGCTGCGGAACGTCGTAGCGCGAGACGGCGGCGTCGATCAGCGCCTGGACGGCTTCGTCTGTGGTCTCGTTGGCGAGGTTCCGCGCCGAGAGCCAGTTCGGGTAGCCGCGCAGCCGGTCGTCGATCGACTTGTCGAGCACGATGGCGTTGTAGACGAACGACCGTGTGCGGAGACCGGGCTCGAGCGCAGCTGTGACCGCCTCGGCTGCGCTCTGGCGGACGTCGCGATCGGCGTCGTAGAGCTTGGCCATCGCTGTCTCGAGTGAGAGCTCCTCGCCGTCGAGCGAGACCCGGAGTGCGCCGAGCAGCTCCTCGTAGAGCCGTGACCAGGCGGAGACGCCGGACACGCCCTTCTCCGTGACGATCCGCTCCTCGGGCTCGGTGAGCAGGTAGGGCCGGAACTTACGGAGCGAGTGCAGCCAATGGCTGCGGTCGGCTAGCTCCGGCGCTGCGAGCAGCGTCTCGGCAGATTCGTCGTCGAGGGCGGCGAGCTCGAGGGTGAAGAAGAGGAGCTCGCCCTCGAGCGCCGCGCCCTTCTCGGTGAGGCGCGCGACGAGCGCCCCGCGTGCCGCGTCGGCCATGTTCGTGGAGAAGTTGAGGTGGGCGAAATAGGCCGCTCGTGTGAAGACCTCGTCGATGCGCTCGCGCTCGGCGATCGCTTCCGCGAGAGCGGCGGCGTCAAGCTCTGCCACCGTGCCGTAGTAGCGCTCGCGGAAGGCAGCCGTGGCCTGCTCCGACTCCTCGATGTCAGCTTCGAATGCGGGGTCGTCCGCGCCCGTGTACAGATCGGAGAGATCCCACGCGACCTCTTCCGCACCGGTCATCTCGATCGTCGCCATGGCGTGAGCCTACCCACGGCAGCGACCCGGGTGAGGTGTGTGACGGCTCGTACCTTCGATCCCCAGGGCACTCGTCCGAGCGCGCCAGATGGTTGATCGGAAATGGACGCACGCGCGGTTGGGGGCCTGCACACTGCGCATCGCGCCCGTCTCGATCGGCATCCAGGCCACCAGCCTGCACGCCGATCGAGCCGGACACGCTGCTTGGTGCGGGCCCTCCCCGACACGCACGCCCATTTCCGATCAACCATCTAGGCGACGAGCGTCGCAACCGAATAGGCGGCCACGCGCGGGTCGCGCGTGACGAGAACGAGGTCCTGCAGCGACGCCTGGGCGACCAGCATGCGGTCGAACGGGTCCGCGTGAAGCCGCGGTAGCGCCGCCGCGGCGCGACTGTGGCTCCACGTGACGGGAAGCTCGAGGAAACCCGCCGAGAAGGCTGCATCCTCGAGCGGCTCTGGCACGGTGAGCAGTCCGATCGCCTCCTTGATGGCGGCCTCCCACACGCTCGCGGCCGAGAGGTGCACGGCGGTGTCCGGATCCTCGATCGCGTCACGCGCGCTCTTGGCGAGCTGCGCCGGGTCGTTGAAGAACCAGAGCGCGACGTGCGTGTCGAGCAGGAGGTTCACTCGTCGAGGAAGAGCGCCTCGAGCTCCAGCGTCGGCTCGTCGAAGTCCGGCGAGATCCATGCCGCTCCGCGCCACGTGCCTCCGACGCGACGTACTGCCGGCTCCCGCCGGACGATCTCGGCGACGGGCACGCCGCGCCGCGCAAGCAGGACTCGCTCGCCGGCCTCGACGCGCCGAACGAGCTCCGAGAGCCGCGTCTTCGCCTCGTGCATGTTGACGACCCTCATATCTAGCTAAGTTAGCTAGCTAATTGGAGTCGGTCAAGCCTCCAGCCCGGACAGGTCCCCCACCTGGGTCACCGGCGCCCGGCAGGCGAAGCGCTCGCAGACGTAGACGGCGGGACGGCCGTCGACGAGGCCCTTGCCGGTGAGAGCCGGCACCCGGGCGTCAGGCCCGACGGCGACGACGGCGCGCGGCCGGAAGGGCTGGAGCGCGGCCCGCGCGACCGGGCTCTGCACCGAGCCGGCGATCGCGATCTCCTGCGGCGTCGCGAGCCACAGGTCGAGCGTGCACAGTGCCCACCCGAACGCGGACGGGACGCGCCCGAGTGACGGCGCCACGAGCCGGAGGACGGAGACGGCGTGGCGCTCGAGCTCGTCGTCGCCCCACAGGCGGGACAACCGCAACAGCACGTGCGCGAGCATCGAGTTCCCGGACGGAGTCGGGTTGTCGTCGAGTGGCTTGGTGCGAGCGACGAGCTCCTCCCCGCCCCGTGGAGCCAGAAAGAAGCCGCCGTGCTCCTCGTCGCGGAAGAGCTCCACGGCGAGCAACGCCAGCCGGCGGGCCTCGTGCAGCCAGCGCCCCTCGCCGGTCGCGACGTGCAGCTCGATCAGCCCGTGGGCGACATCGGCGTAATCCTCGAGGAAACCGGCACCCGAGGCGCGGCCGTCACGCCACGCGCGGCGCAGCCCCCCGTCCTCCGTCGACAGCGGCCCGAGCAGGAACTCGGCCACCCGCTCGGCGGCCGTCACCCAGTCGGACCGCTCGAGGCGGTAGCCCGCGTCCGCGAGCGCGGCAAGGGCGAGCCCGTTCCACGACGCGACGGCCTTGTCGTCCCGGAACGGCTGCGGCCGCTCGGACCGCACGGCGAGCAGCCGGGCCTTGAGCTCCGGGCCGAGCTCGCCCCGGACGATCAGGCGCCCGTGCTCGAAGGGCTGAAGCAGCTCGGCATCGAGCCCCGCGGCAGCCGCTTCCTCCGGCGCCCACGTGTACGTGAGCCCCTCGATGCCCTGCGTGTCGGCGTCCTGGGCGGAGGCGATGCCGCCGGCCTCGAGCGACAGCTCGCGCAGCACGTAGTCGAGCGTCTCCTCGACGACCTCGCGGTAGCGCCTTGTGCCGGTGACCAGCCACGCGTGGAGGTACGCGGGCGCGAGCAGCGCGTTGTCGTAGAGCATCTTCTCGAAGTGCGGCACGAGCCAGCGCGCGTCGACCGCGTAGCGGTGGAAGCCGCCGCCGACCACGTCGTACATGCCGCCGGCGGCCATCGCGTCGAGCGTCCGGACTGCCATCTCGCGGGCGCGATCGCTGTCGCGCCGCAGGAGGAGCTCGATCGTCGAGGCGGGTGGAAACTTGGGCGCTCCCCCGAAGCCGCCGTGCAAGGAGTCGAACGAGCGCGCGAGCGCCGACTCGGCCTCGGTGAGGATCGCCGACGTGAGCGGCTCCGTGGAGGGCGGCATCCGTGCCGACTGTCCGAGCGCGTCGACGAGGCGTTGCGCCTGGCGGTCGAGATCGTCGCGTCGCTCGCGCCATGCCTCCGCCACGGCGAGGAGCAACTCGCGGAAGCTCGGTAGCCCGTGACGGGGCTCCGGCGGGAAGTACGTGCCCGCATAGAACGGCTCGCCGCCCGGAGTGAGGAAGACCGTCATCGGCCAGCCGCCCGAGCCGCTCATCGCGAGCGTCGCCTCCATGTAGAGCGCATCGACGTCCGGGCGCTCCTCGCGATCGACCTTGACGCTGACGAAGTGCTCGTTCATGACGGCGGCGGTGGCGGTGTCCTCGAACGACTCGTGCGCCATGACGTGGCACCAGTGACATGCGCTGTACCCGACGGAGAGCAGCACCGGCTTGTCCTCGGCGCGGGCGCTTGCGAACGCTTCCTCGCCCCACTCATGCCAGTCGACGGGGTTGTCGGCGTGCTGCACCAGATAGGGGCTCGTTGCCTCGGCGAGCCGGTTCATGCCGGCAGCGTAGACGGCTGGGTCGGGGTCGAGCCCGACCCAGCCGCCGGCCCGCTCACTCCTCTTCGGACATGGCGAGGATGTCGTCGCGGCCGAGCTTCCCGACCAGGTCCGGGTGGCTCACGACGACGTGCTCCTCGACCTTGCGGACGAGGTCGTCGTCCGAGTCGGCGCGAACGACCTCGCCGCACTCGCAGTTGATCACCTTGCCCATGGCAGCGCTCCTTCCCTGACGCGGTCGACCGGGACATGATCGCGCGTCCGGGTTGTCCTAACCTTGGCGTCACCTTGGCGACTCGCGTCCAGATCTGCGGCAGGATCGTCGCCAGCGTCGACGGCCGCCGGATCGAGGAGGAGCTTCCGGGCAGGCAGGGCAGACTGCTGTTCACGTACCTGGTCGCGAACCGCAGCCGGCCCGCCGAGCGCGACGAGCTCGTAGAGGCGATCTGGCCGGCGGGGACGCCGGCCGCCGCCGACGCGGCACTGTCGGCGCTGCTCTCGAAGTTGCGCCGTACGCTCGGGCCGGAGCGGCTCGAAGGTCGCGCCCGCATCCGGCTCGTGCTTCCGGCCGACGCCTGGGTCGACCTCGAGGCTGCCGCAGAGGCCATCCACCGGGCAGAGTCCGCCGTCGCGCGCGGTGACTGGACGGGTTCCTGGGGCCCCGCTCGCGTCGCCCAGCACGTCGCGGGGCGCGGCTTCCTCCCCGGTGAGGATGCTCCGTGGGTGCGCACCGTGCGGCAGCGTGTCGGGGAGCTCTACGCCCGAGCGCTGGAGCTCGCGGGCCTTGCGAGCGTCGGTATCGGTGGCGGGGAGCTGGCGACCGCGGAGCGCGCAGCTCGCCTCCTCGTGGCCTGCGAGCCGTATCGAGAGAGCGGCTACCGGCTGCTGATGCGCATCCACGCACTCGGCGGCAACCGGGCAGAAGGGCTGCTGGTGTACGACGGCCTGCGGCGCCGCTTGCGCGACGACCTCGGCGCAGCGCCGAGCACCGAGACCCAGGAGCTCCATCGTGAACTGCTGTCGAGCGCCTAGATGGTTGATCGGAAATAGACGTGCGCGTCGGGGAGGACATGCACCAAGCAGCGTGTCCGGCTCGATCGGCGTGCAGGCTGGTGGCCTGGATGCCGATCGAGACGGGCGCGATGCGCAGCGTGCAGGCCCCCAACCGCACGTGCGTCTATTTCCGATCAACCATCTAGCGGGCGAACACTTCCCGAACGCCGCGTGGGACAGCGCCGAGCAATGATCGGGCGCGGCCGGAGTCCAGCCGGCAGTCGAGCGGGCGGGCCCGCGGCGCCACGGATCGTCGCACCGGCCGGCCCGCGAGGAGCTCGGCGAGATCCGCGCGGGAAAGGCCGTCGTCCCCGGCAACGTGAAGCGGCCCCGAGACGTCGAGGAGCGCGAGCTGGAGGAGAGCGCGAGCCAGGTCGGTCACCTGCACGGGCGAGCGCACCTCGTCCGTGTAGAAGGTGCGCTCCGGGTCGAGAGCGGCCCGCTCGTGCGGGGACGACTCGTGACCCGGCCCACCGATGAGCAGCGAGGTGCGCACGAGCACCGGGTCGGGGTGAGCGGCCGCGACGCGCTGCTCCGCCTCCGCCTTCGACCGCCCGTAGTCGGTGCACGGTGACGGTGCGTCCGTCTCCACGTACGGCGCTCCCTTGCGCCCGTCGAAGACGACGTCGGTGGACACGTGCACGAGCCGCGCTCCGATCAAGGCGGCTGCGTGTGCAACATTGCCTGAGCCGACAACGTTGACGTCCCATGCATCCGGGGTGCCCTGCCGGTACGCGGTGTGGATCACGGCGTCCGGCCGGAGCCGCTCGAAGAGTGCAACGACGGCGTCCCGATCGCGCACGTCGACGCGCTCGCCTGTGGCCTGCGGAGCCAACAGCAGAAGCTCACGACCCAGGAAGCCTGTCCCCCCGGTGACGTGAAGTCGCATCCGCTACGAGGACGCGGCGCCGCGGCGGGCGCGCCAGTTCCGCACCGCCTCGACGCCGAGGGCCAGGCCGACGGCGACCACGAAGGCGAGCAGCAGGCCCTTCCACGGTGCATCCTCGAACTGCTTACCGCCGATGTACCCGAGCAGCGTCGCGTAGGTGGCCCAGACGAACCCGGCGACGACGTCCGCGACGATGAATTTGCGCCACGGCATGCCGTGCGTGTACCCGGACGAGAACGTCACCGCGATGCGACCCATCGGGATGAAGCGCGCGATGATGATCAGGTAGAAGCCACGCGTCTCGAGCTGACGCTCCGCCCACTCGAACCCGTGTCGGGCCTTGTCGCTGCGGAAGAGCCGCTTCACCGTCCGCTCACCGAGCAGGGCGCCGATCCAGTACGAGATGTTGTCGCCCAGGATGGCGCCACTCGCGGCGCAGACGATCACGAGCAGCAGGTTGAGGTCGCCGGCCGAGGCGACGACTCCGGCGGTGATGACCACGGTCTCGCTCGGGACGAATGGGAAGAACGCGTCGAGCAGCGAGGCGGCGAAGACGACGAGATAGCTCCACCACTCACCGGAGACCCAGTCGACGAACTGGCTGAACACGGACGCCATCCTCGCAGGACCGCGATGATTGCCGGCATGGCGCACCACCCGCTCGCAGGCGTTCGCGTTCTCGACGTGACGACGTCGATCGCCGGCCCGTACTGCGCCCAGGCGCTGGCTGCGCTCGGCGCGGACGTGGTCAAGGTCGAGCGACCCGACACGGGCGACGACGGGCGGGCCTGGGGCCCTCCGTTCTGGGACGGCGAGGGGACGATGTTCCTGTCGGCGAACGCCGGCAAGCGCTCGCTGGCCGTCTCGCTCCGCGATCCCCGCGGCCGTGAGGCGCTGCTACGACTCGCGGACAGCGCCGACGTCTTCCTCCAGAGCCTGCGACCGGGCCTCGCGGATGAGCTCGGCCTCGGCGCCGAGGCGGTGCGCGCCCGTAACCCACGGCTCGTCTACTGCTCCGTGGGCGCGTACGGCCACGTCGGCCCGCTGCGGCACGAGCCGGGCTACGACGCCCTCATGCAGGCCGCGGGTGGGCTCATCTCGATGACCGGCGAGCCCGATCGGCCGGGTGTCCGCGTCGGCTCCAGCCTGATCGACATCGGCACGGGCATCTGGGCGACGGTCGGGATCCTCGCCGCCCTGCTCGAGCGCGAGCGCACCGGGGAGGGCGCGACCGTCGACGTGTCGCTGTACGAGACGACGCTGGCGTACGTCGGCTACCACCTCGCCGGCTACCTGGCCGACGGGACGATCCCCCGCGGCGAGGGCACCGTCTTCCCGATGGTGGCCCCGTACCAGGTCTTCCCCACACGCGACGGCGAGCTGATGATCGCGGGTGGCAACGACCGGCTGTTCGCCGCCGTCTGCGGGGTCGTCGGGCTGCCCGAGCTGGTCGCCGATCCGCGTTTCGCGACGAACCCGGAGCGGGTCGCCCATCGCGAAGAGCTCTACGAGATCCTCGTCGAGCGGCTCCGGCGGGACGACACCGGGGTCTGGCAGCAGCGGCTCACCGCCGCAGGCGTCCCCGCTGCGCCCGTCGCGGACGTGCGTGATGTGATCGAGTCGCCGCAGACGCAGGCGCTGGGGATCATGC
Source organism: uncultured Actinomycetes bacterium (assembly GCA_963789895.1). Taxonomy (GTDB): domain Bacteria; phylum Actinomycetota; class Thermoleophilia; order Gaiellales; family Gaiellaceae; genus Gaiella. The sequence goes on from CAWBMC010000002.1 coordinate 773,773, forward strand.
AGTCACTCCAGCATCCGCGGATCGACGGGCTCCGGCTCGCAGCGCTCCCCCTGTCGCTGGACGGTGAGCGCGCCGTGCACTCCAGCGCACCGCCCGACGTCGGGAGGCACACTGTCGAGGTGCTGCGTGACGCCGGATACTCAGACGACGAGATCGCCGCGCTGGCTGCCGAGTCGGTGATCCGGACGTGAGCCACCTGTCGGCCTCGTTCTCGGCCACGATCCGTGTGCGCCTCGCCGACTCGCCGGGCTCGTTCGCGCGGCTAGCGCAGGCGATCGGCGACGCGGGCGGCTCGCTGGGCGCGATCGACCTCGTCCGCGCCGAGCACGATCACAAGGTGCGCGACGTGACGGTCGCGGCTGCCGACGACGCCCATCTGCACGAGATCGTCGAGGCGGCGCGCGCGCTCGACGGCGTCGAGGTGCTGCACGTCTCGGATCGCACCTTCCTCATGCATCTCGGTGGCAAGCTCGAGGTCAGCTCCAAGGTGCCCCTGAAGACCCGGGACGACCTGTCGATGGCCTACACGCCGGGTGTGGCGCGCATCTGCCGCGCCGTGGCCGACTCCCCCGACGCGGCCTGGAACCTGACGATCAAGCAGAACACGGTCGCCGTCGTCTCGGACGGGACGGCGGTGCTCGGGCTCGGCGACATCGGGCCCGAGGCGGCGATGCCGGTGATGGAGGGCAAGGCGGTGCTGTTCAAGGAGTTCGGCGGCATCGACGCCTGGCCCATCTGCCTGGCGACGAAGGACGTGGACGAGATCGTCTCGACCGTGAAGGCGATCGCGCCGGGTTTCGGCGGCATCAACCTGGAGGACATCTCGGCGCCACGCTGCTTCGAGATCGAGCGCCGCCTGCGCGCCGAGCTCGACATCCCCGTCTTCCACGACGACCAGCACGGCACGGCGATCGTGACCCTGGCTGCACTCGTGAACGCGCTCAAGGTGGTCGGGAAGCGGCTCGAGGACGTCAAGATCGTCATCACCGGCGTCGGCGCAGCCGGCGTTGCGACGACCGACCTGCTCCTCCAGGCGGGAGCCCGGAACGTGGTCGGATGCGACCGGAGCGGAGCAGTGCATCGAGAGCGGCCGGGGCTCGACCCGGTCAAGGCCGCCTACGCCGAGCGCACCAACCCCGAGGGTGAGACGGGCACCGCCGACGAGGTGCTTACGGGCGCCGATGTCTTCATCGGCCTCTCCGGCCCCGGCGCCGTCACACCGGAGGGCGTCCAGGGGATGGCGAAGGGCGCGATCGTGTTCGCGATGGCGAACCCGACGCCGGAGGTGGCGCCGGAGGAGATCCGGGACTTCGCCGCTGTGATCGCGACGGGCCGTTCCGACTACCCGAACCAGATCAACAACGTGCTTGCCTTCCCGGGAGTCTTCCGCGGTGCCCTCGACGTCCGCGCCCGAGACGTGACGCACGGGATGTACGTCGCAGCGAGCCACGCGCTCGCCACCGTGATCTCCGACGACGAGCTCTCCGCCGACTACATCGTCCCGAGCGTCTTCAACCGCGACGTGACGCCGGCTGTCGCGACGGCGGTGGCCGACGCCGCTGAGCGCGACGGCGTCGCGCGACGCGTGCGGACGTAGTGTCGAAGCTCAGGTGACGGAGGCCTCTTTCGGCCTGCCTTCGACGCTGTACAGCCGCCACTCACCGGCAGCGTTCTGACAGACGCGAGAAAACGTGTCGGGGCGAGGCCTTCTCCAGCGTCAGTGCCTCGCCCGGGCGACGCAGGCGTCGCCTCTACGATCGCGGCACGGTCATTCGTAGTGCAGAGCCTCGAGCGGGTTGAGCCGCGCCGCGCGCCGCGCCGGGAAGATGGCCGCGAGGACGCCGACGAGCACCGCCGCGACCGCGAAGACGACGAGCTGGCCGAGCGGGAACGCGAAATCGATGAAGTCGATCTTCGCGATCAGGAGCGCGGCGAGGACCAGACCGAGCGCGATCCCGATCGTCGCGCCGATGAGCGCGGTGATCACGCTCTCGTGCCTGATCATCCGCCGCGTCTGGCGCCGGGTGAGGCCGATCGCACGCAGCATCCCGATCTCGCGCGTGCGCTCGAACACCGTCAGCACGAGGGTGTTGACGATCCCGAACAGGCTCACGAGCACCGAGAGCGCCAGCAGGACGTAGAGGACGTTGAGGATCGAGGACAGCCCGGAGATCTGGTTGTCGATGAACTGCTCGCGGGTCTGCGCCTTCGCGTTCGGGTAGGGCTCGAGCGTCCGCTCCAACGCCGTGAGGTTCGCGTCTGTCACACCACCCTGCATCTTCAGGAACGAGAACAGATCCTTCGGCTGGGGGTTCAACGCGTCCCAGGTCTCGGCCGAGATGGTGACCGGGCCGAAGGGCGACCCCCCCGTCGGCGGGTCGAAGATCCCGTCCACGATGAAGTCGCGCGTCGCACCCGTGACGAACGTGATCGGGAAGGTGGAACCGACCGTCAGCTTGTGGGTCTTGGCGTAGTCGTTGTCGACGAACGCTCCGTCACTGCCGAGCGAAGCGAGCACGTCCTGCGAGCCGTCCGTCCACTTCATGTCGATCACGTCCTTCATGCCCGGCGTGACGGCGGTGGCGAAGATCGATTCGCGGAACACGAGCGCGTTCCCGGTCCGCACGCTGCCGGTGGCCGTGACCCCGGGTGCCTTCGAAGCGGCCTCGGCGACCGAGATCGGGATCGGCGAGTAGTTGTTCTGCGCGGTGATCGCGTAGTCGCCGACGAACAGGTCGTTGACCGCCCCCCTGAAGGTCTGCGTGATGCCGGCGGCGAGCGTCGCGACGAGCGTCACGAGTGCGAGCCCGATCATGAGGGCGGCGGCAGTCGACGCGGTGCGCTGCGGGTTGCGACGGGCGTTGTCACGCGCGAGTGAGCCGGCGGCGCCGCCAAGTCGGCTGCCCGGCCAGCCGAGGATGGCCGTCAGGGTCGGGATGGCAGGAGCCGAGAGCAAGGCGACGCCGATGAAGATCAGCAGCGTGCCGACGATCAGCAGGAGCAGGACCTTCGTCGTTCCCGACGAGAAGAGCCCGATGATCAACCCTGCGAAGCCCAGCGCGGTGATCACGGCCGCGACCGGCGTGCGAAGGCGATGGAAGCGACCGGGCGGCAACGTCGCGCCTTCCCTCACCGCCGCAATCGGCGGTACGCGCGTGGCGCGCAAAGCCGGGAAGACGCTCGCGATCAGCGTCACGATGATCCCGAGCGCGAGCGAGACGACGATCGTCCGCGTCTCGAAGATGAGACCGCTGTTCGGCAGGGTGAAGCCGACCGCCTCGAACAGCGCGAACAGGCCCTTGGCGAGCAGCAGCCCGAGGAAGAGCCCGACGATCGAGGCCATCACCCCCATCGCCAGCGCCTCGACCATGACCGAGAACCGCACCTGGCGCCGCGACGCGCCGAGCGTCCGCAGCGTGGCGAGCTCGCGTGTGCGCTGGGCGATCGTGATCGAGAGCGAGTTGACGATCACGAAGGCGCCGACGAAGAGCGCGATCACCCCGAAGGCGAGCAGGAAGTAGCGCAGGAACGAGATGAACTCGTCCGTCCCCTGCGCGTCCTCGGACGCCTGCGCGTCCCCGGTGCGCACCTCGGTGCCGGGCGGGAGGATCGGCTGGATCGCCGCCACCAGCTGCTCCGGCGTCACACCGTCCTTCGCCGACACGCGGATCTGATCGAGCTTGCCCTCCTTCTCGAAGAGCTTCTGCGCGGTCGGCAGGTCGAACCCGGCCAGCGTCGCCCCGCCGATCGTGGAGACGGAGCCGAACTTGACCAGACCGGAGACGCGAAGCGTCTCGACGGGCCCCTCGACCTGGACGCCGATGTCGTCGCCGACGGCGATGTCCTTCTTGTCGGCCGTCGACCCGTCGATCACGACCTCGTCCGCGCCAGGCCAGGCGCCGTCCACGAGGGTGAGGCTCTCGAACGCGGGCCTCGACGGATCGACCGAGAAGCCCAGGTTGGGTGCGCCGCCGAAGACGATCGCCTTGCCGTCCTTGACGAGCTGCGCGTTCTCGCTCGCGACTCCCCCGATCGCGTCCTTGACGTCGGGCAGAGCCTTCACCTGGCCGAGGAGGGACTCGTCGAACGGAGCCTCCGACGAGCCCGAGCCGTCCTCGACGTCGAAGGCCGACTTGGGCGTGATCGTCGCGTCCGTGCCCCGGTAGACCTCGGTGAAGATCGTGCTGAAGGCCTTGTCGATCGAGTCGGTGAGCACGAACGTGCCGCTCACCATCGCGACGCCGAGCACGATCGCGATCGCGGTGAGCGCCGTTCGGAGCTTGCGTCCGAGCAGGCCCTTGAGCGCGAAGCGGATCACGTCGTGGCGATCTCTTCCATCGTCTCGGCGATCTCGTGCACGTTCGCGCCGCGCGTCTCACGGACGATCTCGCCGTCGGCAAGGAAGAGCACCAGGTCGGCGATCGCCGCCGCCCGGGCCTCGTGGGTGACCATCACCACCGTCTGACCGAGGTCCCGGACGGAGTGGCGGAGCAGCTCGAGGATCTCGGCACCCGTCTTCGAGTCGAGGTTGCCGGTCGGCTCGTCGGCGAAGACGACGGTCGGGCGCGAGACGAGCGCGCGCGCGATGGCGACGCGCTGCTGCTGTCCACCGGAGAGCTCGGACGGCCGGTGCGAGAGGCGGTCGCCGAGCCCGACGGAGCGGATCAGCTCCTCGTACCACTGCGGATCCGGCTTCTCACCGGCGATCGTGAGCGGCAGCTTGACGTTCTCCCCGGCGGTCAGCATCGGCAGGAGGTTGAAGAACTGGAAGACGAAGCCGATGTGCTCGCGGCGAAGCTTGGTCAGCTCCGTGTCGCCGAGCGTCGTGATCTCGGTGCCGTCGACGGTGACGCTGCCGGATGTCGGCTTGTCGAGGCCGGCGAGGATGTGCATCAGCGTCGACTTCCCTGAGCCCGAGGGGCCCATGACGGCTGTCAGCTGTCCCGCCGCGACATCGACCGAGACTCCCCGGAGCGCGTCCACGGCCGTGTCCCCCGCGCCGTAGCGCCGTGTCACGTCCCGGCCCACGACGACGGATCCGTTGCCTGAGTCCACGCTTCGCTCCTCCCAGTTCGACGGCTTCCCGGACGAGCCTAGCCCACTCCGCCGAGCCGGGGTGGTGCGGTTAACCCGACCTTCACCTTGGGCGGCCGCGCGGACGTCGGTGCCGTTGTCAGACCCCGGCTCGGCGACCGGCCTCGGCGAGCACGTCGCCGAGGATGCCGACGATCTCGTCCATCTCCGCCTCGCCGGCGACGAGCGGCGGCGAGATCTGGACGACGGGGTCGCCGCGGTCGTCGGTGCGGCAGATGAGCCCGGCCTCGAAGAGCGCCGGCGAGAGGAAGCCTCGTAGGAGCTGCTCGCATTCGGCGTCGTCGAAGGTGAGCTTCGTCTCCTTCTCCTTCACGAGCTCGAGCGCCCAGAAGAACCCTGCCCCGCGCAGGTCGCCCACGATCGGCAGCTCGAGCAGCTGTGCGAGCTTGGAGTGGAACCGCTCTTCGTTCAGGCGCACGTGGTCGACGATGCCCTCGCGCTTCATGATCTCGATGTTCTGCAGCGCGATCGCGCACATCACCGGGTGCCCCCCGAACGTGATCCCGTGCGAGTACATCGACGTCGCGTCGAGGAACGGCTCCATCACCCTGTCGGTCGCGATCACCGCGCCGATGGACGCGTACGAGGAGGAGAGCCCCTTCGCCGACGTGATCATGTCCGGCCGGATGTCGTAGCGCTCGGAGGCGAACCAGTGGCCGATCCGGCCGAACCCCGTGATCACCTCGTCGGCCGAGAGCAGGATGTCGTAGCGGTCGCAGATCTCGCGGACGCCCTGGAAGTAGCCGGCGGGCGGGGTGAACGCGCCGCCGGAGTTCTGCACCGGCTCCATGTGCACGAGGCAGACCGTCTCGGCCCCCATCATCTCGATCGTCTGCTCGAGCTCCGCGAGGAGGGAGGCGGTGAACTCCGCCTCCGTCTCACCCTCCGGTCGGCGGTACCGGTTCGTGTTCCGCACATTCCGCACCTCGGGGACGAGCGGCTCGAACGGGTTGCGGATCGGGGGGATCCCCGTCAGTGAGAGCGCACCCATCGTCGTGCCGTGGTACGCGGTCTGCCGCGTGATCGCCTTGTAGCGCCGTGGGGCCGTGCGGATGTTCGCCGCGATCGCGTCGTGGTCGCGCTCTGGGGTCGTGCTCGCGACCGCACGCAGACGCGTCTCGCCGCGCGCCAGGTAGTACTGCCGCGCGAGCTTGAACGCCGACTCGACGGCCTCCGAGCCACCCGAGACGAAGAACACGCGGTTGAGATCGCCGGGCGCGAGCGACGCCACCTCACCCGCGAGCTCGATCGCGCGCGGGTGCGCGTACGTCCAGTTCGTGTAGAACGGCAGCTCGCGCATCTGCTCGAGCGCCGCCTGCCCGATCTCCTCCCCGTGCGAGTAGCCGATGTTGACCGAGAACAGGCCCGCGAGCGCGTCGAGGTACCGCTTGCCGTTCGCGTCCTCGAGGTAGCACCCCTCCCCGCGGACGATGATCGGCACGTCGACCTGCCCGTACCCGCCCATGCGGGTGAAGTGCATCCAGAGGTGGTCCTTGGCGATTCGCTGCAGATCGGTCGCACTCGCGGTCATGCGGTTGCTTCCTCGCGCGGCAGCTGTCGCGGGACCGGGATCGCCTCGACGATCGGCTCTCCGACCTCGCCGCGCCGCCGCGTGCGAAGACCCCAGAGCACGTTGCCGATCATCACCGCCACTGCGACAAGGAAGATCGCGCTCGCGATGACGTTCACCTGCGGCGGCACCGAGACACGCGCAGCGCCCCAGACGAAGAGCGGGAACGTGGTCGTCGAGCCGGCGACGAAGTACGTGATCACGAAGTCGTCGATCGAGAGCGCGAAGCCGAGGAGCGCGGCGCTCAGGATGGCGGGTGCGAGCAGCGGCAGCGTGATCTTGCGAAACGTCGTCCACTCGTTGGCCCCAAGGTCCATCGCCGCCTCCTCCAGGTGCCGGTCGAAGTCGATCAGGCGCGCCTTCACCGTGACGACGACGTAACTGACGATGAACATCACGTGCGCGATGAAGATCGTCGCGAAGCCGGTGACGATCTGCCTGTTGAGGAACAGCGTCAGCAGCGACGCGCCGAGCACGATCTCCGGCGTCGACATCGGCAGGAAGACGAGCATGTTCGTCGCGCCACGCCCGCGGAAGCGGTGCCGCACGATCGCGAGTGCGAGCAGCGTGCCGAGGACGGTGGCCGCGATCGTCGAGACGACGCCGATCTCGAGCGACTTGATCACTGCGTTGCGGATCCCCGGGGGGGCGTCCCAGTGCACCCAGTTGTCGAGAGTGAACCCCTCCCAGACGTAGTTGTAACGGCCGCTCGGCGCGTTGAACGAGAACAGGATCACGACCGCGATGGGCAGCAGCAGGTAGCAGAACGCAAGGAATGCGTACGCCGCCAGCAGGTGTCGCTTGATCCAGCGCACCGCTACCCGGTCAGCCTCTCCGTGCCGACCGCCTTTGCGTACACGAGCAACGCCGCGAGGATGAGCCCCATCAGGATGAACGACAACGCAGCAGCAGCCGGATAGTCGAGCACCTCGAGAAACTTCGACTGAATCACATTCCCGACCATGTACTGGCGCGGCGTCCCGAGAAGCTGCGCGTTGATGAAGTCACCTGCCGCGGGGATGAAGGTGAGCAAGGTGCCTGCCACGATCCCCGGCGCGGAGAGCGGCAGCGTGACTCGCAGGAACGCCTGACGCTTGCTTGCGTACAGATCCTCTGCCGCCTCGAGCAGCCGTGCGTCGATCTGTTCCAGCGAGACGTACAACGGCAGGGCCATGAAGGGCAGGAAGTTGTAGGTGATCCCGGCGACGACGGCGACCGACGTTGCAAGCAGGCGTCCGTCGGCGCCTAGCACGTGAAGGTTGCGCAGAAACCCGACCACCGGGCCCTCGTCGGCGAGGATGTTGAGCCAGGCGAGTGTCCGCACGAGGTAGGTGACGAAGAGCGGTGCCACGATGAGGATCAGGAACACGTTCTTCCAGCGTCCGGCCCGGAACGCGATCCAGTAGACGAGCGGGTACGAGATCAGGAGCGCAAGCACGGTCGCGATCCCCGCGTAGACGAACGACCGCACGAACTGCACGTGGTAGGTGGAGAGCGCGTCCCAGTAGTTCGAAAAGGCCCAGTCGAACGTGTAGCCGGTGTCGAAGTTGCCCGTCTCGAGCGACTGGTAGCCGAGGAACCCGAGCGGGGCGAGAAAGAACAGCCCCAGCCAGGCCAAGCCCGGCAGGAGCAGGAGATAGGGCGTCAGCCCCTTATGGCGATGGAGGAAGCTCACGCCCGCATTGCCCTAGGCTCCGAGCACCTTCTGCCATTGCTCGATGTACGTCTGGTTGTTGAGCGCCGCCGAGTCGAACTGATGAGCCTGGGCGAGCGTGTCGTCGTTCGGGAAGACGAGCTGATTCTTGGCAATCGCGGGGTCGAGCTTCGCGGCCTCCTGCTGGGTGCCCTTGACCGGCGGCACGTACGCGATCGAGACGGCGATCTGGGCCGCGATCTTCGGGTCGTAGAAGAAGTTCATATACGTCGACGCGGTCGCCGCGCTTCCACCCGTCGGGATGATCATGTTGTCCGTCCAGATGACCCCGCCCTTCGTCGGCAGCGCCCACTTCAGCTTCGGGTTCGAGGAGAGCAACTGATAGATGTCGCCCGACCAGGCAAAGGCGGCGGCCAGGTCGCCTTTCGCCAACGGCTGCGCGTAGTCGTTGCCGGTGAAGCGCCGAATCTGGCCGGAGTCGACGGCGCTCTGCACCCGCTCGAGAGCGCTGTTCCACGACGCGTCCGTCACAGCGGAGGGATCGTCGCCGTTGTCGAGGATCACAAGCCCCATCCCGTCACCCATGCCATTGAGCACGGTCACTTTTCCCTTCAGCTTCGGGTCCTCGAACAGCTGCGTGACCGACGTCACCGGGCCGGTGACGCCCTCGTTCCACGCGATCCCGGTCATGCCCGACTGCCAGGGCAGCGACACCTTGCGCTCCGGGTCGAAGGGTGGCGAAGCCTGCGCATCGATGAGGTTCACGATGTTCGGGATCTTGTCCTTGTCGAGCTCCTCGACCCAGCCCTTGTCGATCGTCAGGCCGAGGAAGCGCTCGTTGTCGGTGAGCACGATGATGTCTCGGTCGATCGACTGGCCCTGCGAGAGCGGCCGCTGGATCTTCCCGAAGTACTCGGCGTTCGAGTTGATGTCCTCGAAGTAGTCGACCTTGATCCCCGTCTGAGCGGTGAACTCGTCGAGGGTGGCGCGCTTCTTCGTCTTCTCGTCGTAGTCGATGTACAGCGGCCAGTTCGAGAACCTGAGCACGTCGTTGACCTCGTCGGAGCCGCCGCCGCCACCCCCACCGCCCCCGCAGGCGGCGAGCAGCCCGGGGAGCGACAGCAGGGTGGCGCCGGCTGCACCGCGCTGCAGCAGCTGTCGGCGGTTGAGGATGACGGTCATACGGTTCCCTCCTCGTTCGGGCGGTCGACGACGAACGTCGACGCCGCAGCCCAGGTGACGGTGACGTGCGAGCCGACGGCAGGGACGAGCCCGCCGCTCTCGGCGTTCTGGTGGAAGACGGTGATGTCGCCGGCGGGTGTGTCGACGACGAACTCGGTGGCGACGCCGATGTAGGCGCTCTCGCGGACGGTGCCCGGCAGGCTGTTCTCGCCGCCCTGGCCGAGCGACACCTTCTCCGGCCGCACCCCGATCGCGATGCGCCCGGAAGCCCGCCCGGTCTCGGCACGGACGATGCGTGCCGTCGTCGAGGCGCACGGAGCCGTCGCCCTCGACGCGACCGGGAAGCAGGTTCGACTTGCCGAGAAACCCCGCCACGAAGGCCGTGCGCGGCTGCTCGTACAGCTTGGACGGCGCGCCGAGCTGCTCGATGCGCCCGCCGTTCATGACCGCGATCGTGTCCGCCATCGTCATCGCCTCTTCCTGGTCGTGTGTGACGTGGACGAAAGTGATGCCGATCTCGTTCTGGATGCGCTTGAGCTCGAGCTGCATCTGCTTGCGGAGCTTGAGGTCGAGCGCGCCGAGCGGCTCGTCGAGCAGCAGTACGCGCGGGTTGTTCACGAGCGCCCGTGCGAGGGCGACCCGCTGCTGCTGACCGCCGGAGAGTTGCCGTGGCTTCCGTTGCTCGCGCCCGGCCAGGTCGACGAGCTCGAGCATCTCGAGCACGCGGATGCGCGTCTCGTCCTTCGCAACCCCGCGCCGCTGGAGGCCGAACGCGACGTTGTCGAAGACCGACATGTGCGGGAAGAGCGCGTAGCTCTGGAAGACGGTGTTCACGTCCCGCTTGTACGGCGGCAGCCCGACAACGTCACGGTCGGCGAGGAAGATGCTCCCGGACGTCGGCTCCTCGAAGCCGCCGATCATGCGCAGCGTCGTCGTCTTGCCGCACCCGGACGGACCGAGCATGGCGAAGAACGAGCCGCGCGGGATCTCGAGCGAGATGCCGTCGACCGCCACCACGTCGTCGAACCGCTTGACGACGTCGTCGAGCCGGATGTCCGCCGGCGCAGTCGCGCTCACTCGCCCTCCGGGGCGGGTACGACGAGGATCGGCACCGGTGAGCGCTGCACGAGGCGCAGGACGACGGAGCCGAGGATGGCGCCCGAGATCGGGTTCTCGCCGACGGTGCCGACGACGATGGCGTCGGCCCCGACCTCCTCCGCCACCGAGACGATCACATCGGCCGGCTTTCCGGACACGAGCCGCGAGTCGGTGTCGATCCCCGCAGCCTCCAGATCCGCGACCGCGCGCGCGATGGCGTGGTTGCCGATCTTCACCAGCTCGGCCTTGAAGTCGCGGACGTCGCCGCCGCCGAGCGGGCTGATCGGGTAGCCGAAGACGACCACCACGCGCGCCCCCGTCTGTCCGGCGAGGTCGACCGTCCGCGCGAGCGCCGCGTTGGCCGACGGCGACGCGTCGTAGCCGAGCACGAGCGTCTTGATCATCAGAGCTCCACCTCCTTGGGCGCGAGCTCCGCTCGGCGCCTGAAGAACCCGGGCTCGACGCGCCACTGGAGCAGCATGATCACGACACCGAGCAGCAGGAACAGGATCGAGATCGCGAGCGGCGGCCCGAGCCCGAGCCACGAGTCGCCCGACTCGGAGTTGGCCGGGTCGGAGAGGTCGACGACCGACTTGACGAAGACGTAGGTCAGGATGAGCCCGCCGACGAGCGGCGCCACCCCTGCCAGCAGGATCCCCTTCGCGCTCTTCATGTTGCGCCGGAAGAACCAGACGCAGGCGAAGCCCGAGAGGGCGTAGTAGAAGGCGATCATCAGACCGAGAGCTGCGATCGAGTCGTAGAGGATGTTCTGCGACACCATCGTCAGACCCGCGTACCAGACGATCGACAGCACGCCCATCCAGATCGTGGAGGTGCTCGGGGTCAGGTACCGGGGGTGGATGCGGGCGAAGTAGTGCGGGATGGCGCGGTTGGCCGCCATCGACAGCGACGTCCGCGTCGTGGGCAGGATCGTCGTCTGGGTCGAGGCCGAGGCCGACGTGAGCACGGCGATGATGAGGATCTTGTCGAGCGGCGAGCCGAGCACATCGTGGCCGAGGGACGAGAGGACGTCGTCGGCGTTGTCCTCGAGGAACTTCGCACCGTGGTAGGCCTGCGCGGCGATCGAGACGATCACGTAGATCCCGACGAGGATGAAGGTGCTCGCGATCGCCGCGATGCCGGGGGTGCGCTCCTTGTCCTCGGTCTCCTCGTTCACGGCCACGAGGCTGTCCCAGCCCCAGTAGATGAACACCGCGACGAGGACGCCGGATGTGAGCGCGCTCATGGAGTCGATCGCAAACGGGTTGAGCCAGTCCAGGCTCGGCTGGACGCTGCCGATGGGCGGGTCGGAGCCGTAGACCTTGACCAGCGCGACGACGGCGAAGATGGCGAGCGCGATGATCTCCGCGCCGAGCAGGAACCACTGCGTGTGCGCCGAGGCCTCGATGCCGACGTAGCAGATCCACGTCATGACGACGATCCAGAGCACGCCCACGGCCAGCACCGCCCACCGCGAGTCGGCGGCGCCGTCTGCCCCGACGAGGAGGAACGTGTAGCGGCCGGCGATGTCGGCCAGGTTCGCCATCACGATGATGTCGGCGACGATGATCCCCCAGCCGCCGAGCCAGCCGACCCACGGGCCGAAGGCCTTCGTCGCCCAGGAGAACGTCGTGCCGCAATCCGGGTCGACGCGGTTCAGGTAGTAGTACGACGTCGCCACGAGCAGCATCGGGATGAACGCGACCCACATGATCGCGGGCGACTGCAGCCCGACCGCGGCGACGACGAGCCCGAGGGAGGCGGCCAGGCTGTAGCCGGGCGCTGTCGAGGCGACGCCGATGACGATGCTCGAGACGAGCCCGAGCGCGTTCCCCTTGAGGCCCTTCTCGCCAGGAGCGGAGCCGGCCGGGACGGCGGGGAGGGTGGGCTCGACCGTCCCCATCAGGCGACCTTCCTTCGTGCCTTGATCACGATGCCTCCCGTACGGGAGGCTCGTGCACACGGGCCCCCCAGTCGTAGAGCTGCTTCCACAGCTCGAGGTACATGAAGCTCTCCGTCGACAGCACGCCGTCGAGCGAGCGGATCCGGCTCGTCACCTCGAGCAACTCGCGCCGATCGGCGCACACGAGCTCGACGAGCAGATCGAATTGCCCGGCGGTGACGACCACGTAGTCAGCCTCGGTCCAGAGCGCGATCGCCTCCGCGACCGGCTCGGGCGGTCCCGAGGTCTTGACGCCGACCATCGCCTGGGCGTCGAAGCCGAGGCCGAGCGGATTCGTGACGCCCGTCACCTGCAGGATGTGGTCGTCCCGGAGCCTCGCGTACCGCGCGCGGATCGTCGCCTCCGAGACGCCGAGCCGCGCGGCGATGCGGCGGAACGGCTCACGTCCGTTCGACTGCAGCGCCTCGATGATGCCCTTGTCGATCCCGTCGATGCTGCGGGCACGCACCACCGGCCCGCGTGACGCGGCCGGTGATGCGAGACGCGACGCGCTGCGCATTGCGAGGCGTTCTTACCATGCAGCAACGCAACGCGCAACCGCCCGCCGCGCCCAGGTGCCTGCCTTCAGGCAGGCACCCGAGGTCGATCCCACCCGGCAGTTCGGGCCTAGGCCAGCTTCACGCACACGTGCTTGATGCGCGTGTACTCCTCCATCGAGTAGAGCGACATGTCCTTGCCGTAGCCGGACTCCTTGAAGCCGCCGTGCGGCATCTCCGGCGTGAGCGGGAACAGGTGCTCGTTGATCCAGACACAGCCGAAGTCGAGCTTCGCCGCGACCTTCAGCGCGCGCCCGACGTTCTCGGAGAACACCGACGACGCGAGCCCGTAGCGGATGTCGTTCGCCATCTCGATCGCCGCCTCGTCCGAGGCGAAGGACTGCACCGTGACGACCGGGCCGAAGACCTCGTTCTGCACGATCTCCGCGTCCTGCGCGACGTCGGCGACGAGCGTCGGCGAGACGAAGAAGCCCCGGTCGCCCTGCGACTCGCCGCCCGTGAGCACCGTTGCCTTGGCGTCGACGGCGCGCTCGAGGAATCCGAGCACGCGCTGCTGCTGCTCGGCCGAGATGACGGGCCCCATGCCGATCTCGTCGTCCGCCCCCGGGTCGCCGACCGTGATCGAACCGACGGCCTCGACCGTCCGGGTGACGACGTCGTCGTAGATGCGCTCGCTGACGAGCACGCGCGACGATGCGGTGCAGTCCTGACCGGAGTTGAAGTAGCCGCCGATCTTGATCGCCTCGGCCACGGTGGCGGGGTTCGCGTCGTCGAGCACGATCAGCGGCGCCTTGCCGCCGAGCTCGAGATGGACGTGCTTGACGGTGTCGGCGGCGTTCCTCGCGATCAGCTTGCCGGTCGCCGTGTCGCCGGTGAGCGAGACGAGCGCGATGTCCGGGTGCCGTACGAGCGCGTCCCCGACCGGCACGCCGTCACCGGTGACGACCTGCAGCACGCCGGGCGGGAGCACCTCCTGCGCCAGCTCGACGAAGCGGAGCATCGTCAGCGGCGTCTGCTCGGCCGGCTTGATGATCTGGACGTTGCCCGCGGCGAGCGCCGGGCCCATCTTCCAGACCGCCATGAACAGCGGGTAGTTCCACGGGCAGATACCGGCCACGATGCCGAGCGGCTCGCGGCGGATCATCGAGGTGTAGCCGGGGACGTACTCACCCGCCGACTTGCCCTCGAGGTTCCGGGCCGCGCCCGCGAAGAAGCGGAGGTTGTCGGACATGATCCCGGGCTCGTCGACGGCCACCCACCACGGCTTGCCGACGTTGCGCGACTCGAGACGCGCGAGCTCCTCCGCGTTCTCGTCGATCACGTCGGCGAGCGCGAGCAGGAGCGCCATGCGGTCCTTCGGCGTCTTGTCCTGCCATTCGACCCAGGCCTTCTTCGCCGCCCTGACCGCACGCTCGACATCCTCCGCCGTGCCGCGCGGCACCTCGGCGATCACCTCGCCGGTGGCCGGGTTCAGGACCTCCATCGTCTCGCCCGAGGTCGACTCGACCCATTCGCCGCCGACGAACATCTTGTGCTGGGTCACCGACACGCTCATCCGCGCCTCCAGTCGTAGAACTCGCGGCGAATCTACCACTCGGCTCGACACCTGACCGGACGGTCAGGTACAACACTCCGGCCATGAGGATCCTCGTCGTCGGCACCGGTGGCGTCGGCTCCGCTTTCGCCCGGATCGCACAGCGCCGCACGTTCTTCGAGCGCATCACGCTCGCGGATCTCGACCCCGCGCGGCCGCAGGCGGTTGTCGACTCACTCGGCGAGCACGACCGGTTCAACGCCGCACGAGTCGACGCGGCGAGCGAGGACTCGATCGTCGAGCTGATCCGCGACGTCAAGGCGGACGCCGTCCTCAACGCCACCGACCCGCGCTTCAACCCGCAGATCTTCGACGCCTGCCTGCGTGCTCGGGTGACCTACCTCGACATGGCGGCGACGCTGTCACAGCCGCATCCGGAGCATCCGTACAGCGAGACGCACGTCAAGCTCGGCGACTATCAGTTCGCACAGGATGCGAACTGGAGCCAGGCGGGACTGCTTGCACTCGTCGGGATGGGGATCGAGCCTGGCGCGGCGGACGTGTTCGCGCGGTACGCGGCCGACGAGCTCTTCTCCGAGATCGACGAGGTCGGCATCCGCGACGGAGCCGACCTCGTCGTCGAGGGCTACGACTTCGCGCCCACGTTCTCCATCTGGACGACGATCGAGGAATGCCTCAACCCACCGGTGATCTGGGAGCAGGGGCGCGGCTGGTACACGACCGAACCGTTCTCCGAGCCGGAGGTGTTCGACTTCCCCGAGGGCATCGGCCCTGTCGAGTGCGTGAACGTGGAGCACGAGGAGGTGCTGCTCGTCCCGCGCTGGATCGACTGCAAGCGGGTGACGTTCAAGTACGGCCTGGGCGAGGAGTTCATCGCCGTGCTCCAGACGCTCCACAAGCTCGGTCTCGACTCGACCCGGAAGATCCGGGTGCGCGACCTGGAGGTTGCGCCGCGGGACGTCGTTGCCGCCGCGCTCCCGGACCCGATGACCCTCGGCGACCGCATGACCGGGAAGACGTGCGCCGGGACCCTGGTCACCGGTCTCGGGAAGGACGGCGCGCCGCGGCGCACGTACCTGTACCACGTGGTCGACAACGAATGGTCGATGCGCGAGTACGGCTCCCAGGCGGTCGTCTGGCAGACCGCGATCAATCCCGTCGTGGCGCTCGAGCTGATCGCCGACCGCCGCTGGGCTGGTGCGGGGGTGCTGGGCCCGGAGGCGCTGCCGCCGCAGCCGTTCCTCGACCTGCTGGCCGAGTACGGCTCGCCGCACGGCATCCTCGAGCTCGCGCCGGCCTAGCCCGCCGCACGGCGACCGATGAGTTACGGCACGCCGGCCGGTCTGATGCGTGATGTCGATTCTGCGAGCTGCCGTTCGTCCAGAGGGTGTGGGACGTGCAAGGATCGGTCGATGGCGCACGTGAGGTTGCGCGCACCCCTCTCCGAGCTGACGGGCGGCTCGAATCACGACGTCGTCGGGGCGACCGTGCTCCAGGTGCTGGAGGCGCTCGAGAGGGCGCATCCGCCCATCGCAGGCTGGATCCTGGACGAGCAGCGGCGGATCCGCGTGCACGTCAACGTCTACGTCAACGGAGAACCCGCGCAGGAGGCTGACCACGTCGGCGACGCCGATCGTGTCCACGTCCTGCCGTCGATCACGGGAGGAGAGCGATGACGGAGCTGCTGGTGGGGACGAAGAAGGGGCTGTTCGTGCTCGACGGGGATGGTGGCGGCCCCCTCGAGGTGACGGCGAGAGCGTTCGCCGGACAGTCGGTCGAGTACGCCATGCGCGACCCCCGCAGCGGTCGCTATCTCGCGTCCGTGACGTCGTGGTTCTACGGCCCCAAGGTCTGGACGACCGACGACCCGGCGGGCGAGTGGGAGCAGAGCGAAGGGATCGAGCTGCCCGAGGGCGAGGAGAAGGCGCTCGAGCGGATCTGGGTCATCGCAGCGGGCGAGGAAGACGGGCTCCTCTACTGCGGCGGCGATCCGGGCTGCCTGTTCGAGAGCCGTGACGGCGGCGCCACCTGGTCGCTCAACCGCGGCCTCTGGGACAAGCCGGAGCGACCCGATTGGAACCCGGGCGGGGGCGGCCTCTGCCTGCACACGATCGTCCCCTGGCCCGGTGACCCGAGCCGTCTCATGGTCGCCATCTCGGCGGTCGGCGTCTGCCTCTCCGACGACGGCGGTGCCAGCTGGCGGTACTCGAACGACGGGATCGTCCTCGAATACCTGCCCGAGGACGCGCGCGAAGGCGTGGTCGCGCAGCATTGCGTGCACAACGTGCGCCGGTCGGCTGCGCGACCGGAGCGGATGTTCATGCAGTTCCACGGGGGCGTGTACCGCTCCGACGACGCCGGCGACAGCTGGGTCGACGTCGGCGACGGCACCGAGCTGCCGTCCGACTTCGGCTTCCCGATCGTGATCGACCCCGCCGATCCGGACAGCGCCTACGTGATTCCGCACATCGGCGCCGAGGACCGGACGACGCCGGGCGGCAGCGTCGTCGTCTGGCAGACGCGGGACGCGGGGGCGAGCTGGCAGCCGTGCCGCGACGGGCTGCCGCAGGAGCACGCCTACCTCACCGTGTTGCGGGAGGCGTTCGACTCGGCCGGCGCCGGACCCGAGCTGGAGCTGTACTTCGGCGCCACGTCGGGGGAGGTCTTCGGCTCGGGCGATGCGGGGGCATCGTGGTCGGCGGTCGCGGCGCACCTCCCGCCGGTGTACTCCGTGCGGACAGCCTGAGGGTTCAGGCTCGCTGTGACGGTCGCCGCGAGCGGTGACCGTCACAGCCCGCGCTCAGTCGCCCGCGTCGTCGATGCCGACGGCCTCGACCCTGTCCGCCTGGATGCGGACCGAGACACGACGCTCGTCCGGCTTGCGGAACGGGTACGGCGACTGCCCCAGGTATTTCTGCGCAAGGTTGTCGATCTGGTCGTCCGCACCGTGGTCCGTCAGCTCGGCTGTTCCCGACAGGCTGAGCCAGCGGAACGCGTCTCCCGGGTCGACGACCGTCAGGCCGACGCGTGGATTGCGCCCCAGGTAGCGCGGCTTGGCACGACCGTACGCCGTGTTGAAGGAGACGCCGTCGTCGTCGACGTCCACCCAGACGACGGTCGAGTGAGGCGACCCGTCCGGTCGCAGAGTCGTGACGACACCGACGAAGGGGCTCTCGAGGAACTCGCGCTGCTTCTGGGTCAGCTTCGGCACGCCGGCTCTCCTCCCGTGTCGTTTGGGCTCTCCGCAGACAACGACCCGGGAGTCCTAGCTCTTCCCGAGCTGCGTCGGGATGTCCGCGATGTCCCCGTCGGCGATCTTCTGCTCGGCCTCGTTGACGGCGGCGAGGTCATCCTGCGGCACCTTGCCGGACACCTTGCCGAGACCGACTCCCTCTTGATCGAGACCGAAGACCGCGTTACCGCCGCCCTGCCAGCTCCCGTCCTGCACCGCCTTGACGGTGAGGAACACGGCCTGGTCGACGCCCTTGAGCGCGCTCGTCAGGATGTGCGGCCCGAGGAAGGACTGGTCGGCGTCGACGCCGATGCCCCAGACACCCTTGTCCTTCGCGGCGGAGAGCGCGCCCAGGCCGCAGCCGCCGGCGACCTGGAAGACGACCTGCGAGCCCTTCGCGATCTGGTCGAGCGCGAGCTCCTTGCACTTCGCCTGGTCCTCCCAGTCCTGCGAGTAGCCGAACATGACCTTGGTGCCCGGCACGGCGGCGTCCGCGCCGGCTCGGTAGCCGGCGATGAAGCGGTCGACCGGCGGCTCCTTGAAGCCCCCGACGGCGCTGATCGTGCTCCCTCCGGCGCGCTTGGCGCTGAGCGCGGCGAGCGTGCCGACGAGGTAGCCGACCTGCTCCTCGCGGAAGAGAAGGCCCTGCGCGTTGGCGGGCTTGCCCTTGAGGTACGCGTGGTCGTAGTCGACGATCGCGAACTTCACGTCGGGGAAGCGCTTGGCGGCGGTGGCGATCGCGTCACCCTGCGCGAAGCCGACGCCGATCACCAGCTGATAGCCCTGCCGCACCAGCGCCGCAATGTTCGGGACGTAGTCGGCGGCCGACTTCGACTCGACGACGCGGCCGTCGATGCCGAGCTCCTTGATCGAGCGCTTCAGCCCCGTGTACGCGAGCTCGTTGAAGCCGTTGTCGTTCAGCTGCCCGGCGTCGGTGATCAGCCCGACCTTGAGCGCGTCCGACGGCTTCCCGCCGCTCTCGCCGCCGCACCCCGCAGCGGAGATCGCGAGCGCCGTCACGGCGACCGCAGCCGCGATCCACCCGCGGCTGCGCATCGTCCTGTCCGTCATCGAACCGATCCTTCCGCTAGTTTTTGCCTATGAGTCGGAAACCTGGGCACGAGTCTACCAGACCCCGGCAGGCCTCCCTGGCGGTCGTGCTCCAGGTGCGCGACGGAGAGCTCGACGCGCTGCTCTGGCGGCGGGCGCGCCCGCCGTTCGCGGAGCACTGGAGCCTGCCCGGTGGTCTCCTCGACCCCGGCCAGACGCTCGAGCAGTCGATCCGCCGACATCTCGCCGCCAAGGTCGACGTGCGCGAGCTCGCCCACGTCGAGCAGCTCGGCACCTGGAGCGCGCCCGACCGCGACCCTTCCGGCTGGGAGCTCGCGACCGCCTACCTCGGGCTCGTGCCGCTCGGTGTCGACCCGGACGTGCCCGCGGACACGGCGTGGCACGCCGTCGACGCGCTTCCGCCGACGGCATTCGACCATGGGGAGATCGTGCTCTCGGGCCGTGAGCGCCTTCGCGGCAAGCTCTCGTACACGAACATCGGCTTCGCGCTCGCGCCCGCGACGTTCACGCTCGCCGAGCTCCGAGAGATCTACGTGGCGGCGCTCGGCTACGAGGTCTCGGCGACGAACCTGAAGCGTGTCCTCCTGCGCCGCGGAGCGATCACTGCCACCGGGGAGCACCGGACGCCGGGGCGCGCCGGCGGCCGGCCCGCGGAGGTGTTCCGCTTCCGCGACCGGCGGCTGACGGTGACCGACCCGTTCGCGGCGCTCCGGCCGCCCACCTAGCCCTCATCTCCATCCGTCTCCGCGCCGATAACACGTGACATGCGGCACGTTCCTTCCTGGCTCAAGCTGGTCGCCATGGTCAGCCTCGTGGCGGAGGCGATCGCCGCGGCGGCCGTCTTCTGGCACACCGGCCCGCGCAAGCAGTAGGGGCGAGGCCTGCCTCGCCCTCGGCGACCGTGTAGGGGCCGGGCGGGCCCGGCCCCTACGGCGCGAGCGCCTGCTGGAACGACGGCTCGTCGGCCGTCTGCCAAAGGCGCTCGAAATGGCGCTCGGCGTGCCCCTCGAAGTCGTAGTCGACCTCGGCGACGGCGCTCTGCGCGAGTGCCCACATCGCCTCGCGGAAATCAGCCATGAACCGCATCAGCTCGAGCGCCCGAGACTCCTCGGCCCCGTCGCGGCCGGCGTACGCCTCGAGCAGGACGGCGCGCCCGTCCGCGTCGAGACCGGCACGCACGGCGATGCCGGCGAGGTCGTAGAGGACGTCCCCCATGCCGGCGTACTCCCAGTCGACGATGCGCAACCGACGGCCGTCGTCGATCACGTTGGCGGCGACGAGGTCGTTGTGACACGGGCGCTCCGGCGCACGGCCGCGCGCGACCTCCACGCGGCGCGCCATCTGTCGTGCCCAGGCGTACGCCGACGGGACCTCTGCGCCGTAGGAGAAGACGATCGACCGGTACTCCTCGACGACGCGGAAGCTGTCGAAACGCCCGGGGAGCGGCGGCCCCGCGTGAACGGCGCGCAGCGCCTGCGCCACGCGCCGAAGAGTGGCCGGGTCGCGCAGGCGCTCCTCGGTCACGACCTCGCCCTCGATCCAGCGGGTGACCACGATCCCGTCCGTCTCGAGGAACTCGACCACCTCGGGGCCGACGCCGACCGCCGCTGCGATGAGCGACGCTTCGTGCTCACGTTCACGCCGGATCCCGAGCAGCTCCGTGTCGCGACCACCGGCACGGAGGACGTACGTCTCCGCCGTGTCGAGTGTGACGCGAACGTTGTGACGCGTGACGCCGGAGCCGAGCACGACGACGTCGCTGACACGGCCGGGCCAGAGCCTCTCGGCGATCGCCGCGACCTCCATGCGGTGATCCTCGCAGACGTGTGCTTGCCGTCGCCTCGCCCATCGTGCATCCTCTCTGGGTTCCCGACGGAAGGAGGCACACCGATGTCGACGATCGCCTGTTCCTCCACCGCGCACGCCGCGCGCCCCGTCTAGGGCGAACCCCCGACGGTCTCGCGCGGATCCGCCGCTCTCCGCGGCACGCGCTTTCATGTATCCGAGACCGAAGGGAGCCGGTTGACCGATCTCACTGCGCTCGGCTGGGACGCCGAGCGGACAACGGAGTTCGCCGAGCACGCGGCGCAGGGGCTCGTTCCCGGGCGCGTCGCCGTGCAGCACCGCGGCGCCTATGACGTCGCGACGCAGGAGGGCGAGCTGCGCTGCGAGGTTCCGCAGCGTCTGGTTCGCGAGGCGGTGACCCCCGCCGAGCTGCCCGCCGTCGGGGACTGGGTCGCGCTCGAGCCGACCACGTCGGGTCGTGGCGTCATCCATGCGGTGCTCGAGCGGCGGACGCGATTCTCGCGACTCGCGGCCCATGACCCCGGCTCGCACACGACGCACGAGCAGGTCGTGGCGGCGAACGTGGACGTCGTCTTTGTCGTCAGCTCGATCACCGACGACTTGAGCGCCCGCCGCCTCGAGCGCTACATGACGCTCGCGTGGGAGTCGGGCGCGCGACCGGTCGTGCTCCTCACGAAGACCGACCTGGTCGACGATCCGGAGCCCGCCATCGCGGAGGTGACCGCCGTCGCGATCGGTGTGCCCGTACATGCCGTCTCGGTGCCGGCCGGTACAGGTCTGGACTCGGTCACCGCCGAGCTCGGGCCCGGTGTGACCGCGGCGCTGCTCGGCTCGTCGGGCGTCGGCAAGTCGACGCTCGTCAACGCGCTCGTCGGCGAGGAGCTGCTCGCGACGCAGGAGGTGCGGGCGGACGGTCGGGGCCGCCACACGACCACGCGGCGCGAGCTGATCCTCCTGCCCGGGGGCGGGCTCATGATCGACACACCCGGTATGCGTGAGCTGCAGCTCTGGGTCGCCGATCACGGCCTCGAGGAGGCCTTCGACGACATCACGTCGCTCTTCGCCGAGTGCCGCTTCAACGACTGCCGCCACGAGACCGAGCCCGGTTGCGCCGTTCAGGCGGCGCTGGCCGACGGCACGCTGTCACCCGAGCGCTGGGACAGCTACCAGAAGCTCGAGCGCGAGCTGGCAGCACTGGAGCGGCGGCTCGACAAGCAGGCGCGGTCCGCGGAGCGGCGGCGCTATCGCTCGCTCAGCCGTGCCATGCGGGCCCGGCAACGGGAGAAGGGCCGCGACTCGTAGCGTCGCTCTCGCTAGCGCCTGGCGATCCCTGACTGCGCGATCGCAACGCCGAGCACCTGCCACTCCTCGGGTGGCATTCGGGTCTCCGCCAGATAGACGGAGAAGCCGACCGTGCCCGCGCGGGCGAGCAGGCGAGCGTAGGTGGCAGCCGTGAGCGAGCTGCGCTGGCCCGGGTGCATGCCGATCGTCGGGTGCACGGCGCCGGTCGGGAAGAACCCCGCCGCGCCGCGGGCGCACGTAGCCGGCGCCGCCTGAGCGCCGAGGTCGTTGACGTACGCCTGGGGCAGGAAGACGAAGCCGGCGTCGCGCCACGTGCCCCAGTCGATGTCGTGCATGTCGGCCCGGCAGTAGGACGAAAGCCCTGCCGGCAGCGTCGGCTGCAGCTCGCGGAAGGCGTCGACGAACCGCCGGGAGCGCCGGTAGCGCACGCCGTCCGGGCCGCTCGGGCCGCTGTATTCGTATTCGGACTCGGCGTTTGCGATGTAGAAGTCGAGCCCGTAGCGCCGTACGAGGGCGTCGGCGAGCGTCGCCTCGCGGACAGGCTGAGAGCGGAGCACGCCCCACCCCCCGACGGGGAGACCGCTCGCGAGGCGAAAGCGGCGCACCCAATCGGCCTCGACAGGGTCCTCGGTGTCACCCTCGTGGAGGAAGACGGCAACCCAGCCGAAGCCGTTGTCGCGCAGGAGCCCGCCGAGGATGCCCGGATCGACGTCGGTCTCGTGCCAGACGAACGCGCCGGCCGCCTGCCACGACATGGGCCGTGAGGCCGGCGGCAGCGGGGCGGGCTCCGTGGTCGTCGGTGGCGGCGCTTCCGTGGTGGACGTCTCGGTCGTCGTCTCGGTGGGCGGAGGTGCAGTCGGAGGAGCTGTCTGATGACCGCCGTCGGAGCAGCCGGCGGCCAGCGCACCGCTCAGCGCCGTGAGCACGGCCAGGATGGCAAACGTTCGCAGCACGGTCGAAGTGGCGGACCCAGCGTAACCAGACCCTGGTCGATCGCCGCCCGGAGCCGATCTCGAGCCCGGGCTCTCAGCGGGTCGGGTTGCAGACGGCGCCGGACGAGTACGCTCCCAGCCTGGCCGCCGACACGCTCACCATCGTCGACAACCGCACCGGCAGGGAGTACACGGTGCCGATCGTCGACGGTGCCATCCGGGCCACCGACCTGCGTCAGATCTCGGTCGAGGGCGCGGACGGGCTGCTCTCGTTCGACCCTGCCTACCTGAACACGGCGTCGTGCCGGAGCGCGATCACGTACATCGACGGCGACGCCGGGATCCTCCGCTATCGCGGCTATCCGATCGAGGAGGTCGCCGCAGCGGCGAGCTTCCTGGAGACGTCCTACCTCCTGCTCGAGGGTGAGCTGCCGACGGCGGCGCAGCTGCAGCGGTTCGAGGAGGACGTCCGCTCGCACACCTACGTGCACACGAACGTGACGAAGTTCCTCGAGGGCTTTCGCTACGACGCGCACCCGATGGGCATGCTGCTCGGCGCGGTCGGGGCGCTCTCGACGTTCTACCCCGACGCAAAGAGCATCGCCGACGCCGAGAGCCGCTCGCTGCAGCGCGTGCGACTCCTCGCAAAGCTGCCGACGATCGCCGCGTACATCTTCCGCCACTCGCGCGGCCTCCCGTACGTGCTGCCGCGAAACGACCTCGGCTACATCGGCAACTTCGTCAACATGACGTTTTCGATCGGCGGGCGGCACGAGGCGAATCCCGTGCTGCAGCGCGCGCTCGAGATCCTGCTCATCCTCCACGCCGACCACGAGCAGAACTGCTCCACGAGCGCGGTGCGCGGCGTCGGCTCGTCGCACGTCGACCCGTTCTCCGCCGTGTCGGCCGGCATCGCGGCGTTGTACGGGCCGCTGCACGGGGGTGCCAACGAGGCGGTGCTACGGATGCTCGACGTGATCGGCGACACGACCAATGTCCCCGCGTTCGTGGAGCAGGTGAAGGAGGGCAAGGGCCGGCTGATGGGTTTCGGCCACCGCGTCTACAAGAGCTACGACCCGCGCGCGACGCTGATCAAGCAGGTCGCCGACCAGGTATTCGCCGAGACCGGGCTCAATCCGAAGCTCGAGATCGCGCTCGAACTGGAGCGGATCGCTCTCGAGGACGAGTACTTCGTGCAGCGGAAGCTCTACCCGAACGTCGACTTCTATTCAGGCCTCATCTACCAGGCGATGGGCTACTCGACCGACTACTTCACCGTGCTCTTCGCTCTCGGGCGTCTCCCCGGCTGGATCGCGCAGTGGGAGGAGATGCTCACCGACCCGGAGCAGAAGATCGCGCGCCCGCGGCAGATCTACACGGGCGCCGACAAGCGCGCGTTCGTACCCATCGACGCGCGCTAGGTCGTCAGCGACGCGCGCAGGAAGTCGCCGAGCGCCGCCAGCCCGGCCTCGAAGGCGTGCTCGGGCAACGCGCCGTAGCCGATCACGAGGCCGTCACGCGCCGGCCGCCCATCGTGATGGGAGGCGCCGACCGGGAAGAGCTCGATCGAGTGGTCCCGTGCCACGGCGCGACGTTCCAGCCCTCGTTCACGGCGCTGCTGGGCCACCTCGACACCGAGGGGACGACGATCTCCACGTTGGCGACCCGCATCGGCACCTCGCGGCAAGCCGTGAGCCACCGCGACCCCGTCGTGGTCGGGGCCTCACCCCCGGCACGAGATCGTCTGTCCCGCGGCGTGAGCCTGCCGTTCTGGAGTCGCGCCAGATCGTGGCATCGATCATCTAGCCTGATGGCGGTGGAGTCGGAGTCCGATCGGGAGGCGCTGGCCCGCGCCTGCGCCGACGCGATGTGGGCGGAGGATTCGGCGAGCCGTGCGCTCGGCATCGAGCTCGAGGAGGTCGGAGTCGGTCGCGCGCGTGCCCGGATGTCGGTCACGGCCCCGATGATCAACGGACAGGACATGTGCCACGGCGGGTACGTGTTCACGCTCGCGGACACGGCGTTCGCGTTCGCCTGCAACACATACGGAACGGCGACCGTCGCGATGGCCTGCGACATCGTCTTCGTCGCCCCGGCGCGCCTCGGCGACGAGCTCGTGGCCGAAGCGCGAGAGCGCACGCGATTCGGGCGGAACGGCATCTACGACGTCACCGTCCGAGGGCCGGACGGCTCGGTCGTGGCCGAGTTCCGGGGTCGTAGCCGAGAGACCGGTCGCACGATCCTCGGGGGCGCGACAACCTGATGCTCGACCTCGCGCCGTCACGCGACGACCTCGACCCGATCGAGATCGCGTCGCGCGACGAGCTCGCCGCGCTCCAGCTCGAGCGCCTGCAGTGGTCGCTCCGTCACGCCTACGAGAACGTCGAGTCGTACCGCCGCCGTTTCGACCAGGCGGGCGTCCACCCCGACGACTGCAAGGCGCTCGAGGATCTCGGACGGTTCCCGCTCACGACCAAGGAGCATCTGCGCGAGACCTACCCGTTCGGCATGTTCGCCGTCCCACTCGATCAGGTCGTCCGCATCCACGCCTCCAGCGGGACGACCGGCCGGCCGACCGTCGTCGGTTACACGAAGCACGACATCGAGATGTGGGCCGACGTCGTGGCACGGTCGATCCGGGCTGCAGGCGGCCGCCCGGGAGACAAGATCCACATCGCCTACGGCTACGGCCTCTTCACCGGCGGGCTCGGCGCGCACTACGGCGCCGAGCGGCTCGGCTGCACCGTGATCCCTGTCTCGGGCGGCATGACGGAGCGACAGGTACGGCTGATCGTCGACTTCGAGCCCGACATCATCATGGTCACGCCCACGTACATGCTCGCCATCCTCGACGAGTTCGAGCGCCAGGGCGTCGCCACCGAGAGCTGCTCGCTCAAGGTCGGCATCTTCGGGGCCGAGCCGTGGACGCAAGAGATGCGCGCCGAGATCGAGCAGCGCCTCGACATGCACGCCGTCGACATCTACGGCCTGTCCGAGGTGATCGGGCCCGGCGTCGCGAACGAATGCGTCGAGACGAAAGACGGGCTCCACGTCTGGGAGGACCACTTCTACCCAGAGGTGATCGACCCCGAGACGTGCGTCGTCCTGCCGGATGGAGAGCGTGGCGAGCTCGTCTTCACCTCGCTCACCAAGGAGGCGTTCCCGATCATCCGCTACCGGACGCGTGACCTGACGCGACTGCTGCCCGGCACCGCGCGGACGATGAGACGGATGGAGAAGGTCACCGGTCGCAGCGACGACATGGTCATCCTCCGCGGCGTGAACCTGTTCCCGACCCAGGTCGAGGAGCTGATCCTGCGCGTGCCGGGCCTGTCCCCGCACTTCCAGCTCGTGCTCTCACGACCAGGCCGGCTCGACGAGCTGACGGTTCAGGTCGAGGCACGACCCGGGGTGTCCGCGGAGGAGCGCGAGAGCTCCGCGGCGCTCCTGACGGCGCTGATCAGGGAGAACATCGGCGTCAGCGTGGCCGTCGAGGTGCTCTATCCGAACCTCATCGAGCGCTCGGCCGGGAAGGCGCTGCGAATCGTCGACCTGCGCGAGTCCTAGAGCGCGAGCTTTCCCTTGGCGGCGACGTAGCCGGCCTTCGTCGCGATGAGCGTGAAGGTGCCCTTCTTCCCGGCCGTCGCGACGAAGACGGTCGCACCGGTCGCGTCGGTCGGCTTCACGCTTCCGGGGAGCCCGCTGACCCTCGCGCCTTTGATGCCGTCCCCCGCATCCGTGACGCGCACCGTGACACGCACACCCGTCACCTGGCCCTGCGCGTTCTTCACCGGCTTCTTCGTCGCGCTGACGGAAAGAATCGGCTGCACCTGCTGGTGGTACGAGCCATCCTTGGTCTTCCCGTCGACCGTGATGTCCGCGAACAGGTCGAGCGGCCCGGCCGAGCCTTCGCCTTCGAGGCGGAAGTACTGCACCGTGCCGGGTGGGGACTTGAGCGCCTGCACCGGCTCGAAGTGGCCCGAAGCCGCCTTGTTCGTCCGCGTCACCCAGGTCGTGCGCTCGTCGCCGTAGAAGATCCAGAGCCGTCCCTCGGGCCCGGCCGCGACACCGGCCGTCAGCACACGAGCGTCATTGGGCACCGGTACGGGCTTCGGCGCACTGCCGAAGCGCAGCAACAAGACCTTGTTCCCGCCGGGTGTGTACGCCGCGTAGACCCCTCCGCCGGCGCGCGCCGCGATCGAGGGGCCGTCGGTCTTCGACTGCGGCATCGCCTTCGGCGCGGCCAGGCCGGGCAGAACCTGACGGAAGAAGACGGCGCCCGACGACACACCGTGGTATGCGATCACCACGGCACCTGTCGCCTGGTCGACGGCGACCACCGGGTTGACGACCGGATCGCCCTTCGGCGTGATGTCCTGCGGCTGCGTCGTCGGGTCGACCCCGGTCTGCAGGAGCATCGTCGGGCCGGACGTCCAGACGGTGACCAGCTCTCCGCCCTTGAGAGCGGCGGTGCGGACGTTCGCGTTCGACGGCACCGTGATCGAGAACTTTCCGAACGCCTGGGCCCCGAGCTTCCACGTGCCCGGGCCGACCACCTCGTTGAGCCCTGCGTGCGGATCGTTGTTGCTCTGCACCTTCTGACCGCTGACGACGCCGTGGATCGAGCCGTCCGGCAGCGCGACGGCCGCCGGGGCGTTGACGCCGACCCAGCCGGAGGTGACGGTCTGCCGCCCGCGAACGGCGCCCGCCGGCGAGATGGGCGTGTCGAAGATCGCCGTGAACGCCCTCCGCGCCGGCCCCGCCCAGAGGACGTGCAACGTCCCGTCCTTGCCCCGCGCCAAGCCGAGGTTCGACGAGGCACCACTGTGCTCACGCGTGATCTGCGTCCAGTGCCCCGGCGTGCCTGCCTGGGCGGCGGCCGCGATCACGGCGAGCGCTCCAGCGACGAGGAGCGCACCCCCTGCGCGACTCAGCCTGCGATTCCGGACGACCATGCGCTGCCTTCCTGTCGGTAGCGACCGCAGCGACTCGACGTGAGGAGGATATCGCGCCGAGCAGGGCTTGGTGGGCTGCGCCCGAGTCGTTCTTGTGAAGACCCTTGGTCAGAGAAGTGTCGACTATATATTCCTATATTGGTATATGATTTGGTGTGTGGCACGAGCAGCGACGACGACCGATGCGTTCAATGCGGTGGCCGAGCCGCGCCGGCGTCAGATTCTTGACGTGCTCGCCGGAGGCGAGCATCCGGTGAACGACCTTGTTCGCCTGCTGGGGATGGCCCAGCCGCAGATCTCGAAGCACTTGCGGGTGCTCCGGGAAGTGGGAGCCGTCGACGTGCGTCGCGAAGGACGGCAGCGGCTCTACCGGGTGAACGGTCACGCGCTCAAGCCCATCCACGACTGGGTCAAGACCTACGAGCGCTCGTGGTCGGAGCGGTTCGAGCGGCTGGATGTCGTGCTCGAAGAACTCAAGCAAGAGGAGGAAGGAGATGGCAGTGGCGAGTAGCGGAACGGCGACGGTGACGCTCCCGAGCGATGTGCAGATCCTCATCACGCGGGAGTTCGACGCGCCCAAGCACCTGGTCTACAGAGCGTGGACGACCCCCGCGCTGGTCGAGCGCTGGTGGCACGCAAACCGCGGCCAGGCCACGATCACCGAGATCGACCTGCGAGTTGGCGGCCGCTGGCGCTACGTGATGGTGACAGACAGCGGGCTCGAAGTGGGCTTCCACGGCGAGTATCGGGAGATCGTCCCGAACGAGCGGATCGTCTCGACCGAGGTCTACGAGGGCATCCCGGACGGCGAAGAGCACGCAGCGCTGACAATCCTCACGCTCACCGAGGTGGATGGGCGGACGACCCTGACGGTGCTCGTGGAGCACCCGACGAAGGAAGGACGCGACGCGCACATCGACTCCGGGATGGAGCCCGGCATGCAGGACGCGATGGACCTCCTGGAGCAGGTTGCAATCTCGCTTCGCTGAGCAAAGAGCCCACGACGGACCACCGCGGATCACCCGGTGGTCCGGCGTCTCACGTGGCCGATCGGCTACCCCGCGTCGGCGGGCAGAACCCAGAAGCGCTCTCCGCGCCCGGCTTCGAGCTTGGCGAGCTGTTCCCGGTGGATCTCGCGGACGCGAGCCGGTGTGATCGCCTCGTCGGGGCTCACGTGTTCGATCGTCAGGCTCGTCTTGTCCTCGTAGAGGTGCTCGCCGGCGAGCCGCGCCTGGCTGTCGTAGGGCCAGATGAAGGCCTGCCGGCTCGCAGCGTGATAGAGCGCGTCCGCGTCGTCGACCTCGTAGCCGATGGCCCGCAGGTCGGCGCCCGGGGCGAGGATGTGGAACGTGAGCTCGTCGCAGATCCCCCAATCGGCAACCGCGAGACGGTCGTCGGAGTGCCACAGCACCGACTCGCCGACGCTGCGGTAGAACGCCAGCACACCCTCCTTCCCCCTGATCACCGCGGGGCTCACGCCCCAGGTGACCCGGTAGACGGGCTCGTCGACCATCATGTCGGGCGCCACGATCCGCTCGTACTCCCCCGCGCCCTCGAGGTGCACATGGCGCCAGAAGTTGAGCAGGATCGCCCGGTGCAGCGGCTTCGTCGTCCTCTCCAGAAGCTCGGCCGTCGGAATCATGCAGTCGTGGACCGCTTGCTCGAACCTGTTCATGCGTCGTGCTCGTCCGTCGCCTCGGTGCCCTTGACGGCAACGCTACACCGCCGAGGACGGGCGCCTGCTTCCCGCCAGCGGCGAGATAGGCTCAGCCGGCCAACGAGATCACTGGAGGCAGGTGCGCGTGAACGTTTCCTCGCGTTTCGACGTGGCCGGGTTCGGCGTCATCGTCACCGGCGGTGCCAGCGGGCTCGGGCTCGCGTACGGCGAGGTGCTCGCGGCGCACGGTGCTCGGGTGACGCTGATCGACGTCGACGCCGACGCGGTCGCCGCACAGGCCGCCCGCCTGCAGGGTGAAGGGCTCGACGTGCGGGGAGCCGTCGCGGACGTGACGGATCACGCCACCCTCGATCGCGCGATCGACGAGGCGGCCGAGCTGTACGGCCGGCTCGACGTCGCGTTCGCGAACGCCGGCGTCGACTCCGGTGTCGGCTTCGTCGCCGGGTGGGCCGGCGGCGAGCGGCCGCGCGTCGAGGAGGGGGCGCTCGAGCGCTACACCGACGAGCGCTGGAACCGCGTCATCGACATCAACCTCAGCGGCATCTTCGCGACGGCGCGCGCCGCCGTCCGGCACATGCGTCCCCACGGGTACGGACGGATCGTCGTGACGACCTCGCTCGCGGCGACGAAGGTCGAGCCCGTGATCGGCTCGGCCTACATGGCGGCCAAGGCGGGCGCCCGGCACTTCGTGCACTGCCTGGCGCTCGAGCTCGCGGCGCACGGCATCACCGCCAACGCGATCGCGCCGGGATTCTTCGTCACCAACATCGGCGGCGGGCACGCCCATGACCCCGGCCTGCAGGCGATGGTCGCGAAGGACATCCCGATGCACCGCGTCGGTCAGCCGGACGACATCAAGGCGCTGGCGCTCTTTCTCGCCTCGCCGGCGTCGGAGTACATC
The DNA here is from genome assembly GCA_963789895.1 of uncultured Actinomycetes bacterium. Classification (GTDB taxonomy): domain Bacteria; phylum Actinomycetota; class Thermoleophilia; order Gaiellales; family Gaiellaceae; genus Gaiella. The sequence goes on from CAWBMC010000002.1 coordinate 804,263, forward strand.
ACCGGCCAGGAGATCGTGATCGACGGCGGCTGGGGATTGGGCCTCGCGGACTGAGACACGGTTGGTGCGATCGCCGAAGGGCTGATCCGAGCCCCGCGGCGACCGTTACGCAGGCGGGCGCGGGGCGAACGGACGGAGCTCGTCCTGGCCTGCCTGGACGACGCCGTAGCTGGACTCCGGCACCTCGTTCCACGCACCGCGGAGATCGCCGAGCGGCTCGGAGACGACGAGCCGGGTCTCGTCGGAGACCTGCTGGAGGAAGGCGATCTCCGGGTGCTGCTCACGGAGCGTGTCCACGCGCGTGGAGTAGAAGAGCGATCGCGACTCGCCCTCGCTCGAGTACCGGAAGACCCACAGGCTCCGCCCGTCGCTCGTCGCGACCGTCATCTGGATCGGGTGCTCGACACCGGCGAGGCGGCCGACGTGCTCGATCAGGCCGACCGCCTGCTCGACCGCGGCCGGGGGATCGTCCTCGAGTCCCATCGTGAGCGCGAGGTGGAAGAACACCTCCGAGTCGGTCGAGCCCTCGATCGACGGATACAGCTCGGGGTCGACCGCGAGCACGAGGTCACGCTTGAGCCGGTGGAAGTCCCGGATGAGCCCGTTGTGCATCCACAGCCAGCGCCCGTGCCGAAACGGGTGGCAGTTCGTCTGCTGCACGGGCGAACCGGACGACGCCCTGATGTGTGCGAACACGAGCGGGGACTCGATGTGACCCGCGAGCTCGCGGAGGTTGCGGTCGTTCCAGGCCGGCTCGACGCTGTGGACGACGCCGGGGGTGTCGCCGACGCCGTACCAGCCGATGCCGAAGCCGTCGCCGTTCGTCGTCTCGGCGCCCATCGTCGAGTGGAGGCTCTGGTCGATCAGCGAGTGCTTCGGCTTGTAGAGGAGCTCTTCGATGCGAACGGGTGTGCCCGAATATGCGAGCCAACGGCACATGGCAGTCCTTTCGTCTTGGTCGAATGGCGGTCGTGGCGGCGCCTCTCGGTCGCGGTCGTCAGTGTGCGAACGCCGTCCCCGTCGCCGCGTCGTGCAAGGGAGCGCTCTGGCCCTCGAGACGCTGCAGTTGCCGCTCGATGTCCGCGAGGAGCAGATCGGCCAGGTCGTGCGTGAAGCCCCGGCGGACGACGACCCGCAGAGCCGCGAGGTCCGTTCTGTGCTCCGGGAACGTGTACGCCGGCACCTGCCAGCCGCGCTCCCGGAGCGCGCTCGAGACGTCGAACACGGTGAAGTTCTCGACGCCTTTCCTCAGTGTGAAGGCGAAGACGGGCAGCTCGTCTCCACGCGTCAGGAGCTCGAACGGGCCGAGCTCCGCGATCCGCGAGGACATCCGCGTCGCCACATCCCGTGCGTAGCCCTGCACCCGGCGGTATCCGTCGAAGCCGAGGCGCAGGAAGTTGTAGTACTGCGCGACGACCTGGGCGCCCGGTCGGGAGAAGTTGAGCGCGAACGTCGGCATGTTGTCGCCGAGGTAGTTGACCCAGAAGATGAGGTCGTCGGGAAGCGCCGCAGCGTCACGCCACACGATCCAGCCGACACCCGGATACACCAGCCCGTACTTGTGACCCGATGTGTTGATCGAGGCAACGCGGGGCAGCCGGAAGTCCCACACGAGATCGGGATCGAGGAAGGGAGCGATCATTGCCCCCGACGCCCCGTCCACGTGCACGGGAACGTCGATCCCGGTGTCTTGCTGGAAGTTGTCGAGCGCAGCGCAGATCTCGGCGACGGGCTCGTAGGAGCCGTCGAACGTCGAGCCGAGGATTGCGACGACGCCGATCGTGTTCTCGTCGCAGAGCTTGACGGCCTCCTCGGCGGAGAGGTTGTAGCGATCGCCCTCCATCGGGACGAGCCGCATCTCCACGTCCCAGTAGTTGGCGAACTTCTCCCAGCACACCTGGACGTTGATGCCCATGACGAGGTTCGGCGTGTCCGCGGGCTTCCCCGTCGCCGCTCGTTGCTTCTGCCAGCGCCGCTTCAGCGCGAGCCCGCCGAGCATCGCCGCCTCGCTCGATCCGGTCGTCGAGCAGCCCGTCGCCTCGTCTGCGTTCGGCGCGTGCCAGAGGCTGCTCAGGATCGCCACGCAGCGCGCCTCGATCTCCGCGGTTTGGGGGTACTCGTCCTTGTCGATCATGTTCTTGTCGAAGCATTCGGCCATGAGCTTCTCGGCCTGCGGTTCCATCCAGGTGCTCACGAACGTGGCCACGTTCATGCGGGCGTTCCCGTCGAGCATCAACTCGTCGTGGACGATCTGGTACGCGAGATCCGGAGGCATCTCGCCTTCGGGCAGCTCGTGCCGGGGGATCGTCCCCGACTCCAGGCTGAACAGCGGCGAGACGGCAGGATCTCCTGCGTGTCGCGCCTGAGCGCTCGGGTGCCTGAGGGCCAAGGGTCCGCCTCCTCCGTCTCGACTCGTCCGAGTATCCCTCAGCGAGGGACGGAACCGGGGGCGGTTCGCCAGAAAGACACATGCGTCGCTTCGGCCTGCGGTCGGGTCTACCAGAAGGCCGGCGTCCGCAGCCTCGCCGCCGCGACGTTCTGGGCCTTCGAGCACGACCTCGTTCAGACCGGATAGGGCGTTCGCCCGATGCCGCCCGGGGCGCATACTCGCCTCACCATCGGTGTCGGATGGCGGCGCCGAGAGCCACGAGGAGGAGAGCGATGATCCTGGCAACGACGACGGTCGAGGACTACGACCGCTTCGAGAGGATCTTCTCGACCAAGGGCGCCGAGAAGCGCAAGCAGCACGGATCGAAGGGCTCGACCGTCTTCCGCGATCCCAACGAGGCCGACCGGGTCTGGGTGATCTTCGACTGGGACCTGGAGGGCTGGCAGAGCTTCGCCTCCGACCCCGAAGTCCCCCCGATCATGCAGGAGGCCGGGCACAAGGGTCGGCCGCAGGTGGCGGAGCTCGGCGGCCGCTTCGACGCCTGAGGAGGAGCGATGAGCACGACGATCACCGACAGCTCGATCGCAGCGACCGTCGAGTCACCGGCAGAGAGGAAAGACATCAACAGGTTCGAGGCCCCCCGCAATTGCGGGGGTCTCGATTGCGTTCGCCCTCAGCTCACGTCTGGACGTGTGTCTGCGTGATCGGCGCTGGCAGCAACGAGCAATGCGGTGAAGCGCTCGGTGGCCGGGGTCAGGTATCTGGTGGACAGGCGGAGCGCTGACACGCGGCGGCTGGGTGGGTCGGTGGCGAGTGGCCTGATCGCGACGCCGGGGTGTGCCGCCTGGAGCATGAGCCGTGGCAGGAGAGCGATCCCTTCTCCGGCGGCAACGAGCGCCTGCGCCATCTGACAGTCGTTGATGCGATAGGCGACGTGCGGGTCGAAGCCGGCTTCGCGGCAGCGGCGATCGATCATGCGGAAGCTGGGGCTGTCGGCTCCGAAGTCCCCCAGCAGCCAGTTCTCCCCGCCCAGGTCGGCGAAGCGAATCGTCTGCTCGCGTTCGAGCCTGTGGCCGCTCGGCACGACGACGTCGAAGGGATCGTCGAGGAGGTGAACCACGGCGAGATCGTCGTCGAACGTGTCGCCGATCTCCGGATAGTCGAACGAGACGCCGAGGTCGAGGTCGCCGCGTCGGAGCGAGCGAGTGACGGCGGAGGGCATCCCGATCTCCGTGATCGAGACATCGACCTCGGGGTGACGTTGACGGAAGACGCGTAGTGCGTCGACGACCATCGCGGCGCCTGCGCTGGAGAACGTCCCGAGACGCAGGCTGCCGGCGGAGAGGTTGGCGATCGCTTCCACCTCGAGCTCGGCGGCCGCAATCTGCTCGAAGGCCGCTGCTGCGCGTTGAGCGAGCGCGCTCCCCGCCTCCGTCAGCCGGAGAGGCCGGATGCCGCGGTCGACGAGCGTCGTCCCCAGCTGGCGTTCCAAGGCCGCGACGATCTTCGATACCGCCGGCTGCGTGTAGTCGAGCCGGTCGGCGGCAGCGGAGAACGAACCGGTTTCGCCGACCGCCTCCAAGACTCGAAGCTGCTTCAACTCCATTCTTTGAAGGAATGGTATCGATTACATCTCTTCCTTGTAAGAATGACACGAACATGCGAGTCTCTCCTCCGACGGTACGACAACCCGAAGGAGGACGAAGGAGATGACCGAGACCATCACCAAGCCCTACCGCGTCGCAGCCGGCGAGGGCCTCGCCGACGTCTGGTGGAAGAGCGGCCGCCTCACCGTCAAGGCAGGCGGTCCGAGGCCGGCCACGCGTTCTCGCAGATCGAGGTCGACGACCCACGCGGCAGCGGGCCTCCCCTGCACCTGCATCACAACGAGGACGAGACGTTCTACGTCCTCGACGGTGAGGTCACATTCCTCGTCGGTGAGGAGCGGATCGACGTTGCGGCAGGCGACTACCTCTTCGCCCCCCGCGAGATCGCTCACGCCTACATCGTCCGGTCGGAGCGCGCACGCATGCTCGTCACGGCCAGCCCCGGTGGGATCGAACAGGTCTTCGTCAGCCTGGGCATTCCCGTCACGGGCGCCGAACCCCCGACCGATGCGGTCATGCCGCCGATGGACGAGGCGGTGCGCCTGTTCGCAGGCTACGGCGCCGAGATCCTCGGGCCCCCGCTCTCGCTCGACGACCTGTCCTAGCCGGAAACCGATGACGACCTCGAGAGGGGCGGCCGACCGGCTCGCCCCTCTAGGGGTACGGGCTCCAGCGCATCGAGGCTGCGACTGCGGCGGCTGCGAGGACGGCGCCGAGCGCCGCCAGGATCCAGGTGATCTCGGTGTTCTGCTTCTGCGTCGCGACTTCCTTGGGCAGGTCGGCGAACACCTTCCGCAGCTGATCGGCGTCCTCGGCGCCGTGGTAGGTGCCTCCGGTCTCGCTCGGCGATCGCCTGCAGGGTCGGCACGTCTGCGACGAGAGCCCTCCGGAAGCCGCCGCCTCCGAACCCGCCGCCCCGCCGAACCCGCCGCCCCCTCCGCCGAATCTGTTGGGATCGAAGGCGTCCCCGCCGAGCTGGGCGCGCGTGCAGGAGAGCGGCGCGGGGTTGGTCGTCCCGAAGCCGATCGTGAAGACGCGGACCCGCCGCTCGACCGCGTACGGGCACCGCGTCGAGCGGCTCGATCCCTCGGTTGCTCGCGCCGTCGGTCAGGAGCACGACGATGTCCGGCACGTAGCCGTTGCCGCCGGGCGTCGCCTCTGCGCGGCGCGGAACCCGTCTCGGGCGCGTCGCCGACCGGCGAGGACGTCCGGGTTCGTCTCGGCGATGGCGTCGAGCCCCTTCAGCATGGCCGCGCCGATCGCGGTGCCGCGTCCCGTCGTGAGCGAGTCGATCGCGGCGACGAGCGCCTCGCGGTCGGTCGTCGGCGGAACGGTCAGCTCCGCGAAGCCCGGAGAAGACGACGAGGCCCATGCGCACGCCCTTCGGCTGGCTCTCGACGAACGCGCGGGCCGCCTCCTGCGCGACGGCCAGCCGGTTGGGCTGGACGTCGGTCGAGCACATCGACCCCGAGACGTCGACGGCGAGGATGACCGACGTGCGCGCGTACGGGACGTTGCGCTCCACCTGCGGGCGGCCGGCGGCCAGCGCGAGCGCGACGAGGCTCGCGAGCAGCAGGGCGACGGGAAGGTGCCGCTGCCACCGCTTCCGCCTCGGCAGCACCGAGCGCAGCAGGGCGACGCTCGAGTAGCGAACGGCCTGCTTGCGCCGGCGGCGCAGCATCCACCAGTACGCCGCGAGGAGGGCGCGGGGCGACGAGCAGCGACAGCAGCGCGAGCGGCCACGCGAACGACACCTCAGATCACCCGCCCGAACCACACGATCGAGAGGACAGAGCCGAGGGCGAGGAGGAGCCCGCCGGCGGCGGCGAACAGCGCCGTCACCTCACGGGGCTTCTCGACGCGCTTGAACTCGAGGTCGATCGACTTGTAGATCCCCGTCGAGCGCCTCGGCGTCGCCCGCCTGGTGGTACGTGCCGTCCGTGACCTCGGCGATCTGCTTCAGCAGGTCCTCGTCGAGCGCCGTCGCGACGCTGAAGCCGTCGATCTGGACGACCGTCCCTTCCTTCGTGCCGACGCCGATCGCGTGGATGCGGACGCCGGCGGACGACGCGACCTCGGCGAGCTTCAGCGGGTCGAGACGTGAGGTGTTCTCCCCGTCGGAGAGGAGCACGATCGCGGACGAGCCGAAGAAGCCGATGTTCACGTCGCCGGCGTCGCTCTCCGAGCGCCGACTGGTCGATCGTCAGCGGCTTCCCTGCGATCGCGCTGAGCGACGTGAAGAGGCCCTGGCCGAGGGACGTCCCGCCGCTCACCGAGAGGCGCTTGATCGCCGCGATCACCTCCTCCTTGACGTTGCTCGGCTTGCAGCACGGTGACGGCGCTGTCGCCGAACGCCACCACGCCGATCCGGATCGAGCTCGGCTGCCGCTCGACGAAGGCGGTCGCAGCCGCCTTCGCCGCCTCGATCCGGGTCGGCTCGAGATCCTTGGCGCGCATGCTGTTCGAGACGTCGAAGGCGAGGATCACCGTGCCTTCCCGTTGCGGCAGCGCGAAGCTCATGGTCGGGCGCGCGAGCGCGAAGCAGACGAGCGCGAGCGCCGCCGCGAAGAGCGCGAAGGGGACGTGGCGCCGCCAGCGGACACGCCGCGCCGCGCGTCGTCGGCACGAGCCCTTCGGACTGCGAGCCGGGCCGCCCGCTCGGCGCGCAGCCGCGAGCGCCCACCAGTACGCGAGCGATCAGCAGCCGGGACGAAGGCGAGGCAGAGCAGCATCCACGGCGAGCCGAGCGACATCAGCGGCGCCGCCGTTTGCGCGACTCGATGATCCGGACGAGCGCCGGCGACGAGGTCGTCCGCGGTCGACACCTCGTAGATGTCGACGCCGGCGCGGAGCGTCAGCTGCGCGCAGCTCCGCCTCACGGTGCTCGCCGGCCTCGCGCAGCCGATGACGGAACTCGGCGTCGCTCGAGTCGACGACGAGCTGCTCGCCGGTCTCCGCGTCCTCGACGACGATCACGCCGGCGTCGGGAAGCTCGTACTCACGAGGGTCGAGGAGGCGGATCGCGACGACCTCGTGACGCTCGCGTCAGCTGCAGCAGGGGGCGCTCCCACCCGGGCGCGGTGATGAAGTCGGAGATGAGGACGACGAGCGAGCGGCGCCGGATCGCGCCGAGCGCGGACTCGAGCAAGCCCGGTCAGATCGGTGATCGCCCCGTTCGACCGGGCGGGCCGCAACAGGTTTCGGGTGAGGGCGAGCACCTGGTTCCGGCTGCTGCGCGGCGGGAGCGTCTCCTCGATCTCGTTGTCGAAGAGGATCGCCCCGACGCGGTTGCCGCCGCGGGTGAGCAGCCGGGCGAAGGTCGTCGCGAGCTCGCACAGGACGAGCTCCTTCGGCCGGTCGATCGGGCCGAAGCCCATCGACGGCGACCGGTCGAGCAGGAGCCATGCGGTCAGCTCGCGATCCTCCGCGTACTGCCGGACGAACGGCGTGTCCATCCGCGCGGTGACGTTCCAGTCGATGTGCCGGACGTCGTCGCCGGGCTCGTACTCGCGGAGGTCGAGGAAGTCCGTGCCGACCCCGCGGAACGTCGTGCGGTAGCTCCCCTGGAGGATCCCGTCGAGGCGGCGGATCACCTGCCACTCGAGCCGGTGGAGGAGCCGCTCGGGCGTCTGAGCGCCCAGGGTGTGGGAGGCGTCCATGCGCCGTTCCGGTCAGGCGCCGCCGCGGGTCATGCGCTCCCTGAGCGCGAGCTCGGGAACCGGAACGGCCGCGAGGATGCGGTCGATGATGTCGTCCGCGGCGACGCCGTCGGCCAGCGCCTCGTACGACAGCACGAGCCGGTGGCGCAGGACGTCGTGGGCGATCTCCTGGATGTCCTGCGGCAGCGCGTACTCACGGCCCCGCACGAGCGCGAGGGCGCGGCCGGCGAGGATCATGTTGATCGACGCGCGCGGGCTCGCGCCGAAGGTGATGAAGCGCGCCAGCTCTCCGAGCCCGACGGCCGAGACGTTGCGGGTGGCGTTCGCGAGCTTCACCGCGTACTCGATCAGCGCCGGGATCGACGAACACCGCGTCGGCCGCCCGCTGCAGCCCGGCCAGCTGCTCGGCGTCGAGCGCGCGCCCGGCCGGTCTCGTGCGCGGCGGTCATGCGCTCGACGATCACGAACTCCTCGGTCGGGCGTCGGATAGTCGATCAGCACCTTGAGCATGAAGCGGTCGACCTGCGCCTCCGGCAGCGGGTAGGTGCCCTCCGACTCGATCGGGTTCTGCGTCGCCATCACGAGGAAGGGATCGGGAAGCCGATGCGTCTCGCGGCCGATCGTGACCTGCCGCTCCTGCATCGCCTCGAGCAGGGCGCTCTGCACCTTCGCGGGCGCGCGGTTGATCTCGTCGGCGAGGACGAGGTTCGCGAACACCGGCCCGAGCGAGACCTGGAACTCCCCGAGCTTCTGGTTGAAGATCCGCGTTCCGACGATGTCGGCCGGGACGAGGTCCGGCGTGAACTGGATGCGCTGGAACTCCCCGCCGATCGCCTGGGCGAGCGTCTTCACCGCCATCGTCTTGGCGAGCCCGGGCACGCCCTCGACGAGGAGGTGGCCGCGAGCGAGGAGGGCGACGACCATGCGCTCGAGCAGCGCGTCCTGGCCGACGATCACGCGCTTGACCTCGTAGAGCACCTGCTCGAGCGACGCGTCCAGCGTGTGCTGTTGACTAGTCATATCTCCTCATGTCATTTCGGTGGGGCGTTTGCAGCACCGCCCGCGGTGCCGATCGGAACCGCGAAGCCGATGCCGATGAAGTAGCCGTCGCGCGACGGGTTGGCGAGAGCGGTGACGATTCCGATCACCTGGCCTGCCGCGGTTGAGCAGCGGCCCCCCGGAGTTGCCGGGGTTGACCGCCGCGTCGAACTGGATCAGACCCCGCAGCGTCTTGCCGTTCTCCCCCTCGATCGAGCGGTCGAGGCCCGAGATGACGCCGGAAGTGAGCGAGCCGACGTAGCCGAGCGGGTGCCCGACGGCGTACGCCTCGTCACCGACCTGGCCGCCGCCGCCGAGCACCGCCGGCACGATCACCTCCGGCGCCGCGCCGCGCCTGAAGAACCGCGATGTCGTTCTCCGGATCGGTCGAGGCGATCGATCGGCCGTCGATCTCGGTGCCGTCGACGAACGAGACGCGGATGCTCGTCGCGCCGTCGACGACGTGGAACGCGGTGAGGATCGCGCCGCGCGCGTTGACGATCACCCCGGCGCCGAGTCCCGTGGCGTTGCCCTTCGATGATCGACGTTCTCGTCTCGATCTTGACGAGCGACGGCAGGATCTGCTGGTAGACGGCCGACGGAGGTCGCGGGCTTCGACTCGAGGTCCTCGATCGCCTTATCGACGACACCCGAGGCGATCGTCCCGACCTGTGCTCGGTCGAGCGGCGGCGTGGAGGAGTCGCGCGTGGCGACGACGATCCCGACCGCGACGATCCCGACCGCGACGAGAGCCGCGAGCGCGAATCGCGACGATTTCCCGAACCTGCCCCCTCGATCAGGCGACGGGCCGGACTCGTCGGCGGCGACGTCGGGTGCGGCCTTCCCTTCGCCCATCCGCCGATGCTACTCCGCCCGCTGCATGCCACCCCGGCGTCGGACCCGCTTAACTGCCGCTCAACGTTGGGCGACACAGGGGACACGGCCCAGCCGGCGATCGTTGCTCCGCAATCGTGCGCTCTCCGGTCAAACACGGAAAGCACCCAACTGAGGCTCTGAGTCCGCGCTCTCGCGCGAACTGACCACATCACTGACCACACGCCCTCCCGGCGGAGGTCAGCGAATCCGAGAGAAACACCGAACCCAGCATTCATGCGGGTTCCGGTGATGGAGCTAGGCGGGCTCGAACCGCCGACCTCCGGGGTGCGATGCCCGCGTGGATCCGGAGCACAAGGGCTCCAACCGCATGGTTGAGCCCGTTCTCGCGCTCGCGGGTGACGGACGATGCCGGATGTTCCGGGGCGTTGCTGACCACTCGCTGACCATGGCTGGTTCTTTGCAGTTGCTGTAGTCGATCAAGACAACGACGCAGGGCGCGCTTCGGGGTGCGCCTGTCGGGCCGACGAGGTTGCGGGGGCCTCGGGCGACATTGGGGTCGCCCCGGGCGAAGGATCATCGGGTCGCGCTCGCCGCGTCGATCGTCGCCGACTGACGCCGTTCGAAGTACGGCAAGCCGTATGCCGGACTGAAGAGGGTGCTCCTAGACTCGAATGCATGAGCGGTGCCCGCCCAGCCATCGTTGTCGTCGACGAGGATTCTCACGCCCTCGAGGAGGTCGGCACGCAGCTGGTCCAACGCTACGCGTGTCACTACCGCGTCGAGGCAGTTGCGGGTCGGGAGGAAGCGGCCCGGCTGCTGACATCGCTGCGTGACGAGGGCGTCGAGGTGGCGTTGGTGCTCGCGGGCGGCGCCGTCCCCGGCGGGGGTGCGGGCCACCTTCTCGAGCAGGTGCACCAGCTGCATCCGCACGCCAAGCGCGCGCTTCTCGTCCCGTCGCTGGCGTGGTCGGATGCCATCACCGCCGAGGCAGTGCGGGCGTCGATGGCGCTCGGACGGATCGACCATTTCGTGCTGCAACCCGCGGCCTCGCCGGACGAGGTGTTCCACGAGTCTGTGTCGAGTTTCCTGCTGGAATGGGCGCGCGAGCGCCGCCTCGTGCCCCAGACCGTCCACATCGTCGGCGACGCCTGGTCCGGGCGGGCCTTCGAGCTCAGGGAGGTGTTCGAGAGCTGCGCGGTTCCGCATGCGTTCTGCCTCGCAGCGTCGGACGAGGGTCGCGAGCTGGTTGCGAAGGCCGGTTCGGACGCACGGCTTCCGCTCATGTTCCTGCCGGACGGGCGTGTCTTGAGCGACCCCTCCGACGCGGAGATTGCGGAAGCGGCCGGGGCGCCGTCGCGTCTCGACAAGCGCGCGTTCGACCTCGTCATCGTCGGCGCAGGGCCCGCAGGGCTGTCGGCTGCTGTCTACGGTGCCTCCGAGGGCCTCGAGGTGCTCGTGGTCGATGCCGGGGGGATCGGGGGCCAGGCGAGATCCAGCTCGCTGATCCGCAACTATCTCGGCTTTGCCAAGGGAGTCAGCGGCAGCCGGCTCGCGACGCAGGCCTACGAGCAGGCCTCGTTGTTCGGAGCGAGCTTCCTGTTCATGCATTCGGCCGCCGGGATCGCCCGCTCCGCCGATCAGCTGACCGTGTCACTCGCCGACGGACGTCACGTCGACGCGAGAGCGGTCATTCTCGCCACGGGCGCCCGCTACCGCCGCCTGGGGATCGCGTCACTCGAGGCATTGAGCGGTGCCGGTGTCTTCTACGGCGGCCCGGCCTCGGAGGCGCCCGCGCTGAGCGGGGAGGACGTGTACGTCGCCGGCGGCGGCAATTCGGCCGGGCAGGCGGCGTTGCACTTGGCTCGCTACGCCCGACGCGTCGTCCTCGTGGTGCGCGCTCCGTCGCTGGATGCCGGCATGTCGCACTACCTGGTGCGGACGATCGAGGCGGCTGCGAACATCGAAGTGCGCACCGGCACGGAGATCGTCGACGGAGGAGGCGACGGACGCCTCGAACGGCTGGTGCTCCACGACCGCGCCACCGGCAACGAGAGCACCGTCGCGGCGACGGCCCTGTTCGTACTCATCGGCGCCCGCCCCAAGACGGAGTGGCTACCCCGAGCGATGGCGCGCGATCCGCATGGCTTCCTGCTCACGGGCGACGACCTCCGAGGCGAACATGGCTGGCCAATCGGCCGCCGCCCGTTCTCCCTGGAGACGAGCCTGCCCGGCGTCTTCGCCGCCGGAGACGTCCGCCGTGCGTCGGTCAAGCGTGTGGCTGCCGCCGTGGGCGAAGGCTCGACCGCCGCCCAGCAGGTCCAGCAGCTCTTTGCCCTCGAGCCCGAGGCGACGCGGGCCGCGGCGTAGGCACGCTTCCGCACCGGCGAGCGGTCGGCCCGCGGTGCGCTCACGATCGATCGAGGATGAGTGTGCGATCCGCACGTAAGCGGCGGCGAAGCCGACGCCTTCGGGGGTCTTCGCGGCCGAGGATCCGCGCATGCGGATTCTCGACCTGCGGATGGAGCTAGCCGGGCGTTTGCCAGTTCTTGACGGATGCGGCGATCGTCCCGTTGGTGTCGAGCGCGCGATCCGAACCGTCGCTCGGAAGCAGATACATCACGTGGACTTGGGCGCCTCCCCGCTCGTCGGGACGATCCGTCGTCGTGCGAGGAAGAATCGCCGAGGTCGCGTGCAGGGTCGGTGCGAACACCAGGCTCGCGATCACCGGTAGTGCGACGACTCCGAAGAGGCAGGCGGCGATGGCGCTGCAGACCATGGCTGGGCGACGTCGCTCAGATTTGTCGCCTTCGGCGGATGGGACACGTCGGGCCGTAGCTCTCATGCAGTGCGGCCTCGCAGGCTCAGGCGGGGATCGAAACGGTCGGCGACACCGCCGCGATGCACCCGTGCCCATCAACGGTTGTCTTCGGCGCGCGTGCCCGGTAGGTGGCGCGACCCTTGGGGAGCACGACGGTGTACAGGCCGGCGTTGCCGGTCCGCGCCCGCCGGGTGATCGACCAGCTCCCCGCCGTCCGCCGCTCGATGAGCACCGCGACGCTCCTACGGCATGGAGCGAAGCCGTCATGGACACGCAACGCCCCGGTCGCGCGCCGACCGCGCACTCGTATGGTGAGCGAGCGACGGTGCGAAAGCGTGGCGAACGACGCGCCGACGGAACCCTCGCCAGTGACGACGCAGCTGGCCGTCCCGCTGCACGCTCCCGTCCAACCCGTGAATGCGGCGCTCGCGGATGGTGTTGCGGTGAGTGTGGCCGAGCCTTGGAACGTCCCCGTACACGTGCTCGGGCAATCGATCCCAGCCGGGTCGCTCTTCACTGTGCCTGGGCCACTCACCGTCACGGAGACGGAATGCAACGCCGTGAGGTACGGACTGTTCGCGAAGTCGGGGCACCCTTGAATGTTTGCCCGGTAGTAGTCGTCGTGGTTGAAGTCGAGTACCGCGTTCGACCAATTCCAGCCCCCGGTGTGGGTCGCGTCGGGGCCGTACATGAGGTCGGTTGGGCTGTCGCTGACGTGGTCGCCATAGCCGTCGCGGCTCGCGTGAGGCGCGCAATTCGGCGTAAAGCCGAGCACGTGCAGGACCTCGTGCAGGAGGCCGATCTCGAAGTAGCCGGGTTGATCGATACCGGTTCCGAAACCCGGAGCGTCCTTACAGGGGCGCGGGTCGTTGGTCGGCTGTGCCTTGAGGTACATGGCGCCCAACTTGGGGAGCGCGGGCGATTTCGCTCCGCCGCAGGCCCAACTGCTGTGCCCGTCGTAGAAGGCAGCGTAGACCTTGTCCGGATTGTTGAACCCCGCCGTGACCAGATCCTCGCCGATCACCCACAACGGCCACGGGTTCGCGGCCGTCGCCTGCCCATCCGAGTGCGGCAACCGCACAAACGTGATGTCCGGAACGCCGCTGAACGTATCGACCCGCAAGCCCTGCGTCCTGTCGGTGTGAGTCACTACCCACTGCTCGATCCGCGCGATCGACTGCTCCATCACTCCGTTGGTGTCGAGCTGTCCGTCAGCGCCGTCCGAAGGAACGACATAGAGAAAGTGCACCTGCGCGCCCGAGAAGTCGTCCGCCATGTCAGTCACGGCGCGCACGCGAGCCGCAACCGCAGCCGAGCTGCTCCCAGCCCCCAAAGCACTCACCGCCGCCACGAACGCAGCCGCCACCGCAGCCGCACCCAACCAACGCCGCCGCGAGCGCACCCGAAGCACGATCCGTATCCCCTCTCAGCTCGTGTGTCTGCCGCACAAGCAGCGCCGCAGGAAGACGCTCCGCTCAACTCATCGAGGGCGCGGGCACCCGATCGACCAAGCCACACCAACACACGATCAACCGCGTTGCAACCCGCACGAACTACCCTACCACCTGAGCCGAGCGCCTGCGATTCTCGGCGGCGCCACATCTAGCCTCCCCAAGAGACAGCACAGTGTTCATGCGGGTTCTGGCGATGGAGCTAGCCGGGCTCGAACCGGCGACCTCCTGGGTGCGATCCAGGCGCTCTCCCAACTGAGCTATAGCCCCGGGACGGCGCCATTCTAGCTGGAGGCCGGAGTCTCCTCCCCGCTCCGCTGCTCGAACAGGCGCCCCGCGCGGATCCGGGCGGCCATCGCCGACGACTCGTCGCGGTACACCGTTCCGCCCTCGAGCTCGAGCGCCGGATAGAGATAACCGCCGGTGAGCTCGAAGAGCCTCGTCCGCTTCTTCCGCTGCCACGGCAGCGCGGGGCCCGGCACCCGCTCGTAGTCGATGCCCTGGGCGATCAGCTCCTTCTCCACACGCCAGCACGGATGCCCGCCGAACTTGACCCACTGGGCGCTGCACCGATGCAGCTTCACCGCCATCGCTTCCTCCTGCCGTCGACCGAGGTGCGCCTACGATACGCCCGTGCGTGCGGTCGTCCTAGGCGCGGACGGAGAGCCGACGCTCGCCGACCTGCCGGAGCCGGAAGGACCCGGCGAGCTCGTCGACGTCGTCGCCTGCGGCCTGTGCGGCTCCGACGTCGAGAAGCTCGGCGACCCGGCCCGCGCCGGATCCGTGCTCGGGCACGAAGTCGTCGCGCTGCTCCCGGACGGGCGTCGCGTGGCGCTCGGCCACCACTCGTCGTGCGGCGTGTGTGCGCATTGCCGCGCCGGGCACGAATCGCTGTGCGAGGCTTTCGCGGCGCCGACGATCCGGCCCGGTGGCTTCGCCGAGCGGGCGCGCTCGCAGTCGTGGATCGAGTTGCCCGACGAGGTCGACGACGGCCGCGGCACGATGGTCGAGCCGCTCGCCTGCGTGCTGCGCGGGGCGCGACACGTCCCACAGGGGCGTGTGCTCGTCGTGGGTCACGGCTTCATCGGGACGCTCTTCGCCGCCGTCCTGCGGCACCGCGGCAACGAGGTGTTCGCCGTCGACACCGACCAGCGGCGCAGCGGACCGGCGCCCGACGGGCCGGTCGATGCCGCCGTCCTCTGCGGACGCGGCGGTGTCGACACGGGCCTCGACGCGGTCACGCCGGGTGGGACGATCCTCGTGTTCGCCGACGCCGGCCCGATCCCGGCCGCGGCCGTCTACCGGCGCGAGCTGACGATCGTCGGCTCGCGCTCCGCCGCACCACCCCTCATGCGTGAGGCGGCCGACCTGCTCAGCGTGCTCCCGCTCCCAGAGCCGACCGTGCTGCCCCTTGCCCGCTTCGCCGAGGGCCTCGACCTCTTCCGACGCCGCGACGCGCTGAAGGTCGTCTTCGTCCCGTAGGTGGATCGGCGCGTGCCAGACCTCATGCTCGCCACCGCGTTCGACGACCGCTACCTGACCCCCGCCCGCGTGATGATCGCATCACTGGTCGCGCACCTCCCCGCCACGACTCGTCCCGTGCTCCACGTCGCGCACAGCTCGCTGTCGCCCGCGGCGCAGGACACGATCTCGGCTCTCGTCGAGACACGGTTCGTGACCCCCTCCGGCGAGCTCGCGGCGTCGATCCCCGCCCATCCGCGGCTTCCGCCGGAAGCGGCCTACCCCCTGCTCCTGCCCGAGCTCCTCCCCGACCTCGATCGCGTCCTCTTCCTCGACGCCGACCTGCTCGTGTGCGACGACGTCACCGCGCTCTACGAGACCGATCTCGCCGGCAGGACCGTCGCGGCCGTCGCCGACTCCGCGATCGACCGGTGCTCGTCGCGCCGAGGCGTGAAGGACTGGGAGGCGCTCGGCATCCCGGCCGGGCACCCGTACCTGAACGGCGGCGTGCTGCTGATCGACCTCCGGGAGTGGCGAGCCCGCGACGTGACCGGGCGCACGCTCTCGTACCTGCAGTCGCAGCAGGGTTCGCCTGATTTCCTCCACCAGGAGGCGATGAACGCCGCTCTCTGGGACGACTGGCTCCGGCTGGACGGGCGGTGGAACCTGCTCGCGAGCATCGCCTGCCGCTGGTGCTGGCGCAGGCCGGTCGAGGACGCCTCGCGCGCCGGGGTCGTCCACTTCGCCGGTCGCATGAAGCCGTGGCTCGGGCCGGTCGGAGGCCCCTTCGAGGGGCCCTACCGTGAGACGCTCGCCCGCCTCGGGATCGAGCGCCCACCGCCGGACGCGCGGCGCCGCGCGCTGGGCCTGTACGACCGATGGGCCCGGAACGTCACCTACCCCGTCGAGCGGAGACTGTGGAGCTTCCGATGGATCTAGACGCACCGCGCATCTCCGTGCTCGTGCCGGCGCTCCGCGGGCTCGACAGCGTCGAGGCGGCGCTGGCCTCCTGGGAGGCGCAGACGCGGCGCGACGCGATCGAGGTGCTCGTCCTCTGCCCGGACGCCGACCGCCACCCCGCCCTGCCGGACGGCGTTCGCACGATCGCCACCGCCGAACTCGAGCTCCACCAGGCGCGAGCGCGTGCGGTCCACGAGGCTCGCGGGGACTTCGTGATGATCGCCGAGGACCACTGCCTGCCCGACGTCGACGCCGTCGAGCGGCTGCTCGCGGCGCTCGACGACGGCTGGGACGTCGTCGTGCCGGCGCTCAGGAGCGCCGACCCGCGCACGATGGCCGCTCGCTCATCGTTCGTGATCGGGTACAGCGAGTGGATGGAGCCGATCGCGTCGGGCCGGCGGCACGTGCTCCCGGGTCACAACACGGTCGTACGCCGCAGCACCCTGCTCGCGGCCGGTGGCGATCTCGACGAGCACCTGCGCGCGGCCTCGTTCCTGAGCCGCTACCTGATCGACCGTGGCTGTCGCGGTTACCTCGACGCAACCGCGCGCATGCGCCACTTCGACTCCACGTCCTGGCCGTTCCAGGTGCGCGTGTTCGGGTACGTCGGGCTCGGCTTCGGGGCGGTGCGCACGCGCTCCTGGCCCCGGCTCGCCCGTCTGCTGTACCCGCTCGCGGCACCCGCGGTCGCCGTCCGTCACTACGCGCGGGCGAGCCGCCAGCTGCGTCGCCGCCCTGGTCTCGCGGGCACGCGACCCGGCCTCGCGGTGCTCGCTGTGATGTGGGGATGCGGCGAGGCGGCCGGTGCGCTGCTCGGCACAGAGCGGATCGGACGGGCGCTCGAGATCACGGAGATCAAGCCGGTGACGGCGGCGGATGTCGCCCGCGCGGACGCATACGAAGAGGCACGGCGGTCGCCGGCCTGATGCGGGCCCTCGTCTTCCACGGCCCAGGCGACGTCCGGCTCGAGGACGTGCCGCGGCCCGAGCCGCAGGAGGAAGGAGACGTTGTCGTCCAGGTCGAGGTGGCGCTCACCGACGGCACCGACGCGAAGGCCTACCGGCGCGGGCACCCGGTGCTGCTCGGACCGTCGCCGAGCCCGTTCGGCCACGAGTTCTGCGGTATCGACGTGGCCACCGGGCGCCGCGTCGTGGCGCCCAACTCGGCACCGTGCGGGGACTGCGCCCCGTGCCGCCGCGGCCAGGAGACCCTGTGCGAGCACCTGCTCCCGCTCCTCAACGGCGCGTATGCCGAGTACCTCCTGGTCCCGGCGCGGATCGCGGCACGCAGCCTCCTCCCTGTCCCTCCGCGATTGGCGTCCGAGGTGGCGGCGATGGTGGAGCCACTCGCCTGCTGCCTGCACGGGGTGGAAGCGGCGGGCGTCGCGCCGGGTGACACCGTCGCCGTCGTCGGGCTCGGGCCGGTCGGCCTGATGCTCTGCGCCTGCGTCCGCGACGCCGGTGGGACGCCGGTCGGCGTCGGCGGGCGCCCTTCGCGCCGCGAGCTGGCAATCGGGTTCGGCGCCGTGCTCGACGACGGCGACGGCGCAGACGTCGTCATCGAGGCCGCCGGCACGATCGAAGCCTGGGAGCGTGCGCTGAGCCTCGTCCGCCCTGGTGGCACCGTCCTTGCTTTCGGCGGGCTTCCGCGCGACGCCCGCGTCAGCATCGATCCGTACCGGATCCACTACGAGGAGGTGGCCGTGCGCGGCGCCTTCCACCACACGCCGCGCCACGTCCGCGCTGCGCTCGCGTTCCTGGCCAGCGGCGCCTGGCCCTTCGAGCGCCTCGTCACGCACCGCGTCGGCCTCGAAGGAGTCGCCGCGCTGCTCGCCGACCCGCCCAACGACTACCTCAAGGCAGCCGTCGTGCCCTGACGCTCACGCGGGCGAGATCGCGAGGCCCTCGGCCAGTGCGGCCCGGCGCAGATCTTCGTCCCAGGAGACCACGATCGGCTCGCCCTTCCCCAGCGACAAGGCGGCCGCGAGATGCACGGCGTCGAGCGCCCGAAGACCATGCCGTCCCGCAAGCGCTCCTGCAAACAGCCCGAGCATGTCGTCGATCTCCTCGGTGGAGATGCTCGGCCAGGCGCAATCGAGATTCACGACAGCTTGTTCGCAACGCGCGCGCGAGATTCTGCGCGACCGGACCGCCGCCGCGATCGCGCCGCGCGCCTCGACATAGGCCACAGCTGCCGTGGTGAACTCCTCATCCGTTGCCCACAACTCGTGCATGTGGTCCGAGCCATGCTCACCCAGGAACAACTTCACCAGTGCGGAGCCGTCGAGGTAGAAGATCAGTGGCCGTGACCTCGGAAGATCTCGTCGCTCACGGGGCTCCCCTTGACCGGGATCGGTTGCGGCAGCGGGGCGCGCGGCCTGGTCGCCAGCCGAACCTTCCCCTCGCGCGCGAGCTGTTCGAGTACGGCACGGCCCGAGATCTCGCTGATCCGCACCTTCGCCTGCCCGTGCTCGGTCACGACCACGTCCTCGCCGGACGCGGCCACGTCCAGCCAGTGAGAGAGGTTCTCACGGAACTCACGGACGCCGACACGGTGAACCACACCTTAAAGTGTACGCTTCGTCGCCGCTAGTGTCCACAATGGACACCGCTCGCGTTCAGCCGAACAGCGTCAGCTCGGGCTCACGCTCGCCACGCAGTACGCCGAGGTCGACCTCGACGCACGCGATCTCCCGTGCCTCGGCGAGCACGACCGCTTGCGGCGCGATCCGCTGCGCCGCGAGGATGCCGCGGCAGCCGCTCATGGCAGGGTCGAGACGGATGCGCTCCAGGTAGCGCGTGAGCTGCTCGACCGCGTCGATCGTGCCGATTCGCTTCACCTCGACTGCAACCCACTCGTCGTCGCAGTCGCGGCACATGAGGTCGACCGGGCCGATGTCCGTCGGCCACTCGCGGCGCACGAGACGCAGATCCTCGCCGAGCGCGGCCGGCAGCGCCGCCAGCGCCTCTTGCAGATCGCGCTCGACTCCGTCCTTCTCGAGCGCAGCGGCCTCGCCCATGTCGAGCGTCACGTCACTGATCACCTCGGCCAGCCGGATCTCGAGCCTGTCCTCCGTCTTGCCACCGCGCTTGCGCACGACCAGCAGCCCGTCCGACTCCTCGGTCACCGTCGGCGGTGTCATCCAGTTGAGCGGCTTGACCTTGTAGCCGTCGCGGTCGGACCAGACCATGACGGTACCGTCGGCCTTGACCATGATGAGTCGCGTCGATTCGGGGAGGAATGCGTCGAGTCGACCTGAGTAGCGGACCTCGCAGCGAGCGACCATCAAGCGCATGGCGCAGAACCTACTGTCCGTTTCGGACACTGTGGCGCCGGCCCAAGCGCGCGCTAGGTTTGGACTCATGACGACCGAAGAGGAGCTCGCGCGACTCGAGTGAGACGGCTTGCCACCGGGCTCACGGGTGTGGGTGGCCACTGCTTCAGCCATGTCGGCTCGTACGATCCGCAGCATCGCGCGTTCCACGAGCGTTTCGGGGGCGGCTATGGAGCTCTCGTGCCGATCGGACGTGGCAGACGGCGACGTTCCACCTCGCTTCGTGACTTGCCGCCGCCGCCGTCGCCACTTGGCATGGACACCAGGGTCAGTACTGCGAACAGGGCTAGCACGGAATGGTGCTTCATTCCTTACTGTCTCCTGGATGACTTGCATTGTCAGGCTACCCTGACAAAACGTGTCTATTCTATACGTCAACCTGGACGAACGCAACGACCTTGCCCTAACCTGATGTCTGCGTATCGACCGCCTGCGTGTGACACGCTTGACCCATGACCGCACGGCCGACACCGGGCCCGTGGTATCTGGCCCATTTCTCAGACGAGGCAGCGGGGGCTGTCTACATGATCCGTGTGACGACCGACCCGCTCCTGGCGTTGCGAGCGTTCGGCGTGCTCGAGCGCGAAATCGACCGCGTGATGCAGTTCGCAGCGAGGGACGCGCGAGCGCAGGGAGCTACATGGAATGACGTTGCCGAAGCGCTTCAAGTGAGCCGCCAGTCGGCTCACGCCCGGTTCGCCGCAAGTGCCGCCGAGCCCGAGTCCGAAGCACCTGCATCCTGACCATGTCGCGGTCAAGCCGCTCGTACCGACCCGGTCGGGGCGGCGTACGTGGGCTAGCCGCCGGCGTCGGCGTGCACGAGCACCGAGCCGTCCGCCTTGATCAGCAGCAGGCGCGTCGACTCCGGGAGCACGGCGCTCAGGCGGCCTGTGTACCGAACCTCGCAGCGGGCGACGACGGGACGCACGACCGCGCACGTTACCGTCCCGCGCGGACATGTCCTTGTGCCCGGCACCAGATCCCGTCGCACGCATCCGGTGGCGCTGTTTAGACTCACCGCGATGCACCGGGTTGCCATCGCCGCCGGGACGTTGCTCGCAGCGCTCGCGCTGCTCGTCGTCGCGGGCTGCGGCGGCGAGGAGGTCGGGGCGACACCCGAGACGGTCGTCGGCGAGGTCCCGACCGAGACGACCGCCACCGCTGACCTGCCCGCGCTCGGGCTGACGGGGGATCCGGCCGCGGGCAAGGAGATCTTCACCACCACCGCCGGCTGCGCCGCCTGCCACACCCTCTCGGCGGCCGGTTCGACGGGCACCGTCGGCCCGAACCTCGACGATGCCAAGCCGTCGTTCGAGCTCGCCGTGACGCGCGTCACCAAGGGGCAGGGTGGGATGCCGTCCTTCTCCGACCAGCTCACCCCGCAGCAGATCGCCGACGTCGCCGCGTTCGTCGCCGAGTCGGTCGGCGGCTGAACCTCCCCGGCGACTTCCCCGCGCGGGTGACCGCGTTCGCCGCCGACCTCGACGGCACGCTGATCGGGAGCGACGGCGTGCTCCGGCCGCGTACGGTGGCCGCCATCGTCCGGGCGCGCGCGGCCGGGATCCCGGTCGTCGTCGTCACCGGGCGCATGTTTCGGTCCGTGGCTCCGTACCTGGCCGAGGCGGGGATCGACGACCTGGTCGTCTGCTACCAGGGTGCTGCGGTCGTCGACCCGCGCGACGGCAGCTTCCTCCTGCACGAGACGCTGCCGCTGGAGGTGGCGCGCGATGCCATCGCCGTGCTCGAAGAGCTCGGGCATCCCCCGAACGTCTACCTCGACGATCAGCTCTTCGTGGCAGCGTCGACCGCGTACTCGGAGGCATACGCGAAGTTCCAGCACCTGCAGGTGACCGAGGTCGGCGACCTGCTCTCATGGCTGGCCACCTCACCGACGAAGCTCGTTGCCGTAGGTGAGCCCGACGAGCTCCCGGCCGTTCGCGTCGCGCTGCGCGAGCGGCTCGGAGAGCGTGCCTTCCTCACGACCTCTCTCCCCTACCTGCTCGAGATCGGCAACCCGGCCGTCTCGAAGGCGTCGGGCCTCGAGTTCGTCGCCGATCGGCTCTCACTCGATCGGACGGGGATCGTCGCCTTCGGGGACGGCGAGAACGACGTCGATCTCCTCAAGGCGGCGGCCTTCGGGATCGCGGTGGGCGACGCCCATCCGCTCTTGCGGGCGGTGGCACAGTGGACTTGCGCAGGCCCCGCGGAGGACGGCGTCGCACAGGTGATCGAGGCCGCGGTCGACATACACTCCGCTCCATGATCGACCTCAAGGCGGCGCGTCATGAGCCCGACCGCTTCCGGGCGGCATTGGCCCGGAAGGGCGCGGCCGAGACGTTCGACCGGCTCCTCGAGGCCGACGAGCGCTGGCGTGTGCTCGTGCCGCGGGTCGACGAACTGCGCGGCCGCACGAAGCTCAAGGGCAGGCCGAGCCCGGAGGAGCTCGAGGCGCTGCAGAGGGTCAAGGACGAGCTCAGAGTCGCCGAGGAGCAGCTGGCCGCTGCAGAGGCCGTGCGGGATGCCCTTGCGCTCCGCGTCCCCAACCTCCCGCACGAGGACGTCCCGGACGGCTCCACGGAGGACGACGTGCGCGAGCTCCGGCGCGCCGGCGAGCCACCCGCGCTCGCCGATGCGCACGAGCACACTGATGTCGGCCGCTTCGACATGGAGCGCGCCGCGCGCATGTCGGGCGCACGCTTCGGCTACTGGATCGGCGACACCGGCCTGTTGGCGCTCGCCCTCTACCGGTTCGCGCTCGACCGTCTCGCCGCCAAGGGGTTCGTGACCGTGCTCCCGCCCGTGCTCGTTCGCGAGGAGGCGCTGATCGGCACCGGCGCCTTCCCGTCCGACGAGGGGAACGTGTACGAGCTGCCCGCCGACGGGCTCTACCTCGCCGGCACGGCGGAGATCCCCATCGCCAGCCTGCACGCAGGCGAGATCCTGGCCGCGGACGAGCTGCCGCTCCGCTACGTCGCCTTCTCGCCGTGCTTTCGCCGCGAGGCGGGAGCGGCCGGCCGCGACACGCGCGGGATGATCCGGGTGCACCAGTTCAACAAGGTGGAGCAGTTCGCCCTAACGGCACCGGAGGCGTCGTGGGACGAGCACGAGCTGCTGCTCGCCAACACGGAGGAGCTCGTCCGCGAGCTGGGACTGCCCTACCGGGTCGTCGTGCTGCCGGCCGGTGACATGTCGAGCGCCTCGGCGAAGACGTACGACGTCGAGATCTGGTTCCCGAGCCAGGAGCGCTACCGCGAGACGGCCTCGATCTCGAACACGACGGACTTCCAGTCGCGGCGCCTCGGGATCCGCGTGCGTGGCGAGCGAGGGCCTGAGCCGGTGCACATGCTGAACGGCACCGCGGTCGTCGACCGCATGGCGCTCGCGATCCTCGAGAACCTGCAGGGCGACGTGCCGGACGTGCTGCTCGGCTACGGCGCGCCGGCACGCGTCGAGCGCTGACCCGGAGCTCCGCCTCGCCCAACGTTCACAATGAGCGCCGGCGGGGTGCGAGAGCGGTCGAATCGGGCGGCCTTGAAAGTCGCTGAGCCGCAAGGCTCCGTGGGTTCGAATCCCACCCCCGCCGCTAGTCTCACACCCCGCGATGCTCGCCCTCGTCGTCACGAACATCTATCCCACGCCCGAGTGGCCGCACCTCGGCACGTACGTTGCCGATCAAGTCGAGAGCCTGCGCCGCGCCGGCGTCGAGGTGGACGTGCTCCACATCCGGCGGGAAGCGCACGGGAAGTCCGCCTACCGCGGGCTCGGGACGACCGTGGCTGCGCGCGCCGCCGCAATCTCACCCGACGTCGTGCACGTCATGTACGGCGGGGTGATCGCGCACGCAGTCACCCACGCCGGCTTGACCGCGCCTGTGGTGGTCTCGCTCGGCGGCACCGACCTGTTCGGCGGCAGGCTCGGCAGCATCGGCACGAGGCTGCGCGAGCGCGTGGGCGTGATCGCCTCACGGCGCGCGGCGCGGCGGGCGGACGCGGTGATCGTGAAATCCGACGGGCTGCTGGCGGCGCTGCCCTCCGGACTGGACGACAGACGCGTCTTCACGATCCCCAACGGGGTCGATCTGGAGCGGTTCGCACCGGTCGACCGCCGGGAGGCGCGTGCACTCCTCGGCTGGCCGCTCGACGAGCCCGCTGTTCTCTTCCCCGCGCTGCCGGCACGCCCCGAGAAGCAATTCGACCTCGCCGAGGCGGCGGTCGACGCGCTGCGACGCGTGCTGCCCGAGGTGTGGCTGCGTGCTCTCGACGGCGTCCCCCACAACGACGTCCCGGCCTGGATCAACGCCTCGGACGCCGTGATCATCACGTCGTCGCACGAGGGCTCCCCGAATGTCGTCAAGGAAGCACTCGCGTGCAACACGCCCGTGGTCGCAGTCGACGTCGGCGACATTCGGCAGCGGGTCAGCGGCGTGCCCGGATGCGCTGTCGTCCCGGGCGAGCCGGCCGCCCTCGCCGAGGCGCTGCGGGCGGCGCTCGGGACGCCCCGGTCGGACGAGGGACGTCGCCGGGTGGAACCGCTCGCGCTCCCGCGCGTCGCCGAGCAGATCGTCGACGTCTACGAGTTGGTCAGTCGCCGCCGGTAGCGAGCTCGATGTCGACCAGGCTCGTACCGTGCGCCCAGAGCTCGACTGCGTTCTCGTAGTCCTCGTGACGTCCGATGTCGAGCCAGAGACCGTCGTGGACGAACGCGCCGACACGCTGACCGTCGTCGAGCAGTGCGTGACGAGATCGGGGAAGTCGAACGGCCCGTCGGGCGGGATCAGCGCAGCACCTACGGCTCGAGCACGTAGATGCCCATGCTCACGTTCCAGGTCATCTCGGGCTTCTCCTCGTAGCTGAAGCACCCGCTGGGCGTCCTCGGCGTCACCGAGGTGGAGCACGCCGTAGTCGCTCTGCACGCGCCGACGGTGCGTCGCGATCGTGAGGACGTTGCCGCTCTCGCGGTGATGCTCGAGCAGCGCACCGATGTCGAGCGTCGTCAGCAGGTCGCCGTTCATGGCGAGGAAGGTCGAGTCGAGCCCTTCGACGAGACGCAGCGGGCCGGCGGTGCCGAGCGGCTCGGCCTCCTTCACCCACGTGATCGAGACGCGCGACCCCGGGCCGTTGTCGAACACGGCGCGGATCAGGTGCGAGAGGTAGCCGACGCAGAAGGTGAGGTCGCTGAAGCCGACGTCGGCGAGCTGCGTGACGAGGATCTCGAGGATCGAGCGGTTCCCGATCGGCATCAGCGGCTTCGGCAGCACCGATGTGTACGGCTCCAGCCGACGGCCGCGACCGCCGGCGAGGATGACGACGCGCGTGTCGCGCGGCGAGGATCCTCTCGGGGGTGTGATGCGTGAGGCGAAGCAGCTCCGCCTCGAGCGCTGCGTCGAGATCCGGCATGCCCTTGTTGTCGGCCATCAGCGGCCCGGGGTTGAGCCGGAGCCGTCGGCGCGGTGCGCCGGCGCACCGTGAGCTCGCCCGTGCGCGGTTGACGGCGACGTTCACGCGCAGGATCACGGGCAGCACCGTCCAGACGAGGATGCGGAGATCGCCCCGAATCGTCCGCGAGCGTGCGTAGAGCAGGTCGAGGTGGACCTTCTGCGGCAGGATCCGATCGACGTAGTGGCCGACACGGTCGCCTGGGTCGAGGATCTCGGCTTCCTTGGCGAACGCCAGCTGACCGAGACCGGTGATCCCCGGGCGGACGGAGAGGATCTCCTGGTACTCCTCCTCGTGCAGCGCGACGAAGCCGGAGTCCTCCGGCCGCGGGCCGACGAGGCTCATCTGACCGCAGCAGCACGTTCCAGAGCTGCGGCAGCTCGTCGAGCTTCGTCCGCGCGAGGAGGCGTCCGAGGCGCGTGAAGCGCGAGTCGACGTCGCCGGTCAGCGGGTGACCGGTGGCGTCCTCGTGCATCTTGCGGAACTTGAGCACGCGCAGCGTGCGACCGCGCCAGCCGACTCGGCCGGCGCGGTAGAAGACCGGCCCGCGGCTCTCGAGCTTGATCGCGACGCAGCAGGCGACGAAGACCGGCGACAGCAGGAGGAGCAGCAACGCGGACAGACCGACGTCGAGCAGCCGCTTGAAGGCGCGGTCGACAAAACCAGCGCGTGCTGGCGCTGCTGGCGGACCGAACAACGGTTGCCGAGCCGGCTACCCGATCGAACGAGCTCTCAGACAAACAACCTCCCCCTCGCCTTCCCACTGAGGCCGCCGATGCCTCGCCCTCATTTCAGCGGAAATCGGCCCAGTGTCAAGAAACGCCAGACTTACCTAGCCCATGGTTGAGGGTGGGCTGGCCGTTCGTGCGGGGCAGCCGTGGAAAGGAATGAGGCTATGGTGGGTGCAATGACCTCGCCGAGGTGGATCGTGCCCCTCTCCGACGTGGTCGGAGACGACGAGCTCGTGGCGGCCGCGGCCGATGCGGTCAGGTCGGGCTGGTGGAGCGCAGGGCCCCGCGTCGCCGAGCTCGAGGAGCAGTTCGCCGCGTCCACCGGCTCGCAGCACGCGATCGCCCTGAGCAACGGCACGGCCGCGCTCCATCTGGCACTGCTCGCCGCAGGCGTCAGGCCCGGCGACGACGTCGTCGTGCCGTCCTTGACGTTCGTCGCCGTCGCGAACGCCGTGCGCCACTGTGGCGCGACACCGGTGTTCTGCGACGTGCTCGGCGCCCACGACCTCAACCTCGACCCGCAGGACTTCGCGGCCGCGGTCAGCCCCGCAGACGAAGGCCATCGTCGTCCTCCACTACGGCGGCTTCCCCTGTGACATGGCCGCCGTCGCGGAGATCGCCGAGCGCCACGGCATCACCGTGATCGAGGACGCCGCGCACGCGGTCGGGGCGTCGTTCACGACGGGCGGGCATGCGGGACGCTCGGACGGTCGGCTGCTTCAGCTTCTTCTCGAACAAGAACCTGCCGATCGGAGAGGGCGGCATGGTCGTCACCGACGACGACGATCTCGCAGCTCGCATCCGTCTGCTCCGGTCGCACGGCATGACGACGCTCACGTGGGATCGTCATCGGGGCCACGCGAGCACCTACGACGTGGTCCTGCCCGGGTTCAACTACCGGCTGGACGACATCCGGGCGGCGCTCGCGCTCGTCCAGCTGCAGCGGCTCCCGGCCGCGACGGCGAGTCGCGCGCGCCTCGCGGACACGCTACGTCGCGCGGCCTCCACGGCGTCGACGGGATCGAGCTCGCCTTCGCGGCGGCGCGACGACCGCACGACGGCCGCGCACCACCTTGCCGTCGCCGTTCTGCCCCGGCACGCGGACCGCGACGCCGTTCGAGCTGCGCTCGACGGCCGACGGTATCCAGACGAGCGTCCACTACCCGCCGATCCACACCTTCGCGGCGTATCGCGACGGGTCGACCCGTGCGCTGCCTCGAACAGACGAGGTGGCGGGTCGGCTCCTGACCCTGCCGCTCTACCCCGGTCTGTCCGACGACCTCGTGCGGCTCGTGTCGGAACGGCTCCTCGCAGCTCTGCAGCCTGCCCTCCCGGCCGCCGCAACGGCCCGCGCCGCGAGCTGACGGTCAGCGCTGGCCGGTTCGCGCCGCGCGAAGCGCGCCGCGGGCCGAGATCGCCTGCCGGCCGATCCGGGACATCTTCAGCGCCGCCCTGCGAGGGCCGTCGATCCGGTAGAGACCGACCCGGGGGATTGCGAACCTGTTCACAGGCTTGGGCGCTGACGCGAGCGCGAATGCGGCGTTGTAGCCTGCTGCTTCCGCCGCACGCTCCACCCTCGCGTCGTAGTCGCCGAACGGGTACGCCAGGAGGGGGCACGGACGACCGAGCTCGTCCTCGATCTGCTCGCGCGACCGGCGCAGCTCCTCGTTCAGCTCGTGATCCGACAGCTGGGTCAGATGCGGGTGGCTGACGGTGTGCGATCCGATCTCGAAGCCTCGCTCCGCGACGGCGCGAAGCTCGTCCCAGGTCATCGTCCGGCGCCCGGCATCGAGCTCGGGCGTGCGCGGCAGCCGCCCCACGCGACCCACGTCGAAGGGCCTACCCTCGTCGGCGAAGCCAGAGACCGCGAAGATCGTGGCGCTGATCTCGAGCGCGGAGAGAATGTCGAGGGCCGCGAGAATGTTCTTGAACCCATCGTCGAACGTGACGTGGAAGCACCGTCCGCCCCCGTCCAGGATCTCATCCGCGCTCGCGGACACGTGGCCGCGGCGCATGAGGTAGCGGATCTGATGCTCCAACGCGACCGGTGTGACGGCAAGCCGATCCGTCCATGTTTCCGACACCGCGTGGTAGCAGAGGACGAGCGGCCGAAACTGGCGCGGAGAACGGGCGTCGGCCGGCATCTTGTCGCATCGTAGTGGCTCCCTCGCAAGCGTCCAGCCCCATGTGACCACGCCGGCCCGATGCGGTGTCCGCAGACGTGGGCTACAGTGAGTCAGTGAGCCCTGGCCGACGCTCCCGCCTCGCGACGGCGGGTCCTGACGTCGTCGCGGGCACGAGACCCTCGCATCATCGCGGTCGGCTCATCCCCGCTCGGCTTCGCTCTCGCCCGCTGTGGGTCAAGGGCCTCATGATCCTCGCTGCCTTCGCCCTCGGCCTGCTGGCAGGCTTGAACGGAGCGATCTCGCTCGCGTTGCTGGTCGGCCTCGGGATCATCGCCGTCGTCGTCGCGGACTTGACGATCGGCATCCTCGTGTTTGCCATGGCCCAGGGGCTCGAGTCGCTGCCGGCCCTGTCCGGCGGCGCCTCGGTCGCGCAACTCGTGGGCGTGTTCCTGTTCCTCGGCTGGCTCGTCGCGCTGCTGCTCCATCGGACCGGAGAACGCACCGGTCGGGACATCTTCGCGACGAACCCAGGGCTCGTCGCGCTCCTGGCCCTCTTCCTGGTCTGGGTCTCCGTCAGCGCGCTGTGGGCGGAGGATACGCACCGGACGGTGCTGTTCGCCGTGTATTTCGCGTTCGTCGCCGCGATCTTCCCGGTCGTGCACGCGGGCATCAGAACCTCACGACACGTGATCCTGCTCTACACCGTCCTCATCTGCTCCGCGCTCGTCGCCGGTCTGATCGTCACCAGAAGCCCGGCCGCTGCCAACGCCGGAGACCGGCTCGAAGGTGCAGGCTTCAACCCGAACCTGCTCGGGCTCTACCTGCTCGTGGCATGCGTGCTCGGTGCGACGCTGGCGTGCAACCGCAGGCTGAACAGTGCCGCGCGCATCTGCGCGGGCGTCGGTGCCGCCCTATGCCCGGTCTTCTTCGTTCTGACAGCGTCACGCGGTGCGTTCGTCGGGTTCGTCGTCGCAGCTCTCTTCGCTCCGTTTGCGGCCGGTCGCGGGCGCAGACTGTTGACGTTCGTCGCCATTGTCGCCGTCGTCGTCGGCGCCGCAGCAGCCGCGACGGCGTTCGCGCCACAGTCGGCGGTACACCGGCTCACCCACTGGGAGAAGACCGGTTCGGGCCGCTCGGACCTGTGGACGATCGGCATGCGGATGGTCGAGGACAAGCCCTTGCTCGGGGTCGGGGGCGGAAACTTCCAGGTGGCCTCGATCCACTACCTCCTGAAGCCGGGCGCCATCGTGCGTGACGAGTACATCATCGACAGCCCCAAGGAAGCCCACAACATGTATCTGGAGGTTCTCTCGGAGCTGGGCGTCATCGGTCTCGGGATCTTCCTCTCGATCCTCGGCTACTGCCTCCTCTGCCTCTTGCGCGCGATCCGGTTGGCTCGCGCGCGTGGCCTGGCGGAGCTGGAGCTGCTCTCGCGCGGCCTCCTCGTGGCGCTCGTCAGCATGCTCGCCGCGATGTTCTTCTCCTCGCAGACCTTCAACAAGGAGCTGTACCTCCTCCTGGCGACGACGGTGGCGCTCCTCGCCATCGTCAAGCGAGCTCCTGCAGCGGCCGATCGCGAGCCCTAGAGGCGAACGCCCGTGTCACGCCGGGCCGACGCTCGTCGTGCACTCGGTCGTGGCGCCGATGTGGGCTCACCACCCACGTATGCTGGTGTCGCTAGCGCTGCGGACCTGGGAGCTCGACGTCGCCCGGCAGCCGGCGGGCTCGTAGACACCGATGGCAGACAGTCCCGAACCCGCGCCCGCCGACAGCATTCGCCGCAACACGGCGTTCGCGCTCGTGGTGCAGATCACGACGACGACATTCGTCGCCTTCGTCACCCTCTATCTGCTGCGGGCGCTCGGGCCGAGCGGGTTCGGCGTGTTCGCACTCTGTCTCGGCATCGGCGGCATCGCACGACTGATCGCCACCTTCGGTATCGACTCCTCCGTCGCGCGTTTCCTGGCCGAGAGCCGCTCGGACGAGGCGGCGTGCGCCGCGCTTCTCCGAGACGGGCTCCGCCTCACGCTGCTGACGTCCTCACTCGTGAGCGTCACGCTCTTCGCAGCGGCGGTCCCCATCGCGGACGCCTACAACGACACGGGGCTCGTCTGGCCCCTGCGATGGATGGCGGTGGCGGTGTTCGCCGAGGCGCTGACGATCATGTACACGAACGCCTTCTCGGCCTTGGCGCGCATCAGCTTCAGTGTGCGTGTCGTTCTCGTCGAGGGTCTGACCGAATCGGCGGCGACGGTCGCGCTCGTCGCGGCGGGCGGCGGCGCAGCTGGTGCTGCGTTCGGGCGGGCCACTGGCTACCTTGTCGCCGCATGCCTCGCGGCGGCGATCACGATGCGCCTCTACGGGCGGCTCGTGCTCGAGGTCGTCGGCGGCCAGGGTATCCGCGGCCGCTCCCGTGAGATCGTCAAGTACGCGCTGCCGCTCGCTGCGATCGACTTCCTCTTCGGACTCTACGCGCGGGTCGACACGCTGATCATCAGCGCGGTGCTGACAACCACCGCGACGGGGTTCTTCTCTGCTCCGATGCGCCTCACGACGGCCCTCGGCCAGCTGGGAAGCGCGGCTGCTGCCGGTGTTTCACCCCGGCAGGCCAGTGGCGACCGCGTGACTCAGCGCGTCGACGCGTTCCTCTCGGCGCTCCGCTGGCTCCTCATCCTCCAGGCGATGCTGATCGCTCCTCTCGTCGTGTGGGCCAAGCCGATCGTCGACCTCCTCTTCGGGAGCGAGTACGCGGACTCGGTACTCGTCTTGCAACTCCTCGTGCCCTACGTGCTGCTCCGCGGCGTAAGCCCGGTCATCGCCAGCACCGTCGTGTACCTCGGCAAGGCAGCGAAGCGCGTGCCGATCACCGCCTCCGCGCTTGCCGTCAACATCGTCATCGACCTCGCACTTCTGCCCGTGATCGGGATCAGTGCCGCGGCCATCGGAACGAGCGTCGCCTACTGCTTGTACGTTCCCGCCAACCTCAGGGTCTGCCGCCAGGAGTTGGGGTTTCCGCTGACTCCCGTCGTGCTCACGCTCGTGCGATCGCTCGCCGCGGCCGGCGCGATGTGTGTGGCCCTCTACGTGATCGGTGGCACCACGTCGCTGACGCCCTTGACCGCCGTCATCGGAGGGGTCGTGGGGTTGATCGTGTTCCTGGTGACGCTGCTGGTCACCCATGAGCTCTCACGCGCAGAGCTGGTGGCTGCCTGGCGGGCGTTCAGAATGTCTCGCCGCGGCTGACGGCCGGGCTCGGCGCGCGGCAATGACGTTCGTCGTCTACCCTGAGGGTGATGCTTCGCGCCAGGTACCTCATGGTCGCGGTCGTCACTCTGGGGGTTCTCGGGGTCGCGCTCGTCACAACCGGTCAGGCGCCGGGTCTGACGCCGCCTCCTCCGCTGGCGCAACCCCCGCAGGAGTGCTCGGCGTTCGCCGCGGTGAACGGCAGCGATTCAGCACCCGGCAGCTGGCGCCGTCCTGTGCGGACCGTGGAGCGGCTCGTGGACGTGCTTCGATCGGGGCAGACGGGATGTTTGCGCGCGGGCCGCTACGTCGCCGCGAACGAGTACACGCTGAAGACGAACAAGTCGAACTACGCGCTCAGGAGCTACCCGGGTGAGCGAGCCGTGCTCGAGGGCATCGTCAAGATCACCAGCGGCGCCAAGAACGTACGTCTCGCATCGCTGGACATCGTGGGCCCGGAGAAGAACCAGACGAACGAGAACACCATCGTCGTCTACGCCGTCTCCGACTTCGTGCTCGAAGACTCGGACATCACCAACCAGTGGCACGGCAACAGCTGCCTCTATCTCGGCGACTCGCAGACCGGGCCGGCGCTCCGCCCGCTGATCCGGCGCAACGTCTTCCACGAATGCGGCCGCCACAACTCGGGCAGCAAGGACCACGGCATCTACGCGAACACCGTCCACGACGGGTTGATCACCGACAACATCTTCTACAACCCCGCGGGCTACGGCATCCAGCTCTACCCCAACGCGGTGCACACGGTCATCTCCCACAACGTCTTCGACGGCAGCGAGCAGTCGACGCGCGGCGGAGTCGTGTTCGGCGGCGACAGCGACCGTGTCTCGAGTGACAACGTCGTCGAGCGGAACATCATCTCGTACGGCCGCGAGTTCAACATCAGCGCCTCCTTCAGCGGCGTCGACGGAACCGGCAACCTCGCGCGTAACAACTGCGTGTTCGGGGCGCGCAAGTCGAACATCGAGTCCGAGAGCGGCTTCACTGCGGAGAACAACGTCACCGCCGACCCCCAGTTCGTCAACCGGGCCGCCCGGGACTACAGACTCAAGTCGGGAAGCCCGTGCCTGGCGGTCGTCGGCTACGACACCGCAGCCCGCATCCGGGGCTAGATGATCGTCGGGGGAGCAGGCTAGCCGTAGTAGGCGGAGTGGCTCTTCCCGCCGATGACCACGAACCCGGCGGGCGTGATGCCCTGCTGCACGAGCAGCTCGGCCAGCTCTTCGAGATGCTTGAGCCGCGTGTTCCCGAGCCGCACGACGAGGATCACCTCGTCCACGCGCTTTGCGAGCGGGATCACGTCCGGCACGAGCGCGATCGGCGGCGCGTCGACGACCACCCAGCTCGCGAGCAGCTCCGCCTGGCGGATGAGCCAGTCTGCGCTCGCCGGTGTCATCACGGCCGACGCCCCAGACTTCTCGTCCGGGTTCTGGGCCAGGACCTGCAGCCGCGGCGCACCCGACCACACGTTCACAAGGGCTTCGCTGAGCGGGATGCGCCGCGCCACGACGGTGGCGAGGTTGTGCTTCGGCGACAGCTTGTAGGCGCGCGCGAGCGTCGGCCGTCGCGCGTCACCCTCCACGAGGATCACCCGCTCCGACTCGGATAGCGACGTGGCGAGGTTGAGCGCCGAGGTCGTCTTCCCGTCTCCCGAGCCGGGACCGGTGACGAGCACGGACCGCTTCGCGCCCTGACCCGTGTGATCGGCGCTCAGCGTCGCGGCGAGAAGGAGGTACCCGTCCTGGGTCACGGGCGAGACGCGGCCGGGCAGTAGCGGGCCCTGACCGCGACCCTTGCGCTCCATCGGAACGCGGGCGAGGATCGGAATCCTGTACCTGCGCAGCTGCTCCTCGCGCCGGAGCCGCGGATCGAGAAGCTGCGCGCCGAGTGCCGCCGCCCCACCGACGATGAGGCCCGCGAGAATCGCCGCCGCGATGCTCAGGGTCGGGCGCGGCGAGATCTGGGTGGTCGGCGGATCGGCAGCAGTCTCGAGCCGGATCGTCGGATCCTTGCCGGAGCGCAGCGCCTCGAGGTCGCGGAGCCGCTCGACCAGCGGTTGCCGGCCGGGGTCCGTGACCGGCAACTGAGCGATCTGCCGTCGTAGCGCAGGAATGACGCTGTTGAGCTGACGCCGAAGACGCTCTGTACGGTAGTCGACGCTCGCATTGCCGAAGGCATTGGCGATCTGGGCGGATAGCACCGGCGTGTTCGCCTGCGCGGTGACGCTGACCACGTTGCTGCCCGCGACGGGCTTCGCCTCGATCTTCGCGAGGAGCGCTTGCGGGGAGTAGCCGAGGCCCAGCTCCTTGATCACGCGTCGCGCGACCGGTGGGGTCTGGATGAGGCGCGCGAGGGTCTGCACGTCCCGGGTCGGATCGGCGGACTCGAGCGGCAGCCCAAGCCCGATCAACGAGTCGTTCCCCCGCGGAACGGGCGTGACCAGCAGGTCGGCGTCAGCCTGGTAGACCTTCTGCGCCTGCGCGAGATAGAGGAGCGCAGCACCGACGCAGACCGCCACCGTGACGACGATGAACCACATGTTCGAGCGAAGGATGGCAACGTAGTAGGGCAGCCCTTCGCTGTCCTGGGTGGTCGCGAACCAGTCGGTTTGCCCAGTCCCCAGACGTCGCGGTTGATCGTCGGCCGGTGCGCGCCCTGCCACGCTCACCTGGCCGCCATCCGTCTGCTTCGCACGTCCGCGGGGCCTACATGTCCCGCGCAAGCCGCGCGCACTGTCCCAGCGTGCATTCCCACATCGTAGTCACGCCACCGGCGCCGTCGCCCCCTAGGCGTCAATGCGCCGATGTCGCGGCTACAGTGCCTCGGTGGGGGACGCCGGGCAGACCGCGGGCAGATCGGTCACGCACCGTGCCGCCGAGTCCGCCAGCGAGCACACCGGCAGGCCCGCGCAGGAGGTAGCCGACGAAGACCTCGGCGCCGTGTGGTCGCGTGTCGACGCGCTGATCGACCAGGCGCAGATCCCCGACCTCGTCGCGCATCGCATGCACCTGTACGCCGCCTGGCGCAGGCGCGCTCAGGGGAGGCCGGTCGACTCGGAGCTCATCGAGTTCGAACGGGAAGCAGCCACGATGCGCCTCACAGCCCCGGCCCTGCTCCACCGTGTCCGCGCCGGATACGACGGGATCGCGGTCTTGTTGAAGGGCGCCGACGTCGCCGGCCGCTATCCCGCACCAGGGTTGCGACCCTCGGTCGACCTCGACGTGCTCGTGCCGGACCCGGAAGCAGTGCACACCACGTTGCAGCGAGTCGGCTTCCGCACGTTCGGCATGCCGTTCCACCAGGAGCACCATCACCTGGCGCCACTCCAGTGGCCGGGGCTACCGATGTTCCTGGAGCTCCACCGGGCGCCGAGCTGGCCCGAGTGGCTGGCGTCCCCCCCGCCCCGCGCCGAGCTCTTCGACGCCGCCGAGCGGGAGTGTGCTCTGGGTGCGGGCGTCCTGTCGCTCGCCCACACGCACCAGGTGCTGCTCCTGGCGGCCCACGCGTGGCGCGGCGCCCCATTCGAGGCACTCGGACACCTGATCGACATCGTCGTCACGCGGCAGGGAGTGTCGGCCGACGACCTCGCCACGCAGGCCCATGCCTGGGGAGTCGACCAACTCTGGCGCAACACAGCGGCCGCGATCGACCAGATCCTCACCGGCGGCGGTGGTCGCGCGCTGGCGAGCCTGACGCGCAATTTCGACCCGCTGCGCGAACGGTCGGTGGTCGAGGCGAAACTGGCGGAATTGGCTGCACCCTTCTACGGGTTGCCGACCCGAGCTGCCGCCCGCGCTACGGTCCGCCAGCTTGCGCACGAGCTGCAGCGGGACCTCGGCGAGAGCCGGCGCCACAAGCTCGTACGGACCGCAACGGCGATACACCAGATCTTCCGACCAAGGTCGGAACGCGACAAATTCCTGCGCCGGGAAGCCGTTGACTCGAAGCGTGGTCCGACCGGCGGCGCCACTCCCGAATGAGGGCCGGCGCACACTCGACGGCCGCGGTGGCGTGCAGACACTTGGATCCTGATTACCATTTGGAGAAGCACGTCGGCGCCGGACAAGAGATCGGAGAACCTTGGATACCACGCGCGTACGGGTGAATACCCCTGATGTGATGCACGAGACGATCGACGGCGAAGTGATCATCATCAACCTCTCGTCAGGCAACTACTACAGCGTCAGGGGCTCCGGGGCGGACGTGTGGACACTGATCGGTGCGACACCCGGCGCCAGCGACGACGCGCTCGCCAGCGCGCTCGCAGCGCGCTACGACTGCTCGCCCGCGGAGATCAAGAGCTCGCTCCAGGACTTCCTCGCGCAACTCCACGTCGAGGGCCTGGTGGCCGAGGTGGCCGACCCCGATGCCGGTGCAGCCGCAGTCGGGCTCGAGCTGACCGCCTCGGGTCCCGCGGAACCCTTCACGGCGCCGCGGCTCGAGAAGTACACCGACCTGCAGGATCTCGTGCTGCTCGATCCGGTGCACCAGGTGGATCAGGCCGGGTGGCCGGCGCCCGCGCCCGAGGGCGCGCGGTAACGCGAGCCGGCAAGGGAGTCGTGGCACAGGAGACGAAGCACGGCGGCGCCTCGCCCGGCGGCGCGCCGGCGGACGCGTCGCGGCTCGTCAGCGTCATCGCCACCGTGTTCAACGGCGAGCCATATCTCGCGGAGGCGATCGACAGCGTGCTCGCCCAGACGTACGCGCCGCTGGAGCTGATCGTCGTCGACGACGGCTCGACCGACCGGAGCCGCGAGATCGCAGAGTCGTACGGCGCTGCCGTTCGCTGTGTCCATCAGGAGCGCGGCGGGATCGGCGCGGCGCGGAACCGTGCAGTCGAGGTGGCTGACGGCGCCTACCTGGCCTTCATCGACGCCGACGACCGATTCGTACCCGACAAGATCGAGCGGCAGATGGCGACGCTCGACGCGCAACCCGAGATTGACATGGTGTTCGGGCACATCCGCGAGTTCGTCAGCCCTGACGCACCGCCCGACGTCGCGGCGTCGCTCCGCGAGCCGGTCGAGGACGCGCCGTGGCGGATGACCAACCTCATGCTCGTCCGGCGCGCGTCGTTCCTCCGCGCCGGCCCGTTCTCCACCGAGCTTCGCGTCGGCATCGGGGTGGACTGGGTCACGCGCGCCAAGGACTGCGGCCTCGTCGAGGCCGTCCCGCCCGGGGTCGTGTACGAGCGACGCCTGCACGGGGAGAACAACGGCATGCGCGAGAGCGAGTACCGGCACCACTACCTGCGCGTTCTCAAGGAATCCCTCGACAGGCGGCGAGCCAATGCCGGCGCTGAGGGCAGCACCGACGCCTGACAGACGGCGCGACCGGCAGGGAGGAAGGCGCGGGTCGTTCTGGCCGAGCGAGCAGCAGCGACTGCTCCTCCGAGCCGCGCTGCTGCCGGACGAGCGCAGCGAGGAAGCCTGGCGCGCGGTGCGCCCGGAGCTCGACATCGAGCGGCTCGAGAAGGGCTCGTCGATGTTGCTGCCGCTCGTCTCCGAGACCCTCACCGCCCATGGCATCGACGACCCGGCGTTGTCGAAGATGAAGGGCGTCTACCGGTACGTCTGGGCCGGCAACCAGATACAGCTCGGCGCGCTCCGCGACGTGGTGCAGACGCTGGGGGGCGCCGAGGTGGAGGCGATCCTGATGGGCTCGGCGAGCCTGGCGACGGGGGCATACGAAAGTGGCGGCGCACGCCGCGTCGTCGAGCCCGCTGTCCTCGTGCGACCGACGGACGTGGCACGAGCGCTGGACGCGCTCGGCGCCGACCGGTGGATCGTCGGGCCTCTGAGCTCCGATCGGCATCGACCGGTCGAGCGGCCGGGCGAGCCGTCCTGCACGCTGCACTGGAGGCTGACCCCGGAGCTCGACCAGGCCCTGCAAGGCCAGCTCTCGGCTGAGTCGTTCCGAGAGGCGGCCGTGGCAGCCGAGCTACTCGGGGTGGCGACGCGGCGGCTCGCGTGGACCGACGAGCTTCTCCTTGCGTGTGTCAACGGCGCCAAGAGCGGCGTCGCGTCGCGGGTGCAGTGGATCACCGACTCCGCCACCATCGTGCAACACAGAGGCGCCGAGCTCGACTGGGATCGCCTCGTCTCGGAGGCTGTCACACGGCGGTGTCAGCTTCGGGTGCTGGACGCGCTCGGGTACCTCGCGGCCGAGCTCGACGTGGACGTTCCAGCGCCGGTGCTGGAACGCCTCGCGAGCGAGCCGAGCTCGAGCCGCGAGCGCCTCGCGCACCGGCTCAGCGGACACGGCGCGCTGCTCGGGAACGCGCTGCCGCTCCTTGGAGCACACCTGGTGGCGACGCAGGACAGGCACCTTGCCACCTCGCTGGTCACGTTCCCGCGTGCGCTGAGCGCGTCGTGGGGACTGGCGCATGTCGCCCAGCTCCCGATGGGCGCCGCCCGGCGTGGACGGGCGGCCATCTCCGCGGAACGCTCCTTCCGCGCGCACCGCCGCTAGCAAGCGGCCCGAAGAGATGACCTTTCCCCGGGGGAACCTCCCGGTTCCCCCGCTTCAGGACCCCCCGTGATCCGGCGCGCTCGGGATCCGCGGAAGCGGATCCCGAGCTTGCGCGGCTCGATCAAAGCAGCGCCGCCGTGTCGTACCCGACGACCGCGAGGCAGGCGCTCCCCGCCTTGAGCCGGTAGTCGCGTCCCGGCCGGTTGACGAACTGCGGGTCGGCGACGACGTTGCTCTGCGACGTGAAGCCGTCGGTTGCCCAGATGTCGCCCAGACCGCCGCCGAAGACGCAGTTGTTGCGGGCGATGTTGCCCGTCCCGACCGTGCCGCCGAACGACGCGCGGATGTTGAAGTCGGTCGCGTAGGCGATGACGTTGAACTCGACGATGTTGTTGTTCGACCTGTAGTTCGTGTCACCGCCGAACACGACACCGCCCCGGATCGACGGCGACCCACCGTCGAACACGTTGTGCGAGACGATCATGCTCTGCGTGTTCGGATAGAGCTGGATCGAGTATCCGGTCACGCCCCAGAAGACGTTCTCGGTGATCCGGCCGTCGATGCTCGAGTGCGCGTAGATGCCGTGGTCCTTGTTGCCGTGGGACGACAGCCCGCATTCGTGGATCGTGTTGCGGCGAATGACCGGCCGGATGGCGACGCCGATCGAGGCGTTGCCGACGGACATGCAGCTGTTGCCGCGGTACTTGTTCGTGACGTCGGAGTTCTCGAGCAGGAGGTCGGTGACGCCGTAGATCACGATCGTGTTCTCGTCCGTCCCGAGCCCCTCGAAGTTGAGCGTCGTCAGGTGGACCTTGCTCGCCCCGGTCTTGAGGCGCACGATCCCCTTGAGCGTGGCCCGTTCGCCCGGGTAGCTCATCAGCGTGTAGTTCGACTTGTTGGTGTCGAGGATGTACCGGGTCGAGCTCGTGTACGAGCCGCCGCGGAGACAGCCGGTCTCGCCTGCGGCGAGCGAGTTGACGAGCGCCTGCGCCGTGTCCTGACCCGGCGAGCCGATCTTGGAGCAGGCCGCGGTCGAGGGCGAGCCGCTGCTGCACGCAGCCGTTGACGCGGTCAGTGGCGTCCGGGCGGAGCGGTTACCCGCCGCGTCGACGGAGTCGACGCCGAGCGTGACGCTCGTCCCGCAGGAGAGACGGTCGAACGAGTATGTCCTCGTCGTCGTGGTGCCCGCGAGAGCGGACCCGACGTAGAGATCGTAGCCCGCGACGGCGACGTCGTCTGTCGAGGCCTGCCAGCCGACGGTGACCGAGGTCGCCGTCGAGCCGGTGACACCGAAGCCGGTCGGCGCGGTGGGGGCCTGCGTGTCGGACGGCGTCGTGCCACCGCTCGTGCCACCGCTCGTACCACCGCTCGTACCACCGCTGGTACCACCGCTCGAACCGCCGCTCGAGCCGCCCGTCGACGCGGAGGCGTTGACGACGAGCTGCGGCGCATTGCCCCCCTCGCGAGACGAGAAGTCGACGCCGTCGCTCGAGCTCGACTCGAGCACGACGTTGAAGGTGCCGTTGCCCTTCACGAGGGACGAGACGTCGACGTCGACCCAGTTCCCGGTCGAGACCGCGCCGAGGTCGGAGAGGGCCCCGCCGGAATGTGCAGGTGCGTTGGCAAACGTGACCGCTGACTCGGACCAGCTGGAGGACGTCGCGTACGCAGCTGGGCCGTCTCCGGTTGCCGACACGGAATAGAGCCGGAGCTTCGCCGCGTGCACCGAGCTGACGCCGGTCACGGAGAATCTGAGGTAGGTCCTCATGTCGGGGTCGCTGCCGCCTTCGGTCCGCAGAGAAGAGCTGTTGCCGAAGTTGGAGCTCGGCGACGTCTCGTCGACGCGTGCGTCGGCGACTGCGGCAAAGGTCGACGGGCCGCTGGTGGTTCCGGTGCCGCCCGTGCTGGTGCCGCTCGAGGAGCCGCTGGACGAGCCGGAAGACCCGCTCGAGGACGAGCCGCCGCTGCTGCCGCTCGAACCGCTGCTGCTCCCGCTCGAGCCGGTCGTGCCGCCGGTGCTGCCGCTCGAGCTACCGGAGTCGCTCGACGAGACCGAGGTGACGACCAGCTGGGGTCCGTTGCCCGTCTCGCGAGACGCGAAGTCGACCCCGTCGTCCGAGCTCGACTCGAGCACGAGATCGAATGAGCCGTTGCCCTTGACGAGCGACGAGACGTCGAGCTCCACCCAGTTGCCGGTCGAGGCCGCCCCGATGCTGGAGAGCTGCCCGCCCGTGTGCGCAGGCGCGTTGCCGAAGGTGATGCCCGTCTCTGACCAGCTCGACGAGGTCGCGTACGCGACCGGGCCGTGCGCGGTCGCCGTCACTGCGTAGAGCCGGAGCTTGGCGCTCTGGACCGAGCCGCTGACGTTGCTGACGGAGAAGCGGAGATAGCTCTTCACGTCCGGCTCGCTGCCGCCCTCGGTCCGCAGTGAGGAGTACTTGCCGTAGTTCGACGTCGGGGACGCCTCGTCCACGCGCGCGTCGGCTGCGGCCGCAAACGTCGCGGTGCTCGACGAGCTCGCCGCTTGAGTCACGGCGCTGGCGGAGCAGGCGCTCGTCGACCCGCTGACCGACGACGCAGCCGACTCGACGCCGTCACCGCGTGCGGTGACGGCGAGCGCGTAGGTCTGGCCGCACTGCAGCGAGGAGACGGTGTAGCTGGTGCCCGTCGTGACGCCGACGGCGGTTCCGTCGCGCGTGATCGCGTAGTCGATGGCGCCCGCCGAGCCGCTCCACGAGATCGAGATGCTCGAGCTCGAGGAGCCGACGACGGTAACGGGCGGGGCGGTTGCGGCCCCGTCACCGTGGGCGATGGCCGGTGTGAGCAATGCGATGGCGGCGGCCGCGAGCGCGATGAGGCGCAAAGGGGTCGCCAAAGGTCTCGATGTGATGGCGGCTTTCCACATGACCTGCCGTATCGGGCGACCCCATGGCTCTCTTCTCCCCCGGACGGGGGAGATCGCAGTTGCCGCCGACCGCCCGACGTCACCCGAACGAGGGAGACCGGCGCCGTTCGAGGCGCGGAGGCCGCGCGAGCGTGAGCCGCTCGATGAGTCGGCGGCTCTGTCCGAGGGGCCTCTGCGTATCCTGAGATCGCAAGGTCACCGACACGTGAACGCGCGTCTTCTCATCCGTTCGACCGGCTGGGCGCTCCTCGGGGCAGGCGTCCTGCTCATCGTGTGGGCGCTCGTCATCTGGCAGTGGGGCGACCCGGTCACCGGCGCGTACACGTCGTGGCAGCAACGCAAGCTGCGCGGTCAGTACGAGCAGCTCGTCCAGACCTACCGCCCGCCATCGGCCACCCCGTCGGAATCACCGGCCGAGCGCCGGCGTGAGCTCCACCAGGCTGCCGAGCGGTTCCGTGAGCACGCGGACCCGGGCTCCGCGATCGGCCGGCTTCGAGTCGGGCGTCTGGGGCTGAACATGGTGCTCCTGAACGGGACGGACGCGGCGACGCTGAAGAAAGGCCCGGGGAGGGACGAGCGGACGTACATGCCCGGGGAGGGCGAGCTCGTGTACATCGCAGGCCACCGGACGACGTACGGTGCGCCTTTCGCCCACATCGACCGGCTGCACAAGGGCGACCTCGTCGTCGTGGAGATGCCGTATGGACGCTTTCGTTACCGGGTCACCGGGTCGGTGATCGTGCCGGCGGACGACCTCGCGCGTCTCGAGAGCGACGGTCGGGAGCGGATCGCGCTCCAGGCCTGCCATCCCCGGTTCTCGGCGCGCGAGCGCTACATCGTCTATGCCGTGCCCGTAGCAGGCTCCGTCGGCGGGTCGGGCACCCTCGCGGCGGCTGCGCCGTCGTAGCAATCCGCGGCGCCGCGCAGGGGGCTGCGCACCGGCAGCGAAGCGAAGCAGCGATGAGACCGCACGTCGACGAGCCGGTCAGCCCGGAGCTCGTCCTCGTCGATCCGGAGCTCGCCGCACGCGTCCGCCCCTTCGCGGTCGCGGGCCCGGTGTTCGAGGAACCGCGCCGCGAGCCCGCGCGTGCCACCGGCATCGCTCCCGCCGTCCCGCTGCGGCCACCTGCACCCCCCGAGGCCGATCCGAGCTCGACCGTCGCCCACGCGGCTCGGACGCCGGTCGCTGTACGGGGCGAACGTCGGCGCCGCTCCGTCGTGGGGCGCCTCGCGTCGGCGGTCGCCATGCTCGCCTTCGCCGCGCTGCTCGGCACTGCCTTCCTGCCACCGCGCGATGCACCGCGTCTCGCCGACACCCCCGCGACGGCCAACGCCGCGACGTCGTCCCGCGTGACGCTCATGTGGGTCGCCGACGACGACGCGAGCTACTACCTCGTGGAGATGTACGTCGGCCGGACGCTCGTGCACGCGGAGAGCACGCGTGGCACGAAACTCGTGACGCCGGCCTGGCTCCCTGCCGGCCGGTACACCTGGCGCGTCTTCTCGGGCAATGGATCGCCGCCGGAGCGCAACACGAACGGCCCGCTCGAGAGCGGGTGGTTCGTGATCACACCTGCGTAGGCCTGGAGGTTCCAGGCTCTTTCGCGGGAGCTACTAGGTCTTGTCGCGGCCGGCGCGGCGCAGTCCCAGGCCCAGGCCCACGAGCGCGACACCCGCAACCATGAAGATCACGAGGTCGGAGCCCGTGAACGGCAGCGTCGCGGGACCGCTCGACGCGGTCGCCGCGGGTGTCGCCACGGGAGTCGCCGCCGGCTTCGCCGTCGTCGGCGTGCCCGTCGAGGTCTTGCCGCTGGACGTGCCCTTGACCTGCACCACGGGCTTCGCGGCGTTCGAGCCGTAACCGTCGAGCGCGGTCGACGAATCAGCCAACGCTGCCGGCACGGCAGCGAGAGCACCGATCACGACCCAGACCACGATGAGCTTTCTCATTCCCAACCTCCACGTCGCGTCCACTATGGACGTCCCTGCAACACAGAGTAGCCACGGCGCCGGTCGGTGTCTACCGCCCCTCTGGTTGGGGTGTTCCCAGACTTCGGGCTGGCTTCAGGCGGTGATCAACCCTGGTTCGCCCCGGTCAGCAGATCGGACGTGCGGACGATTTCTTCGTCCATTTCCTGCTGCGTCGGCGGATCGCCGTCCCGCACGCGCTCGAGCGCGAACTCGATCGTCTCCTCGATCGGGTTGAGCGCGTGAGCCCGGCCGAGCAGACGGAGGCCTTCAGCCCGATTGCCACGCCGTGCCTCGATCAAGCCGAGCTCCAGGTACGGATACCAGTCGTCTCCGTTGCGCTCGAGCGCGCGGAGCAACAGCCTCCGCTGATGGTCGACCTCGCCTCGCTGGGCCGCGATCACCGCCCCGATCACGTCCGGCTGATCGGAGAACGGGTCGAACGCCCGCGCGCGGTCAAGGTGCTCGTACGCCGCCACCGGCGTGGCGCGCCACGAGCGAAGCGCAACGTCGATCTCGCGCGCCGAGGCCCATGCGGCGCCGAACGTCACGATCGCGGCGAGGCCGACGCCTCCCGCGATCGCGGGCACCAGCCAGCGGGGGGTCTCGCGCGGCGCGGTCGGTGAGAGAGCGACGAGGAGGCCGAAGGATGCGAACGCGGCCGCCGACAGGGTCGGGATCTCCCAGAGCCAGTCGACCGATCCGTGGACGACCCAGTAGGTCACGATCAGGAGCGCCGACCCGGCGATCCCGCGCTCGACGGCGCGGCCGCGACGCAGCGAGCCCCAGCCGGCGACGAGCGCTGCGACGAGGAACGTCGCCATGAGCCCGGTGCCGACGAGCCCCGTCTGCTGCAGCAGCCGCAGCTCGAGGCTGTGCGGGTAGAGCGGGTTGTTGTCGATCCGTCGCTCCCGCAGGAAGTCGACGGAGAAGTTGTCCACCCCGATCCCCGCCACCGGATGATCGAGGAAGATCGATCCCGCCACGCGCCAGATGTCGTAGCGGCCGGCGCCACCGAAGCCGCTCACGATGTGCGGTGTCTGCGCGTCGGCGACGTAGTCGTTGCCCTTGAAGCGCTCCCACCAGACGCCCGCCTGGTCGACGGGGTCGCCGTAGTGCTGGAGAAAGAGAGCACCTGCCGAGAGCGCGGCGGCCGCCACCACGACGACGACCGCGATCCCGAGCCCGCGTGTCACGCGGGCGGGCATCGTGACCCTGCGGTCGACGAGTGACCACGCGAGCCCCACCAGGAAGAGGGCGACCGCGCTCGCCAGCACCGACGTCTGCGCGTCCTCCACCGCCCCGCCGACGCCCTTCCCGTCGACGACCGCCTCGTAGACGTCGAGGAGCCGCGACATGGACACCGCCAGCGCAGCGCCGACGAGCAGGAGACCGACGAGCGACCGCAGCCGACCCGGGACGATCACGAAGTACGCAATCAGGACGAACGGAACAGCGAACACCGACATGCGGCTCTGACACAGCAGGCCGAGCTCGACG
Source organism: uncultured Actinomycetes bacterium (assembly GCA_963789895.1). GTDB lineage: Bacteria > Actinomycetota > Thermoleophilia > Gaiellales > Gaiellaceae > Gaiella. The sequence continues at coordinate 848,214 of CAWBMC010000002.1, forward strand.
AGCGCGCCGGCCGAGGCGAGGAGCAAGCCACGCGCCACGGCGGGCACCTCGCGCCGCGTGGCAAGGAACAGCGCCGGGATCGCGGCGCTGAAGTAGAGAGCGCAATTGGCGTTTGCGTACGAGATCGGCTCGGCAAGACGACCTTCGAGGAAGCCACTCGCGGGTAGGTCCCGGGTGGCGATCGAATGCAGGCTCCAGAGGCCGATCGCGACCACGCCGAGCGAATAGGCACCGAGCAGCGCACCGGCCGGCACCGCCCGCCACGGCCTGATCGCGAACACCGCGTAGACGGCGAAGAAGGCGAACGTCTTGTTGGCCCCGGACCAGGCGTCGGCCCGAACGTCTGCCCACAGGATGGTGAGGTAGCACCACCCGACGAACGCGCCGAACGCCGCGAGCGCGATCAGACCCGCACGACCGCCCGGCAGCGATCCCGGTGCGGCCCAGGCGACCACCACGACCAGCGCGAGCAACAGCAGCGATCCCGGCGCCCACACCACCGTGCTCGTGCCACCGTCTCGCGCAGCCCAGAAGAGGATCACGCCCAGCGCCACGAACCCCGCCGGCGCGGCAGGGCTGTCCCGCAGCTCGGGCCGCCAGTCTCGGAGCACGTGGAGGCCCACGAACGCAGCATAGTGAGCGTCCCTCCGGGCGCAGCCCCGTCACTCGACTCAGGGACAGTGCATCACCCGAACCAGGCCGATGCATGTCTCGACGATGCGTCTGCGGCGCCCGCTCCGGCTCGCGGTGCTCTGCTCGGCCTGCGCCGGGCTCCTCGCCGTGGTCGCCTCGACCGGCACCTCGGCGGCACCCGCCGTCGTCGCGTTTCCGTCCTCTCGGACGATCCCGGCCACGGGCGCGCTCCCGAGCGGCGGCAAGCCCACGATCAACCTCAACGCGGCCGGCGGCGAGCGGGAGTCGGCGTGGCTCGTCGCACGCGGTGGCGGCGACGTCTCGGTGGCCGTCGACCGGCACGCGCTCGAACCGCTCGAGGTGACGCTGGCCTTCGGCCACTTCGTGCAAGTGGGGCCGCGGCTGGTACCGGATGCGCTCCTCCCGTGGGACGGTACGGCCCGCGCCGCCGAGCAGCCGAACCAGCCGGTCTATGTCCGCGTCGCCGTCCCGCACGGAACCCCCGCCGGGACGTACAGCGGCACGGTGACGGTGACCGCCGGCGGGTCGAGCACCACGATTCCCCTCTCCGTACGCGTCTTCGCGCTCGAGCTACCCGATCGCGTCAGCGGTGGCCGGATGCTGCTGACGTCGTTCCACGTGAGCGCGCCGACGTACCTGGCCGCGGTGGCGCGGCTCTACGGCTTCGACTCGCAGTCGGAGCGCAGCGCGGCACACGCGAACCTGTACCGCTTCCTGTCCGACTACTACGTCTCGCCGTCCTCGTGGGGCTTCGGCGAGCCGCGGACACCGGGTGGGTACACGTCGAGCCGGAAGTGGTGGCTCGACTCCGCCGAGAACATGCGGGAGGCAGCGAAGTCACCGTTCGCCGCCATGCGGATCCCCCTCTCGAGCAACCGGACCGCGCCCGCGAGCCGCATCGCCGGGATGAACCCGACCGAGCCGGAGCACTGGTGCGACTACCTACGCTCGGTGCGCTCGTTCTGGGACCAGCAGGGTTGGCTCGGCCGCTCGGTGCCGTACCTCTATGCCTACGACGAGCCCGACCTCAGCGGCCAGCACATCGTCGCGCGGCAGTCGAAGGTCCTGCACGCGTGCTGGCCCGGGGCGAAGTCGCTCATGACCGGGAACCCGGAGCCCGGTGGCGAGAACGCCTTCCTCGCGGACGGGAAAGGCGGCGACGATCTGGACATCTGGGCCGTGCTGACGCGCCGCTACTACGGCCGCTTCACGTCCCCGGCCGCGTCCCGGAACCGGGAGCGCGAGCTCGCGGCCACGATCGGGCGCGTGCGGAAGACGGCGTCGGTGTGGGCGTACACGTACAGCGGCGTGTCCGGCACACCGGGGCTCGGCGCGGTCGAGCCGCTCTCCAACCCGCGCATGCTCGTCCTCTGGGATGCCCTCGAAGGGCTGGACGGCCTGCTCTACGGCCAGGGCACGACGACCTACGCGGGCAGCGGGAACCCGCTCGACACGCTGTCCCGCAACGGTGAGTTCGTGCTCCTCTACCCGGGGCGGGTCGACCCGATTCCCAGTGCCCGCCTGGAGCAGCTTCGCGACGGCGTCGAGGACTGGGCCATCCTCGACGCCGTTCGGCAGCGAGCAGGCGCCGGCGCGGTGCGCGCCATCCTGGGCGGGGCAGGGCTGTTCAGCGCCAACCGTGCGGGCACGAAGCTTGCATGCAACCTCGGCTGCCGGCTGAAGAGCGCGACGAAGTACTCGTGGCCCCTGTGGTCGCACGACGGCTCGACGGCAGCACGGATCGAGAAGGCGCATCTGGCGGCGCTCCGCGCGGCGCGCTGATGCGCGCCGTCAGGCGAGCTTGACGCTCGCCGGGGTTGAGCCTACGTTGAGCCTCAGTCGCCCGAAGGAGACGTGACACCCGTGCGCCCGACCATTGCAGGAAACCCGACAGCAGGCTGAGCCGCACAGCATGTCCGCCGCACCCGACTCTCGGCCCGTCACCGCGGGGACATCGCCGCTCGACGCGGTCACGACCCGCTTTCAGCACGCGGCGGCGACCAGCGGAGTCGTCGAGCGCGCGTACGTCATCGCGGGTCGCTCGGTCACGATGCGGTTCGCCGGCACAGCGATGCTCGACCGCCTCAGCGGCTCGTTCTCACACCTCCTCGCCGAGCACCGCGGGGAGCGCGCGCTGCGTATCAACATCTGGGACTCGAGCTCGACGAGCACCGAAGCACCTCCCGTTCTCGGCGACGCGTCCGCGACGGACGCCTCGGGTGCGATCTATTACTTCCAGGACGACAGCGTCCGGGCAATCACCCGCTGGGAGACCCTGAGCGTCTACGACAGCGCCACGCACGAAGCGTGGTTCTGGGCTCCCGAGGCGGCACGGATGCTGTCGTGGGACTGGGCTGCGCCGATGCGGGCCATCTTCCATTGGTGGCTCGGCGAGCGGGGAATGATCCAGGTGCATGGTGGCGCCGTCGGGATCGAAGCAGGCGGCGCGCTCGTCGTGGGAAGCGGCGGCTCGGGAAAGTCGACGACGACGCTTGCCTGCCTCGAGTCCGGCCTCGCCTACGCCGGCGACGACTTCGTCGCGATCGCGCCGCATCCATCCCCGTACGTCCACAGCCTCTACAGCACCGGAAAGCTCGAGTCGCATCATCTACAGCGCTTTCCGGGTCTGATCGAAGCGGTTGCCAACCCCGAACGGGAACCGGGCGAGAAGGCGATCGTCTATCCCGTCCACAACCGCGTCGGCCTCGCGACAACCGGCTTTCCCCTGCGAGCCGTTCTCGTCCCGCGCGTTGCGGGCACGCCGTCGACGCGCGTCGTCCCCATCTCCGCAGCGGCAGCGCTGCAAGCCCTCGCCCCGAGCACGATCTTCCAGCTCCACCCACCGCAGGTGGAGGGTCTGCGCGTGATGGCCGCGATCGTGCGGGACGTTCCGTGCTACTCGCTCGAGTTGGGTACGGAGATCGATCGCATTCCGAGCGTCATCGCCGAGTTGCTGGAGCACGGCTGGCATGGCTAACCCTCTCGTCAGTGTCGTCATACCCGTCTACAACGGTGAGCCGTTCCTCAGCGAGACGATTGACAGCATCCTCGAGCAGGACTACGAGCCACTCGAGGTGATCGCGATCGACGACGGTTCGACCGACGCGAGCGCTGACATCCTGCGCACCTACGCGGGGATCCGCACCATCCACCAGCGAAACAGCGGTCCGTCGGCGGCGCGTAACCGCGGGCTCGCCGAGGCGACCGGAACCTACGTCGCATTCGTCGACTCGGACGACGTCCTACCGCGGAGCAAGCTGTCCTTGCAGGTCGGATACCTCATCGCGCATCCCGAGATTGCCTGCGTGCTGGGTCGGCAGCATTGGATCACCCCACCGCCTGACGCGGTCCCCGACAAGGTGTGGGGCGACCTGGACGGAATTCCGCTCGTGTCGATGGTCTCCCGGCGGGACGTGCTGCTCGAGCTCGGCGGGTACGACGCGGAGCTGCGAATGTCCGAGGACTTCGATCTCCTGGTGCGTCTACGCGAACGCGGCTACGCGTTCACCGTGCTTCCTGAGATCGTTGTGCATCGCCGCTACCACGGAGGCAACATCGCCGCAGGCAGCGGCAAGATGCCGATCCCGTTGGCGTCGCTCAAGGCGAAGCTCGATCGAGAGCGAGGCAAGACCGGCAACGCGGACCGGTAGACGCTCGCCGTCTGACGCACGGTTACAGGTCGGAGGCGTTGTCTCGCGGCTCGAAGCCGACGGCCTCCCGCGCCTCTTCGAGGTCCCAGAACCGCCACGTGTTCGCCGAGACCCCGTAGAGGACGGCGAAGCGGAGCGACGGGGGTGCGTCGAGGCAGCACTCCACGAGGTGGATCAGGTCGCGGTGTGTGAGCAGCGTTGCGCGGTGCCGGGGGCCGAGCGGCCGATTGTCACGGTTCACCGTGCCGAGGCGCAGGCAGATCGCCGACAGCCCGTGCTCCTCTGCGTAGTAGCGCGCGACGGCTTCGCCGAACGCCTTGCCGGCGGCGTAGGGGCCGTCCGGGCGGATGGGCGTGTCGGAGCGGAGCTGTGGGATCGACGCCGCATTCAGGTCGTCGACGCGGCCGGCGACGATCGATGCGTACGGTTCGTCGCCCTCGTAGAGGCCGACGACATGGTTCGAGCTCGCGAAGATCACGCGCGACGCGCCGCCGAGCCGCGCGGCCTCGAAGGTGGTCACCGTTGCCGCGACGTTGTTGTGCAACACGGATCCCCACGGCGCGGTCGCGCGGGAGTCCGCCGCCAGATCGACGACGGCGTCGATACCCGCAAACAGCGGCGCCGCCGACCGCAGCCGCCGCAGATCGACGACGCGATCGACCCCCACTCCAGCCCGGCGGTCGATGCCGTGCACAGCCCGCGCCTCGCCCAGACCGTCACGGACGATCGCGCCGATCAGTCCTCCGGCGCCGGTGATGAGCACCTGCTGGCGTGGGTCGTTCGCCCGGATCAACGGTCGTGGGCGTGCGACGAACGCCAACGCTGCGCTCAGGCGACCGCGGGCCGTTGCGACAGGGCGGCCGGTCAAGCCCCGTCTCCGGACGGGATGGCGCTCGCCGACGGGGGTTCGTCGTCGACAGGCCGCGGTCGGCCCTTTCCGCGGAAGAGCGCGCGCCGTGCTTCCGCAACGAGCGATGGGGCGATCAGCAGCACGAGTCCGAGGTACACGGCGACCATCGTTCCACCCGCGAGCAGGATCCGCACGAGCGGACGGATGTCGGCCGCAACCGAAGCCTCGCGGACACCGAAAGCCGCCGCTGCTCCCGCCGCCGCAAGCGGGAGCGGCGCCAGCGAAGCGCGAACCGCCGGCCAGAACCCGAACGACACGCCACGGGTCGTGATCCATGTGTCCGGCAGGTAGAGAACCCACTTCGCGACCGCATAGCAGGCGGCGACGCCGACGATCCCCCAGGCGAGCCCGATCACGAACGAGGCGACCGTGACGACAGACAGGAAGGCGTAAAGCCGAAGTAGGGTGCCGCCCTTCCCCCGGGCCTGCAGGATGCTCCAGTCGAGCGTGACCAGGGCATGTGCGAGACCTGCGAGACAGAGAAACTGCAACGGGACGATCGCGTTGTCCCATTTGGCACCGAACACGACTGGGATCAGGTCGGGTGCGACAACGAGCGTCAGCAGGAAGCCCGGCGCGAGCATCCCGACGATCAACCTCTTGCTGCGAAGCCAGGCGGCCTCGAGCCGCGGAAGGTCGTCCTGCATGCGCGAGTAGGCCGGTGAGAGCACCTGCTGCAGCGGAATCGCGAGCCGCGTCATCGGGAGGAACATGACGTTGTAGGCCAGGGCGTAGGCACCGAGCGCCGACGCCCCCAGAAACCGCCCCACGAGCATGTTGTCGGCGCTCAGGTTCGCCCACTGGAAGATACGGGCGAGGAACACGCTTCCACCGAAGGTGCCGAGCTCGTGCAGGCTGTCGCGGGAGTACGTCAAGCTCGGCCGCCACGATGAGAACTTCCACAGCAGCGCCGTCGACGTCAGCGCCGCGACGACGGAGTTGCCGATCACCGCCCAGGCGCCGAAGCCTGCGAACGCGAGCGCGATCGCCGCGCAGAAGCCGACGAGTGCCGCGCCGATCTCTCGCAGCTGGAGCGCCTTGAAGTTGAGGCTTCGCAACAGAAGGGCCCGCTGCGTCGACCCCACCGCGATGATCGTGAACGTCGTCGAGAGCACGGCGAAGAGTGACGCAACCTCCGAGACACCGAAGAAGCCGGCCACGGCTCCGGAAAGCGCGATGCCGAGCAGGGTCGCGACGAGGCCGACGCCGAGCGTCGTCCAGAACACGGTGCACCGGTCGCGCTCGGTGATCGTCGGCCGCTGGATCAGCGTGATCCCGAGCGCCGGGTCGGCGAACACGGTCACGAACGTGGCGGCGACGAGCGCCATGCCCGCCACGCCGAGGTCGTGCGGCGTCAACAGCCGCGCCAGGACGATCACCATGATCACCCGGCCTCCCTCGTTCACGAGCTGCGTCGCGACCTTCCACTTGACCCCCGAGACGACGGCCCCGGTGATGTCGGCCGGCGTCGAGTCGAGCTCCCCCTCAGGGGCGCCAGGCGAAGTCGAGCTCATCTCGTTCGCACGATAGTCATATGCTCGACCGACGGAGATTCCGCTCCCAAACGAACCCGCGAGTCGACAGTGGACTCGGAAAACGACCCACAGCGTCCCGACAGCGCAGTGACGACCGGGATCGTCGTCTTCGACCTCGACGGGGTGATCGTCGACTCCGAGCACGTCTGGGACGAGGTACGCGCGCGCCTGGCCGACGAGTGGGGCGGCACCTACGGCGATGAGGCGCAGCGCGCGATGATGGGCATGAGCTCGACCGAGTGGTCGCGCTACATGCACGACGAGCTCGGGCTGCGCCAGTCCCCGGCCGAGATCGACGCGGAGGTCGTGCGTCGGATGCTCGCTCGCTACCGCACGTCGTTGCCGCTCGTCCCGGGTGGCGTCGACGCCGTCTCGCGTCTCCATGCGGGCGGGGCTCGTCTGGCCGTCGCCTCCTCGTCGAACAGGCCGCTGATCGAGACCGTGCTCGAGACCGCGGGCATCCGGACGCTGTTCGAGGTCACGGTCTCGTCCGAGGAGGTTGCGCGCGGGAAGCCGTCACCGGACGTGTACCTGGAGGCCGCGCGGCGCCTCGGCGTCGCGCCGGGCCGGTGCCTCGCGGTCGAGGACTCCGGCAACGGAATCCGCGCGGCGCACGCCGCGGGGATGACGGTGATCGCGTTCCCGAACGCCGTCTATCCACCCGCCGACGATGCGCTCGCTCTCGCGGCGACCGTGATCGGCGCTCTCGACGAGCTCGACCTCAAGCTCCTCGGCCGACTCACCGATGACGACGGCTACGCTCTCCGTCGCTGACTGCCTGTAGCGGGATGATGGTCAAGCCTCCGAACTCCACGACACGGGAGATCCGTCGCGCCGCCCTCGTCGGCTGCGGACGCATCGCCACCGTCCACCTGCAGGCGGTGAGGGAGCACGCGGGCGCCGACGTGGTCGCCGTCTGCGACCTCGACGGGTCGGTGGCGGCGGCGTTCGCGGCGAAGCACGGTGTCGAGGGCGTCTACACCGACGTGCGGGAGATGATGGAGCAGTCGCGACCCGAGGTCGTGCACCTCCTCACTCCACCACGGTCACACCGCGCCCTGGTGGAGGCGGTGGCCCCCTACGGCGCCCACCTCTACGTCGAGAAGCCCTTCGCGTCCGACCCGGAGGACGCGGAGGCGATGGTCGACACCGCCACTCGCGCAGGCGTGCAGCTCTGCCCCGGGCACAGCCGTCTCTTCGACCCGCAGTTCGTCGAGCTGCAGCGGCGCGTGCGGGACGGAGAGATCGGACGAGTCGTCTCGGTTCGCGCCGAACAGGGCTTCGCCTACGAGGCGGAGGCGCGTGCCGCGACGATCCCGTGGTCGTACACGTACGACTGGGGGATCTTCGACAACCTCGTGCCCCACCCGCTCTCGATGGTGACGACGTTCCTCGAGGCCCCCGGCGAGCCGCAGGTCGTGGGCTTCAACCTGGGCCTGATCCGCGAGGTGGGTGTGGAGGAGATTCGGGTGCTCATCCCGTCACGCGCCGCCGTCGGCGAGATCGTGTTCTCCACGACGACGTCCCCGATGAACAACCGGCTCGACGTCGTGGGCACCAAGGGGCGCATCACGGCCGACTGGGGCACGCCGGGCGTCGTCTTGACGCGCAAGAGCCCGCTGCCGAACGGGGTCATCCGCATCACCGCGAACTGGAGCACGAGCGTCCAGCTCGCCGGCGGATCGCTTCGGTTCATCCTGGGCGTGCTCACGGGCAGGGTCCGCTCCTACATGGGGCTGCGCGCCCTCATCGGCGCCTTCTACCGGGCGCTCGAGGCCGGAGCTCCGCCACCGGTGAGCATGGAGGACGGGGTCCTCAACGTCGTGCTGATGGCGAAGGTGCGCGACGCCTGCCGGGACGTGATCAAGGAGCGTGAGGGCGAGCAGGCCGCGGTCGCGCCGCCGGCGATCGAGCCGGTCACCCTCGTCACCGGGGCGGCCGGCTTCCTCGGTGGGCGGCTGGTCGAGCGCCTGACGGTGGACGGCGTCGCGGTGCGGGCGACCACACGGCTCGCCTCCCGCGCCCGCCCGCTGGACGGCGTGCAATGGGTCAGCTGCAACCTCGCGAGCGAGGACGATCTCGCTGCGGCGCTCACCGGCATCGACATCGTCTACCACTGTGCCGCGATGTCCGGCGGCCCCGGCTCGCTCGAGGACTTCGAGGAGGCGAACGTTCACGGCACGCTGCGCCTCGCCCGGCTCGCGGCCGACGCGGGCGTGCGCACCCTCGTGTACGTGTCGTCGATCTCCGTCTACGCGAAGCCGCGACGTGGCAGGCGCTACCTCGACGAGAACGCGCCGTACGACACCCGCGCCGGCGAGCGCGGCGTGTACACGCAGAGCAAGCTCGCCGCCGACCGCGCGCTGCTCGAGTACGCACGCGACAACCCCTGCCCCCGGATCGTGATGCTGCGGCCCGGAGCGATCTACGGGCCCGGAGCGGTCCTGCCGGTGGGGCGGTTCACGCTCCCCTCACCCTCCTCGCGGAGACCGTTCGTGGCCGGCGGCGCCGGCGTGCCGATGCCGCTCGCGCACATCGACAACGTCGTCGACGCGATGCGGCTCGGAGCGGCCAACGACGAGTTGCCCCCGGTCAGCGTGTTCAACATCGTCGACGCGCCCGACTGGACGCAGGGCGACGTCGCGCACACGCTCGCGACGGTCAGCGGCGGCCGCCTCCGACCGGTACTGCTGCCGTACCCGCTCGTGTGGAGCCTGATGCTGGGCGCCGACACCCTCACCCGCGCGCGGAGCGGGGCGATGGGCACCGCGCGATACCGCCTCGAAAGGACCCTCGCCGACATGCGGTTCCGCTGCGACGCCGCGCGTGACGAGCTCGGGTGGACGCCCCGGGTGACGCTCGCCGAAGGCCTCGCCCAGGTGCTCGACTCGGAGCACGAGCTCCCGTTCCCGCATTAGGTACGTCCCTTGCGTAGGGGCCGGATACATCCGGCCCTTGTCGACCGAGCCCTACGAGTCGCAGCGGCCGAGAACGACGCAGCCGTTGTGGCCGCCGAGCCCCATCGCGTTCGAGAGGGCGACCTCGACCTGCACCTCGCGCGCCTCGTTCGGGACATAGTCGAGGTCGCAGGCGGGATCGGGCGTGCGGTAGTTGATCGTCGGGGGAAGCACTCCGTGGTGCAGCGCGAGCGCGCACATCATCGCCTCGATCGCGCCCGCGGAGCCGAAGCAGTGCCCGGTGACCGACTTGGTGGACGAGACGGCGAGGCGATAGGCGTGGTCGCCGAACACCTCCTTGAGCGCACGCGTCTCTGCCTCGTCGCCGAGCGGTGTCGACGTGCCGTGGGCGTTGACGTACCCGACGTCCTCCGGTACCAGGTCGGCCCGTCGCAGCGCGGCACGGATCATCTCGCCGACGCCCTGGGACTCCGGGTCGGGCTGGGCCATGTGGTGGGCGTCGTTCGAGGCCCCATAGCCGAGCACCTCGGCGTAGATGCGCGCGCCACGGGCCTGCGCCCGATCGTAGTCCTCCAGCAGGAGCACGCACGCGCCCTCGCCGATCACGAACCCCGCCCGCGTGGCGTCGAAGGGCCGCGACGCGAGCGTGGGATCCTCCTCCTCGGCGACGAGCCCGCGCATGGCGCAGAACCCGGCCAGGATCAGCGGGTGGATACACGACTCCGTCCCACCGGCGAGCACGACGTCGGCGTCGCCGCGCTTGATCGTCTCGGCGGCCTCACCGACGGCGTGCGAGCCGGTGGCGCAGGCCGAGACAGGGGCGAAGTTCGGCCCGCGCAGCCCGAGCTCGATCGCGATCTGCCCGCTCGCCGAGTCGACGAGGACGCTCGGGAGGAAGAACGGCGAGACGCGCTCCCAGCCGCGCTCGCGCAGGGTGTCGAGCTGGGCGGCGATCCCGGGGATGCCGCCGATCGCGGACCCGAACAGGACACCCGCCCGGTCCGGCGGGATCGACCCCACCTCGGCGTCCGCCCAGGCCTCCTTCGCCGCCGCGACGGCGAGCAGGACGTTCCGCTCGAGCCGCCTGGCCTCCTTGGCGCCGACGACGCCCTCGGGCTCGAAGCCGGTCACCTCGGCGGCGATCCGGACCGGGAACCCGCTCGGGTCGAAGGCCTGGATCCAGTCGATTCCGGAGCGCCCGGCGACGGCTGCGGCCCACGACGACGGGGCGTCCAGCCCGAGAGGTGTGACCGCTCCGAGGCCGGTGACGACGACGCGCCGCATCCGCGTAGCCTACTGGCGAGGCCAGGCCGGCTCTCCACCCGCAGGAGCGGCGAGCGCCTCCGCTAACGTGTCGGCGTGGGCGGGGAACCCTCGAGGCAATCGTGGCCGGGCCGCGCGGTCCTGGTCACCGGCGCGGGCGGCTTCATCGGCTCGACGCTGGTCGAGCACCTCGTGCGGGAAGGGGCGCGCGTGCGGGCGTTCGTCCGCTACAACTCGCGCGGCGACCACGGCCGGCTCGACGACGTCAGCGCCGACGTCCTCGCCGAGGTCGATGTCTACGCCGGTGACCTGCAGAACCCGGAGGCCGTCGCGAACGCCGTCGCCGATCGTGACGCGGTGCTTCACCTCGGCGCGTTGATCCCGATCCCGTACTCGTACCGTCACCCGCGCGAGTACGTGTTCGCGAACGTCGACGGGACGATCAACGTCCTCGAGGCGAGCCGGCGAGCCGGTGTCTCGCGGATCGTGCAGGTCTCGTCGTCGGAGGTCTACGGCACGGCGCAGATGGTGCCGATCCCGGAGACGCATCCGCTGAGCCCGCAGTCGCCGTACGCGGCGACGAAGGTCGCGGCCGATCAGCTCTCCCTGTCCTACTGGCGCTCGTTCGACGTCCCGGTCGTGGTGGCGCGCCCCTTCAACACGTTCGGGCCACGCCAGTCCGCCCGCGCTGTGATCCCGACGGTGATCACGCAGGCGCTCGGCCGCGACCGCATCGAACTGGGCGCGCTGACCCCGACCCGGGACTTCACCTTCGTCGAGGACACCGCGGCTGCGCTCGCGGTCTGCGCCGAGGTGGACGGCATCGAGGGCGAGACGTTCAACTTCGGCAGCGGCGAGGAACACGCCGTCGGCGCCGTCGCAGCCCAGATCCTCGAGCTGATGGGACGCGACCTGCCGGTGGTGGCGACGGGGGAACGGCAGCGACCGCCGGCGAGCGAGGTGGAGCGGCTGCTCGCCGACGCGAGCAAGGCGCGCGACGCGCTCGGCTGGCAGCCGACGGTGCCGTTTGCGACCGGGCTCGAGCGCACGATCGAGTGGATCACGCGCTCACTCGACGAGTATCGGCCCGCCGTCTACACCGTCTGAGGCTCGATGGCGCGCGCGCGGCGGTCGTCGGAGCCGGTCGAGCGACCCGACGAGCTCGACGCCATCGTGCCGTTCCCGCCCATGGAGGCGGAGCTGGTGCGCGAGCTTCCGGACGGAGAGGGCTGGCAGTACGAGCCCAAGTGGGACGGCTTCCGCGGCCTGTTCGAGAACGCATCGGGCGAGCTCCGGCTCTGGTCGCGCAACGCGCGGCCGCTGCTCCGCTACTTCCCAGAGCTGCGGCCGCTCGGTGAAGCGCTCGCACCGCAGTCCGCGGTCGACGGGGAGATCGTGATCATCCGCGACGGGGCGCTCGACTTCGACGCCATGCAGACGCGGCTGCACCCGGCGGAGAGCCGGATCCGGCGGCTGTCGGCCGAGATCCCCGCCACGTTCGTTGCCTTCGACGTCCTCGTCTGGAAGCGAAAGCCGCTGTGGGGGCAGCCGCTCCGGAAGCGCCGGGCCGACCTGGAGCGGCTCGCGACCGGCATCCCGCTCTCCCCCGCCACCGGCGATCGGAAGGTGGCGCTCGACTGGCTCGACCGCTTCGAGTCGATCGGCCTCGACGGCGTCGTCGCGAAACGGCTGGACGAGCCGTACCGGCCCGGTGAACGCGGCGCTGTGGTGAAGGTGAAGCCCGAGAAGACCGCCGACTGCGTCGTCGTCGGACTGCGCTGGAGGTCGCGTGGTGAGCGCATCGCGACGCTCCTGCTCGGTCTCCACGCCGACGACGGCTCGCTCGACTACGTCGGCTCCGCCGCGGTGGCGCCGGCACGGCACGACGAGATCGCCGCGCTCGTCCTGCCGCTCCTCACGGATGCGCCCGTGCGCCGCTTCTCGGAGCCGAACCGCTGGGGCGGCGGCGAGCTCGAAGAGGCGCCGGTGCGGCCCGAGCTCGTGGTGGAGGTGCGCTACGACAAGGTGCAGGGCAACCGCTTCCGCCACGGCACGAAGCTCGTTCGTTTCCGGCCGGACAAGGATCCGGCGCAGTGCACCTGGCACGAGCTTCTGGCGCCGCGCTCGCCCGGCGACTCGGTCGAGAGCCTCTTCTAACTCCGCCAGCGCAGCACGCCGAGCCCGACGAGGTACGCGACGCCGGCGATCGCGCCGAGCTGTGCATACGGCGTGCCGTCGTTGCCGTGCGCCCACTCCCAGAAGCACATCGCGATGACGACACCGATGAGGACGTTCCCGGCGAGCGCGGTGGCGTGGACGTCGATCCGCGCCCAGTACTCGTCGCGGCCGTCGCCGCGTAGGCCTCTGATGAGGTCGGAGCGGCCGAGCAGGACGACGATCGCCAGGCCGGTCAGCAGAGCGAGCGCCCACACCGCTCCCCACAGATCGCCGCCGATCCACAGCGCTGCGAAGCAGCAGAGCCCGAGCCCGAACGTGAAGGCCGGCATGAACCAGCGCGTCTTAGTGATGCTCGTCATCGAAGATCTCCTCCACCGTGGTCTCGAAGTACCGGGCGACGGACATCGCAAGCGGGAGCGATGGTGTGTAGCGCTCGGTCTCGATCGAGATGATCGTCTGGCGCGAGACACCCATCGCGGCGGCCAGGTCGGCCTGCGACAAGCCTCGTTCCGTCCGGAGCGCCCGGATCACGTTCTTCATCTCGATGTAAAGGTAGCTTGACATCACAGCGATGTCAAGCCTGCTTTACATCGTCGGGTCCGGCTTGCGGGCGCGCGACGGCTGCACCCGGGGCGGCTCGCCGGGCATCTTGGGGAAGTTCGGCGGGTACGGCGCCTCGCCCAGACCCCCCTTTTCGTCGCGCTCGACCCAGCCGAGCAGGACACGCAGGTCGCAGACCGCGTCGTCGATCCCGGCCTGTACGTCGCCGAGCGAGGCGAAGCGGCCCGGCACGGTCGTCATGGTGAAGTCCTCCGTGGCGACGTCGGGGAGCTCGTCCCAGGTCACCGGCGCCGACACCGTCGCGTCCGTGCGGCCCCGCACCGAGTAGGCCGACGCGATCGTCCGGTCGCGTGCGTTCTGGTTGTAGTCGATGAAGACGCGCCGTCCGCGCTCCTCCTTCCACCAGGCTGTCGTCACCTTCTTGGGCAGACGCCGCTCGATCTCGCGGGCGAAGGCGAGTGCGGCGCGGCGCACGACCGGGAACTCCCAGGCGGGCTCGATCCGGCAGGCGATGTGGATGCCGCGGTTGCCCGAGGTCTTGGGCCAGCCGACGTAGCCGATCTCCGTCAGCACCTCACGGACGACGGCGGCGACGCGCTTCGCATCGCGGAACGTCGTGCCCGGCTGCGGGTCGATGTCGATGCGCAGCTCGTCCGGATGCTCGGTGTCGCGCCTGCGCGAAGGCCACGGATGGAAGTCGACGGTGGCCAGGTTGGCCGCCCAGGCGACCTGCGCGATCTCCGTCACGCAGAGCTCGTCCGCGTGTCGGCCCGAGGGGAAGGTGACCCGCGCCGTCTCGATCCATTCCGGCCGCTTCTCGGGCACGCGCTTCTGGTAGATGACCTCGCCCGTGACGCCGTCCGGGAAGCGGCGCAGCTGCGTCGGCCGCTCCCGGAGCGCGCGGACGATCCCCTCCTCGACGGAGAGGTAGTACTCGACGAGGTCGAGCTTGGTCTGCTTCGCCTTCGGGAAGAGCACCTTGTCGGGGTTGGTCACCTTGACCGTGCGGCCGCCGACCTGGAGCTCGACGAAGGGCGACGCCATCCTTCGCACGCTACACGGGGCCGCGCGCTCGCCCTTGTGTTGAATCAACACAAGGGCGCGGCATCGAGCGGAACGGCGAGTGGCCGCACGCCGACGGGTGGTACGCTCGCGCGCGACCTGTCTGAGATCGCAGCTGATCCAGTGGTACGGCACGTGCGGTACGCTCGCGCCCTTAGTAACCGCGGGTTCCAGTAGACGTTCGGGAGGAGAGGGGTTCGAACCGATGCGCAAGGCAGTCATCGCCAGCTTCGTGCTCGTCGCCGCGACCGCGCTCGTGGTCGCCGCCACGGCGACGGGCGCGCACACGGCCCAGGCAGCCATCCCCGGCTGCGCCAAGGGCTCGCTCAAGCTTCTGAAGGCGGGCACGCTCACCGTCGGCGCCGACAACCCGGCCTACCCACCGTGGTTCGGCGGCGACGAGAAGAAACCGTGGAAGGTGTCCAACCCGTACAGCGGCAAGGGGTACGAGTCGGCAGTCGTCTATGCGATCGCGTCGCAGCTCGGCCTGGCGAAGTCGGCCGTGGCCTGGACGTACGTGCCGTTCAACAACTCGTACAAGCCGGGCAAGAAGCCGTTCGACTTCTACATCACGCAGGTCTCGTACTCGCCCGAGCGTGCGAAGCCAGTTGACTTCTCGCGCGGCTATTACTTCGTCAACCAGGCGGTCGTGGCGCGCAAGGGCACGCCGATCGCGAAGGTGAAGACGATCGCCGGCCTGAAGCAGTACAAGCTCGGCGCGCAGGTGGGGACGACCAGCTACACGTACATCACGCGCCACATCAGGCCGAGCTCGGGCCCCGCCGTGTACGACGACAACGACAAGGCGATCCAGGCGCTCAAGAACGGCCAGATCGACGGCATCGTCGTCGACCTGCCGACCGCGTTCTACGTCGTGGCGGCGCAGCTCGACGACGGCGTCATCGTCGGCAAGCTGCCGACGAAGGGCACGAAGGAGCGATTCGGCCTCGTCTTCCAGAAGGGCAACCCACTCCGGAGCTGCGTCGACCGGGCGATCGGGAACCTGTGGGCGAACGGGACGATCAAGAAGCTCCAGAACCTGTACCTGGCGAAGGCCGGCGCGCCCGACCTGAAGTAGCCACGGGCGACCGGCGCTCACGCATCCTCGGTGTCGCGACCGTCCACGTCTCGAAGGAGGCGCGGACGGTCGCGATCGCCGTCCTGTCGACGGTCGTCTTCTTCGCGCTGCTTGCCTTCGGGATCACGCGCGCGCCCGGCTGGCCCGAGTTCAAGGCGTACTTCTTCGACTGGGACATCTACCGCGATTCCTTCCCGGGCATCCTCGAGGCGTTCTGGGTCAACGTGAAGCTCTTCCTGATCGCCGAGGTGTTCATCCTTCCGGCCGCACTGCTGCTCGCGGTGCTCCGTGGCCTGCCGGGTCCGGTCTTCTTCCCCGTGCGCACGCTGGCGATCGTGTACGCCGACCTGTTTCGCGGCATCCCGACGATCCTCGTGATCATGATGCTCGGCTTCGGCATGCCCGCGCTCGGTATTTCCGGCGTGCCGATCTCTCCGTTCTTCTGGGCGGTTGTCGCGCTCGTCCTCGTCTACACCGCGTACGTCTCGGAGGTGTACCGCGCCGGCATCGAGTCGGTGCATCCGAGCCAGGAGGCGGCCGCGCGGTCGCTCGGTCTCTCCCGCGGGCAGGCGTTGCGCTTCGTCGTGCTCCCCCAGGCGGTGCGGCGCGTGATCCCGCCGCTCCTCAACGACTTCATCGGCCTGCAGAAGGACACGGCGCTGGTCGCGACGCTCGGAGTCGTGGAGGCGTTCCGGCAGGCGCAGATCGACAATGCCGCGACATTCAACGGCACGCCGTTCCTCGTTGCGGCGACGTTGTTCGTGTTGCTCACGATCCCGCTGGCCCGGTTCACCGACTGGCTCGTCGCACGCGACCGAAGGCGCCACCAGGCTGGACGGCTCGTATGAGCGACCAGGTGTCGACCCTCGCGTCTCCGACCGTCGCCAGGCCGCGCCAGCGGCCGCTTCAGGGGTTTGCCCGATCCGGGATCCGCGCGAGCGGATTCCGGATCGAGGGGCGGAGATGACCGAGGCGCTGCGCATCGACGGGCTGCACAAGTCGTTCGGGAAGCTCGAGGTGCTGCGCGGGATCGACCTGTCGGTGGCGGAGCACGAGGTCGTGTGCCTGATCGGCGCCTCCGGGTCGGGGAAATCGACGCTGCTGCGCTGCGTGAACCTGCTGGAGCCGATCGGCGCCGGCCGCATCGTCGTCGCGGGCGAGGAGGTCACTGCCTCGGGGGTCGATGTGAACCGGGTGAGACGGCGCATCGGGATCGTCTTCCAGGCGTTCAACCTGTTTCCGCACATGACCGTGCTCCGCAACGTGACGCTCGGGCCGCGCAAGGCGCTCGGGCTCTCCGCCGGGGAGGCGGAGCGCGAGGCGCTGGCGCTCCTCGAGCGCTTCGGTCTCGGCGACAAGCGGGACGAGTACCCGGATCGGCTCTCGGGCGGCCAGCAGCAGCGGGTGGCGATCGTCCGGGCGTTGGCGATGAAGCCGGAGCTGCTCCTGCTCGACGAGGTCACGAGCGCGCTCGACCCTGAGCTGGTGTCCGAGGTGCTGGACGTGATCCGCGAGCTCGCCGCGGCCGGGATGACGATGATCATCGCCACGCACGAGATGGGCTTCGCCCGCGACGTGGCGCACCGCGTGTGCTTTCTCGACGGCGGCTCGATTCTCGAAGAAGGCCCGCCGGCGCGGATCTTCAGCGCCCCGCGCGAGGAGCGAACGCGCCAGTTCCTGCAGCGAATCGTCGACGCGGGGAGACTCTAGGCTGCATCCCGAAGCGAGACGTCGAGCGCGAGCAGCATGATGACGCGCTGATAGAGACCGGCGCGGGACAGATCCCCGAGCTCTCGCCCGGCCGAAAACGCGTCGACCCAAGGTGCGTACACGTCTCGGTTCAGATGCTCTGCAACCGGGCACCCCTGCATCCAAGAGGACCTCGCGAACAGTCTGCTTGAACGCTTCGTCGACCCACTCGTCGACCGGGACCGTGAAGCCATGCTTCGGATGGGACGCGACGTCAGGCGGCAGCGCGCGGGCCGCAAGCTCGCGAAGGACCCTCTTCCCGCGCCTCCGTTCGACGCGAAGATCACGCGGAAGCGTGAGGCCGAAGTCAACGATCTCCTCGTCGAGAAGAGGCACCCGAACCTCGAGGCTCGCGAGCATGCTTCCAGCGTCGACCTTGAACAGGTAGTCGTTCGGCAGCACGAGGCGAAGGTTGATCTCGGCAGCATGTGCGGTGAGACGTTCGATGGAGTTCCGGTCCCACGCCGAAGCTCCGGGCGAGGTTCTCTCGAACAGACGGCTAACGGGCTCGAGATCTCCTGCGTCCACGAGCAGGTCCCGCTTGCTCGGCCGCTCGCAGCCAACAGAACATCGTCTGCATGATGCTCGCGTCGTCGGCCCCGCTCAGGTCGGCCAGACGGCGGGGAAGCGTTCGACGTACAAGGCCTGCCGCTGCGGCGGGTCGAGCCGCTTGAGCGCACAGTCTTGCCAGGCTTGCCGGTAGTCGAGCCACGCGAGCAACCGGAGCCAACTGCCAGTACACGTCATAGCCGCCGAAGGCCTCGTCCCCGCCGTCACCCGACAAGGCAACTGTCACATGGCCCCGCATCGCCGTGCTCAACAATCGCACCGCGAAAATCGACGTATCTGCAAACGGCTGGCCCAGCGCGCCGAGAAGCTCGGTGATCGACTGCCAGCTTCCTCGTGCATCCGACATCTCGAGCGTGGTGTGATGGGATCCGATCGCTCGTGCGACTGCCAGCGCCAGCGCGGTCTCGTCGTACTCCGCCTCGGCCTGGCGGACATTGAACGTGTGCAGCTCGCCACCGAGCTCACGCTGCGCCGCTGCGGCGACAAGCGATGAATCGATGCCGCCGCTGAGCATTGCGCCCAACGGGACGTCGCTTTCGAGTTGCCGGTGCACCCCCTGGTCGACTGCCGGGGTCGCGATCTCGACGGCCTCGTCCAGCGTCAGGCCCCAGTTCGGGTCCGGCGCCCAGCGGTGATATCGACGATGCTCGAACGACATGCCGTTGGCCGTTACTCGCGCGTGCACGGCACAACCAGGCTCCAGGCACTCGATGTCCGTGTAGAGGGTGCGTGGCGCGGGGACGAACAGCAGTGCCGAATAGTCCGCGATCGCCTGCCTGTCATGCTTCTGGCCGATTTTCGGAAACCGTCGCAGCGCACGTATCTCGCTCGCGAACGCCAGTCGTGCGCCGTCGTGGCTGAAGAAGAGCGGCTTGATCCCGAAACGGTCGCGCCCGAGCAGAAGGCTGTTCGCTCGCCGATCGAGAACTGCCAGCGAGAACATCCCGCGGAGCATCGGGAGCATGTCCTCGCCGTGCTCTTCGTAGAGGTGCGGCAGCACCTCGGTGTCGGAAGCTCCTCGGAAGCGGTGCCCCGCCCGCTCGAGGTCGCGGCGTAACTCGTGGTGGTTGTAGATCTCGCCGTTGAAGACCACCCAGACCGTGCCATCCTCGTTTGCCATGGGTTGGTCGCCGAGGGGTGAAAGATCGATGATCCTGAGCCGCGTGTGCAGGAGGCCGGCATTGTCGAATGTCTTCGCGGCGCGTCCATCGGGGCCACGGTGCCGGAGCGAGTCGAGGACGCCGTCGATGTCGTCCTGACCCACGTCGACATGTCCCAACCAGCCCGCTATCCCGCACATGATCGCGCTCCCGACCGATGTCCCCGAGACGGCACTCCCTTCGGAGCAGCCGTGCCGCCAACACCCCAGACCGTAACGACACACGACCTGGGTCTTCCCCGGATCTCATACGCACCGTACACGCGCGATCATCGCGCGGCGACGCCACCCCGGTAGCATCGACGCCCTGCATTCGCCGGTCCGAGGCACGGTCGTCAAGGACGTTGTCGCCATGCCGAAGTGGTATCGCCCGACCTGCGGCGAGCCGCTCGTGAAGGACTCTCCGAGGCCCTGACCTGCAGCAAGCGACACGCCGTTTCACCGCGGGCTGTTCAACGTCGTCTCCTGCCTTGGTGTCGTGCGTCACACACCTTCGCCGGAGCAGACAATCACGGCACTCGCAGCACAGGTGCACCGCTGGAGACAAGCATTTCCGAACCCGGAGGCAACTTCAGAAGATCGTCGAGGTCGTCGGACTGACCGTCGACACCGTCGCGCGCGGTGGTAACGGGATCGACGTTGCGGGCGTATCGCCCGGGATAGATCGACACTACTCTTCGATCGTGGTCCGGGAGCCGCAGCGCATCGACATCTCGCTCGAGCCACTCGACGAGTACGTCGTGATACAGCCGGTGAGCGACGAGACCGAGACCCGCTCCGGCCTCATCCTTCCTGCATCCGCCGCAGCGACTGCGGTCTGTCGCACAGGGATCGTGACCGCCGTGGGCGGTGATGTGAACGGGATCGAGGCCGGCGAGAAGGTCTTGTACCCCGGTGACGCCGGCTACGACGTCCGCATCGGCGGCATCGAGGTCAAGATCCTGAAGCGCGCCGACATCATCGCCCGCGTGCACGACTGAGAGAGCTCACTGTCAGGTGCTCTCGCCTCCGGCCGCGCCGCCTCGCGCAGGCCGCCAGGTCGGGCTTCGGTACGGAGAAGGAGGGATTCGAACCCTCGAGGCAGGTTTCTACCCACCTAACGCCTTAGCAGGGCGCCGCCTTCAGCCACTCGGCCACTTCTCCGGGCACGCCCCAGGATATCGGAGCCATCCAGCGGCTCCTGGAGCCCCGTGCCGGTCGTCGCACCGGCTACCCTGTTCCCGCTCGGAGGGGTGCCGGAGCGGTCGAACGGGGCGGTCTCGAAAACCGTTAGGGGTGCAAGCCTCTCGAGAGTTCAAATCTCTCCCCCTCCGTAGAAAGCAAGCGGGAACCCCGGCATCCATCCATCGGGGTTCCCGCTTGATCCGCCCGGGTTGTTCGGCGGCGTCTAGTCCGGCGGGTGTGCTGCGAGCCTCTCGTAGTCGGCCGCGAGCCTCTGCAGTTCGTCTGAGATCTCACGCACGGCTTCCTCGAGTTGCTGATTCCGTGCGATGAGGCCTGCGATCGCTTCGGCTGTCGTCGTCGTGTGGCGTAGCGGCCACGAACCGCCGTGAGGCTCGATCAGCCGGGCGAGCCGATCGTGAACGGTTTCGCGAGTTAGTTCGAGGGCTGGCATACGCGCCTCCCTTGTCCGACACAGCCATGATCCGCCCATCCGACACGCCGACGCATCGGGGACGTCCCTGATCTTACGCCGATGTCAAGTGAACGAGTGGAAATGACTCGGTGCCGGAGAGAACACGCGCCGGTCTCAGGCGACGGCGGAACACACGCTCGGCCCCATGGTTTCTCCCGATCGCCGAGCCCCATTGCGCTCGAGGGACGACCAAAGGAGCGTGGTGGCTCTCGGTCACCGCGTCAGGCCGCGCTTTCCAGCTCCTCGCGTCCTGCGCGGACAAGGTCTTCGCGGGAGTAGCGGTAGACGAGGACCGGGATGAAGTCCGTGATCCGCGCGTCTGCGCACAAGTGGTCGAAGTGCGCCCGGCCGATTGCCGACACCCGGCTCGCCGGAACCTGGTCCGCGAACTCGCGTCGAAGGTTCTCGAGCTGCTGTTCGACGTGGCGGTTGAGCATTGCCTCGTTCATCTCGTGGCTCCTTTCTCACCAGGCGTGCAGGGCGCGCAGGCGCGACGTCTTCTTGGCTTGGTGGGCTTCCATGCGGCCGAGCACGTCGTCGAGGATGGTGACGGCGTCGAGGACGTAGGGGCCCTTGTTCAGCATCACGCACTCGGCGCGCTCGGCCATCGCGGCGTCGGTCATCTCGGCGCGCGAGTGCGCTCCCTTGCGCACGAACGAGTCGAGCACCTGGGTTGCCCAGATGACGGGCACGTGGGCGGCCTCGCACAGCCAGAGGATCTCCTCCTGGATCTCGGCGAGCCGGCCGAAGCCGATCTCGACCGCGAGGTCACCGCGAGCGATCATGACCGCGAGCGGCTGCGCGCCGGCGCCCTGGACGATGATCTCGGGCAAGCGCTGCACCGCGAGCGGGGTCTCGATCTTGGCCGCGATCGCCGGCGCTCGATGCGGCTCCCGTCGCGTCAGCTCCTCCTGTAGGCGTGCGATGTCGGCGCCGCTCTGCACGAACGAGTAGCCGACGATGTCCGCCTCGTGCGCGACCACGTCGAGGTCGGTGAGATCCTTCGCGGTCAGCGGGTCGAGGTGGAGCTCGCTGTCGGGGAAGTTGATGCCCTTGTCGGAGCGCAACCTGCCCTTCGATTCGACCCGTGTGACCCGGAGCAGGGCGTCGCGCTCGGACGTCGTCTTCGGTGACGAGGCGGATCCGGCCCTCGTCGATGCAGACCTCGTGCCCGGGGCGGAGCTGCGCGACGGCCTCCGGTAGCGAGCACTCGAGTTGCGGCGGGTCGGGCGCTCGCTCGGGCCGCCCGGCGACGAGGCGGACTCGGTCGCCGACGCCGACACGCACCTCGGCAGCCCGTCCGGCCACCTGCCCCGTGCGGACGCGCGGGCCCTCGAGGTCGATCAGCACCTTGCAGCTGCGCCCGCTCTCTCCGGCCGCACGTCTCGCGTTGCCGGCCATCGCGGCCCATTGCTCAGCACTGTCGTGCGCGCAGTTGATCCTCACGACGTCGGTGCCGCGCTCGACAAGGTCGCGCACGAAGCCGTACTCCTCGGCCGCATCGGCCGGCAGGGTGACCATGATCCGCACCTGCCGGCCGGCGGGCTCTGGACCGAAGACCGCCTCCGTGTGCCGGCGAAGGAAGCGGTTGCCACGATAGAAGACGGCGGGACGGGGATGGCGCATCCCGGACAGACCCGGTTCCGCTCCGGCGACCGCGGCGAGGGACGCGATGACAGCATCGAGATTCGCAAGCACCCGCGCCTCGCAGCGACCGAGTGACGACAACCCCAGCGGCATCAATGCCTCCTGCAGACCACGCAGGTCACGACGCCGCAGCGCCATGTAGCAGGCGAGATTGACCGCGCTGGGCAGAAACGCTCGTCGCTTCAGGGCCGGTCGCCACCGCGCCATCAACTCCTCACCCTCAGCCGCCACCTGCGCCCGAAGCTCCAGCAACTCCCGCAGCAGCAGCTCGGGCGCCAGCGGCCTCGACTCGGTGAGTGCAGCGCCCATCTCTGCGGACATCGTTTCGCCCGCGACCTTCGACTCCATCGGGCCCCATGCGGAACCGACAACGTGGAAACTACGGAAGGACGCCCCTCTGTTTACCGGACAGACACCAGAGCGTAACCGGTGCGACACACATCGGTCGCGGCAAGGGACGCCGAGGGTTCGTTCTGAGGCGACGTCCCCTTGCTCGCGGACAACGATCGCCGCCTGTCCGAGCCAACCGCTGCGAGCGGGAGGAAGCGGCAATCGCCGCCCGACCGACGCTCACGGCGCCCCTCGCGGTGCGCCGCCGGCCGGGCGCGGAGGCGGCTCGCCGCCGGCATCGCCCGCCAACAACTGGACGAGCAGTGCGGCGTACTGTTCGAGGTGCCGGTCGGCGAGCAACTGGTCGACGACCCGGCGACGGCCCTTCTCGCCCATGCGCCGGCGCAGGGGCTCGTCGGTGAGGAGGGTTCCAATCGCCTCCCCGGCCGCGGCGAGGTCGAGCGGCTCGATGAGCATTCCCTCGTCTCCGTGCGTGATCTGGTCGACGATGCCGCCGACGGCCGAGGCGACGACCGGCCGCCGCTTCCAGAGCGCCTCGGCGACGGTCAGGCCGAACCCCTCCGCGAGGCTCTTCTGCACGACCACCGCCGCATGGCTCTGCAGGGCGTTGACGACGCGTGCGTTGGCGGCCAGGTTGCCCATGCCGATACACGCGAGATGCACACGGGGACGCTGCTCGGGTGAGAGGGTCTCCCACTGCGCCTGTACCTCTGCAAGAACCTGGGCCTCCTCCGGATCGTCGCTGACGCCGTCGACGGACGGCCCCGCGAGGATCAGGTGGGCACCGAGCCCGGGGTCGACGAATTCCGTGAACGCCTGCATCACGCCGGTCATGTCCTTCATGCGGTCCCAGCGGGAGACCTGAACGACCAGTGGCGCGGCGGCGTCAGGGACGACGCCGTCACGGGTCAGCTCGACGTGTTCGACGGCGAGCCCGGCCGGAAGCGGCCGGATGCCGTCCGTGGCAAGCAAACCGCTCGTCGCGAGCATGGCCCGGACGGCGTCGCGTGGCAGTTCCTGGTTCTTCGGCGTGAACGGGTCGATCGAGGGCGGCACGACGGCGAGCCGGTGGGGATCGATCCAGTCCGGCGCGAACTCTCGGCGCGAGAAGACGAACGCGTCGGCATGTTCGAGATAGGGTCGAAGGAAATCCCAGGCGCGATCGGCCCAGACCGTGCGTCGGTCGAGCCCGACGTGGCAGCGCCAGACGACCCTGTCCACGCGCTCCTTGAGGAGCGGGATCAGTCCGGCCGTCTGCGGATCGTGGAGTAGGAGCACGTCACGGCGGCCGAGGCGACCGGCAATCGACTCGGAGTTCTCGCGGAGCGTGTGGTCGTAGGCTGCCCGCTCCGGCTCGCCCAACTCGCCACCGTCGCCCGTCCCACCGTACAGCCCGTTGTGGATGCGCTTCGTGATCGCGAAGAACGACGGGTCGCCCCGGATCACGAGCCAGCGAGCGTCGACGCCCATCCCCCGGGCGTAGCCGAGCAGCGTGGTGAGCATCTCTGCGACCCCGCCGCCCACAGACGTCGAGTTGACGTTGACGACGGCCCGTCCATCCAGAACGCGCCCGGCAGCCGTGACCGCCGACAGCAGCCGGTCGATCCGCCCGCGGCCGATGATCGGCTCGAGACGAACCGGATCGATCGGGGCGAATTCGATCTCGATCGGGACGACCACGCGCAAACAGTCGCGCAAACGATCCCATCCGTCGAGTCCGGCCACACACCGATGGTTCAACCAGCCGCGGAGTCGGAACCGGCACGCGCATTCCCACGGTTCCGCAGCTGAGCCCGTGGCGGCCATCCGTGTGACTGCACGGGCGGAGAGCTACCCGCCACGGAGACGCTGATCTCCGCCTTTAGATCGTCCTCAGGCCCGAGGGGTGAACGCTGAGACGCAGCTCAGGCCGGCGATCGTACGCTCTGCGGAGTGCGACGACGACGTCGCACGGACACTGCAAGAGGAGACAGAGATGAAGCTCGATCGGACAACCAGAAAGCGCCGACAGGTCGCCCGGCTCGCGGAGCGGTGCGCGGTTCCGGAACGTCCCTGGGTGGGCCGGGGTGCTCGCTATCTCGTTCAGCCGAACGTTGCACTCGCATGCGCGCCGTCTCTCCGCACGATTGCCGCGGCGCTTCGCGAAGAGACGCGGGAGATCGACGAGACACGCGTCGCATCGGTTTGGACGTTTCTCACCACGATCGATTCACCGTTCCGCAATTCCGACGCCGCCGCGGCTCTGAGCGCGGTCGTGGTGCTACGGCACTCGATCGTGGGGACGGTGACCGCGGGCGCCGAGTGGGAGGAAACGGCGATCGCCGCCTGACACTCGGCCGGCTCGGCAGCGCGGGTCACGTACGCGGCCGGGAGTGCCGGCACGTGGAGCACGAAGAGCCTGTCCACGTGAGGACGATCCGGCCTGGACCGAGGCACTGCACCGTCCGGGTCGCATAGGGTGACGCGCCGAGGATCGGTGCGTCAGGAGGCGGACACCCGAAGCGCCGATCGGCGCAGCACCGCTCAGGCGGCGCTGTCGCTCGGCGCGCTCGGTGTCGTCTTCGGCGACATCGGCACGAGCCCGCTCTACACCGTCCAGACGGTCTTCAACCCGAGCGACCCGCACCCGGTCGCGGTGTCCATCGACAGCGTCTACGGGATCATCTCGCTGATCTTCTGGTCGGTGACGATCGTCGTCACGGTCACCTACGTGCTGCTGGTGATGCGGGCCGACAACGACGGCGAGGGCGGCATCATGGCGCTGATCACGCTGATCCGGCGCCGGGGCGTGCGCCGGCGGGCGCCGGACGAAGGTCGTGCTGGCCGCGCTCGGCGTCTTCGGCGCCTCGCTGTTCTTCGGCGACAGCATGATCACGCCCGCGATCTCGGTGCTCTCGGCCGTCGAAGGGCGTCAAGGTCGCGGCGCCGTCGCTCGAGCACCTGATCGTGCCGATCACCGCGGCGATCATCGTCGTCCTGTTCCTGCGTCCAGCGGCTCGGCACGGCAGCCGTCGGTCGCCTGTTCGGCCCGGTGATGGCGGTGTGGTTCGTCGCGATCGGCGCCTGTGGCGTGCGCGGCATCGCCGAGCACCCGGAGATCCTGAAGGCGCTCTCGCCGACCTACGCCGCCGGCTTCCTCGTTCGGCCACTTCTCGATCGCGTTCTTCTCGCTCGCCGCGGTCGTGCTCGCGGTGACGGGCGCGGAGGCGCTGTACGCGGACATGGGCCACTTCGGCCGCGCGCCCGATCACGCGGGTGTGGCTGATTCTCGTCTTCCCGGCGTGCATCCTCAGCTACCTCGGGCAGGGCGCTCTCATCCTCGGCGATCCTGCGAACATCAGCAGCCCGTTCTTCCTGCTCGTGCCCGAGTGGGGGCAGCTACCGATGGTCGTTCCTCGCCACCGCCGCCACGGTGATCGCGTCGCAGGCGGTGATCACCGGCGCGTTCTCGGTCGCGCGGCAGGCCGCGCAGCTCGGCTACCTGCCGCGGCTGCGCATCGCGCACACCTCGGAGAAGACGATCGGCCAGATCTACGTGCCGTGGATCAACTGGGTGCTGCTCGTCTCCGTGCTCACGCTGGTGTTCACGTTCCAGTACCTCGGCCGCGCTGGCCTACGCCTTCGGGATGGCGGTCACCGGCACGATCACGATCACGACGCTGCTGTTCTTCTACGTCGTTCGCCATCACTGGCGGAAGCCGCTGTGGATCGTGGCGCTCGGCGCCGGTGCCCTGCTCGCCGTCGACCTGCTGTTCCTCGCGGCGAACCTGACCAAGCTGGTGCACGGCGCCTGGCTGCCGCTGCTGATCGCCGTCGTGGTCGTTCACGGTGCTGACGACCTGGCAGCGCGGCCGGGCGCTCGTCACCGCGCAGCGCGAGCGCGACGAGGGATCGCTGCGCGACGTTCGTCGACCAGCTCCACGAGATGCAGCCACCGCTGCAGCGCGTGCCGCGGCACCGCCGTCTTCCTCAACCGCGGCAAGGTCACCGCCCCGCTGGCGATGCGCGCCAACGTCGAGCACAACCGCATCCTCCACGAGCACGTCGTCATCCTCTCGATCGAGACGATGCCCGTGCCGCACGTGCCGACTCGACGACGCGGCTCGTCGATCGACGACCTCGGCTACAGCGACGACGGGATCACGCACGTCACCGCGCGCTTCGGCTACATGGACGAGCCGAACGTCCCGGACGTGGTGCGCCTGATCCGGGAGGCGGAGATCGAGAGCCCGCTCGCCGCCGACGAGGTCTCGTACTTCCTCTCGACGATCGAGCTGCACCGCGGCGACGCACCGGGCATGAGCCGGTGGCGCAAGCGCCTGTTCCTCGCGACGTCGCGCATCACCGCCGACGCCGCCGAGTACTTCCGCCTCCCGCGCGATCGCACGGTGATCATGGGCTCGCGCATCGAGCTGTGACGAGCAGGGTGTCCAGCCGGCGCGTGGCCGGGGCACCACGCGGCAACGCAACACACGCGGCCGTCCGTCGGTCAACCGTTGTCGTCGCGCCAACTCACCGTGGAGTGGAGCGATACGACGCCGGGGACGCGAGCCGCGAAGCGCTCGATCAGGCTCGCGTCGGTCCGTGTCTGCACCTGACCCGACAGCCGAACAGCACCGTCGTCCACCTCGACGACGACGAGCGCCGGGTCGATCCACAGCGTCCTCCGGATCACGTCTTCCCGTATCTCCTGCGCGAGCTCCTCGTCCGAGCGCGTGAACGCCCGCACGAGGTCCGCCCGCGTGACGATGCCCACGACTCGGGTCCCGTCCAACACCGGGAGCCGGTTGATGCCTCGCGTCATCATGAGGCGCGCGGCGTCCTCGACAGTCCCCCGCGGAGAGATCGTGATCGCCGGAGCGGTCATCGCCTCCTCTGCGGTGAGCGCTGCCGTCTTCGCCGCTTCGGGAGGCAGCGGCCCCCCGATGAGCCAGCCGACGAGACCGTCACGCTCGACCGCCGGACGCACCTTGTAGAGCAGATCTGCTTCCGAGACGACACCGATCACCGCGCCCTGCGCATCGCAGACGGGCACGCCCGTGATCCGATGGTGGACGAGGGCCTGGGCGACCTCCTTGAGCGTCGCGTCCTGCTGCACCGAGACAACCTCGCGCGTCATCAGGTCTTCGACGTTCACGGCACGCTCCTCTCTTGCGTCGCGTCCATCACGTCACGCGCTTCTTGGCGGGGTTGCCCTTCAGGTCGTACTGCCAGGTGAGCTCGGAGTGCACGGCGACCACTCCGACGACGCGCCCCACGAGCCTGGCGACAAGGTCGGCGCCGTACTGACCCTCGAGCTCGCCCTTGAGCACGACCTCGCCATCGACCACCTCCACGTGCACGCGGTCGGAGCGGATGGACGGTATGCGTCCGATCACGTGCTCGCGGATCTCCCGCTCGATCTCCGCGTCCGTGCGGGCGAATGCGCGGACGACATCCGCCCGCGTCACGATCCCCACCAACACGCCGCCGTCGACGACGGGCAGGCGGTTGATCCTGCGCTCGATCATCCGGGCCGCGGCGTCGGCGACCGCATCGCGAGCTCCGATCGTCAAGGCCGGCGCAGTCATCGCCTCTCCGACGGTGCGCGCGCTCGCCTTGGTCACGTCGGCCCGGTCGGGCACCTCGACCAGAAAGCCGTACAGGCCGCCGAGCAGGTGGGTGGGGCCGCCCTCTTTACGGAGGAGATCGGCCTCCGAGAGGATGCCGATCACACCGCCCGCCTCGTCCACGACCGGAAGCCCCGAGATTCGGCGCTCGACGAGCGTCGCGGCAGCGTCCTTGAGAGAGGTGTCGGGCCTGACCGACACGACATCCCTGCTCATGATCTCTCCGACCTGCATCGGCCTGCCGATCACGGTTTCACCTCCGTTTTCCTGCCATTCTCAGAACCCGAGCCCCACGCCCGACAGTCGCGCTGTCAAGCCGAGACGCGTCACCTCGCCCAGGCCGACGACTCCGACCGGTCTCCCGCGGTCGACAACCGGCAGGTGGTGGATCTCGTGCTCCGTCATGAGCAGCGCGGCTGCGTCGAGCGGGGTGTGCACGGAGACGGACACGGGCTGGGCGGTCATCCACGCCCGCGCGCGTGCCTCGCTCGCGTGCACACGTCCGGCGAGAGCGCGAAGCATATCGCTCGCCGTGATGATCCCGACCAGGCTTCCGAACTCGCACACGAGCGCCAGGTCCACGTCGCCGTCTCGCATTCGTTCGGCAACCTCTCCGATGGTGTCCTCGGGCGCGACGATGACGGGCTCTGACATCACCTCGGCAACCGTGCGCGTGTCCTCTCCGGGCAACGGAGCGGCTCCAGCTGCCGAGAGGCCGGATGCGTGGAACGCAAGGCCGTCGACGTCGCTGGGACCGAGTGCGACCTCGATCGGTACCGCGTCGGCGTAGG
Source organism: uncultured Actinomycetes bacterium (assembly GCA_963789895.1). Taxonomy (GTDB): domain Bacteria; phylum Actinomycetota; class Thermoleophilia; order Gaiellales; family Gaiellaceae; genus Gaiella. The sequence goes on from CAWBMC010000002.1 coordinate 877,535, forward strand.
CGGGCGGTTCCGATGGGAGCTTGGTACCCACCTGGTCAGCGAGGAAAGAGGCCAGACGCTTCCCGACGATCTTTGCCGGGGGCCACCAAAGAGGGTCCACGCTCGCCGAGGACTGTGTGTCGTCTGCTGCCAGCTCACGGCGAAAGTAGCGAGGCGCAGCGCCTGTCAGCAGCATCCCTCGCAAGACCGGCTCGAAGGGAACGGGGTTCAGATCTGCCCCCGCCGCGGCGGCGATGGACTCAGCGGCGGCATCCGCTTGCTGAGTCGCTATCCCACCTTGCTTGACGGGGAAGCTCGTGATGTCGCCGGCCGCGTAGACGTCGGCCACACCCATGACCCGGCCGTACGCGTCGACGGGTATGAACCCGCTCGTCGTCCGTGGGACGCCGTCGATCCGCGAGCCCTGCAGACGCGGGAGTGCCACGACCCGGTCTGCAGCGATCGCTTCGCCCGAGAGGAGTCGCAGCTCGCCGCCCGAGACCTCGAGCGGATAGGCCCTCGTGTGGACCGTGATCCCGTGCTCGTCGAGGAGGTGGGCGATTGTCTTGCTCGCCGCCTGTCCGAACAACTGCAACGGGGCATCCTCCGGCGTGACGAGGGAGAGCTCGACGCCCGATGTGCCCAGAGCTGCGACGTGGCGGGCTGTCAGCAGCGCGAGCTCGTAGATCGGAAGTGACCACACGGCGCCCGAGGGCACGACGAACGCGAGCCTCTGGACAGTCCCGGCCTCGATCTCGGACAGGAGCTCCCCGATCTTCGCCATGTCGGCGGGGCCGCGAAATGTGAGCGCGCCTCGGACGACGGGCTTTGGAACGGTCCCGCACGCGATCAGTAGCGAGTCGTACGGGATGACGGCGTCGGCGTACGTGTGCACCTCGCGCCGTTCCGTGTCAACCGAAACCACCGTTCCCAACGTGAACGAGGCTCCCGCGGACGAGACCAGTCCCGAGAGCTCGAGGCGCTCCACGTCACCGAGGCCGAAAGGCTCGGCGACGGCCAGCGGGCGGTAGAAGAAGTGCGGCTCAGGCGCGACGATCTCGACCCTGACACGATCCTCCGCCAGCTCGCGCAACGTCAGAGCCGCCTCGAGCGCGGCGACACCCCCGCCGGCGATCACAACGGAAACCTGCTCATCGTGGGCCACGAATCTCCTCTCGACCATCCCACCCTGCCACCGCCTCGGGCGCGCCCCATCGTGAGTTTCCCGCAGACCGACTGCGGCAAAGGCGAGTCGCGGCGCTCCGATTGGGCTGTGTCGGGCCCGCACGCCCCTCGAGAGTTGAACTCCCGATGGTCAGCCGCGCGTCAGTGGCTTGCCCCTCCGACGAGCTGGCGGAGCGACTCGACCTGCCGCTGGAGGCTGCCGCAGACCGCCTCGCAGAGCGAGAGGACGCCTTCGTCGACGATCCGGTAGTAGGAGAAGTTCCCCTGCTTGCGGCGCGCGACGATCCCGGCCTGCTGCAGGAGGCCAAGGTGCTTGGAGACGTTCTGCTGCGTCGTTCCGATCAGCTCGGTGAGCTCGACCACGCTCGCCTCGCCCTCACGCAGCCGGTCGAGCAGCTTGATCCTGGTCGGCTCGCTGAGCGCCTTGAAGCGCTCGGCGATGAGCTCCACCAGGTCATCGGGAAGCGGGTGCGACACGTGCATGCGGGGTCTCCTTGCCGCAAGTGACGGCCTCGTGGACAGGCCCTCGCCTCTGGTTTCGATTTCTCGGGTCACGCGGCCGTCGTCTTTCCGGGCAGACCCAGCGCAAAGGGCGCAATCACGAGCGCCAATCCGATCGCGCCTACCGCCCAGAACAGCTTGCGGTTCATCATCGCCTCCTTTGTCCATCCGATCCTCGTCCCGCACGGCACACGCCACATCCGCACGGGCGCTGAACCCGCTACGGACAACTACTCAGTTGCGTAGATGTCCGCAGCGGGTTCCGCGCACGCCCCGATGGAGCAGGCGCGTGCGAAGACGAGGCTGTGATCAGAGCCATGGGTCTCACCGCGACAGCCCGCTCGATCCCCGGCACACTCCGGCAGGAGGTCGTGATCGACGGCCGGCACCGCGTCATCACCGACGAGCCGCAGCGTGTCGGCGGTGACGGGAGCGGACCGGCACCGCACGAGCTCTTCCCGGCCGCGCTCGCCGCCTGTGTCTCGACGACGCTCGTCATGTACGCGCGGACGAAGGGGTGGGAGCTCGGCGAGGTGGCGGTCGAGGTCGACTACGACCACCGCTCGACACCGCGCCGATTCCAGATCGCGATCCGGCTCGGCGGCGACCTCAGCGAGGCGCAGCTGGAGCGCCTGGAGACAGTCGCGCGCGCGTGTCCGCTTCGCCGCTCGATCGAGGCCGGCATCGAGTTCGTCGAGACGGTCGAGATCCGCCACCGCACAACCGGGCGCCGGCGCGAGCCGGTCGAAGTAGGGGGTGCGTCGTGAGCAGGAAGCAGATCGTGATCCTCGGCGGCGGGACGGGCGGAACGATGACGGCCAATCGGCTGCGGCGCCGCTTCGACGCCGATGAGGCGGAGATCCACGTCGTCGACCGCGACGACCGGCACGTCTACCAACCAGGCCTGCTGTTCGTGCCGTTCGGACTCGCGCAGATCGAGGAGATCGTGCGACCGCGCCGGCGCCAGCTGCGTCACGGTGTCGTGTTCCACGAGAAAGGGGTCGAGTCGGTCGCACTGGACCACGATGAAGTGCTGCTCGACGACGGAACGGTGCTCCCCTACGACGTGCTCGTCGTCGCCAGCGGCGTGCGACTTCAGCCCGAGGAGACAGAAGGCATGACCGCGCCCGGCTGGAACGAGCGCGTCTTCACCTTCTACGACCCGGAAGGCGCAATGGCACTGCACGGCGCGCTCGAACGCTTCGACGGTGGCCGGCTGGTCGTGAATCTGGTCGACATGCCGATCAAGTGCCCCGTCGCGCCGCTCGAGTTCGCGTTCCTCGCCGACTGGTATCTGCGCGAGCGCGGCCTTCGCAGCCGCACCGAGCTCGTCTACGCGACGCCGCTCGACGGCGCCTTCACCAAGCCGATCGCCTCCGAGCACCTGGCCGGCCTTCTCACGGAGAAGGAGATCGAGCTGGTGACCGAGTTCAACGCCGGCGAGGTCGACGCCGTCGGCGGCAAGCTCACGTCCTACGACGACCGCGAGCTGGACTTCGACCTGCTCGTCACGGTCCCCCTGCACGGCGGTGCAGCGTACGTCGAGCGCTCACCGGGTCTCGGGGATGCGCTCGGTTTCGTCCCGACGAACAGGTCGACGCTGCAGACGCCGGCGCAGCCGAACGTCTTCGCGCTCGGCGACGCGACGGACCTGCCCACGTCCAAGGCCGGCTCCGTGACCCATTTCGAGGCAGAGGTGCTGACCGAGAACGTCGCCCGCTACCTCGCCGGCGAGGAGCTCGACGCCGGCTACGACGGGCACGCGAACTGCTTCATCGAGACCGGGTTCCACAAGGCTCTGCTGATCGACTTCAACTACGAGACCGAGCCGCTGCCCGGCCACTTCCCCACGGCGTTCGGGCTGCCGCTGCTGCGCGAGTCCCGGCTCAACCACCTCGGCAAGCTCGCGTTCCAGTGGGTCTACTGGCATGCGCTGCTTCCAGGTCGAGAGATCCCCGGCATCGGACCGGCGATGCCGACCTCCGGCAAGCAGCGCACACCGGTTCACACCTGAGAGGAGGACGAGATGACCATGACCCTGATCGCTGATGCCCCGGTCGACGTCGACGCCGAGGGCTTCCTGACCGACCCCGAGCAGTGGAACGAGCGGATCGCCGAGGCGATCGCCGCTGAGAACGGCATCCCGGGGCTGACCGACCGGCACTGGCTGGTCGTCAGGTTCATGCGCGAGCGCTACCTCGCCACCGGCGCCGCGCCGTCTATCCGCTCGCTCGGCAAGGAATCCGGCGTCCCCGTGAAGGAGCTCTACCAGCTCTTCCCCAAGGGCCCGGCCAAGCTCGCCGCCAAGATCGGCGGTATCCCCAAGCCCAAAGGCTGCATCTAGAAGGAGCGCATCATGACCGAGCTGCTCGACCAACCCAGGACCGCCGCCGCTCAGCCGCGGACGATCGAGAAGGTCGCCATCGTCGTCTCCAAGGGCTCGCTCGAGGGGATCTACCCCGGCCTGATCATGGCCAACGGCGCCCGCATGGAAGGGATCGAAGCCGACCTCTTCTTCACGTTCTTCGGCCTCGATGCAATCCGCAAGGACCGCTTCGAGCACATCAAGGTCGCGACCGTCGGCAACCCCGGCATGCACCTACCCACCTTGCTGGGCGCCATCCCCGGCTTCTCCGCCGTGGCCACCAGGATGATGAGGCGGCAGATGGAGAAGATCGACATCCCGCCCATCCCGGAGTTCATCGAGCTCGTCGCCGACTCGGGCGCGCACGTCTACGCCTGCAAAGCGAGTGTCGACATGTTCGGCCTGACGATGGACGACTTCGTCCCCCAGGTCGACGAGATCATCAGCGTCGGCGAGTTCTACGAGAAGGCCGCAGGCGGGCAGATCATCTTCACGTAGAAGCCTCGAGCAGCGTCGCGCCCGACCGGGTCGCCTGTGTCCCGGTCAGGGTGAAGCCGGCGCTCGCGAGCAGGGCGCGGTACTCCTCGAGCGTTCGCTCGCGACCACCGGTGAGGACGAGGAGCGCGATGTCGATGAACGCCGACCGCGACGGCCGCTCCGCTTCGGTGAGCACGTGCTGCACGAGGAGCAGGCGGCCGTCTCCGTCGATCACCTCCCGCACGCGAGCCAGCACCGCCCGCGCCCGCTCGTCGTCCCAGTCGTGCACCACCTGCCGCAGGACGTAGACGTCGCCGCCCGGTGGAACTCCTTCGAAGAAGTCGCCCGCGACCAGCTGCACACGGTCCGCGAGACCGGCGGTCGCGAGCCGTGACGCCGCCGCAGAGACCATCGCCTCGACGTCGAGCAGCACGCCGCGCAGGTGCGCGTGGCGGCGCAGCACCGCCTCGAGCAGCGCACCGCTGCCCCCGCCGACGTCGACGACGACGCGAGCGGCGCCGAAGTCGTAGGTCGCTGCCACCTCCGCGAGCTCGTCCGCCCGGAAGACCCCCATGAACTCGCCGTAGATCGCCGCAGCCTCGGGATCGTCCTCCAGAAGGCGGTAGATCGGATGGCCGTGTTGCACCTCGAAACCACTCGTCCCGAGCCGGATCGCGTCGGCGAGCCGTCCCCAGGAGCGCCACCACCACGGCTGTGCCGGCGCCAGAGCAAGTGCGCGGAGCGAGTCGGGCGCGTCGCTGCGCAGCCGCTCCCCCCTCGGCGCCAGCGCGAACCGGCCGTCGTCGTGCTCGTGCACCACACGCAGGAGGACCAGCGCGCGCAACAGCCTGCGCAGCGCCCCCGGGTCGAGCTCGAGGTCGGCCGCCAGCTCCTCGCACGAGCGTGGTCCCCCCGCGAGGCCCTCGACGCCGCCGACCTCGACGAAGGCGCCGACGATGCGCGTCGGCTCGTAGCCCGCGAGCATCGCCGCCAGCGGATCGAACCCACCTGCGGCACCACCGGTGTCGTGCCTCTGCAACACATCGAGCGTATCGACACGCGCTCCTTCGCCGTCGACGTGGTTCCCGCGCCGGTCGCGGTGACGGGCTGGATCATCGAGCCGGCGGCTACGCTTCATGCCCTCGGAGAGGTGTCCGAGCGGCCGAAGGAGCGCGACTGGAAATCGCGTACGTGCTGAAAGGTGCGTCGCGGGTTCAAATCCCGCCCTCTCCGTTCGTCGTGGGGGATCTTCGGATCCCCACGCGACGTCTGCCGGGCTCAGGTCCCGGCGAGGGACGACACGTACGCCGCGACGTCGGCGATCTGCTGCTCGGTGAGCTTGTCGGAGAACGACGGCATCACGCCCTTCCCGTTCGTGACCCGGTCGACGACGCGCTCGGCCGTGGGTTTCGCCTCGTCGAGGTTCGGTCCGACGGCCCCCGTGGCCCCGGCGTCGGCAAGGGTGTGGCAGTCGACGCACCCGGCGGTGGTGAAGACCTCCTTGCCGGCGGTCGGATCGCCCGTTGCCGTCTCGGTCCCACCAGTCGTGGTCTCCCCACCGCCCGTCGTCTCTTCGGTCGTCGTCTCGCTCTCGACCTCCTGCGTTCCGGTGACCCAGACGACGGCGCCGATCTGGGCGATGAACAGCGCAGCGGTGACGACGATGTAGAGGTTGAGGTCGCGCGGGAAATCCGGGTGCCGCTTCGGCCGGATCATCGCCGTGTAGAGCGCCCAGAGCATGAACGTGCATGCGACCAGCAGCAGCACGGTCTTTCCGAGGGCGGTGATCTCCGCGAGCAACTGCGGCGTCAGGGCCGGCACGGGCCGGACGCTACCACGGTCTCCCGGCGTGACGAGCGGGAACGCACGCACGCCGCAGACCCCGCTAGGCTCCCGTTTCGTGACTGCGGCGGAGCGCCTCGACGCCTATGCGCGTCTGGCGGTCGAGGTGGGGACGAACGTTCAGGACGGGCAGGTGCTCGACGTGCTCGCGCACCCCGAGCACGCACCGCTGGTGCGCGCGGTGGCCCGTGCGGCGTACCGCGCCGGCGCCTCATACGTCACCGCGGAGTGGCGCGACCCCGGTATGCGTCGTGCGCTCGCAGACCATGGCCAGGACGGCTATCTCGACTGGTCGCCGCCGTGGGAGATCGCGAAGCTCGACTGGCTGGATGAGAACCGTGGCGCCATCCTCGTCATCGTCGGCGATCCGGATCCGCTCGCGCTCGACGGCGCCGATCCCGCCCGTGTGGCGCGCACGATCCGCCGGGACTACGTGACGCGCGGGCTCCAGTCGGACAACGACCGCACGGTGAACTGGTCGATCGTCGCCTACCCGAACGCGGGCTGGGCCGGTCGCGTGTTCGACGAGCCTGACGTCGAGCGCTTGTGGGAGCTCGTCGGTCACGCGGTGAGGCTCGACGAGCCCGATCCGGTCGCGGCCTGGGGCGCCCACGTCGAGACGCTGACAGAGCGCGCCCGCCGCCTGGACGCGCGGCGGTTCGACGCGATTCGCTTCCGCGGCCCGGGCACCGACCTGCTCGTCGGCCTGTCGCCGCTGTCACGGTGGAAGGGCGCCGTGGAGGAAACCGCGTACGGCCTGCGGCACGTCGTCAACCTGCCGACCGAGGAGGTGTTCACGACGCCCGACCGCCGCCGCACGCAGGGGTCGGTGCGGTGCACCAGGCCGGTGGCGCTGCCGGGGAAGGTGGCCGAGGACGTCGAGCTGACATTCCGAGACGGCCGCGTCGTCGACGTGCGCGCAACCGCCGGCGCTGACGAGCTCCGCGAGCGGTTCGCCTTCGACGACGGCGCCTCGATGCTCGGCGAGGTGGCGCTTGTCGATCGCAGCTCGCGCGTCGGTCAGCTCGGTGTCGTGTTCTTCGACACGCTGTTCGACGAGAACGCGACGAGCCACGTCGCGCTCGGTTCCGGGTACCTCAGTGGACTGGAGGGCAGCACCGATCTGTCGGAGGAAGAGCGGGACGCCGCCGGGCTGAACGAGTCGGTCGTGCACGAGGACGTGATGCTCGGCGGGCCGGCGGTGGACGTGGACGGCCTCGGCGCCGACGGCTCGCCGACCCCCATCATCCGCGACGACGTCTGGGTGCTGGCCTGAGGGGCGGCCTCGACGGCCGCCCCGCAGGCTGTGCCTGCCTTCAGGCAGGCACCCGTCGGACGTGCGACGGACCCTCGGGAGCGGATCCCGGGCTGCGCGATAGAGATGCCGGTCGCGCGCTCCGTCGTCGAGCAAAGCCTCACCGGAGGTGACCGTGCCGCCGGCTCGGATCGGGCGGTACCGCGGCACCGATGAGGGAGTCCTTAGCGCTGCTTCCTTCCGGACCTGACGCGGTTCGGACGCTCACCGTGCGCGGGACCCGATCTGTCAACACCACGTGCGCGGATCCAATCCCGACGAAGCCGCCCTCGGACGGCGTTCGGTCCCGCATGGAGCGGATTTCGGGTTCAGGGAACCGCTGACTCCCCACCTAGCGCGACCGGCCTCCGGAGCGTACCGGACACCGATTCGTCGCAGGGGCTGGATGCGTCCGGCCCGATGCACCGTTGGTACCCTTGCCGCTCCCGGGCGCATAGCTCAGCGGGAGAGCGCTCGCTTCACACGCGAGAGGTCCCTGGTTCGATCCCAGGTGCGCCCACTCAAAGAGGCCTGATGGCTACAGGGCGTTGGCCCCCACCGGCAGCGCCTCCGCATCGTTTGGCCCATTTGCACCCAATCCGGGGCGCCTAGAAGCGCGTCGAGACGATCAGTTGGCTCGCTCGACGTACGCAACGCGCGTCGTCCCCACATAACCCTCGGAGTGGAGGCCGAACACGCAGGCGTTCGAGCCGTTGACGTAGCGTGGCGCAGGGATCTTGGCGTGGACCGTCGTGCCTGCGGGTACGTCGATGGCATCGTGGGCGACGCCGTTGACGGTCACGTCGACGGGATCCCCGCCTTTCCCGATCAGCGTCAGCTCGAGCGCCCCGCGAACGCACCCTGGGACGACGATGGTGGCGTTTCCGGTCACGTCGCCGTTTGGGAGGAACCCAATCCACCTGGTCGCAATGCGCACCGTCCCGGGCGTGCGCCACACAACGAGTCCTGGCGTCTGGGCGGACCCGACCGTTTGGCGGGCGACCTCGTCGCCGGCCAGGATGATGGTGGCGGGAACCGCCACCAGGTGACGCTGCAGAGGCACGCCGTTGCGGGTGGATACCACGCCGGTCTTCTCGTTCACGCTGACGGTGACGGGTGCCGAGGGCACGCCGACAACCACGTCGGGCAGGCGAAGAACCTCCTCCACCGAGCGATTCCAGAAGACGGTACGAGCGTCCGCTGTCGAGGAGCGGTCGCCCGTCGCCAGCAGAGTGACGTGGCCAATCGCGGCGTGGTCGATCCAGCGGGGATCCTCGGAGCCAATAGCTGCCACCTGCTCAGCCGCAGATTGCCTGTCGACGATGCGCGTCGCCTGCGCTGAACTGGCGGCGAGTGCGAGCACGAGGAACGCGAGCACACAGGGCAGCAGGCGCCGCGGGGCGAGCGCGACGATGGCAACGCCGGCGAGCGCCACTGCCACGAACAGGAGGCGGCCGCCCGTTTCGTGCCCGTCGATGCGGAGAAGGATGGCCGAGGAGAGCGTGTCCTGTATGGCCGCCGTGGAGACGATCGCCCCAAAGGGCGTGGCGGCAGCCAAGAGCACGACTGCGCTGCCGATGACCATCAATGCGCGCCGTGGGCGCGGCGCGCCAGTGCCGGCCCAGGCGCTGAACCCGACCGCGAGGACCGGCACGGCCGTCACCAGGTAGCGCTCCGACACGTGATCGAGGCGCCCACTGGCGAACACGCCGACCTGGAGCACGAGGAGCGGGACATACGCGACCGCTGTCGCGACGAACGCCTCGAGTGCCACCGACGAGGCCCGCGCCGCGAACACCTCGACCGCGAGCAGAGTCACCGCGACCGCAGGGATCACGAGCGACGCGAGCACGATCGCCGCCAGATGCCATGCGACGAAGGAGGCGGTGCCCCAACCGACGCCAGTCGGGTGTGTCAGCGTCGCGTAGGCACCGAGCAGGTTCTCCTCGCCCAGCACGCCGGGCGCTGCAAGGCGCAACCCGACCAGCGCTCCGACGATCAGTCCGACGCCGATGAAGAGCGGCATCAGGGGACGCGCTCGTCGCAGGTCACGTCCGGCCACCGCAAAGAGCACAACGGCCACCGCAAACGCCGGAAGCAGAACGAGCGCCTGCATCCGTACGGCTGCTGCGACGGTGACCGCCGTCACGAACACCCCCTGCCTCGCGAAGGACGGGCGCTCCAGGGTTGCCGCAAGCGCGAACAGAGCCCATGTGCAGGTGGCGTAGAAGAGCGCTTCTGTCATCAGGAGCCCGCTGTAGACGAGCACCGGGCCAGCGACTGAGAGCACCGCGGCCCCCAGAGCCCACCACGCCGAGGTGAGGCGCCGACACCAGAGGAACACGGGCACGGCCGTCGACGACATCACAGCCGCCTGCAGGAACTGGGCCAGCTCGACGCCGGACGCGAGGTCGCGACCGGTGAGAGCGGCGCCGACGAGCGCCGGCGTCAGAAGGCTGTAATACGGGGAGGCCGCCCCGCGGATCGAGAGCGTGCCGTCGTCCCACAGCGACTCCCCCAGCAGCCCATACAACATCTCGTCGGGAGCGATCCACGGAACCGTGAACTGCCGCGCCGCAGCAAAGCGGACGACGGTGGACGCCACCACGGTCAACGCCAGCACGACTGCTGCAAGCCGGTCTGAGCGCACAGCACATAGTCGCGCATCAAGGCGCGGCCGCTGAAGCCCACTCGGTTCCGCCACGCGAAGACCCCCTGCAGCCGGGAGCCTACGGTTCCCTACGAGCCCTCGCTCTCGACTGCCTCCGCCCGCGCTCCGGCTTCGATCCCGGGTGCGCCCATCTGAACCCCAGGAGCGAGGTTCGGCATCTAGGAGCCGACTGTCATGAACGACTCGGGCATGTTCGGCGCCCAGGCGTTCATGACCTCGGCGACACGTCCGTCCACGTCGATGATGACGACGGGTGCGTCGTCTGACATGACCTTCATGTCGGACGAGAATTCGTTCCGGTTGCCGGACGGATCGAAGGCGTAGGCGAACAGGTTCGAGCCGAACTTGCCGTCACCGAAGAGCCCGCCGCCATGCCGGCCTGGGCCGAACTCGAACATGTATCCGTTGTAGCCGAGCCTGTCGGCCAGTACTTGGTAGTGATTGCTGTCCGCCATGGCGAAGGCGACGTGATGGAGCCGGTCGTCTGGTCGCGCCGCTTGCATGTAGGCGACGTCGTGATCGAGGGCCGCCGAGCGGGTCCAGATGGCGACGAGATCGCCTCCGATCCGCATGCCGCCCGAGTACTTCAGCCCAACGACGTCGGTAAGCCACTCGACCACTTCCGATGGGGTGGTGCTCCCGAGCAGATTGATGTGGTCGATATCGGTGGGGGTGTAGGTCACGCCATCCCAGGCGAAGCTCGTCTGGCCGGCAGTTCTCCCGTCGCTTGCGACCGCGAATTCGATGGTGTGACCGGTGATCAGCTGGAAGCGCGTCAGTTCCTCCGTGCCTGGTCGATCTGGATCCGCGTCCCGCTCGTGCCTGACGCCATGCTCGTCGAGTCGCCGCTCTAGCGTCTCCAGATCGTCGGGACCGTCGACGCCGATGGCGAACGAGACTAGTCCGTGACCGCCGGTGACGAGCGTCAGGTCGGCGTGGTCACCTCCGCACGTCAGGTGCGCGTGGTCGCTCACACGATCCAACACCGCAAGTCCGAGAAGGCCTTCATACCAATCGAGTGCGCCATCCAGATCATGCACACGAATGGCCGCGTGATCGATCCGGTTTACGCCCACTGGGAAGTCCTCTCCGGGCCGCTCTGACCGCTGGCGACGTCCGGGGCGAATCTACAACCGCGTGAGCATCATCACAAGACGGACTACTTCGGACTGTGAGCTCCGTCGTGCCCAGCTTCGTCCCGGCCCACAGCCGCAACTGCAATGGGCACAACCACGTTTGGCGCCCGAATCAGCCGGTATCCCCCCGGATCAGACGGAATCAGAGGCCGCACGCGAGGCGCAAAGCACCCACCTGGATCCCATGAGACACGGCAGGCAAGGCAGACTGGTGCCGCCTTGACGCAGCCGTTCGGTTTCGACGCCCTGAGCGCCCGCTGGCGCGCCGCCTTCGACGCGGCCGAGGACGCCCTCCGGGCGGCCGGCAACTGCGGCAGGAGCGTGGACTTCCCGGAAGGGGAGCTGCGCGATCGTGGCAGGCACCTCGCCGAGGAGCGGAAAGCCGTCGCGTCGCTCATCGACACGCTCGCGCTCGAGCACCACGTGGTCATCCACAATCGGCTGACCTCTCCGCGGGCGACGACGCGGATGCTCGGGCTGCCCGCGGGGGTGCAGGCGTGCGTCTTCGACCTCGACGGCGTGCTCACCGCGAGCGCGGCGCTGCACGCCGCAGCCTGGGAGGAGACGTTCGACGCCTTCCTCTGGCGGCGGGTCGAGCGGACGGGCGAACGGTTCGCGCCGTTCAGGCCGTTCGACGTCGTCAACGACTACGACAGGTACATCCACGGCAGGCCGCGGCTCGAGGGCGTGCACGGATTCCTCGGGAGCCGCGGTATCAGCCTGCCCGAAGGACGCGCCGACGACCCGCCGGACGCCGAAACCGTCCGTGGGCTCGCGAACCACAAGAACGACGCTCTCGTCCGGCGCCTCGAGCGCGAGGGCGTGCAGGCGTACGACGGCTCACGCCGATACCTCGAGGCCGCCCGCGAGGCGGGGGTGCTGTGCGCCGTCGTGTCGCCGAGCGAGAACACCGAGGCCATCCTCGAACGGGCGGGGCTCGCCGCGCTGATCGACCAACGCGTCGACGGAACGACGATCCGCGCGGCTGGGCTGCGCAGCAAGCCGGCCCCCGACACGCTGCTCGCAGCCTGCCGGCAGCTCGGCCTCGAGCCGGAGCACGCGGCGGCGGTCGAGACGACGCTTGCGGGGGTCGACGCAGCCCGCGCTGCAGAGTTCCGCCTCGTGGTCGGCGTCGATCGTGCCGGCCGCGGCGGTGTCCTCCTCGAGCACGGGGCCGACCGCGTCGTCGGCGACCTCGCCGCGCTCCTCGACCCGGCCCTCACGAGCTGACGCCCGGGCGAGGCGCACCGACTCAGCGCTTAGAGTGACGTCATGCCTGATCTCCCTCCATCCGCACGCGAGCTCCTCGAATCCGATGCGCTCGCCCACCTCGTGACGCTCAACGCGGACGGCTCGCCGCAGGTGACGTGCATCTGGGTGGGGCTCGACGGCGAGGAAATAGTGTCCGCCCACCTGTTCCCGCAGCAGAAGCTTCGCAACGTCCGCCGCGATCCCCGCGTGACGCTCTCCCTCGAGGGGACGCGCGTTCGGCCGCCCGGCTTGAAGGAGTACCTCGTCGTCCACGGGACGGCGCGGATCGAGGAGGGTGGTGCGCCGGAGCTTCTCCAGCGGCTCGCGCACGTGTACCTCGGACCCGAGGTGACGTTCCCACCGATGGACGACCCCCCGCCGGGATTCACGATGCGGATCGAGATCGAGCGCCTCGGAGGCGTTGGCCCCTGGGTCTGACGCGTCGGTGACGGTCGCGCAGAGCGCGCACTCCCTGACGCCGTACCACGCCCCTCCGCTCGGCCCGGGTGTAGACGAAACGCCGGGCAGTGGCTGACGGTTTCTATACTAAACCTTGAGTATCAGGTGCTGACGCGACTCCTCATTCTCTGGCTGCTCTCCGAGCAGTCGCTGCACGGGTACCGGATCAAGCGGATCCTGGACGACGACGGGCTGCGATTCTGGTTCCCGCTCGAATACGGCTCGATCTACGCCGTGCTCCGGACACTGGTCAAGGAGGGCCATGTAGAGCCGCTGGCGGTGGAGCGTGAGGGGCGGCGGCCGCAGCGGACGCGCTATGCGATCACGCAGACCGGAAGGACGCATCTCTCCGACCTGCTCGAGCGTGCGTGGCTCGAGCTTCCCGCTCCCGGCGAGCCGATCGCGCTGGCGCTCGCGGCGCGCTCCGACCTCGCCGACGAGCGGCGCATCCCCGGGCTGCTCGCCCGGCGCGTCGACGCGCTGCGGGAGCGCCTCACCGACCTCGACCGGCTCGAGCGATCCGCGCCTGCGCGCGAGATGGTCGACCGGCAGCGCGCCCTGACGTCCGCGGAGCTCGCGTGGGCCGAGGCGCTCGTCACAACCGAAGGAGGCAACGATGCCGGACCAGCAGCCTGAGATTCAGCTGATCGCCAACCTCGTCGTGCAACGCGCCGATGGGAAAGTGCTCTTCGTCCGCTACCACGCAGACGACGAGCGCTGGTGGCTCCCCGGCGAGGACCTCGAGCCGTACGAGCATCCCGACGACCGGGCGCGGGAGGCGCTACTGGCGGTCGGGTTGACACCGACGGCGCTCGCCCTCTCGCACGTCGAGTCGTTCCGCGGCCGGCGCGGTTGGCACGTCGTGTTCCACTACCGCGTCGACGCCGACGCCGAGGCGGACGGTGACTACGCCGCCGAGTGGTTCGCTCCGGACGACCTGCCGCGCACGATGCACGGCCGCTGGGAGCGGGAGGCCGTGCAGCGCGTGCTGGCCGGTGCTCCGGTCGGCTCGTGAGCAGGTGATCGATCCCGTCGCTGCCGGGCTCGACCGTGGGCGCATCACGAAGAAGCAGCTCGCCTGCTGCGGCGACCGCCTGTTCGGCTGACCGGGCCGACGAGCCCGCGCAGCATCCCGATGCCGTAACCGACGTGGAAGGCTGCGTAGGCGCCGATCACGCGTGGGAGCAGCCCGAGCGCCTCTCCCCTCGCGCGCAGCGACCGCACGCCGAAGACAACGGCAGCGGCGAGGTAGATCGCCACGGTGACGACGAGCACGTACGCGGCCGGTCGCCACCAGGGCGCGAGGAAGGCTCCGGCGAGGAGCGCGAGCACGAAGAGACGCCGGCACCAGGCTGCGCAGGCCGAGCGCCTGCCGGTGCCTGCGCATGACAGGCACTTTCCAGCGGCCGTACTCGAAGTACTGGCGGAAGACCTCGCGCAGCGTGCCACGCGGCACGTAGAACACGCGGATCCGCGGATCGAGCACGACGCGGCCGCCGGCCAGGCGCAGCCGCAGGTTGAGCTCGTCGTCTTGATTGCGGACGAAGCTCTCGTCGAACAGCCCGGCCGCGTCGAACGCCTCGCGGCGGAAGGCGCCGAAGGTGACGGTGTCGACGTCGACGCGTTCGTCGCCCACGCCACGCGTCCAGCCGATGCCGCCGAACGGGCCGTCCATGGCCGCCGCGACCGCGCGCTCCGCAGCGGTCCCGCCGCGAGGGACGAGCACGCCGCCGACGTTCCAGGCGCCCGTCTCCTCCGAGGCCGCGACGCACAGTCGGAGATAGTCGGTCGGGTAGCGCGAATGGACGTCGAGCCGGACGACGAGGTCGCCCGTGCTCGCCCGGATGCAGCGATTGAGCGCCTGCGAGACGAACCGCTCGGGGTTCTCGAGCAGCGTCAAGGAGATGCCGGCGCGGGCCGCGGCCGCCTCGAGGAGCTCGCGCGACCCGTCGCCCGAGCGGCCGTCGGCGACGACGAGGTCGACCACACCATCGTAATCCTGCGCCGCGATGTCGGCGATGAAGCTCTCGACGTGAGGCGCCTCGTCGCGCATCGGCGCCACGAGGCTCACCGAGCGGATGGGCGTTGCACTCCCCGCGGCAGTCGACGACCTCATGGGACTCACCTTATGAGAGATCCGCCGCGAGAAACGGCAGAATCCCGACGCAGCCGATGCCCGTCGCCACGCTCATGTACCACGACGTCGTCCCGACGGGGAAACCCGACGAGAGCGGCTTCCCGGGCGCCGCGCCGGCGACGTACAAGATCGACTGGCCCTGTTTCACCGCACACCTCGATGCGCTCGACCGGGCAGGCATACGACCGGTCGCGCACGACGCAGAAGGGCTGACGGACGGCTCGCTCCTCACCTTCGACGACGGTGGCGGCTGCGCTCTCGCCGTGGCACGAGCCCTCTCCGAGCGCGGCTGGATCGGGCATTTCTTCGTCACGTCCGCGCTGATCGACACCCCGGGGTTCGCGGGCGCCTCCGATCTCCGCGCCATCCACCTCCTGGGCCAGGTCGTCGGCTCGCACTCCCACACGCACCCGCCGCGGATGTCGTCGCTCACGGCGGAGGAGATCGCAGGTGAGTGGGCTCAGAGCCTGCAGGTGCTCGCCGACATCGTCGGCGCGCCCGTGACCGCCGCCTCCGTGCCCGGTGGCTACACGTCGAAGGCCGTCGAGCACGCGGCCGCGGAGGCGGGCCTCGTCACCCTGTTCACCTCGCTCCCCACGACCCGCGCTCGCGCCGTCGGCGCCTGCACCGTGCTCGGACGGTATGCGGTGCGGACACAGACGACGCCCGAGGACGCGGTCGCCCTGCTGACGGGGCGCGGCACGCTGCGCAGCCGACAGGCAGCGGGGTGGGCGGCACGAAGCATCTCGAAGCGAATCCTCCGCGGCACCTACCCCAAGGTGCGGCGCGTCCTGCATTCGTTGCGGCACAGGTGAGCGCGTCGGACGACCCCGGGTCTCCTGCTCTAACATCGAGCAGGTGACCGCCCTCTACCGGAAGTACCGTCCGCAGGACTTCTCCGAGGTGGTCGGGCAGGAAGCCGTCGTGCGCACGCTTCGCAACGCGATCGAGCGCGACCAGCTGCGGCAGGCGTACCTGTTCGCCGGGCCGCGGGGCACCGGCAAGACGTCGATGGCCCGCATCCTCGCCAAGTCCCTGAACTGCGCCCACGGGCCGACGACAACCCCCGACAACGCGTGCAACGTGTGTCTCGCGATCACCGCCGGCTCGTCGCTCGACGTCGTCGAGATGGATGCAGCCTCACAGCGCGGCATCGACGACATCCGCGAGATCCGCGAGCACGTCGTGCTGCAACCGGCCGAGGGCCGCTACAAGGTGTACATCCTCGACGAGGCGCACCAGCTCACCGACGCAGCCTGGAACGCGCTGCTGAAGCTGATCGAGGAGCCGCCACCGCACCTCGTCTTCGTCTTCTGCACCACGGATCTGGCGAAGGTCATCCCCACCGTCCGCTCACGCTGCCAGACGTTCGTCTTCCAAAGGCCGCGCTTGAACGAGCTCGTGACCCTCCTCCGGCGGGTCGCCGACGGCGAGGGGATCGAGGCCCCCGACGCGGCACTCGCGCTGATCGCGCGCGGCGCGCGCGGCTCGTTCCGCGACGCAGTCTCCACGCTCGACCAGCTGAGCGCGGCGACACAGGGCAAGGTGGGCGTCCAGGACGTGCTCCAGCTCGTCGGTGCCGTCGAGGAGGACTCGCTCTTCCGTCTCTGCGACACGATCGTCGATCGCGATACGGCCGGCGCGCTCGTCTTCGTCGAGCAACTGTCCGAGCAGGGCCAGGATCTCGGCCGGCTCGTGGTCGACCTGCTCGAGCACCTGCGCTACCTGATGCTCGTCCAGAACCTCGGGCATGTGCCGGAGACGCTGCCCGTCACCGAGGAGACGCGCGAGCGTCTCGCCGAGCAGGCCAACCAGCTGCCCGAGCCGACGGTGCTGCGGCTGTTCGACCTGCTCGCCGTCGCGATCGACGACCTGCGTCAGGGTGGCGACCCGCGACTTCCGCTCGAGCTCGCGCTCGTGAAGGTGACGCGACCCCAGGCGGATCTCTCGCGGGACTCCCTCGCGCATCGCGTCGAGGTGCTGGAGGAGCGACTGCATGCCGGGCCGGCAGCCGCGGTGTCGCGGGTCCCCTCCCCCGTCCCCGCGCCCGCGGCAGGCCCGGCGCCTGAGCCCGCGCCGGAGCCGGCTCACGACGAGGAACCCGCCGCGGACGACGCGCCGCTCGAGCTCGAGCAGGTGCAGGACGCCTGGGCGCGGAGCGTCCTCCCCGCTGTGCGCGAGCGGTCGATCCCGACCGCGACGCTGCTCGGCGAGGCGCACCCGGTCGCGCTCAGCGACGACACGCTCACGATCGAGTTCGCGCCCGCGGCCGACTTCCACCGCCGCCAGGCGGAGGATCAGCGGAACCTGCTCGTCCTGCGGGAGGCGCTCCACGAGGTCACCGGCCGCCGCCTCGCGGTGCAGACGACGGTCGGTGCGGCCGCGCCGGGAACGCCGGCCGACGACGACGAGCCACTCTCGGAGGAAGACGTGATGTCGCTCCTCAAGGACACGTTCGACGCCACGGAGGTCGAGTCTTGAAGCTGGACATGAACGCGCTCATGAAGCAGGCGCAGCAGATGCAGGAGCAGATGCAGAAGGCGCAGGAGGAGGCCCGCGAGCAGGTCGCCGAAGCGTCTGCCGGCGGCGGCATGGTCACCGCGAAGGCGAACGGTGTCGGTGAGCTGCTCGAGATCACGATCGATCCCCGGGCGATCGACCCGGACGATCCCGAGCTCCTCTCGGACATGGTGCTCGCGGCGGCGAACGAGGCGCTCCGCTCGGCGCAGCAGGCGGTCGAGGCGAAGCTCCGCGGCCAGCTTCCCGATCTCGGCGCGCTCGGCCTGCCCGGGCTATAGGAGCACGCACCCCCGCGAAGACGACGAAGTAAGGGCCGCGCTACGCGGCCTCGCGCAGCACGGCGGGCTCCGCAGCCACGCCGCCGCCGCGCACGACACGCAGCCGCGGCCGCCGGCGCCACTGGAGCACGCCGATCCCGAGCAGCACGACCGCGGCGCCGGCGAGCTGCGCCGGCGCGAGGCGCTGACCGAGCACCACGGCCGAGAGCGCGATCCCGATCGGCACCTCGACCGTGATCAGAAGCGCCGCCTTCGAGGCGCCGATGCGCCGCATCCCCGCGAGGAATGCGCCTACTGCGACGACGCTGCCGACGAGCGCGGTCTCCACGACCGCCGCCAGACCGAGCGGGCCGCCGACGGACGTCAGGGAGCCGTGCACCGCCGCCCCGACGAGGAACGCGGTCGCGGCGCCGGCCATCAGCAACGACGCGAACGCGAGCGGGTCCGCATCGGCCACGAGACGCCCCGAGATCAGGACGTAGACCGCGTAGGCGACCGCGGCGGCGAACGCGATCGCGACCCCGAGCACGTCGAGCGAGCCGGCGCCACCGCTCACGAGGGCGACACCGGCGACGACCATCAGACCCGAGGCCACTCGACGGCGTGACAGCCCTTCGTGCCCGAGCACGACCGTGCCGCCGATCACGAGCGGTAGATGCGCGTAGTGGATCAACGACGCGACCGGGACCGGCACGAGCCGCAGCGACCAGTAGAAGAGCGCCGAGTCGGCCGCGTAGACGACGAGGCCGACGCCGAACGCGGTTGCGGCCGCGCGTGGAGAGAGGCGCCGGATGCTGCGCCAGGAGAGCGCACCGAGCGCGAGAGCGGCGAGGACGTAGCGCCACGCGAGCACCGCGGGCACCGCGGCACCGGCGTGGTAGGCGAGGTTGACGATCACCGGCTGCGCTGCGAAAGCGACGCCGGCGAGGAGGCAGAGCGCCACCCCGAGTCGTTCTCCGCGTCGCAGATAGGCAGCCATGCACTCACGCTACGGTGCGGTTAGATCTAGGGGTAGACTGAGTTATCTCTTCGATCGATAGGTAAACCCTATGACTTTGCAACAGCTTCATTACTTCCTCACAACGGCCGAACATGGCTCGTTCAGCGAGGCCGCCCGCGCCTTGCATCTCGCGCAACCGTCCGTCTCCGAGCAGGTTCGTCAGCTCGAGGCCGAGCTCGGGGTCGACCTCTTCGTACGGGTCGGTCGCGGCGTCGTGCTCACGGAAGCCGGACGAGCGTTTCGCCCCGAAGCCGAGCGTGTCGCCGCCGACCTCGCGCGCGCGCGGGACGCGGTGCGCGACGTCCGTGAGCTCACCGGCGGCACGCTCAGCTTCGGGATGTTCGGCACCGCGTCCGCCTACCTGATCGCGGACCTCGCGGCGGGCTTCCGCCGCCGCTATCCGGACGTCCGGCTGCGGCTCGTGGGACAGAACTCGTCCCTCGTCGCCGACGCCGTCCGGGAGGGACGGCTCGAAGCGGCGCTCGTCGTCCTCCCCGTCGACGACGACGGCCTCGACGTGCGTCCCGTGCACCACGAGGAGCTCGTCGTCGTCAGCCGTGACGCCGACCGCGTGGCGGGCGAGATGACGATCGAGCGGCTTGCCACGCTCCCGCTCGTCCTCTACGACGCCGCGTTCGGTTCCGCCGACCCGACCCGACGGCAGCTCGTCGAGCGAGCGCAGCGCGCCGGGGTGACGCTGCGGCCCGTGATCGAGGTCGAGGACATGGAGGCCGGGCTACAGCTCGTGGCGCGTGGAGCGGGCGACACCGTCGTCGCGCGTGCGGTGCTCCGCACCGTGCGTGGCGTTCGCTCGCTGCACCATGCTGCGTTCGCGGAGCCGATGTGGGAGACGTTCGCCTTCATCGGACGGCGGGGCGCACCCGTGTCTCCGGCGACGCGCGCGTTCGTGGAGCTCGTCGAGCGCCGGCTCGAGCGGCTGGGCGAGACAGGTCTGTACGCCGGGGCCACGTCCGCAGCGGACGGGTAACCTCGCCTCGATGCTGACACCTGCGGTCGAGAACCTCGTCGCGCAGCTGACCCGCCTGCCGGGCATCGGCACGCAGGACCGCGCAGCGGCTCGCCTTCCACCTGCTCTCCACCTCGCCGCAGGAGGGGATCGCCCTGGCCGAGGCGATCCGTGAGGTCAAGGAGCGCGTGCGCGCCTGCCGCGAGTGCGGCAACCTGACCGAGGAAGAGCTGTGTGCGATCTGCCTCGACCAACGCCGCGACCGCAGCGTCATCTGCGTCGTCGAGCAGCCGGTCGACGTCGTCTCGCTCGAACGCACGCACGAGTTCCGCGGCCTCTACCACGTGCTCGGCGGCGCGCTCTCTCCGCTCGACGGTGTCGATCCCGGCGATCTGCGGATCGCGGGGCTCCTCGAGCGCGTACAACAGAACGGCGTCACAGAGGTCGTGCTCGCCACGAACCCGACCATGACCGGGGAGGCAACCGCCGCCTATCTCGCCGACCGGTTGCGCGATCGCGTCACGGTGACACGGCTCGCGAGCGGGCTGCCGGTCGGTGGCGACCTCGAGTACGCGGACGAGGTGACGCTCGGCCGCGCGCTCGCCGGACGCAGGCCCGCGTAACCGGAGACATCCGGCCCTCCTCCCTACACTCGGGCGTGTGACAGAGCCCGGCCCGCTCGTCGTGACCGCGTTCGGTGGCGCGGCGCTCTCCTCCCCGCAGCGGATCCGCCAGGCGGCGCTGCGGCTCGCGACGACGCACGACGCGCCGGCCTCCGTCGTGGGCGTCCTCTCTGCCATGGCCGGCACCACGGACGACCTGCTCGAGCTCGCCGCCCGCGTCTCCCCCGCGCCCGAGCCGCGCGAGCTCGACATGCTCGTCTCGACCGGCGAGCGCATCACCTGCGCGCTCTGTGCCATGGCCCTGCTCGACCTCGGCAAGCGCGCGGTGTCGCTGACCGGCTCGCAGGCCGGGATCGTCACCGACGGCGCCCACGGAGCCGCGGCGATCGTCGACGTCCGCCCGGCGCGGATCCGCGCCGAGCTCGCGGAGGGCGCGATCGTGCTCGTCGCCGGCTTCCAGGGTGTCTCGACGGGCGCCGAGGTGACGACGCTCGGCGGTGGGACGCGCGCCACCGCCGTCGCGCTCGCCCGGGCGCTCGGCGCCAGCCGCTGCGAGCTCGTCGACGACCCCGAAGGCCCAGGAAGCGCCCTTCCGCTGGCGAAGACGGACGCGCTTCCGCTAGAACGAATCTCGTGAACTGCTTCCCAAGAGCCCGTCGAGCCTGATGGCGACCCCGCGCATCGGCGTCGTCGGCGCCACCGGTGCCGTCGGCACGGTCACGCTGCGGCTCCTCGCCGAGCGCGGCTTCGCCGACGTGCGGGCGTTCGCGTCGGCACGGTCGGCGGGCACGCGGCTGCCGTTCGGAGACGACGAGCTGCTCGTCGAGGAGGCCACCCCGGAGGCGCTCGGCGCAGGCGATCTCGACGTGGCCCTGTTCTCGGTCGGCACCAGCGCCAGCCGTGCGCTCGTGCCGCATGCGTCGGCGGGAGGCGCCATCTGCGTGGACAAGTCGTCCGCGTACCGCCTCGTCGACGGCTACCCCCTCGTCGTCCCCGAGGTCAACGGCTCCCGCGCCGTCGAGGCGCTCGAGCGCGACCGCATCGTCGCCAACCCCAACTGCTGCACGATCCCGCTCAGCTGCGTGCTGAAGCCGCTCCACGATCGCGCGGGTCTCACGCGGCTCCGCGTCGCGACGTACCAGTCGGTCTCCGGCGCCGGTTCGGAGCGCATGGAACGCCTGCGGCACGAGCCGGTGGACGAGCACGACCTGCTCATGGACTGGTCCTGGGAGGGCGACGAGTCCGACGAGGAGTCGAAGCTCCGCGCCGAGACGCGCAAGATCCTCGAGCTGCCGGAGCTGCCCGTCTCGGCCACCTGTGTGCGCGTGCCGGTCATGGTCGGGCACTCCGAGGCGATCTGGGTCGAGCTGGAGCAGCCGCTCTCGGCGGACGAAGCGGCCGAGATCCTGCGCGAGGCGCCGAGCGTCCGGGTCGTCGACCTGCCCGCGTTCCCGACGCCGTCGGCTGCCGCCGGCATCGACGAGGTGCTCGTCGGTCGCATCCGTGCGGACGCCGCGGTCGAGAACGGTCTGGCGCTCTATCTCTCGAGTGACAACCTGCGCAAGGGCGCGGCGCTGAACGCGATCCAGATCGCCGAGCTCCTGCTCGACGCGGTCGCCGCGCGCGCCGCCGCCGCCTAGCGACCCAGGAGCCCGAAGCTCCAGCGGCGAAGACGCTGCTTGCGCCGTGCCTCGATCTCGTCGATCCGCGCGAAGCGCGCGAACATGCGATCTGCCATCTCGCGGAACTCGCGGGACTCCCGCTCCCAGCGGGCGCGAACCTCAGGATCCAGCGGTGCCTTCTTCCTCTTCCCAGCCATCGTCGTCCTCCAGGACGTAGTAGAGCAGCCGGTCGAGCTTCACGTCCATCTCCATCAGCTTGACGATGATTCCGCGCACCTCCTCGCGAGTGATCACGGGATCCGGTGCTCGACGGAACACTGTGCCATGGTGCCGACGCCTCGGCTCGATCGCCAGATGTCCGCTAGGGACTAGGTGGTACGGCTGCCGGCGCCGGCGTGAACGCCTCCTGGACGACGCGGAGCACCCGCGCCCGGCGGCCCTCTTCGACCGGCTGCAGGCCGCCCAGGTCGAGACGGCAGAGCTCGACGTTCCCCTGCGCCCGCACGGTGAAGAACCCGAACTCCTCCAGGAAGTCGCGCGGGAAGACCGTGCGGTGCACGAGGAAGCGATTCTCTGCCGTCTCCCCCGGCCGGTACCGGTAGGCGAACGCCTCGAGGGCCTTGGCGCCTCGGTCGCGCGCCTCGCCGATCGCCGCCAGCAGGAGCGACTGCTCGACCCAGACCGCAGCGTTGCTGACGAGGTACGAGCACGTGACGATCACCGCGTCGTCCGAGGGCGGCCCGGCCGGGAGGTCGGCCGCGCGCGGGAACAGATGCGCGGGGCCGTACTGCATCGAGCCGAGCACACGGCCGTCGTCGTCGAGGTAGATCGTGCCCCACTCGCCGAACTCGTCCTCGACGCGTTCCATCCAGCGCGCCTTCGACGCCGTCTTGTTGCCGCGCGACTGCCACCAGACACAGTCCTGGCAGACGGACGGGGCGCTCTCGATCGTGCCGCGGGTGAGACCGACGACGCGCGTCGTCACTGCGACCCGGCCGGCGGAGCGCCGACCTCGTCGACGACGACGTCGACCGCCGCCGGCGTCACGTCGGCCATGCGCTCCAGGTACTCCGTCACGCGTCTCTGCACCGCCGCACCGACCTCGGGGACGTTGACACCCCATTCGACAGCGAGATGCAGCTCGACGCGCACGACGCCGTCGTCGTCCGCGACACGGACCGCGCGCTGCCGGTGCAAGGGGCTCTCGACGACACCGGTGACACCGGTCACCTCGCAGGCGGCGTCGGCGGCGTACGTCGCGAGCACGTCACCGGAGATCGAGGAATGGCCCTCCACGGCTTGATACTACGCGGCGCCGCGGAGCACGAGCTCCGTCGCCTCGGGGCGGGCGAAGAAGCGAAACGGGACGAACGTGGTGCCGGTTCCCGGAGACACGTGCATCACCGAGCCCGCCTCCTCGTACACGCCCGCGACATGGTGGGCATGGGGATGCGCCAGCATCAGGTGCCCACCCGGGAGGGGCAACGCGATCTGCCCGGCGTGGAGGTGACCGGAGAGGATGAGGTGAAAGGCGCCGCTCGGCAGCCGCTGCGCGATCCTCGGGAAGTGGCAGAGGAGGATGCGGAACGGCACCTCGGGATCGACGAGCTCCCACGGACGTGCCTCCTTGCGGTGGTACGCAACCGGGTCGACGCCGACGAGCTGAACCGCACAGCCGCGGACCGACACGGTCACCGCGTCGTGCTCGAGCAGCGTGCCGAGCTCTCGCAGATCGTCGAGCTCCGCAGCACGCGAGAACGGGTCGCGGGTGACCGCGACGTCGTGGTTGCCGAGCACGACGAAGGGATGGTCGAGTCGTGCCAGGAGCTCCCGCAGCAGCGGCTCGCCGCGCGGGTGCGAGACGAGGTCGCCGGTCACCGCAACGAGCTCCGGCTTCCTGCTCGCGACCCACGCGACGGCGCGCTCGGTCGCGCGACGGCCCCGCGACCGCGGTCCGAGGTGGAAGTCGGAGATGTGCGCGACGCGGAGCCCGTCGAGCGCCTGCGGCAGGCCGGGAACCTCGACCTCGAGGATCCGTGTCCGCAGCCAGCCCGCCTCGAACCAGCCGTAGGCGAGCACGGCGAGCGCGGCCACACCAAGTGCGACGATCAGCCAGGCGGCGAGCACGCCGCAACGCTAGTCGGCACGTTGCCGGGGTGCGGCGCCGCACCCCGGGTGCCGCAGGCGGCACCCTGCGCATCGGGTCGCGCCGCGCGGTCAACACACCCCGTGCCGGGCTGAAGCCCGGCACAGTCGGTGTAGCAGGCCCTTCGGGCCTGCTACACCGACAGCTTGTCGATCACCGGCTGCATGGAGACCACATGCCGGCGGAACTTGAGCTCGGAGTCGGTGAGACCGGCGGCGACGCCGATCAGCTGCGACAGGTGGAAGATCGGCATCTTGAAGTCGCGACCCGTCTGCTTGCGCAGCTTCGACTGCCAGGCGTCGAGCGACAGGTGGCAGAGCGGGCACGGGGTGACCATTGCGTCGGCGCCCGCCTCCATCGCCTGCTCGATCGGCTGGATCAGCTCGGCGAGCGCCGTCTCCTCGCGCGCCTGGATGATCGGGAAGCCGCAGCACTTCACCTTCGCCGGATAGTCGACCGCCTCCCCGCCGCAGGCGGCGATGATCCGCTCCAACGAGTCGGGCGAGTCCGGGTCGTCGAACCCGAGCAGCTTCGACGGGCGCAGGATCTGGCAGCCGTAGAACGGCGCGATCTTGAGGCCTTTGAGACCCTTGTGCGCCACCTGCTTGAGCGTCTCGAAGCTCTCGCCGGCGACGAGCCAGAGGAAATGCACCACGTCGACGGTGCCCTCGTAGCGTGGAACGCCCACCGACCCGAGGTTGTCGTTGACACGTTCCCTGAGCGCGACGTCTATCTGGAGCTGATGGTTCGCCTGACGCAGGTTGAGCGTGCACACGTTGCAGACCGTCATCAACGTGTCGCAGCCGGTCGCCTCCGCGTACGCGAGGATGCGCGCGTTCAGGTGCAGGTAGTAGTCGGGCTCGGCCTCGTGGATGTCGCCGGCGCCGCAGCAGGTGACCGACTCCAGCTCGACGAGCTCGTAGCCCAGCTTCGGCGCGAGAGCGCGCGTCGAGGTGTCGAGCTCCTTCGCGGAGAGCGACGCGAGACAGCCCTTGTAGTACGCCACCCGCTTCACGACGCAGCGCTCCCCTCACCCGGTGCCGTCTCGAGCAGCGCCACCACGTTCGGATCGTCCGCCGGCGTCTGGCCGGGCAGATACGGCTGCGCGAACGAGCCCTCCCCGTAGGGGTGCCGCCGGCCGTTGTCGTCGCCGTGGCCGTGCTCGATCCGGCCGAGCGCGTTCTCGCCCTGCACGATGCCCAGCGCCCCACCACGATCCTGCGCCTTGACGAGGTCGTAGAGCTCGCGCGACTCGTGCACCTCCGCGGCCACGTGCGGTGGGAACGGCGGCGGCACCTTGCCCTTCGGCAGGAGCGACATGGCGAACTTGATCTCCTTGATCGCCTTGACGACGCCCTGCGTCTTCGGCACGAGCTCGGTCTCGCGCAGCCAGCCGGTCGTCTTCGCCGAGACGACGAACCACTTCGCGTGGCGAGCGCCCATGTCGTGGTCGATCCCGTGGCGCATCGCCTCTGCGCCGAGCTTGGCAATCGCGTCGCGCGGGTCGACGCCCTTCGGGCAGCGCTCGTTGCAGAAATAGCAGCGCGTGCAGTCCCAGATGCCGTGCTCGGCCGAGTACCGGTCGAGGCGCTCGACGGCCGCTGCGTCGCGGGCGTCGCCCACGAAGCGGAAGCCCTTGGCGAGCGCCGCCGGCCCGAGGAAGTCGGGGTCGGACTCCATCGAGTTGCATTCCGACACGCAGCAGCCGCAGTTGATGCACAACGACTCCTTGTGGATCACGCTCATCTGCTGCTGGGAGACGACGTTCTCGCGCTCCTGCGCCTGGTCGTAGCGCGGCGACAGATAGGGCTGCACGGCGCGCATCTTCTGCCAGAACGGGTCCATGTCGACGACGAGGTCCTTGATCACCGGCAGGTTCCCCATCGCCGAGATCACCGGGACGTGGCCGTCGCGCGTGATGTCGAAGATGCGGGACTTGCACGCGAGCACCGCGCCGCCGTCGACGCGCATGCCGCAGGAGCCGCAGATCATCATGCGGCAGCTCTTGCGATAGGAAAGCGAGCCGTCGACCTTGTCCTTGACGACGTCGAGCGTGTCGAGCAGGGTCGCCTCCTCCGGCACGTCGACCTCGTACTCGCGCAGGGCGCGGTCGCCCGTCGCGGCGTCGTAGCGCCAGATCTTGAGACCGACCTGCATCAGTACTTGCGCTCCATCGGTTCCCACTTGGTCATGCGCACATCCTTGTACGAGAGCACCGGGCCGCCGTCCTCCCAGTGCGAGATCGAGTGCTTGAGGAAGTTCTCGTCGTCGCGGTCAGGGTAGTCGCCCGGCCGCGAGTGGGCGCCCCTGCTCTCACGGCGGGCGATCCCGGCCTGGAGCATGCAGTCGGCGACGTCGAGCAGGTAGCCGAGCTCGATCGCCTGCGTGAGGTCCGTGTTGAAGACGTCGCCCTTGTCCTCGATCACGATGCCGCGGTCGAAGCGCTCGCGCAGGCCCGCGATGATGCCGACCTGCCGCTCCATCTTGTCGGCGTGGCGGAAGACGCCGAAGTTGTCGAGCATCGACTGGCCGAGCTCGTCGCGGATCTGCCACGGCCTCTCGCCCGCGGTGTTGTCGAGCAGCGAGCGCACCCACCCTTCGGCGTCCGCGCGGGCGGCCTCGCCGTGCCCGTTCGGGCTCGCAGCTCCGAGCGCGTACTCCGCCGCGGCGTGCCCGGAACGGCGGCCGAAGGTGATCGTCTCCATGAGCGAGTTCCCTCCGAGGCGGTTCGCCCCGTGCACGGAGACGCATGCCACCTCGCCGCCGGCGAAGAGCCCTTCGACCTCCGTGGCGCCGGCGTTGTCGGTCTCGACGCCGCCCATGTGGTAATGCGCGCCCGGCCGCACCGGGATCGGCTCGTAGATCGGGTCGACACCCGCATAGGTGATCGCGAGCTCACGCGACCCGGGCAGCTTGGTGCGAATCTTCTCCGAGCCCAGATGACGGAGGTCGAGGAACACGGAGCCGTTGATGCCCCGTCCGGCCTCGATCTCGGTCGTCTCGGAGCGCGAGACGACGTCGCGCGAGGCGAGCTCGAGCGCGTTCGGCGCGTAACGCTGCATGAAGCGCTCGCCTTCCTTGTTGAGCAGGTAGCCGCCTTCGCCGCGGCAGCCCTCGGTGATCAGGATCCCGCTCGGGTACATCGTCGTCGGGTGGAACTGCATGAACTCGATGTCCTTCAGCGGCAGCCCGGCGCGGAGCGCCATCGCCATCCCGTCGCCGGTGCACGCGTACGCGTTCGTGGTGGCGCGGTAGAGGCGTCCGACGCCGCCGGTGGCGAGCACGACCGCCTTGCCCGTGACGAGCTTGACGCCGCCGCCGAGCAGGTCCCAGCAGATGACGCCGGTGCAGCGGCCGTCCTCGACCACGAGCCGGAAGGCGAAGTACTCCTCGAGCACCTCCAGACCGGCGTCCATGCGCTTCTGGAGCTGCTCGTAGAGCACCTGGATCAGGACATGCCCGGTGATGTCGGCCGCGTAGACCGTGCGCGGCGACCCTGCGGCGCCGAACGGTCGCTGGTCGAGCCGTCCGTCGGCGTTGCGTGAGAAGACGCAGCCCCAGTGCTCCAGCTGGTAGATGTCGCCCGGCGCCTCGGCCGTCAGGATCTCGATCGCATCCTGGTCGCCGAGGTAGTCCGACCCCTTCACCGTGTCGAAGGCGTGCGTCTCGGGTGAGTCCTCGGCGGTGTTGCCGAGCGCCGCGTTGATGCCGCCCTCTGCGGCGCCGGAGTGACTGCGCGTCGGGTGCAGCTTCGAGATGACGGCCACCCGTGCCCCCCGGTCGTGGGCCTCGATCGCGGCGCGCATGCCGGCGCAGCCGGCACCGACGACGAGCACGTCGTGCATCGCCCCTGACGCTATCGGATCGCGGTGCCCGGACGCGCCGACAGCAAGCCCCTCGTCGTCAGCCGACGGCGGGGATCTCCTGGATCGCTCCGCCTCGCCCGGAGGCGAGGCGGAGCGGTTGCACGAGTGCTACTTGATGCAGGTGGCGTACAGGGTCACGTTCGCCGTCGTCGACCCGCCGTTGGCGAGGTAGAGCACCCACGTGGTGTCGCTCTGCGGGTACGAGTCGAAGTTGAACACGCTCCCGTCCGACGAGAAGCCGCCCGAGAAGATCTTCTGCCCCGCGTCGCACGCGATGCTGAAGTCCCTCCCGTCGTTCGCCGCCAGCTGGCCGCCCGAGGCGGTCTTGACGACCGCCAGACCGGCCGCCGAGCTCGCCGGGCTGGGCAGTGCCGCTCCGGCCGCGATGGCCGATGCCGTCGCGGCGGTGAGTTGCGGCAGTGTCTTGCCACCGAGCTTCTTTGCGTTGTCCGCGACCAGCGCCCGCTTTGCGAGCGGAACCACCGCGGCAGCGGTGGCGACCCCACCCAGCGCAACGAAGAGCGCCAACAGGGCGACGACCATGGTCGCGCCGGGTCGATGCACTCTCTTCCTCACGGGTTCCTCCATTCGGTTGTGGTCGTGACGGTCGCGCGACCCTACAAGGCCCGCAACCCGTTGTCAGCCTCGCACCCCCGCCAGAGCACGCGTGCGGTCGACCGCAGGCCGGGCCGCCACGGTGGTGACCGACTGTGGCAGCGCCAGCTCGTCCGCGATCGACGCGCGGACCGCGGGCGTCGCCAGGCCGCGAAGCTCGAGCGTCGTTCGACGTCGCACGATGTCGTCGACGCTGAGTGCCCACTCCGCGTCGCGCGCATACGCGAGCTGTGCGCGGACATCCGGGCCGCCCGGCGCCACCGGCTCGAGCTCGCCACGGTCGATCACGTCGGCCGTTGCGCCTCCGTACAGGGAGAGCAGATACGTCGCCGTCGCCACGTCTATCGGCGGCGCGTCGAGTGATACGCACCCCGGCACGAGGGGTCGACTCGATGCGCGTAGTGACCGCGGACGCACCTCCGCCGGCAGCGCCGACAGCGCCGAGATCGCGATCAACCGGTGTGTCGTCAGCTTGCCGCCGGCGACCGAGACGACGCCCGCCGGCCCGACGTGGACGACTTCGTCTCGCGCCGCTCCGGCCGTCGACCCGTTTCCTCGCTCGAGCGCCCGCAGGCCCGCGGTCACGCTGAGCACACGATCGTGCGCGAGCAGCTCAGCGGGCAACACATGCTGCAGCGACGTCAGGATCTGGTCGACATCGGCGGGGCCTGGTCTCACTGCGCCGGGGTGCTCGTCGAACGGCGTGTCGGTTGCACCGACCACGAGCAGGCCATGCCACGGCACAGCGACGACGCTCCGCGTGCGGTCGAACAGCGCCAGCGCGCCCGGCCATTCGTCGTCGTGGCGCAGGAACACGTTGACGCCCTTGCTCAGGCGAACGAGCGGCGCCGCGCCGGGGTGCTCGAGGCGCCGCACGTGGTCGACCCAGGGGCCGGTCGCGTTGACAACGGCGCGCGCGCGGATGGCGATCGTCCCTTCGCCTGGTGGCCCCTGCACGGTCGCGCCGGCGACCCGGCCACGCACCTGCGCCAGCGCCAGCACGCGGAGGTAGTTTGCGACATCCGCGCCTGCGGCTGCGGCGGCGCCGACCGTGGCAAGCGTCAGGCGCGCGTCGTTCGTCCGCGCCTCGTGGACGACAGCGGCCGACGTCACCACCTCGCGCCGGAGCGGCGGCACGAGGAGCGCCGCAGTGTCGACACCGATCAGGCGCGGCCGGTGCACGCCGCCGCCGGCCAACGCCCGGTACAGGGCCACAGCCGCCGGGAGCAGCGCCCTGCCCGTGCCTCGCTCTGTCGCTGCCAGCACCATCGGCATGGGCTGCACGAGGCCCGGTGCGACGACGGTCTCGAGCACGCACCGTTCGTGCTGGGCCTTGCGCACGAGCTGCAGCTGCCCTGTCGCGAGGTAGCGCAGCCCGCCGTGGACGAGCTTGGTCGACGCGCTCGAGGTACCGGAGCCGAAATCACCGCCGTCGACGAGGGCGGTGCGCAACCCGCACCGGGCTGCCTCACACGCGATGCGCGCGCCCACGATCCCGGCGCCGACCACGAGCAGGTCGTAGGTCTCGGTCGAGAGACGTTCGAGGACATCCTCGCGGGGGACCCTCATCGCAGTGCCCCGGCGGTGTCGGGTCTCGCTGCCGGCGCCCGCGCTGCAGTCGCGCTCCGCGCGGCATCGTGGAGGGCGGCGACGAGCCGCGCCTCGCCCCGCCTCGAGAGCTCGGGGGGCGCGGGCACGAAGACGACCCGGCGCATCAGCTCCCGGGCGGCACGCGGCTCGACGTCGTCGCGCCCGGGCGGCGCGTCGATCACGGCGATGCTGCTCGTGCCCCGGGCAGCGTCGAAGCCGTGCTCGCGTAGCGTCGCCACGACGGCGTCCGGGTCGGATGCCACCACGGGCAGCACCCAGTGCGTGCGAAGCGGAGCGTGACGACCGGGGTGCGTGAGCGGCGGCGGCAGGTTCTCGACGACGCTCTCCCCGACCTCTGTGCGCCGTGCCAGACGTGGCGCGGGGAAGCGCTCGAGCCGGCGCCGCAGGAGCCAGAGCAGAGGCGCGGACGGACGGTGTCGAACCCTCCGGAGCAGCGTCTCCGCCCGCTCCGGCTCCGCGGCGTGCGCGTGCGGGAACGCCTTCACCAGGCCGTTGACGAACGCGTCCGGGTCCCGTCCCGCCGCGGTGACGGAGCGCAGGAGCAGGCCGTAGGGCACGGGGTGACCGAGCGCGACGAGCCCGGACAGCTTCACGAGCCGCGCCAGGTGGCGCCGGCGGGGCTGGAGCGGCAGCGCGTCGTGCGCGCGCTGGATCCGCGCGCGCAACGCCGGGTCGCGCACGCGGACGAGCGCACCGCCGAGCGCGGTCGCCGTCTTG
This sequence comes from uncultured Actinomycetes bacterium, assembly GCA_963789895.1. Lineage (GTDB taxonomy): Bacteria > Actinomycetota > Thermoleophilia > Gaiellales > Gaiellaceae > Gaiella. The sequence continues at coordinate 908,797 of CAWBMC010000002.1, forward strand.
ATCGCTCCGAAGCTGAAGAGGGAGACGTCCGCCTCCGGGTCACCGTGGTCGCGCGGGCCGCGCAGCGTCTGGGCGCAGTCCTCGACGACGAGAGCGCCGACGGCGTGCGCCCGTTCGCGGATCGATGCGAGGTCGGAGCGTGTGCCGAAGAGATGGGCGATGACGACGAGACGCGTGCGTGGGCCGATGGCCCGGTCGAGCGCCTCCGTCGACGGCGCGAGCGTGTCAGGGTCGAGATCGGCAGGGACGATGCGGAGGCCGTGCGCGCGGGCGATGCGCGGCATGTCCGGGTGCGTGACAGCAGAGAAGACCGCCTCGTCACCGGGTTGCGGGTCGAGCGCCCCGAGCAGCAGATCGAACGCCGAGCGAACGGAGAAGCAGGCGATGCCTTCGTCACAGCCCCACGCCGCGAGCACCGCGCCCACGGCGGCGCCGGGATCGCCCGGTCGCAGGCAGAACGCCGCACCCGCCGCGAGGTCAGCCAACGAGACATCCAGGCGCAGGCGCGGCTCGATCGCGATGCGCTTCATCGCGCTTCCGCCTCGAGGCCGGCCTCGAGCTCGGTGATCCGCTGCCAGAGGACACGCGTCAGCTCCTTGCGTGCGACGCGGCGGGGAAGAGCCGCGAACGCGGTCGGGTCGATGGGCTCGCCGTATTCGATCCGCCACCGGCGCAGCCGACTCAGCGCTTCGGTGCCCCGGATCGCGGCGGGCACGACCGGGACGCCGGCGAGCAGCGCAATGAGCGCCGGGCCTTCGTGTGGCTTCGACCGGTGCGTCTTGTGCAGGCCCTTCGACCGGCGCGTCCCTTCGGGGAAGACGAGCACGCCGTGACCGGCGCGCGCGGCGGCGACCGCGTTCTCGATCGCGGCGACATCCACCTGCCCACGGCGAACGGGGAAGCCGCCGAGCGCGGTCAGGAGCTGTCCGAGCGGCGGCTTCCAGAGCTCCGCCTTGCCCATGGCCCGAACCGGGCGCGGAAGCAGCGAGACCGGCAGCGCGACGGTGTCCATGTTCGACAGCTGGTTGGCGCAGAGGACGAAGCCGCCGGCGGGAAGGCGCTCCGTGCCACGGACGCGCGGCCGGTAGAGCACCGTGAGCGGCGCCGCGAGCGCGATCCCGGCGAGCCTGTAGAAGATGGTCGCGGGCGGGTACCGGGGGTGCGCCGGGGCAGGTCGATCGCCGCTGTCGAGACTCGTCGTCATGAGCCGCATCTCCTGGAAGCGAGTGTTGCGCACCGCCGGGCTGCGGACAATCGGGGAGACCATGGAAATCGATCCTGGGGCTTTCCCCGACCCCGCAGCCCACCGGTCAGGGTGCAGAGACGGCCACGGCGACTCGACCCAGCGCGCCGCGCCGGGTGACGCGGAGCGTCAGCGGACGCTGACCGCACACGGTCATCGTGATGCGCTGCACCGTCGCGCTCGACCAGAGTCCGCGAGCGACGACCGTCTTCCCGTCCGGGCCGAGCAGCGTCACCGTGTGGTAGCCACCCTTCGGCAGCGAGACCGTGATCGCGATGTCGCCGTCCAGCGGCGTCGAGATGGGGATCGACCACCCCTTCGGCGTCTTCGCCGTGAAGCGCTTCGTGAAGACAGCGGTCGTCCCGGCGGCCCAGGGCTCGAGCACGTCCTTCTCGATCGCTGCGAGCGCGTCGGCGTCGGGCTGGAAGCTCGGGTCGATGATCTCCCACGGCGACGGCTGCACCCCGGTGCGCTGGTCGGCGAACACCCGGTAGGACTCCGCCCAGGCCTCACCCGGGTTGAGGTCGTAGTGGTCGCCTTCGTCACCGGGGTAGGCCGTGCTGGACGCGACCCGCGGGCAGATCCCCTGGTCGGTGGCCCACGCCTTCGGGCCCCAGTCGATCGCGCGCCACGGCGGGTTGACCCGGTTCGCTGCGATGTGGTGTCCGTATTCGTGCCGCACGATCTCCTGCGGGGTGACCGTCTTGTAGAGGTCGCCGGAGCTATAGAGCTGGTTTCCGCCGTAGCAGCCCAGCGCGTGGGGGCCGCAGATCTCCTGCAGCTCGTCGAGGGGCGCGATGTACGCGGTGACAGCGCCGAGCTCCGCGCCGTGCGGCAGAGCGGCGATGAAGTCCGCCCACCCCTGCGGCGTGTGCTGGTCTGCGCTGTAACGGGTCGAGACGTAGACGGTCACGGGCTCGCCCGTCGCTGCGGTCAGGCGCCCGCCGTTCCACGTGATCGCGAGCCGCGCGCTCGAGACGAGCGTCGAGGCATTGGCCGTGCCGATGGTCCTGCTCTCGAAGCTGCGGGCGACCTGCCCGCGCGCAGTCGCCGGAGCAGTGGTCGCCGTGACCACGAGCACGGCGAGGAGCAGCGCCGCGACTGCGAGCGCCGAGATGATCCGGCGGTTGCGTGAGCTCGAATCGCTCATGTCTGCGGCGACCGACACGGTACCGACTCGACTCGCCGCATTCCGGTCGCCCCCGCGCGGATCCCGCCCGCCATGATGGGCGGGCGGGATCTCGTGCGACCTCGTCACTGGAGCGTCGCCGACCACGTCTTGACGGCTGTCGAGCAGCGGTAGTGCGTGCCCTTGTAGTTGAGCTCGTTGCTGATGATGATCGTGCCGGTCGCCGTCGTGGGAGTTCCGAAGACGCCGTTCAACTCGGCGGACCAGTTCGTCCACTCGACGTCGCCCTGCACATCGGAGCCCGTCCAGCTACCCGTGGCGCGGAACGAGCCGTCCGCTGCGATCGTGAACGTACTGTCACTCCAGTCGACCACGCCGTAGAGCGAGATCGGACCGTCGCACGTCTCGGGCATGTCGTTGACCCTGAAGCCCGTGATCGTCCGATTCGGCGTCACTGTGAGGAACACGTAGTTCCCCTCCTGCGTCGCACCCTTGTAGGCGCCAGGCGTGACGGGCACCGCGGTGTCGTCGTTCGTGATCGTCCCGGTCGCAGTCCCGGTCGCGATCGAGGCGCCGACCGGGTTGGAGAGCGCAAGCGAGAACGACTCGTCCGACTCGATGGCCAGGTCAGCGACGACGTTCACGGTGACCGCCTTGGTCTTCTCGCCGGGCTGGAACGTGAGTGTCCCGCTCGCCGCGGCGTAGTCGCCGGGCGCGACGGCACTGCCGTCGGCGGTGGCATAGCCCACGGTGACCGCCTGCGCCGAAGGTGCCGACAGCGTCACCGGGAACGACAGCGTCGTCGTACCGGTGTTCCCCTCGACGCCGGAAGCAGCTGCGATCGAGATGGCCGGAGCACCCCTGACTGGGAAGGAAGCCGATCTGCTCGACGACTTGCCCGCCGACGTGACGGTCAGCTTCGCCTTCAAGACCTTGCCCTGGGCAGAAGCCGGGACGACGAGCGTGAGACGCGCGGCTCCGCGCCTGAACGACTTCGTGTGCCTCACCTTCGCGCCTCCAACAGTGAGATCGGAGACGATCGTCGCCTTTGCGAGCGGCCCGCGGGTATCGCTGCGCGTGACCTTGAACGTGATGGTGAAGGGCTTCCCCGCCACCGCCTGCGCCGGGGCCGTGGACGGCTTGCCGATCACCGGCTTGAACGCAGCGTCACCTTGCGTCGTGCCGCTCGCGCTCGTCGTGATCAGCGCAGCGCCGACCAGCGCGAGGCTGGTTGCACCCGTGAACAGTCGCCGCCTCGGAATCATGCTTCCATCCCTCCTTCGATCGTCATGGTCTGTTCGTGATCGTGATGCGCGTGACATGCGTGATCGAATGCTCCGCGAGTCGCCTCATCGCACGCTCACACCGCGCTCACCGGACATCGCGGGAGCGCGTCCGCTGAGGACGAGGTCGAGCGTGGCCGCGCCTGCAGCGTCATGGACGACGACGAGCGTCAAGGTGCCGGCGGCGCGCAGGCCGTCGTGGTCGCCGGTCGCCCGGGTCACGTTCCACGTTCCTCCACCGGTGAGGACGCCGGTGTCGGGCACCGGGCGCAGCACGGTGCGGATCGTGAGGACGATCTCGCCCGCAGGCGCGATCAGACGGACGGCGCCCTCGACGAGCGTCGGTGGCGCACCGACGGGCAGCGGAGCGGGTACGAACGCGTCCGTGATCGCCGTTCCCTGCCCCGAGATCGCCCCCACCGCGCTCCAGGTGCCGCTGGCGCGACCGGGCTCGGGCGCGACGAGCCGCTGCGTGATCACCACCCCTTTCGCGGGTCCCTCCCGCTCCGTGTGCTCCTCCTGGTCCGAGTCGGGTGTGGCTGATCGGCTGCGCGGCATCGTCGAGACCTCCTGGAGTGGACGGAGGGATCGTCGGTCGCGCCTCTCACAGGCGCCTCATCCGCGGCTCACGGGGCTGGATTCGGTCCGTGCACCCTGTTACAAACGCGTCCGTGGAGTTCCGGATCCTCGGCCCGCTCGAGGTCCGCGACGGCGCAGGGGTCACGCCGCTCCCACGTCGTCGCGAGCGAGCATTGCTCGCAGCTCTTCTGCTGCGACCGGGCGAGGTCGTCTCGACCGACCGGCTGGTCGAGGCGGTCTGGGGCGAGGAGCCGCCGCGGACGGTCGTCGGCTCGCTCCAGAACGCAGTCTCGGAGCTCCGCAAGGCGCTCGGCGCCGACCTCGTCGTGACACGCGCACCGGGCTACGTGCTCGTCGTCGACCCGGAGACGATCGACGCGGTGCGCTTCGAGCGGGCCGTGCAGCGTGCGGCCGGGCTGCCGGCGTCCGAACGAGCGGAGGCGCTCGCCGGCGCGCTCGCGCTGTGGCGCGGGCCGGCGCTCGCCGACCTCGCGGACGAGGCGTTCGCCCGCACGGAAGCCGCCCGTCTCGACGAGTTGCGCCTCGCCGCGACGGAGGAGCGGCTCGACGCCGACCTCGAGCTGGGTCGCGGCGCCGATCTCGTGGCGGAGATCGACGCGCACGTCGCTGCCAACCCGCTGCGCGAACGGCTGCGCGGCCAGCTGATGCTCGCCCTGTATCGCTCGGGCCGCCAGGCTGACGCGCTCGAGGCCTACCAGGATGCGCGGCGTGCGCTCGTCGACGGGCTCGGCATCGACCCCTCACCGGCGCTGCAGGAGCTCGAGCGGCGCATCCTCCGCCAGGACCCGGAGCTGCTCGCGACCGCGGCCTCGCAGACGGCGGTGGCCGCGGTCGTGGGCGCCGTGCCGACGCGGAAGACGATCACCGTGCTCGCGGCGGCGCTGGACGACGTCTCGGAGCTCGACCCCGAGCCACTGCGCGCCCGCGTCGAGAGATTTCTCAGCGCGGTGGGCGAGGCGGCCGCGCGACACGGCGGTGCGCTCGACCGCTTCCTCGGCTCCGAGGCCGTGGCCGTCTTCGGCATCCCGGCCGCGCACGAGGACGACGCCCTGCGCGCCGCGCGGGCCGCAGTCGAGCTGCGCGAGGCGCTGCTGACCGAAGGCGACGCCGTGCGCGTCGGCATCGCGACCGGCGAGGCGCTCGTCGGCACCGCGGACACGCCGGTCGTGGGCGACGTCGTCGCCGTCGCGGCGTCGCTGCGCGACGCAGCCGAGCCGGGCGCGATCCTCGCCGCGGAGGCGACGCACTCGCTCGTGCGCGACGCCGTCGTCGCGGGGGAGCCGGTCTCGGTCGGGCCGCGACAGATCGCAGCCCGACCGCTCGAAGCGGTGCAGGGCGCGCGCGGTCGGGCCCGACGGCTCGACACGCCGTTCGTCGGCCGCGAGCCGGAGCTCGCCGCGCTCCGCGAGGCGCTCGGTCGCGCCACCGCGGACGGGCGCTGCGTCGCCGTCACCGTGCTCGGCGACGCCGGCATCGGGAAGACGCGCCTGGCCGAAGTGCTCGCGACGACGCTCGTGCGCGGCCGCGTCCTGGTCACGCAGTGCGTGCCGTACGGCGAGGGCTCGACGTTCCTGCCGGTGACCGACCTCGTGTACCGGGCGGCCGGCGCTGTCACCGAGGAGGCACTCGCCGGCCTCTTGCCCGCCGACGACGAAGGTCGCCTCGCGGCGCGTCAGCTCGCCGCGCTCGGCGACCCGGGGGCCACGGTTCCGCGCGGCGAGGCGTTCTGGGCCGTGCGGATGCTGCTCGAGTCGCTCGCGCGCGACGACCCGCTCGTGGTCGTGCTGGACGACGTGCACTGGGCGGAGCCGGCGCTGCTCGACCTCGTCGAGTACCTGGTCGAGCGGGTCTCGGCACCCGTCGTGCTCCTCTGCCTCGCCCGGCCGGAGCTGCTCGACGCGCGGCCCGGCTGGGCAGGCGCAATGTCGGCGGTGACGGTGGTGCCGCTCGGCCCGCTCGGGCAGGACCAGGCCAGGACGCTGCTCGAGAGCCTCGTCGAGGACGTGGACGAGCGCGTCCGCCGCCGCATCGTCGAGCGCGCCGAGGGGAACGCGCTCCACCTCGAGCAGCTGGTCGCATTCATCGCCGACGAGGGCGGTGACCCGGGGCTCGAGTCCGTGCCGCCGACGATCGAGGCGGTGCTCGCGAGCCGGATGGACGGCCTCTCGCCCGACGTGCGCGACACGCTGCAGCGGGCGGCGGTCGCCGGGCGGGAGGCGACCCGCGGGATCGTCGTCGCCCTCTCCGAACCCGGTGCGCCTGTCGACGCGGCGCTGCTGGAGTTGACGCGCCGCAGCCTCCTCCACCCCGAGCCGGCGGACGGCCACGACGACGCCTACCGCTTCCACCACGCGCTCCTGCGCGACGTCGCGTACGGACAGCTGCCGAAAGCGGTGCGCGCCGTCCTGCACGAGCGCGCCGCTGCGTGGCTCGACCGCGACGGCCCCGGACCGGACGAGCTCGTCGGCTGGCACCTCGAGCAGGCACACCGGTACCGCTCCGAGCTGCGGCCGGAGGATCCGGAGCTGCCGCGGCTCGCTGCGGCAGCGGGGGAGCGTCTCGGTGCCGCCGGAATCCGAGCCGCCCGGGCGTCGGACCCCGCGACGATCCCGTTGCTGCAGCGCGCCTCGGCGCTCCTTCCCGACGGCCCGGTGCTTGCGGATCTGCTCCTGGAGCTCGGACCGTGGCTCCGCACCACCTCGGAGCCCGCCGCGAGTCGCCGCGCCTTCGAGGAGGCGATCCGGATCGCGCAGGCGACCGGGGACTTCCCGAGGGAAGCACGCGCTCGCATCGACCTGGCGTGGGCAGCCTCCGCGATGGACACACAGCGCCCGATCTCGGAGCTGGGCGATCTCATCGACCAGCTCCTTCCGATTCTCGAGGCCGCGCAGGACAGTCGCGGCCTCCAGAGGGCGTGGCAGTTTCTCGCTTCCGTCCGCGTCTACGAAGAGCAACTGGCCGCCGCAGCCGACGCAGCGCGAGAGGCTGCACTCCATGCGCGGGCGGCGGGTTGGTGGCCACCACGCCAGCCGGTGCTCATGCTCGGGATCGCACTCGTCCACGGCCCGACCCCAGTGCCGACAGCACTCACCGAGATCGAGGCGCTGCTCGCCGAGCACGGGGCCGACAGGAGCACGTGGGCCGCAGCAGCGACAGCCGCCGCGTCGCTGTATTCCATGACGGATGATCAGATCACGGCCACCGACCTGATGGCGACGGCCCACGCGATCTTCGTAGGCCTTGACGACCGACTCGCAATCCGGACGCTTTGGACGCCGCAGCGCCTCGTCCAGCTCCGTCTGGCCGGCGAGGCCGACAGCGCGCGCAAGCTCGTTTCGAGCTGGATCAGCGACCTCAGGCGCGAAAAGAACGACGCGTTTCTGTCGACCGCTCTTGCACAGCTCGCCGATCTCGTCGCCGATGGGCAGGTCGACCAGACGCGCGAGCTCGTCGCCGAGGCGCAACGCCGCGCGTCGTCCGGAGACGTGTTCGTACAGGCGATCATGCGATCCGTGTCGGCAAGACTCGAGGCGGCGACGGGCGACTACGAGTCAGCGAAAGACGGTGCGGCAGAGTCGATGGCGCTCCTCGAGAAGACTGACGCTCTCTCCGACCGGGCCAGAATTGCGATCGGCGCCGCGCGCGTGCACGAGCTCTGCGGTGACAGGGACAGGGCGAGCACGCTTCTCGATGAAGCACGAGCGCATTACAGACTGAAGGGGAATATCGCTGCGCTCGCGTCCCTGGAGCGCCACGGAGTCGAAGCCCTCACGTGATGAGAGGCCCGAGGGGGCCTCTCATCGGAACGTTGTACTCGTCATCTAGCGATGACCGCCACCGTCGCCGTTCGGCATCTCCCACACCTCCCTCCGTGAGCTCGAGTGGGCTGTCGAGGCCACGGTCGGAGGCGTCGCTAATGCGCCACCAATGGACGTCTCACGATTCGCTAACGGAATCGCGCCGGCGTCGCGTCTCAGGAGGGTGTTGCTGCTCCTGTTCGGCCTCGAGAACATGAGGCCGAAACTAGAATTGCGGACGCTCTATTTCTTCGGGATTTCTCTGATCTTTTTCGGCGAGAATTCACCGGTCGCACCGAAGGGCCGCCCCGACAGGTCGTCAGGGCGCAGCCGGAGCGGGCTCGAACCGTCTCGGGGTCTACCCCGAGACGTGAGCCAAGGACTGCCCGGTGGTGCGGCGCACCCGCCTGTGTGACGATTCGTCACATGGGAACGACCATGGTGATCGTCGACGACCATCGGGCGTTTCGGAGGTCGGCCCGCCGGCTGCTCGAGCTCGGCGGGTTCGACGTCGTCGGCGAGGCCGGAGACGGGGCGTCGGGCGCCGCGCTCGTGCGGCAGCTCGAGCCCGATGTCGTCCTCCTCGACGTCGCCCTCCCCGACACGAGCGGCTTCGCCGTCGCGGAGGAGCTCGCCGGCGGTATCTCGAGCGTCGTTCTCATCTCGAGCCGCGACCCGGCCGACTTCGGCGCGCTGATCGCGAAGAGCCCTGCGGTCGGGTTCATCCGCAAGGAGCAGCTCTCACCCGCCGCGATCCGCGAGCTGTTGGGGGAAGCGGCGTGAGGGCGCGGCAGGACGCGGGCCGGATGTATCCGGCCCCTACGGAGGCGGCGGCGTGAGAATCGCCCGGATCGGTCTCGGGCTCGCCGGGCTCGTGCTCGGCGTGCTCGCCTACCGGGTGCAGATCGACAACCTGGAGCCGCTCGGGCTGACGACACCGGCGCGCGCGATGGCGAGCGTGGCAGCCGGCTGGGCCTTCCTCTTCGCGGGGCTCGCCGCGTGGTCGCGGCGCTCCCGCAACGCGCTCGGGCCACTGATGATCGCGACCGGGTTCGCGCTCCTGGCGCGCCAGTTCCGCTACAGCCACGACCCGTTGGCGTTCACCGTCTTCCTCGCCCTGGGCGAGGTCTGCTACGCGCTCATCGCGCACGTCGCGCTCGCCTATCCATCCGGCCGCGTCACCGACCGCCTCGAGCGCGCCTTTCTCGCCGTCGCCTACGCGACGGCACTCGTCTTCCCGCTCGCGATCCTGCTCTTCTACGACGGCAGCGAGAAGCTCCGCTACTTCGACCCGCTGCCGCGGGACAGCCTGCTCGTCGTCCACGGCGACGCCGACGTGGTAGACGTCCTGCAGGACGCGTACGCGATCCTCGCCTACGGCGTCCTCGCCAGCGTCCTCATCCTCCTCATCGCCCGCCGCTGGCTGCATGCGACTCCGCGCGCCCGCCGCGTCCTGACGCCGCTGCTGCTCGCGGCCGCGGTCGCCGCCCTACGGGCCGTCTTCGACAGCATCATCTCCTTCTCGTCGCGGCCACCCGCGGTCGTCTTCGACAACCTCTTCTGGTGGCAGATCGCAGCCGTGATCGCGCTGCCGATCGTGATGCTCGTCGGGCTGCTGCGTGCGCGCCTGGCCCACGCCACGGTGGCCGATCTCGTGCTCAGCCTCGGCCGCACGCCGCCGGAGGGGATCCGCGACGAGCTCGCGCGAGCGCTCGGCGACCCGTCGCTCGAGGTGCTGTTCTGGCGACCCGAGCGTGACGCATACACCGACGCAGCCGGGCAGCCCGCCACGTTGCCGGCCGACGGTCCCGAGCGCGCGGTGACAAGGCTCGAGCACGACGGCGAGCCGGTCGCAGCGCTCGTCCACGATCCGGCTCTGCGCGACGAGCCCGAGCTCGTCGAGGCCGCCGGCGCTGCCGCCAGCCTCGCGCTCGAGAACGCGCGCCTCCACGACGAGGTGCAGGCACAGCTGGAGCAGGTGACCGAATCGCGGGCGCGGCTCGCCGCGGCGGCGGACGAGGAACGGCGACGGGTCGAGCGCGACCTGCACGACGGAGCGCAGCAGCGGCTCGTGGCACTGGCGCTCGAGCTCCGCAGCGCGCAGCACCAGCTCGGGCCCGACGCCGAACCCGCCTTCCGCCACGTCCTCGCCTCGGCGGCCGACGAGCTCCAGGTGGCGGTGGACGAGCTGCGCGAGCTCGCGCGTGGCATCCACCCGCCGATCCTCACCGAGGGCGGCCTCGCCGCCGCGCTCGAGTCGCTCGGCAGCCGCGCGACGCTGCCGGTCACGATCGACGCCGCGGACGACCGCTTCTCACCCGCGGTCGAGGCGACGCGTACTTCGTCGCCTGCGAGGCGCTGGCCAATGTCGTCAAGCACGCGCAGGCGACACACGTCACGATCGACGCTCATCGGATGAACGGCACGCTCGTGATCGCGGTCGCGGACGACGGCCTGGGTGGCGCCCAGACGGACGGCGGCACCGGGCTGCGCGGCCTCGCCGACCGGGTCGAGGCACACGGCGGCCGCCTGCGGGTCGAGAGCCCGCCCGGCGGCGGCACACGCATCGTGGGGGAGATCCCGTGCGGGTCGTGATCGCCGACGACAGCGCGCTGCTCCGCGAGGGCGTGGCCCGGATCCTCACCGACGGCGGCTTCGAGGTCGTCGCGCAGGCGACCGACGCCGACGAGCTCCTGGAGGCCGTGCGGACCTTCGAGCCGGACGTCTGCGTCGTCGACGTGCGCATGCCGCCCACCCACACCGACGAGGGCGCACGCGCCGCACGCGAGATCCGGGCGGAGCAGCCCGACGTCGGCGTGCTCGTCCTCTCACAGGTGATCGAGGCGACGCATGCGCTCGCGCTCTTCTCGGAGAACGCCGAGGGCTTCGGCTACCTGCTCAAGGACCGCGTCACCGAGATCGACGACTTCCTCGATGCCGTGCGGCGCGTCGGCCGCGGCGGCACGGCCATCGACCCGGCCGTGATCGCGCAGCTCGTCGGCCGCCGGCGCGAGGACGACCCGCTCGAGGAGCTGACGCCGCGCGAGCGCGAGGTGCTCGGCCTGATGGCGGAGGGGCTCTCGAACCACGGCATCTGCACCCGCCTCGTGCTCAGCCCGAAGACGGTCGAGACGCACGTGAACAGCATCTTCTGGAAGCTCGGCCTCGCCCCGGCGCCGGACGACCACCGCCGCGTGCTCGCCGTGCTCGCCTTTCTACGGGCGTAGCTCCTGGAAGAGCGTCAGCTGCAATTGCGCCGGGCCTTCCAGCCGCACGTTGAGCGAGTCCCACGGGGTGCGGGTCGGCTCGGCGATCACGGTCGCGCCCGCCCCGGCCAACCGTGCCGTCGCGTCCGCGGCGTCGTCGACCTCGAAGCAGACGCGGATGTGCCCGGCCACCCGCCGGCCGACCTCCACCTTGTCCACGTAGGCAGCGTGCCCCGGGTCGGCGAGCTCGAGTGTCGCGCGCCCCGCGTCGAGGATCGCGACCCGTCCACCCTCCCCCGAGAACGCCGCCTCCTCGGGCAATCCGAGCACGTCGCGGTAGAACCGCAGCGCCTCGTCGTAGTCGTCGGCGGTGACGACGACGCGCAGCTGCCGAACGCTCACGGCGCGACCGGACCGCCGGCGGCGACGTCCGGGTCGGCATGGTCTGCGAGCTTCTCCGCGAAGTTCCGGCGGAACAGCTCCGCGAGCTCCTTCGCCTTGGCGTCGTACGCGGCCGAATCGGCCCACGTCGACCGTGGATCGAGGAGCGAGCCGTCGACGCCGGGAACGGCCACCGGCACCTCGAAGCCGAACACCGGATCCGTCCGGTACACGGCCCGGTCGAGCGCACCCAAGAGGGCGGCGCGGAGCAAGCCGCGCGTCGCGGTGATCGGCATGCGGTAGCCGGTGCCGTAAGGCCCGCCCGTCCAGCCGGTGTTGACCAGCCACACCGTCGCGTGGTGGCGGTCGAGCTTCTCGCCGAGCATCCGCGCGTAGATGCTCGGGGGCTGCGGCAGGAACGGCGCCCCGAAGCAGGTCGAGAAGGTGGGCTGCGGCTCGGTGACGCCGATCTCCGTCCCCGCCAGCTTCGCCGTGAAGCCCGTCAGGAACCAGTACATCGCCTGCTCACGCGAGAGGCGTGCGATCGGAGGCAGGATCCCGAACGCGTCCGCCGTCAGGAACACGACCGAGCCCGGATGCCCCGCTTGCTTCGTCGGCAGCGCGTTCGCGATCCGCTCCAGCTTGTACGCGGCGCGCGTGTTCTCGGTCTTCGAGTCGTCGTCGAGGTCGATGGCGCCCGTCTCGTCGATGGCGACGTTCTCGAGGATCGTCCCGAAGGTGCGGGTCGTCTTCCAGATCTGCGGCTCGGCCTCCGCGGCGAGCCTGATCACCTTCGCGTAGCAGCCGCCCTCGATGTTGAAGACGCCCCCCGGGCCCCAGCCGTGCTCGTCGTCGCCGATCAGCGCGCGCTCCGGATCGGCCGAGAGCGTCGTCTTCCCCGTGCCCGAGAGCCCGAAGAACACCGCCACGTGCCCGTCCTCGCCGACGTTGGCCGAGCAGTGCATGGGGAACACGCCCTCGAGCGGGAGCCGGTCGTTCATCAGCGTGAAGATCGACTTCTTGATCTCGCCGCCGTAGAACGTGCCGCCGATCAGCACCTCCGACCGGCTCGGGTGCAGCACGACGAACGTCCCGGTCCGGGTTCCGTCCTCGTCGGGCGACACCTCGACTTCGGGTGCGTGCAGCACGAGCGCGTCGACCGAGAACGCCTCGAGCTGGGCAGCCGTGGGAACGATGAACATCGTCTTCGCGAACAGCGCGTGGTACGGGCTCGCGGTGATGACTCGCACACCGACGCGGTGTGCCGGGTCGGCGCCGGCGAAATGGTCGATCACGTAGAGCGTCTCCTGCTGCTCGAGGTGCGCCGCGACCTTCGCGCGCAGACCCTCGAAGTGGGCCTCGGAGAGCGGCCTGTTGACGTCTCCCCACCAGATCCGGTCACGCGAGCCCGACTCCTCGACGACGAACTTGTCCTGCGGCGACCGGCCCGTGAAGCGTCCGGTGTCGACGACGAGCGCCCCGCCGCGCGAGAGCCTGCCGTCGCCGTTCGCCAGCGCCGCCGTGTAGAGCTGCGCGGTGGTCGGGTTGCGGAGGACGCGGCCCTTGGGCTCAAGGCCGTCCAGCTCCAGGCCTGACTCCGACGTCGCGATGGTCATCTGTTCCGGCCCCTCCGAAGCGCCGACCACGGAACCGTAGTCGCTGCGCCGCTGTCATGGCAGGCGAACCGCGCAGCCGGGCCGGTGCCTGCTCAGGAGGGCGTCGGCACGACGTCGTCGGCGTCGCGCGCCAGCAGCGCGGCGTAGCGGCCGCCCTGCGACAGCAGCTCGTCGTGCGTGCCGATCTCGACCACGCGGCCGCCGTCGAGCACGACGATCTGGTCGGCGTCGCGGATCGTCGAGAGCCGGTGTGCGATCGCGATCGTCGTCCGCCCCGCCGACAGCCGCTCGAGCGCCTCCTGCACGGCGCGCTCGGTCTGCGTGTCGAGCGACGACGTCGCCTCGTCGAGCACGAGGATCGGCGGGTTGCGCAGGATCGTGCGCGCGATCGCGATGCGCTGCTTCTCGCCGCCCGAGAAGCGGTAGCCGCGCTCACCGACGACGGTCTCGTAGCCCTCTGGCAGCGAGGCGATGAGCTCATGGATCTGCGCCGCGCCCGCGGCCTCCTCGATCTCCTCGTCGGTCGCCTCCGGCCGCGCGAAGCGGATGTTCTCGCGCACGGTCGCGTGGAAGAGGTACGTCTCCTGCGAGACGACGCCGACGGCGCAGGCGAGCGACTCGAGCGTCAGCTCGCGCACGTCGACACCGTCGATCGTCACCTGACCCTCGGTGGCGTCGTACAGCCGCGCCACGAGGTAGGCGCACGTCGTCTTCCCGGAGCCGGTCTCGCCGACGAGCGCGGTCGTCGTGCCGGCGGGCACCACGAAGTCGACGTCCTCGAGCGTCCAGGCGGCGTCGTGGTACCGGAACCAGACCCCGTCGAGCGTGACGTCCCCGCGCGGGCTCTCCAGCGTCCGCGTACCCTCGACGATCTCCACCTCCTCGTCCAGGTACTCGAAGATGCGGTCGAAGAGCGCCAGCGAGCTCTGCACCTCGATCTGCACGCCGAGCAGGCTCCCGATCGGGAAGAACAGCCGCGTCTGCAGGGTCGTGAAGGCGACCAGCGTGCCGATCGAGATGACGCCGTCGCCGTTCGCCATCGTCCAGCCGGCGAACCAGTAGACGAGCGCGGGCATGATCGCGAACGTCATCTGGATGGCCGACATCACCCAGCGCCCCGTCATCCGGCTGCGCACCTCGAGGTCGGCGAGCCGGCCCGACTCCTGCTCGAAGCGCGCCGCCAGGTCGTCGCCGCGCCCCATCGTCTTGCCGAGCAGGATCCCGGACACGGACAGGGACTCCTGCACGATCGAGGAGACGTCGGCGAGTGACGCCTGCCGCGCGGCGGTCACCTTGCGGCGCTGGTCGCCGACGCGCTTGGTGAGGAAGACGAACAGCGGCAGCAGCGCCAGCGCGAACGCGGCGAGCCGCCAGTCGAGCAGCACCATGGCGACGATCGTCGCGAGCACGGTGGTGACGTTCGAGAGCACCGAGGTGGCGGTCGAGGTGACGACGTTGTCGATGCCGCCGATGTCGTTCGCGATCCGGCTCTGCACCTCGCCGGTGCGCGTCTTCGTGAAGAACGCGAGCGAGAGGCGCTGCAGGTGCCGGTACACGGAGGTGCGCAGGTCGTGCATGACGGACTGGCCGACCTGATTCGAGAGGAGCGTCTGCCAGACCCCGAGCACGCCTGTGATGACCGGGATCGCGACCATGCCCGCCACGAGCGCGGTGAGCAGATGCATGTTCTCGTCCGGGATCGCGACGTCGAGCACTTCCCGCAGCAGGAACGGCGACACGACGCCGAGGCACGCCGAAAAGACGATCAGGCCGCCGACGGAGCCGAGCCGGGCCTTGTAGGGGCGGAAGAGCCGCACGATGCGGCGGAAGTTCGCCTTGCGCACCGCAGGGTCGGCGGGCCGCTGCGGCAGCTCCTCGGTCGAGACGCTCCAGCGTCGTCCAGGCATCACCGACGAGTGTGCCTGCGGCCGGTCAGTCGAGGCCGAGCGCGATCCGGAGCGCCGTGTTCACGCGGGCGAGGTCGGACGCCGGCAGCACACCGCGATACCGATCGAGAAGCGGCTTCGGAACGGTCACGAGGTCATCGCAGTTGATAGCGCTCTCGTGATCGAGACCGTGCGCGGGACCGACTGGAACGTGGGTTCGTACGTTGCGAATCGTGCTCGTCACGACTGCGACCGTCACGTTTCGCAGGACCGGGATCGCCTCGTCCCGTGTGACGACGACCACCGGATGGCGTCCGACCGGAAGCTCGGCATCGTAGATCTCGCCGCGGTTCACGGGGCTCGCCGCTTCTCGGCGGCGACGATCTCGTTCAGCGCCCAGACGCCGATCTCGCCGATCCACTCCTCCTGAGGATGCTCGGTGTAGGCACGGCGGTACTCCTCGGCGATCTCGTCGTCGCGCAACCTCTTCAGCAGCATGTCGATCGCCTCGCGGATCGCCTCGCTGCGGCTGCCGAACGCCCCGCTGGCGACAGCGGCGTCGAGTGCCTCTGCATCCTCAGATGGGATACGAACTGGGATCTGAACTGTCATACGTTTTCCCACAGCGTACGCCTCCTCGCCGACCCCCGCAAGATGCCTGATCGGGACACGGCCCCGACCCTAAAGCGCTTCGACCGCCGCGCGCATCCGCTCGGTCAGCTCGCGCGCCGACGCGATCGTCGGCTTCGCGCGCTCGACGGGGATCGGCGCGCCGATCACGACGCGCACCCGTGGGAACCGGACGCGACGGCCGGCGACGGCGCGGTCGGTGTCGAACAGGCGCACCGGCAGGATCGGCGCGCCGGCGCGAAACGCCAGCTTGGCGGCGCCGCGGAACCACGCCCCCTCCCACCGCACCCGCCCGCCGGGGAAGATGCCGACCGCCTCGCCCTGCTCCAGCAGCTCCACCCCGCGCGCCAGGGCGTCCCGGTCGCCCCGCCCGCGATCGACCGGAAACCCACCGAGGCCGTCCATCGCCCAGCCGAGCGGCCGCCAGCGCCACAGCTCCGCCTTGGACATGTAGTGCAGCTGTCGGGGGACGGCTGCTCCGAGGACGAACGGGTCGATGGCGGAGAGATGGTTCGCGACGACGACGACGCCGCCCGTCGCCGGGACGTGCTCGCCCCCGGCGATCTCCATGCGGTAGACGGCACGGACGGTCGCGGGCAGCCACGGGAGCGAGCAGGCGGTAGAGGTTCACGCTGCTGCCGCCACAAAGCGCTCGACCGCGTTCGCCGTGTGCTCGACCCACGCGCGCCATCGCGGGAGACGCAGCAGCGCGCCGGAGGGCCGGCGGAGCGCGCACCCGTGCAGGCCGCGCGAGACGATCGTGTACGTGCCGTGCGCACCGGCCGCGATCGCGCGCTCGAACCCGGCCCGCGAGTGCTGCGGGCTGACACCCGGGATGCCCGGCAGATACCGGTCCCATTCGCCGTGCACGACGTCGAGCCGCTTGCCCCGGAGACTGTCGACCTTCAGCTTGTCCGGGATCCACGGCGCCAGCCCGAGCACTGCGGCGACCGACGGATGACCGGCAACCGCGATCGACACGGCACCACCCATCGAGAAGCCGACGAGGAGCATCGAGGACGCGGCCGCGAGCTCGACGGCCGCCTCGGCGTCGGCGATGCACGAGGGCAGCTCGTTCCACGTCTTCAGGCGGTACCGGACCTCGATCAGCGCCACATCGGGATACCGTGGCGCGAGCTCCTGTGCGAGCAGCTCGCTCGTGGCGCTCCACGTGCCCGGGACGGCGCGGGCGGTACCGCCGTTGACGAGCACGACCGCACGTGACGAGCCCTCGTTCTGCAGCCGGGCTTCGGCGCCGGTCGCGAGAGGTGCGACGCGGCCGCTCACGTCGTGTCCTCCGGAAGGCAGTCGCGCGCCACGCGGGCGATCGCTGCCGCCCGGGCCGCATATCCCGCCGGGGTCGAGTGGACGCCGTCGGAGGAGAGCCATTCCGGGTGCGCCGCCGCGAGCTCGTCCCAGGCGACCAGCCGCAAGGTGCCGTTCGCCTGCGCCGCCTCGGCGAGCACCGTGTTGAAGGCGTCGTTGGCGCCGCCCCGCCAGACGGTCGCCCAGATGACGCAGCGCGCGTCGCCCGCGCTCCGCAGGACGGTGCGAACGTCGTTCCGGAAGCCGGCGACGTCGCTCTGCGTGTCGTTGGTGCCGAGGCTGATCACGACCACCGGCGCGAGTCCGTTGCCGATCCGCTCGAGCGCGGCGATGCCGTCGTCACTGCCCCGGCCGACGACGTCGTCCGTCTCGATGCTCCAGCCGGGCAGCGCCTTGCGCAGCGCCGGCTCGGTGCCGACGTTGAGCGAGTCGCCGACCATCGTCAGCGAGCCCACGCGACTCGCGGAGGCGTCGCCGGCGTGCTCGACGAGCACCGCCCCCACGGCGGCGGCGGCACACAGAACGACCACGATCGCGACCAGGCGCATCCCTGGATGGTGCCCACCGTCGCCACGGTTCGCTCCGGTGACAGGCACGACGACACGTCCCGCGCGGCCACGGCCTCGTGCCTGGCACGACGCCACGCATCGCGCTGTGAGGAGGCAGGCGGCGGCGAACGGAGAGAGAACCCAGGAGCCGTGGACACCGAGGCCTCGATCGACCGCTTTCTCGAGCGGCCGGCGCTGAGCGACGCGACGCGGCGGGCGTACCGCTCCGACCTGCGCGACTTCACTGCGCTGGCTCGACACGCGGTCGCTGACGGTCGAGCAGGTCGACACGCGCGCCCTCGCCGCGTACACGGCCGAGCTGGGACGGAGCAGGCGCGGCCTCGCCCCGTCCACGATCTCGCGGCGGCTGGCCGCCGTGCGCTCCTTCCTGCGCTTCACCCTGGGCGACGATCGCGTGCCGGAGGCGGCCATGGTGCCCCGCCGGCCGCGCCGCCTGCCCGACGCACCGAAGGTGCGAGAGGTCGAGGAGATGGTGGACGCCGCTCCCGGCGAAGGGTCACTCGGCCGCCGCAACCGGGCGCTCCTCGAGCTCGTCTACTCCTGCGGCCTGCGCAGCGCGGAGGCGGTGGGCCTCGATCTCGCCGACGTGGACTTCGAGCAGGAGACGGTGCACGTGCACGGCAAGGGCGGGAAGGATCGCGTCGTGCCGCTCGGCGAGCAGGCGGCGTACGAGGTGGCGCTGTATCTGCGCGACTCGCGCCCGGACCTGGCGCGCGGCGCCTGTGACGCGCTCTTCCTCTCGGCCCGTGGGCGCCGCCTCGACACGAGCACCCTGCGCCGCGTCGTGCGCAACCCGCACCGGCTGCGGCACGCGTACGCGACCCACCTGCTCGAGGGCGGCGCCGACCTGCGCACGATCCAGGAGCTGCTCGGGCACGCGTCGCTGTCCACGACGCAGGTCTACAGCCACGTGGACGCACGCCGCCTGCGGCGGGTCTACGACCGCTCGCACCCGCGCTCGTAGACCTGTGCGGCTACCCCTTGCCGTACTGGGCGTGGCCTCCGAAGTCGACTCCGATGCACGACTCGTCGCCGACCACCCAGGCGTCGTGACCGGGCGCAATCGACACGAAGTCGCCGGGCCCGATCTCTCCCTCCGTGCCGTCGTTCATGACGATGTGCATCCGGCCGCTCAGGCAGTAGATGAGATGGGTCGCCTCACAGCTGTCGGTGCCGGCGACCGGCTTCACGTGCTCCGACCACCGCCAGCCAGGCTTCCACTCACCGGCGAGAACCGTGTTGCCGCCGACGCTCAAGACACCGACGTGCCCCTTGTCGGCCAGCTGACGCGTCTCGTCGGGCGAGCTCGCGTTCTTGATCTCGAGTCCAGCCACGATCGTCTCCCTTCGTCGATGCCCCATCCTGACACGGCGACGGCGATAGCGTGTCGTCCCCATGCGCCGAGCGGCACTGATCCTCGTCACAGTGGTCGTCGCGGTGCTCGTGCCGCCGGTCGTCGTCATCACCGCCCTGCGGGTCGTGACGAACGACTGGATCGTCTCGTTCGAGTACGACCACGGGCGCGTGCCGCCGGACCGCTACGGCCTGACGGAGGACGAGCGCAGGGCGCTCGCGCTGGTCGGGCTCGACTCGATCCGCCCGGGCGGGCGCGGGATCGCGCTGCTCGAGGAGGCGAAGCTGCCGAACGGCGAGGCCGCCTTCGGTGGGCGCGAGCTGCGCGCACATGCGCGACGTGCGGGACGCGGTCGGGGTCGCCTTCCGGGTGCAGGAGGTGGCGCTGCTCGTGATCCTCGTCCTCGGGCGTCGCGCTCACGTGGCGGCCGGCGACACGACGGGCCGTCCCGCGCGGTCTCCAGGCCGGAGCCGCGGCGACGCTCGCCATCGCCGCCGTGCTCGGCGTCACGATGCTGCTCGCCTGGGACAGCTTCTTCGTCGACTTCCACGGCGTCTTCTTCGAGGGCGACACCTGGCGTTTCGCGCAGACGGACACGCTGCTGCGCCTCTTCCCGGACGAGTTCTGGATCGGCGTCGCCGCGTGGATCGCCGGAATCACGGTCGCACTCGCACTCGTGCTCCTCGTCGGTTCCACCTTCCTGCTGCGCCGATTTCGCGCCGTCGGCAGGACGGAGGGCCGGTGAGCGCGAATCATGCTGCCGTGCCGGCGCACGTCGACCAGGACGTCGAGGCCTTCCTGCTGCTTCTCGCGGCGCAGCGGTCGCCGCGCACCGTCGACGCCTACAGCCGCGACCTCGCCTTCCTGACGGCGTCGCTCGGGCATGCGGTGGGCGATGCCACCACCGACGAGCTCGAGCACTGGGTCGCGGGCATGCGCGCCGACGGGCTCGCCGCCTCGACGATCGCGCGACGGCTCGCCGCCGCCCGGACGTTCTTCCGCCATCAGGTGCTCCTCGGCGCGCGCACCGACAACCCCGCGGCGGCGCTCAAGCCGCCACGCCGCCAGCGCAGCCTCCCGCGCACGCTCTCCCCGGCCGAGACGGAGCGCCTGATCGAGGCCGCGAACGGGACCGCGCCGCGCCCGATGCGCGACCGGGCGCTCGTCGAGCTGCTCTACGGCGCCGGGCTGCGCGTGTCGGAGGCGCTCGGGTTGCAGAAGGCGTCGGTCGACATCGACGAGCGCATCGTGCGCGTGCTCGGCAAGGGCGGCAAGGAGCGGATCGTCCCGCTCGGCCGTCCTGCCGCCGACGCCGTGCGCCGGTATCTCGCGCTCGGCCGCCCCCACCTCGACCGCCGCCACCGGCCCGACCTGTTCCTGAACGCGCGCGGCGGCGCACTCACGCGCGCCGGGGCGTTCCTCGTCCTGCGGCGCCTCGCCGAGAAGGCCGGGCTCGAGCCCGGGCGTGTGCACCCGCACCTGCTGCGCCATTCGTTCGCGACCCATCTGCTCGAGGGCGGCGCCGACCTGCGCAGCGTGCAGGAGATGCTCGGCCACGCCGACCTCGCCACGACCGAGCGCTACACGCACGTCACCGACCGCCGCCGTCGCGACGCGTACTTCGCCGCGCACCCGCACGCGCGGCGCACCGCGCCGACCGACGTCAGCGGCTAGGTCGCGCCGCGCGCCAAGACGCCGCCCGCGCGCGCTGTCCCTAGCATCCCCTCGATGATCGACCTCCATACGCACGTCCTCCCCGGCGAACTCGACGACGGCGCCGCCGATCTCGACCAGTCGCTCGCGATCCTTCGGTCGATGGTTGCGGACGGGATCACCGTCGTGTGCGCCACACCGCATGTCCGCCACGACTACCCGACGACCGCCGACGCGATGGAGGAAGCTCTCGCAACGGTGCGCGAGGCAGCCGCTGCGGGCCGGGATCGCCGTCGATATCCGCGGCGGCGGCGAGATCGCGCTCCACAGGCTGCCCACGCTCGGCGAGGAGGAGCGCGCCCGGTTCGGCCTCGGCGGCAACCGACGCGTGTTGCTGGTCGAGACGCCGTACTCGATCTGGCCGCACGACTTCGTGCGGGTCTGCGCCCGACTCCTCGATGACGGCGTGCAGCCGGTCATCGCTCACCCGGAGCGCAATCCGGATGTGCTCGCTCGGCCCGGACTGGTCGGAGACGTCGCACGCGCCGGGGCGCTGGTGCAGGTGACAGCCGGCTCGATCGATGGCCGTCACGGCTCGCGGGTTGCGGCGTGCGCCCGCCGGCTGCTCGCCGACGGCGTCGTGTACGCGATCGCGTCGGACGCGCATGCACCGGATGTGCGCGAGGCGGGGCTCTCCGCCGCCGTGCGCGCGGTGGGTGATCCCGGGCTCGGACGCTGGCTCGTCGAGGACGCTCCCGCCGCCCTGCTCGCCGGTGAGCCGCTCGAGGAACGGCCCGCCTACGCCTCGCCCGGGCGGCGCTGGCGGTTTCGCCGCTGCGCGGGTCGGACGCCTCGAGCACGGCGGCCGTCTGCTCGGCGCGGAAGCGCTCCAGGCGCTCGCGGACGTCCGCGTCCGCGCGGGCGAGGATGGCGACGGCGAGGAGCGCGGCGTTCACGGCCCCGGCACGGCCGACGGCGAACGTGCCGACGGGGATCCCGGCCGGCATCTGCGACATCGAGAGCAGCGAGTCGAGCCCGCCCGCGAGCTTCGACTCCATCGGGACACCCAGCACGGGGAGCGACGTCTTCGCGGCGACGGCGCCCGGCAGGGCGGCCGCCATCCCGGCGCCCGCGATGATCACCTGCACGCCCCGCTCCTCGGCGGTCGCGGCGTAGTCCGCGACCTCGTCCGGTGTGCGATGCGCCGAGAGGACGAGCACCTCGTGCGAGACCTCGAGTCGGTCGAGTGTCTCCGCCGCGTGCCGCATCGTCTCCCAGTCGGAGCGGGAGCCCATGATCACACCGACGAGCGGCTGACCGGCCATCGGCGCTGAGAGTACAGGGCCGGATGTATCCGGCCCCTACGTGGTGCGGGAGCCGGGCCGGATGTATCCGGCCCCTACGTGGTGCGGGAGCCGGGCCGGATGTATCCGGCCCCTACGTGGTGCGGGAGCCGGGCCGGATGTATCCGGCCCCTACTTGGTGCGGGAGCGCTTCAGGAGAAGCGTCGCCACCGACTTGGCCGTGCGGCGCACCTCGGCGTCGTCCTCGTCGTTCTCGGCGATCCCGTCGAGCAGGCGAATCGTGTCCGGCACGGGCGTCCCGTTCTTCAGGCAGACGATCGCCAGCCTGCGCACGGCCACGTTCGGATCTCGGGCTGCCAGCTCGTGCAGCAGCGGTCTGAACTTGTTCACATCGCCCGGGTGATCGCGCGAGAACGACTCCAGCGCGATCAGCGCCGAGCCGCGCACCGCCGGGCTCTCGTCGTCGAGCCCACGCCGTAGCAGCTCGATCTTCTGGCGGAAGCGGAACTGCGCCAGCGCCCGGAAGGCGAGCGAGCGCACGCGGTAGTCGGGGTTGCGCGCCGCCGCCTCGAGCTCGTCGTCCCACTCGACGCGAAGCGTGGCCAGCTCCTTCGCGAGACCGCGTCCGGCGTACTCGTCCGCCAGCTGGGCGGCTTGCTCGAGGGTCAGCTCGGGCACGGGCGAATACTCAGAGCGAGGCGAGCGATCGCGGGCCGGGGCCGACGTACAGGGCGGACGGACGCACCAGGCGACCCAGCCGCTTCTGCTCGAGCACATGCGCCGACCAGCCCGCCGTGCGCGAGCAGGCGAACATGGCGGGCGCGAGCTGCGGCGGCACGCCGGCCACGTCGAGCACCACCGCCGACCAGAACTCGACGTTGGTGGCCAGCACGCGATCCGGCTTGCGCCGGTGCAGCTCCGCGAGCGCCGCCCGCTCCAGCTCCTCGGCCACCTCGAACCGTGGTGAGCCCGAGCTCCTGCGCGGTGCGGCGCAGCAGGCGCGCGCGCGGGTCCTCGGCGCGGTAGACGCGGTGGCCGAAGCCCATCAGTCGCTCGCCACGGTCGAGCAGGTCGACGACGTACTCCTCCACGTCCGGTGCGGCGGCCGCCGCGTCGAGCATCGGCAGCACGCGCGCGGGTGCGCCGCCGTGCAACGGGCCGGAGAGCGCCCCCACCGCGGCGGACAGGATCGCGGCGCAGTCGGCGCCGGTCGAGGCGCAGATCCGGGCGGTGAAGGTCGACGCGTTGAGACCGTGCTCCGCGGTGCAGATCCAGTAGGTGTCGACGGCGGTGACATCGGCGGGAGCGGCCTCGCCGCGCCACTCGAGCAGGAAGCGCTCCGCCACCGTCTCCCCCTGCGCGATCACGGCAGCCGGCACCGGCTCCGCCTCGCCGTCGGCGAGCCGGGCCGACTGGGCGGCGACCGAGATCAGCGTCGACGACAGGCGCCGGAGATCCTCCTTCGCCTCGTCGTCGGTGATGTCGATCAGCTGCCGCAACCCCCAGTCCCCGCCGAGCCGCGCCGCGATCGTCTGCAGATCGGCGGGCGTGCGACCGGTCAGGTCGGGGGCGGCATAGGGATCGGCCGACGTGAGACCAGGCTCGGGCTCCCCGTCGACGAGCAGCCCCCAGACCTTCTCGAACGGGACGTGCCCGACGAGCTCCTCGATGTCCACACCGCGGTAGCGCAGCGCCCCGCCGTCGCGGTCGGGCTCGGCGATCTCCGTCTCGAAGGCAACGACGCCTTCGAGGCCCGGCTTGAAGTCGCTCATGGCCCGGACGGTACCTGAGCTGAGGCCCCGAGCCATGCATCTATGCTCAGCGCCGTGACGCACGCAGTGACCCTGATCCCGGGTGACGGCACCGGGCCTGAGCTGACAGAGGCCACCCGACGCGTCCTCGAGGCGACCGGAGTGTCGTTCGACTGGGACGTGCAGCACGCCGGCGTCGACGTGATGGAGACGGCCGGGACGCCGCTCCCGGAGGCGACGCTCGACTCGATCCGGCGCACGCGCGTCGCTCTGAAAGGCCCGATCACGACCCCGATCGGGACCGGGTTCCGCTCGGTCAACGTCGCGCTCCGTCACGAGCTCGGGCTCTACGCATGCGTGCGGCCGTGCAAGTCCTACCGCGGCGTGCGCTCACGCTACGAGGACGTCGACGTCGTCATCGTGCGCGAGAACACCGAGGATCTCTACGCCGGCATCGAGTACGAGGCCGGCACGCCGGAGGCCGCGCAGGTGATCGAGACGCTGAACGGCATGCAGGCGAAGCAGATCGCGCCGACGTCCGGCCTCTCGATCAAGCCGATCAGCCCCGAGGGATCGGAGCGGATCGCGCGCTTCGCCTTCGAGTACGCGCGCGCCAACGGGCGCCGGCGCGTGTCGTGCGTGACGAAGGCGAACATCATGAAGTTCACCGACGGCCTCTTCCTGGCCGTGTTCCGTGAGGTGGCGCAGGACTACCCCGACGTGGAAGCCTGGGAGAACCTCGTCGACGCCGTCTGCATGGGGCTCGTGCAGCGCCCGGAGGAGCACGACGTGCTCCTGCTCCCGAACCTGTACGGCGACATCGTCTCCGACCTCACCGCCGGCCTCGTGGGCGGCCTCGGTGTGGCGCCCGGCGCGAACATCGGCACCGAGGCAGCCGTGTTCGAGGCCACGCACGGGTCGGCACCGAAGTACACCGGCCTGAACCGCGTCAACCCGACGGCGATGATCCTCTCGGGCAAGCTCATGCTCGAGCACCTCGGTGAGCGGGATGCCGCCGCGCGGCTGGAGCAGGCCGTGGCGCAGGTGATCGCCGCGGGCGAGCGCGTCACCTACGACCTGAAGCCCTCCCGCGACGACCCGACCGCGGTCGGCACGTCGGAGTTCGCAGACGCCATCATTGCCGCGCTCGGCTGAAGCCGGTCGCGGCTGACGAAAGGAACAGCAGTGAACGGTAGGAAGAAGGTCACCGTCGTCGGAGCCGGGAACGTCGGCGCGACCTGCGCGTTCGCAGTCGCGCGCGCCGACTACGCGGACGTCGTCCTGGTCGACATCATCCCCAACTACCCGCAGGGCAAGGCGCTCGACATGAACCAGGCCGGCTCCGTGCTCGGCTTCGAGCCGACGATCGTGGGCACCAACGGTTACGGCGAGACGGCGGGCTCCGACGTCGTCGTCATCACCGCGGGCAAGCCGCGCTCGCCCGGGATGAGCCGCGACGACCTCGTGACGACCAACGAGGCGATCGTCGGCTCGGTGACGAAGGAGATCGTGAGGCGGTCGCCCAAGGCGGTGCTGGTCGTCGTCTCGAACCCGCTCGACGCGATGTGCCACGTCGCGAAGGCCGTCTCACGCTTCCCCAAGGAGCGCGTCGTCGGCATGGCGGGGATCCTCGACACGGCCCGCTTCTCGGCCTTCATCGCCTGGGAGACCGGCACGTCGGTGAAGGACGTGCAGGCGATGGTGCTCGGCGGCCACGGCGACCAGATGGTCCCCGTCGTCTCGGCCACGACCGTCGGCGGCGTGCCTCTCGAGCAGCTGACCACGAAGGGCCGCATCGCGAAGATGGTCGAGCGGACGCGCAAGGGCGGCGGCGAGATCGTCAACCTGCTCGGCACCTCCGCCTGGTATGCCCCCGGCGAGGCGGCGGCGCAGATGGTCGACGCGATCTGCCTCGACCAGAAGCGCGTGCTCCCGTGCACCGCGCTGCTCGAGGGCGAGTACGGGATCGACGGTCTCTACATGGGCGTCCCCGTGGTGCTCGGGGCAGCCGGTGTCGAGGGGATCGTGCGCCTCAAGCTCGGCGCGGAGGAAAAGAGAATGCTGCGTGAGTCCGCCGCCGCCGTGCGCGAGGTCGTCGGCGTGCTCTCCAGCCGCTAGTCCTCTCGTAGGGGCCGGATACATCCGGCCCGTCGAGGCGGCGAGCGGGTCGTGAGGGCCGGATATCTCCGGCCCCTACAACAGCGCCACGTCTACGCTTCCGCGAATGGATCTCGGGCTCACAGGTCGCACCGCGATCGTGTGCGGCGCCTCGTCGGGGATGGGGCTCGCCGTCAGCGAGGCGCTCCGCGCCGAAGGCGCCGACGTGGTCATGCTCGCGCGCCGGGCGGAGCTCCTCGAGCGGGAGGCGGCCCGGATCGGCGCTCTCGCCGTCGCCGGCGACCTGACGCGGCCGGACGACGTCGAACGGCTCGTGGACACCGCCGTCCGAGCCCACGGCCGGCTCGACGTCCTCGTGCTGAACGGCGGCGGCCCACCGCCCGGGCCTGCGGTCGGCATGACCCCGGAGGCGGTGGCGGCCGCCGTCGAGCTGCTGCTCACCGGGCACGTGCGGCTCGTCGAGCGCAGCCTGCCCCATCTGCGCGCGAGCGGACGAGGCCGCATCGTGGCCATCGAGTCGAGCTCCGTGAAGGAGCCGCTCCCCAACCTCGCGCTCTCGAACGCCGTCAGGCCCGGCGTCGTCGGCTGGCTCAAGACGCTCGCACGGGAGCTCGGCCCGGACGGCGTCACGGTCAACATCATCGCCCCCGGTCGCATCGACACCGACCGCTTCCGGCAGGTCTACCCGGACGGTCTCACGCCGGCAGATCTCGACGCCATCCCGCTGCGGCGCATCGGCACACCCGCCGAGATCGCCGCCGTCACCTGCTTCCTCGCCTCGGACGCCGCCGCGTACGTGACCGGAGCGGTCGTCCCCGTCGACGGCGGCTTCACGCGCGCCCTCCTCTGAGCGTGAACACCTTCACGACACGTCGCGTCCTCTCCTGGACGGTCGGCATCGCACTCTCGCTCGCGGTGGTGCTCGTGGCCGCCGCCTGGGTCTATCCGACGAGCGACTTCCTCTTCCTCCCCAACGAGGCGCAGGCGCTCAACGACAAGGTGAAGGTCGAGGGTGCCAAGCCGGTCGACGACGCCGGCGGCATCTACTTCGTCGACGTCACGGTACGCCGGGCCCGCTGGCTGGAGCGTCTCGTCCCGTTCATGCGCCCCGACGGGGCCACCATGGTGCCCGAGGAAGCGCTGCTCCAGCCCGGCTCGAGCTTCGAGGAGCGCCGCAAGACCTCGCTCGGGGAGATGGCCCGCTCCGAGCAGGTGGCGGCGGCCGTCGCGCTCCGCGCTGCCGGCTTCCACGTGACCGCGCAGCCACGCGGCGTGATCGTCGAGGGCATCGACCCGTCCGTGCCGGCAGCGCGGATCCTCAAGGACGGCGACGTGATCGTCGAGGCGGCCGGCCGCACCGTGCGCACGACGGGTGACCTGAGAGCGGCGGTCAGCACGGTCGACCCGGGCGAGCTCGTCCTGCTGCGCATCCGCCGGGACGGGCAGCCGCGAAACGTGACGGTGCGCACGGTTCGGGCGCCCGACGACCCGAACCGGCCGATCATCGGCATCCAGATCACGCAAGCCGCCGACATCCGGCTACCGGTCGACGTCGACATCGACCTCGGCAACGTCGGCGGGCCGTCGGCCGGGCTCCCCTTTGCGCTCGACGTGCTCCAGGAGCTCGGTCGCGACGTCGACCGCGGCTACCGCGTGGCGGCAACCGGCGAGCTCGAGCTGGACGGGTCGGTGGCGCCCATCGGCGGCATGAAGCAGAAGGTGCTCGGTGTGCGCAAGGCCGGAGCCGACGTGTTCGTCGTCCCCGCTGGGGATAACGCGGCAGTCGCCCGGCGATATGCAGGGAACCTTCGCGTGATCGCGGTGGAGAACTTTCAACAGGCGTTGCGCGCTCTGGCAACACTCCCTCGAAAGGGGTAGTTTGCAGGACATTCGCTAGGACTGACAACAGACGCAAATTGCGGGTGTTTCCTGGGCGCCGCCCCTTGCCAGGCACCCGGCCGAGAGCCAGAATGGCCGCTGTCCTTACCGGACATCTGTAGAACACCAACGACATTGACCAAGAAAACCAGAGCAACCTGCAACGATTGCTACTTCCGTCAAGCGGGTCTCTGTGCACTCCCGGGCGAGCGGCCGTGCCCCACGTTTCGGGCCGCCACCGGTGGCCTCATCCCGCCGCGTCAGGCGCCGCTCGTGCTTCGCCCCCCGGTACCGCTCGCGGCGCGTGTGACGGCAGCGGCCTGACCTCGTAAACTCGCCGCATGTCCGAACCGGCGCCTCCGAAGCACGACGGGGTGCCCTGGCGCATGATCCTCTTCGGCGCTCTGGCGGTCTACGGCCTGCTGCTCGTGATCTTGAACGCCCGCCAGACGAAGGTGAACTTCGTCTTCTGGAGCACACAGGCGTCGCTCGTCGTGCTCCTGCTGATCACGCTCGCGGTCGGCTTCCTCGCCGGCTTCCTCTTCGACACGGCACGCGACCGGCGCAAGCGCACCAAAGAGCACCCCGTAGAGGGCCGTCAGAGCAGCGAGGCGAGGGTCGCCACACCCTCGTCGATCCGCTGCGGTGTCTCGAAGCTGAACGCAAACCGCGCCGCCCCGGCACCGTCGGCCCCGCCCGGGAAGAAGTCCGTGCCGCGCACGAAGGTGACGCCGGCCTCGAGCGCGCGCGCCTGCAGCTCGCCGCTGTCGCGCACGCCGAAGTCGACCCACAGGAAGTAGCCGCCCTCCGGCCTGCTCCACGTCACGTCGTCCGGCATCTCCCGCTCGAGCGCCGTCAACATCGCGTCCCGGCGCAGGCGCAGCAGCTCGCGGATGCGCTCGAGGTTGGGCTGGAACGCGCCGCGGGCATGGAGCTCGTGCACGATCGCCTGCGGCAGGAGCGGCGGCGAGATGTACGTCGAGACCGCACGGTCGTCGTACCCGGCGCGCAGGTCACCGGGCACCACCATGTATCCGACGCGAAGCCCGGGCGCGACGGTCTTCGAGAACGACGACGTGAAGCTGACGCGCGTCCCGCCCTCGAGCTCGTGGAGCGACGGCGGCGCCTCACCCTCGTAGCGGACGAGGCCGTACGGGTCGTCCTCGAGCACGTCGAGACCGCGCTCCGCAGCGATCGATGCCAGCCGCCGCCTGCGCTCGGTCCCGAGCGTGCGACCGCTGGGATTCTGGAACGTCGGGATCGTGTAGAGGAACGAGATCTCCCCGCCGGTGTCGAGCTCGGCCGTGAGCGCGTCGAGATCGAGACCCTCGTCGTCCATCGGCAGGCTGACGACGTCGGCGCCCTGCCAGCCGAGCAGCTTCAGCGGCCGGTCGTACGTCGGTCCTTCGACGAGGACGCGGCCCGGCCGGCGCTGGAGCTGTGTCGCTGCGAAGAAGACGAAGCCCTGGAGGCCGCCTGTCGTGATGAAGACCTGTGCGGGGTCGACATCGTGGCGCTCCGCGAGCAGCTCGCGGAGCGGGCCGTAGCCGCCGCCGGTGCCGTAGGAGAGGATCGTCGTGCCGTCGCGCTCGAGTGCCGCGCGGGCGCAATCCGCAACCAGCCCGCGATCGAGGCACTCGGGTGAGGGAGCGCCGCGCGCGAAGGAAATCGGGGCCGGGGCCATCGAGTCACCATAGCCGCGCCCCTGACGATCGTGTCTCAGTTGGCGACAACGGGGAGGTCTGCTGCTACCGTGTGGGTACAGGCGGTCGCCGATCGCCTCGTGAGATCTTGCTTCTTTCGACTCCTTGGCTGGGCTCGAGGGTAGGTCAGGTCTCGATCCCACAATTCCAGGAGTCGAACAACTCAGATGCAACAGCAGTCTTTCGCTGCGCTCGGCGTGAGCGCAGACATCGTCGCTGCGCTCGCCGCGCGCGACATCACGTACCCGTTCCAGATCCAGTTGCGCGCCATCCCGGCGGCCATGGCCGGTCGCGACGTGCTCGCGAAGTCCCCCACCGGCTCGGGCAAGACGCTCGCGTTCGCGCTGCCGATCCTCGATCGGCTCGACCCGCGCGGCTCACGCCCGGCGGCGCTCGTGCTCGTACCGACGCGAGAGCTCTGCGTCCAGGTGACGGACGAGTTCACCGCGCTCGCCAAGGCGAGCCGCATCACGGCCGCCTCGGTCTACGGCGGCGTGCCGCTCCGCAACCAGAGCCAGCGCGCCCGAGAGGCGCACGTGCTCGTCGCCACGCCGGGTCGCCTGCAGGACCTGCTCGACCGCCGCATGGTGCAGCTCAACGACATCTCGATCCTCGTCCTCGACGAGGCCGACCGGATGCTCGACATGGGCTTCAAGCCGCAGGTCGACCGGATCCTGCGAAGCGTGCCGCAGCGTCGGCAGACGATGTTCTTCTCGGCCACGCTCGACGGTGCCGTCGGCGAGCTTGCACGCGCCTACACGAGCGACCCGCTGCATGTCGAGGCGGAGCTCCACCAGGAGACTGCGCCGGGTGAGATCGACCACCACTTCGTCGCAGTGACGGCCGAGAACAAGGTGGAGAAGCTCATCGAGCTGCTCCAGGCCGAGCGTGGACTCGCGCTCGTCTTCGTCCGCACCAAGCGCGGCGCCGACCGGCTCGCCAAGCGGCTCGCCTACCACCAGGTGGACGCAGTCGCGATGCACGGCGACAAGAGCCAGGCGCAGCGCGAACGGGCGCTCGCCCGCTTCGAGTCGGGCAGGGTGTCGACTCTGATCGCCACCGACGTGGCCGCACGCGGCCTCGATCTGACCGGCATCACGCACGTCATCAACTACGACCCGCCGGAGGACGAGAAGGCGTACACCCACCGCGTCGGCCGCACCGGTCGCGCCGGCCGCTCCGGCACCGGCGTCACCCTGGTGCTGCCCGACCAGGAGGGCGAGATGAGCCGGGTCGCGAACCTGAACGGCCACCGCGAGACCTTCGAGCAGACGGGGATGCGCGTCGCCGCGCCACGCCTCGTCTACTCGGGCAGGCGCCGCGGATCCAAGTGGGGCCCGACCCGGGCCCGCCGCAAGATCTAGCGCGCAACGCGTGGGGGCCGGACGTATCCGGCCCCTACGCGAAGTACGTGTCCTCGTGCGTGTACGGCGGCGCGCACATGCACAGCAGCCGCACGCCATCCGGCCCCGCCCGGAGCGTGTGCCAGGCGCCCTGCGGGATGAGCACCGCATCGCCGGCGCCGACGACCCGCTCCTCGCCGTCCACCTCCATCGTCCCGCCGCCCGCGAGCAGGAAGTAGATCTCCTCCGAGGCGCGGTGGTAGTGGCGCTGCGTCTCCTGGCCCGGCGCGAGCGTCGCCTCGGCGAGGCTCTGGTTGCGGATCAGCGTCGAGGTCGGCAAGCCGAGCAGCTCACGGATCGTCGACCCGTCCTTCGTGGTGAAGGACTCGGCAGCGTCGAGGTTTCGGACGTCCATGGCGCCAGGATAGGCTGAGGCGATGTCGGCCGCAGAGACAGCAGACGGGCTCGCCACCTCTGTCGACGGGCGCTGGTTCTCCTACGCCGTGTCACCCGATCGCCTCGACGTCACCACGGGGGGATACGTCGTCCTGGGCCACCTGTCCGGGCCCAGGCTCGGTCAGGTGACGAGGATCGGGCTCTCCGGCCGCACAGGGCGCGGGCCTCGCGTGGCCGAGGTCGAAGGACGCGTGCTCGACGGCCCCGACGGTGCCTTCGACCAAGCGCGCGCCCGCGCCGCGACGCCCGACGAGGTGAAGCGCTGGCTCGACGACATCCGCCCGAGCCGCGGCTCGCTCGCCGTCGGGTCGCTTGCGCTCGATCCTCGCCTCGAGCTCGGTCTCGACGCGGGTGCCTTCGACCGGCACACGTTCCTCTGCGGCCAGTCGGGCTCCGGCAAGACGTACGCGCTGGGCACGATCCTCGAGCGGTTGCTCGTGGAGACATCGCTGCGGATCGTGATCCTCGACCCGAACTCGGACTTCGTCCGGCTCGGCGAGCTCCGCGACGACTCGCCCGAGACGGTGCGCACCGCGTACACGGAAGCAGCGGCAGGCGTGGTCATCCGGAGCGCGGGAGCCGAGGGCTCGGAGCGTCTCCACGTGCGCTTCCGCGACTTCGACGCAGCCGAGCAGGCGGCGGTGCTCCGGCTCGACCCCATCGCGGATCGCGACGAGTACGCGGCGCTCGCCGAGGCACTCGAGCGGGCCGACCAGCTCATCGCGACAAGCGTGCGCGAGACGATCGACCGCATGTGGGCCAACCCCGACCCACTGCACTCGCTCGGTGTGCGCGCGCGCAACCTCGGCATCGACAGGTGGGAGGTGTGGTCGTCGGGCGACGAGGGCTCGCTGGAGGATCTCGTCGCGCCCGGTGGCCCCCGATGCGTCGTCGCGGACCTCGGCTCGCTGCAGACGCGCGCCGAGCAGGCGGTTGCCGCCGAAAGCCTGCTCGCCGCGCTGTGGCGCCGCCGCACCGTACGGGAGCCGATCCTGATCGTGATCGACGAGGCGCACAACGTCTGCCCGGGCCACCCGGAGGACCCGCTCACGGCGATGGCGACGGAGCACGCCGTTCGCATCGCCGGCGAGGGACGCAAGTTCGGCCTCGTGCTGCTCGTCTCCACGCAGCGTCCGCAGAAGGTGCCCGAGAACGTCGTCTCGCAGTGCGACAACCTCGTGCTCATGCGGATGAACTCGCGCTCCGACCTCGCCGTCCTCTCCGAGGTCTTCTCGTTCGTCCCGGCGCCGCTGCTCACGCTCGCCAGCGAGTTCCGTCAGGGCGAGGCGATCGTCGCGGGCAAGCTCGTTCCGAGCCCGACGCTGGCCCGCATCGGCCCGCGCTGGACGGTCGAGGGCGGCTCGGACATCCCGTCCGACTGGGCCGCTGCTCGCTGAGCCGCAGGCCGCCCTCGAGGGCGAGGGCGAGGGCGAGGCAGGCCTCGCCCCTACAGGATCTCGGTCGCGTCCCGCCAGAGCTCGACGCTCTGCGTCCCGCTACCGCGCGAGCTCGGCGACGAGCTGAGCGGTCTCGGTCGGCGTCGTGCCGACGCGGATCCCCTTCGCCTCGAGCGCGTCCTTCTTCGCCTGGGCTGTTCCGGAGGAGCCCGAGATGATCGCGCCGGCATGCCCCATCGTCTTGCCGGGCGGGGCGGTGAAGCCGGCGATGTAGGAGACGACCGGCTTCGACATCTCCGCCTCGATGAACGCGGCCGCCTTCTCCTCCTCGTCACCGCCGATCTCGCCCACCATGACGACGTACTCGGTCTCTGCGTCCGCCTCGAAGCGGCGCAGGATGTCGATGAACGACGAGCCGACAACAGGGTCGCCGCCGATCCCGACGATGGTCGAGTTGCCGAGACCGAGCTGGGTCAGCTCATGGCCGATCTGGTAGGTCAGCGTTCCCGAGCGGGACACCAGGCCGATCGAGCCCGCGGCGAAGATCTCGGCCGGGATGATCCCGACGTTCGCCTTCCCCGGTGAGAGCACACCGGGGCAGTTCGGCCCGACGAGCGTCACATCGCGTGCGTCGACGTACGCCTTGATGCGGAGCATCTCGTGCGCGGGCACGTGCTCGGTGATCACGATCACCGTGCCGATCCCGGCGTCGACCGCCTCGTAGACGGCATCGGCGGCGAACGGCGCCGGCACGAAGACCATCGACGTGTTCGCGCCGGCCTCCGCGACGGCGGCCGAGACCGTGTCGAAGACCGGCACGCCCTCGACGTCCTGACCGCCCTTGCCCGGCGTCACGCCGGCCACGAGGTGCGTGCCGTAGGCCCGGTTGCGGAGCCCGTGGAACCGCCCTTCGGAGCCGGTCAGGCCCTGCACGACCAGACGCGTGGAGGTGTCGACGACGATCGCCACGGCTACGCCTTGACCGCCCGGATCGCGATCTTGTCCAGCGTCAGCCGTCCGCCGGCGACCCGGTCGCCGAGCAACTCGAGCACACGCTCGGCCTCCGCGCCCTCGCAGCCGGTGCGGGCGAGCCAGGCCCGGGCGTCGAAGGTGTGGTCGAAGAAGGCGACCTCGTCGAGCCCCAGACCCGCCTCGAGCACGATCTCCCGCCACTCGGCGTCGGTGTAGTTGCGGACGTGCGACGGGTCGCGCAGCGTCTCCGCCTCCTCGACCGCGTCGCCCATGTTGACCGTGTCCACGATCAGCACCCTGTCCCGCGCCACCCGCGCCATCTCACGCACGGCGGCGCGCACGTCCGCGAAGTGATGCGCCGCCGTGCGGCAGGCGACGACATCGAAGCTCGCCTCGGCAAACGGAAGGCTCTCGGCCGGGCAGATGACGTCCGGCTGCATGCCCGGTGCGGCGTCCGTGGTCACGACCTCGAGACCGGCCTCGCGGAGCCGTCGCGCGACGTGACCCCCACCCGTGGCGACGTCGAGTGCCGTGCGCGCGCCGGCAGCCCACTCGACGAGCCGGTCGAGATCGGCTCCCTGCCGGTGCGCGTCAGACTCGACATACGCCTGAGCGCGGGCGGACCAGACATCGCTCATCGCTTGCCCCGCAGAGCTCGAATCTGCAAGAGCAGATTCGAGCTCGCGACAATCCCTGAAGCGGCCGCTGACGCGGCCGGCGCCGAAGATGGACGAGAGCACCTCATCGTGAAAGCGCCACCGCCGTCCGTGCCGCCTCGAGCATGGTGGGCTCCACCCGCAGGTTCGGGGGCGCTGCGTCCGCCAGGATCGCGCGCCCCTCGTCCGCGTTCGTCCCGTCGAGTCGCACCACCACCGGCAGCTGGATCGACAACTGACCGAGCGCCTGGAGGAGCCCTCGGGCCACCTCGTCGCAGCGCGTGATGCCGCCGAAGATGTTGAAGAACACCGCTGTCACCTGTGGGTCGCGCGTGATCACCTCGAGCGCGTCGACGACACCCTGGGCATCCCCGCCGCCGCCGAGATCGCAGAAGTTGGCGGGGCGGCCACCGGCGAACGTGACCACGTCGACGGTCGACATCGTCAGGCCGGCGCCGTTGCCCAGCACGCCCACCTCGCCGTCGAGCTTCACGTACGTGACGCCCTTCTCCCGCGCCAGCGCCTCGAGCGGATCGGCGGCGGCCGAGTCTCGCATCTCCGCGATCTCAGGGTGCCGGTAGAGCGCGTTGTCGTCGACCGTGAACTTCGAGTCGAGCGCCCTCACCTCGCCCTCGGGCGTCACGATGAGCGGGTTGACCTCGCAGAGCATCGCGTCGAAGCGTGTGAACGCGTCGTAGAGCTTCGCCACGATGGCTGCGATCTGCTTCTGCTCGGACGGATCCTCGACGCCGGCGCCGTAGACGAGGCGGCGCGCCTGCCACGGGTGAAATCCCTCGAGCGCATCGACGTGCAGACGAACGAGCGCGTCGGGTGACGTCGCGGCGACCTCTTCGATCTCGATGCCGCCCTGCGTCGTGAACATGAACAGGGGCTTCCGCTCGCCCCGGTCGAAGGTGAGGGAGAGGTAGTACTCCTTGGCGATCTCGGAGGCCTTCTCGACCCACACCTTGCGCACGACGTGGCCGCGGATGTCGAGGCCGAGGATGTCGCGAGCGCGTGCTTCCGCGTCCGCGGGGGTCTCCGCCAGCTTGATGCCGCCCGCCTTGCCACGACCGCCGGTGAGCACCTGCGCCTTGACGACGACGGCGCCGCCGAGCTCCTGCGCCGCCTGTCGCGCCTCCTGCGGGCTTGCCGCGAGCCTGCCGTCGGAGACCGGGATGCCGGCACGGCGGAAGAGCTCCTTGCCCTGGTACTCGTAGAGATCCACCGGTGGGCGAGCATACCCATGCGTGGGCGACGGGCGGTCGGTCGTGCGAGCATGCGTCGATGCAGCGCCTCGCCCTCCTCATCGCGGTCTCGGTGCTCGGCGTCGCGGCCGCCGGCTGCGGCGGCGCGAAGATCACGCTTCCGCCGGTCGCGGCGGCGCCGCCGCAGCAGGTGCGGGTCGACTGGCTGGAGCCGACGGACACGAAGTCGACGTCGCCGCGGCTCATCTTCGAGGTGAAGCGGATCGAGGTCGGCGACGACGGCTGGAAGGCCGACGTGGCGATCCGCAACGAGACGGAGGTCCCCTGGGCGCTGGGTGGACCGACTGCGACCTCGTCGGTTCCGTTCGGCGTCATGCTCTTCGCCACCGGCGACCACGAGGAGCTCGAGCAGCGCGTCAACCAGCGGGAGCTGCCCGGCGTCCGTGACGCGCACACGGCGCAGCCGCCCCCGCCGGAGGTGCTCGAGCCGGGTGCGACATGGGAGGGGACGGTAGCCGCTCCCGGCGCGCTCGCAGCCGGCCGCTGGCTCCGCATCGTCTTCGGGCCGCTGTTCGCGCAGGGCTCCGCGCCGGACGGGATGCCGAACGAGCTGACCTGGATCAGCGACAACGCCTACCGGCTGCTGGGATAGGAACTCAGCCCAGCAGGGCCTCGAAGACCGGGTCGCCACGCAGCGCGTCGAAGTCGGTGTCCACGCGGGCGGAGCCGCGCAGCAGATCGTCGAGGGCGAACGCACGCCCGAGGTGCGTCACGGCCTCGGCGGTCTCGCCGGCGAGCACCTCGAAGCACGCGAGGTCGTAGAGGAGCGCCGCGTCGTCCCCGTGGTCGGCGAGCGCTCCCCGGAGCAAGGCGACGCCTGCGGCGTGCTGCCCGGGCGCGTAGAAAGCTGTTGCGCGCCGGAGCGCGTCCCAGACCAGGTGGATGCCGAGCAGCCGGCGCAGCTCCGCGATCGGCGCCGTGTGGTCGTCGACGCGCAGGTCGCAGACCCGGTCGACCCCCTCGCGGCTCTCGGCGGCTGCCCCGACACGTTCCACGACGACCGCGGCAGACTGTTGCCCCCGCACGTCGCCGCCCGCCGCCTGTCCCGCCTCGAGCGCGGCGACGAGCCGCTCGGCAAGCGACCCGCCCGAGTCGAGGTACGCCCGCTCCATCTCCACGACGACGGCCTCGCCGGCGAGGATGTTCCCCTGCACCGCGTACCCGTCTCCGACGCGGTGACCGGCCCAGGAGACACAGTTCGAGCCCGTGTGAGCAGCGGCGCGGCCGTCCGCGGAGACGACACCCAGCTGGCGCGTCTCACGCCCGTCGTCCGGCGCGAGCACGGCTGCGAGGGCAGCCTCGGGGGAGCGACCGGCTGCCAGCTCCTCGAGCGCCTGACGGCCGAACGCGGCCACCCCGGTCGCCTGTGTCGCGACGGCGCCGACACCGGCTCGCGCCCACGGCACGACGGTGCCGACGGCGAAGTACCTGGACTGCACCGCGCAGCCCACCTCGCCGCTCTCCGGGTCGGCGGCGACGATCGAGAACGTGGCCTTGACGCCGTGTGGCCGCACGCAGGGCACCTTAGCCTCGATCATCTAGGCTCGGCGCATGGACGCGATCGTCGTCGACGCCCTCGAGAAGACCTACGGGAAGGATGTCCGAGCGCTCGACGGGATGACGTTCGCCGTCCCCGAAGGCGAGGTGTTCGGACTCCTGGGGCCGAACGGCGCCGGCAAGTCGACGACCGTCCGCGTGCTCGTGACCCTGACGAAGGCGGACGCCGGACGTGCGACCGTCGCGGGGCACGACGTGGCGCCTAGACCCGGGGGCGGTGCGTCGGTCGATCGGCTACGTGCCACAGGCCTCAGGCGTCGACCGCGAGGCGACCGGGCACGAGAACCTGCTGCTCCAGGGTCGACTCCAGGGGATGCGTGGCGCAGCCGTCGAGGGACGCGCCGCGGAGCTCCTCGAGACCTTCGGCCTGGCCGACAAGGCGCACGCACTGGTGAAGACGTATTCCGGCGGCATGAAGCGCCGTCTCGACGTGGCGATGGGCCTCATGCACCGGCCGCAGGTGCTGTTCCTCGACGAGCCGACAACCGGCCTCGACCCCGAGGCGCGCGCGGCGATGTGGGAGGAGTTGGAGCGCCTCGCCGGCGCCGAGCGCCTGACGATCCTGCTCACCACGCACTACCTCGAGGAGGCCGATCGCCTGGCACAACGGGTGGCTATCGTCAGCCGTGGACGCGTCGTGATCGAAGGCCGACCGGAGGACCTGAAGCGTGCGCTCCGCGGCGACGCGGTCACCGTCGAGCTCGTGGACGGCCACGCCGAGCGTGCCATACCCGTCGTCGAGGGGCTCCCGGAGGTGCTGGAGGCGATCGCCGACGGCAGCACGGTGCACGCTCGCGTCGACCAGGGCGCGCTGGCCGTGCCCGGCATCCTCGCCGCACTCGACGGCGCCGGCATTGCGGCGCGGGCGGTCACGGTCTCGCGGCCGTCCCTCGACGACGTCTACCTGCACCACACAGGCCGGGACTTCCACTCCGACGACGAGGCCGGCGGCGCGCAGTGAGCACCGTCGTCACCCAGACCCTCTTCCTGTGCGCCCGCGTGTTGCGCAACCTCTCCCGCCAGCCGATCTGGATCGCGGTCATGGTCGTGCAACCGATGTTCTGGCTGCTCCTCTACAGCCAGCTCTTCCGGCGCATCACCGACCTCCCCGGTTTCGGCACGACCTCGTACATCGACTACCTGACCCCGGGGGTCGCAGTGATGACCGCGTTCTTCTCCGGCTCGTGGGCGGGCATGGGCATGATCGAGGACCTCGACCGCGGCGTCCTCGAGCGCTTTCTCGCCACACCGGCACGCCGCGTGGCGATCGTGTTCGGCCGCATTCTCGAGGCGTCGATCGTGGCCACGCTGCAGGCCGTGCTGATCCTCGTCACAGGCCTCTTCCTCGGCGCCACCAACGGCGGCGCTGCCGGCTGGCTCGTGATCCTGATCGCGGCATTCCTCGCCGCGGCCGGGTTCTCGGGGCTCTCCCACGGAATCGCGCTCCTGACACGGCAGGAGGCCTCGATGATCGCCGTGGCCCAGTTCATCAGTCTGCCGTTGCTCTTCTTCTCGTCGCTGTTGATCGCGCGCAACCTGATCCCCGACTGGATGCAGACGCTGTCGCTGCTCAACCCTGTCGAGTGGGCCGTGCGGGCGGCGCGCGGCGAGGCGCTGCCCGGCACCAACTGGAGTGAGATGGGCGGCTTCCTGCTGCTCCTCGCAGCCTTCGCGGCGGCAACGGCCGCCTTCGCGACGCGGAGCTTCCGCTCCTACCAGCGCACGTTGTAGGAAGCCGGGTCGGTGTGCCGATGTGGGTTTCCCGTTCACGCCATCGGGCAGACCACGATGCCCGGCGATCGACGGTGTGCGAGCCTGTTCGCAGGAAGTGATGCGCGGATGGTCCGACGACTTGCTGCCAGGGCCGAGGGGTTAGGCCGTACTTTCTTCCGAGGACGCGCGCGCCGAGTCGGTCTGGCGCTCGTGGTCATCCTCGTCGTCTCACCCGCGACCTCCAGCGGGTCTCCTCCCGGCCAGGCTGTCGGCTCCGAGGCGCTGTTCGAGCGGACGGCGGCGTCCGCGGCCGCCGGAACCTGGCGGCGCCTGCCGCCGGCGCCCGTGCCCGCCGCGACCGGGAGCGCCGTGAGCGTCTGGACCGGCAGGCAGATGTTGGTCTTCGGTCGCGCCCAGCCTCACCCTCCGTGGTCGGTCGACGTCGCCGCCGCCTATGACCCTGCGACCGCCACGTGGCGCCGGCTCGCTCCCCTTGCAGGCCCGAAGGGGAACTTCGAAGGCCGCTACAGCGCCGTCTGGACGGGCAAGGAGATGCTGGTCTTCGGCCCCTCCGACTTCCAGGCATTCAATCCACTGACGAACCGCTGGCGTCGGCTGCCGGTCGAGCGCGGCGGCAGCCCCGCCGGGGTCGTCCTCTGGACGGGTCACGAGATGGTCGACTGGGGCGGCGGCTGCTGCGGCGACGCCTCCTCCAGCGGTTCGGCCTTCGACCCGACGGCCAACACGTGGCGCACGATGGCTCGCTCGCCGCTGGCACCGAGCCAACAGCCGATCGGGACGTGGACCGGCCGGGAGGTGATCATCTTCGTCAGCGGCATCGACCCCGCGGCCACCGATGGCACGCCGTATCCCGCGAGCTTCGCACGTGCCGCCGCCTACAACCCGGCAACCGACACATGGCGACGCATCGCGCCACTGCCCGAACTCCGCCAAGGCGCGACCGCCGTCTGGGACGGCCGCGATGTCCTCGTCGTCGGTGGCGTCGGGGCGCCTCGCGGAGCGAAACCGCCGGCGCCGGCGAGGATCGGATTCGCATACAACCCCGCGACGAACCGCTGGCGGCAGCTTGCGCCGATGGGCTCCGGCCGCACGAATGCGGCGATGGTCTGGACCGGGCGGCGGCTGCTGGTCTGGGGTGGTAGCCAGACGGGAGGTGCCGGCCTGCCGGTGACCCCGAACCGCGGACTCGCCTACGCCCCGGCGGCCAACCGCTGGTCGCCACTCCCTCCGACGCCGCTGCCCGGACGCCTCGACCCCGCGGCGGTCTGGACGGGGCGCTCAATGATCGTCTGGGGCGGTCAGAGACCGAACAGCCCGCTCGGTACCGGGACGCGATTCTTCACCGACGGTGCGGTGTTCACGCCCGCGACGCCGTAGCTCGAACGGCGGGTCCGAACGAAGGTCCTGTTCCACACGCGGGCCGGCGCAGTGGCCGAGCGTCGCGTGACCACATCCGACGGAGACAGATCGCTCGTGTCGTCCTACAGTGCGACGTGGGGGAGGACGAAGAGTGCATTCGACCGATGTGGGGATCGGGGCGTCCGTCACGTGACCGCGAGGAACGTGATCGTCGTCGGCACGCCGCGCTC
Source organism: uncultured Actinomycetes bacterium (assembly GCA_963789895.1). Classification (GTDB taxonomy): domain Bacteria; phylum Actinomycetota; class Thermoleophilia; order Gaiellales; family Gaiellaceae; genus Gaiella. The sequence goes on from CAWBMC010000002.1 coordinate 949,196, forward strand.
GGGCACGAGCATGGCGGCCTATGTCTTCGCCCGGCAGGGGTACTTCGCGGCGCAGGAAGAGTCCGAGCTCCGACCCGGCGACCGCCACAATCCCTCCGGCTACTGGGAGGCGGAACGTCTGATCGAGGCGAACGTCGACATCTTCGCGGCGGTCGGCTACCCGCACCACAACACCTGGCTGTACGAGCCCCTACCGGAGGCGGCCGCCCGGCACATCGCAGACCTCACCCCGACGCAGGAGCACCGGGACCTGCTCGAGTCGTACGAGACGCGCCGGCCGTGGCTCTGGAAGGATCCACGGCTCTGTTACACGCTCGCCTACTGGTGGAAGCTGATCCGACCCGGATCGACCAGCGTGCTCCTCATCCGGCGCAACCCGGAGCACGTCTTCCAGAGCTTCGTGCGCATGAGCTGGCGGAACAACACGCCCGCCGAGAGGGACGAGACGATCGCGCGCCTTCAGGCGCATCTCGCCGCCGCCGAACGCACGCTCCGCGAGCTGGACATCCCCCACGTCGCCGTGAAGTACGAGGACTTTCACGACGCCCCGGACAGGGTCGCGCGCGAGCTCGGCGCGACGTTCGGTCTCGACCTCCGGGGGAGCGATCTCGGCTTCGAAGCGAGGCGCGACCACAATCATGATCGCGTGCGGGGCCGGCTCTCGACCCGGATCCAGCGGAGTGGGGCTCTCGTGAACCAGATCCTCCACGGCCGCTGACCGGCCAGTCCCTAGAGCTCCACGACGTAGCGCACTGCACCCTCGGGCTCGGCGCCGCAACTCAGCAGCACAGGTGGACCGGGCACCGCCTCAACCCGTGCCGTGATCTCACCCCGTGGGTGCGCAAAGCGAATCTCTCCGTCGCGCTCGGCCGCCAGTGAGAGCCCGGCGACGACGTCGAGGTCGAGGAGCCGCCGCACGGCGACCTCCGCCGCCTGGACGTGCGCGGGGTAGATCGTGCGGCCGCGATAGAGGTCGAGCGGGATCCGGCCCGCGCCGAGCAGTGCCGCCACTCGCGGGGCGTCCCGTGGAGTCAGGCGACCGAGCTGGACACCCGCCGGCAGGGCGAGGACGTTGGCGGCGAACCGATGGCCGCCGTGGTGAGAGGACTGCCAGAGCAGCGAAGGCTCGACGTGCGGTGCGAGTGCGTCGAAGACCGGGACGCCGAGGCGGGCGCAGCAGGGATCACGCCGCCCGTGTGTGCAGACGAGCAGCAGGGGCGTGGTGACCTTGTCGCCGTCCGCTCCTGCGCCTGCCTCTGTGAGGGCTTCGAGCGCAGGGAGCACGCGCCGCACGAGCGTCCCGCCGGCCTCCTCGGTCCGCCCCTGGAAGACGACTGTCCCGGTACCGCGCCGGTCGGGTCGCCGGGCGAGCAGCACGCGTCCGGCGTAGCGCTGAAGCACCTCGCGCGCCGCCTCCGGGAGGTCGGTCTCGTCGACCGCGTCTCTCCCCCAGGCGCCGCGACGCTCGACCACGAGCCAGTCCACGGCCTGGGTCGCGGTGCCGGCGAGCTCTTCGCCCGCTGCGCTGGACTCGTCGGCACACGGCGACGTGCCGTCCGGGAGGGCGGCGCTCATGCGTCGGATTCGACGATCTCGCAGAGGAGCTGGCCGGCCGCGATGGCCGCACCCGGAACGACCGACAGCCCGCGCACCACCCCCGCACGCGGAGCGACGATCTCGTTCTCCATCTTCATCGCCTCGACGACGACGATGACCTGCCCCGCCTCGACGAGCGCGCCCTCGACGACCTCGACGGCGATGACCGTGCCCTGCATCGGGCTCTCGACGGCGCCCGTCACTCCGGACCCGAGCGCCGCGCCGCGAGCCCTGCGGCGCCGGGCGAGGCCGACCCAGGGCGGCTCCGTCGAAAGGACGCGGACCTCGTAGGCACGGGTGTCGACCTCCACGGAGACGAGGCGCTCGCGCGTCGGCAGCACCGCTCCGTCCGACCGGCCCGTTAACCTTGTTGCCTCATGAGACAACTGCGTGTCAAGCTCCAGCGCGCGCTGCGCAAGCTCCTCCGACTCGACGAGCCCGTGGCACGTCTCCCCGGCCGCGAACGCCGGGTGCTCGAGGAGCGCACGGTGGAACCCGACCAGCGTCGGCGGGCCTTTGATGAGGAACTCGCCCAGAGCGCGAAGCATGCGGTGTCGCGCCCGGTCACGGTCGACGTCGTGCACGATCAGCTTTGCGATCATGGGGTCGTAGAGATCGCTGATCTCGTCGCCGGCGCGAACACCGGAGTCGACTCGCACCCCAGGCCCGGCCGGCTCGCGATACGCGGTGATCCTCCCGGGTGCCGGCAGGAAGCTGCGCGAGACGTCTTCGGCGTTGATCCGGCATTCGATCGTGTGGCCGCGCAGGACGACGTCGTCCTGGCGGACGGAGAGCGGCTCTCCGGCCGCGATCAGAATCTGCTCACGGACCAGATCGAGCCCGGTCGCCATCTCCGTCACCGTGTGCTCGACCTGAATGCGCGTGTTCATCTCCATGAAGAAGTACTCGCCCTCGGCCGTGAGCAGCCCCTCGATCGTCCCGGCGGATCGGTAGCCCGCGGCGCGGGCGGCATCGACGGCGATCGCGCCGATGCGCTCGCGAAGCGTGTCGTCGACGCCGGGCGACGGTGTCTCCTCGACGAGCTTCTGGTAGCGACGCTGGATCGTGCAGTCCCGCTCACCGAGGTGGATCACGTTTCCGTGAGCGTCCGCGAGCACCTGCACCTCGACGTGGCGTGGGTCGACGAGATAACGCTCCGCGTAGACAGCCGCATCGCCGAAGTAGCTGAGCCCCTCGCGAGCCGCTGCCTCGAAGGCGCGCTCGACGTCCTCGGGCCCCTCGATCAGCTTCATTCCCTTGCCACCGCCCCCGGCCGCCGCCTTGACGATGAGCGGGAACCCGATCTCGTCGGCGAGGCGGCGGAGCTCGTCGGCGTCCGCGAGCGGAGCGGTTGCCCCCGGCACGACGGGCACGCCGGCGGCCTGCATGGCCGTGCGGGCCGCCGTCTTGTTCCCCATCAGCTCGATCGCGTCCGGTGGCGGGCCGATCCAGACGAGCCCGGCGCGCTCCACCGAGCGGGCGAAGTCGGCGTTCTCGGCGAGGAAGCCGTATCCAGGATGGATCGCCTCCGCGCCTGCCCGCAGTGCGGTCTCGACGATCGCGTCGCCGCGCAGGTAGCTCTCCGCGGGAGCGCCGGGCCCGATCCTGTACGCCTCGTCGGCCGCCTCGACGTGCATCCGACCCCGATCGGCGTCCGAGAACACGGCCACACAGCCGATGCCGAGCTCGCGCAAGGTGCGGAAGACCCGCACGGCGATCTCACCACGGTTCGCGACGAGGACCTTCTGGAAGAGGCTCACGGGCCGCGTATTCTCCCGAACTGTGACGCTGCCCGACCAGCTGACCGTTGCGCGGGCGCTCGCGGTGCCCGTCGTCGTCGTCCTCTTCGCGTGGAACTTCGAGGATCACGCGTACTGGGCCACGGCCGTCTTTGCCGTCGCGATGGCGACCGATCAGGTCGACGGCTGGCTCGCGCGCCGCCGGAACCAGACCTCCGCGCTCGGCTCGCTGCTCGACCCCATCGCGGACAAGGTGCTCGTGATGGCGACGCTGGCGATGCTCGTCGGCGCGGGAGTGACGCCGGCGTGGATGGTCGCCGCGATCCTGGCGCGCGAGTTTCTCGTCTCGGGGCTCAGGCTGGCCGCAATCGAACAAGGCGTCGTGATTCGCCGCCCGCGATCTCGGCAAGGTGAAGACGTGGGCACAGACGGTCGCCGCCGTCGTCGCCGGGCTGGCCGCGGCAGGGGCGTGGGACGAGGCCGTGGCGTGGTGGGCGATGCTCGTCGCGGTCGTGCTGACCTGGGTCTCGGGCCTGGATTACGCGCGCGCGGCGCCGCGCTTGCTGCGCGGCGAGGGAACGTAGCCCGGGTCGCGGTCGACGGCCTCGCCGAGAGCGGCGCGACGCCAGGCGCTGCCGTACGCGAACGTGCTGCGCTTCGCATCCGCTGCCACGACGGCCAGCGCTCGCGCCACCGCGGTCGTCACCGCGGGGCTGCCATCGGGAACGAGATCGACCTGCTGCACGGCCATCGACTGGGATCGACCCTACAGCGGCAGCAGCCGCGTGGCGGCCGCCTTGGACGTGGCCACCACGACGTCGCCCACCCGCAGCTCCAGCCGGGAGGCGGAGCCGGCGGTCACCTCGGCCGCGGGGCTCCGTAACGCGGCCAGCGACCCGGCCCACCACGCCACCATGCCGCACGCGAGAAGGGCACCGAGCCCTGCAGCACGGAGCGGTCCGTAGCGCCGCTCCACCACCACCCGCCGCGCAACCGTCACACGCTCGCGCGGAGTCGCGTGTTCTCATACATTTGTATTCGTTATTCCTCGATTGTATTCTGCTAATCTCTAGCTTTCCGATGGACAAAACCGCAACCAGGGGAGGATCCGTGCATCGACGCCGTCTCGGGATCGCGTCTATGGCCGCCGCTGCCCTCGTCGTCGCCGTCGCCGCCGCGGCCATCGCCGCCACGGCGAGCGCCGGGTCACGCGCCGCCAAAGACGTCAAGCTCAGCCTCGTCGCCTACTCCACGCCACGGGAGGCATACGGGAAGCTGATCCCGGCCTTCCAGAAGACGCCCGACGGGGACGGCGTCAGCTTCACGCAGTCCTACGGCGCCTCAGGCGATCAGGCGCGGGCTGTCGTCGCGGGCCTCAAGGCGGACATCGTCGCGCTCTCGCTGGCGCCGGACATCGACGTGCTCGTGAAGGCGGGTCTCGTCGACGCGAAGTGGAACCGGCAGTCGTACAAGGGCATCGTGCACGACTCGGTGGTCGTCTTCGCAGTGCGCGACGGCAACCCGAAGCACCTCAAGACCTGGGACGACCTCTTGAAGCCCGGTGTCTCGGTGATCACGCCGAACCCGTTCACCTCGGGCGGCGCGCGCTGGAACGTGATGGCGGCCTACGGCAGCTGGATCAAGCTCCACAAGACGAAGCAGCAGGCGCAGGCGAAGCTGCTGAAGCTGTTCCAGAACGTGGCGGTGCAGGACAAGAGCGCACGCGACGCCCTGAATACGTTCCTCTCCGGCAAGGGCGACGTGCTCCTGACCTACGAGAACGAGGCCATCGCAGCGCAGAGGGCCGGCCAGAAGATCCAGTACGTCATCCCACGGCAGACGATCCTGATCGAGAACCCGATCGCCGTGCTCAAGGGCTCGGAGAACGTCGAGAAGGCGCGGCAGTTCCTCCGCTTCCTGAAGACGCCGTCCTCGCAGCAGATCTTCGCCGACTTCGGCTACCGGCCGATCGTGCCGAGCGTGCTCAAGGCCAACCAGGCGAAGGGGAAGTTCCCGGTGCGCCCGGGCCAGTTCACGATCGACGAGAAGTGGCTCGGCGGCTGGACGAAGGTGCAGAAGCAGTTCTTCGACCCGGACACCGGCGTCATGGCCAAGATCGAGCGCCAGGTGGGTGGCGTCACTGGCTAGCGCGCCGGCAGCCGTTGCCCGCCCCAGGCAGGCGCACTCGAGGGACAGGGCCGGCACGGCCCTGTCCCTCGGCTTCGTGACCCTGTTCCTGTCCGTCATGGTGGCGTTGCCGATCGCGGCGCTCGTGTGGGCATCCGGGCAGGAAGGCTGGCAGGGCTTCTGGGACGCCGTCACGGCGCCCCAGGCGGTCGCGGCGTTGAAGCTCACCCTCGGGATGTCATTGCTCGTGGCGCTGATCAACGCCGTGCTCGGCACGATCACCGCCTGGGTGCTGATCCGCGACGAGTTCCGCGGCAAGGCGGTGATGAACGCCGTCATCGACCTCCCCTTCGCCCTCCCCACCATCGTCGCCGGCCTGACGCTGCTGGCGCTGTACGGCCCCTCGTCTCCGGTCGGGATCGACGTCGCCTACACCAGGGTCGCGATCGTGCTCGCGTTGATGTTCGTGACGCTCCCCTTCGTCGTGCGCACCGTCCAGCCGGTGCTGCAGGAGCTCGACCCCGAGATGGAGCAGGCGTCGAAGTCGCTCGGCGCCTCGGAGCCGGTCACGTTCCGCCGCGTGATCCTGCCGAACATCCTGCCCGGCATCCTCTCGGGCGTCGCGCTCGCCTTCGCCAAGGCGGTCGGCGAGTTCGGCTCGCTCGTGATCATCACGGGCAACCTGCCGTTCAAGACCGAGGTCTCCTCCGTCTACATCTTCGGCCGCATCGAGAGCGGCGACAGCACCGCGGCAGCGGCGACCGCAGTCGTGCTCCTGCTCATCTCCTTCGGCGTGCTGCTCTCGATCGGTGGCATCCGCTGGTTCACCACGAGGCACGACCGTGCGTAGGCTCTCGCTTCGTGTCGTCGCGGTCGGATACCTGCTGGCGATCCTCGTCGGGCCGCTCGCGATCATCTTCTACCGCACCTTCGAGGACGGCTTCGACGCGGCCTGGAACGCGCTCACGCAGCCGGAGACGATCCATGCGTTCAAGCTCACGCTGATCATCACCGTGATCGCCGTGCCGGTGAACACGGTCTTCGGGATCGTCTGCGGGCTCGCCGTCGTTCGCCGCAGGTTCCCGGGCAAGGGCCTGCTCAACGCCTTCATCGACCTGCCGCTGGCCCTGTCTCCGGTCGTCGTCGGCCTCGCGCTGTTCCTGCTCTACGGACGCGAAGGATGGCTCGGAAGCTTCTTCGACCAGCACGACATCCAGTTCCTCTTTGCGCTCCCGTCGATGATCGTGGCCACGATCTTCGTCTCACTGCCGTTCGTCGCACGCGAGGTGATCCCGACGCTGCGCGAGATCGGCGACGACCAAGAGCAGGCCGCGAGGACTCTCGGCGCTTCGGGCTGGCAGACGTTCTGGCGCATCACCCTGCCGTCGATCAGGTGGGCCGTGATCTACGGCGTCATCCTCACGGCGGCGCGCTGCCTCGGCGAGTACGGCGCCGTGGCCGTGGTTTCCGGCCGTCTGCAAGGGCAGACCGAGACGGCCACGCTGCGCGTACAGGAGCGCTACGAAAGCTTCGATCTCGCCGGCGCTTACGCGATCTCGATCGTGCTCGCCCTCATCGCCGTCTCGGTCCTGCTGCTGATGACCCTCGTCAAGCCGAAGGAGGAAGCCGTCTAGTGTCCATCCTCGTCCGCAACGTGTCGAAGCAGCTTCGGTTCCTTCACCGCGCTCGACGACGTCTCGCTGGAGGTGGACGGTGGCTCGCTGACTGCCTTGCTCGGGCCGAGCGGCTCCGGCAAGTCCACCCTGCTCCGCATCATCGCGGGGCTCGAGGTGCCCGACGCCGGCGAGATCCTCATCTCCGGCGAGGACGCGACGGCGCTCAGCCCACAGAAGCGCAACGTCGGGTTCGTGTTCCAGCACTACGCCGCCTTCAAGCACATGACGGTGCGCGACAACGTCGCCTTCGGGCTCAAGGTGCGCAAGCGCCCCAAGGCGGAGGTCCGGGAGCGGGTCGACGAGCTCCTGAAGCTCGTCCAGATGGAGGCGTTCGGCCACCGCTACCCGGCGCAGCTCTCCGGTGGGCAGCGGCAGCGCATGGCGCTCGCTCGGGCTCTGGCCGTCGAGCCCCAGGTCCTGCTGCTCGACGAGCCGTTCGGCGCTCTCGACGCCCGCGTCCGCGCCGAGCTGCGCGAGTGGCTGCGCCGCCTCCACGACGAGGTGAACGTGACGACGATCTTCGTCACGCACGACCAGGCCGAGGCGATGGACGTCGCGAGCCAGATCGCGGTCATGAACCAGGGTCGGATCGAGCAGGTCGGTACGCCGACCGAGCTCTACGACCAGCCCGCAACCGAGTTCGTGATGGGCTTCGTCGGCGAGGCGAATCGTCTCGGTTCCAGCTGGGTGCGCCCGCACGAGCTCGAGATCGGCGACGAGCCCCGTCCCGGCGCCGTCGAGGCGATGGTCGAGCGCATCGCGCCGTACGGCTTCGACGCGCGGATCGAGTTGACCACCGCGGAGGGCGAGTCGCTGACGGTGCAGCTGACGCGCGAGCGCCTCGACCTGCTCGAGCTCGAGCGCGGGCAGATCGTCTGGCTCCGCGCCGGCCGCGAGCGGCTGTTCGCCTAGTCGACGCCGGAGCGGCGGACGAGCTCCGCCAGCGTCGTTCCCTCGAGCACGTCGCGCATCGCCCCGCGCAACTCGATCCACAGGGGCTGCAGCGCGGCCGCCGCGCCCGCGTATTCGACGTCCTCGGGTCGCACCCCGCGGACGCTCGCGATCGGGCCCTCGACGGCTCGGATCACGTCCGCGACGCTGATCTCCGCCGCCGGGCGGGCCAGCATGTACCCGCCTTCGGCCCCGCGCTGGCTCGCGACAAGCTCGGCATGTCGCAGGTCGAGCAGGATATTTTCGAGGAACTTCTGCGGGATCCCTTGTGCGTTCGCGACACGCTCCCCCTTGACGAGGCCCCCGCCTGCAGCGAGCTCGAGCATCGCCCGCAAGGCGTAGTCGACCTTGGCGGAGACACGCACGAGCCGGATTCTCCATCAGTGGCCGGTCTCCGGCGGCTCGACTCGGCGGAACACCGCGTAGAGACCGAGGTCGTAGACGCTCTTCAGCGCGCCGGCGACGACGAAGGGTGCGCCCAGCGAGAGCTGCACCAACGGGCCCGTGAGCAGCGCTCCGACGGGGCGCGTCACGTACCGTGCGCCGTTCGTCGTTCCGGCCGCGGCAGTCCGCTCCTCCGGGTCCACGAGCGCGACGACATACGCCTGGCGTGTGGGTACGTCCATCTGGCTGAGAAGGACGCGGGCGAGCAGCAATGCGATCGCGACAGCCTGCGTCGGCGCCAGTGGGATGCAAGCCAGCAGGACGTTCGACGGGAGATGCGTGAACACCATCGTTCGCAGCAGGCCGATCCTCCCCGCGAGTCGCACCGCCGCCTGGAACGAGAATGCTTGCAGGAAGCCGACGCAGAGGAACACGACGCCGAGTGTCGCCGTCGACGTCCCGAAGCGCTCCACGAACCAGTAGGCGATGAACGCTTGCGTCACGAAACCACCCCCGAAGGAGTCGAGTGCGAACAGGCCGGCGAGCCGGTGAACGACGCCCCGCGAGCGACCGAGCCCGCCGCGCGGCGCGCGCGTCGTCACCACCGGCGCCTCGATCGCAGACGTCAGCCGAATCGCGGGGGCGAGCGCCAGAGCCGCGGCCAGCGGGTACACGAGCATGAGCCGCTGCGCGTCGAGCTCCAGCAACCCGACTCCGACCGCGCCCAATGCGCCGATCGACCCGGCGACCGTGGCGACGGTGTTGTAGGTGCCGAAGAGCCGGGTCGGGTTGTGCGCACCGGCCGCCTGCGGCAACATCGCCTGCTCGAGCGTCGTGAAAGGGCCGGACTCCACGACCTCCGTCGAGACAGTTCCGGTGAGGGCGGCGACGACGAGCAGAGCCAGGGAGTCGGTGAGCGCGAACACGGTGCCGGCGACGCACATCAACGCCAGCAGCGCCAGGTACGAGTGCTGCCGACCGACGCGGTCGCCTGCCCGAGCGAGGGTGAACGACGCGAGCGCGGCACCTGCGAGCAAGGCGCCCAGGACAAGACCGACCTGCGCGCCGGATAGGCCGCTGTCGGCGAGTGTGACGCCGATCAGGACGCTGCCGAGCCCGTAGGCGAACGCACGCAGCGCCTGGACGGCGAGGATCCGGTGTGCGTCCGCGCTCAGGCGCGTCCGGCCGCGACCTCGTTCCGGCACCACGCGTAGAGCGCGTCGTACACGGGCAGGCTCAGCTCGAGCTGTCGCTCGTCGGGGACGTTCAGCAGGTGGAAGCCTTCGGCGACGGCGAGGAGGCCGCGCGACTCGGGTGTCGCGTCGCGGTCGTCGGCGATGTCCGCGCCGTGGACGATCCGTGCGAGCCGCTGCACGGCAGGGTCGTCGATCTCGTACTCGTCGACGAGCACCTCGAAGGAGCAGAGCCCGTCCCGGTGGGTGTAACGGGCGCCGGGGGCGTCGTAGGAGACCGCGTCCTCCCGCTCTGCGACCGCGAGGACGTCGTCGGCCGGCACGTAGAGAAACTCGGCGTCTCGATCGATGAACGTGCGGATCAGCCATGGGCAGGCGATCCGGTCGGTCTTCGGTCGCCCGCGAGTGATCCACTTCATTTGCGCCACCTCCCGTCGGGGGTGCAAGGAGCCTACGCCTCGCGAAGCCGCGGGCCGGGCGGCTGGGCCGTCTACGCGAGCTGCTCGAGCCGGTCGACGAGCGAGGCGAGCACGCCGAAGGCCTCCTCGACGGGCTCGCGTGTGGTGAGATCGACTCCGGCGCGTCGCAGCGCGTCGAGCGGATACTCGGAGCCCCCCGCGGAGAGGAACTCGAGATAGCGCGCTGCGGCTCCCGGCTCACCCGCGAGGATGCCCCGCGCGAGCGCGTGCGCCCCGGAGATCCCGGTTGCGTACTGGTAGACGTAGAACGGCTCGTAGAGGTGCCCGAACTGCGCCCAGGTGATACCCATCCTGGCTTGGTCGAGCACGACGTCAGGGCCGTGCGCCTCGGCGAAGAGATCTGCCAGGCGGCCGTCGAGCAGGTCGGCGGAGACCCCTTCTCCACGCTCCACTCGCTCGTGCAGCTCTCGCTCGAACCGAGCCAGGGTCGGCATGACGAAGAGGTAGCGGTGGAAGTTCGCGAACGCCTCTTCGAGCAGCGCCAGCTGCAGCGCACGGTCGGAGACGGAGTCGAGGAGGTGCGCGCGCAGCATGGCCTGGTGGAAGTTCGATGCGACCTCCGCCACGAACAGCGAGTACTGCGTGTAGACCTGCGGCTGCTCGCGCCAGCTCAGATACGAGTGCATCGAGTGCCCGAGCTCGTGCGCCAGCGTGCCGAGGCTGATGGCGGTGCCGTCGAAGTTCATGACGATGAACGGGTGCGTGCCCGGCGAGCCGGACGAGAAGGCGCCGCCCATCTTCTTCGGCGTCGGGTAGACGTCCACCCACCTCTCGTCGAGGCAGCCACGACGTACGGTCTCCACATACTCCTCGCCGAGTGGCGCGAGGGAGTCGCAGATCCACGCCACACACTGCTCGTAGTCGAGTGTGGGCGGATCGTTCGTGAGCGGGGCTGCGGCGTCGAACGGCTGGACGTCGTCGATGCCCAGCACGGTGCCGCGCACCCGCCAATAGCGGTGCCAGGTCGGCAGGTGCGACTCGAACGCCGCGATCAGATTGTCGAACACGTCCACCGGAATGTTGTGGCTCGAGAGCGACGCTTCGAGCGACGACGGGTGACGCCGGATCCGCATCGACGCGACGTCGCGCTTGACGGACTGCGCCAGGTTCGCCGCCAGCGCATTGCGAAGGCCCAAGTACCCGTCTGCGTAGCTCTCCCACGCGCTCCGGCGCAACGCCCGGTCCGGGGAGCCGAGCAGCGTGTCGGCAGATCCCTGCGTCACCTCGACCGAGTCACCCGACTCGGACACCGCCGGCGCGAAGAGCAGATCGCTGTCGACGAGCCCGCTGTAGACGGTGAACGCGCTCCCGAGAGCGTCAGCCAGCAAGCCGAGCGTCTCCTCCACCTCCGCCGATCGCACGTGCGGCTCACGCCGGAAGAGATCGTCGAGGTAGTGGCCGTACACCGCGAGGGCGTCGTCCTCGGCCAGCCAGCGGCGCAGACGGTCGCGGTCGAGAGCGAGCAGCTCCGGCTCGACGAATGCGACAGCCGCCACCACCTGACCGTGGGCGGACTGCGCTCGGCCGAAACGCGCCACCGCTCCGGTGTCGCTCGTCTCGACGGCGTAGCCGAGCATCGCGTAGACGGACACGCGATCGAGGCGGCGCAGGAGACCGTCGCGCGTCGCCAGAGCCTCGGCGAGCACCTCGGGGCCTTCGCCGAGGCGACCCAGGAAGGCGGTGACGAGCGTCAGGTCGGCGAGCGCTGTTTCGAGCTCCGTCGCCCACGCCTCGACGGTCGGGAAGACGCTCTCCGCATTCCACGTTCGGTCGACGGGAACGTCGCCCCGGGACTGTGGCACGACCTCGGTCACCGTCTCACAGCGGGATGTTGCCGTGCTTTCGCTTGGGGCCCGGCTCGCGCTTGGTGAGCGTCGTCTCGAGCGCCGAGATGAGGACCGGGCGCGTGCGTCGAGGCTCGATCACGTCGTCGACGTACCCACGCTCGGCAGCGCTGTAGGGGTTGGCGAAGCGCTCCTTGTAGTCGGCCACCAGCTCGGCACGGCGGGCATCCGGGTCGGCCGCCTCCTCGAGCTCGCGCCGGAAGACGATGTTGACGGCGCCGTCCGGCCCCATCACCGCGACCTCCGCGGTCGGCCAGGCGACGTTGAAGTCGGCGCGGATGTGCTTGGAGCTCATCACGTCGTAGGCGCCGCCATATGCCTTGCGCGTGATCACGGTCAGCTTGGGCACCGTCGCCTCGGCGTAGGCGTAGAGGAGCTTGGCGCCGTGACGGATGATCCCACCCCACTCCTGCGCGGTGCCGGGCAGGAAGCCGGGCACGTCGACGAACGTGACGAGGGGGATGTTGAACGCGTCGCAGGTGCGCACGAAGCGGGCGGCCTTGACCGCGGCGTCGATGTCGAGCACGCCCGCCAGCGCGTGCGGCTGGTTGCCGACGACGCCGACGGCGTGCCCGCCCAGCCGCGCGAAGCCGCAGACGATGTTCTCGGCGAACCGGGGCTGAATCTCGAGGAAACCTCCCTCGTCCACCACCGTCTCGATGACGCGCTTCATGTCGTACGGCTTGTTGGGGGAGTCCGGGATCAGCGTGTCGAGATCGGGCGCCTCACGGTCGACTGCGTCCGTGGGATCGGCATACGGCGGCGACTCGAGGTTGTTCTGCGGCAGGAACGTGAGCAGGTAGCGCGCGTCGTCGATGACGGCTCCCTCGTCGGCCGCGGTCAGGTGGGCGACACCGGAGCGCGTGGCGTGGGTGGCGGCGCCGCCGAGCTCCTCGAAGCTCACCTCCTCGCCGGTCACCGTCTTCACGACGTCGGGGCCCGTGATGAACATGTACGACGAGCCCTCGGTCATGAGCACGAAGTCGGTGATCGCAGGCGAGTAGACGGCGCCCCCCGCGCACGGCCCCAGCACGAGCGAGAGCTGCGGCACGACCCCGGATGCCTGCACGTTGCGCCAGAAGATCTCCGCGTAGCCGGCCAGCGAGACGACGCCTTCCTGGATCCGCGCACCGCCCGAGTCGTTGATCCCGATCACCGGGCAGCCGTACGTGACCGCCATGTCCATCACTTTGCAGACCTTCTCCGCGAACACCTCCGACAGCGAGCCGCCGAAGACGGTGAAGTCCTGCGAGAAGACGAACACCGTTCGCCCGAAGACCTTCCCGTAGCCGGTGACGACGGCGTCGCCCCACGGCCGGTTCTCGGCCATCCCGAACTCCGTCTCGCGGTGCCGTACGAAGCGGTCGAGCTCGACGAACGAGCCCGGGTCGACCAGCCTCTCGATCCGCTCCCGCGCCAGCAGCTTGCCGCGCTCCCGCTGGCGCACGACCGACTGCTCCGACCCCGCGTGCTCCACCTCTGCGCGGAGCTCGGCCAGCCAGCGGAGCTTCGCCTCGGTCGTCTCGTGCCGCGTCGACATGGGGCGTGAGCCTATCCGGTCACCGCTGTCCCGATCGGCCACCCTGCCCGTTTCGGACATGTCCTTGAGCCTGTCACCTGGGCCACCGGCCTCCTCCCCACGTCTCGAGCGTAGCGTGGAACCACGAGCGAGAGACACACGGGACTGTGTCGCTCGCGTGTCGGTCTCTCCACAGCTTCGAAGACGAGTAGCGTTCCGCGCGTGGACGCACGTCTCGACCGCTCGACGACCTGGCCCTACCAGGACGGGGCGCCGGGCCGTTTCTCGTACGCGCGTGACAACCATCCGACGGGCGTGGCGTGCGAAGAAGCGCTCGGCGCGCTCGACGGCGGGCGGGCGCTGCTCTTCCCGTCCGGGATGGGCGCCGTCACCGCTGTCCTGCTCACGATGGCGCACCCCGGCGCGACGATCGCCGTCGCTCAGGCCGCCTACTACGGTCACGCGCAGCTCGTGCTCCACCTCGCACCGTGGGGTCTGCGCCTCGTCGAGTTCGATCAGACCGGACCGCCACCGCCCGGGGCCGACCTCGTGCTGATCGAGTCGCCGGCGAACCCGATCCTGACGATGCCGAACTTCGAGGCCGCGGTGGCGCACGGCGCTCCCGTCGTCTGCGACGCGACGGTGGCTTCGCCGCTCCGCATCCGCCCGCTCGAGCAGGGTTGCGACGTCGTCCTGCACTCGGCGACGAAGATCCTCGCCGGCCACGACGACGTGCTCGCCGGTGTCGTGACCACCGCCGACGACGCGCTCTTCGAGCGGCTCCATCTGATGCGCCGGCGCACCGGGATCATCGCCGCGCCCGACACAGCCTGGCTGCTGCAGCGCGGTCTGCGCACGCTGTCGGTCAGGCTCGAGCGCCAGGAGGCGACCGCACGCGTCCTCGTCGACCGGCTGCGCGAGCATCCGGCGGTGGAGGTCGTTCGCTATCCGGGCTTCTCGTTCCTGATCTCGTTCGACGTCGCCGACGCCGACGCCGCGGGACGTGTCGAACGCGCCGTCCGCGTGATCGAGAACGCGACCAGCCTCGGTGCGGTGCGCTCGAAGCTCGAGTCCCGCCACCGCTGGGAAGGCGACCGCATCCCCTCCGGCCTCATGCGCCTGTCGGTCGGGCTCGAGGATCCCGAGGACCTCTGGGCCGACCTCGCGCAGGCGCTGGCACAGGCGTGAACGCCGTAACGAACAGCCTTCCCCCGATACCGTAGGAGCATGAGCCTCTTCTCACGCAAGGCGGCCGAGATGCCGACCGCCGACACCGCCCTTCCGGGTCGCGACGCGACCATGCCCGTCGCCGCCCGTCACCTCGTGCTCGACACGCCGATCGTGCCGCCCTTCCCGGACGGCTTCGAGCGGATCGTCGTCGGCATGGGCTGCTTCTGGGGCGCCGAGCGCCTCTTCTGGCAGGCGCCCGGCGTCTTCACGACCGCCGTCGGCTACGCCGGCGGCTTCACGCCGAACCCGACCTACGAGGAGACGTGCTCCGGTCGCACCGGTCACACCGAGGCCGTGCTCGCCGTCTTCGACCCGGCCCGCACGAGCTACGAGGAGCTGCTCCGCATCTTCTGGGAGGGTCACGACCCCACGCAGGGCATGCGCCAGGGCAACGACGTCGGCACGCAGTACCGCTCGGCGATCTACTGGCACGACGAGCGACAGCGCGACGCCGCGCTCGCCTCGCGCGACATGTTCCAGGCGCGAGCTCGACCGCGCCGGCTACGGCCGCATCACGACCGAGATCGCCGAGGCAGGCCCGTTCTTCTACGCGGAGCCGTACCACCAGCAGTACCTGGCGGCGAACCCGAACGGCTACTGCGGGCTCGGCGGCACCGGTGTGGCCTGTCCGATCGGCACGGGCGTCGCGACGGCGTAGCCGTGATCACCGTGCGTCCCGTCCACCGGGCGGCGCACCAGGCTGGCTCTCAGCGGACGGCTGTCGTCCGCTCGGTCTCGCCGCTCGATGTCAGTCGCTGCGCGATGAACACCGGGATGATCGTGAGCACGATCACGAACAGCGCGATCGCGTTCACGATCGGCAGCTCCTGACCCTGGCGGATCTTCCCGAAGATGATCAGCGGCAGCGTGTTCTGCGAGCCTGCGGTGAAGTAGGTCACGACGATCTCGTCCCACGAGAGGGCGAAGGCGAGCAGCGCGCCCGCCACGATCGCGGTACGCACGACCGGGAAGGTGACGTAGCGGAACGTCTGCCAGCCGTGCGCGCCGAGATCGGCCGACGCCTCGAAGAACGAGCCGGACGTGCGACGCAGCCGGGCGAGCACGTTGTTGAACACGATCACGACGCAGAAGGTGGCGTGACCGATGACGATCGTCCAGAAGCTGAACTCGACGGACCAGAACGTGAAGAACGAGTTCAGGGCCATGCCCGTGATGATCCCCGGGAGCGCGATCGGGAGCACGAACACGAACGAGATCGCGTCCTGCCCGAAGAAGCGATGCCGGGCGAGCCCGAACGCAGCGAGCGAGCCGAGCACGAGCGCGACCGCCGTCGCCGTCAGACCCGCCTTGACCGACAGCCACAGCGCGTCACGTACCTCCTCGTCGTGCCACGCCTGCCGAGAACCATTTCGTCGAGAAGCCCGGGATCGGCCAGCTCTGGACGTTCGACGAGTTGAACGCGTAGACGCCCATGATCAAGAGCGGCAGCCAGAGGAACGCCACGACAGCGACACCCCAGACCCACAAGCCCGATCCTCATGCCGCGCGTCAGCATCGTCCGTCTCAGAGGTTCTCGAAGGCGCCGAGTCGCCGCATGATCGAGCAGGTAGACGGCCATGATCGCGAGCGGTACCGTCGCGAACGCGGCCGCGAACGGCACGTTGTTCGCGATGCCGACGTTCGCGAAGACGACGTTGCCGATCAGCTGGGAGCCCGGCCCGCCCACGAGCCCGGGGCGATGTAGTCGCCGAGCGTCAGCGAGAACGTGAAGATCGAGCCGGCGGCGATGCCCGGGATGGCGAGCGGGAAGACGATCCGTCGCAGCGTCGTCAAGCCCTTCGCGCCGAGATCGGCGGACGCCTCGAGGTACGAGCCGGGCATGCGCTCGAGCGACGCGTAGACGGGAATCACCATGAACGGGAGCCAGATGTAGGAGTACACGAGCCACATGGCCCAGTTCGTGTAGAGGATGTTCTGGGCCGGCAGCCCGATACCCGTCAGCGACCAGTTCAGCGCTCCGTCCGGGTTGAGGATCAGCCGCCACGAGTAGACGCGGACGAGGTAGCTGACCCAGAGCGGCACGACCGTCGCGACGAGGAGCAGCACGCGCAGCCGCGGCCCGGCGACCCGGACGAGGAAGAGCGCGTACGGGAAGCGCGAGGACGATGCAGGTCGCGGTCACGGCGAGCGCGATGCCCGACGGTGCGAAGCACGATCCGGCGATACGTCGGGTCCTCCCAGAGCGTCCGGAAGTTGTCGAAGCCCCAGGTGTGCACGACCTCGCTCGGTGAACTCGTCGACGCTCCAGAACGACGAGACGAGCAGGGCGACGAGCGCCGCGACGTAGACGATCAGGAAGGCGGCGAGCGGCAGCCCGATCTGGCCCAGCGCCTTCGCTCCGGGCCGCCTCCAGGCGCCAGGCGGACGATGCGCGGAGGGCCCCCCTGCCGCGGAGGGCCCTCCGTCGACGTCGAAGTGGCGTCGGCCGCCACGTCGGGGCTGTCCTACCCCTTCACCTGCGTCCAGGCCTGCACCCACTTCGAGTAGGACATGCAGACCTTGCCCCGGGATGTCGCCGCAGTCGGTGACCGGCGTCTTCCAGAACTTGATCGACTTGTAGTAGGCGGCGGGCGCGTTCGCCGAGTACTGCTTGCAGGAGCCCTTGGCCAGCTTCTCCATCTGCACGCACGCCTTCTTGTTCACCGGCGTCTCGCCGTACGTCGACGCGCCTGCATCGCCTGCACCTTGGCGTGCCGAGATGTAGTTCCACCACAGGTAGGCGCAGTTCGGATGCTTGGCCTTGGCGGACATCATCCACGTGTCCAGCCAGCCCGTTACACCTTCCTTCGGCGTCACCGCGGCGACGGGCTGCTTCGCCGCCGTTGAGCTGCGACAGCTGGTACGGCCACGAGGCGCCGATCGTCGACTTGCCGTTCTTGAACAGGTCGATCTGATCCGACGCGTACACCCAGTACTTGCCGAGCAGCGGCCGCTGCTTCTTGAGCAGCGCGATCGCGGCGCGCGAACTGCGTCGAGTCGAGCTCGTACGGGTCCCTGATCTTGAGCGACGGCTGCGTCTTCGAGAGGTACAGCGCCGCGTCGGCGATCTGGATCGGGTTGTCCGGGATCGAGATCTTGCCCTTGTTGGCCGGGTCGTAGATGCGCCGACCAGCGACGTCGGCTTCTTCTGCGTCTTCGTGTTGTAGAGCAGGATGTTCGGGCCCGAACTGGAGCGAGATCCCGTAGTGCTTGCCCTTGACCGTGTTCGTCAGCGGCGACTTGAAGGCGCCGTGGAAGTCCTTCCACGGCTTGACGAGCTTGACGTTCGTCTCGGCGATGTCACCGCCGTAGATGAGCCGCAGGCTCGCGTCACCGGAGGCGGACACCATGTCGTACTGCCCGCCACCGCCCGAGCGCATGAGCGTCACCATCTCGTCGGACGTGCCGGCGTACTTCGGCCTTGATCTTGCAACCGGTCTGCTGCTCGAACGGCTTCACCCACGACTTCTCCAGGTAGCCCGCCCAGGCGACCATCTTCAGCTCGCCCTCACCCGGCCCGACGGCACTCGGCAGTGCAGACGCCGAGCCTCTCGACACGGCAGCGGCCGGCACCACGAGCGCCGCGACGAGCAGCGCCAGGGCGATCGGCACGATGGGGATCCTTCTTCTCACCTTGCCTCCTTGATCACGAACTCCACGTCGGGTCGCCACGCGAGCCGGACGCGCTTGCCCTCCATCTCGTGGACGTCGCGTGACGACGTCTCGAGGTTCTGTTGCACGACCGAGAGCTCGCCGCCGCCGTCGAGCGCGACGACGAAACGGGTCACCGGCCCGAGATAGACGGCCGCTCGGATCGTCCCTGGCTCGCCATCCGCCGCGTCCTCGGCTAGCAGGCGGATCTTCTCCGGACGCACGGTGAACCGGCGTCCGTCCCTTTCGATCACGTTCGAGGTGCCGATGAACCCGGCCACGAACGACGTCTTGGGGTGCTCGTACATCGCTGCCGGCGTCCCGATCTGCTCGATGCGACCCTGGTTGAAGACGGCGATGCGATCGCTCATCGTCAACGCCTCTTCCTGGTCGTGCGTGACGTAGATGAAGGTCATGCCGAGCTCCTGCTGGATCTGCTTGAGCTCGATCTGCAGCTCCTGGCGGAGCTTCAGGTCGAGCGCACCGAGCGGCTCGTCGAGGAGCAGCGCCTGCGGACGGTTGACGATCGCCCGGGCGAGCGCGATCCGCTGCCGCTGACCACCGGACAGCTGCCCCGGCTTACGTGCGCCGAGCTCCCCCAACCGCACGAGCGCCAGCGCCTCCTGCGCCCGCCGGCGCCGATCGTCCCGGGGTACCCGCTTCACGCGCAGCCCGTACTCCACGTTCTCCTGCACTGTCATGTGCGGGAAGAGGGCGTAGTCCTGGAAGACGGTGTTCACCGGCCGGTCGAACGGCGGCATGCCCGCGACGTCCTTCCCGCCGAGCTCGATGCTGCCGGCGTCCGGCCGCTCGAACCCGGCGATCAGGCGAAGCGTCGTCGTCTTGCCGGACCCCGACGGGCCGAGCATCGTGAAGAACTCCCCCCGCGCGATGTCGAGCTCGATGTCGTCGACGGCGACGACGGGGCCGTACGTCTTGCGCAGGCCCTCGACACGGACGTCGGCGGTGGTCACCGCAGCCTCAGGCTGCGCTGCCAAGTGCCTCCTCCAGGATCGCGAGACCGTCCTCGAGCTCGTCGTCGGTGATGGTCAACGGTGTCAACAGACGGATGACATTGCCGTACATGCCGCACGCAAGCAAGAGCAGGCCACGTTCGAACGCGGCGGTGACGATCTCCTGGGCACGGTCCGGCGTCTGCTCGGTCAGCTCGAACGCCAGCATCGGGCCGAGACCGCGTACCTCGCCGATCTCCGGGCGTGAAGAAGCGAGCGTCTCGAGTCGCGAGCGTGTCCTTCGCCCCAGCTCCTCCGCCTCGGCGAGAAACGACGGCTCGCGCACGGCGTCGAGCACCGCGACGGCGGCCGCGCACGAGAGCGGGTTGCCGCCGAAGGTGCCGCCCAGCCCGCCGGCCGGCACGGCGTCCATCAGCGCGGCCGGCCCGGTCACCGCCGCGAGCGGAAGGCCACCGCCGATCGACTTGCCCGAGACGAGCAGATCCGGCTCGACCCCGGCGTAGTGCTCGATGGCCCACATCTTCCCCGTCCGCCCGACACCGGACTGCACCTCGTCGTCGACGTAGAGGATCCCGTGCTCGCGACAGAGCTCGAGCAGGCGCGCCGGGAAGTCGACCGGCATGGGGATGAACCCGCCCTCGCCCTGGACCGGCTCGAGCACCACGCAGGCAACGCTGGCCGGGTCGACCTCGGCCTTGAAGAGCCGCTTCAGGCCCTCGATCGCGTCGTCGGACGTGACGCCGTGGTACGGGTAGGGCACCGGTGCGCGGTACACCTCGGGCGCGAACGGGCCGAAGCCGGCCTTGTACGGCTTCACCTTGGCCGTCATCGTCATCGTCAACAGCGTGCGACCGTGGAAGGCGTTGTCGAAGACGACGACAGCGGGGCGTCCCGTCGCGACACGCGCGATCTTGACCGCGTTCTCGTTGGCCTCAGCGCCCGAGTTGACGAGGAGCGACTTCTGCTCCGTGCCGGTGCACGGAGACAGCTCGGCGAGCCGGCGGCAGACCTCGACGTACGGCTCGTAGACGCCGACCATGAAGCACTGGTGCAGGTAGTCGTCGGCCTGCGCCTTGATCGCGTCGACGACCGGCGCGAACCGGTGCCCGGTGTTCTGGCAGCCGATGCCGCCGGCGAAGTCGATGAACGAACGGCCGTCGATGTCGACGACGCGCGCGCCCTCGGCGTGCGCGACGACGAGCCGCGGTGTCGAGACGCCACCCGAGACGTAGCGGGCGCGCTCGGCCAGGATCTTGTCGTGTTGGGTCAGCTCTCCGGTGCTGGTCATGGGCGAGAGTATGACGCAGCGAGGCCGCGCATTCAGACGCATTCGTCACCTCAAGCCTCGCAATGCGCAGCGTCGCCGCGCAAGGGTGAATCGGACGGTTCCCCCGGAGACCCCCTCCTCTCGAGGAGAAAGGCCGTGGTCTCGAGATGCGGCGTCGCTGCCCGGCGGATGCGTCGGCACTACGATGAGGCGCGCGCCGGAGTAGCTCAGTTGGTAGAGCAGCGCCCTTGTAAGGCGAAGGTCGTGGGTTCGAGTCCCTCCTCCGGCTTCTCCCCGGATGACAGGGCGGGGACGACCGCACAACCGATCGTCCACTTCGTCGAACTACGCAGCCGGCTCGATGTTGGCGTTGCGCCGGAAGACGTTCTCCGGATCGAGCCGCTGCTTCAGCTCCGCCAGCCTCGGGTAGTTGGAGCCGTGGCTCGAGCGGACGAGGTCCTGTCCTTCCTCGAGGAAGCCCGGGAAGTTCAGGTAGACGCCGCCGCTCGCGAACTCCTCGAGGAGAGCCAGGCAGCGCCGCGCCCAGGCGACGTTCTCCTCGTCCTCCTCGGGCAGCTCCCAGTTCGCCTCGGGGTTCACGAGGTAGCGGGTGCCGCGGCCCGTGAACGCCGTCTCGTCGTCGGCCACCCGCTCGATCGCCCCTCCGTTGAGCCAGATGTCGACCGTCGAATGCTTCGACGGCGCGGCCAGCGTGTGCTCGACGAGCCGGTCGACCGCCTCGGCCGGAAGCGCGGGCAGGTTGGTCGACTTCCAGTAATAGCGCTGCCCGGCCGGGTAGTCGAGGTCGTAGATCTTCTGTGCGTCGACGTACTGCATGCGGCCGGAGAGGTCGACGAGCACCGGAGCCAGGCCCCGCAGAGGCTCGAGGGCCTGATCCCCCTCCTCGGCCGCCCCCGCGTACATGCCGAGCACACCGACGTAGGGCGCCTCGTGGATCTCCTCCGAGAAGTCGTCCGCCGGCGGCACGTGTCCGAGCACGACGATCGTGCTGATCTCGTCGGTGTCGAGCACGATCCGCTCGTGCGCCTCGAGCACGTCGCGGGCGTGCTCGATCGGGTAGAGACAGAAGAGGAAGGCGACTTCGGGGCCGACCGGGTGCGCGCGGAACGTGAACTCGGTCACGACGCCGAAGTTTCCTCCCCCGCCGCGGAGCCCCCACAGCAGCCCGGGGTCGCTCTCCACGTCGACGTGCAGGACGTCGCCGTCGGCGGTGACGAGCTCCGCGGCAACGAGGTTGTCGCAGGTGAGCCCGAACCGGCGTCGCAGCCAGCCGAGCCCGCCGCTGAGCGTGAGACCCGCGATACCGGTCTCGCTCACCACTCCCGCCGGCACCGCCAGGCCGTGTGCCTGCGTCGCCGCGTCGAGATCGCCGAGGAGCGCGCCGCCCCCGGCGACCACGAGACGCCGTTCCGGGTCGACGCGCACGGTGCGCATCCCGGAGAGGTCGATCACGAGCCCGCCGTCGACGGTGGCCAGCCCCGCCACGTTGTGCGCCCCGCCACGCACGGCAAGCGGGAGACCCGCCGCGCGCGCCGTGCGAATCGCGGCGCGGACGTCGTCGGTCGTGGCGCAGCGGGCGATCGCCGCCGGTCGCACGTCGATCATCCCGTTCCAGACGCTCCGGGCCCCGTCATAGGTTGTGTCCGCCGGCCGCACGAGCTCTCCGTCCATGGCCGTCGCCAGCTCGGCGAGTGCGCTCGTGACCAACCCCTGCGCCAGTGTGCTCATCGTGCCTCCCTCGATACATACAGACTGGTCGGTACGCTTATAACAGACCATGTAGTCTGTCTGCAAGTCTTCCCCGGCCCATGACACGAGACGGAACCAAGACACGGGAACGCATTCTCGACAGCGCCGAGCGGCTTGTCCTCGACCAGGGGCTCGCCGGCACGTCGATCGACCAGATGCTCGCCGACGCCGGCACAAGCAAGGGTGCGTTCTTCCACCACTTCCCGTCGAAGAACCACCTGGCACGGGCGCTCGTCGAGCGCTACGCCGCGAACGACGTCGGCTACCTCGAGGAGTACATGGCCCGGGTGGAGGCCGAGACCGACGACCCGGCGGAGCAGGTCGTGGCCTTCATCCGTCTCTTCGAGGAGACCGCGGACGAGATGGTCAGGCAGCAGCCGAGCTGCCTCTACGTCTCCTACATCTACGACAAGCAGCTGTTCGACGACGGCACGAACGACATCATCGTCGACGCCGTCGCCGCCTGGCGCGAGCGGCTGGTCGAGAAGCTGCGGGCGGCGGCCGACCGGCATCCGCCAACCGCCCCGGTCGACCTCGCCGCGCTCGCCGACCACGTCTTCGCCACGTTCGAAGGGGCGTTCGTCCTCGTACGCACGATGGGCGACCCCGGCCTGATGCGGCAGCAGCTGGAGCTGGTGCGCCGCTACGTGGCGCTCGTCTTCGACGTCCCGGCGGAATGATCGACTCGGCCGGCTGACCGGCGGCTCGCCGACGCGATCAGTGGTGCCACTCGTTGTCGAGCCGACTCGGGTCAGGCGGTCAGGCCGGAACCGCGCGCGTCGCCTGGTGCGCGAGGATCTTGCGCTTCACGCGCTGCAACGCGTTGTCGATCGTCTTCGTGTCGCACCCGAGCCGCTCGGCCATGCGGTCGTACGAGTTGCCGTCGAGGTAGAGGCGGAGCGCCTCGGCCTCGAGGTGTGAGAGTCCGCTTCCGAGCGCGAACACGAGGCTCTGCAGCTCCTCGGTCGAGACGACGACGACGGACGGGTCGTCGACACCGGGTCCGGGTAGCGCGTCGCCGAGCGTGCACTCACCCTCCATCTCCTGACCCGCCGGCGTATGGCTGAAGGAGACGTACGTGTTGAGCGGGGCGTGCTTGTACCGGGTCGCCGTCTTGATCGCCGTGATGATCTGCCGCGTGACGCAGAGCTCCGCGAAGCTGCGAAACGATGTCTCCTTGTCGGAGCGGAAGTCGCGCACCGCCTTGTAGAGGCCGATCATCCCCTCCTGGATCAGGTCGTCGGCGTCGCCGCCGGCAAGGAAATAGGAGCTGGCCTTGAGACGCACGAAGCCCTGGTAGCGACGCATCAGCTGGTCGAGCGCGACCTGGCTGCCGTTGCGGGCCTTGATCACGAGTTGCAGATCCTCGAGTTCACGTTGAGTCTTCTGCGGTGACTTCGGTACCACAGCTGTCCGGGCGGCCATCGGTTCTCCCCTGCAAATAGATGGTTTCCGAGGACGATCTGCTTCAGGTCTGGACCGAACTCTCAGCCTGAAGTTGAGGGAGAACCTAGCACTCTTGTGCGGTCGTTACAACCCCTTTGCGCAATTTGCATTGTAATAGGAACAGGTGTTCGCCCTGGCGCCTGAGGCGTACGGTTCACCGCACTACGCACCAGGCCGTCGTCTGCGACGATCGGCCTCGAGATGCCAACCGTGCTCATCGTCGACGACCACCCAAGCTTTCGCGCGTCGGCACGGAGCGTCCTCGAGGCGGACGGCTTCGAGGTGATCGGGGAGGCGGCGGACGGTACGACGGCGCTCGCACTCCTCCGTCAGCTGCGACCCGACGTCGTGCTGCTCGACGTCCAACTGCCCGACATGACCGGCTTCGACATCTGCGAGGAGTGCGGTGACCTCGACACGACGGCGGTCGTTCTTGTCTCCAGCCGGGACGCACGCGACTACGACGGGTTGATCGAGGCGTCGGGCGCGCGAGGGTTCATCGCCAAGGCCGATCTGTCGGGCACTGCGGTGACGGCCCTGCTCACTTGAGTCGCGTCACGCTCGCCCTCGGCCTGGCCCTGCTCGCCCTCGAGTCTGCGGCGGCCATCTGGATCCTCGTCGGCGCGAGCGCCAACGGCACCAGCGGGACGGCTATCGCCCTTGCGCTGACGGCGGGCGTGACGTTCGTGTGCAGCGGGTTGGTGGCGCTCGCGCGCCGGCCCGAGAACCGGACCGGTGCTTATCTGATGGCGGTGGGCTACCTCTGGTTCCTGGCCGCCCTCACCGACTCGGAGAACACCTGGCTCTTCACGATCGGCTTCGCGCTCGGCAACCTCATCTGGGTGCCGTTCACGGCACTCGTCCTCGCCTACCCGAGCGGTCAGCTGCAGACGCGGCTCGAGCGTGCGATCCCGGTCCTGTCCGGCGTGCTGCTCACGGGCACGGCGACGGCCGTTCTCCTCCTGAACCCGGATCCGGCGCCCACCCGGTGCGACGAGTGCCCGGGCAGCGCGATCGACGTCGCGGACAAGCCGGGGCTGGCCGACGCCTTCGACACCGCGGGAACGATCGCCGGCCTGGCTCTCATCGCGATCGTGGTCACGATTCTCGTCCGCAAGTGGCGCCGCGCGACACCCGCGCTGCGACGGCTGCTGTGGCCGGTGCTCGGCTCGGGATCCGCGACCCTGCTCTCCGTCGCGCTCCTCGTGATCGCAGACCAGGTCTCGTCCGGTGTCGCGGAGCCGCTGCAGCTCCTGTTCTTCCTCTCCTTTGCCTCCGTTCCGCTCGCTTTCCTCTTCGGCATCCTCCGCACCCGCCTGGCGCGATCGTCGGTCACCGACGTCGTGGTCGCGCTGCAGGCGGGCGCGCCGATCCGGGAGGCGCTGGCCGACGCGCTCAACGATCCCAGCCTGGAGCTCGTCTACCGCCGCGCCGCCAGCGCGCAGTGGGTGGACGCCGACGGTCACCGCGTGCCCGAGCCGAAGCCGTCTCCGGGACGCGCCGTGACGCTCGTCGAGAGGACGGGCCTCCCGATCGCGGCACTGGTACACGACGACTCGCTCTCCGAGGCACAGGACCTCCTCGATGCGGTTGCGGCGGCCGCGGCGCTGTCGCTGCAGAACGAGCGGTTGCAGGCGGAGCTGCGCGCCCAGGTCGAGATCCTCACGACGATTGCCGACACGGTGCCGAGCCTGCTGGTCAACATCGACACCGACGGCAGGATCTCGAACCAGAACCGAGCGGCCGTGATCGCCGCTGGGGCTCGAGACGAGGAGGAGCTGCGTGGGCGGTTCTTCTGGGACGTCTTCATCGACCCCGACGAACGGGCGGATGTGATCGAGCGGTTCCAGGCGCTGGCACCGACGTTCGCCGCGGGCGAGTACGAGAACTCGTTCACGAACCAGCATGGCGACAGGCGGGTGATCGCCTGGCGCGCAGCACCCGTCGTTGGCCAGGACGGACGGGTCGAAAGCATCGTCGCCGGCGGAATCGACATCACCGACCGTCACCGGCTCGAGGAGGAGAAGGAGCTCGAGCGCCGCTTCCTGAACGCCATCGCCAACGACGCCCCGAGCCTGCTGTGCCTGATCGACGAGACCGGCCTGGTCGCGCCGGGAGCGACCAACAAGGCGTTCGAGCGGATTCTCGACTACGACCCTGCCGAGACGGGCGGTCACCGCTTCTGGGAGCGCTACGTCGACCCAGCGGAAGCGGCGGATGTGCGCGCGTCGATCGAGCACGTGATCGGAGGCGGGAAGAGTGAAGAGCACGATCACCACTGGGTGACGAGCCGTGGGGAGCGTCTGCTCATCGCCTGGAGCTGCACGGCGCTGCCGCAGGTCGACGAGCGCACGATGTTCCTGATCAGCGGCGTCGACATCACCGAACGCAAGCACCGGGAGCTCGAGCTGCAACGGGAGCGTGACGCGACGACGACCGTGTTGCAGACGATCTCGAGCGTCGTAGCGGTACTCGGCCGGGGCTTCGAGATCAGGGATCGGGACGTCGACAATCCGCTCGCAGCTGTCAACCAGGCGTTCCGCGAGACGCTGTGGTGGCGGGACGAAGAGCTCGTGGGCCGCGACTTTCTCGGGTTGCTCCCGAACGACGACGGTCGCGCGCACGCCGCGCTGGCGGGGGCGGCGGCGGGTGCTGCCTCGTCGGTCGTCGAGTCGGACTGGCTACGCGCCGACGGGCAGACGGTCACCTTCGAGTGGAACGCGTCGCCGGTGGCCGACGTCACGGGCCGAACGGACGGGCTCGTGCTCGTCTCCGGGGTCGACGTCACGGAGCGCAAGGTCCGGGAGCGCGAGCTGCGCGCCAGCGAGGAGCGCCTGCGGGCGGTGATCGCCGGCGCGCCCGTCGCCATCGTCGAGGTCGACCTCGACGACACCGTCAAGCAGTGGAACCCCGCCGCCGAGCGGATGTTCGGCTGGCCGGCGGAGGAGGCGCTCGGCAACCTCGTGCCGATGATCCCGCCCGACCGCGAGACCGAGTTCCGCCGCCTGCTGGAGCAGGTTCGCGGCGGTCAGGCGTACACGGGCTACGAGACGGTTCGCCGCCGGCGTGACGGCTCGCTCATCGACGTCGAGATCTCGGCGGCGCCGATTCGGGATGCGCACGGCGGCGTCGTCGGTCACATCGCGGTGATCGGCGACATCTCGGACCGCAAGCGCCACGAGCAGGAGGTGCGCGCCTCGCGGGCCCGCCTCGTCGCGGCGGGGGACGACGCGCGGCGCAGGCTGGAGCGGAACCTGCACGACGGGGCCCAGCAGCGACTCGTGGCGCTGTCCGTCTCGCTGCGGCTGGCCGAGTCGCGCCTGCTCACGGACGCCGAGGCGGCCGTCACGATCCTCGCCTCCGCACGCGAGGAGCTCGCGCACGCGCTCGAGGAGCTGCGCGAGCTCGCACGCGGGATCCACCCGGCCGTGCTCACCGACCGCGGCCTGACCGCGGCGGTCGACGCGCTGGTCGGTCGGTCACCGGTGCACGTCGATACCGACCTCCCCGACGACCGGCTGCCGCCGGCCGTGGAGGCAGCGGCGTACTACGTCATCGCCGAGGCGCTGACCAACGTCGCCAAGTACGCGTCCGCCCGATCGGTGACCGTGCAGGTCGAGACGCACGACGGCATCGTCGAGGTGACGGTGTCGGACGACGGCGTCGGTGGCGCGGATCCCCTCGGCGGCTCGGGGCTCCGCGGGCTGGCCGACCGCGTGGCTGCGCTCGACGGCACGCTGTCGGTCGAAAGCCCGTCCGGTGGCGGCACCTGCGTGCGGGCCGAGATCCCGGTTCGCGCAGCCGTCCCGACGACGTAGGGCCAACCGCACCCAAGGACACCAGTCCACCGGACTGTCGCGGCGCCGGCGCGGTGGAAGTGTGCGCTCCATGAGGCACCCACACGCAAAGGAGCCCACCGTGACCGTCTTCACGAGCACCGACCGCCGCGAGCTCGATCACCGCAACTCGAACGGCATCGACGTGACGCTGTCCTGGAGCCCCGCGACGGACACCCTCTACGTCACCGTCCTCGACGAAGCGGGTGACCCGTTCGAGCTCGTCGTCGAACCGCACGAGGCCCTCGACGTCTTCCACCACCCCTTCGCCCACGCAGCGTTCCGCGGGCTCGACCTCGTCCATGTCTCAGCGTGAGACACGCCTCCTCGCCGCCGCAGCGGCGGCAACCGCCCTGCACGTCACCGACGATGCCACCCTCCATCGCGAGCCGGGGACCACGATCGCGGACCACCTGACCGGCGCCGGCGCCACACTCGCCGTTCTTGCCGTCGCTGCGATCGTCTTCCCCCGGCTCCGTGCAGGCAGCCAGGGCCATGGTCAGGGCGGCGAGAGCCTCAACACCCTAGACCACAGCCTGTAGACCCTAGACTCCGTCGCGTGGACCACCTTCCAACCGGCACGGTCACGTTTCTGATCGCCGACATCGAAGGCTCGACGCGGCTCGTGCAGGAGGCGGGGCCGACGTACGCCGATGTCCTCTCCGATGTGCGCCGCGTCATCCGCGGTGCCGTCGACGCACACGGTGGCGCCGAGGTCGATGCCACGGGAGACGAGTTGTGCGCGGTCTTCGCGGACGCGGCTGCGGGCGTCGGCACCGCGATCGAGGCGCAGCGCTCGCTGCAGGTCCACGAATGGCCGGCCGACGTGGAGGTGCGGGTCCGGGTGGGTCTCCATACGGGGACGCCCATGCTGACGGACGAGGGCTACGTCGGCATCGACGTGATCCGCGCGGCCCGCATCGCAGATGCCGGCCACGGCGGCCAGATCCTCCTCTCGGCCACGACGGCCGCGTTCGCCGCGGGGCACGAGGTCCGCGACCTCGGTGCTCATCGATTGGCGGGCCTTCCTGACCCCGAGCGCATCCATCAGCTCCTCGGCCCCGGTCTCCCGCGTGACTTCCCTGCGCTGCGCGACACGGTGTCGCAGCTCGGCGGCGGGCGCCGCGTGGTGATCGCCGACGACTCGGTTCTCCTGCGCGAAGGTGTCGTCCGCCTCCTCGGCGAGGTGGGCTTCGAGGTGGTCGGACAGTCGGGCACGGCGGACGACTTGCTGCGGCACGTCGCGATGCACAAGCCCGACGTGGCGATCGTCGACATCCGCATGCCGCCGACCCACACGGACGAAGGGCTCGTTGCGGCCCGCGAGATCCGCGAGCGGTTCCCCGACACGGGTGTCCTCGTCCTCTCCCAGTACGTCGAGGCCGGGTACGCGCTCGATCTGCTGGGCGAGAGCGCGGAGGGCGTCGGCTACCTGCTCAAGGACCGCGTGTCCGACCTGGAGGAGTTCGCCGCTGCCGTCGGTCGGGTGGCGGACGGCGGCTCGGCACTCGACCCGGAGGTGGTGAGCCGACTCGTGGGCCGGCGTCGCGAGCACGGCCCGCTCGACGACCTGTCGCCGCGCGAGCGCGAAGTGCTCGAGCTGATGGCCGAGGGACGCTCCAACCAGGCGATCGCGGAGCGGCTCTTCGTGACGCTGCGCGCCGTCGAGAAGCACGTGACGAGCATCTTCACGAAGCTCGGCCTGTCCGCCACCTCGGACGACCACCGCCGGGTGCTCGCCGTGCTCACCTACCTGCAAGGCTGAGCGACGCCGGATCCGCGGGAGCGGATCCCGGTCTCGCACCGACAAGGACGGTGGGCAGGCACGCGGCCGCGAAGCGGACGCCTTCAGGGATCTTGCTCTCTGCGCGCGCAGGATCCGCGGGAGCGGATCCTGCGCTTGCGCCAGGAAGGCCGTGCGGTTTGCCGCACCCAAGGACGCCTGGACGCCGCACTGTGGCGGCGCCGCGGCGGTGACAACCTCGGATTGTCGCATCTGACCTCCGAGAAAGCTCCGAAAGGAACCCATGTCACCTTTGCAGCGCAGCACCAACATCGCGGCCCGCATGGGTCGCTGGAGCGCGCGCCACCGGAAGACCGCAATCTTCGGCTGGCTCGCGTTCGTGATCGTCTCCTTCGCCATCGGCATCACCGTCGGCATGCAGACGATCGACCAGAACGACATGAACGTCGGCGAGGCTCGGCGCGGCGACCACATCATCCGCGACGCCGGCTTCCCGGTGGATCAGCAGATGGAGTACGTCCTGATCCAGTCGAAGACCCTGACCGCGTCCGACCCGGCGTTCCGCGCCGTCATCGCCGACGCAGTCCGGACGCTCGACGGGTTCCCGCAGGTCGAGAAGCTGAAGTCGCCGCTCCAGGCCGACAATGAGGGCCAGGTCTCGGACGACAGGCACTCGGCGCTGATCCAGTTCAGCCCCAAGGGCAACTACGACAAGGCGGTCTCGTACATCGACACCATCACCGCCGCGACGGAGAAGCTGCAGAAGGCCAACCCCGACTTCGTCGTCGTCGAGGCCGGCAGCGCCTCGACCGGCAAGGCGCTCGACGAGATGTTCACCTCCCAGCTCGCCCGAGCCGGGCTCATCTCGATCCCGCTGACGCTGATCATCCTGCTCGTCGTCTTCGGCTCGCTCGTCGGCGCGACGGTGCCGCTGCTCCTGGCGCTCTCGTCGGTGTTCGCCACGATGGGGCTCGTCGCCCTCCCCAGCCAGATCGTCCCCATGGACGAGTCCATCTTCGAGGTGATCCTCCTGATCGGGCTCGCGGTCGGCGTCGACTACTCGCTGTTCTACATCCGGCGTGAGCGTGACGAGCGACGGGCCGGGAAGAGCGAGAGCGCCGCGCTCGAGGCTGCAGCAGCGACCTCGGGACGGGCTGTGCTCATCTCGGGCTTCACCGTGATGATCGCGATGGCCGGGATGTTCTTCTCCGGCGACAAGACGTTCATGTCCTTCGCGATCGGCACGATGATGGTCGTCGCCGTCGCGATGGTCGGCTCGCTCACCGTGCTCCCGGCGGTCCTGTCGTGGCTCGGCGATCGCGTCGACAAGGTCAGGGTGCCGTTCCTCTGGCGGCTCCGCCGCGACAACGGCGAGGGGCGTGTGTGGGGCTGGATCCTCGACCGCGTGCTCCGCAGGCCGCTGGTCTCGGCGCTCGCCTCGGCAGCGGTGCTCGTCGCCCTCGCGATCCCGGCGATCTCCCTCCACACCTCGAACACGGGCCTCGACGCCCTGCCGAAGTCGATGAAGGAGGTCCAGGACTACAACCGCGTGCAGGATGCGTTCCCCGGTGGGGCGACCCCCGCGGTCGTCGCGATCTCGGGCGACGCTTCGAGCCCCGAGCTCCGGCAGGCCGTGAAGCAGCTCGAGGCGAAGGCGCTTGCCACCGGCAAGGCGCTCGAGCCGATCGACGTCGACGTCGCCCCGAGCGGCAAGGCCCTGACGGTCTTCATCCCGCTCGTCGGCAGCGGCACGGACAGCACCTCGAACGATGCCCTGACGACGCTGCGCAAAGACGTCCTGCCGGCGACGATCGGCACGGTGCCCAGCGTCGAGTACGCGGTCACCGGTGAGACGGCGGCCTCGAAGGACTGGACGGACGCGATGAAGTCGGCGGTGCCGCTCGTGTTCGGCTTCGTCCTGCTCTTCGCGTTCGTGCTCCTCCTCGTGACGTTCCGCTCGCTCGTGATCCCTGCCAAGGCGATCCTCATGAACCTGCTCTCCGTCGGCGCGGCGATGGGTCTGATCGTCGCCGTGTTCCAGTGGGGCTGGGGCGAGAACGTGCTCGACTTCAACTCGAACGGCGGCGTCGCAGCCTGGCTGCCGATGTTCCTGTTCGTGATCCTGTTCGGCCTCTCGATGGACTACCACGTGTTCATCCTCAGCCGGGTGCGCGAGTACTACGACCGCGGGCTCGACACCGAGCACGCCGTGGCGAAGGGGATCAAGACGACGGCGGGTGTCGTCACCAGCGCCGCGGTCGTGATGATGCTCGTGTTCGGCGTCTTCGCGACGATGCCGATCATCGACATGAAGGAGATGGGGATCGGCCTCGCCGCCGCCATCCTCATCGACGCGACGATCGTCCGAGGCGTGCTGCTCCCCGCGACGATGAAGCTGCTCGGCAAGTGGAACTGGTACCTGCCGACGTGGCTCGAGTGGCTTCCCAACCTCGAGCACGAGCGATCGGCCGGCCAGCCGGTTGCGCCCGAGCGGGCAGCCGCGTAGCTCCTATCCGTGTCCGGCGCCGCCTCGGCGGCGCCGGACACCGGTCATTCGCCTCGGCGCATGCGCTCGAGGCGTTCGCGCGTCTCTGGGTCGAGGCGATCCCGGAGCCGGCTGGCGGATTCCTCGCGGTGGCTCGTGCTCTCCAGATCCTCCAGGAACGCTTGGGAGCCCCGCTTGCCCACACCCTGCCCGGCCGTGCCTCGCACCGTCGCGTCCGAGGTGACGACCAGCACCGCCTCCCGATCGCGATGCTCCGCAGCGAGGCGCTCGAGGACGTCGTCTGCGTGCGGTGCGAAGCGGACGCTCAGCGGCCCGAGCTGCCGGTCGGTGCCGTGACCGTCGAAGACGAGCACGCCCCGGGCGCCCTTCAGAGCGACGAAGCTCGCCAGGCGATCGACGAGCTCCTCCCGGTCGGTGTACCCGCCCGCGTGGAACAGGTTCGACCCGTCGAAGAGGTAGAGCGTCGGCTCCGACACGCGACGAACGATGCCCGAAGCGGGCATGTCCTGGGGTCTGCCGCTACCCCGAGCGCTGCCGCCTCGCCTCGTAGAGCAGCACCGCGGCGGCGACGGAGACGTTCAGCGACTCCACACCGGGGCCGAGCGGGATCGAGATCGCGCCGTCGCAGGTGCGGCGAACGAGCGGCCGCACCCCCTTCCCCTCGGCACCGAGGACGAGCGCCACGCCGCCCGAGAGGTCAGCGTCCCACACGGACGTGCCGCTCCCGGCCACGGCCGCAAACGCCCACAGGTCGGCCCCCTTCACGTCCGCCAGGTAGCGCGCCAGATTCGGTACCACCGCGAGCGGCAGGTGCTCGACGGCCCCTGCCGAGGCGCGGCACACGGCGGCGGTGACGCGAGCCGATCCGTGCGCAGGCACGATCACGCCGGTTGCCCCGGCCCCCGCTGCGCTGCGGATCACGGCGCCGAGATTTCGAGGGTCGGTGACCTGGTCGAGACAGCAGAGGAGAGGCCGCTCGCTCGCGGCGAGCTCCCACCCGTCGGCGTACGGGTACGGCTCGCACCAGGCGACGACGCCCTGGTGATCGGAGGAGCCGGCCGCGTCGGCCAGCTCTCGCTCACGCTTGACGTGGACGCGCGGGCCGTCGGCCAGCCAGTCGAGCGTCTCGGAGGCGCGCTCCCCGGCCCACAGCTCGAGCACCTGCCGCCGGCCGCGAAGCGCCTCGCGAACGGCGTTGCGGCCGTAGACGAGCTCGCGGGTCACGGGCGTGGCAAGAGCCGGAAGAACGGCGGCTCTGTGACGTCGCGCACGTCCCACCCGGCGGCTTCGATCTGATCGCGCAGCCGGTCGGCCTCGACCCACTCCTTCCGCACGCGCGCCTGCGCACGCGCAGCCGCGAGCCCCAGAACCTCCGCGGGCGCGTCGATGTCCGACCCGAGAGCTCCGAGCCCGAACACGTCGAGGCCCCACCGCAGCGAGGTGGCGTCTCCGCGTGCGCGCCACTCGTGGAACAGCGCGAGCGCATCCGGCGTGTTGAAGTCGTCGTCCAGCACGGCGGCGAGCTCGGCGCGCGCGGGCTCGCCCGCATCGTCGTCGGCGTCGCGCAGGAAGTTCGCGAACGTCTCCCCCTGCGCCCGCGCGGCAACCAACGTCTCCTCCGAGAAGTCGATCGGCTTGCGCCACTGAGCGGTCATGAAGAAGAGGAGCGCCGTCTCGGCTCCGAACCGGTCGATCACGTCGCGGATGGTTTCCACGTTGCCGAGCGACTTCGACATCTTCTCCCCCGTGAAACGGAGCATCCCGTTGTGCATCCAGACCCGTGCGAACGGCCGGCCGACCGCCTGCGACTGCGCGCGCTCGTTCTCGTGATGGGGGAAGACGAGATCGAGCCCACCGCCGTGGATCCAGAACTCGGGCCCGAGCTCCTTCTCGGCCATGGCCGAGCACTCGATGTGCCAGCCGGGCCGGCCGCGTCCCCACGGCGAGTCCCACGAGGTGTCCTCCTCCGGCTTGTTCGCCTTCCAGAGCGCAAAGTCGCGCGGGTCCTCCTTCAGCGGGTTGGGCTCCTGCTCCTCCACCTGGTCCGGCCGCTGCCCCGAGAGGGCGCCGTACGACGCGAACGAACCGACACGGAAGTAGACGTCGCCGTCGACCGCGTACGCGTGCCCTGCCGCGATCAACTCCTCGATCAGCGCCACGATCTCGGGGATCGTCTCGGTCGCCAGGGGGAGCGCGTCGGGCATCCCGAGCCCGAACCCCGCTGTGTCCTGCAGGTACCAGGCTGTGGCGTCGCGTGCACGCTCGGCGCTGTGCCCCGGCGCCGCCTCGTAGATCTTGTCGTTGACGTCGGTGATGTTGTGCACGAGCTTCACCGCGTGCCCGCGCTCGCGCAGCCAGCGCGCGAGCCACATCGAGATCACGAAGGGGCGCGCGTTGCCGATGTGCGCGCGCTGGTAGACGGTCGGGCCGCAGACGTAGAGTCCGATCGGCTCGGGCGGCGACGGCAGCTCGACCAGGTCGCGGCTCAACGTGTCGTACAGACGCATCGCGCGATCGTATCCGCGCCTCGGGATCTCGCCCTTCCGGCCCGACGCGATCGTCGAGGTTCAGCCGGGCAGCGCGGCCGACACGCGCCTGTCGGCCTCCCCGGCGTCGATCGCCGCCACGACCGTCCAGAGCTCTGGCCCACGGTCGGAGCCGGTGAGCGCCAGCCGCAACGCCTTCAGGTCGCCACCCACCGCCTTCAGCTCGCGCAGGATGGCGCGAGCGCCCGCCTCGTCGACCGGGTCGCCGGCGCCGGCGCGCAACTCGGCGAACCGCTCCATCGTCGAGCGCACCTCCTCGCCGAGCACGACGGCGTCCGGGCTCTGAATCTGCCGTGCGATCTCGCGCGCCTCGACCAGCGTCCGGGCACCGCGCAGCGCGCGTGCGAGCTCGACGGGCGCGTCCGCCGCGTCGGAGAGCTCCTCGTCGGACATCTCGGCGATGGCGTCGATCGCGAGCCGGCCGAGCCGCGCGAGATCGAGCCGGACGTCGTGGCGCGGCAGACCGAGCTCCTCCAGGTAGGAGCGCACCGCAGCCGCGGGCACGCCCTCGTCGCGCAGGTCGGCGATCGAGGAATGACCGTCGCGCTTGGAGAGCTTCTTGCCGTCCTCGCCGAGCAGCAGCCCGTGGTGGATCACCTCGGGCAGGTCGCCGCCGAGCGCCTCGGCGATCCGTCGCTGAAGCGCCTCGTTGGGTCTGTGGTCGGAGCCGCGGATCACATGCGTGATGTCGAGATCGAGGTCGTCCGTGACAGAGGCGAGCTGGTAGGTGGCAGAGCCATCGGCCCGCAGCAGCGTCGTGCCCTGCAGGCGCACGGAGCCGTCCGTGTCGCGAACGGCTCCGCCCTCTGCGAGCGCCTGCTCGGCAGCGGCGGCGTAGCGACGCGCCCGGTCGCTCTGGCGCACAGGCCCCTCGTCCCAGCCAACACCCAGCCAGCCGAGGTCCTCGACGATCGCCTGCTCACCGCCGTGCACCACCCGCTCGGGGTCGGTGTCGTCGATCCGGAGCACGAGCACGCCCCCACGACGATCTGCGAAGACGCGGTTGGCGACAGCTGTCAGCGCGTTGCCGAGATGGAGCGAGCCGGTCGGGCTCGGCGCGAAGCGGACGCGCACAGACATGGCCGGAGCCTAGAGGCTCGACGTGGGTCAGGCGTCGATGCGGACGTGCCCGGGCTGGCCGGCGACGCGTTCGAGCCAGGTGCCGATCGCTGGATACCCCGACAGGTCGAACCCGCCCTCGTGTGCGACGTGCGTGTAGGCGTACAACGCGATGTCGGCGAGCGTGTACCGGTCGCCGACGAGGAACTCCTTTCCTGTCAGGCCGCGCTCGAGGCCGTCGAGTGCCCCGTACCCGGCCTGCATCTTGGCCGGGATCTGGCCCGCGAACTCGCCGGCACGCCCCGAGAAGGCGACCCAGAAGCGCACGACGGCGATCGTCGGCTCGAGCACGTACTGCTCGAAGAACATCCATTGCAGCACCTGCGCACGCTCGTACCGGTCTTCCGGGACGAGGTGCGTCCCGTCACCCAGGTACCAGATGATCGCGCTCGACTCGGCGAGCGGCCGTCCGTCGTCCAGCACGACGGTCGGCACGCGAAGCGCAGGATTCAGGTCGCCGAGCAGTGCGGGCCGGTTGGAGCGGTCGACGACGTCGACCTCGACCGTCTCGTACGCGATCCCGAGCTGGGCGCAGACGAGCCGCACCTTGTAGCAGTTGCCGGAGACCGCCGAGTTGTAGAGCAGCACCGCCCCACTTTCGCAGCCCTGCGTCGCCCGCGGCAAGCTCGC
Source organism: uncultured Actinomycetes bacterium (assembly GCA_963789895.1). GTDB lineage: Bacteria > Actinomycetota > Thermoleophilia > Gaiellales > Gaiellaceae > Gaiella. The sequence continues at coordinate 985,423 of CAWBMC010000002.1, forward strand.
GCTGCCACTCGAGCACGTGACGGCGCGTGACACGACGCCTGTCCGAGGCCGTCACCTGCGACAATGCCCGCATGCCCTTCGGCATCGGCCAATGGGAGCTGATCGCGCTCGCCGCGGTCCTCCTGCTGCTCTTCGGCAGCTCGAGGTTGCCGAAGATCGGGCGCGATCTCGGCCGGGGTGTGCGCGAGATGAAGGAGACGGTCGAGGGGATCGATCCGCGCACACCGATCAAGAAGGAGCTCGAGCGACCGGCCGACACGTCCGAGCCCGATCCGCCCCGAACGTAGCCGGGCGTTCGACCGGCACATGGAGGAACTGCTCCTCGCCTGGTACGAGCGCCACGGGCGCGACCTGCCATGGCGCCGCACGCGCGACCCGTACGCCATCCTCGTCAGCGAGGTGATGTTGCAGCAGACACAGGTGGAGCGGGTGATCCCGCGCTATCTCGCCTGGCTCGAGCGTTGGCCGTCGGTCGATCTGCTCGCTGTCGCCTCAGCTGCGGAGGCGATCACGGAGTGGCAGGGCCTCGGGTACAACCGCCGCGCGCTGGCGCTGCACCGCGCGGCGCGACTCGTCGCCGACAACGGCTGGCCCACCGATCTCACCGTGCTACCGGGCGTCGGTACCTACACGGCGGCGGCGATCCGGAATTTCGCCTTCGGCGAAGCGGTGCTGCCTCTCGATGTGAATGTGACCCGGGTGCAGCGGCGCACCGAGACAAGCTTCTCGGCTTCGGCCGCGCAGGCGCTGATGGATCTCGGGGCGACGGTCTGCCTCGCACGCGTGCCGCGCTGCGATGCGTGCCCGCTCGCGGCTGCGTGCCCGTCACGCGGAGTTCGCGAGGAGCCGAGGCGCAAGCAAGGACCGTTCGAGGGCTCGTTCCGGCAACGCCGGGCCGAGACGCTGCGGCTCGTCGCCGGCGGTCGCCGCCTCGCGTCGGACTGCGACGGCGAGGCGCTCCGCTCGCTGGAGCACGACGGCCTCGTCGTCGTCGACGGTGAGACCGTCTCCCTGCCCGCGTAGCAGTGTCGGCTCCAGGCCGAGAGACACGACGCCACCCCCAATGGGGGGCGCAAGGCCCCCCTGAGATCACACTAGCGGCCGATTGCGCGCGTGTGGGTCACGGCTTCGTGTCGAAGGTGCGACGACGCTTCGAGCGGCCGCCGGCGCCGCTATCCGACGTCGATCTCGAGCCGGCCGGTGACGACGCGCACGGCGAAGAGCCGCACCGGGTCGTCTGTCGGCCCCTCGAGCGCTTCGCCGGTGGTGAGATCGAACAGCCCGCCGTGACAGGCGCAGCGCACCGCGTCGCCCTCCAGCCAGCCGTCCGTCAGGGGACACTCCGCATGCGGGCACCAGGGATCGAACGCGACCCAACGGCCTGCGACCGAAGCCAGTCCCACGCTGCGCGCCCCGACCCGCACCTCGCGCAACTCCTCCCCCTGCTGCTCGGGCACAGGCCCGAGGTCGACCCAGGTCACCTCGTCCCCAGCTCGCACGCGAGCTCGACGAGAGCACGGACGTCGTCGTCGGTGGTGCGGAAGTTGACGATGCACGGTCGCAGGCAGGTGCGACCGTCGACACGGGCGGGCGCGACCCAGACACGGCCGTCGTCCTGTAGCGCCTGGACGAGCGCCGCGTTGTGCAGGTCGAGATCGGCAGCCCCGAGGTGGCGGAACGGAACGATCGTCAGCGGCGGCGGCCCGCACAGCGCCTCGAGCTCCGGCCGTGCGCAGACCTCGTCGTAGAGCAAGCGTGCTTGGCGCAGGTTGCGCGAGATCGCTGCGCGGAAGGCGCCGGCGCCGTGCGCGCGGAACGCGAGCCAGAGCTTGAGCGCCCGGAACGGCCGCGAGTACTCGAGCGTGATGTCCACGGCGTGCGGCTCGTTGCGCTCGTGCGGGAAGTAGTCCTCCTCGTGAGCGAGCGCGGCGGCGAGCGCCGCGCGCCGCCGGACGAGCACGACGCCGCAGGCCTTGGGCAGGTAGAGCCACTTGTGCGCGTCTATGGTCGCCGAGTCGGCCCGGCCGAGACCGGTGAACAGCGAGGCCGTCTCCGGCACCGCCGCCGCGGGAAGCCCGTACGCGCCATCCACGTGCAGCCACACACCACGCTCGTGACACACGTCGGCGAGGGCGTCGAGCGGATCGACGGCGCCCGTCAGCGTCGTGCCCGCAGTGGCGACGACCGCGACCGGCGCGATGCCGGCGCCGAGGTCGCTGTCGATCGCGCGCGCCACCGCCTCGGGCGCGAGCCGGCGGTCGCCGTCGATCGGCAGCGCCCGTACGTTGGCGGCCCCGACGCCGAGCAGCTCCGCCGCGCGGACGACCGAGTAATGCGCCTCGCTCGAGCAGTACAGGGCCGTCGCCCTGTCCGTGAGACCCGTGTGCCGCGAGCCGGGTACCGCGTGCTCGCGTGCAGCTGCGAGCGCGGTGACGTTCGAGACGGTGCCGCCGCTCGTGAACGCACCGGTCTCGGCCGGAAAGCCCACGAGCTCACCCACCCAGCGCACCGCCTGCTCCTCCACCTCCGTCGCAGCGGCGGCCCAGGCGGCGAGGTTGACGTCGAAGCACGAGGCGAGCAGGTCGCCGAGCACTCCGATCTCGAGGCCGGACGAGCCCACGAACGCGAAGAAGCGCGGGCGCGGCTGTGCGAGGCTGCGGTCGAGCACGGTCGCTGCGTCGGCGATGACGTCGAATGCGGGCGTCGGCTCCTCCGGCAACCCGAGGCGCACGAGATCTCGCAAGAAGTCGTCGACGGGCGGCTGACCGGGCCGGAACCGATCGAAGCTGCGCCACGCCTCGGCAACGATCGCGGCAGCCCGCTCGAGCACCTCCTCGCGGGGGGCGTCGAGGACGAGTGGCCCTGTCTCGGGCGCGCTGTGCTCGCTCATCGGGGCCACGCGAGGATCATGCATCGAGCACGAGCCGCCTCGCATCGCGAAGCCGCCGTGGATCGTCGACAACGGTGACGCAGACGGTCGTCCCCTCCGCATCGCGACCGACATCGAGGCCGTCCTCGTGGCGCCACTCGACGACGGCGCCGGCCCATCCGACCTCGGCGATGCGCCGGGGCCCGATGTCGCTCCACCAGTACGGCAGCCGGTCGAGCTCGCCGTCGACACCCGCGATCGCGTCAGCGGCGCGCTCGCCGGTTCCGATCGCCATGTCCCAGTGCGGGAACGCGATCGGGCCGAATCGTGCGTGCGGCACCAGCACGATGTCTCCGACCGCGTGCACGCGATCGTGTCCGGGAACGCGCATGCCGCCGTCGACAGGCAGCGGCAACACCGCGTCGAGACCCGGTGCGGGAGCCGGCCGACCGCCGGTGGCGGCGACGACGATGTCCGCCTCGACGCGACCGCCTTGGTGACCGATCGTCAGGTGGTCGCCTGCCGCCTGGATCTCCGTAATCGCAGCGCCGCCGACGAATCGCACCCCGAGCTCGTCGAGCGTCGCAGCCGCGAGCGCAGGGACCGGATCATGGACGCGGTCGAGTGGTCGGTCGAGCAGCTCGAGCACGGTCACGTCGTGACCGGCCACCGCCAGGGTCGCCGCCGTCTCGACGCCGATCAGGCCGCCGCCCACGACCGCGACGCGCCGGCGCCCTCCGCTGAGCTTGCCCGCCAGCCGCAGCATCCCGGCGGGCGTCGCGTTCACGTGTGCGGCGTCCACGCCCGGCAGGGGCGGCGGTCTGTAGGACAGGCCCGTCGCGAGGACGATCGTGTCGGCGTCGATCTCGCGCCCGCCCGCGACCAGGCGGCGAGCAGCGAGGTCGGCCTCGTCGACCATCGCGTCGAGCGTGTCGATGGAGCGCTCCGCAAGCCGCGCCTGGTCGGCCAGGAGCACCAGCTCACCCTTCGCGAGGGCGCTCTTCGTCAGCGGCGGCCGGTCGACGGGGAGGCCGCGACCGATCAGCAGCGGCCGGATGCCGTGGCGCGCGAGTCGCGCCGCACACGCGTACCCGGCGACGCCGTTACCGACGATCGCGACCTCGACGTTCACGCGTCCCAGGTGACGTGAAGGTGGAGTGGAGCGCGGAACTCCCAGCCGCGCAGCTTCGGCGGCCGCTCGACGTCGAGGCGGAGGTTCGGGAGGCGCTCGAAGAGGCGCTGGACGGCGATCCGCATCTGCACACGGGAGAAGTGATGCCCGGAGCAGAAGTGCGGACCGAACCCGAAGGCGGCGTGGTTCCGCTTCGGTCGGAACAGGTCGAAGACAGCCGCCGTCTCGCCCCACACGTCCTCGTCGCGGTTGGCAGACGAGACGAGCAGGCCGACGTTGGCGCCGGCCGGGAGCGTCGCCCCGCCGAGCTCCGTGCCGGCGACGGCGCGTCGTGTCTGCGTCCCGATCGGCGAGACCCAGCGCAGCCCCTCCTCGACCGCGTCGCGGACGAGTCCGGCCGGGTCGGCGGCCAGCGCGGACGCCTGACCGCTCTGGAGCAGCCCCACGACGGTGGAGCCGGCGGCATGACCCGGCTCCTGCATGCCGCCGAGAAGGATCACCTTGAGCGTCGGGAGGATCGCTGCGACGCGCTCCTCGAGCGTCCCGTCGGCGTGCTGGAGCATCGTCGCGATCGTCGATCCGTCCGGTCGCGCGTGCAGCCGCTCGAACACGGGCGCGAGCTGCTCGTCGATCTCCGCCGCCGTCGCGTCGGAGACGGCCCACTTGTCCGCGTCGTCCTCGAAGTTCGTCGCCCCCTGCGCGAGTCCGTGGAACCACCGCCGCAGCGTGTCGCCGCCGAGGTGGCCGACCCCGAGCACCTCGCCGAGGCTGATCACGGAGACGGGCTCGAAGAAGTCCGCCATCAGCTCTGCCTCGCCGCGCCCGGCGAGGCCGTCGAGCAAGTCCGCGACGACCGCCTCGACGAGTGGCGGCGTCCGCTCTTCGACGACACGCGGCCGCAGCGACGGGTCGAGCATCGCCCGCAGTCGCTTCTGCGGCTCCCCGTCGACGAGCAGGATGCTCTCGCCACCCATGGTGCGGTCCAGCGGCGACGGGAGCACACGCGCGCTGAACTCCTCGGGATGCGTCGCCGCGTGCTCGACGTCCGCCCACCGCGTCACGAGCCAGAGCCCGACCGCCGGCACGAAACAGACGGGTGCCTCGCGGCGCAGCCGCGCGTAGATCGGGTACGGGTCACGGTCGAGATCCTCGACCGTGACCTCCGACACCCAGTCAGGCGTGGGACCCGGCGCCGGTGTGCTGATGCGCCACCTCCTCCACCCGCTCCACGACGTCGGCGCACCAGGCCGGGAACCGATCGACGTCGTCGAGATACTGGGCCGGCTTGATGCAGACGGTCGTGAACCCACGCGCGAGCATGGCCGGCAGCTGCGCGAGCGCGGGTTCGAGCGGTGACGGGCTTGCGTCATCGGGGAACACGGGTCGCAGCCCGCCGACGAGCTCGAGCTCGCCGAGCGAGCGTCCCGCGGCGGCAAGACCTTCTCGCAGCAGCCCGAGATCGTGGTCGCTCGGCTGGCCGAGCGGGTGGAATCCGTGCGCATATCGCACGATCCGGCGCAGCAGGCGAGGGTGAACCGACTCGCCGCCGAGCCACAGACGCGGCCCGTCCGGCCGCCACGCCTTCGGCTCGAGGTAGACGTCGTGGAAGGCGTAGTGCTCTCCGGCGAACGACGCCGGGCTCGACGCCCACAGCGCCTCCCAGGCCGCCAGGTGTTCGTCGAGGAGCCGTCCACGGTGCTCGAAGCGGACGCCGAGCGCCTCGTACTCGTCACGGTGCCAGCTCACCGTGGGCTGCACGACGAGACGTCCCTCCGCCAGGATGTCGAGCGTCCCGAGCTCCTTGGCGAGGAGCAACGGGTGTCGGAGCGGCGCGATCACTGCGCATGCGGCGAGCCGCAGCGTCGTCGTGGCGGCGGCGATCGCCGACAGGAGCACGAGGGACGAGGGCCACGGCATGGCCGGATCCTGGTTGCCGGGGAGCGCGTAGTCCCGCGGGTTGCCCATGATCCCGCCGGCCGCCGCGCTCGGCCCGAGCACGACGTGCTCCGAGACCATGACGGAGTCGAATCCCGCAGCCTCCGCCACGACCGCCATGTCGACGAGCGCGCGCAGGTCCCGGGGCGGTGTCAGCGTCCAGTTCTCGCTGAGCACGAGGACGAGCCGCACGGCACGACTCATCGGTCGCAGGAGCCTTCCAGGATCTGCAGCGTCTGGAGGTCGGAGTAGAAGTCCAGCGCGTAGTCGCCGCCCTCGCGACCGATGCCGGAGATGCCGATGCCGCCGAACGGCGCCGTCAGGTCGCGCACGAGGAACGTGTTCACCCACACGGTGCCCGCCCGGACGGCCCGCCCGACCCTTTCGGCGCGGGCCTGCGAGCCGGTGAACACGATCCCGGAGAGCCCGTACTGCGTCGAGTTGGCAAGCGCGACCGCCTCGTCCTCGTCGCGGAACGTCTGGAAGGTGAGCACCGGCCCGAATACCTCGCGTTGCACGATCTCCGACTCGTTCGAGCGCGGCACGACGAGCGTCGGCTCGTAGAAGAGGCCGCCGATGTCGGCGCGCCGCCCTCCGCGCACGATCTCGTCGCCGGCGGCGCGCGCCCGCTCCACGAACGCCTCGACGCGCGCCAGGTGCTCGGGGTGGATGAGCGGCGAGATCGTCGTCGCGTCGTCGCGCGGATCGCCGAGCACGTGCTCGTCCGTGAAGCGCTGGAAGAGCTCGAAGAACGCCTCCGCGACCGACTCGTCGACGAGCAGGCGGGTACCGGCGAGGCACACCTGGCCGGCGTCGTCGTATTGTCCGGCCGCCTTCCGGGCCGCCGCCTCGAGATCGCAGTCGGCGAAGACGAGAAACGGGCCTTTGCCGCCCAGCTCACCCGTGAACGGGACGATGTTGCCAGCGGCGGCACTACCGATCGAGCGGGCGGTCTCGGGCGAGCCGGTGAACGAGATCCGCCGCACGCGCGGGTCGGCGACGAGCGCTGCTCCTGCCTCCTCGCCGATCCCCTGCACGACGTTGAAGACGCCGGGTGGAAACCCGGCCTCGACGGTGAGGTCGGCGAGCAGCGAGCAGGAGAGCGGCGACCACTCGGCCGGCTTGAGCACGACGGTGCACCCGGCCGCCAGCGCCGGCGCCGTCTTCCACGTCGAGAGCATGAACGGCGCATTCCAGGGCGTGATCACGACGGCCGGGCCGCTCGGCCGGCGGCTGACACGGTTCAGCGTGCCGTTCGACGACCAGACGCGCTCCTCGAACGAGGCGGCGAGATCGGCATAGGCGCGGAAGTTGCGAGCGCCGCGCGCGATCACGCGCGCCTCGAGCGACCGGAGCAGCATCGCCATGTCGCTGCACTCGACGGCGGCGAGACGGCTCACATTCGCGTCGATCAGATCGGCCAGGCGGTGAAGATGTCCTGCCCGGCCGCCGGGTCCCAGCGCGGCCCAGGCAGGGAACGCCTCCCTCGCGGCCGCCACAGCCTGCTCCGCCTCGGCAGCACCTCCGCGTGCGACCTCGGCGAGCAACGACCCGTCGATCGGCGAGATGTCCTCGAAGCTCCCGCTGCTCGGCACGCGCCCGCCCCCGATGAAGTGCTCCGTCGAGACAGACACGCCGGCGACGTCGGCGCGTGCGCTCATGCCTGCCCTGCAGATTGCAGCCTCATCGGAACACCGTCGTGCCGACATCCACGGCCGTGTGCCCGCCGTCGACGGGGATCACGGCGCCGTTGACGTAGCTTGCGGCGTCCGACAGGAGCCACGCGACGAGCTCCGCAACCTCTCGCGGCTCGCTCGCACGTCCGAGCGGGACGCCGCCGACGGCGGCTGTGTACGCGCCCTCGCGGTCGACGCCGAGACGCCCGCCGAGCTTGTCCATCTCACCGTCCGCCATCGGCGTCCGCACCCATCCGGGGCAGACGCAGTTGGCCCGCACACCGGCGGCACCGTGGTCGACGGCGATGCACTGCGTCAGCATCGCGAGCCCCGCCTTGGACGAGTTGTAGGCGAGCGATCCAGGGCTTGCGCGCAGCGCGGCCGCCGAGGCGACCGTGACGATGGCACCGCGACGCTCGAGGAGGTGCGGGATCGCCGCGCGGGCAGTGAGGAAAGCGCCCGTCAGGTTGACCGCGACGACGCGCGCGAAGACCGCCGGGTCGGCGTCGAGCAACGAGCCGGCGCCGCCGGTACCCGCGTTCAGGACGAGCGCGTCGAGACCGCCGAAGCGTCGCACGGTCTCGGCGACGGCACTGTCGGCAGCCGCCTCGTCCGACGTGTCGGCGACGACCGCCAGACCGTCGATCTCCTCGGCGACTGCCTCGAGCGGCTCCGGCCGCCGGCCCGTGACCGCGACCGCGTAGCCGGCCCCGGCGAGGCGCCGGGCCACGGCGGCGCCGATCCCGGTGCCGCCGCCGGTGACGAGCGCAACCTTGTCACGCTCGGTCACGAGGTGAGGTCTCGCACGGTCTCGAGATCATCGACCGTGTAGGCGAACGTGAACCGGAACCCCTTCCCCACGCGGACCGGCGCGAGCGCGGCGTGCTCCTCGTGTGGGGCACCGAAGAGCGACAGTGAGGCACCTCCCTCCCATACCTCGGAGATGGCCCGGTCGCGGCTGCGTGCCCGGACGAGCTCGTGCACGGCCGGCTCGTCGTGGCGCCCGGCCGCGAGCCGCGGGAAGTGACGCACGTTGACGAGGGACGGATCGTTGTGCGTGGGGCCTGCCGTCGAGATGCGCTCGAGGGTGACGGTGCCCTCGGCGAGACGGCGGTCGTAGGCGGCGCAGGTGCCACCAAAGACAGCTCCTGGGCCGAGCCCCGGGTCGGCCTTCGTGTCGAGCCCGAAGGTCCGCGTGATCCAGATCGAGCCGAGCTTCTTCGGAAAGCCTTGCACCCAGCCGCGCGCGAGCGCGAAGTCGCGGTCGACCCAGATGTACGGGCAGGTCGTCACGTGCTCGCCGTCCAGGAGCGCGTTGACGACGAGGAAGAACTCCTTGTACTGGCTGCGCGACGGGTCGACGAGCTCGTCACCGCGCTCCGAGCCGGACTGCCAGTCGACGAACAGCGCGGCGGCGCGGCCGGGGTCGTCCGGGTACGGCTCGAGCCCTTGCGGCAGAACCGCCGCGACGGCGGCCGGGTCGGCCCAGTACTCGATCACGAGGAAGTCGCCCACGTAGTGCCACGGCGGCGCCTGCACCAGTGCGGCGCGGCCCTCGGGCGACAGCGGCACCGTGTATCCCGTAGGGGCCGGATACATCCGGCCCTCACCCACCGGACGCCTCCACGGGCGGCAGCGGCTGACCGAGCGTCTCGCGGCTCTCGCGCTCCCACTCCACGGCGACTGCGTCGAAGCGGAAGTACGACCGCGGCGGCAGCGGCCCCCACGTGTTCGACGAGTACCGGTCGTCGGGGTACACGCGCGGCACGTGGTCGGACTGCAGCTGCTCCATGTCGCAATAGAGCTCGACGAAGCACGGCTCCTCGGTGATCCGGATGTAGCTCGCGATGTTCCCCGCGATTCCGTGACGCGCCGGCCCCCAGCCGAGCCACCGCCCGTGCCGGGCCACATGGTCGAGGAGATCGCGCATCTTCCCGATGTCCACCGTGTCGAAGGCGAAGTGGTGAAAGTGCGCGTACCCCTTGTCGACGAGCGCCATCACATGGTGATCCGCGTTGACGTGGAGCCAGACGCCGCCGTCTCCGAGCCGGTCGGTGACCTTCATGCCGAGCACGTCCGTGTAGAACGCGACGCCCTCCGAGAGCGCGCCCGTGAGGCAGTTGACATGCCCGAGGCGCCGCGGGCCGCCGACGTGCACCGTCTGCGACGGACGGGAGTGCTGCGTCCAGCGGTCGACCTCGCTCGCAGGGGCGCGGAACGGGACGAGCTCGAGGCCGTGCCCGTCGTGATCCGCGAGGAAGAGGCTTCCCTCATGCTCCTCGAACACGACTCCGTGCGCCTCGAGCTGCGCCCGCGCATCGTCGAGCGTGCAGGACTGGTGCAGCTCGAAGCCTGTGTGGTCGTGCCCGGGCTCGCCGCCTGCCCGTAGCTCCAGGCAGTACGGCTCGTCGTTGCACGCGAGGAGGGCGCGACCCGCGTCACGCGACCGCTCGACCAGCCCGAGCTGGATCTGCCACCGCGCCGATGCCTCCTCGAGATCGGAGACGCGAAGGCAGACGTGGTCGATGCCGCGGAGCCTCATCCGGCGTGCCCTTCGGCGACCAGCGCCTCCGCCTCGTCCTCGGGCATCGCGAGCGCCACGTGCAGCGCGTTCGCCGACACCTCCATCTGCTCACCAGGCCCGGCGAGATCGACGTCCCAGTCGACGATCGTGCTCTCGAGGCGTCCGATCCCGTCGATCTCGACGCAGCAGACGTCGCCGGGCTCCATCGGCCTGGAGTTCGCGGGTGTGCCGGTGAGCACGACATCGCCCGGCTCGAGCGTGATCAGGCGGCAGAGGTCGGCGAGCTGGTAGGCGACACCCCAGACGAGATCGTCGGCGGTTGCCTCCTGCACGACCTCGCCGTTCACGATCGTGCGCAGGGTGAACCGGGTCGGATCGAACTGCGCCGCCGGGACGAGCTCCGGGCCGAGCGGCAGAAACCCGTCCTGGCCCTTCACGCGCAGCATCGCGCCGCGGTCTGCGTGGCGGAAGTCGTGCAGCCCGACGTCGTTGGCGCACGTGTAGCCCGCCACGTGGTCGAGCACGCGGTCGATCGCAACGCCCTTCATGGAGGCGCCGACGACCACCGCCAGCTCGCCTTCGTAGTTGAGGAAGCGGGCTCCGCGTGGCCTGCGCACGAGGCCGCGATGGCCGTTCAGCGTCGACGGCGGCTTCATGAAGTACGACGGCTCGGCGGGGGTGCGTGCGCGGTACTCCTCGATCCTGCTGCGATAGGTGAGGTGGACGGCGATCACCTTGCTGGGCTCGGCGGGCGCGAGGTACACCGCGGTCGCCTCCTCGACCGCCGTCCCGTCGTCGAGCACGATCGAGTCGCCGGCGAGCCGCCCCCAGCGCGGCTCGCCGTCCACGAGGACGCGTACCGCTCGCTCAGAGATGGGCCGCATACTCCGCGAGCTCCCATTCGGTCACGACCTCGACGTCGAGCTCCCCGACTGCGCTGCCGAACCGCTCCACCTCGAAGCGCTTCATGGCGAGGAACGTGTCGACGAGCTCGCGCCCAAGCGCATCGACGAGAACGCCGTCGGCCTCGAGCGCGTCGAGCGCCGCGCCGAGATCGGAGGGCAGCCGCGTGCCCGCATGTGCGTCGTCGGTGCGATATGCATCACCGGTCACGGGCTCCGGCGCGACGAGCTCGCGGTCGATCCCGTCGAGGCCGGCGAGCAGCAGTGCCGCGGTGATCAGGTGCGCGCAGGCGGCCCCGTCACCGGTGCGGATCTCGACGCGGGAGCGCGAGCCGCGCTCGAGCGGCACGCGGCACATCGCGGTGCGGTTGTCGTGCCCCCAGTTGCCGTGGGTCGGCGCCAGGCTGTCCGGGAGGAGCCGCTTGTATGCGTTGACGGTCGGCCCGAGCAGCGCCTGCAGCCCGGCGGCATGCTCGAGCACACCGGCGATGAAGCGCGCGGCGAGAGGGCTGAGACCGTCCGGCCCACCCTCGTCTGCGAACGCGTTGCGGCCGTCTTCTCCCGACAGCGAGAGATGGAGATGGAAGCCCGAGCCGCCCTGGTCGGCGAACGGCCGCCCCATGAACGTGGCGAGCAACCCCTCGCGCACGGCGATCTCCTTCACGGCGGCCTTGAGCAGAAAGGCACGGTCTGCGGCGTCGAGAGCACCCGAGTGCTTCAGGTTGATCTCGTACTGCGAGTTCATGAACTCGTGGTTGGCGGCGAAGGCCTCGAGCCCGAGCTCGTCGCACCAGAGCAGCATGCGGAGCACCACCTCGCGGGGGTCGGAGACCGCACCGACCGTGTAGACGCGGGAGAGCTCGTCGACGTAGCGGCGGATGCCGCCGTGCGCGGACGGGTCTCGCTCGACGAGGAAGAACTCGAGCTCCGGCGCCACCACCGGAGCGAGGCCGCGCTCCGCGTAGGCAGCCACCACCCGCTTGAGGAGCGCACGCGGGCACGAGGGCCAGTGATCGGAGCCGTCGAGCATCCACGCCTCACCGAGGCACCAGGCGACGTCGGGCAGCCACGGGACGCGGCGAACGGTGTCCAGATCGGGGCGCACCGCGAGATCGACGTATCCGATCTCGCCGCCGACCACCGGCGTGTGGCACAGGTCGGTGCCCATGACGGCGGCACAGAAGTTGACGCCTTCCTCGCAGAGCCCGGCGAAGTGGCGCACCGGGATGTCCTTGCCGCGAGCGACACCGTGCAGGTCGGTGTACAGCAGCCGGACGGCGCGGACTCCCTGACGGGTGAGACCGTCGACGACCGCTTCCGCCTGGAGATCGCTCGCCGTCATCCTGCCTCCTCGCCGCTCATGACCGCACCCGCACCGGCATGCGCTTGATCCCGTTGAAGAAGTTCGAGCGTAGCCGTGTCGGCGCACCCGAGAGCTCGACGCGCTCCAGATAGGGCACCATCTCCTCGAGCCAGACGCGAACCTCGAGACGCGCGAGGTGGGCGCCGAGGCAGAAGTGCGGCCCGCCGAGGCCGAACGCGAGATGGCGGTTCGGCGTGCGTCCCACGTCGAAGCGGTACGGGTCGGCGAACCGCTCCTCGTCGAAGTTGCCCGAGGCGTACCAGAAGACGACCTTGTCACCGGCCCGGATGCGGCGGCCGTGCGCGACGACGTCACGCGTCGCGGTGCGGCGGAAATGGTGCACCGGATGGGCGAAGCGGAGCACCTCGTCGGCGGCGGAGCCGGCGAGCGACGGGTCGGAGACGAGTCGAGCGGCCTCGTCCGGGTGCTCGAGGAGGGCCTGCAGGCCAAGGGAGATCGTGTGGCGCGTCGTCTCGTTGCCGGCCGTCGTGAGGAGGATGAAGAAGACGCCGAACTCGCGCTCGTCGAGCCGCTCACCGTCCACCTCGGCCTCCACGAGGCGCGTCGTGATGTCGTCGCGCGGCTCGGCTCGCCGCGCCTCCCCGAGCGCACGCCCGTACTCGATCAGGTCGACGGCGTACGGGCTCGAGAACGGGAGCTTCCGGTACTCCGGGTGCCCGGCGGCCACGTCGGAGACGAGGTCTTCGCCGCCCATGACCTCGGGGTCGGTGTTGCCGAGCAGCTTGTCGCCGAGCTCGATCAGCAGCCGTCGATCCTCGAGCGGCAGCCCCATGATCTCCGAGAAGACCCACATCGGGATCTCGGAGGCGACGTCCTCGACCCAGTCGAGCTCCCGCCTCGTGAATGCCTGCGCGAGGATGCCGCGGGCGAGCTCTCGGATACGCGCCTCGTACGCGTTGACGACGCGTGGCGTGAACCCTTTGTTGACGATCGCGCGCAGACGCGTGTGCGCAGGCGGGTCGGTGTCGATCATCGACTTCCGCACCTCGATCTCCTCGGGCGTCAGGTCCTGCATCGAGGTGCCGCCGAGCTCGGACGAGTAGGTCTCCCAGTCCTTCGAGACGGCCACGACGTCGTCGTAGCGTGTGAACGACCAGAAGCCGCGGCCCGTCCCCTCGTCCTGCCAGTGCAGCGGTGCCTCGCGGCGGAGCAGCGCGAACCAGCCGTGCGGCACCCCGCGCTCCCACACGTCGAGGTCGGTGAGGTCGATCTCGTCGAGCACCACGCCCTCGGTGACCGGGCCGGCGACGGTCGCAGCCCGTGCGATCCCCTCAGGCACGTGGTCGTCACGTTCGTGCGCCGCCTCCGCCGCCGCCGGGGCGGGTGCGAGCCGCACGAGCAGCGCGCCCTCCTCCTCGCGCGCCTCGTAGACGGTGAGCGGGTCGAGCGCCGGCGGGGAAAGCACGTCACCGGTGCGGACGTCGAACTCGGAGCCGTGACACGGGCAGACGACGACGGTGCCGTCGAGCTCCCCATCGGAGAGCGGGCATTCCTCGTGCGGGCAGGTGTCGCCGAAAGCGACCCACCCGTCGGCCGTCCGACCGACGCAGACGAGCGTGCCGTCGAGACTGACCTGCCGGAGCGCGCCCGTCGGCGCGTCCCCGGCAGGCCCGAGCTCGTGCCAGACGGCCTCCGTCACAGAGGCATCTCGTCCTCGGGCAGAGGTTCGAAGCCGAGCGTCTCGTCGAGCGGTGCGACGCCGCGATGCTCGGCGGCGTGCGACGCGGCGTTGTCGACGTTGTCCCGACGCGTGACGAGGACGATGGCGAACCAGACGAGCGCCAGGACGATGAGCCCGATCGTCCAGAAGGCCGCTTCCCAGTTGAAGTTCGACCGGTCATGTGGCTCCGGTCGCAGCGCACCGTAGAAGCCGAGGATCGGCGTGACGACGGCGACGGCGATGATCACGTACTGCCACCACTTGTTGCCGGCGCTCGGCACGAGGCGGAAGGCGACGACGGCCAGCGCGAGGTAGACGAGCTCGATCGCGAACGACCCCACGGTGGCGGAGAAGATGAACACGGCGAACTGGTCGTTCGGGAAGAGGGGCACCGGGCTGCCGTCCTCGCCCGGGATCGTGAACCGCGTCCCGTACGACGTCGCCCACACGAGCAGCATCAGCCCGATGCCGCCGACCGCAACCATCAGGTTGCCGACCCACGGCGTCCCGTACGGCGACGTCCTCGTGAAGACCTTCGGCAGGAGGCCGTCGCGCGCCAGGGCGAAGTAGCCGCGCCCGATCATGACGCAGACGGCCAGCGCGAGCGCCATCGCGTCGAGGATGACCACGATCTCGAGCAGCGTCGCGTACCAGTCGCCGATGTACTTCGTCGCCATCTCGCTGACGGCGCTCGGAGAGAAGGCCCATGCGCCCTCCGACACCGCCTTCTTGCCGTAGCCGATCGAGAACGCAAACGCCATCACCACGTAGAAGGCACCGCCGGCCGCGATCGTGAACAGCACCGCACGAGGGATCGACCGGTGCGGATCATGAGACTCCTCGCCGATCGACGCGGCGGCCTCGAACCCGACGAACAGCAGGATGCCGAGCAACACACCGCCGAGCACGCCGCCACCGGTGATGCCGAGCCACGATGTCTCGTTCGGGTTGAACATCGACAGCGTGACGCCGTCTTCGCCGCCCTTGCCGATGATGACCACGGCCAGGATCAGCATCGGGACGAAGGAGAGAGCGGCGAACGTGAGCATGGCGCGGACGGCGACCCGGACACCGACGTAGTTGAACGCGAGGACGATCGCGAGCCCGATCAGGCCCCAGAGCCACCAGTCGGGGCCTGACGTGGAGATGTGCTCCGTCCAGAAGCCGTCGCCGAGGATGCCGAGGCCGAGGTAGATGCCGCCGCCGCCGAGGAACAGCGTGCCGACGAAGAAGAACCCCGCCACGAGGACGCCCAGCCACGGGTGCCCACCGTGCGTGAGGTACTCGTAGACGGCGCCGGCCCCCGCGTAGCGCCGGGCGAAGAGCACCACCGCATAGCCGATCGCGAGCACACCGAGGGTCGAGACCAGGACGGCGAGGGTCGCGTTCCAGCCGGCGCCGATGTCCGGTCGCGAGATGCTGCCGAGAATCAGGGCGACTGAGAACATGGGGCCGATCGCGAGCGCCTGTGCAACGGCATGGACGGTGGAGAGGTTCTTCTGCCCCAGTGCGGATGTCTGCCCGGGTGGGGGGTCGACCTGGCTCATGCGGCTCCTCCTGCTGCCCAGGCGAGCGCCTCTTGCGTTCGCATCGCCGGGACGATATAAGGTTCGAACATCGAATGTCAATCATCGGTGAGTCTGCCGCTCAGCCGCTTCGCGTCCGCTCGGTCGTGGGACTCGCCTATGACGCGATCAGGGAGCGAATCGTGGCCGGCGTGCTGGCGCCCGGCACGCGCCTCGGACAGGGCGAGCTCGCGGAACGGCTCGGCATCTCGCGCGGCTCGGTGCGGGAAGCGCTCCGGCGCCTGGCGGGGGACGGGCTTGTCGAGTTCGAGGTCAACCGCGGCTTCTTCGTCGCCGACGTCGGTCTCGACGTCGTGCTCGAGCGCCTGGAGGCGAGGACGCTGCTCGAGCCTCAGATCGCGCGTGTCGCCGCCGAGCGGCGGACCGAAGGCGATCTTGTCGCGCTGCGTCAGGCGATCGCCGACGAGCGCGACGCGACCACGTCTGCCGCAGCGCACGACGCGAGCCGCGCCTTCCACCTCGCGCTGGCCGCGTCCGCGGGGAACGAGCAGCTCTGGCGTCTCGTCGACGGTCTCTGGATCGCGGACGTCGGACGCAGGCTCCTCGCGCGTCGCTACGCGGCGCCGACCTGGCAGCACGACGACGCCCAAGAGCACGAGGAGATCCTCGCGGCTGTCGAGGCGCGCGACGTCGACCGGGCAGAGACGCTCATGCGCACCCATGACGAGGACGCGTTGCGCCACTGGTCGGACCGCCGCACGCCCGGGCAGGACCGACACCGGCCGCGTAAGGGCCGACGACCGCCCGGCACCGGACAGCGACGTCCCTCTGTGGCCTTGCGCGCTACCCGAGCGCGGTGATGCATCCAGACGTTCGGCTCGACGTAGAGACCGAGGTCGGCCTCGCGGTCGATCCGCACGGTGGTGAGCGCGCCGGGGACGACGTAGTCGCCGCTCTCGGGGAAGTCCATCTCCGCCCACTCCTCCCACTCGGCGACCGTCCCCGGACACGCGCATCGACTCGTGGCAGACACGGACGATGCGCGCGCCGGCCCGCGCGTGGACGCGTAGCCACGGGATCGAACGGCAGCCCGTCCTCACGCACCCAGGCGGCGTACCGGTCGGCCGACACGAGCGGATAGCAGCGCCTTGCGCGTCGGGCGCACGGGCGCGACGAGGTCGGCGAAGCCGTGCTCGATCCCGTGGCGGCGCATCTCGTCCAGCGCGACCGCGCTCAGCCCTTCCCCGCGGCGCTCCTGCGACACCATGATCTGCAGCGCGCAGAGCACGGTCGGTGCGAGATCGTCGTCGACCGCGGAGCGGAGCGCCTCGCGCCAGCCGCTGTCCGGCAGATCGGACGGGTCGAGTGCCGCCGGGACGCAGTTCGCCTTCACGACGAGCTCACCGCGTCGGCGTCGACGCCCCAGAACTGGAACTCGCCGAAGCGCTCGTAGAGCTGGCCCCAGCGCCCAGCGGCGGTGTCGTCGTTGAGCATGAACTCGGGCCACTGGCGCCAGAGCTCCTCGGTCTCGCGGAGATCCGGCCGCTCCACATGCGTGACAAACGTGAGGCTCACACGCGTCGAAGCAGCGCAACCGCCTCGGCGGCCAGCCCTTCCCCCCTCCCGGTGAAGCCGAGCCGGTCGGTCGTCGTCGCGCGCACGTTGACGAACTCGACCTCCACGCCGAGCGCGGCGGCGAGGCGCCCCCGCATCCGCCCGCGATACCCGGCGATCCTCGGCTCCTCTCCGATCAGCACGCAGTCGGCGTTGACGAGGGCGCAACCGGCCGCGAGCACCTGCCGGTACGCCTCGGCGAGGAGCACGAGCGAGTCGGTGCCACGATGCTGCTCGTCGCCCGACGGGAAGAGAGCCCCGATATCGGCGAGACCGGCGGCACCGAGCAGCGCGTCGGTGAGCGCGTGTGCGATCACATCGCCGTCGGAGTGCCCGGCGAGGCCCCGTGGATGGTCGATCGTGACACCGCCGAGGACGAGCGGGACGCCGTCCGCGAACGCGTGGGCGTCGACACCCAGCCCGATCCGGAGGTCGGTCACGGTGAGGCTAGCGGCGAGGCGGGATATATCCCGCCCTCGAGCGCCTCGGGCAGCGACGCGAGGTCGTCGACCGACAACGTGGCTTCGGACGGTGTCGGCTGCAACCGCCCCCACGGCCCGCGGCGGACGTGGACGGCGACGAGACCGGCTGCGGCCGCGGGCTTGACGTCGTTGTCGACGCGGTCGCCGACGTAGGCGACCTCGGTCGTCGCACAGCCGGCCGCCTCGGCGAGCCGCTCGAAGAACACCGGGTCGGGCTTGCGGACGCCGAGACTCGCCGACCCCGTGACGATGTCCACCGGCAGCCCGGCCGATCGCGCCCAGGTCTCGAGTGCGGCATTCTGGTTCCCCGCCAGACCGACGAGCAGACCCATGGCGCGGACGGACTCCAGACAGGCCACGGCGTCCGGGTACAGGTCGTCGGCCGAGTACACGATTCGGTCCCACGCGTCGGGACGCTCGATCCCGAGATGGCGCCAGAGCCCGAGGTGCTCCTCGCCGCGCGCGATCGTGAAGCCCAGCGCCGCCCAGACGACGTGCGGGCCGAGACCGACTGCGTCCGCCACCTCGCGCCAGTACCGCTCCTCGTCGACGAGCGTCTCGCCGACGTCGAAGAAGACCGCTTTCAGAGCCACGACTCGACGAGCGCCAGGTCGTCTCGAGTGGTGACCTTGAGCAGCCGCCGATCGCCGGGGACGACGCGGACGCGGCCGCCGGCGCGCTCGACGAGCGAGGCGCAGTCGGTGGCGCCGGTCAGGTCGCCGGCGTACGCCGCGCGAAGCGACTGTGGGAGAAAGGCCTGCGGCGTCTGGGCCGCGACGAGCTCACCCCGGTCGAGCGTCTCGATCACGTGATCGCCCTCGACGCGCTTGACCGTGTCGGCCAGCGGCAGGGCCGGGACGACGCCGTCGGCCCCCTCGCCGAGTGGGCGCAGGACCCGTTCGATGACGTCGTCCGTGACGAGCGGCCGCGCGGCGTCGTGCACCAGGACGACGAGCGCGTCCGTCGGCACCTCGTGGAGCGCCTCCCGCACGGAGCCGGCCCTCGTCGTGCCACCCGTGACCACGGCGGAGACCTTCGAGACCGCGAGCTCCTCCGCGAGCAGGATCGTCGGCTCCTCCCACCCGGGCGACGCGGCGACCACGATCGCGTCGATCCAGTCGGAGCGGTCGAGCCGCTCGAGGCTCTCGGCCAGTAGCGGGCGTCCGCCGAGTGCGGCGAAAGCCTTGGGACGGTCGGCGCCGAGCCGGTCCCCGGCGCCGGCGGCGACGAGAACGGCCCAGGTGCCGTCGCTCACGGACGAGATCTAGACGCTCGCGGCCGCGACCTGGGGCTTCGTGCGTGACCGCTTGGGACCGACAGGGTTGGCGAGGACCTCCTCGAGCCAGGCGTGCGCCTCTTCCTCGCTCATGTCCTTCGCATACATGAGCTCGGAGGCGAGGATCTTCTTCGCCTTGACGTACATCTGCTTCTCACCGGTCGAGAGGCCTTTCTCGTGGTCACGCAGCGCGAGGTTGCGCACGACCTCGGCGAGCTCGAGGATGTCGCCGGTCTTCATCTTGTCGCGGTTGTGCTTGAAGCGCCGGTTCCAGTTCTTCGGCATCTCGGTCGACCCGCCCGTGAGCGCCTTCACGACCACCTCGACCATCTCCTGGTCGATCACCCAGCGCAGGCCGACCTTCTCTGCGTTCTCGCTCGGGACGTTGACCGTCATGTCGTTGTGGAGGATCCGGATCGTGAGGTACTCACGTTCCTGACCGAGCACCACCCGGATGTCCTTGCTCACGACCGTACCCGCGCCGTGGTGAGGGTAGACCACCTTGTCGCCGACGTCGAACAACTCGCCCTCCCCTGATCCGATCTCGCCTTGGGTCAAAAAAAGGGGCCGGCGTCGAGTCCTGCTGCCGGCGTTCCGGTTTCCATTCTAGCGCAACAAATCCTTAACGACTTGCCGTAGGGGCGACGCCTGCGTCGACCGTGTCACGTGGGGACGTTCGAGGGCGAGGCAGGCCGCGCCCCTCCGTCAGGCGGCCGCCTCGATCTCGACGGATGCAAGCCCCTCGCCCGTGTCGTCCGCGTTGCCTGCCCCGCGCACCGGGCGCTCGAGCCCTGCCGCAAGCGCCTGCCGCAGCGTCTCGACCGGCTGGACGGCGGGTGCCCGTCCTCGCGCCGTCGTCCCCTCCGGGGCGACGACGACGGAGACACCGAGCTTGCGACACTCCTCGAGCCGCCGCTCGGCTTGCGCGGCGACGCGTAGCCGTCCGGTCAGGCCGATCTCGCCGAAGGCCGCATGTCCGTCGTGGACAGGTGCGCCGCGCGCGGCGGACGCGATCGCGAGCGCCACGGCAAGATCGGCACCCGGCTCGTCGACGCGAACGCCCCCGGCGACGTTCACGAACACGTCCGCGCTGCCGAGCGGCACGCCGGCGTGGCGCGAGAGCACGGCGACGATCATCGCGAGCCGCTTCGGATCGACACCCGTGCCGATCCGGCGCGGCATGGCGAGGTCGCTTTTCGCCACGAGCGCCTGTACCTCGAGCAGGATCGGGCGCGTGCCCTCGAGCGCGCAGGCGACGGCGGCGCCGATCTCCCCCGGACGCGACCTGCCGAAGAGCTCGGAAGGGTCGGGCACGCCGACGAGGCCGGCCGCGGTCATCTCGAACACGCCGAGCTCGTTCGTCGAGCCGAAGCGGTTCTTCACCGCGCGCAGGATGCGATGCGCGTGGTAGCGGTCGCCCTCGAACTGGAGCACACAGTCGACGAGATGCTCGAGCACCCGAGGGCCTGCCACGGCGCCGTCCTTCGTCACGTGCCCGACGAGGATCGTCGCGACGCCGGCCTCCTTGGCCACCCGCAGCAGCCGGCCGGCCGCCTCACGCACCTGGGCGACCGAGCCCGGGGCCGAGCCGAGCTCCGGCGCGTGCAACGTCTGCACGGAGTCGATCACGCAGACCGCCGGGCGCTCCGCCTCCAGCGTCGCGCACACGATCGCGAGATCGGTCTCGGCCAGGATCGCGACGTCCTCGGCGCCACCGAGCCGCCCCGCACGGAGCGTCACCTGCGCCACCGACTCCTCACCGGTGACGAGAAGCGCCGCGCGTCCCGCCCGGGCGATCTCACCGAGCGCCGTCAAGAGCAGCGTCGACTTGCCGACTCCCGGCTCGCCGCCGACGAGGACCAGCGACGCCGGCACGAGCCCGCCACCGAGAACGCGGTCGAGCTCCGGCACCCCGGTCGAGATCCGCGCCGCCTCCTCCACGCTGACGTCGCCGAGCCGCTGCGGCCGCCCTGCAGCCGCGGTCGCGCCGCGCGAACCCGACGTGGTTGCGAGAAGCTCCTCGACCAGCGTGCCGAACGAGCCGCAACCGGGACAGCGTCCGAGCCACCGGCCGGTCGTCGTGCCGCACTCGCTGCAGCTGAACTGGCTGGAGGTCTTCGCCATGGCACCAGAGTACCGACAGCGCCGGACGGATGTTGCCTCGACGGAGAACGGTCCGAGCCCGACCCGAGACGAGACCGAGAACCCGACGTCGCGCAGCCGCTAGGCCAGGTGTTTCATCAGGAGGACGCGGTCCTCACCGGGCCCGTCGTAATCCGCCGCCACGCGATCGGCCTCGAAGCCGAGCGCCCTGTGGAACGCAACCGAGTCCTCGTTGAGGGGCGAGGTGACGCACCGGACGACGGAGCAGCCGTGCTCTCGCACGGCGTCGAAGAACCGCTCGTAGAGCTGGCGTCCGAGCCCCGAGCCGCGTTCCTCGGGATCGACGCCGACGAAGTGGATGTACGCCTCCTCGGGGTCGCTCTGCGAGACGAAGCCGACGAGGAACCCGGCCAGCTGCCCGTCCTCGCGCTCCGCGACGAAGCTCGTGCCCTCGAAGTGGAGGAAGAACAGCTTCGGCAGCATCGGCGCCATCTCGCGCCCGCCCCACCACGCATTCACACGACCGATGACGCGCCCGTAGTCCGAGGGTTGCGCGTGCCGGATCGCGAGCGCCATACGCCGAGGCTACGCCCCCGCGGGCCCACCGTCTACGCCGGGGCTACGAGAGGGCGTTCTCGGAGGACGGCTCGTCGTCCGCCGGCGGCTCGTCTTCCGGGCCGCCGACGACTGCGGGCACCGGCGGGCCTTCGACAACCTTGATCTCGACCTTCGGCTCGTCGGGGCCGGCGTCCTCGCGCCGGTCGACGATGATCGTCGATCCCTCGCCCAGCTCGCGGCCGAGCACGAAGTCGGCGAGCGGGTCCTCGATCAGGCGCTGGATCGCGCGGCGCAACGGCCGGGCACCCATGGCCGGGTCGTAGCCCTCGTCGACGAGCAGCTCCTTCGCCGCGTCGGTGAGCTCGATCATGGAGCCGTGCACGCCGACCTGGTCGCGCAGCCGCTTCATCATCAGGTCGACGATCCGGAGGATCTCGACGCGCTCGAGCTTGTGGAAGACGATGATCTCGTCGATCCGGTTCAGGAGCTCCGGGCGGAACACCTTCTTCAGCTCGCCCATGACACGGCCCTTCATGTCGTCGTACGAGAGCCCTGTCTCCTCGCCGAACGGTGAACCCGAGCGACAGGTTCTTCGAGATCGACGCCGCGCCGATGTTGGAGGTCATGATCACGATCGTGTTGCGGAAGTCGACCTTGCGCCCCTGGGCGTCCGTGAGCTTCCCGTCCTCCAGGATCTGCAAGAGGATGTTGAAGACGTCGGGGTGGGCCTTCTCGATCTCGTCGAGCAGCACGACGGAGTACGGCTTGCGCCGCACGGCCTCGGTCAGCTGGCCGCCCTCGTCGTAGCCGACGTAGCCGGGCGGCGAGCCGACGAGCCGGGACACGGAGTGCTTCTCCATGTACTCCGACATGTCGACCTGGATCATCATGTCCTCGTCGCCGAACAGGAACTCGGCCAGCGTCCGCGCCAGCTCTGTCTTCCCCACGCCGGACGGGCCGAGGAAGATGAACGAGCCGGTCGGCCGCTTCGGGTCCTTGATGCCCGCCCGGGCGCGACGGATCGCCTTCGAGACGGCGACGATCGCCTGCTCCTGGCCGATGACGCGCTTGTGCAGCTCCTCCTCCATGCGGATCAGCTTCTGCGACTCCGCCTCGGTGAGCTTGAACACAGGGATCCCGGTCCACATCGAGACGACGTCGGCGATGTCGTCCTCGGTCACCTCGGGCTGCTCCTCGTCGGCCTCGTTGCGCCACGAGTCCTCGAGCTCCTTCCGCTTCTGCGAGAGCTTGCGCTCCTTGTCGCGCAGCGCGGCGGCCTTCTCGAACTCCTGCGCCTCGATCGCCGCCTCCTTGTCCGCGCGCACCGTCTCGATCTCGTCCTCGAGCTCGCGCCAGCGGGGCGGGGCCGACATGGTGCGGATCCGCAGCCGCGACCCGGCCTCGTCGATCAGGTCGATCGCCTTGTCCGGCAGGTGGCGGTCCTGGATGTAGCGATCGGCGAGCACGGCGGATGCGCGCAGCGCCTCGTCGGTGATCTTGACGCGGTGATGGGCCTCGTAGCGGTCGCGCAGCCCGCGCAGGATGAGCACCGTCTCGTCGATCGACGGCTCCTCAACGCGCACCTGCTGGAAGCGCCGCTCGAGGGCCGCGTCTCGCTCGAGGTACTTGCGGTACTCGTCGAGCGTCGTGGCGCCGATCGTCTGCAGCTCGCCGCGGGCGAGCGCCGGCTTCAGGATCGAGGCGGCGTCGATCGCGCCCTCGGCTGCACCCGCGCCGACGAGATTGTGGAGCTCGTCGATGAACAGGATGATGTCGCCGCGCTGGGTGATCTCCTTCATCACCTTCTTCAGGCGCTCCTCGAACTCGCCGCGGTACTTCGACCCTGCCACGAGCGCAGCGAGGTCGAGCGTGTAGATCTGCCTGTTCTTGAGCAGCTCCGGCACCTGGTTCGCGGAGATGCGGGCGGCGAGGCCCTCGACGACGGCGGTCTTGCCGACGCCGGGCTCGCCGATCAGGACCGGGTTGTTCTTCTGGCGGCGTGAGAGGATCTGCATCACGCGCTCGATCTCGGTCTGGCGCCCGACGACAGGGTCGAGCTTGCCCTCGGTGGCGGCCTTCGTCAGGTTGCGGCCGAACTGGTCGAGCAGCTTCGAGCTCTTCGCCTTCTCGCCGGGCGGCGCTCCCGCGCCCTGCTGGCGGCGGCCCGGGCCCGAGAGCATGCGGATGATCTCGTTGCGGATCTTCTCCGCGTCGGCGTCGAAGTCGAGCAGGATGCGCGCGGCAACCCCTTCGTTCTCGCGCACGAGCCCGAGCAGGATGTGCTCGGTGCCGATGTAGTTGTGACCGAGCGACAGCGCCTCGCGCAGCGCCAGCTCGAGCACCTTCTTCGCACGCGGCGTGAACGGGATCTGCCCTGTGGTCACCTCGTCACCCTGGCCGACGATGCGAGCCACCTGCGCGCGCACCTCCTCCACGGTGATGTCGAGCTGCTCGAGCACGCGCGCAGCGAGCCCCTCTTCCTCGCGCAGCAGGCCGAGCAGGATGTGCTCGGTGCCGATGTAGTTGTGCTTCAGCGCACGCGCCTCGTCCTGTGCGAGGACGACGACCTGTCTAGCCCGTTCGGTGAATCGCTCGAACACCGCTCCCTCGACCCTCCTTTCCTTTCGTCTCCGGAGCACTCCTCGTTATCGGCTGCTCCGGGTCGAAGGTGAACCCATCGTACCCGACGCCTCACCGGCCACCGGGTTGGATACGCCAACGAGCGGTCGATTTCCTCCCTGCCGATCCTCATTCGATCGACACCGGCGAGCCCGAAGGCACGTTCCGAGCAAGCCACACGATCTGGTCGTTGTCGACGCGAATGCATCCGTGCGACCGCGCAGAGCCGAGCGGATCCGCGAGGCTCGCGCCACCGCGGCCGTGGATTCCCACCCGTCCGGGACCGCCTCCGAAGTTCTCGAGCACCGTCGAATGAGCCGTGAGGTGAATCACCCACGGCCCGACGAACCCATCCACGCGAGGCTGCCGGACCGCCTCGACGATGGCAAAGAGCCCTCGAGGCGTCGGGGTGGAAGGTGCGCCGACGACCGCGCGAAACCGCCGGGTCACGACGCCGGAGCGAAACACGGTCACCTCGGCTCGCGCAGTCGAGACATCGATCCAGTAGGACGACCGGCGTTCGAGCACGTGATCGGCCTTGATCCAGCCGAGATGCCCGTTCGGGCGCGTCGGCAGCAACACCTGGAGCCACGGCCGCCCGCTGCGGTTCGCGACGGTGCAGCTCCGTACGAGCAGCCACTGCGCGCCACCACCCCAGGCGGTGGCCGTCGGAGCGCGCCAGATGACCGGCCCACGGCCGGGCCCCGACCGAACGTCAGTGTCGACGACAACCCGCGCGACCGTCGCTCCGGCACGGCTCGGGGTCACGACTCCGCTCGCACCCCGCGGCTGCTCTCGTGCTCTCCGCAGGCGGAGCGAGCGACGCCGCGCCGACGACGAGCCGCAACCATTGTGCGTCTCACACGGAACCTGCGTCGATCTAGCCGGTGACACCGCCGGGGCGACCCGCCCGCGGCCGCCTTGACCCGCACGCGGGCACGCGCCCGCACGACCGCCCGGAAGTTTGCAGCCGTCGCGGTCGCGAGATTCGAGACGACGCCGCGCACGTCGTTCGTCGATCCTGACGGTGAACACCATCGCCACGGAGGCGCCCGGCGCGAGCCGAGCGATGCGGCGGCAGGCTGCACCGTCGAGGAAGAACGCCCGGGGCACGGCGACGAAGGCGAACCGATCGGACGGGCGGTCGCAGACGAGGACGTTCCTCGCGGGGCCCCTGCCGGCGTTCGAGACGACGATCCGCACCCGTGCCTTGTGGCCTGCGACGACCGTCGAGCTGAGCCAGGCCTTGCGCAGGCGCAGTGCCGGCTTGACGGGCGCCGCCGGTTTCCCCGGCTTGGTCGGCTGTTCGACGGGAGGCGGTGGCGGCGGGGTCATCCCGATGGCCACCGACGCGGCGCTGGTGTTGTTCCCGTAGGCCGGATCGACGATCGGGGACAGGATGGAGCCGACGTTTCTGAGCGAGCCGCCCGCCCCACCGGTGATGCGCGCAGTGATCGTGACGGTGACCGACGCCCCGTTCGCGAGCACCGGGACGGTGCACTCGACCGTCTGCGGCGTCTGCGAACAGGAGCCACCCGCTGCACCGCTGATCGCGCTCGACACGAGCTCCATCCCGGCGGGCAGCGTGTCCTTGATCACGACGCCCGTCGCCTCCGCTGGCCCTGCATTCCTGGCAACGAGAACGAAGGTGACGGTGTCACCGACGTTCGCCGACGCGGGGCCGCTCTTCACGATGGAGACGTCTGCCTGTGGAGGGGGCGACGGCGACGGTGGCTGCTGCGTCCCACCGCCGGACGTCCCACCGCCCGGATTCGTGTTCGTGGCCGTGTTGTTGCCGGGCGTCGGGTCGACGGTGCCCGCGGGCGGCGCGACGGAGACGGTGTTGGCGATCGGCCCGGTCGTGCCGCCCGGCACCGTGCCGGAGATCGTCACGGTTGCGGATGCGCCCGACGTCAGGTCGACCTGGGTCGAGACGTTGCCCGTTCCCGCGGCAGGGGTGCAGCCGGGACTGCAGGTCCACGCGAACCCGGCCAGAGGCGCCGGAAGCGTGTCGGTCACCGAGGCACTGACGACGTCCGCGGGCCCGTTGTTGGTGACCACTGCTGTGTAGGTGAGCGACGACCCGGCGCTGAAGGGGTCTGGCACCGACGACTTCGTGACCGAGAGGTCGGCCTGACGGGAGACCGTGACGTCAGCTGCGGGGCTCGAGCCGGTGTAGTCCGTCCCCAGTGTCTGCGAGCTGTACGCGAGACCTGCGGTGTTCGAGACGACGTCGCCGTCCGCCGCCGACGGGTCGACGGTGACGCGGAAGCGCGCGGTGCTCGACGCCCCGGGCGCGAAGCTGCCGCCGGCGGACGACGTCCCGCCGACACCGAGCCGGAACACCACCTGACCGGCACCCGAGTCGTACTCCGCCTGGTCGTCGCCGGCGGCGTCCGTGAGAGCTCCCGCGTTCGCGCCGCTGACGATCTCCAGCGATCCCGGGAGGTATGTCGTTCCGGACGGGATCGCGTCGGTCAGCACGGTGTCGACCGCGCCGTCCGTCCCAACGTTCGAGAAGGACACGGAGTACTCGAGCACGTCACCGGGCTCGACGCTGCCACCGTCGACATCCGCGACGCTCTTCGCGATGTCGGTCAGCAGATCCGGCGCGTAGAGCTCGGTCGCGAAGACGACGACACCGGGAAAGTAGGTCTCTCCACCGGTCGTCAGCGTGATCGCCGCGCTCGTCGCGCTGTTCGCCAGGACACCGCTGACATCGGCGACGTCGGCGTCGAAGCCGAGCTGGTTCGGGTAGTCCGGCGACTTGGACGTCACGAGGGTGCCGAGCTGCGAAATGGTGCTGTTGAAGAAGTTCGCCGAGGGGTTCACGGCGTTGGTGACGACGGTCGAGTCGAGCGTCAAGCTGTCTCCCGTGCTCCCGAGGTCTCCCTCGTAGCCGATGACGCCGAGCGAGGTGTTCACGGCACCGACCGGGGGCGTGAGGAACCCGGTCACGGGGATCACGATCGTCGGGCTCGCGGGCGACTGGACGACCTGGAACCCGTCGAAGACGGTGATGTTCCGCGTCACCTCAGCTGCGTTCTCGTAGACGACCACGATCGCCCACGCCCCGTACCGGTCGTTCCCGGTCCCTGCCTGGACGTTCGCGACCGTGTAGGCGCCGTTGCCGGCGGAGGCGACGGCCGAGGTGACGTCGGCGAAGCCCTGGTAGCGCGTGCCGATGCTGTCCATCTGGCCGGCTGTCACCGTGGCGGCGCTCCCACCCGGCGGCGTCAGCAGGACCTGGTTGTTCTGACCGGCGGCCGGAGCAGCCGAGCCGCCCGACCCTGCGCTCGTGTCCGCGCCCCAATAGAGCCCGGCGAAGGTCACGGTCGACCCGGCGGGCAGGCTGAGAGTCGCCGAGCTCGAGTCGAAGGTGGACCCGTCGGAGTCGGCGTCCACGTACTCCATCGCATAGTTGTTGTCGTTGAGTGCGCCGCCACTCCCGACCCCGTTCCTCGCGTCGGTGCAGCCACTCGCCGCTGCCGGGCACGTCATCAACGTGTTGGAGACGAACACGAAGTTGCCCTTGATGTTGTCGATCGAACGCACCGCGAACAGCCTCGAGGCGCCCTGCGCACCCGCGGCACTGAGAGCCGCGATGACCACGGCGACAAGCACCGCCGAGCCGCAGATGCCGCACCATCGCCGTGGCAACGTAGACGATGACTCGGACGCGTACGGCGATGGTGGTCGGCAGGTCTGTTCGAGCAAGCGTCTAGTCTGTCGAACGGATGTCCGGCAAGGCACTCATCACCGGCGGAGCCGGCTTCATCGGCTCTCATCTGGCGGAGGCTCTCCTCGCCGAAGGGTGGGAGGTGTGGGCGCTCGACGACCTCTCCACCGGCTCGCTCGCCAACGTCGAGCGGCTGCGAGAGAACCCGGCCTTCCATCTCGTGGTCGACTCGGTGCTCTCGCCCGCGGTCGTGAACGAGCTGGTGCACAAGGTCGACGTCGTCTACCACCTGGCGGCGGCGGTCGGCGTTCGGCTCATCGTCGAGCAGCCCGTCCACACGATCGTCACGAACCTCGAGGGGACGGAGGTCGTCCTCGACCACTGCAGCCGCTTCGGCAAGCGGGTGCTCGTCGCGTCCACGTCCGAGGTCTACGGCGACCCACGCACCGAGGAGCCGTTTCGCGAGGACGACCGGCGCGTGTACGGGCCGACGACCCAGAAGCGGTGGCTGTACGCCGACTCGAAGGCGATGGACGAGTATCTCGCCCTGGCCTACCACCAGGAGCGCGATCTCGACTGCGTCATCGTCCGCCTCTTCAACACGGTCGGCCCGCGGCAGAGCGGCCAGTACGGCATGGTGATCCCGAACTTCGTCCAGCGGGCGCTCGCAGGGACACCGCTCGAGATCCACGGGGACGGCGGCCAGACCCGGACGTTCTGCCACGTGCAGGACACGATCCGCGCGCTCGAGGACCTCGTCGCGGCCAGCGAGGCGGACGGCCAGATCTACAACGTCGGCTCGCCCGACCGCATCTCGATCCTCGCGCTCGCCCATCGCGTCCTCGAGCGCACGGGCTCCTCGTCGGAGCTCGTCGAGGTGCCGTACGACCAGGTCTACGGGCTCGGGATCGAGGACACGCTCCACCGCGTCCCGTCGATCGAGAAGGTCCACGCCGCGATCGGCTGGACGCCGACGCGGACGCTCGACGACGTCCTCGCCGACGTGATCGCGTTCGAGCGGGCTGCCTAGCCGTCACGCCGCCGGCGCGATGCGGCCCTGCGGCGCCCGTAGCGCCGGTGTCGGAGCCGGCGCGGACTGCTTCTCCGCCCCGTCCGCCTCGGCGAGCAGGTCGTCGATCCCCTCGGGAGCCATCGGGCGGGCGAAGTGAAAGCCCTGACCGAGGCCGCACCCGGCGTCCTGCAGCGCCGCCACCTGGCTCGACACCTCGATGCCCTCGGCGACGGCCACGAGACCGAGCGACCGCGACAGCTCGACGATCGAGCGAACGAGCGCCTGACCGTCGTCGTCGTGCCCCACGTCGACGACGAACGACCGGTCGATCTTGAGGACGTCGACGGGGAAGCGGGCCAGCGACGACAGCGACGAGTACCCGGTGCCGAAGTCGTCGACCGCCAGCCGGATCCCGAGCGCGGACAGCTCCTCGAGCTCGTCCACGAACGAATCGCCGCGCTCGACGAGCACGCTTTCCGTGATCTCGAGCGTCAGCGACGACGGCTCGAGACCGGCCTGGTCGAGCGCGTGCCGGACGTCGGCGACGAGCTCGTCGTGCTGGAACTGGGCCGGCGAGACGTTGACCGTGATCCCGAGCGGCGGTGTCCGAGGTCGCTCCTCGTGCCACCGCTTCGCCTCCTTGCAGGCGGTGTTGAGGACGAAGCGGCCGAGAGAGCGGATCACACCGGTCTCCTCGGCCAGCGGGATGAAGACGGATGGCGCGACGAGACCTCGTGTCGGGTGGTGCCAGCGTGCGAGCGCCTCGACCGCCGTCAGCTTGCCCGTGCCGACCTCGACGATCGGCTGGTAGGCGACGCCGATCTCGCCCCGCTCGACCGCGCCGCGCAGATCCGCCTCGAGCTCCAGCCGGTCCGCGAGCGCCTCGTACATCGAGGGCTCGTACGTGACGAAGCAATCCTTGCCCTTGCGCTTGCCCGCGTACATGGCGAGGTCGGCGTTGCGCAGCAGCTCGCCGGCGCCGGTCTTGCCGGGGGTGCCGATGGCACAACCGATCGTGGCGTTCATCGTGACGCTGCGCCCGGCGACGGCGAGCGGGGCACGGATCGCCTCCATCAGCCGCTCGGAGAACTGCTCGGCGCCCTCCTCCGACGTGCGCTCGAGCAGGAAGGCGAACTCGTCGCCCCCCAGGCGCGCCACGGTGTCGGACGACCTGGCGACGATCACGGCTCGCTCCGCGGCGCGGGTCAGCAGCTCGTCGCCGGCCGCATGGCCGAGGCTGTCGTTCACCGTCTTGAAGTCGTCGAGATCGACGAAGAGCACGGCCACCGTCTCGTCCCGCCTGGCGGCGACCTCCAGCGCGTGGGCGAGGCGATCCCCGAACAGCATGCGGTTGGCGAGCCCGGTGAGCGGGTCGAAGAGCGCCTCGTGCGCTGCGCGGCGCGCATGCTCGAAGCGGAGCATGATCGCGATCAGGAGCAGCGCAGCAAACGCGAGGACGGCGAGTGTCCCTGCGCGCGCCAGCGCAGCCGCGTCCTCCGCCCGCCGCCCGGCCTCCGCCTCGGCCTCGTCGATCACCTGCACGAGCCTCACGTACGCAGGGTCGACGCTGCCGCTGTCCGCGGCGCGGGCGCCGGCCACCCGACCGGATGCGAGCAGCCCGAGCGCACGGCTCGTGGCCTGCCGGAACGCCGCCACCCCATCGACGACATGGACCAGCGCCACGTCACGCGCGGATGCCCGCGCTGCCGCGGATGCGGTCAGGTCGAGGCGTCGGTAGAGCGTGTCGAGACTCGACTGGAGCCCGCCGTCGGCGCGTCCCGCCGCGATCGCTTCGAGCTCGAGCTGACGCTGGGCGGCGGCCGACGACTCCAGATCGGCGAGCATGAGCTGCTGCACCCGTCGTTCGTCGGACGCGTGCTGCAGCGCGATGATCGCGACTCCTGCGACGACGAGCACCACTGCAGCCGCCAGCCCGGCCGCAACAGGACCGCTGAGGATCCGCGCACGCCGCCGTCGGGCGCCCCGTGACGCCGGCACGCGAGAAGAACGCATGCGGGTTCTATCGGCTCGCGTGAAGCGGGCCTGAAGACCGGTCTTCAGGCAGCCTCGGGCCTTCGGGTCAGCGGCTTGGGGCCTGTCGCGAGCGCCGCCTCGAGCGCGGCGGAGTCGAGTGGCGCTGCAAAGTGGAAGCCCTGGCCGAGGCGGCAGCCGAGGCGCCGGAGCGTCGTCACGTGCGACGCGCTCTCGATGCCTTCCGCCACGACCACCAGGCTCAGCGCGTCGGCCAGCTCGACGATGGCGCGAACGAACGCGGCGCGCTGCGGGCCGCTGTCGATGCTCTGGACGAACGACCGGTCGATCTTGAGCGTGTGCACCGGCAGGTCCTGCAGCAGCGACAGCGAGGAGTAGCCGGTGCCGAAGTCGTCGAGCGCCAGACGGACGCCGAAGCCCGTCACCTCCTCGAGAATGCTGGTCATCTCGTCCCGCCGCCGGGCGAACACGCTCTCGGTGATCTCGAGCGTCAATGCCGACGGCTCGAGCCCCGAGGTCTCGAGGGCGGCGCGGACATCCTCGACGAGGCCTGGACGCCGCACCTGGCGGGTCGAGACGTTGACGCTGACCTCGAGATCCGCTGCGCCCGGAACCTCGGCGCGGAGGCGCACCGCCTCCCGACAGGCCTCCGTCAGCACCCAGCGCCCGATGTCGACGATCCGGCCCGTCTCCTCGGCGGTGGGGATGAACGAGGCCGGCTGGAGCAGCCCGCGCGTGGGATGCTGCCAGCGAACGAGAGCCTCGACGCCCACGAGCGCGCCGGTCTGGAGCTCGACGGTCGGCTGGTAGCGCAGCACGAACTCCTCTGCGACGCGGGCACGCCGCAGGTCTGCCACGAGCTCGAGCCGGCCGACCACGTCCTCCTCCATCCGGGGTGCGTAGACGACGTACTGCGCCTTGCCGCTGCCCTTGGCGCGGTACATGGCCACGTCGGCGGACCGCAGCAGCTCCTCGGCGCCGTCGCCGACGGCGATGCCGATGCTGCCGGTGACGAACACCTCGCGTCCGTCGAGGTCGAACGGCGCTTGCAGGTCGTTGCTGAGTCGCTCTGCCGCGTCGACGGCCGCTGCCAGGTCGACGTCCTCGAGCAGCACTGCGAACTCGTCTCCGCCGATACGTGCGACCGTGTGGCTCGGCGACAGCGCGCTCCGTAGCCGCGTGGCGACCGACCGCATGAGGGTGTCGCCCGCCAGGTGACCGAGCGTGTCGTTGACTGCCTTGAAGTCGTCCAGATCGAGGAACAGAACGGCGGCGCGGTCTCCGGCTCGACCACGCTCGAGCGCGTGCTGGACGCGATCGGTGAACAGGGCTCTGTTCGCGAGCCCCGTGAGCGGGTCGTGGAACGCCTGGTGCCGCAGCAGCTCATCCGCCTCGCGACGGGCGGTGATGTCGAGCAGGTACCCCTGCAGCACGGCGTCGCCCCCCGCCGGGTCTGCGATCACGCGCGCCTCGTCGTGCACCCAGACGATGCGCCCGTCACGCGCCACGAGCCGGTAGTCGAGATGGAGTGGCTCGCCGCTCGCATGCGTCGCCGCGTGTGCGGCGAGCACCGGCTCCCTGTCGTCAGGGTGCAGCACGCGGATGAAGAGCGAGGGGTCGGACGTCCACTCGGCGGGCGTGTAGCCGAGCATGGGCTCGATCTGAGGGCTCGTGTAGATGTTCGAGCTCTCGTCGTCGACGCGGTCGATGTAGACCGCCAACGGCAACTGCTCGACGAGGGTGCGAAACCGTGCGTCGGCCTGTCGCAGGCCGTGTTCGACCTGCTTCCGCTCGGTGACGTCGAGGGCGAATCCCTGCCGGAACGGCGGCGCACCGTCCGCCTCGACGTGCACCGAGCGGTCCTCGACCCAGACGAGCCGCCCGTCCGCGGCGGTCATCCGGTACTCGAGCCGGAGCGGCTCTCGCTGCTCGTATGCCCTGCGCTTCTCGTCCAGCACCCAGCCACGGTCGTCAGGGTGGATGGCCCGTGCGTAGATGCCGGGCGTCGACAGCCACGTGTCGGGTGTCAGCCCGAGCACCGTCTCGATCTGCGGACTGATGTAGAGCGGGCGCGCAACCGGGTCGGATGTCAGGTCGACGTACGAGATCAGCGGCAGCTGCTCGACGAGGGTGCGGTA
Organism: uncultured Actinomycetes bacterium; assembly: GCA_963789895.1. Taxonomy (GTDB): domain Bacteria; phylum Actinomycetota; class Thermoleophilia; order Gaiellales; family Gaiellaceae; genus Gaiella. The sequence continues at coordinate 1,018,504 of CAWBMC010000002.1, forward strand.
CCGGCTCTCGGCCTCGCGCAGCCTCTCCTCCGCCTCGAGCCGCTCACTGACGTCGCGGATGCAGGCTGTGAAGAGGGGCGGGCCGGGCAGGTCGACGCGGCTGATCGCGAGCTCCGCCGGGAACTCCGAGCCGTCGGATCGCATCGCCGTGACGTCGATTCGGCGCCCGAGCAGGCTGCCTGCTCCTTCCTTCGGCCCGTCCGCCGTCCAGCGACGTAGCGCTGACCGGTGCGCCTCCCTGTACGCCGGAGGGACGATGAGGCGCGCGAGCTCTTCTCCGATGACGCGTTCCCGTGCGTAGCCGAACGTCCGCTCGGCGGCGTGGTTGAACTCGAGCACGCGGCCGAGGTGGTCGATGGTGACGACCGCGTCGAGGGCGGCGTCGAGGATTGCGAGCGCATGGGCCTCACCCGCGCGCAGAGCCGCCGCGTCACGGGCAGCTCCCGATGCGGCCTCGCCGCCCACGCGTGGGACGGGGCTCGACGCGCCTGACAGGTTCACGCCTGGTATCCGATCGTCAGCCCGCCGTGGCCCGCGCACCCCTCGAACGGGGTACTCCGGAAGAGGGAGGGGCGCCGGAGAGCTACGAACCTGGTGTCGACCGGAGAGCCGGGAAGAGCACGACGTCGCGGATCGTCTCCCTCCCGGTGAGCAGCATCGTGAGGCGGTCGATCCCGAGACCCAGCCCGCCCGTCGGCGGCATCCCGTACGACAGCGCCTCGACGTAGTCCGGGTCGCCGGGCACACCCTGCACGTGCTCGGACTGCTGATCGAAGCGGAGCTGCTGTGTTTCGGCGTCGTTGATCTCCGAGTAGGCGTTCCCGAGCTCCATGCCGGCGGCGAAGAACTCGAACCGCTCCGTCAGCGACGGGTCGTCGTCCATCGTCCGCGCGAACGGCGACAGCTCGACGGGGTGTCCGTAGACCATCGTCGGCTCGATCAGGCTCGGCTCGACGAAGTGGGAGAAGGCGTGGTCGACGAGTTGTGCCCAGTCCTTGTCGGCCTCGGTGTCGACTCCGCGCTCGGCGAGCCACGCGCGCAGCTCGGCCTCGTCGCGCGTCCAGAGCTCCAGCGCCTCGAGCGCCTCGACGAAGCCGAGCCGGCGCCACGGCCGCTTCAGGTCGATCGCGTGCCCGCGGAACTGCACCTCCGTCGTGTCGAGCACGTCGAGCGCGACGCGCTCGAGCATCTCCTCGATGCGTGCCATGGTGTCGCGGAAGTCCGCGTACGCCTCGTACCACTCGAGCATCGTGAATTCCGGCTGGTGCTTGTACGAGACGCTCTCGTTGCGGAAGTCCTTGCCGATCTCGTAGACGCGTTCGAGCCCCCCGACGATGAGCCGCTTGAGGTACAGCTCGGTGGCGATGCGAAGGTAGAAATCGGCCCCCAGCTCGTTGTGGCGCGTCACGAACGGCTGTGCGAAGGCACCGCCGTAGCGCGACTGCAGCACCGGCGTCTCCACCTCGACGAAGCCCTCCGCGTCGAGGTAGGCGCGGATCGCGGCGACGATGCGGCTGCGCGTCAGGAACACCGCACGCGTCTCCTCGTTCATGAGCAGATCGAGGTAGCGCTTGCGGTAGCGCTGCTCGACGTCGGTCAGACCATGGAACGTGTCCGGCAGCGGGCTCGTGTTGCGCGCCAGCACCGTCACCTCGGCGGCGACGAGCGACGGCTCTCCGCGCTTGGACTTGGCCGCGCGGCCGGTGACGCCGACGACATCGCCGAGGTGCACATCGAGCTCGCCGGTGCGGGCCGTGTCGCAGATCACCTGGATGCGGCCCGAGCGGTCGACGACGTCGAGAAAGACGAGCTTGCCCATCCCGCGACGCGCCATCGCGCGGCCCGCGATCCTGCGTGTGGGCTCCGCTTCGCCCCCGTCCTCGAGCGGCTCGGCCTCGGCGCGGACGGTCCCGATCTCGTCGCGGTCAGCGAAGCGCTTGGGAGCGGTCATGGCGGCCGAGTGTAGTCGCGAAGTGGCCGCCTAAGGGATCTTCGCGTGCATGGGGAGGCGCTTGCGGGAGATAGAGCCTCTGCGGCCGCGAAGCGGACGCCTTCAGGGATCCTTGCGTGCAAGGGATCCGCGCGAGCGTCGACTCTCGCGAAGCGAGATGCACTTGCCGGAAAAGGAGTACAAGGGATCCGCGCGAGCAGATCCCGATTCTCGCGAAGCGAGATGCACTTGCGGGGGAGAGCGCTAGGCGGCCTTGATCTCCATGATCTTGAACTTCAGCTTGCTGCCGCGCGGGGTGAGCACCTCGACGGTCTCGCCCTTCTTGCGCCCCAGGATCGCCTTGCCGACCGGCGACTCGTTGGAGAGCTTCTGCTCGGCCGGGTTCGCCTCCGCCGATCCGACGATGAAGTACTCGACCGTCTGCTTGGCGTCGAGATCTCGCAGACGCACGACCGAGCCGATGGAGACGACGCTCGTGTCGACGTCGCCGGCGTCGATCACCCGCGCGTGCGCGAGCCGCTCCTCCAGCTGCGCGATCTTGTGCTCGAGCATGGCCTGCTCGTTCTTCGCGTCGTCGTACTCGGCGTTCTCGGCGATGTCGCCGAAGGCCCGAGCCTCGCGGATCCGGTCGGCGATCTCGCGCCGACGCGTCGTCCGCAGGTGCTCGAGCTCCTGCCTCAACGTCTCGTAGCCCTCCGGTGTGAGGATCACGTCCTTCACTGCTCCACCACGCCTCCGTGTGGTTTCGGGAGATGCAAAACGCGGCGCTCGAGCGCCACGCAGGACGCGCATGGTAGCCACGGCGGAGGACGACCCGCAACAGGTACTGCCCGCAAGCCGGATCTCGCCTCCGGCGCGTCCGGGGGGCGCGCGACATCAAGCTCTAGCATGACTCTCATGGAAATCGACCTGCGCCAGTCTTGGTCGATCGACGGCGTTGAGATCCCGACGCGACTCGTGCTCGCACCGATGGCCGGGGTCAGCGTGCAGGCCTTCCGCCGCCAGGGAAGGCGCTTCGGCGCGGGCCTCGTCTGCTCCGAGATGGTGAGCTGCGCCGGCATCGAGCACCGCAACGAGCGCACCCTCGGCTACCTGCGCGTCGCCTCTGACGAGCACCCCCTCGCGATCCAGCTCTTCGGCTCCGATCCGGCCACGATGGGTGACGCGGCGCGAATGGTGGCCGCTGCCGGGGCCGACATCGTCGACGTCAATTTCGGCTGCCCCGTGAAAAAGGTGACCAAGACCGGCGCCGGCGCGACACTGCTCGAGGATCCTGACCGCGCCTGCCGCATCGTCGACGCGATCGCCACCGCCGTCGACCTGCCAGTCACCGTGAAGATGCGACGCGGTCTCCGTGACGGCTCCAGGGAGTGCCTCGAGGTGGGCCCGCGACTGGTCGCCGCCGGTGCCGCCTCGCTGACGCTGCATCCGCGCTCCGCCGAGCAGATGTACACGGGCCACGCCGATCACGCGCTCACGGCCGAGCTCGTCGCTCTCGTCGACGTCCCGGTCGTCGCGTCGGGCGACATCACGTCTCGCGCACGCGCACAAGCCGTGCTTGCCGCGACCGGCGCCGCGGCGGTGATGGTCGGTCGGGGCGCACAGGGGAATCCGTGGGCGCTGCGCGAGATGGTCGACGGCGATCGGCAGCAGCCGACGCGCGAGGAGGTGGTCGCGGAGCTCGTGCTGTTCGTGCGCGAGACCGTGCGAGAGCTCGGCGAGCGCCGCGCGAGCGGGTTCCTGAAGAAGTTCTACGGCTGGTACCTGGGTCGCGGCCGCTTTCCGAAGGAGTTCAAGCAGACGATCCTCGGGCTCGACAGCACGGAGGAGATCGAACGGCACCTGCTCGCCGCCGCGCCGGGAGCGACTCCGATCGTCGACCGGCTCGAGGCCGAGATCCCATCCGGCGACGAGGTGACGCTCGAGCTCCCGGTCTCGATCTACGGGGGAGGCTAGGCGCTCGATCGACGGGGCCGGATGTATCCGGCCCCTACGGGTCGGGGTCTTCCGTGCCTGTAGGGGTCGGATACATCCGACCCTTGTCCAAGACCCGCTTCCCTCGCACGAGGGATATCAGCCCCTGTCATGCCCGCATTCACTGAGTGCACGTGGGCAATCGAGCTGCGGCAGCCCGACGGCCGCGTCGTCCCGGCGCGCCACTACGCCCCTCTACGGGTGTCGCCGATCCACGGCGTGGAACCGCCCTCGCGATCGCCTTTCCCGCGCTCGCCCTGATCCTCGCGCTCGTCTGGGCCTTCCCCGGCAACATCGGCCCGACCGTCTCGCTCCCCCTGCTGCTCATGCTCGTCGTCGTACCACTGTTCGCGGAGCAGATCTCGGTCCAGCTCGGCCCACGAAGCTGGTACACCGCGTCGACCCCGACGATCGTGCTCGCCGGGCTGCTCGGGGGCCCTTTGGTGGGTGTCGCCGCCGGGGCGGCCTCCCAGGTCGGCAGCACGACGTCGGTGTGGCGGCGGCGCTGCGCGGAAGGCGGTCTGGCGTCGATCCAGGGCTGGACCGCGGGCATCGTCGGAGGGCTCGCCTGGACCGGGGCAGGCGGCGCCGTGGCGGTGACCGTCGTGGCGTTCACCGCAGTCGTGGTCGTGAACACCGCCGGACGGGTGGCGATCATGGTCGCGCGCGCGACACGCCCCTTCGGCGCCACCCTCCGTCGCGGGCTGACGGTGGACGTCGTGGAGGCCACGATCATGACGCCGGCCGTCGCCCTGCTCGCCTACACGGCGGCCACCGGCGAGGCGCTCACCGCCGCAGCGCTCGCAAGCGGCATCGCCATGCTCACCATCGCGCACCGCCTGCGGCTGACCACCATCCAGGCGCTCGTCGCGGAACAGGCGAACGCCCGGCGCGACCAACTCACGGGTGCGCCCAACCGCCGCGCATTCGAGGAGACCCTGGCCGCTGAGCATGCGCGGGTCGTCCGCGGCAGCCTGCCGGCCGGGCTCTTCGTCGTCGACATCGACCGCTTCAAGACGGTCAACGACCGCTTCGGTCATGCGATCGGCGACGAGGCGCTCGTGACGGTGATCCGACGCTTGACGGAGAGCCTCCGACCCTCCGACGTCGTCGCACGGTGGGGCGGTGAGGAGATCACCATCCTCGCCCCGGGTCTGGGCAGCCGCCAGGCGCTCGAGCGGTTCGCGGGCAGGATCCGCTCGATCGTCGGCGACACGCCGTTGTCGACGACCGTCGACGCGATCTCGCTCACCGTGTCGGTCGGGGCCACGCTGCTCGACGGCTCCATCGCACCGTTGGACGCGCTCAGGTTCGCCGACGAGGCGCTCTACGACGCCAAGCGCACACGCGACGCCGCGGCCGTGCGCCTGGCACCGCCCCGTGTGCTGAAGCTCGAGACTGCGTAGTCTCAGCCGCTCTCGCGCCGGGCCGCCGCCGCGAGCACGCCCAGGCCGATGAAGACCGTGCCGGAGACGTAGCGCTGCGCGCGGAGGAAGGCGCGGCTGTGCCGCAACACCTCGGAGGCCGTGCCCGCGACGAGCGCCCAGACGAGGTCGCTGCTGAGCGCGATGACGACGAAGATCGCCCCGAGCACCGCCAGCTGCGCACGCGCCGAGCCGTCCGGGTCGACGAACTGCGGCAGGAAGGCGACGAAGAAGAGCGCTGTCTTCGGGTTCAGCACGTTGACGACGACACCCTGCCGGTACGTGCGCGTCAGGGTGACCTCCGGACGGCGGCCGCCGATGCGGTCGTCGCGCGAGAGCAGCGTCCGGATCCCCAGCCAGACGAGGTACGCGGCACCCACGAGCTTGACCACCGTGAACGCCTGGGCAGACGCGGCCAGCAGCGCCGACAGGCCGACGACGGCCGCGAGCACGTGCACGAGCCCTCCGCTCGCGACGCCGAAGGCCGAGACGACGCCCGCGCGCCGGCCACCGTGGACGCTCTGAGCGACGATGTACAGCACGGCCGGCCCGGGGACGACGGCGAGCGCGAGCGACGCGAGCGCGAACACCATGAGTGTGGCCGGATCGAACACGGCGCGACTAGAACGCTGCGCCCGCGGTCAACGGTTGTACTCCCACACGAGCCGGAGGCCTTCGAGCGTCAGGTACGGGTCGACGCTGCCGATCGTGTGAGCGTGCGGCGCGATCAGCTCGGCGAGACCGCCGGTTGCGACCACCGGTGCCTCGGGCGCCCCGAGCTCGCCGCGGATTGCGGTGACGATGCCGTCGACCTGGCCCGCGAAGCCGTAGACGAGACCGGATTGCAGCCCCGCGACCGTTGTCTTGCCGATCACCGACGGCGGCTCGGTGTAGTCGACCGTGACGAGGCGCGCCGCGCGCGCGAACAGCGCCTCCATCGAGATCTCGATTCCCGGCGCCAGCACCCCGCCGACGTACTCGCCTGCGCTCGAGACGACGTCGAAGTTCGTCGAGGTGCCGAAATCGACGACGATCACCGGCGCGCCGTACCGCTCCTTGGCGGCGACGCTGTTGACGATCCGGTCCGGCCCCACCTCGCGCGGATCGTCGTAGCGGATCGCGATCCCGGTCTTCACGCCCGGGCCGACGACCAGCAACGGCGACTGTGCCCACCGTCCGGCGAGACGCTCGTACTCGTGCACGAGTGTCGGCACCGTCGACGCGAGGCAGATGCCGTCGACCGCCTCCAGGTCGAGCAGGCCCCCGAGCAGGACACCGAGCTCGTCACCCGTCCGGGTGCGCTCCGTCGCGAGCCGCCACTGGTCGACGAGCCGGTCGCCGTCGTAGAGACCGAGCGCGGTCTGCGTGTTCCCGACGTCGACGGCGAGGAGCATTGCGGAGATCGTAGATCGCCCATGCTCTCGCAGGGACGAGGCACGCCTCCCGGCCCGTCGTGGGCGGGACCTGTTGGCGCGCCTAGCCGGCAACGAGCCGGCGGTGGTTGCGCCCGCGCAGCGGGCACCTCGCACTTCGGTGTTTGCGCGCGTGGGATCCGCGGAAGCGGATCCCACGCTTGCGCGGCTACGACAGCTCGTCGTCCCTGGGGAGCGCCTCGCCGATCCGCTCGGCGATGTCCTCGGCCGACAGCATCGGCTCGTCGCCTTCGCCGCGCAGCTCCTCGACCGTCACGTCGCCCGAGGTGTACACCTCGGCGCGCGGGATGATCCGGCTGGGCCGGTTCTTGTCCCAGACCCAGACATCCTCCATCTGCGCGTGGAAGAACGGGTAGTTGGCCTGTGGCACGACCTTCAACTCGAGCTTGTTGCACAGGTAGGTCGCGTCCTGCGTGAGGACGCAGAACCGGAAGAGCGAGAAGACGGCGGTGTACTCCTTCTTGAGGGCGAGTTCGAGCTCCGCCTCGAACTCGTCGAGCTCGTCAAGGTGGCTCATGGCTCTGAGTGTAGATCCTCGAGGAGGTCCTGCACCGTGCCACGCCCGGGGACGACCAGCTCCGGGTCGAGCTCGAGGAGCGGCTCGAGCGCGAACCGCCGCTCGTGCAGCCGCGGGTGCGGCACCGTGAGACCCGGCTCGTCGATCAGATCCTGGCCGTAGAGGAGCAGGTCGAGATCGACCGTGCGTGGCCCGAAGCGCGGCCCTTCGCGCGTGCGCCCGAGCTCGCGCTCCACCCGGAGCAGCGCTTCCAGCAGCGCCCGCGGCGGCAGCGCCGTCTCGAGCGCGACGGCACCGTTGAGAAAGCGCGGCTGGTCGACAAGGCCGACGGGATCGGTCTCCGTGAGTGATGAGCGAGCAACGAGGCACGTGTCCGGCAGGCCGGCCAGCAGCCCTGCGGCGCGGCCGAGAGTGTCGGCTCGATCGCCGAGGTTGGCCCCGAGACCGACGTACGCGAGCGCCATGACTCGACCATAACGCGAGCGCAATCGCAGGTGCGCCCGCCCGCAACGACGCCTCGCGTACCGTCGGGCGATGCGTCGCGAACGGTCGATCGTCAACGCATTGACCCTCGTGTCCTTCGCTGTCCTGGCCGGCGCCGGTCTGCATGCGGCCGGAGCAGCCGCGGCAACCGAGTCGCCGACGCTCGTCCGCCTGCGTCCCGAAGCCGCATGCCGCGCGGCCGAATCGCTCGTCACGGGCGGGCGCGACCGATGTCGCGCCCGAGCTGGCGACTCTGGCGACTCGAGGCGGGCTCCGGGGCCAAGACGGTCAAGGCGCTCCAGGCCCAGCGGGGCGGTCGCAAGCGCTTCGGCGGAGCGCCGCTACGTCGTTGCGAGCGTCGCCGCTGCCGACGATCCGCTCGTGTCCGGAGGAGTGGTGGCGCTCGCAGATCGGGATCGACGGCCTGACGCCCCCGGGCTCGGGCGTACCGGTGACGCTCGTCGACTCCGGCGTCAACCTCTCCCATCCCGAGTTCGCCGGACGCGTGGATACCGAGGCTGCTCAACGCCCAGGAGCCGGCGGGCATCGGCGGTGTGCACGGCACCGAGGTCGCCTCGGTGCTCGCCGCACCGCGAAACGGCCTCGGCCTCGTCGGCATCTACCCGGACGCGCACACTTCGGATCTGGGACGCCGCGCGCGGCGTCGGCACCCAGCTCGACGGTGCGGATGTGATCCAGGGCATCGTCACGGCGGCCCGCACGAGCCGCGGAGTGATCAATCTCAGCCTCGGCGGCCCCGATCGAGATCCTGCGCTCGAGGCGGCCGTCGACGAGGCGGTCCGGCTCGGTTCGCTCGTCGTCGCCGCGTCCGGCAACGACGGTCTCGAGGGCAGCCCGCTGTCCTACCCCGCCGCGCTTGCCCCACGTGCTCACCGTCGCCGCAACCGATCAGACCGGATCGGTGGCGTCGTTCTCGAGCCGCTCGCGCTGGGTCGACCTCGCGGCTCCCGGCGCGAACATCCCCGTGGCGGATGCTGCGACCGGCGGCTGGACAGCGGCGGACGGCACCAGCTTCGCAACGCCGATCGTCTCCGGCGCTGCGGCGTGGCTGTGGACGGCGCGACCGGAGCTCGATGCCGGCCAGGTGAGCGAGATCCTGCGCCGCTCCTCGCGAGACATCGACCTCCCGGGACGCGACGCGGCCTCCGGCTTCGGGCTCGTCGACGTTGGCGCCGCACTCGCCGCACCGACACCCGTCCGCGACGGCGGCGAGCCGAACGACGGCCCGCAACGAGCCGGCATCCGCTGACGACACCGTCTCGCGCCGCCGGTCGCGTCTCGGGACGTGTCGACGCGTTCGAGGATCCGCGCGACGTGATCCGCGTCTGGCTGCCGGCGCGGCAAGCAGCTCACCGCGACGCTGGCCGCGCCGGCTGGAGCCGCGCTCGCGCTCTACAGCGGCACGGTGCGAGCCTTCGCGGGCACGCACGCCGCTCGCACGCGCGACACGGCACGGGGCGGCGCTCCGGCTGACGTTCGACAACCGCGGCCGGGGCCGGCTGGTCACTCCTCGTCGTCAAGCCACCGCGCGGGTCGGCACGCCACGTACACGGCCGCTGTCAGCGCGCGCTGACGTCGCGGACGACGACGACCGCCGCGTGCTCCACCGGCACCGCGAGCGACACGTCCGGCTTGCACACGCGCACGCGGACGCGTCGCACCGGTAGCCGGCGCACGAGCTCGTCGGCGACGTCGGCGGCGAGCGCCTCGAGCAGGTTGTACGCCCTCCCGTCCGAGACCGCCTGCACGACATCGACGACATCGCGGTAGTCGACGGCGTCCTCGATGCGATCGGTCGTCTCCGCGCGTCTGCGCGGTCGGCTCGAGCTCGACGTCGACGAGGAACCGCTGGCCGTCGCGACGCTCGTGGTCGAGCACGCCGTGGTGGCCGTGCAGCTCGAGGCCGCGGAGCTCGATCACGAGCGTCACGTGAGCGCTCCCCGCTCCACCGCCGCCGCCAGCGCCAGTGCCTCGACGTGCGGTCGCACGTCGTGGACGCGGAAGATCGAGGCGCCTCGATCGAACGCGGCCACGGCGGCCCCGACCGACCCGTCGGTCGAGCCGATCGACGCCTCGGGATCGCCGAGCGCGCGGCCGATGGTGCTCTTGCGCGAGACGCCGACGAGAACGGGCCGGCCGAGAGCGGCGATCGTCCCGAGGCCGCGCAGCAGCTCGAGGTTCTGGTCGGGGGTCTTGCCGAAGCCGATGCCGGGGTCGAGGCACACGACGTCCTCCCGGACGCCCGCCGCGACGGCGAACGCGAGCCGTTCCTCGAGGAAGGCCGCCACGTCGGCGACGACGTCGTCGTAGTGCGGTGCCGACCTGCATCGTGCGAGGCTCTCCACGCATGTGCATCAGGCACAGGTACGCGCCCGCATCCGCCACCACCCCGGCGAGCTCGGGATCGGCGCGCAGCGCGCTCACGTCGTTGACGAGCTCCGCTCCGAGCTCGATCGCCCGCCGCGCCACCTCGGCCTTCGTCGTGTCGATCGAGACGGGCGTCCCGCGCAGCCGCTCGAGGACCGGGACGACGCGGCGCAGCTCCTCGTCCACCGTCACCCCTGACGAGCCGGGCCGAGTCGACTCGCCGCCCACGTCGACCAGCGCCGCCCCGTCGACCACCATGCCCCGCGCAGCAGCAGCCGCGTCGTCCGGCGTCGCGAAGCTCCCACCGTCGGAGAAGCTGTCGGGCGTGACGTTGAGGATCCCCATCACCGCAGGCCGTGACAAACGATCCTCGATCGCCGGACGTCTCATTGCACGGTGGACGGTAGCGGCATGAGCGGCACCCGCCGGGGAGCGCCGGTGCTGCTCGTCGCGCTCGGCCTGCTCGGCGCGGTCGCGGTCGCGGCCGGGGCCGGCACGTCCGGCGGGGGCGGTGGGGGCGCGCCGCCCGTCGGACTGGGTCCTCGACGTCGATCGTCAGCCTCGTCCTCGTGCAGCTGGTCGGTCGGCGGGGTGCTCCTCGCCGTGCTCCTCGTCCTGCGACCGCAGGAGCTGGTCGATCCGCGCCAGGACGGGAAGGCGACCGGCGGTCGCAAGGGCGCTCGTCGGGGTCGCGATCGTCGCTGGTGCTGCTCGCAGTCCTCGCCGTCCGGCGCATCGTGCACCGGGGACGGCAGCGGCCTGGCACGGGCTTCTCGGCCACTCGCCGACCGGGGCCCCGGCGACGTCGGTCACCGACCGCTACGAGCCGCAGTTCGCCACCTGGCCGGTGGCCGCGATCACCGGGCTGCTGCTCGTCGCGCTCTGCGCCTGGCTGCTCGCCGCGCGGGCGCGACGGAACGCGCTCCCGGAGGAGCAGGACGCTCCAGGCGGCGCTCGAGGCCGCGCTCGACGACAGCCTCGACGACCTGCGCGCGAGCCCGACCCGCGGCGTGCCGTGATCGCAGCGTACGCGCGCCTCGAGCAGGTGCTCGCCGCGCACGACGTCCCGCGCCGCGCCGTCGGAGGCGCCCGAGGAGTACCTGCGGCGCGTGCTCGCCGCGCTCGACGTCTCGCCGGCGGCGGTCTCGCGCTTGACGGCGCTCTTCCAGACGGCGAAGTTCTCGCACCACGACGTGGACGACACGATGAAGCACGATGCCATCGACGCGCTTGACGACCACCCGCGACGAGCTTCGCGCCCTGCGCGAGCGGGCGGAGACGGAGCGCACGGCCGCGATCGAGCGCGCAGCGGCGGGGCAGGGCGCGTGAGATCCGCCTCCTCGCTCGCGCTGCGGATCGCCGGTGCTGCCGACGATCCTGCTCGTGATCGTCGCTCGTCGTCGTCCCGGATCGCGCCACTCTCGCCGTCCGGGTCTGGCTCCTCGTTCTGCTCGCGCCTGGTCGCGCTCGCCGGTCGTGCGGCGCTCCTGCGACGCGCGTATCGCGCACCGCGAGGCGCCGTTCGCGCAACGGCCTCCGGACGCCGTGCGCCACCGGCTCGGATTCCGTCGCTGGAGCGCATCGAGCGGGAGGTGACGCTCGGCGCCGCCTCCGCGTACGACGTCCATTTCCGGCTTCGTCCGACGTTGCGCGAGGTGACGCGCGAGCTTCTCGCCGCGCGACGCGGGGTCGACCTCGATCGAAGCCCGGCGCGAGCGCGCGAGCTCCTCGGCGACGAGACGTGGGCGCTCGTGCGGGCCGACCGCGAGCCGCCGACCGACCCGCGTGGCCCGGGTCTCGACCGCGCCGCGCTCGAGAGCGTGCTCGCCAGCCTGGAGCGCCTCTGATGCTCCTCGCGGACGTGAAGGTGCACGGCGACCGCATCCTCGACGAGATCGGCGCCGCCGTGGTCGGCAAGCGTGAGCCGCTGCGCCTGATGCTGATGGGCCTGCTCGCGGACGGTCACGTGCTGCTCGAGGACGTCCCGGGGCTCGCGAAGACGCTGGCGGCACGATCGTTCGCGCGGGTCACGGGGCTCGGGTTCGCGCGCGTCCAGTTCACGCCCGATCTGCTCCCGTCGGACGTCACCGGCTCCTCGATCTGGAACCAGCGCGACGCCAGCTTCGAGTTCCGCCCCGGTCCGATCTTCACCAACCTGCTCCTCGCCGACGAGATCAATCGAGCCCCGCCGAAGACCCAGGCGGCGCTGCTCGAGGCGATGCAGGAGCATCAGGTGACATCCGACGGCGTCACGCGGCCGCTCGAGCGCCCCTTCCTCGTCCTCGCCACCCAGAACCCGATCGAGTACGAGGGCACGTACCCGCTGCCCGAGGCGCAGCTCGACCGCTTTCTGCTGCGGACGCGCGTTCGGATACCCGGGCGAGGACGACGAGTGGGAGATGCTCGCCCGGCGCATCGAGCGCCGCACCGACGACGTCGTGCTCGATCCCGTGGTCGACCGGGCGACGCTGCTCGAGATGCAGGCTGCGCTCGAGGACGTCCACGTCGGCGTCGACGTCGGCCGCTACGCGGTCGCGCTCGTGCGCGCCACCCGCGAGAGCGCCAGCGTCGCCGTCGGGTCGAGCCCTCGTGGCAGCCTGGCGCTGCTGAAGCTGTCGCGCTGCCGCGCGGCGCTCGACGGGCGAGACTTCGTCACGCCGGACGACGTGAAGACGGTCGCGATCCCGGCGCTCGCGCACCGCCTCGTCCTCAAGCCGGAGCTGTGGGTCGAGAGACGCACCGGCGCCGACGTCGTCAGGAGGTGCTGGACGCCGTCCCGACGCCGCCTGCCGCCCCGGACGTGTCGATGACCCAACGCGCGACGCGCGCGCCTGACCGGGTACGCGGGCCTCACCGCGCTCGCGCTCGTCGCGGCGCTGGCGCTTGCGACGCCCGGAGCTCGTCGCGCTCGCGACGCCGTTCGCACTCGTGCTCGCGCTCGGTCTGCGTGCGACCCGAACCCCGCGTGCGGCGTCGGGTTCGCGCTTGATGTCGAGCGCGTGCTCGAGGGCGCCGCCGCGCCGGCGGTGCTTCGCGGTGAGCACCGACGATCCGGTGGATCGCCTCGAGGTCGCGCTGGCGCTGCCCACGGGTGTCGAGCTGGACGAGGGCACGCTGCCGGTCTCGCTGCACCTGGGCCGGGACGACGAGCGCGAGCTCGACGTCGTCATCCGGGCAGGCTGGGGCTCGTGGACGGTGGGGGATGTGCGGCTGCGTGCGCGCGACCGTTTCGGGCTCTTCTCGTGGGAGGCGCGGGTCGACCGCGCTCAGCCCCTGCGCGTCTACCCGCGCCCGGAGCAGCTGCGACGGCTCGTGGCGCCGGCGCACACCCAGGCGGCGGTCGGCGGCGAGCTCGCCACGATCCGCGCCGAAGGGCTCGAGTTCGCGGACACGCGGCCGTTCGTGCCGGGTGATCGCCTCCGCTCGGTGAACTGGCGTGCCAGCGCCCGGCTCGGCGATCTGGTCGTCAACGAGCGCCACCCGGAGCGCAATGCGGACGTGGTGCTGTTCCTCGACAGCTTCACGGACGCCGGCCGCGACGGTCGAGGGATCCTGGGACAGGCGGTACGCGCAGCCGCGACGCTCGCCGAGCTGTACCTCCGCCGCCGCGACCGCGTCGGGCTCGTCGCGTTCGGCGGCACGCTCCGGTGGCTCGAGCCGGGCGGCGGCCTCGTGCAGCACTACCGGCTCGTCGACGCGCTGCTCGAGACGCGCGTGCGCTTCAGCTACGCGTGGAAGGACGTGAACGTGATCCCGGCCCGGACGCTGCCGCCCCGCGCGCTCGTGATCGCCGTGACGCCGCTGCTCGACCCGCGGGCCGTGACGGCGCTGATCGATCTGCGCGCGCGCGGCTTCGACCTCGTCGTGGTGGAGGTGTCGGCCGACCGCTTACGCCGGCGCCCGGCGCGGGCGAGCTCGACGACATCGCGCTGCGTCTGTGGCGTCTCCAGCGCGCCGCTCTGCGCGCGCACCTGCACGCGCTCGGCGTCGCCGTGGCGCGCTGGGACGACGACACACCGCTCGACGCCACGCTCGAGGGGGTGAGATCGTTCAGACGCCACGCCAGGCTCGCGCGACGCTGACCGCCGCCACCGCGGCGCTCGTGCTCGCGGCGGCAACCGGCGGCGCCGTGGCCCTGTCGGCGTCGGATCCGATCGCTGCGGGTGCTGCTGTGGCGCTCTCCGCGCTCGGCCTCGTGACGCTCTGCCTGAGCGTACTCGTCCGCGCGCCGGTGCTCGTCGCCCCCGCTGCTGCCGCTCTGGGCGCCGGCCTACGCCGTCGCCCGGGCGATCGACGGAGGAGCACCCGACCTGCAGGCGCCGCTGGTCGGTGTCGCGCTGCTCCTCACGTGCGAGCTCGCCTACTGGGCACACGAGCTCCGGACGACGGCTCCGGACGAGCCGGGCGCCCGCGCACGGCGCCTCGCGTGGCTCGCCACGCTCGGCGTCGGTCTCCCTCCTGCCCGGTGTCGCGTTGCTCGGGCTCGCGGACCTGGTGCGGATCGAGGGGATCGCTGTCGAGGCCGTCGGCACGCTCGTCCGCCGCCGCGCTCGTGCTGGGGCTCGTGCTCGTCGCGCGCGGCCGCGCTAGGCCACGGGCCGGATGTATCCGGCCCTACGACGCCGCGGGGTCGGGCGGGGGCTGCATCGCCGCGCCCGGCAACGTCCGCGGCGACGGCTTGAGCGTCGGCTTCTTCTCGGCCTCCGGCTCGGGCTCCGGCTCCGGCTCGCCGGTGACCGTCCTCGGCGAAGACCGACTCCTCGGCCTCGCCGGCCAGCAGGCGCTCGAACTGGTCGCGGTCGATCGTCTCGCGCTCGATGAGGATGCCGGACAGCAGGTGCAGCTCGTCCATGTGCTCGCGCAAGCACCTGCGTCGCCTTGTCGTGCGACTCCTCGATCACGCGGCGGATCTCGTCGTCGATCTCCTTCGCGATCTCGTCCGAGTAGTCGGGCTCGGCGCCCATCTCGCGGCCGAGGAACGGCAGGTCGTGGTTGCGTCCGAGCACGCGCGGCCCGAGCTTCTCGCTCATGCCGAAGCGCATGATCATCTGCTTCGCCGTCGAGCGTGACACGCTCCAGGTCGTTCGCGGCTCCGGTCGTCACCTCGTGGAAGACGAGCTCCTCCGCGGCGCGACCGCCGAGCGTCATCGCCATCTGGTCCATGAGCGCGCTCTTCGTGGTCAGGTAGCGGTCCTCGCTCGGCAGCGAGATCGTGTAGCCGAGCGCCTGGCCGCGGCTGACGATCGAGATCTTGTGCACCTCGTCGGTGTCCTCGAGGTGGAAGCCCACGAGCGCGTGCCCCATCTCGTGGTAGGCGGTGATCTTCCGCTCCTTCTCCGAGAAGAGCCGCGACTTCTTCTCGGGGCCGGCGATGACGCGCATGATCCCTTCCTCGAGCTCGTCCTGGCCGATCACCTTGTGACCGCGCCGCGCCGCGAGCAGCGCCGCCTCGTTGATCACGTTCGCCAGATCGGCGCCGGTGAAGCCGGGCGTCGAGGCGGCCAGCACGTCGAGCTCGATCTCCTTCGCGAGGGGCTTGCCCTTCGAATGCACCTCGAGCACCTCGCGCCTGCCCTTGCGGTCGGGCCGGTCGACGACGATCTGCCGGTCGAAGCGACCCGGTCGCAGCAGCGCCGGATCAAGGATGTCGGGGCGGTTCGTGGCAGCGATCAGGATGATGTTGTCCTTCAGCTCGAACCCGTCCATCTCGACGAGGAGCTGGTTCAGCGTCTGCTCACGCTCGTCGTGCCCGCCGCCGAGACCGGCACCGCGGTGGCGGCCGACGGCGTCGATCTCGTCGATGAAGATGATGCACGGGCTCGCCTGCTTGGCCTGCTCGAACAGGTCGCGCACGCGCGAGGCGCCGACGCCGACGAACATCTCGACGAAGTCCGAGCCCGAGATGGAGAAGAACGGCACCCCGGCCTCGCCGGCGGTGGCCCGTGCGAGCAGTGTCTTGCCGGTTCCGGGCGGCCCGTACAGGAGCACGCCCTTCGGGATCCTGGCGCCCAGTGCCTGGAACTTCTTCGGGTTCTCGAGGAACTCCTTGATCTCCTGGAGCTCCTCGACCGCCTCGTCGGCGCCCGCCACGTCCTTGTACGTGACCTTGGGGGTATCCGGAGACATGCGCTTGGCCCGGCTCTTGCCGAAGCTCATCACCTTCGAGCCGCCGCCCTGCACCTGGTTCATGAGGAAGATCCAGAACACGATCAGCAGCGCGATCGGGAGCAGGCCGGTGAGGAGGCTCCACCAGGCAGACGAGCCGACGCCCTTGGAGTCGAAGCGCACGTTCTGCCTCTGCAGCACCTGCTGGAACGCGTACTGCGACTGCGACGTCGGCCAGTAGACCTTGACCTTCTGGCTGCCGTCGATCGTGGCGCGGATCTCCTGCCGGTTCGGGTTGAACGTCACGTCTGAGACGTCGCCGGCCTGGGCGCGCTGGATCAGCTCGGAGTAGGTGATCTTGGCTGCGTTGTCCTTCTTCGGGATCAGCACCTGACTCGCCAGGTAGACGAGCAGGACGATGACCACGAGCGGGAACAGCGCGCTGCGGAAGAAGCGGTTCACGGACTCTCTGAGCGTAGCAGGCACGTTTTCCCTGCAAGCAGGATCTCGCTACGCGAGATCACGGATCCGCTTGCGCGGATCCTTCTGTGCAAAGATCCCTGAAGGCGTCCGCTTTGCGGCCGCAGGCGCTTTTTCTCCATTCCCGACTGATTATGTGGCAGACGGCACGAAATCGGGGTGGAGAACCCCGATGTACGGCAGATTGCGGTACCGCTCGGCGAAATCGAGCCCGTAACCGATGACGAACTTGTTGGGGATCTCGAAACCGACGTACCGCACGGGAACGTCGATCTCGCGTCGCTCCGGCTTCGTCAGCAGCGCGCAGACCTCCAACGAGCCCGGTCGGCGGGCTTTCAGGTTGCGCATCAGGTACGAAAGGGTGAGGCCCGAGTCGATGATGTCCTCGACGACGAGCACGTCGCGGCCTGCGATGTTGACGTCGAGATCCTTCAGGATCCGCACGACGCCGGACGAGTCCGTCGCGGCCCCGTAGCTCGAGATGGCCATGAAATCGATCTCGCAGGGGACGGTGAGGCGTCGCATGAGGTCGGCCATGAAGAACACCGCGCCCTTGAGCACGCCGACGAGGAGCAGGTCGCGTCCGTCGTAGTCGGCCGAGATCTCGGCGCCGAGCTCGGTGACACGCGCCTGCACGGTGGCCTCGTCGAGGAGCGTCTCGCCGACGCCGTGATCGACCGCGCTCACGCGTTCCACCGCGCGACGACGGTGCCTTCCCAGCCGGGGGCGTCGGCGATCCCCGGCACCGAGACCACCTCGGTGCCGTGCACGACGACCGGCCAGTGGTCACGCTCCGCGCGCGGCACCTTCGCGTCCACGAGGAGATCCTGCACCTTTTTCCGACGCCCCGCGAGCCTGTCCCCCGGCAGCCGTCCGCGCACCACGAGCCCGGGCCGGTCGGTGCCGAGCTCCCAGGGCCCCCAGACGACGGCTCCCTCCAGACGCAGCGCGTCGTACTCGCGCACCGCGCGAACGCCGCCGCCGAGGTCGGCCGTCTTCGTTCCGGCACGGTTGGCGAGCAGCTCGACGAGCGTGCGCTCGAGCGTTCGCGGCAGCCTGGGTCGCTGCTCGGCGAGCGCGAGCAGGTTGGCCTCCGCACGGGGATCGAGGCGACGCAGCAACGGCAGCAGCTCGCCGCGGATCACGCCGCGCGTGGTGTCGGCGTTGGTCGCGTCCACGCGCACCGGGAGCCCGTGCCGGCGGCAGTAGGCCTCGGTCTCGTCCCTGCGGATCTCGAGCAGCGGCCGGACGACGCCATCCTCGCGCCGCGGCTTGATGCCCCGCGCGGTGCCGCTCGAGACGATGCGGTAGAGCACCGTCTCGACCTGGTCGCTGGCGGTGTGACCTGTCGCCCGCAGCCCGAAACCCCGGGTGGCGTCGTAGCGGAGCTTTCGCATCGCTGCCTCGGTGGCGGCGGGCTCGACCGTGATCACCTCGGCTTGCAGGACCTCCGCGCAGTGGCGTGCATCGGCGTCGGCCGCCGCCCCGCGGACGCCGTGGTGTACGTGCGCGGCGGAGACGCGGTACCCCAGCGCCCCGAGCACGTGCCAGAGACAGGTCGAGTCGGCGCCACCGGAGACGAGACAGGTGACCGCGCCCCCGGGCGGGATGAGGTCGTGCCTGGCGACGTACCGCTGGACTCGTGCCTGCAGCTCCTGCACGGAGCCATTGTGACCGACATGTCGGTCCCTGCGGCCCTACGAGGCCAACGAGGTGATGTCCGCCGTGTCCTCGGGGAGCGGCAGCGTGATCGTCACGGGCTCCCCGTAGTCGAACATCTCGAAGCGCATGGACGCCGTCGCGGTCTGCGTGCTGCCCGCCGGGGCCATCGACATCGTCAGCTCCAGCTTCCTGACGAGCCCGTCGGCGCCGACCCACACGTCGATCGGGATGGTGGCGAGGCCGGTCTGCTGGACGAGCTGGTCGAGCATCGAACCCACCTGCGCACGCTGTGCTTCGGGCACGAGCCGGGCGTACTTCGTCACGTCGACGGCCGTGCGGTAATGCGTCGTCGAGACGCCGCGCACCTCCTCGACGCCGACGGTCTCGATCGGGCCGGAGACCGCCTTCAGGTACTCGAGCGACGACTGCGGGCCGTTGTTGGCGAACTGGAGGAACTGGTCGAGGTCGAGACCGGGGACCTTGGCGGCCGCCTGACGCAGATCGACCTTGACCCACTCCTTGCCACCGGGGATCTTGTCCGCGAGGAACGGGAAGCGCATATACATGACGAGCCCGTCCATGACCGCGTCGAGTGAGAAATCGTCCGGCTCGAGCTCGCTCGTCGCTCCGCTGCCGCCGAGCGAGCCGGCGAGACCCTGCATCAGCTCGAGGAAGGAGGACAGGTCGAGCGACATCTCCGTCTTCCCGGTGGCGGTGTCGAAGGCGCCTTTGCCGGTGAAGCCGAACCCGTCGCCGAAGCCGGGCATCGACATCTCGATGGAGAATGTGAAGCGGCCGCTCGAGGCGTCCGCGCTCCGCTGCGCGGAGTCGGCGAGACCCTGCAGCGTGGTCGGCGTCGCGACCGCCGCGGCGCCGCCGCCACCGCAGCCGGCAGCCGCGACGGCGAGGACGACGAGACCGAGAAGGAGTGCGACAGCTGTCCGCGGGCGAGGCATGATCACCGGTGTATCGGCATCCGCCCGGTCACGCTTGAGAAGCCACCGCGAAGGCCGGAGCGGCGCCCCAGGCCCGCAGTAGGCGCGCCGCGCCGGAGATCTCCCGCCTCGTGAGGTGGTGCGGGACAGCGTGCTGGACGGGGGTGATCCGTGGTTGTGGGACGGCGGCGGCGACGCCGTCGAGCACGTAGCGCACCGGCAGCGCATGCCCGACCACCAGCATCGTCGCGTCCGGACGGGCGAGCAGGTTCTCGAGCGTGACCGCCACGCGCAGAGCGACTGCGCCGCGGCTCTCGCCCTCGCCGGGCGCGACCTCGTCGGCCGGGCGCGTCCAAGCCCACTCCCGATAGGCGGCCAGCGGCCCGTCCTCGAACGATCCGAACCCGATCTCGTTCCAGGACGGGAGCACGACCAGCGGCACGTCGCGCCCCTCGAGCGCCACCGCGACCGTCTCCTGCGTCCGCACGAGCTCGCTCGCCACGGCGAGATCGACCCGCTCCGCCTCGAGCGCCTCGCCGAGCGCAACCGCTTCCTCCACCCCGCGCGTGCTGAGCCCTTCGCCGGGGGGCGTCGAGCTGACGACGTCGCGGACGTTCGACCGCGCGTGACCGTGGCGGGCGAGGATGAGACGCTCCACTCGGGCCCTAGAGCAGGACGCTGCGGTAGTAGAGGGCGCGTCGCATCCCAACCGACTCGTAGAGCGCGATCGCCGGCGCGTTCTCCGCCCGCACGAAGAGGCACACGCGGGGTACTTCGTCGAGCAGCAGGCGGCTCAGGTCGCGCAGGCCGCGGCTTCCGTATCCCTGCCGCCGCGCGACCGGGTCGACCCAGACCTGCTGCAGCTGCACCGCCTCGGGCGTCCAGGCGGACGCTTCCGCCTTGAAGAGGATGACGCCGTCCGACTCCCACACCCACGAGCGACCCTCTTCGACCTGCACCCGGGTGCGCCAGCGGAACCCGTTCGGGTCGCGCGCGAGCGGGTCGACTCCCAGCTCTTCCTCGTGCGAGGTGGCACAGGCGGGGACGAGCATGTCGAGGTCGCGGAGCTCGGCGGAGCGCAGGTCAGTGTCGCCGGGTGGTGGCGCCTCGTCGAGCACGTAGACGGGCTGGCCGGGACGGTCGGCTCGCGGTGCCGGTAGGCGCCGCCGGGCTGCCTCCCACAGCTCACCGACGGCCTCCTGCTCGCCGATCACCATGCGTGCGCCGGCGCGCGCGGCGAGACCGGCGAAGGCAGCGCAACCCGAGCCCGACGGGACAAGGTTCGATCCGAGGTGGCAGAGCCCGACGAGGTCACCGTTCTCCTCGAGCCCCGCGAAGCGGCCCTGCCCGCGCCGGGCCACGTCCTCGAGGAAGACGCGCTCGACCGGATCCTGCGCACAGAAGCGCAGTATCTGCTCGGTCGCGGGCTCCAAGAGTTTCGCGCTCACGCGTGAAACTCTAAGGTCTCGACATGCCGATCCACGTCAGGGCCGACCCCGGCCACTACGCCGACGCCTGCCTGCTCCCGGGCGACCCACTGCGAGCGCAATACATCGCGGACACGTTCCTCGATGACGTCGTCCAACGCAACTCGGAGCGCGGCATGCTCGGCTACACGGGCACGTTCGAGGGCAGGCCGGTGTCCGTGCAGGCGAGCGGCATGGGCTGCCCGTCGGCCGCGATCGTGATCGAGGAGCTCGTGCAGCTCGGTGTCGAGAAGATCATGCGCGTCGGCACCTGCGGCGGATTGCAGCCCGATCTCGTCATGGGCGAGCTGGTGATCGCCCTCTCGGCCACGGCCTCCGACTCGACCGCGTCCCACTATCTCGCAGGAGAGCCGCACGCGCCGACGGCCGACTTCGGGCTCGTCCACGAGGCGGTGCACCAGGCGAAGCACCTCGGTAAGCCGGTGCGCGTGGGGCCGATCGTGTCGACCGACATCTTCTACCAGCCGGATCCCGACCAGGCCCGGCGCTGGTCGGAGCGCGGCATCATCGCCGTGGAGATGGAGGCGGCCGTCCTCTTCACCCTCGGCGCGCTGCGGAAGATCCAGGCGGGCTGCATGCTCATCGTGAGCGACTTGATCGGCGACGGCGAGTTCGTGCGCATCTCCGACGAAGACATGCGCACGGCCGTCGACCAGATGACCGAGCTCGCCTTGCACACCGTCACCGCCGGGTAGCGGCGCCGTGGACGGGCGGACGGTCTTCCTCGTCAACCCCGCCTCTGCGAACGGATCGACGGGTCGCCGCTGGCCGGAGCTGGCGCGCCAGGCGGCACTCGCAGGGCTGGAGGGCGACGTCCTCTTCAGCGAGCGTTCCGGTGATCTCGGGCGGCTGGCCCGGGAGGCTGCGGAAAGCGGCGCCTCGCTGCTCGTGGTCGTCGGTGGCGACGGCTCGGTGAACGAGGTAGCGAACGGCCTTGTCGACGTCGAGCCACGCCCACCGCTCGCGATCGTGCCGCGGGGCACCGGCTGGGACTTCGTGCGGACGTTCGACATCCCGCGCGACGCGACCCAGGCGGCGCGGATCGCGCTCGGGGCGAGCGAGCGGGTGGTCGATCTCGGTCTCGTCACCTATCGGGCCTGGGCCGGTCACGAGGCCAGGGCCGCGTTCGTGAACGTCGCGAGCGCGGGGATGAGCGGCGCCATCGCAGCGCGCGCGAACGAGACGACGAAGGCGCTCGGCGGCAAGGCCAGCTACCTGTGGGCGACGTTGCGCGTCTTCGCCGGCTGGTCGCCCGCCGCCGTGCGGCTCACGGTCGACGGGGAGCGACGCGAGGGCCTGATGGTCGACGTGGTCGTCGCCAACGGGCGCTTCTTCGGTGGCGGCATGAAGATCTGCCCCGAGGCCGAGCCGGACGACGGCCTGTTCGACGTGCTCACGATCGGAGACGTCACGAAGCGCGACCTCGTGGTGACGATGCCGAAGATCTACCGCGGCACGCACCTCCCGCACCCCAAGGGCGAGCTGCTCCGCGGCCGCGTGGTGACGATCGAGACCGACGAGCCGATTCCGATCCAGCTCGACGGGGAGCAGCCCGGGACGACGCCCTGCCGGTTCGAAGTGCTGCCGCGCGCGCTGCGGCTGCGCGTGCCCTGAAGCCGCTCTCCTCTCGAGCCCTACGACGACGTGGTCGTCTTGCGCGCCGCCGGCGCCTTCCGAGACGCCGGCTTGGGCTTCTGCGCGCGCTTGATCGCCGTCAGCTCCTTCTCGAGCTTCGCCACCCGCGCCTCGAGCTTGTCGATGCCGCGGACCTTCTTCGTCAGGTCGTCCACGCCGGCCCGGACCTCGTTGAACGTCTTGATGAACGCCTTGAGCGCGTTCTTGCCACCCGGGAGCTCGCTCACGCGCGACAGCGTCGCCTCACCCTTGCTGGCGAGCCGCGCGATCGTGTCCTTGTCGGTCTGCTTCGTCGCCATATGACATTCGTAGCAGGCCTGCGACCCCGCGTCAGCTGCGGATGAGGACGGGGGTGCCTTCTCCGGCGAGGTCGAACATCCGCAGAAGATCCCTGTTCGCGATCCGGAGGCAGCCGTGGGAGACGGCAAGACCGAGCTTGAAGGGCGCATTCGTGCCGTGAATGGCGATCGGGCCGCCCTGCGCCCACGTACGCAGCGTGGGTGAGAAGGCGGAGATGCCGACGGCACCGGGCCCGAAGGGGCCGGCCGGGTCGGAGGCCCGCAGACGCTGGTTGACGTAGTAGAGCCCGGTCGGCGTCGGGGTGCTCGGGCCCCCGATGGCCGCCTTCGTCTCGAACACCTTGCCCCCGTCGCGAAACAGGGTCACCTGCCGATCGGAGAGGTCGACGAGGATCCGCGTCGTCACGCGGCGCAGGCGAACGTCGGCAGCCCGCACCCAGCCGACCGACCCGTTGGGACGGATCGGCAGCTGCACGCGATACCAGGTCGGCTCGCAGGCGGCGCTGCGGCGCACCGAAAGGACGCGGAACACGGTCGGGACGCCATTGGCGTTGCGTCGCACCGAACCGGGTCACCTTCCGGCCGCCGACACGTCGTACGGCGGTCGCCGGTCTCACGACGACGGCAGCGTAGGCCGCAGCGGCACCTCCGAGGCGCGAGACGCCCGCACAAGGCTGCGCCGCGGCTGCAGCAGGCTCGCGGGCAGGAGCCGGGTCAGGCGGCGCCGCCACCGGTGCACCGGATCGTCGACCTCCGCACCCGGCCGCGGCCAGAGTCGCGCCGACAGGGCGACCGTGATCACGCGACGTGCGCGGATCGTCACACCGCCATGATGACGGTGTCCGGGCGGTGCTGCTACCCCGCGTGGAGCAGCCGGGCCGTCTCGTCGAGCGTCTCCCCGGCCGAGCCTGACAGCACGAGCGTCGCCTGCCCGTCGAAGGGCGTCGCCTCGCGGTTGACGATCGCGAGCACGCCGCCGTGCGCGATCGTCTCGCCGGGCAGGCCCGCGACCGGCCAGACCTGCAGTGACGACCCGACGACGACGAGCAGCGCCGCTTCACGCGCGAGCTGCTCCGCCCGGGACAGCGCGTCGAGGGGCAGCAGCTCGCCGAAGAGCACGACGTCGGGCTTCGGCACCGCACCGCACGAGCGACAGCGGGGCACCGAAGCGTGCTCGAGCTGCTCGAGCACGCCGTCGAGCGGTTCCGGCTCACCGCACCCGAGGCACACGGCCCGCCGGATCGAGCCGTGCACCTCGATCACGTTCTCGCTCCCAGCCCGAGTGTGGAGCGTGTCGATGTTCTGCGTCACGACGGCCTGGACGAGCCCGGCTCGCTCGAGCGCCGCGAGCGCGAGGTGGCCGGCGTTCGGCTCGACGTCGAGGAAGGACCGGATCCGCGATCCGTACCAGGCCCAGACACGCTCCGGGTCGCGTCGGAAGGCGTCGATCGTGGCCACCTCCATCGGGTCGACCTCGGCCCAGATGCCGGTGGCGGAGCGGAAGTCGGGCAGACCGCTCTCGGTGCTCATCCCTGCCCCCGTGAGGACGACGCACGGCTGCAGCTCGCGGATCAGGTCTGCGAGCGCAGCGGCGGGCACGGCGCGATGCTAACGCTGGGCAGCGGTCGCCCGGGTATGGTCGGCCGGTGGACGGCTTCGTCTTCTCACATCAGGTGCGCGTCCGCTTTGCGGAGACCGACGCGCAGGGCATCGCCCATCACGCCGCCTACGTCGTCTGGCTCGAGGAGGCCCGCGTCGCGTATCTGGACGCCTTCACCGGCGGCTACAACCACATCCGAGAGCAGGGTATCGAGGCGCTCACGATCGGCGTTCACCTCGAGTACAAGGCTGCGGCCGGTTTCCACGACGTGCTCACCGTCTGGACACGGTGCGCCGAGGTCCGCGGCGCACGATTCCGCTACGAGTACCGCGTCGAGCGGGACGGCGAGCTCGTCGCCGAGGGCCATACGACCCATGCGACGGTGGCGCGCGGCACGCACCACCCCACCCGCGTGCCGGCGTGGTTCGTAGAGCAGATCGAGGCGGCGGAGCGGCCGGCGAGGTCTGGCTCTCCGGTCGGCCGGCGCGATTCCACGGCTTCGTCCCGGCCCACTCGTACAGACCTTCGGTGAAGGCAAAGCGTGCTCCGACCGGGGCTACCCGTTGGTCAAGACCGCCGCGTCGCGTTCGAACCGCTGCTCAGGAAGCGCTTGGTCGACGCCACGTGCCCCACGGGCGATCGTCACGCTCGTGACGATGATCCAGATGGCCGTCAGCAGGATCGCGAAGAAGTCGGCGAAGGGGATGAAGAGCGCGACGCCGAGGACAAGCGCAATCCGTCCCAGCCATCGGTAGCCGCCAACGCGCGGGATCAGCAGACCGGCTGCCCCGAGCATCATCACCCCGAACGCGGCACTGAACGCGAGCCACGTGTTCCCGTCGGCAGCGTTCAACGCCTGCAGCGCGCTCCCTCTGATGCCCTGGTCGACGGCGTCGACGAGAGCGAAATGGACGAACGCCACCACGAGAACGGTGCCGCCGGTGAGGACTGTGCCCGCGACCAGCACGCGCTCCCACACGGCGCCCAGCCTCACGGCCAGGGCGCTCGCGAGGCCGACGCCGAAGAACACGAGAAACGGCACGGACGCGGCGAGCACGAACGACCCGATGCCCTGGCGCAGGATCTGGTCGTCATAGAACGACGCGATCTCGGCCGCTGAGGCATCGCTCGACGGCGTCGAGCTACCGAGAACCAATACTGCAATGGCAACGAGGGTGACGAAGACGATTCCGCCCAGTGGAAGCAATCTCGTCATATCCATGGATGACTCCCTTCTCATGCGTCAGGGCTTGACGCGGTAGATGGAACGGAGCAGGGAGCGGACCCAACTCGACGCGATCCGCTCCCTGGTCGGTCAATCCGGACACCGCGCTAACGGAGGGCGACCCGGATCCCTGGGCGGCGGCCGCTGAGAAGCACCGCACCGCCGAGGAGCAGCAGAGCGATGACCGCTCCACCGAAGGCACCGATTCCCGCGTCACCCCAGTCGAACCCCGTCGCGCTCGGAACCGCGACGGGCGCCGCGCGGCCGACGACGCCGCGAGTCGCACGATCGTCGGGGCGTAGTGGCGTGATCTCCCGTACAAGCGGCGCCGGCCCGACACCGTGTGTCGCACGATCGTCGGGGCGGAGTGGCGTGAGCTCACGTGCGAGCGGTGCCGACCCGACACCGTGTATCGCACGATCGTCCGGACGGATCGCCGTCGTTGTCGCCTGGACGAGCATCACGGCGCCGACGCCGCGCGGCGCGCGATCGTCCGGCCTGATGGGGGTGCCGGCGGCTGCCACCGCCGTGAGGGGCGCCGCGACGGCGAACGTCGCTGCGAATGCTACGAGGTGGCTGATCCTCCACTTCATGTCGACTCCTCTCTGTGCAGGTCTAGCCAGCGGGCTGATGAGGAGACGATGCGCCCGGGCGGTGAAGAAAGCCCTGGAACGGAGCTAACGCCCGGCAAAGGAGTGCTAGCGTCGTCGCGCGCATGGAGTTCCGAATCCTGGGGCCGCTCGAGGTCGTCGACCGCGGCGAGATGCTTCCGCTGGGTGGCCCAAAGCAGCGCGCGCTCCTCACCGTGCTCTTGCTCCACGCGAACAACGCGGTTTCCTCTTCCCGGCTGATCGAGGCCCTATGGGAGGACAAGCCGCCGGAGACGGCCGTCAAGACCGTGCAGGTGTACGTCTCCCACCTGCGCAAGCTCCTCGGCGCCGACAGGCTCGAGAGGCGGGCAGGCGGGTACGCGCTTCGGATCGAAGCAGGCGAGCTCGACTGCGCCCGCTTTCAGGGCGCATACGAGGAGCGGCGATTCCAGGAGGCGCTCGCGCTGTGGCGCGGGCCTGCGCTCGCCGACTCCTCCTTCTACCGATTTGCACAGGGAGAGATCGCCCGGCTCGAGGGCCTCCGTGTCGCATGCCTAGAGGAGTCGATCGACGCAGATCTGGCGCTGGGGCGTCACGCCGAGCTCACGGGCGAGTTGGAAGCGCTCGTCGGAGAGCACCCGCTCAGGGAGCGCCTGAGAGCGCTGCTCATGCTGGCCCTCTACCGCTCCGGCCGCCAGGCCGAGGCGCTCGACGCGTATCAGGATGCTCGCAGGGCGCTGAGTGAAGACCTCGGGCTCGAGCCGGGCCGCGAGCTGCGGGAGCTGCAACAGGCGGTCCTGCGCCAGGACCCCGCGCTCGATCGCGTCGCGGTAGGGGGCGCAGCCCCGGAGCCGGCAGGCGGCGTGTTCGTCGGGCGCGACCGCGAGCTGGCCGACCTGCGCACCGGCCTCGACGAAGCGCTCGCTGGACGGGGAGGCCTCTTCCTGCTTGTCGGCGAGCCCGGTATCGGCAAGAGCCGCCTCACCGACGAGTTGAGTCGCCACGCGAAGGGTCGGGGAGCGCGGGTGCTCGTCGGACGCTGCTGGGAGGCCGGAGGCGCCCCGGCCTACTGGCCCTGGGTGCAGGCGCTTCGCGCCTACGTGCGGGAGGCCGACAGCAAGACACTGCGGGCGCAGTTGGGAGCCGGGGCTCCCGATCTCGCACAGATTCTTCCGGAGCTACGCGAGCTCTACCCGGATCTGCCAGAACCACCCTCGCTCGAATCCGAGGGAGCACGCTTTCGGCTGTTCGATTCGGCGGCGACGTTTCTGAGGAACGCGGCAGCCGCCGATCCGCTCGTGCTCGCGTTCGACGACCTCCACGCCGCCGACGAACCGTCGCTCCTCCTCCTACGCTTCATCGCGGGCGAAATGCGCGACTCGCGTCTACTGATCGTGGGCACGTATCGCGACGTCGACCCGACAGTGCGAGAACCGCTCGCCTCGACGCTCGCCGAGCTGGGGCGCGAGCCGGTTACCCGCAGGATCCCGCTCGCGGGTCTCGCCCAACCGGAGGTCGCCCGCTACATCGAGCTCAGCGCCGGAGTCGTCGCGTCGGGCGAGCTGATCGCGCAGATACACGCCGAAACCGACGGCAATCCGCTCTTTTTTGGCGAAATCGTGCGGCTTCTGGACTCCGAGGGGCGCCTCGCGGACGGTGGGGCCGGCCCCGTCGGCATCCCCGAAGGCGTCCGCGAAGTGATCGGACGCCGCCTCGGACGGCTATCGGAAGAATGCAAGCGCACTCTCGTGCTTGCCGCAGTCCTGGGTCGTGAATTCGAGCTCGCAGCGCTCGCGCTTCTGAGCGACACACAGCGAGGCGATCTCCTCGACCTGCTCGACGAGGCGATGGCCGCCCGCGTCGTCGACGGCGTGCCCGGTTCACCGAGTCGTCTGCGATTCTCGCACGCGCTCATCCGTGAGACGCTCTACGACGACCTCACTGCGGCACGACGCCTACAACTCCACGGGCGAGCGGGTGAGGCGCTCGCGTCGCACTATTCCCACGATCAGGAGCCACACCTTGCGGAGCTCGCGTATCACTTCGCGGAGGCTGCGCCGGCCGGGGACGTCGGGAAAGCGGTCGACTACGCCCGGCGCGCCGGCGACCACGCGGCGACGCTCCTGGCCTACGAGGAGGCAGCGCGGCTCTACGAAATGGCATTGGCGCTGGTCGCTGACGACATCGCCCGCTGCGATCTGCTCCTCGCGCTCGGAGAAGTCCAGGCCAGGGCCGGCGACACGCCCGCTTCGAAACGAGTCTATCGCGAAGCCGCCGTCCTCGCAGAGCAGCTCGGTCTTCCCGAGCACCTCGCGCGTGCTGCGCTCGGCTACGGCGGCCGGATTGTCTGGAGCGTCTCGCGCGACGACGAATATCTCGCGCCGCTGCTCGAGAGAGGCCTCGCCGCGCTCGAGGACCAAGAGAGCGCATTACGCGTGAAGCTGCTCGCTCGCTTGGCCGGAGGTCCGCTCAGGGACGCTTCCATCCCACCCGCGCGGCGGGCCGCGCTGAGCGAAGAGGCTCTAGAGCTCGCCCGTCGCATCGGCGATCCGGCGGCCACGGCGTACGCACTGGCCGGCTACATCGCAGCGCACCTCTCACCCGCGTACACGCGCGAACTGGTGAAGCTGTCAACGGAGCTTTGCCGCGTAGCAACCGATGCTGGCGACCTGGAACGAGTCCTGGAGGCTTACGAGCATCGCAGCGAGGCCCTGCTCGAACTGGGCGAGATGCAAGCAGCGAAGTCCGACCTCGAGGCGATGGCGGAAATCGCCAGGGAGCTTCGCCAGCCGTCCCAGGATTGGATCGTCGCCGAGATGCGGGCGCACCACGCCCTCCTCGAGGGCAGCTTCGCCCAAGCTGAGCGTTTCATGGCCGACGCCGTCAGCCTGGGCGAGCGCGCGGAGAGCTGGAACGCGACTGTCTCGTTCCGGCTCCAGCTGTGCACGCTGCGCCGGCACCAAGGGAGGCTCGCTGAGATGGAGGAAGTCGTTCGACGGTCGGTCGAGGACTACCCGACGTATCCGATCTGGCGCTGCGTGCTGGCGCAAATGGCTGCGGAGCTGGGTTATGAGGCCGAATCGCGCGAGGGCCTCGAGGCTCTGGCGATAAACCGCTTCGCGGTACTCCCGTTCAACGAGATGTGGCTTGCGAGCATGGGGTTGCTGGCCGAGACGGCGAGCTCCCTTCACGATCCCCGCCGGGCGGCTGTCCTCCACTGGCTACTGCTCCCATACGCAGACCGAGTCGCACTGTGTACACCGGAGTACGGCGCGGGTTCCGTCTCGTACTACCTCGGTCTCCTCGCTGTGGTGATTGGCCGCTCGAAAGACGCGGAGCAGCACTTCGAGAACGGGATCGCGATGAACCGCCGAATCGGAGCTCGGCCCTGGTTGGCGTACACGCAGGAGGAGTACGCCCGAATGCTCATTGCTCGCGGAGGCCCGAGGGACGTCGAGAAGGCGGGGCAACTTCTCCGCCAGGCACGCTCGACCTACCGCGAGCTCGGCATGAAGAGTCATGCCGTCGCGGCCACGCAGAGCGACCCACGGCCCGGTTGACCGCTGCGAGCAGCGAGCGGATCAGAACACGAACAGCTCGACGCCGCCGGAGACGTTGAGCTCGATGCCGGTGATGTAGCCCGCCAGGTCGGAGCAGAGAAAGGCGATCGCGTTCGCGATGTCCTGCGGCTCCCCCGGCCGCTTGAACACGGTGCGGTTCGCGATCCGCTCGTTCATGATCGGGTTCGCCATGTGGAACGCCTCGGTGCCGATGATCCCCGGCACGATCGCGTTGCACGTGATCCCGTGGCGCCCACCCTCCATCGCCAGCGTACGGGTGAGCCCGAGCAGGCCGGCCTTGGTGGTCGAGTAGCTCGCCTGGCCGAAGCCGCCGAGCGTTCCCGCCACCGACGCCATGTTCACGATCCGCCCCCACCGGCGCTCCTTCATGTGCGGCCACACCGCCTGCGCGCAGTTGAAGGCGCCCGTCAGGTTGACGCGCAGGTCACGCTCCCAGAGCTCGATCTGCTGGTCGCGGAACTGGCCCACGTGGTCGAGCGTGCCCGCGTTGTTGACCAGGATGTCGACCGAGCCGAGCTCCCCCACCGTCCGCGCCACTGCCACCTCGACCTGCTCGCGGTCGGTGACGTCGCAGCGCACCGCGATCGCCCGGCGACCCAGCCCGCGGATCTCCTCCACCGTCTGCTCGGTATGCACCATCCCCTGCGCGACCGCGGCCTGCGCGAGGACGCCGTACGACTCCGCTGCGCTGGTGTCGGACTCGACGAGGATGTCCGCGATGGCGACGTCGGCGCCGGCGTGGGCGAGCGTCAGCGCGTCGGCGCGCCCCAGGCCGCGCGAGCCGCCGGTGACGAGCGCGACACGACCCGTAAGGTCGATCTCGAGCGCCATGCGGCGCGATCCTAACGCCGCTTGCGCAGGTGCCTGCCTGCAGGCAGGCACCCGAGGTGCGGCTGCGAGGGACCGGCACCCGCCGAGGGGGGCGAGGTAGAGGACCACTGCGGTGCCTGACTGAAGTCGGGCACCTGATGGAGAGCCCTGCGTGGCGGGGCTCCGCTCCTACTGCTGCGGCAGAAAGATCTCCTTCGCGATCACGAGCCGCTGGATCTGGGACGTGCCCTCGTAGATCTGGAACAGCTTCGCGTCGCGCATCAGCTTCTCGACCGGGTACTCCTTCATGTAGCCGTAGCCGCCGAAGACCTGCACAGCGTCCGTCGTCACCTTCATCGCCGTGTCGGCCGCGAACCGCTTTGCGAACGACGAGTACTTGGTCGCCTTGCGGCCGAAGCCCTGGTCGATCATCCACGCCGCCTGCCAGCAGAGCAGACGTGACGCCTCGATCTCCGTCGCCATGTCCGCGACGAGGAAGTTGATCCCCTGGTTCATCGCGATCGGCACGCCGAACTGGACGCGCTCCTTCGCGTACTCGACGGCCAACTCGAAGGCCGCCTGTGCCACGCCGACGGCACCCACGGCCGTCCCCGGTCGGGTGAAGTCGAGCGTCTGCATGGCGATCTTGAACCCGTCGCCCTCGCCGCCGAGCCTGTTCGGCGGCGGGCACGACCACATCGGAGAACGCGATCGCCGACGTGTCGGTCGAGCGCTGACCCATCTTGTCGAGGTGCTTCTCGACCGTCACGCCCTCGGCGTCCATCGGCACCACGAAGGCGGTGAGGCCCCTGTGACCCTGAGAGCGGTCGGTCGAGGCGAAGCAGACGATCCAGTCCGCCTTGCCGCCGTTCGTGATGAACATCTTCGAGCCGTTGATGACGTACTCGTCGCCGCGCGGCACAGCGGTGGTCTGGATGCCGGAGACGTCCGATCCGGCGCCGGGCTCGGAGAGCCCGAAGCAGCCGAGGATCGGCTCCTCGAGGAGTGGGCCGAGCCACTCCTTCTTCTGTCGGTCGTCGCCCGCGATCAGGATCGGCCCGGCCGCGAGCCCGTTGGCGCAGATCGACGTGCCGATGCCCGAGCAGCCGAAGTTGAGCTCCTCCCCGACGAGCATCCCCTCGAAGCAGGGCAGCTCTGGCCCGCCGAGCGTCTCCGGCAGGTGGAGGTTCATGAGGCCGACCTCGTGCGCCTTCGCGATGATGTCGGCCGGGTGGGTCTGGTGCTCGTCGTACTCCGCCGCCTTGGGGCGGATCTCCTTCTCCGCGAACTCCCGCGCGAGCGCGCGCAGCTCGCGCTGCTCGTCGGTGAGGGCGAACGACACGCCCCCTGCAGTGGCCGTCTCGAGCATGGTCATGACAACGACTCCCGAACGTCGATTGACTAGTCAGTCAACCAGTCTAGGGGGCGTGGCCACCCCCGGTCAAGCCCTCGCCCTGCGCCTCGACGCGGTCGACATCTGGCGCTGGCATGCGGCCTCCGGCACCCGCGTGCAGATCCTCGAGGCGATCGACTGGGTCGTCCGCGCGGGCGAGCGCTGGGCGCTCCTCGGCCCGAACGGCGCCGGCAAGACCACGCTTCTCACCGTCGCCGGCGCGGTCGACTTTCCGAGCCGCGGCTCGGTCGAGATCCTGGGTCGCACGCTCGGCCGCACGGACGTCTTCCGGCTGCGCGAGGAGATCGGCTTCGTCGATGCGCGCGCGGGCCGTCGCTTTGCGCGCCTGCTCACGGTCGAGCAGGTCGTGAGCACCGGGGCGACGCAGACGATCGGCTACTTCGGCGAGCGTCTCTCGCCGGCCCAGCTCGAGCGAGTTGGCCGTCTCCTCGCGCTGTTCGGCCTCGAGCGGCTCGCACAGCGCAGCTTCGCGGACTGCTCACATGGTGAGCGCACGCGCTGCCTCATCGCACGAGCGCTCGTTCCGCGCCCGAGGCTGCTGCTGCTCGACGAGCCGGGCTCGGGGCTCGATCTCCCAGGGCGGGAGACGCTGCTGGCCGCACTGGATCGGCTGGTCGCCGAGGATCGCGAGCTCGCACTCGTCGTCACAACCCATCACCTCGAGGAACTCCCCTCCTCGACGAGCCACGCGCTCCTGCTGCGCGGCGGCGAGGCCGTCTCGTCCGGGCCGGTCAGCGAGACGCTGACCGCCGCGACGTTGACCGCCTGCTTCGGGATCGACGTCGCGATCCGGCAAGAGGGCGGCCGGTGGCGCGCAGTCGCCCGCGCCGCTCGTCAGTAGCTGAACACGGTTGCGCTTTCCGGGCCGATCCACTCCCAGAGCGGTGTGGCGCCGGTCGATCAGGCAGCCCCTGCGGCGGGCTGTCCATCACCCCGCGCCTGCCACCGCGTCGCCGCGACGACGAGGCCGCTGGCGGCGGTGAGCGCCGCCACGAGGCCGATCGCGGCGCCGTCACCGAGCGAGTCGGCGACCACCCCGGAGAGAACGGCCCCGGCGACGAGTCCCAGGTCGCGCCAGAACCGGTAGCGGCCGACGGCGGGCGCGCGATCGGCCGGCCGGACCGCGTCCGACACGGCCGCGATCAGCGTCGGGTAGACGAGCGCCGTGCCGATGCCGAGGAGCGCCGCAGCGGCGATCGACGCGCTCACCTCTCCCCCGCCGGCGACGAGGCCCGCGAGCGCCGTCGCCTGCACCAGCATGCCGACGGTGATCAGAGGCTTGCGGCCGGTGTGGTCGGAGAGCCACCCGGCCCCGAGCTGCCCGATCCCCCACACCGCCGGATAGACGGCCGCGACGACGCCGATCTCCCCGACGGTGGCGCCGTTCGCGGCGAGGTAGAGCGGCACGAGCCCCCAGGCGAGCGCGTCGTTCAGGTTGTTGACGAAGCCGGCCTGCTCGCACGCGAGAAGCACGGCACGCGGGGCGGGAACGACGTCGGTGACCCGCTGCTCGTGCGCGACATGCCGTGCCGTGTCGCGGACGAGGAACGCCGAGGCGAGCAGGCCCACGATCGCGAGCGCCAGCGATCCGACCCAGACGACGGTGCGCGGCGCGTACGTCGCGGCGAGCGCGCCGGTGACGAGCGCCGCCGCGGCCACGCCGAGGTATCCGGCCGACTCGTTGAAGCCGAGCGCGAGCCCTCTCCGCCGCGGCCCGACGAGGTCGATCTTCATCACCACCGTCATCGACCACGTGAACCCCTGCGCGGCGCCGAGGAAGAGGTTTGCGACGACCACCCACGCCCAGCTCGGGGCGAAGGCGATCAGGGGGGCAACCGGGAGCGTGAGCATCCAGCCGAGGACGAGCAGGCGCTTGCGGCCCACGCGGTCGGCAAGCCGACCTGCCGCGAGGTTCGCGCACGCCTTCGTGAGCCCGAAGGCCGCCACGAACGCGAGCACGGCCGCGCTCGATTCGATCCCGAACGACGACTCGCCGACGAGCGGGAGCACGCTTCGCTCCAGCCCGGCCGACGCACCGACGAGCGCGTTGATCGCGACGAGGAGGGTGAACTGCCCGGCGTTTGCTCTGAGCCCGAGCCGGATCTCGTGTGTCACGCCGGCTGGCGCGTGCCGCCGCTGCGGTTCGCCGCCACGATCGCCGCCTGGTCGGCTGGCGGTGGCGGCACGTCGACGAGCAGCGCCTCCACGAACGAGGCCGCGTCGACGTGCGCGAGCGCCCGGTTGTGCCGGCGCTCGAAGCCGATCGTCGAGAACGGATTGCCGGACAGGCCGCGGCCGCAGACCGAGCCGCCGTAGTGGCTCGGGTAGACGAGCACGTCGTCGGGCAGCTGCAACAGCCGTTGCAGCGACGTGAACTGCTGCGCGGCCAGCGGGGCGGGATCGCCGCCGCCCGCGTGCAGATCCGGCCGGCCGACGTCGCCGACGAGCAGCGAGTCGCCCGTGAAGACGAGCCAGGGCTCGTCGGTCTCCCGTCGCCGGTCGGAGACGACGAGGGCGATGTGGGCGGGTGCATGTCCCGGCGTGGCGAGGGCGCGCACGAGGGTGTTGCCGAGCACCACTTCGTCGTCGTCGGCGAGCTCGACGTGCTCGAAGGCGACGTCGGCGCCGGCCGGCAGGTACGCGGTCGCCCCGGTGTGCTCGACGAGCGCCGGCAAACCCGACACGTGGTCGGCCTGGACGTGCGTCTCGAACACGGCCACGACGGGTGCGCCGATGACCGCTGCCGCGTCGAGGTATCGCGTCACGAGATCCTCGTGCGGGTCGACGACCGCCAGGTTGCCCGTCGTCGGACACCCGAAGAGGAAGCTCGCGCACGAGGTCCGCTCGAAGAGGAACGGGCGCAGGATCACGCAACGAGGGTAAACCCGCCACTAGCATTACGCCAGGCGAATCCGAGCATGACTGTCATCGTCGATACCGATGGATCGCCGAGCCTCCTGCGGGGTCTCTGGGACACGACGCGGATGCGGCTGCTCGTGGAGATCGGCCGGCGCGGGAGCCTGTCCGCCGCCGCCGAGGCGGTCGGCATCGGCCAACCGAGTGCGAGCCAGCATCTGCGCCTGCTCGAGGCTGCTGCGGGCCAGCGGCTCGTCGAGCGCTCGGGCCGCGGGAGCCGCCTGACGGAGGCGGGTGAGGTGCTCGCCGCCCGCTGTGCCCAGGCGCTTGCCACGCTCGGCACCGCAGAGGAGGAGCTGGCCGCGCTCGCCGGGCTGCAGACCGGCACGATCCATCTCGGAGCCTCCTCCGTGCCGGGTGTCTACCTCCTGCCGGACACGCTCGGCTGCTTCCGGCGCGACTACCCGAACGTGACGGTGGAGATCGAGATCGCCTCGTCGGCCGCGGTGCTGCTGCGGCTGCTCGAGGGACGGGTGCAGCTCGGCCTCGTCGGGGCCGAGGCCGCGGACGAGCGCGTGACGCTGACGCCGTTCCTGGAGGACGAGATCGTGGGCGTTGCCCGGCCCGGGCTGCTGACGCTTCGGGACGGCCACGTGCAGCCGAAAGCCCTGGCCGGGGTCCTACTCCTCTGCCGCGAGCAGGGCTCGGCTTCGCGCGCCCTCGTCGAGGCCCGCCTCGCGCAGGCGGGGGTGACGCCGGTGGAGCGGTGGGAGCTCGGAGCGAGCGAGGCGGTGAAGCGGGCGGCACGCGAAGGGCTCGGTGTCGCCTTTCTCTCCCGGTACGCCGTCGCCGAGGAGGTCGCTCGGGGTGAGCTGGAGCGATTCAGGGTGCGCGGCATCGCGCCGCTGACGCGCAGGCTCGCCGTCGCGACCCTCGCCGGCCGCGAGCTGTCCCCGGCCGAACGGGGGTTCGTGGTCACGCTGACGCGCTGCTGCGAGAAGAGCGCGAGCTTCGCGGCGTCCTGCGTCGGCACGCCACCCGTGTGAAACGGGCGCTTGCGCTTGCCGTGACCGCGCTCGGCCTGGCGGCGTCGTCGGTGCTCGCCGCGCCACCCGAGGCCGGCGTGCTCGTCCCCGGCGAGAGCCTTGGCGGCGTGCACCTGGGCTGGACGCTCGCCCGCGTCGAGCGGATCTGGGGCACCGCAAGCGGCCGGTGCCGCAACTGCGGGATCGAGACCCGATACTTCAACCGCCTGCCCTTCCACCCGGAAGGCGCCGCCGTCGAGCTCCGCCGAGGTCGGGTGGTGGCAGTGCTCACCCTCTGGGCGCCACGACGCTGGCACACCGACCGCAACGTCTACGTCGGCGAGCCGGGGCGCCGCGTGCGGACGGCACACGGCGCCGTGCGAAGAGTCCGCTGCCCCGGCTTCGATGCGCTCCTGCTACGGGAGGGTGGGGTCGTGCGGACCGCCGTCTTCGTCGTCGACGGCACGATCTGGGGCTTCGGGCTCCTGGCCGCCGGCGAGCGCGTCTGCCGCTGACTCGGCGCGGATCAACGACCACACGAGCGGCACGACGAGCAGGATCGGTATGCCGAGGAGCGGCCACAGGATCTGGTAGCCGCCGGTCTCCCCGAGGGCGGGACGCAGGAGGTCGATGGCCACGCCCACGAACAGCGGCCCGATCACCAGCCCGATCCCCTTCGTCGTCGTCGCGAGCCCTGCCACCGCGCCACGGTCGTCGGGTGGCATCAGCTTGAACAGCAGCCCCCACGCAAGCGTCATCACCGCTCCTCCCGCGATCGCGACGAAGAAGATGATGGCGAGGTACCAGGCGTGCCACTCGGTCGCCAGCCCGCCGCCGAGCAGGCCGAAGCCGTACACGAGCGACGCGCCGACGATCACCTTGGCCAGCCCGAACCGGTCTCCGAGCGGCCCCGCCACGACTGCCGCCATGATGTAGCCGCCTGCGACGGCGGCGAGCACGATGCTCGAGGTCGAGACCGATTCACCGAGCCCGACCGTCACGTAGAGGACGACGAAGGTCCTGGCACCGGCGAACGTCCCTTCCCAGGCCGAGTTGGCGACGAGGAACTTGAGCACGTCGCCGTGTGCGCGCAGCACGCGCCACGAATGCCGCAGGTAGGCACGGACACCTTCGAACACACGACCCTGGCCGCCGTCCTCCCGGACGAACACGATCGGCACCAGGCACGCGATCGTGACGACGACGGCCGCCAGCAGGAACGGGGCCGGCTTCCAGAGGCGGAACAGAAACCCGCCGCCGACGAGAGCGCCGGCGATGGCCAACCCGCGGAACAGGTGCTGCACGCTCTGCGAGCGTCCGTAGACCGCCTCGGGCAGCTGGTCGGGGTAGAGCCCGCGGTACGGCGGCTCGTAGATGTAGTACGCAAAGAAGAACGCGCAGACGAGGAGCGCCGTCGTCCACAGGCTCGGCATGAACGCGAGGAGCGCCAGGCAGAAGCCGAGCGGCCCGACGGCGACGAGCATGAAGGGCCGACGGCGCCCGAGCGGCGTGTGGAAGTCGTCGCTCCAGGGGCCGATCACCAGCGGCAGCGTGAGCGCGAAGATGCCCTCGGCGGCGAGCACCAGGGCGATCAGCGTCGTGGAGTGGGTGAACCGCTCGAGGAGCGGGGGCAGATACGCGGCGGTCGTGGTCAGCGACCACGCGAGGCCGAGCGCGCCCACGCCGAGCACGACGACGGTGCGGGCCTGCCCCGGGGGGCGCAGGTCAGCGCGCCGCGAGACCGTTGCAGAGGACTTCGACGACAGTCCGCTCTGCACGTGCGACCTCCTCGTCGCCGTCGGGCAGCTGCCCGAGCACCCAGCCTGTGAGCAGCTCCTCGAGCGCCCCGTAGAAGACCCAGCTCGCGAACCGCGCGTCGAGCTCCCGGCGGAGCTCCCCGTCTGCCTGTCCCTGCACGACGATTCTCTCGATCGTCTCGAACGCGGCGCCGATCTCGTCGATCTGCTCCTGCAGATGCGGGCTGCGCGCCACCTCGCGCACCATCACGGTGACGAGCGCCGGGTCGTTGCGCCAGGTGCGCAGGAGGATCTTGGCGATCCCGCGCAGCTTCTCGACGGCCGGCTCGTCGGATGCCTCGACGGCGTGGAAGCGCTCCAGCAGCTCGGCCCAGTTCTCGCGGAAGACGGTGGCGAGCACTTCCTCCTTGGAGGCGAAGTAGTGGTAGAGGAGCCCGTGGGCGATACCGGCCTCCTCGGCGATGTCCGCTACGCGGGACGTGTGGTAGCCGGCGCGGGCGAACACGCGCACCGCCGCGTCGAGGATGATCCTGCGCTTCTCCTCGGCCCCGGCCTGGCGCTCTCCCGGCGCGCTCTCGCGTGCGATTGAACGGTCAGTCAACGCGGCATCAGAATAGGGGTGATGACCGAGAGCGCGCAACCGCTGCAGGGGATCCTCGTCGTCGAGCTCGCCCGCTATCTCCCGGGCGCGTATGCGGGTCGCGAGCTGCTCCGCCTGGGCGCGCGCGTGGTGCGGCTGGAGTCGCCGGACGGCGACCCGATGCGGAGCGGGGCACCGGCGTGGGATCGTGCGCTGCGGGCGGGCAAGGAGTCGGTCGTCTGCGACGTGCACGAGGACGCCGCGTTCGCTCGTGCGCTCTGCGGCCGCGCCGACGTCGTCCTCGAAGGATTCAGGCCGGGCGTCGCCACCGAGCTGGGCCTCGGGCCCGACGACGTGCCGGCAAGCACGGTCTACTGCTCGATCACCGGCTTCGGCGGTCGTGGTCACCATGCGCAGCGTGCCGGCCATGACCTCAACTACCTCGGCTGGGCGGGCGTGCTCGAGGACACGGGTGCGGCGGTGCCGCCCGTGCAGATCGCCGACCTCGCGGCAGGGGCCCTGCGAGCCGTGGCAGAGGTGCTGGCGGCACTCGTCCGTCGGGAGCGCACCGGTGTCGGTGCGCGCGTCGTCGTCTCGATGACGCACGGCTCGCACGACCTCGTCGCGCACCGTCTCGAAGGCGACACGGTGCCGCGGCTCCTGACGGGCGGCGCGGCGTGCTACCGGCTGTACGCGACGGCCGACGGACGCCACCTGACGGTGGCCGCGCTCGAGCCGAAGTTCTTCGTCCGTCTCTGCGAGCTGATCGGGCGTCCCGACGTCGGCCCCAGGCAGTACGACGCCGACCAGGAGGCCGTCGCCGCCGAGCTGGCGGCCATCTTCGCGACGCGGACGCTGCCGGAGTGGCTCGCACTCTGCGACGGCGAGGACGTCTGTGTCGGCGCGGCGGCGACGCGCGCCGAGGCTCATGCCGACCTGGGCCCCTGGCCGGAGGAGCCGGTGGATGTCCCGCTCGGCGCGCACACCGGGGCCTGGCGGGCAGTGCTCGACTGCTGACGATCGGGTAGGCCGCAGATCGTCTAGCGGGACACGGACAACCCGAGCGCCTGGGGAAGCTCGGCGAGCGAGCGGATCGCCCCATCCCACTCCGGGTGTACGCCGTCGCGGTCGAGCAGCACTGCGCGCATGCCGAGCGCGCGGGCGCCCTCGATGTCGTCCTCGGTCGAGTCGCCCACCATCGCCGCCTCCGCCGCGTCGACGTCGAGGGCGGCGAGCGCCGCCTCGAAGATGGAGCGGTGCGGCTTCACGTAGCCGTGGTGCATGGAGCCGACGCAGACGTCGACGTCGAGCTCGTGGTGCTCGGCGAACTCCTCGAGGTCGCGCTGCCCGTTCGAGATCAGCCCGATGCGCAGGCCGTGGGCGCGCAGCGCCGCGATCGCGGGCAGCGCGTCGTCGTAGAGGAAGAAGTTCTCGTGCCGCTCCCATTCCCGCACGATCTCGACGGCGCAGGTGCGGGCGGCCGGGCCGTCGCCACCCATGCCGCGCACGATGTCCTCGGTGAAGCCGACCCAGATCTCCTCGTGGTGCTCGAGCTCGGGATGCCGCTGGTGCGCCGTCACCGCGGCGTCACGCGCTGCGTCGTAGCGGGACGGGTCGAGCACCAGGCCGTGTCGCTCCCCCGCGCGCCGGTACCCCTCCGGCCCGAGCTCCGGCCCCGGCCGGAAGAGCGTGAAGTCGACGTCGAGCAACACCGCGCGCAGCATCGACCTTCACCATATCCGCGCCCGCCGCCGGCCCTCGCGAGGCCTTCCACCAAGCCCGGTCCCAAGCAGGAGGGGGTCTCCGGGGGAACCCCCTGGTTCCCCCGCTTTAGGGATCTGCCGCCGGAGGCGGATCCCCGCGGCACCTGTCCCGCGAGAGCGGGACAGGTGCTCGCGGACAGAATCGGGGTGCCCAGATTTGAACTGGGGGCCTCTCCGACCCGAACGGAGCGCGCTACCAGGCTGCGCCACACCCCGAGCCGAGAAAGGGTACCGGCTCGGCACGGACCCGTCACGGTTCGCAAGCTCCGGTGCCGGAAGAGACAACAGGTACTCGTCGATTCGAGCATATGTCATCATATGGTCATGTCTCGGAGGCAGGTCCTCGTGCAGCTCAACGATGAGCTGATCTCGATGCTGGATGCGATTGCGGCGCGAGAAGGAGTTTCGCGCTCGGAGCTCGTGCGGCGCGCGCTGGAGCGGACGTACCGCGCGCAGCTCGCGCAGGAAATCGACCGGCTCATCGTCGACGGATACGCCCGCGTCCCGGCCGGGACGATCGACGAGTGGGGTAACCTCACGGCTTCGGCTGACGCCTCCCTCGACGAGACGATGCGCCGGCTCGACGCGGAGGACGAAGGCTGGGACGACGTCGATCCGCGCGGCGGACGGCGCTCGTGAACCGCGGTGAGATCTGGTGGGTCGAGCGTCCGAATGCGAAGCGGCGACCGTTTCTCGTCCTCACCCGCGCGAGCGCGGTCCCCGTCCTCAACGAGGTGATCGCGGTCCCGGCGACGAGGACCGTTCGCGGTCTACCCACCGAGGTGCTCCTGGCGACCGACGACGGCCTCCCGGCGCCCTGCGTCCTCTCGCTCGACAATCTCGACCTCGTCGCGAAGGTGTACTTCCGCGAGCGCATCACGCGTCTCGGAGCGGACCGCATGCGACAGGTGTGCCGGGCGCTCGCGCTCGCGACGGGGTGCGAATAGGCTCGCGGGATGGCGCACCGGGACGAGATCGTCGGGTACGCGAACGAGCTGCTCGAGACGGCGAAGTGGCCCGAGTTCGCCCCTCCGGGTCTGCAGGTGGTCGGCTCGGACGAAGTGACCCGGCTGGTGTGCGGTGTCTCGGCCACGCGTGAGCTCCTCGAGCAGGCCGCCGACCGCGGGGCGGAGATGGTGCTGGTCCATCACGGGCTCTTCTGGCGCAGCGAGCCGCTCGTCATCGACCGCCGGCTTCGCGGCCGGCTCGAAGCGCTCTTCCGGGCGGACGCATCACTCGTCGCCTATCACCTCGCGCTGGACGCGCATCCGGAGCTCGGGAACAGCGCACAGCTCGCGGGTCGCATCGGGGCGGTCGCAGAGGGCGCATTCGGCGGCGTCGGTCGCGGCTGCTCGTTCGATCCTCCGCTCGCGCTGGACGAGCTCGTCGCGCGCGTGCGGGCCGTGACGGAGCGCGAGCCGCTCGTGCTCGCACACGGCGCCGACCCGGTGCGACGCATCGCGATCTCGACGGGTGCGGCCGGCTACGACCTCGTCGCGGCCGCACACGAGGGGTACGACGTGTTGCTCACGGGAGAGCCGGAGGAGCCGAACGCCGCTGCCGCGCGCGAGCTCGGCGTGACGCTCGTCGCGGCCGGTCACCACGCGACCGAGAGGCTCGGTGTCCAGGCGCTCGCCGCCCATCTCGCGGAGCGGTTCGGCCTCGCCTGGGAGTACCTGGAGCTAGACAACCCCGTGTGACGCGGGATTGCGCAGCGTCGCGCTGCGGGGGTATGGTCTGAGCATCATGGAGCCTTTCGGGAGGCGGGCCCGTTGACCCCCGCCAGCCACAAGCGAGCGTCGTGTCGGCCCGACCGAGCGCAGTTGCGCCGTCGGGCTTTTTTCATGCTCGAAGGAGGACGCAGGGTATGGCGAACCACCTGACGCCGGAGGAGCTGGCCAAGGAGACCGGCCTCACGCGCGAGGATGTCATCCGCATCTGCATCGAGGAAGGCGTGCCGATCTACCACGGCAAGATCGACAAGACTCTCTTTCAGGCGCAGCTGGCCGCGGTCGGCGCAGGAGCGGGACCGGCGGGGTAGCGCCCGGCCCGATCCGAGCTTTCTCGGGGTGGCGCTTCGGCGTCACCCCGATGCTTTCGGCGTCGGAGCCTCTCAGGCGGACTTCGCGGCGCGCTTGCGCGGCCGGGTGGCAGGTGTGGCCTTCTCGCCGCCCTTCGCCTTCGCGGCGGCGACGCTCGCCTTGAGCGCCTCCATGAGGTCGATCACCGGCGCGGACTCGGTGACGGGCTCCGGGATCGCGATCTCCTCACCGCTGAGCTTGGCCTCGAGAAGCGCGCGCAGGTCGCGGCGATAGTCGCTCGTCAGGGCGGCGGGGTCGAAGGCGCCGGCGAGCCCGTCGACGAGCTGTTGGGCGAGCCCGAGCTCGGCTTTCTTGACCTCCGTCTCGGCGACTGCCTCCTCGATCTCTGCCTGCGAGTAGACGTCCTCGGCGAGGAAGAGTGTCTCGAGCACGAGCGCGTCACCTCGGGCACGGACGAGGCAGAGCGACTCGCGACCCGAGCGGACGAGCCGCCCGATGCCACCGACCCCGCTGTCCCGCATCGCCTGGAGCAGCAGCTTGTAGGGCCGGCGCTGGGCGGTGGCGGCACCGGGCACGAGGAAGTACGTCCGGTCGAGCCAGACCGGATCGACGGCGTCGAGCGGCACGAACTGGGAGATCTCGATCGAGCGGGAGTCGTCGGCGCGCTCGATCGCCTCGAGCTCCTCCTCCTCGACGACGACGAACTGCCCCTTCGCCACCTCCCAGCCCTTGACGAGCTCGTCGGGTGAGACCTCGCGGTCGTGCTTCGGGCACCACCGCTTCTGCTTGATCGGCGTCAGGCAGTCACGGTGGAGCAGCCGGAAGGAGACGTCCGACTGGCGGGCGGCGGGCTTGGTGGCGGGCGCCAGCCCGACCGGGATCGTGACGAGGCCGAAGGTGAGAGATCCGTTCCAGCTGATGCGCATGACGATCCTTCCGCAGTGTAGGCGGACCGAGTCATTTCTCTCTCCCCAGCACGTTCCCTGCACTAGATTCCGTGGCGTGGATGGAGGACGGACGATCGCGCGGCTCTGGCGGGACGCCGTCGCTCGCTGGCCTGCCGGTGACACCGCTTACCTGACACACGAGGACGGCGGTTGGCGCTCGGTCACGTGGCAGGAGGCGGCGGCCACGGTCAGCGCGCGCGCGAACGGGTTTCTCGCCCGCGGGCTGAGAGAGGGCGAGGTGTACGCGATCCTGGCGCGGACGACGCTCGACTGGGCGCTGACGGACTTCGCGCTGGCGCAGGTGGGCGCCGTCACGGCACCGATCTACGCCACGTCGTCCCTGCATGACGTCGCCTATGTGCTCGAGCACGCAGGGGCTGTCGGCGTGCTCTGCGAGGACGAGGAGCAGCGCACGAAGGTCGAGGCGATACGCGGCTCCCTTCCGCATCTGCGCGAGGTGCTCATGTTCGCCGATCTGGCCGACCTCGACGCGGAGGGTCGAGCACATGCCGTCAAGCACCCGCGTGCGCTCGACGACGCATCGTCGGAGGTCGGCGAGGAGGACCTGTTCACGCTCATCTACACGTCGGGCACAACCGGCCCACCGAAGGGCTGCATGATCCGACATCGCAACTACCACGAGATGGCGTCCGTGGTGCTGAAGATGCCGCGGTACGTCGAGCGCGGAGACGTGTGCTTGCTGTACCTGCCGCTGGCGCACAACTTCGGCCGCCTGGTGCACCTGACCGGGCCGCTCGCCGGCTTCGCGATCGCGTTCGAGCCGGACCCGTACGCCGTCGCGGACGCACTGCTGGCGGTGCGCCCGACGATCTTTCCCAGCGTGCCACGCGTCTACGAGAAGGTCCACGGCGCGGTCGTGGGCGCGTTCGCCCAGGAGACGGGCTCG
Organism: uncultured Actinomycetes bacterium; assembly: GCA_963789895.1. Lineage (GTDB taxonomy): Bacteria > Actinomycetota > Thermoleophilia > Gaiellales > Gaiellaceae > Gaiella. Next base: position 1,062,374 of record CAWBMC010000002.1, read on the forward strand.
AAGCGACGCCTGATCGACTGGGCACTCGCCGTCGGCCGCGAGGTCGGTGACCGCCGACGGCAGGACGCGCCGATCCCACGGGGGCTCGCGCTGCGCCACCGTCTCGCCGACCGGCTCGTCTACCGCAAGGTGAAGGCGCGGCTGGGCGGACGGCTGCGCCTGCCGATCTCCGGCGGCGCCCCGCTCGGGACGGATGTGGCCGAGTTCTTCGACGCGCTGGACATCCGCATCATGGAGGGCTACGGGCTCACCGAGTGCACGAGCGCGGGCACGTCGAACCACCTCGATGCCTATCGCTACGGCACCGTCGGCCGGGCGCTCCCGGGCTTCGAGCTGCGCCTGGCTGCGGACGGCGAGCTGGAGCTGCGAAGCGAGACCGTCTTCGCCGGCTACTACAAGGACGCCGCCGCGACGGCCGAGGTGCTCGACGCGGACGGCTGGCTGCACACCGGTGATATCGCGACGATCGACGACGACGGGTTCGTGACGATCACCGACCGCAAGAAGGACATCATCGTCACCGCCGGCGGGAAGAACATCGCGCCACAGAACCTGGAGAACGACCTCAAGGCGTCACGCTTCGTCTCGCAAGCGCTGGTCGTCGGCGACCGGCGCCCCTACGCGGCGGCCCTGATCACGCTGGACGCAACAGAGATCGGGAGGTGGGCCACCGAACAGGGAGTCGACGGAGGTCTCGCCGACCTGGCCGGGGACGAACGGGTGACCGCGCTCGTGCAGTCCGTCGTGGACGACGTCAATCGCGACCGGACGCGATACGAGCAGATCAAGCGTTTCGTGGTGCTCCCGCGGGACTTCGCCCTCGAGAGTGGAGAGGTCACGCCGACGCTGAAGCTGAAGCGTCGCGTCTGCCTGGATCACTTCGCGGCCGAGGTCGAGGCGCTCTACGCCGGCGCGCGCGATGACGCAACGGGCGACATAGGCTGAAGCGCGCTTCTGCGGCGGCGGACGGTCTACAACAGCCGGCGTGCGCCGACGAAGCCGGAGTCGTACCAGCCGTCCATCGTGGAGATCCTGACGACGTCACCGGTGTGCGGCGAATGGATGAACTGACCGCCGCCGACGTAGATGCCGACGTGACCGAGACCGTCGAAGAAGACGAGGTCGCCGGCCTCGAGCTGGTCACGGGGCACGGGAATCCCGTAGCTGTACTGCGAGGCGGCGTGGTGGGGTAGCGAGACTCCGATCTGCGCGAACACGTACATGACGAAGCCGGAGCAGTCGAAGCCTGACGGGCTCGCGCCGCCCCAGACGTACGGGACGCCGAGGTACTGCATCGCGACGCCGACCACGCCCGTGTACTTGGACGGCGGCAACGGCGCCTCGGAACCGTCTGCCGACGTGCTGATCTCGACACCCGCGTCGGCCGCTGCGACCGCCGCGTGCTGCGACTCCTGCTGCTGGGCGGTCAGCCGCGCCCGCGCCTGCGCCGCGAGCAACGCCTGCTGGCGCTGCTCCTCGGCCTGCAGGCGCCGCACCTCGTCCCGGATCGACGCCAGCATCCGTTCGCGCTCTGCCAGCTGGCTCTCGACCGAACGTCGCTGCGCGGCGCGCTCGGCGACGACCTGGGCCTGCCGTGAGCGGGCGGTCTCGAGGCGCGCGCGGCGGTTCTTGACCTCGCGCCGGAACTGCCTCACGTCGGTGAGCACCTTTGCGTCCTGAGCCCCGACCCGCTGCGCCACGTCGAGGCGCGTGAGCAGGTCGTCGAGGCTGCGCGCGCCCAGGATGATCTCGACGGCGCCGGCGCCCTCGCCGCTCATGTACATGGCTCGAACTCGCTCGGCAGCGTTCTTCTGAGCCACGGCCAGGCTCTTCTTCGCGACCTTCAGATGCGTCGCGTTCGATCGCAGGTCTGCGTCGATCTGCTGCAGCTCGTCTGTGGCGAGGTTGTACGCCTCCGCCGCCTTCTCCACCTGCAGGTCGAGCTGGTGAACCTGCTCGAGCACGGCCTGCGCCTGGGCGCGCTTCGCGTCGACCGTCGGGTCGGCGCCGGCCGCGCTGACGCCAACCGCAAGCGTCGCAAGCAGAACTGCGAGGATAAGCAGCGTGATCCGAGCCCGTCGCGTTCTCGAACTGTTCATCGTTCTCGTCCGACCGTCGACGGGCCGGCCGCTGGCGGCGTCACCCGTCACGAGCTTGAGACCGTACCAGCCACCCCGGACCCCTGCAACCGAGAACCGACACAAAATGTCTGCAAAGTCCCGCTTTTTCGGCGTCTGAGCAGGGGTTCTGTGGTACGGTCCCGACCCTTGAAACGGCTGCACGGATGGTGCGCGCCGCTGGCTGCGGCCCTCGTCGGCGGAGCGGTGATCGCCGCCTGCCTGCCCGCCGCCGGCGCCGCGGATACGGCGTCGGAGCTGCGAGCGCGGGCGGAGCAGTTGCGACGCGGTCAGGATCAGCTGCAGCGCACCGAGCACGGTGCGCTGCTGGCGCTGTTCGCCGCCGAGGCCACCCTCGGCCGGGCGCGCGCCGACCAGGCGCGCCTGGCGGCGCGATCGCGGTCGCTCGCGATCGCCGCAGAGTCCCTGCGCCGGCGCGCGCAGGTCGTGCAGCGGTCACTCGTCACATCCCAGCGGCGCGTCGTGTCGACGTTGCGCGCGCTCTACATCGATGGGGAGGGGGATCCAATCGCAGCCCTGCTCGGCGCCAGCTCGCTGGATGAGGCGCTGACCGCGATCGACAGCTTCGAACGAGCCGCCACGCAGAACGAGCGACTCGTGGCCGAGGCACGCTCCCGGGCGCGGAAGCTCGCCGGACTGCGTGCCGAGCTCGACCGGCGACGCGCTCGTCTCGACGACGCGCGGGCCGCTGCGGCGGCGGCGTCCGCCCGCCTCGCCCGGGTCGCCTCCGAGCAACGAGCGACGGTGGCGGGGATCCGGTCGCGGAACGCCCGTGCGGCCGCGCGTCTCGACGCGCTCGTCGCGCAGGCACGGACTGCCGAGCAGACAGTCGAGCGGCTGACCGACTCCGCTGCGGGCGCTGCGGAGACGACTGCCGCGACGGCGGCGCCGGCCGAGGACGTGGCGGCCGGGCCGTCTGCTGCCGTCGGAACACGAACCCTCGTGGTGGATGCGGTGGCCTACCACCTGCCCGGGCACACGACGAGCGGACTGCCGGTCGGCATGGGCGTCGTCGCCGTCGACCCGGGCGTGATCCCCCTCGGCACCAGGCTCTTCATCCCCGGATACGGACCGGGGATCGCGGCGGACACCGGCTCGGCCGTCCGCGGGAACATCATCGACCTCTGGATGCCGTCGAACGCGGCAGCACGCCGCTGGGGCCGGCGCACCGTCACGATCACGATCTACGGTTAGACGTTCGTGCCTGCCCGCGTTCTCCTCGCCGCGCTGGCCGCGGCCGCTGTCGCGCTGCCGCTCTCGGCGAGCGCGTCCACGTCGTCGCTGGGGACCGAGCTCGCCGCGTCGCTTCGCGGCCAGTGGCTCTCACCCGGGCGCACGGCCGCCTACGCCGTCGACCTCGACACCGGCGCCGTCCTCTTCGCGCACAACGCGTCGGCGCCGTTCGTGCCCGCGTCGAACGCCAAGCTTCCCGTGGCCTTCGCCGCGTTGAAACGGCTCGGGCCGTCGTACCGCTTCCAGACCGACGTCGCCGTCACCGGCATTCGGGCCGGCGGTACCTGGCGTGGCGACCTCGTGTTGCGCGGCCACGGTGATCCGACGTTGTCCAGCTCCGATCTCGACGGGCTGGCCGGCGCCGTCCGCGCCGAGGGCATCACGCGGGTGACGGGCTGGATCCTCGTCGACGAGTCGTTCTTCGACACCCGCCGCGGTGGGCCGGGCTGGAAGCGCGGCTGGGTCGGGATCGAGAGCCCGCCGCTGTCCGCACTCGCGGTCGACCGCGCCCTCGGCTGGCCCTCTGCGCCCCCCGCGGTGCTCGCGGGGAAGGCTTTCCGGCGTGCGTTGCAGAGCCACGGTGTGTCGGTGGCGAACGGCGTCAAGGCAGGCCGCGCCGCGACGGGCGCGGCGGCGATGGCCGTCGACCGCTCGCCGCCACTCGCGCGGATCGTCCGCGACATGGATCGCGACAGCGACAACTACACGGCGGAGCTCGTCCTCAAGGCTCTCGGCGCCAGCACCGGCGTCGTCGGCACGACCGCAGCAGGTGCACGCATCGTGCGGGAAGAGCTCCACACTGCCGGTGTCGACGTGCGCGGGACGCGCATCGCCGACGGCTCCGGCCTCTCGAGCCTCGATCGGATGACGACCACGACGCTGGTGGAGGTGATCCAGGCGGCGCTCCGCGACGCCACGGTACGACAACCGTTTCTCGCCTCGCTCGCGGTCGCCGGCCGGAGCGGGACGCTCGCGGACCGGATGCCGACGCTGCGTTGGAGGGTGCGCGGCAAGACGGGGACGACGAACATCGCCTGTGCGCTCTCGGGCGTCGTGGGGGATTCGACTGCGTTCTCCGTGATCCAGAACGGCTCACCGGTCGCGTCCTGGGCCGCACGCGAGGCGCAGGACCGCTTCGTCGCAGTCCTCTCGCGCCGCTAGAGCAGCGCCCGCAGCTCGGCTTCGCCGAGGACGGGTACTCCCGCCTTCTGCGCCTTCGCGAGCTTCGAGCCGGGGTTCTCCCCCGCGATCACCCCGGTCGTCTTCTTCGAGACGTTGTCCGACACCGTGGCGCCGAGCGCCTCGAGTGCGGCCTTCGCCTCCCCGCGGCTCCAACCCTCGAGCGTCCCGGTGATCACGTACTGCTGGCCGGTGAGCGGCCCCGCCACGGGTTGCTCGGCCTCGCCGGTGACGAAGGTCAGGCCGAGCTCGCGCAACTCCGCCACGAGGCCGCGATTGTCCGGGTCCTTGAACCAGTCGGCGATCGACTCGGCCCGGTCGGGCCCGATCCCCTCGACCTCCTGGATCTCGTCCATCGTCGCGCCGAGCAGCCGATCGACGTGACCGAAGTGGCGCGCGAGGTTGCGAGCGGTCACCCAGCCGACGTCCGGGATGTTGAGACCGAAGAGGACGCGCGAGAACGGCTGCTGCTTCGACAGCTCGATCGCGCCGACGATCTTCGCGGCGGAGATCTCGCCGTATCCTTCGAGCTCGGCGATCTGCTCCGCCCGAAGACGGTAGAGATCGGGCATCGACCGCAGGAGGCCGAGATCCCAGAGCCGGCGGACGAACTGCTCGCCGACGCCCTCGATGTCCATCGCCCCGCTGACCCAGTTGATCAGCGTCTCGAGACCGCGTGACGGGCAGGCGCGGTTGGGGCAGCGGTGCATCACCTCCCCCTCCGGCTTCTCGACCGGGGCGCCGCAGAGCGGGCAGTGGGCGGGCATGCGGAACTCCCTCGTACCGCGCGCGTGCTCACCGGCTGCGCCGACGACCTGGGGGATCACGTCGCCGGCGCGCTGCACGATCACGAGGTCACCCTCGCGGATCCCCTTGCGGTTGATGTCCTCCTCGTTGTGGAGCGTCGCGCGCGAGACGGTGACGCCGCCGACCTCGACCGGCTCGAGCAGCGCCCACGGGTTGAGGGCACCGGTGCGGCCGACGCGGATCGCGATCCGCAGGAGCTTCGTGGTCGCGGTCATCGGCGCCCACTTGTACGCGCGCGCCCAGCGCGGCCGCTCGTGCAGGGCGCCGAGGCGCTGCTGCTGGTCGAACGAGTCGACCTTGATCACGACGCCGTCGATCTCGTAGTCGAGCTCGCTGCGACGGCGCTCCCAGCCGGCGACCACCTCTGCCACCTCCTCGATCGACTCGACCCGCTCGACGTGCGGGTTCGTGCGGAAGCCGCGCTCGCGGAGCCACCCGAGCATGGCGAAGTGGGAGTTCGGGCCGGCGCCCTCCGAGCGCGCCCCGGCGCCGTAGATCCACACCGAGAGCGGGCGCTCCGCCGTCACGGCAGGGTTGAGCTGGCGGAGGGAGCCTGCAGCCGCGTTGCGGGCGTTCGGTGACTCCTTCTTGCCGGCGGCGTGCTGCGCCTCGTTGAAGCGACGGAAGCCGGAGATCGGGAAGTAGACCTCGCCGCGCACCTCGAGCAGCGCCGGGGGCTTCTCTCCGTGGAGTGTGAGGACGCGCAGTGGCACTGCCTCGACCGTGCGCAGGTTGCTCGTCACGTCTTCGCCCCGGGTGCCGTCTCCACGCGTCGCACCACGCGCGAAGACCCCGCTCTCGTACACGAGGGAGATCGCCGACCCGTCGATCTTGGGCTCGACGACGTAGGCGACGGGCTCGTCCGTCCCGAGCCGCTTGCGGACGTCGTCCGCCCACTTGGCGAGCGCGTCGTCGGTCGTCACCTTCTCCAGGGAACCCATCGCAAGCAGGTGCGCGACCTTGCTGAACCCCTCGGCGGGTGGCGCTCCGACGCGCTGCGTCGGCGAGTCCGCGGTGACGAGCCGGGGATGCTCCTCTTCCAGTCGGGCGAGCTCGTCGAAGAGCGCGTCGTAGGCGCTGTCCGGGATCTCGGGATCGTCGAGGACGTGGTAGCGGTAGTTGTGGTGCTCGATCAGCCGGCGGAGCTCCGCGATCCGCGTTGCCGGGTCAGACGGCGGCATGCAGCTGCTCCGCGGTGTGGACGAGCAGGTCCGGCTCCTCGTCGAGGAGCCGGGCGTCGGAGTGGATACCACCCCACCCGACGGCCACCGCGAGCATCCCGGCAGCCTTCGCAGCCCGGATGTCGAACGGCGAGTCGCCGACGTAGGCGACGGCTTCCGGATCGACATCCAGCCGGCGCACCGCTTCGAGGAGCGGCGCCGGGTCGGGCTTGTGTCGCTCGGTATCCTCGGCGCCGATCACGACCTCGGCCGTCTCCCGCAGCACCGGGAAGCGGTCGAGCGCGAGGTCGACGGTTCGCAGGCGCTTGGCGGTGACGATGCCGAGGCGTCGGCCCTCGGCACGCAGGACGGGCAGTAGCTCGAGGACGTCGGCGAAGGCCTCGAGCTCCTCGTGCAACGGCTCGTTGTGGGCGCGGTACGCGTCGATCAGCTCGTCGACGCGGTCGGGGTCGAGGTCGCGCATCTGCGCGATCAGGCCCGGCCCACCGATCGCGGCGCGAACCCGCTCCTCGTCCGGCTCACGGCCGAGCACGGTCAGCGAGGCGTGTTTCATCGAGGCGACGATGATCGGCCCGGAGTCGATCAGCGTGCCGTCGAGGTCGAAGAGGACGACGGGGCAGCGCATGTGGTCGATCGTAGCCGCGGCGGGACGCAGTCTCGCCGCGGCTCGTAGGGGCCGGATACATCCGGCCCGACCGATCACGCGTCGTACGTCAGTACTCCACCCGCTCCAGGTACAGGCCCCACGGTGGCGCTGTCATCCCGGCCTCGGGGCGTGGTTGCCCCTGGAGCAGTGCCGGCAGCCGCGCCGGCGCCTCGGAGCCGAGCTCGAGCATCGTGCCCACGAGCGTGCGCACCATGTGGCGCAGAAAGGAATCCGCCGTGATCGTGAACTGGAGCCGATCGTCGACTCGGGACCACGCTGCGGCGGTCACCCGCCGCGTGAACACGTCGTGCTGCGTCTCCGTCGGGGTGAAGGCACGGAAGTCGTGCTCGCCGAGGAGCAATGCCGCGGCAGCCGCGAGGGCGTCCTCGTCGGCGGCGCGTGGCCACCAGAGCGCGCGCCTCGTCTCGAGCGCGGAACGGGTACGTCCGCGCAGCACGACGTAGCGGTAGGTGCGCGCGCGCGCCGAGAAACGCGCGTGAAACCCGTCCGGCGCCTGCGCGGCGGCCACGACCGCGACGTCGTCGGGCAAGGCCGAGTTCAGCGCCTCCGCAACGCGGACGAGTGGCGGCCCGCCCGTCACGTGCGCGGATGCGACCTGACCGGTGGCGTGGACGCCGGCGTCGGTCCTCCCGGCGACGGCGAGCGCATCCCAGTGCGGGAAGACCTGGTCGAGTGCGTCGCGCACGGCGCCCTCGATCGTGCGCTCGCCCGGCTGGCGGGCCCAGCCGCGGAAGCCGGAGCCGTCGTACTCGAGTGTCAGGCGCAGGATCACGACGCGTAGTCTCGCGCACGCAAAGGGCGCAGCAGGACAGGGGCCGGATGTATCCGGCCCTTACTCGGGAAGTACCACGGAGCCGTCGTCGAGCAGCGTCCAGTACGGGTTGTGGGCGACCTCCCACCGGTGACCGTCAGGGTCGACGAATACGCCGGAGTAGCCGCCCCAGAACGTCTCCGCGCCGGGCCGTGCGATCGTCGCGCCGGCAGCCTCCGCTTCGGCGAGGACGGCATCGACGTCCTCGCGCGAGCGGACGTTGTGCGCGAGCGTGATCCCTCCCCAACCACCCGAGTCGTGGGGCACGGCGCTGTCGGCGGCGAGCTCGGCGCGACCCCAGAGCGCGACGACGATGCCGCCGGCCTGGAAGAAGGACACGTCGGCGGCCGGCTCGACCGCTGTCGACCACCCGAGGCGCTCGTAGAAGACGCGCGCGCGCCCGACGTCGGAGACACCGAGCGTGATCAGGCTGACGCGTTGCTCCATCTCCACCCCATGATGCCGACTGGACGCTTGACGTGGGTCAGGAGGGGGGCGCCGCGACGGGCTCGACGTCGAGCACCAGACCGTCGACCGATCGCACCACGACCGGCGCACCGCGCTCGACGCGATGCGCGCTCCGTGCGGCCCAGATCTCCCCCTGCACGCGAATCTGCCCTTCGGGGGAGAGAGGTGTCGCTGCGATGCCGCTGCGCCCGACGAGATCCTCCGGCCCGACCGCGGGTCGCGTCCCGCGCCGGCGCCGCCTCGACCACCACACCATCGTCCCGGTCTCGGTCAGGTCGACCACGACGGCGCCGAGGACGAGCAGCCAGTTCCACGGTGACGGCAGGAAGATCACCGCCGCGACGAGCGCGATGAGCGTCAGCACCCGTGCAGTGTGCCTCAGGGCCTCAATTCCACGAGGAGGGGGTCTCCGGGGAACCTCCGGTTCCCCGCTTCAGGAACCGCTGCCGCAGGCAGCCTCGCCGCGATAGGAATCCGCGCGAGCGGATCCCTATTCCGCGGGAGAATAGTCGACGAACTCCAGGAGCACCATGTCTGCGGCGTCCCCCTGGCGCGGGCCGAGCTTGACGATGCGGGTGTAGCCCCCGGGACGCTCGGCGAACCGTGGTGCCACCTCCGAGAAGAGGTGGTGCACGATGTCGTTCGAGCGCAGCTCGGCCATCGCCTGGCGTCGCGCGTGGAGGTCGCCGCGCTTGCCGAGCGTGATCAGCTTCTCGGCGTACGGCTTCACCGCCTTCGCCTTCGCCTCGGTCGTCTCGATGCGCCCGTGCGTGATCAGCGAGCCGGTGAGGTTCGCGTAGAGCGCACGGCGATGCGACGAGTCGCGACCGAGCTTCTTGCCGGACTTCGCGTGCCTCATGCTATTGGTGAGTCTCCGGGTGGCGGTTCCGCTGGGGCGCGCCAACTGCCGCGCGGAAGCTCACTGGGGGAGCTCCTCGCCCTTGAGTGTGAGGCCGTGCGCGGCGAGCGTCTCGCGCACCTCTTCGATCGACTTGCGACCGAAGTTCGGGATCGCCGCCAGCTCGGCCTCGCTCTTCGAGGTGAGATCGCCGATCGTCTCGATCCCGACGCGCTTGAGGCAGTTGTACGAACGCACGCCGAGCTCGAGCTCCTCGATCGGGAAGTTCTCCATCCCGTGCGCCGTCGACGCCTCGGCGATCTCCGCCTGTGCGGCCTCGCCGAAGCCCTCGATCCGCTCGAGGTCGGTGAAGATCGCAAGCTGGCGGATCAGGATCTCGGCCGCCTGCGCGATCGCATCCTTCGGCGTGATCGACCCGTCCGTGGTGACGTCCAGGACGAGCTTGTCGTAGTCGGTGCGCTGGCCGACACGCGCCGCCTCGACCTCGTAGGCGACCCGGCGCACCGGCGAGAAGATGGAATCGATCGGAATCACGCCGATCGACGTCTCCGGTCCACGGTTCAGCTCCGCCGGAACGTAGCCGCGGCCGCGGCCGATGGTGAGGGTCACCTCGAGCTTGCCCTTGTCCGCGAGGTGGGCGAGCTCGAGACCGGGGTTCAAGATCTCGAGGTCGGCCGGCGCCTCGATGTCGGCGGCGGTGACGACGCCAGGGCCCTTCTTCGAGACATGCACCTCGATCTCGGGCGACTCGCCGTGCAAACGGCAGACGAGGTTCTTCAGGTTGAGGATGACGTCGGTGACGTCCTCGCGGACGCCCGGCAGGGTCGTGAACTCGTGTGCGACGCCCTCGATCTTGACGGCCGTGACGGCGGCGCCCTCGAGGGACGAGAGCAGGACGCGCCGCAAGGAGTTCCCGAACGTGTAGCCGAAGCCGCGGTCGAGCGGCTCGATCACGAAGACGCCGTGCTCGTCGTCCTCCAGCGTCTCGGAGACGATGCGCGGGATCTGGAAGTCCATCAGGCTGGTGCGGGTAGCCAATGCGATCCTTTCGGGTGGTGTACGTGAGGGCGAGGCAGGCCCCGCCCCTACGGTCATTTCGAATACAGCTCGACGATCAGCGACTCTTGGACGGGCGTGTCGATCTCTACGCGCTCCGGCCACTTCAGCATCTTCCCGGTGAGCCCGTCGTGGTCGGCCTGCAGCCAGGGTGACACGGTCGCGGTCAGGTCGGTCGCGTCGCGGATGATGGTCTCGGCCGGGCTGCCCGACCGGAGCGTGATCACGTCGTTGGGGCGGACGCCGAAGCTCGGGATGTTCACGCGCCGGCCGTTGACCTGGAAATGCCCGTGTCTGACGAACTGGCGCGCTTGCGCGCGTGAGCCTGCGAAGCCGAGCCGGTAGACGACGTTGTCGAGACGCGTCTCCAGCATCCGCAGCAGGTTCTCACCGGTCGGGCCCGACCGGCGGGACGCCTTCTCGTACGTCGTCCGGAACTGCTTCTCGAGCAGGCCGTAGTAGCGGCGCGCCTTCTGCTTCTCGCGCAACTGCAGCAGGTATTCGCTCTGCTTGATGCGACCGCGGCCGTGCTCACCCGGCGGGTAGGCGCGGCGTTCCAGAGCGCACTTCTCGGTCAGGCAGCGCTCACCCTTGAGGAAGAGCTTGATCCCCTCACGCCGGCAGAGACGGCACTTCGGTCCGAGATCGCGGGCCACTAGACGCGCCTCCGCTTCTTCTGCCGGACGCCGTTGTGGGCCTGGGGCGAGACGTCGCGCACCCCGATGATCTCCAGCCCGGCTGCCTGGAGGGAGCGGATCGCCGTCTCGCGGCCCGAGCCGGGGCCCTTCACGAACACCTCCACCTTCTGCAGCCCGTGCTCCATGCCCTTGCGAGCGCAGTTGTCCGCGGTCACCTGGGCTGCAAACGGGGTCGACTTGCGCGATCCCTTGAACCCGGCCGAGCCGGCCGACTCCCAGGCGATCACGTTGCCTTCCTTGTCGGTCAGCGACACGATCGTGTTGTTGAACGAGGTCTTGATGTGCGCCTGACCGATGGCGATGTTCTTCTTGACGCGGCGGCGCGCACGGCCGCGTGCCGCAGACTTGCGAGGAGGCGCCACTTACTTCGCCTTCTTCCCGCGTCCGACGGTCTTCTTCGGCCCCTTGCGGGTGCGAGCATTCGTCTTCGTCCGCTGACCGCGCACCGGCAGGCCGCGCCGGTGGCGAAGGCCTCGGTAGCAGCCGATCTCGGACAGCCGCTTGATCGACTGGGTGCGCTCCCGGCGCAGGTCTCCCTCGACCTCGAGGTTCTGGTCGATGTAGTTGCGGAGCTTCGTGACCTCCTCGTCGGTGAGGTCCTTCACCTTCTCGTTACGGTCGAGGCCGAGGTCGTCACAGATCTTCTGGGCGGTCGAGTGACCGATGCCGTAGATGGCGGTCAGTCCGATCTCGAGCCGCTTGGTGTTCGGGAGGTTGACGCCGGCGATGCGTGCCATTAACGGATCTCTTCTCCTAGCCCTGCCGTTGCTTGTGCCGGGGATTCGAGCAGATGATCATGGTGCGCCCATGCCGCTTGATCACGCGGCAGCGTTCACACATGGGCTTGACGGAAGGGCGAACTTTCATCTGGTCATTTGAGGCGGAAAGTGATGCGGCCGCGCGTGAGATCGTAGGGAGAGAGCTCGACCTTGACCCGGTCGCCGGGGAGGATGCGGATGTAGTGCTTGCGCATCTTCCCGGAGATCGTCGCGAGGACACTGTGGCCGCTGTCGAGCTCGACACGGAACATCGTGCTCGGGAGGGCCTCCACGACCTCGCCTTCGACCTCGATCTTCTCTTCCTTGAGTGCCACCGTCCTCATGCAGCGCCCGCGCCAGGCTTCCTGTGGTCGCGGATCGTGGTGAACAGAACAACAGAACACGGCACGGCCAACGGGCCGCGCCGCGGCGTCCTACTGTAGCACGCGAGCTCCGCGGTCCGTGGCGATCCCGACCCGCGGGGTGAGGATTCGAGCGCCGTCGCCCGTGATCGCGATGGTGTGTTCGAAATGGGCGGAGAGCGAGCCGTCGACCGTGGAGATCGTCCAGCCGTCCTCGTGCAGGACGACGTCCGAGCCGCCGGCGGTGATCATCGGCTCGATCGCGATCGTCATCCCCTCCGCGAGCCGCGGTCCGCGGCCCGGCTGGCCGAAGTTGGGTACGTGGGGATCCTCGTGGTAGTACCGCCCGACACCGTGTCCGACGAGGCTTCGCACGACGGAGAAGCCGGCCGCCTCGACCACCTGCTGCACCGCGTGCGAGATGTCGCCGATTCGATTTCCCGGCCTCGCCCGCTCGATCCCCGCCCACAGACCGTCCTGGCATGTGTCGAGCAGCCGCTGCACCCGCTCCTCTACCTCCCCGACCGCGTAGGTATAGGCGCTGTCGGCGATCGCGCCCTCGAGCGTGACACCGACGTCGACGGTGACGAGGTCGGCAGGCTCGACACGCTGCGGCCCCGGGATCCCGTGCACGACGACGTCGTTCACCGAGATGCAGATCGCACGCGGGTAGCCCTTGTACCCCTTGGAAGTGGGGACACCGCCCCGCTCGCGGATGAATGCGTCGGCGATGTCGTCGAGCTCCCGCGTGCTGACCCCCGGCCGGACGTGCTCGCCGACGTGCGCGATCGTCTCGGCGACGAGCGCGCCCGCGCGCGCGATGCGCTCGATCTCGGCGTCTCCCTTGCGGATGATCACGGGGTGGCGCCATCCTCGAGCATCTGCAGCGCCTCCTGGATCTCCCCGTAGACCTCGTCGATCGAGCGCGCCGCGTGCAGGGGGACGAGCCGGCCGGTCGTCCGGTAGCGCTCGACGACCGGCGCAGTCTGCTGGTGGTACAGCTCGAGCCGGCGCACGATCGCCTCCGGTGTGTCGTCGTTCCGCGCCTCGTGACTGGCGCGCCCGAGCATCCTCTCGGTGGCGACGTCGTCGGGGAGGTCGAAGAAGAGGATGACGTCGAGCGACTTGCCCACCTCGACGAGCATCTCGTCGAAGGCGTCGGCCTGTGCGAGTGTCCGCGGGAACCCGTCGAGCACGAAGCCGGCCCGCGCGTCGTCCTCTGCCAGCCGCTCCCTGATCAGCGCCACGGTGAGCGCGTCGGGGACGAGCTCACCGGCCGCCAGGATCTCCTCGACCTGCTGCCCGAGCGGCGAACGTGCCGCGATGGCGGCTCTGAACATGTCGCCGGTGGCGATGTGGGGGATGCCGTAGTCCGTGCCGAGACGCTTCGACTGGGTGCCCTTGCCGGAGCCCTGCGGCCCGAGCAGGAGCAGGTTCATGTGTGACGCCCTGACGTCTCGCAAGACTGTAGGGGCCGGAACGACCCGGCCCGGACGGACGTGGATGCGACACGTCGCGTCAACGGAGGAACCCCTCGTAGCTGCGCATCATCATCTGCGACTCCATCTGGCGCATCGTGTCCAGCGCGACGCCGACCGCGATCAGCACGGAGGTGCCCCCGAGCGCGCGCGCGTTCGCCTGCGAGAAGCCCCCGTAGCGGATGAAGAGGCTCGGGGCGACCGCAACCGCGGCGAGGAACAGCGAGCCGGGGAGGGTGAGCCTGGTCAGGACCCGATCCAGGTACTGCGCGGTCGGCGGGCCCGGCCGGATGCCGGGGATGTAGCCGCCATACTTGCGCAGGTTGTCCGCCTGCTCGACCGGGTTGAACTGCACGGCGGTGTAGAAGTAGGTGAAGAGGACGATCATCCCGGCCTCGACGAGCAGGTACGTCAGGTCGCCGGGGCCGAAATGCGCGTTGACGAAGTCGCGCGCCGAGGGGAAGTAGTTCGCGATCGTGGCCGGGAACGCGAGCACGGCGGCCGCGAAGATGACCGGGATGACGCCGGCCATGTTCACGCGCAGCGGCAGGTAGGTGGAGCCACCGGCGGTCATGCGGCGGCCCACCATCCGCTTTGCATACTGGATGGGGATGCGGCGCTGCCCCTCCTGCACGAACACCACCGAGGCGACGACGCCGATCGCGATCAGCGGGAAGAAGATCCGCTCCATCGGGCCTCCGTTCCACCAGGCGGCCACGCCGAGCGGTAGGCCCGTGAGGATGGAGGCGAAGATCAGGAGCGAGATGCCGTTGCCGACGCCCCGCTTCGTGATCTGCTCGCCCACCCACATGAGCAGCACGGTGCCGCAGGTCAGCGTCACGACGATCAGCACCAGACGACCCGTGTTCGCGTCCAGCACCTGCTGGCTGCGAAAGAGGAAGGCGTAGCCGATCGCCTGCGCAGCGGCCAGGACGACGGTCAGGTACCGCGTGTACTGGTTGATGGTGGCGTACCCGGCCTCACCCTCCTTTTGCAGCTCGGAGAGCTTCGGGATCACCACCGTGAGGAGCTGGATGATGATCGACGCCGTGACGTACGGCATGATGCCGAGCGCGAAGAGCGAGAACTGCGACAGCGCTCCACCCGAGAACAGGTTGAGCAGGCTGAAGATCCCGCCCGTGTTCGACAGGTAGCTCTCGATCTTGGCGGCGTCGACACCCGGGGCCGGGATCCACGAGCCGAGGCGGTAGATGAACAGCGCGAACGCCGTGAACATCAGGCGGCGGCGCAGCTCCGGCACGCGCCAGGCGTTGGCGAGCCAGCTGAACATGGGGCGCGACGCACGCGCGGCGCGCGTGCGCTAGTCCGAGGCCTCCTCGGCCTCGACCGGTAGCTCGGCGCCGTCCTCGACGGCGTTCTCCGGCTCGGCGTCGTCGTCGTCGTCGACCGCGGACGCGGCGGCAGCAGGACGCTTCTTCTTCAGCTTGGGCACGGGCTCCCCGCGCAGCCAGACAACGGAGCCGCCGGCCGCCTCGATCTTCTCGCGCGCCGACTTGGAGAAGCCGTGCGCGCTCACGGCGAGGCTCTTCGTGAGCTCGCCGACGCCCAGGATCTTCACGTCGGTGCGCGTGTTCTTGAGCAGCCCCACGGTGACGAGCGCCTCGGGGCTGACCTCTGCCCCGCTCTCGAACCGGGCTTCGAGGTCGCGGACGTTCACGGGTTGGCTGTAGGTGCGGAACGGCCCGATCGGCATCGCGTCCGCGGAGGTGTTGCCGCGCAGCTTCGGCAGCCGCATGTCGATCGGCATCTGACCGCCCTCGAACCCGGCCGGCATCGAGTGCGAGCCGGACCGTGACTTCTGGCCCTTGATGCCCCGGCCCGAGTAGCGGCCCTTGCCCGAGCCGAGCCCGCGCCCGATGCGCTTGCGCGCCTTCCGCGGCTGCGCCGGCTTGAGCGAGTGGAGATTGAGCTCGTCCGACACGCTACGCGTCCTTCCCTTCGACCTTGACGAGGTGCGCGACGAGACGCAGCTTGCCCTCGAGCTCCGACGAGGTGACATGCTCGCGGCTCTGGCCGATGCGGCCGAGCCCGAGCGACCTCAGCGTGCCACGGTGCCGCTGCGTCTGGCCGATCGTGCTGCGCACCTGGGTCACCTTCACCGTCGTCACTCGGACGCCTCCACCGCGACGGCCGCAACCGGCTCGACGACCTCGACGGGCTCTGGCTCCACGGGGCGCTTGTAGGGCAGGACGTCGACGATCGACTTGCCACGGCTGCGCGCGACGTCCTCGGGGCGTCGTAGGTGCTTGAGCCCGTCGACGGTGGCCTTCGCCATGTTGATCGGGTTCGTCGTGCCGAGGCTCTTCGCGAGCACGTCGCGGATCCCGGCCAGCTCGAGCACGGCGCGGACGCCGCCGCCCGCGATCACGCCGGTGCCCTCGCTCGCCGGACGCAGGACGATCCGGGCGGCGTCGAAGCGGCCCGTGATCTCGTGGGTGATCGTCGTGCCGTGCTTCGGCACCGTGAAGAGGTTCTTCTTGGCGTCGTCGACGGCCTTCGAGATCGCAAGCGGCACCTCGCGCGCCTTGCCGTAGCCGACGCCGACGCGATCGACCTCGTCGCCGATCACGACGAGCGCCGTGAAGGAGAACCGCCGTCCGCCCTTGACCACCTTGGCGACACGGTTGATCTCGATCACACGCTCCTTGAGCTCGCGTGTCTCGTTGGCTTCCATGACCGACATCAGAACTCCAGACCCCCCTCGCGCGCGCCCTCGGCGAGGGCCTTCACGCGTCCGTGGTACAGGTAGCCGCCGCGGTCGAAGACGCAGCGCGTCACACCCGCCGTCTTGGCAGCTGCGGCGAGTGCCTTGCCGACCTCGCCTGCCTGCTCCGACTTCGAGCCGGTGAACGGGCGCAGGGCCAGCCAGCTCGCCGAGGCGACGGTGACGCCGCGCTCGTCGTCGACGAGCTGCGCGAAGACGCCGCGATTCGACCGGAACACGGCGAGGCGCGGACGGTCGGCCGTACCGGACACCTTGCCACGCACGCGGCGATGACGGCGCAACCGTGCCTCACGTTTCGTCGTGACGCTCATGCGCGCTCCTCCTGTCCGCAGGGTGACAGACGATCCCTCATGCGCGCTTACCGACCTTTCTGCGGACGTGCTCGTCGCGGTAGCGGATGCCCTTGCCCTTGTACGGCTCGGGCGGCCGCACCTTGCGGATCTCTGCGGCGATCTGGCCGACGGCCTGCTTGTCGCTGCCCTTGACGACCACCTGCGTCGGGATCGGGACCTCGAACGAGACGCCTGCGCGCGGAACGACCGTCACGGCGTGGGAGTAGCCGACCGCGAGCTCGAGGTCCGACCCCTTGAGCTGCGCGCGGTACCCCACCCCTTGGATCTCGAGATGCTTCTCGAATCCCTTCGTGACGCCCTCGACCATGTTCGCGATCAGGGTTCGCGTGAGCCCGTGCAGCGAGCGATCCTCGCCGCGATCGGTCGGCCGCGACACGGTCAGCACGCCGTCCGTCTGCTCGATCTCCATGCGCACCGGCACCTGCTGCGAGAGCGTGCCGAGCGGACCGTTGACGGTCACGGTACCGCCGGGCGACACGTCGACCGTGACGCCGGAGGGGATCTCGATGGGTCTGCGTCCGATTCGCGACATCAGCTACCAGACGAAGGCGAGAACCTCGCCGCCGACGCCGCGCTCGGCGGCCTGACGGCCGGTGATGACGCCGGACGAGGTGGACAGGATGGACGTGCCGAGCCCGCCGAGGACACGCGGAAGCCGATCCTTCTTCGCGTACACGCGGCGACCGGGCTTCGAGACGCGCTTCAGGTTCGTGATCACGCGCTCGCGGCTCTTGCCGTACTTGAGCTCGATCACGAGCTGCGCGACGGGCTCCGCCTCGACGACGCGGTAACCCTTGATGTACCCCTCGTCTGCAAGCAGGCGGGCGATCTCCTCCTTCATGCGGGAGGTCGGCATCGAGGCCGTGTCGTGCAGCGCGCGATTCGCGTTGCGGATTCGGGTGAGCATGTCTGCGATCGGGTCGGTGAGCATCGCGTCTCCTACCAGCTCGACTTGGTCATGCCGGGGATCGCGCCCTCGTGCGCGAGTTCGCGCAGGCAGATGCGGCAGAGCAGGTACTTGCGGTACACGGCCCGCGGACGCCCGCACCGGTTGCAGCGCGTGTACGCCGAGACCTTGTGCTTCGGCGTCCGCTTCTGCTTCGCGATGAGCGACTTCTTGGCCATTCCTAGTGCTCCTTCGTGTGCTCTTGCCCTGCCTCTGGCGTGCGAAAAGCAAGCGAGGCTAGGACGCAGGGAGTGCCCATATCAGAGGATATGGGCACGACTGAGGACGACGCATCGCGCCGCTTTGCAGCCGCCAGAGGCAGGGATGAGAGTGCGCGAAGGAGCACTCTTAGTCCCTTCTCTCGGTCGCGAACGGCAACCCCAGGGCCTGCAACAGCGCCCGTGCGTGCTCGTCCGTCTCCGCGGTGGTCGTGATCGCGACATCCAGCCCGCGGACGGCCGGCACGCTGTCGTAGTCGATCTCCGGGAAGATGATCTGCTCCCGGATCCCGATCGAGTAGTTGCCGCGCCCGTCGAACGACCCCGGGTTGAGACCGCGGAAGTCGCGGATGCGAGGCAGCGCGATGGAGACGAACCGGTCGAGGAACTCGTACATCCGCGCGCCGCGCAGTGTCACGCGCGCGCCGACGGACATCCCCTCGCGCAGCTTGAAGCTCGCGATCGACTTACGGGCCTTGCGCACGTGAGCGCGCTGCCCGGCGATCGTCGTCAGCTCCTCGATCGCGGCGTCGAGTGCCTTCGCGTCGGTCTTCGCCTCGCCGACGCCCATGTTCAGCGTGATCTTCGACACCCGTGGCGCCTGCATGATCGAGTCGAGCCCGAGCTCCTCCTTGAGGGCGGCCCGGATCTCGTCGTCGTAGCGCTGCTTGAGCCGCGGGAAGTATGTCTCGGTGGTACTCACTGGTCGATCTCCTGGCCGCAGCCGTCCCGCTTGCACACGCGCACCCGCACGGTCTCGCCCTTGATCTCCTTGTGGGTGACGCCCACGCGGGTCGCGGTCTGGCAGGTGGGGCAGACGAGCATCACGTTCGAGACGTCGAGAGGCATCGGCTTGTCGATGATCCCGCCGGGCACGATCTGCTGGCCACCCATGCGCGAGGAATCGCGGATCGGGCGTGGCTTCGTGTGCCTCCGCGCGGTGTTCAGGTTCTCGACGATGATCGAGCCGCGCCCCGGGCGCGCCTCGAGAACGCGGCCGCGCTTGCCGCGGTCCTTGCCGGAGAGGATCTGCACGAGATCCCCCTTCTTGATCTTCATCTTTACGGTCATGTCTCTCAGAGCACCTCGGGTGCGAGGCTGACGATCTTCATGAAGTTCTTCTCACGGAGCTCGCGCGCGACGGGTCCGAAGATGCGCGTTCCGCGCGGATTCAGCTGGTTGTCGATGAGGACGGCGGCGTTCTCGTCGAAGCCGATCAATGTGCCGTCGTTCCGACCGAAGGGCTTCTTCGTCCGGACGACGACCGCCTTGACGACCTCGCCCTTCTTGACCGAGCCCTGCGGTGTGGCGGCCTTCACCGTAGCAACGATGATGTCGCCGACGCGAGCGTAGCGGCGACGCGAGCCGCCCACGACGCGGATGCACAGAAGCTCGCGCGCCCCTGTGTTGTCCGCCACCTTGAGCCTCGACTCCTGCTGGATCATTACTTCGCCGCCTCCACGATCTCCGTCAGGCGCCAGCGCTTCGTCGCGGACAGCGGCCGCGTCTCGACGATGCGGACGATGTCGCCCACCTTCGCCTGGTTGCCCTCGTCGTGCGCATGGAACTTGACGCTGCGACGAACGACCTTCTTGTACCTCCGATGCGCCTTTGTCATCTCGACCTTGACGACGATCGTCTTGTCCATCGCGTCCGAGACGACGGTGCCCTGGCGCTCCTGACGGCGGCCACGATCCGACTCCGGCTTCGGGAGGCGCACGATGGGCTTGCGCTCGGCGCTCGGCTCGCGCTTTGGCCGCGTCTTCGCAGGCCGCAGTGCGCGCGGCAGGCGCTTCTTCTTCGCCTTCTTCCCACCGGAACTGTCCCCGGAGAGGGCCGCGCCGGCGCCGGCCGCAGCCTCCTCGACCGCCACCTCGACCTCCGCAGCAGCCTCGATCTCCTCGGCCACAGCCTCGGCGGCAGCCTCCTCGACCGCCTCCTCGACCTCCGCGGCAGCCTCGATCTCCTCGGCCACAGCCTCGGCGGCAGCCTCCTCGACCGCTTCTTCGATCGCTGCGCCCTCGTCCGGTGTGAGCTCGCCGGTCTCGACCGCCTCCTCGACGGCGGCCTCGATCTCCTCGACCTCGTCGACGATCTCGGCGACGTCCTCCGCCACGACCTCCTCGATCGCGGCCTCGATCTCCTCGACCTCGTCGACGATCTCGGCGACGTCCTCCGTCACGTCCTCCTCGACGGCGGCCTCCACCTCGACGACGGCCTCCTCGACCTCACCGGCGGTCTCGTTCTCGTTCTGCTGGTTCTCGTCAGCCATCAGGTCACACCTTCCCCAACCGCGCGCGCTCGTTCTGGATCGTGAGGATGCGGGCGATCTCACGCTTCGTCAGACGCAGACGCGCACCGTTCTCGAGCGCGCCGGTCGCCGACTGGAAGCGGAGGTTGAACAGCTCGCGCCGGGTCTCCCCGAGCTTCGTGTCGAGCTCGTCGTCAGTCATCGCGCGCAACTCCTTAGCTCTCAAACAGATCAGCCTCCCGCTTGACGAACTTCGTCCGCAGCGGCAACTTCTGGCCCGCGAGACGGAGCGCCTCCTTGGCCAGCGGCTCGGACACGCCGGAGAGCTCGAACATGACGCGCCCCGGCTTGACCACCGCCACCCACCCTTCGGGTGAGCCTTTCCCGGAGCCCATGCGGGTCTCTGCCGGCTTCTTCGTGAACGGCTTGTCGGGGAACAGGTTGATCCACACCTTGCCGCCGCGGCGGATCTTGCGCGTCATCGCGATCCGGGCGGCCTCGATCTGGCGGTTGGTCACCCAGCCGGCCTCGAGCGCCTTGATCCCGTAGTCGCCGAACTGCACCGTCGTCTGGCCTCTGGCCATCCCGGCACGCCGACCGCGGAACGTCCTCCGGTGCTTGAACTTGCGCGGCAGCAGCATCAGCTCTCGCCGCCCTCGTCCCCGGGACCGTCCTCGGCGGGGGCTGTCCCCGCGTCGACGGCCGGCTCGCTGACCGGGGGAGCCTCACCGGAGGGGACTGTCCCCTCCGGCACGCCCGGCAGATCCTCGACCACCGGCTCGGTCGCCGGAACGTCCTGTGCCGCGCGCTCGCGCGCCGGCCCGCGGCCGCGCCCACCGCCGGGGCGGCCGGGACCGCCGGGACGACCGGGGCGTCGCCGGCGCTGCACGAGCCCGAGCCCTTCGCGATCCTGGCCACGACCGCGACCACCCTCGCGCGAAGCGCCGAGCCCTTCGGTGACAGCGCCGCGGCGGCGGCGCGAGGAGTCACCCTCGGTCGACCGCTCACGGCCGAGGCCGCCGTCGAAGCCCTCCGGCATGATCTCGCCCTTGTTGATCCAGACCTTGACGCCGATGCGTCCGAAGGTCGTCTTCGCTTCGGCGAAGCCGTAGTCGATGTCCGCGCGGATCGTGTGGAGCGGCACGCGACCCTCCGTGTAGCGCTCGGAACGGCTCATCTCGCCGCCGCCGAGCCGTCCGCCGCACTGGATCTTGATCCCCTGCGCTCCGGAGCGCATGGCCGACGCGAGCGACCGCTTCATGGCGCGACGGAACGCGACACGATTCTGCAGCTGCTCGGCGATCGACTGCGCCACCAGCTGGGCGTCGAGCTCGGGCCGCTTGATCTCGTTGATGTTGATGTGAACGCTCTTGCCGGTGATCGCGTGCAGCTCCTTGCGGAGCGCGTCGACCTCGACACCGGACTTGCCGATCACGATCCCCGGGCGGGCGGTGTAGATGTCGACGGTGATCCGCTGCTTGTCCTTGCGGATCAGGATGTCGGACAGCCCCGCATGGGCAAGCTTGCCGTTGATGTGCTTGCGGATGCGGATGTCCTCGAGGATGTAGTCGGCGACCTCCTTCTTGCCGGTCCACCAGTTCGACTTCCAGTCGTGGATGACGCCGACGCGGAGACCGCCGGGGTGCACTTTCTGGCCCATCAGGCGGGTGCTCCTTCCTTCTTCTTCGCGGGTGTGCGGCGCTTCGGCTTCGGGGTCTCCTCGGCCACGGCGACCTCGGGCGAGCCCCCGGCGGCAGGCGCCGCCTCGGCGGCCGGCTTCTGCGCCCGCTTGGGGCGGTCGCTCGTGAGCGCTGGGTTCTCGGCCACGACGATCGTGATGTGGCATGTGCGCTTGCGGATGCGGTTCACGCGGCCGCGCGCGCGTGCACGCCAGCGCTTCAGCGTCGGCCCCTCGTCGGCGTAGGCAGCCACGATCACGAGCTCGTCGCCGTCGAGCGCGTGCGCAGACTCGGCGTTCGCGACGGCCGACCGCAAGACGCGGTCGATCTCCCGCGCTGCGGCGCGCGGTGTGAACGCGAGCACCGTGCGCGCCTCGGGCACCGTGCGCCCGCGGATGTGGTCGAGCACGAGCCGCGCCTTGCGCGCCGACATGCGCACCCACTTCGCCTCCGCGCGCACCTGCACGCGGCCGTTGGTCTCCGTCTCCGCCATCAGCGCTTCTTCACCTGGGTCTGCTTGTCGCCTGCGTGGCCGCGGAACGTGCGCGTCGGTGCGAACTCGCCGAGCTTGTGCCCGACCATCTGCTCGCTGATGAACACCGGCACGTGCTGCCTGCCGTTGTAGACGGCGATCGTGTGGCCGACCATCTCCGGGAAGACGGTCGAGGCGCGCGACCACGTCCGCAACGGCCGCTTCTGGCCGGCGTTGTTCATCTGCTCGATGCGGCTCAGAAGCCGCTCCTCGACGAAAGGCCCTTTCTTGCTCGATCTGCTCACTTACGACGCTCCTTGCCGCGGCGGCGGCCACGGACGATCAGCTTGTCGGATTCCTTGTGCTTGCGGCGTGTGCGCTTGCCGAGCGTCGGCACGCCCCACGGCGTCACCGGATGGTGGCCCTTCGACTTCCCTTCGCCACCGCCGTGCGGGTGATCGACGGGGTTCATCGCGGTACCGCGGACGCTCGGTCGCTTGCCGAGCCAGCGGCTGCGACCGGCCTTGCCGCTCTGCTGGTTGGAGTGGTCGGAGTTGCCGACCTGGCCGACCGTCGCCCGGCAGGTGATCTGCACCCGGCGCATCTCACCCGAGGGCAGGCGCAGCACCGCGTGCGGGCCGTCCTTGGCCACGAGCTGGACGCCCGAGCCTGCCGAGCGGGCCATCTTCGCGCCTTGACCCGGGCGGAGCTCCACGGCGTGCACGACGGTGCCCGTGGGGATCGACTCGAGGGGCAGCGCATTGCCCGGCTTGATGTCGGCCTTCGGGCCCGACTCGACCACCTGGCCGACGGCGAGGCCCGCCGGGGCGAGGATGTACGACTTCGCGCCGTCCGCGTAGTGCAGCAGCGCGATCCGCGCCGACCGGTTCGGGTCGTACTCGATCGCCGCCACCTTCGCGGGCACAGCGTCCTTGGTGCGCTTGAAGTCGATCACGCGGTACAGGCGCTTGTGCCCGCCGCCGCGATGACGCGTGGTGATGCGGCCCCTGTTGTTGCGCCCGCCAGTCTTGGTCAGCGGCTCGGTCAGGGAGCGCTCCGGCTCGGTCTTGGTGATCTCCGTGAAGGCAGAGATCGTCATGCCGCGGCGGCCCGGGCTGGTCGGCTTGAACTTCTTCGTCGCCATCAGACTTGTGCCCCTTCGAAGACGTCGATCGTGTTGCCCTCGCGCAGCTGCACGATCGCCTTCTTCCAGCCCTGGCGCGTGCCGCGATGGAGCCCGCGCCGCTTCGGCTTCGGCTGCACGGTGATGATGTTCACGCGCTCGACCTGGACTCCGAACAGCGTCTCGACGGCCTGACGCACCTGCGTCTTGTGGGCGTCGGGGTGCACCTTGAACGTGTAGCGGCGGTCGGCAAGACCCGCGTAGCTCTTCTCCGACACGACCGGGGACAGCAAGATCTCACCGGGATGGAGGCTCATGCTGCCTCCTTGCCGTTCCCGGCCTTCTGCTCGACGAGCGGCAGCGCCGCCTCGCTGACGAGCATCGCTCGTGCCCACACGACTGCGACCACCTCGAGCTCGGCGGGCACGGTGACGAGCACCCGCGGCAGGTTGCGGAAGGACTTGACGAGCCCCTCTTCATCCTCGTGCGCGACGACGAGCAGCGGCACGTCCTTCCCCCACCCCGCGAGGAGCTCGGCCGCTCGTTTCGTGGACGGCTCGGCGAAGGCGCCGCCGTCGACGAGCGCCAGGGTGCCGTTCGCGGCGTGGTGGCTGAGCGCTCCGCGGAGCGCTGCGCGGCGCGCCTTCCGGTTGACCTTGACCTCGAAGTTCCTGTTGCCGGTCGGGAAGGCGACGCCGCCGCCGGCGAATTGTGGCGCGCGGATCGTTCCCTGGCGCGCGCGCCCGGTGCCCTTCTGACGCCACGGCTTCGCGCGGCCGCCGGAGACGAGCCCGCGTGTCTTGGCGCCGCGGGTGGCTGCGCGGTGGGCGTTCTGCTCGGCGCGCACCGTCTCGTGCACGAGATGCGGCTTGAGCTCGGCCTCGAACACCGACGCGTCGAGGGCGACGTCCTGCTTCGAGTCACCGAGCACGGGCGCGGTGACGGCCATCACGCGACCCCCCTGATCTCGACCAGCCCGTTCTTCGGGCCGGGAACGGAGCCCCGGACGAGCAGGAGGTTGCGCTCCGTGTCGACTCCGTGGACGACGAGCCCTGGTTGGGTGACGCGCGCGGCGCCCATGTGGCCGGCCATGCGGCGGCCCTTGAAGACGCGCGACGGCGTCGCAGAAGCGCCGATCGACCCCGGCTTGCGGACGTTGTGCGAGCCGTGGCTGACGGGGCCGCGATGAAAGTTGTGCCGCTTGATCGTGCCCTGGAAGCCCTTGCCGATCGAGATCCCGGCCACCTTGATCCTGTCACCCGGTTCGAACGACTCGACGGTCACGGTCTCGCCGACGGCGGCGTCGCTCTCGCCACGGAACTCGACCAGGTGCCGGTGCGGGGCGGCACCGGCCTTCTTCAGGTGACCGACCTCCCCGCGGGTGAGCTTGCGCTCCGCGACGGCGCCGAACGCGAGCTGCACGGCGTCGTAGCCGTCGACCGCCTCGGTGCGGACGAGGACGACCGGGCACGGCCCTGCTTCGATCACGGTGACCGCGTCGACGTTGCCGGTCTCCGGGTCGAAGACCTGCGTCATGCCCAGCTTTCGTCCGAGGATGCCTTTCACCGTCGACCTCAGAGCTTGATTTCGATGTCGACGCCGGCGGGCAGATCGAGACGCATCAGCGAGTCGACCGTCTTCGGCGTGGGGCTGTGGATGTCGATCAGGCGCTTGTGCGTGCGCACCTCGAAGTGCTCGCGCGAGTCCTTGTCCTTGAACGGACTGCGGATCACGCAGTAGACGTTCTTCTCGGTCGGCAGGGGCACGGGGCCGGTGATCGTCGCACCGGTGCGCTGGGCCGTCTCCACGATCTGCGATGCGGAGCGGTCCACCTGCTGGTGGTCATAGCCCTTGAGCCGGATCCTGATCTTCTGCTGCGCCATGTGTCTCTCTCACCCGGGGCGAGGTCGCAGGGGCGGGATGGATCCCGCCCCTGCAGCCACGTCCTATTTGATGATCTCCGTGACCACGCCGGCGCCGACCGTGCGGCCACCCTCGCGGATCGCGAAACGGAGGCCCTGATCCATGGCGATCGGCTGGATGAGCTCGATCTCCATGTTCGTGTTGTCGCCCGGCATGACCATCTCCTGGCCCTCGGGGAGCTTGATCGAGCCGGTCACGTCGGTCGTGCGGAAGTAGAACTGTGGCCGGTAGCCGTTGAAGAACGGCGTGTGACGGCCGCCCTCGTCCTTCGACAGCACGTACACCTCGGCCTTGAAGTGCGTGTGCGGGGTGATCGAGCCGGGCTTCGCCAGCACCTGGCCGCGCTCGACCTCCTCGCGCTTGATGCCGCGAAGCAGCGCGCCCGCGTTGTCGCCCGCCTGAGCGTTGTCGAGCGTCTTGTGGAACATCTCGAGACCTGTGACGACCGTCTTCTCGACCTTCTCGTGGATGCCGACGATCTCGATCTCGTTGCCGACCTCGATCTTGCCCTGCTCGACACGCCCGGTGACGACGGTGCCGCGGCCGGGGATCGTCATCACATCCTCGATCGGCATCAGGAACGGCTTGTCGACGTCACGCTGTGGCTCCGGAATGAACGAGTCCACCGCAGCCATCAGCTCGAGGATCTTCGCGGTCCACTCGGGATCGCCCTCGAGCGCCTTGAGCGCCGAGACGTGGACGATCGGGGTGTCGTCGCCCGGGAACTCGTACTTGGAGAGGAGTTCACGCACCTCCATCTCCACGAGCTCGATCAGCTCCGGGTCGTCGACCATGTCGGCCTTGTTGAGCGCGACCACCATCGCCGGCACCTCGACCTGCCGGGCCAGCAGGATGTGCTCGCGTGTCTGCGGCATGGGGCCGTCGGCAGCGGAGACGACGAGGATGGCGCCGTCCATCTGCGCGGCGCCGGTGATCATGTTCTTGATGTAGTCGGCGTGCCCCGGGCAGTCGACGTGCGCGTAGTGACGGTTCTCCGTCTCGTACTCGACGTGCGCCGTGTTGATCGTGATGCCGCGCTGCTTCTCCTCCGGCGCCTTGTCGATCTCATCGAACGCAACGGCCTGACCACCGGATGTCTCAGCGAGCACCTTCGTGATCGCTGCGGTGAGCGTCGTCTTGCCGTGGTCGATGTGACCGATCGTGCCGACGTTGACGTGCGGCTTGGTGCGCTCGAACTTCTGCTTGGCCATCCTGTCCTCCGGTCTCCTTCTCTACCTCGGAACGTTGTGTCTACCCGGACTGCGAGTCGACGATCTCGGACGCGATCGACTGCGGAACTTCGTCGTAACGGTCGAACTGCATCGTGAACGTGGCCCGCCCCTGCGTCATCGAGCGCAGGTCGGTGGCGTAGCCGAACATCTCCGACAACGGCACGCTCGCCTTGATCGACTGCGAGTTGCCGACCGGCTCGAGGTGCTCGACCCGGCCGCGCCGGCTGGAAAGATTACCCATCACGTCGCCCAGGTAGTCCTCGGGCGTGACGACCTCGACAGCCATCACGGGCTCCAGCAGCTTCGGCTTCGCCCGCTTCAGCGCCTCCTTGAACGCCATCGAGCCGGCGATCTTGAAGGCGCGCTCGCTCGAGTCGACCTCGTGGTACGAGCCTTCGACGAGCTCGACCTTGACGTCGACGACCGGGTAGCCGGCGAGCACGCCGGCGCCCAGCGCCTCGGTGATGCCGGCGTTGACGGCGGGGATGTACTCCTTGGGGATCTTGCCGCCGACGATCTTGTCGACGAACTCGTAGCCGGCGCCCGGGGCCTGCGGGCTGAGGTTGATGACGACGTCGCCGTACTGGCCAGAGCCGCCCGTCTGCCGCACGAACCGGCCCTGCACCTTCTCCACCGGCTGCGAGGCGGTCTCGCGGTAGGCGACCTGCGGCCGGCCGACGTTGGCGTCGACCTTGAACTCGCGCAGCAGCCGGTCGACGATGATCTCGAGGTGCAGCTCGCCCATGCCGGCGATGATCGTCTGGCCGGTTTCCTCGTCGGACGTGACCCGGAACGTCGGGTCCTCCTCGGCGAGCCGCTGCAGGGCGGTGCCGAGCTTGTCCTGGTCGGCCTTCGTCTTGGGCTCGATCGCGACGGAGATGACCGGCTCGGGGAAGGTCATCGACTCGAGCATGATCGGGGCGGACGCGATGGAGAGGGTGTCACCCGTGGTGGACTGCTTGAGCCCGACCACGGCGGCGATCTCGCCGGCGCCGATCTCCACGCGCTCCTCGCGGTGGTTCGCGTGCATCTGGAGGATGCGGCCGATCCGCTCCGTCTTGCCGTTCGTCGTGTTGAGCACGCGGTCGCCGGCCTTGACCATGCCGGAGTAGACGCGTACGTACGTCAGCTTGCCGACGAACGGGTCCGACATGACCTTGAAGACGAGCGACGAGAACGGCGCCTCCGTCGAGGCTGCCCTGGTGATCTCCTCCTCGGTCTTCGGGTCGATGCCCTGGACGGCCGGGACGTCGAGCGGGCTGGGAAGGTAGTCGACGACGGCGTCGAGCAAAGGTTGCACGCCCTTGTTCTTGAACGCCGAGCCGAGCAGGACGGGGGTGATCGCGTCGGCCAGCGTTCCGGCCCGGAGCGCGCGCCGGAGCATCTCGGGCGTCACCGTGCTCTCGTCGGTGAGGTACGTCTCCATGAGCTCGTCGTCGTGCTCGGCGATCGAGTCGATCAGCGCATGGTGATATTCGTCCGCCTGCTCGACGAGCTCGGCGGGGATCTCACCGACGGTGAACTGCTGGCCGAGGTCGTCCTCGTAGACGATCGACTTCATCTCCACGAGGTCGACGACGCCGACGTGGTGCTCCTCCTGCCCGATCGGGATCTGCACCGGGACCGGGTGGGCGCCGAGCCGCTCGCGCATCGACTGCACGGCGGCAAAGAAGTTCGCGCCGGTGCGATCCATCTTGTTGATGAACGCGATGCGGGGGACGCCGTAGCGGTCGGCCTGGCGCCAGACCGTCTCGGACTGCGGCTGCACGCCGGCGACCGAGTCGAACACGGCCACGGCGCCGTCGAGCACGCGCAGGCTCCGCTCCACTTCCATGGTGAAGTCCACGTGCCCGGGCGTATCGATGATGTTGATGCGAAAGTCGCGCCAGAACGCGGTCGTCGCCGCCGACGTGATCGTGATCCCGCGCTCCTGCTCCTGCGCCATCCAGTCCATCGTCGCGGCGCCCTCGTGCACCTCACCCAGCTTGTGGGTGCGGCCGGTGTAGTACAGGATCCGCTCGGTGGTCGTCGTCTTGCCCGCGTCGATGTGGGCCATGATCCCGATGTTGCGGACATTGTCGAGCCCCACGCGTGTCTCCGTCGTCGACATCTCGACTACCACCGGTAGTGCGCGAACGCTTTGTTTGCCTGGGCCATCCGGTACATGTCGTCCTTCTTCTTGAACGCGCCGCCCTGCTGGTTGGCCGCGTCCATGAGCTCGCCGGCGAGCTTGGACGGCATTCCCTTCTCGCGGCGCTCGCGGGCGTAGGTTACGAGCCAGCGGACGGCCAGCGTCTTCGCGCGGCGTGGTGCCACCTCGACCGGAACCTGGTAGTTGGCGCCGCCGACGCGCCGTGAGCGGACCTCGAGCACGGGTGTGACCTGCTTCACGGCCTGCTCGAGCACCTCGACCGCGGGCTTGCCCGACTTCTCGGCGGCGATCGAGAGCGCGTCGTAGACGATCTGCTCGGCGATCGACTTCTTGCCGTCGAGCATGACGCGGTTGACGAGCTGCGCCACGAGCTGCGAGCCGTGGACGGCGTCGGGCGCGGGCTGGCGGGGTGTGATCTCGGCGCGGCGCGGCATCAGTGGCTCTTCCGGTGACGGTTCTGCGTCTCTGGCGCGCGAGGCGCAAGCAGCGCAAGGACGCAGGGAGCGTGCGTATCGGGAAATACGCACGCGACTGAGGACGCGGCGATGCGCCGCGGATCGCGTGCCAGAGGCGCACCAACTGTTGCCGGAAGGGCCACTAACTAGCCCTTCTTGGCCCCGTACTTGGAGCGCGCCTGGCGCCGGTCGGAGACACCGGAGGTGTCGAGACCGCCGCGGATCACCTTGTAGCGGAAGCCCGGCAGATCCTTGACGCGACCGCCGCGGATCAGGACGACCGAGTGCTCCTGCAGGTTGTGCCCCTCGCCCGGGATGTACGCGCCGACCTCCATGCCGTTCGTGAGCCGGACGCGCGCGACCTTGCGCAGCGCCGAGTTCGGCTTCTTCGGGGTGGTCGTGTACACGCGCGTGCAGACACCGCGTTTCTGCGGCGCACCGCGAAGCGCCGGAGTCTTCGTCTTCTCCGGCTTGTCTTTCCTGCCCTTGCGGACGAGCTGATTGACGGTGGGCACGCTGCTCCTACGGTTCGGGTCGAGGATTGCTCACACAGAAAGGAAGGCAGGGCATACGCCCCGCCAACCGGGGCCGCGAACGATAGCGGACCGGCCATGGGGTCGCAACGCTCAAACCGGCATCGGCCCTCGTCAACGGGCCCGTACGCGCGTAGAGTGCGAGCGGGGGATGGGGACGACTGCTGCGGTGGTCATCGCCGCGGGAGCGGCGATTCTGGCGCTTGCGTTTGCAGCGTTGGCGACAGCGCGCGCCCGATCCCGCTCCGACCGCCGCCTGAACCTGACGCTGGGTCGGATCGGCGACAGCATGGAGGTGCTCTCGAAGAGCATGCTGGCCGTCGTCGAGGGCGCGGCGGCCGGCCAGGGCCCCGGGCTCGATCTCGGCCTGTCGCTCGATCTGGGCGACGTCCTGCAGGAGACCGCGCGTGCCGCGGCGGCGCTCGTGGGCGCGGACGGCGCCGGCGTGGCCGTCAACCGCGAACGGGGGGAGCCGGCCACCGCCACCTTCGGGATCGGCGTCGCGGCGCCGACGCAGGCCGGGCTCGAGCCACCCGACGCGAGCGCCTGGAACGCCGTCACGGTGCAGTGGCTGCCCGATCCCGCAGCGGGCGACGACACCGTCCGGTCGGCGCTCGCGGTCCCCCTGCTGCATGACAGCACCCGTGTCGGCACCCTCTCCGTCTACTCGCGCGCGGCGCGGGCGTTCACCCAGGAACAGGCGGCGCAGCTCGCGACGCTGGCGGTCGACGCAGTGCCCGCGATCGTCAACGCCAGCCTGCACGAGGCGACGCTGGAGCTCGTGCGGACGGACGCCATGACCGGCTTTCGCAACCGGCGGGGGTACGACGAGGCGCTCGAGGCGGAGATCGCACGGGCCCGCCGCGGCGGCCGGCCGCTGACCGTCGTCCTGCTCGACCTCGACCGCTTCCACGACGTCAACGCACGGTTCGGCTATCAGGTCGGTGACGCCGTCCTGGTGGCGTTCACCGAGCTCGTGCAGACGGTGTCGCGCGCGTCCGACGTCCTCTGCCGCCGCGGCGGCGAGGAGTTCGTCGTCGTCCTCCCCGACACCGAGTGCCAGGAGGGCATCCGCTTCGACCTGCGCCTGCGCGCCGCCGTCGCCGCGACGGAGTTCCCGACCGACGAGCCGGTCACGTTCAGCACCGGGCTGACGGAGCTGCGCGAGGGTGACGACAGCGCGAGCGTCGACGAGCGCGTCGGCCGCATGGTGCTCTCTGCAAAGGCCAGCGGACGCAACCGCCTCGTTCACGACTGCGAGCTCAACGGTTGACCGCGACACCGCCCTGCGCTCGGACGCCGCGAGCGGAGCTCGCTTCGCGGTGCTGACCGGCGCCATCGCCCTCGCCGCCGCCTCGGCCGCGCTCGTCATCGTGGCGCTGAACGGCGTTGCGGGCAGGCGCGCGCGATCCGCATCGGACGCCCGCATCGCGGCGGCCCTGCGCGAGCTCGGCACCCGGATGGACGCGCTGGCCGACGACCTGTCCGCGGGGATCGAGCGCGCGCACGAGGACGGCATGCGCGGTCGCGCGATCGGCGACCTCGGCGGCACGCTCGATCTCGACGAAGCGCTCGCGCGGACCGTCGAGGCGCTCGACGCGATCCAGGGAGTCGACGCCGCCGTCGTCCGCGCGACAGGTCTCGACGGCTCGCCGCTCGTCGCCGCCACCGGACTGCCCCCCGACGAGGCGCAGAGGCACGTGATCTCCGGGCCACCCGACGGGCGCGACGCGCGGGCGGTCGCCCTCACGTACGTCTACCCCGACGGCGAGGAGCCGCTGGGAGCCCTGCGCTCGGGCGTCGCCGTGCCGCTCGCGGCCGACGGCGAGCCGCTCGGCTTCGTCGCCGTCTATTCGCACGACCAGGCGCCGCGGCTGTCGGCGGAGGCGCTCGCCCGGCTCGAGGCGATCGCCGCAGCCGCCGGCCCTGCGATCGACACGGCGCGCCGCTTCCGCGAGGCGCGCGAGTCGGCCGACCACGACGTCGTCACGGGCCTTCCCGGCCGGCGCAGCTTCCACGACACGCTCGGCAGAGAGGTGGCACGCGCGCTTCGCTACGACAGGAGACTGGCGCTGCTCGTGCTGGACGTGGACGACTTCCACGGGGTCAACGACCGGCTCGGCCAGCTGGGCGGCGACGAGGTGCTCTCGGAGACCGCCTCGCTCCTGCGTGGCGCGGTGCGGGAGGCCGATGTCGCCTACCGTGCCGGTGGCGACGAGTTCGCCGTGCTCCTGCCCGAGTCGACCCGCATCGACGCCGAAGGGCTGTTCGCACGCGTCCTTGCCACCGTGCGGCGGCACCAGACAGGGCTCTCGCTCTCGGGGGGGATCGCCGAGCTCCAGCCCGGCGACGACGCGCTGACACTCCTCGAGCGCGCAGAAGAGGCGCTCCACCGCGCCAAGACGGTCGGCAAAGGGACCGCGGCGTAGGCGAGTGACAACGGCGGCGCCTCGCTCGTCGCCGAGCCGAGAAGCACGCGGCACCGTCGGTCGAACCCCCGTGCCTGGCTGAAAGCCAGGCACGACAGGAAGTGACTCGGTGCCCGGCTGACGCCGGGCACCAACTCCGTCCTGCTAGGCCTCGTCGGCCTCGGGCTCGGGCGTGCCGTCGCCGTCGAGATCCGCGAGTGCGTCCTCGTCGAGCGTCAGCCCGAAGGACGCGAGGTCGATGCCGTCGCCGTCACCGATCTCCTCCAACGCGGCCAGCAGCTCGGCCTCCGTCTCGCTGCCGAACATCTGCAGCGGCAGCGGCTCGGTCGGCTCGATCGTGATCGACCGGTACTTCTTGAGCCCGGTCGCGGCCGGGATCAGCTTGCCGATGATCACGTTCTCCTTGAGCCCGTGCAGGCGGTCGGTCTTGCCCTCGATGGCGGCGTCCGTCAGCACCTTCGTCGTCTCCTGGAAGGAAGCGGCCGACAGGAACGACTCCGTCGCGAGCGACGCCTTCGTGATGCCGAGGATGAGGGGCTCGAAGGTCGCGAGCTCCTTCTTGGCCGCCTTCATGGCCTCGTTCGCCCGCTCGAGGATGGGCCGGTCGACGAGCTGACCCGGGAGCAGGTCGGTGTCGCCGGCGCTCTCGACCCGCACCTTCTTCAGCATCTGGCGCACGATGAGCTCGATGTGCTTGTCGTGGATGTCGACGCCCTGCGACTTGTAGACCTTCTGCACCTCACCCACGAGGTACAGCTCGGTCGGCGTCGACCCCTTCCCCGCCGCAGCGTGCAGCGCCAGCAGGTCGGACGGGTTGAGCGAGCCCTCGTTCAGCGGATCGCCCGACTCCACCGTGTCACCCTGCTTGACGATCATGCGCGTGCGCCGCGGGAACGTGTAGTCGCGCGGGTCGATCGCCTCGCCGTTCGCGTCGAGCGACGTGGGCACGACCGTCACCTTGACCGTGCGCTCACCGTCCTCGATCTCGATCTTCCCGGCCACGTCGGCCAGGGTCGCCGCACCCTTCGGGTTCCGCGCCTCGAAGATCTCCACCACGCGCGGGAGGCCGTGCGTGATGTCGGCGCCGGCGACGCCACCGGTGTGGAAGGTCCGCATCGTCAGCTGCGTACCCGGCTCGCCGATCGACTGGGCCGCCACGATGCCGACGGCGTCGCCGATCTCGGCCATGTCACCCGTGGCGAGGAACGTGCCGTAACAGGCCCGGCAGACGCCGTGCTCCGAGCGGCACTTGAGCACGCTGCGCAGCGGCAGCAACAGCTCGTCGTGCTCGTCGAGCGCCTCGACGATCTCCTCCAGGCGACGCATCGTCAGCTCCTCGCCCTTGGTGGCGAGCACGGTCTTCCCGGGCTTGCCGTCCTTGAGCGGCTTGTGCAGGTCGGTCGCGAGGAGCTGGCTCGCCGCCGAGCGGTTGAGCTGGCCGTCGACGAACGGCGGCACCAGGACGAAGTCCGTCGTGCCGCAGTCCTCGTCACGCACGATCACGTCCTGCGAGACGTCGACCAGCCGCCGGGTCAGATACCCCGAGTCGGCTGTGCGAAGCGCCGTGTCGGCGAGCCCCTTGCGCGCGCCATGCGTCGAGATGAAGTACTCGAGCACGGTCAGGCCCTCCATGAAGTTGGCCTTGATCGGACGCTCGATGATCTCGCCCTTCGGGTTGGCCATCAGGCCGCGCATGCCGGCGAGCTGGCGGATCTGGTTGAACGATCCGCGCGCCCCGGAGTTGGCCATCATGAAGACCGGGTTCGTCCGGTGCAGGTTGTCCTGCATCGCCTCTGCGACCTTCTCCGTGGCCTCGGTCCAGATGGCGGTGATGCGCTCGTGGCGCTCCTCCTCCGTCATCAGGCCGCGCTCGTACTCGCGCTCGAGCTTCGCCACCTCGTCCTCGTAGCGGGCGAGGATCTCTTCCTTCTGGGGCGGGATCACGATGTCGTTCTTCGAGATCGTGACACCGGCCCGCGTCGCGTACTTGAAGGCGAGCGACTTGATCGTGTCGAGCGTCGAGGCGACCGCGTAGGCGCCGTACTCGCCGACGAGCCGGTCGATGATGCCGTCGAGCTCACGCTTCGTCAGCGCCCGGTCGACGGGGATCTCCTCGTGGACGTCGCCGTGCACCGCGTCACGCAGCGACCGCTCGATCTCCGCACCGAAGATGACCCTGCCCGGGGTCGTGAGACGGGTCTCGCCCCCCTGCCGGTACTGGATGGGCTGCTGCAGACCGATCTGGTCGGCGTCGAGCGCGAACTCGACCTCCTCCTCCGACTGGAACCGCTTCAGGCCCTTGACTCCCAGCTGCTTCGCGAGCTCCTCCGCGGTCAGCGCCGGGAGGTCGTGCTCGCAGTACGTCAGGTAGTACGCGCCGAGCACCATGTCCTGCGTCGGCGTGGCCAGCGGGCGGCCGTGTGCCGGCGAGAGGATGTTGTTGGACGAGAGCATGAGGATGCGCGCCTCCGCCTGCGCCTCGGCCGAGAGCGGCACGTGGACGGCCATCTGGTCGCCGTCGAAGTCGGCGTTGAACGCGTGGCAGACGAGCGGGTGCACCTGGATCGCCTTGCCCTCGACGAGCACCGGCTCGAAGGCCTGGATGCCGAGGCGATGCAGCGTCGGGGCGCGGTTGAGCAGCACCGGATGCTCGGCGATGACCTCTTCGAGCACGTCCCACACCTCCGGGACCATCGACTCGACGTGCTTCTTCGCCGCCTTGATGTTCTGGACCGACTTCCGCTCGACGAGCCGGCTCATGATGAACGGCTTGAACAACTCGAGAGCCATCAGCTTCGGCAGGCCGCACTGGTGCAGCTTCAGCTGCGGCCCGGCGACGATCACCGAGCGGCCCGAGTAGTCGACGCGCTTGCCGAGCAGGTTCTGCCGGAACCGGCCCTGCTTGCCCTTGAGCATGTCGGAAAGCGACTTGAGCGCCCGGTTGCCGGGCCCCGTCACGGCGCGGCCGCGGCGGCCGTTGTCGAACAGCGCGTCGACGGCCTCCTGCAGCATGCGCTTCTCGTTGTTGACGATGATCTCCGGCGCCCCGAGATCGAGCAGCCGCTTGAGGCGGTTGTTCCGGTTGATCACACGCCGGTAGAGGTCGTTGAGGTCGCTCGTGGCGAAGCGGCCACCGTCCAGCTGCACCATCGGGCGCAGCTCCGGCGGGATCACCGGCACGGCCTCGAGCACCATCCACTCGGGCTTGTTCTCGGAGGTGATGAACGCGTTGGCGACCTTGAGCCGCTTGATCGCGCGCTGCTGCTTCTGGCCCTTGGACGTCTTGATCGTGTCGCGAAGACCACGCACCTCCGCCTGCAGGTCGAGGTCGCGCAGCAGGTCGCGGATCGCCTCCGCGCCCATGCCGCCACGGAAGTAGACGCCGAACCCGTACGGGCGAGCCGAAGCGGTCCTTGAGCTCGCGGAACAGCTGCTCGTCGTTGACGACGAGCTTC
Source organism: uncultured Actinomycetes bacterium (assembly GCA_963789895.1). Lineage (GTDB taxonomy): Bacteria > Actinomycetota > Thermoleophilia > Gaiellales > Gaiellaceae > Gaiella. The sequence continues at coordinate 1,098,036 of CAWBMC010000002.1, forward strand.
GGCTCGAGCTCGCGGAAGAGCTTCCAGGTCTCCTCGAGCCGGCGCACACCCTCGACCGCCGCCTCGCGCGCGTCCTCGCGACGCTGCTCGATGTCCTGCGCCATCTCGCGCACCTTCATCACCCACTGGATGACGACGTCGAGGTCGTCCTTGCGGGCTCCCTCGACGAGGCAGAGGTCGGAGGCGAGCTCGCGCACCGCCTCGGCGTTCGCGTCGGGATGCTCGTCGAGCTGCTTCAGCAGGTCGCCGAGGATGCCGTTGCCGACCTCGCGTGCCCGCTCCAGGTTCTTCGCATCGATCGACGGCGGTGAGCTCGGCGTCCTCGCCCTGCAGCTCCTGCCCGGAGAGCAGCGCGTCGACGATCTTGTGCAGCCGCTTCGTCAGGGCGCCCTTCTTCGAGCCGGAGGCCTTCTCGACCTCGACCCGGATCGGGTCGAGGGCCTGACGGATCTGCTCGGCTGCGGCCGAGACGGACTCCACCTCGCGCGGGGCGAGGCGGCGGTCGTCGCGTGTCGCCGTCTGGCGCACGAGATCACGGATCTTCTTCGCGTCCTCGAGCGTGATCGACTTCGCGAGCTGCTTGAAGATGCCCCCTGCGAGCGAACGGACGTCGTCGAGCGTCGGGAGCATCTGGTCCTCGGCCCAGTTGTTCAGGCTGCGCACCCAGAACTCGTCGTCCTCGTCGAACGACCGCTCCTTGCCGGCCGCGAGATAGTCGCGGCGGCGCGTGAGCCGCCCCTCGAGGGCCGTCAGCTGCTCGTCACGGTCGACGTAGATCTGCTCCGACTCGGAGCGGACCTTGTCCTCCAGGTCGCGCGAGGTCGGCGGCCCGCTTCTCGTTGTCGACCGCCGTCACGATCGAGGCGGCGAAGTAGAGCACCTTCTCGAGCTCGCGCGGGGCGATGTCGAGGAGGTAGCCGATGCGGCTCGGGACGCCCTTGAAGAACCAGATGTGCGAGACCGGAGCGGCAAGGTCGATGTGACCCATGCGCTCGCGGCGCACCTTCTGGCGCGTCACCTCGACGCCACAGCGCTCGCAGATGATGCCCTTGTAGCGGACGCGCTTGTACTTGCCGCAGTAGCACTCCCAGTCCTTCGTAGGACCGAAGATGCGCTCGCAGAAGAGCCCGTCGCGCTCGGGCTTCAGGGTGCGGTAGTTGATCGTCTCGGGCTTGGTGACCTCGCCCATCGACCAGTCGCGGATCTGCTTCGGTGAAGCGAGTCCGATCCGGATCGCGTCGAAGTCGTTGATGTCGATCTGTGCCAAGGGTTTCTCCTCCGGAGAAACCCCTCGTGCGGGACTTCTCCGCGTCGCAGCTGCTGTTTACTCCAGTGTCGTTCGCTTCCTGTACGAGGGAAATCGCGGAGCGATTTCCCGTTGCTCCCTACTCTTCGACCTCGACCTCGACCTCGACCTCGAGGCCGACCTCTTCCTCGTCGCCCTCGTCCTCGTCGGCGTCGAGGCCGCCGATCTCCTCGTCGGCTGCGACGATGAGGTCGGAGCCGTCGCCAGCGTCGTCCGCTCCCTCCTCGAGCTCCTGGGCGCTCGGGTCGGCGGCTGCGGCCCGCACGGCGGCCGGCGAGAGGTCGATGCCGAGCTCCTCCGCGGCGCGCAGCAGCTCGTCGTCCTCCTCCCGCACCTCGACCTCGCGGCCCTCGTCGGAGAGGACGTGCACGTCGAGCGCGAGCGACTGCATCTCCTTGAGCAGCACCTTGAAGGACTCGGGGATCGACGGCTCGGCGATGTTCTCGCCCTTGACGATCGCCTCGTAGGCCTTCACACGCCCGATCGTGTCGTCGGACTTGATCGTGAGCATCTCCTGCAGCGTGTAGGCGGCACCGTACGCCTCGAGTGCCCACACCTCCATCTCGCCGAAGCGCTGACCGCCGAACTGCGCCTTGCCGCCGAGCGGCTGCTGCGTGACGAGCGAGTACGGACCGGTCGAGCGGGCGTGGATCTTGTCGTCCACGAGGTGGAGCAGCTTGAGGATGTACATGTAGCCGACGGTCACCCTCTGCTCGAAGGGCACACCGGACTTGCCGTCGAAGAGCTGCACCTTGCCCGAGCAGCGGCGCCCCTTGGGCCGGCTCTCGTCGACGTTCATGCGCACCACGGCGCCGGGCGAGGCGGCGAGCCGCGCCAGCGCGTCGTCCACGTCCTCCTCGGTGGCGCCGTCGAAGACGGGCGTCGCCACGGCACGAGGGTTGGGCGCGTTGATCGGCGCCCGCTCGTTGACCGGGTCGCCGTCCTCGAAGATCCCGTGTGCGGCCGCCCAGCCGAGGTGCGTCTCGAGGATCTGGCCGATGTTCATGCGGCTCGGCACGCCGAGCGGGTTGAGCACGACGTCGACGGCGCGGCCGTCCTCGAGGAACGGCATGTCCTCCTCGGGGACGATCTTCGAGATGACGCCCTTGTTGCCGTGACGGCCGGCCAGCTTGTCGCCCTCGGCGATCTTCCGCTTCTTCGCCACGAAGACGCGGACGAGCTCGTTCACGCCCGGCGGCAGATCGTCGCCCGCCGAGCGGGAGAACGTCATCACACCGATCACCTTGCCGCCCTCGCCGTGCGGGACCTTGAGGGAGGTGTCGCGCACCTCGCGCGCCTTCTCCTTGAAGATGGCGCGGATCAGCTTCTCCTCGGCCGTCAGCTCCGTCTCGCCCTTCGGCGTCACCTTGCCGACGAGCAGGTCGCCCGACCCGACCTCCGCGCCGAGGCGGACGACACCGCGCTCGTCGAGGTTGGCGAGCGACTCCTCGGAGCGGTTGGGGATGTCGCGGGTGATCTCCTCGTCGCCGAGCTTGGTGGAGCGCGCGTCGATCTCGTATTCGTGGATGTGGATCGACGAGAGCACGTCGTCCTTCACGAGCCGCTCGGAGAGCACGATCGCGTCCTCGAAGTTGTAGCCCTCGAACGGCATGAAGGCCACGAGCAGGTTGGCACCGAGCGCCAGCTCGCCACGGTCGGTCGAGGAGCCGTCCGCCAGGACGTCGCCCTTCTGCACCTTGTCGCCCAGCTTCACGACGGGCTTCTGGTGGATCAGCGTGCCCTGGTTGGAGCGCATGAACTTCGTCAGGTTGTACTCGTCGCGACTGCCGCGACCCTCGACGACGATGCGCTCGGCGTCGACATCGATGACGCTGCCCGTGTTGTGCGCGAGCACGACGTCGCCGGTATCGACGGCGGCGCGGAACTCGAGCCCTGTGCCGACGAGCGGCGCCTGCGGGATCATCAGCGGCACCGCCTGCCGCTGCATGTTCGCGCCCATCAGCGCACGGTTGGCGTCGTTGTGCTCCAGGAAGGGGATCAGCGCTGTCGCCACGGACACGATCTGCGCCGGTGAGACGTCCATGTACTGGATCTTCTCGGGCCGCGCGACGACCGCCTCGCCCGCCTTCGAACGGCACAGCACCTGCTCGTGCAGGAACTTGCCCGTCTTCGGGTCGACCGGCTCCGACGCCTGCGCGATCGTGTACTGCGCCTCCTCGGCGGCGTCGAGGTAGATGATCTCGTCGGTCACCTTGCCCCGCTGGACGACGCGATAGGGGGTCTGGATGAAGCCGAACTCGCTCACCGTCGCAAACGACGCGAGCGAGCCGATGAGGCCGATGTTCGGGCCCTCCGGCGTCTCGATCGGACACATGCGCCCGTAGTGCGTGGGGTGCACGTCGCGCACCTCGATCGGCGCGCGCTCCCGCGTCAGGCCTCCGGCACCGAGCGCCGACAGGCGGCGGCGGTGCGTGAGCCCGGCGAGCGTGTTCGTCTGGTCCATGAACTGGGACAGCTGCGAGGAGCCGAAGAACTCCTTCAGCGCCGCCACGACCGGCCGGATGTTGATGATCGTCTGCGGCGTGATCGTGTCGACGTCCTCGGTCGTCATGCGCTCGCGCACGACGCGCTCCATGCGGTACAGGCCGACGCGGAACGCCTCCTGGATCAGCTCGCCCGTGGTGCGCAGCCGGCGGTTTCCGAAATGCTCGTACTCGTCGAGCTCGCCGCGGATCGGCTCCCGCCCGAGGACGGCCGCTTCGGCGGCGAAGTCCTTCGCGTCCTCCGGCACGCCGAGCTTCGCAGGGAGGGCGACGAGCCGGCGCACGAGCGCGATGATGTCCTCGGTCGTCAGCACCCGCGTGTCCTCTGGGACGTTGACGCCGAGGCGCTGGTTCAGCTTGTAGCGGCCGACCTTGGTCAGGTCGTAGCGCTTGGGGTCGAAGAACAGCGACCGCAGCAGGTTGCGGGCGTTGTCGAGCGTCGGCGGCTCGCCCGGGCGCTGCTTCTTGAACACCTCGATCAGGGCCTCTTCCTCACGCGTGGACGGGTCCTTGTCGAGCGTCGCCTGGATGTAGCTGCGCGTGGGCTCGTCGAAGAGCGCCAGGATGGCCTCGTTCGTCGACGTGTCGAGCGCGAAGCCGGTGCTCGGGTCCTCGGCGGGCAGAGCGCGGAGCAGCGTCGTGATCGGGAGCTTCCGCTTCCGGTCGATGCGGCCGTAGACGACGCCCTTCTTGTCGATCTCGAGCTCGAGCCACGAGCCGCGGGACGGCATCAGGTTCGCGGTGAAGACCTGCTTCGTCGCGTCCTTGGGCTCCATCAGATAGGCGCCCGGCGACCGCACGAGCTGCGTCACGATGACGCGCTCGGTGCCGTTGATGATGAACGTGCCCCACTCGGTCATCATGGGGAAGTCGCCCATGAAGACACGCTGCTCGCGGATCTCGCCCGTCTCCGTGTTGACGAAGCGGACGGTCATGGAGAGCGGAGCCTGATACGTCAGGTCCTTCTCACGACACTCCTGGATGGTGAACTGCGGCTCGCCGAACTCGTACTCCCCGAACTCGACGGCGAGAGTTCCGGTGTAGTCCTCGATCGGAGAGATGTCGTCGATCGTCTCCCGCAGGCCCTCCGACAGAAACCACTCGAAGGAGGACTTCTGGATGTCGATCAGGTTGGGGAGGTCGAGAACGTGCTTCAGGCGCGAGAAAGACGTGCGCGCGCGTGGCGCGACAGCGGTGCTGCTCAAATGCAACAGCCTCCCTTGAACGTGCGAGTCGGAACGACGGGCAGGGTTAGAAGAGCGGACGCTCGGCGGAACCTTGAATCATACAGGACGCGCATGCTCCGCCGCAACCGCGCAGCTGCGGCAGAGCTGTTCCTGCCGGAACTATAGCTGGTGGAACCCCTTCTAGCGTCGGTCGGTGGCCGTGGCGTCCCCAAGGCCGCCCGCGCCGCGGCGCGGATGCGCCTCGTACCAGGCGACGTAGCGGCGCACGAGCGGCGCCGCTGAGACCCCGTGCGCGACGACGGAGACCGCGACGGCGACGAAGATGACGGACACGATCGTGTCCGTGTGCGGCAGGTCGGCTTCCTCGACGACGATCGCGGCGAACACGATCGAGGCCAGACCTCGAGGGCCGAACCAGCCGAGAAAGGCGACCGTCGGGAGGCGCGCCTTGCTGCCGGCGAGGGAGATCGCGACGGGAACCATCCGGACGACGGTGAGGCTGAGCACGATGTACACCACCCCGGCGGGTGTCATCACGTCGAGCGCCGGCACGAGCAGCGCCGCGCCGAAGACGAGGAACGTCAGGCTGTCGAGAACGCCGCCGACCGCGTCGAGCAACTGCTCCACCTCGCCTTGGAAGCGGCGGCGGAGAACGCCGAAGACGCCGCCGCCGACGAACGCGGCGATGAAGCCCGAGCCGCCGAGCCCGACGGCGATGCCGTATGCGAGCGCAGCTCCCGCGACGGGGACGACCTGCAGCCACCACGCTGCGACCCACCCGCGACGACCCATCGTCAGCAGCACGGCCGCCGCGGCCGTGCCGGCGGCGAGACCGCCGACAACCCCGTAGCCGACCTCCTCGGCCACGAGCCGAACAGCGCCACCCGTCGTCTCTCGCGACGACTCGACGTCCGCCGCCGCCAGGGCGAGGAGCAGCAGCGGCACACAGATGCCGTCGTTGAGCCCGCTCTCGACGTTCAAGCCCTGCCGCACCCGCGACGGGAGCCGCTCCTCGGTCACCACCGCCTGGCCGAGCGCCGCATCCGTGGGCGCCAGTACGACCGCGAGCACGACCGCCTCACCGAGCAGGAGATCGCCGAAGAGGGCCACGGCGGCGATCGCGCCGGCGACGATCGTCAGCGGGAGGCCGATCCCGAGCAGCCGCGTGGGCACCGTCAGCTCTCGACGCAGGGTCGCGACGTCGATCCGCGACGCGTCGCTGAAGAGCACGACCGCGAGCGTCGCCTCCGCCAGCGTCCGGACGACGTGGCCGTGGCCCGGAAGCTCGAGCAGCCCGAGAGCATCCGGGCCGAGCAGGAGACCCAGCGCGACGAAGACGATCGCGGGCGTCACCACGGTGCCCTCGACGCGGCCGGAGATGGCCGCGTAGCCGAGCAGGGCGGCGGCCGCCGCGGCGAGCGTCCAGTCCATCGCACCGAGCCTGACAGACGGAGACGACGGGGACGGTGAGCCGGTCGCGGCGGCAGCGCTCGACAGCCCTCACGCGGTGACGTCAGAGTAGGTCGCCATGACGCAACCTGTGCGCCGGTACCTCCACGCGCTCGTGCCGCGCTCGCTCCGCGACGTGGCGCCCGGCGCCGCTCTCCTGCGGCGTTACGAGCGGCCGTGGCTGCGGCACGACATCCTGGCGGGGATCACGGTCGGGTTCGTCGCCGTGCCGTCGGCGCTCGCGATGGCCGAGCTTGCCGGGCTCCCCGTCGTCTACGGGCTCTACGGGACCCTGTTCCCGCTCGCCGTCTACGGGCTCCTCGCGACCTCCCGGCAGCACGTGATCGGGCCGGACGCGACGCTCGCCGCGCTGACCGCGGTCACGGTGGCGCCGCTTGCCGCCACGGGCGGCGCCACCGACCCGGCGCGCTACGCGGCGCTCGCCGCCGGTCTGGCCGTGGCGACGGGCCTCCTGCTCTTCGTCGCGGGCCTGCTCCGGCTCGGCTTCGTGGCCGAGCTCTTCGGCAAGCCCGTCCTCCTCGGGTACATCAACGGCGTCGCGCTGACGGTGATCGCGTCCCAGCTCGGGAAGCTCCTCGGGCTCTCCGTCACGGCCCGGGACTTCTTCCCGATTCTCGAGGAGGTCAGCTCCGAGCTCGGTGACGTGCACGGCGCGACCGCTGCCCTGAGCGCGGGTCTGCTCGCCGTCGGGCTCACCGTGCGGCGGTTCCTCCCCCTCGTCCCCGCGTCGCTCGTGGTGCTCTCGGCCGGCCTCGCGGTCGGGTGGATCTTCGATCCCGAGGCGCACGGCGTCGCGGTCGTCGGGGACGTGCAGCAAGGGCTGCCGCCGCTCCAGGTGCCCGACCTGGGTCTCCACGACTTCGTCGTTCTGCTCCTCCCCGCGTCGGCGTTCGCGCTCGTCGCGCTCGCTGACACGATCGCCACGGCGCGCACGTTCGCCCAGGAGCACGGCTATCCGATCGACCCGAATCGCGAGCTCACCGGCCTTGGCCTCGCGAACCTCGTCGGCGGCCTCACGAGCGCCTTTCCCGTGTCCTCCAGCAACTCACGGTCGGCGGTCAACAACTCGACCGGCGCCCGCACACAGCTGGCGGTGCTCATCGCCGCGGGTGTCGTCGGTGTCTTCCTGCTCGTGGCGATGCCGCTCATTGCGCCGCTACCGAAGGACGCGCTGGGTGTGATCATCGTGATCGCCGCGCTGGGCCTGATCAACGTCCGATCGATCTGGCGCCTCCGTCACGTGCGTCCCACCGAGGTCGGTCTCGCGCTCGCCGCGTTCTGCGGCGTCCTCGCGTTCGGGGTCATCGGCGGCGTCGTGCTCGCCATCGCGCTCTCGATCGGCGTCTTCCTCTATCGCGCCGCGCGCCCACACGACGCCGTTCTCGGCCAGGTCGCCGACGTCGACGGCTATCACGACATCGAGCGCTGGCCGGCCGCGCAGACCCTGCCCGGGCTGCTCGTCTACCGGTTCGACGCCGCGCTCTTCTTCGTCAACGCAGAGCACTTCCGGCAGCGCGTGCTCGCGCTCACGGACGGGGCCGAGCCGCACGCGGAATGGCTCGTCGTCAACGCCGAGGCGATCACGTACCTCGACTCCACCGCGGTGGACATGGTGCGGCAGCTCCACGGCGAGCTTGCAGCGCGAAACGTCGTGCTCTGCTTCGCACGTCTCAAGGGTCGTCAGCGCGAGATCTTCGCCGAGACCGGCCTGACCGATCTGATCGGGCCTGCGCACTTCTTCCCGACCGTACGCGCGGCGGTGGCCGCGTTTCGCGCACGGTAGGCGGGCGGTCGTGCGGCGGGGGCCGGACGACCGCGGGATCGGGACAAAGCGGTGCCCGGCCGAAGCCGGGCACCTAACGGAGAGCCCGCCTTTCGGCGGGCTCCGTTTCTCTGGCAGTCGAGCTGTGGCGCTGAGGAACGCGTCTCGCGATTATTTCAGCTCGACGCTCGCCCCAGCCTCCTCGAGCTCCGCCTTCAGCTTCTCGGCCTCGTCCTTGGCGATGCCCTCCTTGACGGCGTTCGGGGCGCCGTCGACGACGTCCTTCGCCTCCTTCAGGCCGAGGCCGGTGGCGGCGCGCACGACCTTGATCACGGCGATCTTCTGCTGTCCCGCGCCCGTCAGGACGACGTCGAAGGAGTCCTTCTCCTCCGCGGCGCCACCCGCGTCGCCGCCGCCGGCCGGGCCGGCCGCAGCCACGGCGACCGGAGCGGCGGCGGTCACGCCCCACTCCTCCTCGATCGCCTTCTTCAGCTCGACGAGCTCGAGCACGGTCATCTTGCCCAGCGTCTCGAGCACCTTCGCGGTATCAGCTGCCATTACTCCTGCTCCTCCTCGGTCTCTTCGGTCTCGTCCTGCGGTGTCTCGGTGACTTCGTCGGTCACGGTTTCGTCGCCGGCCTCCGCCACCGTCTCGTCGGCCGGCGTGGCCTCGTCGGCCGGCGCAGTCTCTGCGCCCGACGGAGCCTCGTCGGGGACGGCGGGTGCGGGTGCCGAATCCTCGGTCCCGCCGAGCTGCTCGATGCGGGCGTCGATGAGCCCGACGAGGTCACGGAGCGGCGCCGCCAGCAGCCCGACGAGCTGCGTCAACGGGGCGACGATGACCCCGACCAGCTGGCTCTTGAGCACGTCCACGGGCGGGAGCTTCGCGAGCTCCTCGACATCGCTCGAGCTCATCGCGGCGCCGGCGAGAATGCCACCGCGCAGCGAGAGGATCTTCGTCTCCTTCGCCGTGTCCGCCAGCGCCTTCGCCACCGCGACCGGGTCGCCGTCGGACTCCACGAACGCGATCGCGGTCGGCCCTTCCAGCAGCGCCAGCAGCGACTCCGTGCCGGCGGCCTCGGCTGCACGGCGCGTGAGCGTGTTCTTGACGACGGTGAGCGTCGCACCGTGCTCACGCAGCTTCGTGCGAACGCCGGCGAGCTGCGCGTTCGTCAGCCCGCGGTAGTCGGCCACGATCAGCGAGTCGGTTCCCCTGAGTCGCTCGGCGAGCTCCTCGACGACGCGTTCCTTTTCGGTCTTGTGCAAGTCATTTCCTCCGGAAATGACCAAGCCCACCTGAGGTGGGCTCACAGACAGCCGTTGCTGTCGCGGCCTCACCTCGGCTGGACCTCTGCCGCCCTCGCTCCAGTATCGAGCTTCGGGCTGGGCTGCCAGCTGTCTCAGGCGGGATTAGTCGTTGTCGACCTAAACGCTAGCAGCCTCAGTCTTGGCCGAGTCCGCGTCGGCGGAGTCGGCGACGAGGTCCCGCGTGCGCGACGGATCGAGGTGCAACCCGGGGCCCATCGTCGTCGTCAGCGTGATTCCCTTGATGTAGCGGCCCTTGGCGGAAGCGGGCTTCGCACGCACGATCTCCTCCACGAGCGCGGCGTAGTTCTCGAGCAGCTTGCGCTCGTCGAAGCTCTTCTTGCCGATCGGCAGGTGCACGTTGGCGCCCCGGTCGGTGCGGTACTCGAGCTTGCCCGCCTTCGAGTCCTGGACGGCCTTGGCGATGTCGAAGGTCACGGTGCCGGTCTTCGGGTTCGGCATGAGCCCTCTCGGGCCGAGCACCCGGCCGAGCTTGCCGACGTTGCCCATCTGGTCCGGTGTCGCGATGGCGACGTCGAAGTCGAGAAAGCCGTCCTCGATCTTCGCCGCCAGGTCGGCCGAGCCGACCACGTCGGCGCCCGCCTCCTCCGCCTCGCGGGCCTTGTCGCCCTCGGCGAAGACCGCGACCCGGACGTCCTTGCCGATCCCGTGCGGCAGCATGATCGTGCCGCGCAACTGCTCGTCGGCATGGCGGACGTTGAGCCCGAGCCGGAAATGCGCCTCGACCGTCTCGTCGAACTTCGCGCTCTGGAATCCCTTCAACACGCTGATCGCCTCGGCCGGGGCGTAGAGCTTCTCGCGGTCGATCGCGGCGCGTGCGCTCTCGTACCGCTTCCCGTGGCCGCTCACGATTCCACCTCGACTCCCTCTCCCGCAGAGCGACGACCCCTGAAGCGGCCGCTGACGCGGCCGGCGGCTGCGTAGGACGCGATGATCACGACTCCACCTCGACTCCCATGCTGCGGGCGGTTCCGGCGATGACGAGCATCGCGGCCTCGACGTCGTTCGCGTTCAGGTCGGTCATCTTCGTCTCCGCGATCGAGCGGAGCTGCCGCTGGGTGAGCCTGCCCACCTTGGTCATGTTCGGCTCGCCGCTGCCCTTCTCGAGCCCGAGCGCCTCCTTGATGAGGACTGCGGCGGGCGGTGTCTTCGTGATGAACGTGAACGAGCGGTCCTCGTAGACCGTGATCTCCACGGGGATGATGCGGCCGTTCTCGTGCGCCGTCTGGGCGTTGAACGCCTTCGTGAACTCGACGATGTTGACGCCGTGCTGACCCAGCGCGGGACCCACCGGCGGGGCCGGATTGGCCTGCCCGCCGGGGATCTGCAGCTTGATGAGTGTCAGAACTTTCTTTGCCATGTGCGTGTAGGGCGAGGCCTGCCTCGCCCGGTTCCCTTTCGTGCTAATCGATCTTCTTCACCTGGTCGAAGCCGAGCTCGACCGGCACCTGGCGCTCGAAGATGTCGACGAGCACCTTGAGCTTCTGCTGGTCGGGGTTGACGTCGACGATCTCGCCGTCGAAGTCGGAGAGCGGGCCGGACGTCACCTTGACCGACTCGCCGAGCGTGAACTCGACCTGCGCCTTCTGGGCGGGGCTCCCGGCGGCGGCGCCCGAGTGCAGGATGCGGTCGACCTCCGCCTGGGAGAGCGGCACGGGCTTGGCCCCCGCTCCGACGAAGGCTGTCACCCCGGGCGTTCCCTTCACGACCGTCCACGCCTCGTCGTTCAGGTCCATGTTCACGAGCACGTACCCGGGGAGCACGCGCTTCTCGATCTGCACCTTCTGACCGTCCTTCGTCTCGATCACCTGCTCCGTCGGGACGACGACCCGGCGAAAGCGGGTCTGCTGACCCATCGACAGGATCCGGTGCTCGAGGTTCTGCTTGACCTTGTTCTCGTGCCCCGAGTAGGTGTTGATCACATACCAGTTGAACATCGCTCTCCCCGCTCCGCCTAGCCGCCCAGCAACACGTCGCGGACGAACGGCTGCAGCACCTGATCGAGCCCCCACAGATACGCGCCGACGACGACGCAGGCGATGATCACGACGATCGTGCCCTGGATCGTCTGGCTGCGGTTCGGCCAGTCGACCTTCTTGAGCTCCGCCCACGACTCTCGGATGAAGTTGTGGCGATGCGCACTCGGGTGCTCGAGGGCCGTCTCGGTCGCCGGCGTGCCCGCCAGGGCAGGCGCCGGCTGCGGCTGTTCACCGGAGGCGCGACGGGCGTCGCGTCGCTGCCTGCGCGTCTCGCGTTCCATCAGCGCGTCTCACGATGGGCCGTGTGCCGACCGCACCAGCGGCAGTACTTCTTGAACTCGACCCGGTCGGGCGAGTTCCGCTTCGACTTCTCCGTCTGGTAGTTGCGGCGCTTGCACTCAGTGCAGGCGAGCGTGATCGCGACTCGGACTCCGGTGGCCATTGTTCTTCTTTAGCTCGTGGGACGAAAAGAGAGGGGTGCCAGGTAGCGGCGGTAGGACTCGAACCTACGACACGCGGATTATGATTCCGCTGCTCTAACCAACTGAGCTACGCCGCCGCGCGGGTTCGGAGTGTAGCAAGGACGCGCTCGCGCGCCTGTGTCAGGCGATCTCCCAGTCCTGCCGCAGAACTGCCTGGAAAGCCGGCTGTTCCCGTCCGGCCGATCGCAGTCCTAGCATCACCCACCGTGATCCGCGTCCCACCACAACGTGGCGGCTGGCTCGAGGTCGTGTGCGGCCCGATGTTCAGCGGCAAGAGCGAGGAGATGATCCGCCGGCTCCGCCGCGCCGAGATCGCCGGCCAGCGCGTCCTGCTCTTCAAGCCGCGGATCGACGACCGTTACGACCAGGCCGACGTCGTCAGCCACGCCGGCGTGCGCATGTCCGCCGTCGCGGTGGACGGGATCGCCGAGCTGGTCGCCCGCGCCCGTGGGTGCGACGTCGTCGGGATCGACGAGGTGCAGTTCTTCGACGAGGGTGTGGTCGCCGCTGCGCTCGCATTGGCCGATGCCGGAGCACGCGTGGTCGCGTCCGGGCTCGATCAGGACTTTCGCCGGCGTCCCTTCGGGCCGATGCCGGAGCTGCTCGCACGAGCCGAGTTCGTCGACAAGCTGCAGGCCGTCTGCCACCGCTGCGGTGGGCCTGCGACGACGACGCAGCGTCTCGTCGACGGGAAACCCGCCCTGTACTCCGGGGAGACGATCGTCGTCGGCGCCGCGGAGCAGTACGAGGCGCGCTGCCGCGACTGCCACATCATTGTTCTGCCGGATTCCGAGTCCCTGCCTGGCATAGCGGCCTGAGCTACCCCGCGTCGAGCGGCGCAGTAGCCCGCCTCGCGCTCCTTGCGGCACGCGCGGCAGTCGCTCTGGGGCCGAGCGCGCGCTGGCGTCTTCCGTTTTCGCATCAACCCTCGTCATCGTCAGCAGCTGGCTGAGTCTCCGTATCGAAGAACCTGCCGATCGACTACGGGCGTTTCTCGTGTCCGCCCAGCCCGGTTAGCGCACCGCTGCGAGCGTTCTGCGAGCACGGCTGTCGACGCGTTGACCCCTGAGACGACGAAACCGCTGCGTTTGCAGCGGCTTCGATGAGTGGGCGGTACGCAGTCTGGGTTCGTTGACTATCCCCCGTAGCCGGGATAGCCCGGATATGGGCTCGGCGTAGGTGGTGCAGCGCTCCCGCTGGAATCAGGAAATGCCGGCCGCCAAACGCCGACGTCCTTGAATCCGTTGCCCTTGACGTCACCCGGCTTGCGGTCCTGGGTGAACGTGTAGACGGGACGTCCACGGTAGGACACCTGGGTGCGGCCGTCAGGACGCCTTACGGTGCCGAGGTGGAGCGCTCCGGTCGGGGTCGCGTCCTTCGGGACAACGAGCGGAGTCCACAAGGAAAGGCAGAACTTGTCGGTGCAGATGAACCTTCCTCGTTGCTCGACGCTCAGTGAGTAGAGCGTCAAGCCTTGGCGATTCACGAGCACCTTCTTGTGCAGCGTTGGGTTGTTGGCGGTCCTGACTACCAGCTGCTTCGACATGCTCTTCGCAGTGCCGGACTGTGCAGCGAACACCGCAACCAGTGCGGCAGTCAAGACCACCGGAACCATCAGCTTGGCGATGGTTGCCGTCCGAGTCATTGTGACCTCCGAGGAAGTGGTTGTTGGTGGCCGGTACTACGCATCGACAACGGTCGATGGATTGGCCGTTCACCAACAACCAACAAGCTCACGAGCACGTCTGTAATTCGCTGGCATCCAACCCCCGAGCGTCAGACACCGAACCCTGCGCGGATGAGCTTGTCGACGGCCACCTCGTGAGCGCCGTCTGCGACACCGGCGTCGACCGCAAGAGTCACCCGGGCGGTGACCCCCAGCTTGTCGAGCTGTCGCGCTGGAGGACCGGGGAGAGGAAGCGGTCGCCGTCCCTCCCGCCGACCCGGGACACCCTCACGTACCCGATCGCCGTGGCGCTCATGCCAGCCTCCATTCTCGCTGACTCGTGGCGCGGCAGCCCCGCTGCCGTGACTGTCACGAAGCCGGGGCGGACATGGCCGTGTCCGCTGCCGCGGCGTAGAGGCTTGATGTGGGTTGTGGGTGCGTGGCGTGCCAACAACCCACATCAAACCTCTAACTACCGCCGGATCAGGTCGACCGCGGAGCAGACGGCGAAGGCGACGGCAGCCACGAGCACGATCGTGCCGCCCGGCGCGAGATCGCCGTAGTACGAGAGGGTGAGCCCTGCGAACACCGAGGCGACACCGATCACGACGGAGAGGGCCAGCGTCGAGGCGAGGCTCCAGGCGACACGGTTGGCGGCGATCACCGGCAGCACCATGAGTGCGGCGATCAGGAGGATGCCGACGATCCGCATCGACAGAGCCACGGTGACGGCCGCGAGGACGGCGACGACGACGTTGAGCAGGTCGACGCGGACACCCGCCACGCGGCTTCCCTCCTCGTCGATGATCGCGCCGACGAGGCCGCGGTAGAGCACGGCGATGGTTGCGAAGCCGACGAGCCCGAGCGCCACCACGACGACGAGGTCCGTGCCGGTCGTGGTCAGGATCGAGCCGAACAGGTACTGGAACAGGTTGACGTCGAGACGGCCGCCCGCGGACACGAGCACCACCCCGAGCGCGATCCCGACGTAGAAGACGAGCGCGAGCGCCTGATCGCCCGCCGTCCCGGCACGAGAGCGCAAGAGCTCGAGCACGATGGCACCGAGGACGGCCGCGAGAAGCGCAACGAGGACCGGCGACACGTCGAGCAGCACGCCGGCGGCGACGCCGGCGAAGGCGACATGGCCGAGCCCGTCGCCGACCAGCGACTGGCGCCGCTCGACGAGGAAGAACCCGACCGCAGGCGCGAGGACGCCGACGACGGCACCGACGCCGAACGCAAGCCGCATGAACTCGAGCTCGAGCATCAGTCCTGCCCCTCACCGGTGTCCGTGGCTGTGGGAAGGGTCGTGCCAGACGGCAGGGAGCTCGGACGGATGGCCGTCGAAGACGATCCCACCGCGGACGAGCAGCAGCCGCTCGACGACATGCTCCACCGCGCCGAACTCGTGCGAGACGTAGAGGATCGTCACCCCGAGCTCGTCGCGAAGCTCCTGCAGGAGCGCGGCGAGCGACTCCTGCGACTCGGCGTCCACGCCCGTCGTCGGCTCGTCGAGGGCGAGCAGCGCCGGCTCGGCGGCGAGCGCCTTCGCGATGAAGGCGCGCTGCTGCAGCCCGCCCGAGAGCTCACGCAACGGTGTGCTCGCCCTGTCGGCCAGGCCGACCCGGGCGATCGCGTCTCCCACGACCGCACGATCGACGCGCCGCAAGGGTCCGATCACCCCGCTCGGACCGAGCCGCCCGGCGGACACGATCTCGCGCACGGTCACGGGTGCATCACCGCCGACGAGCGCACGCTGCGGCAGGTAGGCGATCCGACGAGGCCCTCGCCGGTCGGGCGCGGCGCCGAAGACGGCGACGGTGCCCTCGAGCGGTCGCTCCAACCCGAGCACGAGCCGCAGCAGCGTCGTCTTGCCGCCACCGTTCGGGCCGGCGATCGCCACGAACTCACCCGTGCCCACACGCAGCGTGACGCCGTCGAGCACCCGAACGCCGTGCCGGTAGGCGAAAGAGACGCCGTCGAGATCGACCGCGTTGACTTTGTGGTGATTCACCACAAAGTCACCGAGCTCGCGCCGGCGCTCACACACAACCGAGGGCCTTTCGCAGCGCAGCGAGGTTGTCGCGCATGACGGAGACGTAGTCGGCGCCGTCGTCGACCTGGTCTGCGGTCAGGCCTTCGATCGGGTTCAGCACGGCGGTGCCGACGCCGGCCTCCCGGGCGACCGTCTCGGCCAGCCGGGGGGAGACGAGCGTCTCGAAGAACACCGTCGTCGCGCCCAGCGCTCGCACCTGCTCGGCCAGACGCTCGAGATCCCGCGGGCTCGGCTCCGCCTCGGGCGACAAACCCGTGAGCGCGATCTGCCGCAGTCTGTATCGCGGTGCGAGGTACCCGAACGCGGCGTGGCTCGTCACGATCTCGTGCCGGGCGCACGACCGGAGCCCACGGCGGTACTCGCCGTCCAGCTCATGCAACCTCGCAACGAGCTCGCCGGCGGCGGCCGGGTCGCCGAGCGCGGTCGCGACGGCGTGCGCCATCGCCGCAAAGCGCGGCGGGTCGAGCCAGACATGGGGATCGGGCGCCGGTTCACCGTCCTCACCCGTCCCCGTCGCGAGACGCTGCCGCGCGAGCAGATCGACGCTGGGGCCGTCCCGCTCCGCCAGCGCCTGCTCGAGCCCGGGCTGGAAGCCCCGACCGAGGTAGAGGACGAGGTCGGCATCCCGGACCGCCTTGACATCGCCGGCATTGAGCTCGAGGTCGTGCGGCTCCGCTCCGGCGGGGGTGAGGTCGGTCACGTGGACGTCGCTCCCACCTATCTGCTCGGCCAGGAACGCGAGCGGGTAGAAGGCCACCACGACACGTGTGGTGCCCGGCGGTGCGCTCTCCCCGCCGCATCCGGTCGCGGCAAGCACTGCCGCCGACACGAGAACGAGAACGATTCTCGAAAACACGCCCTGACGATAGCACGTCTTTGAGAGTCGCTATCATCGGGAGCGATGTCCTCGCAGACCGCCACTCGCTGGAGCGAGCATGCGCTCACCGGGCTGCGCAACGCCGGTTTCCGGAGCGGCGGCGCGCGTACCGCGGTGGTCGAGCACCTCGGCGCGCAGACCTGCTGCCTGTCGGCACAGGAGATCTTCGACGGCATCCGCACCACCGGCGGCCGCGTCGGGGATCGCGAGCGTCTACCGCGTGCTCGACACGCTCGCCGAGCACCGGCTGGTGCAGCGCGTCGACATCGGCGACGGGGTCTCCCGGTACGAGCCGGCGCTCCCGCACGGAGACCACCACCATCACCTCGTCTGCGACGACTGCGGGCGGGTGGAGCCCTTCAGCGATGCCTCACTCGAGCGCACGCTGGAACGCGTCGCCGGACGTCTCGGCTACGCGATGGAGGCGCACGACGTCGTCCTCCACGGCGCGTGCGGCGACTGCCGCGGTTAGCTCTCGTCGGGTAGCTCGCGCGCCATCTGGCGACGCAGCAGCTCGACGCCGACCGCCCCGAGAACCGCCAGCACGATCACTGTCGAAGGCTTCCGCACGTACGAGATCGGGCCCCACAGAAGCAGGAGCAGGAAGGCGGCTGCGAAACCTCCGAAGGCGATCTCGGGACGGCGGAAGTACGGGGCGAGCCAGGCGCGCACCTGGCTACCACGGCGTCCCGGGCCGGCGACCCAGATCCCCGCGAGGGCAATCGCGCCGACGCCGATCGTGGCCCAGGCGGCGTCTGCGAGCAGCCGCGTGATGATGTCCCAGCTCTGCTGCTGGGCATCCTCGCTCGAGGCCGACGTCGAGAGCTGGTCGACGAGGTAGCGGCCGGAGAAGCGGCGCGCCGCGAGAAGAAGGAAGCCGACGACGACGAACCCGATCGCAATCGCGCGCAGCTCCTTGCGCCTGTCGCGTGCGATGAAGACCGCCCCCACCCATGCGACGAGAGCGAGCGCCCAGATCCAGTCGGCGACGAAGCGCAGCACGCGTGTCACCGTCTGAGCCGTGTCGACCTGCTGGGCGTCGAAGAGCTTGATCACGCCCGCACCCGGGGGCAGCTTGTCCGCCAGGCCCGCGCTGATCGGGAGCTCCTTGGCGAGCTCGGCGAGCAGGCTGCGCACGTCGATCACGACGGCGCCGTTCTGCGTCTGCATGAACTTCGTCTTGTCGTCGAGGATGCGCACGACCTGTCTCTGGGTGCCCGTCAGCGCCACCACCCACGCCTCCTGGAAGCGCGGCCGATCGAGGATCTCGGCTGCGAGACGCTGCGCCACCGGTCGCATGGCGCCCGCGAGCACCCCGGCGAGCGCCTTCTGGTCGGGCGGCAGAGCCTGCTCGAGCTCGGCCTGCACGTCCACCGCGGCAAAGAGCTCGTCGGTGAGCCGTGTCGCGATCTGGTTCTGGATCGCCGGGTCGTCGATCAGCTGCTGCGCCGTCGTCTTGAACTCGTCGGTGTCGAGCGCCTGGCGCTCGACGAAGTTGGCTGCCACGGAGACGGTGACGAGCAGGACACCGACGACCGTGAGCAGTCGCGCCACAGGAGCGCGCCAGCGACCCGATCTCGCGCTCTGTGCGACCGTGCTCACGCGCCCGATCCTACGCTTCGTCCGCAGGCGGCGTCGGCGGTGACTCGTCGGCCTCGTCGCCATGGTGCCCGCGATGGAGGAGCCCGCCGCCGCCCTCGGCGCGCTTGGCCTCCTTCTTCGCGGCGCGGTCCTCCTTCATCTCGGTCGCCTTCTCCTTCGCACCGACGTACGACGACCCGACCAGCAGCTTGCCGCCGGTCCAGCCGAACACCCACACGACGAGCACGAGCGCGAAGCCGACGTTCACTGCGGTCGTGACGAGCTGCTGGGTGATCGAGTACGCGGTCGCCGTGGCCGAGTCCGTGTAGTCCTGCAGTGCGACGACGTTCGCCGCCTGCGTGACGCCGACTCCGCCGGGCGTGACCGACACCGTGTTGGCGATCGAGCTCGAGCCCACGACGGACATCACGGAATGGAACGTGACCGGGATCGCGTAGGCGGCCATGAAGATGCAGATGACACCGAGCTTTGCGAGATATCCGAGCGTCTGCGGCACGAGCACGCGCACGACGTAGGCGCGCCAGTTGGTCAGGATCCGGCCGCCCTCCTTCGCCTTCTCCCACAGCCCCTTCATCTTGCGCCAGAAGATCCGCACCAGGAGGACGATCAACAAGACACCCCCTGCGAGGATGGCGACCACCAGCGCCGGGTGCTCGTCGATCCCCCCGAACGACGCATCGAAGGAGCCGGGCACGGTGAGGAAGAGGTAGAGGTAGATCAGCCCCCCGACCACCGTGTAGAAGATCTTCTGCACCATGTACGCGGCCAGGATCCCCGGGAAGGTCGAGCCGGGGACGATCGCGAGGAGCATGATCAGCAGCACCAGGGTGCCGAGATTGGCGGGCACGAGGTTGTTGAGCGCCACCGAGACTGCATACGCGGCGAGCACCGAGCGATAGAGGACGCCCGAGTCGGGGTACGCGTAGGCGAGGATCCCGTACCAGCCGAGAGCCGTGAACACCGTCTGCGCGATCTGCAGGATCGAGCCCGCGACGATGTACTTGAGGGAGATCTCCTTCATCGAGTCCCAGAGCTGCACGAGCCAGCCCCAGACGTCGACGCCGGCCAGGTTGAGCACGACCAGGAGCAGGACGCAGCCGACGACCCAGCCGGCGATCTTGAGCAGGCGCCGTCCGCGTGACGGATCGTTCAGCGGCGAGACGGCTTCGACGGCCGAGCTCATCCGATCACCCCCGGCAACAGTGGATCCGGAGGCGGCTCCGCGTCGTCTGCCCCCTGCTCCGCCTCGGCTGCCGCCCGCGCGCGGGCCAGATCACCGCTGATGTGGATCACGGCCGAGGTCATCGGCGCGCCGAGGATCAGACCGACCATGCCGAAGATGGCCCCGAAGCCGATCGTGGCGACGAGAACGAGGAGTGGGTTCATCCGCAGCGTGGCGCCGAAGGCGATCGGCTGCACGATGTTCTGCAGCAGGCCGTTTGCGAGGATGACGATCACGAGCATGATCAGCGCGGTCTGCGTCCCCTGCGAGCCGAGCGCCAGGATCACGGCGAAGGCGCCGGAGACGAACGCGCCGATGAACGGGATGTAGGCGGTCACGAATGTGACCACGGCGATCGTGCCGGCGAGCGGCACGTCGAGCGCCCACGCGCCGACCCCGACGACGACGGCGTTGAAGGCGGCAACGATGGTGACGCCGCCGAAGTAGCGCCGCAGCGAGCTGATCACGTTGCCCGTGATCGTCTGCGCGACGTTCAGCGGCACCCCCATGTGGCCGTCGACGAAGCCCCGGAAAGCCGGGCCGTCCTTGAGGAGAAAGAAGAGGCTGAAGACCGAGAAGACGACGAAGAACACGAGCGCCGTGATCCCCTGTACGGCAGCGCCGAGTCCTTCGACGAAGGTGGAGATCGTGCTCGAGGTGCCCTCGGAGACGTTCTCGTTGGCGCTCGAGGCGCCGGAGCTGTCCACCCCGAGATCCTCCAGCCACGCCTGCACGTTGTCCGCGGCCGCGCTTGCGGTCGACTTGATCTGGCCACTCTCCGAGACGATCCCGCCGAGCACCATCACGCCGATCAGCACGGCGAGGGCGAGAAAGGCGAGCAGGACGATGAAGGCGCCGGCCGCCCGCGGCACCCGCTTGCGCTGCAGCCAGCTCACGACCGGCGTCGACACGGTCGCGAGGAGGAGACCGATCAGGACGGGCTCGACGATCACCGAGGTGAGCGCGAGCAGCCAGATCAGCCCCACGAGAAACAGAGCCGCCCCCACGAGCAGCCACGACGCGACGCCGATGTCCCGCAGCCACCGCGGTGCCGCGAACACGGCCGACATCTCGCTGAGCTGACGGGTGTCGATCTGGACGACCGGAGACTCGGCCTCGAGCGGCGCGGGCTCGTCCTTTCCAGCCCCGGCTCGATCCCTGAAGCGCCACGACGGCAGCTTCACGCCTCACGCCCCGCGATCGGTGCTCGGACAGTCATTCGACACGAGTCTTGCACGGTCCCCGGCCGTTCCGCGGCCACCTGACCGACATCGCACCACATCACGCGGGCGAGCTATCCGGGACGCGATCGGTGACGAGCACGAAGACGCTCACCACGCACACCCAGGCCGGGAAGAGGAGGACGACGAGCTGGAAGAACGAGACGCTCAGTAGCAGCACGAGGGCGACCGCGTAGCCGAGCAGGACGAGCCAACGAGGCAGGGTCCGCGTCTGCAGGCCGATCGTGGAGACGACGATCACGAACACCGCGGCCGCGCGCACGGCGTAGACGTAGAGAAACGTGTATCCGAGCGCACGCGCCAGCCCGACCACCTCGGGACTCGGGATGGGCGCGCCCTGGAACCTCACGGCCGCCAGCGGCGCCCCCGCCGTGGCGGCGGCAGCGAACATCATCGCCACGAACAGGAGCCCGCTCCCGAGGAACACGGTGTCGAAGAACCGATCCTGACGGTGGCCCACACGATGACGGAGGACGGCCAGGAACCAGAGGAAGGCGATCCCGGCGAACGGCACGAGATAGAGGCCGACGAGACCGATGTCGCGCCCGTCCCGCAGGTACCACTCCGCCACCTGCTCGGCGCTGCTCCCAGGAGGCGGATGACTGTGGATCAGGAGTAGCGAGCCGACGAACAGCACCGCAAACGCGAGGCCGGCAACGCCAACTGCGCGTGGGGCTCGCAGATCACGACCGACGATGCCGAGCGGCGCGGCGGGCGCCGGTGGCGGGGACGACGAGTCGGTCACGCCGGCTCGACGGCCGGCTGCGCCACGTCGGCCGGAGCCGGCGCGCCCGCACTGTCGGCCTCGTGGGCGAGCGAGATCGCCACGGCTCCCCCGAGCGCGAGGCCAAGACCGATGATCGCGACGACGACATGCCAGGCGGGCCGGCTCAGCCGCTCGTCCAGCAGCAGGATCCCGATCAGGATCCCGACCACTGGGTTCGCAACAGAAACCGTGGCCACGGACGGCGCCAGCCTCCCGGTCCCGAGCGAGACCTGCTGCAGCACGAAGCCGAGCACGCCGGCGATCGCGAGCGCGTATGCCTCCCAGTGCGAGAGCATCTCCCCGACACTCTCGTGCAGGTAGTCGAGCGTCGGTTTCGTGAGCGCCGCGGAGAGACCGAACAGGATCCCGGCCACGGTGCCGTAGACGGCTGCCTTCATCACCAGACCCCCGCGGTTGCCGAAGGTGAGCAAGCCGACGGAGAGCGCAGCCACGACGGCGATCACGATCGCCCACTCGTTGTTCGGTGCATTCTCGTTCCCCCCGGCCGGATCGCCGAAGTAGGTGAAGAGCCCGAGGCCGAGCAGGATCACGAGCGCACCGATCACCTCGCGCCGACCGACATGCTGGCGGGTGAGGAAATAGCCGAGCGGGAGCGCGAAGACGATGGTCGTCACGAGCAGCGGCTGAATCACCGCGAGCCGGCCGCGGTCGAGCGCGGCGGCCTGGAACAGGTAACCGCACAGCATGGCGACGGTGCCGATCAGCCACATCGTCTCGCCCAGGAGCCGCAGCAGCGACTTGGGGCTCCCCAGCGACACACCGCCGAGCGAGAGCGCACCCTTCTGCTGCAGCGTCGCAGCCAGCGCGAACAGGAACGCGGCGATCAGTGCGAGTGTCGCAGCCACGCGCGGACACTAGAACGCGCGCCCGCCGATGGCAATCGAGCCCAGGATGGTCGGAGCAGCGCCCCCCTGACGATGACCGGCGCGCAGAACTAGGCTCAGCCGCGTGCGGCTGCTCGATCTGCGCCTCGTTCGCCGCGCTCGCCCGGTGCGTGTCGCCCTTGGCGCCGACGTCGTCACGGGACGCTCGTCGGGGAAGACGGCGCCAACCTCTCCGGCGGTCAGCGCCACCGGCTCGTCGTGGCACGCGCCCTGCTGGCCGAGGCACCGGTACTCGTCCTCGACGAGCCGACGGCCCACCTCGACGCCGAGACCGCTGCGGCGGTCGTCCGCGACGTGTTCGCCGCCGCCGCAGGCCGATCGATCCTCGTCATCACGCACCGGTCGGAGGGCCTCGACCTGGTGGACGAGATCGTCCGCCTCGAGCACGGCCGGGTCGTTTCCTCCGAGATTCGGCCGGCACAGCTCGACTCGCGATCGTCGGAGCCATAGGCTGGCGCACAGCCGGAGACTCAGATGCCAGCCGCCAAACGACACCTCCCGATCACCGTTCTCGAAGGGATCCGTCCCATCGACCGATCGCGGATCTCGGTCGAGGTGGTCGCAGGCGTCACGCTGGCGGCGCTCGCCATTCCGGAGGTGATGGGCTACACGAAGATCGCCGGGATGCCGGTCATCACCGGCCTCTACACGATCCTCGTCCCTCTCGCGCTCTTCGCCGTGCTCGGCTCGTCGCGGCACCTGGTCGTGGGTGCCGACTCCGCCACGGCGGCGATCCTGGCCGCCGGCCTCGCGGGCATGGCCGCCACGGCCTCGGAGCAGTACGTCGCGCTCGCGGGGCTCGTCGCGTTGCTGGCCGCCGCGTTTCTGATCCTCGCGCGCCTCATCCGCCTGGGATTTCTCGCGGACTTCCTCTCGCGAACGGTGCTCGTCGGCTTCCTCACCGGTGTCGGGATCCAGGTGGCGATGGGACAGCTCGCCGGCATGCTCGGTGTCAGCGACGGGACGGGCACGACGCTGCAGAAGTTCTGGCACACGCTCCAGAACATCCCCGACACGAGCGGCGCCACCCTCGCCGTCTCGCTGTGCGTGCTCGCCGTGATCCTGTTCGGGAAGTACGTGACGACGGTCGTCCCCGGAGGCCCTGATCGCCGTCGTCGGCTCGATCGTGATCAGCAAGGCGATCGACCTCGAGGCCGACGGCGTCGCCGTGCTGGGCCCGGTGCCGGGCGGCTTGCCGAACTTCGGCGTCCCCGACGTGGCCTGGAGCGACATCAAGCCGCTGCTGACGACGGCGTTTGCGATCTT
This sequence comes from uncultured Actinomycetes bacterium, assembly GCA_963789895.1. GTDB lineage: Bacteria > Actinomycetota > Thermoleophilia > Gaiellales > Gaiellaceae > Gaiella. The sequence continues at coordinate 1,121,652 of CAWBMC010000002.1, forward strand.
CGTCGTCATCCTCGCCCAGAGCGCCGCCACCTCACGCGCCTATGCGGCGAAGTACGGCGACCGCTTCAGCGAGGACGTCGACCTCGTCGGCCTCGGAGCCGCGAACATCGGCGCTGGCCTGTCGGGCACGTTCGTCGTCAACGGCAGCCCGACGAAGACGCAGATGCTGGACTCAGCCGGTGGGAAGAGCCAGATCGCCGGTCTGACGACGGCCGGCATCGTCCTCATCGTGCTGCTCTTCCTCACGAAGCCCCTGCAGTACATGCCCGAGGCGGTGCTCTCGTCCGTCGTCTTCCTGATCGGCATCGAGCTGGTCAATGTCCCCGAGATGCGTCATATCTTCCGGATCCGTCGCAGCGAGTTCGTCGTCGCGGTGATCACGGCCGCGGTCGTCGTCGTCGTCGGCGTCGAGCAGGCGATCCTGCTCGCCATCGTGCTCTCGATCGTCGACCACGTTCGTCGGAGCTACAAGCCGAACGACGCCGTCCTCGTCAGCATGCCCGGCGGGCGGTGGGCGGCGCGACCGGTCGCTTCCGGTGGAGAAGCTGCGCCCGGTCTCGTCGTCTACCGGTTCGGAGCCAGCCTCTACTACGCGAACGCGAACCGCTTCGCGGAGGAGGTGCGCGCCATCGCAGCCCGGGAGGGCGCAAACGTGCGCTGGCTCTGCCTCGACCTGAGCGTGGTGGCAGACATCGACTTCTCCGGTGCGGAGACGCTCCGCGAGATCCGCGGCGAGCTCGAGGAGCAGGGCGTGCGCGTCGTGTTCTCCGACGTGCTGGCGCCTGTGCGTGAGGAGCTGGATCAGCTCGGGGTGACCGAAATCGTCGGATCCGACGCATACTTCGAGACAGTGGCGGATGCGATCGAGGCCTACCCGGGCCCGACGCGCTCCTGACCAGGGGGTTTCGATGGATACCGACGTGAGCGAGATCGAGATCGGGGACGCCGCGACGAGCGAACCTGCTCTGCCCGAGACCGTCGAGGGAGCACCCGGCGTGCCGGCCCCGTCGCCTGCCGAGCCCGTGCAGGTGCGGCGGCGCGCGCCCGCGAAGGTCGTCCAGCACTTCACACCGGCCGAGCGCGCGGCACACGGCAGAGCCGCGCGGGCGGAGATCCCACGACGGAGTCACGGCGCGTGGGAGCCGTCACCCGTCCGGCCCGACCCGGTTGCGCTCCTCGAGCACCAGGCCTTGACCCGGGTGCCCGAGCTCGTGCCGATCCGCTACGGCCGCATGCTCACGTCCCCGTTCGCCTTCTACCGCGGCGCGGCGTACATCATGGCCGCAGATCTCGCCGCCACCCCCCGCTCCGGACTCCGCGTTCAGGTGTGCGGAGACGCGCACCTCTCGAACTTCGGCATCTTCGCGGCGCCGGACCGCCGCATCGTGTTCAGCATCAACGACTTCGACGAGACGCTCCCAGGGCCATTCGAGTGGGACGTGAAGCGCCTCGTCGCGAGCTTCGCGGTCGCGGGCCGCCAGAACGGCTTCGGCGAAGCGGAGCGGCGCAACGCCGTCCTCGCCACGGCACGCTCGTATCGAGAGGCGATGCACGAGATGGCCGCGATGCCGATGATGGAGATCTGGTACCTGCGGCTGGAGATCGCGACGATCCTCGAGCGCTGGGGTGCGGCGGCCGGCAAGGAGCGAACCAAGAAGACCGAACAGGCCGTCACCAAGGCCCAGACCAAGGACAGCATGAAGGCGCTCGGCAAGCTGACGAAGGTCGTCGACGGCAAGCGCCGCATCGTCGGCGATCCGCCGCTGGTCGTCCCGATCGAGGATCTCATGCCGCCGGAGCAGAACGACGCGTTCGCCGAGAACATGCGGGGCCTGCTGCGCTCGTACCGACGAACGCTCCCGCGCGACCGCCGCAAGCTCCTCGAGCGATTCGACTACCACCATTCCGCGCGCAAGGTGGTCGGCGTGGGCAGCGTCGGCACGCGCGCCTGGATCGTGCTCCTCGTGGGTCGCGACGAGGACGACCCGCTGTTCCTGCAGGCCAAGGAGGCGCAGGCGTCGGTCCTCGAGCCGTTCCTCGGCAAGAGCGAGTTTGCAAACCACGGTCAGCGCGTCGTCGAGGGTCAACGGATGATGCAGTCGGCGAGCGACCTGATGCTCGGCTGGGACCGCGTCAAAGGCATCGACGGTGTCGAGCGGGACTTCTACATCCGACAGCTGTGGGACACGAAGGGGTCCGCGGACGATCGAGACCATGGATCCGAAGGGGATGGCGATCTACGGGGAGATCTGCGGCTGGACGCTCGCGCGCGCGCACGCACGCTCGGGTGACGCGATCGCGATCGCGTCATACCTGGGAAGCGGCACCACGTTCGACGAGGCGATGGCGACCTTCGCCGAGGCGTACGCCGACCAGAACGAACGCGACCATGCGGCACTCCAGGCCGCGGTCGACGCGGGCAGGGTCACGGCGCAGAGCGGCGTCTGACGTCGCCGGTCAAGCGGCCGGTGACGATGAGGCAGGCGCCGCGTCCTGGGCGTGGTACTCCGCGAGCAATCGCTCCTCGTCTGCCTGCCGCGGGAAGCGGAAGAACACCAAGGCTGCGCCGAGCAGGATCGCGACGATGCCGGCGGTGTACGCCCAGTCGTCGCCTTCGAGGAACGACGACTTCGCCGCCGCCAGGATCTCGCTCGAGTACCTCGGATGCTGTGCTGCGAGGTCGGCGGCGCTCGCATACGAGAGCTGGAGTTCGCTCTGCGTGCTCTCGGTGACGCGCTGCCCCTCCGGCGAGGCGGCGATCGCCGCGCCCATGCCCGAGGCATACCCGGCCGCGAGCAGCGCTCCGAAGACGGACGTGAGCAGCGCGCCGCCCAGATCGCGCTGCAGGTCCGCCGTGCCCGAGGCCATGCCGGCCCGCTCGACGGGGACGGATCCCGTGAGCGAGTGCGACGCCGGCGTGCCGGCGAGCCCGACGCCGATACCGACGAACGCGTAGGCGAGACCCACCTGCCAGTAGGAGCTTCCCTCGTTCCAGAACAACAGCATCCACACGAAGGAGAGCAAGAGGAAGACGTAGCCGAGGAGCAACGTGAAGCGGGCGCCCCGAGCGCCGACCAGGACGGCGGATCGCGGCGCAACGACGATCATGAAGACGATCGCGGGCAGGATCGCAGCACCCGCCTCGATCGTCGAGTAGCCGAGCACGTTCTGGAGGTACTGCTGGCTGACGAAGGCGGCGGCCATGAGCGAGCCGAAGACGATGATCCCGGCGCAGGCGGCGACCCAGAACGTCGGGCGGGCCGCGACGCCGAGGTCGTAGAGCGGGTTGCGGGCACGACGCTGGCGGATGAGGAAGGCGACCGTGGCGGCCGCGGCGATCGCCAGCAGGCCGAGCGCCAGGGCGCCCTCGTTCGGGACCGGCGCGAAGTTGATACCCAGGATCAGCGCGCCCACCAGCACGACGGACAGGATCCCGCCGAGATTGTCGACGGGATCAGTCGTCTCGTTCACGTGATCTGGCACGAAGAGGAAGGCCATGATCAGGGCGAACCCGACGAGCGGCAACGTGACGAGGAAGACCGAGCCCCACCAGAAGTACTCGAGCAGCGCGCCGGCGATCAGCGGCCCCAGCGCGGCGATGCCGCCGCCGATAGCCGACCAGAGCGCGATCGACTTCGTCCGCGGCTGACCCGACCACAACGCCGTGATCAGCGCCAGCGTCGTCGGGTATGCCATCCCCGCCGAGAGCCCGCCGATCACCCGTGCCACGAACAAGACCTCGTCCGACGGCGCGTAGGCGGCCAGCAGACAGGCCGGGATGGACAACACCATGCCTGCGATGAGCATGAGCTTGCGTCCGTAGCGGTCGCCGAGCGCGCCGAGCCAGAGCACCGACGCGGCCAGGCCGAGCGAGTACCCGACGGCGATCAGGTTGAGCGTCGTCTGCGACGAGTCGAACGCCTGGCCGATCTCCGGCAGGGCCACATTCGCAACCGACAGGTTCAGGTTGGCGACGGCCGCCACCAGGATCAGCGAGACGAGGACGAGCCCACCCCGCGCGGGAGCCGTCGCCGGTGGGGCGGCCACGGATGTCACGCTGCGCGGGTTGTCGCGGTGTCGGGTCCGTCAGCCATGGCGGGCAGACGATCATAGGATGCCCAGGTGCTCGACGAAGACATGACCGCGCGATGAGCCTCGTCCTGGCGGCCCTCGTCGTGGTTGGGGTCACCGCGATCGCCGTCAGCGCCATGCTCCTCGTGCGCCGCAGGGCGCCCGCAGGAAGCTACTTCCAGGACGGAGACCGCGCCGCCGGGGTGTTCGGCGTGCTCGCCACCGGGTTCGCAGTCCTCCTGGGCTTCGTCGTCTTCCTCGCCTTCGAGAGCTTCGACACCTCACGGGCCGGAGCCGAGACCGAGGCGGAGCTCGTCCTGCAGCAGTTCGAGACGGCGCAGATCATGCCGGAGGCCGCGCGCGACCCTCTGTCGGGACAGCTCGTCTGCTACGCGCGGACGGTCGTCAACGAGGAGTGGCCGCGCATGCGATCCGGGACCCTCGGTGACGAGGTCAACCCGTGGGGCCTGGAGATGTTCCTCACGATCCAGTCGGTCGAACCGCGGTCTGCATCCGAGCAGGCGGCGTACTCGAAGTGGCTCGACCAGCGATCCGAGCGCGAGGTGGCGCGCAGCGACCGGACGCACGGAGCGGAAGGGGTCATCCCCGTGCCGCTGTGGATCGTCCTGTTCATCTCCGCCGCGGTGATCTTCGGCTTCATGCTGTTCTTCGCGGACCCGGCCGAGCCCTGGTTCGTCCAGGCGACGATGATGGGCGGGGTGGCAGTCGTGATCAGCGCGACGCTGCTCCTGCTCTGGTTCCTCGACAACCCGTACCACCCCGGGATCGGCGGCCTGCGACCGGTGGCCATGGAACGGACGCTCGACATCCTGGGCGGCGAGGTCAGCTCCGTGATCGGCCCGCTGGAGACGCCGTGCGACGTGCGCGGGGCACCGCGTGACGGCTGATCCCGCGTCGAGCCGATCGCACTGGATCGACGTCCTCTCGACGGTCCTCCTCGCCTTGGCTGCGGTCGCGACGGCGTGGGCCACCTACCAGGCCGCGCACTGGCGCAGCGAGCAGGCGCTCGCCGGCAACCGCTCGACCGCGGCGCGCGTGGAGGCGAATCGGGCGGCGGGTATCGCCAACCGCCAGATCCAGGTCGACGTGACGACCTTCACGCAGTGGGTCGACGCGTTCTCGACCGGCAGGACCAAGCTGGCGACGTTCTACTTCCGCCGCTTCCGGCCCGAGTTCCGTCCCGCCGTCACGGCGTGGGTCGCGACGAAGCCGCTGACGAACGCGAAGGCGCCTCTGACACCGTTCGACATGCCGCAGTACACGTCCGCGGCGCTCGCCGAGGCGGACGCCCTCGAGCGGAAGGGCGATGTCGCGGCCCTGGAATCGCAGCTGAACGTGGCGCGCGCCGACCGCTACACGCTCTGTGTCGTGATGTTCGCGACGGCGCTGTTCTTCGCCGGGATCAGCACGCGCATGCGCACCGAGGTGTCACGGGCGATCATCCTCGGCTTCGGGTGGACGGCGTTCCTGGGCGCGCTCGTCTGGATGGCGACGTTTCCGGTCAAGCTCGGCCTGTGACGCTGTTAGCGGCCTGACGTCATCGCTGCCTCGAGCTTTGCCATCACCTGGTCGACGGTGAAGCTCGCCGCCTTCTGGCGCGGCGGGAACTCGACGAACGTCTTCAGGAAGTCGCCGACGATCGCCTGCGTCGGCACGGCCAGGAAGGCGTGGTCGAGCAGCCAGTCCCAGTACGTGTTCGAGGTGAGGTCTGCGCGCTCGTACGGGTCGGTGCGCAGGTTGAACAGCTTCGGGACGCGGAGGATGACGAACGGCTCCGCCCAGACCTGAAGGGTTCCCTGGACGCGCTGCTCCATGAACACCTGCTTCCAGTTGTCCATGCGCACGGCGAGCAGGTCGCCGTCGTCGGAGAAGTAGAAGAACTCCTGGCGCGGGCTCCGGTCGACCTCCCCGGTCAGGTAGGGGAGCAGGTTGTAGCCGTCGAGGTGCACCTTGAAGGCCTTGCCGTTCGCCTCGTGCCCGGCGAGCAGCTTCTCCTTCACGTCCGGGTCGCCACCCGCCGCGACCAGGGTCGGCAGCCAGTCGAGGTGGGCGACGATCTCGTTCGAGACGACACCGGCCGGGATCCGGCCGGGCCAGCGGATCATCTGCGGGACGCGGAAGGCGCCTTCCCAGTTCGTGTTCTTCTCGCTGCGAAACGGCGTCGTCGCGCCGTCCGGCCACGTGTTCGCGTGGGGGCCGTTGTCCGTCGAGTAGACGACGATGGTGTTGTCGGCGATGCCGAGCTTGTCGAGCAGGTTGAGCAGCGCTCCGACCGTCTTGTCGTGGTCGACCATCGTGTCGTGGTACTCGGACTGCCACCTGCCGGCCTGGCCACGGCTGCGCGGCTTGACGTGCGTGCGCAGGTGCATGTGGGTCGTGTTGAACCACATGAAGAACGGCTTGCCGGCCGCATGCTGGCGCTCGATGAAGCCGGTGGCGTGCTTCAGCACCTCGTCGTCGATCGTCTGCATCCGCTTCTTCGTCAGCGGGCCCGTGTCCTCGATCTTCTGCTTGCCGTCCTTCTTCGCCCACGAATGGATCACGCCGCGTGGCCCGAACCGCTCGCGAAAGTGCGGGAACTCGTCCGCCGGCGGGTAGTCCGGCAGCTCCGGCTCCTCCTCGGCGTTCAGGTGGTAGAGGTTGCCGAAGAACTCGTCGAACCCGTGCGCGGTCGGCAGGAACTCGTCCATGTCGCCGAGATGGTTCTTGCCGAACTGCCCGGTCGCGTAGCCGAGCGGCTTCAGCATCTCCGCGATCGTCGGATCCTCGGCGCGCAAGCCGATGTCGGCGCCCGGGAGCCCGACCTTGCTCAGACCGGTGCGGTAGACACTCTGCCCGGTGATGAACGCCGACCGCCCCGCGGTACAGCTCTGCTCCCCGTAGGAGTCGGTGAACCGCATCCCCTCGTTCGCGATCCGGTCGATGTTGGGCGTGCGGTAGCCCATCAGCCCGTCCGAGTAGGCGCTCAGGTTGGAAATGCCGATGTCGTCGCCCCAGATGACGAGGATGTTGGGCTTGGCGGCCGCAGCCTCGTCGACTCGACGTGGCTCAGGGACTTTGCGTTTCTTGGCCATGAGGCTCTCCATTCGTGTCGCTGACACGGGTGACGCAGCGAAAACCGAGGTGCGCCATCGACGTGTCGATCATCTGCGGCTGCCGCGCCGCGGGCCGGTAGCGGAGGCAGTAGTTCGGCGCGCACAGGTGCGAGCCGCCCTTGATCACGCGGCGTGGAATGTGCTCGCCGGGCTGTCCGGGCAGATAGCTGGCATCCGGCGAGGTGACGCGGGGGTTGCTCGGGACGCAGCACGGGCTCTGCGTCTCGTCGGGATGCCTGGGCGCGTACCAGTCGGTCGTCCATTCCCAGACGTTCCCCGTCATGTCGTAGAGGCCGTAGCCGTTCGGCGGAAAGCTCCCCACGGGTGACGTGCCCTCGTAGCCGTCGAGCTTCAGGTTCTGCCAGGGGAACTCGCCCTGCCAGGTGTTCGCCATCGCCTTTCCGTTCGGGAAGTGCTCGTCGCCCCACGCGAAGACGGCGCCGTCGAGCCCGCCGCGCGCGGCGAGCTCCCACTCGGCCTCGGTCGGCAGCTCCTTCCCGACCCACCGCGCGTAGGTCTCTGCGTCCTCGTACGCCACCTGGACGACGGGATGGTGGTCACGGCCGTTGATCGTCGTTCCCTTTCCCCCCGGATGCCGCCAGGACGCCCCCGGCACGTACTCCCACCAGTTGCGGTAGTCGTCGAGGTTCACGGGCCGGGTCGTCCGCCGGAAGACGAGCGAGCCGGGCACGAGCAGCTCCGGATCTGCGTCCGGGTACTGCTCCGGGTCGAGCGGACGCTCTGCCACGGTGACGTACCTGGTCTCCCGCACGAAGCGCCGGAACTCGGCCGCCGTGACGGGATGCTCGTCCACCCAGAACCCGTCCACGGAGACCGCCCGCACAGGCCGCTCCTCCGGGTAGAACGACTCGGACCCCATCAGGAAGGTGCCGCCCGGGACCCGTTTCATCCCAGCGGTCGGCGACGGGTCACTGCGTGGTGCCTGCTCGTTGTCGATGACTTCGGTCACGGGGCCTCCCCGAGCGACGCTACTGCCGGGCCATCGCCACGCGCAGCCGCTCCTCGGGCGTGATCAGGTGGTCGGCGTCCTCCGCATCCTCGCCGAGGTCGATCTGTACCCAGTTGACCGCGCCGGTGAAGACGCTGGACTCGGCGTCGTAGTCCTCGCTCACCGGCGAGGCGGTGTCGCGGCCGATGTCCGCCGTCTCGTCGGCCGAGAAGATCATCGGGATCGTCCCCTCGACACGACCTGCTCCGACCTCCGCCCCGTCGACGAACAGGGTCACGGTCCCTCCCTTCCCGAGTCCGCCACCGTCGTAGGCGAACTCCATCCGCACCTGGCGCTTCCCGGGTGCGATCGGTGCTTCGCCCTCGATCGTGAAGCGGTGAAGGCCGAGCAGGTTGTAGCAATACCTCGGTCTGCCGTCCTTCGCGTAGAGGCTCCAGCCCGCGAACGCGCCGCCCTGCGCGATGATGACGCCCTCGGCGCCGGCCCCGGGGACGACCACTTCGGCCGTCACTGCGTAGGACTTGTTCTTGACGTTGAGGAGCGAGCTCTCGGTCAGGCGGCCCATGCCGCCGAACAGCAGTTGCGAGTTCCCCTTGACGAGGGTGGGTCTGCCCGCGAGGTCCGGGTTGAAGCGCTCGATCCGGCGGTCGTCGAGCGGCAGCACGTTGTGCTTCCGCGCCTCCTCGAGCCAGAGCTGCTGCAGCTCGGCGAGCCTCTCGGGCTGCTCGGCCGCCAGATCGTGTGCCTGGCTCCAGTCCGCGCTCGTGTCGTACAACTCCCAGACATCGTCTGAGAACGGCGGTAGCGCCCCCATGACCCACGGTGTCGAGTGACGCGTGACCGCCGTCCAGCCTTCGTGGTAGATGCCGCGGTTGCAGAACATCTCGAAGTACTGGGTCGTGCGGCGCTCCCCCGCTGCGGGGTCGTCGAAGGAGTACGCCATGCTGATCCCCTCGATCGGCTTCTGTGGCACCCCGTCGACGACGGAAGGCTCCGGCAACCTGGCCGCTTCGAGCACCGTCGGCGCAACGTCGATCACATGGTGGAACTGCGACCGGACTTCGCCGCGCGCCTCGATTCCGCTCGGCCAGTGCACGATCGTGCCGTTGCGCGTCCCGCCCCAGTGCGAGGCGACCTGTTTCGTCCACTGGTACGGCGTGTCCATCGCGTGCGCCCAGCCGACCGCGTAGTGGTTGTACGCCGTCGGCGTGCCGAGCTCGTCGATGCGAGCGGCCACGAACTCCGGTGTCTCGAGCGCGTCGGCGCCGTTGAAGATGAACATCTCGTTGAACGACCCGTTGACGGTGCCCTCGGCGGAGGCTCCGTTGTCTCCGACGATGTAGTAGACGAGCGTGTCCTCGAGAACGCCAAGGTCGTCGAGCGCGTCGACCAACCGACCGACGTGGTGGTCCGTGTGCTCCATGAAGCCTGCGTAGACCTCCATCTGGCGGGCCAGCACCGGCTTCAGGTCGTCGGGCATGTCGTTCCAAGCCGGGACCTCCTCGTGCCTCGCGGTCAGCTCCGTCTCGGGCGGCACGACCCCGAGCTCCTTCTGGCGCTCCAGGATCTCCTCGCGCAGGGCGTCCCAGCCCTTCGTCGAAGCGGCCCTTGTACTTGTCCGACCACTTCTTCGGCACGTGGTGCGGCGCATGCGTCGCGCCGGGCGCGTAGTAGACGAAGAAGGGCTTGTCGGGCATGAGCGACTTCTGCTGGCGGATCCACGTGATCGCCCTGTCGGTCATGTCCTCCGTGAAGTGATAGCCCTCCTCAGGTGTCTTCTCGGGCTCCACCGGGACCGTGCCCTCGTAGAGGGCCGGGTAGTACTGGTTCGTCTCACCGCCGATGAAGCCGAAGAAGTACTCGAAGCCGCCACCCCCGGTGGGCCAGGCGTCGAAGGGGCCCATCGGGCTCGTCTGCCAGACCGGCACCTCGTGGCACTTGCCGAACTGGGCCGTCGAATAGCCGTTGAGCAACATCGTCTGCGCCAACGGCGCGCACGTGTTCGGCCGCAGCGAGTTGTAGCCGGGCGCCGAGGTTGCGAGCTCGGTGATCACACCCATCCCCACGGTGTGGTGGTTGCGACCCGAAAGGAGCGCCGCGCGCGTCGGCGCGCACAGCGCCGTCGTGTGAAAGCGGTTGTACTTGAGCCCAGCCGTCGCGAGACGCTCCGCGGTCGGTGTGTGGCAGGGGCCGCCAAAGGCGCTCGAAGCGGCGAAGCCCGCGTCGTCGAGCAGCACGATGAGCACGTTCGGCGCGCCGGCCGGCGGTCGCAGCGGCTCGATCGGCGGGAACGACGATTCCGGGTCCTTCGCGTCGAAGGCGACCGGGCCACCGTACGGCCGGTCCGGGATCGGGAGCACCGTACGGCTCTCGTCGGTCACTGTCGCCTCCGTCCTGATCGCAATCTCTGTCGATTAGAGGTAGCGAAAGGCCGTGTCTGCCGGCACGGGCTCGCCGGCAGACACGGCCCACCTCGCCTAGATCCCGAGGACCTGCTTCTTCTTCGCCTCGAACTCCTCCTCGGTGATGATCCCCTGCGCCTTCAGCTGCGCGAGCTGCGCGAGCTCGGCCGCATAGTCGGGCTCGGCCGGGGCGGCCGGGGCGGCTGGCGCTGCGGCCGCCTGCGCGGCCATCTGCTGGTCGTACGCCGCCTGATCCTTTGACGCGTACTTCTCCTGCTGGTGATGACTGACCGCACCGGCCGTCCCCGCGACGACCGCCGTCGTGGCCGCGGCACGAACCAGGCTTGGACCTCTGCGTCCGAACATCTCTCGGTCTCCTCTCCCTTACGCGTTCGCGGACTCGAGCACCCATTCGCGGGCGGCCTGGATGATCTCGTGCGGCAGCCGCTCGAACGCGACCACGACGCCACCGGCGTCGCGGATCGCCTGCGCGGCGGTGCGCGCCCAGACGTTCTCCCACAAGAGCAGGGCTGCGGACGAGTTGGGCTCGAGCGCGTCCGCCGCGTCCTGCAGGTCGTCCTCGTTGAAGAGGCCGTTGACCTCGACGCCCAGCTTGTCGAACGCCGCCTGCATGTCGGCGGCGAGCTCCGTCAGCTCGAGCACAAGAGTCTCACCGGCGTCGTCCTTGGCGACGAACGCCACATCGATGATGCGGATCGTGCCCGCGTCCACCAGGTCTGCGAGGGCAGGGGCGATCTCGCCCCTGAACTCGTTCCCGGGGAACGCCACGATCAGGTAATCGACAGGCCCGATCTCTTCCATCGTCACTCCTCTCCTCTGTCGACGGCTACGAGCCGGCGAGCGCCTTCGCCTTGATCGAGTCGAACTCGGCCTGCGTGATCGCACCCGAGTCGAGCAGACCCTTGGCCTTCTCGATCTCCGCTGCGGCGCTGCCCGAGCCGGCGACCGACTTCACGTACGCGTCCATGTGCGCTTGCTGCGCCTGCATCTGCTTGATATTGCGCTCCGTCATCCCGTCGTGGTTCACGATCAGATAGATGAACACGCCCAGGAACGGCAGGACGATGACGAAGATGATCCAGAGCACCTTCCCGAACCCCGACGTGTCGTGCCGGCGGAACAGGTCGGAAAAGACGGTGATCAGGATCCAGAACCAGATCACCCAGGCGAAGATGACCAGCATCGTCCACAGGACGTCAAGGAACGGATAGTCCGCTGCAACCACCAATGTCACCTCCAATGGCCCGCCAGGCGGCGGCGCCGACGACGTTTTCTCGTCTCAACCCTATCTCGTTCGCGGTTTCACGGGTCAGCGCACCGGGCTGACACGGGCTCGCCCCCTCCGACGCAGCGGCCGGCCGGTGCTAGTGTCGCGCCGCATGCGCCGGGCCCTGGCACCGATCGTCGTCGCCTTCGCACTCGCCGCCGCCGGGTGCGGCGGCAGCTCGGACGAGGGCGACGCGACCCAGGCGTGGGCAGGCGGCCTCTGCTCGGCCCTGCAGACGTGGTCGGACTCGATGCAGGCCGCGAGCACGACCCTGCAGGACACGAGCTCGATCTCACCCGAGTCCATCGCCGGCGCGCTCGGGAGCGTGATCGACGCGACCTCGACGCTCGCCACCGACGTCAAGGCACTCGGACGGCCCGAGACGGAGTCCGGTCAGGAGGCCCAGCAGACGGTGACGGAGCTGGCGGACACGCTGGAGACCGACGCCGCGTCGCTGCAGAAGACGCTCGACACCGCCGGTGGCGCGGGCCTCGGCGGTGTGCTCGACCAGCTCGCGACGGTCACCCGCACGCTCGGCTCCATGGCCAGCGCCGTCGGCCAGGCATTCCAGGAGCTGCAGAAGCTCGACGCCAAGGGCGAGCTCCAGGACGCCTTCGAGAGCGCAGACTCCTGCGACTCGCTCGTGTCCTCGTAGGGGCCGACGGCGGGCGGGATATATCCCGCCCCTACTGGATGAGGCTCAGCATGCGGAACATCGGGAGGTACATGGCGATCACGACGACGCCGACCATGAGCCCGACGCCGATCATCATGATCGGCTCGATGATCGAGGTCAGCGCCGCGATCGACGCGTCGACCTCGTCCTCGTAGAAGTCCGCGACCTTGGTGAGCATCTTCTCGAGCTCACCGGTCTCCTCACCGATCTTGACCATCTGGGAGACCATCGGCGGGAAGGTGGGGCTGTCGATCAGAGGCTGGGCGATCGTCGCACCCTCCTGCACGCGAAGACGCACGTTCACCGTCTCGCTCTCGACGACCCAGTTGCCCGACGTGGTGGCGGTGATCTCGAGCGCCTTGATGATGTCGACGCCCGATGCGACCAGCGTCGACAGCGTGCGCGACCAGCGGGCCATCGCAACCTTGCGGACGACGGAGCCGATCTGCATCGGGATCTTGAGCTTGAAGCGGTCCCAAGCCTGGCGTCCCGCCTCGGTCCGCTTCCAGCGGAAGAAGCCGTAGATGATGGCACCGCCGACCGGGAAGATGATGAACCAGTAGTCGCGCAGCCCGTTCGACGCGTGCATGACCCACTGCGTCAGCGTCGGCAGCTCGCCGCCGAGGTCGTCGAAGACCTTGACGAACACGGGGACGATGAACATCAGCATCCCGATCAGGACGAGCGTCGCGAACGAGAGCACGACGAGCGGGTAGATCATCGCGCCGCGCACGCGCCGCTTGATCTTCTGCTCCTTCTCGATCTGGGTCGCGACGCGGTCGAGGACGGTGTCGAGCACGCCCGCTGCCTCGCCCGCCTCGACCATCGAGACGTAGAGGCGGTTGAAGACGGTCGGGTGCTTTTCCATCGCCTCCGACAGGAGCGCGCCTCCCTCGACCTGCTCCCTCACGTCCTCGATCACGAGCTGCAGCGCCTTGTCGTCGGTCTGCTGCTCGAGGATGACGAGGGCGGTGACGACCGAGAGCCCGGCCTCGATCATCGTCGCGAACTGCCGCGAGAAGATCTGCAGGGACTTCGACTTGACCTTCTTGGCACGACCGAGGAGCCCGCTGGTGGCGGACTTCTCCTGGGCGGCGCCCCGTTCCTCGATCCACTGGGCAAGGAGGCCGTTGCCGCGCAGCGCGTCGCGTGCCGTGGCGGCGTCGGGTGCCTGGATCTCACCCGAGCTGGTGATGCCCTGGGAATTGATCGCGCTGTAGGCGAAAGACGGCATCCTGCTCCCCTATCGGTGTCTGTTGGTCACGGCGTCGTGGTCGCCCGCCGCCACTACTTCTTCGGCTCCGCAGGCTTCTTCGTGAACCCCTTGATCTGCTCCGGCTGGGTGCCGGTGTAGAGGAGCTTCACGACGTAGCGAGCGCCGGTCGCGGTGTTGACGAGCGTCACGCTCTTGCCCATGGCGAGGGTGATCAGCTGCCCGTCCGTGAAGGCGCCGCCCGAGACGGCGATCTTCGCCGACTTGGGCTGGAGCGACACGAGCTTGAACAGCTGCTCTTGCTCGGGGAAGAGCTGCTTCAGCGTGAGGGGCTCGGACGTGCCGTTGATCGCGAGCGTGGCGTTCGTCAACGGCTCCGGGGCGGTGGTCGAGCCGCTGCCGCCACCCTTGCCGCCGGTGCCGGTGCCGGTGCTCCCGGTCGCAGTCGGTGAAGCCGGGGGCGCGGTGGCCGCGTCCTTCGGCAGCGACTGCAGGAAGGGGTCCTTCTCGGTGAACAGCGTGAAGGCGCGCAGCTGTCCTTCGCCTGCCTTCGGCTGCGCGCTGCCGCCGACCGTGACGCCGACCAGCACCGCGCGCGGCACCCCTGCGGGAACCCGCGGGGCAATCGTCGTGGTCGCGGCGACGGTCGTGGAGGTCGTGGCCGGCACGATCGCCGTCCCGTCGGCGGCGGTGACGTCGCCGCTGGTCGCGGGCGCTGCCTCGGGGGCCGACGAGCCACCACCGGTGAGCTTCGGGAGCTGGAAGACCAGCACGCCGAGGAGCAGCACGCCGGCGACGGCGAGGATGATCGTCTGCTGACGCTTCTTCTGAGCGGAGGTGTCAGTCGTCTTGGCCATTACGGAGTCGCTCCTGCCGCGACCGTCCCGGTCGAGGTGGTCGTTGTCTGGGTCGTGTCGGTGCCCGGAGCCACCGCGGTGGGCGTGAAGCCGAATGCGTTGACCCGGACGGTGGCGCGCACCACCGGGAACTCGGCGCCGCCCTGCGGCTGTTCGAGCTTGACCTGGTCGACGGTGTACAGGCGCCCCTGAACTGCGAGCCTGCCACCCTGCACGCCCACGAGCTTGCGGATCTGCCGCAGGAACTTGGACACGCTGGTGAACCGGCCCTCGAGCACCACGTCGTACGGCTGTTGCAGCACGTCGGTGGTCGGAACGGCCTGCACCGGAGTGATCGACCAGAACGTCAGCTTGTTGCTCTTCGCGATCCGGTCGAGGTCGAGCATCACGCCCGCCGAGTCGACCTCGGTGGGCAGTGCCTTGGAGAGCCGGAAGAGGTCGTCCGCCTTGACCCGCACGGCCGCGCTCGGCCGCGCCAGCTCGGCGCGCTTCTGCGCGAGCTCGGCCTCCGAGGCGGCCACCTTCGCGGCCATCTCGTTCGCCTGCTTGCGCTCGGGGGCAACGAGGAAGAACCAGCCGGCGGCGAGGACGAGGACGAGTCCGGCCGCCCCGGCCACGAGCATGCCCTTCTTCGTGTGCAGGAAGGCGTTCACTGGGCACCTCCGGGCTGCTTGACGTCGGCGAGGACGATGAACCGGACGATCGACTTCTTGCCGATCAGCTCACGCGTGCTCGACTCGAGCTGGATGTTGGTGAAGCTCGGCACCGTGCGGAGCCGCGCCAGGAGGCGCGCAACCGACGGCTGATCCTTCGTGTAGCCCTCGATGGTGACGCCGGTCGGCAGCAGCGGCGCGGCCGGAGTCGCCGTACCAGGGGGCGTGGCGGCCGCGGTGCCGGCGGGTACCGGCGGCGGCAGCTGTGCCTGAAGCGCGGTCAGCGAGATGTCGCCCGGGAGTACCAGCGCGACGTCGCGAAGCATCCGATCCCACGAGACGCGGCCGCCGAGGACGCCGGCGAGCGCGACCGCACGAGCGGCCTCGGTCGCTGCGACGTCGGCGTCGATCACCGGCCGCTTCGGCTTCGGCAGCGCAGCGATCTGCGCCTGCACCGCTTCGACCTGCGACTGACGATCGGAGACGGTGGCGTTCGCCTGGAAGAAGAGGAACCCGATCGCGGCGATCGAGGCGGCAGCCGCGACGGGCAGCGCGATCGTTGCCAGATCGGGCTTCTTGCGCCCGAGCTGACGCATCTCCGACGGCAGCAGGTTGACCGAGCGCATCGCGTCGTCCTCGATGGCGAGACCGATGGGCACGGCGAGCGAGCCGATCGTCGCCTCGAGCGCCGGGTCGAGCGCCGCACGCGCGACAACGCGCTGCAGCGGATCGCCCACGCGGACGTTGACGCCGATCATCTGATGGAGCGAGTCGGCGAGCCCGACCAGGTGCGATGTGCCGCCCGTGATCACGATCTCGCCGATGCCCAGCGACTCGGGCTGGGTCTGGTAGAACTGGAGCGAGCTGACGAGCTCCCGTGCGAACGGGGTCAGCTTCGAGCGAACGGCGTCCAGGGCCTTCTGACGGGCGTCGTCGTCCAGGGACGCGAGCGCCTTCGGCGTGCCGGAGAGCGCGAGGTGTCGCAGGATCGTGGCTGCCTCGGCGGCATGCACGTCGAGCTCCTGCGCGATTGCCTCCTGCAGCGCCCCGCCACCCCAGTCGAAGACGCGGGTGAACTCGCAGGCGCCACCGCCGGCGACGAGCAGGGTCGAGGACTCGTGCCCGATCGAGACGACAACCGTCGCGGTGTCGTCGGCGGTGCGGGCGACGAGCGACCGCGGCTCGACGAAGGCGCGGAGCAGGCCCAGCGCCTCCAGATCGATGCCGGCAAGCCGCAACCCTGCGTCCCTGCAGACCTCGAGGTACGGCTCGACCTGGTCTCGCGGCGCGACGACGAGGAGCACGCGCCGGAGAGACTCGCCTTCCTCGCTGGCCCGCTCGTCGATCACGCGGTAGTCGAGCACCGACTCGTGGACCGCGACCGGCAGCACCTCATGCGCCTTGAACCGCACGGCGTTGTCGAACCGCTCGTCGTCGTCGATCCCGACGACGTCGGAGGTGCGCACGCCGATCCGGTTGCTGGCCAGGCCGATCCGCACGTCCTTGCGCGGAAGGTCGTTGTCCTCGAAGAAGGACTTGAGCGCGTTCGTGAGCGCGACCTTGTCGCGGACGTCGCCGTCGACGACGATCCCTGGCTCGAGCGGGACACGCGCGGCCTGGACGAGCTCCGAACGACCGTCGATCTGGTGCACGACGGCAGCTGCGAGCTGCGAGGCGCCGATCTTGAGACCGACGATCTTGCGACCGCCTCGATCGCCGCGGCCGATCGAGCTCTTCTTCGGCTTGGGAGCGCCCGGGCGTAGCCGCAACGAGCGACCGTTCTTCGGAGCCGACGCCGCAACCGCTGCCACGACAGCGTCGTGGTCGGCGTTGTCCAGCGCCTCGTCCGAAGCGTCACCGGACGACGGGGTGTCGTGCTCGTCATCCGCCTCGCCCCAGAGATCGCCGGCACCTGCATCCGTCGCGTCGGGCTCGGGGGTGGTCACGGGGAGGTCGTCAGCGTCGGCGACGGGCTCGGTCTCGAGCTCCGGCTCGACCTCGACGTCGGCCTCGGCCTCGGCCGCGACCTCGTCGGCGAGGACGATCTCGTCGGGTGCTGTCTCGACGGCGGGCTCGCTCTCGAGCTCAGGCTCGTCCTCGACGTCGGCCACGAGCTGCGGCTCGTCGACCGCGGCGAGCGCGTCCTCGGCAGCCTCCGGCTCGGGCTCCTCGACGGGCTTCGCCTTGCGCCGGAACAGGCCGAGCTCCTTCTTGTAGAAGGGGGTCTTCGCGTCCGTCGGCTCGACGATCTCCTCACGCTGCTCGACATCCTCGGCGGGCCAGAGCTCGTCCGTCACGGCCACCTGGTCGTCCTCGGTGGTGGCGTGACCGACGGCGACCGGCTCGGACGTCGGCTGCGGCGTCACGTCCGCCTCTGCACGCACGGTGTGCGCGCTGCGGCGGAACGACAGCTCGGTGCGGAAGACGGGTTCGGTTCGGTCGTCCGCAACCTCGGGCTCGGGCGCGAAGCCGAACGGGGCCTGCTCGACGGCCGGAATGGCAGTCGCGTGCGAGCGCACGTCGGTGAACCCGAGCGGGTTGCGATACGGCAGCACGTCGTCCGGGATCGGCACGGCGCGCGGCTGCGAGAGATCGGACAGAACGGAGAGGGGGATCCACGGGATCATTTGGCGGCTCAGCTCCCGGCCACCCTCAGCGTCGCGCCCATCGTGGGCGCGGCCGGGGTGCCGTCGGTCGACATGGACGGAAGAGACACGCCGGCCCGCTCGAGAGCGGACACGAGCGCCTCGGGACGGCTCGAACGGCTGACGGCGTCGGGAACGGAGATCTGCCGCTGCTGGACGAGCTCTGTCAGCGACTGCTCCATCGTCTGCATCCCGCGGCGCGTGCCGGTCTGCATGTACGAGTAGACCTGCTCGATCTTGCCCTGCCGGATGAGGTTCCGGATCGCGTCGTCGAGGAAGAGGATCTCGAGAGCGCAGACGCGGCCGGAGCCGTCCGCCTTCTGGAGGAGCGTCTGGGTGACGATCCCCTGGAGGGAGTTTGCGACCTGCATGCGCACCTGGTCCTGCTGCGCAGCCGGGAACACGTCGATGATGCGGTCGATCGTGCTCGGCGCGCTCTGCGTGTGCAGCGTGGCGAACACGAGGTGCCCGGTCTCGGCAGCGGTCAACGCCGTCGCGATCGTCTCGAGGTCGCGCATCTCGCCGAGGAGGATCACGTCGGGGTCCTGGCGCAGCGCGGCGCGCAGAGCGTCGGCGAACGAGGTCGCGTCCGTGCCGATCTCGCGCTGGTTGACGATGCAGCGCTTGTGGTTGTGCAGGAACTCGATCGGGTCCTCGATCGTCACGATGTGGTCGGTGCGCACGCGGTTGATCTCGTCGACCATCGACGCGAGCGTCGTCGACTTGCCCGAGCCGGTCGGCCCGGTGACGAGGACGAGCCCGCGCGGCTTGCCGGTGAACTCGTGCAGGCTCGAGGGCAGACCGAGCTCCTCGAGCGCCTTGATCTCGGTGGGGATGGTGCGGAAGGCCGCGGCGATCGACTCGCGCTGGTAGAAGGCGTTGACACGGAAGCGGGCGAGCCCGCGAATGCCGTAGGCGAAGTCGAGCTGGCGCTGGAGCTCGAGCAGCTTCTGCTGCTCCGTCGTCGTGATGCGGTAGATCAGCTGCCGCGTCATGTCGGGATCGAGCGCCGGGAAGTCCTCGAGCAGCTTGATGTGCCCGTGCACGCGGACGGCCGGATGCGACCCTGCCGTGAGATGCAGGTCCGAGGCCTTGAGCTCGACGGCGACCTGAAGCAGGGCGTCGACCGAGAGCGGGGCGGCAGTGGTCTCCGAGAGCTCCACGGGGCCACGTATCGGCAGCGTGGGCAGACTCCTTGAGTGCCGATCGAGGGGAGGTCGCGGGTCGTGGGCGCCCCGCCTTCCTGGACGGCCCGCGCCTCACCCGGTGCGAGGGAGGACATCACCCACATATCACTCCTGTGGGGGTGAGCCCGGCCTACGCACCTGCCGACAGATGTGCGGTGCACGTCTTCGGGGGCTCCCATCGCACGACAGGGCAGGTGCTGGCCGACCGGCTGGGTCGCCAGCACGGCTTCACGCTGATCGAGCTCCTCATCGTCGTCGTCATCATCGGCGTGCTCGTCGCTGTCGCCGTCCCCTCGTACCTCGGCATGCGCGATCGCGCCGGCAACGCGGCCGCGAAGTCCAACCTGCGGGCCGCGGCATCGGCGGCGGAGGCCTTCTACTCCGACAAGTTGACGTACGTGGGCATGGACACGGGGGCGCTCCTCGCGATCGACACCGGCCTCTCGCGGACGCTCGACGTCGTCTCCGTCAGCGCATCGTCGTATTGCCTCACCGACTCGATCCATGGGTACACGTGGAGCTTCATGGGCCCCGGCTCGTCGGTCTACTACAACAACGCCAGCTGCACGTAAGTAACGTGCCGCGCCGGAGGGCGCCTCGCGGCGCCCGGATCCTGAAGGCGTCCGCTTCGCGGCCGCTAACACACCCGTACGAGGCGCATCCTGCGACCTTGACCGGTGCAACCGTGCCGCGCCGAAGGGCGCCTCGCGGCACCCGGATCCTGAAGGCGTCCCTTTGCGGCCAGGGTTGCTGCCCGAGGCGAAGATCCCCCACGGTGGGTGACTCGCTCCCCCATCGAATCCCCCGAACAGGGGTCGCACCGCCAGGGCTCGCCACCGATACCGCGACTGTCGGTTTCACCCCCCTCGGAAGGAGCGACATCCATGCGGTTCATCAGCAAGCTGCAGAAGCGGCTTCGCAACGAGGAGTCGGGCTTCACGCTCATCGAGCTCCTCATCGTCGTGGTCATCATCGGCGTCCTGCTCGCGATCGCCGTCCCGTCGTATCTCGGCTTCAAGGATCGCGCCGAGCGACGCGCGGCCGCTGCGAACGTGCGGGCAGCGATCCCGTCGGTCGAGGCGTTCTACGCCGACAACGGCACGTACGTCGGCATGACGACCACGGCTCTCAAGCTCATCGACAAGGGCATCTCGTCGAAGTTCAAGGTCCTGGCGGTTGGCGCCAACACGTACACCGTCTGTGATGTTCAGGGCGGCGCGCCTCACCGGCAGGGCACGACGGGCCCGGGCGGCATCATCACGTCCGTGGCTGCCTGCTGAGCGAGACACCTGCTGTCTGATGGTCGAGGGGCGCCGCAACGGCGCCCCTCTCATCGTTCTGCCACGGATTCAAGGAACTCGGGGACGGCGTCGAAGAGGGAACCCATGGAGAGAACTGCCGAGCTCGGAACTGCATCCCAGAAGCCGATCGCGGCAGCGCGTGCGCTCACAGTGTCCGCACGGAGCGCGATCGCCCTCCTCGTGGCTGCGTCGTGGCTCGTTCGCACCGCCGTCGCGACGGCCCACGGAACCCCGAGGCTGTTCCCGGACGAGTACATCTACGCGCGAGCTCGGGCGTTCCCTCGCCCACGGTCACCTCGCAATCCGCGGTCAGGCCGCACACTTCCCGGCGTTGCTCGAGCCGATCCTCGCCGCTCCGCTGTGGAGGCTGGCCGGCGACGACATCGACCTCGGCTACCGCCTGGTGCAGAGCATGCACGCGCTCGCGGTCTCGCTCGTCGCCGTTCCCGTCTACCTGATCGCCCGTCGACTCGCGCTCTCGACGCGCTGGAGCCTGGCGTGCGCCGCTCTGGCGCTGCTCTTTCCGGTGGGGATCCTCTCCACCTACGTCATGGCGGACGCGGTGGCGTGGCCGTTCGCGCTCGGCGCCGTGGCGGCCGGTCTCGCGGCACTCGAACGGCCCGGCTGGAAGCCGCAGCTCCTGTTCCTCGCGCTGGCCGGTCTGGCCACCGCAGCCCGCGTTCAGTACGTGATCCTGCCGGTTGTCTACGTCGTGGCCGCCTTCCTGCTCGAGCGCTTCTCGGTCAAACGCACCGTGCGCCAACACCTGTGCGTGGTCGCGCCCCTGGCCGTGGCGGCGCTGGTGGCGCTGGCGGCCGGCCCCGGGCGCGTGCTCGGCTACTACCGCGGCGTTCTCGACCTCGGCCTCTCGCCGCTCAGCGTCGGCCACTGGCTGGCGGCCGATCTGCTCCTGCTCGCCTTCGCGTCGGGCGTCGCACTCGCGCCGGGCGCCTCGATCGGCTTCCTCGTCGCGGCGATACGCCCTCGGAGCAGGGCCGAGCATGCATTCGGCCTCCTCGCGGGGCTGACGATCCTCGCCCTCCTCGCCGAGGCCACGCTCTACGCGTCGAACGGCGCCGAGCGATTCCAGGAGCGGTACCTGGTCGTCGTGCTGCCGTTGATCCCGCTGGCCTTCTGCGTCTGGGCGCGCAGGCTCGATTCCCGGGTCTGGCGCTACGCGGCCGTGCCGCTGGCGGCAGCGCTCGCCGTTGCCGCCGCAGCCGTGCCGGTCACGACGTTCGACCAGGGAACCTCCAAGCAGGACTCCCCCGCGCTCCAGGGCGTAGCCTGGCTCGAGCAGCAGGTGGGTGTCGGGACGGGAGCGATCTTCGCCGCGATCGCCGTGACCGTGCTGGCGATCCTCGCCGCGATTGCGGCCTGGAGACCCCGCACCGGGGTTCCCGTCGCCGCTGCCGGCTGCGCGTTCGCGCTCGTAACCCTCGGCGTCGCGTCATCGGTCGGCAGCCTCCAGGCCGCCGACGGCGCGAAGCGGATGATCCTCGACGCCGACCCGCGCTGGATCGACGCAGCAGGCATGGAGGACGTCTCGATCCTGCAGACGCCGTTCAGCTCACGTCCACAGATCTCGGCCCAGATGTTCTGGAACCGGTCGCTCAGCCGCATCCTGCAGATGCGCGACTCGAGCACCGTCGACGCCTTCGGCTCAGTGCCCGCGAGAGTCGCCCCCGACGGCCGCATCCTGGCACGAGGGGAGCCTGTCACCGGGCCGCTGCTCGTGGAGGAATACTCGTCCTACGCGATCCTCGACGACGCGACGCTCGTCCGGCGTGTGGAGTCGAGCGCGCTCTGGTCCTCCGACAGCCCGGCGCGCATGACCGCGCTCGTCGCCGGCCGCTACCTCGACGGCTGGCTCGGCCTCCGCACCAGGATCACGATCTGGCCGAACGGCGAGCACCCGCGCAGGGGCGTGCTGCGGATGGTGCTGCGGCTGCCCCCCGACGCCCCCCGCTCCACCGTGAACGTCGTCGGTCGGGGCTTTCGCCGCACGATCGTCGTCGCCTACGGCGCCCCGCAGACGCTCGACCTCCCGCTTGCGCACCACGGCCCATGGACGGTCTCCGTCAAGCCGCGGCAGGCATTTCTGACGAACG
This sequence comes from uncultured Actinomycetes bacterium, assembly GCA_963789895.1. Taxonomy (GTDB): domain Bacteria; phylum Actinomycetota; class Thermoleophilia; order Gaiellales; family Gaiellaceae; genus Gaiella. The sequence continues at coordinate 1,144,142 of CAWBMC010000002.1, forward strand.
GCGGCCGCGTCGTGTCCGTGCTCGCGAGTCCCCCGAAGATTGTCGAGCAACCGTAAAGCCGCACGCCAAATCTGCCGATAGGACATCCGTGACCGCCACCCAGATTCCCACACGCATGTTTCTCATCATCGGCGTCGCCGTCCTGGCGCTCGCCGCGCTGTTCGTCGCGCGTCCGCTGCTGCTCGAGGATTCGAGCTCGGATGCCGGCTCCGCCCCCGCAGCGACCACCTCCACGGTGGTGACGCCTGCCCCGTCGACGTCGACCGCGAAGCCCACGCAGCCGAAGATCGTGCTGCTGCCCGGGCTGCCGGTGAGACTGGCGAACAAGCTGCATCAGTCGAGGATCGTCGTCGTGTCCGTCTACGCAGGCACCGACGCCGGCGATCGCGCCGCCGTCGCTGCTGCCCGCCGAGGCGCACACGCCGCCGGTGTCGGCTTTGCTGCCTTGAACGTCCTCGACGAGAAGATCGCACGGCAGGTGCAGCCGTACATCGGTACCGCCTCGCCGCCCGTGCTGCTCGTCGTGAAGCGCCCCGGCAAGGTCGTGGCACGCTTCAACGGCTCGGTCGACGAGACCGTCGTCGCGCAGGCGGCAACCAACGCCGGCGCGCACCGCGGCTCGAAGGGCTCGTGAGCGCGCCCCTTCGCGGCGCGAAGCGGGCTCCGAAGACGACCGCGAACAAGCCTGGCAAGGACGGGACGCTCTTCACGTACGACGTGCGCCGCGACGGCAGGCCACTCGCCAGCCTTCGCGGCGTCGCCGTGGACGGCGGCGTCACGGTGGAGACGGACATCCACCCGGCCGGCCGGCCTCCGGGCGAATCGTCCGTGCAGCGGCCGTTCACGTTCGCCTCGGCCGAGGCCGCGCAGCGCTTCGCCGACGAGTGCGTGATGGCGTTGGAGTTCCTCGACTGCGAGATCGTCGAGTAGCCCCTCAACGGGGCTACTCGACGATGGTGCCCGGCTTCAGCCGGGCACGCGCGGTACTCAGGGAGGCGCGGTACGCCTGCTCATCGATTCCGCATGACGAAGCTGAAAGGCACCGCCTGGGCCAGGCTGAAGCCTGGCCCTGTCTCGATGTGAGGGGGATTGCCCCCCTCACATCGAGACGACGCGCGCCAACTCTTCGATCGAGGTGAGCCCGGCGGCGGCCTTGGCGATGCCGTCGTCCCACATCGACCGCATGCCGACCGCGGCCGCAGCACGCTCGATCTCCTCGCGCGGCGCGTTGCGGGCGGCCAGGGCCTCGATCTCGTCGTTGACGACCAGCAGCTGGAAGACGCCGATGCGGCCCTTGTAGCCGGTGCGGCCGCAGCGAGGGCAGCCGACCTTGCGGTAGAGCACCATCCCCTCGCGGGCCTGCGCAGACTCGGGAGCCAGGCGGGCCGCGACGAGCTCCTCCACCGTCGGCACGTACATCTCGCAACAGTTCGTGCAGAGCTTGCGCGCGAGACGCTGCGCCAGCACGGCGGAGACCGCAGATCCGGTCAGGTACGGCTCCACACCCATCTCGTTCAGGCGTGTGATGGCTGCGGGCGCGTCGTTCGTGTGCAACGTCGAGAAGACGAAGTGACCGGTCAGCGCCGACTCGATCGCGATCTTGGCCGTCTCCGTGTCGCGGATCTCGCCGACCATGATCACGTCGGGGTCGGAGCGCAGGATCGTCCGCAGCGCGCGCGCGAAGGTGAGCTCGGCCTTCGGGTTGATCTGGATCTGGTTCACGCCCGCGAGCCGGTATTCGACCGGGTCCTCGACGGTGATGATGTTGATCTCCGCCCGGCAGATCTCCGCGACGGCGGCACACAGGGTGGTCGACTTGCCCGACCCCGTCGGGCCGGTGACGAGCAGCGCGCCCGTCGGCTTGCGGATGATCGCCGCGAGCTGGTCGCGCATCGCCTCCGAGAGCCCGAGCGACTCGAGTGTCGGTGTCTGACGCGACTTGTCGATCAGTCGCATCACGACCTGCTCGCCCTCGACCGTGGGCAGGACGGCGACGCGGATGTCGAGCAGGCGCCCGACCGCGCGCGCGTTCAGCGTGATGCGGCCGTCCTGCGGCTTGCGCCGCTCGGCGATGTCCAGCTTCGCGAGCACCTTGAGGCGCGTCGTGACACCCGGCGCCATGCGCTTGGGGATGCGCTGCGTCTCCGAGAGCACCCCGTCGACGCGGGTGCGGACGATGAGCGCGTCCTCCTGCGGCTCGAAATGGATGTCGCTCGCGCCGTCGGTCGCGGCGCTCATGATGATCGAGTTGACGAGACGGACGAGCGGCGCGTCGGAGACGCCGTCGTCGACCTCCAAATCGTCCTCGTCCTCGACGACCTCGAGCTGGTCGAGCACCGACTGCGTCTCGGTCACCTCGAACTGCTTCGACAGACGGTCGACCTCGTTGACGATGTCGTCGCGGTTCGCGACGTAGAGATCGACCGCGTGGCGAGATGCAACCTTGAGCTCGTCGATCCCGAGGATGTTCGACGGGTCGGCGATCGCGACCCTGAGGCGCTCACCGTCGAAGGAGACGGGCACCGCGAGCACGCGACGCAGCGTGCGCAGCGGGATCAGCTCGGCTGCGTCGAGCGCGACCCTGCTCTCCGAGAGGTCGAGGTACGGCAGCCCGTGCCGGCGGGCGAGGGAGCGGGCGACGCCGGAACCCTCCACCGCGCCCTCGTCGAAGAGCGCCTGCGCGAGCGAGCCGGTGCCGGCGCGTCCCCGCGCTGCGGCGAGGCGATCGCGCGGGACGAGCTCGGTGAGCTCGATCAGCTCCGCGACGAGGTCGGCGATCGTCTCGAACCCGCCACCGTCCTCGGCCCCATTCCCGTCGGCGAGCTCGCCGAGGTTGGTCGAGGTGCGAAGGGGAGCAGCAGGCTCGAAGTTCACGCTGTGCCCACCACGGTCACCGGATCACTCCCAGGTACCAGTCGAGGACCGGCTCGCCGGCGAAGAGGGCCACGATCGAGCCGAGCGCCAGGAACGGCGCGAACGGGAGGGACATCTTCCGTGCCCGGCGGCCGTGACGGACCGCGAGCACCGCGGCGGGGACGAGCGCGAACACCATTCCGAAGAGCAGGCCGACGGTGACGAGCCGTCCCAGCATGGCGCCGAGCAGCAGGGCCAGCTTCACGTCACCCATCCCCATCCCGGCCGGGTAGACGAGGGCCGCTGCGAGGAGGAATCCTGAGGCTCCGAGCGCGCCCAACGCCCATTCCGGGCTCGGCTCGATCGCCGTCTGCGCGACGAGCACGACGGCGAAGGAGGGGAGCACGATCCGGTTGGGGACGATGCGGTGCTCGATGTCGATGGCGGAGATCGCGACGAGGACGGAGCAGAAGAAGGCCGCGACTGCGGCTTCCGGTGTGAGGCCGAAGCGGACGACGCACGCGACGATCAGCGCCGCGGTCAGTGCCTCCACGATCGGGTAGCGGACAGGAATGGGCGCGGCGCAGCTGCGGCAGCGGCCGCGGAGCAGCGCGTAGGAGACGAGCGGCACGTTGTCGCGTGCCGCGATCTGCGTGCCGCAGGTCATGCACGCGGAGCGCTCGAGGCCGATCGGCCGGTGGAGAGGTACGCGCGACGCGACGACGTTGAGGAAGCTGCCGACGGCGAGGCCCGGTGCCGCGACGACCGCTGCGAGCGCCAGGCTCACCCAGTCACCCGGTTGGTCAGCGAAGCCCTGTGCCGAGCTTTGTCACGGTCGCGCGGCCCTCGGCGTCCACCGCGTCCCGCTCGTCTGCGCGCCTGGCCTTGACGGCCTGCTCGAGCGCGACGAGGAAGTCATGACGATTGCTGGCGGCGTTGGCGGCGACTTCACGATCGACCTCGCCGGAGAGCACGAGCTCGATGAGGGCCTGCGAGAAGGTCTGCATCTCGTAGAACTCGCCTGCGGCGATCGCGTCGGTGATCTCGTCGGGACGGTTCTCGCGCACGAGATCCTGGATGCGCGCGTTGGTGACCATCACCTCGACCGCGGGCACGCGACCCCGGTCGGCGCGCGGCAGGAGCCGCTGGCTGACGACGCCCTTGAGGGTGCCGGCGAGGATCGAGCGGATCTGCGGCTGCTTCTCGGCAGGGAAGAACTCGATCATGCGACCGAGGCTCTCGGCGGCGTCGATCGTATGCAGCGTCGAGAAGACGAGATGGCCCGACTCGGCCGCCTGCAGCGCGGTGTGCGCGGTCTCGGTGTCGCGCATCTCGCCGATCAGGATGATGTCGGGATCCTGGCGCAGCACGCGCCGGAGCGCCTGGCTGAAGCTCTCGGTGTCGAGCCCGATCTCGCGCTGGTTGACGATGCAGCCGCGGTCCGGGTGGAGGATCTCGATCGGGTCCTCGACCGTGACGATGTGGTGCCGCCGGGTGCGGTTGATGAAGTCGAGCATCGCGGCGAGCGTCGTCGTCTTCCCTGAGCCCGTCGGCCCGGTCACGAGCACCAGCCCGCGGTGCTCGCCCGCGAGGCGCTTCACGCCCGGCGGGAGGCCGAGCTGCTCGAAGCCGGGGATCTCGCTCGGGATGACGCGGAACGCGAACGAGGTGGCGCCGCGCTGGCGGAAGCCGTTGACACGGAACCGCGGCAGCGTCGGGTACGAGTACGCGATGTCGAGGTCGCCCGACTCGTCGAACAGGTCGCGCCGCTTCGGCGAGATCTCCGTCACGGTGTCGAGCACCGTGAGGAGGTCCTGCTCGGTCATCGCAGCCCACCCTTCCATCGGCTCCAGCTCGCCGTCGATGCGGATCACGGGCGGCTGGCCGAGCTTCAGATGGACGTCGGAGGCACCGGCGTCGACGGCACGGGTGAGCAAGCTGACGAGATCCATACAAGGTGCTTTGTCGGCACGAAACGTCCCTCACTTGAGGGTACGAAGGCCTGTTATTGGGCGGCGAGTCGGGCCAGCAGGCGCAGCGGAGGTCGTGCCAGTCCGCGCGCCTCGCCGGGATGGCCGATCTCGCCGCTGAGCAGGCCTGCAACGACCCGGAACACACCGGGCGAGCGCGCGGCCCAGAAGCAGGTGGCGGCGCTTCTGTCCATGGCCTGCTTGGCGGCCCACGACGCGTGTGCGTGGTGGTCGAGCGCTGCCGCGAGCGAGCGTCCATAGCCGTCGAGATCGCCCTCGAGGATCGCGTGCGCCGCGAGCTCGGCCGAGACGAAGGCCTCATAGATGCCGTCACCCGAGAGCGGGTCGACGAGCCCTGCTGCGTCGCCGACCAGCAGCGTGCGACCGGCGGACGGCGCCGCGCCGGGCCGGCGCATCGGCAGGCGGTGTCCCTTCGTCTGCGTGAGTGCGCCGGGCGCCACGCCGTGCGCTCGCGCGAGCCGCGCCAGGTGCTCGCGCAGCCGCGGCCCCTCGGCGCCCCAGCCACCGACGCCGAGGTTCGCGTGGTCGCCCTTGGGGAAGACCCATCCGTAGCCGCCGGGCACGACGCCGAGCTCGATCACGGCCGTCGCCTCGTAGCCGTCGCGGCCGAGCGTGCCCCAGTCGACGTTGCCCTCGAGCGCCACACCGCGCACGATCCCGTCTCCGAGGCCGGCGGCCTTGGCGCTCGGCCCGTTGGCGCCGTCGGCCCCGACCAGGACGCCCGCGGCGACGCGTGCGTCACCGACGCGCGCCGTCACCCCGGCGCCGTCGAGGACGAGATCTCCGACGGCGGCGCCGAGTCGAACCTCCGCCCCCGACGCAGCCGCCTGCTCCGCGAGATGCGCGTCGAGGCGGCGCCGCTGGGTCATGAGGATCAACGGCTCACGGTGACGGCGCGTGAACTCGCGCGCATACCGCAGCCTGAGGCGGAAGCGGTCGACGACATGCTCCACCACCGGTGCCACATCGCACGGCGCGTGCCGAAGCGCGCGCCCGGTGAGCCCGCCGCCACACGGCTTGTCGCGAGGGAAGACCGCCTTGTCGGCCAGGAGAACCCTGGCGCCGCCGCGGGCGAGGTGGATCGCGGTCGCCGAGCCGGCGGGTCCTGCCCCGACGACGAGGACGTCGTAGGTGTCCACGACGCGAGTGTACGTCCGTCGGCGCCGGCCGACGGACGTGCCTCGCGTCGTGGACGGTGCCGGGCTTTCAGCCCGGCACCCGGGGTTCGCTCACCGTGCCGGGCAGGCTTCGCTCGCCTCGCACCGCCGCAGCACGGTGACGCGGGGCAGCGCCTTTCGCCCACCCGGCCACGTCAGCCGCACGCGGACGGACGCGGCGTCGTCCGAGTAGCGGAGCTCGCGCACCGTGCGCGCGGGGTTGGCGCGGTGGACGAGCACGTAGACACCGGCCGGCACGCGGGTCACGTCCACGTCCTGGCCGTGGAAGAAGGCGGGGTACCGGTCGACGTAGCCGGGCGATGAGCCTTCCTCGACGCGGCGCAGGTCGGGTTGCAGGGTGCCGCAGTCGGAGACGAACCGGGGTGGGCCGGTGTTGGGAACGCGCCGTGACGCGAGGCCGTAGCGGTCGATGAGGCAGAAGCCGCTCTTGCGGTCGCGGCCGGCAAGCGTGTGGTCGGAGGCGCGGCGCAGCTCGTAGCTCTCGAACGGCCGGAAGTGCCAGTGCCGGTGCGGTGGATGGGATTGGTACCGCAGCCGCCCGACGCCGCGCAGCACGAGCGTGCCGCCGCCGCGGAGCTCGATCACCTGGTCGGCACGCATCGTCCGTGACGCCACGGGCCGCCAGCCGCGGATGCGAAGCGGGCCGCGGCCGAGGTTGTCGACGGCGGAGGTGAAGCCGAGGTGGAAACCGCCGTCGAGCGGGAGCACGACGACGTGGGACGGCGCGCGCTGGTCGAGGTCCGGCAGGAGTTGATCCGGTCCGGGCGCAACCGCGCCGGTGGCTCGCGTCCAGTCGGGGTCGAGGTCCCCATCGGTGCCTGGCACCGCCTCGGCAGGCCCTCCGGAGGCGCGCACGATCCAGGTGCTCGTGCGGCCGTGGCGGCTGCGGGTGAAGACGATGCGGTCGCCGTCGGGCGACCAATCCGGCCTCACGTCGGTTGCGCCGGCGGCGCGTGTGCGAGCACGCGTGCCGAGGAGTGCCAGGTCGGTCACCCAGATGTGGGTCTCCCCGTCGACGGCGCCGCTGTAGGCGATCCGCTTCCCGTCGGGGCTCCAGGCAGGTGCGCGCGCCGTGCCGTCGACTGCGAGCAGAGGCTCGGGCGCGCCACCGGTGGCGGAAACAGCCCAGAGGCCGTACAGGCCCACCGCGGTCGGACGCGATCGCCACCCGCGTGCCGTCGGGCGACCAGGCCGGGTCGACGTCGTCACCGGGCCCGCCCGCGAGCAGCCGCTGGTGGGTGCCGTCGGCGCGCATCACGAGCACGTCGGCCCGGCCGGCCGGCCCGCTCTCCCACGCGATGCGTCGCCCGTCGGGCGACCAGGCGGGGTGCCGGTCGTCGACCCGCGGTCGCGCGGTCAGCCGCTGCACCTCGCCGGCCGAGGCGTCGGCGACGTAGATCTCGCGGCTGCCCGTGCGTGCGCTGGAGAAGGCGACGCGATCCCCGTCGGGCGCGACGGCGACATCCCCGTCCCCGGGCAGCAGCCACGGCAGCTCGCTGCGCCAGGACCCGTCGGCCAGCGTCGCGGTTGCAGCCTGCAGCCCGCCGGCGACGATGACCGCACGAAGCGCATTCGGCCCACGCGCCTCGCCCGACGGCGCCGCCCCGGGGGCAACGATGTGTGCAGCAAAGACAAGCCCGGCGACAGCCAGGAGACGCGGAAGCGGCACGAGCACACTCTGCCAACAAGCGCAGCCGGCAAGCGGCGGGCCAACGCGCGTCCCCTGGACCAGAGGAGGGGGTCTCCGGGGGAACCCCCTGGTTCCCCCGCTTCAGGAACCGGGCGCCGCCAAGGCGCCCTCCGGCGCGGTGGGGATCCGCGAGAGCGGATCCCCACCTTGCGCGGCAATGCAGGGGAGAGGATTCGAACCTCTGAAGGCTGAGCCAGCGGGTTTACAGCCCGCCCCCTTTGGCCACTCGGGAACCCCTGCGGGAGGGCGAAGTGTAGCCGCGTCCACGCCGTAGACTCGCCGACATGCGGTTCCGCAACGACGCCCGACTCGACCACACATGAACCGGATCGCATGCGACGTCGCCGTCGTCGGTGGTGGCACCGCGGGGTGCGTCGTGGCGGGGCGGCTCGCGGCCGAGACGGACGCGGAGGTCGTGCTGATCGAGGCCGGACCGGACTACGGCGCGCGAGAGAGCGGGCGCTGGCCGGCGGATCTGCTCGACGCGAGCGCGCTTGCCGCCACGCACGGCTGGGGGTATGCGAGCGGCCCGCTGCCGGGGCGGGAGCCGATCGCATTCTCGAGGGCGCGGGTGATCGGCGGCTGCTCGTCGCACAACGGCTGTGTCGCGGCGGTCGGATGTCCCGAGGACTACGACGACTGGGCCGCGATCACCGGCGACCCGGGCTGGAGCTCGGCGGCGATCCGGCCGCTGATCGGCCGTGCTCTGGCGCGGCTTCGTGTGCGCCACTACGCGGAGGACGAGATCGGGCCGTTCCACCGCGCCTGCCTCGACGCCGCCGCAGCCTGCGGGTACGCGCGGCTCGATGATCTCGACGACCTCGACGGCGGTGTCGGCTTCGGCTCGGAGCCCGTCAACGTCGAGCATGGCGTGCGCTTCAACGCGGCCTTCGCCTATCTCGACCCCGCGCGAGCCCGGCCCAACCTGCGGATCGTCGACGAGGCTCTGTGCGACCGGCTCGTCTCGGTCGCCGACGGCACCGATGTGATCGTGCTGCGCGGCAGTGAGGAGATCCACGTCCGCGCCACCACGACCGTGCTCACGGCGGGTGCCTACGGCTCGCCCGCGATCCTGCAGCGTTCGGGGGTCGGCTACCCGTCGCTGCTCGAGGCGGCTGGGATCCGCCCGCTGTCGGACTCCCCGGGGGTCGGTCGCAACCTGCACGACCACCCGCTGCTCGAGATCGAGTACGCAGGCAGCGACGCGCTGCGTGAGGCCCAGCGCGAGGCCGCTGCGTCACGGTTCGTGCCCGAGGAGCAGACGCTCGGCAAGCTGCGCTCGAGCCGCGCCGAGGGCCCCTACGACATTCACCTCTTTCCCGTCGCGGCGTACGAGCACAGCCTGCTCGCGGCGGGCACGTGGCTGGTCGTCGCGGCACTGGAGCCGCGATCGCGGGGTGCGCTCGCGGTGCCAAGCGCCGACGCGCTCCAGGCACCCGTGATCGACCACGGGTACCTGAGCGACGACGGCGGGCACGACCTCGCGGTGCTCGCGGAAGGGGTCGAGCGCGCGCGCGAGCTGGCCGCGACCGAGCCGCTGCGGTCACTGATCGGCGCCGAGCTCGAACCAGGCCGGGACGCGGTCCTGCAGGAGGCGATCAGGCGGACGCACGCCCACTACTTCCACCCCGTCGGCACGTGCGCGATGGGCGGCGCCGACGACGAGGACGCGGTGTGCGACGGTCACGGCCGGGTGCGCGGCCTCGAAGCCGTGGTCGTTGCGGACTGCAGCTTGATGCCGGTCGTCCCGCGGGCCAACACGAATGTGCCGGCCGCAGTCGTCGGGGAGCGAGTCGCGGATCTCCTCCGCGGCGGCTGACCTCGTCAGGCGGCGTGCGCGAACGCCGCCGGCGCCGCGACGACCTCGAAGCAGTCGGCCACCGTCTGGCTCGCGACCAGCAGGCGATGGCTCTCTTCGACACCCTGCGGCACGGCCTCGGGTGACTCCCAGACGCTGACCGTCAGCAGCTCGACACCGCCGGCCATCGGTCGCACGAGGATCTGAGCAGAGAGATTGCCGGGGATCGACGCAAAGCGGGCCAGCAGCCCATCGCGTAGCGACGACGCGATCTCGTCCGCGGTATCGGCGGCGGCCCAGCCGCGCCAGATGCGTGTGATCATCTGTCTCACTCCCGAGTCAGTTGCAATCCGAAACCCACTATGGCACAGTGAGTTTCGTTCTGCAACTATCTTGTGTGATGGAGGCGAGCAGCATCAGAGATTTCCCGCGTGACGCCTGCTCCGTCGCCTCGACGCTCGAGGTGATCGGTGAGCGCTGGACGATGCACGTGCTGCGCGAGTCGTTCCTCGGCGTGCGCCGGTTCGAGGACTTCCGGCGCAACATCGGCGTGGCGCGGAACATCCTCAGCGACCGGCTCAACACGCTCGTCGCCGAGGGCATCCTGCGCCGCGAGTTGTACAGCGAGCATCCACCGCGCTACGAGTACCGGCTGACGAGAAAGGGCGTCGACCTCTCGGGCATCCTCATCGAGCTGATGAAGTGGGGCAACCGCTGGGCGCCGAATCCCGAGGGGCCTGCGCTCCTCCTGCGTCATCGCGACTGCGGATCCGTGATCGAGCCCGCCCACGCCTGCCCGGCCTGCGGCGAGCAGGTACACCCCTGGAATCTCGAGGCGCTGGCAGGCCCGGCGACCACCGCGCGCGCGGACGCCGCCGCGGCGACCTAGCACCCGCCGGAATAACTCACGGCGCTCGCTCGTCTTGCTGGACACGGGGCGCCGAACGCGGGCAGAGTTCATCGTGTTCGTCAGAGGCGGCGGAGATCGATTGGGAGGAGAAGGAGATGGCGTTGCAGATCGGCGATACGGCACCGGACTTCGAGGCGGAAACCACAGAAGGGCCGCTCGGGTTTCACGACTGGATCGGCGACTCGTGGGCTGTGCTGTTCTCGCATCCGAAGGACTTCACACCGGTGTGCACGACCGAGCTCGGCTACATGGCCAAGATCAAGCCCGAGTTCGACCGGCGGAACGTCAAGGTGATCGGCCTCTCGGTCGACCCGCTCGACCGCCACGAGGGCTGGGCGGACGACATCGAGCAGACCCAGGGGCACCGGCCGAACTACCCGATCGTCAGCGACGCCGACTTCAACGTCTCGAAGCTGTACGGGATGCTCGGCGCGGACGTCAGCGGCGACCCGGCCGACCGCACGGCGGCCGACAACCAGACGGTGCGGAACGTGTTCGTGATCGGCCCCGACAAGAAGGTGAAGCTGATCCTCGTCTACCCGATGACCACCGGCCGCAACTTCGACGAGGTGCTGCGCGTGATCGACTCGCTGCAGCTGACCGCCACGCACAAGGTCGCCACACCCGTCAACTGGCGGCAGGGCGACAAGGTGATCATCGCCGGCTCGGTCTCCAACGACCAGGCTCGCGAGATCTGGCCCGACGGCTGGGAAGAGCCCAAGCCGTACATCCGCATCGTGCCCCAGCCCAGCTGAGCACCCCTCGGCGTGTCGTTCGCCGGTTGCGGGCCGTCAGGCGCGCAACCGGCGCTCGGCACCGACGGCGAGCCCCATGACCCGGACACAGCGGCTGACGCTGGTGGCGGCGATCCTCGGCTCGGGGATCGCGATGATCGACGGCACGATCGTCAACGTGGCGCTGCCCGCCATCGAACAGGACCTCGGCGGTGGACTGTCGTCGCAGCAGTGGGTGTCGAACGCGTACCTGCTGACGCTCGGGTCGATGATCCTGATCGGCGGCTCGCTGGGCGACATCTACGGCAAGCGGCGCGTGTTCGCGATCGGCGTGGCGGCCTTCGGCGTCTTCTCGATCGCGTGCGCCCTGGCCCCGACGATCGAGGTGCTGATCGCGGCGCGCGCCTGCCAGGGAGCGGCCGGAGCGCTGCTCACGCCGAGCTCGCTGGCGATCATCGTCGCAGCCTTCACCGCGAAGGAGCGCGGCGCGGCGATCGGCTCCTGGACCGCCTGGGGCGGCATCGCGGCGATCGTCGGCCCGCTCGCGGGCGGCTGGATCGTCGACCAGGTCTCCTGGCGGTGGATCTTCGCGATCAACGTCCCGCTCGTGCTGGTGACCCTGGCGTTGATCCTCGCCGCGGTGCCGCGCACGGTGCATGTCACGGGACGCCGCGTCGACGTTCTCGGGGCGGTGCTGTGCGTGGCGGGGCTGGGCGGAGTCGTGTTCGCGCTGATCGAACAACCTCACCACGGCTGGAGCAGCCCCATCATCTATGTGCCGCTGATCCTCGGCGTGATCGCGTTCGCGTCGTTCCTCGCGTACGAGCGCCGCACCGCGCAGCCGATGCTGAAGCTCGAGCTGTTCACACGCCGCAACTTCGCCGTCGCCAACCTGGAGACCCTGACGATGTACGCGGGCCTCGCGATCCTCTTCTTCTTCCTCGTCATCTTCCTCCAGGAGGTGGCCGGGTACAGCGCGCTCCAAAGCGGGCTCACGACGCTGCCGGTGACCGTGGTCATGTTCACGCTCTCGCGCCGTTTCGGAGGGCTCGCCGACCGCTTCGGCCCACGACTGTTCATGGGCGTCGGCCCGCTGATCGCCGCGACAGGCGTCCTCCTGCTGCTGCGGACCGGTCTCGAGACGTCCTACCTCGGCGACCTGCTGCCCGGGCTGCTCGTCTTCTCGCTCGGGCTGTCGCTCACCGTCGCCCCGCTCACCGCCACCGTGATGGCAGACGCGGAGGCGTCGGACGCCGGCATCGCATCTGCGATCAACAACGCGATCGCCCGCGTCGCCGGGCTGGTCGGCGTCTCCGTCGTCGGGGTCGTCGTCGCGAGCACGCTCGTCGGCGACACGTTCGCCGCCAATACCGAGTCGGTGCAAGCGTTCCACGAGGTCGTCGTCATCTGCGCCGCGCTCCTCGCGGCGGGTGGCATCGCAGGGGTGATCGGCATCACCAACCCGAGGCGCGCCGTCGAGGCCGAGAGATGCGCCGGGGGCCAGTTCGTCGGCATCCCGGAACCGGCTGTCGACGAAGCGCCCAGGCCGACGACGACCCTGGAGCCGATACCTCAGGAGGCCTGACCGCGGCGAGCAGGCGACGGCGCCGCCGGTGTGGCGTTCACCGGTCGCATCGTGCGAACATGTGTTCGTGACTGGTGGCGCGACGATCCTGCACGCCGACCTCGACGCCTTCTACGCGTCGGTCGAGCAGCGGGACGACCCGCGGCTGCGCGGCCGCCCGGTGATCGTCGGCGCGGGGGTCGTGCTGGCAGCAAGCTACGAGGCGAAGGCGTACGGCATCCGGACGGCGATGGGCGGCAGCCAGGCCCGGCGGCTGTGCCCGCAGGCGGTCGTGGTCCCACCGCGGATGTCGGCCTACGCCGAGGCCAGCAAGGCCGTCCACCGGGTCTTCGAGGACGCAGCGCCGCTGGTCGAGGGCCTGTCCATCGACGAGGCGTTCCTCGACGTTCGCGGGCTGGAGCGGATCTCGGGCACGCCGACCGAGATCGCCGCCAGGCTGCGGCGTACCGTCCTCGACGAGGTCGGGCTGCCGATCACGGTCGGGGTGGCGCGGACGAAGTTCCTCGCGAAAGTGGCGAGTGCCGTGGCGAAGCCCGACGGCCTGCTCGTCGTGCCACCCGACCGGGAGCTGGCATTTCTCCATCCGCTGCCGGTCGAACGGCTGTGGGGCGTCGGCAAGGTGACCGCGGGCAAGCTGCAAGCCCTCGGGATCTCGACCGTCGGCGACGTGGCGCGGCTCGACGAGGCGACGCTCGTGACGATCTTCGGTCGGGCTTCCGGGCGCCACCTCCACGCCCTGGCCCACAACCGCGATCCACGACCGGTACGGGTGGGTCGTCGCCGCGGCTCGATCGGGTCGCAGCGTGCACGCGGCCGCTCGCGCCGGGGCGAGGCGGTGGACGCCGACGTCGTCGCCCTCGTCGATCGCGTCACGCGCCGCATGCGGGCCGCCGGGCGGGTCGGCCGCACAGTCGTGCTGCGGCTCCGGTTCGGCGACTTCTCGCGAGCGACCCGCTCGCACACGCTGCCGCGAGCGACCGCCGAGACCGAGGCGATCCTCGCCACTGCGCGCACGCTCCTGGCGACGGCGAGACCGCTGATCGAGCGTCGCGGCCTCACCCTCGTCGGCGTCGCGGTCGCGAATCTCGAGAACGACACCGCCGTCCAGCTGACGCTGCCGCTCGACGGTCACACCCGAGGGCCCCTCGACGCGGCGCTCGACGAGATCCGCAACCGTTACGGATCGGCGGCCGTCACCCGAGCGGTGCTCCTCGGCCGCGACCCCGACTTCACCGTTCCGCTGCTGCCGGACTGATGCGTGGTGCGTACCGGTGGTGGAGCATGAGCGCGTTGCCGTCGGGGTCCTTGAAATGCGCCATGTGGCAGACGCCGCTGTCCATCGTGTCGGCGCCGAAGACGACGCCGCGTGACTCGAGCTCGGCGCGCGCCGCCGCGACATCCTCGACGTGCAGCGCGACCGGGTGCGTGTGCGGTTGGAACTCGATCCCGAACGCGTCGGACTGCATCACGGCAACGGTCAGCGTGCCCGTCTCGAACTCGGCGGCGGGCATGTCGCCCCACCGGGCCGAGCACTCGAGGCCGAGCACGGTGCCGTAGAACTCGCTGGCCCGGTCGAAGTCGCGTGTGGGCACGGTGACGAAGTCGACGCCCGTGACCAGGGGTGTCGTGGCCATCCCTTCCTCCTCGGCTCGTGGTGTCAGAGGCCTACCCGTCAGCCCTCGTTCGGCTCCACCGCCTGCCCGGCGCCGTGCCCCGCGCCCTCGAGCGGCCGCGCCTCACCCTCGTGCGGCGGCTCGATCGTGATGTTGGGCAGCAGCCGGTCGAGCCAGCCCGGGATGTACCACGTCTTCTCCCCGAGCAGAGTGAAGAACGACGGCACGAGCGTCATCCGCACGATCAGCGCGTCCGTCAGGATCGCCACCGCGAGGAGCAGACCGAATTCCTTCGAGATGCGGTCGGCAGTCAGGATGAAGGCTGCGAAGACGGTGCTCATGATCAGAGCCGCCGCCACGACGACACGTCCGATGGCCGCGATGCCGTGCTCGATGGCTTCCTTTGTCCGCAGGCCGTGGACATGCTCCTCGCGAATGCGGCTCATCAGGAACACCATGTAGTCCATCGACAGACCGAACAGGATCGCGAAGGCGATCGGCGGTACGAACGTCTCGATGGGGCCGGTCCGGTCGAGCCCGGTCAGACCCAGCAGGTGGCCCTCCTGCACCACGAGCGTCAGCACGCCGAAGGCGACGAAGGCAGACAGGATCGTGGTGATCGCGGCCGTGAGCGAGACCACGATCGATCTGAACGCCATCGCCAGCACGATGAACGTGACGCCGACGATGTAGAGCAGGAACAGCGGGAGCCGTTGCATGATCCGATCCGCGATGTCCTTGAACGCTGCGGTCTGACCCGAGACGTACGCGATCGCGTTGCCACCCTTCGTCGCGGCGGGTACGACGTCGTCACGCAACCGGTCGACGAGCTGGTCGGTCGCCTCGTCCTGCGGCGCGGACGTGGGAGTCACGAAGACGATCGAGACTGTCTTCTCGTCGTTGAACTGCGGTTCCCGGGCCGACGCGACGCCGTCGAGGCCCTGCACGCCGTTGTAAATCCGCTCAGGCGCCTGCGTGTCGCCGTTCGTATCGACGACGATCGGGATCGGGCCGTTGAAGCCCGGTCCGAAGCCCTCGGCCAGCAGGTCGTAGGCGCGGCGGGCCGTTTGCTCCTTTGGCTGCGTGCCCTGGTCCGAGGCGCCCAGACGGACGATCATCGACGTCGCCGCCAGCGCAACGGTGCCCAGGAGGACGACGGGGAAGACGATGCGGGCGTTGCGAGTCACGAAGCGTCCCCAGCGGGCGATCGGGGTCTTCTCGCGGGCCGCCTCCGAGTCGTCGATCGGACGCAGGAACGGCACCTTGAGCCGGTCGACCTTGTGGCCGAGCTTCGCCAGCACCGCAATGAGCAGCGAGTTTGCGATCAGGACCGTCGTCAGCACGCCCAGCGCACTGCCGATCCCGAGCTTCGTCACGAAATCGAGCCCGAAGAACGCCAGACCCGTGACGGAGATCGCGACGGTCGTGCCTGCAAAGAGCACCGCTCGACCGGCCGACGCACCGGCCTCTGCAGCCGCGTCGCGTGGCGAGAGCCCTTCGTGGAGCAACTGTCTGAAGCGCGTGACGATGAACAGCGAATAGTCGATGCCGACCCCGAGGCCGATCATCGACACGAGCAGCGGCGTGATCGTGTTGATGTCGGTGAGCCCGGCGAGGATGAACAGCAGGAGGAACGCTGACGCCACTGCGACGATCGCGAGCGCGATCGGGATCATCGTGGCCACGAACGTGCGGAAGACGATCAGCAGCACGATGAACGCCGCAAGCAGACCCAACGCCTCCTGGATGCCCTGCTGGATCGGCGGGAACTCCGCCTCGCCGTTGAACTCCACGGTGACGCCGCCCGGCTCGACGACCTCACGGACGGCGTCCTGCACTGCGACGACGCCGTCGCGGTCCTTGTCCTCGATCGTCTGGTCGAACTGCGCCTCCGCGTAGGCGATGCGGCCGTTCTTCGAGAACGTCTGCTCGGAGAAGGGGTCGCCGACGCTCGTCAGCTTGGGCGTGCCGTTCACCGGCTCGGCGCCCTTCTGGGCCGCGAACTCGGGCGAGCGGAGAAGCGCAATCGCCTTCTCGATCGCCGCCTTGTGCTCCGGCGTGTCGAGCCGCTGCCCCTCGGGAGCGGCGAAGACGACGTTGAGGACGCCGCCCTGCTCCGAGGCGAACTGGGACTCGATCAGGTCGACCGCCTTTTGCGTGTCGGAGCCGGGGATTTCGAACTCGTCACGCAGGCTGCCGCCGATGGTGGCGACGAGGACGATCAGGAGGGCGATGATGCCGATCCAACTCAGGACGACGCGCCACGGATTGTTCGCGCAGGCTCGTGTCCAGCGCGCGAGCGAGCCGGTCGAGAGGCGCTCGTGGGCCGCGAGCCGCTCGCCGGACGTCCGTTCGGCGTCGGGGACGATCCCACCGTTCGTCTCGCTGTCCTGGGCGTGCTCCGTCATCGCGTGCTTCCTCTCCCTCGTGATTGGCTGTTGGACCGCGGTCCCAGCCAAAACTCATCGCTCCCGGATCCCGCCACTCGATCCTGCACATGGCACCCCATGCACCGCAAGTGGGGTGAACCGAACCATGTGACCGGGTGGGCGTCAGGCTCGCCGGGTGCCGGATGCCGCCGTCCCACGGCTTCTTCGAGAGCGAGAGCCGACCTCAGGCGGCGTCGGTCTCGGCGGGCTCGTACCAGCGCTCCTCGTCCTCGTCCCAGAGGCGCATCACCGGGCCGCTCCCTCTCGGCGAGAACCACGTCACCGTCGGCGTCGTGACGGGCTCCTTGTGGGCGATGAGGTGCTCACGGTAGGCCGTGATGAACTCGTCGACGAAGCGTCCCTCGGCGATGAGCCTCTGACGCTCGTCCACCGTCACGCGCCTCAGCTCGAGGGACGCCGGGTCGGTGCCTTCCTCGATGTGACGCTGCATCTCCTGCCGGCGGGCACGCTCGCGCTCGACACGCGTCCCCGTGCCGTGGTGCTCCTGCGCACACGGCCGGCTGCAGAACGGGTCGCGCGTGCGCACCGATACCTCCGGCAGCCCACCCCCGCAGACGATGCACGCCTCCATGACGTCAACCGTAGCCGTTGTGCTCGAGATCACGGGCGTGTCTACGAAATGGATGCGGGGCCCCGTCAGGGGCCTGCATCGTCGCTACGCACGCACCCCGGCGTGCACCTCCACGATCGGCGCATCGTAGAGGTCCGCCGACCGCACTGTTCCGCCCGCCTCGCGCACGATCTCCTCGCGCCTCGGCCCGAATTGGCGTTCCGCCTCGTCCGCGCTCTCCTTCGTCTCCCAGAGCACCACGGACCTTGCCCGGCGGTTCTCCTCGTCGACGAGCGAGATGAAGCCGACAAAGCCGTCGATCTCCTTCAACCCGGGAATGATCCTGTCCCGCATGATCCCCAGGATCTCCTCGCGCTTGGACGGGTCAACGCCCTCGACCTCGACCAGCCGTCCGTACATGGCGCCTCCTCTCATCGAACGTCGAGGCGATCCTACGCTCTCCCGGGTGGACCCGAACCGTCGACCCCCTCAGGAATGTCTCTTGAGCAAGACGAGCTGGGCGCTAGACTGGCCGCGAGTTTGCAGCTGAGGAGGCGGCGCGATGACCGAGACTCGACGAACAACGAGCGAGGAAGCCAAGCGAGTGGGAGACGAGATCGGAGTCGACTGGAGCCGCTTCGATCTGGAGCAGTTCCGCTTCGGCATGGACGTCGAGTACGAGCACGGCTCCCATGATCCCCAGACGGACGTGACGCACGACGACCCGATCCTGACCGGGAAGATCGCCCTCGCACACATGAAGGAGTTCCCCGACTATTACGAGCGCCTGGAGCGCATGGAAGAAGACGCCGCCCAGGAATGGGCCAGCAAGGCCTCCTGAGCCTCAAACTCCCTCTTGAGCCAGCTTCGAGGCCGTCCGATTTGCCACCGGTTGCCGCTGGTTGCGACCGCTCTGCTCAACACTGCTCCACCCTGCGGCAGAGGCGTACGTTGCGGGAGGGCAGCTCGGCAGCGCGCGGCTCGACGACGAAGGCGGCCGGCAGGAAGCCGCCCGCCAAGCGCTCGACGTCGTCCCGGAGCAGATGGGCGGGCTCTCGAGCTGAGCGGCTTAGGGGTACGGTGCCTGGGGATCCGCGGTCACGATCCTCATGTCGAGGTCGACCGCGAAGTGGCACTCGAAGGTGTCGGTTTCGGATGCGTCGTCACACGGGCCCTCGTAACCCCACTGCAGCGGCGCTGTCGCTCCCGGCTCGTCCGCGATGTCTCTCAGGTTCGCCGTACCCCCGACCTTGATCGCGACATTCGTCGGCACTTCCGGTGCGAGATCGGACATCTTGCACGTCTGAAACAAGGGTCCCGGCGCCGGAATCGTGAACGCGAGCACGAAGTGTGCCCCGCCGGCCCGCGGGATCTCGCGAGGCGCCGCGATCGTCTCGAAGTCGTCGAGCGTCTCCATGCGCAGCCTCAACTGAGGAGCAAGTGAGGCCAGCTTCGTCGTGTACTTGCGCAACCCACAGTCGGCAGGGGATGCCTTGAACGGCTTCGGCCGCTCGCCGCCGCACTCAGGTGTCCAGTTGGCGCCTCCCCGCTGCACCCAGCTGCGTTGAGCGGTCACCTTGGCGCTGCCCACCGCACCCCCGGCGGCCCAGCCTCCGTCCAGGAGGCTTGCGCTTGGCCTGCCGAAGATCACGAAGTGACCCGGCATCCCGTGTCTCTTCGCCTTTCGCTCGCGGGGCTTTCTCCGCTTCCAGAACGCATCCTGAGCCACGATGACGTTCTTCCCCCGGTCGATGCGCCACTCCGAGCACGCGTTGCTCTGCGAGCCCTGCTCCTCTCGCCAGGTGATCGTGTACTTGAGCTTGAAGAAGGCGTGGAAGAGAACCGAAACGTCGCCCGGTGGTGAGCTGCTCACTCGGGGAGCAAGCTCTGCTGCGGGGGTTCCCCCGGATACGGTCCCCGCGAGCGCCGCGGCGGCCACCGCTGCGGCGAGCAGATGCCGACTACTCATGTCGAGAGCATCGCCCGAGCAGCGTGGCTTCGCACCAGGGAAACCCCTAGGTTTCGCGCGAGGGATCGATCAGGATTCGCGTGTGCGAGTCGTCGATGCAGCGGTCGTCGGGCGCGAGAGGGAGCTGGCGCGGATCGAGGCGTTCGCCGCATCTCCGGTCGACGGGCCGGCCGCTCTCGTCATCGGGGGCGACGCCGGGATCGGGAAGACGACGCTCTGGCGTCACGGGCTCCGGGCACTCGACGAGGCCGGCTTCCGGGTGCTGGCCGCGACGCCGACGGCTTCCGAGAGATCGCTCCCGTTGTCGGCGTTCACCGACCTGTTCGAGAACGTGTTTTCGGAGGTGCGCTCCGAGCTCCCTGCTCCCCAGCGGCGTGCCTTCGAGATCGCGCTCGCACTCGCCGAGTCATCCGATCCAAGCGCGTCGTCCGACCGTGTGCTCAGCGCTGCCACTCGCAGCGCGCTTCACGCCCTCGCGCACGACGGTCCCCTCGCACTCGCGGTCGACGACTGCCAGTGGATCGACGCCGCCTCTGCGGCTGCGCTCACGTACGCACTGCGGCGCCTCGACGGCACGCCCGTTCGCTGCCTCTTTGCGTCGCGATCCGGCGAGGCCTCCCAGTTCGACCTGGGACAGCTCGGCGCGCTGCCCGTCGAGACCCTCGGCGTCGGACCGCTCTCGGTCGGCGCCACCCAGCGACTGCTCGTGGACGAGCTCGGGGTCACGTATCCGAGACTCGTGATCCGCCGTCTCGTCCAGACGTCCGGCGGGAACCCTTTCTACGCGCTCGAGCTCTCACGCGGCCTGGAGCGGGGAGGCGGCGCGCGCGCCGACGACGCGCCGGTCTTCTCCAAGCCGCTGGACGCACTCGTCGCCGACCGCCTCGGCGGCGTGTCGGAGCGCGCTCGAAGGCTCCTCGGGCTCGTAAGCCTCGTGCCTTCGGCATCGCTTCGACTGCTCGACTACGTCGACGCGCTCGACGGTCTCGACGAGGCGGTGGCGGCCGGACTCCTCGAGGTCGACGGCGACACCGTTCGCTTCACGCACCCGCTGCTCGCCGCGGGCGCTCAGGCACGGCTCGGTCCGGAGGAGCGCCGCAAGCTGCACAAGGTCCTGGCGGGCGGCCTCGAAGACCACGTCGACCGGGCGCTCCAGCTCGCACAGGCGAGCGTGTCGGAGTCGGAGACGACGGCCGCCGAGATCGCCGCGGCCGCTTCGATCGCTTTCAGGCGCGCCCAGCCGACGATAGCCGCCGAGCTGGCCGAGGCGGCCGCACGACTCACGCCCGGCTCCGAGCCCGAGCGGCTCGTGGAACGTCGGCTGCTCGCGGCCGAGTCATACGCCCAGGCCGGCTCGCACGAGGTCGCAGGCGGGCTCCTGGAGGAGCTGATCCCGCAGCTCCAGCCCGGAGTCGAGCGGGCGGACGCACTGCGGTTGCGCGCGAAGGTCACAGCGGACATCGGCGTCCAGAGAGAGCTCCTCCTCCGAGCGCTCGCCGAGACGAACGACCCTTCGATACGCGCGGAGGCGAATGCGCTCCTGGTTCGGAACCACCTCTACTCCGGTGATCTCTCGAGCGCGCTCGCCGCTGCCCGAGAGGCCGACGCGCTCGCGCGGGAGACGCACGACCCACGGCGGGTCGCTGCGGCGACGACGATCCGCGGGATGATGGAGATCTGGGGCGGGGGCGCCGCTGACCCGGAGGTTCTCGACCGCGCACGCAAGCTCGGCGAGGAAGGGCACGACCTACCCGCCGACACCTACTCGAATCCGCACACGCTCCTTGCCGTCCGCAGCCTGTACCGCTACGAGGTCGAGGAGGCGCGGCGGGAGTACGCGGCGGCCGTCACAGCCGCCGATCTGGTCGGCGACGTGGACTCGCTGGAGACATACTGGTGGGGGCTCGCGCAGCTCGAGGTGAGAGCCGGGCGCTACGACGCCGCGGAAGCGCTCGTCGCCCAACTGCGGGAGAGCGTGGAGACGTACGACCTTCGCCGGAAGAGCCTGCGCTGGATCGAGGGTGTCCTGGCTACCTACGCGGGGCGGGTGGACGAGGCGCGCGCCGCGCTCGACAACGTCATCGCGCAGGCGGAGTCCGAAGGAAACTGGTTCTTCGTCGTGTACGGACGCTCCGCGCTCGGGTTTCTCGAGCTCTCCATCGGAGACGCGCCGGCCACGATCGCCGCGGTCGACCCTGTGCTGTCGGCCCCCTTCGTCGTCGAGGGCGACCCGGGTCAAACAGGAGTGCTGCCGATCGCAGCCGAGGCGCTCGTCGCGACAGGCGAGCTCGCGCGCGCCGGCTCCATCGTCGCGCACCTCGAGGCCCGAGGGCACGAGCTGAGCCATCCATGGTGCATGGCATCTGCGGGGCGGTGCCGGGGGCTCCTGCTCGGCGCCGCTCGGGAGTTCAAGCAGGCGTTCGCGGCTTTCGACGACGCGCTCGCGCAGCACGATCTGGTGCCTGCGCCGTTCGAGCGTGCGCGGACGCTGCTCGCACTCGGGTTGGTTCAGGGACGTGCGAGGAAGCGTCGTGCGGCTCAAGCGTCGCTCGAGGCGGCGGAGTTGGTCTTCGAGGACCTCGGCACGCCGCTCTGGGCGCAGAAAGCCGGGGCGGAGCTCGACCGCGTCGGCGGACGCGCGGAGGCGCCCGGCGAGCTCACGCCGCACGAGCGCCGAATAGCCGAGCTCGTGCGCGAAGGGCTGACGAACAAGGAGGTCGCCGCGACGCTCTTCGTCTCCGACCGCACGATCGAGTCGGCC
Source organism: uncultured Actinomycetes bacterium (assembly GCA_963789895.1). Lineage (GTDB taxonomy): Bacteria > Actinomycetota > Thermoleophilia > Gaiellales > Gaiellaceae > Gaiella. The sequence continues at coordinate 1,166,224 of CAWBMC010000002.1, forward strand.
CTGACCCAGATCTACCGGAAGCTCGACGTGCGGTCGCGCACGGAGCTTGCGCGGAAGCTCGGCAGCGACACCTGAGCAAAGGCTAGGGGTTTCCACGGTGCCGGCCCGTCGCGGGTAAGGGACGCTCGCGGTGTGCCGAGCTTCCTCGTCGAGATGTACGTCGCCGATGACCCCTCGGCGCATGCGGAGGTGGAACGGCTAGCGAGGCAGGCTGCGTCGCTGGCGGTCGACGTGCGGCTCGTGCGGACGACCTTTCTGCCGTCCGACGAGCTGGCGCTTCACCTCTTCGAGGCGCCCTCCACCGAGGTGCTCGACCGTGCCGCCCGACAAGCGGGGCTGCGCTACGACCGGATCGTCGGCGCGCGAGAACGGATCGACGCACCGCACGCGGAGGCGCCTACACACAGACCGACGCCGCAGGGCGTGGAACCGAAGGAGGAAACGTGAACGTTCGCAGAGTGAGCATGGTGGTAGCGGCAGTCGTCGCGGCTGCCACGCTGGTCACAGCCGCGACGGCGGGCAGCGAAGCAACGACTGGCGGTACCTCGTACAAGATCGTCGGGAAGTGGGGAAAGCTCGGAGCGGGCAACGGCCAGTTCGGAGGCAACGCTCTCGGGGTGGCGACGGCGAAGAACGGCGACGTCTATGTGGCCGACAGCGACAACCGTCGCATCCAGCGTTTCTCCGCAAGCGGCGCCTTCAAGGTCCAGATCCCGCTCGGCGACTTCGTCCCCGACGTCGCAGTCGACGCGGACGGAAACGTCTGGGGGACTGCGGACACCGCGGCCGAGGCGCGACGGTTCGCACCGGACGGTCGATCGCTCGGTTCGGTCACGACGCCGAAGCAGGCGCTCGGGATCGGAGCCGACGCCGAGGGGAACGTCTACGTCGCGACCTCGAGTGACAACGTTCACGTCGTCGTTCGCTACGACAAGTCCGGCAGCGCGTACGTGCAGGGAAAGTCCTGGGGCGGCTTCCAGGTCCCGGGAGACGTCGAGGTCGCGGCGGACGGCACCATCTGGGTCACGGACAGCACGACCATGAACGTCAAGCGGTTCGACGTGAACGGGAAGCTGCTGAAGACGATCAAGGCCGGCCCGTCGAACCCGATCGGCATCGGGGTCGATCTCGACTGCAATCTCTGGGTGACGAACATCGCCCAGCGGCGTCTCGACCGGCTCTCGCCATCCGGGAGACTCCTTGGAACCGCGTCATCCCCCGACCTGATCGCCCAGGACGTAGCCGTCGGTCCGCGGGGCGACGTGTACGCCTACGACGGCGGGACGCACAGCATGGTCCACTTCGCCGAGGACAGGTCGAAGCCGGCGACGGCGAACATCCCGGGCACGCTCACGGCCGCGAAGGGCGTGGTGAAGATCTCGTACACGCTGAGCGGCGTCGCGTGTCCGAGCGTTGTCCCTGCAACCGCCACCCTGACGGGATCAGGGATCTCTGGCAAGGCGGCGGGTCTGAAGCTCAAGGCCGGCGCGAGGAACACGATCTCGATGAAGCTCGCGAAGGCCGCGAGCGGGAAGGCGACGTTCAGGATCGTGCTGAAGACGAACGGGCGTCCGACGACGGAGACCCGAAGCGTGACCTTGACCTCGAAGTAGCGATTGCGCGGGCCGGCGATAGCGCGGGTCGTCGCAGACGGCGCGCATCATCGTCGGCCCGCGCGCGCCCCAGAGACAGCCGGAAACCGAACTTCAACCTGCTGGCCCGCGTGCGCTGAGAGGCTCCTGAATCACCTGGCTCTAGGTTGTTGACGGTCGCCATTGCGGCTCGAAGTCGCCCTCTCCCCCGGTGATCCTTCTCTCGGTGCGCGACGGGACGTCGAGAGAGTGGATCTCGTAGATGTCGGGACCCACGAAGAAGCCGTTGAGGCGGTACTCGAAGGCGATCTCCTTGCCATCGGGAGACCATGCCGGGTGAAGGATCCAGTCATCCGCCTGGAACAGCTTTTCGAGTTGTGTCCCGTCCGGTCGCACGCGGTAGATGGCTTTTTCTTGGCGGAAGGCGATCCAGCGCCCGTCCGGCGACCAGGTGGGCGAGTCGGCGAGCGTGGGCAGCTTCAACACGACGTGCTCGTTCCCGCCATCTGAGCCCACGACAGCGATGACTGACCAGCCCCCGGTCTCCCACCGGAACGCAATCCAGCGGTTGTCGGGAGACCAGGCAGGATCAGCTGCCGGCTCAGGTGTTCGCGTCAGCTGTCGCTCGTTCCCGCCGTCAGCGTCCATGAGGTAGATGTCCGAATCCGACCCGCGGTCTCGCACGAACGCGATCGAGGATCCGTCCGGAGACCAGGCGGGCGCGTCGTCGCGTACCGAGTTGTGCGTCAGACGTTTCTCGTCGCCGCCGCCGGACTTCATGACGTAGATCTCCGCGTCCGGCCCTTCGATGTTCCGTTCCCAGCGAACGAACACCAACCGGGAGCCGTCAGGCGACCAAGACGGAGAGCGGCTCCTCGTCGGTGATACCGGCTGCACACCGCGGCCACCGCGGCTCACCACGTAGATCCGACAGCACTTCCCCCCGCGATCACTGGTGAACGCGAGGTCGACGTTCGCGCGAGCGATGCCAACACGTTCCCAAGCGCGAGAGAAAATTACAACCAGCAGAAGCGTCGCGAAGACACTCACCCAAGCGTGTCTCTTACTCACACCAGCATTGTCGTCGGCGCGCGCTCACGCCCGGCTCACACCATGCTCATCCCTGGCAGGCGCCGTGAATGGGCATCGCGAGCAGCTACCCCAACGCCCGTCAGCCCGAACGGTGCCCCTTCCCCACGCGCGGTCCCGCGTCGGTCGGACAACGTTCTTCGGCGGTGAAGTCGAAGCCCCGGTTACTCAGTTTCGAGCGTGTTACCTCAATGCAACCCTGGACGCGGCTCTCGTGCCTACGCGTAGCGGCGGACACAAGTGCCTATGACTCAGCGCGCTGCCAGAGTGCTAGTAGGGAGTTGGCGAGGCGGTCCGGTTCGGCTCGGTGTGGCGGGTCGAAGTGGTGGCGTTCCGGGAACGTCTCGAGGGTGAAGTCGGGGAAGATCGCGGTCAGCCGGTTCGCCATTTGACCATAGAGGTCGGGGTTGCTGCGGCCACCGAGCGCGAAGTACACCGGTCGCTCGAAGGCTCGCAGCGCGTCGACGTCGAGGTTGCCGTTGTCGAACGCGTCGATGAAGGCGCGCACCCCTGCCGGGCGTTTGGCCATCCACGGCGGCGGCGGACCCTCGGGAGGCGGCGGCGGCTCGACACCAGCCGCCAGCTGCAGCCGCACAAACCCGCCATGAACTGGTCGGGCGGCAGCAGCTCCAGCGCACGGAAGCGCTGCATCACCGCATCCTCTTCAGGCGTCCGCTCGTTCCCCGCCCACGCTGGCTCGAGAAGCGCCAAGCTCAGCAGCCGCTCGCCATGCCCGGCAGCGACAGCAAGCGACGCCGCGCCACCACCCGAATAACCGACAAGATGGAAACGGTCGAAACTGTGGCTATCAGCCTCCCGCAGAACCCCCTCCACCTCAGTGTCGAGGCTGTAGTCAGGCGGCGGCTGATCCCCGGAGTACACCTCGAGATCCTTCGCAACCGCAGTCACGCGCTCGCCCAGCACCTCAAGCAACGCCGTATACGCAGACTCAGCCGGCAGCACCGACCCAGGCAACAGCACAGCGGCATACCGGGTCGACATCCCTCGACCCTACTCCCCGACATGACGGGACTCAACGACCGTCCGACCCGAGATCGATACATCGCAGCGGGACTCGCCGATCCAGCGATACGCTCGCCTGCCCGAGCGTGCTCTGCCGGAGGGACAGCCGGGCGACCATCAATTGCGCCCGCACGGGCAACGAAAAAGGGGCGCCTCGCGGCGCCCCGATTCGTGCGACTCGCGAGGGCTACTAGCCCTTCGCGTACACCTCGGCCGTCGGCGACTCGAACTCGAAGCCGACGAAGGTTTCGTCACCGACCACCCACGCGTCGTGGCCGGGCTCGATGACGTATGCCTCGCCTGCCCCGATATCTCCCTCGGTGCCGTCCTCGTGGGCAATGTGAATCCTGCCGGACTGAACGACGCCAACATGCCGCACCTGACAGGACTCGGTCCCGGCGATCGGCTTGATGCACTCCGACCACTTCCATCCGGGCTCCAGCGTCAAGCGGGCAGCCGTCGTGCCACCCATCTTGACGACGTCTACCTGAGTCTTGTCGGGCGTCCGGGTTTCGTCGGGTGCGTGGAAGGCACGAACCTGAAGTCCAGCCATACGAGCCTCCTTCGTTCCATGATCCGAGCGCCCCATCCCAAGCAGGTCAGGGGTCGCCCGCCCATCCTTTCACCTTCGCTCGTCAACTACGACATGCGACAAGGAGGGTTCGGCGAATTAGCGGCGGATGATGTTGTGAACCTCCAGGATCTCCGGCTCGCCGGAAAACTCGATCCCGATTTCGGTCAAGATCGGCATGAGCCGGTCGCCGAACGCTTGCAGCTGCTCGCGAGAGTCCCAGATTTCGCTGACGCGCAGGTTGTCTTCCGGCCCGAAGGCCACGTGGTACTCCATGCCCTCCGGAGGGAACTCTCCAGCGTCCTTCAGCCGCCGAAGGCTCTCGTCGTATTTGTCCTTCGTCACGTTGGTCGGGCTGAAGCGGACAACAACGCTCATGGCCGATCCTCCAAGGTGGGGAACGCTCGACCCTACGTGATTGGCCCACGCGGCGCGGTGGACTACGCCGCGAGCGGAACAGCCCGCGCTCTCGCGAGTGCCTGCGACAACCGGGCGAGCATGGTGAGGTCGGCGTGAAGCTGCACGCGTTCAAGACCGCGCACGCGGAGCGGCGCGAGTCCGTAGTCGTTCTTCAGCATTCCGAATGCGCGCTCCACGGAGGCCCGGGCCCCGGTACAGATCGCGGAAACGGTGCATGTCGCGGGTCGAGGCCGAGCGGCGACGGTTGAAGGGCGTCGACAAGCGCGACTTGGAGGAGCAACCCCCGCCCCGTTTCCCAATCGTTTCCGTAAGGGGCACTCCAACGCGCTTCCCACGACCGACGTTCCCGCGACCTCAGGAACCATGCTGGATCCAGGGAAGCCCTCTGACGGACTCGAACCGTCGACCCCCTCCTTACCATGTGCCGCTCGAGTGTCGCAGCTGGTTGCCGTCGATCGCTAATTACCTGCAAACCCGACTATTCGAGGTTGGGCGTTTCGCCACCGATCACCGTCGTTCGCCGGCGCTGGTTTCCACGGTGTTTCCAGGCAGCGCTCTACCTTCGCACCGACCCCAGCGAACAGTGTTCCTTGACCTCGACGGGACGAATAGCCCGACCAGTCGGCAACCCTCCGTGGGCGTGCGTGTCCTGATCACGCACGAGCCTGGGCGGACTGCGTCAGTCTGGTCGGCGCGCGCTCAGCGGCGCGCCGGCGCGCCGCGCGTCAACCGGTCCCAGACGGGTTTCAGCAAGGGATCGGAAACACGGCTCACCAACGCGACAAGACGGGCGTTCCAGGGCGCGCCGGAACGTGTGACGAGGAGCGCCGCGACGTACCCGACGATGATTCCCGCGAGCACGTCGCTCGGGTAGTGCAGGCCAAGCGCGATCCGGGAGAGCCCGATCAGCGCCGCGGACACGGCGAAGAGGACGCCTGCAGGCCGAGAGAACGCTAGGACGGCGAAGGCGATCGCGAACGCGGCGGCAGCATGATCACTCGGAAACGACGGATCCGGCGACGGAGCCGACAGCAGGTGAGTCGCCGCCGCATGCGCCGTGAACGGGCGAGGTCGCTCCCAGAGATGCGAGACGACCTGATTCATCGCCATCGCAACGGCCGCGGCAACCAACCCCGACGCGCTCGCCAACTTCCACCGCGCATCACCGTACGGGCGGGCAAGAAACCACAGCATGATCGTCGCCACCGCGTACAGCGGCACCGCGACACCAGCAAGGGCTGTCACGGGATCCTCAAGCCACTCGCGGGTGGCGATCCCTGCGTTCAGCGCGTGAAAGAGCGACCAGTCGATACCCCCACCGTAGCGACAGCGCCACGGCGCCAGCGCAGTCACCCGGCGCGGTCGCCACCCGCGCCCCCTTGCGCACGCCACGGTGCGCTCCTTCACTTGAAACAGCAACGAAACTCGGGTTACTCGGATGGTGGCGTCCGTCCCGACCGCAGCTCCCGTCAGATGAGCGCGACATGGCGAGCAACCCCCGCCCCGCTTCCAAATCGTTCCATAAGGGCACTCCCACGTTGCTGCCCCACGACCGACGTCCCGGAACCACAGTAACCATGCTGGATCTCGGCACCCCTCTGGCGGACTCGAGCGCTGGTTTCCAGAGTGGTTCCACGACGCGTTGCGGCTAGTGCCAAGAGTTGCAATCCTTGTGCGACCAACATGTGGGAGGCCGGCGAGTGGGTGACTTGCGCGTCTACGACTATGTGATTGTCGGCGCGGGTTCGGCTGGCTGCGTGCTTGCGGCGCGGCTCGGCGAGGATCCCGACGTGAAGGTCGGCGTGATCGAGGCGGGGCCGCCCGACGACGACCCGACGATTCAGATGCCGCTTGCGTTTCCGCAACTGTGGCAGAGCCGCTTCGACTGGGATTTCACGAGCGAGCCGGAGCCCGGGCTCGTCGGGCAGCGGACGTATCTTCCGCGCGGGCGTGTGCTCGGTGGCTCGAGCTCGCTGAACGCGATGGTCTACATCCGCGGGAATCGCGCGGACTACGACGAGTGGGCGGCGGTGGGTCTCAGCGGCTGGGGCTACGACGAGGTGCTGCCGTACTTCAAGCGCGCCGAGGACAACGAGCGCGGCGAGAGCTACTACCACGGTGTCGAGGGTCCGCTGACGGTGAGCGATGGCCGCTCGATGCATCCGCTTGCTGGTGCGTGCATCGAGGCCGCGGTGCAGGCCGGCATCACGCGGACCGACGATCACAACGGAGCGACCCAGGAAGGGGTCGGCTGGTATCAGCTCACGCAGCGAGACGGCAGGCGCTGTAGCACGGCGCTCGCGTATCTCTATCCGGCGGTGCAGCGGGGCAATGTCGACGTGCTCACGGACGCTCTTGCGACGCGAATCCTCTTCGACGGGCACGCGGCGGTCGGCGTCGAGATCTTGTACGGCAACAAGCTGCAGACGGTGCGCGCTGAGCGGGAGGTGCTCATCTCTGCCGGCGCCTACCAATCGCCACAGGTGCTTCTTCTCTCGGGCATCGGACCGGCGGACGACCTGCGAGAGATGGGCATCGAGCCGCGGTCGGACCTGCCGGTGGGAGAGAACCTCCAGGACCATCCGATCGTCTCGCTTGTTTGGGTCACCAAGCAGCAGAGCTTGCGAACGGCGATGACGCCGGAGAACATCGGGCTCTTCGAGAGGGAAGGGCGCGGCCTTCTCACGTCTTCGGTGATCGAGGCAGGCGCTTTCGTCCGCACCCGGCCAGAGCTCGACGCGCCAGACATCCAGCTCAACGCGTTTCCCGTGGCCCTGGGCAGGGAACCCCTCGACCCGCTTCCCGGAGATGACGGCTACACGATCGCTCCGGCGCTGCTCAAGCCGAGCAGTCGCGGACGGGTGACGCTTCGGAGCCCGCTGGCACATGCCAAGCCACGGATCTTGCACAACTACCTGACGACCGAGGACGACAGGCGCAGCTTGATCGACGGCACCCGCCTCGCTCTCGACGTCGCTTCACGACCAGCACTTCAAAAGGTGCGCCGAGGCGACTTGGCAGTGCCCCAGTCCGATTCGGACGCCGACATCCTCGACTTTCTCCGCTATCGCGTCCACACCGTCTTCCACCCAGTAGGCACGTGTGCGATGGGCGCCGTTGTAGACACAGACCTGCTCGTTTACGGCATCGAACGTCTACGCGTCGTCGATGCGTCGGTGATGCCGACCGTGCCGCGAGGCAACACAAACGCGCCCACAATCATGGTGGCCGAGAAGGCCTCGGACCTCATCCGCGGCCTCCCCACCTTGGCGCCCGCTCCAGACGTCGCCGAGGCGATATCGTCATCGTCGGTCACCTCGAAGTAGAGCGGATGTCGAAAGAGACTCAACTCCGGCGGCCCTAGAACGGCTCCGCCCCCGGCGCGAAATTCACGAAGCACACTGAAGCGCCGTCCCGGACGAGCCGATGAGCCTCCCTTGGGGCTCGTCGACGATCCCGGCGGGACGCCCGTTCAACACCTCGACGAGCGCGACCTGGGCGAGCAACCCCTGCCCCGTTTCCATTTCGTTTCCATCACGGGGTCTCCGACCTGCTAGCCCGCCCTCCGAGATCCGGCAACCCCAGGAACCACGCGGGATCTCGCGAAGCCCTCTGACGGACTCGAACCGTCGACCCCCTCCTTACCATGTGCCCTCGCATTGTCGCGGCGGGTTGCCGTTGATCGCGATATGCCTGCAAACAGACCCATTTGAGGTCGGGCGCTTCGCCACGGATCGCCGCCGTTCGCCAGCGCTGGTTTCCAGAGTGTTTCCAATCAGCGCCCTCTACACGGCTCGACCGGTCGACGTTGTCGCACAACCGACCGGAGCGTCGGTCCCTCCTGAGATCCACAGGATCAGCGCTGTCGCTAGCGTCAGAGATGCTAGCGTCGGAGATGAGCCCTAGGATGCTTCCATGGCTCCCCAGCCCCGATTGTCGCCACCTTCGAGGACTGAGAGCCCGCGCATGAACGACGAAGAGCAGGTCCTTCAAGCAAGAACCCCAGCGGCACAGGCGGACGCCGGAGAAACTCCAGTTGAGAAGCTCGAGGCCTTGGGAGTTCGCGGAATCCTCTGGCAACTTGCCCGGGATGGCCAGATCATCGAGGTGCGTTGCGAGATGCCCCAGTGCTACTGCTTCCGGGGTCGCAGGCATTTCGAGCCGAGGTCGTCGCGGTCCGATTGGGAGCTCACGGCTGACCACTATCCGAGACTCAAGATGCACGGAGGTCACCTCACCCCCGACAACGTCCGGCTTGCGCATCGGCTCTGCAACCGACGTGACTACGAATGGCGGATCAGGATCAACGCGATGCTCGGGAAGCGGATGTCGCTGAAGGAGATCGCCAAGACGCTGAACGCGAAGAAGGTTCCAACGATTCACGGCACGAACAAATGGACAGCAGCATCTGTTCGGAAGGCATTCGTTTCCTAGAAGCGCCTTGGAGGGTGATGTCAGCCTCCACGAGGCGGCGTCCAGCGCGTTTCGCCGTCTGCTCGCAAGAACGGTGTGACGTCACACAGGTTGTCCGCAGACGCCCAGGGCACAGCAAGCCGTAGCGTCCCGTGTACCCGAGGCGGCGGCGGCCGGCAGTTGCGCGTTCTCGGTGCGGAGTCCGTGCCTAGACGAAGACGCAGAGAGGCCCGGCAAGCCGGGCCTCTCTGCGTCTAATCCGGTGCGGTCGAGCTATGCGGCGACTAGGACGCGGTCGCTGTGAGCGAGGACCTGGCCGCTCGTGATCTTGGGCTCGTTGGGGATCGTCGTGTCGAGCTTCTCATCACGGATCCAGGTGGCGACGATCTTCGTCGACTCCTTGCCCTGCTCAGGTGTCTCGAAGAGACTGAGCGAGCTGAAGACACCGTTACCGGCATCGATGAGGTAGTAGCCCGCGAACCCGGACAGCTTCTCGAGCTTCGGGACGAGGGTCTCGTTGACCTTGCGGGTCAGCTCGACGGTGCGATTCTGGTCCACACCTTCGTAACGACGGATGGTCGCAAACATGTGTCGCTCCTCTTTTGATCCAGGACAGGGAGTCCGAACGAACTCTCTGCTGCGCTCAGGCCGGGGGTGACAGTCGAAGAGGGAAGTTGAAAGCCCCGACGGCTTCGAACTAGCTAGCCAACGCGCTGCAACCATTATAGCTGCGATCCCCGGGCGCCGTCGGCGCCCCTTCCTCGTCCACCAGGGCGCGACCCGCTGGCAAGATCGCTCGCAGGAAGACACCGGACAGTGTCATGGAACGCTGGTGGCGATCGATCTCTGCGCTCCCGCCATGCGGGATCCCGCGAAGCCCTCTGACGGACTCGAACCGTCGACCCCCTCCTTACCATGGAGGTGCTCTACCAACTGAGCTAAGAGGGCAAGGCCAGTAGGTTAGCCACTCTTCAGCCTTGCGACCGCGCTTCGCCTGACCGGCGCCGCCGTCAGGTGCGCTGGCTGCGGAGCGCGAAGCGGTCGTCCGACGTGCGGCTGAAGACTCGCTCGGCGCGGCCTTCGAACCAACCGGCGCGTGTTTCACCCGTCGGCGTGTCGAAGAGTGGGACGAACGGCTTCAGGTCGAGGATCGGAGTCCCGTCGAGCAAATCGAGGCCTTCGACGACCACTCCTGATGAATGGACGGCGATGATCCTGGCGAGCGAGAGCCCGATCGGGTTCGGACGCCGGGGCGACCGTGTCGCGAAGGTTCCGCGCGGCTGGTCGTCGAGAAACGCCGGGACGGTCGAATCCCACCCGAGCGTCTCATCGAGATGCGCGAGTACCCAGACGTGTGAGAAACCGCCGAGATCGGCCAGGCATCCGCGATGCGGTTCGGACACTTCGATCGTCGACTCTCCCCTCGTGTCTGCGATCGGCTGGAGCGGCATCCCGTCGAGATCGGAGTGAGGCGAGGCGACGTGGCCGATGGGCCGATAGACGACGGGCTCGACGCTGCGGCTGTCGAGCAGACCTTCGACGAAGGAGAGCGCGGCGCGTCCCACCGACAGGCGCCAGAGCGCGAGCGTCCGGTCGAATCCGGACGCGGCTGCCACGCGCTGCTCGAGCGACCGTTCGGTGCGGGCGAGCACAGCTGCCTGCTCGAGAAGAAGCGGCCGTGCCTCGACACCCGCTCGGTCGTGGAAGAGGAGCTTGAGCATGAGCTCCGAGCGAAGCTCGCGGATGTGCATCACGGTGCCTCCTCGCCACCGGGTGAACGCCGAGCGACCCCGGCGAGTGGCACCCAAGGTCGTGCGGGCCGGCCCGGCGTCGCTGGCGCTCGTCCCTCGGATCTCCGCGAGCCCCGCCTCGCGGAGCTGACGAAGGGCCCGGTACGCAAGGGGGCGTGAGCAGGAATACACGCGACCCACGTCGCCGGCTGGGCTCAATGCTTGGGCGACCGCCCAGCCATGCAGAGGAGATTCACAGAGCAGACCGAGGACAGCCCACTCCTGGAGCGTCGGCTCCGTACGAGGCGGACGACTCATGGCCGGCGATGGTACGCGCGTCGAACGAGATGCGTCACTTCGCCAGGGATAGTAGTCAATGAATATCTACCAGTGTGGTAGGTTGCCTGCTGCCCGCGCACAGTGCGCCGGTCGCCGACGTGACGGCGTCAACCCAGACAGGCCGTGAGGTCGCATGAACCGCCGACGTTTCCTTGTCAGCACGGCCGGGGCCACCACTGCCGCAATCGGGGTGCCGTGGCCGGCCACCGCAGTCGCGGCGACGGACGACGAGTTGGCGTACGCCAACTTCGGCGTGTCCGCCGAGTTTCTGCTCGAGGACTTCTACGCCAGAGCGATCGGGGCCAAGGTCGTGAATGGTGCACAGGCCAACGTGCTCCGCCGCGGGCGTGCAGCGGCTGCGCAGCACGCGAAGTCACTGGGCGACCTGCTCGTGGGTGCCGGTCAGACAGCACCAGCCGAGGAAGACTTCGAGTTCGCGTGGCCAGAAGGCGCATTCTCGAGCGCATCTGCGCTGGCAACGACGGGCCAGGCGGTGCTTCGGCCGTTGCTCGGCTCCTACCAGACCGCCCTGTCCTCGGTCTCAGAACCCGACTATCGCGTCCTCTACGCGAGCCTCGCGGCAAGCCTTGGACAGCAGATCGGCGCTCTGTCCGGGCTCGGCGGCCGTGTCGGCGTCGAGCCATTCCCCGTCGCACTGGATCTCGAGAGTGCCAGCGTGGCTCTCGAGACATACCTGGGCTAGGAGGCTGACATGAAGAGCCGTCTCGTAGCCCCCGTCATCGCGATCACGGTAGTCGCCGCTTCGGCTCTCACATCAGGCGCAACCGCGCGAACAGATGCTGACCCGCTCACGATCTATGCCGCAGCGTCGCTGACGGAGGTCTTCAGGGCTCTCGATCCGACGCAGCGATACGACTTTGCCGGGTCGAACACGCTCGAAACGCAGATCAAGAACGGTGCCCCAGCGGACATCTTCGCGTCGGCCGCACCGCTCAACACCCAGAGACTGTTCAAGGCGGGCGTGGTCGACAAGCCTGTCACCTTCACCGCAAACCGGCTGGTGCTGATCGTTCCGAAGTCGAACCCGGCGGGGATTCAGTCGGTTTACGACCTCAAGCGCAAACCGGTCAAGCTCGTGATTGCCGGGCCGGCCGTGCCGGTCGGTGGATACACGCGAACCGTTCTTCGAAAGATGGGCCTGTCGTCGGTGCTGTCCAAGGTCGTGAGCCAGGAATCCGACGTGAAGGCCGTCACCGGCAAGGTTGCGCTCGGCCAAGCGGATGCGGGCTTCGTCTACGCGACCGACGCGCGACCCGTCAGCGATCAGGTGACCGTCGTCCGGATCCCGGCGTGGGCTCAGCCCCGCGTGCGCTACGAGGTCGCCGTCGTGTCCAAGTCCGGCAACAAGACCGCAGCGCAGCAATGGATCAAGGTGCTTCTTTCGGCCAAGGGACAGACAGCGCTCAGGAACGCAGGCTTTCTCCCCCTACCGAAGGCGTCGTCGTAAACCGGCTCTTCAGAGCGGCGCTCGTCCTGACGACAGGCGTCGCCCTGATCTTCCTCCTACTCCCGATCGTTGCCGTCTTCCTGCGTGTACCGCCGGGAGAGCTGCTCTCGGCGCTGGGAAGCAGTGCCGCGCTCGATGCGATCCGGGTGACGGCCGAGACCAACGCGATCGCCATGGTGCTCATCCTCGGCTTCGGGACGCCGGCCGCATACTGGATCTCCTCCCGCGGCGGAGGGATACGCGACGTCCTGGTCACGCTTGTCGAGCTGCCGCTCGTCCTGCCGCCCGCGGTGGCGGGGATCGGTCTGCTCGTGGCCTTCGGCCGGGCGGGGCTCCTCGGTGGGACGGTGGAGGCGGCCGGTGTGGACATCGCCTTCACGAAGGTCGCGGTGATCCTCGCCGTGACATTCGTGGCCAGCCCGTTCTACCTACGCACCGCCGTCGCGGCCTTCGAGTGGGTCGATCCGACGTTGCCCGCGGCGGCGCGCACATTGGGCGCCGGCCGTGGCCGTGTCTTCTTCCGAGTCATGCTTCCGCTTGCCCGAGGAGGGCTCGGAGCAGGCGCCGCTCTCGCGTTCGCGAGAGGGCTTGGGGAGTTCGGCGCAACGATCATGTTTGCGGGGTCGCTGCAAGGTGTCACGCAAACGCTCTCGCTCGCGATCTACGAGCAGTTCGACCTCGACTTCAACGTGGCGCTCGCGATCAGCGCGCTGCTCATCGTCATCAGTGCGCTCGTCCTCCTGTCCGTCAAGCTCCTGACCAGATGGCGCTCCGGATCCGATTCACTCACCCTCTTCGCAGCTTCGTCGCGGCAGCCGAGCTAACCGTCGAACGGGGCGAGACGCTCGCTCTGGTCGGGCCGTCGGGCGCTGGGAAGACAACCGTTCTGCGCGTCGTGGCCGGCCTCCTCACGCCTCAATCCGGATCCGTCAGTCTCGATCGGACGGTGTTACTCGATACCGATCGCGGAATCGACATTGCCTCCGAGCACCGACGCGTCGGCTACCTCTTTCAGGAATACGCCCTGTTTCCACACCTCGACGTCCTTGGGAATGTGCGATTCGGCGTGCGCGGCCCGTCGCGGGTGGACGAGCTCCTCGAGCGGTTCCGTATCGGTCACCTCGCCCGCGCTCGCGTTCACGAGCTTTCCGGGGGTGAGCGTCAGCGCGTCGCTCTGGCCCGCGCCTTGGCACGCGACCCAGCCTTCCTGCTGCTCGACGAACCGCTGTCGGCGCTGGACACCCACACCAGGGCCGGAGTACGCGCGGAGCTGCGAGAGCTGCTCGACACACTGAGCCTGCCGACGGTGCTCGTCACGCACGACTTCGAGGACGCTGCGACCCTCGCCGATCAGGTCGGCGTCATCAACCAGGGCCGCATCCTGCAGCTGGGGCACCCAAACGATCTCGTGTCGGTTCCAGCCGATTCGTTCGTCGCCACGTTCACCGGCGCCACCCTCCTGGCCGGGCAAGCCGTCGGCGAGCGGAAGGGGCTCACCGAGGTCGTGCTCGACAGCAGCATCACGGTGTGGAGTGCTGACCGCGCAAAGGGATCCGTGAATGTCGCCGTGTATCCATGGGATGTCTCGCTCGGACACGACGTGCAAGACGACTCTCGAATGAACCACATCCGCGCTCCGGTGACATCGATTGCACCACTGGGAAACCGCGTACGTGTCCGTGTCGGGCCAGTCGTCGCAGAGATCACGACCGCATCCGCCGACCGTCTCCAGCTTCGGGTCGGGACGATCGTGGTCGCCTCGTTCAAGGCAACGGCGGCGCGGCTGTTCCCCCGCTAGAGCTGCTGTCAGCCGAGGCGAGTGCCCCACCAGCTGAGCCACGAGGGCGCTCGGGGCCGGCCGGCGAGGCTGGCTACCCTTGCGAGGTGCGCCTCGCCGCCGTTGCCGCCCTGTGTCTCGTGCTGCTCGCGGCGGTCGCCGCCGCCCGGGCGGCGCCGCGGGCGCACTCCGTCTTCCACGTCGGCGACTCCCTCGCCTACGGCACGTCCCTCTACTTGCCGCAGTACCTGAAGGGGTGGAAGCTCACCCAGGACGTCGACGTCAGCATGCAGTCGTACGCCGTCCCCGGTCACGTCGCCGCCCAGGGACCCGGCCTCGCGCGCGTCGTCTTGGTCAGCGCCGGCACGAATGGATCGCCGGCGGCGATCGGGCTCTTCAAGGCGGACGTGCGGAAGGTGCTCCGGATCGCCGGCGCGTCGCGCTGCGTCGTCTGGGCGAACGTCGTCCGTCCTCCCTACCAGGGCGTCAGCTACGACGGGATCAACCGTGCCCTGGCCACGCTCGACCGGCAGTACCGCAACCTCGTCGTCTTCGACTGGGCCGGGATGATCGCCCGCAACCCGGCCGCCCTCTCGGCGGACGGCGTCCACGTCGCCGTCCCCTTCTACCGCAAGCGTGCCCAGGCGCTGGCGGCGCTCGCGAAGCGTTGCAGCGGCTGAGCGCGACAGGCCCGTGACATCTCCACAGCTCCCACCCGAGGCAGACGACCCGATCGGCGGCTGGAGCGTCGCGCCGGACGAGCCCACGGCGGCACCGACCCCTGAAGCAGCGCCGACGCAGCCGGCCGAACGCCGTCCGGTGCGGCGACCGCGACGGCGGCCCGAGGCGCGACCGGTCGAGCGCCGGCTCCACCCGGCCGGGCACGCGCTCGTGATCGTCGTCGTCGCGCTGCTCGTCTCACTCCTGCTGAACGCGCCGGGGCTGCACAAGACGGCGCAGGCCCAGCCGCTCGGCTGGCAGCGCGACGTCGGGCTGGCAGTCACCGGACCGCTCGACACGCTCAGCGGCGCGCTGCTCCTCGACCGGCCGCGCGCCGCCGTCAAGGCCGCCATCGGACGCTCGGACGACGACACGATCGACACGGAGATTGCGCTGCCGCCGGCGACGACACCCGAACAGACACCGGCGCAGCCCCCGCAGGGCACCACCCGCAAGCGGGCGTTCTCCCCGAAGAAGCCGATGCGGATCTGGGTCGCGGGGGACTCTCTGGTCATCGTCCCCGGCGAGTCGATCGTGCGCGCCGCCGGCGCCTCGCCGGTGCTCGAGCCGACCACCGGCGTCGACGGGCGCGTGGCGACCGGGCTCGAGCGACCCGACGTCTTCAACTGGTTCCGCTACATGCCCGAGCGACTCCACGCCCTGAAGCCCGATGTCGTCGTGCTCTGCTTCGGCGGCAACGACGACCACGGCTACATGACCGGCCTTCCCGAGGGTGTCTCCGTGAGCGGCTTCGACACGCCCGCCTGGCAGAAGGAGTACGCCCGTCGTGTCGGCGGGCTCATGGACGCGATCGCGCGGACCGGTGCCTATGTCGCCTGGATCGGCCTGCCGATCACGAGCGACGAGGCGCAGACGCGGCGCTTCGACGCGATCAACGCCATCGTGGCGAAGCAGGCGCGCAAGCGACCGCTCACAGCCACGTACGTCGACACCTACACGACGTTCGCGAGCGACACGGGCGGCTACACCGAGTACCTCTCGCAACCCGACGGGAGGCTGATCAAGGTGCGGGCCCCGGACGGCGTCCACTTCGAGCGCGAGGGCGGTGACATGATCGCGCGCGAGCTCCTGCGCCGGCTGAACCAGGTCTTCGACCTCACGAGCTGGCGCCAGAAGACGAGCGCCGCGTGATGCGACAACCGGTGACAGTCACGACGCTCCGGTAGCGTCGGGCTCGTGACGCGACGCACCACGCACGCCCCGAGCGCACGCACCCGGGTGCGTCGCGTGCCCGACAACGCCCGCTACGACCGCGACACCGTCGACGCGATCCTCGACGCGGCGCTCATCTGCCACCTCGGCTTCACGCACGAGGGTCAGCCGTACGTCATCCCCACACTTCACGCACGCATCGCCGACCACGTCTACGTGCACGGCTCCGCCGCCAGCCGCACCCTCCGCGCCCTGAACGCCGGCATCGACGCGTGCCTGACGGTGACGCTGCTCGACGGGATCGTGCTGGCGCGGTCCGTCTTCGAGCACTCGATGAACTACCGCTCCGTCGTCGTCCTCGGGCACGCCGACGTCGTCGGAGGGCTGGATGAGAAGCTCGTCGCGCTGGAGGCGTTCACCGAGAAGCTCGTCCCCGGCCGTTGGGCCGACGCGCGGCAGCCGACCAAGAAGGAGCTGAAGGCGACCTCTGTTCTGCGGCTCCCCCTCGACGAGGCCTCCGCGAAGGTTCGCTCGGGGCCGCCGGACGACGGCGGTACGCCGGACGCCGAGCTCGACGTCTGGGCAGGGGTGATCCCGTTGGTCGTCCAAGCCCTCGCGCCGGTCGCCGACCCGACGCTCCGCCCCGGGATCCCGCTGCCGGCGTACGCCGCCGACTACACGCGCCCCGGGCTCACCGGGTAGGGACAATGCCTGACGTGGAGCAGGGCACCGTCGTGATGAAGTTCGGCGGCTCCTCGGTGGCCGACCCCGAGAAGGTGAAACTCGTCGCGAGGCGATTCGTTGAGGCGAAGCGCCGCGGGCTCCAGGTCGTCGGCACCGTCTCGGCGATGGGGAAGACGACCGACCAGCTGATCGCGCTCGCGACCGAGGTCTCCCCCGCACCCGACCCCCGCGAGCTCGACATGCTCCTCTCGACCGGGGAGCGGATCGCGTGCGCCCTCGTGGCCATGGCGATCCACGACCTCGGCGAGGAGGCGGTCTCGCTGACGGGCTCGCAGGCCGGCATCCTCACCGATGCCGCGCACACCAAGGCGAAGATCCGCGAGATCCGCGCCGACCGCGTGCACGACGCCCTGGCCGACGGGAAGATCGTCCTCGTCGCCGGCTTCCAGGGCTTCTCACGCGACACGATGGAGATCACCACCCTCGGCCGCGGCGGCACCGACGCCACGGCCGTCGCGCTCGCGGCCGCGCTCGGCGGCGCCTGCGAGATCTACTCGGACGTGGCCGGGGTGTTCACCGCCGACCCGCGCATCGTTCCCGAGGCCCGCAAGCTGACGCACGTCTCCTACGAGGAGATGCTCGAGATGTCGGCCTCCGGTGCGAAGGTGCTCATGCTCCGGTCGGTCGAGCTCGCTCGCAACCACGGCGTGCGCGTACACGCCCGGTCGACGTTCTCCGACGAGGAGGGCACCTGGATCCAGGAAGGAGATGGCATGGAGGAGCCGATCATCTCGGCCGTGACCCACTCGGAGACCGACGTCGTCTTCACGCTGACCGGGATCCCCGACCGGCCCGGCGTCGCCGCGCTCGTCTTCGACACGGTCGCGTCGGCGCATGTCAACGTCGACACGATCATCCAGAACACCGTCCACGGTCAGGCCGAGATGTCCCTCTCCGTGCCGTCCGAGGACGTGCCCGCGACGCGCAAGGCGATCGAGGAGACCCAGCGGGAGCTCGGCACCTACGAGGTCGAAGAGAACCACGGGCTCGGCCGGGTGTCGCTCATCGGCGCCGGCATGCGCTCACATCCGGGCGTCGCCGCGAAGATGTTCCGGACGCTCGCTGACGAGAGCATCAACCTGCAGATGATCTCGACCTCGCCGATCCGGATCTCGTGCATGATCGCGCGCGAGCAGATCCCGCAGGCCGTGCGCGCGCTGCATGCCGCCTTCCAGCTCGAAGGCGAGCCCGCGCCGGAATAGCGACCGCCGCGGCAGGCACGCGGGTCCTCGCGCCGAACTCGCACCCGTGGACGAACGGTGGGTGCGCGTGCTCGTCACGGCGGCGATCTGGATCGTCGTGCTCCTGATCCTGCGCCGCGTGCTGCGGCATGCGTACGACACCTGGGAGCGCAAGCACACGGACGCCGACCCCGCCGTGATGGCACGCCGCAGGACGACCTTCAGCTTCCTCTCGCGGATGCTCGTGACGCTCGTCGCAGCGATCGGGGTCTGG
Organism: uncultured Actinomycetes bacterium; assembly: GCA_963789895.1. Classification (GTDB taxonomy): domain Bacteria; phylum Actinomycetota; class Thermoleophilia; order Gaiellales; family Gaiellaceae; genus Gaiella. Next base: position 1,184,738 of record CAWBMC010000002.1, read on the forward strand.
AGCGTCCTCTCCATCTTCCCGCAGACCGAGAAGGTCGCGAACGCGCTGCTTGCCTCGAGCGCCGTGCTCGCCGTGATCGCCGGTCTCGCGCTCAGCACCCCGCTCGGCAACCTCGGCGCCGGCGTGCTCGTGTCGTTCACGCAGCCGATCCGGCTCGGCGACCGCGTCACGATCGCCGACCAAACGGGCTTCGTCGAGCAGATCAACATCATCTACACGACCCTGGTCACGGACGACGCGAAGCGGGTCTTCGTCCCGAACACGCAGCTGACGACGGGCGCGATCGTCAACCGGACGATCCGCGACCCGCGTCGCGCAGTGACGGCCGAGCTGCCGGTGCGGCTCGACGCACCGATCGACGCGGCGCGCACGGCGATCCTCGAGACACTCGAGCAGGCGACGGGCGTCGTCGACCCCGTCGTCCGCGTGACCAGCGTCACCGACCACCTGTCGTGGCTGACGGTGACCGCCTACGCAGCCCTCGACGCCGACGTGCCGGCGCTGGCCAGCGAGCTACGCGAGCGCGGCCTCGCGGGGTTGGGCGCGGCTGGGCTGTTGCCCGGCTAGCGGGCCGCACATCGTGGCCGCACCCCGGTGCCTGCCTGAAGGCAGGCACCACAGCCAGCCGATCAGACGCAGTCCTTCAACGCCTGCGCCTCCGGCAACCCTTCGAGCTTCTTCAGCGTGTTGTTCTCGATCTGCCGGATCCGCTCGCGGGTGACGCCGAACGCGCGGCCGACCTCCTCGAGCGTGCACGGCGGCTCGCCGTTGAGACCGAAGCGGAGCTCGATCACCTTTCGCTCGCGCTCCGGCAGCGACCCCAGCGCCAGCTCGATGTCCCCACGTCGAAGCGACAAGGAGGCCGAGTCGAAGGGCGACTCCGCCTGCTCGTCGGGGACGAAGTCGCCGAGCGACGACTCCTCCTCCTCGCCGATCGGCTTCTCGAGCGACACCGGGAGCTGCGCCATGCGCAGGATCTCGCGGACTTCGTCGGTGTCCATCTCGAGCTCCTCGGCGATCTCCTCGGGCCGCGGCTCGCGACCGAGCCTCTGCACGAGCTGCCGCTCGATGTGGACGACCTTGTTCAGCTTCTCGACCATGTGCACCGGGATCCGGATCGTGCGGGCCTTGTCGGCGATCGCCCGCGTCACGGCCTGGCGGATCCACCAGGTGGCATACGTCGAGAACTTGTACCCCTTGCGGTAGTCGAACTTCTCCACCGCGCGAATCAACCCCAGCGACCCCTCCTGGATCAGATCCAGGAACGACAGACCCCGACCCAGATACCCCTTGGCGATCGAGACGACGAGTCGCAGGTTCGCCTCGATCATGTGCTGCTTGGCGGCCATGTCCCCGCGCTCGATGCGTTTCGCGAGCGAGACCTCCTGATCCGCCGTCAGCAGCGGCACCTTCCCGATCTCCCGCAGGTACAGGCGCAGCGAGTCGAGCGACGGCTCGACGGTGAGATCGAGCTTCGGCGCAACCACCTTCTCGTCCTCGGCCGCCACCGGCGGCTCGAGCATCGGCAGCGACTTGTGCTGCTCCCCCTCGACGAGCTCGACCGAATGGTCGATCAGATACGTGGTGAAGTCCTCGACCTGCTCCTTCGTGAGGTCGACGTCCTCGAGGGCGGTGACGATCTCGTCATAGGTGAGGAACCCCTTCTCCTGACCGTCCTTGACGAGCTTGTGCAGCTCCTCGATGTCCGGAAGAGCGATGTCGACGGAGAGCATGAACCTCTCTTCCTACGAGATTGACGGAGACAGAACCACCTCGAACGAAATTCGAGCCGAGCTCCCCTGCCCCGGCTCTGACCCATCAGGGGCCGCATCGTATACGAGGTCAAGACCAATGGGAACAGCCCCGAAACAATCGATCGTCGAGACTTTCCGTGGTGGGGAGAGGTGCTTCACTCACCGCGACGCGACGCGGACGACACCGACGTGCTCGCCGCGGCTGTTCTCGACCACGGTCGGCCCGAGCGGCGCCGGGTCGAGCCCGAGGCGGCGTACGACTTCGGCGAGCGCAGGCAGGACGGCCCGGAAGGCGCCGTCCTCGACCTTGAGCGCGAGCCCGATCCCGTCCGGCGAGCATGCGCAGAAGAGCCCCTCCGCGCCGCCCTTCGCGACCCAGCCGTCGAGCGCGCCGATCAGGAGCGCGTCCGCCGCCACCGGCCCGCGGAGCATGGCCGGATGCGCCCGCATCGCCGCCACGACACGGTCACCGCCGTCCAGCTCCGGCAGACGCCCGAACATCGCGGCGGCCACGTGCAACGGAAAGGCGAAGGTGACCACGCCACAGCCGTCGACGGCGGTGGGGATCGACGCCGGCGCCGCGCCCGCGGCCGCCGCGACCTCGGCCAGCATCGCGCGCTGACACGGATGCTGCGGCAGCCGGTACCCCTCCGACGCCCACCCGCGCGCCCGGCAGAGCGCGAGGAACCCGGCGTGCTTCCCGGAGCAGTTGTGCTCCACCGGGGTCGGCTCGGGACCGCATTCGAGCTCCTCCTCCGCTGCCGGCGCGAGTGCGAGGAGACGCCGCACGGCGGCCAGCTGGTCGGGCCGGGCGAGATGCGAGGCGCACGCGATCGCCACCACCTCGTCGTCGAGGTCCGGCCGCGCCCTGACGAGCGGCAGCGCCTGCAGCGGCTTCGCCGACGAGCGCAGAAACGTGATCATGCCGGCGTCACCCGCCTCGAGCAACGGTTGGCCGCCGCGCACGACGGCGACGTGCACGCGGTGGCGCGCCTCGATGATCTCGCCGCGCACCACCTCGACGACGATCGGGGCTTGCATCGTGGGTGAGACTATGCGCGATGCCTGAGCTCCCAGAGATCGAGGTGTGGGTGCGTGAGCTCGATCCGCTCGTCTCGCGCGCAACCGTCGAGCACGCCGGGCCGGCGCACGTGGCGACGCTGAAGACGATCGAGCCGCCGCTTGCCACGCTCGAGGGTCGCCGCCTCGCGGGGGCCGGCCGTCGCGGCAAGAACCTCGTCTTCGCCACCGAGGACGGTGAGCTCGTGCTGCGCGTCCACCTGATGAGCGCGGGGCGTCTCCGCTACCTGCCGCCCGGCGCCAAAGGGCCGGCGAGACCGATGTTCCGGCTGCGCTTCGCCGACGGCGCGGACCTCGTGCTCACCGAGGCGGGCTCGAAGAAGCGCGCCGGCGTCTGGCTGCTGACGCCGGAGGCGGTCGAGACCGAGCTGTCCCACCTCGGGCCCGACGCGCTCGGGCTCGGCGCGAAGCGGCTCGCCGGCGTCCTGCGCGTGGAGCGGCGCCAGCTCCACCCGCTCCTTCGTGACCAGCGCGCGCTCACCGGCATCGGCCGCGCACATGCGAACGAGATTCTCTGGCGGGCGCAGCTGTCGCCGTTCCGCCTCTCCACCGACCTGGACGACGACGAGGTGACGACGCTCGCCGCCGCGATCGACGAGGATCTCGAGCGGGCAATCGATCTGCGCGAGCACGGCAAGGGAGACAAGGACGTCTACCTCGTGCACGGCCGCTTCGGTGAGCCGTGCGCGCGGTGCGGCGACGTCCTGCGCCGGGTCGCCTTCGAGGAGCACACGATCACGTACTGCGCCCGCTGTCAGACAGGCGGCAAGGTGCTCAAGGACCGACGGCTGTCGCGGCTGCTCCGGTGAGCGGAACCGTGCCGCGGATCGGAGCTGTCGCGCGCCGCACGCGCACCGTGACGGCGCGCGACATCGAGCTGTTCACGGAGCTGACGGGTGACCGCAACCCGCTCCACTACGACTCGGGCCTTGCCGCGCGCTCCCGGTTCGGCGGCATCATCGTCCAGGGCGGCGTCACCTCGGGTCTGCTCAACGCGGTCGTGGCCGAAGACCTGCCGGGGCCCGGCAGCGTCTTCCTGCACATCGACTGGAGCTTCCGCGCGCCGGTGCGACCGGGCGACGAGATCACGGCAGAGGTGGAGGTGCTCGAAGCGCGGGCGGACAAGCCGATCACGACGCTCCGCACGACGGTCACCGACCAGGACGGCACCGTCGTGCTCGACGGCACCGCGCTGGTGTGGACCGAGCCGCTTTGACGCCGGGTGCGGCGCGTGCCCTCGGGTTGCTCGCCTGCGCGCTCGTGCTCTCGATGACGACCTGGTTCTCCGCCTCCGCCGTGCTCCCGCAGTTGCGGGACGAGTGGGCGCTCTCGACGAGCGCCGCCGCCTGGCTCACGATCGCCGTCCAGCTCGGCTTCGTCTGTGGCGCTCTCCTCCTGTCGGCGCTGACGCTTGCCGACGTCGTGCCGCCACATCGCGTCGTCTTCGCGGGCGCGCTCGGCGCCGCGGTCGCCAACGCGCTGCTCCTGCTCGCGACGGGCCCGGTCGCAGCGATCCCGCTCCGCTTCGCCACGGGATTCTTCCTCGCCGGTGTCTACCCGCCCGCGCTGAAGCTGATGGCAACCTGGTTCCGCCGCGGACGCGGCACCGCTCTCGGCATCCTCGTCGGCGCGCTCACGTTCGGGTCGGCGGTGCCCTACCTCGTCAACGGCCTCGGCGGTGTCGATTGGAAGCCGGTGATCGTGATCACGTCGGCGCTGACCGTGGTGGGCGGCACCGTCGCGCTGGTGGCGGTGCCGGAAGGCCCGTATCCGTTCCCGCGCTCCGCCTTCGACCCCCGCCAGGCCGGTCTCGCGTTCACCAACCGCGGCGTCCGGCTCACCTCGCTCGGCTACTTCGGCCACATGTGGGAGCTGTACGCCATGTGGGCCTGGTTCCTCGTCTTCGCGCGCGACAGCCTCTTCGCCGACGCATCCACAGCCGCGCTGGCCGCATTCGCCGTGATCGGCATCGGCGCGCTCGGATGCGTCGCCGGCGGGCTGCTCGGCGACCGGTTCGGGCGGCCCGAGACGAACGCGGTCATGCTCGCCTGCTCGGGTCTCTGCGCGATCGCGATCGGGTTGCTGCCGACACCTGCCGCCATGGCCCTGGCGCTCGTCTGGGGCTTCACCGTCGTCGCCGACTCGGCCCAGTACTCGACGCTCGTCACCGAGCACGCCGACCAGGCGTACGTCGGCACGGCCCTCGCGCTGCAGCTCGCGGTCGGGTTCACGCTCACGGTGGCGACGATCTGGCTCGTCCCCTTCGCGGAGCACGCAGTCGGCTGGCGCTGGGCGTTCGCGCTCCTGGCGCTCGGACCGGCCCTCGGCATCGTCGCCATGCTGCGACTGCGTTCGTACGACCGGGAGACACGGGCCGCCGGGGCAGGGTCGGCTGCTACGGTCAGCCGGTGAGCGGCGTCCACCACCTCGCTGACGTCCAGGCCTCGGCTCCGCCCGTCGGGCTCGCGCTCTCGCGCGCCGGCGTGACCGGCGTCCAGAAGGCAGTCCGCATCCGGCACGCCGGCTCCGAGACGATGATGGCGGCCGACATCGAGTGCACCGTCGACCTCGACCGGGAGCAGAAGGGCGTGCACATGTCGCGCTTCCCGGAGCTGTTCGACGAGGCGATCGGGGACGTCGTGCTCCACGAGGCGTTTCACGTCGAGGTGCTCGCGGAGCACATCGCCCGCCACATCGTCGACCGCCAGCACGCGCTTCGCGCGGAGGCACACATCACCGCGCGCTGGCCGATCCGCCGGACGACGCCGGTGAGTGGACTCCCCACCCAGGAGATGGTCTCGCTGATCGGGATCGCGGCCGCCACACCATCCGGCACCCGCCGCGTGGTCGGCGTCGAGGCGACGGGCATCAACGCCTGCCCCTGCGCGCAGGGGCTCGTGCGCGGACACGCGAGCGAGCGCCTCCTCGAGGCCGGTTTCGCGGACGGCGACGTGGAGCGGATCCTCGAGCTCGTCCCGCTCGCGACGCACAACCAGCGCGGGAAGGGGACGCTGCTCGTCGGCACCGACAGCGAGCTCGACGCCGAGGATCTCGTCGGCATCGTCGAGCGCTCGATGAGCGCGCCCGTGCTCGAGCTGCTCAAGCGTCCCGACGAGCTCTTCGTGGTCGAGCATGCGCATCTGCAGCCGCGCTTCGTCGAGGACTCGGTGCGTGTCTCCCTCAAGGGTCTCCTCGACGCGCGACCCGACCTCGACGACGGCGACTTCGTCCTCGCCCGCCAGCTCAACCTGGAGACGATCCACGACCACGACGTGCTCGCCGAGCGGTGGGGGACGCTCGGAGAGCTCCGCGGCGAGCTTGCCGCCGGCACGGCTGCGATGCACCAGACGACGCTCGCCGAGTGGCTCGGGAACGCGTCCGGTTAGATCTTCTTCTTCCGCGCGAAGGTGGCGCGCACCGACGTCGCCTTCTTCATCGGCACCGTGCAGGTGGAGCGGCTGCCGCGACAGGCGCCCGACCAGGCCTTGAAGCGCCAGCCCGCGGCGGGGGTGGCGACGAGGCGCGTCGGCGCGTACGAGGTGACGGAGGCGCGGCACTGCGCCGGGCACGACAGGAGCCCGCCCGTGTCGCGGACGGCGCCCTTGCCGGTCACGGCGACGCGAAGCCCGAACGTCGCCGGGGCGAAGAGCGCGGACACGGCCGCCGCCTGTGTGAGCGAGACCGTGCAGGGGGAGACGGCGCCTGTGCAGCCGCCGCTCCAACGCACGAAACGCTGCGTGCCGGCGGGGGTCGCCGACAGCACGACCGTCGTGCCGGTGTTCCACGACGACGTGCAGGCGGCGGTGCAGTCGGCCCCCGGGATGTTGCTCACGACGCGCCCGGCCCCCTGGATGGCCAGCGACAGGGGTGTCTGTGCGTCGAGACGCACGAGGAACTCCGAGTCCTGCACGTCGAGCCAGCTCCCGGAGTGGCCGTAGTAGTCGTCGCGACCGGGGTCGAGCAACGACCCGAACAGGTTCGACCCGTTGGCGAACGGGTACATGATGTCCGTCTCGGTGTCGCAGGTGTGCCCGCCGTCCGGCTCCGGGCAGATGTGCGGCGCCTGCGGCGGAACCGCTCCGAGCGCATGGAGCAGCTCGTGCGCGACGGTGCCGTCCTTTGGTACATCCGTGCAGGCGTTGAGGTACACCATGGCGACGGATCCGCCTCCCTGCCCGCAGACGGTCGGCCTTCCCTGAGTGTCGAGACCGTCGTAGTAGACGATCGTCTTCTCGAACGGCGAGATGAGATTGGCGGCCAGCAGGCCGCCGTAGATCCGCTGATAACGGACGGAGATCGGGTCGAGCTCGACGCCGGTCGCCGGCAGGCGCAGGAAGCTGATGTCGAGCTGCGTGCCGCACGGGAACGCGAACGTGTCGAAGCGGGGAGTGCGCGTCGGATCCTCGCGCCGCCACCAGGCGTCGATCGTCTCGGCGTCGGTCTGCATCGCGCTCCCCGAGCGTCGCGAGCTGGTCCGGCCCGTCAGCGGGAACCGCGTAGACGACGTGGGTGGAGTAGCCGGCGGAGGCCTGTGGGGTGCGGTCGGTCGTCGCGGCGGTGCCGCACCACGTGGCCGCGTTTGCGGCCCCGGCGTGCACGAGCGACGCGGCCACGATCGCCGTGGGGACGAGGGCGGCGCGCAGCAGGCGCGCGCGGCTGCGGCTCACGTGGTCGCTCCGCGGCTCCCGCGCGTGAACCGCGGCTCTTTCCCCGCGAGCAGACGACGAATGTTCTGGTGATGAAGGGCGATGACGGCGATCGAAGCCAGGGTAGCGAAAGCGACGATCGGGGCGGACTCACCGAACAGCAGGCAGAGGAGCGGCAACGAGACCGCCGTCGTGATCGATGCCAACGACGCATACCGCAGCAGGGCGAAGGTGACGATCCACACTCCGAAACAGCAGAGTGCTGGGAGCGGAGCGAGCGCGAGCGCGACGCCGCCACCCGTCGCCACCATCTTGCCGCCCCTCCGGAAGCCGAGGTAGACCGGCCGCGCGTGTCCGACCATCGCGGCGGCGCCTGCGAGCACTCCGACCCAGTCGCCGGCGAGCAGCACTCCGGCGAGCGCGGGTATGAATCCCTTGAGCACATCGAGCGCCGCGACAGGGATCCCGAGCGACTTGCCGTAGGTGCGCCACACGTTCGAGGCGCCGATGTTGCCACTCCCCCGATCCCGGACGTCCTCTCCGCGAAGCATCCGGACGACGACCAGCCCCGACGGGATCGAGCCGATCAGATATCCCGCGAGCACGAGGAGCACGTCGGGCAGCACCGCGCCAGCTTACGCCGCCACCCGGCCTATGCCGAACGGTCGGGCGGGGTGGATCCTTCCCCCTACGAGGGGATGCCGTAGGCAGCGACCCAGCCGTTGACGACGGCCCAGTCGATGTTCTCGAAGAAGGCGTCGACGTAGGCGGCGCGGTCGGTCTGGTAGTCCATGAAGTAGGCGTGCTCGTGGACGTCGAGCGCGACGAGCGGCGTCGCGTTCCACACCGGGAACGTGTTCTGCGAGTCACCGAGGAAGTTGAAGAGGCGCTGCTCGTCCCAGTCGTACGCCGTCCAGGCCCAGCCCCGCGCGGCGAGCGCGGTCGCCCTCAGGTCGTCGCGCCAGGCGCCCGCCGACCCGAAGTCGCGCGTGATGAGCCGCCCGACGGCGCCGTCCGGGTCACCACCGGCTCCCCCGAGATGAGCGAAGTAGACCTCGTGGTTCTTGACGGCGCCGAGCGCGAAGGTCAAGTCGAGCTTGAGCGAGCGGTACTCCGAGTAGATCTGGTTGGCGAGACCGGCGTCCGCCTGGTGCAGGCGGTCGAGGATCTCGTTCCGCTTCGCGACGTAGCCCTGATAGAGGCGAAAGTGCGCCTCGACGGAGACGCGCGAGATGCCGTCCAGCCGCAGCAGCTCCGGTCGGAGCGGTCGGGCTGCGATCTCCACGGGGCTCGACATCGTCTCCTCCTCCTCGAGGCGTCGCTCGGACAACGGGCCGGAGCATATCCTTGGCGTGACCCCACCAAGGAGCGACACGATGGCCTACACGCTGCCCGACCTCCCGTACGCACATGACGCGCTCGAGCCGACGATCGATGCGCGCACGATGGAGATCCACCACGGCAAGCACCACGCCGCCTACGTGACCAACCTCAACGCGGCGCTCGACGGGACGGAGTGGATGGACCGCCCGCTCGAGACCGTGCTCTCGTCGCTCGACATCATCCCGGAGGACAAGCGCGCAGCCGTGCGGAACAACGGCGGCGGTCACGCGAACCATTCGCTCTTCTGGGAGATCATGAGCCCGGACGGCGGCGGGGAGCCCGGTGGAGCGCTCGGCGACGCGATCACGAGCACCTTCGGCGCGTTCGACGTGCTCAAGCAGCAGGTCGTCGACGCCGGGATCAAGCGCTTCGGCTCGGGCTGGTCGTGGCTCGTCTGGGACGGCACCGGTCTCGCCGTCCTCTCGACGCCGAACCAGGACTCGCCGCTCATGGACGGCTCGACGCCTCTGCTCGGGATCGACGTGTGGGAGCACGCCTACTACCTCAACTACCAGAACCGCCGCCCCGACTATCTCGAAGCGTGGTGGAACGTCGTCAACTGGGATGCCGTCGCCGCCCGCTTCGACGCGGCGGGCGGCGGCGTAGAAGGCACCGCCTGCGGGGGCCGGTCGCGCCGGCCCCCAAACCGGCCGGGCAACGCGGCCGTAGGAGAGATGATGGAAGCCGTGGCCGGCATCCGCTTGCCCAGCGCGCCGCGACGCGCGAGCATCAGCGCTGTGAGCGACGCCACGACCGTCACGGACGCGGAGCTGATCGAGCGGATCGCGACCCGCGATCACGAGGCGTTCGCGGAGCTGCACCGACGCTACGCCAGGGCGGTGCTCGGGCTCGCCCTCCGCCGGCTCGGTGACCGCGGACGGGCCGAGGACGCAGCGCAGGAGGCGTTCACGTCCATCTGGCGCTCGGCCGGACGCTACGACGCCGCGCGCGGCCCCGGCGCCCCGTGGCTCTACACGGTGGCGCGAAACGCGATCGTGGACGGGTTGCGCCGCACCCCGGAGCCGGCGGCCGAGACACCCGAGCTGCCCTCGCCCGAGCCGGGCCCGGCCGAGCAGGCGGAGTCGGCGTGGGCGGCCTGGCAGGTGCACCGGGCGCTCGAGACGCTCGCTCCGCCGGAGCGCGAGGTGATCGAGCTCGCCTACTGGAGCGGTCTCTCGCAGAGCGAGGTGGCGGCGTTTCTCGGCATACCACTGGGCACCGTGAAGACGCGCACCCGAAGCGCACTGTCGCACCTCGCCACCGCGCTCGAGGAGGAGCGGAGATGAACGACCGCCGGCCCGATCTGGACGAGCTCGCCGGGGATGTCCCAGCGGAGGAGCGGGAGCGCCTGGAGCGCGTTCACGCGCTCCTCCTCGAGGCGGGCCCCCCGCCGGAGCTGTCGCCTGCGCTCGCCGAGACCCCGCGCGCACCACGTACCAGCGTCGTCCCGTTTCCGCGGCGCTACCGGGCGGCGGCGCTCGGGCTCGCCGCCGTGCTCGCGCTGGGGCTGCTGGGCGTGGGGTACGCGATCGGCCGCGCCACGGAGCCGGAGGCGGCGTTCACCGTCCCGATGACCGGGCCCGGCGGCGCGTCCGCGGAGATCGTCGTGTTCGACGGTGACACCGGCGGGAACTGGCCCATGGCGCTCACCGTGCGCGGTCTGCCCGCGCTCGGCGGCAACCGCCGCTACGAGTTGTGGCTGACGCGGTCCGGCCGGCTCGAGGACCCGTGTGGCACGTTCGCCGTCTCCGAGGGCGAGACGGAGGTGCGGCTCAACGCGCCGTACGTGCTCCGCGACTACGACGGCTGGGTCGTCGTCGTGACCGGCTCGACGGAGCCGGTGTTGCGGACGAAGACGGTGTAGCGGCTTCCGGGTCAGCGGCTATCGTCCGCGTTGCCATGGTCGATCGCGTCCCGGCCGGCCCCGCGCGGTCGCAATACGAAGACTTCATGCGCCACGTCTTCGCGGCGGGCGTGCCGAAAGCGGACCGCACCGGCACGGGCACGGTGAGCGTGTTCGGTTACCAGATGCGCTTCGATCTGACCGAGGGGTTTCCGCTGGTCACGACCAAGAAGGTCCACTTCCCCTCCGTCGCCAACGAGCTCCTGTGGTTCCTCCGCGGCGACCGGAACGTCAGCTGGCTGCACGAGCACGGCGTCACGATCTGGGACGAATGGGCCGACGAGGACGGCGACCTCGGCCCGGTCTACGGCGTGCAGTGGCGCAGCTGGCCGACGCCGGGGGGCGGTCATGTCGATCAGATCGCCGAGGTCGTGCGCCTCCTGCGCGAGGAGCCCGACTCGCGCCGCATCGTGGTGAGCGCGTGGAACGTGGCCGAGCTTCCGGAGATGGCGCTGATGCCGTGTCATGCGTTCTTCCAGTTCCACGTCGCGGACAACCGGTTGAGCTGCCAGCTGTACCAGCGCAGCGCCGACGTGTTCCTCGGCGTGCCGTTCAACATCGCGAGCTACGCGCTGCTCACCCACATGCTGGCGCAGCAATGCGATCTCGACGTCGGCGAGCTGATCTGGACAGGTGGCGACTGCCACATCTACGACAACCACCGCGAGCAGGTGCAGACCCAGCTCCAGCGGGCGCCGTACCCCTTGCCCGCGCTGCAGCTGCGCCGGCGCCCCGATTCGATCTTCGACTACGCCTTCGAGGACTTCGACGTCGTCGGCTATCGGCATCACCCGGCGATCCGCGCTCCGGTCGCGGTGTGAGGCTGTCGCTTCTCGCGGCGGTCGCGCGGGGCGGCGTCATCGGCCGCGACAACGCCATCCCGTGGCGGATCCCCGAGGACGTAGCCCGTTTCAAGGCTCTGACAACCGGGTACCCCGTCCTCATGGGCCGGCGAACGTGGGATTCGCTGCCTGACCGGTACCGACCGCTGCCCGGCCGCCGGAACGTGGTCGTCACTCGCAAGCCCGGATGGGCGGCCGACGGAGCCGAGCGGACCGGCTCGCTCGAGGAGGCTCTGCAACTGCTGCACGACGAGCCGCAGGTGTTCGTGATCGGCGGCGCGGTGCTCTACGCGGAGGCTCTTCCAGCGGCCGATGAGCTGCTGCTCACCGAGATCGACCTGGATGTCGACGGAGACACCTTCTTTCCACCGTTCGACCCTGCAACATTCGTGGAGGTCGAGCGTGTGCGCCACGTCGCGGAGGATGGCACGGCGTTCTCGTTCGTCACGTACGCACGACAACGCGCCGCGTGAGCGAAGCGCTCGTCGGGACGAGCGGCTGGTCGTACCCGACGTGGCGCCCTGGGTTCTATCCCGCCGAGGCGGGCCCGTCCGACTTCCTGCACCTCTACGCCGAGCGGCTCGGCACGGTCGAGCTGAACAGCACCGGCTACCGACTGCCAGAGGAGTCGCAGTTCGCGCAGTGGGCGGCGCAGGTGCCCGAGGGCTTCCGGTTCGCGGTCAAGACACCGCCCTGGGCACCGAAGCGGATCGAGACGGTGCAGGAGCGCGTGCTGTCGCTCGGCGAGCGGCTCGGGTGCGTCCGCCTCGTCATCACCGCTCGTCGCGACGACTGCTTCCTCGACCGGCTGCTCGAATCGGTCGACCGCAGCGTCCGCTGGGGCCTCGATCTCCGGCACGCGTCCTGGGACGGCGTCGAGGCACGGCTCGCCGAGGCGGGCGCCGTCCGGGTCGGCGACTGGGACGCGGCCGTTCCGTGGCGCTACCTGCGCTTTCGGGAGCCGCCGTACGACGAGACGGCGCTCCGCGCGATCGCGGCGCGGATGAAGCCCCTCGTCGACGATGGCGTGCAGGTGTTTGCGTACTTCCGCCACGAGGACGCGCCGACGGCACCCGCATACGCGCTGCGGTTGCTCGAACTGCTCGCTGACGCCGCCTTGTAACGATCAGTTACGAGGCGAGCGCCAGCACCGCGTCGCGGAAGACCTCGGTGTGCCGATCGACGTCCGCCTCGGTCGTCGCGGGCGACATGAGCGCCATGTTGTGGAACGGCGTCAGGAGGATGCCGCGGTTCAGCGCGAAGAGGTGCATGTAGCGCTCGAGCGCGAAGTCGCCGGCGTGCGCCGCCTCGGTGCCGTTCCGGGGTCGTGTCGGCCCGAACAGATACTCGGCGCGGCAGCCGAGACGCGTCACGTGCCACGGCAGGCCGGCCGCCTGGATCCCCTCCTCCACCCCTGCCGTCCAGCGCTCGGCGAGCGGGATCATGCGCGCGAACGCCTCCTCCGTCAGGACCTCCCCGAGCGTGGCCCGCGTGGCGGCCAGCGAGAGAGCGTTGCCCGCGAGCGTCCCGCCGACGCCTCCGACGTCGGCGTCCTCGAGCTCGATCGACGACGCCACCCGCTCTGCCAGCTCCGCCGTGAACCCGTAGGCGGCTGCCGGCAGGCCTCCGGCGATCGGCTTCCCGAGCGTCAGCGCGTCGGGCTCGAGGCCGTGGGCGGCGGTGAACCCGCCCGGCCCGCAGCAGATCGTGTGCGTCTCGTCGATCACGAGCAGAGTCCCGGTGCGACGTGTCAGATCGCGCAGCGCGGCATGGAAGCCGGGCTCGGGGTGGACGATGCCGATGTTGGTCAGCGCGGGCTCCGCCAGCACACAGGCGACGTCCCCGGGCGCGAGCGCCGCCTCGAGGGCGGCGACGTCGTTCCACTCGACGACCTTGGTCGTCTCGGACAGTGGCACCGGAGGGCCGAGGTTTCCGCGCCGCGCCACCACCACCCCGGACTCCAGAGCCGCGAACGTCTCGTCGACCGTGCCGTGGTAGCACCAGTTGAAGACGAGGATCTTCGGGCGCGCGGTGACGTGCCGCGCCAGGCGGATGACGAACCGGTTCGCGTCGGTCGCCGTCAAGGCGAACTGCCAGACGGGCAGCCCGAAGCGCCGCGCCAACTCCGCGCCGACCCAGAGCGCGTCCTCGGTGGGCAGCATCAGGGTGATCCCCCGCGCCGCCTGCTCGGCGATCGCGCGGAGCGTCGCGGTAGGCCCGTGCCCGGTCATCGAGCCCGTGTCGCCGAGGCAGAAGTCGACGTACTCGTGCCCGTCGACGTCGACGAAGCGACTCCCGTGCGCCTCGGCCACGAAGACCGGGAAATCGCCCGGCCACTTCGTCATCCAGTGCATCGGCACACCTGCCAGCAGGTGCGCCCGGGCGCCTTCCGCGAGCTCGCGCGACCGAGGATGGCTGTCGTTGAACCGAGCCCGCTCGCGCGTCGTCAACTCCTGGACGCGCCCGGGCGCCGGCGACGCCACCGTCTACGCCCGCCGGATCGCCTGCACGGTCGCGCGCCACGAGCCGCGCGGCGCCTTGACATCGACGACGTCGCCGACGCTCGCGCCCATCAGTGCGCTCCCGAGCGGCGAGTCGGACGAGACACCCCCAACCGCTGCGATCGTCACCTCGAGCACCTCGCCGTGCTCGTCCACGATCTCCACGATCGAGCCGGCGCCGACATGGTCGTCGGTGTCGTGGTCGACCACGACCGCGTTGTGCAAGCGCTCGCGCAGCTTCGCGATGCGGGCCTCGAGCAGGCCCTGCTCGTTCTTCGCGGCGTGATATTCGAAGTTCTCCGAGAGGTCGCCGAACGATCGCGCCACCTTGATCGCCTCGATCGCCGCGGCCCGCCGCGGCCCTTCGAGCTCGGCCAGCTCCGCCTGGAGCGCCGCCTGCTGCTCGGCTGTCATCACCTCGTGGCGGGCCTCGGCCATGGGCGGAGCCTAGCCACTCCGCGCGCGTCGGCGTGCCACCGCCCAGGGCAATAGGCTTGCCCTCACGGCACCACAACGCCGGTGTAGTGTCCCGTGGCAGCGGAAGGCCGAGCATCGCCGTACCGGCCCACGCACCACCGGCGCGGCGGCAACGAGGAAGGAGGAGCGGAGTGGCGACGAAGGACAAGCCGGAGGCCCGTCAGCCGAGGACGCGGCAGGCGGCGAAGCGGGAAGCGACCGACCTCGAGCGCTTCGTCTCCGCGAAAGGACGCGACGCGCTCGTCCAGGAGGTGAGGCGGCGCATCGACGCGGAGGGCATCACCTACATCTACTACCAGTTCCCCTCGGTCACCGGCCGCATCATGGGCAAGGGCGTCCCGGCAGCGCACTGGGAGAGCATCGCGAGCAAGGGTTTCCAGCTCGTCTACGGCGCCACCGCGAACCTCTTCGTCGACCGGCACGGCGACTACATCGGCTACGGCCCCGAGGCCGCCGAGCTCGTCGGCCTCCCCGAGCCCGAGACCTTTCAGCCCCTCCCGTGGGACTCGAAGGTGGCGCGAGTCTGGTGCCAGTGCTTCCGCAATCGCGAGGAGCGGGAGAACCCGGGCGCCTTCCTCACCTCGGACAGCCGCGGCAACCTGAAGCGCCTCCAGGCCGAGTTCGAGGCGGCCACCGGCCTCCACCTGCGCGCCGGCACCGAGCCCGAGATGATGTGGCTCAAGATGAAGGAGGACGGGACGCCGGACGTCGCCGGCGTGACCAAGCCCTACTGCTACCACATCGACCAGTTCTCCGAGCTGCAGCCGATCATCCACAAGATGATCGAGTACGGGAACGCGATGGGCCTGGACATGATCCAGGGCGACCACGAGGACGCGCCCGGCCAGATCGAGCTCAACTTCAACTTCGACCGCGCCGAGCAGACGGCGGACAACCTCTCCACGTTTCGCCAGATCGCGAAGCAGGTCGGCCGCGAGCTCAACGTCTTCCCGTGCTTCATGCCGAAGCCGTTCATGGGGGTCTCGGCCAACGGCTGCCACCACAACATCTCGCTCTGGCGCGGCGACGAGAACGCATTCATGCCCGACACCGACGACCAGCAGAAGCCGAGCCAGATCGGCCTCTACGCGATCGGCGGCATCCTCGAGCACCTGGGAGCACTGACGGCGGTGACCGCCTCGACGGTCAACTCGTACCGGCGGCTGTGGGACACGGGCTTCTGGGCGCCGGTGTTCTCCGACTGGGGCTACCAGAACCGCACCACGGCGCTCCGAGTCTCCGCGCCGGGACGGTTCGAGTACCGGTCGGTCGACTCGGCCGTCAACCCGTACCTCTCGATGTCGGTGCTGATCGCCGCCATGTGGGACGGGATCGAGCGAAAGCTCGACCCGGGCTCGCCGGAAGAGCGGAACATCTACGAGGCCATGTCCGCCGGCAAGGAGGTCAAGAGGATCCCGATGACCTTCGGCGACGCCCTCGACGCGCTCGAGGCGGACGAGGTGATCAAACGCGCACTGCCCGACGAGATGTACAAGGTGTTCATGCACTACAAGCGCGACGAGTGGGAGCGGCACTGCGCCACCGTCACCGACTGGGACGT
The DNA here is from genome assembly GCA_963789895.1 of uncultured Actinomycetes bacterium. Taxonomy (GTDB): domain Bacteria; phylum Actinomycetota; class Thermoleophilia; order Gaiellales; family Gaiellaceae; genus Gaiella. Next base: position 1,200,885 of record CAWBMC010000002.1, read on the forward strand.
GAGCGAGTACCTCGACGTGCTGCCCTGACGGCAGCACGTCTAAGGAGCCGACGATGTGTGGGATTGCCGGGATCATCTACCGGGACGGCGCCGCGCATCCGATCGGCGACGAGATGACGCGGATGCTGCAGTCGATGAAGCACCGCGGCCCCGACTCGACCGGGTACGCGCTGTACGGGCCCGAGCAGAACGGCACTCTCGTGATGCGCTTCAAGCTGGCCGACGCGAACACGCCGCGCGACTTCGAGTTCGAGGATCGGCTGCGACGGCACCGTTTCGAGGTCGAAAACCGGCTGGCCGCGCTCGGCGCTCGCGTGCACGAGATCGAAGAGGAGACGCCGTACGCGTTCCGCATCTCGTTCGCGTTCGACGGGGACCTGAAGCTGCTCGCCGACCTCGTCGAGGACATCCCCGAGGCCGAGGTGCTGTCGCTCGGCAGCTCGCTCGAGATCGTCAAGGATCTCGGCGACGCAGAGTCGGTGCACGAGCAGTACGGGCTCGCCGACTTCAGCGGCACCCACGCCATCGGGCACGTGCGCATGGCGACGGAATCCGAGGTCGACATCGCGGGCGCGCATCCCTACTGGGCCTACCCGTACTCGGACGTGGCCGTCGTGCACAACGGCCAGCTGACGAACTACTTCTACTGGCGGCGGCGCCTCGAGCGTGCGGGGCGGCGCTTCATGTCGGAGTGCGACTCGGAGATCATCGCCGTCTACCTCGCGGAGGAGATGTCGAAGGGCTCGACGCTGCGCGAGGCGATGAACACGTCGCTCGACGAGCTGGACGGCGTCTTCACCTACATCGCGGTGACGAAGGACGAGCTCGGCGTGGCGAAGGACGAGCTGGCCGCGAAGCCGCTCGTGCTCTACGAATCGGACGAGCTCGTGGCGCTCGCCTCCGAGGAGATCGCGATCCGCCAGATCGTCGACCACGAGATCGAGACGTACGACCCCTTCGAGCGTGAGGTGCTGGTGTGGCAGCGGTAGGGGAAAGGCAGATCGCCTACGACGCGCGCGGTCTCGCGGAGCCGCTCGCCGAGGCGCCGCGCAGCGCCGTCGTCGACGCCGACGGTGTGGCGACGTTCGACGCCAAGGAGCTGACGACGCGGACGATCAACCTCGAGCTCCGCCGGTTGTTGTACGAGGAGGGCGTCACGGAGGTCGTCGTCCAGAACCCGCAGGGCCGGCACTCGCTCGGCGTCGGGATCCTGACGCGCTGCAAGATCACCTTCGAGGGCTCGCTCGGCTACTTCGCCTGCGGCATCGTCGACGGCCCGGAGATCCACATCAAGGGCCGGGTCGGCTGGTCGGCCTGCGAGAACATGATGTCCGGCGTCGTCGTCGTCGACTCGAACGCCGGCTCGCTCACGGGCGCCGCGATGCGCGGCGGCGACCTGATCGTCAAGGGCCGCGTCGGCGCGCGCACCGGGATCGACCAGAAGGGCGGCACGATCATCGTCTGCGGCGACGCCGGCTCGATGAACGCCTTCATGATGCAGCGCGGCCGCCAGATCTTCCTCGGCAACGTCGGAGCCGGTCTCGGCGACTCGATGTACGACGGGACGATCTACGTCGGCGGCACGGTGAAGTCGCTCGGGATCGACTGCGTGCCCGGCGAGTGGACGGACGCCGACACCGAGTTCATCGAGCGCAAGTTCTCGATCTACGGCCTCGGCTCGCCGCCGGAGCTGCAGAAGTTCGTCTGCGGGAAGGTGCTCTACAACTACGACTCGCTCGAGCCCTCCGAGCGAAAGCTCGTCATCTGATGGCGACCGTCGAGCGCCACAGTGGGTCGGGCCGGATGTATCCGGCCCCTACGACAACCGCGACACGCCGCGACCGATCCGCAGGGCACGGCATTCGTAGGGGCGGCATACATGCCGCCCTCGTCCACCGCGCGGCAACGACGGACCCGGGGAGAACGTGATGGCCGACGCACCTGGAAAGAAGGACGTCCTCGGGCACAGCCGCATCTTCACGCCCGAGGTGATCAACGACATCCACATCAAGTCGGAGCTCGGCCGCTACCGGATGCGCGGCTTCTCGATCTTCAAGCCGATCCCGCACTGGGACGAGCTCGTCTTCCTCCCCGGCACGCTGACCCGCTTCGTGATCGAGGGCTACCGCGAGAAGTGCGACACGAAGACGGTGCTCGGCGCGCGCTTTGCGAAGAAGCCGATCGAGCTCGACATCCCGATCTACATCACCGGCATGTCCTTCGGCGCGCTCTCGCTGGAGGCGAAGATGGCGCTGGCCAAGGGCGCGTCGATGGCCGGCACGGCGACGTGCTCGGGTGAGGGCGGGATGATCCCGCCGGAGCGCGACCACTCGACGAAGTGGTACTACCAGTGCATCCAGAGCCGGTACGGGTTCAACCCGCACCATCTGATGCTCGCGGACGCGGTCGAGTTCTTCATCGGCCAGGGCTGCAAGGTCGGCCTCGGCGGGCACCTCATGGGTCAGAAGGTGACCGAGCAGGTGGCGGAGATGCGCTCGCTGCCCGCCGGCATCGACCAGCGCTCGCCGGCGCGGCACCCCGACTGGCTCGGACCGGACGACCTCTCGCTGAAGGTGCAGGAGATCCGGGAGGCGACGGACTACCAGATCCCGATCCAGCTCAAGCTCGGCGCCTCGCGCGTGTACGACGACGTGCGCATGGCGGCCAAGTGCGGGCCGGACATCATCTACCTGGACGGGGCGGAAGGCGGCACCGGCGCCGGGCCTCACATCGCGACCGAGGAGACCGGCATCCCGCTGATGGCGGCGATCCCGGAGGCGCGCCGGGCGCTCGAGGACGTCGGCCTCTCCGACGAGATCGACCTCGTCGTCGCCGGCGGGATCCGCAACGGCGCCGACGTCGCCAAGTGCATCGCGCTCGGCGCCAAGGCGGTCGCGATCGGGCACTCGGCGCTGATGGCGCTCAACTGCAACAAGGAGATCCCCGGCGTCACCGACTACGAGGGCACCGTCGGCGTGCCGGCCGGGCAGTGCTACCACTGCCACACCGGCCGCTGCCCGGTCGGGATCACGACGCAGGATCCCGAGCTGCGCAAGCGCCTGGTGGTCGAGGACGCTTCGCTGCGCGTCTACAACTTCCTCACCACGATGACGATGGAGCTGCAGATGCTCGCCCGGGCGTGCGGCAAGACGAACGTGCACTCGCTCGAGCCCGAGGATCTGGCGGCGCTGACGGCCGAGGCGTCCGCGATGGCGAAGGTGCCGCTGGCGGGCACGACGTACACGGTCGGTCAGACCGAGCACGAGATCCTCGCCGAGGTCAAGCGTCTGCTCGCGAAGAAGGCCGAGGACGACCTCGAGGCGAACCAGGTCTCGAACGTCGAGCACCTGAGGGCGGTGGAGCGGTGAGCCGTTCCGTACATGCCCGTAGGGGCGAGGCCTGCCTCGCCCTCGTCGACCGAGCGTTGGAACGATGAGCGAAACCCACGGCCACGAGCTGGCGTATTCCGAGCCGGAGAAGATCAAGTCGATCGACGCCGAGTTCCTGGCCGGTCACCGCTTTCCGTACCAGGAGGACGTGTCGCTGGTCGAGGACGTCGACCTGGTCGCCGTGACGCCGGGCGAGGACATCAACTGGCTCGAGGACATCCACCTGCTCGAGGAGGACGGCGTGCCGGCGGTCTTCGACCGCTACTCGAACGCGTTCCTGAAGATCTACTTCCCGATCCCGGTCGGTCGCGAGGACGAGCTCGCCCGCAAGGTGCTCATCACACACTTGATGTCGGGCAACTCCTACGGGATCCAGCTGAAGGAGAAGCACACGAAGTTCGCCCAGCCCGAGCTCGGCCCCTGGGTCGAGGGCTCGCGCACGGTCGGCACCGACTGGTCACCGCCCGTGCTCGAGGGCTGGGAGCGCCCTGTAGGGCATTGAAGCCTGGTGCCTGGCTTCAGCCAGGCACCCGAGGTACGCCCTCCCTGGCGTTACGCCGGCGAGGGACGAGTTCGACCGCAGGTGCCGGGCTAACAGCCCGGCACCGGGGTGGGCCAGGGTGGGAGAATGGCGCCGTGAACGTGCTCGTCCTGCAGCACATCGCGTGCGAGCCGCCCGGCGTCTTCGAAGACGTGCTCCTCGAGCGCGGCGCCACGATGCACCGGGTCGAGCTCGACGAGGGCGAGGCGCTACCCGACTGGCGCGGCTACGACTGCCTGATCGCCATGGGCGGACCGATGAGCGTCAACGACGAGGCCGAGCACCCGTGGCTCGTGGGCGAGAAGCGCCTCCTGGCGGAGGCCGTTCGGGCCGGCACGCCCGCCTGGGGTGTCTGCCTCGGGGTGCAGCTGCTCGCCGCCAGCCTGGGCGCCCGCGTCTACCAGGGCCCGGAGCCCGAGGTCGGCCTGCTCCCGGTCGAGATCACCCCCGAGGGACGCGCCGACCCGGTGTTCGCCTCCGCACCCGACGACATGATCACGCTGCAGTGGCACGGCGACACGTTCGACCTGCCGGACGGTGCCGTCCGCCTCGCCGGGTCGCCCGCGTACCCGAACCAGGCCTTCCGCTTCGCAGCCGCCTACGGCGTGCAGTTCCACCTCGAGGTGACGCCCACGATGGCGCGGGAGTGGGCCCAGGTACCCGAGTACGCGGCATCGCTCGAGCGAACGCTCGGCCCCGGCACTGCGGGGGGCTTCCTCCGACGCATCGAGGACGGAGCGCCGGGGATGCTCGGGCACGGGCGGGCCCTGTTCGAGCGCTGGCTCGATCGCGTGGTCGAGCCGCGGCTCGCCGCGTGACCGCCGCAGCCGTCGCGGCGGCCGTACGGGCGGGCGAGATCTCGCCCGTCGCGCTCGCCGAGCAGACGCTTGCCCGCATCCGCGAGCTCGACACCGACGTGAACGCGTTCACGTGCCTGCTCGACGACGAGGCGCACGCCGCTGCCCTCGCCGTCGAGGAGACGGTCGCAACGGGGGGCGACCCTGGCCCGCTGGCCGGTGTCCCCGTCTCGATCAAGGACGTCGTCTGGATGAAGGACGCACCGGCGACGAACGGCAGCCGTGCCTACCGGGACTTCCGCCCCGGCGAGGACGCGGTGCTCGTCGAGCGGCTGCGCGCGGCCGGTGCGGTGCTCGTCGGCAAGACGGCCAACCCTGAGCTCTGCTTCGCGGGCGTCACCGTCAACCCGGTGCACGGCCTCACGCGCAACCCCTGGGATCGCGAGCGCACCCCCGGCGGATCGAGCGGCGGCGCCGGCGCCTCACTCGCGCTCGGCCTGACACCGCTCGCGATCGGCTCGGACGGCGGCGGCTCGATCCGGATCCCGGCCTCGTTCTGCGGCGTCACCGGTCACAAGCCCACCTTCGGGCTCGTCCCGTCGACACCCGGCTTCCGCGGCTGGCCCTCGCTGTCGGTCAAGGGCCCGATGGCGCGGACGGTCGGCGACCTCGCGCTCTGTCTCTCGGTGGTCGCAGGTGCGCACCCGGCCGACCCGACGACGGAGCGGCGCCCGTTGCCCGACTACGTCGAGGCGGCGGGCCGCGCAGACGTCACCGATCTGCGGATCGCGTTCACCGCCGACATGGGCTTCGCGCCGCTCGAGCCGGACGTCCGCACGTGCTTCGCCGCTGCCATCGAGACGCTGGCGTCGGCCGGCTGGCCGCTCGAAGAGGCGCATGCCGGCACCGGCGACCCCACCCGGCTGTGGAACGGGATCGCGCTGCCGGAGGGTCACGCCTCGCATCGGGCTCTCCTTGCCGAGCACGAGGCACTCCTGGAGCCGCGCACCGTCGAGATCCTCCAGGCGGGCGCAGGCCCCTCTGAGGCCTACCTCGACTGCCAGTCGGAGCGCGCCGCCTTCGTCACCCGCTGGCTCGAGTTCTTCGGCCGGTTCGACGTGCTGCTGACGCCAACCATGCAGCTCGCCGCCTTTCCCGTCGGCGCCTACTCGCCGACGCACATCGGCGACCACGCGATCGACCCGTTCTTCGACGACTGGTGCGCCTTCTGCCTGCCCGCCAACCTGACGGGCATGCCGGCGGCCAGCATCCCGTGCGGTCTCGACCAGCGCGGGCTGCCGATCGGGCTGCAGGTCATGGGGCGACGGTTCGAGGACGACACCGTGCTGCGCGCTGCCGCCGCGGCCGAGGCTGTGCTGCCGGTGGCTGTCACCGCGGAGCGGTGACAGCCACCAGTTCGGTCTACGCCGGTCGCATCTCCTGCTCGAGCAGGGCCGCCATGCGCTCGTCCGGCATCGCCGGCGTCTCCTCGCGCCAGTGCGGCGACTCGCCGTCCTGGACGATGCGTCGGAAGAGGAAGAGGAGGATGCCGATCACGAGCACGGACACGCCAATGACCTTCTCCTTCGTGTCCCCGTAGCCGCCGGCCGCGACCTGCATCCAGCCGAAGCCGACGATCGTCAGGATCAGGCACCAGACCGCGAGGATGCCGGCGATCGGTGTCCAGATGCCGCTGAGCCGGATCGGCCGCGGCCACCCGGGTCGGTCCTTGCGCAGGAGCACGAACCCCGACAGCGCGAACATGTGCGCCAGGACGTAGCCGAGGTTCGACGCGGCGAGGACGCCGAAGATGTTCCCGATGAAGAGGACGAAGAGGATGTTGACCACCATGTCCACCGTCATCGCGTTTCCCGGCACGTGGTAGCGGTTCAGCGTGCCGAGCTGCTTCACGGTCATCCCGGCGCGTGAGATGCCGTAGAGCGCACGACCGCCGTCGGCCGTGGCCGTGTTCATGGTGATGATGAAGCTCGCCACGAGGCAGACGACGAAGAAGTCGGTCAGCGTCGTCGAGCCGACGATGAGGTTCATGGCGCCGACGTAGTCGTAGGCGCTGACCAGCTTCGCCGTCCCACCGCCGACAAAGGCGATCGGGAGCAGGATGTAGACGACCATCGAGAACAACGCCGCCGAGCGGAGCGCGCGCTTGGTGTCGCGCGCAGTGTCCTTGTACTCCGGGGCAAAGGTCGCACAGACGTCCACCCCCCACGCCGACCAGCACATCAGCCAGAGCCACACGAGCGCGAGCTGCAAGCCGCCCCAGGCCGGGTCGGTCGCCTTGATCGTGTTGTCGAGGTTGGCGCTGTCGAAGCTGCCGTTCAGGAACGGCAGGATCATCATCACGAACAACGGCACCATGAGCAGCGCGCCTGCCAGGTAGCCGAACGTGACACCGACGCGGACGCCGCGCACGTTGAACAGCCAGACGGCGAGGATGAGCCCGATGGCGATCAGCTGTGGCAGCCCCACCTTGACGGTGCCCGTCTCGAAGTAGCCGGTCACGTCCGGGTTACTCGACGACCCCCCGTAAGGCTCGCCCGGGAACCAGGCGCCCTGGATGATCTGGCCGATGAAGATGCCGTTGATGGCGAGCACGACCGACCAGCCGATCCAGTAGCCGAACGTCGCGATCGGCCCCACGAGCGTCGTGTACTTGCGCCACGCTTCGTGGGCGTAGAGCGAGAGACCGCCCGACTTGTCGGGGAACATGGCCGCGAGCTCGGAGTAGATCGTGTTGATGAAGACGGCGACGATGGCGGAGATGCCCCACAGCAGAGCCGCGCCCCAGCCGCCGAGATCGCCCACCGAGTAGCCGAGCGACCCGAGCAGGAAGCCCGGGTTGGCCAGCGCGATGACGAAACCGTCGTACCAGCGCAGTGTCTTGAGGAGCTGCCGTTCCTCTACCGCTGCAGTCGCCACGTTCCACCTCCGTCGCGGGTCGAAGACGGCCCGTTCACGTGGCCGCGCGGCGACCGTAACACGACACACGGACGATTCCAAGCGTCGGGCAACGGTGTTTCCCTGGGCGCAACGTCGCTCCGGAGCGCGCCCGCGCTACGATCGCGACGTGCGCGAGCCGCCGATCACACTGACGTGCGATTGCGGCGTGGCAGCCCTTGTCCGCTACGGCGAACGCTGGACCTGCCCCACGTGCGGCAAGACGTGGGACACCTCGCAGATTCCACCCGAGGAGTACGCGCAGCTGATGCGCAGCGTGCGTCGCTACCGTCTCCTGACGATCGGGCCGCCGCTCGCGTTCGCGGCCGTGCTGATCCCGCTGGCGGTGGTCTCCGGCGTCCAGTTCGCACTCCTCCTGCTCGTGCTCGTCCTCATGCACGCGCTGCTCGTGATGCCGAAGGTTCGTGAGCGCGCAACGGCGAGCGCGATGCAGAACACGAGGAGCTGGAAGCTCCGATCTGAGTAGATGCTCGGCTACCGCCATCGGGATGTCGACGCGCCGCCGCGCGTGTCCTCCGCAGCGCGTCCCGTGATGCTCGCCACCTTCGACGTGCCCGTCGACCCTCGCGCAGCCGAGTTGGCCGTGGACGCCGCAGTGGAGTCGGGGCAGCCGCTCATGATCGTGAACGTCATCGACATGCCAATCCGCCCGATGACTTCGTCGTGGGGCATGGAGGTCGTCGTGACCGAGGATGTCGACGTGTCCCTGCGCACGCCCGCCGAGCTGGCACACTCCCTCGCGGTGACGGTCGAGCGGATCAGGCTCGTGAGCCCGCGCCCCATCAAGGCCCTGCTCGAACTGGTCGGCGAGCGGCTGCCGGGACTGCTTGTGCTCGGGCCCGACCGAGCTCGTATCAGCCGGCGGAGGCTCGCGCGTGCAGAGGCGCGGATCCTCCGCGAAGCCCCATGCCTCGTGTGGTCCGGCGACGATTCCCAGGCGCGTTAGCCACCCTTGCGTTGTCGTGCGAAGGCCTTAGTGTTCCCCCGATGTCTGCGGTTCCGTCCTGAGGAGGAAGCATGAAGACGATCGTGGTGGGGTATGACGGCAGCGAGGCCTCCGGCCGGGCGCTCAGCCGCGTAGCTGACCTGGCTGCTGCCTTCGGATCGACGGTGATCGTCACCAGCGTGGCACCGGTGATGACGGGCACGTCACACGGCGGAGGCTCGGTCGATCCGACCGACCCGCCAGAGGCCCACGAGTCACTCCTCGACAGCGCCAAGCAGATACTCGCCGACCGCGGGGTGCCGGCCGAGGTCGTGCTGGCGATGGGCGACCCCGCCGACGCGATCGTTCAGCTCGCCGAGGAGCGTGGTGCCGACCTGATCGCCGTGGGCACTCGCGAGCCGGGTCTGCTGGAGCGCCTGCTCGGGCACAGCGTCAGCTCGTCGGTGCAGCGCCACGCCCACTGCGACGTGCTCATCGTCCACTGACCGTCAGGACGGCGACCAGCCGAGCGTCAACGACAGGGCCGCAGCGGCCGCGAGGAGCTGGCGCCGCGCTTCGTGCATCGGCCCCTCCCCGAAGCGGCTTGCAGGGCCCTGGACGCCGAGCACGGCAACGAGCTCCCCGGCGGCGTCGCGGACGGGTGCTGCGATGGCGCTCAGGTCTTCCTCCCTCTCCCGCATCGCCTGCGCCCACCCCTGCGAGCGCACGCGCGTGACCTCTCGCTCGAGCTGCGGACGTGAGACGATCGTGTTCGGCGTGTAGGCGCGTAGCACGCCGGTGGGCAACGGAACGTTGGAGAAGGCGAGCAGCACCTTCCCGGCCGCCGTGGCGTGCGGGACGCTGGGCCGTCCGATCTGCGCGACGCTCTGCACCGAGGCCGGGCTGCGGACGAAGTCGACGGTGATGGCGAACTCCTCGCCCGGGACGGACAGCGTCGCCGTCTCGCCCGTAGCCTCGACGAGGGCGCGGAGATGCGGGCGCGCGAGCTCGCGCAGGTCGAGGCGTGCGAGCGCGGCGTTGCCGAGCTCGACGAGACGCAACCCGAGCCGGTAGCGCCCCGTCTCGTCCACCTGGTCGACGAGCCCCGATGCCTGGAGCGTCGCGAGCAGGCGCGAGACCGAGCTCGCGTTGATGGCCGTGCGGCGCGCGATCTCGTTCGTGCCCAGCTCGACCGCCTCCGCGAGCGTGTCGAGCACGGCGACGGCCCGCTCGACGGCCTCGACGCGGCGCGCATGTGGACGGCGTTGTGTGCTCATGCTACCCTCGATATTGAAACACCATTTCCCTCAAGGCAACGCGAGAGGAGGCGGGCGCCGTGGAGCTGCCGCACGGATCGAAGCACGTCGTCGTCGGAGCCGGCATGCACGGCCTGTCCACCGCTCTTCATCTCGCCCGGGAGCTTCGCACGCGCGGGGTCGGCGATGGAAGCGACATCGTCGTGCTCGAGAAGTCGACGCCGGGCGCCGGCGCCACCGGGATCGCCTGCGGTGTGGTGCGCAACAACTACTTCCAGCCCGCCATGAGCGAGCTCATGCAGGCCTGCGTCGAGGTGTGGGAGTCCGATCCGGCGGCCTACCACTACAACGGCGTCGGCTACGTCGCCCTGGGCCCGGCGGCGCAGGAGTCCGACCTGATCGCCGTCCACGAGCGCCAGGAGCGGATCGGCTACCGCTCCGAGCTGATCGTCGGCGAGGCCGAGGTGGACGCGCACATGAAGGGGCTGTTCCCCGACTGGCGGGCGCGCGGTGTCACCGTCTGCCTGCACGAGCACCAGGGCGGCTTCGCCTTCAACGTCGAGTCGGTGCTGGGGCTGCGCGACAAGTGCGTGGCCGAGGGGGTGCAGATCCTCTCCTACACCGAGGTGACCGGATTCGTCTTCGGCCCCGACGAGGCGGTGACGGCGGTCGAGACGAGCCGCGGCCCGATCGAGGTCGGCGAGGACGTCGTCGTCGCCCCCGGGCCGTGGGCCAAGCAGCTGTGGGCCATGCTCGGCCTGCCCGACCGTATCGACGTGCACACGCCGTCCGGGGACGTCGCGCGCGACCAGCCGATGTGGACGTACTGGAACCTGCAGGAGGGCGAGATCACTGTCGACCCGCTCATGTTCGCGACGGCCGACGGCGGCGCGCCGCCGGTCATCCACCTCGACACCGACGCGCCCTTGCACACCGACGACGGGGAGCTCGTCACCGACGAGCTCTGGGGCATCTACTTCAAGCGCGACCGGCACGGCGTCCAGGGCGGCGCCTCACCACTGACCGTCGACGGCGACGTCGAGCTCGACCCGTACCCGTCCACGACGGACGTCGACCCGACGTTCCCGGACATGTGGTGCGCCGCGCTCTCCCACGCCATGAGCCGTTTCGAGGGCTGCCGCGCGCAGTACAAGCGGGCGCGCTCCGGAGGTGTCGGCGCCTTCACGGCCGACAACTTCCCCGTCTTCGACTGGCTCAAGCCGAACGTCTACGCAGTGCTCGACTCGAACCACGGCTACAAGATGATCGGCGTCGGCCGTGAGGTGGCGAAGGTGCTCGTCGGCGAGACGGCGCCGCTCCTGACCCCGTTCCGCTTCGAGCGCTTCGCCACGGGTGATCTCCACCCCGTCTCGAACTCGCCGTATCCCTGGTCCTGGGGCGAGGCCCGCCTCGCCCCACATCGCCGGTTGCGTGAAGCGCAGGCGGCGGCGAGGATGACCAGGTGCTGATCTTCCTCGTGCTCGGCTTCGTGCCGTGGATCCTGCTGCTCACGCTCGCTGTCGCGCTGTATCTGACCGTGATCGAGCTCCGCGAGCTACGGCCGCACTACGTGTGGTGGTTCTGGTGGATCCTGCTCGTCGTGATGACGCACTTCGTCGGCTATCTGATCCTGCGTGTCTACTCCTTCTTCGAAAAACGGCGACGAGTCGCCAGCGCCTAGCGCGCCGGTCGATCTCCGCGACCGCTGGTGGTTCCGCGTCGCCGCGGTCGCCGTCGTGCTCGCCTTCGCGGTCCTGTTCGCACGGGGCTGCGGCTCGGAGGGGAGGGACATCACGTCCGACCAGGCCGTGGCGCTCGCCAAGGAAGCGGCGACGTTCACGCCCGAGAAGTACCAGGTGCGCTTCATCCAGCAGGGGCTCCCGCCCCAGCCGTACTGGGCCGTGTCGCTCTACAACGTCGGCCCGCAGGGGCACCCGACGCGATACGAGGTGTTCCTCGTCGACGCGACGACGGGGAAGGTGACCCCGCAGGGCGCGCGACTCTAGCTGCGCGCGCAAAGATCGAGGTGCTGGGTGCCCGCCGCGCGGGCACAACCACCGCCGGCTCACTGCCGGCGAGGTCTCCATGGGCGTCCGCGTCGTGGCCGCGCGCCACGGTTTCACATCCGCCCTCCACCCGGCGCTCGTATGTAGGAAGTCTCCACACCGCAGGGATCAAGGCCATCGCCTCTCCACATGGCCCGCGGCAAAAGCGTTTCGTAGGTTTGCGCGGTAGCCCACGCGGCCCAGGGAGGGCGCCGAATGATCTCGTCCATCGTGTTGCTCGCCGAGACCATCGAGGAGCAGATAAAGGCGCTTCAGGATGCGAGCAGGCTCGACTCGCAGATCCTGACCGAGACGTTCTACTTCTGGACCGTCGTCGTCATGTGGCTGATCCACGTGGGCTTCATGGCGTACGAGGCGGGTGTTGCCAGACGGAAGAACATCATGTCCACGGCGATGAAGAACATCCTCACGATCGCCGTCGTGACGCCGACGTTCTACTACTTCGGCTGGTACATCTACGGCTGCTTCGAGGAGGGCTGGCCGAAGAGCGGGCACGCGAGCCCCGACGCGTTCGAGGGCTTCTGCGGGCTGACCGCTCCCTGGAGCTCGGGGATGGCGGGGAACCTGCAGGACCACGTCAGCCTCGTCTTCTTCCTCGCCTTCCTCCTGTTCTCCTGGACGACGGGCTCGATCATGTCCGGCGCCCTGATCGAGCGCGTCCGCCTGTCCGCATACCTGCTGCTCACCGTCGTGCTGGGCTCGGTGGTGTGGATCATGGACGCCGCCTGGGGCTGGAGCTCCGGCGGCTGGCTGACCACGCGGTTCGGCTTCCACGACTCGATCGCCTCCCTCGTCGTGCACGGCGTGGCCGGCGCCTTCACGCTCGGCGTGCTGCTCAACCTCGGCCCGCGGATCGGCAAGTACGACTTCCAGGGCAGAGCGCGCGCCTTCAGGCCCCACAACACGCACATGACGTTGATGGGGCTGATGCTCATCTTCACCGGCTTCTACGGCTTCTACGCCGCCTGCCTGGTGATCCAGTCGACCGCCTTCCCGGGCTGGCTCAACATCTACCTCTCGCCGACGACGCTCGGCACGATCGCGATGGTGATCACTTTCGGGTTCGCGGGCGGCTTCACCGGAGGCTGGTTCGCGTCCAAGGGCGACCCGTTCTGGACGCTCTCCGGCGGCCTCGCCGGCGTCATCTCCGTGTCGGCCGGCGCCGACGCCTACCATCCGGCGCTCGCCTACGTGCTCTCGTTCACCGGCGGCATGCTCGCCGTCTGGGTCGGCGGCTACATCGAGAAGAAGCTCAGGATCGACGATGCCGTCGGTGCCGTGGCCGTCCACGGCTTCTGCGGCTTCTATGGCGTCTTCCTCGTCGGGATCTTCATGGGGGGCTATCCGACGGGCGTCAACAACATCCCGGTCTCCATGGGCGGCCAGCTGATGGGGATGATGGCGTTCCTGCCGCTCGCCTTCCTGCCCGGCTACATCCTGAGCTGGATCCTCAAGAAGGCCAACCTCCTGCGCGTCCCCGGCGAGGTGGAGCTCGAGGGCCTCGACCTGGCAGAGTTCGGGCAGGACTTCTATCCCGAGTTCGAGCGGCTGCCCGAGGTGATCGTGACACCGGACGGCGAGGAGGTCGAGGCGGGACCCATCCTCCTCGACGACTACAGAGCCGCGTCCAGAGTCGGCGTCTAGGAGAGGAGGGGAACCGTGTTCAACAGCTTTCCGTACGACGAGTGGAGCGAAACGATCACGGACTTCTGGACGTGGGGCGGGCACAACTCGACCGGCACCTACATCCAGCTCGCGGTCGGCTTCGTGCTCATGGTCGCGGCGTTGATCGCGTGGGTGAAGATGGAGGACGCGAAGCTCGAGCGGCAGGCGAGCATGCTTCGCCAAGCCGGCGCGCTCCCTGCCGCCGACCCCGGCCCGACGACGCCCGCGTAGAGAGGAGACGTCATGGCAGGCAAGCAGATCGACTTCCCGCCACTCCAGAAGGAGGACAAGCGGGTCGCTCCGTTCATGATCGGCCTCTCGCTCGTGTGCATCGTGATCGTCGTCGTCATCCTCCTCACCGACCTCGACGGGCCGTTCATCGGGCCCTGGGGGTAGTGCCGCCGTTGGGCTACGCTGCATAGATGGCGCGGCTCTACCTGCACTGCGCGCTCTGCGACCGCAAACAGGCCGAGGGTCTCCTCTCGGGTGCTGCCTGGGCACGCTACGAGGTCGACCCGTCCACCGTGCGCGACCATCCTGCGCTGAAGGGCACCTCGCTGCGGGTCTGCCCCACCTGTCTCGGCCGCCATCCCGACTGGCAGGACCGGATCGCGACGGCGCTCGGTCTTGGCGGGTCGGGATCGGCAGCGCTCGGCACGGCTCAGTAGTAGCCCGCGACCGGTCGCGTGGAGGCCCCGATGGCGGCCGCCCGCAGATCGCGGATCATCGGCCCCAAACGCGAGTGGAGGAGGAGCAGCCATGGGCACGATCGTCGTCGCCTATGACGAGTCAGCGCCATCGGAGCGAGCGCTCAAGCGCGCGGCCGACCTGGCGCGCCGCTACGGCGACACGCTCGTCGTGACGAGCGTGATCCCGGTGTGGGTGGCGGGCGAGCCAGACGCGCGCCCGGGGCCCGAGCTGCGCAAGGCAGGCGCGCACGCCGCCGCGCTCGGCGTCGACCACGTGCTCGTGGAGGCGATCGGCGACCCGGCGCAGGCGATCGTCGAAGTCGCCGAGGCGCGCGAGGCACAACTCGTCGTCGTCGGCACCCGCGAGCCGAGCCTCGTGGAGCGCCTGCTCGGAATGAGCGTCTCGGAGCGCGTGCAGCGCCAGGCGCACTGCGACGTGCTCATCGTCCACTGACGCCGACGTATTCGGGCGCGTCGACGAGACCGAGCCGCCGGGCGAGCGCGCCGGCGGTCGTCGCCTGGACGAGCAGCGTCGTGACGACCGCCAGTGCAACCATCGCGCTGACGATCTCGGCTCCCTCGATATGGCGCGCCAGGAGCACACCTGCGATGGCAGCCGGCACGACGCCGGTCTCGCGGCACCAGGAGAGGAAGACGATCTCGTCTCTCGTCCACTGCCCGCGACGGTCGGGGAGCAGGCAGGCGAGCACCGTCACCGGTCGCGCCACGAACAGGAAGACCACCATCACGACCAGGCCGCCCCACAGGTTCTCCCAGAGCGCGTCGAGTGGCAGGTTGATCCCGAGCGTGACGAACACGGCCAGCACGGCGATCTCGGAGATCTGGGTCATGAAGTCGGCGAGCTGGTTCGCGTGGTCCGGGTGCCGGCCGAGGCGGAGGTGCGCCATGTTGCCGACGATCAAGCCCATCACGAACGAGGCCATGTAGGCCGAGCCGCCGAGCTCGTCCGTCGTGAAGTACGTCAGGGCGATGACCGCGAGGATCGTCACCGCCGGCGACTCACGCCAGATCCCGACCGCGCGCGACGAGAGCATCGCGGCGAGCAGCAAGCCTCCACCGATGCCGAGCGCCGCGCCGAGGACGAGGCTCTTGGAGAAGTCGGTGAGCGGCTCGCCGGCCCCGACGCTGCCCGCCTCCACGACGCCGGCCACCGTGAGCACGAGCACGGTGCCGGTCGCGTCGTTGAAGGCCGACTCTGCGATCACCGTCTGCGAGACCTTCGGTCGTAGCTGCAGCCGGTCGAAGAGCGGGATCAGGATGGCCGGGTCGGTGGAGGCGAGCGTCGCGCCGACGAGCAGCGCGACCGAGAACGGGACGGAGAACACCGGCGCCGCGACCACGGCGACGACCAGCGCGGTGATGACGATGCCGGGCAGCACGAGCAACCCGAGACCGACAGCCGTCCTCGAGATGACGCGCAGGGAGACGCCGAGCCCGCCGTGGAAGAGGATGAGCGAGACGCCGAGCGTGAACACGAGCTGCGCACCGAGGCCGTCGACCGGGTTCTCGACGAGATCAGTAGCCGACGGCCCGATGATCACGCCGGCGACCAGCAACACGACCATCACCGGCACACGCAGGAGCACCGCGATCGGGATCGAGACGACGCCGGCCAGCAGAATCAGCCCGACGTCGCGGAGCACATCCTGCGCGCCCACGCAGGGGAGCCTACGGCGTCCTGCGGTTGGGCAGCGACGCTAGAAGAGCCCGACGGTGTTGCCGTCCGCGTCGATGTCGATCGCGTGTGCGGCGGGCACCTTGCCGAGCCCGGGCATCGTCATCATGTCGCCGCAGAGGGCCACGATCCAGCCGGCGCCCGTGTAAGGCCGCAGATCGCGCACCGGCACCGTGAAGCCCGTCGGGGCGTTGCGCAGCGTCGGATCGTGCGTCAGCGAGAGGTGCGTCTTGGCCATGCAGATCGGCAGCTCGCCGAGTCCTGCCGCCTCGAACTGCTTTGCCTTCTCCTTCGCTGCGGGCAGCAGGTCGACGCCGTCGGCGCCGTACACGCGCGTCGCGACGAGCCGGATCTTCTCCTCGATCGGCGCGTCCTCGGGGTACGTGAAGTCGAAGGTGTTCGACTCGTCGGCGGCAGCCATCGCCGCCTCCGCGAGCGCGACCGCTCCCTTGCCGCCCTCCTCGAACGCTGTGTTGACCTCGGCCGCGTAGGCGCCGCGCTCCACCGCGAGCCGGCGCACGAGCTGGAGCTCCTCGGGCGTGTCGGTCGGGAACTTGTTCACGCCGACGACCGCCTGCAGCCCGAAGCCGTTGATGATCCCGATGTGGCGCGCGAGGTTCGCGGCGCCGGTCTCGATCTCGGCCAGCCCACCGGCGATGTCGCCGCCGTGGTGCTTCAGGGCGCGCACGCTCGCGACGAGCACGACTGCGCTCGGGCGCAGGCCGCCGATGCGGCAGGTGATGTCGAAGAACTTCTCCATGCCCATGTCCGAGGCGAAGCCCGACTCGGTGATGACCACGTCGCCGAGCTTCAGCGCCACGCGGTCGGCGACCAGCGAGTTGTTGCCGTGGGCGATGTTCGCGAACGGCCCGCAGTGGACGAATGCCGGCTGGCCCTCGAGCGTCTGCACGAGGTTCGGCTTGATCGCGTCCTTGAGGAGCACCGCGAGCGAGCCCGCAGCGTGCAGCTCCTCGGCCGTGACCGGCTCGCCACCGTACGTCTGACCGATCGTGATGCGACCGAGGCGCTCGCGCAGGTCGGCGAGGTCGCGGGCCACCGCGACGAGGCCCATGATCTCGCTCGCCGCCGTGATGTCGAAGCCGGTCTGGCGCGGGTAGCCGTTCGCGCGCCCGCCGAGGCTGGTGACGACGTCGCGGAGCGAGCGGTCGTTCATGTCGAGGCAGCGGCGCCAGGAGATGGTGAGCGGGTCGATGCCGAGCTCGTTGCCGTGGAGGACGTGCGCGTCGATCAGCGCCGAGAGCAGGTTGTTCGCCGCCGTGATCGCGTGCAGGTCGCCGGTGAAGTGGAGGTTCAGGTCCTCCATCGGCACCACCTGCGCGTAGCCGCCACCCGCTGCCCCGCCCTTGACCCCGAACACCGGGCCGAGTGACGCCTCGCGCAGCGCCAGCACCGGCTTCCGGCCCAGCATGCCCAGACCCTGCGTGAGTGACACAGAGGTCGTCGTCTTGCCCTCACCCGCCGGAGTCGGCGTGATCGCCGTGACGTTGATCAGCTTGGCGTCGGGCCGGTCGGCGAGCCGGTCGATGACCGAGAGGTCGACCTTCGCCTTGTAGCGTCCGTACTGCTCCAGCTCGTCCGGCTCGATGCCGGCCGCAGCGGCGACGTCGGTGATCGGCCGCAGCGTGGCGGCCTGCGCGATCTCGAGGGAGGACGGCATCTTCATGGTCATTGGGCTCCTTGGACGAGGGCGAGGCAGGCCTCGCCCCTACGAGTATGGGCAGGGCAACCAGCTTGGCGTAGGGGCGAGGCCTGCCTCGGCCCACGCCAACCACGCGCTCAATGGCTCACCGCGGCGGCAGCGAGCTCGGAGACGAGCGTGTCGGTGTAGAAGCGCTCGAGCTTGAACGGCTCGATCAATGCGGGAGTCTTGCCGGTGGCGATCAGCTCCGCCAGTGTGACGCCGACGATCGGGGCCGCCTTGAAGCCGTACGTGCCCCAGCCGCAGTCGACGAGGAACCCCTCCAGCTCGGTGAGGCCCATGATCGGGCTGTAGTCGGGGCTCATGTCGCAGAGCCCCGTCCAGTGGCGGAGCACGCGCGTGGCATGGAGCTGCGGGAAGAGCTCCAGCACGTGCCGGGAGGCGTACTCGAGGAACGGGAACGTGCCCTTGTTCGAGTACGTCGGGTACGGCTCCACCTCGGCCCCGATCAGGAACTCGCCCCGGTCGGTCTGCGAGACGTAGATGTGCATCTGCGCCGAGACGATGATCTTGTCGAGGAACGGCTTCACCGGCTCGGTCACGAACGCCTGCAGGATGCTGGTCGTGATCGGCAGCGGCAGCCCCGCCATCCCGGCGAGGATGCTCGACCACCCCGCGGTGGCGCTGACGACGACGCCGGCGGTGACGTCGCCCTGCGACGTCTTGACGCCGAGGATGCGGTCGCCGTCGCGCAGGAAGCCGGTCACCTCGGTGCCCTGGTGGATCTCGATGCCCGCCTTGCACACCTGCTTGGCGTAACCCCAGACGACGGCGTCGTGCCGGATGATCCCGCCCGGCGGGTGGTAGAGCGCACCCTGGATGGGCCACGTGACGCCCTCTGTGGAGACGTTGATCTCGGGGCACAGCTTCTTCACCTCGGCCGCGTCGACGACGCGGCTGTCGATGCCGAGCAGCTTGTTCACCTCGGCGCGCTCGGTCTGCACGACGAGGGAGCGATCGGAGTGCGCGAGCGTCAGGTGCCCGTGCTGCGAGAACATGAGGTTGAAGTCGAGGTCGGCGGAGAGCTTCTCGTACAGCCGCACGCTCGCCGAATAGAACTCGGCGCCCTCGGGTGTGCGGTAGTTGGCGCGGATGATGGTCGTGTTGCGACCCGCGGCGCCGGAGCCGATGTAGCTCTTCTCGATGATGGCCACGTCGGTGATGCCGTGGTGCTTCGCGAGGTAGTACGCGGTCGCGAGCCCGTGCGAGCCGCCGCCGATGATGACGACGTCGTAGTGGCGCTTGAGCTCGCCTGGGCGGGTGAGGAGCTTCTTCTTGAGGAAGATGTCCTTCACGCCGTGTCTCCCAGCGCGTCGATGCCGACCGGCCCGCCACCGAGCGCGGCGGCACAGTCGACCGCGACCTCGTACAGGTAGTGCCCGTACTCCTGCGGGAAGACGATCCAGTAGGGGCCGGATACATCCGGCCCGACCGACCGCGGCACGAGCACGTGGGCGGTGATGTGCGCCACCTCCCCACCCGACGGCAGGCGATGCAGATGCGTGAGCCGGCGCAGCAGCGTGGGCGCCTCGGGGCCGGCGAGCGCGAGGATGCCGTGTTGGGCGGTCACGTCGAGCACGAACGTCGCGGCGTCGAGGCCCTGTCGCACTGCTGCGGCTCGTGCCGCCTCGAAGAGCAGCAGTCCGCGGCGGGGCGAGATCGCGTAGGTGACGACGCCGTCGTCCGTGGTCGCAGACGGTGCGGGGCGCACCTCCAGCTTCGTCAGATGCGAGAGATCGGCGATCCCGACCACGGCGAGATGCTCCGACTCGCCGGGAACGGAGACCGGCACGAGCCACCCGTCGCGCGTCTCGAAGGTGGCGCCCGCGTCACGGAAGCGGCGTTCCATCGACGAGCGTGCCACAGCGTCCGACGCTTTCGACGGCGAGAGGAAGTCGAGCACGCCGGTCACGCCTTCAGCCTCTCGCCGGCAGGATCGAAGAACGGCCCCAGGTGGACGACCATCTGCTCGAGGCGGTCACCGACCTGCACGTCGAAGCGCCCGCCGTCCTCGGCGAGCTCGGCTGGGACGACGGCGAGGCCGATCACCTTGCCGAGCTCGACGCTGCGACGCACGCTCGTCACGCGTCCGGACGAGCGCCCGTCGACGACGACCTGGCCGCCTTCGAGCGGCATGGCGCCGCGCGGGCTCTCGAAGCCGACGAGCATCCAGCGGAGGCCGCGGTCGGCGACCTGCTCGACGGCCCACTTGCCGACGAAATCGGGCTTGTCGGTCTTCACGATCCACGGCATCGCCGCCTCGAGCAGGTTCGACTCGGAGTCGGTGTCCTGCCCGACGATGACGTGGCCCTTCTCCAGGCGCAGGATCCGCTGCGGCTCGAGGCCGAAGGGGCGCGCCTCCAGGTCGACGCCGCGCTCGAGCAGGGTGTCCCAGACATGCTCGCCGTGCGGGCTCGGGAAGTGGAGCTCGTAGCCGAGCTCGCCGACGAACCCGATCCGCAGCGCCAGGGTCGGCACACCGGCGACGGTGACGTGCTTCGCGTCGAGGTACGCCAGACCCTCGTTCGTGAAGTCGTCCGACGAGACGCGCTCGAGGAGCGTGCGCGCGTGTGGACCGGCCACGTTCACCGCTGCGACTGCGCCCGTCAGGTTCGCGAACTGGACGTCCATGCCCCAGACGGCGTTCCACCAGGTGAGCCACTGGTAGACGGCGTCCGCGCCGGTCGACGTCGTCGTGACGTAGAAGCGCTCGTCGTCGAGCCGCGCCACGGTGCCGTCGTCCATGATCCGGCCGCCGTCCGAGGTGATGACGCCGTAGCGGATGCGCCCGACCTTGAGATCCGAGAACCGGTTCGGGTAGATGCGATCGAGGAACTCCCCCGCCTCGGGGCCGGCGACGAGGATCTTGCCGAGCGTCGAGACGTCGATCAGGCCGACGGCGCGATGGACATGTTGCGCCTCCGCGCCCGCGTCGGGCCCGTAGGAGTGCGGCCGCCGCCAGGCGCCCGCCCACATCATCGTGCCGCCGAGATCCTTGTGCCGGTGATGGAGCGACGTCCGCTTCGCCGGCTCGTGCGGGCGTCCAGCCAGGAGCCCCAAAGACACGGGCGCGTAGGGCGGACGCGCGGTCGTCGTGCCGATCGTGTTCTCGTCGAGACCGGTCGTCTTGGCGTAGAGCCGGATCGAGTTGACGTGACAGAGCCGGCCCTGGCAGGGCCCCATGGTCACGGTCGTGTACCGCTTCGAGAGCTCGATCGAGTCGAAGCCCTCCGCGATCGCGTAGCGCAGGTCCTTGACGCCCTGGTCCTCGCAGAAGCAGACGAAGCACTTGTCGCCGTAGCTGCCGAGCACCGGCTCGGGAACGGCGGGCTCGCCGACATCGCCGGTCACCGTCACCGGCGGCCGTGACGTGCGCCGGGCAGGTCGGTCGGCACGAAGATGCCGCGCCCGGCGTCGAATTCGACGCGCGCGCCAGCCTGGGCGAGGAGCTTGTAGTTCGGCTGCGGGCTGCCGCTCATGACGAGGAGGTCGCACTTCACGGCGCGCATGTCGAGCTGCACCCCCGTCACGTGGCCCTTGTGCCCGACGGCGGAGACGATCGCGGGTGTCCGCTCCCGGAAGTCGACGACCTCCGCCACCTCGACCCCCGCCGCTTCCAGGTCCTCCGCCGCCCGCAGGCCGCGGTCGTCGACGGTGAGCACGACCGCTCGTCTGCCAGGCTTGATCGACCACGTGTTGACGAGCCGCCGGACGGCGTCCGGGAGCATGACCCCGACGAGGTCGTTACCCGGGAAGACGAGTGGCTGCTCGACGATGCCGCTCGCGACGACGACGTCGTGCGCGCGGATCTTGAGGAGCAGGTTGCCGTAGGCGACCGGGACGAGACCCTGCTCGAAGAGCCCGATCGCGATCGCGGGAGCGAGGATCTCGACACCGGCCCCGCGCGCCTTTTCGGCGAGCTCCCGCGCCCGCACGTTCCCGTCGCGCTCGGCGAGCAGCGAGCCACCGACCTCGGGCCCTTCGTCGACGACGATCACGGAACGGCCCTGGCCGGCGGCTTCGAGCGCGGCCTCGAGACCGGCGACGCCGCCTCCGATCACCACCGTGTCGACGTGCCGGTGCTCCACGTCCACACGCTCTTCTCGCGACCCGTGCCGGTCGAGCTTGCCGAGGCCGGCGGCGTTGCGGAGCACCCTCTCGTAGAGCGGCCAGAGCTTCCGCGGGCGGATGAAGGTCTTGTAGTAGAAGCCGGGCGGCGTGAACGGGCCGCCGAGCTTGTCGGTCACCGCCATCAGATCGCGGCGCAGGGAACCGACGACGTTCTGCGGCTCGACGACCGTCCCCTGCCGGACCGGCGTTGTGCAGACGCGGATGTTCGGGATCCCGTCGACCGTCATCTGGCAGTTCGGGCAATGCCCGGAGCAGCAGAGGAGACCGCGCCTGCGGTGGTACTTGAAGCTGCGCGAGAAGATCCGCTGCCCCGAGGCGAAGAGCGCCGAACCGAGCGTGTCGCCCTCGAAGCCCTCGACGATCCTGCCCTCGAAGGTGAACGTGACCCGCTGCGAGCGGTCGATCCGCTCGTTCGGCTGCGGCGGAAGCCTCATGCGTCTCCGCCGGGGAATGTCCCCGCAGGGGACTGTCCCCCACTCGGCGCCCACGTCCGCGCGACCACATTCGTCACCGTGTCACGCTCGGCGAGGAACCAGTCCTCGCAGGCCCGGCAGAACCACCACTCGCGCTGCACGCCGGCCACGTTGCCCCTGAAGTAGACGTATTCGTTCAGCTCACGCACGGTCGGCGTCTGCTTCGGCCTCGTCGTCACCTCACCGGCGCAGCGCAACTCCTCCACCTCGCGCGGACCGCAGTTGGGACAGGTGACGAGCATCGCCATACCGAAGACGAATTGCACACCATGGAATGGCGTGCTATCTGTGGCGATAGACTATCGCTGTGGCCCGCACCGGTCAACCATCCACGCGCGACGTCGAGGCGACCGTCCGCGCCGTCTCGATCCTCGACGCGCTCGCCGACGGGGGCGAGACGGGCACGACCGGCATCGCTCGCCGCACCGGGATCAGCCCGAGCACCGTCTCCCGCCAGCTGGGTACGCTGGCGCGGCTCGGGCTCGTCGAGCACGTCCCGGAGACCGGTCGCTACCGGCTCGGCGTCCGCATCCTGCGGCTCGCGAGCGCCGTGCTCGGCCGGCTGAATGTGCGCGATGCTGCCCGCCCCCATCTCGAGGAGCTCGTGCGCGAGGTCGGCGAGACCGCGACGCTCTCGATCCCCGGCGACCGCGACGCGATCACCGTCGACTTCGTGCCGACCGACCGCTACCTGCAGGGCGTCACGCGCCTCGGGCGCCCGAGCGTCGGGCACGCCTCGTCCGCAGGGAAGGTGCAGCTCGCCTTCGGCGGCAGCCCGTTACCACGTGGACGGCTGCGCCGGTTCACGCCGAAGACGATCACCGACGCCGATGCCCTGGCGCGCGAGATCGCGACGGTGCGCCGTCAGGGCTGGGCGTCGGCGATCGAGGAGCGCGAGCCCGGGCTCTCGGCGATCGCGGCTCCGGTGTGGGACGCAACCGGAGCGCTCGTGGCCATCGTCGCGCTCCAGGGCCCGTCGTCGCGGTTCGACCGAGCAGCGATCAAACGCGCCCTGCCGCTTCTGCTCGACTGCGCCGCGGCGATCTCGCGTGCGCTCGGCTGGAGCACCCCCGCCGCCTAATCGTGCACGACGGCAACCGACGGCGACCCTTCAGGTCGGCACCAGGGCGTCCGCAGGGAAACCGCGGCGCCGCCGGCCCGCGCCTTGCTGGGGTGCCACCCACGAGCGGGTGACACCCCAGGATCAGTCGACTACTTGAGCCAGGTGTTGACCTGCTTGGCGTGGGCCTTGACCCAGACCGCTGCAGCCTTGTCCTTGTCCATGTGCTTCCCCGAGATGAGGTTCGCGACGAAGTTCTGATCGGCCGACGCCCAGCTGAACTTCCTGATCACCTTCAGCGCCGGCGAGCCGCTCTTCGCGAACTTGCTGCTCACGAGCTTGTCGAGACCGTACGAGGGGTAGGCGCAGGCGTGCTTCCCCTTCAGCTTCTCGTCGTCCAGACAACCGTTGAACCGCTTCGGGAGCTGAACCTGAACGAGGTCATACGTCGCGTTCAGATACTGCGGGTCGTACCAGTAGAAGATCACGGGCTTGTGCTGCTTGTAGAGCTGCGACCAGCGCGCCACCTGCGCCGGCTCGGTACCGGAGACAACGTGCTTGAAGTCGAGGCCGAGCTCCTTGATCAGCGCTCGGTCCTTCTGCACGTACGACGGGTCGCCGCCGAGGAACGTCCCCGCGTTCGGAGACGATTCCGGTGTCTTGAACACGCTCTCCTTGCCCTTGAGCCCCTTCCAGGTCTTGAACTGCGGGTACTGCTTGAGCAGGTAGCGCGGGATGAACCAGCCGATCACTCCGGTGATCCCGTTGGGGCCGACCGGGACGACGGACTTGCTGGTCAGGTACTTCTTGTTCGACGGGACGAGCGTGTTGTCCCAGTCCTCGAGCACGACGTCGATCTTGCCGTCGGCCATCGCCTGGAAGCTCGGCTGGTTCTCGGTGATGTTCGTCACCTTGACCTTGCACTTGAGCTTCGACTCGAGGACGTTCTTCACGACGTAGACGTTCGCCGTCGAGCCCACCCACGAGTTCTCGTTCAGTACGACGGTGCCGCACGCCGTCTGGCGTGCCCCACCTGCGGTGGCCGCCGCGACGACGACCAGCGCCGTTGCGACGACGAGCCCGACTCCGCCGAGGCCGAGGTACTTGCGTTTCCGACGATCTGCCATCCGACCCTCCTTGACCGTGAGTTGCGATTCGTTCACTCGATCGAGTCCTTCCGCTTTCTGCGGGTGCCCTGCGTGACGCGGTCGAGCGCGATGCCCAGGGCCAGGATGGCCACCGAGGCGATCACGCCCTGGCCGAACTGACCGCGGACAAGCCCTTGCGCCACCTCGTAGCCGAGGCCGCCCGACCCCACGAGGCCGCCGATCACGACGACGGCGAGCACCATGATGATCCCCTGGTTGACACCGAGCATGATCGCGTCGCCCGCGAGCGGGATCTTCACCTTCGTCAGGATCTGACGGCGGGTGGCGCCGAACGATCCAGCCGCCTCGACTGCCTCGGGGGGGACATCGTCGATGCCTCGCTCGACGAGGCGCGAGACGACGGGGAACGCGTACAGAACTGCGGCCACGATCCCTGGGACGATCGAAACGGGCATCAGATAGATGAACGGGATGATGTACACGAGCTGAGGCAGCGTCTGCAGCAGATCGTTGATCGGCCGCATCACCCTCGACACCGTGCGGCTCTCGGCAGACCAGACGCCGAGCCCGACCCCGATGAGCACGGCGATCAGCGTCGCCACGAGCACCTGCGAGAGCGTGTCCATGGCCAGGGCCCAAACCCCCATCAAGCCGATCAGGAACAGCATCAGCAGCGTCGTCACTGCGGGCCGCAGGCCGGAGACGACGAACGCAATCAGAGCAAGGCCGGCGAGGGTCGTGAACCACGGCCCTTCCACGAGGAAGGCCTGCAGCGGGAGGAGCAGCTCTGTGAGGATGAAGTTGCCCACCGGCTCCGTGATCTGGAACACGAACGACGTGGGGTCCTGCACGTAGTCCAGCACCTTCTGGATCTGGGCCAGGATCCACTCCTGTGCGGTGACCGCCCGCTGCCGGACGCCCGCGTACTCGGGAAACTCGCCGCTGACGCCGATCGCCCTGGCCACGATCACGGTCCCCGCGCTTGCCAGGGCGACCGCGACCGACTCGATGCGCAGCCGGCGCTTGGAGGAGGCGTCGAGGTGGCGCTTGGCGGGGTCGGTGCGCTCCGCCACGCACTCGGTGACGCGGTCGAACGCCATCGCCATCACCACGATCACGGCGCCGGCCAGAATCGCGAGCGAGGGATTCGAGAAGAGGCCGCTGTTGACGACCGCACCGAGCCCGCCACCGCCGATCAGACCGGCGATCACCACCATGGAGAGCGCGAACAGGATCGTCTGGTTGAGCCCGAGCAGGAGCATCCGGCGTGAGAGCGGCAGCTGCACCTTGAGCAGCATCTGCTTCGTGGTGGAGCCCATCGACGCAGCCGCCTCGACGGTGTTGACGGGGACGCGGCGGATCCCGAGCGCCGTGATGCGGATACACGGTGGGATCGCGTAGATCATCGTCGCCACGACGGCTGCGGCATAGCCGATCGAGAAGAGGAGCACGACCGGCATCAGATAGGCGAACGCAGGGATGATCTGGGCGGCGTCGAGCCCGGGTGTGATCGTCCGGTCGAAGCGCGCCGAGCGGCCGGCGAGGATCCCGAGCGGCACCCCGATGACGAGCGAGAGCCCGACCGCGGTCATCATCAACGCCAGGGTCTCCATGCTCTCGAGCCACAATCCCGTGATCGCGAACGTGGCGAACGCAGCGAACGCCCAGGCCCCGGCACGAGCGCCGCCGAATCGCCACGCGAGCAATGTCCCCGTCACCGTCGTGCCGATCCACGTGAGCCAGATCAGCAGCTCGTAGAACCAGGCCACGAGGTTGTCGCACATGATCCGGAACCCGTCGAACAGCGAGAAGATCGGCCCGCCACTGTCGGTCAGGCGCTGGTCGATGAGCCACGCCTGGAACTCGTCCAGCTTGAACTGCAGCTGATTCCAGACGAGGCTCGACGGCCACGGGTAATCGAGCCCCCAGGCGCGGTAGGCGAGCCACATGAGGCCGACGATGCCGGCGACCTGGACGATCTTGCCCCGCCACCACGGGGCGCGCGACACGAGCGGGACGACAACCGGCGCGTCGCTGACGACGGTCATCACGCGCCCTCGCCGGCAATCGACGTCAGGACCGCAACACGGTCGACCACGCCTGCGACTCGGTCGCCGTCCATCGCCAACACCGCGCTCTCGGTGGAGGCCAGCACGGGCACGGCGTCCCGGATCGTCGTGAGGTGGTCGAGGCGCGGCCCGTCGAGCGGCTCGCCGGGCGCCGGATCGCGCATGATCCAGCGCAGCGTGAGCACGTGGCTGCGCGGGATGTCACGGGTGAAGTTCTCCACGTAGCCGTCCGCCGGCGAGCCGACGAGCTCCTCCGGCGTCCCGAGCTGGACGATGGCGCCGTCGCGCATGATCGCGATGCGATCGCCGAGACGGAGCGCCTCGGGCAGGTCATGGGTGATGAACACCATCGTCTTGCCGGTCTCGAGCTGGAGCCGGCACACCTCGTCCTGCATGTCGCGCCGGATGAGCGGGTCGAGCGCGCTGAACGGCTCGTCGTAGAGCATCACGAGCGGGTCGCCCGCGAATGCCCGCGCCACGCCGACTCGCTGCTGCATGCCACCCGAGAGCTGGTCGGGGAAGCTCGACTCGACGTCCTCGAGCCCGACGAGCCGGAGGATCTCGCGAGCGCGCGCGTGCCGCTCGGCCTTGCCGACACCTTGGATCTCGAGGCCGAAGGCGACGTTGTCGATCACACGGCGGTGGGCGAGCAGCCCGAAGTGCTGGAACACCATCGAGACCTTGTGGCGGCGCAGCTGGCGGAGCTCCGCCTGCGACGCGCCGGTCACGTCCTGGCCCGCGATCGCGATGGAGCCGGCGGTGGGCTCGATCAGCCGGATGAGCGTGCGGACGAGCGTCGACTTTCCGGAGCCGGAGAGGCCCATGACGACGAACACCTCGCCGGGCCAGACCTCGATCGAGACGTCGCGCACGGCGGCGACGCAGCCGGTCTTCGCACGCAGCTCGGCTCGCGAGAGATCCACATCCGCGGTCCCCACGATGCGATCGGCCTTCGGGCCGAAGATCTTCCACACGCCGTCGGCACGGATCAACGGCTCGCCGCTGCGGTCGATGCGCGCCTTCCCGGCTGGGGTTGTGGCGGTGGTGGTCATCCGGTCTCCTCGGAGCTACGGGTGGTGACGATGATGAACGGTGGCCGGGCGGGGCTCAAGGTCAGAGCACCGCCCGGATCGCCTGCTCGAAGTTGACGATGTGGCGCCGCATGGCGTCCGCCGCGGCGCCGGCGTCGCCGTCCCGGATCGCCTCGAGCAGCGCCCGGTGCTCGTGCACCGCGTCGTCGAGGTGCGCCACGCGGTCGAGCGCCATGAACCAGATGCGCAGCGCCAGCACGTAGTAGGCGTCCAGCGACTCCTCGAGGAGCCTGTTGTGGGCGCAGCGGGAGACGTGCCGGTGGAGACGCTGGTCGAGCCCGATCAAGGCCCGCTCGCCGGCGCCCTCGGACGCGTCGAGCTCGGCGAGCAACTGCTCCGTGGCGTGCAGGTCGTCGACTGTTCGACGCTCCGCCGCGAGCCCGGCGGCGAAGCTCTCGAGGGTGGCCCGCACCTCCGAGAGCGCCGCGAGGTCGCCGACCTCGACGCTCGAGACGAACATGCCACGGCGCGCGTGCACCTCGACGAGGTTCTCGCGCGCCAGCCGCCGGAGCGCCTCGCGCACGGGTGTGCGGCCGATCTCGAGCCGGGCCATCAGCGCCCGCTCGTCGACGGGCGACCCCGGTGGCAGCTCCAGCGAGACGATCAGCTCGCGGATGCGGTAGTACGCCTGGTCCGAGAGTGACCGCGCCTCACGGGCTTCCGGTTGCAGGAGTGGAAGCGGTGACGACACGAGGAGAGCGTTGTATATTACTCGGCTGCTAACTCATATATCAACCTGGAGAGAACAATGAGCTCCCCGCCCCGTGCAGCCCGCGCCGTCGTCATCGGCTGCGGCATCGTCGGCAACTCACTCGCCTACCATCTCACCGAGCAGGGCTGGTCCGACGTCGTGCTGATCGACAAGGGGCCGCTCCCGAACCCCGGCGGCTCGACCGGTCACGCCTCCAACTTCATCTTCCTCGTCGACCACTCGAAGGAGATGACGCAGCTCACCGTGGAGAGCACACGCCAGTACAAGGCGATGGACGTGTTCACGGAGTGCGGCGGCATCGAGGTCGCCCGCACCGAAGAGCGGATGGAGGAGCTGCGCCGCCGCATGGCCTCTGCCAAGTCGTGGGGGATCGAGCCCGTCTCGCTGGTCACGCCGGCAGAGATCAAGGAGCTCGTCCCGTACATCGACGAGTCGCTCCTGCTCGGCGGCTTCTCGACGCCGGGCGTCGGCGTCGTCGACTCGCTCAGGGCGGGCACGATCATGCGTGAGCGTGCCGTCGAGTCCGGTGCGCTGACCGTGCTCGCGGGCACCGAGGTGCACGGCCTGGACGTCGAGCGCGGCCGCATCCGCCGCGTGCACACCTCGCGCGGGACGATCGAGGCGGAGACCGTGGTGATCGCCTGCGGCGTGTGGAGTCCGCTGCTGGCGCGGATGGCCGGCGCCCACATCCCGCTCACGCCGATGGTGCACCAGATGATCGACATCGGGCCCGTGCCCCGCTTCGAAGCGTCGAGCCGGGCGATCGAGTACCCGATCGTGCGCGACATGGACGTCTTCATGTACGAGCGCCAGGACGGCACGAGCCTCGAGATCGGCTCCTACGCACACCGCTCGATCGTCCACGACCCCGAGGAGATCCCCTCCATCGAGGCGGCGGCGCTGTCCCCCACCGAGTTCCCCTTCACGCAGGCCGACTTCGACCCCCAGCTCGCCGACGCGCTCGACCTGATGCCCGAGATCGTCGGCGACGAGTCCGTCGGCGTGAAGCACGCCATCAACGGGCTCATCTCGCTGACCCCCGACGGGATGCCGATCCTCGGCGAGACGCCCGAGGTGAAGGGCCTCTGGTCGGCTGCGGCGGTGTGGGTGAAGGAGGGGCCGGGCGTCGGCAAGTCGGTGGCGGAGTGGATGGTGCACGGCGAGTCGCACATCGACCTCCACTCCTCCGACGTGAGCCGCTTCCACGACCATCAGAAGACGCGCGCGCACGTCAAGGCGCGCACCACGGAGGCGTTCCCGAAGACGTACGGGATCATCCATCCGGCCGAGCAGTGGTCGTCGGATCGCGGCCTCCGCCTCTCACCCATGCACGCGCGTGAGCAGGAGCTCGGCGCGGTCTTCTACGAGGCTGCGGGGTGGGAGCGGCCCCAGTGGTACGAGGCGAACGCGCCTCTGGTCGAGCGCTACGACGTCGAGGCGAGGGAGGCCGAGTGGGACGTGCGCTGGTGGTCGCCCATCATCAACGCGGAGCACCTGGCGA
This sequence comes from uncultured Actinomycetes bacterium, assembly GCA_963789895.1. Classification (GTDB taxonomy): domain Bacteria; phylum Actinomycetota; class Thermoleophilia; order Gaiellales; family Gaiellaceae; genus Gaiella. Next base: position 1,230,751 of record CAWBMC010000002.1, read on the forward strand.
TGCGCGAGCACGCCGGCATCTTCGACCTCTCGGCGTTCGCGATCTTCGACGTCCAGGGGCCGGGCGCGCTCGACTCGCTCCAGGGGGCGGTGCTCGCGCAGATGGACGTGCCTGTCGGTCGCGTCGTCTACACACCGGTCCTCGGACCCGGCGGTGGCTTCAAGTCGGATCTCACGATCATGCGGCTGGGTGACGAGGTGTTCCGCATCGTCACCGGCGGCGCCCACGGGATGGCCGATCGCAAGCTGTTCTCGGACCAGCTGCCGGCGGACGGCTCGGCGACGCTCGTCGACGTCACGACCGCGTGGACGACGATCGGCGTCTGGGGGCCACGGGCGCGAGACATCCTGGCGAGCGTCACGACCGACGACGTCTCGCACGAGGGCTTCCCGTTCGGTGCCTGCAGGACGGTCGAGATCGGCTCGCAGCTCGTGCTCGCCTCGCGGATCTCGTACGTCGGTGACCTCGGCTGGGAGCTGTACGTTCCGATCGAGCAGGGCGCGCGCCTGTGGGACGTGCTCTGGGAGGCGGGGACGCCGCACGGACTCACGGCTTGCGGGATCGGCGTCTACGGGACGACCGGGCGCCTCGAGAAGTGCTACCGCGCCTACGCGGCGGAGCTCGAGAGCGAGTACACCGTCGTCGAGGCGGGCATGCAGCGGCCGAAAGTGAAGGAGCAGGACTTTGTCGGCAAGGAGGCGCACCTGCGCCACCGCGAGGAGGAGCCGGCGGCGATCCTCTGCACCCTCACGGTCGACGACCACACGTCTGCCGCAGGCGTGAAGCGATACCCGCTCGGTCGCGAGCCGATCACCTTGCGTGACGGGACGCCGCTCACCGACGCCAAGGGGCGCCGCTCGTATGTGACGAGCGCCGGTGTCGGGCCGTCGCTCGGGAAGTACATCCTCCTCGCGTACCTGCCTCCCGAGCATGCCGTCGAGGGCTCGAGCGACCTGGCCGTCGAGTACATGAACGAGCGGTATCCCGTCACCGTCGCCGTCGCCGGCTCGACGCCGATCTTCGACCCGGAGAACGCGAGGATCCGCTCGTGAGGATTCTCGTCTGCGTCAAGCGGGTTCCGCTCACGGGCGGCACGATCGTGCTCACCGACGACGCGCAGGCGATCGAGACGCGCCATCTCGGCTTCACGATCAGCCCGCACGAGGAGTGCGGCGTCGAAGAAGCCGTGCGGCTCGTCGAGACGCACGGCGGCGAGGCGGTCGTGCTCACGCTCGGGCCGGCCGAGGCGGTCGAGCAGCTCCGGGATGCAATGGCGATCGGAGCCGACCGCGCCGTCCACCTCGAGACCGACGCCGAGGAGTGGGATCCGCAGGCGACGGCCGACGTGATCGTCGACGCGATCCGCGCCGACGAGTCCGAGCACGGGCCGTTCGACCTCGTCGTGTTCGGCAACGAGTCCGCCGACGGCGGCAACTACCAGGTCGGGATCCGCGTCGCGTACGCGCTCGGGCGCCCTGTCGCGACCGGTCTCAAGGGGCTCTCCGTCGAGGATGGCACCGTCAGGTGCGAGCAGGAGGTGGCGGGCGGTCGTGACCTGTACGAGCTGCCGCTTCCGGCCGTCGTGACCGTCAAGGAGGGTCTCAACCTGCCGCGGTACCCGTCGGTTCCGGGTCGGTTGCGAGCGCAGCGAAAGCCCGTCGAGACGACGACGCCCGCGCGGCCGACGTCGCGCCTCGAGAAGCTCCGTCTCGTCGTGCCCGAGGGTCAGGGCAAGCAGGCAGAGATCCTCGGTCACGGACCCGAGGCGGCGCCCGCCGTCGTCCGAGTCCTGCGGCAGCTCGGGGTGGCCTGAATGCTCCTTGTGTTGATTCAACACAAGGACGACGAGGCCGACGAGCTGTCGCTCCAGGCCCTCGCCTTCGCGCGCGGATACGCCGGCGGCGAGCCGGTGCATGCCTTTGCCATCGGGTCGGAGGTCCGCGGGCTGGGCGCGCACGGGGTCTCGACGGTGCACGTCGCCGAGCACGAGGTGTTCGGCGCCTACGCACCCGCCGCGGAGGCACAAGGGCTGGCGGAGCTCGTCGCGCGCCTCTCCCCCGCTGCCGTCGTCGCCGCCGGCACCGAGCGCGGCAACGAGGTCATGGCCCACCTGGCGGCAAAGCTCGACCTGCCGCTGGCGGCAAACTGCATCGAGGCGAGCTCCGGCGACCCGGCGCGCGTGACGCGTGTCCGCTGGGGTGGCTCGCTGCTCGAGGAGGCTGCGCTGCACGCGCCGCTCCAGCTCCTCACCGTCCAGCTGCACGCTGTCGCGGCAGCGGAGTCACCGGTGGAAGAGCCGGCCGTCGAGCGGTTCACGCCGACGCTCTCGGACGCCGACCTCGCGCTCCGCGTGATCGGCACGACCGGCGAGTCGGCCGGGGGCGTCTCGCTCGCCGACGCCAAGGTGGTCGTCTCGTGCGGTCGAGGCGCCGGCTCACCGGAGGGCTTCGGGATCATCGAGGAGCTGGCCGGGCTGCTCGGCGGTGCGGTCGGCTGCTCGCGCGCGGTGACGATGGCCGGCTGGCGCCCGCACACCGACCAGGTCGGGCAGACGGGCACCAAGATCGCGCCGGACATCTACATCGCGTGCGGCATCAGCGGTGCGACGCAGCACATGGCCGGCTGCAAGGGGGCGAAGGTGATCCTCGCCGTCAATACCGACGCGGAGGCACCGATCCTCGCGAGCGCGGAGTACGCGGTCATCGGCGACCTGCACGAGGTCGTGCCCGCCATCTCCGCCGAGCTGCGGAAGGCGACGGACGGGTGAGCACCCCGGCGAGCGTCGCCTCCGCGGTCGCGCTCGTCCTGGCGATCGCCGTCGCGGGCGCCGTCTTCGGCCGGCGCGCGTGGTTCCTGTACCGGCTCGTCCGCAGCGGCAAGCCCGTCGAGCGAACCGCAGAGCTCCCGCGGCGCGTCCGCAACGAGGCGACGATCGTGCTGGCCCAGCGCAAGCTGCTGCAGCGACTGGGCCCCGGGTTGATGCACGCCTTCATCTTCTGGGGCTTTCTCGTCCTCTTCCCCACCATCTTCATGGCGCTCCTCGCGATCGCCGATCGCGAGCCGTCGCTGCCGGCCGGCTCGCCCCTCGGCTGGCTCGAGCGCCAGGGCTGGTACGCGCTCATGGTCGACGTGTTCGTGGTGCTCGTGCTGACCGGCGTGGCAGCGGCGTTCTGGATCCGAAAGGTGCAGCGCCCCGAGCGCTTCCGCGGCAGCCACCGCGGCGAGGCCGACCTCATCCTCGGCCTGATCGCCGGCATCGTCACGACGCTGCTCCTCTGGCACGCGTCGCTGATCGCCCTCGGGCTCAACCCCTGGCCCGCCGGCTGGTCACCGGTCTCGGACGCCGTCTCGAACCTGTTCGGGGCGGGGACGACGACCGAGGTGCTGGAGCGGGTCTTCGTCTGGGCGCACGTGCTGTTCATCCTCGGCTTCCTCGCCTACCTGCCCCACTCCAAGCACCTCCACATCGCGACGGCAGCGGTCAATGTCTTCTTCGGTCGCACGAGGGCGCGCGGCCGGCTGGAGCCGCTCGACTTCGAGTCCGAGGACGAGGCGGCGCTCCGCTTCGGCGCCGGCACGGCGGCCGATCTGACGTGGAAGCAGATGCTCGACGCGATGTCCTGCACCGAGTGCGGTCGCTGCCAGGACGTCTGCCCTGCCTACGCGACCGGCAAGGAGCTCTCGCCCAAGCTGCTGATCATGGGCATCCGCGACCAGCTCTTCGCCGAGGGTCAGGCCGTGCTGGCGGGTGGCGAGACGTCGGCGCTCGTCCCGAACGCCGTCTCGGACGACGTCGTCTGGGATTGCGTCACCTGCGGGGCGTGCGTGCACGAGTGCCCGGTCTCGATCGAGCACGTCGACCACATCGTCGACCTGCGACGGCAGCTGGTGATGGTCGACTCCCGCTTCCCCGCCGAGTCGGCGACGATGCTCCGCGACGTCGAGCGTGGCGGCAACCCGTGGGGCAAGCCGCAGACCGAGCGGGCCGCCTGGGCGGACGAGCTCGGCGTCCGCGTGCTGCAACCCGGCGACCCGCCGCCGGAGATTCTCTACTGGGTCGGTTGTGCCGCCTCGTTCGACGAGCGGGCCCGCGCGAGCGCCGTCTCGACCGCCAAGCTCCTGCTGTCCGCAGGGCTCGACGTCGCCATCCTCGGCCCGCGCGAGTCGTGCACGGGCGATCCGGCGCGCCGCATGGGCAACGAGTACGTCTTCCAGTCCTTCGCGCAGGAGAACGTGGCCACCTTGAACGAATCCGGCGTGACGCGGATCGTGGCCAGCTGCCCGCACTGCTTCAACACGCTCGCGCACGAGTACCCGGACTTCGGCGGCCGCTACGAGGTGATGCACCACTCGGAGCTCCTCTCCGAGCTGGTGCGGGAAGGCCGGCTGGCGCCCGTCGCCGGCGACACGACGATCACGTACCACGACTCGTGCTACCTGGCCCGTCACAACGACGTGCTCGAGGCGCCGCGGGAGATCGTGTCGCGGATCGGCAAGCCGCTCGAGATGGCGCGCACCGGCAAGCGCACGTTCTGCTGCGGCGCGGGCGGGGCGCACCTCTGGATGGAGGAGCGCGGCTCGCAGATCAACGAGGAGCGTGCGCGCGAGGCGGCGGCGACCGGCGCCGAGACGCTCGCCGTCGCGTGCCCGTTCTGCACCGTCATGCTCGACGATGGCGTCCGCCAGACGGGCGGCACGATGCGCGTCGCAGATGTCTCGACCCTCCTCGCCGAAGCCCTCGACGCCGGCCGCGCTACGTAGGGCGAGAACCTTCGGTCACAATCGGGGCGTGACCGTCTACCTCGCCGGGCTCGCGTTCTTCGCGGTCGCCGGCGTGCTCGTCTATCTGGCGCTCTCGCTATGGGCCGCCCGCGAGGACGGACGCGATCAGCGCGAGCGTGACGCGCGGCGTCCGCCCGGGCCTTGAGCTCCCGTCAGTCGGCGCCGAGCGCCAGCTCGCGCGCGACGTCTCCCCCTGCCCGGGCGACGAGCGCCGCGACGTGGTCGCCGGCGCTCGGTGCCGGGAAGCGATACGACGGGCCGTGGACGTGGATCGCGGCGATCGCGTTCCCACGGGCGTTCCGCACCGGGGCAGCGACCGAGCTGATTCCTTCCGCGTACTCCTCCCGACCCCAGGCGAAGCCGTCGTCACGGATCTCCCGCAACCTGCTCCGCAGCACGCGCGGCTCGGTGATCGTGTGCGCCGTCAGCTGCTTCAGGCCACCTGCGATGTATGCGTCCAGGGCAGCAACGGGCCACTCGGCGAGGAGGACGAGACCCGAGGGCACCGCGTGGAGTGGCGCGCGCGTCCCGGTCCAGTCACGCACCTGCACGGGGTTGTCGGACTCGACCTGGTCGACGTAGTGAATGTCGTAGCCGTCCGGCAGCGACAGCCCGGCGTCCTCGCCGATCTCCTCGACGATCCGTGTCAGGTACGGCCGAGCCACCGCCACGAGGCTGCGTTCGGGAGACGCCGTTCCGGCGAGCGACGCGACACCCGAGCCGACGCGCCAGCGCGACCCGTCCGTCCGCTCCACCGCGTCGACGGCCTCGAGCGTCGAGAGCAGTCGTGCGACCGTGCTCTTCGGGAGGCCGACGCGCTGCGCGATGGCCGTCACGCCCGACGGGCGCCCGGACACGGCGTCGAGGATCGCGAACGCCCGCTCCACCGATTGCACCCTTCCCTGCACCAGACCCTGCATCAGTTGCCGGTCGCCCTCCGTCGGAGTATCATGTTCCATGGTACAGCACAGTTCCACGATACGGAACATGCTGGCGAGCTCGTATGAGTGACCAGGATCTCGATCTCACCACGCTGACGGACGACGAGCTCGTCGCGCAGATGCACGACGACCTCTACGACGGGCTCGCCCCCGAGATCGTGCAGGGGACGAACATCCTGCTCGAGCGCGGCTGGGGCGCCGACAAGGTCCTGAACGACGCCCTCGTCGAAGGGATGCGCATCGTCGGGATCGACTTCCGCGACGGCATCCTCTTCGTGCCCGAGGTGCTGCTGGCCGCCAACTCGATGAAAGCGGGGATGGAGATCCTCCGCCCGCTGCTTGCCGAGACGGGCGCAGAGCGCATGGGCACGGTCGTGATCGGCACCGTCAAGGGCGACATCCACGACATCGGCAAGAACCTCGTCGCGATGATGCTCGAGGGTGCCGGCTTCGACGTGATCGACCTCGGGATCAACAACCCGGTCGAGAGCTACCTCGAGGCGCTCGAGGAGCACAAGCCGGAGATCCTCGGCATGTCCGCCTTGCTGACGACGACGATGCCGTACATGAAGGTCGTGATCGAGACGATGAAGGAGAAGGGAATCCGCGACGACTTCATCGTCCTCGTCGGCGGCGCGCCGCTCAACGAGGAGTTCGGCAAGGCCGTCGGCGCGGACGCGTACTGCCGCGACGCCGCCGTCGCCGTCGAGACCGCCCAGGCCCTCTTGCTCGCACGCCGTGCAGCAGCTTCTGCAGCCTGACGACGAGGCCACCTTCGAGGCCGAGCGGCCGGAGGTGCTCATCCTCGCCTGCGGAGCGATCGCACGCGAGGTGCTCGCCGTGATCGGCATGAACGGCTGGGAGCACGTCACCGTCCGCTGCCTGCCGGCGAAGCTCCACTCGACGCCCGACAAGATCGCGCCCGCGGTCGATGCGAAGTTGCACGAGCTCGCGGGTCGCTACGACCGGGTCTTCGTCGCCTACGCCGACTGCGGCACGGGTGGCGCGCTCGACCTTGTGTTGAATCAACACAAGGTCGAGCGTCTACCGGGCGCCCACTGCTACGGCTTTCTCGCAGGCAACGACGTGTGGGAGGCGATCCACGAGGAGGATCCGGCGACCTTCTACCTGACCGACTTCCTGGCCCGGCACTTCGACGCGCTCGTCATCCGCGGGCTCAAGCTGGACGTCCACCCGGAGCTCGAGCCGATGATGTTCGGCAACTACCGCCGCCTGGTCTACCTCGCCCAGACCGACGATCCCGACCTCCTGTCGCGAGCGCGCGCCGCCGCCGAGCGGCTCGGGCTCGAGTTCGAGCACCGTCGCACCGGCTACGGCGACCTGCTCCCCACGCTGACGCGGTTCGTCGACCGCCCGGTCGACGAGGGCGTGGCAGGCCTCGCCCCGACGGGGCTCGGCAATGCCTGAGCTCACCGTGATCTGGTGGCGGGACATCCCCGCACAGGTGACAGCCGGCACGGGCCGCGGTGCGGCACGGCGCCAGCTGCCGGACCGGTTTCAGGAGGCGATCGACGCTGCCGCCATGCGCGCAGGGCTGATCGGCACCGACGCCTACCTCGAGGAGTGGCGGCGGGAGGCCCGCCCGTGCGGCGACGATCTCGAGGCCGAGGTGAGCGAAGAGGCAACCTGGCTGGAGGCCGCGTACACCGACGACGTGCTCGAGCGGCTCGTCCGCGCGAGCGGAAAGGGGACTGGCTGACGTGACCGAGACGGTTCTCAGCTCCGCGACGCGAGAGGTCGCGATCGGCTTCGAGCGGCCGTTCGTGATCATCGGCGAGCGGATCAACCCCACCGGACGGAGGAAGCTGGCCGAGGAGATGGCGGCAGGCAACTTCGAGACGGTGGTCGCCGACGCGATCGCCCAGGTCGAGGCGGGCGCGCACATGCTCGACGTCAACGCCGGGATCCCCCTGGCCGACGAGCCGGCGATCCTCGCGCAGACGATCGAGCTCGTGCAGTCGATCACCGACGTGCCGCTCTGCATCGACTCGTCGATCGTCGAGGCGCTCGAGGCCGGGCTCTCCGTCTACCAGGGCAAGCCGCTCGTCAACTCGGTCACGGGTGAGGACGAGCAGATGGAGCGGGTGCTGCCGCTCGTTGCCCGGCATGGCGCCGCCGTCGTCGCGATCTCGAACGACGAGACGGGCATCTCCGAGGATCCCGACGTCCGCTTCGAGGTGGCGCGCAGGATCGTCTCGCGCGCGTCGGACCACGGCATCCCGAAGCAGGACGTCGTCGTCGACCCGCTCGTGATGCCGATCGGCGCCATGGGCACGGCGGGCCGGCAGGTCTTCCGCCTCGTGCGCCGGCTGCGCGAGGAGCTCGGCGTCAACACCACCTGCGGCGCGTCGAACATCAGCTTCGGCCTGCCCAACCGCCCCGGCCTCAACGCCGCCTTCCTCCCCATGGCGATCGCGTCGGGCATGACCTCCGCCATCACGAGCCCCCTTCACGAGGAGATGCGCAAGGCGGTGTGGGCGGCCGACGTGATGATGGGGAACGACGAGCACTGCGCCGCCTGGATCGCGCGGCACGGGGAGACCCCGGACGGTGCGCAGAGCGGCCGCCGGGGCGGGCGCGAGGGCCGCCGGAGAGCAGCGACCGGGTCGTGACGGCCGGCGAGCACCTCGTCGTCTTCACCCCCTCCGGCAGGCGGAGCCACTTCGCTGCCGGGACGACGGTGCTCGACGCTGCGCGCCGCCTCGGTGTCGACCTCGACTCCGTCTGCGGCGGACGTGGCATCTGCGGGCGTTGCCAGATCGAGGTCTCGGAGGGCGAGCACGCCAAGCACGGCATCACCTCGGCCGCCTCGCACCTCTCTCCCGTGAGCCCGGTCGAGCAGGCATACGCCGCCGACCGGGGCCTCGCGCCCGGGCGCCGCCTGGGTTGCACCGCCACCGTGAGCGGCGACCTCGTCGTCGACGTGCCCCCGGAGAGCCAGGTCTACCGCCAGGTCGTGCGCAAGGAGGCGGACGCCCATCCGATCGAGATCGACCCGGTCGTCCGTCTCTATCTCGTGGAGGTGGAGCAGCCGGATCTCGCTCGACCGGCGAGCGACCTCACGCGCCTGCGCGAGGCGCTCGAGCGCGAATGGGACCTGACCGGGCTCGCCTGCGACCGCCACGTGCTCACCACCCTGCAGTCCGCGCTCCGCGCGCCCGCCGCCGCCTGGAGCGTCACCGTGGCCGTGCACGACGGCTCCGTGATCACCGGCGTCTGGCCCGGGTTCCACGACGCCGCCTACGGAATCGCCTTCGACGTCGGCTCGACCACCGTTGCCGGACATCTCTGTGACCTGCACACGGGCGAGGTGCTCGCCTCGGCGGGCGCCATGAATCCGCAGATTCGCTTCGGCGAGGATCTGATGAGCCGCGTCTCGTACGTGATGATGAACCCGGGCTCGGAGCGGGACCTCACGCGTGCAGTGCGCGGCTGCCTCGCCAAGCTCACCGCCGAGCTCGCGACCGCGGCCGGGGTCGAGCGCACCCACGTGCTCGAGGTCACCGCCGTCGGCAACCCGATCATGCACCACCTGCTGCTCGGTCTCGACCCGACCGAGCTCGGCGGCGCGCCGTTCGCCCTCACGGTCGACGAGGCCGTGCGGCTGCCCGCGACGGAGCTCGGGTTGCCCGTGCACCCAGGCGCACGGGCATACGTCCTCCCGTGCATCGCCGGACACGTCGGCGCAGACACGGCAGGCGTGATCCTCTCCGAGGGCCCGCACCTGCTCGACGAGGTGAACCTGATCGTCGACGTCGGCACGAACGCGGAGATCGTGCTCGGCAACCGCGAGCGGCTGCTCGCCGCCTCCAGCCCGACCGGGCCCGCCTTCGAGGGCGCGCAGATCAGCTGCGGGCAGCGCGCCGCGCCCGGCGCCATCGAGCGCGTGCGGATCGATCCGGAGACCCTCGAGCCGCGCGTCAAGGTGATCGGCCTCGACACCTGGTCGGACGAGCCCGCCTTCGCGGGGACGCACGTCACCGGCGTCTGTGGCTCCGGGATCGTGGAGGCGATCGCGGAGCTGCACCTGGCCGGCGTGATCGCCGGCGACGGCACCATCGACGGCGCGCTCGCGGCGCGCACGTCGCGCATCGTCGCCGAGGATCGCACCTTCTCCTATCTCCTCTGGGACGGCGAGCCGGAGCTCCGGGTGACGCAGAACGACGTTCGCCAGATCCAGCTTGCCAAGGGGGCTCTCCATGCCGGCTGCAGGTTGCTGATGGACCGCTTCGGGCTCGAGCGGATCGACCGCATCCGGCTCGCGGGCGCCTTCGGCAGCCACATCGACCCGGTGCACGCGCTGATCCTCGGCCTGGTGCCCGACTGTGACCCGGAGCGCGTCACCTCGGCGGGTAACGCGGCCGGCACGGGCGCGAGGATCGCGCTGCTGAACCGCGCCGCACGGATGGAGATCGAGGAAGTCGTGCGCCGGGTGGAGAAGGTCGAGACCGCAGTCGAGCCGCGTTTTCAGGAGCATTTCGTCCAGGCGATGGCGATCCCGCACGAGACCGACCCGTACGAGCGCCTCGGCCGTGTCGTGACACTGCCGGAACGTCGTGCGGCGAAGACAGGCGCCAGACACCGCCGAGCGGTGTCAGGCACCAGAGGGAGGAGAGGATGACCGGGACGAGCGGACGACGCGCCGGCGGACGTGCGGCTCGCCAGGCGGCACGGCTCCACGCCGTCGCGGAGAAGGTGCCGTTCATCACGCGCACGATGACGCCCTTCGAGGTCGTCTCCGAGGAGGGCCTGGCACTGATCGAGGAGAACACGGAGACGATCCTCGAGCAGGTCGGGATCGACTTCCGCGACACGCCGGACGCGCTCGAGCGCTTTGCGGGCGCCGGAGCCGACGTCCAGGGCGAGCGGGTGCGCTTCCCGCGCGGGCTCGTGCGGCAACTCGTCCAGGCGACCGCGCCGCAAACCTTCGCGCAGGTGGCGCGCAACCCGGAGCACACGGTCGTCTTCGGCGGCGCCAACACGATCTTTGCACCCGCGTACGGCTCACCGTTCGTTCGTGACCTGGACGGCGGCCGCCGCTACGGCACGATCGAGGACTTCCGCAACTTCGTGAAGCTGACCTACGCCTCGCCGTACCTGCATCACTCCGGCGGCACCGTCTGCGAGCCCGTCGACCTCCCGGTCAACAAGCGCCACTACGACATGGTCTACGCGCACCTGCGGTATTCGGACAAGCCGTTCATGGGCTCGGTCACCCACCCGCAGCGTGCGCGGGACACGGTCGAGATGGCGCGGATCGTGTTCGGCGCCGACCTCCTCGAGACGAACACCGTCGTCTTCAGCCTCATCAACGCCAACTCGCCGCTCGTGTGGGACGCGACGATGCTCGGGGCGGCGCGCGTCTACGCGGAGGCGAACCAGGCGGTGATGATGACGCCGTTCATCCTCGCCGGCGCAATGAGCCCGGCCACGGTCGCGGGCACGTGTGCGCAGACGCTGGCCGAGTCGATGGCCGGCATGGCGTACGTGCAGCTCGTGCGGGCGGGTGCGCCGGTGGTGCTCGGGTCGTTCGCCTCGTCGATTTCGATGCAGTCCGGCGCACCGACGTTCGGCACGCCGGAGCCGGCGCTCGTGCTCTACGTGATGGCGGCGCTCGCACGCCGGCTCGGGGTGCCGTTCCGGTCGGGGGGCGCGCTCACCGCGGCGAAGATCCCCGACGCCCAGGCCGCGTACGAGTCTGCGAACACGATGCAGCCGACGATGCTCGGCGGCGTCAACTTCGTCCTGCACGCCGCCGGGTGGCTCGAGGGTGGTCTGACGATGGGCTACGAAAAGCTCGTGCTCGACGCCGACCAGCTCGGGATGTGGCACGCCTTTGCCAAGGGTGTCGACTTGAGCCCGAACGGGCAGGCGCTCGACGCGTCTCTCACGAACGAGCCGGGAACCCACTTCCTCGGGCACCCGCACACGCTGGCGAACTTCGAGACCGCCTTCTACCGCTCGCCCGTGGCCGACAATGCGAGCTTCGAGCAGTGGCAGTCGGAAGGGTCGCCCGACACGGCGCAACGCGCGAACGCGATCTGGAAGAAGACCCTCGCCGAATACCAGGCTCCCCCGATCGACGACGCAGTCGACGAACAGCTGCGGGAGTGGATCGACCGTGAGAAGGCGTCGTTCCCGGACTCCGACGTCTGATGACCCTCTCGGCAGTCTCCCCCGACACCCGCCTGGCCGAGCTCTTGACGCGGCCGCGGTACGAGGTGCTGCCGCTCGACGGGATCGACGAGCAGGTGCTCGAGCACGTGCCGCGCGACATCACGCTCACCGTCACCGTCTCACCGCGACGCGGGATCGGGAACTCGCTGGACGCGGTCGAGCGTCTCGCTGGTCACGGGTATGCGGTCGTGCCGCACCTCTCCGCGCGCCTCGTCGTCGACACCGCCCACCTGGCGGAGATCGTTGCGCGCCTGGGCGGGGTCGGGGTACACGACGTGTTCGTCGTCGCCGGTGACGCAGAAGAGCCGGTCGGCGTCTTCGACGCGGCGGCGCCGCTCCTCGAGGCGATGGCCGAGCTCGGCCATCCGTTCGACGAGATCGGCATCACCGGCTACCCGGAGAGCCACCCGCTCATCTCCGACGACGAGACGATCAAGGCCATGTTCGCGAAGGCACGTTTCGCGACCTACATCGTGAGCCAGATCTGTTTCGACTCGCACGTCACCGTGGCGTGGATGAACGATGTGTGGCGGCGCGGAACCACTCTCCCCATCTACGTCGGCATCCCCGGCGCCGTCCCGCGGGCGAAGCTGATGCGCATCTCCGCGAAGATCGGACTCGGCGAGTCTGCCCGCTTCCTGCGCACGCACGGCAACTGGGTCACCCGCATGCTGCGTCCGTCGGGGTTCAGCCCGGATCCGCTGATCGCAGGACTGGCGCCGGCGCTCTCCGACCCCGAGCAGAAGCTGAGCGGCTTCCACGTCTTCACGTTCAACGACGTGGCCGACACCGAGCGCTGGCGGCAGCGGCGCCTCGCGCGTCTGTCATAGGACGAGACGCTCCAGCAGCCGGAGCCAGTTGCCGTGCATGATCGCCGCCACGTCGTCTTCGCGGTAGCCGCGCCCGCGCAGGTGCCCGGAGACGCGTTGCACGTCGGCGATCGTGTCGACGTCGCGTGGGCTCTGCTCGCGACCGAAGCCTCCGTCGAGGTCGCTGCCGATGCCGACGTGAGCGCTCGAGCCGGTCAGCTGGCAGATGTGATCGACATGGGCGACGACGTCCAGCAGGGTGACGTCGTTCGTCGCCTGCCCCTTCACCCAGCCGGGGTCGAGCATCCAGCAGTCGAGCGCGACGCCGACGACGCCTCCCCGCTCGGCAACGGCGAGCAGCTGGCCGTCGGTGAGCTGACGCTCGTGCGGGACGAGCGCCCGCGCATTGCTGTGGCTCGCGAGCACCGGCCCCTCGTGCAGCTCCAGCGCCTCGGCGAGGCCCACGTCGGTGAGGTGCGTCACGTCGAGGGCCATACGATTGTCCTGCATGACGCGCAGCAGCTCACGACCGCGATCCGTGAGCCCGCCACCGCTGCAGGTCCCGCCCGCATACCGGCCGTTCCCGTAGTGGGAGAGCCCGACGACGCGGAGCCCGGCCCCGTGCCACTCGGGGAGGTCGGCCGGCTCGGAGATGGGATCGGCCCCCTCGCAGGAGAGGACGATGCCGAGCGGCGGCGCTTCGCCGTCCGGCGCAGCCTCCCAGGCTCGCCAGCGCTCCACGTGGCCGCGCAGCGTGCCGGCGTCCTCGAGCACCGTCACCCTGCCCTCGCGCTCGAGGACTCGATACCAGGCGAGCTGGTCGCGTGCGACCGAGGTCGCCTCGGCGAGCGTTTCGTAGTCGAGCCCTGCGGTCGGATTGCCGGTGCAGCGTGCGAGGATCGTCGCCACGGCGACCGCGACACGCCCCTCGCGAAGCTCTGGCAGCGCAACCGTCCCTCTGCCGCGCCCGGGGCCGGCCTGACCCCGCTCCATGGCACGGATGTCGGCCACGGGCCGCCGCAGGTCGCGACCCCACTGCAGCGCATTCCACGCGAGATCGAGGTGCGCGTCGACGATCAGCACGATGGGATCATCTTCGACCCGCGTGACGCCGACGACCGGCGCGGCTCGAGGCGGGAGCCGTTAGCCTCGACGGAAGCGACGACGTGAACCGACGACGAAGGAGAACACATGCCCGTTGAGGTCGATACCGTCCGGTCGGTCGAGGTTCCGACACGGCTGGTGCACGGTCCCGGTGCGCTGTCCAGCCTGGGTTCCGTCACACGCGAGCTCGGGATCCGCCGGCCGATGCTCGTCACCGACCCGGGTGTCGCCGCCGCCGGGCTCGCCGACCGCGCGTCGCAACACTTGGAGGACGCCACGGTCTTCGACGAAGTGAGGCCGAACCCTGACATCGAGCTGGTCGATCGGGGCGCCGCTCTCTTCCGGGAGGCGGGCTGCGACGGGCTGGTCGCCGTGGGCGGAGGCTCGTCGCTGGACACTGCGAAATCGATCGGGGTCGTCATCCGTCACGGCGGCTCGATCGCACAGTACGAGTGGGGTCACGATCCGATCGAGCACCGCATTCCCCCGCTCGTCGCGATCCCGACCACGGCAGGGACAGGCAGCGAGGTGACGCTCTGGGCCGTGATCACCGATCACGGACGGAAGCTCAAGTTCAATGTCGGAGGAACACCCCTGATCGGTGCGCACGTTGCGCTGATCGACCCGGAGTTGATGCTCGGGCTGCCGCCGGCGGTGACCGCGGCGACTGGGATGGACGCGCTCTCGCACGCGATCGAGTGCTACACGTGCGACTACCACCAGCCCTTCAACGACGCCGTCGCACTCCACGCGATCGAGCTGGTGGGCGGGTGGCTCCGGCCGGCGGTGGAGGACGGCGCGAACATCGAGGCGCGCACGCACATGGCGCATGCAGCCACGCTCGGCGGCATGGCGTACGGCACGGAGAGCGCCGGCGCCGCCCACGCGATGAGCCAGTCGGCCGGCGGCGTCCACGACTGCCCGCACGGCGCCCTCACTGCACGCGTGCTCGGCCCCGTCTGCGAGTACAACGTGCCGGCGTCGCCGGAGCGATACGCACGCATCGCGCGCGGGCTCGGTGTGGACACAAGCGGTATGGACGAGCTCGAAGCTGCGCTTGCCGGCGTGGAGGAGCTGTACCGGCTGACCGACGCCGTCGGCATCCCGACGCTCGCGGAGCTCGGCTTCTCGGAGGACGAGATCCCGATGCTCGCCACGATCGCCTACGAGGACATGCAGACACAGGGGAACCCGCGCGAGGTCGATGCCGCCGGGTACGAGGAGATCTACCGGAACGCTTTCGCCCGGGGCAGATAGCGCACGACAGAGAACGCTCGGCGATGATCCTCGCGATCGACCAGGGCACGACCGGCACGACGTGCCTCGTGGTCGACGAGGCCCTGCAGGCGGTCGGACGTGGCTACCGCGAGCTGCAGCAGCACTTCCCGCAGCCGGGCTGGGTCGAGCACGATCCCGTCGAGATCTGGGAGACCGTCGTCGTGACCGCAGCGGAGGCGCTCGCCGACGCGGGCATCGCCGCAACCGACCTCGTCGCGATCGGGATCACGAACCAGCGCGAGACGACCGTCGTCTGGGAGCGCGGCAGTGGGCGGCCCGTCCACCGCGCCATCGTCTGGCAGGACCGCCGCACCGCCGGACGGTGTCGCGAGCTGCCCGCCGACCTCGTCCGCGCTCGCACCGGGCTCGTTCCCGACCCGTACTTCTCCGCCACGAAACTGGAGTGGATCCTGGCCCGCTCGGAGATGCCGCAGACGGAGCTCGCCTTCGGCACGGTCGACTCCTGGCTCGTGTGGAACCTGACCGGCGGCCGCGTCCACGCGACCGATCTGACGAATGCGTCGCGCACGATGCTCCTCGATCTCGAGCTGGGTGCCTGGGACGACGAGTTGCTGGGCCTCTTCTCGATCGACCGCGCGCTGCTGCCGACGGTCGTGCCGTCGTCGGGTGTCGTCGGCGAGGCATCGCTGCTCGGAGCGACCCTGCCGGTGGCAGGCATCGCGGGCGATCAGCAGGCGGCACTCTTCGGCCAGGCGTGCTTTGCGCCCGGCGACGCAAAGGTCACGTATGGGACGGGCAGCTTCGTGCTCGCAAACGTCGGCGACGCCGGCGGCCCCGTGGCGGACGGGCTGCTCAAGACCGCGGCGGCAACGACCGGGAGTGAGCGCCAGTTCGCCGCCGAGGGCGCAGTGCTCGTCGCCGGGGCCGCGCTCCAGTGGCTCCGCGACGGCCTCGGGGTGATCGCGTCGGCAGCAGAGAGCGAGGAGCTCGCGCGCTCGGTCGCGTCGAGCGACGGCGTCGTCTTCGTGCCGGCGCTGACGGGTCTCGGCTCGCCGTACTGGGACGCCGACGCGCGCGGGCTGATCAGCGGCCTCACGCGCGGGACGACCCGAGCCCACCTCGTGCGGGCGGCGCTCGAGGCGATCGCCCACCAGGTCGCGGACGTCCTCGACGTGATTCCGGTGGAGGTCGGTGTCCTGCGGGCCGACGGCGGCGCGAGTGCGAACGCCTTCCTGATGCAGCTCCAGGCCGACCTTGCCGGCTGCCCCGTTGAGGTGGCCGCCGACGCGGAGGCGACCGCGCTCGGCGCCGCGGCCCTGGCGGGCCTCGCGACCGGTGTCTGGCGGGACACCGGCGAGGTGGCGTCGCTCGTCCGCCGAGGCGCCCGCTACGAGCCGCGGATGAGCGCGGATGCCGTTGCCGAGCAACGGGCGGCCTGGCAACTCGCGGTTGACCGCACGCTCTTCCGCTGAGAACGACCAGGCGAGAGAGACTGGTGTTCCCCACCCGCCGCTTCGCGGCGGTCTCCGTTCTCTGTCCCGAACGCGACTACTCGGTCGAGGCAACCGAGAGCACGGCTCTCACAATGCCGTCGTAGCCCGTACAGCGGCAGAGGTTGCCGGAGAGGCCGATCCGCACCTCGTCCTCGGTGGGGGTCGGATTCGCGCGCAGCAGCGCCGTGGCCGAGATGAGCATGCCGGGGGTGCAGAAGCCGCACTGGACGCCCCCGTGCTCCAGGAACGCCACCTGCAGCGGGCTCAGCTCGGCGCCGTCGGCAAGCCCTTCGATCGTCGTCACCTCCCGGCCTTCCGCCTGCACGGCCAGGTACGAGCACGCGTTCACCGGCTTGCCGTCGAGCAGCATCATGCAGGCGCCGCACTCGGAGTCGTCGCAGCCTTCCTTGGCGCCCGTGAGGCCGACGGCGCCGCGCACTGCGTCGAGCAACGACGTCCCCGGGTCGAGCTCGACCGGATACGGGGTGCCGTTCACAGTCAGCGTCGCGTCAACCTTCACGACGCACCTCCGCCGCTCGCCGGGATGGGCACCTGCTCGCCGCGGGCGCGTGCGATTGCCGCTGCGATCGCGCGCCGTGCGATGACCTCGGCCATGGCGCGGCGGTACGTCTCCGAGGCACGCACATCGGAGATGGGCGTGCTGGCGGCGGCCGCCGCGGCGGCCGCCGCCGCGATCGCTTCGGCCCCGCCGTCCGTGCCCGTCAACGCCTCCTCCGCCTCGGGGACGCGGCGGATCGTCGGGGCGAGCGCAGTGATCGCGACACGCGCACCGGAGACGGCGCCGGCGTCGGCGTCGGCGTCGAGCGTCACCACAGCCGTGGCGCCGACGACGGCGATCTCCATCTGCCGGCGGTACTCGAGTCGGACGTAGGAGCTGCCGGTCGCTGCCGCGGGCGCGGGCACGTCGACAGCGACGAGCAGCTCGTCGGCCTGCGCTACCGTCGTGCCGGGGCCGGTGAAGAGCTCGTCGACCGGGACCCAGCGGCTCCCGCGCGGCGAGGTGAGCATCACCGAGGCGCCGAGGCACATGAGCGGACCGCCGGTCTCCATCGCGGGCGACGCGTTCATCAGGTTGCCGCCGATCGTCCCCTGCGCGCGGGTGGCGTGCGAGCCGACGATCGCCGACGCGTCGGCCAGCGCGGTGAAGCGCTCGCGCACGAGTGGATGTGCGGCGATCTCCTCGTGTGTCGCGAGCGCGCCGAGCCGGAGCGCCCCGTCCAATTCGGAGAGCCCGTGGAGCTCGGTGACTCGGTCGATGGCGACGATGCTCTCCGGCAAGGGCGCCTTCCCCTGCCGGGCGCCGACGACGAGATCCGTGCCGCCGGCCACCGGGCGCGCGCCGGCCACCATCGCGGCGACTGCCTCGTCCACCGAGGTGGCGGTGACGAAGGACGCGACGCTCACGTCGCCTCCGCGCCGGCGTGGGTCGCGGTCCACACACGCTCGGGCGTCATCGGCAGCTGCCGCACCCGCGCGCCGGTCGCGTTGGCGATCGCATTCGCGACGGCGCCTGCAGTGGGCACGCACGGTGGCTCGCCAATGCCTTTCGACCCTTTCGGGCCTGCGTTCGGCGTGTCGATCTCGACCCAGGCGATGTCGATCTGCGGTGCGTCGGAGGCGGTCACGAGCTTGTAGTCGAGCAGGTGGGCGTTGCGATGCCGCCCCTCCTCGTCGAGCTGCGTGCCCTCGGTCAGGGCCTGTCCGATCCCCATCACGACGCCGCCGTACACCTGCCCGTCGGCGCCGATCCGGTTGAGGATCATGCCGGAGTCGTGCGCCGCCGCGACCTGGAGCACCCGGACGACACCCGTCTCCCGGTCGACCTTCACCCGGACGGCGTGGGTGATCAGCTGTGGCGCGAGGAACGACTCGAGACCGAGCCGGCCGACGCACCCTTCGACGTCCACCATGGGCGCCTCGGGCAGGTCGCCGGAGCCCTTGCCGTGGAACGTCCCCCCACCGGCGAGATCGGCGATCGTGACCGACTTCTCGGGTGAGCCCTTGACGCGCACCGTGCCCTCTGCGAGCTCGAGATCGTCGGGCGCGGCCTCGAGCTGCTCCGCCGCCGCTTCGAGAAGCTGCTCGCGCACGTCCGCCGTCGCCGCAAGCACGGCGCGGACGCTGTTGAACGTCGTCTGCGAGCCGCACGAGCCCATGTCGAACGGCGCTGCATCGGTGTCCTGATGGTGCAGCGCGAAGTCCTCGGGCTTCATGCCCAGCTCCTCGGCCACGAATGCCGGCATCGCCATCACGGCGCCCGTGCCGTTCTCCTGGGCGCCGGTGACGATCGAGCCGGTGCCGTCCGGGTTGAGCAGCACGTAGGCGCCGGACTTGACGGCGAAGCACGGCCACCAGCCGCAGGCAACACCGATCGCCTCGTCCTCGGGCAGCTCCTTCCCGTAGCCGATCAGCTCGACGGCTCTCTCCAGAGTCTCCTTCATCCCGATCCGGTCGAACACCTGACGCGTCGGCCCCTCGGCGCCCTCCTCGATCAGCGTCCGTCGCCGCAGCTCGACGGGGTCGAGGCCGAGCTCGGCGGCGAGCTCGTCCATGTGCTGCTCGAGCGCCCAACACACCTGCGGTGCCGTCGGGGCGCGGATCGAGGACGACGGCTGGTTGTTCGAGTAGTTGAGGTACGACTCGACGTTGACGTTCTCGATCACGTACGGCCCGCACGCGTGCATCGCCGCCATCTGCGCGAAGAAGCCGCCCTCGCCGCAGTAGGCGCCCTTGTCGAGCACCAGCCGACCGCGTCGCGCGACGAGCGTGCCGTCCGCGCGCGCACCCGTCTCGAGCTCGATCACCATCCCCTCGCGGCGATGCCCGACGGCGACGAACTCCTCGTGGCGCGAGAACACGAGCTTGACGGGCCGGCCCGCGGCGCGCGCCAGAGCGGCCACGTGACCCTCGAAGTGAAAGTCGCACTTGGCACCGAAGCCACCGCCGAGCAGCGGCACGATCACGCGAACGGACGACTCGGGGATCTGCATCACGTTCGCGACGCCCGCGCGCGCGGCGTACGGCACTTGTGTCGACGTCCAGACGGTGATGCGGTCGCCGTGCCACTCGGCCAGGACGGCGCGCGGCTCGATGGGCACCCCCTGGACGGGATCGGTGGTGAAGCGGCTGCGCACGACCACGTCCGCCTGCTCCATGGCGGCGGCGGCGTCACCCTTGACGATCGTCGAGTAGCCGAGCGTGTTGCCGTTGCGGCCGAGCGCGTCGTCACCCCCGTACGACTCCCACTCGGGGTGCACGAGCGTCGCTCCGTCCTGCATCGCCGCGTCGAAATCCGTCACGGCGGGAAGCGGCTCGTACTCGACCTCGACGAGCGCTGCCGCCTGTCGCGCGATGTCCGCAGTGAGCGCCGCGACGCCGGCCACGATGTCTCCTTCGAAGCGCACGGTGTCACGGGCGAACAGCCGTCGGTCCTGCACCATCCCGCCGTAGAGGACATCGGGTACGTCCTCGTGGGTGACGACTGCCAACACACCGGGGAGCGCACGCGCCTTCGCAGTGTCGATGCGAAGGATGCGGGCGTGTGTGTGATCGGCGTAGCGGAAGGCGGCGTGCAGCTGCCCCGTCAGGTTGAGATCGGCCGCGTAGCGACCGGTGCCGGTGACCTTCTCCTTGCCGTCCGGGCGGATGAACGTCCTGGGTGACTCGACGGTGGTCATGCCGCTATCCAAGCACCTCCGCGGTAGCCGTGTCACCTAGCGACCGTGCCGCGGCCACCGCAACGCCGCACACGGCGAGCGCGACCAGCCCGCAGGCGGCGACGCCACCCCACCCCCACGTCTCCCACGCCAGCCCGGGCAGATAGGCACCGAGCGCACCCGCACCGTAGTAGGCGCTGAAGTAGAAGGCCGTTGCCGCGCCGCGGTCGACACGCGCCACGTCGCCGACCCCGAGCTGGGTTGCCGTGTACCCGGCGAACATCCCGGTCGCGACGAGCGCGAGACCCGCGACGACGAGCGGGAGCCGGTTCGGCAACGTCGTCGCGAGACCGCAGGCCCCGAGCGCCGCGGCGACGAGCGTGAGCCGCCGCCAGCCGATCGACTCGGCGATCCGTCCGGCGACGGGGCTCGCCAGGCCGACGACCCACAACAGGAAGACCAGGCTGGCAGCGGAGGTGCCGAGGTCGAACGGCGCCTGCTCGAGGCGGTACGGCACGAAGGTGAACGTGCCGACGAAGGTGAAGAAGAGCGCCGCGCCTGCAACTGCGACCGCGAGCAGCCGCGGGTTGAGAAGGCCGCGAGCGGTGCTGCCGCTGCGCCGCGGGACCATCTCCGGGGGGAGCGCGCCGCGCATCGCGATCGCGGCGGCGACGGGCAGGATGGCAAGCGCGGCGATCGCGACGCGCCAGCCGACGAGCGCGGATGCGAGCGCAACCCCGACCCGCCCCACGAGACCCCCACAGACGAGCGCCGCCGCATACCAGCCCATCGCGCGCGCGCCCACGCGCGGAACGAGGGTCTCGACCACGTACGGAGCGCCGACCACCAGCAGCCCCGGCATGCACAGACCCTGCGCCGCCCGCATCGCCAACAGGAGCTCGAAGTCCGGCGCCAGCGCGACGCCGAGCGTCGGCACGACGAGCAGCAGGCTGGCGAGCCGCATCGTGCGAACACGCCCGATGCGGTCGGAGACCGGCCCCCAGAACCAGCCGCCGACTGCCACGGCGAGGACGACGACAGAAACCGTGAGACCCGCCTGCGACGCGCTGACGTCGAAGTCGCGCGACAGCTCGGGGAGGATCGCCTGCGTCGAGTACATCGTCGCGAACATCCCGGCCGCGCCGAGGAGGAAGCCCGCGATCCCCGCGCGTCCGCTCACGCCGGGGATCGAATCAGACGGCGCCGTTCGAGCCCGGAATCCAGTCGGTGCCGGCGAGCGGCACCCGCGCCATCGCCGCCGCCTCGACGGTGAGCGCGACGAGATCCTCGGGCTCGAGGTTGTGCACGTGCGATTTCCCGCAGGCGCGCGCCAGCGTCTGCGTCTCCAGCGTGAGGACGCGCAGGTAGTTGGCGATCTTGCGCCCGCCGAGCACCGGGTCGAAACGGGCCGCGAGCTCGTCGTCCTGGGTCGAGATGCCGACCGGGTCGCGACCCGCATGCCAGTCGTCGTAGAAGCCTGCCGCGCTACCGATCTCGCGGTAGGCGTCGTCCTGATCGGGGGCGTTGTCGCCCATAGCGATCAGCGCTGCCGTCCCGATCGAGACGGCGTCGGCGCCGAGCGCGAGCGCCTTCGCCACATCGGCTCCGGTGCGGATGCCGCCCGAGACGATCAGCTGTACCTCGCGGTGCAGGCCGAGCTCCTGCAGCGCGTCGACGGCGAGGCGAACCGCCGGCAGCGTCGGGATCCCGACGTGCTCGATGAACACGTCCTGTGTGGCGGCGGTGCCGCCTTGCATGCCGTCGACGACGATCACGTCCGCGCCCGACTTCACCGCGAGCTGGGTGTCGTAGTACGTCCGCGTGGCGCCGACCTTGACGAAGATCGGCTTCTCCCAGTCGGTGATCTCGCGTAGCTCGCCGATCTTGATCTCGAGATCGTCGGGGCCGGTCCAGTCCGGGTGGCGACAGGCGCTGCGCTGGTCGATGCCGCGCGGGAGGTCACGCATGTGCGCCACACGGTCGGAGATCTTGTGACCGAGCAGCATCCCGCCGCCGCCCGGCTTGGCGCCCTGCCCGACGACGACCTCGATCGCGTCCGCGCGTCTCAAGTCGTCCGGGTTCATGCCGTAGCGCGACGGCAGCAGCTGGTAGACGAGCAGCGCCGAGTGCTCGCGCTCCTCGGGCGTCATGCCGCCGTCGCCCGTGGTGGTCGACGTTCCGACCTCGGTCGCGCCGCGGCCGAGCGCCTCCTTCGCCTGCGCCGACAGCGCACCGAAGCTCATCCCCGCGATCGTGATCGGGATGCGGAGCTCGAGGGGCTTGCGTGCGTGGCGTGCGCCCAGGACGACGTCGGTGGCGCAGCGCTCGCGGTAGCCCTCGAGCGGGTAGCGCGAGATGCTGGCGCCGAGGAAGAGCAGGTCGTCGAAGTGGGGCAGGCGCCGCTTGGCGCCGAAGCCGCGGATGTCGTAGATGCCCTCCCGTGCGGCGCGCTGGATCTCGGCGATCACGTTGCGGTCGTAGAGGTACGACTCGCGCAACCCGGGGCTCCACCCCGTCCCCGTCCGGGTCGCCATCAGTACGCCCCCGCGTTGTCGACCTTGAACGTGTAGAGCTGCCGGGCCGACCCGTAGCGGCGGAACTCCGACGGGTCCGCGTCGCGGATCCCGGCCCGCTCGAGCAGGGTGCGCAGCTCGGCCACGTGCTCGTCGCGCAACTCCTTCTCGACGCAGTCGGCGCCGAGCCCCTTGACCGAGCCGCGCACGTAGAGCCGCGCCTCGTAGATCGAGTCGCCGAGGGCATCGCCGGCGTCGCCGCACACGACGAGACGGCCCGTCTGCGCCATGAAGGCGCTCATGTGCCCGATCGACCCCTGGACGACGATGTCGACACCCTTCATCGAGATGCCGCACCGGGCGGACGCGTCGCCGTGCACGACGAGCAGGCCGCCGCGCCCGGTGGCACCGGCGGACTGGCTCACGTTGCCTTCCACGACAACGAGGCCCGACATCATGTTCTCGGCGACGCCGGTGCCGGCGTTTCCGTGCACGCGCACCGTCGCGAGCTTGTTCATGCCGGCGCAGTAGTAGCCGGCGTGCCCTTCGATCTCGACCTCGAGCTCGGCATCGAGCCCGCACGCGATCGCGTGTGCGCCGTTCGGGTTGAGGATGCGCCAGTGACGTGGCCCCGCCGCCCCGCCGGCGAGATCGTGCAGACGCTGGTTGAGCTCACGCAGCGGCGTCGTGGCGAGGTCGACGACCTCCACCGCCTGTGCGGTCGCGGTCACGTGACCGCCTGCTTCTCCCACGCGTAGACGATCCCGGGCTCGGGCTCCCACGCGCGCGCGGCGCCGGCGCCCGGGAGCACCGCGATCGCCCGCCACTCGGACGCCATCGCGACCCACTCGTCGGTCTCCGCCAGCACCGCCGGCTTGCACGCGATCGGATCTCGCAGCACGGCAAACCCGTCCGCCGTGCCGACGAGGAAGGTGTAGAAGCCGTCGAGGTCGACGAGGCACCCTTCGAGCGCCTGCCCCAGCGTCGCCCCCTCGCGCAGCCGCCAGGCGAGATAACCCGCGGCGACCTCGGTGTCGTTCTCGGTCTGGAACCTGATCCCCTCCCGGCGGAGCTCGCGCCGCAGCCGGTTGTGGTTCGACAGCGAGCCGTTGTGCACGAGACAGAGGTCGTAGCCGGTCGAGAACGGGTGCGAACCCTCGGTCGTGACGCGGCTCTCCGTCGCCATGCGCGTATGGCCGAGTGCGTGCGTGCCGTGGAAGTCGTCGAGCCGGAACCGATCCGCGAACGCAGCCGGCCGCCCGACCTCCTTGTAGATCTCGATCACCGAGCCCGCGCTCATGATGCGGAGCTCGGGCCTGTTGGCCCACACCCACTCCTCGGCGTCGGCGGCGCTCCCGTCCACGACGACGACCGCGTGGCTCGAACGGACCGACGTGACCTCGGCGTCGCCGAGCGCGCGGGTGAGGTCGGCGCCGAGTGCGGCCCAGTCGTGCAGCGGGTCGGCCGCGTACAGGGTCAGCTTCGACGAGCCGGTCGGAGCAGGGTCGCGGTAGACGGCGACGCCCGCGCTGTCCGGGCCGCGGTCGTCCATCTGCACGAGCATGGCGGACAGGTGCTCGCCGAGCCGTTGCTCCAACTCGGCTGTCTTGGCGAAGAGTCCGACGATTCCGCACATGGCTGAAAGCTACACTCGAGGGAGACGCGCAAACGCCATCTTTCCTCCGCTTTTCGCTTCGATCAGATGGAGCTTTTCTCCATATACCTCAGAAGCGGGTCAGATACTCGCGGAGCTCCCAGGCGGTCACCTGCTCGTGGTAGCGGTTCCACTCGTCGCGCTTCACCGAGATGAAGTAGTCGACGTAGTCCTCGTCGCGGCCCCGGCCGAGCGCGGCGCGTAGGACGTCGTCCTGCTCGAGCTCCCGCGTCGCGTCGAGCAGCGTCCCGGGCAGCGCGCGGAGCCCGCGCGCGGTCAGCTCGTCGTAGGAGAACGAGTACAGGTTGTCGGAGTTCGGCTCCCCCGCATCCAGATTGCGCTCGATCCCGTCCAGCCCGGAGGCGAGCACCGCCGCCGCCGCGAGGTAGGGATTGCACGAGCCGTCGATGGTGCGATCCTCGATCCGGCCCGGCCCGGGGATTCGCAACATCTGGGTGCGGTTGTTGTAGCCGTACGAGATCCACACCGGTGACCAGGTGGCGCCGCTCGTGGTCGAGCCGAGCTTCAGCCGCTTGTACGAGTTGACGGTCGGGGCGGTGACCGCGCTGTACGCGCGCGCGTGCGTCTTGAGGCCGCCGACGAAGCGGTAGGCCGTCTCGGAGAGCCCGAGCCCGCGCGGGTCGGACTCGTCGAGGAACACGTTCTCGCCGTCCCGCCACAGCGACATGTGGAAGTGGCAGCCGTTCCCCGTCAGGTGCGTGAACGGCTTGGGCATGAAGGTTGCGACCATGCCGTGCTGCTCGGCGAGCGTGTGCACCATGTAGCGGAAGAAGATGGCGCGGTCGCAGGTCGTGAGCGCGTCGTCGTAGGTGAAGTTCTGCTCGAACTGGCCGTTGGCATCCTCGTGGTCGTTGGCGTAGTTGCCCCAGCCGAGCTCGTTGCAGTACCGCGACACTGTCGTGAGGAAGTCGTACCGTCGCGTCAGGCCGGCCATGTCGTAGCACGGCTTGTCGAGCGTGTCATACGGATCCGCGACCTCGATCGTGCCGTCGTCGCGCAGGTTGACGAGGAAGTACTCGAGCTCGAGGCCCATCTTGAACTCGAAGCCCTGCTCCCGGGCTTTCGCGACCACCCGCCGCAGGATCGTGCGCGGGCAGTACGGCCACTCTTCACCCTCGACCGTCACGTCGCAGGCGAAACGGGCGAGGTTCGGCTGCCACGGCACCGGCGTGAAGCTGTCGAGATCGGGGATCGCGGCGATGTCCGGGTCGGCGGGCACCTGGCCGATCTCCCCGGCGGCGAACCCTGCGAAGCCGGCCCCGTCGGTGACGAGATCGTCGAGGTTCTGGGCCGGGACGAGCTTCGCGCTCGGACGGGCGTACATGTCGACGAACTGCGCGAAGAAGAACTCGATGCCACGCTTTTCCGTCTCCTTGCGGATCTTCTCGAGCTTCGACGTGTCGGCCGCCATTGCTCCTCCTCTGTCGGGTCGGCGGGTATCTATCACTCCCGCGCCGCCCGGCGCGAGGGACGGAACCTCCACCGTCTACGAGCTCGATGTGTCCGTTCCGACCGCGTCGAGGGCGCCGCGGAGCTTGACCAGCTTGACCGCGATCTCGACCATCAGCCAGTCGTCCTGCCGCAGGTCGAGCCCGGAGACGTCGGCGATGCGGCGCAGACGCTGGCGCAGCGTGTTCGGGTGCACGAAGAGCGCTTCCGACGTGGCGCTGATCGAGCCGCGGCGACGGAGGAACTCCTCGAGCGTCTGCAGCAGCGACGCTCCACGCTGGCGGTCGTAGTCGGCGAGCCGGGAGACGGCATCGACCGTCGCGTCACGCATGCCGCCCTCGCTGGCGATCCGGAGCAGGTACTTGTAGGCGCCGAGATCCTCGTACGAGACGACGGCGGGCGTGCCCGCGACGACGGTCGACCCGAGGACTGCCTGGTGCGCCTCCGCGAACCCGTCCGCGAGACTGGCGAGCCCGGTGCACGAGCTCGAGAGACCCACCGCGCTACCGGCCGGCAGGCGGCTGTGGGCCTGCCGGATCTCTCCGAGCAGCCGCTCCACGCCGCCCGGGGTGACGCGCAGGAGGGCCCTCGTCGAGCGCTCCCGGCGGTCGAACAGCGAGCCCGGCGCCAGGGCCGCAAGCGCGCGTTCGAGCGCGTCGTCGGGTGGCTCGGCCACCAGGACGACGTGCGCGCGGTCGAGGTCGAGACCGAGACGCGTGGCGCGGCCCTCCAACTCGACGCCGCGCCTCCCCTGCTCGAGCTCCTCGAAGAAGTCCTTGATCAGGTTCTCCTCGGTCAGACGTGCGATCAGCTGCACCTTCTTGATCCCGACCGCCGCCTGGTTGGCGGCCGCCCGCGCCAGCTCGACGTCGGCAGTGTCCTCGGCCACCAGCAGCCCGAGGAGCTCGTCACCCGCGACGAGGGGCACGGAGACGCGCGCGCCGCGGCTGCGCCGGCGCACCTCGCGGCCGAGCTCCGCGAGCCCGATCCGGTCGCGCGCGCCGGCGCGCGGCGGATCCGAGGCGGTCAGGCGCAGCTCCTCGAGGCCCGGGTCGAGCAGATACACGTGCGCTGCCGCGGCCGTGAGGAGCGAGCGGGCGCTGCGCGCCACCGCAGGCAGCAGCTCCTCGATCGTCTCCGCGACGGCGATCGCCTCGGCCAGCCCGGTGAGGCCCTCGAGCTCGCGGAGGCGTCGGGTCGTCTCCTCGTAGAGGCGGGCGTTCTCGATCGCGCCGGCGACGAGCGACGCGCTCGAGACGAGGAACTCGACCTCCTCCGACGTGAACTCGCGCGGCGCCTCCGTGTGGGCGAGGATGACGCCGATCACGTCGCCCGCGCGCGCGAGAATGGGGACGGCGAGCAGCGACTGGAACCGCTCCTCCTCGAGCTCGGGCACGTACTTCACCCGCGGGTCGTCGAGCAGGTTCTCGCGGATGAAGGCCGGCTCCTTGCGCTCCGCCGTCCACCAGGCCAGCCCCTCCCCGCGCTCGAGCGCGATCGTCCCTACGAAGCCGTCGTAGGGGGCGCTCGCCGCAGCCAGCACGAGCCGGTCGCCCGTCTCGTCGACGAGGTAGACGAAGCAGGCGTGCACGGCGCTCGCGTCGGAGAGGAGGCGGACGACGGCGCGCAGCACCTCCTCCAGCTCGAGCGAGGAGGCGACGGTGGAGATGATCTCCCGCAGGAAGCCGCTCTCACGTGTCCGCGACGTCACGCAGGGGATCGTAGGGAGGTCGGCGCCGTGGTTCCAGCGGGCGTTTGAACTACGGTGGCGCCGTGTGCGGTCGTGCGCGGAGGGCGACGATCCGGTGAGAGCGATGGTGCTCGACGCCGTAGGGCTGCCGCTCCGGCTCGCAGACGTGCCGAGCCCCGAACCCGGAACCGGGGAGCTCTTGCTCCGCGTGCGTGCCTGCGGCGTCTGCCGCACGGATCTTCATATCGTCGACGGCGAGCTGGCGGCGCCGAAGCTGCCACTCGTCCTGGGTCACCAGATCGTCGGCGAAGTGGTCGGGTGCGGTGCCGGTGCGACTGCGGCGACGGGCTCACGGGTGGGTGTGCCGTGGCTGGCGTGGACATGCGGCGAGTGCCGCTTCTGCCGCACTGGTGCGGAGAATCTGTGCGACGCGGCGCGCTTCACGGGCTACGACGTGGACGGCGGCTTCGCCGAGCTCGCCGTCGCCGACTCGAGGTTCTGCTTCCCGCTGCCCGACGCGTTTCCCGACGCGCAGGCGGCGCCGCTCCTCTGTGCCGGCTTGATCGGGCACCGCGCGCTCCGCATGACCGGCGACGCGAACGTCGTCGGCCTGTACGGCTTCGGCTCGGCCGCCCACATCGTGTGCCAGATCGCGGTGCACGAAGGGAAGCGGGTGCTCGGGCTCACACGAGCGGGAGACGAGACAGCGCAGACGTTGGCGGTGGAGCTCGGAGCCTCGTGGGCGGGAGCGGTCGACGACATCCCCGAGGAGCTCGACGCCGCGATCGTGTTCGCGCCGGCGGGCGAGCTCGTGCCGAAGGCGCTGCGCGCGGTGCGCAAGGGAGGCGTCGTCGTCTGCGCCGGGATCCACATGAGCGACATCCCGTCCTTCCCCTACGAGCTGCTCTGGGGCGAGCGGATGCTCCGCTCGGTGGCCAACCTCACACGTCGCGACGGCGACGAGCTGCTCGCGTTGGCGCCGCTGGTGCCCGTCCGGACGGAGGTGCAGACCTTCCCGCTCGAGGCGGCCGACGACGCGCTCGACCGGCTCCGCCGCGGCGAGATCCGCGGCTCCGCCGTGCTCGTCGTGTAAGGGCCGGATCTATCCGAGCCCTACGGCCTGGCGGCGATCGTCTCGGCCGGTGCGGGCTGCGCAGGAGGTGGCGGCGCTCCGTTGACGAGCACGGCGGCGGCGAGCAACACCGCCATTGCGACAGCGCTCTCGCCGGCGAGGCTCCGCCCCACACGGCGACCGATCGCGTCTCCGCGCTCGAGGCGCGGTCGCACGAAGACGTGGTGCACGCCGCCCCACGCGAGCGCGACACACACGATCGCAAGCTTGACGAGCAGCACATGCCCGTACGACGTCGTCCAGAGGTCCGACAGCTGTGGCAGGCGAACGACCGAGAGGTAGGTCCCGGCCAGCACGAGCACGCCCACGAGCATGACCGCGATCCGCGAGAACCCGAGAAATGCTCGCCCGCGCAGCTCCGGTGCGAACGGCCACACGAGTGCGGCGAGCGCGAGCACGCCCCCCGCCCACGTCGACGCGGCCACGAGATGTACGAAGTCGGCGAGCTGCGTCGCCCAGGTCGCGTTGGGCTCGGTCGCCTGATGGCCGGAGAGCGAGAATCCGGACGCAAACACGATCGCGAGCACCAGCGCCGGCCACAGGAAAGCCACCCGATCGAGCGCCCAGGCGAGGATCGCCAGCGCGGCGACAGCGCCGAAGCCGATCATCATCACGAGGAAGGCGATCCCGAAGCGCGTCTCCTCCGCGAACGGCGACAGGTCGCCGTAGAGGAGATCGACGACCGACAGCTGCAGCGCGTTCTCCGCGCGCAGGACGAAGGCGAGAATGCTCACGTCGATGACGAGGAAAGCGCCGGCGACCGTGGCAGCCGAGAACGCGGTGCCCGCCCGGCGTCCGAGCTCCGCTCCGCGCAGGACGACGAGCCGGAGCACGAGCGGTCCGAGGAGAAGCGCCAGCGCGGCGAACGCGCCCCACCTGGCGAAGTCGTCTCGCCAGCCGAGACCGTTCGCGCCGACCGCGTCGGTGGGCGGCGGCGCCGGAACACCGACGCCGTACGTGAAGACGCCGCTGCCGATGTGACCGTCGCTGGACAGCTCGCGCCAGCGCACCGTGTACGCGCCGCGCGCGGCCGCGGAGATGCGAACACTCACCGTCCGGCGGTCGCTGCTCAGGCTTGGAGGCCCGGACACGAGGGACCCGTCCGCTGCGAACACCTCGAGCGAGCGCGACACGAGCGACACCGCCTGCGAGAACTCGAGCGTGACGACACGCGGCGCGGCGTCGACCGACCCCTGGACGCCGGGTGTGGCGCGGTCGAGCGTGGCGTGAGCGGCAGCCGTCGCCGGCACGACGAGCGCGAGCGCGAGCAGCGCGATTGTCGCGCGCGCCGCCCTCATGGGGCGGAGGACCCCTCGACGTTGCCCAGGTGGCCGAAGATCGGCGCCAGGTCGCGGTCGGCGAAGAGGAGCACCCCCATGACGATGAAGGTGAGCGCGAACCCGGCGATCCAGACGGGTCGCCGCGGCCGCAGAGCCTGGCCGATCGGGAACAGCGCGCCGACGACGAGCACCCAGCCGATGGCGTGGTGCAGGAACGACGAGCGCGCGAAGAGCCAGCCGTTCTGCTCGTGGATCAGGAACGACGCTCCGGAGAGGAGGAGGGCCGCGGCGGAGACGAGCGACCACGCGGGATGAGCGAGCTTGCCGCGCACGACGGCGAGCTGGACGCCGCCCGCCACCATTGCCGCCTGCGCCCACAACGAGTGCGCGAGCAGGTGCATGGTCGAGAAGGTGGACAGCGCCGCGATCACCCACAGCAGGACACCGCCCACGACGGCGAAGATCGGGAACAGCGACGCGCGCCAGGGACGGCGCCGGAAGACGTCCGTGCCGACGATCGCCTCCGAGAGCAGCACGAGACCGAGGAACAGGATCACTGCGCCGGTGAGCCAGTGTGCGATCTCAGGCCGCGGGGCGGTCATCGTCCCTCTCGAGGTCCGAGACGAGCCCGGGCGCGACGAACAGGCCGAAGGCGAGCCCGACCAGCACGACGAGCAGCGGTGGCTGCGCAAGGAAGTCGTACAGCCCCTTGCCCTCCGGATACAGGAACGCGATCCGATAGGGCTGTGCGATCGCCCAGACGACCCCTGCGACCACGGTCAGCGGCGCCAGTGCTTCCACCGCGAGCACCCGGGCATGCTGGCGCTCGCTGCGAGGGCGGTCCGCGCTGTGCTCGAGCGGGCCGGCGATCTCCGAGCTCATCGACCTTCTCCCTTCCGTTCCCCGGCGTCAGTCTGCACCGGTGGGTGCACACGATGCAAACGTCAGCAGCTCGTGGCGATTCCCCTCTGTCCAGCGCTGTCGCAGCCCGTCATGATCGACGCGTGCGCTCCCGGATCGTCGTCCTCGTGGTACTCGTCGGCGTGGCCGGTGCGATCGCTGTCGTCGCCATGGCCCGCCCTGCGGCCAACGGCCTGCCCGCGTACACGAACGGCTACGCGAACTGGAAGACGCTGAACAGGAAGCCGGTCACGGGCGGCTCTCCGGCCCACGCGGGTGTCAAGAACGTGTACACGAGCCAGCCGCGGGGAGCGAGCAAGAAGTTCCCGAACGGCACCGTGATCGTGAAGACGATCGCCGAGCGCGGCGCCAAGGGGCTGCCGGCGCAGGTGGCTGTGATGCGCAAGGTCCGCGGGAAGTGGCAGTGGGTCGAGTACTCGCGGTCGGGCGCGGGCTACGGCGTGCTCGCGCAGGGTCAACTGTGCGTCTCCTGTCACATGCGGGCGAAGACGAACGACTGGGTGTTCACGAGGTAGGCGCCGTACACGTCCGGGCTACAGCCCGTAGGACTCCAGGAGCCGCAGCCAGAGCTCGGATCGGGTCGGGAAAGCAGGCACCGCGTGCCAGAGGTCGTCGAGCGGCACCTCGGCAACGACTGCGATCGTGGCCGCATGCAGTGCCTCTGCCACTTCGGCGCCGGTGATCGTCGCGCCGACGACGACCCGGCGCCGTTCGTCGACGACGAGCCTCGACGTGCCGGGGGCGCCACGTCCGACGAACGACCCACCGGCGTTGCCGCCGGTCTCCACGTCGACCGCCCGCGCCTCGACTCCCGCTGCGAGAGCCCCCTCGAGCGTGAGCCCAACCGCCCCGATCTGCGGATCGGTGAAGATCACCCGCGGCGACCGGGCGCCGTCGCTGCGCAGCGCCACGGCTTCGCCGAGAATGGCGTCCGCGGCGAGCCGGCCCTGGTACTTCCCCATGTGCGTGAGCAGCGCGCGCCCGTTGACGTCGCCGACGGCATACAGCCAATCGCGCCCCGGGACGCGCAGTGACTCGTCGACGTGCAGAAAGCCTCCTGGCTCGAGCCCCACGGTTTCGAGCCCGATGTCATCCGTCGTCGGGCGGCGGCCGAGCGCGGCGAGCACCTCGTCGGCCTCGATCGTGTCGCCGTCCTCGAGGAAGACGCGGACGCTCCCGTTCCTGGCCACCCGCGCCGCGGCCACCTCGAGGCGAACGTCGACGCCCGCCCCGCGGAGCGCGCCGGCAACCTGCTCGCCGGCGAACGGCTCCTCCCGCTCGATCAGCCGGTCGCCACGATGGACGAGCGTGACGTGCGAGCCGAGCGCCGACCAGGCGGTCGCCATCTCGACGCCGACGACACCGCCGCCGAGGATCGCAAGCCGCGGCGGCACCTGCGACGCCGTCGTCGCCTGGATGTTGGTCCACGGCTCCGACTCGCGCAGCCCAGGGATCGGTGGCACCGCGGGCGTGCTCCCGCTGGCGACCACGACGGCACGGCGTGCGACGAGCTCGTCGCCCTCACCGACCACGACGCGACGCTCGCCGTCGAGCCGTCCCCTGCCGCGCACGATCGTGACGCCGCGCTGCTCCAGCCAGGGCACCTGACCGCTGTCGTCGAGTCGTGAGATGACCTCGTCGCGCCGCTCCAGGACGGCCGCGACGTCGAGGGGCCCGACGTCCAGCCCGGGCACGCGGCCCGCCTCGTGCCGGAGCTCGATCGGGCGGAGGAGCGCCTTCGACGGCATGCAGGCGTAGAAGGAGCATTCGCCGCCGACGAGGCGATCCTCGACGATCGCCACCTCGAGGCCACGCTCTCCGAGTCGGCCTGCGCACACCTCTCCGGCTGCACCGGCACCGATCACCACGACGTCGAACTCGCGCACGCTCCTCACCCTCCTCGTCGGACTCCCGCTCGGGAGTCTTGCGCAGCGCGCGACCGTTACGCGGGACCGCCGAGCCGGATTGCGGGATCGTCCTACCGGCGCGTGAGCATGCCGGTGCGGGAGATCCGGACTCGCCGCGCGCCGAAGTCGCTACGAGAGAGCGTGCGGACGATGCCGTGGGCGCGCTCCGCCGGGTCGAGCGCAGGAACACCCTGGCCCACGAGCCGTGTCGGCACGAGCACGCCGGCCTCGAACCGTCCGGCGCCGTCGAGCGTCACGCGCAGGATGCCGCTCACGGAGAGCGGGCCGCCCAGCGCGAAGACCCCGTACCCGGCGAAGTTGCCGAGCGAGTAGGCGATCAGGCGGCCGCGGTACCACTCCATGCCTCGCAGCACGTGCGGGCCGGAGCCGACGACGAGGTCGGCGCCTGCGTCGATCGCGACGTGGGCGAAGCGGATCGGATTGCCGCGGTTCTCGCCCAGGAACATCTCGGTGCCGCGATGCACGTGCTGGTGGGTCGTGCCCTCGGCCCCCATGTGGGCCATGACGACGACGACGTCCGCCTGACGGTCTGCCTGCCGCACCGCCTTGCGGACGCCCGCGACGTCGTTCATCGAGCCCGACCACGGGTAGGTCGAGAACCCGAGCACGGCGACGCGGATCTTCCCGGCCTTCTGCTTCGCGACCTCGCCTGGCTGACCGGTGTGCGCGAGGTGCGCGCCGTCGAGCGTGGCGACGGTGTCGTCGAGCCCGGCCTGCCCGAAGTCGTACGCGTGGTTGTTGGCGAGATTGACGACGGTGAACCCTGCGCGCTTCAGGTTCCGCACGTACGACGGCGGTGTCCGGAAGGCGAAGCACGACGTGCTCTTCGGGCCGCACTTGGAACCGGTGGCGTTCGTGAGCGTCCCCTCGAGGTTGCCGAGGACGAGGTCGGCGGCGAGGTCGGTCTCGACCGCGTCGAAGAAGGTGCGCCCGCCGGCAGGCGGAAGGTTCGGGGTGGAGCCCATGACGACGTCGCCGACCGCGGCGATCGTGACGACGCCGGCCGGCGTTTTCGGCGCAGCAGGCGTCGTGCTCGTCGTGTCCTCGCTCTCGACGGCCTCCTCCTGCGTCGTGGTGGTGGACGCTGCCGGCTTCGGCGTCGCTGCGGTGGGTGCGCCGTCGACGACGAGCGCCACGAGGACGACGAAGACCGCCACGACGGCGCCGCTCCGCAGCGCGAGGAGCGCCACTCTCATGGGGATCAGCTGCGGTTGCTGAGCATCATCGCGTAGTACGCGAGCTGCGACAGCGCCGCCAGGGCGGCAGCCACGTAGGTCATCGCCGCGGCGGTGAGCACCTTCTTCGCGCCCTGGCGCTCACCCTCGGTGACGAAGCCGAGCTCCCGGACCTGCACCAGCGCGCGCCGCGAAGCGTCGAACTCGACGGGCAGCGTCACGAGCTGGAAGAGGACGACGACCGCGAAGAGGATGACGGCAACGGTGACGAGCTGGAACGCCTGCAGCACGAATCCGATCATGAGCAGGAAGATCCAGCCGCGCGACGCGATCGAGACGGCGGGCCACAGGGCAGAGCGCAGTTTGAAAGCGCTGTACCCGACCGAGTGCTGGATCGCGTGGCCGACCTCGTGCGCGCCGATCGCGGTCGCTGCCACGGAGGCGCCGTCGTAGACGGGCTCGGAGAGGTGCACGGAGCGTCCGCGCGGGTCGTAGTGGTCGGACAGCGCACCACCCTGGGCGCGCTCGACCGGAACGTCGTGCAGCCCGTTGCGGTCGAGGATCCGGCGGGCCACCTCGGCGCCGGTGAGCCCGGAGTCGACCTCGACCTGTGACTGCTGCGTGACCGTCTTCCGCAGCCAGCCCTGGATCACGAAGCCGAGGACGAGCGGCGGGATCAGAAAGACGAAGTAGAGCCCCCAACCCTGCATGGAGAAAGGGTACCAGCGGCTTCAGCGGTTTCTGCCGCCCAACTCACAAACGGTGGTCGCAACCACGGATGCGTATCGTTCTGCCTCGCGATGACGGTCCTCGATACCGCCGAGCAGGACGCCCTGCGCCGCGACGCGGACGACACGGCGACGACGCGCCGGGCCGAGTTCGAGCTGCCGCCGTGGCCGGGCGGTTCGCATCCCGTCTGGGCGTACTTCGCCGGGAACTCGCTCGGGCTGATGCCCCGCTCGGCGCGGGCCGCGCTCGACGCGGAACTCGGCGCCTGGAGCACCCTGGCGGTCGAGTCGTGGTTCGAGGGGGACGACCCGTGGCTCGAGGCGACCGGCGCGACCCGCGGGTCGTTGGCGCGCCTGGTGGGCGCCCGCGAGCAGGAGGTGGCAGCGCTGAGCTCGCTCACCGTCAACCTGCACCTGCTGCTGACGTCGTTCTACCGCCCCGACGCCACGCGCTACCGCATCCTGATCGAGGACTCGGCCTTCCCCTCGGATTCTCACGCCGTGCAGAGCCAGACGGCGCTGCACGGACACGATCCGGGAGACGCGGTCGTCCGCACACCGCTGGACGGGCTGCTGGAGACGATCGAGCGCGAAGGCGAGCGGCTGGCCGTCGTCCTCCTCGGTGCCGTCAACTACCTCACAGGCGAGGTGCTGGACCTGCCGGCGATCACGGCCGCGACGCACGCCGTCGGGGCGGTGAGTGGGTGGGATCTCGCCCATGCGATCGGAAACGTCCCGGTCGGACTTCACGATGCCGACGCGGACTTCGCCGCCTGGTGCCACTACAAGTACGTGAACGCCGGCCCGGGCGCACCCGGTGGGTTGTACGTGCACGAGCGCCACGGCTCCGATCCGACCCGGTTACGGCTCGCCGGCTGGTGGGGCGTCGACGGGGCCGACCGGTTCCGCATGGAGCCCGACTTCGTCCCGGCCTCGGGCGCCGACGGCTGGGCCATCTCGACGCCGCCGATCCTCTCTTTCGCGCCGCTCCGTGCTTCGCTGGCGCTGTTCGACGACGTCGGCCTGCCGGCGCTGCGCGAGCGCTCGATCCGCCTCACCGGCTATCTGGAGTCGCTGCTCGACGACGTCGCAGAACGCCGTGCGATGACCCTGACCACACCGCGCGATCCGGAGCGGCGCGGGTGCCAGCTCTCCGTCGCGACGACCGGGGCGCGAGAGCTCGCGACCCGGTTGCGCGAGCGGCACGGCGTCGTGTGTGACTTCCGCGAGCCCGACGTGCTTCGCTTCGCGCCGGCACCGCTCTACACCACCTTCCACGACTGCTGGCGCGCTGCAGCCGCGCTCGACGACGTCCTCGACGGACGCTGAGGGTGCCGGCCGACCTCGTCCTCACCGGCGCCAGCGTGTTCACGGTCGACTCCGCACTCCCTCGGGCCCGGAGCGTCGCCGTCGCGAGCGGTCGCATCGTTGCCGTCGGCGACGACGTCGGCGAGCACGTCGGACCGGGGACACACGTGCTCGACCTCGAGGGGCGCACCGTCCTGCCCGGCTTCCAGGACGCCCACCTGCACTTCGCGCACGGTGGCATGACGCCGCTCAGCTGCAGCCTCTTCGAGACGTCGACGCCGGAGGAGCATGCGGCGGTGATCGCCGCGTACGCCGCCTCGCACCCCGACTCCGGCTGGATCGTGGGCGGTGGCTGGTCGATGGACGACTTCGGCGGGCCGATGCCGACCGCGGCGCTGCTCGATTCCGTCGTCCCCGACCGCCCGACGATGCTCTGGACGCGGGACGGTCACTCCGTCTGGGTGAACAGCGCCGCGCTCGCCGCAGCAGGGATCACGGCTGCGACGCCCGATCCCGCCGGCGGGGTCATCGACCGCGACACGTCGGGCGCGCCGTCCGGGACGCTGCAGGAGAACGCGATCCGGCTCGTCGAGCGTCTCGTGCCTCCGACGCCGGCCGCCGACTGGGAGGCCGGGATCCTGCGCGCGCAGGCGGAGCTCCACGAACTCGGGATCACCGCCTGCCAGGAGGCGAGCCTGGACGCGGCGCTGTTCGGCCCGTACCGCGCGGTTGCGGAGCGCGGCGCGCTGACGATGCGGACCGAGGGGAACCTCTGGTGGGACCCGGAGCGTGGTGACGAGCAGCTCGAGGAGCTGCTGGAACGCCGTTCGCACGGCACCGTGGGCCGGCTGCGCATCCGTGGCGCAAAGCTGTTCCAGGACGGCGTCGTCGAGAGCTACACGGCGGCGATGCTCGACCCCTACCGCGACGCTGGGGTCGCGACGGGTACCACGGGCATCAGCCTCTTCGAGCCGGAGCGGCTGCGTCGTGTCGTCGAGGCACTCGACGGGCACGGGTTCCAGGTGCAGATCCACGCGATCGGCGACCGCGCCGTGCGGGAGTGCCTCGACGCTTTCGAGCATGCTCAACGCGCCAACGGCGTGCGCGATGCGCGGTTCCAGCTCGCGCACGTCGAGTTCGTCCACCCGGACGACCTGCCACGCTTCGCCGCGCTCGGTGTGGCGGCCAACGTGACCCCGTACTGGGCCGTGCTCTCCGGCTACGTCGAGGATCTCACTCTGCCGCACATCTCCGAGCGGGCCGCGGCCGGCATGTACCCGCTCGGCAGCCTGCGGCGCGCCGGGGCGAGGCTCGCGTTCGGCAGCGACTGGACGGTCTCCACACCGGACCCGCTGCTGCAGCTCGAGGTCGCGGTCAAC
Source organism: uncultured Actinomycetes bacterium (assembly GCA_963789895.1). Classification (GTDB taxonomy): domain Bacteria; phylum Actinomycetota; class Thermoleophilia; order Gaiellales; family Gaiellaceae; genus Gaiella. The sequence goes on from CAWBMC010000002.1 coordinate 1,268,172, forward strand.
CGCCGCAGGCCCGGATACGCCCTGGACAGGGTTCTGCTCCCCGACGAGTGTCTCGAACTCGAGACGGCGGTCGCCGCGGCGACCCTCGGCTCGGCCTGGGTGAACGGCCTCGACGACGTGACGGGGTCGATCGAGATGGGGAAGCTGGCCGACCTCGTCGTGCTCGACCGCGACCTGTTCGACCGCGGGGCGGGCGAGATCCACGAGGCGCGCGTCGCACTGACGCTCGTCGAGGGCGAGACGGTCTACGACGCCGCCGGCCGCTAGACCTCAGGACGCGACGACGGTGAACGGACGCGACCGCGCCACCGTGCGGTACCCGTCGTCGAGCATGAGTCGCACCTCGTAGCGTCCGGGCGGCAGCGGCCACGAGGCGGCCCCCGTCTGAGACGTCTTCGAGAACGACCCCTTCCCCTCGATCGCCGTGTCCGTGTACTCGTAGAGGAGATAGTCGCCCGAGTCGTCGGGGATGCTCCCGTCGGTCGGCACCGTCGCCGTGGTCGCCTTGAAGATGCCGAGCCAGTCCCAGCGGTTGCCGGGCGCGTTGCGCCAGCTGACGACGATCGGGTCGCCTGCGGCAAAGCTGCTCTCCGCGACGGCGACCTCGGTCCCCGCACCCGGGTCGTAGAGCCAGAAGGGGCTACGCGAGAGCACCGTCCCGTCGGAGGAGACGAGCGCCACCTCATAGGCGCCGGCGCCGAGCCCCGTGGTGGAGAGCGTCACGAGACCGTCGCTCGATCCTGTGGCACCCGTGTCGTTGTCCCCGTACGGCGTCACGCCGGCCGGGACGATGGTCGCGTGCGCGTCGCGGCCGGGGGCGTGGAAGACGACGTGCAGCTCGTCGCCCACGGTGAGACGGCGTCGGTCGATGGCGACGAGCGTCGGCGTGTCGGCCGGCTCGACGGAGAAGGTGGAGACGACACCGCGGTGGTCGGAGGGGAACGGGTCGGCCACGAACGTCACGTCGGGATTGCCCTTCTCCCCGAGGATCTGGCTGTCCTCGGTGTCGGCGGGACCTGCGACGAGCACCCAGTCGATCCGGTCGTGGACTTCCTTGGGGTCGCCCTCCGGCCCGCCCGGCGTCCACGTGAAGCCGGGTCTCTCGACGGGGTCGGGGTGGGCCTCGCGGTAGGAGTCACGGAAGCCGGCCGCGGCTGCCAGCGCGCCGGCGGGCCACGCGAAGGGGTACGGCACCTCCTTGCGGTGGTCGGCCACAGCCTGCGTCCAGTCGAGCTGGGAGGGTGAGTTGAAGTCGCCGACGAGAAAGACAGGCATGCCGTCCGCGATCACCGGTTCGAGCGCGTGGAGCCGCTTCGCGAGCATCGGCACGCGTGTCGCCTGCTCGAGAGCCTTCACCTTGGCGGCGGACGCTCCGTCGCGTACTTCGTACGGTCCGTACGGCGTCGAAGGAAGGTGCACGCTCGACATCGCGACGACCTTGCCGGGCTCGACCTCGATCAGGACATAGGCCCCGTTGGCGCCGGGCGGGTCGATGATGGGCAGTCGTGAGACGATCTGCGTGCGCGGGCTCGCGTGCCAGCCGAGTCGTCGCGCGACGACCTCCGTGTTGCCCTCGCCTTCCTCGAGGCCGACGATGTCGGCGCCGGACTTGCCGATCGCGGCGACGATCTTGTCGAGGGTCTCGGTGCAGCCGTTCGACTCGGCGCAGAACTTGCCCGTCTTCAGGTCGTAGTCGTCGCCCCCGTAGAAGATGTTGAAGGTCATCACACGGAGCGTGACCCGGTCGGCGGAGCTGCTGAAAGGCCCGATCCCGGCGCCCCGGCTGAGGAGGACGGCGAGCACGATGCCGGCCGCGAACGAGACGACGAGGATGACGAACCGGCGCACCGGCCGAGTCTCTCAGACCGGGGTCGAGCTCTCCACCGGGTCGGGGTCAGGCGCTGCTCGACCTCTGTCGGGTGAGTGCAAGCAAGTCGGCATCTGCACCAGCACGGAGGCCGCCTCGCCGGCGGCCTCCGTGACCGAGACGCAGGGTCTCGATTACGCGAATGCCTTGACGAACACCTCGATCTCCTCGGCCGGGAACGTCTCGGTCTTCACGACCTCGAGCGTCCCGATCTTGGCGAGCACGCGGAACGCGGTCTCGTTGTCGGGATACTTGACGATCGCCAGGAAGTCATACGGGCCCATCACTGCCCACGTCTTCTCGAGGACGCCACCCTCCTCGACGATGATCTTCTCGATCTTCTCGAGGTATTTCGGCGCGTCCTGAAGGTGCTCCCTGCCCTCCGGCAGGAGCTTGATCAAGCCGACGTACGTGAACACGGTCTCAACACCTCCTTCGACCATCGTGTCCACAGACAACGCTTGCACGCGTCGGCCTGCACCGCATCGGTACAACCACGGTCCGCGGTTGCCAGAAACTGCTGAGAGGTCGCCGTCGTGTCCCGATCCTGGAAGCCGACGCCCGGACTCGAACCGGGGATCCCATCATTACGAGGGACGGTTCGTGAGGGCAGGGAGCCCGTGGCCGCGCTCAGATCTGCCGACTCTCCCGAGGGACCGGGAACCGGTCTGATGCAGCCGGGCCACGAATGGGGCAGGCTTCACCACATGCTCCGGGCGAGCGGGCTCTCGATCGTGACGGCGGTGTGTTTCGTCGCCGTGTTCGCGTTGCCGGTGCATGTGGCGCCGTGCGGGACGCAGGCATCTCACTACGCACTCGTGCGCGCATTCGCCGACGGCACGGCGAGGATCGACCGCGACCAGTGGTTCACGTGCGACAAGGCGCTTTTCGAAGGCCATTACTACTCCGTCAAGGCGCCGGGCCTGGCCGCAGCCTCCCTCCCCATGTACCTGTTCCTCGACGGCACAGGGCTGCTGCCCGACGACATGCGCTGGGCGATCTGGCTTCTGTCCCTGACGACTCTCGTCCCTGCTGCGCTGCTGCTCGTGTACCTGGTCGGTCGAACGGCGGAGCGCTTGCTGCCCGGCTCCGGGCGCCTGACCGCAATTGCCCTCGGCACAGGGACGTTGGTGCTCCCGTTCGGCAGCCTCTGGTTCGGCCACGTTCCCGCGGCAACGCTCGCCTTCGCGGCGTTCGTCGTGGCCTTTCGCCCGGATGGGCAACTCTCGCACCGCCGCGCTCTTGCGGCGGGGCTGCTGGCGGGCTCGAGCGTCCTCTTCGAGTACCCGGCGGCGCTCGTCTCGGCGGCCTTGCTCATCTATGTCACGGTCGGTCACAACACCCGGGCAGCGCTTCGATTCGCGGCGGGAGCGGCGCTGCCGGCCGCGTGCCTGCTCGCCTACAATCGCTGGGCGTTCGGCTCGGCCACTCACTTCTCGTATCGGTACGCGTTGCCGCTGCGAACCGACAGCTCCGGTGCCGTGATCGGGGAGAACGACGAGGGTTTCTTCGGGATCACATGGCCGAGCCCGCACGCGCTCGGCGAGATCCTCTTCACTGCCCGTGGCCTCGTCACGCTGACGCCGATCTGCGTCCTCGCCGCGGCCGGGATCGTGCTTCTGTACCGCCACGCCCGAAAGGAGGCGGTGTTCCTCGGCGGGGTTGCGGCGGCTTTTCTCGTCTACAACGCCGGCTACACGCTGAACTCGGCAGGCCCGTTCGGAGGCGACACGCCCGGTCCGCGGTTCCTCATCGCGATGCTTCCGTTCTTGCTGTTGCCGCTCGGGTTCGCCGCCCGCGCTGCGCCCGGAGCCACCGCCGCGCTTCTGCTGGCCTCAGGAAGTGCAATGACGCTCGTCACCGCCACGTCACCGATGCTCGGTGGGGGGGAAGAGAGCCGCTGGCTGAAGGAGCTTCGCTCCGGGACGTTCGTCGACACCATCGTCAACGCGATCGGCGGCAGCGGCTGGGTCGCCATCCTGCCCTTCGTCGTCGCGGTCTTCGTGCTCCTGGCCATCGGTGCGCAGGATGCGCTGCGGAGAACACGACGTCCGCTGTACGCCGGCTTTGGCGCCGCCACCGCGGCTGTTGCATGGCTGCTCGCGCTCGAGGGAAGTCACCTGGCGTACGTCGACCACGACCTCACGACCGCTCTGATCGCATACGCGATCGCCGCCACGATGGCCGGCGCCACCCTGGCTGCCGCGCGCCAAGCACGTCTCGGTGATGCGGATGAAAGCGCTGCCGAAGCCGCTCCCCACCGCCTCTAGATTCGGAACAACCGCGCCCACAGGCCGCAGAAGCACTCGATCGAGGCATGAAGTCCTAGCTTTGCCGGTGGATCCGCCCCATCAAGGCGAGGAGGAACGCGCCGGCCGCGTAGCCCGCGACGACCACGGCGCCGCTCCAGGGGCCCGCTCCGGCCCAGGTGAGCGCCGTCGGGCCGATCTCCGGCGTGATGCGGCTCCACCCGGCGGCCGAGAAGGCGTTCGGGACGTCGCGCCAGACGAGCCGGTAGCCCTCCCAGATCTGGGCCCACGTGAGAGACACCGCGGTCATGGCGGCGATCGAGACGGCGGCGAGGACACTCGTCGCGATTCGCCAGCGAGCGAACGCCGGCGCGAGCCCGAGCGCGAGGAAGGGCAGCGCCGGTGAGAGGAACCGCGGGCCGGGCGAGCCGCCGCCGTATGGGAGGAAGTAGCCGCAGTTGAGGAGCACGAAGATTGCCGTCACGGCGGCGGCGAGGCTGGCCTCGGCGCGGTGACTCCTCCAGAGCAGGACGAGGCCGGCGGCCGCGGCGACCACCACCGGTGCGTCCAGGAGCAGGCCGTGCTCGCCGACGAACACCTCGCGGACGGAATGCGCGTGCGGGATGCCGATGCCGAAGAAGCCGGTCTTCTGGTCGGCCGCGTACTCGTTCGCGATGTAGCGGTACGAGAGGTGGAACGGCGAGCCGAACGCCGCCCAGTCGTAGGCCGCGAGCAGCAGCAGCGGCGGCACCGCTCCCGCCGCGTAGCGCACGGCGGGCCCGAGCCCGCGCAGGAGGACATAGAGCCCGACGAGAACGGCGATCAGTCCGGCCTGGTACTCGACGAGGATCGCCGTCCCGGCCGCGAGGCCCGCGGCCGAGTCGCGCCGTCGCCAGGCGAGAAGGAATGCGGCGAATCCGAACGCCCCCGCGGCAACATGTCCGAAGCCGGTCGCGGCGAGCGGTGCCATCAGCGTTCCGAGCGCGAAGGTCACCAGTGCCGCGCCGCCCCAGCCGGGAGCGATTCCCTCCGAGACGCGGCCGACGGCGAACGCCAGCAGGACGAACGCCACTCCGCTCGTCAGGACGCGGACCGCCCAGACCCGTGAGTCGCGGGGGTAGTCCCACTCCGGCGCGGGGCGGAGCCGCACCGCCTCCACCGCAGGTATGGCGAGCAGGGAGAAGCCGGGCGCCTTGTCCGAGTACGTGCGTCCGCCGTACGGGACCTGGTCGGGGCTGGTCTGGACGCAGGGCGAGACGGTGAGACGACCGTGCACGATCGCCTGGGAAAGACAGAACCGGGAGACGTCCTGCGGCGATTCGTGCGCCACGGGCAGGAGTGCGGCGACGGCCACGAGGGCGAGCAACACGACCTCGAACCGCGGCCGCCGCCAGGGAAGCGCCGTGGGCGCGAAGCGCTCGAGCCAGGTTCCGCCAGCCGCCCGCGCGCGGCGTGCCGAACGGCCGCCGCCGGCCGCCGAGGCCATCACCACGCGAGCGCGCAGTTCGTCCTCGAAGGGTGAGCCCGATCTGTTGGACACGAGGGTTCGGGCGACATTACTTCGTCCGTTCCTCACTCTCCCGAGAGGGAGTGAAGCCACGGACGGGACTGGGGACCGGGAGAACGGCGCTGAGATGCGGACGCTGGCTCCGGCGCCCAGCCCGCGCCACCGTGTCGATCCGAACCTGTGATGATCACGCCGTTCGGGTGTCATCAGAGACGGAGGAGGCGGACATGACCATCGCGGCGGACGAGGAAGCGATCCTGGCGACCGTGAGCGACTACATAGAGGGCTGGTTCGATGGGGATGCGAGCCGCATGGAACGGGCGCTGCATCCGGAACTGATGAAGCGCTGCCGCGGCATCGAAGGCGACGACCCGGACGCACTGGAGACGCTCACGGCCCGGGAGATGATCGACGCCACCGCCGAGGGTGAGGGCCGGGTCGAGGACGCCGCCGACCGGCAGAGCGAAGTCAAGATCGACTACGTGAACGGCGACATCGCGAGCGTGACCTGCCTCTACAGCTACGTCGACCTGCTCCACCTAATCCGCATGCCCGAAGGCTGGAGGATCGTGAACGCAGCCTGGCGGTTGCGATGAATGGCCCTCAGAACGCGGAACCAGCTTCGGACGTACGTCGGACGGGCTCCGAGCGCCCGGCTGAGTGCCCGGATTTGGCTTGACACCTAAAGCCGACGCCCGGACTCGAACCGGGGACCCCATCATTACGAGTGATGTGCTCTACCAGCTGAGCTACGTCGGCAGGCCCTGAAGCGTACCGGCCTCGTGGCGGCGGAGCAGGGCCGGTTATCCTCCCCGCCCCATGAGCGACGGCCCGCCGAGCGAGGCGAACGAGGCACCGGAGCGGCCGGACAATCCGATCGAGCGGCTGCGGCTGCTCGCCGGGGACGACGACGCCGTGGCGGGGTTCCTCGACGAGATCGACATCCACTCGGCGCGCGAGCGGGAGATGCTCTCCGAGCTCGCGCGCACCTCGCCGCTCGCCCGGCCGGAGCGGTTCGCCGCCGACCACCGCCGTGCGATCGAGGCGCTCGAGAGCCTGCGCCGGCACGGCTTCCACGGGTCGCGCGCAGCCGGCGCGATGGGACCGGCGAAGGTGCTCGTGCGGCGCATGGTCGAGCTCATCGCGCGCTACATCGTCGTCTCCTACGTGAAGGACGTCGTCACGTCGATGCGCAATCTCTACTGGGTGCGCGAGATGGAGTCGCCGGACGACTCGACCGAGATGAAGCTCCTGCGCGGGGCACGCATCGACGCGCAGGGGCTCGTCGAGATCATGCGCTCACGCGAGGTCGGCGTCCCGTCATTCGTCTTCGCGGGTCTGCTGATCCCGCTCGCCGCCTCGATCTGGCGCCTCGCCGACGGCTTCACCTTCGACAGCTGGTGGGTGGCGCTGCTGGTCGGGCTCGCCGGGGTGACGATCGGCGTTGGGCTCTCCTGGATCGTGCTGCGGGGCACGGCCATGGCCAGCCGCCGCATCCGGCTCGCCACGCGCGAGCCGCTGCACGCGCTGTGGGACACCATCGGCAGCTGCGGCAATCCCCCGCGCGACCAGTCCCGCGCCTTCGCCTTCGTCGCGATCGGGCTCATGGTCGGCGTGTGGATCGTGCTGCCGACGCTGATCGCGCTCGCGCTCGCCGCCTGAATCTGCAGGGAACCGTTCGTCGGGCCGGATGTATCCGGCCCCTACGAAAGACGGTTCGAGCTCCCGGGCCGTAGCGGGCCGGCCCGGGAGCCCGTCTTGTCACTACGCGAGACCTGACCGATCGGACTTTCGACTACTCGGCTTCCGCGTCCGCGTCTGCGTTCTCACCCTCGTCCTGGTCGGGCGTGAGCACGTCCACGATCACGACGCGCTCGCAGCCGACGAGCGTCGTGCGCGCGCGCTCCGCCCGCAGCACCCAGGCCGTGTCGAGGCCCGGGCCGCAGTCGAGCAGGTCCGGCTGGCCGTCCGGGGCAAGTGCATGGAGCTGATCGTCGCCGCGGCCACCGTGCACGCGGTCGGCGCCGAAGCCGCCGAACAGCGAGTCGTCGCCGTTCTCGCCGTCGACCACGTCGTCACCCCTGTTGCCGGCAGCGCGGTCGCCGCCGGGGCCGCCCGAGACGAGGTCGTCGTTCGAGCCGCCGCGCAGCGCGTCGTCGCCCTCGCCGCCGGCGATCACGTCGCGGCCGACGCCGCCGTAGATCAGGTCGTTGCCGCCGTCGCCGCGCACGGCATCGTTGCCGTTCCCGGCTCGAACCGCGTCGCCGCCGCCCCGCGCGTAGACGAGGTCGTCGCCGGCCAGCGCCCTGATCTGATCCGGGTCGTTGGTGCCACGCAGCACGTCGTTGCCGGGTGTCCCCGTGATCACGGCTGCCGCCGCGACAGCCGTCACCACGAGCGCGAGCAGCGCCGTGGCCGCGAGCGTGAGCCCTTTCGCCTTCTTGACCGCCTTCACCTGCATCACCGCCTCCTTGGTGGGATCTGGACACCCGAGTGATCGGCGATCCGTGTTAGTGACGGATGCGGCACAGGAAAGCGATCGGCAAACGTTCGGTTCGGGTCGAGTGAGGCGCGTGTGAGGAAATTGCACGGCTCGACGGATCGTGTCCCCTGGGTCAACCCAGGGGACGCGCACCAGCACCGAGCGGCTATGCGAAGGCGCGCTGCAACCGCACGAACAGCGCCTCGAGCCAGAGCTGCGGGTTCACGTTCAGCTCCTCCACCACCCGCCAGGCGTCGCGCACCAGCTCCGCCGCATGCTCGGCACCGGCGGCCGCGCCGGCGGCCACGTCCGCCTGCAGGTCGGCGAGCCGGTCGGCGTGGAGCGCGGCCTCCTCCGCCCCGGCCGCGACGACGACGAGGTCGCGGTACCAGGCCGCGAGCTCGTCCAGCGAGGCGAGCAGCTCCTCGCGCTCGGCGCCGCGCTGCACCCGTTTGACGCGCTGCTCGCGCTCGCGCTCCGGCAGGTCGAGCTCCTTGGTCGCCTCCTCCTCCCGGTCGCGGGCCGCCGCGCCGGCGGCGGTGGACGCCGCGAGGACGACCGCTGCCGCCTCGTGCACGTCGGCCGCTCCCTCGCCCGCATACACGCCGCGAGCGGCGGCGAGCAGCGCGTCGCGGCGCTCGCGAACGTCCGGATCGAGGAGCCTGCGGGCGCGGTCGAGCCGGCCCGACGCGACCCGCGCCAGTGCCGCCGCCTCTGCCGGCTCCAGCCCGGGCGCCTCGGCCTCGATCCACGCCCGCACGGCGCCGCCGGAGAGCCGCTTGAACGGCACCAGCTGGCAGCGCGAACGGATCGTCTCCGGCAGCGGCCCGAGCTCGTCGGCGACGAGAACCATCGTCGCGTAGGAGGGCGGCTCCTCGAGATCCTTGAGGAGCGCGTCCGCGGCGTCCTCGTTCAGGAGGTGCGCGTCGAGTACCACGTACACGCGCCGCGCACCCTCGAACGGGCGCATGTGCAGGTCGTGGTGAAGGGCGCGGATCCGGTCGATGCGGATCATCTCGCCGAGTGCTTCGATCACGACCAGATCGGGATGCATGCGCGCCACGACGCGCCGCGGGTCGCCGAGGAGCTCGCCGGCGAAGGCGAGGGCGGCCGTCGTCTTGCCGACGCCCCGCGGACCGTGCAGGAGATAGGCGTGGGCCGGCCCCTCGGCCAGCGCGGCGCCGAGCAGCCGCTTCGCCTCGGGTTGCTCAGGAACCGCTGCGAAGGGCTCCATGGATCTCCTCGACGATCGCCTCCGCCGGGCGTGCCGCGTCCACGACGACGTACCGCTCGGGGAACCGCGCCGCCAGCTCGTCGTACGCCTCGTGCACGCGGGTCAGGAACGACTCGCCCTCCCTCTCGATCCGGTCGAGGCTGTGCCCCATCCGCGCCACCGCTGCCGCCGGGTCGAGGCGCAGCAGGAACGTCCGGTCGGGCAGCAGCCCGCCGACCGCCGTCAGGTTGAGCTCGAGCACCCGGTCGAGGCCGAGCTCGCGGCCGACGCCCTGGTAGACGGCCGACGAGTCCAGGTAGCGGTCGCAGACGACCACGGCCCCTCGCTCGAGCGCCGGCCGGATCACCTCGTCCACGTGCTGCGCGCGCGACGCCGCGTACAGCGCCGCCTCCGCCCAGGGCGCCACGTGATCGCCGTGGAGGACCAGGTCTCGCACCGCTTCGCCGAGCGCCGTCCCTCCCGGCTCCCGCGTCAGCAGCACGTCGTCGCCGTCCGCCCGCAGCCGCTCGGCGAGCAGGCGCGCCACCGTCGACTTGCCGCTGCCGTCGATCCCCTCGAGCGTGATGAACACGAGCCGGAGGCTAACGTAGGACGATGCGCGCGATCGTCACCGGTGGCGCCGGCTTCGTCGGCTCGCACCTCGTCGACGCTCTCGTCGCCCGTGGCGACGAGGTCACGGTGGTCGACGATCTCTCCACGGGACGGCGCGAGCACGTCCACGCGGCCGCCCGTCTGGTCGAGCACGACATCCGCCGGCCGCTTCTCCTCGACGCCGACGTCGTCTTCCACCTCGCCGCGCAGGCCGACGTCGGCACCTCTGTGAAGCGACCGGTGTTCGACGCCGAGGTGAACGTGCTCGGCACCCTCAACATCCTCGAATCTGCACGCGAGGTGGGAGCCGCGGTCGTCTTCGCCTCCACCGGCGGCGCCATCTACGGCGACGTGGACGGGCCGGCCGCCGAGGATGCGCCGCTCCAACCCGTGTCTCCGTACGGAATGGCGAAGCTGGCGGCGGAGGCATACGTCGCCGGCTGGCACCGTGTGCACGGCCTGCGGACGGTCGTGCTGCGCTTCGCCAACATCTACGGGCCTCGCCAGTCCGCCTCCCTCGAGGGCGGCGTGATCGCGATCTTCCTCGAGCGGCTCGCGAAGGGAGAGGAGACGCTCGTGTTCGGCGACGGCGGGCAGACGCGCGACTTCGTGCACGTCGACGACGTCGTCGTGGCGCTGCTCCGGGCCGCCGGCCGCGAGGGCGGCACGTTCAACATCGGGACCGGCGTCGAGACGAGCGTCAACCGGCTGCACGAGCTGTGCCGGCAGGCGTGTGGGATCGACAAGCCGCCAGGGCACGGCCCACCGCGACTCGGCGACGCCCGCCGCAGCGTCCTCGACGTGACACGCGCCGAGCAGGAGCTCGGCTGGCGCGCGCAGGTCGCCCTGGACGCCGGCCTCGAGCGCACCTGGGGCTGGATGCGCGAGAAGGACTGAGGCCGTGCCGGGCGAAGACCGTGCTCGCCGTGGACTTCCCCGTCGCCTCCACCCAGCCCGCTCCCTTCCCGTGGCGCACGGCAGCTCTCGCTGCCGCCGTGGTGGCGATCGTCGAGCTCATGGTGCTGCTCGTCGTGGCCGGAAGCTCTCTGCTCACCGGCGCCGATCATGCGTCGAAGCCCGCCCAGGCGAGGGCGGCTGAGACGAAGACGACCGCCGCGGCGAAACCGAAGCCCGCCGCGGCGGCGAGTGCCGATCTCCCCCGCCGCAAGGTCGCTGTCGTCGTGCTGAACGGGAACGGCCACACCGGCGCCGCTGCCTCTGCGTCATCACGGATCCGGCATCACGGCTACCGCATCAGCCTCGTCGGCAACGCGCCGAACCAGACCTACCCGCGCTCGCTCGTCATGTATCGGCCGGGGTTCGCTCCTGAGGGCAAGCGCCTCGGTCGCGACCTCGGCATCGCCATCGTCTCGCCGCTCGACGGCATGCGCCCGGCGCAGCTCCACGGCGCACACGCCGTCGTCATCCTCGGCGGCTGAGGCCGTCGCCAATCGAGCCTCGCGGCCGCGAAGCGGACGCCTTCAGGGATCTTTGCGCGGTTCTCCAGCGCCAGTGGGATCCGCGCGAGCGGATCCCGGGATCTCGCGGAGCGAGATCCCGCTTGCCCAACATACGCCCTACCGGTGCCGGTAGACGATGCGACCCCGGGTGAGGTCGTAGGCGGAGACCTGGACGCTGATCCGGTCGCCCGGCGCCATCCTGATCCGGTAGCGGCGCATCTTGCCGGCCGTGTAGGCGATCAGGGTGTGCCCGTTGTCGAGCTGAACGCGGAACATGCCGCTGCCGAGCGCCTCCAGCACCTCACCATCCATCTCGATCTTTGCTTCTTCTGCGATCACGTCCTCCTTCAGGAGCGCGTTGGCGCGGCCGGTGGCCGCACGCTCGTCCTCACGAACAGGGAGGCCGGGCCCGCGGGTACGTCCTTGTCCAGTCTAGCTGCCGCTCCGGCGCGTCAGCCGCGCTCGCAGGCCCCAGCGTTGACGGCGTCCCGCGCCTGGTCGAGCGGCCCGCCCGGCACCCATTGACGCCCTTTCGGGTCGAGCGTGTAGGCGGCGTTCAGCGCTTGGTAGGCAGAGCAGAGATCCCGCCGGGCCGCGAGCTCGTAGAGCCCGAGCGTGATCCACGGCTCGGGATTCTCGGGCTGCATCTCGGTGGCGCGCCGGTACAGCGCCCGCGCGCGGGCCACGTTGCCCATGCGATCCGCTGCAGCCGCGGCGGCGTACACGGGGTCGAGCCCGAGCGGATCGAGCGAGCGGGCGCGGTTGGCGGCTGCGGCAGCCGCGCTCAGGCGTCCCTCGTCGAGCAGGCGCGTCGACCGGTCGACGTCACGACCGGCGAGTGCGGGTGTGACGAGGACGACCGCCATCGCCGCCGCGATCGCGACTGCGGCGGCGGTCGTCAGCAGCGGCGCGCCGACGCGTACCGCCGGTCGCGCCACGCCGAGGAGGGCACCGCCGGCGACGAGAGCTACCGCTGTGACGGCGATGAAGTCGGCGTCGTAGTCGACAAGGGCATGCACGCCGTAGACGACAGGAACGCACGCCAGCGCCGCCGCCGCCTCACGCTCGGGCCCGTCGAGCCGGCGGAGCGCACGTACGAACCCGACGGCGGCGCCGGCTGCGATCGTCAGCCCGAGCGCGAGACCGACGAGACCGAGGTCGGACAGCAGCTGCAGCGGCACGCTGTGAGGCTGGAGCACCGGTGTACCGTCGCCGCGCACGCGCTTTCGCGCGATCTCGTAGGTCAGCGAGCCGCTCCCCGCGACCGCATGGCGCTCGAAGACCTGGATCGCGTCACCCCACCAGTCGAGGCGGTTGTTCGCGCACAGGTCGGTGAGGCGACCGGGGTCGTTGACGCACTCACCGCCGGAGACCTGATCCCGCGCCCACGTGGCCGGGTTGCCCACAGCCACGACGAGCCCGGCGGCGCACACGACGGCGAGGGACACGACCGCGACCACCAGCCCGCGGCGCACGCCACGACCGCGCTCCACGACCCAGGAGTGGACGGGCACGAGCGCGGCCACCGCCGCGGCGAGGACAGCACCACCGACCGCGAACGCGGCGAAGAGCGCGCCGTCGTCGACGCGGTCGACGCGCAGCGCCCCGTCGTCGACCAGCGCGGGTCGCGTGAACACCCAGGCCGTGACTGCAAGCGCCGGCACCGCGCCGGCGAGGCCGAGGAGAGCGCCCTCCATCCGCCGCGCCGAGAGGAGCAGCCAGAGAACCGTCCCGGCGCCGACCGCCAGCACGCCCGCGCGCGACTGGGTCAGCATCAGCGCCAGCACGCCGCCGTAGACGAGCAGCGTGCCCGCCATGCGCCGCCACGCCGCCACGGCAGAGGTCGCCACCCAGAGACCGAGCGGCACCGCGGCGCCGGCGAGCAGCGCGAGCGCGTTCCAGTAGCCGACCGGCTCGCGCAGGCGGGCAATCCGGCCGCCGTCGGGGAAGAGGCCGGGCACCGCGCGCCCGAGCAGCGCCCACCCCAGAGCGGCCGCGATCACGACCGCGAGCACGGCTGCAGCGCCGCGCGCGCCGGCCGTCCGCAGCGACGCCGCCAGCACGAGGCCGAGCACGAGGAACGCAACGTAGACCAGCCCTTTCCCGAGCCCCGCCCACGACCGGTCGCCGGCGATCGACCAGACGACCGAGGCGCCGGCCCACACCGCCAGTGCCGACAGGCCGAGCACGACCACCGCGCCGGGGCGGTCGAGCTGTGGCAGCCGCAGAGCGCCGAACGCCGCTGCAACGACCGCCGCGGCCGCAGCGGCAACGGTCAGCGATCCGAGCCAGGCGAGCGAGTCATTGCCCGAGCCGCCGCCGAAGAACACCGCGCCGAAGAGGAGCCCGCCGACAGCGAACGTGAGCCCCCACACCGCAAAGCGTCGCGGCTCACCGCCGGCGTCCGACGCACCCATGCCGCCGACGCTAGCAGGGAGGCTGGCGCGCCTGGCCAATTGTGCTGGTTGGTATCCGCTACCGGCGTCTTACACATCGTTTACCCTCTACACACCGCCGACTCACGTGGGCTTCCGACACTGCTGCTGAGCCCCTGCCGCGACTTGTGTTGATCGCATCCCGACTCACCCGCCGTCGTCCCGCCCTGGCAGCCGCTGTCGTGCTGGCGGTCGCAGCCGCGGCGCTCGCGGCAACGGGGTCGGCGAACGCGGCCTCGACGGAGCGCTGCGCCAAGCAGGTGATCGCGGACTGGTACGACAACGGCCGCGTCGACCACATCTATCCGCTGCACTGCTACCGGGAGGCGATCAAGATCCTCCCGGTCGACGTGCGCGACTACTCGAGCGCCCGGGAGGACATCCTGCGCGCACTGCAGTACGCGCAGCAGGGCAAGCCGGATCCGGGCGACTCGGGCTCGGGTGGGACGACCGGCAACGGCGGCACGGGCAACGGTGGCACCGGCGGCACCGGCTCGGGCGACTCCCCCGGCGGCTCCGACCCCGGCTCGGTGGACACGTCGGGACCGTCCGCCGTGCCCATCCCACTGATCGTGCTCGCCGCCATCGCCGGCCTGCTGCTCGTGCTCGGAGCGGCCGGCTACGTCACGCGCCGCTCGGCCGCACGACACGAAGGCGACGGACCGACAGCATCACCCTGAATCGGGCCTGCCACGGTCGCGATCGCCTCGATCTCGGATCGATGTCGACCGCCGGGCTCCACGGCCGGTAGCATCGTTCGGTACAATCGAGAGACAAACTCGTCTAAAAATACCTGCAAATCAGGGTGTTTTTGTTCCAGCCGGGCGGCGGCCTACCCTGAGCGGCCCCGCTACAGCTGGGATCGGGCATGAGGCCGGAACGAGATCTGGGAGGCAGGACATGGCATCGGCGAAGCAGGCGCAGGCACCCGTCACACCGGAGGATTACGTCAACACGGTCGTGGACGAGGGGGCGAGCGTCGCGCCGCGCCGCTTCTTCACCATCCCGGGCCGCGACCCTTTCGAGGAGATCGAGTGGGAGCTCCGTGACGCGCTGATCCCGGGCAAGGGCGGCCCGGCGTTCGAGCAGCGAAATGTCGAGTTCCCGAAGTTCTGGTCGCAGACGGCGACGAACATCGTGGCGCAGAAGTACTTCCGCGGCCGGATGACCTCCCCCGACCGCGAGCGCTCCGTGAAGCAGATGGTCGGCCGTGTCGTCGACACGATCGGTGGCTGGGGCCGGGCCGGCGGATACTTCGCGTCCGACGAGGAGGCCGACACCTTCGAGGCGGAGCTCAAGGCGATCCTGGTCAATCAGTACGCGGCCTTCAACTCACCGGTGTGGTTCAACGTCGGCTTCGAGGAGAAGCCGCAATGCTCAGCCTGCTTCATCCTCTCGATCGAGGACTCGATGGAGTCGATCCTCGACTGGATCCGGCGCGAGGGGATCATCTTCCGCGGCGGCTCCGGCTCCGGCCTCAACCTGTCCAAGCTGCGGTCGTCGAAGGAGCAGCTGACGAAGGGCGGCTACGCGTCCGGCCCCGTCTCGTTCATGCGGGGCGCCGACGCCTCGGCGGGGACGATCAAGTCCGGTGGCAAGACCCGCCGCGCGGCCAAGATGGTCGTGCTCGACGTCGACCATCCCGACATCGACGAGTTCATCTGGTGCAAGGCGCGCGAGGAGCGCAAGGCGCGGGTGCTCGAGGCGGCCGGGTACGACATGACGCTCGACTCGGCCGACTGGGCCTCGATCCAGTACCAGAACGCGAACAACTCGGTGCGCGTCACGGATGCGTTCATGGAGGCGACCGTCGAGGGCAAGGAGTGGAACCTCACCGCCCGCACCGACGGCTCCGTGATCGAGACGGTCGACGCGCGGGGGCTGCTGCGGGACATCGCGGCGGCGTCGTGGGAGTGCGCCGACCCGGGCGTGCAGTACGACACGACGATCAACTCGTGGCACACGCTGCCCAATACGGGCCGCATCAACGCGTCGAACCCGTGCTCGGAGTACATGTCGATCGACGATTCGGCGTGCAACCTCGCCTCGCTCAACCTGATGAAGTTCCGCAAGGAGGACGGCGAGCTCGACGTGGACGCGTTCGAGCACGCGGTCGACGTCGTCTTCCTCGCGCAGGAGATCGCCGTCGGCTACTCCTCCTATCCGACGCCCGAGATCGAGCGCAACGCCAAGGCGTACCGGCAGCTCGGCCTCGGCTACGCCAACCTGGGCGCGCTGCTGATGGCGCGCGGGCTGCCCTACGACTCGGACGAGGGTCGCGCGTACGCGGCGGCGATCACGGCGCTGATGACGGGGCGCGGCTACCGCAAGTCGGCCGAGGTGGCAAAGCGGATGGGCTCGTTCGCCGGCTACCAGCCGAACGCGGCCGCGATGATCGGCGTCATCGCCAAGCACCGCGCCGCGGTGGGGAACATCAACCACGCGGACTCGGTGCCGGCAGACCTCCTCTCGGCGGCGCGCCGTGCCTGGGACGAGGCGCTGGAGATCGGCGAGGTGTCGGGCTTCCGCAACGCGCAGGCGACGGTGCTCGCGCCGACCGGGACGATCAGCTTCATGATGGATTGCGACACGACGGGCGTGGAGCCCGACTTCTCGCTCGTGAAGTCCAAGAAGCTCGTCGGCGGCGGCGAGATCACGATCGTCAACAAGACGGTGCCGATGGCGCTCTCCGAGCTCGGCTATGCGCCGCGCGAGACGGAGGAGGTCGTCGCGTTCATCGACGAGCGCAACACCGTCGTCGGCGCACCGCACCTGAAGACCGACCACTACCCGGTGTTCGACTGCGCCATCGGCGAGCGCGCGATCCACTACATGGGTCACGTGAAGATGATGGGCGCGGTGCAGCCGTTCATCTCGGGCGCGATCTCGAAGACGGTCAACCTGCCGGAGCAGACGACGGTCGACGAGGTCTCGCAGCTGCTGATCGAGTCGTGGCAGCTGGGCGTGAAGGCGATCGCCATCTACCGCGACAACTGCAAGGTGGCGCAGCCACTGTCCGGCAAGGAGAAGGGTGCGGCAGGCGCGATGCCGACCCTGCTGCCGCCCGGTGTGGCGGCGATGCCGCAGCGCCGGCGGGTGCCGGAGGACCGCACGGAGATCGGGCGCAAGTTCCGCGTCGGCGACTACGAGGGCTACATCCACGTGGGGCTGTTCGAGGACGGGACGCCGGGCGACATCTTCGTTGACATCGCGAAGGACGGGACGACGCTGCAGGGCCTGATGAACTCGCTCATGATCAGCGTCTCGATGGGCCTCCAGTACGGCGTGCCGCCCGAGGTGTACGTCTCGAAGCTCAGCCACATGCGCTTCGAGCCGTCGGGGCTGACGAACGACGCGGACATCCGCACCGCGAAGTCGATCGTCGACTACATCTTCCGCTGGTTCGGCAAGAAGTTCCTGACCGCCGAGCAGCAGGAGGAGGTCGGCATCCTCACGCCCGAGGTGAAGGCGAGGCTGGCGGCGGCGTACGCGGCCGGCGAGCCTTCGGTGACACCGGGCGAGGCAGCTCCCGCCGGCCAGACGGCGCTCTTCAACCAGTGGGAGGACGCGGTCGAGTGCTCCCGCTGCGGCGGTCGCATGGTGCGGACGGGCTCCTGCTACACCTGCCGCGACTGCGGCACCAACACCGGCTGCTCGTAGCTCACACCGTCTCTCGCAGGTGGAGAGGGGCCACCCGTGGCCCCTCTCCCTCGACCTCCGTGCGCAGCCGTGCGAGCGTGTCCGCCTTGCGCTGCGCACGCGACCGCGGCACCGGCCTCACGCCGCGATCTTCTCCAGCAACGCGTCGATGCGCGCGAAGCCCGCCTTCGCGCCCTCCTCGACGCCGTACTGCATGGTGGTGTCTCGTTGCTCGGTCGTCTCGAAGCGCATCGTCTGGGTCAGCTTCGTCTGCTCACCGAGATCCTCGAACTCGAGCGTCTGCAGGTGATTCTGGAACGTCTGCACGAGACGCGCGGGTGGCTCGACCTCGCGGAACTCGCCCTCGACGACCCCGAAGGCGGTTCGGAACCGGTAGGTGCCGCCGGGACGGACGTCCATCTCCTCGACGACGGTGCCGTCGCCCCACCATTCGGGGATCAACTCCGGATCCGTCCAGACGGAGTAGACGTGCGTACGCGGCGCATCGAAGATCCGCTCGACGCGGATCTCGAGCTCGTTCGGGGTGGTGACGGTGGTGCTCATCGTGCTCCTTTCGTGCGTTGGACAACCTGCGCGAAGCGGTCGAGCCGCTGCAGCCATGTACTGATGCCCTCGAAGGCAGAGGGCACGAGTGCGCATCTGCGGGCGCGGCCGATCTTCTCCGTGGCGACGAGGTCCGCCTCCTCGAGCAGCCGGATGTGCTTCTTCATCCCTGTCAGCGACATGCCGAAGGGCTCGGCGAGCTCGCTGATCGTCGCGCTGCCGCCGCCGAGCCGTTCGAGCACGGCGCGCCGGGTCGGGTCGGCGAGGGCCGCGAACGCGAGGTCGACGGTCGGCTGATACTGAACCATTCAGTTCAGTATTGCGCACCCGTGTGGAAAGGGCAAGAGAGTCCGCGTTCGTCTTCCGACCGCACGGTCCGCTCTCGACGGGAGCCGCAGAGCCGCCGATAATCAATCGGGGGGAGGCTGTTGAGCGAGCTAGCCGACTGGAAGATCCCGGACGGATTCAACTTCACGCGCGACGTCGTCGAGCATCACGCCGCCGACGCGAACATGCGCGCGCTGAGCGTCGTCGGGACGGACGGTGTCATCGAGCGCCGCACCTTCGCCGAGATCGCTGCGTACGCGGCGCAGTGGGCACACCTGCTTCGCGGTCGGGGGCACAAGCCGGACGATCGCGTGCTCGTGGCGCTCGGTGCACCGTGGGAGTCGATCGCCGTCACGCTCGGCGCCCTCAAGGCGGGCCTGATCGCCGTCCCGTGCCCGGACAACCTGTCGGCGCCCGAGCTCGCCGTGCGGGCGCGCCGATCCGCGGCGGCCGTGCTCGTCGCCGACCCCTCGAGCAGCGCCAAGGTCGACGAGATGCAAGCGCTGCTCGACACCGACCCGGACGTGCTCCTGCTCGACGAGGCATCGCACCTCCTGCGCAAGTGCCGCGCCGAGGCACCGACCGAGACACGACTCGCCGGCGACCCGGCGCTCTTCCTGTTCACCTCGGGAGCATCGCGAGAGCCGCGTGGCGTCGTCCATACCAACGCCTACACGTACGCGCTCCGGACACAGGCCGGTCATTGGCTCGACGCAAGCCGTGGTGACGTCGTCTGGTGCACAGCCGTGCCGGGGGAGGCGAGATGGATCTGGAACGTCCTCTTCGGGCCCTGGTCGCGCGGCGCCGAGGTGGTCGTGCACACCGGCGATGTGGACGGGGCCGAACGCCTCGAGCTGATCGACGTCCTGGGTGTGACGATCCTGTGCCAGACGCCGATCGAGCACCGCCGGCTGGCCGAGCTCGACCCGGCCCGAACACCGACGCCTCCGAATCTGCGCCATCTCGTCTCCACCGGTGAGCCTCTCGGCGCGGACGTACGCGCCCGCCTGCGCGAGGATCGCGGGCTGACGATCCACGACGGGTACGGCCAGACCGAGGGGGCTGTGCTGCTCGCCAGCACGGCGAAGGCAGCCTGCAGCGGATGGCACGCTCGGCACGCCCACGCCGGGTCACGATGTGGCCGTCATCGACCCCGAAGGAAACCCGGCCGACACCGGCGTCGAAGGTGACATCGCGCTCCGCGGCCGCCCGTCCTCCCTCTTCATCGGGTACCTCGGCGCACCCGAGGCCGCGGCCGCCGCGTCGCGTGGCGAGTGGTACGTGACCGGAGATCGAGGCATCTGCGACGAGGCCGGCGTGATCCGGTTTGCGGGCCGCGCCGACGACGTGGTCGTCAGCGGCGGCCGGCGGGTGCGAGCGTTCGAGGTTGAGCACGAGCTCTTCGCACACCCGGCCGTCCTCGACGTGGCGGTGGTCGGTCGGCCCGACCAGGCGTTGGGCGAGGTTCCGAAGGCGTTCGTCGTCGTGCGACCGGGCCACGAGTCGACGGTCGGCCTGGCATCCGAGCTCGGACAGCACGCAAGCCGCACGGACGCCGCGCAGGGCTGCAGCGTGGAGGCGGAGATCGTGGCCGAGCTCCCTCGCGCTGCGAGCGGGAAGATCCGGCGTCTCGAGCTTCGCCGGCGCGAGCTCGAGCTCGCCGGGCTGTCGGCGCGCCCCGACCGTCCGGGCCGGCCACAGCTGCGGGCAGTCGAGAGCCGCGGGACGGACGCCGGCGACGAGCTTCGCCTGGACACGCCGTGGTCCGACTGGCAGGACGCAGCCTTGCCGCCCCTGAGGGTCGCGCCGCCGGCCCTGACTGACGGCCAAAGCAGAGCGTCAGGCCGAGGAGGCTCGTCAACGGGCAGAGACACGCGAGCGCAAGCGCCGCGAAGAGGCCGATCGCCACGCGGCCGAGCAGGCGCGGCGGGCGGAGCGAGAGGCCGCGCAGGCCGAGGCGGCGCGTCTCAAGGCGGAGGCCCAGGAGCAACAGCGCGCCGCGAAGGCTCAACGCCGCGCGGAGAGCGACGCGCGGCGGGCGGAAGCCGAGGCACGCAAGGCGGAGGCCTCGCGCCTGCGAGCCGAGGACAAGGAACGAGCCCGGCAGGAGGAAGCCGACCGCAAGGCCGAGGAGGAACGCCTGCGCGCCGAGGCCGACGAGCGCAGGCGTGCCGAGGACGAGGCACGAGAGGCGGAGCGCCGACGTCTGCGCGCGGAGGACGCCGAGCGCGCGCGGATGGAGGATGCCGAGCGGCGCGCGGCGCAGGCGCGCCTCGCTGCCGAGGCGAAGGAGCGCAAGCGAGCCGAGGAAGCGGAGCGGCGCGCCCGGAAGGAGTCGCAGGAGGCGGAGAAGGCACGTCTGCGCGCCGAGGCGGACGAGCGAAAGCGCTCCGAACAGGCAAGGCGCGAGGCCGAGAAGGAGGCGCGTCGTGCCGAAGCGGAGCAGCGCAAGGCTGAGGAAGCACGCATTCGCGCCGAGGCGGAAGCGACCAAGCAGGCCGAAGCTGCCGAGCGCCGCGCGGCAGCCGAGGCGCAACGAGCCGAGGAGGAAAGCCAGCGCCTCGCGGCCAAAGAGCGACTCCGACAGTCCGAACGCCAGTCCGAGGCAGCACGCCTGCGCGCCAAAGAGGAACAGCGCGACGAAGAGGCACGGCGGGCCGCCGAGAACGAGGTGCGCAAGGCCGAGGAGGAACGTCAGCGCACCGAGGCCAAGGAACGAGCCCGACAGGAGGAGGCCGATCGCAAGGCCGAGGCGGCACGCCTGCGCGCCGAGGCCGAAGAGCGCAAGCACGCCGAGGATGCAGCGCGTGTCGCAGAGGAGGAGCGTCAGCGCACCGAGGCCAAGGAACGAGTCCGACAGGAGGAGGCGGATCGCAGGGCCGAGGCGGCACGCCTGCGCGCGGAGGCCGAAGAGCGCAAGCACGCCGAGGATGCAGCGCGTGTGGCAGAGGAGGAGCGCAAGCGATCCGAAGCGGCCGCCCGACGCCAGGACGAAGAGACCGCTCGCGCGGAGGAGCGCCGGCTGCGGGCAGAAGCCGAGGAGCGGGCGGAGCTCGAAGCGGCACGGCGTCGTACAGAAGACGAAACGCGCCGGGCCGAAGCGGCGCGGCTCCAGTCAGAGGCGGAGGCCGAGGCGGCCGCCCGAGCGGCGTCGGAGGCAGAGCGACGACACCAGATCGAGACCGCCCGGCGCCAGATCGAGGAGGCCGAGCGCAAGCGGCGCCGTGAGAAGCCGCGTCCGGTGCCGCGTGGGGCACCGCCGGCAGCCGACGAGGAGTCGGAGTTCGGTGACGTGCTCGTCGATCGACTCCAGGCGTACGGCGTCCACGTCTCGAGGCCGGAGCACGACGAGGGCTGAACGGACCGCCGCGCTCTGCCGAGCTGTCTGCGAGCGCGTCTCGCCGCCGCTGATCGTCACGACCGAGCAGATCTGCGAGATCGCCGACGCCGCGGCGGCGCACTCGACGACGTCGCGCGCCTCTTGGTGAAGATCGAGAGCGGCAGCACGGCGCTGACGACGTACTGGCCCGCGTCCACGATCTCGGAGATCTTGAGATCGACCACCAGGCTGCAGAGGACGTACGCGTCCTCCGCCGACAAGTCGTACGTCCGGCCGAGGTGGACGATCATGGCGCGAACGGCGTCCTGGGCAGCCGCGTAGAGGTCCGGCCCCACGCCGGTCGTCCCGTAGAACCCCGCGCCGTCGACCCGCGGCGTGAGCGCGCCCGCCGTCTCGAACTGCGGTGCGGGGATGCTCCGTCCCTTCTGCAGCGTGAAGCGGAGGGTGGCGCCCATCGGCGTCTCGATCCCGGTCACGCAGACCTCGCCGTCGCCCTGCGCCGCATGGGCGTCACCGCAGCTGAACAGCGCTCCCTCGACCTGCACCGGGAGATAGAGCGTCGTCCCCTCCGTCAGCTGTCGGGTATCCATGTTGCCGCCGAACGTCCCGGGCGGCATCACGGGCTGCTGCCGCGCGCCGGCGGGGCAGACGCCCATCGTGCCGAGGAACGGCGCCACCGGGATCGCGATGTCGTCGCGCAGGTGGGTGACGTCGCCGGTCGTGAGGTCGAAGATGCGCAGATACGGATCGGGAAAGTCGTCCGGGAGCAGGCCGAAGCCCGGCAGGATCGCCGCCCAGCCCCAGCCGCGCGTCTCCAGCGCCACGATCTCCACGGCCAGGGTGTCGCCGCGATCGGCTCCCTCGATCGTGATCGGCCCCGCGAGCGGGTAGAGGCGCTCCGGGTCGATCTCCGCGAGCGCGTCCGCCGTCGAGCCCGGCCCGATCTGATCGTCGCTCACCTCGCGCGTCTCGAGCACCACCGTGTCGCCGCTCTCGACGGTCAACGTCGGCTCGTTGGAGGTGTCCCACGTGAAATGCACCAGCTCGGACGCGTAGGTGTGCGTAGTCGCCATCTCGCTCCTGTCGTGTCGCCCGGGTCGATCCTATGCCGTTCCTCGACGCGAGCCGCACCCGCGCCGGCCCGTCGCCGGGACTTGATTGACTGCAGCGGTGACCTCGTTGACCGCGGTGCTGGACGCCCCGGATGCCCGCCGGCGCGGCCAGGTCTACGTCGCGCTCGCGGCGGTCGCCTGGTCGACAGCGGGTGTGCTGCAGCGCGAGCTGACCGTCGGCACCGCGACACAGGTCGCGGGTCGAGCCTTCTTCGCCATCTTTGCCCTGCTCGCGTTCGTCGCCGTGACCGAACGCCGCGGCACCGTGCGCGCGTTCACCTCCATGGGCCGTGCCGAGCTGGCCGTCGCCGGTTGCACTGCGCTCGCTTCGGGCTCGTTCATCGTCGCGCTCAATTACACGACCGTCGCGAACGTGCTCTTCATGCAGGCGGTGGCGCCGATCGCGGCCGCCGTGATCGCCTGGCTCGCGCTGCGAGAGCCGGTTGCGCGCCGCACCGCCGTGGCGATGGTCGTGGCCCTCGCCGGTGTCGCCCTGATGACGGGTGGCCCGGGCGGCGCGCACGGCGTCGGCCTGGCGCTGTCGATCGTGATGACGCTTTCCTTCGCCGTCGTCGTCGTGATCACCCGCCACCGGCGCGACATCTCGATGGCTCCGGCGATCTGCCTGTCGCAAGTCCTCGTGCTCGTGACGGTCGCCCCGTTCGCAGACCCCGGGTCGGTGGGGTCGCACGACCTGGTCCTGCTCGTCGCGCTCGGCGTCGGTCAGATGGGGTGCGGGCTCGCCTTCCTCGTCATGGGCGCGCGGCTGATCCCGGCAGCCGAGGTGGCGTTGATCACCCTGCTGGAGGTCGTGCTGGGAACGCTCTGGGTCTGGCTCGCCTTCTCGGAGCGTCCGAGCACCGCCACCCTCGTCGGCGGCCTGATCGTGATGGGGGCGGTCGTCCTGCAGGCGGGCACGTACCCGACGTCCAGCCGTGCCGGCACCGTCGGGTCGGTCTAGCCGCGTCGGCGCTCGGCCTGCCGGCGCCGATTCTCGAGCGCAGCGGCCTTGGCGGCCAGCTCCGTCGGGGTCGAGCGCGCCGCGGCCGCGTTGTGCCGCTTGGCCCACGCCGCCTGCTCCGCACGGCTCATCTTGCGAATCACGAGGTCACCGGCCGCAACCTGGTCGCGGAGGAGGGCCAGCTTCTCCGCCTTCACGTCCGCCTGGCGCTGCTGGGCCACCGTGGCAGCCTGAGTGCGCCGGGACTCCCGGGCAGCGCGCTTCGGGTCGATGCCCACCACACCGACCGCAATGAGGTGGGCGGCCACCCTCTGGAATTAGGCGAGAACCTCGCTCCGTGCCTCCCCCGAACGGGGCATCGGAGCTCTGGCGGCCCGATCGAGCTTTGGAATCGCGGGTATCGGGAACCGCTGTGGTGTAGCAGGGTGCCCGGCGGCGACGATGGATGGTGTCCACGAGCCGCCAGGGAGGCCGTCGTGCATCTCTACACGTACTTCGCACAGGAAGTTCACCGCGACCGGCTCGCTCGGTACGAGCGGGAGGCGGAGCTGCGACGGATATTGCCGCAGCGTGAGCGGCGCGGGCCGCTGGCGCGCCGGCGGCTCCATCCCGAGGCTCCGCAGACCGCCGCGACGCGACCTGCGGCGATGCCGGTGGGCGGCGCATGCCGCTGACCGCAACAATAGGGTCGATGAGCCCCGCCGCTGAGAAGGCAGAGCACGATCGCTGGCTCGGTGTCGAGGTGCGGCACCTGGCCGCGCTCCGCGCGGTGGCCGAGGAAGGAACGTTCGGAGCGGCTGCGCTGAAGCTCGGGTACGCACAGTCGGCGATCAGCCAGCAGATCGCGGCGCTCGAGCGTCACGTCGGCCATCGGCTCTTCGACCGTCCAGGCGGGTCGCGGCCGGTGACGCTGACACGCGCCGGCGAGCTGCTGCTGGGACACGCCGAGTCGATCATGACCAGGCTCTCGGCGGCGCGCATCGACCTCGACTCGCTCGACACCGAGGACGTGGCCAGCCCGATCCGGGTCGGTGCCTACCAGAGCGTCGCGGCGGCGATCCTGCCGCTCATCCTGCAGGAGCTCGGCGCCGAGCCGGGCGAGGTCGAGTTCGCGCTGACCGAGTCGAACGACGACCGCGCGCTGCTCGAGCTCCTCGAGCGCGGGGAGCTCGACGTCGCGTTCACCGAGCTGCCGATCCCGGAAGGGCCGCTCGAGGCCGCGCCGCTGCTCGACGACCCGTACGTGCTCGTCGTGCACGAGGATCACCCGTACGCCGACCTGGACCGCGAGCTCACCCTGGAGGAGGTGGCGGGTGTGCCGCTCATCAGCTGCAAGCGCGGATCCGGCCAGGCGAAGCTCGAAGACGTCTTCGCGCTCCACGGCTTGACGCCGAGCTTTGCCCACCGCGTCGAGGACAACGGCACGCTGCACGGCTTCGTGCTCGCCGGTCTCGGCTGTGGCCTCGTGCCGCAGCTCGCGGCGGAGATCGACGGCAAGCCCCTCGTCGCGCTCCCGATCGAGTCGAAGTTGCCACACCGGACGGTGGCGATCGCCTGGCACCGTGATCGGTTGCGCACGTGCACGGCCGGCATGTTCGTCGACCTCGCCGTCGACGTCTCGGCCCAGCTCGAGCGCGACCCGCAGCGCGCCTGACGCCGGTCCAACGCCGTCCTCACCACCCGCTTTGGGTGACGGCCACACCCCCCTTTGGGTATGAGGCCGCTGGAACGCGGGCGCGTCGCTCTTGGTCAGCCGGCGTCCTCGGCGCAGCATCTCGAGGATCGCCACGCCGAGCGGACGAGGCATCGACCCATGCAGGTGAAAGCAGGCATTCCGCCGACCGAGCTGCGCGCCACGCGCGAACGCTTGCTGGAGACGGTCGAGCACCACGAGCTCGCCGGCTACGTCCTCTTCGACCAGCACTACATCCGGTACTTCACGAGCTTCAACTTCCTCTCGACAGAGCGTCCGGTCGTGTTCGCCCAGAGCGCGTCGGGCGAGATGGTCGTGTTCGTGCCCGAGTTCGAGGTGGAGCGCGTTCGGGCAGAGACCGACTTCGAGCGGGTGGAGTCGTATCCGGAGTACCCGGGCATCGAGCATCCGATGCTCATCCTCGGCCGGATCCTCGCCGACCTGGGGATGGACGGCACGATCGGCGTCGACCAGGACGGGTACCCGGGCATCCTCGGCTATCAGGGACCGCCGCTCACCGAGGTGACGGGCGGCGCAGGCCAGGCCATCGGGCTCCGAAACCACGAGGCACCGTTCCTCGACATCGGCGACCATACGTCGATCGAGGCGGGCATGGTGTTCACGATCGAGCCCGGGCTCTACGCGAGCGACGTCGGTGGCTTCCGCCACTCCGACACGGTCGTGGTCACCGAGGACGGGATCGAGATCCTCACCGACTATCCCCGGGACCTCGAGAGCCTGACCATCCCCGTCTGACCGGCCGCCGACGGGTGGAGAAACGGCACCTCCGGGTCCCAGCCCGAGCGCAGAACGGCGACGAGCGACGGTGGCGTGATCAGCACCGCGCCGTCGCGGCCGGGTCGCGGCCGGCGCTCGAAGTAGCCGGCCGGAGTCCAGCGCAGCAGCTGGTCCCCGAGCACCAGCCATGGAGCACCGTGGCGGAGGACGAAAGCCCCGTCGGGGAGCTCGTCGAGCCACGCATCGTGCCGCCGCTGCGTCCTCGTGTCGGGCGCGACACGCTCGCCGTGAAGCTGCGTGTCGATCGCGTCGGCACCGGCGGAGCCCGTGTGCAGCTCGCTCCAGAGCTCCACGAAGCGTGCGTAGTCCGCGCGCCGGCAGAGCGCGCACGGCCGGTGGCCGGCAGCGAAGGCGGTCGCCTCGTCGAGGAAGAACAGCTCGGTGAAGCGCCCAGGCTGCAACAGCGATCCGCGTTGCCAGCCGCGAAACGCGAGGCGGCAGGCGATCCAGCGCTTGCCGTTGTAGCGCCGGCGGATCCTCCCGGTGTCGTCGTGGAGGCAGCCGCGGTTCCCGTACACGAGCCCGCGGGCAGAATCCGCCACGAGCTCCCCGAGCGGCGTGACCCGGTTCTGCAGCGGCATCGCCGCACCCTATGCGAGGGGCGTGCCGCGCCGGCCCGCCCCCGCCGGCGTCAGACGGCGGAGAGCGCTCCGTCGATCGCCGCGAGCTCGTCGTCGCCGAGCTCGAGCCGTCCGAGAGCGGCGACGTTCTCCTCGAGCTGAGCCACCGAGCTCGCCCCGACGAGTGTCGACGTCACGCGTGGATCGCGAAGCGTCCAGGCGAGCGCCAGCTGCGCGAGCGACTGACCGCGCACGGCCGCGATCTCGTTCAGACGACGCAGCTTGTCGCGCAACTCGTCGGTGAGCGCGTCGTGCGGGAAGTAGCGGCCGTGCGTGGCACGCGACCCTGCCGGGATCCCGTCCAGGTACTTGTCGGTGAGCAACCCCTGCTGGAGCGGCGAGAAGACGATGCAGCCGACGCCGAGCTCACCCACGGCGTCGAGCAGATCCGGCTCGATCCAGCGGTCGAGCAGCGAGTAGTTCGGCTGGTGGATGAGCAACGGCGTCCCCAGCGAGCGGAGGATCGCGGCCGCCTCGCGGGTCTGCTCCGCCGGGTACGCGGAGATGCCGGCGTAGAGCGCCTTCCCCTGCCGCACGGCGGTGTCGAGCGCGCCCATCGTCTCCTCGAGCGGCGTCTCCGGGTCGTAGCGGTGCGAGTAGAAGATGTCGACGTACTCGAGACCCAGGCGCCGCAGGCTCTGGTCGAGGCTTGCGAGCAGGTACTTGCGGGAGCCAAGGTCGCCGTAGGGGCCGGGCCACATGTCCCAGCCCGCCTTCGTCGAGACGACGAGCTCGTCGCGGTACGGCCCGAGATCGAGCGCCAGCAGCCGGCCGAACGTCTCCTCCGCCGCGCCGTACGGCGGCCCGTAGTTGTTCGCCAGGTCGAAATGCGTGATCCCGAGGTCGAAGGCGCGCCGCGCGATCGCACGACCCGTCTCGACCGGGTGCGTGCCCCCGAAGGTGTGCCAGAGCCCGAGCGAGACCGACGGCAGCAGCAGCCCGCTGCGCCCGCAGCGGCGGTAGGACATGACCTCGTACCGGTCGTCTGCGGCACCGTATGCCATCGTCCGCGCGAGGCTATCGCAGGGTCGAAGGCGTACGCTTGCCCTGATGGCCGAGCCAGTGCTCACCGGCGGCTGCCTCTGCGGCGCCGTGCGCTTCGAGGTGACGCAACCGCTCGTCTCGGCGCTCTACTGTCACTGCACCCGCTGCCAGCGCCGCACAGGCTCGGCCGCCTCCGCCTCGGCGCGCATCGTGCCGGGGTCGCTACGGATCACGCAGGGTGAGGATCTGGTTCGGGCGTACGAGCCGCCGGACGGGTTCGCGAAGGACTTCTGCGGCGGCTGCGGCTCTGCGCTCTGGGCGCGAAACCCAGCCGACCGGGACCAGCTCTTCGTGCGGCTCGGATCGTTCGACGGCGACCCGGGGATCGTGCCGTCGTGGCGGCAGTTCGTCGCGTACGCGGCCGCGTGGGAGCCGATTCCCGACGACGGCCTGCCGCGCTACCCGGAGCGCCGCCCGCCCGAGGAGTGACAGCGCAGATCCGGATCGTCGCGCGTCGTTGACGAGATCGACCCACGCGCGTGCATCCGACGCGCATACCGTCGGGGCGAGCGAACTGCGACAGGAGGAACGATGTTCACCGACCTCGCACGAGTCCACACCGACGAGCTGGCACGCATGATCGACGAGATCCAGACGAGACCACGTCTCGATCGTCCTTACGAGGCATCCAGAAGCGGACGCCTACGCCGCGCCGTCCGCGCGGTGCTCGGGGTTCAGCCCCAGCCGGTCGCGGCGACGTCGCAGGGCGACGTCACGATCCGAACCGCTGCGGCAGACGACGGGCCGGAGCTCGCCAAGCTCGCCGAGCTCAGTGAGCGCAGGCTCCCGCAGGGGGACGTGCTCGTGGCGGAGATCGGCTCGAAGCTCGTGGCGGCCGTACCGCTCGACGGCGGCCCGCCGCTGGTCGACGTGCTTCGCCCGACGGCCGATGTGATCCAGCTTCTCGAGCTGCGCTCGCTCCAGGTGCGACACGCCGCGGAGCTCGCAGCTGCCTGACGCCGTCTGATTCTCGCGAAGCAAGAAGGCGCTTGCGGAAGATCGGGCCTTCGCGGCCGCGAAGCGGACGCCTTCAGGAGGTGTTCGCGCGCAAGGGATCCGCGCACGCGGATCCCGATTCTCGCGAAGCAAGAAGGCGCCTGCGGAAGATCGGGCCCTTGCGGCCGCGAAGCGGACGCCTTCAGGAGGTGTTCGCGCGCAAGGGATCCGCGCACGCGGATCCCGATTCTCGCGAAGCAAGAAGTCGCCTGCGGAAGATCGGGCCCTTGCGGCCGCGAAGCGGACGCCTTCAGGAGGTGTTCGCGCGCAAGGGATCCGCGCACGCGGATCCCGATTCTCGCGAAGCGAGATGCGCTTGCCGGAAGAGCAGCGCGCTGCCGTCGAAGAGAGGAGCCGCCGCCTGCTCCCCGAGGCGGGCGACCGCCGCGTCGTAGGCGGCGTCCATCGACGGCGGGCGGCGCGCGCGGTGACCGTCGGATGCGGCGAGCGCGACCGATCCCTCTTCCACGAGCTGCCACGCCACCCGCTCTGCGGTGGCGCCGTGCCCGCCGACGAGCGAGCCGGCGTTCAGGCACAGCAGCGCGCCGCGCTCGACCAGCGAGCGCACGACTGACGGGTCGCGTGCGACCGACCGGCAGCGCTCCGGGTGCGCGAGGACGGGGATCAGCCCTGCCGCGAGCACACGCTCGACCGCGTCACCGACGAGCCGAAGCTCGTCCGTGACGTCCAGCCACGACCCGGGGAACTCAACGAGCACCGCATCCGTGCCCTCGAGCCGGAACGCAGCCAGGTCGACCTCGAACGTCTCGGTCGGGAACAGCTCGAAGCCGCGGCGCAGGTCGAGGCCGAACGCGGCTGCGCCGTCACGGATCGGCGGGAAGCTCTCCTCGAAGAGCCGTGCACGGCTGTCGGTCCAGGGATACGTGTCCCACGGAGCGTGCACGTGCGGCGTCGCGAACAGGATGCGCGTGCCGGCGTCGGCGGCGACGCGGCACAGCTCGACCCCTTCGGTGACCGTCTTCGCCCCGTCGTCGCCTGACGGGACGACATGCGAGTGGACGTCGACAAACCGCACTCCTCGACGGTAGCCGCGACGACCCCACTGGCGCCGAGGCAACCGTGATCAGCCGCGGAGGTACGCGTCGTCGCCGCGCACCCAGTCCTCGCGTACGGGTGAGAACACGTCGAGCACGAGCGAGTCCTCGAGCGCTTCGACCTCGTGCGGCACGTTCGCGGGCAGCGCGAGGCTCTCCCCGGTGCCGACGACGATCTCCTCGTCACCGACGACGAAGCGCAGCCTCCCCTGGATCACGTTCGCCACCTGCTCGTTCTCGTGGGAATGGCTCGGCACGACGGCTCCGGCGGTGAGGTGGATGCGGGCCACCGTCATCGTCTCCGTGTGCAGCATCTGCCGGCCGATCTGCGCGGTCAGCTGCTCGACCGGTTCTGCGTGCCAACGCCGTAGCTCCACGGTGTGATCCTGTCGAACGGCGACGGTCCCGGTCAACCTCGACCGAGCCAGGCGCCCTCCTGGGAGGATCGCGTCATCCCGGACCGCCTCCTGACCCGCGCCTTCGTCCTTGCGTGCCTCGCGACCTTCGGTGCGCTGCTCGGCATCGGGATGCTGATCCCCGTGCTGCCGCTCTACGCGAAGGGCGAGCTCGGCGCGGGCAGCGTTGGGGTTGGGCTCGCCGTGGCCGCGGCCGGCCCAACGGCGCTGCTGCTGCAGCCGCTCGGTGGACGGCTCGGAGATCGCATCGGCCGCAAGCCCCTCGTCATCGGCGGCACGTTGTTGCTCGGGACGAGCTTCGCCCTCTACACCGTCGCCGGCTCCATGCCCGCGCTGGTCGCCCTGCGTCTCGTCACCGGCATGGGTGAAGCGCTCGTCTTCGTGGCGACGGCGACGATGGTGAACGACCTGGCGCCCGACGCTCGCCGCGGCGAGGCGATGAGCCTCTATTCCCTCGCGACGTGGGGCGGGCTCGCTGTCGGCCCTTTGCTCGGCGAGCTCGTCCTGGGCGAGGACCGCTTCGATGCCGTGTGGCTGGTTGCCGCCGCCTCTGCCTTCGCGGCGACCCTCGTCGGTCTCGCGACCGTAGAGACGATGCCTGTCGGCACCCGAGCGCGGGCCGACGGGCACACGACGCTCGTCCATCGCGCCGCCATCCTCCCGGGTCTGGTGCTGATCGCCGCGATGATCGGCTTCGCAGGCATGACCGCCTTCGGCCCGCTCTACGCACGCGAGCTCGGACTGCCCGGCGCCGGCACGCTCTTCGCCCTGAACGCGACGATCGTGATCGCCGTCCGCCTGTTCGGCCGCCGCATCCCGGACGTCGTCGGGCCGAAGCGGGCCGCGAACACCGCGATCGCGCTGGCTGCCTCGGGACTCGGGGTGATCGCGCTCTGGCAGGCGCCGGCGGGCCTCTACGCGGGTACGGTGGTGCTCGCGCTCGGCCAGTCCCTCGTCTTCCCGGCGTTGATGATGCTCGTCGTCTCGGCCGCCCCGGAGAGCGAACGAAGCTCCGCCGTCGGCAGCTTCACCGCCTGCGCCGACCTCGGCTACGCAGTGGGCGCCATCTCGCTCGGCGCGGTTGCCGCCGCCGGTGGCTACAACGCCGTCTTCGCCGTCGCCTCGGTGCTGGTCGTCATGGGTCTGGTGCCTCTCTCGCGCCTCCGCGGGACACGGGCCGTGCTGACCCCTGTCGCCGCGGACGCACCGCCGTAGACTCGGGCGCATGGAGACGCGCGAGTTGGGCCGCAGCGGCATCGCCGTCTCCCGCATCGTGCTCGGCTGCGGCGACTTCGGCGGCATCGGCTCGGCACCAGCGTTCTTCGGGCAGGGCACCGCGAAGGACGTTGCCTTCCTGCTCATGGACAGCGCCTGGGATCTCGGTGTGACGACCTTCGACACCGCCGACGCGTACGGCGGCGGCCGGTCGGAGACGTGGATCGGGGAGTGGCTTCGCACGAAGCCGGCGGAGGTTCGAGACCGCCTCGTCGTGACGACGAAGACGTTCAACCCGATGGACGAGGGGGCGGACCGCGGTCTGGCGCGGTCGCGGATCCAGCGGCAGGTCGAGATCAGCCTCGCGCGCCTCGGGGTCGACCGAGTGGCGCTCTACATGGCGCACGATTTCGACCCGTCGGTGCCGCAGGAGGAGACGTTGCTCGCCTTCGACGAGCTCGTCCGCGGCGGCAAGGTCGGCGCCGTCGGGGCCTCGAACTTCACCGGCGAGCAGCTCGCCGAGGCGCTCGAGCTGGCGGAGCTGGAAGGTCTCGCCCGGTACGAATGGGCGCAGAACTCGTTCAGCTTGCTCGAGCAGGGCGACCGTGACACCGTGTTTCCCATCTGCCACGAGCACGCACTCGGATACGAGCCGTTCAGCCCGCTCGCAGGCGGGTGGCTGAGCGGGAAGTACCGGCGGGCGCAGGAGCTCCCGGAGGGGTCGCGCATGTCGCTTCGCCCGGGCCCGTACACGAGCTACGCCACCGACCGCGTGTACGACGCGCTCGAGCGCCTCGAGACATGGGCCGCGCTGCGCGGCACAACGATGGCGGCCGTGGCCACCGCCTGGCTGCTGCACGTGCCCGAGGTGTCGGCCGTCGTCGTCGGCCCGAAGCGCATCGAGCATCTCGACCAGGTGCGCGATGCGCTCGAGTTGCAGCTGACCCCCTCCGAGCACGCCGAGCTGTCAGGCTGGTTCGCATGAGCGTCCTCGTGCTCTCCGACGCAGACGTCCGGGATGTGCTCGACATGGAGTCGTGCATCGACGCGATGAACGAGGTGCTGACGTCGCTCGCCCGAGACGAGCTGCACCAGCCGCTGCGCTTCGTCATCCGTCCGCCGGCGGACGCGCTGATGGGGCTGATGCCGGCGTGGCGTGGCGGCGAGGAGCCTGTCTTTTCGCTCAAGGAGATCGTCGTCTCGCCCGGAAACTCGGCACGCGGTCTCGATCCCCACCAGGGAGCGGTGCTGCTGCACGACGGGCTCACGGGACGGCTCCGCGCGATCCTCAACGCGAGCCCGATCACCGAGATCCGCACCGCTGCGGTCTCCGCCGTCGCCACGCGGGCGCTCGCGCGACCGGACGCGAGCACGGTCGCGATCCTCGGCTCGGGCGTGCAGGGTCGCTCGCACGCCACTGCGATGCGAGCCGCCCTGCCGGACGCGGAGCTGAGGGTGTGGAGCAGGACGCATGAGCACGCCGTCGGTCTCGCGCTCGCCGTTCACGGGGTCGCGTGCACGACGGTCGAGGAGGCGCTCGACGGCGCCGACGTCGTCTGCACGTGCACGTCCGCACCCGAGCCGATCGTGCGCCGTGCGTGGCTCGCCCCGGGGACCCACGTCAACGCCGTCGGCTCGTCCGTGCCGGGGGCGCGGGAGTTGGACGTGGAGGTCGTCGCCGATGCGTCGCTGTTCGTCGACCGGCGCGAGTCGACCGTGAACGAGTCCGGCGACTACCTGGCGGCGACCCGTGAGGCGGGGATCGGGCCCGAGCACATCCGCGCCGAGCTCGGGGAGGTGCTTGCCGGGATGCACCAAGGACGCGCCTCCGACACGGAGCTGACGCTCTTCAAGTCGCTCGGCCTCGCTGTCGAGGATCTCGCGGCGGCCGAGCTGTGTGTGGCGCGCGCCGCCACGCGCGGGATCGGCACGGAGGTCGACTTCTGATCCCACTGGCCGAGATCGAGGCGGCCCGCGAGCGGGTCGCCGGCATCGTGCTGCGTACGCCGCTGCTTCGGCTCCCCGGCGACGACTGGCCGTGCGAGATCTGGCTCAAGCTCGAGTGCCTCCAGCCGATCGGGTCGTTCAAGCTGCGCGGCGCGGGGAACGCCGTTCGTGCGGCGCCCCCGGCCGCGCTCGCGCGCGGCCTCTGGACGACGAGCGCGGGGAACATGGCGCAGGGGGTGGCGTGGATGGCCCGCGAGGCCGGTGTCGACGCCACGATCGTCGTGCCCGACCATGCCCCTCGAGGCCAAACTGGATGCGATCGAGCGGCTCGGCGGCCGCTCGATCCCGGTGCCGTTCGAGACCTGGTGGGAGGCGATGGAGACCGGCAGCTTCCCCGGTCTCGACGGTCATTTCGTGCATCCGGTGCGTGACCCCGCCGTGATGGCCGGCAACGGCACCATCGGCCTCGAGCTGGCCGAGGATCTCGACGAGATCGACGCGGTCCTCGTCCCGTGGGGCGGCGGCGGGCTGACGACGGGGATCGCGAGCGCGCTCGCGGCCGTCTCGCCGCGGACGAAGGTCTACGCGTGCGAGCCCGAGACGGGAGCGCCCGTCACCGCCGCGATCGAGCACGGCACGCCCGTCGAGGTGCCGTACAGCGCGTCGTTCGTCGACGGCGCCGGCGCGAAGACGGTGCTGCCCGACATGTGGGAGCGGGCGCGACCCCTCCTCGCCGGCGCGTTCGCGGTCACGCTGCCCGACGCAGCCGCGGCGGTGCGCCTCCTCGCGGAGAGGATGCACGTGATCGCCGAGGGCGCCGGCGCGCTGGCTCTCGCGGCGGCGCTCACGGGCGGGGCCGGCAGCGGTCGCGTCGTCTGTATTGTCTCTGGAGGCAACATCGACAGCTCCCGCCTGGCCACCATCCTCTCGGGCGGCGTGCCCGAGTAGCAGAGTCTTCGGGCGGGGTAGGCTCCGTACCCAGGATGGTCTGTCCAGGGTGCGGTACCGAGAATCCGCAGGAGAAGAAGTTCTGCACGGAGTGTGGGACGCCGCTCGCGCTCACATGCGCCTCGTGCGGGGCGGCTCTTGGGGGCAACGAGAAGTTCTGCGGCGAGTGCGGTGCCCCGTCGTCCGTCGAGACCCCATCCGGCGCGACACCGGCGCCTGCGCGCGAGACTCCCGCCGCTGAGCGTCGCCTTGTCTCCGTCCTGTTCGCCGACCTCGTGGGTTTCACGACGCTGTCGGAGTCGCGGGACGCAGAGGACACACGTGAGCTCCTCTCGCGCTACTTCGACACCTGCAGCCGGTTGATCGGGCTCTACGGCGGTACGGTGGAGAAGTTCATCGGCGATGCCGTGATGGCGGTCTGGGGGACGCCGACGGCGACCGAGGACGACGCCGAGCGGGCCGTACGCGCCGCGCTCGACCTCGTCACCGCCGTCTCCGCGCTCGGCGACGAGGTCGACGCGCCCGAGCTCCGCGCCCGCGCCGGAGTCTTGACCGGCGAGGCCGCGGTCACGCTCGGCGCCGAGGGGCAGGGCATGGTCGCCGGCGACCTCGTCAACACCGCCTCACGCGTGCAGTCGGTAGCAGACCCGGGCACGGTCTACGTCGGCGAGTCGACGCGCCGCTCCACGGAGCAGACGATCGTCTACGAGGAGGCCGGTTCCTTCGAGCTCAAGGGCAAGGAGGGGCTGACACCGCTCTGGAGGGCGCAACGCGTCGTCTCCGGGCTACGCGGGTCGCTCAAGTCACACGGGCTCGAGGCGCCGTTCGTCGGCCGCAACCGTGAGCTGCGTCAGATCAAGGATCTGTTCCACGCGACCGCGGACGAGAAGAAGGCGCACCTCGTCTCGGTCACCGGCATCGCCGGGATCGGCAAGTCGCGGCTCGGCTGGGAGTTCTACAAGTACTTCGACGGTATCGCCGAGACCGTCTACTGGCACCGCGGGCGCTGCCTCTCCTACGGCGAGGGCGTCACCTACTGGGCGCTCGCCGACATGGTGCGCATGCGCTGCCGGATCGCCGAGGAGGAAGAGCCGGCGTCCGCCCTGGCCAAGCTCCATGCCACGCTGGAGGAGCACATCCTCGACGCCGAGGAGCGCGGTTTCCTCGAGCCGCGGCTCGCGCACCTGCTCGGGCTGAGCGAGCACCAGGCGCGCGACCAGCAGGACCTGTTCGCCGCCTGGCGCCTGTTCTTCGAGCGGCTCGCCGAGACGTACCCGACCGTGCTCGCCTTCGAGGACATGCAGTGGGCCGACGCCAGCCTGCTCGACTTCGTCGAGTACCTGCTCGACTGGTCGCGCAGCTCACCCATCTACGTGATCACCCTGGCCCGGCCGGAGCTGCTCGAGCGCCGGCCGAACTGGGGCGCCGGGCAGCGGAGCTTCACGTCCCTCTACCTGGAGCCCCTCCCGTCGCAGGCGATGGAGGAGCTCCTGTCCGGTCTCGTGCCGGGCCTGCCGGCGGACGTTCGCGACCGCATCCTCGCGAGGGCGGAAGGCGTGCCGCTGTACGCGGTCGAGACGGTGCGCATGCTGCTCGACCGCGGCCTGCTCGTCCAGGACGGCCCGGCCTACCGGCTGACCGGGCCGGTGGAGGCACTCGAGGTGCCCGAGACGCTCCACGCCTTGATCGCCGCCAGGCTCGACGGCCTCACCGCTGACGAGCGTCGGCTCCTCCAGGACGCCGCGGTGCTCGGCAAGACGTTCACGAGAGATGCGTTGGCCGCGCTCGCCGGCGCCGCCGTCGAGATCGAGCCGCTGCTCACCACGCTCGCGCGCAAGGAGGTGCTCGGCGTGCAGGCCGACCCCCGCTCGCCGGAGCACGGCCAGTACGGCTTTCTCCAGGACCTCGTGCGCCACGTCGCCTACGAGACGCTCTCGAAGCGAGAGCGTCGTGTCAGGCATCTCGCTGCTGCTACGTATCTGAGCGCCGCCTTCGCCGACGAGGACGAGGTGGTCGAGGTGATCGCCTCGCACTATCTCGCCGCGCACGAGGCCGCGCCCGATGCGGAAGACGCAGCGGAGATCAGAGGCAAGGCGCAGGCGATGCTGGTGCGAGCCGGGGAGCGCGCCGCGTCACTCGCTGCGGCCGCCGAGGCGAGGCGCTACTTCCAGCAGGCGGCGGAGCTGACCGAAGAACCGTCGGCGAGGGCGGCGCTGCTCTACCGAGCGGGCGAGATGGCCGGGAGAGCGGGTGATGCGGACTCCGCACGCCGGCTGTTCGAGGAGTCGATCGAGCTCTTCGAGGGGCGGGGCGACACGCACGCCGCCGCCCGCGTTCTCTGGAAGCTCGGCAGGCTCGACGCCTTCACGGGGCGTCGCGACGAGGCGCAGGCACGGATGGAGCGCGCCTTCGACGTCATCTCGGCCGACGAGCCCGACGAGGATCTCGCGCTGCTCGCGGCCCGCCTCTCGTTCGGCTACTGGTACGGCGGCGACCTCGACCGTGCCGCTGAGCGTGCCGAGCTCGCGCTGGACATCGCCGAGGCCCATGTGTACCCGGAGGCGCTCGCGTTGGCGCTGCGCGCGAAATCGGGCGGCGCCGTCAGTCGCGGACATCTCCACGAGGCCGACGCGCTCCTCGGTCAGGCACTCCGGGTCGCGCTCGAGCACGACGTCGTCGGGGAGGCGAGCGTCTGCTACTTCTGGCTCTCCGACCGGTGCTTCCATCGTGACGAGTACGGAAAGGCGCTCGGGTACCTCGACGAGGCTCTCGCCCTGACGCGCAAGCTCGGTGATCGACCCGGCGAGTGGGCCGTGCTCGCCGAGCGAACCCATCCGCTCGCCATGCTGGGTCGCTGGGACGAGGCGCAGGCGACGAGCGACGAGTTGACCCAGGAGCAGCTCGAGTCCGGCGCACTGATGTTGAGCCTGCTCCAGTCGGCGGTCGAGATCCACATTCAGCGTGGCGAGCTCGACGAGGCAAGACGTGTCCTCTCGCTGTTCTCGCGTCTCGAGGAGTCCAGCGACGTCCAGGAGCGCTCCGCCTACCTCGGGTCCCGTGCCGCGCTAAGCCGGGCCGAAGGACGATTGCACGATGCGCTCGGCGACGGCGAAGCGACGATCGAGGTCGGGCGCACCCTCGGCATCTCCTCCCAGTCCGGTAAGCAGGGCCTCGTCGAAGCCCTCGAAGCAGCCTTCGCTCTGGGCGAGACGGCCAAGGTCGAGGAGCTTCTGGAATCGATCGAGACGATTCCCGCAGGCACGCGCCCGCCGTATCTCGACGCGCAGGCGAAGCGCTTCCGAGCCCGCCTGGCCGACGACGGGGCGGGGTACGGAGCCGCGGCCGAGCAGTTCCGCGGTCTCAGCCTCCCCTTCTGGCTCGCGGTGACGCTGCTCGAGCACGGCGAGTGGCTCGCCGGCGAGGGTCAGCCGAGCAAGGCGGCACCGCTGCTCGCCCAGGCCCGCGAGATCTTCGAGCGGCTTGCTGCGTCACCCTGGCTCGAGCGAGTCACCGCGGCCGCAGCCGTGCAGGCACAGGTTCCCGCCTGAGCGCGGGTCAGTGCGGCGCCTCGTCGAGGTCGTCGTCGACCTCGTCCCAGCGGTCGTACGGCGTCAACAATGGGAGCACGAACCAGCCGAGCAGGAGCACCAGCGCAGACGCGACCGTGACCGCGACCGTGGCCGCGGTGGAGAGCAGCACGTCGGTGACGAGGTACATGGAGGCGGTCAGGGCGACGACGATCGCGCCGATGCCGGCGATCGCGAGGCGGTTCGAGGTGCGGAGCATCCGCTCCTTGTCACGCTCGCGCCAGCGAAGCCGGTGGTACGCCGACGGCGCGATGAGGAGCGCGGTCGCGAGCAGCGTCGCGCCGAGCGCGATCATGTAGGCGGTCGTGCTCGCGTCCTCCTCGAACCGCGCCGTGAAGGGCGCGATCAGGAGAAAGGCGAACAGCACCTGCACACCGGGCAGCACCACGCGCAGCTCGTTGAGCAGCTCGATCAGCTCGTGGTCGCGCTTCTTGCGCAGCGGGTCGGCCATGCGCAGGACGGTAGCGCGGTTTCAGCAGCCGCGTCTCGTGGTCTCTGCAAGACCCAGCTTGGCCCACTCGCGCGGGATGGCGAGCAGGTTGTCGCCGACGGACTCCGGCACGGCCTGCATGACGAGCTTCGCGTCGGTGCAGCGGCGGAAGAGGCGCTCGGCACGGAACAGGTGGTAGCGGGAGGTGACGACGACGATCGAGTCCCAGCCGCGCCGGTCGGCGAGCGAGGCGACGAACCGCGCCTCGCCACGGGTCGAGTAGGGCACGGCGCTGCGGCAGACCAGCTCGACCTTCACCCCCGGGACCTTCCCCTGCCGACAGAGGCCGGCACGCGCCGGGTCGTCGTCACTGTCGTCCTCCGAGACGACGAGCACGGGCGCGACGCCCTTTCGCACGAGAGAGAGGGCTACCGGCAGCCGCGACTCGCTCCCGGCGAGGACGACCACCGCGTCGGCGTTCGCGGGCAGCGTGTCGTCGTCCCGCAGGAGGAACACGACCGCGCCCACCGCGTAGGCGCCCACCACGAGCAGCAGGAGCAGCGCGAGAAAGGTCTTCATGGAGATGATTGCGGCGTGCGCACCATCTCTCCTGCGGCGCTGCGCCGCATCGCCGTCAACGCCCAGGGTTACGCAAGCCGCTCCCGCAAGGGGTCGGCGGCAGAGGTGGAGCGCACGATCCGGTCGCTTTCGTGCGTCCAGCTCGACTCGATCGCCACCGTCGAGCGCAGCCACAGGATCGTGCTCTCGACCCGGATCGGCGCCTATCCGCACGAAGCCGTGTCGAGACTCCTCCGCCAGGGGCGCGTCTTCGAGTACTGGGCGCACGAGGCCTGCCTGCTGCCCGCGGAGGACTGGCGCCTCTTTCGATCGTCGATGGACGGCGGGGGGCGCCCGTGGTGGTCGCACGTCGAGAAGACCCACGCCCACCTACGCGAGGAGATCCTCGACCGCATCCGCGCGGAAGGCCCGCTCGCGTCACGGAACTTCGACGGCCCGCTGGAGAAGGGCATGTGGGAGCGGAAGCCGGCGAAGGCGATGCTCGACCGGCTGTGGAACCACGGCGAGCTCGTGATCGCCGGCCGGCAGGGCTTTCAGCGCCTCTACGACCTGCCGGAGCGCGTGCTCCCCCGCGAGGTGCTCGAGGCGCCCACGCCGACGGAGACGGAACGGCTCGCGCGAGCTCGCGCTGCGCGCCGTGCGTGCGCGTGGCGCGCTGACCGAGTCGGGGATCGTCGAGCACTGGCGCCTCACGGGCGGGACGAAGCGCGTGCGACCGGCGGTGGACGGCCTCGTCGCGGACGGGTTGCTCGAACGGCTCGACGTGGACGACGGTGGTGCTCGCGTGCTCGTCGCGGCGGGCACCGACCTCGACCCGCCCGCGCCGACCGCCGCGGTGCTGCTCTCCCCGTTCGACAATCTGCTCTGGGACCGGCCCTTCGCCCGACGCGTGCTCGGCTTCGACCATCTGATCGAGATCTACAAGCGGGAACACGAGCGCCGCTACGGCTACTACGTGCTCCCGTTCCTCCGCGGCGACCGCATCGTCGCTCGGCTCGACGTGAAGTCCGAGCGCGCCGAGCAGGCGACTCGTCGTCCGAGCTGTGCACCTGGAGCCCCGGGTCCGCCGCTCCGGTGCGTTCGACGACGCTCTCGACCGCGCGCTCGACCGGTTGCGGCGGGTGGCCGGACTCGAGCGCGTGCGACGCACGTAGCCGTCAGAACCCGGGTCCGCGCGCGGTTGCGCCGCGACGCGTCCACGATCACCAGGTCTTGAGCGCCACCGCCGGCTCGACGGGCGCCACGCGGGCACGCGCGTCGACGACGACAACCCGGTCTGCAAGGCCCAGGACGGGATTCAGGTCGAGCTCCGCCACCTCGGGCAGATCGTCCGCAAGCGCGGACAAGCGCATGAGGAGGTCGACGAGCGCGCCACGATCGACCGGCGGCGCACCACGGTAGCCGCGGACGAGGGCCCCCGCCTTGCCGAAGTCGACCAGCTCCTGAGCGTCCACGTCCGTGAGGGGTGCCAGACGGACCTCCGCCTCCCCGATCAGCTCTGCCAGCACACCTCCGGGCCCGAACGCGACCAACGGGCCGAAGACCGCATCCTGGACGACGCCGGCGAGCAGCTCTGCGCTCGCACCGCGCACCATCTCCTGCACGACGACGGGCCCGCCGACGCGAGCCGTCGCGGCGCGGACGTCGTCGAGCGAGGCCAGGTCGAGAAGGACACCGCCGGCCTCCGTCTTGTGCGCTCCCGGCACCGCCGACTTGACGGCCACCGGCAGCCCGAGCTCGACCGCTGCCGCGACCGCCTCGTCGGGGCCGTCCGCCTCGCGCTGGGCCGCGAGCGGGATCCCGTACGCCTCGAGGAGCGTCCGCGTCTCGGCCGGCTCCAGCCAGTGCGAGAACGAGGCTGCGGCGAGGATCCCGCGCGCACGATCCACGTCGACGCCCGTCGGACGCTGCACCGCGCCCCCGGGTCGTCGCAGCCACTCCGCCCGCTCGACCACCCGGGCCAGGGCTCGCGCGGCAGACTCGGGAAACGCAAACGTGGCGGCTGCGCCGGCGAGAGCCGCCGGCTTCCGGTCCCCGGCCAGCAGGCACGCCAGCAGCGGCTTCGACATGCCTCCCCCGCACGCTCCTGCCAGGGCCGACGCCACCGCGTCGACGGCCAGGTCTGCGGTCGGGACGAAGAGAACGATGACCGAGTCGGTCCAGTCGCCGTCGAGCAAGAGGCGCGCCGCTCGCCCGAACTGGTCCGCGGTCGCCGATCCGAGCATGTCGACAGGGTTCGAGACGCTGGCGGCCTCGGGAAGGAACTCCCGCAGCGCCTCCGCAGCGCTCGCAGGTGGCGCCGGAAGCTCGAGACCTCGCTCGGCGCATGCGTCGGCGCAGAGGATCCCGAGACCCCCGGCGTTCGTGAGGACCGCGACGCGGCGTCCGTCGGGCAGCGGCTGCGCCGCGAGCAGCCCGGCGACGTCGAGCAGCTCCTCGAGCGTGTCGGCGCGGATCACGCCCGCCTGACGGAAGAGGGCGTCCACGGCGTTGTCCGAGCCGGCCAGCGCCGCGGTGTGCGAACCGGCCGCACGTGTCCCGGCCTCACTGCGCCCCGATTTCATGGCGAGGATGGGCTTCGACCGCGCCATGCGCTGGGCGATGCGCGAGAAGCGTCGTGGGCTTCCGAACGACTCGACGTACATCACCGCCAGATCCGTCCCCTCGTCGACCTCCCACCACTCGAGCAGGTCGTTGGTCGAGATATCCGCCTTGTTGCCGATCGACACGAACGACGAGAAGCCGAGACCGTGGTCGGCCGCCCGCTCGAGCAGCGCCAGGCCCAGCGCGCCGCTCTGGGACGAAAGCCCGATCCGTCCCGGTGGGAAGGCGCGCGGCGCGAAGGTTGCGTTGAGTCGAACCGCCGCCGAGGAAAGCCCGAGGCAGTTCGGCCCGAGCAGCCTGGCACCGTGGGCGCGCACGAGCGCGAGCAGCTCGTCCTGCCGCGCCCGTCCTTCCTCGCCCACCTCGGCGAAGCCGGCGGAGACCACGCACAGTGCGCGTGCCCCGGCGACGAGACAGTCCTCGGCAGCCGTCAGGACGTGGTCGGCCGCGACCGCGATCACGGCAAGGTCGGGTGGCTCGGGGAGCTCCGTCGCCGACCTGTAGGCGCGGACGCCCGCGACGGGCGCGGCGTCGCGGTTGATCGGGAATGCGGCGCCTGAAAAGTCTCCGCGCAGGATGTTGCGGAACACCGACCCGCCGATGGCTCCCTCCCGCGGCGACGCGCCGACGACCGCGACCGCGGACGGCTCGAAGAATCCCTGCAAAGACGCGACAACGGCCACGTGATCCCGCGCGTCGACGGTTGTCGTGTAGTCGTCGGTGGGATCGATCCGGAACGTCGCCTCGACCACGCCTCCGTCGAGCCGTCGCCGGACGGTGAAGCCGACGTTCTCGAGCACGTCCAGCATGGAGCGGTTCTCCGACCTGACCACAGCGAGAAACCGCGTGATCCCGGCTCTGGCGGCCCGGACGGCCAGCTGCTCGAGGAGGCGCGTCCCGACGCCGCGGTGCTGCAGCTCCTCCACGACGACGAAGGCGACCTCCGCCGTCCGGAGCTCCCTCAGCCGGACGAAGTTCCCCACGGCGACGACGCGTTGTTCGCCGTCGATCTCGAGCCGCCCGACAAGGGCGCCGTGCTCGACCCAGTCCGGGTCGACGAGACCCTGTGCCAGCGCCTCGTCCACGGCCGCGTATCCGTGGAAGCGCTGGAAGCGGGCCTCCGGCGACAACCTCTGGAAGAACGTGACGAGCTCCTCCACATCGTCCACCGTCGGGGGTGACAGCCGCAGTGTGGAGCCGTCCCGAAGGATGACGTCGGCAACGTCGCGCACCTGCTCAGCATGCCGTCTCTCGGGCCGGCGCGCATCCCGGGGCTGCCGGTACCCG
Organism: uncultured Actinomycetes bacterium; assembly: GCA_963789895.1. Lineage (GTDB taxonomy): Bacteria > Actinomycetota > Thermoleophilia > Gaiellales > Gaiellaceae > Gaiella. The sequence goes on from CAWBMC010000002.1 coordinate 1,311,159, forward strand.
CTCGAACGGCGGAGACCAGCCGCGCCGGGCGGACTACGATCATTGCCGTGCACTTCGAGACGCGCGCCATCCATGTGGGGCAGGAGCCGGATCCGGCCACCGGGGCGGTGACGACGCCGATCTACCAGACCTCGACGTTTGCGCAGGACGCGGTCGGGGTGCACAAGGGGTACGACTATGCGCGCGTCGCGAACCCGACGCGGACGGCGCTCGAGCAGTGCCTCGCCTCGCTCGAGAACGCGGAGCACGGCCACGCCTTCTCGTCCGGGTTGGGCGCCGCGACGACGATCATGCATCTCGTCGACCCGGGCGCCCGCATCGTCTGCGTCAACGACGTGTACGGCGGCATCTACCGCATGTTCTCGAGCGTGTACGAGCCGAAGGGATACGCGTTCACGTACCTCACGCCCGGGGAGCTGTCGAGCGATCCCGGCGCGCACATCGGCGACGGCACGCGACTCGTCTGGATCGAGACGCCGACGAACCCGCTCTTGAACCTCGTCGATATCGCGGCCGTGGCGGACGCGGCCCACGCAGCCGGCGCGCTCGTGGTCGTCGACAACACCTTCGCTACCCCGTTCCTGCAAACCCCGCTCGACCACGGCGCCGACCTCGTCCTGCACTCGACGACGAAGTACATCGGCGGCCATTCGGATGTCGTCGGCGGGTTCGTCGCGACAAGCGACGCGTCGGTCGCCGACCGGCTCCGCTTCCTGCAGAAGTCGCTCGGCGCCGTGCCGGGTCCGTTCGACGCCTGGCTCGTGTTGCGGGGCGTGAAGACGCTCGCCGTCCGCATGGAGCGGCACTGCGCCAACGCGCGGGCGGTGGTGGGGTTGCTCTCGCGGCACCCGCGCGTGGAGCAGGTGCTCTACCCCGGGCTCCCCGCGCACCCCGGGCACGAGATCGCCGTGCGGCAGATGCGGGACTTCGGCGGCATGGTCTCCTTCCTGCTCGAGTCGGAGCAGGCCGCGGTCGACCTCGTCGCCCGTACCCAGGTGTGGACGCTGGCCGAGTCGCTCGGCGGTGTCGAGAGCCTCATCGAGCACCCCTTCCGGATGACCCACGCCTCCACCGCCGAGGCGCCGTTCGCCGCGCCGCGCAACCTCGTGCGGCTCTCCGTCGGGATCGAGTCCGCAGACGACCTGGTCACGGATCTCGAGCAGGCCCTCGCCGGCTGAGCTGCGCGTGACAGGGCCCATCGACCTGCGCCACCTCGGCGTCGAGCGCCGGATCGGCTCGTACGTCGTCGAGACAGACGACGGTGTCGCCGTCTTCGATTGCGGGCCGCAGTCCACGCTGCCCATGCTCGAGACCGGCCTCGCCGAGCGCGGGCTCGACTTCGACGACGTGGGCCATCTGCTGCTCTCGCACATCCATCTCGACCATGCAGGTGGCGCCGGCGCGATCGTCCGAGAGCACCCGCACGTCCAGGTGCACGTGTCCGCGATCGGGGCTCCGCACCTGCTCGATCCGCAGCGGCTCGAGACCAGCGCACGCCGGCTCTACGGCGACGCGTTCGACGCGCTGTGGGGCGAGCTCGTGCCGGTGCCCGCCGAGAACCTGCACATCGTCGGAGACGAGGCACTCGGGCTCGAGGTCTTCCCCACACCGGGCCACGCGGCGCATCACGTCTCCTACCTGGACGCGGACGGGACGCTGTACTCGGGTGACGCGGCGGGTGTCCGCGTGGCGCCGGGGCGGTTCGTGCTGCCGCCGCTGCCGCCCCCGGAGGTCGATCTCGAGGCGTGGGAGACGACGTTGTCGGAGACGGAGCGCCGGGCTCCGACGAGACTGGCGCTCGTGCACTTCGGCGTCTTCGAGGACGTGGAGAGCCACATCGGACGACTTCGGGATGCGATGCAGCGCTGGGCCGAGTGGGTCGCGCACGGGATGGACGAGCCCACTTTCTGTGCCGCGGCGCGCGCGGACGTCGTCGAGTCCGACCCCGATCTCGCCGACACCTACGCCGCCGTCGTCCCTTTCTGGCATTGCTATCAGGGCCTCGAGCGATACTGGCGAAAAAGGGTCGAGCGATGAACCGCGATGAGCAGGTCGCCCTCGACGCGTACCGCGGGCTGAGCGTCGTCACGGAGCAGGATGGGGCCGTCGTGCTGACCTCGCCCGGCGCGCCGGGATCGCCGATGTTGAACCGGATCGTCGGTCTCGGGCTCGACCGGCCCGCGACCGAAGCCGACGTGGACCTGGCGATCGCCGCCATCCCGCAGGGCGTCACCTTCTACGTCGCCGTCGCGCCACGCGCCCGGCCGGCCGCGCTGCCCGAGTGGCTCGAGGCGCGCGGTCTGGAGCCGGGTTGGGGGTGGATGAGCTTCCGGCGCGGTTCCGGCGACCCGCCGCAGACCGAGACATCGCTGCAGCTCCGGCTCGTCGCCTCGCCCGAGGACGCGCACGCGTTCGCACGGGTACAGCGGATCGCCTACGGGCTGCCCGAGGCGCTCGAGCCGGTGATCGCCGCCGCCTCCGTGCGCGGCTGGGAGTGCTGGCTCGCGCTCGACGGCGACGAGCCGGCGGGAGCCGGCGCCCTGTTCGTGGCCGAAGGGGCGGCGTATCTGGGCTTCGGCGCGACGTTGCCCGAGCACCGCGGCAAGGGCGCCCAGGGGGTGCTGCTCGCGCATCGCATCCGGCGGGCCGGCGAGCTCGGTTGCGACCTCGTCCTCACCGAGACGGGCGAGCGGCGCGACGACCGTCCCTCCGGGTCCTACCGGAACATCCTCCGGGCAGGGTTCACGGAGGTGGGCGTCACCGCGAACTGGGTCGGCAACAGCTGACGGAAGGTCTACGCAACGCCGTCGACCGCATGCGCACGGAGGTCGGCGAGCGTGCTGAACTCGACCGCGGCCGCGTGGGTCGCGGCGAGGACGACCGGCGGCGCCTCACCCGCCTCGAGCGCCTCCTGCCAGCGGGGCGCGCAGACGCACCAGCGATCACCCGGCACGAGCCCGGGAAAGCCCCACTCGGGATGGGGTGTCGAGAGGTCGTTTCCGGCAGAGCGGCTGAACTCGAGGAACTCCTCCGTCATCACGGCGCACACGGCGTGCACGCCGACGTCGCCCGCACCGGTACGACACGTTCCGTCGCGGTAGAAGCCGGTCAGCGGGTCGACGGAGCACGGCTCGAGCTCGCCGCCGAGCACGTTTCTTCCGTGCCGCTCCTCGTCCACGACCGCGACCCTAGCGATCTGATTGACACCGGGCCGGATGTGTCCGGCCCCTACGAAGCAGCCGTCCTGACACCGGGCCGGATGTATCCGGCCCCTACGAAGCAGTCTTCCGGCGGACTATCCGTCCGCCGGAGGACTGCTGCAGCGCCTTGATCACGATCTCGTCGACGTTCACGTGCAGCGGTCGTGTGAGCGCGAACATGACGCAGTCGGCGACCTCGTCGGGCGTGATCGGGTCGAGACCCTCGTAGACGGCCTTCGCCTTCTCCTCGTCGCCGCCGAACCGGACGATCGAGAACTCGCTCTCCACGAGACCGGCGTCGACGGTCGAGATGCGGATCGGCCGCCCGAGCAGGTCCTCGCGAAGTGCATAGACGAAACCACGCAGACCGAACTTCGCCGCCACGTACGACGCGGCGTGCGGGTATGCCTGCCTGCCGGCGACGCTGCCGGTGAAGAGGATGTGCCCGCCGTCCCGGATGTGTGGCAGGCAGAGCCGCGTGATCCTCAGCGCCCCGTCGACGTTCGTGTGGAGGACGGTCGCCTCGTCCTCGGGGATCGACTCGGGGAAGGGATAGCGGCCGAGCGCCAGCCCCGCGTTGTTGTAGAGGATGTCGATCGCCCCGAGCTCGGCCACGGCTGCCTCGACGAACGCGCGCGAGGCGTCCTCGTCGCGGACGTCGAGCGGCAACGCCACGTCGGCGTCGATCCGCTCCACCCGCCGCGCCCCACCGGCGACGCGGACGCCCGCCTCGCGCAGCTTGCGCACGGTCGCAGCGCCGATCCCCGACGACGCGCCCGTGACGACCGCGGTCTTCCCGGCGAGCTCCACGCGGCCAGCCTACTACCGGCAAACGGCGGTGGGCTCGACGACCCGTTGCCGTCGTATCCCCCGTCCGAGGGACGCCTGTTCCCACGTTCTGCTCCGACAATCACCACATGGGCGACTCTGCCAACGGCAGCATCGGACTCCCCGTCGGCCTGCCGGCAGGAGCGTGGCAGCGGATCGAAGCCGCTATCCATGCCTCGATGCCCGCGCCGAAGGCCGAGTCGCTGCTGGGCGAGATCGAGGCTGCACTGGGCCTCGGCGACGACGCACCCGACTGGGAGGACCTGGCGATCGAGAACGCCCGGCTCGAGCACGAGATGGAGGTCGCGGCCAGCGTCGATCCCCTCACCGGTCTCCGCAACCGCACGCGCTTCTTCGAAGACCTCCGTCGTGAGCTGGCCGAGGCGCGGAGGCACGGGACACCTCTCTCCCTGCTCGTGCTCGACGTGGACAGCCTGCGAACGATCAACGAGGACCAGGGCTACGACGCAGGCGACAGGTTGCTCCTCTCGATCGCAGAGATGCTCCTCACCCGGCTGCGTATCTCGGACATCGCGGCCCGCATCGGCGACGACGACTTCGCCGTGATCCTCCCGCAAACGCCGCTCGAAGGCGCGCGGACGCTGGCGAAGCGGGTCGCCGAGACGCTCGGCGACCGCGTGCACGCCGGCGTCGCAGCCGTCGACGCCGACGTCACCTCCGGCGGCGACCTGTTGCAGCGCGCCGACCGCGACCTGGCCGGCGCGCGCTAGACGACCGGCGGGGGCGAGTCAGGCAGAAGCCTGGTCGCCGAGCTCGACACGGTCGAGCGTGACGGGTGTCCGCGGCCGGTCGCGAGGGTCGCGGTCGACGAGCGAGATGCGGTCGACGACGTCCAGTCCGCCGGCGACCCGGCCGAAGACGGTGTGCTTGCCGTCCAACCACGAGCACTCCTCGGCCGTGACGATGAAGAACTGTGAGCCGTTCGTGTTCGGCCCGGCGTTCGCCATCGCGAGCGCTCCGCGGACGATCAGATGCTTGTTGAACTCGTCCTCGAAGGTGTAGCCGGGGCCCCCCGTGCCGTCGCCGCGCGGACAGCCGCCCTGGATCATGAAGTCGGGGATCACGCGGTGGAAGGCGAGGCCGTCGTAGTAGCCCTCCCCCGCGAGCCGCGTGAAGTTGTCGACCGTCTTCGGTGCATCCTCGGGGAACAGCTCGAGCTCGATCGTCCCCTCGCTGGTGTGAAGCGTCGCCGATGTCATGCGAACACCCTAGACACGGACCGCGGGCCTGCGCCGCACCCCCTGGTGCCTGCCTTCAGGCAGGCACCCGAAGTTCAGCCTGCCAGGCGGCCAGGACTTAACCGCTCGCCAACATGTGTCGATGAAGGGCCTGCGTACACTCTTTGACCATGGCGACCGCAGAGCCCCTCGTCGGCGGCCTGCCTCAGGGCGAGGCCTCCCAGGAGCTGGCCCGCAGCTGGCGCATGTTGACGCGCGCAGCGACGGGAGTGGCGCTGCTGACGAGCCCGGCGCTCTTCATCTGGTTCACGCGGGAGGAAGGCTGGGACTGGTGGGTGGCGCTGCTCGCGACGCTCGGGATCGTGATCGCGTTCCGCGGCATGACCGACCTCATCTTCCACCGGCTGCTGCCGTGGCCGAGCCTGTTCGGGCTCGAGAGCCCCGACTTGCGCGAGGAGGACATCGTCGCGCGGCGCCGCGTCTGGTTCTGGCGCTTCTGGCTCAAGGTGGCGATCGTCTTGGTGATCGGCGAGGTGATCCTCCTCATCTTCGACGTGCCCTGGTCGACGCTGATGGGGATCCTGCCGCTGCTGATCATCTTCCCCTTCTACATGATCTTCAACTTCGTGATCCTCTTCGGACCGCTGCTGATCATGAACCTGTCGCAGATCCAGGCCTTCGAGCCGGGGGACGCGCAGTGGGGAGTGAAGCTCGACGACGTGCGCGGGCAGGTGGAGGCGAAAGAGGAGGTCCGCCGCGTCGTCTCCATCTGGCAGTCGGGCGACCAGTTCGAGCGCGCCGGCGGCAAGCGTGAGCGCGGGCTGTTGTTCCTCGGCGCCCCGGGCACCGGCAAGACGATGCTCGCCAAGGCACTGGCGACGGGCTTCAACTCGCCGTTCATCTCCATCCCAGGCTCCGGCTTCGCGGCCACGTTCATCGGCATCGACGCCATCGTCGTCCGGATCCTGGCCCGGCGGGCGAAGAAGCTCGCGCGCAAGTGGGGCGGGCAGTGCATCGTGTTCATCGACGAGATCGATGCGGTCGGCATGCGCCGCAACGCGCTCGGCGGTGGCGGCATCCCCGGTCTCGGCGGCCTCGGCGGCTACACCGGCGACTTCGATCCGGCGGAGCATCTCTTCTTCGGGCCGCACGGCGCGCTCAACCCGTCCGGCGACATGATCCTCGAGACACGGGCGTGGCGCGAGCGGCTGTTCGCCGAACGTTCACCACGGCGAGCGGGGCAGAGCGGCCTGGAGGCAAAGCTCGCCGGGCTGCAGAACTTCATGTTCCCGGGCGGGATGGGCGGCATGGGTGGCGGCCTGGCGCTGAACCAGCTGCTCGTGGTGATGGACGGCATCGACAACCCGCCGTTCTTCAAGAAGTTCTTCACCAACAAGCTGAACACGCTGCTCGACGGCGTCTACATCGTGCCGCGGCGCCTCGGCCAGAAGTCGCTGCGCCTGCCCGCCGCCCGGCCGCGGAAGGAGCAGATCTACTTCATCGGCGCCACGAACGTGCCGATCGACGTGCTCGATCCCGCGCTGACGCGCCCCGGCCGGATGGGCCGGCACGTGTGGTTCCGCACCCCGACGAAGCAGGACCGGCTCGACATCCTCGACCTGTACATCGACAAGGTCGCGCACGACACCGAGCTCGACACCGGCCAGCGCCGCGAGGAGATCGCGCGGGTGACGAACGGCTACTCGCCCGCCATGATCGAGCAGGTGACGTCGATGGCACTGACGATCGCGCACCACTCGGGTCGCGAGCAGTTCGCCTGGGAGGATCTCGTCGAGGCGATGACGACGCTCGAGGCGGGCACGGCAGTCGGCGTCGAGTACGTGCCGCACGAGACGCACGCCGTCGCGGTCCACGAGGCCGGCCACGCTGCCGCGGGTCATGTGTACCTCGAGGGCGCCGAGTCGACACGGCTGTCGATCCGAATGCGGGGCGGCTCGCTCGGCCATCACCAGGCGCTCGAGAAGGAGGAGCGCTTCGGCCGCTTCCAGACCGAGATGTTCGCGCGGCTCGTGTGGGGCCTCGGCGCGATGGCGGCAGAGCGCGTCTTCTTCGGAGAGAACTCGGTGGGCGTCGGCGGCGACGTCGCATCCGCCACGGCGCAGGCGGCCGGCATGGTCGGCGCCGCAGCGATGGGGCCGCAGCCGTTCGACGTCGAGCCGCGCGATGGCGAGACGGACGAGCAGGCGCGGAGACGGATCCTCGAACGCTTCGAGAAGATCGGGCTGCAGATCATGAACCGCACCGGTGGTGGCGGCATGTTCGCCGCCGACCCGATCGCAGGGGCGATCGGCGACCCGGCGAAGCGTACGCTCGTGGCCCAGATCCTCGGGCAGGCGTACGTGGCGGCGCACAACCTGGTGCTCGCGAACCGCGACGCGATCGAGCACATCGCCGACACGCTCGTCGACAAGCGCGAGATCTTCGGCGACGACCTGCTCGCCTTGCTCGAGGAGTCGAAGATCCAGATCCCGAAGGTCGACCTGAACGACGAGGCGTCGTGGCCGCCACTCTCGTTCTCCGCCCTCGTGGGGCCGCCGCGCGGCGGACCACCGGACCAGACGAAGGCGCTGTGAGCGAGGGAGCGGTCGATCGCCCGATCGTCGAGGCAGAGCAGGCACGTCCGATCGACGTCGAGGACTCGACGCCCACCCGCCCCGAGCCGGCGCGACCGACGGCGCATCGGTCACGCTTCGCCGCCGTCTACCTCGTGCTCGCCGTCGTTGCCGGCGCCGCGATCGGATCGTTCGTCGTGTTGCTCGCCCGGCCTGACACCCCACCTGCGCCCGCCTGGTCGGCGTTTCAGCCGCAGGGGAGCTCGGCGGCGCGGCTGCATCAAATCGTCGACACGATCCCACCGAGGTACCGCCGGAAGGACGGGACGCAACTCGTCTCCGTGTCGGTCACGGACCCGCAGGCGCAGATCAGCAGCTCGGACGGCCAGTCGCTGATCACCGTGCCGGTGAACCGCATCGCCTTCGAGCAGGGCGGCGACTTCCGTGTCGTCGACTCCGGTGACGCGCTCCAGTTCACCTTGTGCGGGAACGGGCCGAACTGCGTCATCGATACCGGCAAGCCGTCGCTCGAACGGTTCCAGCTCGTCCAGCGGCAGGCGCTCGAGCTCGCGCTGTACACGTTCAAGTACGTCGACGGCGTCAGCTCCGTGACCGTGCTCCTGCCACCGAGCTTCGACACGCAGAAGGTCGACGCGTCGGGGACGCCCGAGCTCCGCCGCACCGCACTCTTCCTGCGACCCGACGACGTGACGCGGGAGCTGGGCCAGCCGCTGGTCATGACGCTGGCCCCGAAGACACCGCAGATCGGGAGCACCAAGGCGGGCGACGTGAGCTCGATCCAGCGCCTCTCCGAGCCGCATATCTACTCCTACGCGCTCACGCAGGCGCAGGACGGCGCGGTCGTGCTCGTGCTGAAGTCCGCCGTCGGCTAGCGGCACCGCGTGCCCGACCCCCGGCTCGCGCGCGCGAAGGCACGGCTCGACGCACTCGGCTGGTGGCCGCGACCCGTCCGCATCGACCACGTGCACGTGTTTGTGACGCCGTGGTTCTTCCGCCTGCCGTGGTTCCGACGCTTCGACGGGCACGCGTTCCACGTCGGCATGCTGCTCCGCTCGGAGGACGCGTCGGACGACCTGATCGTCCACGAGCTGTGCCACGTGTGGCAGATGCAGCACCGACCCGTGCGCATGCCGCTCAGCTACCTCGTACGCGGGTACTGGAACAACCCGTACGAGGTGCAGGCGCGCGCGGCAGCGGCGTCCCGCCCGTCACCCGACCGGTAAGGGTTTTCGAAAGAGTCGGCGCAGCCCGCCGCCGGGTCCCTACCCTGGGGAAGATGCGCTCGTGGACGGTCGGGGCCGCCGTCGCCGCCGCCGCTCTCTCGCTCGTCGGGGTAGCCGGGGGTGGCCGCAGCGCGGCCGCGCCCACCGTGGTCATCAACGGTGCGGACGTCGGCTCGTTCTCGGTCATCGTCAGGTGGACGGTCGATCGTCCCGCCCGCGTCGTGATCGAGTACGGCACGGGCGGCGAGACACAGATCTGGTCGAAGGAGAAGACGCTGCTCAGGGCCGGCTCCGGCTCGACCCGCCTGAGCACGCTCGAGCCTGCCACGACGTACCGCTTCAGGGTCGTGGCCGCCGCAGGCAGTGCGCGCGGCGACTCGCAGGGGAGTGTCACGACGCGTGCCATGCCGACGGTCGTTCGCGGCCGCATCATCGCGGATGCGCTCGTGGCGAACGGGCAGCGGTTCTTCCCCCGCATGGTCTTCAAGCAGTGCCCCTACGCCTACAACACGACCCTCGCCGCGGGGATCAACGTGTTCATGGGCACCGACTGCACCACGATCCCGGGGCAGCTGGGGCAGCTCGCGGGCAGGGCGCTGTCGGTGACGGCGATCGACAGCCGCACCACGTCCGGCCCCGGCCTTCTGGGATGGCACCAGCTGGACGAGGCGGACGAGCACGTCGACACGCCGAATGCGCTGCCGCTGGTGCCGTCCTCGGCGCAGACGGGGCGCGTCACCTTCCTGACCCTGACGAACCACTTCTACAGCCTCGCCGCGCCGCTCGAGCAGGGCCGCGACGTCTACCCCGCGTTCATCGCACGCGCGGAGATGATCGGCTTCGACCTCTACACGCTGCAGAACTGGTGCCGCAAGGACGCCCTGCACGCGGCGTTCGACGCTCAGGCCGAACTGGTGGCGCTGTCGAAGGGCAAGCCGACCTTCCAGTGGATCGAGGCCGCCCCGATGGGCCAGTGCTTCGGGCTCGACCCGAGCCCTGCCATCGTCCGCGCGGAGACGTGGCTGGCTGTCGCGGGCGGCGCACGCGGGATCGGCTACTTCCCCGACCAGTGGCGTGCCGACGTCCGCACCGAGATCACGAAGATCAACCGTGACCTCGTCGCGCTCGCACCCGCGCTGCTCGACGAGGCGGGGACGGCATCCGTGGCAGGCCCGAGCCCGATCCGCGTCGGCGTCCGCCGCCACAACGGCGCCACCTACGTGATCGCCGTCAACCCGACGTTCGCCCGGGCAAGCGCGAAGATCACCGTGCTCGGCCTCGGCACGACCAGCCTGCGCCGCTACGGCGACGGCCGGTGGGTGACCGCGCGCAAAGGCGTGCTGCGCGAGTACTTCCGCGGGCTCGAGGTGAAGATCTTCGTCGCCCCGCCCGCCGACACCGGCTGATCCGCGGCGGCCACAGCTATCCTCGCCGCACCCGGCCCCCATCGACTAGCGGCCTAGGTCACCACCCTTTCAAGGTGGCAGCACGGGTTCGAATCCCGTTGGGGGCAATCCCTGTTGTCGAGACCGACCGGGTCCAAGAGTCGCTATACTTTGTATATTAATACAGCTATTCTGGCGCTCCACGGCGGACAGACCGCCCCGGCCACACGATAAGAGGAGCTCTCGATGTCGGGTCAAGACGTTGGCGGTTCGACGATCTCTACATCGGAGCTGCGGGGGCGACTCACCGATTCCGATCTGACGATTGTCGACGTCCGGCCTTTGCATGCGTACAACGGCTGGCGCCCGAACGGAGAGGCCCGAGGCGGTCATATCGCAGGGGCCGTCGCCTTCCCGAGCGCGTGGCTGACGAGCGTCGACGACGACGAGGTCGCACGGCTGTTGGAGTCGAAGAACATCGTCCCCGGCCAGGACATCGCCCTCTACGGCGACGCCGACGAGGTCTCAGTTGTGGCGAGCAGGCTGTCCGAGCTCGGCCACACGGGCGTCCACGTGTACGAGGACGGTTGGAGGACATGGGCGGCGGACGAGAGCCTGCCCGCCGAACGCCTTCCGAACTACGCGCAGCTCGTCCACACCGACTGGCTGCGGCAGGTTCTGGACGGCGGCCGGCCCGAGGCGGCGCCGAATGGGCACTTCCTCCTCTTTCACGTCAACTTCGGTGTCCCCGAGGAGTACGAGGAAGACCATCTTCCCCAGGCCCTGTACCTCGACACGAACCAGCTCGAGAACCCGGAGGACTGGAACCGGCGCTCGCCGGAGGAGCTCGAAGCCGCCCTCCGCGCGCACGGCATCACCAACGACACGACGGTCGTCCTCTACGGGCGCGACACGGAAGGCGACCCCGAGGAGAAGTGGCCAGGTCGTCGAGCCGGGCAGATCGCGGCCATGCGCGCGGCGATGATCCTGCGCTACTGCGGTGTCGACGACGTCCGCCTCCTCGACGGCGGCTACGACGCATGGGTGCGAGCGGGCCACCCGCTCGAGACCGCGTTGCGCGAGCCCACGCCGGTCACGTCGTTCGGCGTCCCGATCCCGCTTCGCCCCGACGTGATCGTCGACATCGACGAGGCCAAACAGATCCTCTCCGACCCCGACGGGGCCGCCCTCGTGAGCGTTCGCACCCGGAACGAGCACATCGGCGAGGTCAGTGGCTACAACTACATCGGGCCGGCCGGTCGCATCGCGGGCGACGTGTGGGGCAACTGCGGCACCGACGCGTACCACATGCAGCACTACCGCACCGTGGACAACACGATGCGCGCCTACCCCGAGATCGCTGCGAACTGGGAGGCGGCCGGCATCACCGCCGACAAGTGGGTCGCCTTCTATTGCGGCACTGGCTGGCGAGCGAGCGAGACCTGGTTCTACGCCTACCTGATGGGCTGGCAGCGCATCGCCGTCTACGACGGCGGCTGGTGGGAGTGGTGCAGGGACCCGATCAACAACCCGATCGAGGTCGGCGAGCCCGAGGGCGAGCTGGCGGCGTAGGCGGTCGCGGGATCAGCCGCGGCTGCGGGCCAGCAGCTCCAGGACCGTCCTCCAGTTGCGGGCGGTGCCACGCACGCCGAGGCGGCGCTCGAAGTAGTCGAGCGTCAGCTTGGTCCGCCCCGCGCCACCTGGCAGGTGCAGGTAGATCTCGCGTCCGCGGACCTTCCAGCGGTCGCCCGGCGAGCGGTCCGGGTCGAGCCCCGCGACGGCGTCCGCCGACGGCTCGCGGTCGAGGAAGACGACGTGGAGCTTCGCGAGGTCGGGCTCGTCCGCGAGGAACGGGTTTCGTCCGACCAGCTCCGCCAGCTCGGCAGGGGTGCGCAGCATGACGGTGACGGTGAGCGCGAAGCTCTCCGTGATCGCAGCCTCGATCCGCGACACGAGCTCGGCACCGTCGGTCTCCGTGCTGCGGAAGACGACATTGCCGCTCTGGATGTACGTCTCGACGTCCACGAGACCGAGCGTGGAGAGCAGCGACCGCAGCTCGGCCATCGGCACCATCGCCCGGCCGCCCACGTTGATGCCGCGCAGGAGGGCGACATGCGTCGTCACCTCCGTACGGTGCCAGATGCGACCGGCGGCGCTACCCCGGCGGGTCGGAGGAGGTCGCCTCGAGCTGCTGCATCCGCGTGTCCATCCGGGAGGCGATGCGATCGAGCTGCTCCAGGACGGAGTCGCGCTCGTCGCGCACGTTCCGGCCCGCGCTCTCGACGCGGCCCATGAGCTGGCGTACCTCGTCGAGGCGCTGGTCGGTACTCCGCGACCCGGCCACCTCGGCGACCTCTTTCTCGTGGTAGGCGAGCCGCATGCGGAGTCCCTCGACGCTGATGCGGAGCTGATCGAACGCACGTGCAGACGGCCACACGTCGCCCTCGCGGAAGTCCGTCGGCCCGGTGACGATCCGCGCCGCGAGCTCGGCCACGCGCTCCTGGAGCGCGACGCGCTCGGCGGCCCAGATCTCGGCTGCCCGCACGAGCTGTGCGGTGATGGCGTCGCGGTCGGTCTCCACGGTGTGGATGCGAGCGATGAGCTCCTGCAAGACGAGGTCGGTCTTGGGGTCGGAGCGACCGCCCTTCGTGATCTCCGCGCGCAGCGCCGAGAGCCCGTCTCCGAGGCGCACGTCCAGTGCGCGCAGCTCGGCACGCCAGACGGCGGCGAGGCGGGCGAGGGTCTCGTGCCCATCCGCATCCTCGAGGCGTTCGAGCCGCTCGGTCAGCTCGGCGAGCTCGGCCGCGAGCGCGGCGCGCCGGCGCTCCGCGGCCGCTGCGACATCGGCGAGCTCGTCGCGCACCTCGAAGCCGATGCGCTCCGCGAGCGCAGACGTGACGGCGACCTCACCCTCGACGGTCTCGATCCGCTTCCCGAGCGTCAGCGCCACACCGTCGCTGTACGGGGCCGGCAGGAGACCCTGTCGCCGCTCGAGCGATGCGACCCCCGCGCGGAGTTCGCGCGTGACGGCGTCGATCCGGCGGTGCACCTCGTCGAATCGTGCCTCGAGGGCGTACATGTCGTGCGCACGCGGCTCGGCCGGCGGCGCCTCCGCGAGCGCCGCGACAGCCTCGAGCTCTGCGGCAAGCCCCTGCAGCTCCTCCCGCAGCTCGAGCCCCGTGCGATCGGCGAGCTCCATGGCGACTGCGACCGCACCCTCGACCTCCGCAACCCGCCGGCCGAGCAGGAGCGCGAGCCGCTCCCCGTAAATCGACTGCGCGGCGTCGGTGTCCACCGTCGTCGCGCGTGACTCGCCCCGGAGCGCGGCCAGCGCAGCGGCAATCCTCCCGCGCGCGTCGTCCTGCGGCTCGTCGGGGCTAGTCGGATCTGTCGACACTCGGGGCCTCCTCGTGGCGGATACGTCTCGCGACGCGTTCGACCGCAGAAGCCGCAGAGCTCCAGTGCTCCCACCGCCCGCAGTCCTCCCGAGGAGACGCCGTCTGTCGCGCGGTCAGAGGCACTGCTTCGAGTATCGCGCCCCGCGCTCCCGCTCCGACATACCTCGTTCGAGTGTTTCGGCGTCAAGAAGGTCGCTGCGCAACGACGATCCGCACCGGAACTGGCCCCAGTGGACCACCAAAGGGAGGGTTCGCAGGGAACCGGAGGTTCCCGGCTTCAGGGATCTTCCGCAGCGGAAACGCGCTTGGCGCGTTTCCGAGGTTTCGGCGCAGCCGAGACCCTGCTTGGAGGTAGAGTGGGCGGTGCAGGGCTCGAACCTGCGACCTCCTGCGTGTAAGGCCGATGCGTCCAGCATCACCCAGCACAATCACGGGGCGGGCGATCTTGCGACGCGATTGCGGGCGAACTCAACGCTTTCGGTGCGTATCCCGCATTGCGAGGACGAAGAGGACGAGTGCCGCCGCAATCAGGGTGGTGCCGATGATGAGACCGGCGGGCCAGCTTGCGAAGACGAGATAGAGGATGCCGAACGCCGACAGAACAATCGCATTGACGACGAAGAGCAGATGTACAACAAGCGCGAACGATGGGCTCGTGTGACTACGCAGCGTTCTTCCTCGCTTCGGAGGTTGGGACTGTGCCGGGAGCGCCTAGTTGCCGCCGATCGAGACGCTTGTAGCCGTGAGTGATCCTGCTGCGTTGTTCGTGCGCACCGTGACCGTGTCGCCCGGCCTGATGCTCTTGACCGTGGTCGTCGCGGTTGTCGAGACCTGAAGCCCGGTGGGGATGTTCACCTTGGTGATGTTCCCGCTGGCATCGGTGATGTAAAGCGTCTGTCCCTTGCGGTATGCCACCTGGCCTGTGAGGACGTCTGCGTTGTTTCCGAAGGTCCCTCCGCCGAAGGCGCCGGCACCGGGGAAGGCGTTGCCCTGACCGCGTGCGCCGGCGAACTGCGGGAACCCGCCAGCCTGGGCGTTGTTCTCTCCGGCTTTCCCCCACTGCCTGTCTGCGTAGATGCCCGCGGCGAACGCGAAGGCGACGATCGCGGCGACCAGCAGCAGCTTGGTCGCCCTGCGGACCTTGGCCCGCGGGGTGATGGGCTCGTCGTCCCAGGCGTCGTCGTACGGGTCGGGCTGGATGAGAGTGTCTTCTGTTGTTGCGCTCATGGGTTCCTCTTCCTCGTCGGCTACTCGTAGCGGAGGGCGTCGATGGGCCGCAGGAGGGCAGCACGGTTCGCCGGGTAGAGACCGAAGAAGAGCCCGACCCCAACGGCGACGCCGAAAGCCAGCACGACGGAGTAGGGCTCCACGACCGGTTGTACTCCGACGATCGTGAAGCGGGCGCCCAGGAGCCCGGCGAGGACTCCTGCTATACCGCCGAGCATCGACAGCAGCACCGCCTCGCCGAGGAACTGGGCCACGATGTCGGAGTGCCGGGCGCCGATCGCCTTGCGGATCCCGATCTCACGTGTGCGCTCCGTGACGGAGACGAGCATGATGTTCATCACGCCGATCCCGCCGACGAGCAGCGAGATCGCCGCGACCGCCCCCAACAGGACGGTGAACGTCCGGTTGGTGCTGTTCGTGGTCTCGAGCAGCGAGGCCTGGTTCAGCACGCGGAAGTTGTAGGAGCCGCTCGAGTCGGCCGGATGGGTACTCGACAGCGCGCTGTAGATCTCCGCTTCGGCCTCGTCGACCGTCCCGGACGAGGTCGCCTGGATGACGATCTGCGAGATGGTGTTTCCGCCGGCGAGCGTGTCCTGGGTCGCCGAGAGCGGCGCGATGACGACGTCGTCCTGGTCCTGGAAGCCGTTCGAGCCCTTGCTCTCGAGGACGCCGACGACGCGGAAGCCGACGCCGTTGAGCTTGATCGTCTGGCCGAGCGGGCTCGACCCGGCGAACAGGTTCGCGACGACCGTCGGCCCGATGACGACGACCCGCGCGTGGGAGTTCTCGTCGTCGGCGGTGAAGAAGGATCCGGACGACACGTCGTAGTCGCGCGCCGCGGCGATCGACGAAGGCGCGCCGAAGAACTGCGACGGCTGGTAGGTGGCACCAGAGAACGTCGCCGTCACCGATGCGTTGACGACGGGCGACACGCTCGCGATGTCGGGAGCGAGCTGCTCGTCCTGCAGCGCCTTCACGTCCTTGGTGGTCAGCGACCCGGAGCGGCTGGTGGTCCCCGGACGGTTCGCGCGGGCAGCGCCGCCGCCGGGCGCCGAAGCCGCCGCCGCTGAAGACCGTCAGCGTGTTGGTGCCGAGGCTCTCGATTCTGTTCTGCACGCTGACGGCCGACCCGCGTCCCACCGCGACGAGGATGATCACCGCGGCGACGCCGATCGAGATGCCGATTACGGTGAGCGACGACCGCAGCCTGTTCGCGGCGATGCCACGGCCGGCGATGCGGATGCTCTCCAACGTGATCACGCCGGCACCGCCGGGGCATGCAGCGACGACGTGTACCCCGGTGGCGGCCCGGCGAGCGGCGCACGTCGTCGGTCTTCGATGACCTGTCCGTCGTGGAGCACGATCACGCGCTTCGACGCGGCGGCGACGTCCGCCTCGTGGGTGATGACGACGATCGTCCGCCCCGCCGAGTTGAGCCCGGCGAGCACGCTCATCAGCTCGCCGGTCGAAGCCGAGTCGAGGTTGCCGGTGGGCTCGTCGGCGAGGACCAGCGCCGGGTTCGTCACGATCGCCCGTGCGACGGCGACCCGCTGCTGCTGGCCGCCCGACAGCTCGGAGGGATGATGGTGCATCCGCTTGGTGAGCCCCACCGCGTCGAGCGCCGCCATGGCGCGCTCGCGCCGCTCCTTCGCCTTCAGCCGGGCGTAGACCAGTGGCAACTCGACGTTCTGGAGCGCGCTGGTCCGCGGGATCAGGTTGAAGCTCTGGAATACAAAGCCGATCTTCCGGTTGCGCACCTGCGCGAGCTCGTACTCGTCGAACGCGCGCACGTCGATCCCGTGCAGGAGGTATCGGCCGCGGGTCGGGAGGTCGAGGCAGCCGAGGATGTGCATCAGAGTGCTCTTGCCGCTCCCCGAGGCGCCCATGATCGCGACGAAGTCGCCACGCTCGACGACGAAGCTCACGCCGCGCAGGGCGTGCACGGGCGAGCCTCCCAACTCGTACGTCTTGACAAGCCGGTGCGCCTCGAGCACTGGGCGCGGTCGGCGCGGCGCCTCGGAAGCGGCGCGGCTCACGGTGGGCCGCCGCCCAACGGCACGCCGCCTCCGAAGCCGCCGCCGAGCCCCGGGCCGGCGCCTGCACCCGGGGTCGCGGCGGTGCCGGCGGTCGCCGTGACCGATGGGAGGACCACGAGATCGCCGGGCTGGAGACCGGTGACGATCTGCGTCGTGCTGTCACCCTGCAGACCCGTCGCCACCGGAACCATGGTCTCCTCGCCGTCGCGCATCACGGCCACGCGAGAGGCGGCGCCGCTGCCTAGAACCGCGGAGGTCGGCACTGTCACGACGCCCGAGCGCTCCGCGATGACGACGTCGACCGACGCGCTCATCCCGGGCTTCACGCCGGACGTGTCGTTGTCGAGGACGAACGTGACGTTGTACGTGACGACGTTGTTGAGGACGGTCGAGAGCGTGTCGATCGCCGCCACCTGCGCGGCGAGCTCGGTGTCGGGGAGCGCGTCGAGCGTGACGGTCGCCGTCTGACCGAGCCGGATCTTGGCGGCGTCGGTCTCGCTGAAGCCGGCCGTGACCTCGAGACCGCCGAGGTCGACCAGCGTGACCAGCGCCGACGAGGATGTGTCCGTCCCAGTCGCCGTGGAGCCACCGCCGCTGCCGCCGCCGCTGACGGTCTGGCCGACCTGACCCGAGACCGACGCCACGGTCCCGCTCGCGGGTGCGCGCAGCACGGTCTCCGCAAGCGTCTCGCGGGCCGTCGTCAGCGCGACGTCGGCGGTCACGACAGAGGCGCGGGCGGCCTCGAGGTCGCCTGTCTTGGTCGGCTGTTCCTTCACCTGCCGTGCCAGGACGGCTGCCTTCTTGCTCAAGTGGGCGATGGCGATCGCCTGCTCGGCGGCCGTGACCGACTGAGTGTTCTTCAGTGCGTTCGAGCGATCCGACCCGCTCAGCGTGTCGATCTGATCCTGATCCGTGATCAGCTTCGTCGCGCCCGTCTCGATCGCGTTCTCCAGCGTCGTCACATCCGCCTGGGCCGACGTCAGGTCGGTCTTGGCCTCCTGTTGCGCGCTCTGGGCGTCGCTCAGCTTCGACTGGGCGGTGCTGACGGCCCGGTTCGCCGCCGCCACGTTCAGCGTGTTGCTCGTCGCCGTATCCGTGTCTCCGGACGCCTGCGAACGGCCCGAGTCGACGGCGCCCTGGGCACTGCTGACCGAGTCCTGCGCGGAGTGCACTGCAGCCTGTGCCTGCGAGACGGACGCCTGGTCCGCTGCGATCTTGCCGCAGGCGCTGCTCGACGGGTCGGCGGAGCATGCCTGCTGGTCGGACTGGAGCTGCGACTGCGCGGCCGAGAGGGAGGCTTCCGCCGACTGGAGCTGGCTCTGCGCCTGGGACAGCGTCCCCTGGTTCGTCGACAGCTGGCTCGCGTTCTTCGACGCCTGCGCCTGGTCCTGCGTCTGCTTCGTCTGGGCGGCCGCGAGTGCGTCCTGCGCGCTCGTCACCCCTTCCTTGGCGCTGTTCACCGAGGCGGTGGCCACGTCATAGCTGGACTGCGCCGACGTCACCGCGGTGCGCGCCTTGGCGAGAGCGGCGGTGTCGCTGATCTTCTGCGCGCGATCGCGCTTCAGCTGGGCGCGCGCCTGTGCGAGCGACAGCGTGCTCGTCGACTGCGACACGGCGTTGCTCGCCCGCGTCTGCCGCAGCGTCGCCTTGGCGTTCGCGAGCGCGACCTCCGCCTGTGTGACGGCGACGGCGTTCTGCTTGCGCTCGGCGAGCGAGAGACCGTCGAGCAGCTGCTGCAAGCGTGCCTGTGCAGAGCGCAGGCCGGCCTGGGCAGAGCGCACGCCGACTTCGGCGTCCGCGGAGTCGACGCGCGCCAGCACCTGCCCGCGCTTCACCCGCTGACCCTGTCGCACCGCGAGCTGGGTGAGCGTGCCGCCCGTCTGGAAGTTGAGATCGAGCTGGTCGGGTGTCGCCACGTTGCCCGTCGCCGACACCGTCGAGAGAACGGTGCCGCGCTGCGCTGCCACCGTCCGGGGCTCTGCGGCGGCCGCCGAGCCGGTGTGCGTCAGCCCGAGGTAGGCAAGCCCGGCGCCGCCCCCGGCCACCGACGCAAGCGCGACGTTGAACCAGACCGCACGCGCGACGAGGAAGGCGATCACGAGGACCCCGAACCAGCATCATCCAGGAGGCTCCCGCAGGCCTCTGTCGCCTTCCGGAACGCCTCGGCGGAGTTCTGCTGACCCAGCGTCACCCCATGTTCGGACATGCACCGCCGGTACTCCGCGTTGGCTCCCCCACCACCGGCACCCGGAACTCCCGCGCCCGGCCGGCCGAAGCCCTCCGGCGCCAAGGACTGACACGCCTCCATCGCCGCCTGGAGCTTCGCGCGCTCCTCGTCGGAGAGCTGCGCGCCCCCACCCGGCTGCTGCCCGTCCGCGGGCGGCTGGCCCTGCCCTGGTGCCTCGCCGCCGAAGCCGGAGACACCATGCTCCTGAAGACAGTCGCGGTACTTGGCGAACTGCTCGGAGTTCGCCCCCGGGAAACCCCCAGGGCCGGCTCCCTGCGGGGCGAGATCGCGACATGCGCTCATCGCGCTCTGGAACGCAGCCCGCTCCTCCTCGGACAGCTGTGTCACCTGGCCCTGCCCGAAGCCCTCCACGCCATGCTCTCGTAGACACGCATTGAAATCGTCGATCTGAGCAGATCCGCTACCTGACGCATCACCCTGGGAACTCGCCTCGGACGAACTCGCCCCGCCGCCGCCGCAGCCCGCGACAACCATGAGGCACAGAACGCCCAGGACCACCGCCACTGGAACTGCGAGACGCGACCGTCCATTCATACGCATGAGCGAGATGGAAGCCGACGAACCTAAGCGGCACCTCAGGAAAGGCTAAGAAACGCCTGAGAATCGAGACCTTCCGGCCTAACTGGCCACATCACTGACCGCACGCCGTCCAACTGATGCGCTCTCTACGGATGGACGAACACCGAAACCAGTGTCTATGCGGCTTGCGGCGATGGAGCTAGGCGGACTCGAACCGCCGACAGTCCTGGGTGCAATCCAGGCCGTCTTCGTTTGGCCGGGCCAACCAAGGGAGCACGTACCGCAACTCGTACCGCAGACCATCCTCAACGAGCGCCGATGGCGAGCAATACGAGCGTTGATCGGATGGGCGGTGCAGGGCTCGAACCTGCGACCTCCTGCGTGTAAGGCAGGCGCTCTGACCAGCTGAGCTAACCGCCCGCGTCAGTATTCATCCGGATCTTGCCTGCTCCGCCTTGACCTGCGAGCTCTCTACGGTCAGTGGGCTTGGGGCGGTGCGACGCCCGCGTGACGGGCGAGCAGCGCGTCTGCGTCGAAGCGTTCGATCGGGCCGATCTCGCCGAGCAGCGTACGCCTCTGACACGCCGTCAGGCGACGACGAGCGCAACGGCCACGAACTGCAGCGCCGCGGCCGCGATCACGAGCACGTGGAACAGCTCGTGGTAGCCGAACGTCTCGGGCCAGCGGTTCGGGCGCTTCGTCGCGTACGCGATCGCACCGAGCGTGTACAGGATGCCGCCGACGGCGACCAGCGTCGCAGCGACGACGCCGGCTCCCGAGACGAGCTGCGGCGCGACCAGCACGCCGACCCAGCCGAGAGTGAGGTAGACGATGGCCGCCAGCCACTTCGGCGCACCGATCCATGCGAGAGAGAGAACCATTCCGGCCGCCGCGCCGGCCCAGACGACCGTCAGCACGATCCAGCCGAGCGTGCCGGAGATCGCGAGCAGGGCGAACGGGGTATAGGTGCCCGCGATGAAGACGAAGATCGTGGAATGGTCGAGGCGGCGCATCCACGCCCGTACCGACGGCGTCCAGGTGACGCGGTGGTACAGCGCGCTGACACCGAACAGCGCGGCGAGCGCAGACACGTACACCGCAGACGCGACCGCCTCACGCGCGCCACCGGAAAGGGCGAGCAACAACCCTGCAGCTCCGAGCGAGGCGAAGAACGCCCATTCGTGGAAGACGCCGCGAAACCGCGGCTTGGTCTCCGCCGTCACCGTTTCATGGTGCCACGAGCGACGGAAACTCGCTATCCCGCTTGCTTTGCGCAACGCGACGGCCACTTCGACGCACGCGATCGAAAGGCCGGACGAGCAGGGATTTCCTTCCGGTTGCAGTAGAGAATCCTGCAAAAGGGAACTAGCCTTTGTCCATCAGCGCGCAGCAGTCACCTGACCCGTCGGGCAGCCACTACCTCCTCCGTCCGGAGGACGTGGCGGCGCACGAGTTTCCCGTCGCCATGCGCGGGTACGACAAGGACGTGGTGCGGCGTCGGCTGCGGCGTGTCTCCGAGAGCTACGCGGCGGTGCTGCGCCAGAGAGACCAGGCGCGCGCCACGGCGGACGAGGCCGTCGAACGTGCCGCGGCGGTCGAAGGCGAGGTGCAGACGAGCGCGCGCCAGCTGGCGCAGATCGCGAAGCGCTGCGCACAGCTCGAGACCGACCTGGACCAGGCTCGGGCACGCGTCACGGAGCTCGAGAGCCTTTCCGACGACCAGGGTTCCTTCCGGCCCGCCAGCGTCGTCGAACCGGATCGTGCCGACCTCGACCGCGCCCTCGAACGGGTCGCCGAGCTCGAAGCGGACCTGGCGCAGACGAGGCAGGCCCACCTCGACGATGCACACCGTGAGACGGCCGCTCCGCCGCACGCCGATGCCGGCGAGCTCGTCGTGGCGGCGCTTCGGGTCGCGGACGGGCTCCGCGCTGCGGCGCGCGAGGAGGCGCGACTCGCCCTGAAGAAGGCCAGGGAGCGAAGCGCCGAGATCGCGCGCGACGCCGAGGCGCAAGCGCGCAGGGCAGCAGAGGCAGCGGCGGAGGCCGAGAGGCTGCAGGCCGCGGCCGCCGCCGCGACGGCCGAGCTCGAGCGAGCTCGTGCCGCGCAGGCCGCAGTCGAGCAGGAGGCGGCCGCTCAGCGCACGAGCCTCCGGGCCGAGATCGAGCAACTCCGAGCCGCGGCCGCAACCGCGACCCAGGAGCTCGAACACGCGCACACCGCCCACGCCGCGGCGGAGCAGGAGACGGAGGCGTTCAGGGCGATCGTGCAGGTGGAGATGGACGAGCTCCGCACCGCCGCAGCCGCCGCGAGCGGCGAGCTCGAGCGTGCCCGCGCCGCGCAACTCGAAGCCGAGCAGGAGACGGCCACTGTCCGGGCGGACGTGCAGGCGGAGATGGACGAGCTCCGCGCCGCCGCTGCCGCGGCGACCGACGAGCTCGACCGCGCTCGCGCCGCCCAGGCCGAGGCGGAGCGGGAGACGGAGGAGCTGCGATCGATGGCGCGGGAAGAGGTCGAGCACACGGTGGCGTCGCTCGAAGCTCAGCGCGAGCGTGTCCAGGCGGTGCTCGGCAACGCGCTCGAGGACGCGCTCGCAGCTCTGCGCTCCGGCGACGGTGGGCCGCGGAGCATCCTCGAGGACCTGGAGTCGCGCCTCTCTCTCGGCGAAGGCGCGGACGACGGATCCGACAACCCCGCGCCCGAGCCCGAAGCCTCCCTCTAGCGTCCCGACGCCGATCCGGCCGGATCGAGTCCAGAGCACGGGCACCGGGGCCCGGTCGTCAACGGACCACGACCGACTCGAGCACGACGCCCTGCGCCGCCCCGCCGGCGAGGTCGTCGTCCATGGTCGCGTCGACCAGAGCACCCTCCGCCACCGTGTCGCGTGAGGCGTCCTCCCAGTGCTCGACGAAGTGCTCCGGCGTGAAGTGCGAGAGCGCACCCAGGCGCACCCGGATCCGCACCACCGCGGTTGCACCTTCGGCGTTCGCCACTGCGACCACCTTTGCCACGAGGTCGTCCATCAATGCGCGCTCGTGCACGGCCCCTCCAGTCCCAGCTCCTCGACGACGGCCGGGACGAGGATGTCGATCGCCCGGGCTACCTCAGGCGTCATCTCCTGGCCCATCCCGAACGACGCCCCCTCGACGCCGAGCACGACGACCCGGCGCGGCGCCCGGCCGAGCGCACGTCCCAGCTCGAGCGCGTCGATGATCCCCAGCGCGTGCGTCGAGGCGAGCCGCAGGTCTCGTGGCAGCCGGCCGTCACCGACCTCGACGCGGTGCAGCGTCCCCGGTGGAGCGTCACTGCGGACCGCGTCGACCACGACCACCACGTCGAGTCCTGCCCAGAGATCGAGCAGCCGCGTGGGCTCATCCGCGCATTCCAGGAGAGGAGCACCCAGCGCCCGCAGCCGATCGGCGACGAGCGGCCCCACGGCGTCGTCGCCGCGGAACGCGCTGCCGAGGCAGACGGCGGCTGCGCTCAGAGCCGTTCCACGCTGAAGCGGAGGAAGTGCGTCGCGCACGAGATGCACGGGTCGTAGTTGCGGATCGTCTGCTCGCAGCGGTGCGCCAGCGCCTCGTCCGGCAAGTCGAGCGACCCGCTCACGACGCCGACGAGGTCCTCCTCGATCGTCTTCTGGTTCTGCGACGTGGGCGGGACGATCTTCGCGTCGAGGATCACCCCGTCTGCATCGATGCGGTAGCGGTGCCAGCAGATGCCGCGCGGCGCCTCCGTGCAGCCGTGCCCCGACCCCGCCCGCGGCACGCACTCGACCGCAGGCTGCTCGGGTCGCTCGTAGTGGGCGATGATCCGCAGCGCCTCGTCGGCGGCGTACAGCGTCTCCACTCCGCGCACGACGATGCTGCGGAACGGGTTGCGGCACACGGAGCCGAGCCCCGCCTCCTGGGCCGCCTCCTTGGCCACATCCGACAGCTCGTCGTAGTTGAGGGCGTAGCGTGCCAGCGGGCCGACGAGGTAGGCGCCGACGCCGTCGAGCGCCGAGTGCAGCGCGTTCGAGCGTTCGACGTGCGTCTCGGTGAAATGCTCCTCGTACTCGTCCACCGAGATGTCGAGCCCCGTGCTGGAGACGATGCGGCCCCGCTCGATCGGGTACTCGCCCGGCTGGCGCAGCGACACGAAGGCGTAGTCGCGCTCGTAGTCGGGGAAGTCGAACCCTGCCGTCCAGCGAACCAGCTCGCGCGCAGCATCGCGCGCCCACTCGAGCTCCGGCACGAGCGCGCGTAGCTCCGTGGCGGTAGGGGCGCGGTAGAAGCCGCCGACGCGGAAGTTGACGGGGTGCACCTCGCGACCACCGATCACGCGCATCAGCTCGTTGCCGAGCTTCTTCAGCCGCAGCGCGATCTCGACCAGGTCGCGGCGCTCGCGCGCCAGCTCGATCGCACCGTCGTAGCCGAGGAAGTCGGGCGCGTGCAGCATCGCCACGTGCAGGACGTGGCTCTCGATCCACTCGCCGCAGTAGATGAGCCGACGCAGCGCCCGCAACTGCGGGGGCAGCTGCACCTCGCACACCTGCTCCATCGCCGCCGCCGAGCTGGCCATGTAGGCGATGGGACAGATGCCGCAGATGCGGGCCGTGATGTCTGGCGCCTCGCTGAAGGCGCGACCGCGCAGCAGCGCCTCGAAGAAGCGCGGCGGCTCGAAGATCTTGAACTGCACCTCCTCGAGCCGGCCGTCGCGGACGCGGACGAGCATGGCGCCCTCGCCCTCGACACGCGCCAGGTAGTCGGTGCGGATCTCCCGCGTCTCGTCACTCATAGTCCGCGCTCGCCTCCCGGAAGGCCGGCGCGTTCGCGTTGAAGGTGCGCAGCGCGCGCAGCATGCCCTCGTCGCCGACTCCGAGCTCCTGCCACTGCCGTGCGAGCGCCTTGATGTTGGGGGACTCCATGGGGCCGAAACAGCCGTAGCAGCCGCGCCCGTAGGCGGGGCAGATGGCGCCGCAGCCCGCCTGGGTGACCGGGCCGAGGCACGGCGTTCCCTCCGCGACCATCACGCAGGTCGTGCCGCGCGCCTTGCACTCCATGCAGACGCTCACTGCCGGCAGCCGCGGCCGCCGTGCGTTGAGCAGCGCGCTCACCGTCTCGACCAGCTGCGCTTTCGAGATCGGGCAGCCTCGCAGCTCGAGGTCGACCGTCACGTGGTCGCCGATCGGCGTCGACGTGTCGAGCGTCGAGATGAACTCGGGCGAGGCGTACACGAGCGGAATCCAGTCGCGAACGTTCGCGAAGTTGCGCAGCGCCTGGATGCCGCCCGACGTGGCGCAGGCGCCGATCGTGACCAGGAGCCCCGACTGGTCGCGCACCTCGTGGATCCGCTCCACGTCGTGCGCGGTCGTGACCGACCCTTCGACGAGCGACACGTCGTACGGGCCCTCGATCTCGCCGCTGGTCGCCTCGGGGAAGTAGGCGATCTCGACGCCGTCGGCGATCGCGAGCAGCTCGTCCTCGCAGTCGAGCAGCGAGAGCTGGCACCCGTCGCACGACGAGAACTTCCACACGGCGAGCTTGGGGCGGGTCGCGGATGTCGTCACAGCTCGCGTACCTCCATCAACCGCACCATGTCGTCGGCACGAAAGACCGGCCCGTCACGGCAGATGAGCGTCGGCCCCAGCTGGCAGTGACCGCAATGACCCACGGCGCAGCGCATGTTGCGCTCCATCGAGACCCAGATGCGATCGAGCGACAGACCTCGCTCGACGAGCGCTCGCACCACGAACGTCATCATCACCTCGGGGCCGCAGACCAGCGCCGCTGCCGCTTCCGGATCCATCACCGCGCCCGGAACGAGGGTTGTCACGAGCCCGACACGGCCGTGCCAGCCGGGCTGGGCCGCGTCGACCGTCACACCCACATCGACATCGAGTCGCGAGCGCCACTGCTCCAGCTCGTCGCGGAAGAGCAGGTCCTGCGGCGTGCGGGCGCCGACGAGGACGGAGACGGCGCCGTAGTCGTCGCGGCGGTCGAGGGCGTGGCGGATCGCGGGCCGCAGCGGCGCGAGGCCGATCCCGCCGACGACGACCAGGAGGTCGCCGCCCGCCGCCTGGGCAAGCGGCCATTCGCTGCCGAAGGGGCCGCGCACCCCGACGACGGCGCCCGGCTCGAGCGCGCACAGCGCACTCGTGACCGCGCCCACCGCACGAATCGTGTGCGTCAGCCGCCCATCGCCCTCGTGGTCGCCGCTCGTCGAGATCGGCACCTCGCCGACTCCGAAGGCGTAGAGCATGTCGAACTGTCCCGCTCGGGGTCGAATGGGTTCCGTGAGCGGATCGAGCTCGAGCGTCCACGTGTCCACCGTCTCGCGCGTGCGGGAGACGACCCGGTGCGGCACCGGGGTCATGGCGCCGCGTTGCTCGGCCTCAACCGACGCTCGCGCTGCCATAGACATCCAGAAGTCGTACCCGCGCGTGCTGCAGCCGGTCGATCATCACGTGTCCGAATCGCTTCATCAGGTCGTAGCCGAGCTCCTTGTCGTCCTCGCACTTGCCGCGCAGGCAGGCGCCGTCGAAGGCGACCGCGCGCACATCCGACACCGCGCGTGCGTCGAACTGCCAGCGGTACGGCTCGAAGAGCCACGACCAGCCGACCACGTCGTCGGGCTCGATCGTCTCGATCACCAGACCGCCGCGCTCGGGCGCGTGGAGCTCCAGCGCGACCCGGCCGCGACGCAGGAGATAGAAGGTGTCCGCGGGATCGCCTTCGCGGAAGAGCAGTTCGTCCTCGTCGAAGCCGACGTTCTTGGCGCAGCCGGCGATCAGCTCCAGGGCGTCCGCCGGCAAGCCGGCGAACAGCGGCGTACGGGCGATCAACTCATCGAGCGTGTGCATGATCCACCTCCCCGTCCGTGGCACGGATGGCGGCCAGCTCCTCGGTGACGTCGATGCCGACCGGGCACCAGGTGATGCACCGGCCGCAGCCGACGCACCCCGAGGTGCCGAACTGGTCGAACCAGGTGCCGAACTTGTGTGTGAGCCACTGCCGGTAGCGGGCGCGGGACGAGCGCCGCACGCTGCCGCCGTGGATATGCGAGTAGTCCATCGAGAAGCACGAGTCCCAGCTGCGCCAGCGCTCCGCCGACCCGTCCGCGAGATCGTTCACGTCCTCGACCGAGGTGCAGAAGCAGGTAGGGCAGACGAGCGTGCAGTTGCCGCAGGTGAGGCAGCGCTCGGCGACCTCGCTGAAGCGCGGATGATCGAGGTTCGCCGCGAGGAGCTCGTGCAGTCCGGCCGACTCGAGCTGGCGTCCCATCCGCTGCTCCGCCTCCTCGGTGACCGAGACGGCGGCGGCACGATCGTCCGCGGTCGCCTCGCGGACGGGGAGCGCCGCGAGGATCTCACGCCCACGGTCCGACCCCGCCTCGACGAGGAATCGATGCCCTCCCTCGATGAGCTCCGTGAGGGCGAGGTCGAAGCCGTTGTCCGCACGCGGCCCCGTCCCCATCGAGCTGCAGAAGCACGTGCCCCCCGGCTCGCCGCAGTTGACGGCGACGACGAAGGCGCCCTCGCGGCGCAGAGCGTAGTCGCGCTCGACATAGCGGCCCTCCAGGAAGACCCGGTCCTGGATCGCGATCGCATGCAGGTCGCAGGAGCGCGCACCGAGGAGTGCGAGCGGCCGCTCGGGCGGCGGCTCCTCCTCGATCGTGGGGGCCTCGCCGTCGGCGACACTCGCCCGCCAGAGCCGCACGCGCGAGGGGAGCAGCTCCTGCTTCCAGGAATGCGGGCCGACGGCCCACCCGAAGACGGCATCGTCCCCTCTCTTCTCGAGCCGGTAGGTGGCGGCCTCGTGGTGCGCCGTCCAGCCGTGCGGCAGCTCGTCGGCGGATGCGATCTCGTCGAGCACGATCGCCCCGTCACGCACCGTCGGGCCGACCACCCGGTACCCCTCCCGGAGCAGAGTGGCGACGAGGGCGGCGAGCCCGTCGGGCCCCAGCATGTGGGTATCGGCGTCAGGGGTGCGGAGGTCGGCCACGGTGTCGAACGTAGGATGACTTCCGGCCGGCGCCCTGTCATCCCGGATCTCCGCGGCGAGCCTGCGGCATTCCCGCACACGCTGCTCGGGCTCGACCCGTTGCGCGGACGCCGCCGGCGCGGCAGGCTGCATGCGTGACGGGCACGCTTCCGGACGCGGTCGAGCGGCGGCGCCTCCGCGTGCGCGGTGTGGTGCAAGGCGTAGGGTTCAGGCCCTTCGTGCACCGGCTCGCGACACACGGCGGCCTCGGCGGCCTCGTGTGGAACGACGGCGACGGCGTCGTCGTCGAGGTGGAGGGCCCGGGGAGCGCCCTCGACGCCTTCGCCCAGGCGCTGGTCGGCGAGGCACCGCCCCTCGCACGGATCGCATCGATCACGGGGCGGCGGCTGACGCCGCTCGGAGAGCGCGCATTCGTCGTCGCGGCGAGCCGTGGCGGCGGCCGGTCGGCACTCGTCCCGCCCGACGTGGCCACTTGCGAGGACTGCCTGCGCGAGCTGTTCGATCCTGCGGATCGTCGCTTCCGCTACCCGTTCACGAACTGCACCAACTGCGGCCCACGGCTCACGATCGTCACCACCGTCCCCTATGACCGCGCGAACACGACGATGGCAGGGTTCCCGCTCTGCGACGACTGCCGGGGCGAGTACGAGGACCCCGCCGACCGCCGCTTCCACGCCGAGCCCATCGCCTGCCCGGCCTGCGGGCCCCGGCTGTCGGTTCCGCTGCCCGACGTCGTCACGGCACTGCACGAGGGCGGGATCGTCGCCGTCAAGGGCCTTGGTGGCTGGCATCTCGCCTGCGACGCGACGAGCGAGCGGGCCGTGGCCCGGCTGCGCGAGCGCAAGGGACGAGAGGAGAAGCCGCTCGCGGTGATGAGCGCCGAGCCGCGGCTGCTCTCGGAGCCGACCGCAGCCGAGCTCGAGCTGCTCCAGTCACCGGCCTGCCCGATCGTGCTCGTGCGCCGACGCTCGGATGCGCCTCTGGCGGCGTCCGTCGCGCCCGGGACACCGTGGCTCGGGCTGATGCTCCCCTACACGCCGCTGCATCATCTGCTCTGCGCGGACGTCGGTCGGCCGCTCGTGATGACGAGCGGCAACCTCACAGACGAGCCGATCGCCTTCGACGACGAGGAGGCTCGGCAGCGGCTGCACGAGGTGGCCGATCTGTTCCTCGCGCACGACCGGCCCATCCACCGCCGCTGCGAGGACTCGGTCGTCCGCGTCGGCTTCCCCCTCCGCCGCTCGCGCGGGTACGCACCCTCGGCGTTGCCGCTGCCCATCGCACTCGAGCGGCCCATCGTCGCAGCGGGTGCAGAGCTGAAGAGCACGTTCTGCGTCGCCCGCGGCGGCGAGGCGTTCCTCTCCGCGCATCTGGGCGACCTGACGGGGGAGGAGGCTCACGCCGCCTTCCGCACGGATCTCGAGCTCTGGCTCGACATGCTCGCCGTCGAGCCCGCCGGCGTCGCCTGCGACCTGCACCCCGACTATCTCTCCACCCGCTGGGCCTGGGAGCAGGGCTTGCCGGTCGTCGAGGTGCAGCACCACCACGCCCACGCCGCAGCCTGCCTCGCAGAGCATGGCGAGACAGGCGCTGCGCTCGCGATCGTGCTCGACGGCACCGGCCTGGGCACCGACGGCACGTTGTGGGGCGGGGAGGTGCTGCGCTGCGACCTGACCGGCTTCGAGCGCCTCGCGCACCTGGAGCCGGTGCCGCTGCCCGGCGGAGAGGCTGCGGTGCGGGAGCCGTGGAGGGTCGCGGCCGCGCACCTCGAGCGTGCCGGCCGACCGGTGCCCTGGGAGCGGTGGGAGCTCGTCCGGCAGAGCCTCGAGGTGAACGCACCTCTCTCCTCCGGCGCAGGACGGCTGTTCGACGCAGCGTCCGCGCTGCTCGGTGTCTGCGAGCGCGTCAGCTACGAGGGGCAGGCAGCGATCGAGCTCGAGCACCTCGCCGGCGATGCGAGAGCCACTCCGTACCCGTGCCGCGTCGCGAACGGGGTCATCTACGGCACCGATCTCGTGGCCGCCGCCTGCGACGACTTGGAGGCCGGGCGACAGCGGGCGGAGATCGCCGCCGCGTTCCACGAGGGCTTCGCCGAGGCGTTCACGAGGGCTTGCGTCGAGGCGGGCGGCGCCGGGACGGTCGTCCTCTCCGGCGGCTGCCTGCAGAACCTGCGTCTGCTCGGATCGCTACGCACCCGTCTCGAGCAGGCCGGCCTCCGCGTCCTCTCGCACACCTCCGTTCCGCCGAACGACGGCGGCGTGAGCTACGGTCAGGCGGTAGTGGCCGCAGCGAGGCTCGCCTCATGTGTCTAGGCATCCCCGGACAGATCGTCGAGATCCCCGACCGGCAGGCCGGGCTCGCCACCGTCGACATCTCCGGCGTGCGACGCTCGGTGAGCGTCGCGCTCGTCGACGAGCCGGCCGAGCCCGTCGAGCCCGGTGACTGGGTGCTCGTGCATGTCGGCTTCGCGCTCGCCCGCATCGACGAGGAACAGGCCCAGGAGACCCTCGACCTCTTGCGCCGCGGCGCGGAGCTGCAGCAGGAGCTCGAAGAGATCCGCCACGGGACCGTCGCATGAGCGTCGAGCCGGAGCGCTGCCTCACCTGCTCGGACGAGGCGGTCGCCGCGCACGTGCGCTCGGTACACGGGCTCGAAGCGGTGATCGCCGTCGGGGAGGAGACCGAACGGGTGGCGCTCGACCTCGTCCCCGACGCGCGACCCGGCGACCTGCTGCTCTGCCACGCCGGCATCGCGCTGGAGCGACTGGAGCCCGAGACCCGATGAGGTACGTCGACGAGTACCGCGACCCGGCGCTCGCCCGCGGCCTGGCCGCCGAGATCCGGTCGCTCGTCACACCGGGCGAGGTGGTGCGGGTGATGGAGGTCTGCGGCGGCCATACGCACGCCATCTACCGCCACGGGCTCGAGGAGCTGCTCCCGCCCGAGGTCGAGCTCGTACACGGGCCGGGGTGCCCGGTGTGCGTCATCCCCATGGGTCGCGTCGACGACGCGATCGCGATCGCCGAGACCGACGGCGTCACGCTCGCAACCTTCGGCGACATGATCCGCGTCCCGGGTGGTCGCGGCTCCCTGCTCGAGGCGAAGGCCCGCGGCGCCGACGTGCGCATGGTCTACTCGCCGCTCGACGCTCTCGCGCTCGCCGGCCAGGAGCCCGACCGCCACGTCTGCTTCTTCGCCATCGGTTTCGAGACGACGGCGCCCGCAACCGCGGTGACCTTGCTCCGCGCCCGTGCCGAAGAGGCCCCCAACTTCTCGGTCTTCTGCAACCACGTGCTCATCGAGCCGCCGTTGCGGGCCATCCTCGAGACGCCCGGCCTGCAGGTCGACGCCTTCGTCGGGCCCGGGCACGTCTCGTCGGTGATCGGCACCGACGCGTACCGCTTCATTCCCGAGGAGTACGGGCGCCCGGTGGTCGTCTCGGCGTTCGAGCCCGTCGATCTCCTGCAGTCGATCGCGATGCTGCTGCGCCAACGTGTCGAGGGTCGGTGCGAGGTCGAGAACCAGTACACGCGTGTCGTTCGCCCCGAGGGCAACGCGCGTGCAGTTGCGGCGATCGCGGAGACGATGGAGCCGCGCGAGGACTTCGAATGGCGTGGGCTCGGCGTCCTCCCACGCAGCGCGCTGCAGGTGCGCGAGTCGTTCGCCGCCTTCGACGCCGAGGGCCTGTTCACGTTGCCGGGGGCGCGGATCGAGGACCCGAAGGCGTGCCGCTGTGGCGAGGTGCTGACCGGGCAGATCAAGCCGTGGGAGTGTGGCGTCTTCGGCACCGCCTGCACGCCCGAGCGGCCGCTCGGCACCTGCATGGTGTCGAGCGAAGGCGCCTGCGCCGCCTTCTTCTCGTACGGCCGGCTGAGGCTGCCGCGCGAGGAAGCACCCGTCGGTGCCTGAGCGCCGGCGCCGCCCGGTACTTCGCGACGAGCTCGTCACCCTGGCGCACGGTGCCGGGGGGAAGGCGACACGCGACCTCGTCGAGGCCCTCTTCCTCGAGGAGCTCGGCAACGAGGCGCTCGCTCCGCTCGGAGACAGCGCCGTCGTGTCGCCCACACCCGGTCGGCTCGCGCTCACGACCGACAGCTACGTCGTCCGCCCGCTCATCTTCCCAGGCGGCGACATCGGCGAGCTGGCGGTGAACGGCACCGTCAACGACCTCGCCGTCGCGGGCGCCCGCCCGCTGTGGCTGACGGCCGGATTCGTGCTCGAGGAGGGGCTGCCGGTCGAGCGGCTGCACGCGATCGTGCGCTCGATGGCCGAGGCGGCACGCCGCGCCGGCGTGGTGGTGGCCGCGGGGGACACGAAGGTCGTGGAGCGAGGGAAGGCGGACGGCATGTACATCACGACCGCGGGCGTGGGCGTGCTCGAGCACGACCTGGAGCTCACTCCTGCAAGTGTCCGGCCGGGTGACCGCGTGTTGCTCTCGGGCACGCTCGCGGACCACGGGATGGCGGTGATGATCGCCAGGGGCGACCTCCACCTCGAGGGTGACGTCGAGAGCGACACCGCGCCGTTGAACGAGCTGACCGCCGGGCTGCTCGGTCTCGGCAGCGCGCTGCGCTGGATGCGCGACCCGACGCGGGGCGGTCTCGCGACCGCGCTCAACGAGCTCGTCGCCCAGGCTCCATTCGCGGTACGGCTGCAGGAGTCGGCATTGCCGGTGAGACCTGCCGTGTTCGCGGCCTGCGAGATCCTCGGCATCGACCCGCTGTACGTCGCGAACGAGGGAAAGCTCGTGGCGGTGGTCGGCGCCGAGGCCGCCGACGAGGCGCTGGCGTTGCTGCAAGCGCATCCCTCCGGGCGTGAAGCGGTCGAGATCGGCGTGGTGGAGAGCGAGCCGGAGGGTTTCGTGCTCCTCGACACCACCCTGGGAGGCTCGCGGATCGTCGACCTGCTCGTCGGCGACCCGTTGCCCCGGATCTGTTGAGGAGGGCCGCCGGATGCCAGGCGACGACGAAGGCAATGGCGACAAAGCTCTGCCTAGACTGACGCTGCGGGCCGTTAGCTCAGTTGGTAGAGCAGGGGACTTTTAATCCCAAGGTCGCTGGTTCGAATCCAGCACGGCCCACTGGTAGAAGCCCTGTAATCGGGCACTTTCGGTTCCGTCGAGCTCGAGTTGCCGTGCGCCGGAGAGGCAGTTTGCGCACAGGCGCTCGACACAATTTCAGATCTAACTCGGCATTGGCATTGATGGAGTTACCTTCGTCGAGCGATGGGGCCTTCACCCACGAGGACGTTTCGACCGTTGGGCGACAGCCGACCCGCCGCGCACCGGAGACGGCCACGGGTAGGCCGTCTCCGCTTCGACAGGCTGATTGGGTCGAGCCTCGGAAGATCGGCGGGGAGCAGGTAAGGGGTTAGGAGGCGCCCATCGCCTCCAGGTTCTTCTCGATCACTGCGACGGTGTTTGCCAGCTCGTTGCTGGGGCTGAATTCGACGACCTCCGAGCCGGCGTAAAGGTAGGGGGTGTGACCCGGGGGCGCGTAGTAGGCGTCCCCAGTCTCGTAGGTCTCCTCGTGACCGTCGGCGAACGTGAACGTGACCTTGCCCTTGATCACGTAGCCCCAGTGCGGGCATTGGCAGCGGTCGTCCGGAAGCCCCTTGAACAGCGGTGAGATGTCCGCGTCGGCCGTGTAGGTCTCGAAGCCGACGGAGAAGTTGCCGTCGAAATGCTCGAAGTGTCCCTCGTAGCCCTCGACCTCCATCGTCTCGGACGCGCTCGCTTTAGATGCTTTCGGCATGTGAGCCTCCTCTGGCAGGGTCGGTGGGATCAGGCTGTCGGATGCGCGTTCGCTACGCGTTGGCTGCCACGCGCTCCTCGGTCAGCTGGCGCATCATTCCGGCGACGTTGAGCAGGCACCAGTAGCCGGCGATCTTGCCGTCTACGAGCCGGTACACCTCGGCGCAGTCAGCGGCGACGTTGCGGCCGGTGGGGGCGATGCCTTTGTACTCGCCGTCGTGGGTTCCGGTCATCGTCGAGCGGACGAACACCTTGTCACCTTCGGCGATCAGCTCGTCCAGGCTGATGTGCAGGTCGGGGAACGAGTCGAAGTACGACAGGCAGCCGCGCGTGACCGCCTCACACATCTTCTCGTCGGCCCAGTACTCCGAGATCGCCTCGACCTCGCGCCCGTTGAAGACCCGCTCGTAGTACCCGCTGATGAGCTCCTTGTTGTCCGACATGATCCCTCCGCTCTTCGTGTGCGTTGACGGTCTGAGACTGACGGCTCGGCGCATGCGCCGGTAGGGGGAAACGCCCTATTCGCTCCTGAGATGGCGCGCTGCATAGGTAGCGGCCTGCGATCGCGAGTGCACATCGAGCTTCCGGTAGATGCGCGCGACGTGATGCTCCGCCGTCTTCGGGCTGATGAACAGCCGCTTCCCGATCTCCGCGTTCGTGTGTCCGTCAGCGAGGAGCCGCAGGACGTCGACCTCCCGGCGTGTAAGGAGCTCTGCGGCCCGCGGCCCTGACTTCACCTTGAGACCGAGCTCCCGCATCAGGGCTGCCGCCTGGTCGGCCTCGCGCGAGGCTCCCAGGGACTCGAGTTCTGAGTGCGCGCGACGCGCCACGTCGCCGGCACCCTCCTGTTCCGCGCTCACCAGCACGCGCGTGAGCTCGAGGCGGGCCTGCGCGGTGTCGAGCCGGAGGCCCAGGGCGGCGTAGCGGTTGAGCGCGTCCCGGATCAACGACTCCGCGTCGGCGTCGCCTGCAGCGGCCGCAATGCGGCCGCGCGCGAGCAACGCCGCGGCGACGACCCTCTCGCGGTCGGCAACTTCCGCGATCCGCTCGAGGGCGGAAGCCGCCCGCTGCGCTTCTGCGATCGCACCTGCCGCGACATCGGCCTCCACCAGCCGCGCAAGCAGTGGCGCAGCCAGGAGGCTCTCGCGGCCTACCAAGTTCAAACGCTCCTCGAGGAGCAACGCCGCGGCGCGCGGCTCGCCGCGGGCGAGACGCAGCGTCACCGCCGCATCGGTTGCAGCAGGATCGTCCTCGAAGCCCTTCAGCAGCTCCTCTGCTTCCTCGAAGCGGCCCTGCATGACCCGCAGCTCGGCAAGTCGCGCGGCAGGGTGGATACAGCGTGCTCGCTGGCCGGCGCTAGTCAGCTCGCTCAGCGCCGCCTCCAGCTCGTCCTCAGCCTCGTCCACCCTCCCGCTCGCCACATGAACACTGGCGCAACAGGTACGGCAGAAAGCGAGTAGCGGCTGATGGTCGTACGTTCGCGCGAACGACTCGAGCACGTCCGTCCACTGCGCCGGACGCTCCGTATCACCGGCCAGCTCGCAGGCGGCCAGCAGACTGCAGCAGACATCTGCGAACGTCTCCAACGACGTCTGCTCGCCACCCGTCACCGCAGCCATCGCCTCGTCGAGACGTAGTAGCCCATCCTCGACGTTGCCTCCTGAGACCTCGGCCAGCCCCAGCTGCGCAAGCGCGTGCAGCTCGAGGTCAGGATCCCCCGCCTGCACGCCCTCGTCAAAGGCCGCACGTGCGTGCGTCGCGGATGCGACGGGGTCACGCGCCCGCTCCGAACGTGCAAGCTCCAGCCATCCCTGCTCGGAACCCGGTGCGACGGACGCCAGCAGCCGCTCGGCCCGCGCCAGCCAACCGTTTGCAGCCGCCGTGTTCCCCCACACAAGCGCGTACTCCCGAGAGAGCCACATGGCGATCCGAGCCGCCCGCGCCAGATTCCCCTCCCGACGAAAGCCGGCGTACGCGCGCTCCCGGTACACAACGGCCGACCGAGGCTCACGTAGCCACCACAGCGCCCGCCCCAGACCATCCAACGACTCCGGGTCATCCGAAAGCTCGACCACGCTCTGGAACGCATCGCGGGCCCGCTCCCACTCACCAACAAGCAGCGCCGCCCGACCGTCCGACAGGCGGCCGTCGACCTCGGCCAGCGTCATCCGCTGATAGTGGCACACGCAACGAAACGCGCGCCACGCCTGGAAGGGCGCTCGAACCCCGACCCGCGAGGTGGGTTCGTTTCGCCAGTCAGACCAGACACTCCATGTCTGGACGAAAGGGCCCCCCGCGCTCACCGAATGCTCACCAACGCATCAGCACCAGCCAATACGAACGAGCACCAGACGGCACGGCGACGGCCGCTATCCCGCACCAGACGGTACAAACCGACACGGGGCGACATCAGCCGTCACCCGACCGCGGTGACTCTTAATCCCAACGTCGCTGGTTCGAATCCAGCACGGCCCATCATGGAGGAAACACGTGGACACGCCTTCGAAACCGTGTTACGGTCGCGGTTGTTCGGTCGTCGCTGGGTAAATGAGGAGGAACTCTCGTGGATTTCGAAGAAGTCAGGGGCGAGCCAAGCGGCATGGATGCCGACGAGAAGCGTGAACTCGTTCTCGACCGCAGACGGCTCCTGAAGAGAGTAGGCCTGGGCGCAGCTGCGGTATCAATCCCCTCCACTGTCCTGGCGAGTCCTGCGTTCGGCGCAGTTGCCGGAGGGCTTGCCGCAGAGAGCTTCATCAAGTCCCATCCGAAGTGGAAGTTCGTGTTCGTCAACCACGTGACGACGAACCCGTTCTTCGTCCCCACGATCTACGGTGCGCAGGACGCGTGCTCGCTGCTCGGTTGCAGCTACCAGTGGACGGGATCCACGACGTCGAGTGTCAGTGAGATGGTCAACGCGTTCAACTCGGCGATCTCGGCGAAGGCGGCAGGGATCGCGTGCTGTCTCGTTGACCTGAAGGCGTTCAACGGGCCGACCGCCAAGGCGACGAATAAGGGCATCCCGGTGCTCGCCTACAACGCCGACGTGCCTCCGGGAAACCCGAACGAGCGACTCGCGTATATCGGCCAGGATCTGTACGCCTCCGGGTACGCGATGGGACAGCGGATCGTCAACCTCGTCGGCAGCGGTGATGTCGCGCTGTTCATCGCGACGCCCGGTCAGCTCAACATCCAGCCGCGGATCGACGGTGCCACTGCAGCGATCAAGAAGTTCGGCGCCGGCAAGATCAAGACGTCGGCGATCGCCACCGGTGCGCTGCTTCCCGACGAGGTTGCGAAGATCGAGGCCTACTATCTCGGGCACAAGAGCCTGAAGGGCATGTTCGCGGTGGACGCCGGCTCGACGCAGGCTGTCGGGCAGACCGTCGCGAAGTACAAGCTGAAGTCGAAGGGCATGAAAGCGGGCGGCTACGACCTCACGCCGACGACCCTGAAACTGATTCAGGCGGGCCAGTTGGACTTCACGATCGATCAGCAGCCGTACCTGCAGGGCTGGATCCCGGTCCTGCAGCTCTTCTTCTACAAGTACTCGTCCGGACTCGTGGCGCCGTCCAACACGAATACGGGCATCGTGTTCGTCACGAAGGCGAACGTGAAGCCGTACCTGACGACGAAGACCCGCTATGAGGGCAGCTCCAGCGCCCAGAAGTACCCGGTCAGCTAACGACCGGTGAGCCAGGCCGCACGAGAAGCCCGGCCACCCGAACCGCCGCAACGCGCCAGCCTCGGCAGGCGCGTTGCCGGTGCGTTCGTCCGCCGCCGCGAGGCGAGCATCGGATTCGTCCTGCTCGTGCTCGTCGTCTACTTCTCGGTGCGGACGGACGCGTTCTTCGGGCGGGAGAACGCACAGGTGATCGCCGAGTTCTCGGCGCCGATCGCGATCATCGCCGCGGGCGAGGTGATGCTCCTGATCTGTGGCGAGATCGACCTCTCAGCCGGGAACGTCTACGCGTTCTCCACCTGGATCTTCTATTTCGCGAACCACAGCTGGGGTCTGCCGATCTGGGTCGCGGTGATCGTCGGGCTGCTCTCGGGCTCGGTTGTCGGGCTCGTCAACGGAGTGATCACGGTCGGTGTCGGCGTGCCCTCCTTCATCACCACACTCGGGATGATCTTTCTCTTGAACGGATTGACGCTCATCATGTCGGGCGCTTTTCCCGTGGAGACGCCCGGGGGTCACACGTTCTTCAAGGTCTTCGGCGGTGGCGCCTATGTGACGGTCTATTGGGCGCTCGGTGTAGTCGTCGTGATGACGATCCTGCTCAACCGGACACGCTGGGGGCTCCACACCATTGCCACCGGCGGCAACCTGGTCGGGGCGAGCGAGAGCGGCGTCAACGTCAGAGCGGTCAAGGTGGGGAACTTCGTCCTCTGCAGCACGCTCGCCGCGCTCGCCGGCATCCTCGAGTCGGTGCGGATCACCTCCATCCAGGCCCTGCAGGGTGGCACATCGCTGATGTTCTATGCCGTCGCCGCGGCCGTGATCGGCGGCACGTCGTTGTTCGGCGGGTCAGGCACCGTGATCGGCGCCGCGCTCGGCGTGCTCGTCCTCGCCGTGCTGAACCTCGGCTTCACGCTGCAGGGAATCAGCGCCTACACGTTCGACCTCGTCCTCGGTATCGCGATCATCGCCTCGATGTCCTTCAATGTGACCCTGGAGCGGGTCCGCCAATCGGGACGGCTGGGAGGCACGGCATGAGCGAAGCCGCGACGCCGCTCGCCGAGCCCGCACCGGAGACGGCTCCCGACGCGATCCGCGTCGAGAACATCCGCAAGAGCTTCGGTGTGGTGACAGCGCTCGAGGACGTTTCGCTCCACCTCCGCCCGGGCGAGGTGCTCGGTCTGATCGGCGACAACGGCGCCGGCAAGTCGACGCTGATCAAGATCCTGACCGGCTTCCACAAGCCCGACGCCGGCAAGATCTTCGTCTTCGGCGAGGAGGTGCAGCTCAAGTCCGTGACGCACGCTCGCTCGCTCGGGATCGACACCGTCTTCCAGGACCTCGCCCTCGTGCCGGGCATGTCCGTCTACCACAACATGTTCCTGAACCGCGAGCTGACGCACGGCATCGGGCCGCTGCAATTCCTCAACAACGGCGCCATGAGGAGCCGGTCGCGGGACTACCTCGAGCACATCGGTGTGCACATCCAGTCGATGGACGCGTCGGTCGCGCGCATGTCAGGCGGTCAGCGCCAGGCGATCGCGATCGCGCGCACGACACACTCGAACGCCAAGATCATCCTCCTCGACGAGCCGCTCGCCGCCATGGGCGCGCGCGAGGGGGCGCTGATCATCGAGCTGATCTCGGAGCTCAAGCGGCGCAGCGAAGTCTCGATGATCGTGATCGCCCACAACTACTTGCACGTGTTCGAGATCTGCGACCGGATCAACCTGCTCCGCAACGGACGCATCACGTTCGACAAGCCGACCAACGAGACCTCGATCGAGGAGATGACGTCGATCGTCGCCTCCGAGTATCGGCTGGCCAGGCCCGAGTAGTCAGAGCGCTGCAACCGACCGAACGGTCGCACCCAGCTCGTTCATGAACTCGGGGTACGGCCCGAAACGCTCGTTCATCTTCAGCGTCAGCGGCCAGAGGGCGGTCGTTCCGGCGGCGATCTCCTCCCTGACGGCCTGCTCGAGCTCGTACGTGAAGTCGAGAGAGCGATCGAGGAACTCGCGGGCGGCCTCTGCATCCATGATCGGGTAGTGGGCCGTGAGGAGCAGGTCGGGCTCGAGCGCCCGGATGCGCCGGATCGAGTTCCGGTAGGCGGCGACGTCGTAGACGCGGCCTGGGATCAGAAGCCGTCCATCGTCCGCGTAGATGCCGCGCTCGAGCACTGCGTCGATCACGATCGCGGCACGGCTGCGCGGATCCCATAGGCCGATGTGGCCGAGCGTGTGGCCGGGGAGGTGCAGAACCTCGATCCGCCACTGGTCGCCGAGCCGGATCGTCTCACCGCCCCGCAGCCCTTCGTCGATCGGAGCATCGCCGCCGCACATCGCCTTCAGCTCGGCTCGTCCTTCCTCGTCGGGCTCGTCGAAGCCGTAGGGCTCGTGCCAAAGGTAGTTCTCCGCCACCATCGCGGCGTTGGACTCGATCCAACGCCGATCGAGCTCGTGACAGGAGAAACGCGCGCCGGGGTGGAGATCGCGGAGCGCGCGGTCTCCACCCGAGTGATCGAGATCGGCATGGCTGATCAGGACGTCGTCGATGGCCTCGAGCCCGAGGCCCATCGATTCCAGATACGGCTTCAAGGCGTCCGCCGGCGTGTACGGCATGCCGGTGTCGAGCAGGAGCGTGCAGGCGTCGCCCGCGAGCACGTACTGGGCCATGAAGCGAACGCCGAGGCTCGACTCGATGCGGTGGATGCCGGCGGCGACCTCCACCTTCACCTCTGCTTTGGGTCGGCGCGGCCGCCGCGGGTGATCGTGTATCCACCGTCCACACGGATCACCTCGCCGGTCACGTGCGAGGCGCGCTCCGAGAGCAGCCAGGCGACTGCCTGCGCGATGTCACCGGTCGCGGCAAGCCCGCGGAGCGGTGTGTCGGCCACCGCGAGCTCCGCGTCGAGCTCGCGCGGGATCATGCTGTCGCTCCAGCCGGATGCCACGACATTCGCGCGAACCCCGTGTGGCCCTCCCTCGAGTGCGGCCACGCGGACGAGCGTCTGGAGCGCCATCGCACCTGCGCCTGGTGCGCCGCCACCGGGAAAGGGTTGCGTCCCGAGTGTTGACGTCACGGCGACCCAACTGCCCGAGCCGCGCGCGACCGCGGCGTCGAGCCACGGCTGGGCGGCGAAGAACGGGTCGGTAGCCCAGAGGTCGAATGTTCGGAGCCAGTCGGCCGGTCCTTGCTCGGAGAGCGGTTTGAGCTCAACACGCGGCGCGACGGTGACGAGGCACTCCGCCTCGGCGCCCTCGCAGGTGAGCTCCAGGCCGAGTGCCGCAAGCTCCTGCTCGAGGGGATCATTCTGTGGCGCGATGAGGAGGACGCGCATCAGTACTTCCCGACCACGAGTCCGCCGTCGACGCGCAGGTACGCGCCGGTGACGATCCTCGACGCGAGGAAGTAGGCGACCGCTTCGCCGATCTCGCGCGGCTTCGTTGGGCGGTGGCCGAAGGGGATGGATGAGCCGACTGCTGCGCGCTTCGCGTCGGTGTCGAAGTCGGGAGACGCGAGGTTGATGTCCGAGTCCACCCAGCCGGGGCCGACATGGTTGACAGCGATGCCGTCGTCTCCCCACTCGCGGGCCATCACGCCGACGAGGTGGCCGACCGCGTGCTTCGAGGCACCGTACACGCCGAGCGAGCTGAATGGCATCACAGCGTTCACCGACGAGATGACGACGATGCTGCCGCCCTCACCCTGCCGCCGCATCTGAGCAGCTGCCGCGCTGCAGCCGTAGAGGACGCCGTGCAGGTTGACGCCCATGATGAAGTCCCAGTCCTCTCGCGTGACGTCCGCGAGCGGTTGCCAGCGTGCCACCCCGGCGTTCGCGACGAACGCATCCAGGCGCCCGAAGTGCTCGACCGTCTCGGCGACGAGCCGCTCGTTCTCCTCGGGGCGTGAGATGTCGGCGCGAATGAACGCTGAGCGTCGGCCGAGCGCCTGGATCTCCCCTACCCGCCGGGCGGCCTCCTCGTCTTGAGAGATGTCGTTGATCGCGACGTCGAAGCCGCGTTCCGCTAGCACGAGAGCGATCCCGCGGCCGATGCCACGCTCGCGGGCGGCGCCGGTGACGAGCGCCACCGGCATCAAATCACTACCGCTATCTCGCCCTCCTCGCTCACACGCACATCGTATGTTCGCAGACGGATCTCCTCGAATGCGACACATCTACCGGTGGGAACGTGGAACTCGAGGGAGTGCCACGGACAGGTCACGACCTCGCCCTCCCAGATCCAGGCCAACCGCCAGTCGGTGTGTGGGCCGTAGTCGATCGTGCCCGAGACCGAGCCTTCGCAGAGTGGGCCGCGCTGATGTGGGCAGAGATTGGGGATCGCGTGTAGCCGTCCGTCGATGTTGAAGACGCCGAGCTCGCGATTCGCCACCCGCACCACCCGGTGCGTGCCGGGTGGCAGCTCATCGAGGCGACCGATGGGGTGCTCCAGTGGCTCGCGACTCATGCGGCGGTGTCGAGGCCGAAGAAGCGCACGGCGTTCAGCCCCATGATCTTGCGGCGCGTCTCCGGCGGGAATGGCAGTCCGAAGACGAACTGCGTGTGGTCGAAGTCGTGATGCGGCCAGTCGGAGGCGAACATCGCCTGATTCTCTCCGTCGAACAGCTCGAACAGCCTGACGACGTCCGTCCGCTCGTCGGGCTCCTCGATCGGCTGCGTCCCGTAGTAGAAGCGCCGCATGTAGTGACTCGGGCGCTCCTGCAGCAACGGCACCTCCCGGCGCCGCTCGATGTACTCCTTGTCCAGGCGGTTCGCGATCCAAGGCACCCAGCCCGTACCGGCCTCCATGAAGGCGATCCCGAGCCGCGGGAACCGAACGGGCACGCCCGTCTCCAGCAGCGAGACCAGGTTCGCGACCATCGCGAGAGGGTGCGCGAGGGCATGGACAGCCAGCGCCGTGCGGAACTGCTCGAGCTGGAACGGGAAGACGGGGAAGATCGCCTCCACGCTGTGGATCGCGACGGGCAGACCCGTCTCCTGCGCCGCGTCGTAGACAGGATCGTAGAGCTCGCTGCCGTAGAGGGTCTTCAGCCCGGCCGCGGGTAGGTAGGCGCAGACGTACCCCGGGTTGCCGGCGTGCTTGCGGATCTCCGCCGCTCCCGCCGCTGGATCCTGCGGGGGGATCACGATCGAGCCTCTGAGCGTCGGCTCGTGACGGAGCCAGCGCTCCGCCAGCCAGTCGTTGTAGGCGCGTGCAAGTCCGACGGCGAACCCCGGGTCCCGCACCATCGCGAGCGAGAGCAGGTGATCGGGGAAGAGAACCGCTTCGTTGACCTGGAGGTCGTCGAGCTCACGGCGCATCACTGCCGCCGACCCCACGACCTGGGGCCGGTTCGAGCCACCGGGCCACGGGATCCGGAACTCCGCCCGCGGTGACATCGCCGGCAGGTCCAGGTAGCGCTCCTCGACCTTCGCGATCTCGCGCAGCGCCACGTCCCACGGGGGTTCGGCGTGCTCCGCGAGCTCCGCCACGTCCTCGTGGACGTGCACGTCGGCGTCGACGACGTAGAGCTCGGCGAGCGTCTCGCGGGTGCGGGAAGAGCCGGCGGTGGGGACGCGCTCGCTCACGGCAAAGATCATATGATAGGCCTTCTCATGGTGGTCGAATTCTCGGGAAATGAGGCGGGGATCGGGTCGTTCCACATCCACCGCGGGCACGCGTTCGAGGGATTCGAGTTGCGGAGGGACACGCTCGTCGCCCTGTGTGCCTGCGGCGAGACGCTCGATGTCGCGCCTACCGCCTTCACCGGCTGCCCCGAGTGTGACGGCGATGCATCGTGCCCCCGGTGCGGCGGCAGTGGCGCGGTTGTCGATCACGCTGCGCTCGAATGGCGCCTCCCCTGAATCTCCGACATCTGAGAAGGAGCGACACGGCGACAATGCGAAACGGAGCGAGCTTCGGTGACGGTGGAGACGGCCGCCGGAGCGCGGAGTGGATGGATCGCCGCGATCTCGACGGCTTCCTGCACCGCTCGTGGCTGAAGTCGAGCGGCGTCACGGATCAGGCGTTCCGCGGCAAGCCGCTGATCGGGATCTGCAACAGCTGGAGCGAGCTCGTGAACTGCAACGTCCACCTTCGCGGGCTGGCTGAGTCGGTCAAGCGCGGCGTGCTGCAGGCGGGTGGCTTCCCGCTCGAGTTCCCGGTGATGTCGCTGGGCGAGTCGTTGATGAAGCCGACGACGATGCTGTACCGGAATCTGATGGCGATGGACGTCGAGGAGTCGATCCGCGCCTACCCGCTCGATGGTGTCGTCCTGCTCACGGGCTGCGACAAGACGAACCCGGCCAGCATCCTCGGAGCAGCGAGCGCGAACATCCCCTCGATCGTGGTCACAGGCGGGCCGATGCTCAACGGGCACTGGCGCGGCCGCGAGCTCGGATCCTGCTCCGACTGCTGGCACTACAACGAGGAGTTCCGCGCCGGCCGGATCACCGAGGCCGAGTTCGTCGAGATCGAGAACTCCATCTCGCGCTCGAACGGCCACTGCATGACCATGGGCACCGCCTCGACCATGGCCTGCGTGACGGAAGGGCTCGGGCTCACGCTGACGGGCGGCGCGGCGATCCCGGCCGTCGACTCACGCCGCAGTCACCTCGCCGAGCAGGCAGGACGCGCGATCGTCGATCTCGTCGAGCGCGACATCAAGCCGAGCGACATCCTCACCCGGGAGGCGTTCGAGAACGCGATCCGCGTCCTACACGCGATCTCCGGTTCGACGAATGCGATCCTCCACCTGGTCGCCTATGCAGGTCGCGTCGGCGTCGACC
The DNA here is from genome assembly GCA_963789895.1 of uncultured Actinomycetes bacterium. Taxonomy (GTDB): domain Bacteria; phylum Actinomycetota; class Thermoleophilia; order Gaiellales; family Gaiellaceae; genus Gaiella. The sequence goes on from CAWBMC010000002.1 coordinate 1,355,218, forward strand.
TGCCACTGCAGCTGTTCGACGACCTCTGCCGCACGACGCCGTGGCTCGTCGACCTGAAGCCGGCGGGCCGTTTCCTGATGGAGGACTTCTTCTACGCCGGCGGGCTGCCGGCGGTGATGGCGCAGATCGCCGAACTGCTCCATCTGGATGCGCTCACGGTCAGCGGCCGCACCGTGGGCGAGAACATCGCCGGTGCCGAGGTCGTGAACACCGACGTGATCCGCCCCGCCGAGAGCCCGCTCGACGAGGGAGGCTCGCTCGCCGTCCTACGGGGCAGCCTTTGCCCGGACGGTGCAGTGATGAAGATCTCCGCGGCCGACCCAGGTCTGCTCCAGCACGAGGGTCGCGCTCTCGTGTTCGAGGACATCCACGACCTGGCCGGGCGGGTCGACGATCCCGATCTGGACTGCGACGAGACGAGCGTCATGGTGCTGAGAAACGCCGGCCCGGTCGGCGCCCCTGGCATGCCTGAGTGGGGGCACTTGCCGATTCCCGCGAAGCTCCTGAAGCGCGGAGTCACCGATCTGCTGCGGATCTCCGATGCCCGCATGAGTGGCACTTCCTACGGCGCCGTCGTCCTCCACGTTGCGCCCGAGTCCGCGATCGGCGGCCCGCTCGCGCTCGTCCAGGACGGGGACGTGATCCGCCTCGACATCGAGAGCCGCCAGCTCGACCTGCTCGTGGACGAGGCAGAGCTCGCTGCACGCCGCGCCGCCTGGACGCCACCGCCGCTCAAGGACGAGCGCGGCTACCGGCGGCTCCACCAGGACCACGTCCTCCAGGCGAACGAGGGCTGCGACCTCGACTTCCTCCGCGGTCGGTCCCGTGTCGTCTCCGACGCAGTCACGTACCTATAGTGCCCGAGGTCGTCGTCGCACTCCTGACGCCGTTTCGCTCAGGCAGCGCCCTCGACGAGGGAGCGCTCGCCAAGCACGTCGACTTCTCCGTCGCTGTCGAATACGAGCTGAGAAGGTTTGGCGCATGAGAGTTCTCGTCACGGGCGCGCACGGCAAGGTCGGACGCGCGCTCGTTCCGGCGCTTCAAGCGGCGGGCCACGAGGTGCGCGCGGCTGATCTGACCCGGCCGAACTGGGATCGCCCGGACCCCGGTGAGCCGGCGGACTACTGGCAGGCAGATCTCACCGATGCGGGTGCCGTCTACGCGCTCGTCCGGGGTTTCGAGATCGTCGTCCACACCGCCGCCATCCCGCAGCCGATCCACAACCCGCCCCACGTTGTCTTCGGTAACAACATGCTGAGCACGTTCAACGTGCTGGAGGCCGCGATTGCATGGGACGTGCACCGGCTCGTCAACTTCTCGAGCGAGACGGTGCCGGGCTTTCTCTTCGCACACCGTCCGTTCCGTCCCGACTACCTGCCGATCGACGAGGAGCATCCGATCCGGCCCCAGGATCCGTACGCGACCGCCAAGTGGTTCGGCGAGCTGCTCTGTGACCGGGCCGTCGAGCGCGCTGACCTCCGCTGCACCTCGATCCGCCCGTGCTGGGTGCAGGACGAGGGGAGCTACGAGCGGAACCTCGGCCCGATCGTCCGCGATCCCTCGGTGCTGATCGAGAACTACTGCTCCTACGTCGACGTCTACGACCTCTGCGATGCGGTCGTGCTCGCGATCGAGACCGACCTGCCGGGACACGAGGTCTTCTACGTTGCGTCGCCGGACACGATCGGCGGCCATCCGCTCGTGGAGACGGTCGAGCGGTACTACGGCGCCGAGGGGATCGAGTTCCGCCCACTCGAGCGACCCGACGCGTCGGCGGTCTCGTCGGCGAAGGCGGAGCGCCTACTCGGTTGGTCGGCGCGGCGGAGCTGGCGCGACTACCTCGATGACGAAGGAAGGAGGCGCGTGTGAAGACGCGGCAGCTCGGTTCCGGCGGGCCTCAGCTGTCGACGGTCGGCTTCGGGACGTGGGCGATCGGCGGGCCGTGGAGGTTCGGTTGGGGCGAGGTCGACGACGACGAATCGGTGGCGGCGATCAGGCACGCCATCGAACGCGGCGTCAACTGGATCGACGCGGCAGCCGTTTACGGACTCGGCCATGCGGAGGAGGTTGTCGGCGAGGCTGTGAAGCCGTTTCGTGCAGGCGAGGACGTGTACCTGTTCACGAAGTGCGGCCGCGTCTGGGACGGGCTGCCCGAGGGCGAGGTCGGTAACGACCTGCGCCCGGATTCGATCCGCCGCGAGTGCGAGGCGAGCCTGCGCAGGCTGGGCGTGGAGCGGATCGACCTGTACCAGTTCCACTGGCCCGACTGGACGACGGGGACGCCGATCGAAGAGTCCTGGGGCGTAATGGCAGAGTTGGTCGACGAGGGCAAGGTGCGGTGGATCGGCGTCTGCAACCACGACGTCGAGCAACTCGAGCGCTGCGAAGCCGTCCGCCACGTCGACTCGCTCCAGCCCGAGCTCTCGCTGCTCGCGCGCGGCGCGCGCTCGGAGCTACTCCCCTGGGCGGACGGTCACGGCACGGGCGTGATCGCCTACTCGCCGATGGCCTCGGGGATGCTGACGGGAGCCTTCGATCACGACCGCATCGAGCGGCTGGATCCGGGTGACTGGCGCCGCGGGTCGCCCGTCTTCCAGGAACCAGCGCTCTCGACGAACCTGGCGCTCGTCGACGGGCTTCGATCCCTTGCGGAGCGTTTGG